>CAWJFJ010000017.1:0-993403 GCA_963842145.1 uncultured Acidimicrobiaceae bacterium
CCGGGCAGCGAGCAGATCCTTCGGTGGCGGGCGTTCTGGCGATGATGCTGGCGGGCGAGCCATAAATCCGCGCATTCCCGGCGCGTTGATCGGGGTCGCCGGGGCGGCCGCGCTCGTGGCCCCCCTCGGGCTCGAACATCATGGCGTCTCCACGTTGGGCGAGGTCGCGGGCGTCGCGCCCGGTTTGAAAATGCCGGAAGCATCGCTGGACGAGCTGACCCAGATCGCCCCGCTCGCCTTTATCGTCGCCGTCGTCGTGATGGTGCAGACGGCGGCGACGACGCGCGCGTTTCCCTCCGATCCCGAAGGGCCGCCGGACGTCAACCGTGATTTCGTCGGGGTCGGCGCGGCCAGCGCGCTGGCGGGGCTGATGGGGGCTTTTCCGCTCAACGCCAGCCCGCCGCGAACGGCGGCGGTCGTCGAGACGGGCGGAGCTTCGCAACTGGGCTCGCTGATCTGCGCCGCCCTCGTCCTGGCGCTTTCGGCCTTTGGCGCGGGTTTGCTCACCCATGTCCCGCACGCGGCGCTTGCCGGCGTGCTGCTGTTCGTGGCGCAGAGGATCGTCCGGCTTTCGATATTCGCCGACGTTTGGCGGCGGAGTTTCGCCGAATTCGCTTTGATCGTCGCGACGACGGCGGCGATTCTGTTTCTGCCGATCCAGCAGGGCGTCGGGATCGGCATCGTCCTGTCGCTTCTCCATGGCGTCTGGACGACGACCCGCTCGCAAATCGTCGAACTCGTCCGCATTTCCGGCACGTCGATCTGGTGGCCCAAAACCGGCGCCCCGGACGGCGAAACGGCGGCCGGAACGATCGTCGTCGCGTTGCAGGCGCCGCTGTCCTTTCTCAACGTCTACGATTTCCAGCACGCCGTTCAGGCGCTCGTCGCCGCGCGCGCGCCCGTGCGGCTGGTGGTGATCGAAGCCAATGGCCTTGTCGACATCGATTACACCGCCGCGCAGGTGCTGGGCGCGGTCATCCGCCGGTTGCGCGAGCAAGGAATCGACGTTGCGTTCGCGCGTTTGGAGTCGGTTCGCGCCCAGAAAGCGTTCGTGCGACTGGGGCTCGAAGAACTGATCGGCCCGGACCATGTTTTTCAGAGCGTCGAGGAAGCTATGCGGGCGCTGGCGCCCGATGACGCCGTCGGACGGCGAGAGCCGGTCACGCCGCCGTCACTTTCCGGTGTGACGGTTGGCGGCGCGGGCGTTCCAGGCGCCTGAAGGAGCCGAAGCGATGAAACTTCGTCGGAACACGCCGAATCTTGCTGTCGCCGGCCCCGACGCGGGGGCGCCGAAGCCGGCCGTCGACCTCCGCTAGCGCGCGATCCCGGAATGTGGCAGCTCTTTCGGACAAGATGATGTGTTAAAGCAAGATGTTAGAGAGCAAGATTGATTTGACGCGCAGCAATCCTGCTCCAACGTCAGGAGCCTTCCGCCCGTGACAGAAGTTCTCATCGGCGTGGTGACCGTCTCGGACCGCGCCAGCGCCGGCATCTACGAGGACAAGGGCGGGCCGGGCATTGAGGCGGCGCTGGCGGCGATCCTCGCGACGCCCTGGCGCGCCGTTCGCCGGCTCGTGCCCGACGAGCGTCCGCTGATCGAAGCCGCCTTGCGCGAACTGGCCGATGTCGCCAATTGTTCGCTGATCCTCACCACCGGAGGCACCGGCCCCTCGCCGCGCGACGTCACGCCCGAAGCGACGCGCGCCGTTTGCGAGCGCGTCCTGCCCGGTTTTGGCGAATTGATGCGCGGCGCAAGCCTGGCTGAAGTCCCGACCGCCATTCTGTCGCGGCAGCTCGCGGGGACGCGCGGTCATACGCTGATCGTCAACCTGCCCGGCAAACCCGCCGCGATCCGAACTTGCCTCGACGCGGTTTTTCCGGCGATCCCCTACTGCCTCGACCTGATCGGCGGCGACCGGCTCGACACGGATCCCGCAGTCTGCAAGGCGTTTCGCCCAAAACAATAAAGGGAATGCGTCGAGAATCTCGGGACGGCGCAATGCTCAACTGTCATTGCCGGTGCTGGGCGGCCCGGCGGGCGTGTCGGCGTCGGTCTTCTTGCCGCGAGTTTTCGCGCTTAGCGGGTGAGCCGCGCACCAGCCGGGCAGGTAGCTGGCCTCACCGCTCATCGAGAGCTCAAGCGCCCGCGCGAGAGACGCATCGAAGTCCTTTTCGGCCGCTTTCCTCTTGATCCTTCGCCGCAAGAAGTCGGCCCAAAGGAATTCCGAGAAGGGCGTGGAATCCTTGGCGAAGCCGCCGAGGCGCCGCAATTCGCCCGCCAGCGAGCGAAACGGATCGTCCGTCATCTCCGCCACCGTCTTCGGCAGTTCCGAATAATCGCGCCGCCGCCCCTTGCCGTCATAAGGATGGGTCCAGGCGTGAAAATCGAGAACCGTCCAGAACGAGTCCTCATCGAGCTGGCGAAGGTCGGCGATGACGGTCGTGAAGACGCTCTTGACCCCGTTGTCGTGGAGCGCCCGCGCAAGATGGTGATGGTCGGTGAGATAGGGCTGCTTGCCAGGACCGAGGATGACCGGGACCATGTGGGAGTCGAGAAACTCGTTGAGTTTCTTGGGGTCGAAGGCGCGCCACGCTTTGCGCTTTTCCTCGACTTCGCGCATCCCGAGCGTGATCTGCGTCGGGCGCAGGCTAAGGATCGGGGTCGGATGGAGGATCGGCTCCCGCATGTGGTAAGTCATGATCTTGTTCCTGAAAAACCGATGAAATGTTGGATTCAAACTGCCGCAACCAAAGCTTTGGGTCAATGAACGGCGACGCGCGCGGCCCTCCAGGACGCAGCGCCTTGACCGCTGGAGCCTTGCTTCCGGCCCCAAACGCAATTTGACCGGCCCGATCAAATCATGCTCTGTCCCGGCCAACGACCGGCGTCCTTCGCGCGCGCCGAGTTTTAAGCAACCCCCTGAAGAAACTGACATGCGGCCTGAGCGTTACAACGCCCGCGAAGCGGAACAAAAATGGCAGAGGACGTGGGCTGAACGCGCGACGTTCAAGACGCGCGCCGACGATTCGCGCGCCAAATACTACGTCCTTGAAATGTTCCCCTATCCTTCGGGGCGCATCCACATGGGCCATGTGCGCAATTATGCGATGGGCGACGTGGTGGCGCGCTACAAGCGAGCGCGCGGTTTCAACGTGCTTCATCCGATGGGCTGGGACGCGTTCGGGATGCCGGCCGAAAACGCCGCCATGCAGAACAAGTCGCACCCCGCGGACTGGACCTATTCCAACATCGATACGATGCGCGCCCAACTCAAATCGATGGGGCTGTCGCTCGACTGGTCGCGCGAGATCGCCACCTGCGACCCAAACTATTACACGCACCAGCAGAAGCTGTTCCTCGATTTCCTCGGCGCGGGCCTCGTCGCGCGCAAGAAGTCGAAGGTCAATTGGGATCCGGTCGACCATACCGTGCTGGCCAATGAGCAGGTCGTCGACGGGCGCGGCTGGCGCTCGGGCGCGATCGTCGAACAGCGCGAGCTGACGCAATGGTTCCTCAAGATCACCGATTATTCCGAGGATCTGCTCGAGGCGCTCGACGGTCTCGACCGCTGGCCGGAAAAAGTGCGGCTGATGCAGCGCAACTGGATCGGCCGCTCGGAAGGCATGCTGGTGCGCTTCGCGATCGATCCGGCGCTCCGCCCGCGATGTTGCGCAGGAAGCCGGCGCGCAGGAGCTGGAGGTTTATACGACGCGGCCCGACACGTTGTTCGGCGCCAAATTCATGGCTTTGGCGCCTGACCATCCGCTGGCGAGCGCGGCGGCGCGACACGACCCGGGGCTGCATGCCTTCATCGAGGATTGCAAACGTGTGGGAACCTCGCTCGCTGCGATCGAAACCGCCGAGAAGAAGGGCTACGACACAGGTCTTCGCGTCGTCCATCCGTTCGATCCGACCTGGCGGCTGCCGGTCTATGTCGCCAATTTCGTGCTGATGGAATATGGCGCCGGGGCGATTTTCGGCTGCCCCGCGCATGACCAGCGCGATCTCGATTTCGCCAACGCCTACGGCCTCGGCGCAACCCCGGTCGTCTGTCCGCCGGGCGTCGACCCCGCATCGTTCACGATCGACAGGCAGGCCTATGACGGCGATGGCGTCATGATCAACTCGCGCTTCCTCGACGGGATGACGCCCGAGGCGGCCGGGCGGGAAGTCGCGCGGCGTCTCGAGGCGCAGAATCTCGGCAATCGTCCGCAGGGCAAGCGGCAGGTCAATTTCAAGCTGCGCGACTGGGGCATTTCGCGGCAGCGCTACTGGGGCTGCCCGATCCCGGTCATCCACTGCGCGGATTGCGGCGTCGTGCCGGTTCCGACGAGCGACCTGCCGGTCGTGTTGCCGCCGGACGTTTCGTTCGATCTGCCCGGCAATCCGCTCGACCGGCATCCGACATGGAAGCACGTGGCGTGCCCGCGGTGCGGCGGCCGCGCGCGGCGCGAGACGGACACGATGGATACCTTCGTCGATTCGTCCTGGTACTTCGCCCGTTTCACCGATCCGACGAACGAATTATCGCCCACCACGCCTGACATCGCCAACCATTGGCTGCCGGTCGACCAATATATCGGCGGCGTCGAACATGCGATTCTTCACCTGCTCTATTCGCGTTTCTTCACGCGGGCGATGCGCCGGTGCGGCCATCTGGCGCTTGACGAGCCTTTCGCCGGCCTTTTCACGCAAGGCATGGTCGTTCATGAAACCTATCGCCACCCGGAAGGACAGTGGATCGCGCCGGCGCAGGTGCGCGTCGAGCCGGGCCCTGAAGGGCGTCGAGCGATTTTGATCGAGGGGGGCGAGGAAATCGAAATCGGTCCGATCGAGAAAATGTCGAAATCGAAGCGCAATACTGTCGATCCGCGACGACATTATCGCGACCTATGGCGCCGACACCGCGCGGTGGTTCATGCTTTCGGATTCGCCGCCCGAGGGCGACGTGATCTGGACCGAGGCCGGCATTCAGGGCGTCTTCAAGCAGACGCAGCGCTTCTGGCGGCTCGTTTGCGAGATCGAACGCATCATAGGCGTTGTCCGCCCCGCATCGCCGGCGTCCTTCAGCGAGCCAGCGCACAATATCCGGCAGGCGGCGCATGGCGCGCTCGCCAAAGTTGAGGATGAACTGGAGCGGCTGCGCTTCAACGTCTGCATCGCAACGATCTATGAACTCGCCAATGTCCTGGGCGCCGCCGTCGGCGCGATCGACGCCGCCGATATTCCCGACGACTTACGTTTCGCTTTCGCCGAGGCTGGCGACATCCTCGTACACCTGTTTGCGCCGATGATGCCGCATCTGGCGGAGGAATGCTGGTCCGCGCTGGGACATAAGACGCTGATCGCGGAAAGCGCCTGGCCGGTCGTCGACCGCGGCCTCATCGTCCAGACGCGCATCACGCTTCCGGTGCAGGTGAACGGGCGCAAACGCGCGGATTTGACCATCGAGCGCGAAGCCGACGCCAAAACCGTCGAGGCCGCTGCTTTATCTCTCGACGCCGTGCGCCGGGCGTTGGATAATCGGCCGCCCAAGAAGGTCATTGTCGTGCCTCAGAGGATCGTCAATGTCGTTGTCTGAGACTTGGTCGTCCGGCAAGAACCGGCCGCTATTGAAGAAGTGGCGGCGTTTCGCCGTTCTGTCGCTCGCGCTGCCCGCAGGGGGGTGCTTTCAGCCGCTCTATGGCGAGGCCGCCCATCCCGGCCTGACCGCCGAATTGCAGGCCATCGCGGTTGCGCCGATCAAGAATCGCATCGGCCATTACCTCGGCAATGATTTGATCGCCAACCTCAACGGCACCGGCGCGACCCCGGAGCCCAAATACCGGCTGACCGTCACGACGACGGTCGGGAGCGACACGCCGACGGTGAGCTCGCAGATCGGGGTGGCGAACGCCGCCACAGTGACGGCCACCGCCGCATACACACTGACGCCTGCCGGTGGAGGAGAGGAGACTCTGTCCGGTTCGGCGACGGCGGTGGCGGTCTATGATAACACCGAGCAGCGCTTCGCTAATCTGCGCGCGGAACGCGACGCCGAGATAAGGCTCGCCAAGTCATTGGCCGACGAGATCGAATTGCGCCTTGCCGCCAAGTTGGGTGAGCCGAAATGGGAACTATGAGAACACGAACGTTCTGGTTGAAATATTTGCCCGGAACAGGTTGATTTCTTGATCGAAGCGTTGGTCTGATGCGTATTAGCGCCGGAATTTTCGCCCTCCTTGTCGCGGCGTTTTCGCCTGTCGGCGCGTTTGCCGCCGATCTTCCGTCACCGTCCGCGCCGCCGGTCCTTTCTCCGCCCCTGGTTTCCGACTGGTCCGGCCTCTACGCCGGCTCGTTCGCAGGTGGCGCTCTCGGCTCTTTCGCCACTTCCACGCCCGAGGGCGCCTCGGCGCGTGGAACGGCGTGGGGCGCGACCACCGGCGCGCTCGCGGGCTACGATTGGCAGAGCGGCGTCCTCGTCTACGGCCTCGAAGGGGACATTGGTTCGAACTTTCTGCGTGCGGAAATTCGCCGCCGCGCCGGGCCTCGTCGCCAATGACGCCGAGAGCATTTATTCGATGCATGCAAGAGTCCGCGTTGGCTATGACATGGGCGGTTTCATGCCGTTCGTCGCCGGCGGACTGGCCTACGACAGGACCGCCCAGCTCTCGGCAGGCGCCACTCGATTTTGACGGCCAGACGCGCGAATCGGCGCCGGCTGGACGCTAGGCGGCGGCGTCGACGCCAAAGTGGTCCTGCCTTTGCTCGGGCGATCGGTTCTGCGCGCCGAATATCTCTGCGAGGGCCTTGCCGGCACGACCAGTTACGACCTGAACGGGTCGGCGCTGCGCACGGACACGAGCGATCCACTACGCGCGCGTCGCGTTGATTTCCACGATGGACGAGGCCTGGCACGGCTCGCCGGAAGTCGGCCCTGCGCGACTGGGGCGGCAATTACGTCGGAGCCGTCGGCGGCGGCGCTGGTCAGGGGATCTCGACGCAGGGCCTGGGCGTCACGAAGGCGTTCTCCGCGAGCGGCCCGATCGGCGGCGTCTATTCCGGGCGAGAACTGGATGTTCGGCGACGCCATGCTCGGCGTCGACGGCGCCGCCATGCTGGCCAATGTCGTCGGCCATGGCGCCCAGCCTGGCGCCGCTTCAACCAATTACCAGGACTTTCTCGAGAGCGACCTGCGCGGACGCGCGGGTTATGCGGTCGGTCGTTTCCTGCCCTTCGTCGCTGGCGGACTGGATTTTGGCGCCAGCCAACAAGTCGACAATGCAACGGGCAATGCGAGAGCCAATCAGCCGGTTCTTGCCGGCACATTGGGCGCCGGCGTCGAGTATATGGCCACCGAGCGAATCGCCATCCGCGCCGAATATCTGTATTCGCACTCGCTGCTGAGCGAAAACACCCATCTCGACGGCGACGATTGTTGCGGCCAAACGCGAATCAGCAACGGCGTGCGCGTCGGCGCCGCCTATTTCTTCCACTGACGAAAGGTCTGCGCGGCGCGATCGTTTCGCGTTGAAACGATCGCATTCCGACCCATTAGCTGTGGCGCATGGTCCTGAGAAGTCGGCGATCTCTGAGGATCGCGCGCCGGCCTTTCCCCGGGTCAAACCGGCCTTCGGCGCGAGCCGCCGCGATCAACGCTAGGACTTGAACTTGCCCCGACTGTTCACGGGCCTTGAAGTGCCTTTCGACATAGCGGCGGAGCTTGC
Organism: uncultured Acidimicrobiaceae bacterium; assembly: GCA_963842145.1. Lineage (GTDB taxonomy): Bacteria > Actinomycetota > Acidimicrobiia > Acidimicrobiales > UBA8190 > CAWJFJ01. Next base: position 7,708 of record CAWJFJ010000017.1, read on the forward strand.
AACGCTGCGCGGCGGCATTTCCGGCGCGCGATGGATCGACGTTGAAAATTACCATATCACTTTGCGCTTCATCGGCGATGTCGACGAGCGCATGGCGAGCGAGGCCGCCGATGTCCTTGACGAAATCCGCCGCCCTTCCTTCGTCGTCACCCTTGAGGGCCTGAGCTGGTTCGGCGCCGACAAGCCGCGCGCCATCGTCGCCAGGATCAAGCCGACGGCGCCGCTCGTCGAATTGCAGGCGGATCAGGAACGGCGCCTGCGGCGCATCGGCCTCGAGCCGGCGGCGCCGCGCAAATACATGCCGCGCATATCACATTGGCGCGGCTTGCGATCGCAAGCTCGCCCCACGCGGTCGCGATTATTTGAGCGTGCGCGGCTATTTTTCCTCTCGCCAATTCGAGGCGACGCGTTTCGTTCTGTTTTCGGCGCGCGAGGCGACCGGGGGCGGTCCCTATCTGATCGAGGCCGCTTACGGATTGGCGGGGACCGGGCGGGCGATGGTCGTGAATATCGACGTGGAACGACGGCGCGTGTCACTTGATCCGCACGATTCCGCGTTCTTCAACGATCCCTATCCCGCCTATCGCGCCATCAGCGCCGCCGCGCCGGCGTTCTTCTGGGAGCAATATGGATTCTGGTGCTTCGCCCGCCACGCGCGAGTGTCGGCGCTGCTGCGCGATCGGCGCTTCGGGCGCCAGATCCTTCATGTGGCGAGCCGCCAGCAACTCGGCTGGAGCGAGCCGCCGGCGCATTTGTGGCCGTTCCTCGATGTCGAAAGCCATTCGCTGCTGGAGCTTGAGCCGCCCGAGCACACGCGGTTGCGCAATCTCATCAATCGGGCCTTTGTGTCGCGGCAGGTCGAGCGGCTTGCGCCGCGCATCGGCGAACTGGCGAACGAAATGATAAACCGCTTTGCGGGCCGCGGCAGTATTGACTTGCTCGAACATTTCGCGACGCGCATCCCGATCATCGTGATCGCCGAACTGTTGGGCGCGCCCCGTGAAATGTCGGGGCGGTTGCTCGACTGGTCGCATCGCATGGTGGCGATGTATCAATTCGGGCGAACGCGCGAGATCGAAGATCCGCGCAGCGGCGGCGTCGCGGGAGTTTGTCGCGTTCCTGCGCGGCTATGTCGAACAGCGGCGCGACGCCAGGACCGACGATCTCATTAGCCAGCTCATCGGCGCCGAATCCGACGAGGGCCGCCTCACCGAGGAGGAGCTGATCGCGACCTGCATCCTTGTGCTGAACGCGGGCCACGAGGCGACGGTTCACGGCCTCGGCAATGGCGTGAAGGCGATGCTGGAGGCGCGAATCGATCCGGTCCGAGCCTTTGCGACGCCAGCGGCAACCTCGACTGTCGTCGAGGAATTGCTGCGTTTCGACGCGCCGCTTCATCTGTTCACCCGCTATGCGCTGGAGGATGTCGAATATGACGGCGTCGCGCTCAGACGGGGGGACAAGATTGGCCTGCTCCTGGGAGCCGCCAATCGCGATCCCGAGCGCTTCCCCGATCCCGACCTCATAGACGCTTCCCGATCGCCCAATCCGCATGTCACATTCGGCGGGGGCATCCATTTTTGCATCGGCGCGCCGCTGGCGCGGCTCGAAATGGAAATTGCGCTGCCCATTCTGTTCGAACGTCTCCCCGGGCTGAGGCTCGCCGGGCAGCCGCGTTACCGGGACAGCTATCATTTTCATGGCCTGGCGACGTTGCCGGTCGAATGGTGATCGCGTCGCAATGGGGCGAGCCAGGCGCGACGAAATTCGCCGCGACGGGAATTGATCGCCGAGCCAACCGACTTTGCAATTGGCGCGCGCCGTCGCGCGATTTCGTCTCCCCCTGGCGCGCTCGTCCCAAGGGAATCCTTGTTCAATTCCTATCCGAGATGTTATAGGCTGGCTTCAGCGCTTTTCCTGCAGCTTTCCGAGTCCAGCTATGTCCGTAAGCCCAGATAGTGACGCGCAAAACAACGTTTCGCCGGTCGCCATAGGGTTGCCGAAGGCTGGCGTCTTGTTGAAGGCGCGCGACGCCGTTGAAGTTGACGGGACCGAGGCGGAGCGCAACACGATCTTCGATAGTCTGGTGAAAGTCGAAGGCGAAGTCGCCGGCCTTGTCGCCTATTCCATCTACAAGCAGAACAAGAGAGCGTGGCTGCACGACTTCATCAAGGCTACGGGGCGTCCGCCAAACGAGGCGGAATCACGGGCCTATATCATTGGCGAGAGCACGGAGCGGCGTCTGGCGACTTATCGCCATCTTGCCGCGGCGACGCTCGCAGGAGAGGGGCCGGAGGCGCCGTCATCGGCCGGGCGGACGACGCGTCAGACGCATGGCCGGCCAGCGTCGTTCTTCGCGGTCTGGGCGGTCGTTCTGGTCGCCGCCGTGGCTCTGCTCGCCTACGCCCTGCACGCCGGTCTGGGCGTCGGCAAGTAATCGGGCGCAGGTTTCGGTCTCGCCGTTGGACGGCCTTTCGGCATGAGCGCTTAGTAACCCTGCGCGAGGGCGCAATCGCAGGGGTCCGTCGAATGCCGCTCTCACCGCCTCCTGCAAGATCTCAAAATACGCCTGTTCGAGCGACACGCGCTGCAGGCTGACAGATGATACATCAATGCCGCTGAGAGCGCGGACGACCTCTTCAAGCGCGACCTGTTGCGGCAATAGGCAACCGATCTTGCTCGAGTAATGGCGAACGCCCCAACCGAGCTGTGAGGCGCGCGCGAGGAGCGCCGCCGTATCGCCGGCCTCGATCAGCGCAATCGCCTTTGCGGGGACGAGCGACAACAGCTCGGAGACCGATCCCTCCCTCGCGATGCGGCCGTTCTTCATGACGCCGATGCGCGAACACAACTGCTCGGCCTCGTCGAGATGGTGGGTCGTCAGCAGAATCGTCATGCCCTGCTTCTTGAGGGCCTCGATCGTTCGCCACAGCTCGTGCCTCGCTTCCACGTCGAGGGCGGAGGTCGGCTCGTCGAGGACGAGGATGTCGGGCGAATGCACAAGGGCGACAGCGATGTTCAACCGCCGCTGCCAGCCGCCGGAGAGCGCGGCGACGGGGATACGCGCAAAGCGCTCGAGCCCGAAAAGCTGCATCAATTCCGCGACGCGTCTTGCCGCATCGGCTTTCGGCATTCCATAGATGTCGGCGAAGAACCGGAGGTTCTCCGCGGGATACAAGTCTTTGTAGAGGGCGATCTCCTGAGGGCAGAATCCGATGACGCTCCGCGCGGCGCTCGACGCGGGCCGGTCGGCGATCTCGACGGCGCCGCTGTCGGGGTCGAGCAGATTGCAGAGGATGTTGATGGCGGTCGACTTGCCGGATCCGTTCGGACCCAGCAGCCCGTATACCTCCGCGCGGCCAATCGAGAAGTCCAGGGCGTCGAGGACGCGTCTGTCGCCGAAGGACTTGCACAGCGCGATGAAGCGAACCGCGCTCACGCGCGCTTCTCCTCGGTGAGCATGCGCCGATAGGATTCTATGCCGAGCGCCAGCGAGACGGCGGCGAACGCCGCAAGGAAGATCAGACTCGTCGAGAGATCGGTCCATCCCAGGCCGCGCCCCGAAACGCCCTTCAAAGCCTCGTTCATATGGAAAACCGGATCGAACCAGGCGATATGAAGAAGGAATTTCGGAAGCAGACTGACCGGAAACCAAGTGCCGGCGAGCACGAGCAGCGGCACGCCGAAGGCCGCCACGGGACCGTTGACGTCTTCGGCGCGCTTGGCGAAACTAGCGCCAAAGAAGAACCCAAGTCCAACGAACGCAAATACCGACAGCGCCACGATGGTCGCGCCCAGCGTCACATCGCCCCGATGGCGCGCTCCCATCGCGTAGGCGAGTCCATAGACAATGACGGCCTGGAAGAAGGCGACGACCGAAAGAGCCAGAACGACGCCAAGGAAATAGGCTGCGGGGCTCAAGGGGGAAACGAGCAGACGGCGCAGCGTCCGGCGCTCCCGCTCAGCCACAATGATGGAAACCGTGCCGCCAAAACAACTGAAGAACAAGGCGGCGCCGATGAGAATCCCGGCCGGGGTTGTGTCCATGCTTCCCGGCATCGACGGGTTGTTGCCGTAAATCAGGCCGAACAGCAACAGCATCAGGGCCGGGAATACCGCCCAAAAGATCAGGGTTCTGCGCTGGCGCACATACTCAGTGAGAATGCGCCGGGCGATGCCGATCGTCTGTTGCAGAACGAGCGAGGAGCCGGATGCGGTCATTTTGGAATCTCGCGGCCATCCGACGCCCCGTTCGACTTCCTCTCGCGGCGCAGCGCAACGTGCTGCTTACAAGAATCGTCGGGGCGCATATTGATTTGGATCACGCGACCGGCGGCACGTCGCCCCTCGCTCGAAAAACCACAAGCCGCTTTGACGCCGTGCCCGTTTGGTCGCTCGCGTCGCAAGAGCCAGCGCGGCGAAAAAAACGTCGGCGCGGACGCGATTCCAACTCCAGAAGCGGGCTCTTCGAAATCTTGCGGCGTCTGGCGGTCATCGCACAATCGTAAGGCGCTTGGCGGCGCGCGTGAGCCCCGTATAGAGCCAGCGGCGGCGATGCTCGCCGAACGCGTAGCTTTCGTCGAACAGCATCACGTCGTCCCATTGCGAACCTTGCGCCTTGTGAACAGTGAGCGCGTAGCCGAAATCGAACTCGTCGGATTCGCGGCGTTGCGGGTAGGGGATTTCCGCCTCTCCGCCCTCGAAGAATTGTCGGAGCACGGCGACCTTGGCGCTTGCGCGGCCTATATCGTCCTCGGGCTTGAGCGTCATGCGCACAAAATCCTTGCGCATCGCCCGCAGCGCCGCGACGCGCCATAGCCCGCCGTTGATGAGCCCTTTGGCCCGGTCATTGCGCAGGCAAACCAGCCGGTCGCCGGCCACGGGAAGCGGCTCCTCGATTCCCAGCAGGTCGCGAATGCGCCGGTTGTAGAGACGGCGCGTCCGATTCAAGCCGACGAGAACCTGATCGACGCCAAGGACGGCGCCCGAATCAATCTCGTCGCGTCTGACGACGCGGGTGTCGCCGTATTGGCCGTAGGCGAGGTCGCCGCCGTTCCGGACCTGCGCCGACAGGCGAATGATCGGGTCGTCTTGGGCCTGCCGGTGGATTTGGGTGAGCATGACGTCCGGCTCGATTTCGGTGAAGAAGCCGCCGCCTTTGACCGGGGGCAATTGCGCGGGGTCGCCAAGCACCAGAATGGGCTTGCCAAACGACAAGAGATCGCGCCCAAGCTCCGCGTCGACCATCGAACATTCGTCGATCACAATAAGGCCGGCGCGGGAGGCCGGCCCGTCATGGTTGAGCGTGAATTTCGGCGCGCCGTCATCAACCTCGGAAGCGCGGTAGATCAGCGCGTGGATGGTCGTGGCGCCCGCGCAGCCTTTCGAGCGCATCACCAGCGCCGCCTTGCCGGTGAAGGCCGCAAAGGCCGCCTCGCCCCGTCCGCCTTGCGCGACATGGCGGGCGAGCGTCGTCTTGCCGACGCCGGCGTAGCCGAACAGGCGGAACACCTGCGGTTCGCCGGCGCGCAGCCATTGCCCGACCCGGTCGAGGGCCGATTGCTGCTCGCTCGACCAATCCATGCTTCTCCAGCTCCCCAATCGCTCGCAGCCAGCTTGCGCGGCTGATCCGACGATTGATTTCGCTCAATGCGAACAAAATCAATGCGGCGCACACGTCGCATAGGGAAGCAAGTGTTGAAAGCTTACTAAGCGGGCGTCTTCTCCGGCGTGAAACCGGTGAAGAATTGATTTATGTTTTTCGGGTAAATTGCAACCGGAACAGTCGCATTGAGGCACGCCTCGCCCGGGTCGCCGCTCGAACGCGTCGGACTTGAACCGTCCGGCGGTATGACCATATTGGGCCAGTCCGGAGCGCTTTTTCGAGCGAAGACCGGGCCTGAAGATAAGCGGGTGAGGCGCTTCAAATGCGAAGGCTTTGCCGGTGAAGCGCCGAAAGGGCTTCGAACATGGTGCGCGTGGCTGCATTGAGTTCTCCGTTTCTGCTCGGCTTCGACGAGATCGAGCGGGCGCTCGACAAGGCGTCGAAGACGGCGAGCGACGGCTATCCTCCTTATAATATTGAGAGAATTGCGCCTCTGGGCGCGGCGCCGGAAATGCTTCGCATTACGCTGGCGGTCGCAGGCTTCGACCAGGACCAGATCGAAGTGACGCATGAGGAGAACCAGCTGTTCATCCGCGGCCGCCAGCAGGAAGACAAGACGCGCTGTTATCTGCATCGCGGCATCGCCGCGCGGCAGTTTCAGCGGAGCTTTCTGCTCGCCGAGGGCATGCAGGTGCTTGGCGCCGAAATGGCGAATGGACTGCTGTCAATCGATCTGGCGCGACCGCAGCAGGATAGGATGGTAAGAAAAATCAATGTGTTGGCGCGAGACTGATCGTTCGCGCGGGTTGGCGGGTTCAGTGCGGGCCGCCTTATCGAGGAGTCAAGAAGATGAACAAACTCACCGACGATCGCCCGGCGCTGACGCCCCAGGAGTTCGCCCATCTGGGCGGCGGCGCGCTGGCCTATGTCAAGACCATCCGTTCGGAAGACGCGCAGCGTCTCTTTCCGCAGGCGCCGGCCATTCGCCCCGGCCTGCAGCTTTACGCGCTGCTCGGCGCGGACGGAACGCCGATCATGCTGACCGATTCCAGGGACGCCGCCATCGCCAACGCTTGGGAACATCAGTTGCAGACGGTGAGCCTGCACTAACTGCTAACCGCCCTTCCCTTCTCCCGAGAATTGGGAGAAGGTGGCCCGACGAAGTCGCGGCGGATGAGGGGGTGCGTCGGGTCGCGCACGTCGCTGGATTTACGCTTTCCCCGAAAGCCTGTTTCGCCGGAGCCACATCCGGCGCTTCGCGCCACCTTCTCCCGTTCCACGCGAGAAGGGGCGCGCTTGCTCCATGGAGCAGCCGATGCGCGCCTATCTCGATCTTCTGGACGAAGCGCTCAGCGCCGGCGCCGTCAAGAGCGATCGGACGGGCACGGGCGTCAAATCGTTGTTCGGTCGGCAAATGCGCTTCGACCTGCGCGAAGGCTTCCCGCTGGTCACCACCAAGCGCCTGCATTTGAAGTCCATCGTCCATGAACTGATCTGGTTCCTGAGGGGCGACACGAATGTCGCCTATCTGCAGGCCAACGGCGTGCGCATCTGGGACGAATGGGCGGACGAGAGCGGGCGATCTTGGTCCGGTCTATGGCAAGCAATGGCGCGCATGGGAGGGGGCGGACGGGCGCGTCCACGATCAGATCGCCTGGGTCCTGAAGGAGATCGGCGCAATCCGGATTCGCGCCGGCTCATCGTCTCGGCCTGGAACGTCGCCGACATCGGCCGGATGAAGCTGGCGCCCTGTCACTGCCTGTTCCAGTTTTACGTCGCCGACGGACGGCTCTCCTGTCAGCTCTATCAACGCTCCGCCGATCTCTTTCTGGGCGTGCCGTTCAATATCGCCAGCTATGCGCTGCTGACCCATTTGATCGCGCAGGCGAGCGGTCTCGGCGTCGGCGATTTCGTGCATACGTTCGGCGACGCGCATCTTTATCTCAACCACCTGGACCAGGCGCGCGAGCAACTGACGCGAACGCCCCGCGCGCTCCCGCGGCTGAAACTCGATCCCGCGCGGCCGCTGTTTTCAGCGCAAGGCGAAAGCCTCGCGGTAAATCTGCGCGCCGAAGACATCGCCTTTGAGGGCTACGACCCTTGGCCGGCGATCAAGGCGCAAGTGGCGGTGTGAGCTTGATGAGATATGCGTCGAACATTCTGCGACGCGGTCTGTCGTAGGCCACACAACTACGCTGGAACATGGTCCGCCATGACGACGCGATTGCGTCCCAGCCCTTTCGCCCGGTAGAGGGCGGCATGGTATTGGTACGTTCCTGTCACGTCAGGTCAGACAACGACGTACGAACTCGTGCGCCAATTTCTGCCGGTCGATCGGCTTTGGACCGAACACGTTCCTCAGCAGCTCTATCGTGGCTCATGATCTGCCTTCGAGCCAGGGGATTCGCCTCGATAGAATGTGGCCCAAGTATTTCGGCGGCACTCTGTACGCCCGCCAGTCTGCGGTCCAGTTGGCTTCCGACCGTAGGCGTGACCAGCATCTCGTCGTCCGCCGATGAACCGGGCAGTGGTTATCAATTCAACTTGTCGGCGACGCCCCGGACTTCGAATTTCCGCCAACGAAGGAGTATTTGGTCTTCTATTGACGGGTTCCGGGCCCGTGTCGCTCAACGAAAGCACCTGGAACTCACTGACGGTCAACGGATCGCTGGACTTCAACTCTTCATCCGGTTCGGCCCTCGGCCCAGGTTCATCGCTCTCTGTGGATCCTGTGCCCGGCCAAGCCTCGATCGCCGAGTACCAATGCGCCACGACATCATGCAGTGGTGTGACGTCATTGTTCGGCGGGTCGATGGCCTGTAGCCAAGTTCCTCACGTCCCGTCGCCGCATCACTGAGCAATACGGTGTCTCTCCCGGTGATACAGGCCCCGACAAGCCCGACAGCTTCTGGGCCGACAGGGACCTGCAGCACCGGATCGAACATCGTCTGCCAGCCCGGTTATTACGTGTTCCCGCTTACACTTTCGGGAAACGTGACATTCGCGCCAGGGAACTACACATTTGCGGGCCCGGTCACGGTCACAGGAGTCGGCTCGACTGTGAATTTCGACAGCGGTCAGTACACATTTGCCGCCGGACTCATCGTCCCATCGACAGCATCCAACGCTTCCCTGGTCACACCCTCCGGGAACGGAGTCTTCTTCTACTTCCCGAATGCCCCCTCGTTCAACGTCAACTCGCCGGGTGCCAAGGTTCAGCTCTCTGCCGCCACAACGGGCGCCTACTCCGGAATCCTCATCGACCAACCCGCGATCAGCTCAGGGATTACCTGTGCGGGAGGAATGACGACCAACACTCTGGGCGGCCTTGTCGACGCGCCGGCTGCCCAGGTCACTCTCGGTTCCAGCGGCGATACGTTCAACATGGGTGGCCTTATCGCCGGGAACGTCACCCTGGGAACGCCGGGATCTTCGAATGTGACAGTGACGGTCGGAGGATAGCTGTCAATGACACTCTTCATGTTCTTCCGACCTCGAGGATGCCAGCGACGGCTCGAGCACAGGGATATTCGTAGCTCAGAATCTGGGGACACCCTCGTCGAGATCCTCGTCGCCATTGTCATCATCGCTCTGACCTCGGTGGCGCTCATGGGAACGCTCACCACCTCGATCACGAGCTCGGCTGAGTACCGAAGCCTCGCCACCGTCGATACCGTCCTGAAGAATTTCGCTGAGGCAGTCAAGGACGAGGTCCAGCTTGCTCCCGCGGCTCTCTACTCACCGTGCGCGACGACGTATCAGGTGGTCTCCGAGTATCCCACAAGCTCTGTCGCCGGTGCCGGTGTCACTGTATTCGGGACCGGCTTGCCAATGCAGGACTACCACCAAGACGTGTCATCGATCTCCCTTGCGACGACGACGAGCACAACCACGATCACCAATTTCGTCCCATCCAATTCGACGCCAATGGTTGCGCCGGACGGCACCGTCTCCGCCACGTTCGCCCTGCCTTCCGCGATCGGCGCCGGCACCTACAACGTCGCCCTGAACGTCGCCGCAACGACGATCCAGTCGGCGATTCCGCTCACCGTCACCGTGGCGGCGGCCGCTATCCCACCTCCAGCGGCGGCCGCCGGCTACCGCGTGGCCATTTCCTCGATCGGATGGTGGAATGACGCCACCAGCCCCGGTTCGGGAACCTTCGACTCGCCGTCGGCATCGACCCCCGAGACCCAGGGTCAGTGCTTGGCAAACGCCAATGATGATTCGGGCATCCAGATGATCACGCTTCAGGCGACGGCTCCCAACAATGTCCAGGACACGCTGAGCATGATCGTGACCAACCCGACGTACTCGGAGCCACCCGGACCCGGCGCCACGTTCAACCCTGCTACCGACATCTGGACGCCGACCGCGATCAACGTGATCGCATCGGCACCTTCCAATCCCCCGCTACCGGGTCAACCCATCACATTCACCGCCAATGTGACAGGGTCGAGCGCCGTCCCGACGGGGACCCTCAGTTGGGATATAAGCGGGAGCCCCACTCCTGTCAGCTGTTCGAATCCGAATCCAACGATCTCGACGGGATCCAGTGGAAGCACATCGACCTGGACCTGCATTCTCTCAGCCAACGAGGTCGGTGCGGACACGTATATGGCGAACGTCAGTTACTCCGGGGACGCCAACTACGGACCCGCAGTCGGATCCGGATCCTTGTCCGTCTCTCCGTTCAATGTTACGAAGGTCCAACTCCTCGGCACTCCCGGTCTTGTCGCGGCAAGGAGACTCCATCGCCATCACCTTCAACGCTCCTATCAATGAGACCGACTTCTGCTCCTCCTGGAGTGGGACTGGCGACGCGACCCTCGGCGGCAGCTTCACTGTCGCGACGATCACCGACGGTACAGGCTCGACCGATGACTCGCTCAGCCTGTCTCGTGCCGGCGCACCGAACGGATGCACGACGATCAGCTTTGGCTCGATAGACCTCGGGTCAGCCAATTTCGTCAGTGGCGGCAATGTCACTTTTTCTGGTTCGAATGTCAACGGAACGAAGATCGTATGGACGGCCAGTACCGACACGCTGATGATCACACTCGGTGCTCAGAATTCGGGAGTCGAATTCACCGGAACGGCGACACCATGGGCCTCGAGCGTGACACCGTCGTACACGACTCCGATCACGGACGTTGTCGGTGATCCCGTCATCCCTTCCCCGACGCCGATTGCTCCGGGACAACTATTTTGATGGGACCTCGACCGGAATGCGATGAGAGCGGGGCCATCTTGATTCTGGCGCTGGTCTTTGTGCTCATCGTCACGCTATCGATTTTCGGACTGATCACCTTCGGAGGGGTCGGCATCCTGAATGCCTCGAGCCTCCAAGGTCAGCGTTCTCTCGAATACGCCGCCGACGGAGCCACCTCGGCGTCCATCCAAGCGGTCCGCTACTCGTACTTCGCGTTCAACAATCCTCAGCCGGTCGACTGTCTGCCCGATGGAGCCGTCTTTACGCAGCCCTCCACTACCGCCTCCATGTCAATCGACGGCGACAATATCGACCGTTGATTGCATCACGGGTCTGCCCGATTCTTCGGTCACTCGATTCACCAGGGTCGTCACTTTCTACGCCTGCCTTCAAACGGCGGCACCTTGCACCGCAAACAACTCAGTCGTCGCCGCCACCGTCGATTTCGAGGACGTGTCGCCGGCAGGCGTAGATGATTGCCTGAACGCAACGGACGCATCCACGTGCGGAATAGGCGAAGTAATAAGTAGCTGGGTCGTTCAAACTGCCAATACCTGACAGTGCTGATCCGCTTCGGCGTCAGGCCCGGTGGGCTTGTCGAATTGTCCCTTGGTCGAGAGTAAGACTGCCCCAAGTCCAACGGTGCTGTCCCGTACGGCGGCCGCCGTCAGGTCCGTCTTCGATCTTGGTTGCATGCAGTGATGCGAAGTAATCGGGGGTCAATGCGTGTGTTGAGCCATCGTCAGTTCGTCTCCATATGCTCCCCAGCGCCGTCTCGGCCCTCTGATCTATACCTGGGTGACCTCAGACGTTCACCCAACGCAGTGTCCGACTCTCTCCCGGTTCGCCAAGACGAGATCTGAGGCTTCTGACGTCACCGCCTCGCCTCGATGCTTTCTTCCCGGCGGTAACCGACGAGTCCGGAGATATGCACCAGCTCCCGGACACACGCGATCACCACGCTTCGAGCAGGTGCGCGCCCAGACACCGAGATCCCCCAGCCTTGTCCGTGGCCAGTTTGAAGTCCCCGCTGGTGGCCACCAGAAGTCCCCACCCCTCGGAGCGGATGTTCAGGTCTTGGGCCAGTGTAGATCGGCCTCCCTTCTGACGCGCTTCCTTCATCCGGAGTGACTCCCCGTCGGTGATCACGATCACCCGGTGATGGAGCAGGCGGTCCAGGAGAGTGACGGCCTTGGTTTGTTCGGGGAGGAACGTCCCCACTCCTCGAAGGGCCAGTGCAAGGCCACCCGAGGGACTGGCGTTCGTAGGCGGCCACGATGCGGAAGAACAGCTCCGCACCGGTGCCGTCCATGGGGGCGAAGCGGATCTCGCCGATGAGGATGAGGTCGGACTTCAGGATCCCGGTGATGACCTTGCCCACCGAGTTGTCGGCCAAGGCCCGGTACAGGGTTTCGATGAGGTCGGTGGCGGTGAAGTAGCGAATCCGGTGACCGACCTTGACGGCGTGGTGACCGAGAGCCACGAGCAGATGGCTCTTTCCCGTTTTCCGCCGGTCCCACCAGGCAGAGATTCTCCTTGGCCCGGATCCACTCGCTCCCCAGGCAGTCGAAGGTCGGGCGCTCGACCGACGAGGCGGCCACGTCGAACTCCTCGAGGCTCTCGGACCGGGAAGGCGGCGATATTCATCCGGGCCCGGGCGTTGGAGAGGTCCCGGGACTCGATCTCGGCCTCGATCAGGGTGCGCAGGAATTCCTGGGGCTTCCAGCGCTGGGTCTTGGCGTGAGGAGCAGTTCCGGGGAGAGCTTGCGCATGGCCGAGAGCCGAAGGCGGCGCAGCCCCGCCTCCATGTCCGGTGCCAGCGGCGGTGGTGTCGTCGTCACGACTTCTCACCGATGGCGTAGTCCGACAACGAGCGCAGCGGGACAACCGGCAGCTCCACGATAAGGGCCTCGCCACTGCGGGTGGGACGGGGACCACCGTGGCCGGCCGCCAGGATGGAGACCACGTCGGCCGCCCGGAAGCGGCCGAAGGCGACGGCCCGCTCCAGAGCGGCGATCACCGGTTCCGGCCGTGAATGGCCTCCAGCTACGACAGCTGTGGCCGCCGGGCCGAGAGAACAGAAGGCCTTCTCGTCGGCACTCCGGGCCGCGGATCGCCCGCAGGGGACACGGTCTCGGTCCGCCGTCGTGATCGTCGATGACCGACGTCTCACCAGGGGAAAGGACCAGGTCTTCGGCGATGGTGTCCCGGCCGGACACCACGGTGACCACCCGTCTCTGATCCGCAACTCGACGGTGCCACCGACGTGGGCATCGGGCACCGAATAGCGGGCCGAGCCGAGCCGGACACAGCTCAACCGGTCCACCTTGCGGGTGACGACCTTGCCGATGGTGGCCCGCAGCGTCGGCAACTCCGAGAAGAGCTCCCGTTCGCTGGCCAGGCGTTCGGCCGGAATCGGCACTGATCTCGGAGTGCACGGCACCGTTCACCTCGTCGAGCCAGAGCCTTCCCTTGGCGTTGGCCGTGCCCAGGTGAGAGACGGTCAGCTGCTCGGGGATCATGAGGTCGGACTCCACGTAACCGACCAGCTTCTCGACCAGGTCCTTGGACTCGGGGTCGGCCCCCTCGCAGAAGTCGGGCCGGAACCGGTAGTGAGTGGCGAAACGCACGTTGGCCGGGGTGGGGATGACAAGGCCGGCGACAGTGCCGCCATTCAGGCAGCTCCGATCGGTGAGAGCCGTCTTCGGCACGCCGCCGACGCATTCGAAGCACTCGGCCAGCGCCGTCATGGCGACCTCCGCTCCCAGGTTGTCGGCGAAGGAGACGAAGCGCACCCGACTCCAGGCCACCACGGCGCAGAAGACGTAGAGCGGGCCGATCTCGCCGCAGTCGAAGACCACCATGTCTCCGGGTGCCCACACCCCGGGCCGCTGACCCCGGTGGCGGCGTCCTGGTACAACGCCCGTGAGCGCTTTCGGTACGAACCCACGACCAGGTCGTCGCAGGGCACTCCGAGACGCAATGCGTGACCGTTCTCCTGTGGTCCGACGACGGCAAGAGCCTGCTCTACGCGAGCAACAAGGGCCTCTGGTTGAGCGCAACCCTCGCGGCATCGGCCGATCGAGATCGCCCAACCGCTCTTCACCTCGAACGACTGGCTGCAGCACTTCGGGCGAGTGGCATTCTCGTCACAGTTTGCCTAATGGTCGGGACGGGATGAAACCCGGTCGCTCGCGGGAAATCGGATGACACCGCGATCGCCCATCAGCCAAGCGTCCGGCGTTGGCACCGCAGTTCGAGTATTCGACAAATGGTGGTCCGAGTGTGCTGGACAACCGTCGCGGAAAGAGAGGCGCAATTCGGAGGAGCGTGTCAGCTGACGTGATCGATTAGAAGACGCGATGGCTGCCCGACACTCGCCCGTCGCTGTTGTCGTCTGTCGGTACCCGAGTTGCCAGGCTTAACTTTTCCAGGACACCGACCAGGTGAGATCGGGGAAATCGGGTGGGTTGACGGTGGCCTTCGACGCGATGCGATTACCCATGTTCAGCGTCGTGACGGTGAAGATGTCGTCTGAGCCCGTGGGCAGCTGATCCACGTCGAGCGTGTTTCCGCGTCTTGTGTTGCTGTGGCCTCGCACTGCGTGAAAGAGACGGATCCGAAATCGGCGAGCTGCTTGTACTTGGCAGGAGTCGGGCCGACCTTCCCCGAGGGCAACTCCACAACACACTCTGCGGAAGTGTCGCGTAAAGGTCCGTGCAGTCAGGACAGTGGGTTGCCCGACGGGGTTGCCGTTGTCCACGATCGTAATGACGAAAGTCGACGAACCGTACGGAGAGTTGGCCACGTCGACGGAGAGATCATCGCCGGAGCGACTCCCGAACAACCGGTAATCGGGCTCTCGGCTCCCGGCAGGACTTTCGTGAACAGGTAGTAGCAGGGCCTTGCATTCGGGGACGAGCACGTGACGCCGGCACCGGCCTTGACGAGATTGTTGTTTCCGAAACCATCGATCCCCACCCAGGTGCCGACTGCGCTCGCTGCCGCCACCTCGCTGCACTCGACGGTCGGGACAGTCCACTTCCCACTGACGTCACTCACGCCGCCGGCGCTGGCGGCGTAGCCGGCCCACTGAGCGTTGAACGCGGCGGGTACGGGATTGGCGGACGTGAGAAAGCGCTCAAGATTGACCACCATCTGGGTGGCGGTGACTTGATCCCAGAACTCCGATTCCAGCCAATTGATGTTCATGAGAATGGCCAATCGACCTCGACGGTCCTTGAGACTCGATCCGTCCCAGACGGCGCCCGTTGGTTTGGACATGACCCTCGAAGGTCGTCGAGGTGAGCACATTCGGGGCAGCCACTCCCGCCATCCCGCCCGGTCCTGCCGGAGTCCAACCAGTCAGTCCAGTGGGGTTCTGGGCGGCGTCATCGATGGCGTTAGGCATGACGCTGTTCGGACGCACTCGGGTTGTCCGCTTCGCCCTGCCCGCCGGCTTGGATACCGCCGCCACTGACAAGAGCGTTGAGGACTGAACTGTCGGAACTGTCCATCCCGGTGCAACAACCGTCGGGCACTCCGGTCAGATAGAGACCATGCCCCGCCTTGACGAATGACTTCCAACTCGACTTCCTCGGACAGACGTCAGCGGGCTGCGTGTTGATGAACCAGATGGCCTTGTATTTCGTAAGGCTCTTGGGCAGGTGCGCGGACACATCGACGCCGTACCCCGCATTGGTCAGCATGTCCTCGAGATTCGTCAGGGACTCTGTCGGATTGATTCCCGAGGCCGGCGCCAGCTTCGTCGCCGCCTCCGAAGATCAGGGTGCGCCCCGTGGTCTTGCCCGACTTCGGCCGTTGCTCGAGGTGACGCTGAGATCACGGCGCGATGAACGCCAGCCGGGTGCAACTTCTTGACCCCATGAGCACTGGCTGAGGCGGGCATGGTTCCCGCCACGACGAGTGTGAAACCCGACGCGATCGGCAAGGGCACGCGCCCAACGAATTCGACAATGCATGCCCAGCCCCCCAGACGCCCCCGGAGCGGAGGTGTCGCACCCATTCTACAACAGGTAATAGGGGCGTTTGCCAGGGAAAATGCGCCAGGACGCACCAATTCCCCGGCAACGGACGCCCTCAGGACCATCAACGTGCAGAAGCCCTTCACCGTTTCAACGGGACGCAATCGAGGCCCCTCGAATTCTCGGTACTCCGTTCGAGCATCCGGGAAAAGCTCAGCGCACGATCTCCATCCGCAGCCCGGCGCTGTCCCATTCCGGGGTCCTCGGGCAGCCGGCTCACGGCCCGGGCGGCGATGCGCCGGGCCGTCCACAGGCAGACCGCGGCGTCGACCTGGTGCGCCGGCTTCGCGCCCCGTACATGCGTGTCGAGGATGCGCTCGACCCCGGGAAGCCGCGCTTTCAGGAGCGCGGTGCGTTCCTCCACCCCCGCCTGGCGGTGCTTCGAGTAGCGCAGCGGCTGATCCTCGTTCAGCTGGAAGAAGCTCAGCTCCGGATGCACCTCGAACACGGTCCGCTGCCAGTAGGGCTGGATGTTCTCGTCCACCTCGGCGAAGCGGCTGATGAGCCGGCGGCTCACCGCACTCAGACTGACATCGACGCCGGCGGCGAGGTCGCGCAGCACCGATCGCGCCGGGGCGGACACGATGGCGCCGTTGCGGGGCCATCCGATCAGGCGCCGGGCGTCCCGGTCGCACCGACGTCCCCCCGGCATCGGGCTCATCGAGCAGTCCGATGGGGGCGGCGAGGGAGATGATCTGGTAGGCCGGCTTGTAGTCGAGGACGTCGAGGAGCGTGCCGGAAGACCTGGGGCGCCTCGGGAGACAAGGTGATGCCCTGGAGCTTCGCCCCCGCCACCAGCCATCCCCCCGGGCACGGCACGACCCCGGCGAGCGGCCGGTAGGGCAGCTGTGCCCCTCGGCGGGAGTGTGTGCATCGACATGGGACGCCACGGTACTCAGTGATGACGGTGATCCGTCCCGGCGGAGCCGGGTCGCGAGCCGCTACGTCGTCAGACCGAGGCCACGCGTGGCGGCGTCGCGCCGCCGTAGCCGGGGGGCGGGATGCGGGGTGGATCGGGGGCGGTGGCACCGAGCCCGGCCGGCGGCTTGCCGACCTCCTTCGGGAAGAGGCTGACCTTCAGGGCCGTCTCGTAGTCGATCAGACCCACGCTGACGAGGTGGGTGAGCGCCATCTCGAGGGTCTGCATGCCCTCGGTCTGATGGGTGGAGATGACGTTGCGCAGCTGACGGGTCTTGCCTTCGCGGACCAGGTTGCGCACGGCGTGGGTGGCGAACAGCACCTCGTAGGCGGCCACCAGACCGCCGCCGATGCGGGGGACGAGGCGCTGGTAGATGACGCCCTCCAAGGTGGAGGCCAGCTGCACCTGGATCTGGTCGCGGCGGTCGGAGGGGAAGATGTCGACGATGCGGTCGATGGCCTGGGCGCTGTCGTTGGTGTGCAGGGTGGCGAAGACCAGGTGACCGGTCTCGGCGATGGTCAACGTCGTGGAGATGCTCTCGAGGTCGCGCATCTCACCCACGAGCAGGACGTCGGGGTCCTCGCGCAGCGCCGAACGCAGCGCCCGGGGGAACGACTCGGTGTCGTTGCCCACCTCGCGCTGGCTCACCGCCGAGCGGTGGTTGCCGTGCACGTACTCGATGGGGTCCTCGATGGTGACGATGTGACAGGCGCGGCGGCGGTTGATGTAGTCGAGCATGGCGGCCAGGGTGGTCGACTTCCCCGAACCGGTGGGCCCGGTGACGATCACGAGACCCATGGGCAGGTTCACGAGGCGCTCGACGGCCGGCGGGATGCCGAGCTCGTCGAAGCCGGGGATCTCGTAGGGGATGACACGCAGGGCCATGGCGCAGGTGTCGCGCTGGTGGAAGGCGTTGCAGCGCAGGCGGGCCTGGTTGCGCCAGCTGAAGGCGAAGTCGATCTCGCGCTCCTCGCGGAACTTCACGACGAGGTCGTCGCCCATCACGGCCATGACGATCCGCTCGGCCCGGGCCGGCGGTGAGGGGCTCCTCCCCCTTCACGGGCTGGATCTGGCCGTCGATGCGCACGAGCGGCGGGGCACCGGCGGTGATCAGGAGGTCGGTCCCGTTGTTGGCCCACAGCTCTTCGAGCCAGGGCTCGATGTCGTCGATGACGCGGATGGCACCTTCGGGTGGCATCAGAGGCCTCCTCGGGCCGCCGGAACAGTGCGGCACGGCGGCGAATTCGGCAAATGTCTCTCCCGCCACCTTCTCACACGCCCCCACCAATTCCCCGCCTTGTTCGACGGTCACGGCCGCCCACGGCCCGAAGGGCCGCTCGGGTGCCACCCCGGCGGCCACGAGCGGGACCCCGTGGCGCAGGGCGCAGACGACCCCGAGCTCACCGGGCGCCATCGTGTCGAGGGGGCGGGCCCGAACCGTCGCCACCACGTCGAAGCCGACGTCGAGCGGGCAGGTGCGACCCTCGATGAGAGCGTTGCAGGGGAACTCCGGCTCGCCCGGCTCGTGGCAACGCAGGACGCCGAAACCGGCCTCTTCCAGGGCGGCCGCCGACTGTTCGATGGCCCAGTCGTCGGTGCCCACCACCAGTACGCGGCGCGATCGTCGCTCTCGTCCGCCGCGTCGGGCAGAGTCGACGAGTCGTCCTCGCGGACGCGCCGCACCCCCTTCACCCAGCTCACCCCCGGTACCCCACAGGCACGAGTGTGAAGCCTCCAAGCCACATCCAGCGCTACGGCAGATCAACGTCAACCCAACAATCCTGGTCACACGGCCCGTATCCAGGATGCGGGCGGCAGCGTCCGTCGGGTATTTTCCTGATTCTGACCGAGTCCCCTTCCCAAATGTTGGTCAACACCACTACGGTCGGTGGTCGTGGCACTAGTTAAAGTGACGAGACGAGGGGGGCAGAAGTGAGAGCCGAGACAACGACACCGGTCTCCCACAGGAACACCGGGAGGGACTGCGGACGTCTGCTCGTGGTCGACGACGACCCCGAGGTCCGCGGCCTGCTGGTCCGGCTGCTCGAGTCCGAGGGCTACCAGGTGGAGGAGGCCTCCACCGGGGCCGAGGCGACGACGGCGCTGTCGGGCCGGTCCCCCGATCTGGTGATCCTCGACGTCATGCTCACCACCGAGGACGGCTTCGACGTCCTCGCCGCCATCCGTCGGACGAGCAACGTGCCCGTCATCCTCGTCACCGCCCGCGGCCGGGAGTCCGACCGCGTGCTCGGGCTGAAGCTGGGCGCCGACGACTACGTCGTGAAGCCCTTCTCCCCCGCCGAGCTGGCCGCCCGGGTGGGAACGGTCCTGCGCCGGGTGGGCCAGCGACCGACGACCACGACCGTGGCGCTCGACTTCGGCGACCTCGCCATCGACATCATGGCCCGCGAGGTCAAGCTGTCGGATCTGCTGGTGGAGACGACGGCCAAGGAGTTCGACCTCCTGGCCTTCCTGGCCAGCTCGCCGCGGCAGGTCTTCACCCGTGAGCAGCTCCTGGCCCAGGTGTGGGGATCCTCGTCGGCCTGGCAGGACGCCGGCACGGTCACCGAGCACGTCCGGCGCATCAGGCGCAAGATCGAGAAGGACCCGGATCACCCGCGCTGGGTCCGCACCGTCCGCGGCGTCGGGCTACCGCTTCGAGCCCTGATCCGGCGCTGATCCCCGTCCTGACCGACCGGGTCAGGACCAGGCGGCCCGGTTCGGTCGGCTGCGCCAGTCCCCGGCCCCCACGCCTTCGCGACCGCGGGCCTGCGACCGGTCGAGGGCCTGACGGACGCGATGCCCGAGTTGGTCGGGCGTGAACGGCTTGGCCAGGAGGTCGGCATCCTCGGCCATCGGATGGCGGCCGACCGATCCCTCGTCGAGGTGGCCGGAGACGAAGAGGACGGGCAACAACGGCCACAACTCGTTGGCCCGGGCGGCGAGCTCGACCCCGCTCATACCCGGCATGACCACGTCGGTCACGAGCAGGTCGATGCGCCCGTCGAGCGAACGGGCCACCTCGAGCGCTTCGGCGCCCCCGGAGGCCACCACCACGGCGTAGCCACGACGGTCGAGCTCGCGCACGGCCAGGCGCCGGAGCTCCTCCTCGTCCTCGACGAGCAGGATCACCTCGTCGCCGCGGTCGAGGAGCACGCTCGGCTTCCGGTTTCTCGACGTGCGAGCTCGGCCTCCGCCGCCGGGAACCACAGGGTGAAGGTCGTTCCGCTCCCCACGGTCGACTCCACCGTGATGTGGCCACCGGCCTGCGTCACCATGGCGTGCACGGCGGCCAGACCGAGGCCGGTGCCGCGGGCCAGGCCCTTGGTGGTGAAGAAGGGCTCGAAGCAGTGCTCGATCGTCTCGGCGTCCATGCCGGCGCCGGTGTCCGACACCATCAGGGCGACGATGCGCCACGAGCCGGGGAGATCGGCCCCCACCACCCGGGTGCGGAACTCGAGCAGACCCCCGTCGGGCATGGCGTCGCGGGCGTTGATGACCATGTTCAACAGGGCGCGCTCGAGCTCGGCCGGGTCGGCCAGGATCAGGCCCGGCGGCGATCCCGCAACGAGCACGAGCTCGACGTCCTCCCCGAGCAGCCGGACGAGCATGGGCCGCATCGACTCCATCACGGAGTCGGGATCGACGACCACCGACTGGACCGGGCGCCGGTGACCGATGGCCAGGAGCTGGCTGGTCAGTGCGGCGGCGCGCTCACCGGCGCGCTGGATGGCGGCCACGTCGTCGCGCCACTCGTCGTCGACGTCAGCCCGACGCAGGAGGACCTCGCTCGATCCGAGGATCACGGTCAGCAGGTTGTTGAAGTCGTGGGCCACGCCTCCGGCCAGCCGGGCCATCGCCCCCAAACGCTCGGCCTGGTGGAACTGCTCGAGCATGCGCCGCCGCTCGGTGACATCCTCGGCCACCACCAGGATGCCGGTGACGGTCCCCTCGTGGTCGAACAGAGGAGCGGTGGACACCGACAATTCGAGCGCTCTTCCCGTTGGGTCCCGTCGTCTCGAGATCGGTTCCGACCGACGCCACCCCGTGCGCGGTGCGGCTCCACAGCTCCTCCAGAACCGACGCCGCCGCGTCGTCGCCCGAGACACGGCGGGCGACATCGGCACCGTCCTCCCAACCGAACAGCGATCCCGGCCGCCCCGTTCCACCACCGCGCCTCGCCCGTCATGTCGACCTCGGCGATGGCCAGCGGGGACGATTCGACGACGGCCCGCAGGCGGTGCTCGTTGCTCTGCACGGCCTGGTAGAGACGGGCGTTCACCAGGGCCACCGACGCCATCTGGGCCAGCAGCACCATCACCGACTCGTCCTCGGTGTTGAACGGTCCCCCGGGTCCACCGATGACCACGATGACCCGCCCCGTGGAGCCCGACGCATCGGCCAGGGGCACGGCCAGCCACGGCACGCCGGCGACCCGGCCCGTCGACGGCGCCGGTTCCGTGGGCGTCGGCCCGTCGGTCGGGGTCATCGGGGCCCTCGCCCCCGGGCCAGCGCACCGGCCGGTCCGACGTGGCCACGAGGTCGCACGCCACGCCGACGAGCGCCGCTCTCGGCCGGACCCAGGACGGCGGGAGAGGACACCTCGACGAGCCCGGTACCGTCGGGGGCGTCGGTCACCGGGGCCACCACGGCGGCGTCGGCCCCGAGGATCCGACGGGCGTGGTCGGCCACGACGCGCAGCACCTCGCTCTCGGCCAGCGGGGCGTTCACGGCCAGCGCCGCCTCCATGAGACGGCGCAACTGCCCGGCGTTGCGGGTGGCGGCGCGCTCGGCGGCCCGGCTCTCGCGCCACAGAAGGACGCGCTCGACGGCGATGGCCACGCGCTCGGCCAGGCCCCGCGCCGTGTCGAGGTCGGACGGTCGGTAGCCGCGCCGACCCGGACGCCGGTGACGAAGCTGAGCGCGCCGAAGGACAGGCCCCGCACGTGCACGGGGACGATCACCATGGACTCGATCCCCGACGCCGGCGGCGCTTCCGAGTAGCCGCCGGCCTCGGCGTCCGACGTCGCGCTGTCGGGTCCCCGGTACTGCGTGTTCATGAGCACCTCGGGACGACCGCTGGCCATGACCCGGTGGACGAGGTCGTCGCCCTCGGGGTGACGGTGCACGGACGAGGCGACGGGGTCGCGGGCGCGTGCCCCGCAGGCCACCCGGCGCACCTCGCCCGAGCTCTCGGCCAGGTCGACGGCGAACCAGTCGGCGAAGGTGGGCACGATGACGCCGACCAGCCGGGTGAGGGCGTCGTCGTAGGACTCGAGGGCGGTGGCCATCTCGTCACCGGCCAGGGCCAGGATGGACAGATGGAGGCGGGCGTGCTCGGCCCCCAGCCGGCTGCGGCGGGCGTCCTCGTCGAGCCGGGCCCGCTCGATCGACGCCGCCGAGCGGTCGGCCACCAGCTGCAGGAGCCGGAGGTCACGCGAGACGAACCGGTGCTTCTTGCCCGTGCCGACCTGCACCACCCCGATGACGTGGCCCCCGACGAGCAGGGGGGCGGCCACCAGCGAGACCGACGCCCCGGTGCCCGCAGCGAGGTGGCCAGGGTGCTGTCGGCGACCTCGTTCACGATGACGGCCTCGGCCCGCTGGGCGACGGCGCCGACCACGCCCTCGCCCACGCCGATGGCGACACCGGCCGCCGGCTCGGCCGGACCCCGCGAGGCGCGGACGGTCAGGCTCCGACCGTCGTCGGCCACCAGGAAGATGGTGGCCGACTCGCCGCCGACCACCCGGCACGTCCGGGCCAGCAGCTCCTCGAGCAGGGCGTCGAGGGGCAGGAAGGACAGGGCGGGGTCGGTGACCGACTCGATCGAGCGCAGGGCGCTGGAGGCGTCGCGCAGTCCCTGCCGGATCCGGCGCTCGGCCACCCGGCGAAAGGCCAGGATCACCACCACCATGACCCCGCTCGCCCCGGCGAACAGCCAGGCCAGGCTCACCGCCGCCGGCCGTCGACGCGTGGCCCGAGGTGAGGAAGTGGAAGACGACGAACGAGACGAAGGCCCACGTGCACACCAGGGCGATCTCGCCCAGCAGCATGTGCCGCCCGAGGGCCTGGCGGACCAGCCTGTCCACGGCCGGGCCGGGTTCGCCGGGGACGAGCTCGGGCTCCGGGCGCAGACGGCGGCGGTCGTAGCGGGGGCCGCCGGTCAGGTCGTCGGGAGCGCCCTGGACGGCCATCCACGACCCGACGGCCTCGGCGGGGTCGGCCTCGGCGGGGACGGGGGTGACGAGGCCAGGCGGAACGGGGGCGTCAGCCGTGCCCGGGTCCCCGGTCGATCCGCCGGAGAGCGGTCCCCCCACGCGTGGCGGTTCTCGGCGCTTCACTGATCTCCCAGCGTACCGGACGCCCCTCGCCAAACGGGGATACAGATACCACGGCTCGTTGCGCGCCCGCCACAGAGCACGGTCAAAGTATCCTGGAAGCGTCACGATCCACCGCCTGACCGACCGGCGCCACCCAACGAACGGAGCGGTCGTGTTCCGCCGCGCTTCCCAGAAGGACAGCACCGACGCCGCCCCGCCGCCGGCGGTGGGGCTACCGCGTCCTGATCGGCGCCGGGGTTGCTCCTGGTGGCGGCGGCGGTGACCTGGCAGGTCCGGGCCACCTTGTGGACGACCCACTCCGAACCGGGTCGGGGAGTCCCTCGTCGAAGAAGCTCGAGAACGCCCGTCACGAGGCGGCCGAGACCACCAAGGGGACGACGGCCGCCTGCACCGCGACGACCAGCGCCGGCGGTCCCCAGGGCCTCCTCGTGATCCCCGCCATCGGGCTCACCGCCCCGGTCGAGGAGGGCACCGACGACGCCGAGCTCAACGTGGCCGTCGGCCACGTCCCCACCTCGGTGTGGCCGGGGACGACCGGCAACACCGTGCTCGAGGCCCACGACGTCAGCTACTTCGTGAACATCGACCAGCTGAAACCGGGCGACACCATCGAGTACGAGACCCCCTGCACCACCTACGACTACACGGTCCAGAGCCACCAGGTGATCCAGCAGGGATCGGCCGTCTACAACACGCCCGGCCCCACTCTCAGCCTGGTCACCTGCTGGCCCACGGACGCCCTGTGGTTCACCCCCACCCGCTACCTCGTCACGGCCAGCGAGATCGGGAACGCTCCCCAACACCGGGGGCGGCGCCGGAACGGTCCCTCCGGCGGCGGCCCCGCCCACGGTCCCGGCTCCGGCCCCATTGGTGACGCAGGGACTCACCCTGGCCACCAACTCCATCCTCATGGGGACCATGTCGGTCACCGGCACCCCGGACCCGGCCTATGTCGAGGGTCCCGGCCCGCTGGCCGTCCAGGACTCCGCCGTCGAGTCCTTCATCGCCGGCGTCAAGGCCCTCGAGCAGAACCAGCTCGGCTGGTGGGGCGCCGTCGCTCCCGGCGTCCCGGCGCCGCCGGCGCTCGTCGGTGCCCATATCTCGGGCTATGACGCCAGCCTGGACGTCACCGTCACCGCCGCCGGCGCCGCCGCCACCGGCGTGCAACTGACCGACACGGTCACCATCGCCGGCGGGAGTGCCCCGGGGCGCTACGCCATCACGGTGGTCCAGACCGTGTCCAACGGACAGCTGGTGATCACCGGCTGGACGCTGCACCCCGCCTGACACCCAGCGAATTCCCAGGTTGCGAGCCTGATTTGGCCGAAATTTGTCAAAGCCGTGGGTTCGAGTTGTCCGAGGGGGCGCAGTCTGCGGGGTGACGGGAACCAGTCTCCGGCCGGTCCGGGTGCCGCATTGCGAGCGCCCGGTCACCCGAGCGGGGGGCCATGGCGACACATCGCCGTGGCCTGGAAGCGGGCAAGGGAAGGGGTCAGGGGGGCGCCGCCCTCGGTGCTTGCGCCGACGGCACGCAGACCCCTCCCCTACCCGCTTTCACAGGTCGGCGGCCCCGGCGGGAGACGCTCAGGACCGGAGGGCCGGCACGTGGCGGGGACGCCAGAAGGGCGGGATGTCCCGGGGGCGACGGGGCTCGGCCAGCAGGTACCCCTGGTACAGATCGCACCCGAGCTGGCGCGCCACGTGGCGCTGTTGGCGGTTCTCGACGCCTTCGGCGATCACCCGCAGACCGAGACCGTGCCCGAGGTCGGTGATGGCGGCCACGATCCGTTCGTCCTCGGTGTCGCTCCCCAGTCCCATCACGAAGGACCGGTCGATCTTCAGGTAGCTGACGGGTAGACGCTTCAGGTAGCTGAGCGACGAGTACCCGGTGCCGAAGTCGTCGATGGCCAGCCGAATCCCGAACTCCCGCAGCTCTCCCAGCATCCCGTGGAGGCGGACGTCGTCCGACACGATGCCCGACTCGGTGATCTCGAGCATGAGCGCCCCGGGGGGCAGGCCGCTCTTCTCGAGGGCACCGCGCACGGCCGGCATCAGCTGCGACCCGTCGAACTGGCGGGGGGAGACGTTCACGGCCAGGAAGGAGTCGTTGGCCTCGGGGTACATGGCACGCCAACGCGCCATCTGCGCGCAGCCGGCCTCGAGCACCCACTGACCGAGGGCGATGATGAGCTCGGACTCCTCGGCCAGGCCCACGAAACGTCCCGGCAGTAGAAGGCCGCGCCGGGGGTGCTCCCACCGGACGAGGGCCTCGAGCCCGAGGACACGGCCGTTGGCCAGCGAGGCCAGCGGCTGGTACTCGAGGCGGAGCTCCCCGTTCTCCACCGCGGCGCGCAGGTCGTGCTCGAGCTCGAGTCGACTGCCCACCTCCTCGCGCAGGCCGGCGTCGAAGATGGCCACCCGCCCGCGTCCACGCGTCTTGGCCTGCAGCATGGCCATGTCGGCGTCCTGCAGCACCTCGGACGCCTCGCGACCGACGTCGGCCAGCCGCACGAGCCCGATGCTCGGGGTCACCGTGAGCGTCCGCCCCGTGCTCAGCTGCACCGGACGCGACAGGATCGAGCGCAGTTCCTCGGCCCGGTGCAGCGCCGCGTCGGTGTCGGGCACCCCGGTCTCGAGCGCCGCGAACTCGTCGCCGTGCAGCCGGCTCAGGCTGACGGCGCGGGGCATGGCCGTCCGCAGACGCTGGGCCATGGCCCGCAGCACCTCGTCGCCCACGGCATGGCCGAGCGAGTCGTTCACGAGCTTGAAGCGGTCGAGATCGAAGAAGAACATCACGAGCCCGTCGCGCTCGGCGTCCTTGCTCTCGAGCGCACCCTCGACGGCGGCCAGGAAACCACTGCGGTTGGCCAGCGAGGTGAGCGGATCGTTGCGAGCCTCCCAGGCCAGTCGGTCCAGCAGATGCTTGCGCTCGGTGATGTCGGACACCGAGCACACCACGGCGCCGGCGTCGTGGTCGTCGGCGTCGTCGATCGGACGCGAGCTCACCGACAGCCACTGCTCGTTGCCGTGCTCGTCGTGCACCCCGATGACGACGTCGGTCGTCCCCTCGTGCCGGGCCAGCGCCACGGCGAGCGGGAGATCCTGCGGGGCGAACGGCGTGGCGTCGTCGGTGCGCGCCGGGCCCCCGCCGGTGAAGATGGCGTCGCCCCGTCCGCCGTCCAGCCGGCTGCCGAGGATGCGGACGGCCGAATCGTTGGCCGCCGTCACCGCGCCGTGGCGGTCGACGACGACCACGCCTTCCTCGAGGGCGGCCACGGCGGCGGCGTAGCGCCGCTCGATCGCCATGCGTGCCTGGGCTTCCTCCTCGGCCAGCTTCCGCTCGGTGACGTCGCGCATGATGACCTGGAAGGCCGGCTTTCCGCCCCAGCTCGTCCGTGCGCTGGCCACCTCGACCGGTGTCACCGCGCCGTCGACACGCTGCAGGCGGACCTCGAAGCCCTTGACCACGTCGCCGGGATCGTGCAGCTCGGCCAGCCGCGCCGACGGTCGGGCCCATGTCGTCGGCGTGGATGAACGAGGCGTATGGGCTGACCGAGCGCCTCGGTGGCCGAGCTGAGCCCGACGAAGTGCACGGCGGCCGGGTTGGCGTAGACGATGATGCCGTCCTGGTGGACGATGATCCCGTCGGGGGAGTGCTCCACGAGCAGCTGCAGCCGCTCCCCCACGTCGGCCGTGACCCACGGGACATCGCCCGGTTCCGACACGTCGGCCATGATCCCGAAGAAGTGGGCCACGCCCGGGTCAGGCACGGCCACGGCCCGCACCAGAATCCGGTGGACCACCCCGCCGGGCTCCTCGTTCTCCTGGATGAGCTCGTAGTTCTCCCACACCACACCGGCCCTGACCGTCTCGACGATGGGGGCCAGCAGGGCGTCGCCCAGGTCGTCGCGGGCCACCGGATCGACCGTCACCGGGCGGGACCCGGAACGGCCCCGCCGACGGGTGCTTGCGCAACCGGGTGAAGCGGGCGTGCCAGTGCAGACCGGGCCCGGGGACCTCGAGCTCCCAGACCACGACGTGGCCAGGTCGGCAAACGTCGACAGCCGTCGGGCCACGCGGGCGTCCGGGCCGTCGTCTCCGCCCCCGCCGGGCACGGCCGGGTTCTCGTCGGGGTCGGCTCCGGAGCTCTCACGAGAAGCGCGAATGGCCCTGACGCCGACCCGAGTCGTGGTTGGGCCATGGATCCTCTATCGACGCCGGATCGTGGACCTTTACCCACGCCCAGCCAGGGCCGGCGCGGGTCGGGCCGACCCGGTGGCCACCCTCCGTGCCGGTCGGCGGCGGGGGACCGCTCGACGGCGACCGGCTGCTGTCGAAAAACGCGCTCCCCGGGCCGTGGCCGGCGCTCTCGGAGGACTCCGGGGGATCCTCCTACCTCGGGTAAGGATCCGACCGCGATTCGCTCGATTTGGCCGGACCACCCCCCGGGGCCCCCAAATCCCCTCTTTACGCCGGGAAGCCGGGGTCCTACTCTGGGTCACTGTTGACAAAGTGACTGGTGAGTTGATTCGGGCAAAGGACTCAGCCGGGACAGCTGAGTCGGATCGCTATCAATGAGTCACGAGGGAGAAGGCGTCGTGCCTACCGAGTACCCCGAGACGATCGTACACCCAGGCGACCGGCGTCGGCCGGGTGGACGGTCGTCGACGTCGATCTGCGGCTACGGCGCCGTCACCGGCTACGGCTGGGGCCAGAAGTTCCTCCACGAGGGCCTCCTCTCGGGCGAGTCCGCCGTCCGGCCCACACCCGGCTTCTCGCCCCACTTCGACGACGACGTGGCGTGGGTGGCCCGGGTCGAGGACGCCGGCAACCCCGCCGACGGACCCAGCCGCTACCACCGGGCGGTCCGCGCACTCCGGGCGCGAGGCGGTCGACAACGCCTTCGACCGGGGCTGGCGCCCGGGGAAGGTCACAGGACTGATCCACGGCGTCGTCCTCGGCGACGTCGACGACTGGGCGCACCTACCACCACCGGGACGGATTCCAGGCCACCAAGCGGGAGTGGCTCGAGCTCATGCCGTCGACGGTCCTCACCGAGTTCAACCGGGAGTTCGGGTTCCACGGCCCCACCATGGCCGTCACGGCCATGTGCGCGTCCGGTGTCGCCGGCCTGCTCACGGCCAAGTCCTGGATCGACTCCGGCGTGGCCGACGACGTCCTCGTCATCACCTCGGACATCTCGGTCACCCCCGAGAACTGCGCCGCCTTCGCCAACGTCGGCGTCCTCTTCGTCGACGGCCCCTCCCTCGACATCTGCCGACCCTTCCAGGAAGGCAGCCGCGGCTTCACCGGCGGGGAGGCCTCGGTGGCCATGGTCGTCTCCGGGCGCGCCGACGGCTCGTACGCCACCATCCGCGGCGGGGCCATGTCGCACGACGCCTATCACGCGATCTCGATCGACCCCGACTACGACCAGGTCCGCCGGGCCTTCACCACGGCGCTCGAGAACGCCGGCGTCCACCCCAGCGAGATCGCCTACATGAACGCCCACGGGCCCGGGACCGCCCAGTGCGACACGGCCGAGGCGACCATCTTCGACGAGCTCTTCCCGGCGGCCGAGGGGATCTTCTCGATGAAGCCCCTGTCCGGGCACTGCCAGGGCGCCGCCGGAGCGGTCGAGCTCGTCGCCTCGCTCTACGGCTTCGACACCGGGGTCATCCCCGCCCCGCCCCGGGTGGCCCACGGACACCCCCGCCTCCTCGACGGTCCCAACGCCTGCGTCGAAGGTCCCATCGTGAAGTCCTCGCTCGGCATGGGCGGCCACAACGCCGTCCTCGTCCTCGACTCTCCGACCGCCTAGCCCTGCCCCCACCGCCGACCAGCACCGGCGGCACCCGCCGGATAGGGTCACCCACCATGGACGTTGGTGACCTGGTTCCGGACTTCACACTGCCCGACGAGGCGGGGACGGACCGCACCCTGAGCGACCTCCTGGGCGCCGGCCCCGTGACCCTGTTCTTCTACCCGGGGGCGATGACCTACGGCTGCACGAAGGAGAGCTGTCACTTCCGCGACCTGAAGAAGGAGTTCGAGGAGGCCGGGGGCCAGCGGGTCGGCATCTCCGCCGACACCGTGGAGAAGCAGAAGCAGTTCTCCGACAAGTACAGCTTCGACTTCCCCCTCCTGTCGGACCCCGATCGCAAGGTGGCGGAGATCTTCGGCGTCAAGCGCGGCGGCGGCCTCGTCCCCGTGAAGCGCAACACGTTCGTCATCGACACCGACCGCAAGGTCATCGGCGTGATCAAGAGCGAGCTGAGCATGCAGAAGCACGCCGATCACGCTCTCGAGGTCCTCCGCCGACGCTCGACCGTCTGAGACGGCGGAGATCGCCAGACGCCGGAGATGGCGGCTATTGCGGACGACCCCCGCCCCTTCCGCCTACGCTCCTGTACCTGGACGGACGGCTGAGCGGGGGGCAGATGGATCGGCTGAGGACACGCCGCGCCATGGCGGTGCTGGTCGCCGTGGTGGTGATCGGCAGCGGCGTCGGATTCGTGGCGGCGGCCGCCCTGGCCGGCTCGCCCCCCAACGTCACCACGGCGGCCTACGACAACCTGCGTTCGGGGTGGGATCCGAACGAGCCCAACCTGGCCCCCTCCGCCGTCGGGTCGGCCTCGTTCGGTCACATCTTCACCACCAAGCTCACCGGCGCCATCTACGCCCAGCCGCTGGTGGTCAACGGAACCGTCATCGTCACCACCGAGAGGGCCTGGGCGTACGGGATCAACGCCACCACCGGCCAGGTGCGGTGGTCGCGCCATTTCGGAAAGCCCCTTCTGGCGTCGGCCATCGGCTGCGGCGACCTGAAACCGGACCTCGGCTCCACCTCCACCCCGGTGGTCGACCCGTCCACCGGTCTCGTCTACCTGACCACCAGGCTGCGCCAGAACTCCACCAACCACACCTGGATGCAGGCCGTCTCGGCCGCCACCGGTGTCGAGGCGCCGGGGTTCCCCGTCGAGATCGAGGGCACACCCGACAACACGCCGGGGGTCCCCTTCACCGACTATTCCCAGCTGCAGCGTCCCGCCCTCCTCTTTCTCGGCGGGGTGGTCTACGCGGCGTTCTCCTCCGACTGCGACGACACCCCCTACCGCGGCATCGTGGTGGGGGTCTCCACCACCACCCACGGCATCACCGCCATGTGGTCCGACGAGGCGGGCAGCGGGACCGACCAGAACTCCCAGTCGGGAATCTGGCAATCGGGCGGCGGGCTCGTCTCCGACGGCGCCAACCAGATCCTCCTCACCACCGGCAACGGCATCGCCCCGCCGCCGTCGGCCGGGAAGGACCCGCCGCCCACCCTCTCGGAATCGGTCGTCCGTCTCACCGTCGGCGGCAACGGCAAGCTCACCGCCACCGACTACTTCGCCCCGGCCAACGCCCCCGATCTCGACCAGGGCGACCAGGACCTCGGCTCCGGAGGGCCGATCGCGCTCCCCTCGCAGTACTTCGGGACCAAGGCCGACCCCGACCTCCTCGTCCAGGTGGGCAAGGACGGGCGGATCTTCCTGCTCAACCGGGACAATCTCGGGGGGCGCGAGCAGGGCCCGGGCATGACCGACGACACCATCCAGACGCTCGGTCCCTACAACGGCGTCTGGGGACACCTGGCCGCCTACGGAGGCCAGGGCGGGTGGGTCTACGTCACCGAATCGAGTGGTGGCGGCTACCTCCGCGCCCTCAGCTACGGGGTGAACGGCAGCGGCCTCCCCCAGCTCACCTCGGCCGGCACCAGCGCCGGCGCCTTCGGCTACACCTCGGGCTCCCCCGAGGTGACGAGCAACGGCACCACCTCGGGGAGTGCGGTGGTCTGGACCGTCTACGACGACGGCCCGAGCGGTGACCACGGTCAACTGCGCGCCTACGGTGCCACCCCCACCGGGGGCGTCCTGCCCCTGCTGTGGTCAGCCTCCATCGGCAGGGCATCGAAGTTCTCCGTCTCCACCGCGTACAACGGCGTCGTCTACGTGGGCAACCGCGACGGGGACCTCTATGCCTTCGGCACCAAGTCCAACGCGCCCATCCAGGCGGCCCCCGTCGACTTCGGCCGGGTGGCCGTGGGCACCAGCAAGACGGTGGACGTCACGGTGACGGCCAGCCGGGCCATGACCATCACCGGCGTCTCGCCCGCCACCGGCGTGGTGGACGTGGCCGGGGCCACGGCCACCAGCGTGCCCAATCGCGGGGCGGGGACCGAAGGATCGGCCAGCGCCCCCGACACGGCCGCTCTGGGCGGGAGGAACCAGGAGTTCTCGGTCCGCGCCCCCGCCCACCGGCGCGCCCTGGCCGCCGGCCAGAGCATCACCGTCCCCGTCTCCTTCACCCCCCGGGGACCGGGTACCGCCGTGGCCGACGTCACCGTCAGGAGCACGGCCGGAATCGGCACCCTGTCCCTCACCGGGTACGGCACCGCCCCCGGCCTGCTCCTCTCGGCCCCACCGGTGTCGTTCGGCGTCCTCGACACGGGGGCGGGCGGCAAGACGCTCACCTTCACCGTCAGCAATTCCTGGGACCGCCCCGAGACCATCACCGGCGTCACCCTCCCGACGGCCCCCTTCGCGGCGAAGGGACTGCCCCGGGTGGGATCGGTCCTCACCCCGCAGCAGTCCG
Organism: uncultured Acidimicrobiaceae bacterium; assembly: GCA_963842145.1. Classification (GTDB taxonomy): domain Bacteria; phylum Actinomycetota; class Acidimicrobiia; order Acidimicrobiales; family UBA8190; genus CAWJFJ01. The sequence goes on from CAWJFJ010000017.1 coordinate 39,464, forward strand.
TCACCGCGTCGGTCACCTACGACCCGACGGCGGTGGGCACCAACACCGCCTCGGTCACGATCACGAGCGACCACGGCTCGGTGTCGGTGCCCCTCACCGGAGCGGCGGTGACCGGCACGGCGGTGCTGACCCTGACCCCCGCCGCCGTCGATTTCGGTCCGGTGGCGGTGGGACGGTCGGTCACCCGCACCTTCCGCGTCGCCGACACCGGCAACATCCCCCTCACCATCTCGCGCGCCGCGTCACCGGCGGGCGCGTTCTCGGCGGCCCGGCCCCTCCCCGAAGGGATCACCCTGGATCCGGCCACGGCCGTGACCCAGGCGGTGACCTTCACGCCCACCGGTCCCGGTCCCTTCTCGGGCCAGTACAAGTTCAACGCCGGGAACGGTCAGGGATGGATGACGGTCACGTTGACCGGGACCGGCACCACCGCCTGACCCGGATCGGCGCCGGGCAACCGGTCAGTGACCGATGTGGTCGGCCGGGATGGTCCCGAGCTTCCCCTTCTCGTAGTCCTCGAAGGCCTGGGCGATCTCGGCCCGGGTGTTCATGACGAACGGCCCGTAGGCGGCGACCGGTTCGCCGATGGGCCGACCGCCGAGGACGAGGACGTCGAGGTCCGGCGCGGCACCGTCCCGGACGGCATCGGCCGACAGCACCAGGTTGTCCCCGTCGCCGAAGACAACCAGGTTCCCGGTGCGCACGGCGGCGCCCCGGGACCCCACGGCGCCCCGGCCGGCCAGGACGTAGACGAGGGCGTTGTACTCCCGGGTCCAGGGCAGGACCACCCGGGCCCCGGGGCTCACCGTGACGTGGACCATGGCCATCGGGGTGTGGGTGAGACCGGGCCCGCCGTGACCACCCACCTGGCCGGCGATGACCCGCACCAGGGCGCCACCGTCGGGGGACGACAGGAGGGCCACCTGGTCGCTGCGGATGTCCTGGTAGCGCGGCGGCACCCACTTGTCGGCGGAGGGGAGGTTGACCCACAGCTGCACCCCGTGGAACAGACCGCCGCTCGTCACCAGGGCCTCGGGCGGGGCCTCGATGTGGAGGATCCCGGCCCCGGCCGTCATCCACTGCGTGTCACCGTTGGTGATCATGCCGCCCCCGCCGGCGGAGTCCTGGTGCTGGAAGGTCCCGTCGATCATGTACGTCACCGTCTCGAACCCCCGGTGCGGGTGCCACGCCGTTCCCTTCGGCTCACCGGGGGCGTAGTCCACCTCGCCCATCTGGTCCATGTGCACGAAGGGGTCGAGCCGGGCCAGGTCCACCCCGGCGAAGGCCCGGCGGACCGGGAACCCCTCGCCCTCGAAGCCGCCCGGCGCATCGGTGAGCGAGAGCACGGGACGCTCGGCGCCCGCCGGGGTGGGGATCTTCTCCAGGCTGAGGATGTCGCTGACGGTCACGGCCGGCATGGGGGGCCTTTCTTCGGGGGCGTCTCGATCCTCCTGACCAACACGACGACCCCGAACGGCATTCCGGTTCCCCCCTGTCGGGCGCCGGGGCCGTCATCCCGGCGGCGCCAGGGGCACCTCGGCGCCGGCGGTGAAGCGCTGCGGGCCCCCGGCTCCGAAGACCCAGACCGCACCCCGACCCTCCACCCGCCACCGCTCCGCCGTCGACACCAGCGCCGTCTCCTCCTCCACCCCGACCAGCGTCGTCCCGGGCCGTTGCCAGGAGGCGAACCACGCCGCCACCCCGGGTCGTCGGCGTTCGAGGAGGTCGAAATGGGGGATCACGGCCAGGTGCCCCACCACGCCCAGCCCGCTCCCCCCGGCCGCGGCGCCGTCGGTGGCGCCGTCGGCCGACACCGGCCGACGGGTCCCGCCCGGTCCCAGATCGGGCGGCGCACCCGAGGTGAGTGCCATGGCGCCGGCCGAGCACCCCGCCAGGGCGGCCCCCCCGTGCCAGGCGGCGGTGACGGCGTCCCAGACCACCGACCCCCGCAGGGTGGAGGCCAGGTGATGGGGGTCGCCCCCCGACAGGTAGACGAGGCCCACCCCCTCGACCAGCCCGGCGAGGTCCGGGTCGTCGGCGTCGGCCCGGGTCAGCGACGGGCACCGCCACGGCCTCCACCCCCATGGCCCCGTAGTGCCGCCGGGCCAGCTCGAGCCACCACGCCACCCGCTCCCCCCCTTCGAGCGACGCTGCCGTGGGGAGCACGGCGGCGCGCCGGGGCCGACCCTCCAGCAGGTGGGCGTCCACCGTGACCATCACGTCGAGGAATTCCCCGCTCCCCACCAGTGCCACCGGACCCGCCGACGTCGCCATCCCCACCCCTCCCCCGCCCCGCCGCCGGCGCCGGCGGTGAGCAAGGTCCCCCGGCGCACCGTATCCGTCCCATGAACCGGTCCCGGGCCACTGACCTACGATCGATCCGTGGCCGACCCATCGCCTTCGTACGTCGACACCGTCCGCCAGATCCAGGAGGCCCTCGGTCGCGGCGACATCATGGCCCCCATGGCGCACCTGGCCAGGAACGTCCGCTGGGCCGTGGCCTGCGCCGACCGCCAGGCGGCGCCCTTCTTCAAGGAGTACACCGGCCGCCAGGGGGTCGTGGCCTTCATGGAGGCGATGGACGTCGTCGAGATGACGGCCTTCGACATCAAGGCCGTCTTCGGCGAGGGCGACCTCGTCGTGGTCTGGCTCCACATGGCCTTCACCGCACCCACGGGGAAGACCGTCGACATGGACGAGACCCAGATCTGGACGTTCTCCGACGGCAAGGTGGTGGCCGTCGACCTCTTCCCCGACACCCAGGCCGTCGCCGCGGCCTTCGCCTGACCCCCGGGCGTGGCCGCCCGCCGGCTGTGGGACCGTCGGTGATCGAGAGGGGACCACCGTGATCGGCCGCCTCATCCACGTGCGCGACATCTCGGCCCTCGACGAGGAGAGGTGGCACGACCTCGCCGACCGGGCCGTCGAACCCAATCCCCTCTGCGAGCCGGACTGCGTGATCCCGGCGGCGCGTCACCTGTCCCACGGTGCCGACATCTCGCTGGTCGTCGCCGAGGAGGGCGGACGGTTCCAGGCCTGCGTCCCCGTGAGGCCCGTCTCGCGTTGGTACAACATCTCCTATCCCATCGCCGCCAACAAGGTCCGGCGCAGCACCTACGTCGGCAGTCCCCTGGTCGACGCGTCGGCGGGCACGGCGGCGGTGGCGACGGTCCTGGGCACCCTGGCCGACCAACGCGGTGCGATCGGCTACCGCCTGTTCGGCCTGGATTCGCTGCGCGAAGGGGGGCCCGTGGCGCACTACCTGCGCCGCGCCGCCGACGAGATGGGCCTGCCCGTCCACATCCAGGAGGACTTCGACAGGGCCTTTCTCGTCCGGCGGGCCGAACCCACCTACTCCGACGACCTGAGCGCCAATCGGCGCAAGAAGCTCCGCCGCCGCCGGCGCCTGCTGACCGAGGAGCTCGGAGCCCCGCCCGTCCTCGTCGACCGATCGCACGACCTGTCCGCCGTCGACGATTTCATCGCCCTCGAGGCGGCCGGCTACAAGTCGACCACCGGGGTCGCCCTCGCCTCCACACCCGGTGAGCCGGAGTACTTCCGCTCCATGTGCCAGCGGTTCGCCGAGAGCAAGAGACTTCTCGTCCTCTCCCTCGAGTGCGCCGGCCGGACACTGGCCATGCGGATCCTGCTGCGGGGAGGCGACGGGATCTTCGGCATCAAGGTCACCTACGACGAGCGCTTCAAGCGCTTCGGCCCCGGCGTCCTCCTCCACGTGGACTCGTTCGACTACATCCACCACAACACCGACGCACGCTTCGTCGATCCCTGCGCCAGTCCCGACAACACCTATCTCATGGGCCTCTATCCCGATCTCACCCGCATCTCGACCCTCCTCTTCGCCCTCCACGGTCCGGTGGACCGCCTCGTCGTGCGCAGCCTTCCCCACGTCCGTACCGTCCACAAGCGCTGGCGCTCGCTGGTCCCGGCCAAGACGTCGAAGCCCGAGACCGTCTAGACATCCTCACGATCTCGTCCCAACGCGTCAACTCTGTGTGATCAACATTTGACACCCAGTTGGGCGTCCGGTGATCCGGGTCGGTCACTGTGTCGTGATCAAGACTCAAGGGGGGATGGCAAAGTGAAAGTTCGAACCGTCGCGTCCGGTCTCGCCGTTGTGGCCATGACGGGGATCGCCGTACCCGCAGCGCTCGGAGGGGTGGCATCGGCCAAGGCTCCGTCGACGGCGGCGCCGACCGTCGCGGCCTGCACACCGTCGCCGGCCACCGTCAAGAAGCTCGTCACCATCACGGGGAAGGGACTGGCCAAGGCCACCTCGGTGACCATCGGCTCGAAGGTCACGGTCGATCGGTCGGCGTTCAAGAAGGACTTGGGCAAGAAGATCACCTTCGACGTGCCCAAGGCGATCCTCAAGACAAAGGCGTACCTCGTCACCGTCACCACGGCCAGCGGGTCGGGCTCGGCGATGTGCAACTTTCAGACAGCACCCAAGAAGTCGCACAAGTAACTCTCTCCGCCGGTAATTCTCTGCTGGTGTTCCACGTCACACGCGACGGACCGGCTCCGTCGTGGTCACCGATCCCAAGATCCTCTCGGTGACCACCGGACCGACCCGATCGCGCGAGGCGCGGGCGAACAGCTCGTGGTCGATGCCCGGCATCACCTCGAGATGGAAGCGTCCGGACCGGGCCAGCCGCCGAAAGGCGGCGGCCTGGCCGCGGCGCATCACGCGGGCTTCGGACTCACCGCACACGACGTAGGTCTCGACGCCGTTCGCCACCAGTCTCTCGATGATCCGGGCGGGGGGGCTGGCGACGGCCACCCGGTTGATGATCCACCAGGCGGCATCGGGGAGCCGGTCGACGATGCTCCCGAGCAGATCGTGGGCCGGCAACGCCCGCACCCAGCGCTTGCGCGCCGTCGTGGCCCGCCTCCGGGGGTCGATCTCGGATGTCCCCCCGGCGTCGTCCCCGGCCCGTATCTCCGAGGGCCGGGCCGTCAGGATGGGGTTGATCACGCACACCCCGCCCACCCCGAGGGCGATCCCCCCCTCGATGGAGTGGTAGCCGCCGGAGCACAGGCCGGTGAGGACCACGTCGCCGGCATCGTCGCCCGCCATGACGCCGACGACCTCGGCCAGGTCGTCGAACGCCTCGGGCGGGTACATCTCGTCCTCGCGCTGCCCGGGCCGCGCCGGGCTCAGACCCAACCCGCTCAGATCGAACCGCAGCACCCGGACGCCGCCGCGCGCCCAGCGCCGGGCGAAGTCCACCCACAGCCGCGACGGGCCCACGTGGTCGATCAGGCCGGCGTTCAGCAGGATCACCGTCCGCCGGGCCGGCTCGGCCGGTTCCGACACGATCCCGAACAGGCCCGTCTCCCCGATGGTCACGATCCTCTCCACCACGGCCCGACGACCGTCGCCGTCGCCGTCGACGATGGCCACCGTCCGGTCGCCATCGGCGGTGCCGGTGGTGGTGGTGGTGCCGCCGGCGCCGGGCGGCACCGCGAACGTCGACGCCTCCGGGCCCATCACGGCCGACACCCACGAGACCACGGCGTCGACGGTGGCCGCCGGCTCGCGGACCTCGAACGGCTCGACGTCCACGAACGCCGATTGGCCCTCGGCGTCGCCCCATTCCACGTGGTCCATCTCCAGCCGCTTCTTCATGGCCTTGTTGGCCGGCCGTTCCGGGCGGACGAGCACCAGGACGTGATCGGCCAGCGGGCCCTCGGTGTCGGCGATGGAGAGTGAACCCAACTCCGTGACCGTCTCGGCGGCGAAGACGATCCCGGGGATCTCGACCGACCCGTCATCGTCCCCCTTCCCCCCCAGGCTGAACAGCCCCAGCGCCTGCTGCTCGCGCAGGTACGAACGACCCGACGCGCACGGGTCCCACAGGACGATCCCGTCCACACCGCCGCGCGCCGCCTCGCAGGCGGCCACCGTGGCCCCGACCCGCAGTCCCACCACCACCACCCGCCGCGCCCCGGCGGCCCGCACCAGGTCGACGGCGCTGCGGACACTGGCCAGCCAGGCCTCGACCCGGCCCGGGTCGTCCTGTCTCCCGGCCGAGTCGCCGGTCCCGTCGTAGTCGACGCGCAGCGCCGCCACGCCGGCGCCGGCCAGGCGCTCGGCCAGATGGCGGAAGGCCCGGGCCGCGCACACCCCTTCGAGGCCGAGCGCGGGACACAGCACCACCGCGCCCCGGGCCACTCCGTCGTCCGGCGTCTCCAGCCACCCGAACAGGGGGCGCCCCTCGGGACCGAACCACAGGGCCCGGGAGGTCACGGTTCGATGCGTAGCCGCGCCGTCGCCTGGGCGTTCAAGGCCCGCACCAGGCCGGACGGGCGCTCGGCGCCGTTCACCCGGTACAGCGTCACGGTGCGGGTGGCGCCGGGCGGGAGATGGAACCACGAGTCCGAGGGCACGAACCCGGGGACCTCGACCACCACCCACTGGGCGAACCGCCGGGTCGTGACGGACACGGACCATGCCCCGTCGGCCCCGGGGCGGGCCGTCGCCGCCAGGCCGATCTCGGACTCGAAGGGGCGGGCCAGACCGGACGGCAGATGGACGACCTCGCAGACGGCCCCCCCGGCGCCGTCGGACAGTCCGGCCACCACGACATCGTAGGCCGGGGGCCCGAAGCGGTAGGCGTAGCTCAGGTCCCGGAAACCGTCGAACATCTCTCCCGCCCCGAGCACCAGGTGGCCCCGGGCGGGGATCTCGACGGCCCGGGCCACCTCCTCGACGCGCAGCTCGCCGCGGGCGAACAGCTCGACCTTCACCTCCCCGGCGAACGCCACGGCGGTGTCGTTCACGAGATGGAGATCCAGGCCGTTCAGGCCTTCGTCGGTGACGAGCACGGCCACCGGCGCCAGCACCCGCTTCAGCGCGAACCACGGCGCCTTGGGCCGTCCCAGGGAGTCGATCACGCCCCAGCCGGCCCCCGGCACCAGGTCGCGCAGGGCCACGTGGAGCCCCCCGGCGCACGGCGACCCCGGACGGCGCCACTCGCTCAGGGTGCGCCCGAACAGCTCGGCCACCGCGGCGCGCCCCAGGTCGAGAGCCCTCTCGGGGTCGACGTAGCGCAGCAGGTGGGGGTCGACCCCGAACAGCTCGTGCACGTAGAAGTCGCGCACGTCCTCCAGGTCCCACGACCGGCCCGTGTCGTGGTGCAGCGCCTGCTTCCACCGCGGGTCGTGGCCGGCGCGCCCGGCCCCGCCGCACGCCTCCTCCACCGTCTGCCTCTCCGGCGGGATGGCGAATCCCATCCCCTCGCTCATGAAGCGGATCCCCGAGCGCCGGGCGTCGTCGGGTGGGCGCAGGTACGAGCCGACGCCCCAGTAGTGGCAGTCCCCGGCGTCGGGCTGGAAGGGCAGCCCGCCCCCCGTCGGGCTGGAGGTGAGATAGGGCACCCCGGGCAGGAGGTGGGCGGCCAGGTCGGGGATGGTCGTCGTGGTGAGCGAGCAGCCCCACGTCTCGCGGGGGAGCCCGAACATGGCGGCCTGCTCCTCGATCTCCTGCCCGCCGCACAGCACGGCCAGGGCGGGCCGCCCCCCCAGCCGCCCGAGCACGTCCTCCAGCTCGGCCACCACCGCCCCCGCGAACCCTTCGTCCTCGGGCGGGTCCACGTAGCCGATCATGCAGTCCTGCCACACCATGATCCCGAGCTCGTCGCAGAGGTCCCAGAAACGGTCGTCCTCGTAGACGGTCCCCCCCGGGATCCGCACCATGTTCATGTGGGCCCGCACCACCAGCTCCAACGTGGCCCGCAGATCGTCGTCCCCGGCGTGCAGGCCGATCGGGTCGACCGGCCACCAGCACGCCCCCCGGCAGAACACCGCCACCCCGTTCACGGCCAGCGCGAAGGCCCCGTCGGACCGGTCGAGGACCGCCGTCCGGAAACCGACGCGGCCGGCGTCGACGGTCATCCCGCCCACCTCGAGGGTGACCCCGTACAGGGGTTGCGGGCCGTGGGTGTGCGGCCACCACCGCTCGATCCCCGGGACCACCACCTCTCCTTCCACCACCACCTCGGTCCCCTCGACCCGCACGTCGACCGTCCCCCCGACCTCCCCCGGGGCCGGCGCCCCGGCGTCGACGCGGCGCACCCCCAGCCGGGCGGTCCCCGGCGCGGCGTGGCCCGGTCCGCCACCACCGGCCAGGCGCACCATCACCGACACGACCCCGGTCCCGTCGTCGCCACAGGTGGCCACCACCCGGCGCGCCACCACCTGTCGGGCGGCGGGCTCCAGACGGACGGGTCGCCACGGACCGACGGGCGCCGGCGTGACGGCCCATCCCGGTTGACGCCCGAGGAACGTCGTCCGGAACCACCGCAACCCCTGGTGATCGACCATCTGGGTCTTCCACCGCGGCCGCGGCCGGCGGGCGCCGAGAAGGGGGGCGAGGGCGGCGAAGCGCACCACGAGGTCGTCGGCGGCGGCCACGGCGTCGAGCCCGACGCGGCGGGGGACGAACATGTTCTCGCTGTGCAGGACATGTTCGCCGCGGAACCACACGTCGGCGATGGTGGCCAGTCCCTCGAGGGTCAGCGTCCACGCCCCGTCCCCGCCGGCGGGGAGCCGGCACCGGAACCACCAGTCCGACGCGTCGAAGTCGATCAGCGCCGCCTGGCGCCACCCCGAGGCGGCCGACACCGCCGCCGCCGCCGTCCCCGGCACCGATGCCGGCAACCACTGCGGAGCGAGGGCCTCGAGCCCGTCCGGCGCGGCGGCGGCACCGGGCGACGTGGCGCAGCACGACCATGACGCCCCCGCCAGCAGGTCATGTCCCATAGCGCTCCACCAGCGTGTCCATGGCCGTCTCCCACGCCTGCTCCATCTTCTCGAACGCAGGGGCCAGATCCACCGTCCGGCCCCGGGCGGCCCGGGCCAACGAGAACTCGAGCCCCTTCGCCGTCGAGGCGATCGTCTCGAAGGCGCCGGCCGCCTTGTCGAGGCCGCCCCCGTCGCGCGCGTCGAGCCACCCGACGAACGAACCCGCCATCTCGGCGTTGGCCCCGCACTGCCGGCACGTTCCGAAGGCGTAGGGATGGAAGGCGGCGTCACCTTCCGCCGCCAGCCACCCGAGATCGGCCGCCAGCCGCGTCCGGAAGCGTCCCATCGGGTTCGTCGCCGGCCGGCGGGCCAGATGGTCCCTCGTGAGCGCCACCACGGCGCCGAGAAGACGACGGTCGTCGTCGTGACGGACGCGGTCGAGCTTCACGATCTCCACGTAGGGAAGCAGGATCCGGGGGTCGCGTCCCTCGGCCAGGTGGAAGATCCCGTCGAAGTCGTCACCCGCCAGCTCGAAGTAGCCGGCGTTGTGGAAATAGCCGAGCCGCCGGTTCTCCCGGTCGAGCATCTGCATCACGATCCCCGTCTTGGCGTGGTCGAGCCCGTAGGTGATCCCGGCCGTGTCGGGGAGATACCAGGCGTCCACCTCGACGGTCAGGAGGTGACCCTGGGCCAGGTGGTCGGCCAGGTGGTCGATCACCGGACGCCAGACGTACATCTCGGACACCTCGAGCCCGAACAGCCCCCGCAGATCCTCGAGCGGGTACTTGAACAGGGCCCACTGGTCGCCGTCGAAGTCGGCACTGAGCGTCCCCGCCAGCGCGGCGACCGGATCGAGACCGAGCACGTGGAGGACCTCGATCATCATGTCGAGCCAGCAGTTGGTCTCGGTCCAGTTCCTGTCGGGGGCGTGCAGCCGGTGGGGCTCGTAGGTGGCCGCGTCGAGGTCGAAGATCTGCAGTCTCATGGTGCCCGCCGGCTCACGGTGACAGCCGGCTCACGGCCACAGCTGGGCGCGGACCTCCGCCGGCCATGCCCCCGGGTCGAGGCCGTGCGTGTGCAGCAGCGCCAACGCCGTCCGGTCCACCCCCACGGCGAAGCAGGCCGAGTGGGCCACCGCACCGTCGGCCGACGTGATCCCGAAGGTCAGCCCGAAGTGGTCCTGGTGCCGGTTGACCGACGAGATGGCCGTCGGTGACGCCGGCGACGTGATGGGGGTGACGAACTCGAGCTTGAGCGCCTCCTGGCGCTGGTTGGCGGCCATCATCTTCCCCACCCGCCCGAAGAAGGGGTCGTTGGCCACCACCACCTCGATCTCCAGACCGAGACCCTCGAGCATCGCCGTCCCCCGCTCCACCCACACGTCGCGGTGGGCGTCGGCGCCGGCGGGGTCGCCGACGTAGACGAACTCGTGCATCCGGAACGCCATCATCCGCGCCGGATCGGGGCTGGGCTCGTGCCGGAAGCACCACCCGTGCACCTCGAAGCGCCGTCCCGCCGTCGGCAGGGGCCCATCGGTGCACAGCGGGTACACGGGGTGACAGGCGGCCGGCCGCAGCACCACGTCCGCCGGTTCGAGGACCTCCACCCAGTCCTGGCCCGCCTCCACCAGGGCCAGCAGCCGGGCGTGCAGCCTGTCGTCGCCCCGGAAGGTGTGCACCGAACCGGTCAGGTCGGGGAAGGACTTCAGGTAGTCGGTCCGCTCGAGCAGCCACCGGGGGATCACCGGGGGGAAGTGCACGGTCATGGCCCCGTCGCCGGCGCCGGTCCGGGTGGTCAGGGCGATGATCCCGGCGATGATCCTCTCGTAGGCCAGCGACCGGCCGTACAGTCCCTCCACCCCGGCGTCGAGGACCAGCCCCGAGTCGATCAGCTCGTCGCGGAACGTCCCGTAGTCGTCGTCGGCCACGCCCCTCAGTCCTCCTTGTGCACGAGGAGCATCTGGGCGTTGTTGGCGATGATCCGGTCGTTGTTCACCATCACGGCCGCCCCGTGGGCGTCGCGCAGCAGGCGTCCGAGGCTGTAGGCCGAGTCCTCCCGGTAGCCGGCGATCCCGCAGATGGTGAGCGCCCTCCCCACGATGTCGACCACCAGGGTCGACGCCGAGACCTTGAGACCGTTCATGGCGATGGCGAAGCCCATCCCCGACAAGGTCTCCAGATCGTCGTACACCTCGTCGTAGGTCCGTGCCGCCCCGTGCACCAGGGCCTCCATCTGCTGGAAGACGGTCATCAGCTCGGACAGGCGCACCGCCGCCGGGGACGTCACCCCCGGGTTCTTCCGCGCCTCGGTCCGCACGAACCGGCGGGCCCGGTCGACCGCCGCCGACGCCAGTCCCAGCCACACCGAGCTCCACAGGACGTGGGAGACGGGCAGCATCGTCCGGCTGGCGATCTCGGAGAAGGGGTCGTCGAGCACCTGCCGGACGTCCCCCTCGGCCTGCAACGAGAAGCCCAGGCTGCACGTCCCCCGGAACCCGAGCGTGTCCCATCCGCTCGTGGCCTCGAGGGCCAGGCCCGGTGCCGTGCACAGGACCAGCACCTGATCGTTCGGCGGGCTCTCGGGGGAGCGCCGGGCCGTGGCCAGCACGGCGTCGGCGTTCTCGCCGTAGGAGATCACCGGTGCCTTCTTCTCCAGCGTGAACCGGCCGTCTCTCTCCTCGACGGCGCAGACGCTCGTCCTGATGTCGCCTCCCACCCCGATCTCGGTGGTGGCCGAGGCGAGGAGCAGCTGGCCATCGACCAGGGCGCGCTGAAAGTCCCTCAGGACGTCCGAGCGGCCGTGGCGCACGAGGCACGCCACCTGCATCTGGTGCATGGCGTAGACCATGGCGGTCGAGGCGCAGTGCCGGGCCAGGGCGCCGACCGCCTCCGCCACGGCGCCGACGCTGACCCCGTCGCCTCCGAGGTCGGGCGGGACGAGGACCGACAGCATCCGCGCCGAGCGCATCGCCTCCATCGCCTCGGACGGGAACCGCGCCTTGCGGTCGACGTCGTCGGCGGCCGGTCCGGCCACCTCCTCGCCGATCCGGGCCGCCTCGCGTCCGAGGCGACCGGCGGCATCCGACGTCACCGTGGCCACGGACCCGACGTCATCGGTGACGTCACTCCGCCGGCGCGCCGACCAGCGAGGTGAGCGCGGCGCTGATGGCGGACACCGACTCGAAGGTGCTCTTGCGCAGCATGCTCTCGGGGAACTCGATGTCGAACGTGTCCTCCAGCGCCAGCATCACGCTGACCGAGGCGTGTGACGTCATCCCGGCCTGATAGAGGTCGGCGTCGTCGTCGAGCGCGGCCACCTCGACGGGGAGGCGGGCATGCTCGGCCAGGATCTCCCTGATCTCGGTCTCCATCGCTACCTCTCCTTCTCCTCGCCGCCGTCGCAGACGGCCACCACCACGGCGGCGGCCATGCCGGACTCATGGGTCAGGCTCACCGCCAGGTTCCTGATCCCCTGCTGGCGCGCCATCCGGGCGGCACCGCCGGTCAGGTGGACGGCGCACCACCCGGCCGGATCACGCCTGATCTCGATGGAGCGCCAGTCGGGTTGGTGATCCACCGGCCGGAGCACCTTGATCGTCGCCTCCTTGGCGGCGAAGCGGGCCGCCAACCCGGCGGCGACCACCGACGGCGGTCCCTGGCAGCAGGACACTTCGTGGGCCGTGTAGACCCGACCCACATACCGGTCCCCGAACCGGGCCACCGACTCGGCGACGTCGTCGACGGCCACCAGGTCCGTTCCCACCCGCAAGCCGCCAAAGGTCTCGTCCACCGCTCCTGCCTGGTCCCATCGTCGACGAAAGAACATCGGGGCGCGCCGGCCCGACGCACACATCACGAAATGTATCGTCATTTCCCGCCGATCCTGGAGTCCCGGGCACGGGCGGCGAGGCACGACGGACATGGCCCCGGTGGCGGCGACCGACCCTTCCCTCGACTGCTCCGGCCCTGGTGAGGGCGGCCGGGACCCCCGACCTACGCCTCGGCGCGGCGGCGGTTGCGGCTCCGTCGCAGGAGCGCGCCCCCGACGAGAAGAGCCCCGAGGCCCCCGGCCGTCAGCTCCTCGACGTCGGCTCCGGTGAAGGGGAGACTCCCCCCCGACGAACCGGTCTGCGCCGTCGTCCTGGCGCCGCCACCCGACGACCCCGAGCCCGAGCCCGACGATCCCGACCCACCGGACGACTTCGTCACCGGCGGACGCGTTCCGCCGCTTCCGCCCTGGCCGCCGGTGCCGCCTCCGCTCTGAGTCTGGACCGTCGTCGGCGGGGTGCAGCCGGTGTAGCAGGTGGAATCGGCGGAGGCCGTCACGGAGAAGACGCCCACGACGGCGAGAACGATCGACGCGACGCCGAGTCCCCGACCGAGCCTTTTCGTTGTCATGCCCTCATCCCTTGTCCCCACCAGTCGTCTTGTCGAATCCGTCTGGTGGATCGTCTCGTCTCATCGTTCATGGTCGACTCGTCGACAATGGCTCTGACATATCCGCACCGCGCCTGGTCGGCAGCGCCAATCTATGTTGTCGCGCGCACCATCGCGGCGATCCCCCTCGCCTTGATCGCGCCGCGAGGAAGGTAGCGGATCGCTGTCGCGTCACCTGTGGAGAGGGCTGTGGAAAGGCCTGGGGATGAGGTTGTGGACGATCACCGCATTTTCCGATCTGTCCGCTTTTCCACGCACTTCGTGGGCAGTGCGCGACGGATCGTGCCCTGCGATCCGACTGTCCCGACGGCACACCGAAATGAAAAATATTTTGCGGCGTCTCGTCTTAGTGACGCCTCACTGTGGCGCGTGTTGCTGCTGTGACCTTCCCTCGGTGGCCACCCAACCGTCGCCCGGCACGTACTGCTTGACCACCCGGGCGGGGACACCGACGGCGACGCAGTGATCGGGGATCTCGCCCACCACGACCGACCCGGCGCCCACGGCCACGTTCCGCCCGATCCGCGGCGCCGGGGAGGACGATCACGCCGGCGCCCAGCCAGCTCCCCGACCCGATCGACACGCTCGACTCCACCGGCCACTGCCGACCGATCGGCACGTCGGGATCGTCGTAGGAGTGGTTCTGGTCCGTGATGTAGACGTACGGCCCCGTCTGGATGTCGTCGCCGATCTCGATGCAGAAGTGCCCGACGATGTAGCTCCCCTGACCGATCAGCGTCCTGTCCCCGATGGACACCACGGGATCGGTCACCATCTCCTGCCCCGGTGCCATCCCCGCCGTGAGCGACACATGGGGCCCGATCATGGTGTGGGAGCCGATCCGGATCCACCTCTCGTTGTAGATCGCCCCCGGCGGAAAGGCGATGATGCTCCCCTCGCCGAATGCCCCGAAACGCCGGCCGCGCCGGTCGTCGGGTCCGATGGCGCCGAGTTGACCGACCCACGTCGACGCCGTCTCGATGACGGCCGACGCCATCCGCCGGAGCCAGGGCGGGACCTGTTGCGGCGTCACCACCGCGGGGACGTTACTGCCCGCCGCGTCGGTGACGCCTCCCGGCCCTGTCCGGTCAGGGCACCCGGGTGAAGGAGAAGACGTCGGCCACGTAGGTCAGGGCCAGCGGCGGCGGCATCGCCGAAACCACCTCGCGCACCTGGTCGAGCAACCGCGCCCGGTCGCCGGTGGAGAGGGCGGCGATGAAGCTGACCGACGCCACCCGCTCGGCGACCCCGTCCACGTCGACAGGCTGGCGCCACGGCACGTGGAACTCCCGGCCCGCCGTGAACAGATCCTCCGGCTCGAGGACGTGACGCCAGGCACAGGTGTCGTAGGACGGGGTGTCGCCGCGCCGCGGCTCCATCAATCGGGTCAGGGCCGACTGGAGCGGATCGGACGGGTCGCGGTGGTTCCAGATGAGGCCGAGGCCCCCACCGGGACGGATGACGCGGTGCATCTCGGCCAGGGCGTCGTCGGTGGCGAACCAGTGGAACCCCTGGGCCACCGTGATGGCATCGAGCGAGACCGTCGCCGATCGGCAGGGCCTGGGCCACGGCCGCCACCACCGACAGGGCCACGGCGTCCGTTCCTCCCGGCGCCGTGAGGGCCAGGGTGCGCCGCATGCCGGCCACCGGCTCCACGGCGATCACCTGGGCGCCGCTCGGGACCAGGTCACGGGTGAGCTTCCCCGTCCCGGCGGCCAGATCGAGGACGCGCCGCCCCGGGCCCAGCCCGAGCGCGTCGGTGAGCCACCGCACCGCCTCGGCCGGATAACCGGGACGGGACTGCTCGTAGACGGCTGCCGCCCCCTCGAAGGCGGTCGCCGCCTGGTGCACCCCGACGATCTCCATGGCACCGTCCTCTCCGGTCCGTCCTCTCCGGTCCCCGTCCTATCCCGGTTCGGCCCTCCCGGACCAGGCGCTCCCTGTACCCCGGCTCGGTGCCCGGGTGGGCCCCCAGCCGCCTATTTCTCACTGGTTGTGAACATTCGCCCGTTCGAGGGTCACCCAGCGGGATATCGGTGGCGCGCGTAGCCTCGCCCGGAGATGCCCGACGACACGATCCCCGACGGGACAGGCGACACGACCGACGAGCCGGGGCTGGCGGAGACGCCACCGGCCGGCACTCCGAGCGTGACCTCCGAGGAGCCCGGTGGCGCGGCGGGCGCCGACGACACCACCGCCGTCGTCAGTACGACGGCGGTGGCAGCCGAGTCCGAAGCGGGGGGGACCGACTCGTCCGGGGACACGACGGCGTCCGGTGGTGGCCCCCGTCATGCCAAGCGGTCGGGGATGAACCGGACCTGGGTGATCGCCGCCGTGGCCGCCGTGGTCGTCCTCGCCGGCGCCGGCATCGCCCTGGGCGTGACATCGGGGAAGAAGGCCAACAAAGCCCCGCGCTCCCACCCCAGCGCGGCCACCATGATCCCGGCCCCGTCGGGGCCGGACTGCCCCCTCACCGGCCAGCCCGCCCCCGGCGGCCAGGTCCCGCAGCGACCGGCCCTCGCCTTCAAGGTCGACAATTACCCCACGGCGCGACCGCAGTCCGGACTGAACGACGCCGACATCGTCTTCGAAGAAGTGGTCGAGGGCGGCATCACGCGCTTCGTGGCCGTCTTCCAGTGCCAGGAGGCCCCCCTGGTGGGTCCCATCCGCTCGGCCCGGGCCGTCGACGTGCCGATCCTGGACCAGTTGTCCAAGCCCCTCTTCGTCCACGCCGGTGGGATCAATCCGGTGATCGCCCTCGTGAACGGGGGGAACCTGATCAACGACGACGTCTTCACCCACGCGTCGATCGTCCAGCACCCGTCGGGGCGCTACGCGCCGTACGACACCTACGCGTCGACCTCGGCGGCGTGGGGACTGAACCCGAGCGACACCACCCCCCCGTCGCCGCTCTTCACGTACTCCTCCACCGTCCCGACCGGCACGCCGGTGGGGACGGTCTCCATTGCCTTCTCGGGGACCAACGACAACACCTGGACGTGGAGCCCGCTCAACGGGGCGTGGCTGTTGTCCATCAGCGGTGCGCCGGAGAACGTGGCCAACGGCACCCGGGTCGGTGTGGCCAACATCGTCGTCGAGACAGTTCACGTCACCCTCGGTCCTTGGCTCGAGAACAGCGAAGGCGGCCTCGAGGTCCAGTCGCAACTGACGGGCAGCGGACCACTCCAGGTCTTCCGCAACGGCGAGAAGATCACCGGCACCTGGCAACGCTCCGCCCTCTCGAACACCACCAGCCTCGTGGCCGCCGACGGCTCGACCATCGCCCTCGATCCGGGGAAGACGTGGGTCGAGCTCGTGCCCACCTACATTCCGGTCACCACGGCGGCGCCGGTGGCGGGCACTCCCTAGCCACGTCTTCCCCTCGGGGGTTCAGTCCTTGATCGAGATGGGGACGTTGTCGCTGTCGGCGCCGGCGTCCTCGTCGCTGTTGGCCGCCACGCCGACGGCCGCTCCCGCCGGCAGCACGACGGCGGCCAATTGGGTGCGGATCCGCTCGTTGATCTCGATCATCAGCTCGGGGGTCTCGCGCAGGAACTGCTTGGCGTTCTCACGCCCCTGACCGAGTTGCTCACCTTCGTAGGTGAACCACGCCCCGGACTTCTTGATGAAGCCGAGCTCCACACCGACGTCGAGAAGTGACCCTTCCCGGCTGATCCCGGTCCCGTACATGATGTCGAACTCGGCCACCTTGAAGGGGCTGGAACACTTGTTCTTGACCACCTTCACCCGGGTCCGGCTCCCGATCACGTCGGCGCCGTCCTTGATCGCCTCCACCCGGCGGATGTCGAGCCGGACCGAGGAATAGAACTTGAGGGCCCGGCCACCGGGGGTGACCTCGGGTGAGTTGTGCACGACGACGCCGTCGACCATGTAGTTGTGGCTGTCCTCCACCTCGATGTCGAAGCGGTGCATGGACCGGGTGGGGGGCTTCACGTGGATGTCCGTCACCGGCAGGGCCACGAGCTCGTGGCGCATCGGGGTGAAGACGGGCTCCACGGCGAAGCGTCCCCGGAACTGCGGGAGCAGCTTGTACTCCATGCTCGGGTGGACGAAGCGGGCGATCAGGATGTGCAGCTTCCTCGTCTCCTCCGTGGGGAAGACGAGAACCGCTTTCTGCGCCTTACCCTTCGACACCAGCTTGGCCCGGATGCCCCAGGTGTCGGCCAGGTAGTCCACCAGACGCGTCCGGGTGGCCGGTTCCATGGCCTCGACACAGATCTCGGCCCGTCCGGTGATCCCACCGTTACGCGTCTGCTTGCCCTTGCGAGCGGATGGTGAACGACGCGTCGTCCTGGTACCAGAGGGCCAGTGACAGCGGCGTCAGGCCCTTCAGGTAGTCGTCGTCGAAGGTCTTCTTGCCCTCGGTGTAGACCGACCGGCGCAGCTCGGCCAGCTCCGGCGAGCGGCGTGAAGTCGTAGGTCACCACGCCGTCCTTGCGGATGTTCCGGCTGCTGTCGACGTTGGCGAACAGCGATGCCTTCCAGTCGGCGTAGTCGACCTGGCGCGCACCGTGGCAGTAACGGAACCGGGCGGCATGACCGTTCGTGTTCATGGACACGGCCCCGTCGCCCATGAGGGTCCCCTGCAGTGCCTGCCACTGGAAGGGCGACAGGTAGTGCGGCAGCGACGTCATGACGTTGTCACCGACCTTCAGCTCCCCCGCTTCGCGCCACCCGGCCGGTGTCCGGATCAGGTGGTTGGGAGTGCAGGCGAACTGCGACTTCCCGTTCTTCGCCGGCTTGGCCACGGTGAACTGGAGGAACGTGTCGGTCTCGCCGTTGTCGAACCAGTTGACGACGCGCTTGGGGACGATAGTCCCCAGCTTGGGATCGTAGGAGAGCACTTCGACGGGGAGACGTTGGGTGACGATCTTCCCGATCTCTTTCTTCGTCCCGTCGGCCAGAACCACTTTGGTCGAATAATCAAGGCAGCCATATAAAACACCTATCTTCTCCCGAAGCTGGTTGATGAAGAGGGCGATGGTGTCGGACTTGGACAACGTGCCCGTCAGCTTCCGCAGCGCCTGCGACATGAGCCGCGCCTGGAGGCCGACGTGGGCGTCACCCATGTCGCCTTCGATCTCGGCCCGCGGCGTCAGGGCGGCCACCGAGTCGACGACGATCACGTCGAGGGCACCGGAGCGGATCAGCATGTCGGCGATCTCGAGGGCCTGCTCGCCCGTGTCGGGCTGGGAGATCAACAGGTCGTCGATGTTCACCCCGATGGCGGTGGCGTAGACGGGGTCCATGGCGTGCTCGGCGTCGATGTAGGCGCAGATGCCGCCGTTGCGCTGGGCCTCGGCCACCACGTGCATGGCCAGGGTGGACTTCCCCGAGGACTCGGGGCCGTAGACCTCGACGATCCGACCCCGGGGCAGTCCTCCGATGCCGAGGGCCATGTCGAGTGCCATCGCACCGGTCGGGATGGACTCGATGCCCATGTTGAGGTTCTCCCCCATCCGCATGACCGAGCCCTTGCCGAATTGCTTCTCGATCTGACTCAGGGCCACATCGAGTGCCTTGTCACGTTCCATTCCCTCGCCTCTCTTCGTCGTGTGCATGTCACCGGGTTGGTCGCTCCGACCCGGCGGACCATACGAAGTGGGTGTGTCGCTCCTGCTTACTTACAGCACTGTAGTTGCGAACAGGTGTTCGGTGGTAGATCGGGCTCGTCGGGGTCATGTGAGGGCGTCGTCGCTGGTGACAGCGTCGCCGCGTCCGTCAGGGCCCGAGGGGAACGGTGGCCACCACCCCGTAGCGCGACCCGCCGGCGCCGAGGGTGGACGACATGAGGACGATCTCGTCGACCGTCCACTCGGCGCTGACGGGGGTCCCGGCCAGGTTGGCCGGTCCCGTGGCCCGTTGGCGGACCCGGGCCAGGGTCAGGTGGCCGGCGAAGGGCGGGTCCTCGGACCCCTCTCCCCACGGCGCCGTGGCGCTGCCCACGGCGCCGGGCCAGGTCGTCGAGCCCGGTGACGGGCACGTGCAGGATCCGCCGGCCCCGGAACCAGGCGGTGGCCGCCCCGAGGACGGCCTCCACGTCGTCGGTCTGGGCCTCCCGCAGCGTCGCCGGGACCTCCTTGCAGGGCGTCGGCGACGGCCGCCGGCGTCTCCACCTCACCCAGGAACCGCAGGGTGATGTGCCACTGATCCTCCGTCGTCCACCGCAGACTGGCCAGGTCCGGTCGGGGCAGGTCGCGCACCAGCGCCATCACGTCGGACGGCAGCGAGACGGCGACGAAGAGGCGCACCGGCACAGTCTGACGGACCGGGCCACACTGTGGACGATGAGCCCGCCGTCGATCGAGGCCGTCCGGGGGGACATCACCGGACAAGAGGTGGACGCCATCGTGAACGCCGCCAACGTCCGCCTGGCCGGGGGCGGGGGGGTCGACGGGGCCATCCACCGCGCCGCCGGCGCCGCCGACCTCCACGCCGCCTGCGCCGCTCTCGGGGGTTGCGACCCGGGGGACGCCAAGGCGACACCGGGATTCCGGCTGACGGCGTCGTGGATCATCCACACCGTCGGACCCGTCTGGGCCGGGGGCCGGTCGGGCGAGGCCGAGATCCTGGCCTCCTGCTACCGACGTGCCCTGGCCGTGGCCGACGAGCTGGGGGCGCGATCGTTGGCCTTTCCCGCCATCTCCACCGGTGTCTACGGGTACCCACCGGACCTGGCCGCCGAGGTGGCCGTGGCCACCGTCTCCTCGTCGACGTCAGAGGTCGAGGCGGTCCGCCTGGTCGCCTTCGACGAGGGAACCTTCCGTCTCTACACCCGGCTTCTGGACACCCGGCTTCTGGACACCCGGCTTCGGGGGCCCGGTGCAGACGGCTCCGGCGCCGCCGTCGCGCCGTAGACCCCGGAGAGCTCGGCGGCGATCCTGGTCAGGTGGTCGCGGACCACCTCAGGTGCGATGACCTCCACCCGCGCCCCGAAGCCGGCCAGCTGCGCCGCGATCATCTCCGGCGAAGAGGTGCGGACCTCGACGTCCACCCGACCGTCGCCCCCGCCCGGGCCCACCGTCACCAGCGTCCCCAGGACCGCCCGCAGACTCGGGACGACGTCGGCGTCGACCCGGAACGTCCGCAGCCCGGCGTCGGTGTTGAGGAAGAGGGTCCGTACCTCGGCGTCGGTGAGGCCACTCAAGTCGGTCTTGGCTCCCCCGACCAGCGACCAGCCTCCGCGCCGAAACTGGCCAGAGGATGGCCGGTTTGACCGGTCACACTGGACCCACCCCGCGGACAGGAGATCCACCATGCCCATGAACGTTCCCCGCGTCACCGACGAGCGCCAGGCACTCCTCGCCTTCCTGGCCCAACAGCGCGCCGCCCTGCGCAACGCCGCCTACGGGCTCACCGACGAGCAGGCCCGGATGGCCACCACGGCCGGCGAGCTGAGCATCGGCGGGCTCGTCAAGCACGTGGCGGGAGCCGAGACCGGCTGGATCGACCGGGTTCTCCGGTGCGACCAGGCCGACCCGACCGACTACGCGGGCTACCTGGCCGGTTTCCGGATGCAGCCGGACGAGACACTCGGAGGTCTTCTCGACCTCTACGGCGAGGTGGCCGCCCGCACGGAGAGCGTCGTGGCCGACGTCGCCGATCTTGGGCAGGCCGTCCCGCTCGCCAAGGGCGTGCCCTGGTTCCCCGAGGACGCGTCGGTGCGCTGGGTCCTTCTGCACCTCGTCGAGGAGACGGCCCGCCACGCCGGGCACGCCGACATCATCCGGGAATGCCTGGACGGGGCGACGGCCGGCTCTTTGATGGCCGCCGCCGAAGGGTGGCCACCCACCGACTGGGTCACGCCCTGGGAGCCCGCTCCTCCACCCGCCTGACGACGACCCGGCGGGGAGTCGACGATGGACGAACGCGACGTAGGCCGGGGCCGGCGACAGGCGGCCCCGGCCGGTCAGCCGTCGTCGTCGTGGAGCAGCCGGCGGCGCAGCAGGTCGAGAGCCGTGATGGTGGCGTACTGCCGGACCCGGTCCCGGTCGCCGGGCAGGTGGGCCTCGAGCGACTCGGTCTCCGAGCCGGCCCGGGCCAGGCCGACGAACACCGTCCCCGGCACGTGGCCCTCCTGGGGGTCGGGCCCGGCCACGCCGGTGAGCGCCAACCCCACGTCGGCGCCGAGAACCCGGCGGGCGCCGTCGGCCATGGCCCGGGCCGCCCCGGCCGTCACCACCGGCCCCTCGGGGACGCCGAGGACGTTGTACTTGACGTCGCCGGCGTAGGAGACGACGGAGCCCCGGAACCAGTCGCTGGCCCCGGGCACGGCCACCAGGCGCGACGCCACCAGGCCGCCCGTCAACGACTCGGCCAGGCCGAGGGTGAGACCGCGCCGTCTCAGCTGGGCGGCCACCACCGACTCCATGGTGTCGTCGTCGATCCCGAAGACGGCCTCACCCACGAGGGACCGGACCTGCTCCTCCTCGACGCGGAGCAGCTCCTCGGCGGCCGGGGCGTTCGCCGCCTTGGCCGTTATCCGCACCTTGATCCCCTCCATCCCGCTGGCCAGAAAGGCGATGGTGGGATTCCCGCCCCCGGCGTCCAGGGCCGCGATTCGGGGGGCGAGGAGCTCGGCGAGGCCGGACTCACTGTTCCCCCACGTTCTGACCACCCGGCTCACGATCACCGAGACGTCGCCCTGCTCGGCCATCCGGCGACGCAGGTCGGGGAGCACGGCCCGGGTGAACATCTCGTACATCTCGTAGGGGACCCCCGGAAGGGCGTAGACCACCTTGTGGCCGACCGGGCAGATCAGCCCCGGAGCGGTCCCCAGCTGCTGGACGATCGGCGTGGCCCGCTCGGGGACATCGGCCTGGCGGCCGTTGCTCTCGGGCATGGCCCTCCCGCGCGACGAGAACATCTCGCCGATCCGCTCGACGATGCGGGGATCGCGGACGAGCGAGACGTTCATCACCTCGGCGATGGCGTCCCGGGTGATGTCGTCGTGGGTGGGACCGAGTCCCCCGCAGACGACGACACCGTCGCTCCGGGCCAACGCCGTCCGGAGAGCGAGGACGATCCGCTCCTGGTTGTCCCCCACCGCCTGATGGAAGTGGGAGTCGACCCCCCCGAGCGCCAATTGCTCCCCGAGCCAGGCCGAGTTGGTGTCGGCGATCTGGCCGAGCAGCAGCTCCGTGCCGACGGCCACGATCTCGACCCGCATCAGGCGGCCCCGTGGGCCTGCGCCGCGCGCCGGCCGTCCTGGAGATACTGCGCTCCCGTGGCCAGGGTGAGGGCCACCGCCACCCAGACCGCCACCGTCAGAACGGTCCGGTGCGGGACCACGGTCGGCGCCAGGGCCAGGAGGATGGCGATCCCCTGGACGAGGGTCTTCACCTTGGCCGAGGTCCGGGCCGGGATGGAGATCCCGCGCCGCCCGGCCACGGCCCGGTACGCGCTCATCCCCACCTCGCGTCCGGCGATCAGGGCGACGGGCAACCAGGAGAACTCGCTCTTGGCAGCCAGGACGAACAGGAGGCTCAGCACCACCGCCTTGTCGGCCAAGGGGTCGAGGAAGGCCCCCGACCGGGTGGTCCCCTGACGGCGGGCCAACCAGCCGTCGATCCCGTCGGTCGCCCCGATGGTGAAGGCCACGGCGAACGGCACCCACCCGGCGCCGTGCATGGCCACCATGACGACCACGACCGGCGTGGCCAACAGACGGGCCAGGGTGATCCCGTTGGCCGGTGTCACGAGGGCCGACGGACCGAATGTGAATTGCTTGACCCGTTCCCCGATCGGCGCCGCCGGCGGAGATTCGGACCGGTCCGTCGGCACGCCGACGACGGGAACGGTGCCCGGATCGGTCACCGTCGGGCCGTCCCCGCCACCTCGGCCCACAGATCGGGCCCAGCGGCGCCGGTGGCGACGACGTCGAGGAGACGGCCGGGCTCCAGGGTGTCGGGAATGTTCACGATGCCGTCGATCTCGGGGGCTTCGCGGTGCGACCGGCCCACACCCGGGGCGTCGACGAGGACGTGCATCCTCTCACCGACGAGGGCCGACCGGCGCCCGGCGGTGATCTCGTCCTGGACCTCCGAACACTCCCGGAGACGCTCCAAGGCCAGTTCGGCCGGGACGCCGTCGGCCAGACCGGCGGCGTAGGTCCCGGGCTCCTCGGAGAAGGTGAAGAAGCCGGCCCAGTCGAGCTGCGCCTCGGCCAGGAAGGCGAGGAGGGCGTCGTGGTCGTCCTCGGTCTCCCCCGGGTAGCCCAGGATGAACGACGACCGCAGGGCGGCGTCGGGGGCGGCCGACCGGATCCGGGCGATCCGGTCGAGAAAGCGGCTCCCGTCCCCCCACCGCCGCATCCGTTCGACCAGCGGGCGCGAGACGTGCTGGAGAGACAGATCGAAGTAGGGCACACCGGTGTCCACGATGGTGTCGACGAGCTCGTCGTCGAGAGCCGACGGGTACAGGTAGAGCAGTCGCACCCGCTCGACCCGGGCGGCCACCGCCCGGATCAGCTCGACGATGGGCCGTGACGATCCCCGCACCGGCGCGGCGCGGTCCGGCGCGCTCCGATCGAGCCCCCACGAGGCCAGGTCCTGGGCCACGAGGACCACCTCTCGGACCTCGTCGCCGAGGGCGGCGACCTCGTCCAGAAGAGCGTCGGTGGGACGGGACCGCTGGAGGCCGCGGAACGACGGGATGGCGCAGAAGCCGCACCGGCGGTCACACCCCTCGGCCACTTTTATATAGGCCCACGGTGCGGAGGAGGCCGGGCGCGGGAGGTTAAGGAGGTCGAAGGCGTTGGGCCGGCGCAGGGTGACCGGCACCCCGAAGCCGGCCACGAGGTCCACCTCGGGCAGGGCGTCGGACAATTCCGAGCCGTAGCGCTCGGCCAGGCACCCGGTCACGACGAGCCGCGATCCGCCCCGCCGAGCGGCGGCGAGCTCGAGAATGGTGTCGACGGACTCCTGGCGGGCCGCTTCGATGAACGCACAGGTGTTCACCACCACGAGATCGGCGTCCTCCGCCGTCTCCGCCGCCACATAGCCGTCGGCCACGAGGGTCCCCACCAATTTGTCGGAGTCGACCTGGTTCTTCGGACAGCCCAGGGTCTCCAACCAGTATGTCTCGGGCACCACGACAATCTACCGGGGCCGCGCCGGGGCGCCTCGGCGCGGCGGGACCGGACCAGAAATGGGCGGAGAGGGAGGGATTTGAACCCTCGGACCCAGTTTCCCAGGTCAACTCATTAGCAGTGAGTCCGATTCGGCCGCTCTCGCACCTCTCCAAGTGCTCTTCTACCGACCCGCGAATAGTACGTCACTTGTCGGGCCACCCCGGTGCCCGGGCGTCCGCCGGCGGGAAACGGGAATTGTGCCCGGAGGCTCAGTCGGCGGCCTCGGTGTCGATGATCAGCACCGAGCACGGTGCGCCGTGGGCGACGGAATTGGGGACGCTCCCGAGCATGCGTCGAACTCCCTTCATCCCCTTGTTCCCCACCACGATGAGGTCCGCATTCACCTTCTCGGCCACCTGGACGATGGCGTCGACCGGGTCGCCGGAGGCGGCGTGGACGAGTGGCTCGAGGCCTTGTTTCTGCACGATCCGCGACAGCCCGTCGAGCAGGACGTCGGCCGGGTGGGCGGTGCTCGACTGCCTGAACTCCTCCGGCAGGTCCTGGGCGCGCACTGACTTGGGATCGTAGGCCGTCACGATGTGGAGAGTTCCACCGGTGAGACGCGCCAGGTTGGCGGCCGCCATGACGGCCTGGAGCGCTGTCTGCGAATCATCGGCCCCGACGACGACATTATTGAACACCGGCACAGGTTATCCGTTCGACTCCTCCCCGACCAGGGGCGCCCGCTGCGGGTGGCGCCGGCACTTCGGCCTCGGCCCGGAGCATCCGGTGTCGGTCGGCCCGAGCGGTGTGACGATCTGTTCTCTACACTTCGGACCGGCCGACCGGAACGCTTCCGCCACCCAGCCACGTGGCGAAGCGCCTGGTCACCGCAGTGACGCGCAGGTGTAACACCGCTGTAACGGCGGAAGGCGACGATCTCCTCGTGGTCGGGACCGCCGGTTCCGGGCTCGCAGTGGAGGGCCGGTGCCCTTCATGTCAGCGGCATCACGAAAGGTGGACTCGAGAATGTCAATCAAGGCTGTTGATGCTGACGTCGGACCCGCAGGCACGGTCGATCTTCGCTTCGATCCCCCCGGCCCGGGGGGCTGGGCGCTCGATCCCGTGCACTTCCCCCGGCCGGTGACCCGCTATTGGGCTGAGACCCATCCGGCGGCCATCAAACGAGGCACGAACGATTTCGCGCGCTTTTACGGCCTGCTCCTCGACGGCATGGAGATGGCGTACGTGAACGGATTCGCATACAGCTCGATGAGACCGGCTCCCGACGACGAGATCCCCGAGCGGTTCCAGCGCGCGGAAAAGGTCTTCCCGGGGAAGCTCTGGCGCGAACAGCTTCGCCAATGGGACGAGACCTGCAAGCCGTCTTCGATCGCGGCCCATCGCGAGATCCAGGCCGTCGATCCCGATGCGCTCTCCGACGACGAGTTGGTGACGTATCTCACGAGGTGCCGCGACCACCACGCCGCCATGATGGCCCAGCACATGCGGTTCACGGCCGCGGCGGTGATCCCGACCGGGGACTTCCTGGCCCATGTGGGGGACTGGACGGGGCTGCCCCCGGCCCAGCTGCTGGGCCTGATGCGGGGGTCGGCATCGGTGTCGGCCGGTGGGTCCGACGAGCTCGAGCGGCTCATCGCGGCGATCGGTCAGGACCCTTCGGCATTGGAGCTCCTCCAGTCAGGGAACGACCCCGGCACCGTGCTCGCCGCGCTGCGCTGCATCGACGGAGACGCCGGTGCGGCGGTGTCCGGTTACCTGGACCTCGTCGGGTATCGACTCCTCGACGGCTTCGACATCTCCGAACCGTCCGCGCTCGAGTTGCCCGACGCGCTGCTCCGGGCCATCCGGGGGGCCGTCTCCGGAGGCGGACGTGAAGCCGCCGACGTCGGAGACCGGATCGCCGACGTCCGCCGTCAGGTCCCCGAGCAGCACCGCGACGAGTTCGACGAGTTGCTCGGGGAGGCCCGACTGACCTACCGGCTGCGCGACGAGCGCGGGATCTACAGCGACATCTGGGCGTCGGGCCTGATGCGTCGGGCGGTGCTCGCCGGAGGTCGCCGCCTGGCCAGCCGGGGACGCATCCACGGCGCCGAATATCTGGTCGACGCCGACCTCGGGGAGATGTGCTCGCTTCTCTCGGGCTCGGAGGGACCATCGGCCGACGAACTGGCGAGGCGGTTCGAATACCGCTCCACCCACAGTGCCAAGGACGCACCCGCCTTCATCGGCACGCCTCCGCCGCCTCCGCCCGACCCGTCGGGGCTCCCGCCCGCCGTGGCCCGACTGATGCGCGCCACCTCCATCGCACTGGGCGAGGTCTTCGGGAGTTCCGAGGCCCAGCACGAAGAGCACATGCTGCGGGGGTTGGCCGCCAGCCCTGGCGTCTACGAAGGCCCGGCGCGGCGCGTCTCGGGTCCCTCGGAGTTCGGCCGGATCGTCCAGGGCGACGTCCTCGTGACCGAGGCGACGACAGAGGCCTTCAACATCCTCTTGCCGCTCCTCGGGGCCATCGTCACGGACAACGGCGGGCTGCTCTCCCATTCGGCGATCGTGGCCCGTGAGTACGGGATCCCGGGTGTGGTGGGGACGCGTGAGGCGACCGAACGGATCGCCGACGGAGCACGCCTGCGGGTCGACGGAGACGCCGGCGAAGTGACAGCACTGGCGTGAAGGAGGTCGTCCCTCTGGCCCGGGCGCGCCAGACCGCCATCTTCGGATCGAAGGCGGTCGGGCTGGGCGATGCCGAGCGCGAGGGCCTCCCGGTCCCGCCCGGCGTCGCCCTGTCCGGCTCCATCATGGAGGCCGTCGCCGCCGGGGAGGAGCGCGCCATCGCCAGGGTCACGAAGGCGGTCGGGCTCCTACGGACGCCCCTCGCCGTCCGCTCGTCGGCCGTGGACGAGGACGGCGCCGAGGCCAGTTTCGCCGGCCAACACCTCACCCTCCTCAACGTCCCGTCGGTCGACGAGCTGACCCCGGCCCTGAGGGAGATCTGGTGGTCGGCGAACTCGGACTCGGCCATCACGTACCGCCAGCGCGTCGGCCTCTTCACGCGCCCCAGTATCGGCGTCGTCGTCCAGTCGCTTCTCGATCCGGATGTCGCCGGGGTCATGTTCACCGAGAACCCGATGACGGGGACCGACGAACGCGTCATCGAAGCGAGCTGGGGACTGGGCGAGGCCGTGGTCGCCGGCCTTGTCATCCCTGACCACTACCGGATCGACCGCTCCGGTCAGGTGCTCGAGCGCAAGGCGGGACGCAAGAGGATCGCCGTCCGCCCGGTCGCCAGTGGAGGCACCGTCGAGCAGGAGGTTCCCGCCGACCGGGTGGAGAAACTCTGCCTCGATGACGACCAGCTCGGGCAGTTGAGCCAGCTCGCTGTGCGGTGCGAACAGATCTACGGGCCCGCCCGCGACATCGAGTGGGCCTTCGCCGGCGGGACGCTCTACCTCCTTCAGTGCCGGGCCGTCACGACGGGCCGGGCGCCGGCGCCCGACTCCACGACCGGTCTGATGGCGGGCGACCCCGTCGAGACCCTCCAACGGGTGCCGCTCTTCGCCGAGCTCGACCGCAAAGACGTCGAGCAGATCGCCCGCCTGTTCAAGGAGCGCCGCTTCGTCGAAGGGGAGACGGTCGTCATGGAGGGTTCGGGGGGCGCCGCCTTCTTCCTGATCGACTCCGGGGAGGCGGCGGTCTCCATCGGCGGTGCCGAACGGGGGACCTTGCAAAGGGGGGACTACTTTGGTGAGATCGCCTTGATCGACGAAGGTCGGCGGTCGGCCACGATCACCGCCACGACCGAACTCGTCTGCTACGGACTCACCCTCTGGGAGTTCCGTCCGCTCGTGCAGGGAAACGGTGCCATCGGCTGGCAGCTGTTGCAGTCCATGGTGAAGAAGCTACGGGCCGCCCAGCAGGACCAGCCGAACAGCTAGTTAGCTGAACCGTATTGAGGCTGAAGGGCGGCGATCTGGGGCCAGAACTCGCCAGGAAAGTGTCCCCGCACTCGGCGACTCCGGGCCACTCGACACGGCTCGTCTCGATTGCTGCCCACGTCACCGGCCGGCCGCATACGCACCGCGAGGATGGGGTGACAGGCTGCACCCTCGGCGTTGAGATCTCATCGTCGAATCTCAGCGAGCGGGAAGGCGCCAACACCCCGGCGCAGTCGTTTGCCCGGAACGGAACGACAGACGGAGGAGGGGGTCCGGCCGAAGCCGGACCCCCTCACATGGCACCCGCAAGTGCCCCGTACTGCGTTGTTGCTGTGTTGCGCTAGCCGATGGTGACCAGGCAGTAGCCGGTGGACCCGGTGGTCGCACCGTTACTGCCGTCGTTCGCCACGTAGCCCGGGTCGGTCAGCTGAGCCGGGTAGAGGTACGACGGAGCGTTCGAGCCGGTGGCGAATGCAGCGTTGACGCCGTTCGGCTCGATGGGCAGGAAGCCACCCTTCGCAATAGCAGCATCGATCGTCGCACGCTCGGTGCCGCCGGTGTTCGGGTCGGTCTCCGTGGCGGTCGACGCCTTGCAGAGCCAGCCGAGCTCCGAGGTGAAGTTCAGCGTGGCCTGGCTGGCGGGATCCGCCGACGACGAGTTGCTGTAGTCGTTGTACAGGTACCGGATGATCGGCCACTGCGTCGACGTGTTCGTGCTCTGGATCGTCGTGGGATCGATCGTCGTCGGCGTACCCGAAACCCGGCCGGTGATCTCACCGAGGGCGGAAGGCGACTTCGTCCCAGTCCCCTGGCACTTGCCGCCAGGGCACACCTCAAGGAACTTCCCGTAGGAGAAGTAGTAGATGGCGTTCGCCGCGTCGTGGTTGGCGCTGGTGTAAATCGACGCCATCTGGTTCTCGGGGATGTTCACGTGGCTGGCCGCGGTGCCGTCACCTGCGATGAGGTCGTTGGCACAGGGCGGAACCGACACTCCCTGGGTGTAGGCAGCATCCGGCACGTTGGCCGAGGAGGTCCACGTCGAGTACGTGCCCGAACCGGTCTGGGCGTCGTAGCAGTCGATGTGGGCCGGCTTCTTGGCGCCGAGGCATTTCCAGTCGTCGGTCAGCGTGTGGCCCTTGTAGGTGCAGGTGAGGGTGTTGTTGTAGATCGCGTTCAGCTGGCTGAGCGAGATGTTTTTCACCTTGGCGGACGGGGTCGCCGTACCATTGACGCTGGTGAAGTGGATCCACGACTGGCCGTCGATGGCGTAGGCCACACGGTTGACCGTCGAGTTACCCTTCGGGGCGGACGCGCGGAAGTACTGCGCCGGAACGATGCCCTGCTGGCCCTGGGCCAGCTCCTGAGTGGCGCCGTTGCCAGAGCCGATCGGGGACTCCTGGACCGTGTAGTCGTTGTACGGGTTGTCCCTGCCGATCGTCAGGCCCTGCTCACCGAGCGGGGTGCCCGCGGCGAAGGTCGAGGTCCCACAGTTCAGCTCGGCCGAGTACGCAATCGACGACGTGATATCGCAACCGGGCTGACTGTTGAAGGCGTCGCCGACGGCCTGCATTTCGTACCACGAGGTCTGGGAACCCGAGCCCGAGAGGCCCGACCCCGACGGCGGCGTGTACTGGAACTTGTCCGCAGAGCTCGTGGCCGAGGTCGAGGGACCCGTGCCGTCGTTGCTGGTCGCGGTGATGTCCACGTTGGCCGTCTCGCTAGCAACGGTGGGCGACGGAATCGCCGGGCTCACCACGGTGCATGTCGTGGTCGAGGTGCAGTTGACCGACGTGCCGGCATTGGCACCGAAGGCAAACGTCGTGGACTCGCCGACGGTGCCGGTGGGGATGAAGCCGGTACCGGTGACGGTCACCGTCGTGCCACCGGTGTACGGACCATTGGCCGCGTACACAGAGTTGGTCGAAACGGCGGTAATGGTCGGGACCGGCGCGTTGGCGTTGGCCGGCCCGGCGAGTGACAGGGACAGCCCTGTCACGCCGACGGCGGCTGCGGCGAGTGCCACGCCACCTCTTCGGATGAACGATCGGATCATTGAGTATCTCCTCATAATTGACGGTTGGGTCTGAGGGCACGGGAAACCGCTGACCCGAACTGGTCCCTCGTAAAGGGACCTTAAGGTAGCGAGGTAACCGCAATGTCACGGAAAGGTTGGATCGCGATGAACCTTTGGTGACAGATGATCCGTCCCGCCCGTTTGAGCGTCGCGCCGATCCCGCCGCGTGGTCGATCTCGAGCATGGCCAGCCCGAGTTCGGGCGGCCCGAGCGAGCGAGTCAGAACGTGGCGGGAAGCGCGTGGGCCACGCCCTCACACGCGAACAGCCCGCACATCATGACCACCGGTGCGGCCACGAGGTAGGTTAACCATGTGCGGCGCCACTTCCAGGCGACAAATGCCGCGAAAGTCAGAACGAAGACGGTCAGCAACGACCAGAGGACGGCGAGCCCACCAGCGGCGGTGTCCCCACTCAGGCCGAGATCGTAACTCGGCACCGCCTGCGTGCTGTCGGCGACGGCCACCGGTGGTCCGACCAGCTTGGCTTCGACCACCAGTCGACCGCTGACCACGGTACTCGAATCGGACGTGACCAGCGTGATCCGGTTGGCGACGGTGGGCACGACAACGTCCTTGTGGCCGGCGCTGACAGTGAAGACACGGGTCACCCGGTAGGTGAACGTCCCGGCTCCGTCGACCGCGACAATCCGCTGGCCACGTCGAAGTGAGCCGATCGAGCGGAAGGGCGCACCGAACGTGACTCGCCTCGCAGCGATGACCGAATTGCCCGTGGAGCCAGGAATGACCGAACCCGGCATGAGACCCGGACCGTTCGTGAGGTCGGCGGCGCTTGTTCCCACCACCACCACCTGGTGGAGTCCGAGCGCGGGGATCTCGAGGACGGCGACCGCGCTGCCCTCTGGGGGGAGCGCTCCACCGATCAAGTGGAACCGGGCCAACGGATCGCTGATGAGAGACTGGGTCAGCCGCTGCTGATTGCGGCTGGCGGTCAGCGGCGTGAACGCGAACAGGTAGACGAGGAACAGGACGATGAGCAGTCCGATGCCCATCATCGCCACTCCGGTTAGCCGCAGCAAGGGGATTTCGGGAATATGGATCGTGTGTCCGCCGACACGCGGCTCCCTGCTTTCTGCCGCACGCCGAGATCGCTTATCGCGGGCACTTTGCCACGGCTCGTCGATGCCGGCTGATGTCGTCTCGCGCCTCTCGCCGGGATCGTCCACTGAGATCAACGCCTGCGTCTCGGTCACGATGAATCCTCCGCTCCACGCCGTCGTCGGCGGACCTCGGGGATCGATAGGAAGAGCAGTCCGGCGCCCAAGAAGGTGGCCGCGAGAACCACCATCACCGGAAGCAAGTACCGAGAGGCGGCGTCGAGAGCGACCAAGAGGATGCCCGACGGGACGGTCGGACCGACGACGCCGCTCGGTGAGCTACCGCCACTGTCTTTCGATCCAATAGTGGACGAGGTGCCTGCCGCGGTCAAGGGCAATGCGGACGAGCCGGCTTCGATTGGTACGGCACCGGGCGAATTTCAGCGACTGTCCGTCGCCTCCGACCACCGGGCTCGCAACTCCGACCACCGGGTTCGGCGAGTTGCTTGTTCCCGTCGAACCGGATGCACCGGCTGGCTCGGCGTTGACGTCCGCATCTATGTCGGCCATGGCGGTCTTGTAGAGGCTGTCCGGCAGCGGCGCATACCCGGCTGGGACCGAGTTGGAATGGGAGAAGCCCACCAGATTGGTGAGCAGGTTCTTGATCGCCGCCGCTTGGTCCGCTGGCTGCGGCTCGGTGTTCACGACGGCGTAGGTGACGTCCGGCATTGCGTACGCTTCAGGATCGGTGTTGCCGTAGTTGACCTGGTACGTCCCGACCGGACAGGTCAGGATCCCTGAGGGGCACGGGGTGAGGTCGTTGCCCGCTGCCTCGAGGCTGGCGCCGGTAGGCGCCAGGAACATGCCGGCGGCATTCTGGATGTTGGCGTCATCGAGACCGTAGAAGGCCGACTCGGACGAGTCCATCACGCCGTAGGCCGCCAATGGGGCTGCAAGCTGCGGAGGGACGACCCCGCCGCTGTAGGCCCAACCGCGCATGCCCTTGGCCTGGAAGGCCGGGGCCGACGACTCCTGATAGCTCGAACCCTGCGAGTAGGCAAGCGCCGGGAAAGTCGAGTAGCCCTGGCAGGTGGGGAACAGCCATGGCGCACCTTGATACGGAGGCCAGATCGACGATCCGACCGGTGCCGTGGTCAGGGTGGTTGAAGACAAGTTCGGATCGGTCACCGGAACGGTCACCGGGCTGCTCTGGCCGACCTCGTTCACCGTCACCGAAAAGGGAGTGTTGGGTGCCTTGCAGATCCAGTCGGTCACCTGGTAGTTCGCCCCGCTCGGCACGTCGGTCATGAACGAACCAAACACCGTGGGCGCTGCCTCCCCAGCTCCCAACGTGTTGAGCAGGTTGAACGAATTGTAGAAAAGCTCGTTGTAGATCTGTTTCAAGTGATTTCGGGAGGCGCATCCGACCAGCTGACTGCAGTCCAACGGCGGAACGAGGTTGTCCGCCAACTGGATCTGGGGCTTACCGTTGACGATGCCCACCTGTCCGGTGGGGAACTGGTACAGCGAGGTGATCAGCCCTGCAGCCATGTTAGGGGTGAGGTTGTACGTTGCCAGGGGGGACGTGAGGCTGTTGCCGGTCTCCGAGGCCAGAAAGCTGATGGCCGTCCCACTCAGTGCCACCGGGATGAACGCGTACGCCTTCCCCGCGAGGTTGGCGGTCTCGGTGGGGTCACTCGGGTCGTCCGTGAAGCCGACGGCGGCGCCGCCGTCGGCGAAGTCCGACGTCACCGTATCCCCATCGGTCGCCGTGTTGAGCGCGACCACACCGTTGGATCCGCCACAGGTCGACGAGACGGCGACCGGCATGAACTGCGCCAGACTGTAGGTGCTGTCGGTCTGCAGCTGTGGCGCACCCGCCGGGCATCCGGAGCTCGACGCCAGGAACGAGAGCGGGACGATCGCGCTATTGGATGCGCTAACCGGAGGACCCTTTCCGACCGCATTGCCCTGAAATGGCTCCTCGGTGACCACGAGGGCGCAGGGATCGGTACCGTTGTCGCAGTAGAAGCCCGGCTGGTTTCCGGCCGTGCCCAACAGGTCCTGGGCCGGGATGGGGTTGTTGCCCTGGCCGCTCGGATCGAAGAAGGCCGGGTAGGCCATCGACGTGAGATTCTGGGTCCCGGCATCGGGTAGGACCGGGATGCTGATTGGCGACCACTCGTTTTCCTCCCAAAGCCCGGCAAGGCAGGAGGGGTCGCCCCCGGAAGGGACGATCGTGTTCAGCGCGCAGATCGCGACGCGCATGGACCCCGTCGGGTCGAAGTTCTGGGTCTTGATCGCGAGGTATTGGTCGTCTACCAGATTGACGGTCGGGCTGACGTCGACGGTCGGGCAGGTCCCGCTCGCGCATGGCAACGTCACGAGACAGCCGTTGGCGCCGTCGTCGGCACACCCCGAGTCCGCACCGGCGTTGGAAGGGCTCAACGCCGCTGTTGCGACGGCACCGGTCGCCGAGACGATGACCGCGATCGCCAGCCATACCCGCAAGCTCTGGTGTCCCGCCGGCCGTCGCAGCAGACTCCGGCGGCCGGTCCGCTTTGTCGCTTGGATCGCCATCCTCGTCATACCAGCACCACCAGTGGTCCCGCCAGCAGCGGAATCGTGCTTCACCGTCACCGATCGACTGGCCTCGCGTCGACCGGTCACGAAGTCGCCCCGGGAGCTCGCGCCGGTCCCCCAGCGGCCTTCCGGCGCCGACGGTACATCGCCAAGGCGGGAGGCCCGACGATGACGGCAATGATCACGATGGCCCAGTCGAAGTACAACCCCGTGCCGGTTCCCACCTGTCGGGTGGCGGCCAAGAGGGCGTCCGCACAGGTGAACCGATCCGGGCAGGGTGGCTTGAGCGGACGCGCAGCGGTCAGTCCCTTCGTACCGTTCGATGCCGTCGAACCGGCACTCCCCGAGCCACTGGAACCGCCGGCGGACGAACCGGACGAGCCGGACGAACCGGACGAGCCGGACGAACCGGACGAACCGGACGAGCGGGACGAGCCGGACGGGCCGGCCGCTCTCGTCGCACCACCCGCGGCAGACGCGGTGGTCGTGGCATTGACGCCTCCACCGGCCTGGCCCGCGACCGCGGGCTCGCCGGGCAACGGGATCTCACCGTCGACGTACGGGTTCTTGCAGTTGGCCGCCGTCGGTGGCGGTGGCTGCTGGCCACCGTTCATGCGCCCGATGGCGTCGAAGTCATCGGACACGAGGTTCGGCGGGAGCGGTGAGTACCCGAGGAGCGCCATCTTCTCCTGGCCGGCGCATGCCAGGTAGCCGACGAATTGTCCGAGGGCCTGGCCCTTCTGGCTCGGGAAGGTGGACGGCACGTTCGGGCCGCCGGCACAGTTGGCACCTTGCGCCGCCGCCAGGGACGGTGAGCAGGGCGACACAATGTAGCTGTACGCGGAGAGAGGATAGGCGTTCGGGAGGGGATTCGTGTAGACGTTCGTCAGATCCTGGGTCAGGTCGGGGTGCAGGATCGCAGCTTCCATCGCGGTCGCGACGTTGAGTGACGTCGGCTGTACGTACGCTCCACTCGCGTTCTTGACCGACGCCACCGGGAAGTTGTGCTCCTTGGCGTAGGCGGTTTCGACATACGTGATCGAGCCCACGCTCGACAGCGCGGAGACGTAGTTGGCGGCGTTGTCGGATCCGCTCTGTCCGACGGGCGTCTGCGTCGCCCAGTTCGGGTAGGTGGAGGGGTTGATGTTCGACGACGCCGAAGGGACCGGCCACGTCGCCGACGGCAAACCCACGTTTCCGGACTGGAAGTCCTTCTGTGCCTGGGTGAACGTGGCCCCGTCCTGGTGCAGCAGATAGTCCGACAGCAGGTAGTTCTCCCCGGACGCGTCCGACCGGAACACCGGGATGATGGTCTGGTTGGGTAGATCTTGGGAGAGATTCTCGTTGAGCGAGACAATAGCGGGGTCATTCCACTTGGTGATCTTTCCGAGGAAGATGTCGTCGATCACTGCTGCATCGAGGTTGAGGCTCGTGATCTGTTGGCCGTCGTTGCCGTTCACGTTGTACATGAACGCCAGTCCCCCAGCCACGTCCGGCATGTATTGGTACGAAATGTTCGGGTAGTAGGTGGATTGTTGCGAGCTGTAGGGGATGTCCGACGCGGCGAAGTCGACCTGGTTCTGGGCGAAGTTGTTGAGGCCGACGACGGACGAGGAGACCTGCCAGTTGATGTTGAGGCCGTAGAGCGTGCTCGACTGACCCACCCACTCCTGGATGGCGACGCTCGCGAAGCTCGAGCCTGTCGACTGCATCGACGGGCTCGCCTCCGCCGCACTGGTAATCCACGGGCCTACGGTGGCGACCAGCATCAGAAGAGCCGTCGCCAGGCCCCGTAACGCCATCCGGTGCCAGGGGAGGTCCGGCAGGCGGTCAGCCGAACTGGCCATTGACATAGTCAAGCGTCCTTTGGTCGGTGGGACTCTCGAACATCGTGGCGGTTGGTCCCGATTCGATGACCCGTCCAGGTTTGTTCTCTTCAGCTAGGAAGAAGGCGCAGTAGTCCGACACCCGCTGGGCCTGCTGCATGTTGTGGGTCACGATCACCACGGTGACCTCGTCAGCGATCTCTTTGATCGTGCGTTCGATGCGCTGCGTGGACGTCGGGTCGAGCGCCGAGCACGGCTCGTCCATGAGCAGCACGCGGGGGTGAACGGCCAGCGCCCGGGCGATGCAAAGCCGCTGCTGCTGGCCGCCGGAAAGCGCGCCGCCGAGTTCACCCAATCGGTCCTTGACCTCATTCCACAGGCCAGCCTTGGTCAGCATCTCCTCGACCAGATCGTCACGATTGGCAAGCGTGATCCGTGAGAACTTGAGTCCCGAGAGCACGTTGTCGGCGATGCTCATCGCCGGGAACGGATTCGGCTTCTGGAAGACCATTCCGATGTGCCGACGAGTGTCCATGGCCCGCTGCCCGGGACCGTAGATGTCGACGCCGTCGAGGCAGACCGAACCCGCCAGCTGCGCGCCCGGGACCACCTCGTGCATGCGGTTGAGGATTCGGAGGAAGGTGGACTTGCCGCAACCCGAAGGGCCGATGAGAGCCGTGACCTTCGACCGTTCCATCGTCAACGAGACCAGTTCGAGCACGAGCCGACCGGAGAACCATGCGCAGACCCTGTTCGCATCGATCTCCCCTGCCGCGAATGTCAGGCGATCGCCCTTCCCCCACAATTGCTCGCGGCGTTGTGGTGTTCCCTGCGGCATGCCGGCCGAGGGAGGAAGCATGCTTAGATCGGTCGTCACTGGCCGACCTCACTCTCAGCTGGAAAGTCAAAGGGTGCAGGAAGGAGATAGCGGGCCATCATGTCGTCGTCGGCCTGCCCTGGGAGCTGCTTCGTTCGCTTGCCCTTCGGCCGCGAGAAGAATCGAGCAAGCACGAACAGCACCAGCACGATCGAAATCAGGACGAAGGCTGCCTGGAAGGCCAACTCCGTGTAGACAGCTTGGGCGGGTTTCACGTCCGACCAGATTGTGAGAGGCAGCGCTCCCTGATCGTGGGCGAACGGGTTCCAATTCTTCACCTGGGATCCGAAGGCGGTGAAGAGCAACGGCGCCGTCTCACCGACGATGCGGGCGATGCCGAGCAGAACAGCGGTCACGACGCCGGAGCGGGCCGTCGGAAGCACCACCGACCAGACCGTTCGCCATTCGGGCGACCCCAGGGCCTGCGACGCCTCGCGGAGGCCGCTCGGCACCACACGCAGGACCTCCTCAACGACCCTCGTCACGGAAGGCAACAAGATGACGACCAGGGCGAGCGAAGCGGCAAAGCCCGAATAGTTCAGGACACCGGTGAGTATCAGCATTGAGTAGACGAAGATGCCCGCAACCACTGAGGGCGTTCCACTCATCGCGGTGACGACCGTGCGTACGGTTCGCACGGGCCAGCCCTTCACCTCGCTGAGGAATACCGCGGGTCGCGATGGCAAAGGGCACGCCTATCAACGCGGCGAGCAAGACCTGCTCGACGGTGCCGACGATGGCATGGAGTACTCCAACATGCTCGAGGGCTTTCGGATCGGTCGCCTCGAGGTGCGCCTGGTCGTGGGTGAACAGCGATCCCCAGTGGATCGTCGGGATGGCCTTGTACGCCACCCAGGCAACGATGAAGATCACCAAGCCGGTGACGAGCAGCGCCGCACTGACGACCAGGACGGAGACCACCCGATCGGTGGCCACGGATCGCTCGACGACCTGAGCGGTGCTCAACCAGGTAAGAGCCAGGAACCCGACGTACCAGCAGACAAGGAAGCCGAGTGCCCCGCTCAACGAGGTGACTTGGTAGAAGATGATCCAGGTCAGGCAGAACGAGGACAGTGCAGAGATCGCCAGGAGCCAGATGTCCCGGGCTCCGAAGTCCCGGGGACGCCGTGGCTTGGGCATCCGCCTTGGCCGCGGAATGGGGGCGACCGGGTCGCTCCGCGTTGCGGATCCCGTCGGATCAGACGGTGCCTGCCGCGGCGGCGAGCTGGTCGTCCCCGACGTTGATGACGGCATCAGTACGCCGGGAGGCGCTGTGTGGCTGACGCTGTCAGGGGTCACAGGTCCACCCCCACCCCGCTACGTGACCGGTTCACGATCGCCGATGCGGCCAAATTGATGATCATGGTGAGGACGAAGAGCACGAATCCGCAAAAGAGCAGATCCTGCGTACCGAGTGTGCCACCTGATCCGAACTTGACAGCGATCAGCTGGGAAATCGTCGTGCCGCCGTGCTGGAGGATGTGGGGAGTGGCAACGAACGAGAGGCCGAGGATGATTGCCACGGCGATCGTCTCTTCGAGGGCGCGCCCGAGTCCGAGCATGACTGCTCCGATCATGCCACCTCGACCGAAAGGAAGCACGACGGAACGGATCATCTGCCACCGGCTGGCTCCCAGCGCGAGTGCCGCCTCTCGCTCCCCGACCGGAGCCAGCGAGAAGACCTCGCGGCAGATCGATGCGACGATGGGAACGATCATGATGCCGACGACCAGTCCGGCAATGAACAGGGACGCATTGAGTGGGGGACTCACGACCTTGAAGAACGGGATGAACGACACATGACGCGAGAGCCATGTACTGAACCCGACGACGTTGGGCTGCAATTCGAACACAGCCCACAAGCCGAAGATGATGCTCGGGATCGCGGCGGCGAGGTCGATCATCGCGATCAACGAACGCCTGCTCCATGAGGGCGCGTACTCGCCGAGAAAGATCGCGGTGGCGATGGCTACCGGGGTACCGACCAGCATGGCCACGCCGGCCACCTCCAATGTGCCGACGATCGACGCAAACACGCCGAACGACGGATGCGAACCCAGCGTCTGGAATCCCGATCGCGTGAAGAAGTGGAACCCGGCGACGCGGAAGGCTGGGTATCCAGCGTGAAAAAGGAAGATCCCTATGATAATGAGCAGGACCAGAACGCCGATCCCCGCGGCCTGGACCCCGCGACGAAAGATCCGGTCGGGCACGCTGTAGTCCCTCGTGACAGCGATCGGCTCGGGGACACTCGTCCCTGCACCGATGAGTGTCGGATCAGCGTGGATGGGCACGTCTCTCGACCTTTCTAGCTGCTTTCGTCAGCTTCTTTCGTCGCTCCGCCGTAACCCTGTCCGAGCCAAGGCGTGTCGGCCGAGCTCAAGGACCGATATTCACGCTAGCTACGGCAGGTGAACTTTCTTCAAACTTTGGGTGAACTTCCGAGTGATCATTTCGTGATTGCAAGGTGTTGGAGGTTGGGAGCCTCCGGCCCGTGTGTGGAATCAGCTGATGATGATCTGACCTCGGCCGATGGCGAAGGTGACCTGGGGGTCGTCGAACACGAAGTGATCGGTGCGGTCGATCTTGATCGGCAGGAGCGAGCCCTTCCCGGTCTGCGTGTACGGCGGCGCCTCCCGAAACTCGGCCAGCATCGATCCCACTGACCCGGCGCCGCTCGCGCCCTTCGAATCCACCTGGTCGACCGAGACCCAGTAGAGGTTCGGCCCGCCGCAAGCCAGGAACGACGCCAGCCAGCTCTTACCTGAGTGATCAACCCAGACGACCGGTTCGTAGACATAGAACTGATCGGTGGAAGACACCGTACCGACAGGAGGTTGCCTCACGTCGGGGCCGCTGTACAACTCTGTGCCGGGAGGCAGGAGAAAGCTGCCGACCACGGCGGACCCGCCATGCGCACGGATGCTGGCGATCGCCGAGTCGGAGGCGGCATCCGGCTGTGACTGCGGGAACGTGGGCTTCACGCCAGGCACCTCGTCGGGCAGGACCTTGCCATCGATCATGTAGGTGCAGCCCTGGAGCGGGAGCGCCGGCGTCTTGACCAATCTGGCCATCGCTGCCGACGCAGTGGACGCCGGGCCGCTGCTTCCGCAAGCCGCGACGCACAGCGCCAGGCCCACGGTGGTCCCGGCCGCGATACGGCGGAGCAGAGGCCGATCAGTGCGAAGGGGTCTCAGTGGTCGGTCACTCATTCTGCGGCCACTCGTTCTGGTTTTCCCTCGTTGATTGCCAGGATGTCAGCCGTGGAACTCCGCAGGGAGATGAGCACCAAGCCCGCGTCAACCTACAAGCCGAAGGTGAACGGCAGTCGAACGAAAGGCAAACGGCAGATGAAATGGCGCTGAGGCGAGTCCCGGACCGGGGGTGGCCACACTTGAGCACGCAGAGTGCGCTAATCCCCTCAAGAAGTGGTGAGAAGCGGCCTGCGTCCGACGGTGTCGCTCAGCCCGATCGGGCGAGGGCGATGCTGTGGAGCGACGCGATGAGATCGCGGTCGCGGTCGTAGGTGAGCGCCCGCTGGGCGATCGTCAGTTCGAGCCACTCCATCTCGTCGACCTCGGCCGACGGCGAGAACTCGCCCTCGAGCACGTCCATGAACCAGTAGGCGACGATCTTGGGCCGGTCGCGACGGTCCCGGTACTCGGTGTATCCGGCGAAGCGGCCCATCCGGCACCGCAGACCGGTCTCCTCCTGCACCTCGCGCAAGGCGCAGTCCTCGAAGGACTCGTCGACCGCCAACTTGCCCTTGGGAAGCGACCAGTCATCTCGTCCGGGACGGTGGACGACGGCCACCTCCCGCCGGTCGCCGGCTGCGCCACGGAGCACGATGCCCCCTGCCGCACGCACGATCTCCTGGTCCCTGCCGACCCTGCGAGGCCTTGGTGCCGCTGTTCGACCCATGGAGGACGACGCTACCGTCGGCCACCGGGAATTATGCGGATGGGCCAGGCGGATCGGACCCCCACCATGGGACGCCCCGATCCCCGCCGAGTAGCCTCGACATGTGCCCGAACGAGGGGGCGACCCTGCAAACATCGAGGTCGAGTGGCAGCTCGACGCGCTCGATCTGAGGCCCGTCGAGCGGTGGCTGGCCGCCTTTCCGAGGGTCGTGCCGGGTCGGACCGAAGGATCGACGGTCGTCGTCACGGCTGTGAGCCAGCCCGTCAAGCGATCGGTCGACACCTACCTCGACACCGAGGACTGGCGCATCGGCCGGTCCGGATTCGTCCTGCGGGTCCGGCATCTGGCTGACCAGGGGGAGGTGACCCTGAAGGACACCACCCCGGCCGTGGCCGGACTCCGACGCCGTATCGAGGTGAACGAGCCCCTTCCTCCCGCCGGGCTCCATGCCCTCGACCCCCAGGGACCGGTGGGAGGTCGCCTGAAGGCCCTGGTGGGAGACGCCCCTCTCATACCTCTGCTCGAGATCAGAACACGCCGTCGACCGCACCAACTCCGGGCGGCGGACGAGGTCCTCGCTGAGGTCGATCTCGACGACACGATCATCGTGGTGGGCGACGACCAGTACCCGGTCCGGATGCGCCGGGTCGAGGTCGAAGCCGACTCGGCGTGGGTCAACGTGCTCACCCCGCTGGTCGAGCAGCTCCGGGTCGAGTGCGGACTGCAAGCGGCGATCCTGTCGAAGTTCGAGGCCGGTCTGCTCGCCGCCGGGCTGCGCATCCCGGAGCTCCCGGACCTGGGCCAGACG
Source organism: uncultured Acidimicrobiaceae bacterium (assembly GCA_963842145.1). GTDB lineage: Bacteria > Actinomycetota > Acidimicrobiia > Acidimicrobiales > UBA8190 > CAWJFJ01. The sequence goes on from CAWJFJ010000017.1 coordinate 80,859, forward strand.
ACGCTGGGGCCGGAGCCGTCCATCGGTGCCGTCGCCTACGCTGTGCTGCGCCGGCACCTGGCGTCCATGCTCGCCCACGAGGCCGGAACCCGACTGGGGGAGGACATCGAACAGCTCCATGACATGCGGGTGGCCACCCGACGGCTGCGCGCCGCCCTGGCGCTGTTCGCCGGCGTCCTCCCGGACCATTCCCAACACGTGCGGAGCGAACTGGGCTGGCTGGCGGGCGAGCTCGGCGCCGTACGCGACCTCGACGTCCAACTGCAGCGGTTGGACAGTTGGCGCGACGAGCTTCCCCCGGAGGATGCTGGCGCGCTGACCGATCTGGCCCGCCTCCTCGGTCGAGAACGCGACGCCGCCCGGGCCAGCATGCTCGGGTGTCTGGATTCGCTGCGCTACGACCGCCTCGTCTCCGAATTCACCTCCATGCTGCGCCCTGGCCCGGGCCAGGGGTCCGGGCGCCAGGCGAAGGCCGCGCTGGTGCCGGCCGCCGCTGTCCTTCCCGGTCTCATCGTCGCCCGTCACCGTTCGGCGGTGACGGCGGCTCGTCGGGCGCGGCGCAGTGGTGACCCGGCCGACTTTCACCGGTTGCGCATCCGCTGCAAACGGCTCCGCTATGCGCTCGAATTCGTCTCCGAGATCTACGACGGCCGGACGCGCGGCGTCATCCGACGCGTGGTGAACCTGCAGGATTGTCTGGGCGTGATGCAGGACGCCCAGGTGGCCGCCGGTCGACTGCACGCTCTGGCCACCAGCGAAACCTCGGGGCTCTCCCCCGCCACCGTCTTCGCCATGGGGGGCGTGGCTGAACGCTACCGGCGCGAGGCCGACCGTCTGGCCGGAACGCTGCCGGGCTACCTGGAAGCGCTGAAGGGCCCACGGTGGCGGAAGCTGAAGGCTCTGATGGAGAGGCGGCAGGGCGAGATCGGACCCCCCGACACGTGGTCGCCGGGGCCGGCGACGCCCTCCGGTCCGCCGGCCGGCGACGCTCATGGTTCCGGCGAGACGTCGGACCGTCCGGCGCCGTGGCCCCACCCGACTCCTTCGTCGTCTCATCTCGAGACCGCCTCCGACGACGACTCGGACTGGGACGATGTGTACACACCGGCCCTGCGCTCGGTACCCCCGGTGCCGCACGCCACCGGGCGTCCGGCTCCCCCCGAGGTGCCCGAGGTCCGGTCGCCGGCGCCCTCGGCCGAGCCCCCGGGCGTCCGGCGGCGCAAGGAACCGGTGTTCCTCCCCGCCCCGCCATCCCCGACGCGCCCGGGAGCGGTCCGCCCCCCACCCCGGGCGGAACCCCCGGACCTCGAACGGAACCGGACTTTTCGCGATCGATCCTGACACCGCTGTTTCGCTCTTTGTTCTTGTGCCGTTCACAGAGCCGTGACCGAGCGGACACCTGACTGTCTTACGGTGACCTTGGCACCGGAGAACAGCCACGGGAGGTGTTTCATGGGGACAATGCTGCGGAAGATGGGGTCCGTCGTGCACCGGATGACCGGTGCCGGAGCCATGCTCAACGCCATGCGCGAACTCGACCGCTTCCAGTCCTCGATCGGCGACGTGGAGACCCAACTTCGCCGGATGGGCACCACGTCCTCGTCGCCCCGGGCTGCCTGAACTCCGTCCTTCGGCCCGGGCACCTTCCACCTCCCCCGGGAGAGTGCCCGGGCCCGATGGGCGGACCCGGATCCGGCGTCAGGCCGCCACGGTGGGCTCGGGGCCGGGCGCTCCCGACACCGGAGCCACCACGGACCAGTTCTCCCGGGACGGTTGGTTCGCCGAACCGAGCCCGACCCCGAGGACGGCGTAGACGTTCTCCATGACCCGCAGGAGGGTCTCGGTCACCCCGGGAATGGCGGCGGGCACCACGTTGTCCGGAAACGCCGTGGTCTGGGAGAGCTTGTTCACCCACGAGGCGTTCCCGGTGGCGAAGACACCGCCTCCGCCGTAGGCGGTGTACCAGGTCATGTCCGAGAACCGACCCGGACCCCGGTTGGCCACGGGCGAGTGAGCCGCGATCTCGACGTTGCGGGGCCCGGGCAGAGCGGAGTCGAAGCGGTCGTACTCGCCCTGGATGACGTTGGGGAATTTCTGGCCCGCCGCGACACCGGTTCCGGCCCAGACCCAGGACGACGGGTCGGCCACAACAAGGTCGGCGTCGGCTCCGACGTCCTGGTACATGCTGCCGATCAACTGACTCTCGGGCCACGAGGTGGGCGGGGCCGACCATTCGGGGCCCGTGACCACCGCGTCGTCGACACCGTACAAGGGGTCGTCGGCGGCCGACTTGTAGCAGACCTGGAGACGGTTCGGACCGATCGGGGACGATTCGAGCCGGATCTGGCGATAACAGGCGTTGGCCCCCAGGAACCCCAGGTTCACACCGAGGTCGAGACCCTGGACGACGGCGTCGCGCATCTGCAGCGACCAGTACTCGTCGTGACCCAGGCTGAACAGACACCGGTGACGCACCAGGAGCTCCGGCCTTTCATGGAGGTCGACGTCCGTCCAGTAGGTGACATCGAGGCCCAGGCTCTCCATGTGGAAGATCAAGGGGAACTCGTTCCCGATGAAGTCGGAGGCGCCCTGGGCCCAGTCCTGGGAAAAGGGACGGTCGAACGACACGACCCGCGATCGGTGGTCGAAATCCTTGCCCGCCGTGCTCTGACCGAACGACAGACCTCCGGCCGTCAAGCCGTTGTAGAGGCTGTACCCCCCCCACAGGTTGTAGGCCTGCCACGTCGTCACGCCGTGCTGGACGACGAACGCCGCCGTGCTGGCGTCGTCGCGTACGCACAGCGGGATGTACTGCTGCTCCCCGAAATCACCGACCAGCTTGAGAAGGTAGGCGCCGGGGGGCCACGACGCGTCGATCGGCACCGACAGCGACGGCGCCCAGGAGCACTGCACCGTGTTCAGGGACGGAGACACGGTCGGCGGCGGCTGCTCGACACCGCCCACGTCGTCCGACGTCCAGATCAGTCGGGCACCGAGGCCCTGGTAGTAGCCCATCCGGTAGGCCTCGACGTGAAAGGACCGTGCCACGGTGTTCACAAAGAGGGTCACATCGGATCCGGCCACGGCACTCGTGACATCGGCGAAGCCCTCGATGGCCCGTGGGACCTGGTGACCGGTCACCACCCAGTCGATGGTCCCGGGACGGGAATTCTCGTTCTGCACCCAGGTGGCGGTGGGGACGACCGCCCCGCCGGGCAGGGCGGTCAGCTGCACCGGTCTGGGCGCCGGAGGGACACGTCGGCGCCGATGGCCCGTCACCGCCGACGACGGGCGCCGGTCCGACGCTCCGGCCGAGGAGAGCTCGATCACACCGTAGGAGATCCCGCCCAGACCGACGGCGGCCGCCACCCGGCGGAGGAACGTGCGCCGCGACAGGTGACGCCTGCCGGCGGCGCGTCTGTACGCCTCCCTCGTCTGCTCCACACCACTCTCTTCGTTGTCGATCATCCGGTGGCGATGCCACCGGGCGTCGGTCGTCCCCGCGTGATCGCCGACGACACCTCCATTCTTGCCGAGTTCCGGCCCGCCGGCCTCGCGCCCCTCGGATGGGTAAGGTCACCCGGCAGTGACGCCGGAACCACCCACGCCATCACCCTCCAGCGGCGATCCCGACGCCTGGCCGGCCGGACTCCTCACCGTCTGGGAGCACTCGGCCACAGCCGAGTACGCCAGCCTCACCCGGACGGGGATACCCGTCACCGTGCCCACGACACCGTACGTCGGCCTCGGAGGACGAACCCTCGACGTGACGACGGGGCTGACCTATCCGACCAAGGCGGAAAGGGCCCGGCGTGACCCGCGGGTCTGTCTCCTCTTCGCCGACCCCGTCGGCGCGGGAATCGACGACCCACCCGTTGTTCTCGTCCAGGGCCTGGCCACGGTACGCGACTCCGACCTCCAGGCCAACACCGACCGGTACATCAGGATGAGCACACAGAAGTACCCGGCCGCCACGAAAGGTCAGCCTCGCTTCGTCCTGAAGCGGATGGGCTGGTACTTCACCCGCATCTGGATCGAGATCACGCCCCTGCATATCCGCTGGTGGCCCAGCCGTGGCCTCGGCGAACAACCACAGTCGTGGCACGCCCCCGAGGGCACCGCGGCGCCTCTTTCCGACCCGGCACCGTCCGGTGCACAGCCGCAGGCGTGGTTGCCTCCCCCGACGTCGTGGCGCGACGCCGCCGCGCATGTCTGTGAACGACTTCCGCTGCAGGACCTCACCGTCGTCGATGCCAACGGCTTTCCGTCGTGCGTCCCCGTCATGAGTGCCCGGCTGGTGGACGACGGCTTCGCCGTCGAACTGGGACCGGGAGCCCCGGAGTGCGACGAGGGACCCGCCTGTCTCACCCTCCACACCCACCCCGAGGTCTTCACCGGTCAGGAGAACCGGACCTTCGTGGGTCGCGTCGTCCCCGAGACGACAACGGGGACGGGGACAACCGCTCGGGTGCTCGTCGATCGAGCCCTCGCCGACTGGAGCATCGTCGGCAGCCGGGCACAGTCGGCCATCGGCTTCCTGCGTAAGGGACGTCTTCTGTCACCACGGCTGCGTTCCGAGGCAGAACGCCGGTTCCAACCGGTGCCGACAGTCAGGTTTCCCCCGGCTCCCTAGGTGGGCGACCGCTCCACCGGGACCATCTCCTCGTCCTCGTACGCCCGCAGTCGTCCGAACAGGTCCCGGAGCTGCCGGCGACGACCACGGTCGTTGGCCATGTTGACGAGCTCGAGAGGATCCGTGTCGTGGTCGTACCACTCGTGGTCCTGGTCGTCGAAGGCGCAATCGACGTCGAAGAGCTTTCGTCCCGGGTCCTTCCCCCACAGGCCCGTGGACGGCTTCCCGCCGCCGACGCCGTAGTAGCGGGCGTACTTGGTCGTCCCGTCGAAGAAGCCCCGCAGTGCGTAACGTACGTTGTTCAGATTCTGGGTCTGAGCGGAATCCTGGGCGAAGAGAACGTGATCGCGTACCGACGCTGCCGGGTCGGCCAGGACCGGCGCCAGATCGACGCCCTGCACGGTGGGCCCGGCCGCCCCGCCGGCGCCCGATGGATCGACGCCGGCCAGGGAGCAGATGGTGGCCGCCAGATCGACGTGGGTGGCCAGCGCGTCGGTCGCCGTGGCCGGGCCCGTCACGCCGGGGACCTTCACGTACAGCGGCACCCGCATGATCTCGTCGTAGACGAACGGTCCCTTGGACCGCAGGCCGTGGGAGCCGCACATGTCGCCGTGGTCGGACGTGAAGATCACGACGGTGTCGTCCCAGGCCCCGCTCTCCTCCAGGGCGCCCAACACCGTCCCGAGACTCCGGTCGGCCAGGCGGTGGAGCTCGACGTAGTAGTCGAGGTGACGCAGCCAGGCCTTCGTGTCGGACGGGTCGATATACCCCCAGAGGCCGTGTTGCTGATCCCACCGCCACTGGCGGTGCGCCTCCGGTTTGGCGTGGAGGTCGTCGGAGAAGTTGGCCGGAAGATCGTCGAACACCTCGTCATAGGCGTCGCCGTAGACCGGCAGGGCGTCGTCCTCCTTCCAGGCGGCGTTCTCGAGGACGCGGCGGATGCCGGCCACCTCCTCGGGGTGTCGTTCGGCGTACCCGGGCTGGTCCACCGGGAACCACATGACGTCGTGAGGGTTGACGAGGGCGACGGTCAGGAACCACGGCGGTGCCGTCGCCACTGCGGAGTCGCCGGCGTTCGACCGCAGCCAGTGGGCCGCGTTGGAGGCGATGACGGGGTCGAAATGGACGCCGGTCCCGGCCCATCCCATGAAATGACGGTCGTTCCCGTCCCAGTCGCTGAACCCGTACCCTTCCATCTGGGGATGGGCGTCCTGGGAGAGATGCCACTTGCCGATGTACGAAGAGCGGTACCCGGCGGCGCGGAGCATCGAGCCGAGCGTCGGAATCGAAGGATCGAGCTCGGTGTGCTCGGGCATGATCACGTTGTCCGTCACCCCGTGCCCGGGCAGGTAGCGGCCGGTCAGGAGGCTGGCCCTGCTCGGTGAGCAGGGGGAGGAGTGGGTGAAATAGCGCCTGAATTCGAGGCCTTCGGCGATCAGCCGATCGCGCCACGGCAAGGCCACCGACGACGGCAGCCAGCCCCGCTGGCGCTCCTGGTCCGAAACGACCAGAAGGACGTTCGGGTGCCGGTCCCCCCGTTGTGATCCCTGCGGGTCGGCCCTGTCGGGATCGGCCACGTCGGCGCCCCTCCTCTCCCCGGCGTCGACAGCCGGCCCCCTGGACGGTAGCCCGACCCGGGCCGCCGGACGGCCTGGCTACACTCCCGGTTTCGTGAACGGACCCAGCCAATCGGACCCCCCGGCGGCCGGTGTCGTCGTGACCGAGGTCACCGTGGCGACCCCGGAGATCGTCGAGGCCCTGTCCACCCTGGTCCCCCAGCTGTCGTCGTCGGCCCCGGCACCCACCCACGCCGACATCGCCGCTATCGCCGCCTCGCCGGCCACCGTCCTCCTCGTGGCGCGCGACGACCGGGGCACCATCGTCGGATCGCTCACCCTGGTCGTCTTCCGGGCCCCGACCGGCCCGAGGGCGTGGATCGAGGACGTCGTCGTCGACACCTCGACCCGGGGCCAGGGCATCGGTGCCGCTCTCGTCGACGAAGCGCTCCAGCGGGCCACATCGGCCGGCGCGCGCACAGTGGACCTCACCTCGCGACCGTCGCGTGAGGCCGCCAACCGTCTCTACGTCCGGCTCGGCTTCGAGCAACGCACCACCAACGTCTATCGATGGAGCGACACAGCCGGCGACGGCTGACACAGGCCACCTCGAGGTAGGTAGTGTCGCTGATCGTGACGACGTTCATCACGCGATTCGACACGTCCGGGTCGGGAATCCGCCTGGCGGTCAAGGACCTCATCGACATGGAGGGGGTTCCGACAACGGCCGGCAGCCGGGCCGTGGCCGAACAGGCCCTTCCCGCCCTGACCGACGCCGCTTGCATGGCGGGCGCCCGAGCCGCCGGGGCTCGCATCGTCGGCCGCACCAACCTCCACGAGCTGGCCCTCGGGGTCACGGGGGTGAACCCGTGGTTCGGCACCCCCGTCAATCCCCTCGACCCCACCCGGGTGCCCGGTGGCTCATCGAGCGGTTCGGCTGTCGCCGTCGCCACCGGGGAGGCCGACGTCGCCTACGGCAGCGACACCGGTGGGTCGGTTCGGATCCCGGCCGCCTGTTGCGGGACGACCGGCTTGAAGACGACGTGGGGCAGGATCCCGCTCGAGGGGGTCTGGCCCCTGTCACCCAGCTTCGACACCATCGGGCCCATGGCCCGCGACGTCCGTGGGCTCGAGGTCGGCATGGCTCTGCTCGAGCCCGGCTTCACGGCCGCCGCCCCCGAGTCGTGGCGGGTGGCCCGTATCCGGCTGGAAGCCGACCCCCGGATCGACGCCGCCCTCGACCGGGCCCTGGCGGCGACCGGCTGGGAGGTCACGGACATCGACATGCCGGAATGGGATTCGGTCTCGACCACCGGTGGGCTCCTACTCGTGGCCGAGGCCTGGAAGACCAACCAGGTCCTGGCCGAGACCCGCGCCGATGCCATCGGTGACGACGTCCTCGCCCGCCTGCACCTCGGTCGCGACCTGTCCGGCCAGGCCTCACTGACGGGCGCCCGATCGGCGCAGCGGCTCTGGTGCCGCCGGATGGATACCGTCCTGGCCCGTTTCGACCTCCTGGTCATGCCGACGTTGACGATCCTCCCCCCGGTCCTCGAGGACGCCGACGACCTGCTGGTGGCGCGCTGCACCCTGCCCGTCAACCTGGCCGGTGTCCCCGCCCTGGCGTTGCCCGTCCCGACCGACGGAGACCTCCCCGCCAGCATGCAACTGGTGGCTCGGAGAAACGCCGAGGAGACCCTGGTGGCCGCCGGTCTCGTCGTGGAAGCGGCTTCGTCCGCCTAACCGACCCTGTCCGCCATCATCCGACGTCGCCGACGACGCGCCGCTCAACCCCCGGTCGGTGGCCGTCTCCGGACCACGACCTCGGAGCGTTCGGGATGGTCCGGGTCGAGGCGGATGTCGTGCAGATCGTCATTGGGGGGATCGCCCCCCGCCTCCTGGACGATGGCCACCTCGTTGTCGGTCCGTCCGTAGATGGCGTCGCGCAGTCCCAGCATGGCGGCACCGAGGACGCTGCCCACGGGGTGACTCCTCCACGCCGCCAGCCGTGGCCCCTGGCCGGGGTCCTCGTCCGGATCCGTCGCTTCCAGCCACGCCAACCACTGCTCGTCGGTCCAGTCGTCGGGATCGTCCGGTGGTTCCGCCGGGCCTTCTGGCGGTGACGGTGTCATCACGTCCACCGTACCGGTCGGGCTCGGTGGAGGGGCCGCACCGCCGATCCCACCGGCCTACGCTGGAGTGGGACCGCCGGGTGGTCCGTGTCCCTGCGTGTCGGGACCGTGGGCGTGTCCGCCGAGGCGGGGACGAACCTCCTCGCCGGCGGCGTCGACCCGTCGGCGCCATGCGGCCTCGGCGCGGACGACGACCTCCCGCATGGGCAACCCGGTCCGCGCCGCCACGCGGGCGGCGTCGGCCTGCTCGACCTTGACGCGACCGGGGCTCACCTTCACGCGGACGGCCAAGCCCCCGACCTCGACCTCGTCCATGGACCGCGTCGCCGGCCACCGCTCCTGAGAGGTGGCCCGCACGCCGAGGCTTCCGGTCTCGGAACTCAGCACCTGGCGCACGGACGGGACCAGCGCCAGATCGACGAGCGCGCTGACCGTGTGACCGGGACGGCCCTTCTTCATGATCACGGGGGTGATCCACGCGTCGAGTGCGCCGGCATCGAGCAGTGCCTGCAGTGCATGGGAGAGCGTCTCGCCCGTGGCGTCGTCGAGGTTCGCCTCGAGAACGACGACCGGCTGGCCGGGCATCACCGCTGCCAGGGACTCCCCCACCACCACCTGCGTGCAGTTGGGAAGGCCGTCGATCTCGTGGCTCCCGGCGCCGAATCCCGTCGATCCGATCCGCATGGGCGGAAGCGGTCCGAAACCGGATGCCACGGCGGCGAGGATGGCCGCGCCGGTCGGGGTGGTGAGCTCCACGGCCACGTCCCGTCCCCACGTCGGCACCCCCTCGAGCAGGCGGACGACGGCTGGTGACGGGTTCGGCAGAAAGCCGTGAGCGGTGCGCACGGTACCGGTCCCGGTGGCCACCGACGACGACGTCACCTCGTCGACACCGAGAACCTCGAGGGCCGCTGCCGTGCCCACCACGTCGATGATCGTGTCGTGCGACCCCACCTCGTGGAAATGGACCTGTGACGGAGGGCGCCGGTGGAGCCGACCCTCGACGTCGGCCAGGGCGGCGAAAGCGGCCAGGGAGCGCCGGGCCACACGCCGGGGAAGCCGCGCTTCCTCCACCAGCCCGACGATGTGGGCGTGCGTCCGGACGACGACGTCGTCGGTCACGTCCACCACCGCCAACGTCGCCGCCACCCCGGCGCGGAGAACGGGCTCGGCTCTGAGGCGCCAGCCACGGAACGGCAGGCGGTCGAGGAGGGCGAGGACCTCGTCGAGGTCGGCGCCGGCATCGATGAGACTGCCGAGCGCCATGTCCCCGGCGATGCCGGCGAAGCAGTGGAACCAGGCGATCGTCGGCGTCGGCGCCACCCCGCCGTCCTCCGTCTCCACGACGGGCACGTCGTCGGCGCTCACGTCAGGATCCGTGCCACGGCGCAGGCGGCGCCGAAGCCGTTGTCGATCCCCACGACGGTGAGCCCGGCGGCACACGACGCGTGCATGGCGAGGAGGGCGGTGACCCCCTCGAGAGCGGCCCCGTACCCCGTCGAGACGGGCACGGCCACGATCGGGGCGGGGCTGATGCCCCCGACCAGGCTGGCCAGTGCTCCTTCCATGCCGGCCACCACGATCACCGCATCGGCCTCGGCCAGTTCGTCGACGGACGCCAGAAGGCGATGGACACCGGCGACACCGCAGTCGGCCAGGACGGTGGGGGGCAGGCCGTAGGCGCACAGGACGGCCACGCACTCCTCGGCCACCGGGAGATCGGCTGTCCCCGCCGTGATGACCACGACGCGCCCGGGCCGCACGGGAGCGGGACGCCAGACCACCGTCGCCGACGAACCCGTGGTCGTCACGACGCCGTCGGGCGCCATCTCGACCGCCGCGGCCACCTGGGCGGGTCCGGCGCGCGTCAACAGCACCGGACCGCCACCGGGCTCCGACAGGAGTTCATCCACGATCAGGGCACACTGCTCCGGGGTCTTCCCCGGCGCGTACACCGCCTCGCCCACCCGCTGGCGCAACCGGCGGTGGTGGTCGACCCGGGCGAATCCGAGATCGGCGAAGGGAAGGCGCCGCAGCCGGGCCACCGCTTCATCGGGGGCGATCACACCGGCACCGACGTCATCGAGGAGTTGGCGCAGAGCGGGTTCATCCATGGTCGCCACTATCCTGCCCGGACATGGACCGACCTGCGACCCCACAGGGCATCCGGGGTCCCGGGGCCGATCCGGGCACGATCGCCTTCCTGGGCCCGGCCGGCACCTTCACCGAGGAGGCGTTGTTCACCCAGCCCGACTACGCGTCGAGAACCGTTCTTCCCTTCGGAGGTCTCCCCGAGGTGCTCGACGCCGTCCACACCGGATCGGCGGACCTGGCGTTCGTCCCCATCGAGAACTCCATCGAGGGCACCGTGAACGCCATCGTAGACAGCCTGGTCTTCGACGTCGAACTCCTCATCCAACGCGAGGTGGTCCTCGACGTCCACATGCAATTGATGGCCCCGCCTGGATCGGCCATGGCGTCGATCACCCGCGTCATGTCGTTCCCCCATGCCAGCGGGCAGTGCCGCCGCTTCCTGGCCGATCAGCTTCCCGAACGTCGAGATCGTTCCCACCAACTCCACCGCCGAGGCGGCTCGGATCGTGGGCGAGGACCGGCGCCTCGACACGGCCGCCCTGGCCCCGCGCCTCGCCGCCGAGCTCTACGACCTCGACATTCTGGCCTCGACGGTCGAGGACCACCCCGACAACCAGACTCGCTTCGTGGCCCTGGCCCCGAGCGGCATCCCGGCGCCCACGGGACACGACAAGACGAGCATCGTCTGCTTCCAACGTGAGGACCGGCCCGGGGAGCCTTCACGCCATCCTCAGCGAGTTCGCGGCGCGGAGCATCAACCTGACGAAACTCGAGTCCCGACCGACGAAACGGGGGCTCGGCGACTACTGCTTTCTGATCGATCTTTCCGGGCACCTGGCCCACGAGGTCGTCGCCGACTGTCTCCGGGTCCTCCACGCCGAGCTCGCCGGGGTCAAGTTCCTCGGCTCCTACCCGGCCGCCGGCGAGCACGGACCCGCCGCCCGCCAGCAGGCGGGACATGGCATGGCAGGAAGCCGACGACTGGATCCGGTCGCTGCGCAGCCAGATCGCCGGAACCTGACCGGGCCGCCGACGGTGGTCCCGGGCGTGACGACCCGCACTACCCTGGACCCTTCGGAGGGATGGCAGAGCGGACGAATGCGAGGCTCTTGAAAAGCCTTGGCCCACAAGGCCCGGGGGTTCGAATCCCCCTCCCTCCGCCGTCCGACCTGGGACTTCTCGATCCTGAATCGGGTCCTGCAACTAGGTCCACAGCTGTCGGACTACAAATTGACTACAACCTGCGGCGTGGCGGGCTCCAAGACCGAAATCGCCCCCGGAGTCTGGAGATTGCGCCCCTACGCGGGGCGTCGAGCAAACGGCACACCGATCCAGATCAGCAAGATGGTGCATGCCCCTAAGCGCAAGCCCGGGGCCGGAGCGCGACTGGCGGATCGTGAGCTGGCCAAGCTCGTCTCCGAAGTTGGGGCTGGAAAGATCAGCGTAGGGAGGAGACGGTAGGGACACTTCTCGACCTCTGGTTGAATGTCGCTTGCCAGTTCCAAGGGACCACCCCTTTGCCAGCAGCATGGGACCACGTCGCGTCCACTCCCACCGGTCGGCATGATGATCTCGGCCGTCCGACCTGTGTGTCAAGGGCGCCGGCGCCGCCCCCGTGCTGACGGCTGGTCCGGCGAAGTGTCGATGACCGGCTTTTCGTGTTGACGGTAGGACTCGCCCTCGATGACGAGCTCCCATGCTGCGCTCTTCAGCCGGTCGACCGCTGACTGGGCGAGAGGGGGGTCGGCCATGACGGCTAGCCACTCACTCGGGTCGCGGTTGGAGGTGAGCACCGTGGCCGTGGCCAGACCGTTGCACCCGACGCTCCACGACACAGCGAGAGGGGCCAGCTCGACCCGCAGCGCCGGGTGGTACATGGCGGTGACGGCCTTCTGCCACAGGTAGAGCTGGCGCATGTCGGGGGCCGACCACCACCCGTCGGTGCCCCGGACGACGTTCGGGATGAGGACGTGTGTGTGCAGTTGCGGGTCGCCGGAGCGGCTGGTGCGATGCCGGAAGCCCGCGGCCACGAACCCCTTGGCCTTCAGAAGCTCCTTCCCGTCCTTGCCTCGACGGACGTAGGCGGCTTCGGCCGACAGATGGTCGATCACACCGGCGATGGCCCGGTCATGGGCCGAGGACACGACATCACGAACCTCGGGCGACCCGAACGCCCACAGGAGCGACACGCCCTTCGGAGCGGAGAACGTCAAGTCGAACCCGGGCCGGCGGTCAGCCCGGCGCGTGATTCCCAGGTCTTCTCCGGCACCGCCCCGACCGTCGAGCAGGTTGCGCAGGACGACTGAATCCACCACGCCGGTCAGGTTGAGTCCGGCCGAGGTGACGCCGATCCACTGTCCCGGGGCCTCGCCGCGGCCGAAGTAGTAGTCGTCGACCGAGTTGGCCATATGGTCGAGGTAGTAGTCGGCCCCCGAGACCACGCCCAGACGGCCTATCGAGAGCACGGTGATAGCCACCGGTGGTGCGAGCCCCGAGACGACCGGTTCATGAGTGGCCATAATCCGGATCGCCATCACCTTGGCCGTCACCCTCCCAGGTGACGGCGACATTTCACATCGTCAAAGCGAGTAGCCCAGGCAACGAGGGCCGAACGTCACCCGGTGCTAGGACCGAGCGGGGTGGACGAGGCAGCATCAACGGATGCAGGGGTGTGAGTCTGATTCGGGTTGGTCGAGCCGACGGAGGCTTGCCGACTCCTGGCTGCCTCACCCACCTACTGTCGATATCGGACGCCCCGCACACTGCCAACGGATCATCGGACCGACCCCGCTATCAAGCATTATGCGCTACTCAAGCGACGCAACCCGGCACCTGCTCCACTGTGCTGGCCGCGCCCCTTCCAGGACGGGTGGCCGCACTGCGGGCATATCGCTTCTCCGCACATGGCGGCGACAGAGTCAGCGACGTTCTTTCCGGATGATCTTGAGCATCTTCATGTTGATGACCAGGAACCGCCCCAACTGGATGCCCAGGTTTTTGCGCGCCTGCAGCGTCTTGGCCGTTGGGAGCGGGGCGCTCGCGATGTTGGCTTCGGTGTCGTCCATCGAACTCTCCTCTCCCTACTCGGGAATCAGGTGCCAGCCAGGACGGGCCTTGGCCTTGTAGATGAACATGTAGTGGAGGAGCAGTTTGATCCAGTGCCCACTTAGGCCGATCTCGCCGAACGTGTCCTTCAAGCTTCGCCCGGTGCCGGGGTACTTCACCAGGTCCGGCACGACCGGGTACATGGTCATGGACGCTCCACTCCCTTGGCGCAGCCCCGACCCGGCCGAGGCGACACATGCCGCACCCATGTCCGCCATCGAGGCAGAGTAGACGCGCGCCGCGGCGCCGTGCTCGATCATTTCCGCGATGTTGGTGGCAGCCAGCTTCCCCATGATCCCCGAAGGCATTCCGGTCCGAGGGGGTGACGGGGCGATGACGGTTCCGCTGGGCGACTTCCTCGGTCGCGAGATCTGGTGGGGCGGGGCGAAGGCGATCCCCACGGCGAAGATGTTCGGGAACCGCGGCACCTGGTAGGTGCTGGGCCAGTCCTCCGCCCGCCACTCCTCGAACGGCTTACTAGAGTAGTCGGCATCGACCTTCATGAAGCCGTTGGGTGCGAACAGCTCGGCGCTGATGTCCGCCCCGTTGGCGTCGAAGGCCTGGAGGTCCACACCGCGGAACGGCGGCAGCAGCATGGCGAAGTCGAACGCGAGCGAATTGCTGGAACCGTCCAGCTGCTCGTAGTGGACGACGCCTTCCTCGACACGTGTGACATGGGCCCCGCTGATCGCTCGGATCCCCCGCTCTCGGAAGAGTGACTCGGTCCAGAGCTTGGACGTCGTCTGGAACCCCTGCTGGGTGAAGGTCAGTCCACCGACGCCGAAGTCACCGAGTTCATATTCGTTGGTCAGGTAGACGATGTCGGCCAGGTCCCGCACACCGGCCTGGCGCACCTCGTGCTCGACGTTGAACGCGTACTCGAACGCCGCGCCCTCGCAGGTGCAGGTCCCATGCCCCATCCCGACAACGAGTACCTGACGCTCGCCCCGCCGCATCCGGTTGATCGATGCCTGGAGAGCCGCTGACGCCTCGACCGCGTGACCAGAGGTGCACACCGAGTAGGAGTGGCCGTTTGGCCCGAGACCCGGTGTAGCGCCGAAGTTGAGCTTCGGGCCGGTGGCGTTCACCAGGTAGTCGTAGTCCAACTCGACACGATCGCCGGCACGAGCCGGGTCGGTGTACGTGATCTCGGCATACGGCTTTGGCCGGCCGGGGCCGCCCTCCGGGTGGATCGCCGTGGCCAGCGCCTGATGGAACTCGATCCCTTTGCGCTTGTAGATCGGTCCGAGCTTGAAGGTCACCTGGTCCGTCTTCATCTTGCCGACCCCGACCCAGATGTTCGACGGGATCCAATTCCAGTTGGAGTTCGGGGTGACCATGACGACCTCGTCGGACCTCTTCAGCATCCGAGTGAGATGGAGCGCCGCCGTATGGCCGGCGATCCCTCCGCCCAGGACAACAACTCGGGCCATGTCAGACCTCCTCGTTCTTGCGATTCACTGTTCAAGCCAACTTGAGGAACAGCCGTTGGACCTCATCGAGGGGATAGCCGGACTCTTCGGCTTCTTCGGGATGTTGGACGCAGTAGCTCAGCCCGCTCGCGATGAGCCGGAAGCCGACCTGCTCGAGTGCCTTGGTCGCAGCACACAGTTGGGTGACGATGTCGCGGCACTCACGACCCTCGGACAGCATCGTCTCTACGGCGTGCACCTGTCCACCGGCACGCTTCAGCCGCAAGCGGAGGTCTTCGACCGCCTCGCGGGGCAGTTCCATGGTCACTCCTCCTTCATCATCCTGGGCGATCTCGTCGGCTCGGCGACCCCGGGTCAGTGGGAGAACTTCACCTTGGGCAGAATCCGCCCGAGCCACTTCGGCTGATGCCAGGCCCCGTGCCCCGCGAGTCGCAGCACGACCGGCAGCACGACCAGCCGGACGACCAGGGCGTCGAGGGCGACGGCGATGGCCAAGATCACGCCCATCTCCTTGGGGGCCAGAGGCCCGGACAGGGCGAACGTCAAGAAGACGGCGATCATGACAGCGGCCGCTGACAGCACGACCCTTCCGGACGTCCGCATCGACCCGACCATGGCGTGCTCGGGATCCGGGTGCGTCTCGTAACGCTCCTTGGCCGCCGACAGCATGAACAGCGTGTAGTCCATGGCGACGCCGAAGACCATGGCTCCGAAGAACAGCGGGGCCCAGGCGTCGATGAACCCCTGGGGCTGGAACCCGAGCGGACCGGACAGGAATCCGTTCTGGAAGATGAGCCGGCCAATCCCGAAGGCCCCGGCTACCGAGAGCGCTGTGATCAACACGCCCATGGCCGCGATCAACGGGGCACCGAGGGCGATCAGCAACAGCAGGAAGCCGAGGACGCCCAGGATGGCGAGGACGACCGGCGTGTGCGACGCCAGCGACTGCTGGAGATCGTGGTTCTCCGCCGCCGCCCCGCCGATCAGCGTCCCGGCCGGAAGCACCTGGCGGAGGTGGTCGATCGTGGCGCCCGTCGTGGTCGTCGACGGCCCAGAGGTCGGGACCACCTGATCGAGTGTCCAACCGGCGTTCGTCGGCCCCGGCACGATGCGAGCCACGCCTGAGACGTGGGCGAGGGTGACCATGGCCTGCTCCTGTCTGCCCTCGGGCACGAGCACCTGGAGGGTTCCCGGGGCTCCCGGCCCGAAGGCATTGGTCACCTGGTCGTAGCCGACCCGGGCGTTGGCGCTCGGCGGCACGATGGTGATCGAGGGCATGTTGGTCCGCATGCCGATGACCGGTGCGGCAGCCAGGAGCAGCAGGACCAGGGCCGCCGCGCCCGCGGGGAACGGGTGGCGCCACAGGAACTTCCCCCAGGAGTGCAGCATCCGGTCGAGCCGACCTTCACCCTCGGGTCGAGGCCCCCGGCGCAGTCGGATCGCTCCCTTGTTGATGTTGGTCCCGAGCTTCCCGAGGACGGCCGGCAAGAGTGTCAGCGTGGCAGCCAGCACGGCGACGACCGACAGCATGATCCCGAAGGCCATCGACCGGAATGCCGGGCTCGGCACGATGAGGATGGCGGCCAGCGAGGCCAGCACCGTCAGTGCGCTGAACGCCACGGCCTTGCCGGCGGTGTCGACCGTCTCGGCCACCGAGGCGACGATCGCCTCGCGGTCACCGGGTTCGGCTCCCCGGCGTTTGAGAGCAGAGCGGAAGCGCATGACCAGGAACAGGGCGTAGTCGATCCCCAGGGCGAGAGCGAACATCAGCGCGAAGTTGAGCGCCCAGATCGAGACCGGCGTGAACTTGGTGGTGATGACCAGGGCGCCAGCAGCCACCAGCAGACCGGCCATAGTCAAGAGCAGGGGCAGGCCGGCGGCAACCAGGCTCCCGAAGGCGATGACCAAGATGATGATCGTCACCGGCCACGACAGCATCTCCGAGCGGAGCATGGCCGAGCGGTTGGCGGTATTGAAATCGGCCCACAGGGCGCTGTCCCCGGTCAGCGTCACCGTGACCCTCGAGGTGGAGAGTGCTCCCAGCGGGGCGACGACGGCGTCGGCGGCCTGCACCATCTTGTTGGCATCGGCGTCGGCACCCGCGGTGATGATGGCCGTCCGGCCGTCGCGTGACACCGAGACCCCGGCCTGCGGTGGGACCACGGTGGACACCCGCCGATCGCTCCGGAGCACGTTGGTCGCCTTGACCACGATGGCCTGGGCCTGGGGGTCTGACGCGATCGGACCGTGGTGGTCGACGATGACGACCTGCAGGCCGGTGGCACCGAGGCCGGAGAAGTTCTTCTCGATGATGGCCCGGGCTGCGACGGACTGGCTGTTCGAGGCCTGCCACCCGGCGCCGGCGAGTGCGTTCTCCACACGGACGGCAAAGATGCCGAAGACGAGAACGACGAGCAGCCAGGCGATGAGCACCCTCCGGAAATGGGTGGCGGCCCAGCGGCCGAGTCGGGCGAACGGGCTGGAACGGCCGGCGTGGAGGGTGGCGTCGGCTCCTCGACTGGTGTCCCGGTGCCGGTCCGACCGGTCCTCGATGTCGGTTCCAACCGACACACGGGGTGAGTCGAGACCGGTTCCTCGGGTCGCTGTCATGTGGAGCAATCCTTTGATCAGACCGGCACCCGCACTCGAAATGAAGGGTGCATGTGCCGATACCTGGGGGGGTATAGGAGACCCTAACATGATACCCCCCTGGGTATCAAGACATTGCCGGAGCGGCCCATCACTTGTCGCTGCAAGCCGGTCGTAAGCCACACCGGGAGGGGCCGGGCGCCCGGCCTTCCGAAAGTGCAGCGCTGACCCTGAGCGATCCGAGCGGTTCGGCCGGGCGGGCCTCCCCGGGCACCCGATTGCGGACCGTCCCCTCGATGAGGGCCATCCCCGTCCGGCGACTCACTCCTCTGCGACAAACGTCCGAGCAGGTTACGACGTCGACTTCAGTGCGCGTACCAGCGCGTCGATGGCCACCTTGGAGCCCTGATCAGTATCGACGCGACGGTTCACATGATCCGCTCGCACGATTCGCAATCTCTCCAGGTCGATAGCCACCTCTTCGGGGGTGAACAACACGGTGGGGTCCTGCGGTCCTCCGTAGCCGTGAGTCAGATTGCTCAGGTCGTGGCCAACGACCAGGAGGGTGCCTCCAGGGGCAAGGGCGTCTTGCGCGTGGGCCAGTACCCGGGTCCGGTTGGTAGCCGGCAAGTGCAAATAGAAGACGATCACCAAGTCGAAGGCCGCGCGAGGTGGGTCCCATTCGACGACGTCGGCCTCAACCCACTCCACGTCCACGTCATGTTCTCTGGCGAGGCGACCGGCTTTGGCCAGCCCGACTGGGGAAAAGTCCACTCCGGTGACCTGCCAGCCGTGCTCGGCCAGCCACACTGCGTTGCGACCTTCCCCGCAAGCGAGATCGAGCGCCCGACCAGGTGCAATTTCGGCGATCTCGGCCACGAGGAACTGGTTCGGCTCCGTCTTCCAGATGAAGTCTTGGACGCCGTAACGCTCGTCCCACGTCGCACTATCCATGTGACCTACCCGAAGGTTGAGGTGCCATCGAGGCCCCCGGCGCGTGGACCCGCTCCGCGTTCAAGGCCTTGATCTTGAGGATCGGGATCCCACGGACATCGGCTGCCTTCATGACCGGCCCAGACTCCGCAGCGGCACGTGCAACAACGGAGCGACGACGCACACGCCGGCCAACCCGGCGACGAGCGGCACGAGTCCTACGGCAACCAATGCCAGCCAGCCGCCACCCACCCAGGCCCCTGCGGCGATTAGGCCTGCGCCCGCGACGATTCTCGCGACCCTGCCGGCGGGCGTCTGCATCAAGCGAACAAGTCCCATGGCGCATCTCCTTGTGAATACCCTATGGGGTATAGGTGGTGTAACGGCGCGGGGGCCCGGTCCATTCCCACCCGGCGACCTGGGGCCGTGAGGGACGATGTGGCGGGCGGAGTGGGCCGGCGCCCGGCGCCCACACCGGGGCGCGTTCGACCCTCTTGTCGAGGGCGCAATGACCAGGAATACCCCCTAGGGTATAGGTCTTCTAGACGAAGAATCGTCTGCAAGCCAGGAGGATCCGACCATGGCGACCATCACTCTCACAAGCGAGAACTTCGAGGAAATCGTAACGACGAACGCCACCGTCCTCGTGGATTTCTGGGCCTCGTGGTGCGGTCCGTGTCGAATGTTCGCCCCCGTCTTCGAGAGTGCCGCGGAGCAGCACCCAGACGTGGTGTTCGCCAAGATCAACACCGAAACCGAGCAGGAGTTGGCCCAGACGTTCGGGATCATGTCCATTCCCACGCTTATGGTGTTTCGCCATCAGGTCGTCCTGTACTCGCAGCCCGGTGCGCTGCCGGCGGCTTCTTTGAAAGATCTCATTGGGCAGGTGGGCGTCGTAGACATGGACAAAGTCCATCGCACGATCGCCGAACGGGCCGCCCAGTCGGCCTAACTCCGGGCAAGACCACCGACCCCCTACCGGGGGTTGGTAGCGATCCCGGCAGTGAACCAGCTCCAGGGCTTAGGTCCCTTGGCGTAGCGCTCCTCGACGTGCTCGATCGTGAAACCCGCCTCGCTCACGAGCACCACCGGTTCGCGCGTGAGATGACAGCCGTCGGCGAGCCGCCGTTGCCAGGGCTCGAGCCGCCGTTGCCACGCGGCAACACCCGGGTCAGGAGCGAGGCCGTGCTCGAGGAAGTGGAATCGGGCCCCTGGGCGCATCACCCGACGTAGTTCCGCCAGTGCCTGGGTAGCGTCGGGAATCGTGCACAACGTGAAGGTCGACAGCGCGCCGTCGCAGCTGCCGTCGGCGAGGGGGATGGCCTGCCCGTCGAGGCCGATGTGCTCAACCGCCACCCTTGATCGTGACACCCGCTTGTCTGCCAGCTTGCGGGCGACGGCGGCAGGTTCGACGGCCAAGACCACCTCCACATCGGGCGGGTAAAAGTCGACGTTCAGCCCGGAGCCGAAGCCGATCTCGACGACCCGTCCCGTCAGACCCTTCGGTCACCCCGGTGCGCCACCGGCGCAAACCGCTGGTGCCGCACGCCCGGTCGACCAGGCGGGGCAGGACCTGCTCGCGGTAGAAACCCACGTCGCGCAGGCTAATCGCACATCGTTGCAGGGGCGGCCGGCTTGGTGCGGCGTCATGGTTTTCAGGCTTTTCAGCCGGAGTTCAGTGGGAGAAACGGGTCCTGGGCAGGATCCGCGCCAGCCAGCGCGGGGGGTGCCAGCTGTGGTGGTTGGCGATGCGCAGCAGAACCGGGAGCAATACGAGGCGGACGACCAGGGCGTCGAGGAAGACGGCGAGTGCCAGGACGACGCCCATCTCCTTGGGGGCGAGCGGACCGGACAGGGCGAAGGTCAAGAAACGGCGATCATGACCGCCGCAGCCGACACGAAGACATGTCCTGATCCCCGGATCGATCCCACCATGGCGTGCTCCGGATCGGCGTGGATCTCGTTGCCCTCCTTGGCCGCCGAGAGGATGAACAGCGTGTAGTCCATCGCCACGCCGAAGACCATGGCCCCGAAGAACAGCAGCGCGCAGATGGGTGGCGGACCAGGTGCCGAGGCGGGCCATCCTGCCCCCTCGGTGGGTCGAGCCGGTCTTTGGGCCGATCCGCTGGTCGGGCTCGGTTATGACGCTGAGCTGGTTGATGCCACGGTCAAGGTTCCTTGGTCTCTGGGGCGGGTAGGTGAAGAGTCAAGGAATGCGACAATCCGGCTTGGGCAATATACCCCCTGGGTATCATGGCAAGCGGAGAGTACCCGTGACGCGACCGGAGACGTACCGACAGTGGCCCTGCGTCGACCAGACTCAAAGCGTTGCAGCTGAGCGGGCGAGGGTGTACAGGGCGACTGCGACGAGCAGGACGGCGAACCAGCGCAGGAGGGTCGGTGGGCGCGCTCGGCTCGCCAAGTGGTTGCCGGCCAACGCGCCCGCCAACCCCGCGGCGGTGAACGGCAGTGCGACGCGCCAGTCGACGCCGGTGGTCGCCAGTCTCGAGGTCAGCGAAACACCGCAGTTGACCGCGATGACCAGGAGCGACGTGCCGACGGCGATCGGCATCTCGAAGCCCAAGGTGAGCACGAGCGCGGGGACGACGATGAAGCCGCCACCGACGCCGAAGAACCCGGTCATGAATCCGACCAACGTTCCCGCCACCACCACCTTGGCCACCGTCGACATTCGGACGGTGGCCTTTGGCCGGGTCGGTAGCCCCTGCGTCACGATCGAGTTGCCGCCGACCGAAGTGGTGTCGGAATGGCTCGCCGGAGCCGGATACCGGCTGATCTGATCGGCCGGGGCGATGGGGGCGGAGGACGAGCTCGTCGCACGTGCGGCCGCCGCTGCGACGCGGATCTGCCATCGCGCCGTCACCCACATGCGCCATGCGGCGATCATCATGACCGCGGCAAAGGCGGCGAGCAGGATATCGGGGTTGACCGACCGGTTCAGGCGCGTGCCGAGCAAAGATCCGGCCACACCGGCCAGGCTGAACCACAGGCCGGCGACCACCCGAACACGTCCGGCCCGCCAGTGACCGACCATGCCCCCGAGGGCGGCGACGCCGACGATCACGAGCGACGTCGTGACCGCTTCCTTGGGCCCGAGACTGACGACATAGACGAGGGCCGGCACGGCCAGGATCGAACCGCCTCCGCCCAGGGCGCCGAGCGCCAGCCCGACCACCAGCCCCAGGGGCAAGGTGAGGAGGAGTTTCACACCACCGTGCCCGGCCGCGCGTCGCCGGTCTCCACGGGCAGCCCGGCAGAGGCCCAGGCCTTCATTCCACCGCGGAGATTCACGGCGTCAAAGCCGCACCGGACGAGGACGGCGGTCGCCGTCCCCGAACGGTTCCCCGACCGGCAGATGACCACGATGCGCCGGTCTCGCGGGAGCGCGCCAAACCGGCCCTCGAGCTGCCCGAAAGGGACGTGGACCGCTCCAGGGCCGTGACCGGCCTGCCACTCGGCCGGCTCCCGGACGTCGAGGAGCACTGCCCCCCGCGCTCGAGGTCTTCGGCCTCCTTCGGGCCGATGTCGCCATGATCCCCGC
The DNA here is from genome assembly GCA_963842145.1 of uncultured Acidimicrobiaceae bacterium. Classification (GTDB taxonomy): domain Bacteria; phylum Actinomycetota; class Acidimicrobiia; order Acidimicrobiales; family UBA8190; genus CAWJFJ01. Next base: position 102,896 of record CAWJFJ010000017.1, read on the forward strand.
CGCCATGTGCCCTCTGCAACCAACCCACGATGACCTCCCGGCGTCTAAGCGTCGCGTTCAGATACTTGGGCATCCACGTCTGCGGAATATACCCCCTCGGGTATTGGTTTAGACTTCGAGATCTAAGAACGGTGGCCGGTCCCGAGCCACGGAGGAGCAAGGCGATGTACCGAGACGCCGAACCGGCCGAGTTGGCCGCCCGCCTGGGCACGCCCGACGAGCCCTTTGTGGTGGACGTGCGCGAGCCGGTCGAGTTCGCCGCTTGGTCCATACCGTCCGCCGTGAACATCCCGCTCGGTGAGCTCGCGGAGCGCGCCTCGGAGGTACCGACCGATCGTGAAGTGGTCAGCGTGTGCGCCACCGGGAGCCGTTCCTCGGCGGCGGCGGAGATACTCAGCCGGACCGGGAGAAAGGTGGCCAACCTCGCCGGGGGTATGGCCGGATGGGCCACGGCCTACGACGCGGTGACCCTCGAGTCCGACGATGTGCGCGTCGTCCAAGTCCGTCGGCGCGGCAAGGGGTGTCTGTCCTATCTGGTCGGGGCGGGGGACCAGGCGTTTGTCGTCGACCCGTCTGTGGACACCGAGGTGTACTCCCGACTGGCCGACGAGCACGGGTGGCGGATCACCCGAGTGTTCGACACCCATCTTCATGCTGACCACTTGAGTGGCGCCCGCCTACTGGCGGAGGACGCTGATGCGTACTTGCACCTGAATCCGGCCGATCCGTTTGAGTTCGCCTACGAGCCCCTCGGCGACGAGGACCGCTTCGAACTCCCCGGCGGTGTCACCTTCCAAGTGGCGGCCATCCACACCCCGGGCCACACCCGTGGGTCGTCCATCTTCGTCGTCGCCGACCGTTTTGTGCTGTCGGGCGACACGCTGTTCGTCGACAGTGTCGGCCGGCCGGATCTCGCCGAACGAGCCGAGGAGTTCGCTCACAAACTCTACCGCTCGCTCCACGAAACGGTGCTCGCGTTGTCCGACGATGCCCTCGTGCTCCCCGGCCACTATGGCGACGTCGTCGTCGTCCAGCCGGACCAGCCGGTCGGGGCAACGCTTGGTGAGCTGCGGCGGGTGCTTCTTCCCTTGTCATACGGCGAGGAGGAGTTCGTGTCTTGGGCAACGGCGCGGGCCGCGCCGCGTCCGCCGAACTACGTGGAGATCATCGAGGCCAATATGGGCCGGTCGAAGGCGCCGCTCGCTGCGCTGCGGCAGCTCGAGCTGGGTCCCAACCGCTGCTCGGTCTCGGCCTGATGACACGGGTCAGACATCCGGCCGCAAAGCAGCGCCACACGCAGGGACAGGAGAAACCGATGGAACTTCCCCAGGATGTGATCGAAGATGTCCGCAAGCGACTACATCGCGTGGTCGGCCAGGTCCAGGGCGTCGAGCGCATGCTCGACGAGGGTCGTGAGTGCCGTGACGTTGTGACCCAGCTCTCGGCCGCCACCAAAGCGCTTGAGCAGGCCGGGTTCCGCCTGGTCGCAGCCGGCCTCGTCTACTGCCTCGAGAACCCCGAGGACGCCGAGGCGGCCGGTTACCCGATCGATGCCGTCCAAAAGATGTTCATGAAGCTTGCCTGAGAGTGAGCACCGCCATGTCCATCATAACGATCACCGATGACACGGGACGGATGACCAAGCCCTACGACGTCCCAAGGTGTCCCGATCATCGCCTTGGTCTACGACGATGTGGTGGCGTCCGCCGGCATCGCCGGCACACCCGGCGCCAGATCGAGGCTGACCTGGGCCTCACGTCGAACTGAGGCCGGCATCCATGCGCTCACTTGACGGGGTCATCAACCAACCCATCGACCGCGCCGAAGGCGCTGTGCGCGCCGCACTAGCTGCTCAAGGCTTCGGAGTCCTCACCGAGATCGAGTGGCCGCCACCTTCGAGGCGAAGCTCGACGTCACCGGTCCGCCGCTCAAGATCATCGGTGCCTGCAACCCGGCGCTGGCCCATCGGGCCCTGGAACTCGATCCGACGGTCGCCCTGGTTCTGCCCTGCAACGTCGTGCGGCGTGGAGAGAGCCCCCGGACCTCCGTCTCGATCGCCTATCCACGGGAACTCATGGACGACCCAGCCTTCGCCGAACTTGCCGCCGAGGCCGCGCATCGCCTGGAGACGGCGCTTGCGTCGCTGGCCGACGTCGGCACCTGCTAAGGGTGGTCTCGGCGTCTCAGCCGACGAGGCCGTGCGCCCGCAGGAATGTCCGTTGCTCGTCGTGCATGTCGTCGGGCAGTCGGGTGAACCAATCGAGTCGGTCCGGTGCCGTCGCCAGCGCATCGCCCTCGACAGAGGTCAGGTGGGTGTGAAACGCCAGGCCGACGGGCCAGTCGAGACCCCGTCGGGCGTGACTCGGGTACTCGATGTAGCCGAGGAAGACGTCGATGGTGACGTCGACGCCGATTTCGTCGAGCGCGACCCGGTGGACAGCATCGGTCACCGGCTCGGCGAACCGGACAGTCCCTCCGGGCAGGTTCCACAGGCCGGCGCAAGGGCCGCCGATCCGACGGGCCAACAGCACGCCGAGTTCCGAGCTGACGACCACCTCCACGGTGAGTCGGGGCACCTTCTGGAAGATCGCCTTGTATTCGGCCTCCGGGAGCGGTCCGGTCGCGTCGCGGTCAAGCGAATGACAGCCCCGGTCCTGTTCGTGGCCAATCACCACGTAAGGGGCTCGACGTACTGCAGTCCGAATAGGTGGATGAGGTCGTGCAGCACTCGGCCGTGTGCCTCCTTGGCGACGGTCAAGGCCCGTCGGAGGTCCAGGTTCTCGAACAGAGCCCGACGCACCTCCTGCACCGCCGCGGCAGATCCACCGGGCTTCGCCTCGATGACCCGAAGGTCCTCGAGTTCGTTTTCCGCTCGGTCGAGCTCGGACTCGTCAAACTCCCAGGATTCGTGCCATGGCCGCGAGAGGATGAGGAGGCGGATGGCGGCCGCAGACCAGCGTTCGAGCAGGTCATGGACGAACACCAGGTTGCCGGTGGACTTGGCCATCTTCTTGCCACCCGCCATGACGGTACCGACGTGCATCCAGGACCGGGCGAAGGGGTGTACCCCGGTGAAAGCCTCGGCTTGGGCGGCCTCATAGGCGTGGTGCGGGAACGCCAGATCGGCGCCCCCGGCGTGGAGGTCCACCGTGGCCCCGAAGGTCGTGAGCGCCATGGCGGTGCACTCCGCGTGCCAGCCGGGCCGTCCCGGTCCCCACGGGCTCGGCCATGCCGGCTCGTCCCCGATGGAACGCACCCACAACGCGGCATCGAGCGGATCGTCCTTGTTCGGGTCGTCGGGGTGGCCGCCACGTTCGGACGCCAGTGACGTCGCTTCCTCGCGACTGAGTCCTACCGTCTCATGGACCGCAGCGCCGCGGAAGTAGACCGAGCCGTTGCGTTCATAGGCGAGACCCCGGGCCAGGAGCTCTGCGGCCAGGGCGATGACGCCGTCGACGTGGTCATGGCTGCGGGGCTCGAACGCCGGATGAGAGATGCCCAGAAGCTCCATGTCGTGCTCGAAGCGGTAGGACTGCTGGGTGGCCAACGACTTCCACGGCACGCCCTCCACCTGGGCCTGGAGGAGCAAGTGATCGTCGACGTCGGTGATGTTGCGGCACACCTCGACTGGGTGCCCGGTCAACCGAAGGATCCGAGCGGCCATGTCCGCCCACACGAAGGTGGCGGCGTGGCCCAGGTGAGTGGTGTCGTAGGGGGTGATGCCGCAGATATAGATGCGTCCCGTGCCCATGAGGGGCAACCGGGTGCCGCCGATCTGCACGGTTCCAGACGTACTCTCACCCGAGGCTGCCAGGGTTCCCGAATGGATCTCCTCTCCGAGGTGAACAAGGTCATGCCTTCCTTTCCAGCCAGAGCTACGTGAAGATGATCTCACCTCCGGCCGCCATCTCGTAGAATTCACCGACCGTGATGATGTCCTTTACCTGGTCGATGAGATCGTCCTTGGTCAGCTCGAACAGGTCGCACGACGCCTTGCAGCCGTAGAGCCCGGCACCGGTGTCCGAGATCATCTCGATGAACTCGGGGATCGACGGGATGTCGAGCTTCTCCATCTTGCGCTCGAGATAGTGCGTCATGACCGACGACATGCCCGGGAGCCCTCCGGCCATCGTGGCCAGGTGGAGTCCGGGATTCCCGACGGTGGCCACCTTGATGTGGTCGTGTCGCTTCTTGTGGACAGCGTCGAGACCGAAGAAGGTGAAGAACAGGTTCGCCTCGATACCTTCGGCGCGCGCCCCGTTGGCCATGATCAGCGCTGGGTAGATGCCCTCGAGAGAGCCCTTCGACACGATGATGGAAACCTTCTCGATGGTGTCGCCCATGGTGCGTTCCTTTCGTCGGAGATTCTTCGTTCCGTCAGATGCAGCCGCGTGGCTTTGGGATGCCGGCGATCTTGGCGGCGGTCTTGGCCGGGCCCTTGGGGAACAGCTCGTAGAGCTCCTTCACCGACACCCCGGAGGTCTTCCCGAGGACGCGGACCGTCGGACCGGTTCCCTTCTCGGCGTACTCGGCCCGCATGAACTTGAGCACCCGCCAGTGCTGCTCGGTGAGCTCGTCGATCCCCGAGGCCCGGGCGATCTCCGGCGCCATCTCCTCGGTCCACTCGTCGGGGTTCTCGAAGAACCCCTCGTCGTTGACGGTGACGCTCTTGCCGGCGTAGACGGCAGTGGGCATGGTCAGCACCTCCTGGAAGATCGTGGTCATGGTCGCGACGGCTCGCGATGCTTGCCCCGGGCGGGCATGGCCGAGCCGACGCCGGGAATGTCGCGACCGGGCAGCAGGCTGTGCCAGTAGAACGACTGGAACATGAGCTTGCCCAGATGATTGAGGCGTGACTCCTTGAGCAGCGGGAGACCGACGGAGGTGGGGAAATGACCCGGAAGCGGCTCGGTGTCGTAGTTGAAGTCGATGAGCAGCGCCTTGTGGAAGCCGGACTCGATGAAGCAATTGGCGTGACCGTCGTAGCTGGCGTCGAGCGCCTCTCCGGCCAGGAACCGGCGGATGTTCTCCACCAGGACCTCGCCCTCGAAGTGGGTGACCGAACCCGCCTTCGACACCGGCAGGTTGGCGGCGTCGCCGATGACGAACACGTTCGGTCGAGCTTTGGACTGAAGCGTGTGCTCGTCGGTGGGCACGAAGTTGAGCTCGTCGCCGAGGCCCGGCGACCGGCCCACGTAGGCGGCACCGCTGTGGAGGGGTACGACGACGGCGAGGTCGAAACCGACCTCCCGACCGTCGTAGGAGACCAATCGACCTCCAGGACCGTCCACCTCCCCGGTGTTGAACTCGGTGACCAGCTCGACACCCTTCTCCTCGAGCAGTCCGGCCAGGGTGGCGGAGGCGACCGGCTTGGTGAAGGCACCGTCGAGCGGGGTCACGTAGGTGAGCTCCACCCGGTCGCGGATACCGAGCTCCTGCAGGTACCAGTCGGCCAGGAAGCAGAACTCCAACGGCGCCACCGGGCACTTGATGGGCATGTCGACGACGTTGACGACCAGGCGCCCGCCGTCGAACCAGGTGAGGGCGTCGTGCAGACCGGCCGCCCCTTCGGGCGTGTAGAAGGTGAAGATCTTTTCCATCCAGCCCGGACCAAGGAGGCCCTCGGTCTCCTCGGGGACGAGGGTCGAGCCGGTGGCCACGACGAGCACGTCGTAGTCGAGGGCCGTCCCGTCGCCGAGCCAGACACGCTCGGCGTCCGAGGTCGACGTGATCGATCGCCGCCTGGCGGTAGCCGATCCCATGGTGAAGCTGGCGCTGACGGGGGCGGATGATCTCATCGAGGTGGGCCAGGCCGAAGGGCACGAAGAGAAGGCCGGGCTGGTAGACGTGGGCTGTCGTCCTGGTCCACCACCACGATCTGGACCTCGTCGTCGAGGATGCGCCGCAGCCTGTTGGCCGCCAACGTTCCACCGGTGCCTCCTCCGAGGACGACGATCCGCTTGTCACACTCTCAGCGTGTCACCTGCTGAGAACCCACGCTAGGGACCAACGGCCATACTTGCCACCTCGTACCGAATCCGTCGAAGGGACCTTGTGCCCTTCCAGCCCTCACGGCGCCTGTCAGGCTGGGACTCGAATCGATCGGAGGAGTCGATGAATCGCGACGTCGTCCGTGGTGGAACGAACGAGCGACGGGCAACGGAGTCCCGGCACGCGACGTCTTGCATCGGGCCTCGACGACCGATCGCAGCCGGCGACCAGGAACCGAGGGGGGCAGGTTGACGCCCCGGCGTGTCGTGATCGTCGGTGGCGTGGCCGGAGGCATGTCGACGGCCACACGCCTCCGACGCATCGACGAGACGGCCACCATCACGGTGATCGAGCGATCAGGGCACGTCTCCTATGCCAACTGCGGGCTCCCCTATTTCGTGGGCGGCGTGATCGAGGACGAAGACGACCTGCTGCTGCAGACGCCCGAGCGCCTCTTCGACCGGTTCCGGCTCGACGTCCGGGTCGACACCGAGGTCGTCGACATCGACGCCGACAACCACACGGTGACCACCCGTTCGACCGTCGACGGGCGCACACCGAGTCGATCGGCTACGACAAGCTGGTGTTGAGCCCCGGTGCCGTTCCGGTTCGCCCTCCCATACCGGGCTTCGACCGGGTCCGGCGTACTTCGGACCGTCGAGGACGCCGAACGACTGGCCGCCGACGTCACTGGACAGCCCGAGACGGCCGTGGTCATCGGGGCCGGGTTCGTCGGCCTCGAGACGGCCGAGAACCTCGTCCGCCAGTCGATCGCCGTCACCGTCGTCGAGGCCGTCGACCAGGTCCTCGCCCCGCTCGACCCCGAACTCGCCATCCTGGTGGCCGCCGAGCTGGCGTCCCACGGGGTGCGTCGTCGAGACCGGCGTGGCCGTCTCCGAGGTGACCGCCGACGGGCATCACTCCTGGCCGACGGCCGAGCCATCCCCGGTGAGCTCGTGGTCGGGTCGATCGGCGTTCGTCCCGACGTCCGTCTGGCCGAGATGGCCGGCCTGGCGCTCAGCGCCCACGGCGGGATCGCCGTCGACGAGGTCGAACCGGACCAGCGACAAGGACATCTATGCCGTCGGTGACGCCGTCGAGAAGCCGGACTGGGTGGGCGGTGGCAATTCCCTGATCGCGTTGGCCAACGTGGCCAACCGCCAGGGACGGCGTGTCGCCGACCACATCTGCGGCCTCCCCACCCGGTCGCCGCCTCGCTCGGGACGGCCATCGTGAAGGTGTTCGATCTCACGGCGGCGACGACTGGATGGAACGAGAAGCGGCTGCGGGCGGCGGGGCGCAACTACCGGGCCATTCACTCGCATCCCATGAACCATGCGAGCTACTACCCAGGCGCACAGCCGATGTCGCTCAAGCTCCTCTTCGACCCCGGTGACGGCACCATTCTCGGGGCCCAGGCCGTCGGGGGCGACGGCGTCGACAAACGGATCGACATCATCGCCACCGCCATGACCGGAGGCATCACGGCCGACGAGCTGGCCGACCTCGAGCTCGCCTACGCGCCCCCCTTCTCCTCGGCCAAGGACCCGGTCAACATGCTCGGCTATATGGCGGAGAACGTGCGCTCCGGCGCCTGTGACGTCGTCGAGTACGACGAGCTCGGGGCGTTGGTGGCGGCGGGCTGGACACTTATCGACGTCCGGACCAAGGAGGAGCATGGACGCGGTGCCATTCCCGGTTCGGTCAACCTGCCGCTCGACCGGTTACGCGAGGAATTGGACGGCGCCACCGGCCCCTTCGTCGTCTATTGCGAGGTCGGCCAACGGGGACACACGGCTACATCACTTCTCCACGAGCTGGGGATCGAGGCACGAAATCTCGATGGCGGCTACCGCACATGGATGGCGGCCGACGCTGCCCGCCAGCAACAGCCCCTGCGTCTCATAAGGGTTGCGTCGGGTGAAAACCCATGAGGGCAAGGAGAAGTGTGCCTTGCGGCTCCTTCGCTTACAGCGCCCGGGGGCTCGAATCCACCTCCCTCCGCTTTTGTGATCTCGAGCTACTTGGGTTTCCCGCCTCGCACGAAAGCGCTCATGACTGAGTCACCAAGCTCGGCCACGATCTCGTCTCGGTCGATGTCGGCGGGAAGCTCGACATCCACCGAGAGCTCGGCGGCCAAGGCCATGATGTCGTCGTCGCCGTACACTTTCGTCGGTTCGATCGAGATGTTCTCGAAACCGGCGGTCCGGAGAACTGCTTGGTAGTCCTCGTCCACCAGCGCTCCGGCCACGCAACCCGTCCACAACCCGATGAGTCCTCGTGTCCTCTCGGATAGGGGTCTGCGGAGCACGATGTCGGAGATCGCCAGCCGTCCGCCAGGCTTGAGAACTCGGAACGCCTCTCGAAGCACGGCATCCTTGTCCGGAGACAGGTTGATCACACAATTGGAGATCACGACGTCGACCGTGGCGTCGGGCAAGGGTATGTCTTCGATGGTGCCCTCCAGGAACTCGACGTTGGTCACCCCGGCTTCGACCTGATTCCTCCGGGCGAGATCCAGCATCTCGGGTGTCATGTCGAGCCCGTACGCCATGCCGGTCGGCCCGACCCGCCGCGCCGACAACAAAACGTCGATTCCTCCACCCGACCCCAGGTCAAGGACGACATCGCCTTGATGCAGATCGGCCAGCATGGTGGGGTTTCCGCATCCGAGCGACGCCGTCAACGCATCGGTCGGTAGCACCTCGGTGTCGCTCGCTTCGTAGAGCGTGCGACCGAAGAGCCCGGACGCCGTACCGCTCGGTCCCCCACTCGAGCTGTCGGATGCGGCACGAGCCGCGTTGGCATAGCGGTTGCGTACGGCAGCGTGGATCTGGTCGGATTCGCCGGTCGTCATCTCATGCTCCTCGGGCGGCGGTTGACGACTGGTCTCGCCTGGGTATGCCACCTCGCAAGACATCATCGACACTGGTAAAGGCGTGGGCAGTCAGCCACAATCGCAAAAGGTGACGTCGCCGATCGGGCTCATCGTCATCATCGTAGGACTCTCGCGAGTGCAAGATCTTGGCGTTGGCGAGCAACTGAATATCCCCGGGCTTGAAGTCCATCTCCAGGTGGAACTCGGGATCGTTGGCAATTGTCTCGATCATCGTCAGCGCTTCTCGTTGGAGGTCAGTCAGCCGAGGGACTCGGGGGTGACGTTGGGCGTCCTCGATGTACCAGCCGATGAAGAACATACGCGGAGTGCCGGCTACGTCATTGAGCACGGGCAGCGCGAAGAACGGCTCCTCACCGGTCGACTCCTCGTCGTTGCGGTCCCAGTACATGGGCTCGTAGAGGACATCGATGAGGTCCGGGCGGCGACGGAGAATCTCGTTGTAGACGGCGGACGAGCTGGCAATCCGGCTCTCACCTCCCGACTTGGCCCGCTGGAGGCAGAGCAACCCGACGATGTCCGAGCCGTCGGTATGAAAGTCCTGGCGGCCCCTTGTCCGGTAGAGCCGCACGCTCGGACCGGTCCGCGGCACACCTTCGTCGCGCACATGACCGAGGAGGGTGGCGTCGGCGTCCTGGCCGACCGGGGTTCCGAGTTGGAGCCCGAGCCCCACATACGCCACCTCCGTCGCCTCGGGCGACAACTGCTCGCTTGGAAACCCGCGCAGCAAGACGAAACCACGGCCTCCGCTCAAAGCGTCGACCCACCGAGCCACGCCCGGGCGCAGCACCGGGAGGTCAAAGTCGGTGCGCTCCACGGTGGCCGGTGTCCGCCCCAACTCGACGGCACGGTTGGCGGCGTCGACGATGGCGGCGCGCTCCGGATCCGCAAGCTGTGTGCACCACTCGGACAGGTCCTCGACATCGGCGGCGCGCCACACCGCCGACGACCGAATGGGCTGATGGAGGCTCATCTCGGCACCCGCTAGCCAACCGGCTGGAGCGCCGACCTGAGATCGGCGAGGCGCTGGCGGTCGAGTGAGTACCAGACCCATTTGCCACGCTTGTCACCGTGGACGAGGCCGGCGTCACTCAAGATCTTGAGGTGATGGGAGATCGTGGGCTGGCTCTTGCCGAGGGGTTCGACAAAGGCGCACACGCAGACTTCGCCATCGGGCGCGGCGGCGAGCAGGCTCAACACACGGAGTCGGACCGGGTCGGCCAGGGCCGTGAACCCATCAGCCAGCTCGGCCGCCTGCGAGGCGTCGAGCGGTGAGGCCAGCACCGAGGGGCAACACTGTTCGATGGCTACCGGGTCGAGCGTCACCATCCGTTTGGCCATGGAGACCTCCTATTGACAGTCGTCAATGCATCGATAATACTCGATGTATCGACACATGTCGATGGCATAGGAGGAACGCCGTGTCCCGAGTCCAGCTCGCCCTGAACGTCACCGATATCGACGCCGCCGTCGATTTCTACTCGAAACTGTTCGGAGCCGAACCGGCCAAGCAGCGTCCCGGCTACGCCAACTTCGCCATCGAGGAGCCACCGCTCAAGCTGGTCCTCATCGAGAACGGGGCCGGGCGCGGCGCCGGCGTGGTCGGCGCGCTCAATCACCTCGGCGTCGAGGTCGAGTCGCCCGAGGCGGTCCAGGAGGCCACCCGACGACTCTCGGCCGAGGGGCTCGATCCCGACGTCCAGGAGGCGACCACCTGTTGCTACGCGCTCCAGGACAAGGCATGGGTGAACGACCCCGACGGGGCGCCGTGGGAGGTCTACACGGTTCTGGACGATGCGCCGGAGGAGTCGGGGCTCGGGTGTTCGACCGAGAGCTGCGCTCCCGTCGGGGAAGAGGCCGTTCCGATCGGTGCCACGTCGGATCGGGCGGCCAGCTCCTGCTGCTGATTCGAACCCAACAGATCGTCGTCGGCCGGAGTGGTGGTGAACGAAGCAGCGTTGTGGCGTCGCCTTGTCGCTGAATTTCTCGGAAGCGCCTTTCTGGCGGCCGTGGTCATCGGTTCCGGCATCGCCGCCCAACGGCTCTCACCGGGCGCTGTCGGCCTCGAGCTCTTCGAGAATGCCGCGGCCACCGCCACCGGTCTCTTCGCCATCATCTTGATGTTCGGTCCCATCTCGGGAGGACACTTCAACCCGGTCGTGTCCTTCGTCGACGCCGCCTTCGGAGGTCTGCGCTGGCGGACGGCCGTCGCCTACCTACCCGCTCAGGTGACCGGATGCGTCGCCGGAGCGGTCATAGCCAATCTCATGTTCTCCGAGCCGGCGGTGAGCATCTCCACCAAGCACCGGGCGTCTGGCGCCCACTTCATCTCGGAGATCGTGGCCACCCTGGGGTTGATCCTGGTCATCTTCGCCCTGGCCCGTAGCGGCCGGAGCCGGAGCGCTCCCGCCGCTGTCGGGGCGTACATCGGGGCCGCCTACTTCTTCACCAGCTCCACCAGTTTCGCCAACCCCGCCATCACCGTCGGACGTATGTTCTCCAAGACCTTCGCCGGGATCGAGCCGTCCTCGGCCCCGAGCTTCGTCGTCGCCCAGGTGCTCGGTGGGGTCCTCGCCTTCGTCGCGATCAAGACCTTGTACCCGGGAGTGACACCGACGGAGGCAGCGGACATTGTCTTTCCCCACCACGAAGACACCGCTCCCCGCTTGGAAGAGCTCGCCACCCCGACAAAGGAATCATCGTGACCGACATGCCCGTGGTCCTCTTCCTCTGCACCCACAATGCCGGCCGGAGCCTGGCCGCCAGGGTCCTGCTCGACTCCTACGCGCAGGGCCGAATCGATGTCCGGTCGGCCGGGTCGGAACCGGGCGACCAGCTCAACCCGGCGGTGGTCGCCATCCTCTCCGAACGGGGCTTGGACCCGGCCAAGGAGTTCCCCAAAGCACTGACCGACGAGACCGCCAGGGAGGCGGATGTGATCGTGACCATGGGATGTGGCGACACGTGCCCCGTCTACCCCGGGAAGCGCTATCTGGAATGGGACCTCGAAGACCCGGCGGGACAACCGGTCGAGAGCGTCCGGCCCATCGTCGACGAGATCGATCGCCGAGTCCGGGCCTTGCTGGACGACCTGACTCATCCCGCCGGGTAGGGCGGAACAACCGATCGGACGCTGCCGGCCGACACTGACACCGGAGACCGCGACGATGGCATCAGCCAACGGCCGAAGAGAAGCCGCGGCCTGTACTCGGCGGGGTGGCCGTACAGCCGACGCAGGGACCCCTGCCTGTGAAGTGAGCCGGTATCTGCGGGGAATCCGAGGGCGGGTTGGTCGGCAGCAGCACCGGAGTACGGGGTGACTGGTCGAAGTTGAAGTCCTTGACCATGTTGCCCAGGATCCTTTCGTCCTCCCGGACGTCGGGTCGGGGGTCGGGTCGGCCGTCGGTCTTGGGGTTCAGTCGCGCACCACCCAAGAAGTCGTCCTCGATGAACTTGAGGTAGGCGTCACTCGAAAGGATCTGATGGTCGATGAAGCCCTTCTTGGCGTAGGGAGAGATCACGAGCGCTGGCACCCGCAACCCGTAGCCGTTCTGATCCACCTTGGGCGGAACGACGTTGTCGTAGAAGCCGCCCCAGTCGTCCCACTGTAAGAAGATGGCCGTCGAGTCCCAGTCCGGACTCTTCATAGCGGCGTTGATCACGGCGGTCACGTAGGCCTGACTCTGGTGGACACTGGCCGGCGGGTGGTCGCTGTCGGCCTGCGAGGGGGTGACCCAGGAGACGGCCGGAAGCGTCCCTGCCCTGGCCGAGGCAAAATAGGAGTTCAAGGGCAGGATGTTCTTGAGCTGACCGTCCTTCTGGACGTCCTCGAAGATGGGCAGCGGATTCCAGATTCCTGGTGTCGTGGCGCTCTGGGCGATCGGCGCGCAGGTCTCGGCTCCGTCGTTGGCACAATCGGGCTGGTCCCCGGTCTGGACGTAATAGGCCCACGACACGTGCTTCAGGTACATGAGCCAGGTGACGTCGGTCCAGGCGGCAACGATGTCGGCCGTACCGGTGCTGAGCGCCTGGGTCACCGCCGATTGCATCGCAGCGACAGAGTCTTTCCCAGTCGGACGGACGATGCTGTTGACGCAGCTGAAGGGGTTGGTGTTCTTGCACTTCGCCGACCACCCCGAGACCAGGTAGAAGTGGTCGGGCAGCGACCAGGACTTGACCGGCTCGAACATGTGGTCCTGGAGGACGAAGTCGTTGGCGTAGGTCCAGTAGTTGGGAACCTCGGCGGCGGTGTGGTAGCCCATGACATCGGGAACCGTGCCGGCGGCGTGGGAACAGGCCGGATCCAGAGCGCTCCGGCAGTTGGCTGCCGAGTTCTTGCCCGAGTCGCGCTGGATGATGAAGCCGTTCATCTTGCCCCCGTTGACGTCGGCCAGGGCGTTCTTTTCGTTGTGGGGGCCGCCCCCGTCGATGTCGGCCGTGTCGTGGTACGGCGAGGTGCAGCCTTGGGTGGCCGGGTTGGGGAGGCAGACAGTCGGTCGGCCGTTCTTCATGGGGATGCCGTCAGCGCCCGGATAGGTCCCGAAGTAATTGTCGAAGGACCGGTTCTCCTGCTCGATGATGATGACGTGCTTGATCTTGTGGATACCCGGCGGCACGACGTAGCTGCCGGAGAGGCCGCCGCTCACCCGTTCGACGCGGGGCGCCGCCGGTGTCGACGATGGACTGCTACAGGAACTGACGACGAGCGCCAGGGCGATCACAAGCGCCACCGAGGCCCCTCTGCTCAGGCGTTTCCTCCTTGCGGTCTCAGCCTGGGCCGCGGTCATCAGGGCCTCGTTTTCGGAAGGTCGTCGGGGTGAAGCGCGCTGAGCGTGGACATGGCGACCCACGCCGCCCCGTCCGCCGGGAGGATGGTCGCCCCAACGAGTGTCCTCCCATCTCCGAAGTATGGAGGCGGTTGGGGTAACATGTCAACTGTGGTTGACGATATCGTCACGCTCCACCGATGAGTCGGCAGGGAGCTCCGGGCACCGGCGCGCAGGCCGAGCCGGAAAACCGCCATGGGGGACGGGTGGCCCTCGGCGGCGCTCTGCGCCGGGCATGGGTCGGCTACCAATGTCGACTGGACGAGGAATTGGCCGGCGCGGACTTCGATGATCGCGGCTTTCCCGATGGACGGGTGTTGCGCATGTGCTCCGGTCCGTCGGAGACGACGATTGCGGAGATCGGTCGGCAGCTCGGAATCACTCGACAAGGCGCCAGCAAGAACGTGGCCAGCCTCCGTGATCGTGGCTATGTGACCCTCAGCCCGTCGGCCACGGACGGCAGAGAGAAGATAGTCGAGCTCACGCCCCGCGCTCTCGGTTACCTTGCCGCTCACCGGAAGGCAGCTCGGTCCATCGAGCGTCAGGTGCGTCACGAGCTTGGACCAGAGGGCTTTGCCAACCTTTACCAGCTCCTCGAGGTACTGGGGGGAAGCGAGCAACCGCGCATGAGGGACCATCTGAGGCAGATGAGGCTGGCGGGCGGCCTGTGGGATCCTGAGGACTGACCGCTGAGGGTGAGATCGATCCACCTCCAGAATTCGTCGGTGCTTGAATTCGATCTCGAACGTTTGGAAGCAATTCGATCGCTTGTGAGTAATCTGAACCGACCGCTGGAAGGTCCGGCAGATAGCTTGGTACGGAGGTGCCGTTAACGTGGATCCCTACATCGTCTTGGGGAGCGCCGTTGTCGGTTTCCTCGTCGGAATGACCGGTTCCGGCGGGGGTGCTCTCATGACGCCGATGCTGATCCTCCTGTTCGGGGTCAAGCCGTCCACCGCCATCTCGAGCGATCTGGTGGCCGCCGTGGTCATGCGACCCATCGGAGCGGCCGTACACCTGCGTGAGCGGACGGTCAATCTGAAGCTCGTCGGGTGGTTGACGCTCGGCTCGGCACCGATGGCATTTCTGGGCGCCTATCTCCTCCACCTGATCGGCCATGCAAAGGCAGCCGAGAACAACGTCCAGATCGCCCTCGGCACAGCCCTTCTCTTGGGGGCGGCGGCCATGGTCCTGCGTTACGTGCTCGACCGCCGAAGCGGCCGTACGCGCCACGGCATCGTCCACGATCTCACCATCCGGCCAGTGTCCACGGTCGCCATCGGCATGATCGCGGGAATCATCGTGGGGATCACCTCCGTCGGATCAGGATCTCTCATGATCGTCTTCCTCTTGTTTCTCTATCCGATGCTCGGGGCCAACCAACTGGTGGGGACCGATCTCACCCAGGCTGTTCCCCTGACGGCGGCGGCGGCCCTGGGGGCCCTGGCCTTCGGTCACGTGGAGCTGTCGGTCACCACTTCACTCATCGTCGGCAGTGTGCCAGCGGTCTTCGTCGGCTCCCTTCTGTCATCGCGAGCGCCCGACCGCTACATCCGACCGACCATCACCTTCGTCATTCTCGCGTCCGGGCTCAAGTACGTCGGTATCGGGACGACCGCGCTCGGCTGGCTCCTCTGCTCCATCCTCCTCGTCGTCGCCATCGCATGGCTGATCCAAGTCCGACCCTGGAACAAGGACCAGCGCCAAGCCCAGGGTGTCGAGGAAGGCGATGGATTGCCGGCGATCTCCCTGGATCCGGACTAACCGTAATTCCACGACCGGGCGGCCGATCGGCAAGATTGTCCAGGTCGTACAGAGGGTGCCGTGAGCCTCCGGCGTATGGTCCAGAGGTGACCATGATCGAGGTGTACGCAGATATCTGGTGCCCGTTCGCCCATGTCGGGCTCCGCTCCGTTGTGCGGAGACGAAACGAGTTGGGACGCCGTGACGTGGTCATACGCGTCCGGGCTTGGCCGCTGGAACTGGTCAACGGGAAGCCCCTTGACAGAACTGTTACCGCCGAGCACATCAGCGAGTTGCGCACTCAGGTGGCTCCAGACCTCTTTGCCCACTTCGACGCCGATCACTTCCCGTCGACCTCCCTTCCGGCTCTCACGGTCGCTGCCGCCGCCTATCGGCGAGACGACGCGACCGGTGAGGCCGTGAGCCTTGTTCTGCGTGATGCGCTGTTCGAGAAGGGCCTCGATATCTCGGACCCCGATGTTCTCTCACATGTGGCGAAGAGCCATGGAGTCGGCGAGCCCGGCCCAGAGGACGAAGGAGCCGTCCGCACGCAATGGCACGAGGGTGAATTGCGTGGGGTCAAGGGCTCGCCACACTTCTTCTGTGGCGATGCTGAAGCCTTCTGCCCGTCGCTCGACATCTCCAGGGATGAGAACGGTCAGCTTCGCCTCCGGCGCAATACAGAGGTGCTCGATACATTCCTGGCGGCGTGCTTCACCATTTGATGAGGTGCCCGTCAAGCCAACCGTTCGGAGATGGCGCGTCGGGCCCTCGAGTCATCGCCGCAGCCCCAAGGTCTTCGGCTGCCGACACATCGGGGGCGCTCTTGAACAACCCTTGCCCATCACCAAGGACAAGTCGTCCCGGATAGGAAATCCCCTCGAGGAGGTGGCCAAACGCCAGTCCTCCAAAGTACCGTATTCAGGGGGTGACCGACGACTCGTCGGCCAAGGGGGGGCATGCGATTCTTCCGGCATCAGCGCCGGCCGGGGCTTACCGCCGCCGGAGTGACGGTCCTCATGGGGGTGTCGCTCGTCTCCGCCGTTGTGACGTCGGCCCCACCCGCTGCCGCCGCTGTGACGATCACCGATCTCGGTACGTTGGGCTGCAGCTTCAGCAGCGCCGCCGCCGTGCTCGACAGCGGCCAGGTCGTGGGCCAGAGCTGCCTGGCGGACGGAACAGCGCGCGCCTTCTCGTGGACCCAGGCCGGGGGGATGATCGACCTCGGGGCATTGGGGGGCAGCGGCTGGACCGAGCTGGGCACTGGCGGTAATGCCGGAAACGGCGCGGTGGCTGTCAACGACACGGGCGAGGCCGTCGGCACCAGCAACAGCGAGGCGTTCGCCTGGACCCCGGCCGGCGGGATGATCGCCCTCGGCACTCTCCCCGGCGACGACCAGAGCAGTGCCAATGCGGTGAACGACGATGGACAAGTCGTGGGCTACAGCCTGGGTTCGCTCCTAGACGGGACGTGCTGCCGACAAGACGCGTTCTCGTGGACCCCGGACGGTGGGATGGTCGATCTCGGCACCCTGGGGGGCGCGATCAGTGACGCCTATGCCGTGAACAACAGCGGGCAGGTCGTGGGCTACAGCACTCTTCCGGGCGACACGGTGACCGATGCCTTCTCGTGGACCCAGGCCGCGGGGATGGTCGACCTCGGGAACCTGGGCGGCGACAACACGGCAGCCGAGGCCGTGAACGACAACGGCCAGGTCGTCGGGGCCAGCACCGACAGTTCGGGGAACAATCACGCATTCTCGTGGACCCAGGCCGGTGGGATGGTCGATCTCGGCACCCTGGGCGGCAGCTTCAGCGTCGCCCTGGGAGTGAACAACAGCGGGCAGGTTGTCGGCTACAGCGCCCTACCGGGCGACACCGCCGTTCACCCTTTCCTATGGTCGTCGGGCACGATGACCGATCTCGGAAGTCCCGGCCCCAGCTTCGCCGAAACCTTCGCCTACGCCATCAACGACGATGGTGAAGTCGTGGGTGAGGCCAATAGCGCCGGCAACAACTGTCCTTGCGACGCGTTCTCGTGGACGCAATCGACCGGAATGGTCGACCTCGGTTCTCTGAGCGCCAGCGCCACCCGAAGCTCGGTCTCCGCCTTCCCGGCCGGCGACATCCCCCTCCGACGCGCCTCTCTCGCCGATCTGCGGGCGACGGCCAAGACCGCCTCCGTACCCAACAGCGGCGCCACCGCCGTGAACGACCGCGGACAAGCGGCCGGCCGCAGCATGACCAACGGTGGCCAGATCCACGCCGTCCTGTGGAGTCCAACCCCGACAACCGTCAAGGTCACCGTGAACGGGAAGCCGAGGCTGATCCACCAGCCTGTGACCTTCACAGCCGCGGTCTCTGCGGCTGCGGGCCGGCCCAACGGTACGGTCAGCTTCTACGACAACGGGACCCTGCTCGGCTCCTCCGCGCTGACCAGGCGCAGAGCGACCCTCAGAACGTCTTCGCTCGCTGTTGGCAACCACAGCATCACGGCCACCTACGCCGGGAACTCCAACTTCCAGGGCAGCACGTCGGTCAGCGTCAGCCAGGTGGTGACGTACAGGATCAGGTCGATCCCCGGTGGGAGGGGCGTCGGGAGTGGCTCCGTCGACATACAGCTGCTCGACGCCGGGAACGCCAACCTGTCATCGCCTGGCATCGCCCTCGATGCTCAGTGCGTCGCCCCCTACCCGTCGATCTCGTGTTCGAACCAGGTCGTGAACTTGAGTGACGCCCCGCTCCCGTATCTCTCGGTGCCGAACGCCTATTCCTTCACACCGCCGGGCGGGCTCGACCATCGGACGACGTACGATCTCATCGTCGCCGCACAGAACGACCCGGTCGTTCACGCGGTCCGCTTCGCCCCTTAGGACTCCGTTCGTCGACAGCCGATTACGCCACCAGGGACGAACCATTCGACGGGCACGTCGCTCTGATCGTGAGGTGGGACCCCCTGTCAGGCTCGTCGGGCGACGACCTGACAGGGGGGTCGTGCTCTACGGAGTCCGCCTCAGGGACCAGTCACGACGACGGTGGCGGCCCCGAGGAGCGTGACGGTGTCGACTCCCGTCGGAGTGGGAACACCGATGCAACACCTCTCGGCGAAGCCCGGTGTCCCGCCGGGACACGTCTGCACGGTGAAAGGGCTCTTGAACTGGCCACGGGAGTTGGTCACCACGACGATCGAGTTCGTGCTGTCGCAGGGGTCCTGGGGCGCGATCCAGTTCTTCTGCCCACACTCCTCGATAGTGAGGCTCGTCGAAGGCTTGAAGTTCGTCCCGACCAGCTTGGTCTTGGTGTTGACCATGACGTTGTGGGGATGGGCCACGATATGGGGCGGTCCGGTGCTGGCACCGGCAGATGCGATCCAGAAGCCTCCGACACCGCCACAGATCAAGGTGGCGACGGCAAGTCGCAGGCTAAGTCGACGGGTCATGACTCTCCTTTCGGGTGCAGGATGTCGGAGTGACACGGATCAGGCCCTCGCGTTGTCGTCCCGGGAGATTCAACGTTTCGGGATCGTCCATCCGTTACAGCGTTCCCGACGATCGGGATGAACCCTTGCCAGCACATCGCGCTTTACTGAATGACAGTGTCGCCCGCCGCCGGGTGCGCTCCGCTCCGTGAGGATGCCCTCCCTCGGCGCGACACTGGCTCGGGCGGTCCTGCCCGAGCCAGTTCGCGGTTCCCCGTTTCTGACGTCGTCGAGGGGAAACACGAGGAACGCCATGAGAGGAACGTCCCAAGACACGTTAGGCACCGAGGGTTAACAACTCGCGACCGTTGTGCGACGGAGAGGCCAATTCAAGATGAACCCGTGACAGCCCGCATGAACCGGCCAAGGACAAACCAGACAGCACGTACCCGCCCACATGCCCACCTCGTGGGCCTTCACCCGACGGGCCAACGAATCGGGCATCGTCCTGCCGATGTGAACCGGAAACGGTGGAGGCCCCTTTCTGTCGGGTAGGCACCGCGCAAGGAATTGCAAGACTGTCTCAATCGGCTCGTGCCAATTCGCACCCCTGGCCCAGCCTTCCCCGCTCGGTTAGGGCCAGGGTTCGGGTTGGCGACAATTCCAACACCATTGGCGAAGCGATCTGTCATAGAATTACCGTTCACAGCAGAAACAGGCAGGTCCACGTCGGCATGTCCCACGCTCCAATCACAGGTCCCGATCTTCCCGAACGCGGCGAGCAGGTCATTGTCACGTTCCCCAACTCAAAATCGGATTCGGTTCCGAGCTACGTCCTCGGGCACATCACCAATCCTCGGCCACACCTGCTCCTGGCTGCACCGGTACTCAACGGTGAGGTAACGGTGGTCGCCAAAGGCGAAGCTATCCTCATCCGATGGCAGTCGAAGAAGAAGATGCATAACCTTCATGGCACCGTTGAAGGCCTTGTGGATACCGGTATCGCTGCGTGGCGTGTCGGTGTCGGAGCCGTCGGAGAGGCCGAAGGGCCGGAAGTCGTCGGAGAGGTCGAATCGATCGAAGCGACCAATCGACGCCGCCATGTTCGTGTGCCCATGCACGGTCATGTCGATGTCATCGCCGCGGGGAGAAAGCTGAGAGCCGAAACTATCGATATCAGTGAAAGCGGCGTCAGGTGCCGATGGCGTGGTGACCGCTTTTGGGCACCCTCAAGAGCTTCCTCTGTCATCGTCTCTCTTGAGATCGGCTCTGGTCGGCCCATCACTCTTACGGGTACCATCGTGTGGGTGCGACCTAGTGATCAGGGGGTGGAATTCAGCGTCGCGTTCACTCATCTCAACGAGAGTCCCAAGGCCATCCAATTGCTTCGCCGTTACGTCGTGACGCTGGAGCGGAGACAGCTTCTTCGCGATCAAAGCCGGTAGTGTGAACAAGACGGGTGCAGGTGTGGCCCCGGACGAGATGTCTCGAATAGTGACAACGACGGGAACTCCTGCGTGAACAACCTCGGTCGAGGCTCCTCCCCCGCCGCCCCCTCCCGTCCCTTTCCGCTCTCCTCCCGTCGGCTGGATGGTGGCGTGGTCCTCCGGGCCCTCGGCTCCCGCCCCTCGTGCCCCGTCCCCTTCCGGGCCGTCCTCCGGTCCCCGGTGGTCACCGCCCCGGACCCGTACGTCCGAATCACGGGGAGGACGAATTCTGTGGGTGCCGGAAAGCCGCTCACGACTTCTACCTGGACTTTCGTCGAGCGGAAGCCGGCTTCGGCCTAATAGTGGCTGGTTCCCTCCGGTTATAGCGAAAACTCGTGGGAATCGGGAGGAACAGCGCGGGAAACCGCGCCACCCCGGTCGTGGTCCATCCAGGTCGGCGCAGTTTCGTCGCACGGTGAGCCAATTCCGGTCCGCCGGATCGACGCAGCGGACCGTTCGTGGACAGACGTTTGTCACCAAGCGTTCTCCGGAGGTTGGCACATTCTTCGCGACGTGTTCACCTTGGTTCATTAGATTCACTCACGTGCCGGAGATCGATTCGCGGGATGTCGTCACGACCTCCCAATGGGTTGACGAGCTCCACGAGGAGGAGTCCTGGTTCGCTGGGGGATCGCAGTCCGTCCCGCCCCAGGAAATCGAGGAATGCCGGCAACAGAGGTCGGCATGAGGGACGCCGACCGACCGAACCTCCGACTGCTCGACGGCCCGGGGCCCACACCACCCGAACAGCCGGGTGACACAACTCGCTCGAGATGGGGCGCACACGCTTGGCACCCGGCCCAGGGCGGTCGATGTCGACCCGTGCTCTACGTGTGCGGAGGAGCTGACAACCGCATGCTGTTCGCCCGCATCGTCCGTCGCTGGGCGGCGGTCAAGTTCCTGGTGACCAGGGGTGGTCGAAACGGCCTGCAGACGGCCATCGACCGGAGGCCCCGGATGGTGGTGGTCGAAGCGCGCCTACCTGATATCGATGGGGAGATGCTCGTCGGTGCCCTCCGGAACGGCGTCATGCGACCAGGCGAGCCGATCGTCGTGCTGGCTCATGACGGCACACCCGGCGAGCGGGCTCGATTCCTCCGGGCTGGAGCCACCGCCTACATCGCAAAGCCCTCCGGTGTCGCCGAGTTCGATCGGACGGTGGGTATCTTGTTGGAAGTCGCTGCCTGGCGGTGAGGGGAGGTTCACCGTCGTCACAGACACACACCGTCGCCCGGGCCGGGAACCCACGTGCCTGTCGACGGCACGGTCGGTGGTTCCCACGGAGAACGGCGCCCTGAGGTGACGCCGCGCAGCACTCTGATCACCGTTCGTGCCGGTGTAAGAACTTCTTCCTCTTGAACGCAACCTCGGAGGGCGCTCGTGCGTCAGAGGGAGAAGACCATTCGTCCGGCAGAACGCCGAACGTGTCGTTCGGGATCTGGAGGTCAGCCGACATGACTAGCGGTCAGGAACCGATCGTGGGACCGGCCGCCGGGTCAGATCGGTCGGCCAACTTCCCCTCGTTCGGTCGCCGTCGCCCCTCACGGGGCGCCCGGCTGCGGCGGATTCCCGGCCTTCGTCGGAGCGCCGTCCTCGGCGCGCTCGGAATCGTCGCCATCGGGGCCGTCGTACCCTTGGGCGCGCCACCGGCGTTCGCCGGCCTTCCGGGCACGTACAGCAACCCCTTGTCCCCGTTGGACACTCCCGACTCGGACGTCATGCGCTTGGGAAACACCTACTACGCGTTCTCGACCGGCGACGGGTTCGACAACATCCCCGTCATGACCACGACGGACCTCTCGTCGTGGCCGCAGACACTCTTGCTCAATCCCGACGTCGTCGACGCTCTGCCCTGTCAATCGGGGTCCGTCCAAGGCGGAACCTGCCAGATCAGCGCCTGGGCCACGCGTGCTCCGGGGAACGGCGCTCCATGGTCACCCTCGATGATCGAGGTGGGAGGAGATTTCTACCTCTTCTATGCGGCATGGGACCCCTCGGTGGCCCACTACTGCGTCGGTGTGGCCGAGAGCACACAGCCGACAGGTCCCTACGTGGACGATTCGGCCGGACCCGTCGTCTGCCAGCCGTCGATCGGAGGTTCGATCGATCCCGACGTCTACCAGGACCAGGCGGGGAACTACTACCTGGCGTGGAAGAACAACGACGGCTACAGCTCGACCGCACCCGCCACCCTGTGGGTCTCACCGGTGGTGTTCGACGGCGGAGGAGCACAATTGGTGGGATCGACGACGGCGCTCATCACGCAGAACCGGGCCTGGGAGACGACGATCGAGCAACCGAACATGGTTCTGCTCGGTGGGCGGTGGCTCCTGTTCTTCTCGGGCGGTCCGTGGCAGACGGACGCCTACGCCATCGCCTACGCCAACTGCGAAGGTCCGGTCGGGCCCTGTGCCGACCCGAACACCACGCCTGTCTTCGGCTCGGTGGGCGACGTTGCCGGTCCGGGCGCCCCCTCGTTCTTCACCGACACCTCGGGCTCAGTCTGGATGGCCTACGACGCCTGGACGGCTGGGAACGTGGGGTACCCCGACGGTGCCCGCAGCCTGCGAATGGACCCGCTGTGCATGGTGGAAGGGACACCGGTCCCGCTCGGACCGTCCGCTACCCCACTCCCATTGACCCCGACATGCCCCACGGAGCTCCCCGACGGCTACCAGATGGCCGGTTCCGACGGCGGCATCTTCTCGTTTCACACAGCCTTCGACGGTTCGGTCGGTGGTGACCGGCTGGACGCCCCGATGGTCGGGGTGGCGGCCGATCCGGCCGGGGGCTATTGGGAGGTGGGGGCCGACGGAGGGATCTTCGCCTTCGGAGCACCCTTCGACGGTTCGCTCTCCGGCTGGACACTGCGCGCGCCCATAGTGGGCATGGCCGCCGATCCCGACGGTGGTGGCTACTGGGAGGTCGACCGTCAAGGTCATGTCGCCACCTTCGGCAACGCCGGCAACTACGGATCGATAGGCGGAACTCCCCTGAGTGCCCCCGTCGTGGGCATGGCCGCCGATCCCGGAGGGGGCGGGTACTGGGAGGTGGCCTCCGACGGCGGGATCTTCTCCTACGGCACCGCCCTCTTCTACGGGTCCATGGGCGGCCAGCGACTCGACGCCCCCATCGTCGGCATCGCCCCGACGCCCGACGGCGGTGGGTACTGGGAGGTGGCCTCCGACGGCGGGATCTTCGCCTTCGGTGACGCCGCTTTCTACGGGTCCATGGGCGGCCGGCGACTCGACGCCCCTGTCGTCGGCATCACCTCCACCCCCGATGGCGGTGGGTACTGGGAGGTGGCCTCCGACGGCGGGATCTTCGCCTTCGGTGACGCCCCGTTCTACGGGTCCATGGGAGGGCAACGAATCGACGCCCCCGTTGTCGGGATCGCCCGCATCGGCACCTGAGATAGCCCGCCACAGGCCCGGGCGGCGACGAACGCAGAATGTCTTCCAGTGGGATGACCTGACAGTCACGGTCGAGACGATCGGTGCGTGGGAATGCGGCCCTTTCCGCACCCTCCAGTCCCTCAACTTCCGCGCTCTGTCAGGCACGTTCGGCGACGTGACGGTCTCTGGCAGATGCTTGTCTGCTCAAGGATCAGGCGCCGCGTGTCGAGAAGAATCACAGACCCCCTGAGAGGGGCGCCTGGTTTGGACAGGGCGACCGATCCGGTTGCCAGTCGCCGAGGCTCGACGTGTCCTCTCCCTGTTGATCGGAAGAGGCACCACGTCTTTGAATCGAATCGTCCTATTGCCCGTCGGCGCGAAGTGCGCGAGACGCGATATTTTCGCTTTCGCTTCTCGTCGCGTCACTGCGTCATGTGTCGTCACTCCGGTATCCGCCTTCCCCCACGACGTTGTTCACCCTCCCTGCAGACGCATGCTCTGGCAGCGATCGCGCCCGTGTGCCCGGGAGATCACGACCTGAGCAACACCTTCTCTTCGTCCTCAAACCAACGAGGTCGTGCCCAAACCAAGATTCAGTCGGGTACGGGCTCCAGTCAGGAGATCACCGTGTCAAGTCGCACCCACCGTTGGATCGCAGCGGGCCTCGTCACCACACTCGTCGCCTCGTTCGCTGTCATGACGTCCACCGCCTATGCCTCCGTGGTGACCGGCGTGAGCGCGTCACCGTCACCTCTCACAGCAGGTGCCGCAGCCACCTACACGATCAACTTCTCCACCAGCGTCACCGGTGCATTGGCTGCAGGGTCGGGAACGATCACCCTAACGGGTCCCGCTGGTACCCAGTTCCCTCTGACCGCTTCTGACTACACCGTGAACGGCAGCGTCGTGACAGCCGCGCCAACTGATACGGCGACGGACAATGTAACAATCATCACGCCGGTGTCGGTGTTGGCATCATCTTCAATAGCGGTAGTCGCCGGTGTCGGTGCTACGGCAACCAATACCACGGATGCCGAAACGTCGTCCATAAGTGTCAGCACCTCGGTCGATATCACTCCCGTGGCAAGTAGCCCGGGCTATACGACCGTGGCGGGCCCTGCTACTCAAGACGTGGCAACAGCCGGTGGAGGTCAGAACGCCACAGTGGGAACGGCATTCGCAACTCCACTGAATGCAACCATCGAGGACCAGTTTGGCAACCCGGTATTGGCCTCCGGTACCATGGTAAGTTTCACCGCCCCGGCGAGCGGAGCTAGCGGAACATTTGCCAACGGCACCGATACCACCTCCACCACGACGAACGGCAGCGGAGTGGCTACGGCTACGACTTTCACGGCCAACACCACGGCCGGCCTCTACAACGTGACGACGACATCCGTAGGCTTGACCGCGAACCTCTTTGCAGAGACCAATGCCGCCGCCGCAGCTTCCCAGGTCGTTCCCACCTTTGGTGGCGGACAGAACACTTTGGTAGGTACCGTGTTCACATCGCCGTTGAGCGCCACCATTGAGGACTCCCACGGCAATCCGGTCCTCGTGTCCGGAACCACAGTGACCTTTACCGCTCCGCTCAGTGGCGCCAGTGGCACGTTTGTGAATGGCACTGATACAACAGCAGCCACGACGAATGGCAGTGGCGTAGCAATCTCCACCACATTCACGGCCAACTCTACGGCCGGCACATACAGCGTCGCAGCATCATCTGCCGGTTTGACTTCAGGCACCTTTTCCGAAACTAACGTCAATGCCGCTTCCATGGTAGCGATCACGACTGGCGGCGGACAAAGCACGCCTATTGGCACGGCATTCGCAACTCCGATCAGTGCGACGGTCGAAGACTCAAGTGGCAGTGCGGTGCTGTTGCCGGTAGGACGGTGACGTTCACGGGTCCAGTTTCGGGCGCAAGCGGGACGTTTGCGAATGGTACCGACACGACTTCATCCACGACGAATGGAAGTGGAGTGGCAACGGCGACCACATACACCGCTAACACCACGCGGTCGGCACTGACACCGTAACGGCATCTTCGGTTGGTTTGACCTCCGGTGGGACCGCCGAAACCAATGTCGCCGGTGCCGCATCGCAGGACGTGGCCGGTGGCGGCGGCGGTCAGAGCGCTTTGGTCGGCACGGTATTCGCCACGCCCTTGAGTGTGACCATCGAAGACTCGCACGGGAACCCGGTGCTGGTGTCCGGTACGACGGTGACCTTCACCGCTCCCGCCGGTGGAGCCAGTGGGATCTTTGCCAACGGCACCGACGCAACGGTGGTCACGACGGACGGCAATGGGGTGGCCAGCGCCACCGTCTTCACCGCCGAGACGGCGGCCGGCACGTACACCGTGACGGCCGGATCAGCGGGCTCGACCTCGGCCAGTTTCAGCGAGACCAACGTGGCCGGTGTACCGGGTGCCCCGACGGGTCTCACCGCCACCCTGGGCAACACCACCGTCGTCCTGGCGTGGAACGGGCCTTCGAGCAACGGCGGCTCATCGATCACGAGCTACAACATCTACGAAGGGACGATTTCGGGTGGCGAATCGGGGGCTCCGGTCAGCGGGACCGGCCTCACCGGACGCACCTCCACCGCGGGCCCGTCCGGCTGCACGGTGACGGGCCTGGCCAACGGGACGACCTACTACTTCACGGTGAGAGCGGTGAACACGGTGGGACCGTCGGTCGCCTCCAACGGTGCGTCGGCCACCCCCGCCACGTCCTCGCCCGGAGGCTATGACCTGGCCGCCGCCGACGGTGGGGTCTTCGCCCTCGGGGGGACCGGGTTCTACGGCTCCGAGGGTGGAACGCGGCTCACCAAGCCGATCGTGGGTTCGGCCACCACGACCGATGGGAAGGGCTACTGGGAGGTGGCCTCCGACGGTGGGGTCTTCACCTTCGGCGGGTTAGGAGATAAGGGGGCGGCAAACGCCGTATAAACCCTTGGGGGCCCCGTTCTGTCGGCATCTGGAGGCGGATTTCCGACTGCAACGGCGAAGAAGTCCAGCCTGGAGTTCTTCAACGCCCTGCTCAGCGGTATCTTTTGGAACCCATTCCCTCTCATCCGAAGTCCCAGGTAGGCTCCGCGACGGCATACACCAGAAGAAACGCTGGAGGTGGTTTCGGTGGAATTTGCACGTCGAATCGGTCCTGACCCTCATGCAGTATCGGGAGGTGGTGGCCCCCAGCCTGGACCTCCGCCGTATAGTCCATCAACTCCAGCAGCGAGTGGTTGCCCCGACATTTGGGAGCTGGACACGGGCGATTTCGCCGTTATAGGAATCGACAGAACTGACAACTTACGAGATCGGCTTCCGGAAACCGCCAGCTGCGGCCCTGATGAGCGCATCGTTTGGATACCCCGCACCACCTTGGTCAAAGCGAAGCCTGACATCCCCGCAAATTGATTCCAACGAGTTTGTTCTCCGAGGAAGAATCTCGCTTCCTGAATGGCGAGGAATTTCAGCTCGCATTCGAACGGTCGTGGGAGTCGCTTAAGTCACAATTTTTCAAGTTGGAGAGCCGCCAATCGTACGAAGAGCCGGGAGATCCCAGCTTCGAAGCATTTCTCCGAGGCGATCACGCCGTTGCTTGCAATCTGGTAGTTCAGAGAATGCAGGAACAGGCTCCGCTCTATGAAGATGTTCGGACGAAGGGCATCCGATGGGTTCGAGTGCGTATCGTTCAGTTGCCTCTTTCGGACTATATCGCCCAATATGAATTCGCCGTGTATCGTGAGAGCAGCCGGCTCGGAGAGGAGATTCGTTTTGTCGACGAAGAATCGCTCAGCCGCCGACTGCGCGAGAAAGGTCTAATCGATTACCTCGAATTCGATGATTCAGTGGTCCTCGTACACAATTACGACGACCAGGGACTGCAGCACGGAGGGTGGATCATCGAAGCTCCCGATGCGATTGAACGAATTCAAGCGGTCTCCCGCGACCTGCTTGATTGTTCGGTGAGCATGGAGGCCTTTGAATCTGCGCATTTCTCAGCCTAAGAGGGAGTGCCGTCCGTGCTCGCTACTGATATTGGTCACTGGCTCTCACAAAACTGGTTTCCAACCCTCCAGTCAGTCGGCATTGTCCTCGCCCTGGTATTTACTGCGTTGTCTGTTCGATCAGCCACGAAGACAAATCGTGTCTCAAATCTCTTACTGATAACTCAGCATCACCGAGACATTTGGAAAATGGCGGTGGACAATCCAGAGCTGGAGCAGGCCGTCTTGCCCACACGCCCGACAACGGAAATCACAGCGGCTGAACGACGTTTTGTGACGCTTCTTATTCTTCATATTTCGGCATGCTTCGAAGCGCAGAAAGCCGGAGCGCTAACTCCACTAGAAGGTCTCAAAATGGATGTGGGAAATCTGATGAGCTGTCCGATTCCGCGAACCGTTTGGGGAGAAATTAAGCAACTTCAGAACGCGAAATTCGTGAAGTTCATCGATGACGAGCTCGAACGACGTGCAAGGACGCCCTCGCCATAATGTTAGCCACGTACCTCACCGTCGCCCTCCGATGGAATATTACGTCGCGAATGTCCTGCCATTCGAGTTGATTCCCGAGTTTCTAGAGATCGTCGAAACGCCGCATACTGTGGCCCAGGCATGCAACTGGCCGACGAGTCTCACACTCAGTTTGATTGTCCCTCTGGCAGGGGGGCGACCTGGGTCCTCTGCGACGGTGCGGGTGCTCGGTGGACACCGACCTGTTCCACCCTGACGGCCACCAGTGACTCCGACGACCGTGACTTCTACCGCATGGACTGTTAGGAGGACCGCTGCCGTAGTCGGGTCCTCCGACTACATCTCCTCGAACAGACTCCGCAACTGCTGGGTCGTCGTCAACTGCGAGACCCGCTTTCGGAGCTTCTCGTCAGTCAGGTCGATTCGTTTCCCAACCTCGTCATTAGCGCTTTCGTAGATGACCATCTCAAGACGGCCGAACTGGTGACTGTGCGTCTGGGCGAACTGCGCCAGTCGCACGGCCCGTGCAGGCATGTCCTCCGCCGCGAGCAAGTGCGGATCGATGAGGTCGGCGATGATCCCCCCGGCTGTTTTCCGGAAGAAGATGAGGTCTGGGTAGAAGGGAACGCAACGAGTTCCTTCCCACCTCGTTACGCAAAGCGACCAGGGCTTCCGAGGGGGATTCCGGAACCATCCGACGACGTCGTCGTTCTTTAGTTCCGTCTCGACGACCTTCCCTTCCCAACTACTTGCGCCGAAGTCCTCGGGGAAGCCGCCCTTGAGGTCAACGTAGAGATGGCGCTGCCACCTCTTCTTCGCCTTCGTCCACTCGATGTTGGGCGGTGCTTCGATCGTCTCGGCGACGGATTCCGCCCCTGCTCCCTGGAGTTCCCGGAACGCCTGCCGGTACTGCTCATCCAGACCGGTGAAGGCCGCCTTGTACTTCTTCGTCCAGTCCGTCCGTTGCTCCGTGGCGTCGGCTTCCAGGCGATCAAGAACGGAGGTGGTCGCCACCAAGGCGTAGACCTCCAGCTTGGCCCGCTTCGCTTCTTCGCCCTCATCCATCCTGGTCCGGAGGTACTCCTTGTGGAGGCCCTCGCCGAGCCGGCGTCCTGCCTCTGCGAAGAGATCGTCGACGTTCTCGTTGGCGATCGTTGCCTTCATGGCAGTTGCGGCGACCTCCGGCGGAAGGACGTTCTCCAAGTCTGGCTCGTCGCTTGCGACCCCCCACACGATCCGACGCCGTCGGACATCGAGAAGGAGTGCCTCCTCCATCAGTTGCTTGAAGCCGCTGTCACGTTCGAGCGCTGCCCGTGCTTCCTGCAAGACTGCCACAAGCCGCACCCGGTATATCTTAACCGGGTCATTCTCCAGTCCGGTCGCTGCGAGAAGGCTTGCCAGTCTGCCGAGTCTCACGACTGGCTTGATAGGACGGCTGGGAGGGACCGTATAGCTCGGAAGGCCTTGGAGCACGTCAAAGCACGGCGACAGGTCGGCATTCTTCTGAAGCGTGACGGACTCCTTTCCTTCCCTGACCTTCGTCGGCGGCATGATTCCCGGATCGCCCGTCAGGCGCTTCACAATCTTCTCGACGGTGTCGCTGTCGTAGAACGGTAGGTAGAGAGCGACCGTGTTCAAATGCTCGTTGGCGTCGATCCTCCGAGCGAGCGGGGCTCGGACCATCCGGCCGACAAGTTGGGCGATCGCCGTCTCGTCCCTCGCCGTGCGAAAGGACACCATGACTTCCGCCCGTGGGCAGTCCCAACCCGTGTTGAGCGACGTCTTGAAGAGGACGACCTTGACCTGGTCGTCCTGATCGATCTCGGACGGTGCAAGGTATCTGACGTGGTGTCCGCCCACATCGAACCCGCTGTCGTCCTGAAACGCATGCCCCAGCCAGCCCTCAGTCGCCTCAACTCCGATGGTCTTCGCCAGCGCACTCACGACCATCCCGAGATCCGTCTTCGAGCGACCCGCCGTCCCAGCGCGTGCATCCTCGACTTGAACAACAAGGACGGGGGTAGCAGTTGGTTCGTGCTCCGCAGCTCCGTACGCCGCCCACTCCTCTCGGTACGTGAGCCAATCTTTCGCTGCCTGGATGAGCATCGTCACATCCCCAGGCTGCTTCTCGTCTAAGTGGTACAGGTCCACGAGTTCCTTCAGGAGCCCTGACTCCCGCACCCTTTCAGGGTCCACTTCGACCTTGAAGAGGGGGCGGTTCGTCACTGAGCAGAGTTGGACGAACCGGTCCGGCGTCGCACTGATGCCAAGCACAAGGGGGATCGTCGGAAGCTCGCCGGGGCTCCCCTTGAGGAACTTCTGCACGATCGTCTCGGCTTCAACGGCTTCCTTGCCCTGAGTCCCCCGGTGTGCCTCGTCGATGATGAGGATGAAATGCTTGGGGTCGGCGTTTACCGTGTTGGTAATCGTCTCCCACAGCGTGAAGCTCCTCTTGTCGCCCGCTCGTACGAACGACGAGTTCGCCCCGAGCTTCTGAGTGTTGAGGAAGTAGATATACGAAGGACGCAACCGCTCCATGTCGAACCCACCGTTGATGATGGCAAGACTCTCGACAGGAAGGTCCGACGTTGCTTTCATCTTCTCGATGTGAATGCTGATCGAAAAGGGAAGCGCGCGCCGGTCGAAACGGGGAGCACTTTGGTCCGAACCTACTTGGCGGCCTGAGCCTCGTCCACATCCGTGACTGGCTTTGTCCGGCGGGCCCGAGTCTTGGCGTCGGTGAGCCGGTAACTCTCTCCCTTGGTCTCGATGATCCGGCACCGGTGGGTGAGCCGGTCGAGCGTGGCCCCAGTAAGGCGCTCGGATCCGAGGACCTCGGTCCAGGACTCGAAGGGCAGGTTGGTGGTCACGATCAGGCTGGTCCGCTCATAGGCGGTGGAGATGACGTCGAAGAGCAGCTCGGCGCCGACCTTGGACGCGGGCACGTAGCCCAGCTCGTCGAGCACGAGCAGGTCCAACTTGGCGAGCTGACTCTTTAGACGCAGGAAGCCGCGTTCGTCCCTGGCCTCGATCAACGTGGTCACCAGCTCGGTGGCCCGGAAGAACCGCACCTTGTAGCCCTTGGCACACGCCGCCGCGGCGAGGGCGGTGGCCAAGTGGGACTTGCCGGTGCCCGGGTTTCCGACCAGCAGCACGTTCTCGCGCTTGTCGATGAACTCGCACCGGGCCAGCTCGGCGACCAGCATTTTGTTCACCGACGGGCGGGCTGCGAAGTCGAAGTTCTCCAGTGTCTTCATGGTGGGGAACCGAGCTGCCTTCAAGCGACGCTCGGCCGCTCTCCGCTCCCGTTCGAGCAGCTCCAACTCGGTGAGCTGGAGCAGGTAGGCCAGGTGGTCGACGTTGTCGGTGGCCGCCTGGCTGGCCACCTTCTCGCACTCGGCTCCGATGGTCGGCAGCCGGAGGGCCTTCAGATGGTGGTGCAACAGCACCATGGACTTGGTTTCGAGGGACTTCATGCACTCGCTCCTATCTGGGTCAGGGTGCTGTAAGCACCGAGATCGGGGGGGTCGATGACGAAGGACCGGAGGTGGGGGTGACCGTCGAGGCTGAACAGCCCGACGGGGCGTTCCTCGCGGTGGAACAGGATCAACGAGACGGCGTCCGATCCGGTCGCCCCGATAGCCAGCGCCTCCTCGATGGCTCCGGTGAGCTGGCGCAGCGATGCCCGCTCCATGAGGCGCAGCACCTTGATGTACTCCCTGGTGCCAGCCGACCCGAGGTCTGCCTCCAGCCGTCGACGCAAGTGCCCGAAGCACGCCGGCAGGTCCCAGTTCTCCAGGGGTCGGGCGTGATCGAGGGCTCCGGGCTTGCGTTCCAGGAGGGCCAGGTAGTGCCGAGGGTCAAAGGAGATCTCCTCTTTCGACCAGCACCTCGGGTGTCGGGCCACCACCTCGGTCCCCGAGAGGATGCGGACCTCTTCGACACCACCGAGGACCGTCACCTCGTGATGGGCATGCGCGGTCGGCACCGAGTAGTCGTTGCGGTCGAAGCGCACGAGCGACAGCGAGTTGGCGCTGGCCTGGGCGACACGTCGCGGGTCGAAGGATTCAGCGGGCAGGTCGAGCATGGCGGCTCGGTCCACCTCCAGGCGCTCGGCCTTCCCCTCGGGCTTGCCCCGCACCGAACGCTCCATGTCCGCCCGGCACGCGGCCTCCAGGTGGGTGTTCAGCTCGGCGAAAGAGTCGAATGACGGGACGGGGACCAAGAAGTTCCGCCGTCCGAAGCCCACCAGGCTCTCGACGTGGCCCTTCTCGTTTCCCCGGGCTACTCGGCAGAAGTGGTGAGTGAAGAGGAAGTGGCTCTCCAGGCGCAGGAACTCCCGGGTGAGCTCGCGATCCCGTCCCACCACCTTGGCCACGGCGATTCTCGAGTTGTCATAGCTGGTGCGGGTGGGCACCCCGCCGAAGAAGTCGAAGGCGGCCACGTGGCCGGCCTGGAAGGTCTCCGTGCACTCGCGCGGGTAGGCCGAGACGTGGAACACGTCCGAATAGGGCAGTGTCATGACCGACAACGCCGCCTTCATCTGCTCACCGGCGATGATCACGGTGGCCTCGCCGAAGTCGTATTGGGCCTCACCCGGCGGGTGGGAGAGCGGGACGAAGACCTCTCTTTGGCGTCGCCTGGCCGCCGCCACCTGGGCTCGGACCTGAGACGAGCAGCCGGTGTAGCCATGCTCGTCGCGCAGACGCTCGAAGATCCGCTTGGCGGTGTGCCGCTGCTTGGCCGGGGCATCCCGATCGGCGATCAGGATCTCCTCGATGGCCCCAAGGAACTGGCCGAGCACCGGTTTCGGCCGAGTAACCCTCAGGCGATAGCCCGGCGGCTCGGCATTGGCCAGGATCTTCTCCAGGGTCCGAGCGCTCACCCGGTAGTCACGCCTGATCGAGCGCTTCGACGCGCTCTCCACGAAGACCTTGCGCCGGATCTCCGTCCACATCTCCATGTCGGTGTGCACCCTTCTCCCGTCCACTCGCTCGACTCCCAGGCCAGAAGCCTGTGAATGGGATCGAGCAAGCACGGGGATGGTCAGGTGCTCCCCTTTTCGATCAGCGCGTTCTGAGTCTCCGGTGCTCCCCTTTTCGATCAGCGTTTACAGTCGAGCACCACCAGGCCTATACCCGCCCCTTCGAGCCATCGAAGGGCGTCGAAGGTGAGGTGCCCCGACGGGGCCATGACCACAACGCGGGCGAGCCCATGGGTGGCCCGGCTGTAGCAACGCTCCCGGCGGTGGCGCCCGATGCCGTCGGAGACCTTGAGGCGTCCCGAGCTGGTCGTGATGCGGACGCCGAAGCCGTCGGCGACGCAGACGGCCGGGTTCTCGGCATCCCGGGTGAATGTGTCCGCCAATGCGACGGCCGAATCGGCGGTCGTCCCTGTGCGGCTTGTAGTTTTCTCTGTGTCCATGGAGCTACTTCTCCTTGGGCCAAGCCCCCGGGCCGATTGCAGTCGGCGCCGGGGGCATTTCTCGATTAGGTCGTGTCGTCCTCTCTCGTCGGTGCACTCACGGGCAGCGTTCTCAGAGCGTCAGGAAGGCGGTCCCATCTGGCGATCTCTATCGGCCCGAGCGATCTTCCGGCGTCGGCGGCAACCACCTGCAATCCGAGTCCGATGAGCAGCTGAGGACATGAATGGTTGATGAGGAAGTCCCACGTAGGTTGTTCATAGGACTGGCCGTAGACGGGATCGCGGGACAGGGTGGGCCATTCTGCGACGTAGCCCAACATGATGGGCCGGAGCCGAGCCCGGGCCTCGCGGAACATACCGTCGGTGATCTCGTCGTAGTGCTGCATGGCGACCACCATGGACCACATGCCGTCAACGACCTCTGCCGCCGGGCTGCGGTACGGCCCCCATCCTCCGTCCCTCGACCGAAGGTTCAGGAGTCGTTGGATCGACTCTGTGAGTTCGTCCCGGGGAAAGACTTGGCTTTCGAGCGCGCCGGCAACGAGTTCGCGGAACTCGGACTTCACGGCGCGAGGGGTTCCCGGAGGGGCGATTGTCTTCACTACCAATCGGGCTGTGTCGAGCACACGCTGCCAGCCGAAGCGACTGGGTCGGTCCCACCACGTCTTTAGAGCGATTCGCACCTGTCGGAGCGGTATCCACTCATCGCCCCAGTACATCCAGATCCCCACGGGTATCGAGCACATGGCAGCCCGACTCGGAGCATCAGGTCGCTTCGCCAGCAGAGTCAGGAAGAGGTCTCGCTGAGTCTCAGGCCACTGATAGAGGGCGCCCCGACCTTGCCCCTTACCGCGGGCCGTCCTTTCGGGCTGGTCCAGGAGTCCCTGGGTCACCCAGTCGGTGACCAAGCGATCGGAGACCTCGGAGAAGCCCGCATCTCGAGCCTCTTTCACCATTTCCACCCTGGTCAGCCCCATAACTTTTAGCTTACATCGATTTTAGCTCTTGACCGTGCAGGATGCCGTAGCCACGATCGAGGGCCATGGATCAAAAAACCCACCTCATGACCGTATCTCAGGTCGCTCGACGTCTCTCGTTGTCGGCTGAGAGGGTTCGCCAGCTAGCACGAGCAGGGCGCCTGCCACCTGACCAGGTGACGGCCCTGGGGCGGCTCTGGCGTCCCGAGACCGTCGAACGCTTTGCGGCGAATCGGGGCCTGTGGGGGCGTTATGGCGCCCCCGAGCAGGAAAGCGAGCCATGAGCCCGGCGGTCGTGCCGACCTCCCAGCTCCGCTACTCAAAGGCCGCCTGGCCCCGGGCAGCGGTGAGCCAGGAGCGGGTGAAGATGTTCACCGACCTACTGGGTTCCGGTGAGGAGCTGCCCCCGATCGAGGTGGTTCCCCAGGGTGACGGGTCGTACCTGATCGCCGACGGCATCCACCGCTCACTGGCCGCCGTCGCCGTCAACCGGAGCCAGGTCGATGTCGTCGTCCTCTCCGTCCCGCCCGGTGAGTCGGCCGAGGCCAGCGCCTTTCTCCGGGCCCTGGAGACCGCCACCCGCTCTCCGATGCCGCTCACGACCTCTGAGCGCCGAACGGCGGCCCTACGGCTCATCGACGAACGTCCTGGCCTCAGCCACCGGGCCGTCGCCCGCCTGGTGGGGGTCTCCCACGACACCGTCGACCGCTGGGCCAAGGGGGTGGCCGAATCGGCCAGCGACGGCGAGACCGGGCCGTCGTCGATGGAGACACCCGATCGGGCGGCCCGGCGCCTGGTGAATGGCCTCGTGCGGCTGGACGACGCCCGGGGTCTGTTCGACATGATCAAGCCCGCCCGCATGGGTGGTCATCTGGCCGACGCCTTCGAAGCCCGTCTGGGCGATGACGCCCTGCGCAGTGCCCAGCGCTTCGCCCAGTGGGCTTCGGCGGCCGTCGAGGTCCTCGAAGGTCGCCGAGCGACCGCCGGGGGGCGGTGATGGCCGCCGCTCGGGGCAACGGGTCCGAGAACGAGCGACGCAACATCCTGGCTCGTCTCCGGGGCTTCCTCTCGCGGGCGGCGCAGCGAAACGCCCCCCGGCGCATCCGGAACCGGGCGGACCTGGAGAGACTCCCGCACAACGCCCGAATCCAGCGCCAAAGGTCCCTGCCGCGTCCTGTCGCGGATGAGGGAGGACCTTCGCCTGACCCTCGCCGATGCCGCCTTTCGAGAGGGAACATCACCGGAGGCGGTCCGATGGTATGTGGGGGAAGCCCTCGAACGTCGTGGCGGCACCTGGGTGGCTACCCCGGGCGACCGTCTCTACCGCCCCATGATCGTCTTCTCGGCGGGCACCATCGTCCCCGTCGATGTACGTGGCAGTCGCAAGGCATCCGAGCTGCGGGCCTACCACGAGGCGGTGTCGAAGTACCTGGACACGGGAGACGAAGAACCTCTGCGGCGCTTCACCGGCAAGACGGTGGCCGGGGCGGAGTACGAGACCGACCCCGACGTGCTCGACGAGATGGCCCGGCGGCGCCAGCTCACCATCGAGTCGATCTACCAGCTGGTGGCGTGATGGACCCCGGCGAGTGCTGCGCCATCTGCGGTGGGAGCGTCGAGCGTCTCCACCATCTCACCGGCCGGGGTCCCGACGGGCGGTACCTCGACCCGGAGCTGCAGGTCGGCGTGTGCCACGACGACCACGAGCTGGCCCACGATGACCTGCGCCATGACGGCACCGACAAGCCGCTCCGGGTGGTTTGCGTGTTCGAGGGGGTGGCCTACCGACTGGAGCGGGTGGCGGCCTTTCTGTCCCGGGTGGCCGAGCACGCGCCTCTCGCCTGGATCGCCAAGCTGGCCCGGTCGATGCGCCAATGGGCGGGCGAGCTTCGTGGTGGGATCGCCCGCCTCGACGCCCTGAACCCGGCGTGGCGGATGATGTGGTGACCGAGACGCCCGCCTTCGATCCCCTCATGGTGGCCCTGCGCGTCTTCGCGGCACGGGACGAGGAGGAGCACCACGACGAGCGCAGCTCGACCACCGCCCGACCGAAAAAGCGAAAGGAACCGCAGCGGACCCTGGTCATCGATACCGAGACCACCACCGACCCGTCGCAGCGCCTCAACTTTGGTGTCTGGCGGTACTACGTCGACCGGCGCAATGGGCTCCCGGGTCTCTTCTGCGTCGAGGAGGGCATCGTCTATGCCGAC
This sequence comes from uncultured Acidimicrobiaceae bacterium, assembly GCA_963842145.1. Classification (GTDB taxonomy): domain Bacteria; phylum Actinomycetota; class Acidimicrobiia; order Acidimicrobiales; family UBA8190; genus CAWJFJ01. The sequence goes on from CAWJFJ010000017.1 coordinate 139,745, forward strand.
GACCTGCCCGAGCGAGACCCGGCCGGGTTCGCCGTCCTGCAGGCCGTCGCCCGGACTCAGGGCGCCGACGTGGCCCCCGGTCGTGACTCGGAGTTGAAGCTTCTCAGCCGGAGCGAGTTCGTCGAGAAGGTTCTGTGGCCCTATGCCTACAGGCAAAGGGCCACCGTGGTGGGCTTCAACCTGCCCTTCGACCTCTCCCGGCTGGCCATCGCCTGTGCCCCGGCCCGGTCCCGCTTCGCCGGGGGGGTCTCGCTCAAGCTGTTCGACGTCGAGCGTTACCGCCCTCGGATCGCCTACAAGGCGCTCGACTCGAAGCGCACCCTGATGGGGTTCACGACTCCCTACGGGGTCGATCAGGGCTTCCGGGGGCATTTCCTCGAATTGCGCACACTTGTCTTCGCTCTGACCGACTGCGGCCACACGTTGGAGTCAGCGTGCGGCGCCTTCGAGGTCCCGTATGAGAAGCGGGCCGTGGTGCACGGCACGATCACCGAGGAGTACGTCGCCTACTGCCGAGAAGACGTCGGCGCCACGTCCCGTCTGCTCACGGCGGCGATCGCCGAGTACCGACGCCACCCCATCGACCTCCAGGCAACCAAGGCCTTCTCCCCGGCCTCCATCGGCAAGGCGTACCTGCGGGCCATGGGCATCCGCCCGATCTTGGAGCGCCAACCCGAATTCGACCCGGCCGTGCTCGGCTGGGGCATGAGCGCCTTCTTCGGAGGGAGAGCGGAGTGCCGGATCCGCAAGGTCCCCCTGCCCGTCGTGTACGTCGACTTCCTCTCCATGTACCCGACTGTGAACGCCCTCATGGGCAGCTGGCCGTTGGTGATCGCCCAGCGGGTCGCCGTCGATGACGTCACCGCCCGAGTCGGGCGGCTGCTCAAGGCGCCCGACCTCTTGGACCGGTGTTTTCGCCGAAGCTTCTGGCCCCACCTGTTGTGCCTGGTGGAGATCGAGCCCGACGGCGACATCCTCCCGGCACGCGCCGGCTACGACCCGGCCAGCCTCGACTTCGGGATCGGCGTCAACCCCTACCGGTTCTCGGGAGGCGCCTGGTACTCGCTCGGCGATGTCGTCGCCTCGGTCCTCTTCACCGGTCGGGTCCCGTCGCTGCGCCGGGCGTTGGCGCTGCGGGCCGTGGGGCGCCAAGGTGGGCTGCGACCGGTGCGACTGCGGGGCATGGTCGAGATCGATCCGGCCGAGGGCGACTTCTTCCGCCGTGTCATCGAGCTGCGCCACGAGATCGATCAGGACCCGAGCTACGGACCGGAGGAGAAGGCTCGGTTGTCGCGCTTTCTAAAGGTCCTGGCCAACGCCACCAGCTACGGCATCCTGGCCGAGTTCGTGCGCAACGAGCTGCACGATCCAGTCCCGGTGTCCGTCTACGCCGACGGTTCCGAGCCCTTCACCACGTCGACGCTCACCCCCGAAGACCCGGGACAGTTCTGCTTCCCGCCCCTGGCCGCCGCCATCACCGGAGCCGCCCGGCTCATGCTGGGGTTGCTGGAACGGTGCGTGACCGACCCCGGCGGCAGCTACGTCTTCTGCGACACCGACTCCATGGGCATTGTGGCGGACGTTGACGGCGGTCTCCACGGATGCCCTGGCGGCCCCCATCGGTTGACGACCGGTGAGGATGCTGTGCGGGCTCTGTCGTGGTCACAGGTGGACGCGATCGTGGACCGGTTTGCCGCCCTGAACCCTTACAACCGTACGGCGGTGCCGGGGTCGATCCTCAAGATCGAGACGGAAAACTTCGAGTGAGCGAAACCCGCCGTCAGCTGTGGTGCTGGGCCATCTCGGCCAAGCGGTACGCGCTGTACCCGATGGGCCCCGACGGTCCTGAATTCAGACGCATCGTCGACGATCATGAAGAGGCAGGTGATCGCGATGGGCGCGAGAAGGCCAAGAAGTCCGGACACGGGCTGGGGCATTTGCTCAACCCGATCGATCCTGAAGATCCGTCCGACGACTGGATCGCCCAGGCCTGGGAGTACCTGGTCCGGCGGGCGCTGGGACAGGACGCACCCCGGCCGACATGGCTGGATCGGCCCGCCTTGACCCGGATCACGGCGTCCAGTCCCACCGTGCTGCGCTGGTTCGCCGGATTCAACGCTGAGAAGACGTACACAGAACAGATCAAACCCGCCAATTTCCTATTGCTGGCCCACCTGGACCCGTTCGACCCGTCGGAGGCGCTACCAATCGCCCCGTATGAGCCGGACGCCTCACGGTGGGCGGGGCTCTCTTGGATCGACCGCCGCAACGCGCAACCAATCTCGATTACGACTGAGCCCTCCGACGGGACCGAGCGATGCGGAGTGGTGCGAGTCCGCACCTACAGCCAAGTACTAGCCGATTACCTCGCCCATCCGGAGGCTAAGAGCCTGGGCCCCGACGGTGAGCCAGTCAGGCGCCATACAGTCGGGCTCTTGCGACGGCGGCGAGTCGAGGGGCTACCGGTTCCTCGGTACATCGGAAAAGAGGGGAACCGGCTGGACGACCGAGTCTCTGGACTAGCCATCGGTCCGGACGAGTACCGGACCGAATACGAGGACCCCGGCCGGACGATGTGGTGCGAGGTGGTCGTGCCGATCCTTAAGATCATGGACCGGGCCAGGGTCGCCAAGGCCGCAGGAGTGCACCGCCGAACAGTAGAGCGGTGGCTCTTTAACGGGGTGCGGCCGCACGCAGGGCACGAGCAAATCTTGACGGAACTCGCTCGGGATCGCGCCATGGCGGATATCCGAAAACGGGGACTTGCGGTTCCCAGTGATCTGCGGGCCGTTTTGTCGACATGGATCGCCGAGATCGGTCGAAAGGGAATGTGCGGAGCTTAAACGCTCCTCCACCGGAGCGCCACCATTTGAGGGCCCTGCGGATGACCTGTATCGTTCAAGGTGGACGCTGGTAAGCGAGCCTCAACGTCGGAGATAGGCCCATGTTCGATGGACATCGTTTCGCTCGGCCCACGGCTAGACGACGGAGCCAAAGCTCGGCGATTCCGATCGGCACTCCAAAGATACGAAGGCCGTGGCGAAGCCATCCGGTTTTGATCCTTCTGGTCACCGCGCTCCTGACGAGCACGATTGGTCTGGCAACGATCGCTCCGACGGCAACTGCGAATCCTAAGCACGGCGTCTCGCCTTTCATAAACTGTCAGACCCCAACACCTGTTGGCTCGCCTTATGAGTGCTCGTACGGGATTCAAAATACCGATGGTTATCAAGATGGCACGACGATTACCGACATCGATGACGTGATCCAAACTTCGTCGGGTCCCGTCGACTCTGGCAACATTCTTGGGTCACTACAGCTGATCTTTAATCCTGGCATCGCAAACCCCAGCGCGATGCCTTCGTGTACAGGCGGAAGTGGTCTCGGCACGTCTGCGAGTCCCTACGTAGGCGCTACCTTCTGTACGATTCCGTGGGACGCTGCGATTCAGACGAACGACTACTCGTTTTACACTGTCGCCCCAGCTGACCTACTCAGTAGCCCACTGAATGACATCGTTACCTTCACGTGGCAGTCGCTTTGCAGCAGTGAGAGCGGGATCAACTGCCCAATCGGTAGCCAGCTTGCCCAAATAGGCGGATCCACCGTCGTGCAGCCACCTCCGACCGTCACGGCGGCATCACCCAACAGCGGGCCCTACGTCGGGGGTAACACGGTCGTCATCACCGGGAGCGGTTTCACGGGTGCCACAGCGGTGGATTTCTTCGGGGGTGGCGGTCCGATTCCCCCCCGACAAACTGACCTCTCCCCTTCGTTTACGGTTGATTCCGACACCCAGATCACAGCCGTGGCGCCATTTGGTGCCGTCACGAGCTACGGAGGGAGTTTCGAAGCCAATATCGAGGTCACGACCCCGGCGGGGACGAATAGTGCTACCACCGCTGACGAGTACACATTCACCACGTCGCCGTCCATCACCACTCCGGATGTTGCCGGTGTGTCGCCCGACAGCGGTCCTTACACCGGTGGTACCACGACAATCATCACCGGCAACGGATTGACAGCCGCTACTTCCGTCGAATTTGGCTCGGTGCCAGCGGCGAGCTTCATCGTTCAATCGGATACACAGATCATGGCGGTAACGCCAGCCGGGGCAGCTAACACTTTGGTGGACATCACCATAACGAACGCCGCTGGGACCAGTGCCAAGAGCCCCTTCGATCATTTTGTCTATACCTCGGCGACCGGGTTCGCTTCACCGAGCGTCACAGACGCATCACCCAACAGCGGGCCCTACGTCGGGGGTAACACGGTCGTCATCACCGGGAGGGGTTTCACCGGTGCCACAGCGGTGGATTTCTTCGGGGGTGGCGGTCCGATTCCCCCCCGACAAACTGACCTCTCCCCTTCGTTTACGGTTGATTCTGACACCCAGATCACAGCAGTGGCGCCATTTGGTGCCGTCACGAGCTACGGAGGGAGTTTCGAAGCCAATATCGAGGTCACGACCCCGGCGGGGACGAATAGTGCTACCACCGCTGACGAGTACACATTCACTACATCGCCGTCGATTACCCAACCAAACGTCACGGGCGTCTCGCCCGACAGCGGCCCGATCCCAGGTGGCAACACCGTAATCATCACCGGCAAGGGGCTGACAGCCGCCACCGTTGTCGACTTCGGCTCTATCCCGGCAACGACCTTCGCCACTCAGGCTGACACCCAGATCATGGCCGTCGCGCCGGCAGGGCAAGGTGGGAATGTGGTTGATGTGAGGGTCGCCAACAGTGCTGGCACCAGTAGAACTCTGACGGCTGATCGATACAGTTATCTCCACAATCCCATTGCCAAAGTGAATCCGAGGAAACTCGACTTCGGAGTCACTAGTGTGGGCGTGGGGAACGAGCAAAGCGCCTTCCTTCTCGATGAGGGACCTTCCCACAGTTCGGACCTAGATATATCGAGTGTGACTGTTGGCGGCGTGGATCCGAGTGATTTCAGTATCGTCACTGACAATTGCTCCGGCCACTCGCTTCTTTCGTTTGGATCGTGCTCCGTGGTTGTGAGTTTCATCCCGACGACAACAGGGGTTCGTACGGCACAGTTGGACTTTTTCGACAATGGTGGTCTGCAGACGGTTGCACTCAAGGGCACCGGCAACTCAGCTGAGTGGGGATCTTCGATCGAACCCACTCCGAACAACGCAGAGGTTGATTGGACCACGGTCTCGTGCAGCTCTAAGACGTTCTGCCTCGCGCTCGGGGAGAACGGTAATGGATTCACAAGCGACGAATCCGTCACATGGAACGGTACGGTCTGGCAAGACCCGCTTCAAATCGATTCCCCGGGTGCGGGTCTGAGCGGTGTGTCCTGTGTCTCACCCACCTTCTGCATCGCGGTGGGCAGCGGAGGAGTCGCCTACACGTTCAACGGCGGTTCGTGGAACGGACCTGAACAAGTCGACCCTTCACAGTACGTCCTCAACGACGTATCTTGTGCATCAACATCCTTCTGCGTCGCCGTGGGAATCGGAGGGGCCTACACGTACAACGGCAGTTCCTGGAGGAGTTCTGACAATTCCGTCGGCGGTGACTCGGTATCGTGTGTATCCATATCGTTCTGCATGACTGCAAATGCAAGTAGCACATACACGTATAACGGCACAGGGTGGAGCGGGGCGATGTCCGTAACTACGCAAGGAGGTCCGCTCGGACCCGACCCAGTGTCTTGTACTTCTCGAACATTTTGTATGGGTCTCGGCAACGTTGGAAACGCCTACACATGGAACACGAGCTCCTGGAACAACTCGCCGACAAATGTCGGATCGATATGGGCGGCCACTTCGGTTTCGTGCGTCTCCTCGTCTTTCTGCGTTGCAGTGGGCCCAAGCGTGGGATTGGGCTGTGGCTTAGACCTGTGCGGTCCCGACTACGCATACATCTGGACCGGCGGCTCCTGGGAAACCCCCATTCAATTGGATTCGAGTTCATTCGAGCCGTCGGTGTCATGCGTATCAAGGTCGTTCTGCGTAGCAGTTGATCAAAATGACTCCTACATCTATCAAGTTCCATCAGGTTGATCTGCTCACTACGCGACCGCGCATGGTCAGGGCACAGTTGAAACGGGGCGAAGGTCGCTCACCGTGCGGCGTTTTGGAGCCCCTTATCTCCTAACCCGTCTTCACCTTCGGCGACGCCCACTTCGACGGGTCCGAGGGCGGGAAGCCGTTGAACAGGGCCATCGTGGGGATGGCCGGTGACCCGGCGACCGGCGGGTACTGGGAGGTGGCGTCCGACGGGGGCATCTTCTCCTTCGACGCCCCGTTCGCCGGTTCGATGGGTGGGACACACCTCAGCAAGCCGATCGTCGGGATGGCCGCTGACACGGTGACCGGTGGGTACTGGGAGGTGGCCTCCGACGGCGGGATTTTTTCCTTCGGCGCTGCCATCTTCCACGGGTCCGAGGGCGGGAAGCCGTTGAACAGGGCCATCGTCGGGATGGCCGCCGACACGGTGACCGGTGGGTACTGGGAGGTGGCGTCCGACGGCGGGATCTTCTCCTTCGACGCCCCGTTCGGCGGCTCGCTGGGAGGGACGCACCTGAACGCGCCGATCGTGGGAATGGCCATCGGCTAGCGCCATCGGCTCTCTTGCCAAACCGACGGCCGGGCGTCACGCTGGGCCGATGGGAGACCTCGAAGCCGATACCGCCGTCCGGGACTGTGGCGAGGGGCGCTACCAGGCGACGTTGAGTGCCGACTGGGAGATCTGGGGTCCGATGGGCGGGTACGTCGCCGCCTGCGCGCTCCGCGCCGCCGGTGCGTCGGGCGAGCACCCCCGCCCGGCGGCCTTCTCCTGCCACTACCTGGGGGCCGCCCGGTTCGGGGCCGTCGATGTGCTCGTCGAGACGCGCAAGCGTGGGCGGACGGCCGGCTCGCAGCGGGTGGAGGTCACCCAGGACGGTCGGCCGATCCTGGACGCCATGGTGTGGAGCGTCGGCGACGAGGTCGAAGGGCTGGAACACGACGACACGGTGCCGCCGGCGGTGCCGGGGCCGGACGATCTCGCCGGTCTCGACGAGCTCCTTCCGCAGGACGCCAAGCGGCCCTATCCGTTCTGGAACAATCTGGACGCCAAGCCGATCAATTTCGAGTCGACGCTGGCCGCCGCCCGACTCACGACCCCCGCGCTGGCAGGAATGGCTGCGCTTCACGCCCAAGGCCACGTTCGACGATCCGTGGGTGGAGGCGGCCCGCTGTCTCATCCTCGTCGACCTGCCCAGTTGGCCATCGGCACACCGCCGCCATGCGTGGCGGGAACCACCGTTCATCGCGCCGACGCTGGACCTGAACGTCGCCTTCCACCTCCCCCCCACGGGGGAGGATTGGCTGCTCTGCGACGGGGCGGCGCCCCTGTCGACCGCCGGACTCTTCGGATGGACGGCCCGGGTGTGGTCCCGGGGCGGGAATGCTGCACGCCTCCGGCGGAGGCCAGTGTCTCTACCGACGCCTCTAGGTCTCGCCGGGAGATCGAACGATTTCTTCCCGGACCTGTCGATGACGACGGGTGGGCGACGTCACTGAGTCAGGTGGATATCCCGCCTACCTGACGATGGAGGAAGCGATGCGCTACATGCTGATCATCCACAACGACCCCGAGCTGCACCCGGTGCCCGGGAGACCCGGGATGGGACGAGCTGATGGCCGGCTATGCGGCCTTCGGCGAGGAGCTGGCCTCCCGTGGTCGTCCCTTCACCGGTGACCCGCTCAACGACCCGAGCACGGCCACCACGGTCCGGGTGCGCAACGGCGAGACCCTCACCGTGGACGGACCGTTCGCCGAGACCAAGGAGTGGATGTCGGGCTTCTACATCATCGAGTGCGACGACCTCGACCAGGCTCTGGCCGCCGCGGCCATGGTGCCGTCGGCCAAGTTCGGCTCCGTCGAGGTCCGCCCCGTGGCGGAGATGTAGATCTGGAACTCCATGGACCGCCGGGCGGCGCCGGTCCGGTGGACGACGCGCTCGATCTCGTCTACCGGACCGAACGCGGGCGCGTCCTCGCCCGCCTGATCGCCGTCGTGAAGGACTTCGATCTGGCCGAGGACGCCGTGCAGGACGCCTTCGTGGCGGCCGCCACGGCGTGGGCGGCGACGGGCATCCCGACCAACCCGGCCGGCTGGCTCGTCACCACGGCCCGGCGCAAGGCGGTCGACCGTCTCCGGCGGTCGGCCTCCGCCGAACGACGCCACCGGGCCTGGGGGGAGCTGGCCATCGCCTGGGACGCCGGGGACTCTCCGGGGCCGATCGCCGACGACCGGCTCCGGCTGATCTTCACGTGCTGCCATCCGGCTCTGTCCCTCGACGCCCAGGTGGCGCTGACGCTGCGATCGCTGGGTGGGCTCACCACCGACGAGGTGGCCCGGGCCTTTCTCGTCGCCGAGGCCACGCTGGCCCAGCGGATCGTCCGGGCCAAGCGCAAGATCCGCAGGCCGGCCATCCCCTACCGGGTGCCCGTCGCCCGCCGAGTTCCCCGAGCGACTGGGTGCGGTGCTGGCCGTCGTCTACCTCATCTTCAACGCCGGGTACCTGGCGTCGAGCGGAGCCGATCTGGTCCGGGTGGATCTCTGCGACGAGGGCGTCCGTCTGGCCGGACTGCTGGTGGACCTGCTTCCCGACGAACCGGAGCCGCTCGGACTGGCCGCCCTGCTGCTGTTCCAGGATTCGCGCCGCGCCGCCCGCAGTGACGACCGGGGCGGCCGCTCACCCTCGAGGAACAGGACCGCGGACGGTGGGACGCCGGTCAGGTGGCGGCGGGCCGGGACCTGCTCGCCCGCGCCCAGCGGCTGGACCGGCCGGGCCCGTATCAGCTGAAGGCCGCCATCGCCGCCGTCCACGCCGGGCGCCCGAGCGCGCCGAGCGGACCGACTGGGCCACCATCGTCCTGCTCTACGACCGCCTGCTGCAGTGGGAGCCGACACCGATCGTCCGGCTCAATCGGGCCGTCGCCGTGGCCATGGCCGAGGGACCGGCCGACGGTCTCGCCCTGCTCGACGACCCGGCGCTGGCCGAGGCGCTGGTCGACTACCACCTCTACCACTCGACCCGGGCCGATCTGCTGCGACGGGCCGGGCGGCCCGAGGAGGCGGCGGCCGCCTATCAGCGAGGCCCGGCGCCGGACCAACAACGCCGCCGAACACAGTTTCCTCGATCGGCGCCTGGAGAGAGCTCCGGGAGACGACGGAGATCGCCGGCGAGGCGTCGGGCCGGGCTGAGCCTACAGCCCGGGCGCCGAGGGTGGCCACCCCGTCACCGGTGAGATCGGCCAGGGCGACCTGCGCGTCCGGTCATGGCCAGCACCAGCGACGCCAGGGGTCCGGTGACCTCGGGGCCGTCGCCGCGTGGTCCAGTCGGCGTCGGAGGCCCGGAGCCGGAGACCGGCGATCCGCCTCTTGGCTCCGATCAGGAGATTCGACTTCCTGTACGAGTCGGCCACGGCCACGAGGGCCTCCTCGGGCACCTTGTGGGCGAGCCCGAGGGGCCGACGGATGTCCTCGCCGTGGACCACGATCTCGCCGAGCATGGCCATCACGGGGGCCGGTGGGTGGTTCGTGGTGGTGGTCCGGGCCCGGAGGCGGTCGACCAGGGTCGACGGCTCGAGGGCGCCGAGGCGCCGGGCGGCCCGGTCGGTGAAGACGTTGAACCGGAAGCGGGCGGCGATCAGCTCCTTGTAGAAGTTCGCCGGGGTCTGCTCGGCGGCGGCCAGGATGTGGCCGGCCGTCTCCCGGACCGACCAGCCGGCGCAGAGTGAGGGCGTCGACCACGCGTCGTCCGAGAGCCCGGCCAGGGTCTCGGCCATGTCCGCCCTCTCCGAATGGATGTGCTTCCAGATCACGTCTGTCTTCATGAGCACCCTCTCTCCCGGCGCCGCCATGGCGCGATCCAGGATGACGCAGGCCGGCCCACCGGATCGACAAGGAAGCGGAAGAAAGTTTGGACGCCGTTCGTTGGCCTGGGCACACGATGTCAGACGCACGGACAGTGGTGGACGAAGAACAACGGGCAGGTCGACGGTCACGGTGTGAGAGGTCGGTCGGGCGGGACCGCCGTCGGCCCGGCCGTGGCGCTCGGCGTCCTCGGGCGGCGAGGGGGCCGGAGCGACCGAAATGACACGTCCGTCAACGTCGGGCGTGCCTAGACTGCGGCACGTGGCACGTGTGGTGGCCGTGGCGAACCAAAAAGGTGGAGTCGCCAAGACGACGACCGTCCACTCCCTGGGCTTCGCCTGGGCCGAATCCGGGCACCGGGTCCTGCTCGTCGACCTCGACCCCCAGGCCTGCCTCACCTACTCGACCGGGCTCGACCCGAGCACCCTGCCCGCCTCGCTCCACGACGTCTTCGTGCGGACGATGAAGGCGGCCGACGCCCGCTACGTCGTCGGCGGGATCGACGGCCTCGACATCCTGCCCGCCACCATCGACCTGGCCAGCACCGAGGTCCACCTCCTGACCCGGACCTCGCGCGAGCACGTTCTGCGCCGCGCCCTGAAGGGCCTGCACGACGAGTACGACATGATTCTCATCGACTGCCCGCCGTCGCTCGGGATCCTGGCCATCAACGGCCTCTGCGCCGCCGACGAGGTGGTCATCCCCCTGCAGTGCGAGACGCTCTGCAGCCGGGGCGTGGGCCAGCTGCTCGAGATGATCGACGACGTGCGGATGTTCGCCAACGCCGATCTCACGGTGCGCGGGATCATCAACACCCTGTACGACGAGCGGACCAGTCACGGTCGGGTCGTGCTGGCCGACGTGAAGGAGCGCTACGGGCTGGAGGTCCTCGACCCACCGGTGCGGAAATCCGTGCGCTTCGCCGAAGCGCCCGAGTTCGGGCGCTGCATCCTCCAGCACGCGCCGACGTCGGCCGGCGCCGAGGCCTACCGCGCCCTCGCCCGCGAGCTCGAGGCCGACCGATGCCTGGTCGGCTGATCGGGACGGGCGGCCCCGAGCCGGGAGGGACGCCGTGGCTGACGCCCCCGACCCTCTCGGCAAGCGCGCTCTGTTCTGGGCACCGGCGGAGCGCCACGAAGCCGGGCCGCGCCGACCGGAGAAGCGCGTTCTCCCCGGGACGCCACGCTCTGTTCTCGGCCGCCGGCACGGTCGGCGCCGGCCGACACCCCCAAGAAGAACGGACGACCTCGACCGCAGTTGAGCGGGAAGCCGCAGCCCCTCCGTGTCCCTCGTCCGCGGACGCACGGTCGCCGACCAAGGCGGCGACCCCAAGGCGGCGGGCAAAGTCGTGCGACCCGGGCGGCGACACCCACGGTGGCGGCAAGGCGGCGACAACGCCGGGCCCACCGACCGCCGGACGGTCGGGACGGTGGGCCGATCAGCCTGTCGTGCTCGAAGTGCGGCACCCACACCGACGTCGACATCCTCAAGTACGTGGTTCTCCACCTGCCGTGGTGGCTGTGGCGTCCCGGACGCGGGTACACGAGCCTCATGAAGTGCCCGGCCTGCGGCCAGCGGGCCTGGGTCAGTGCGTCGTGGAGCCCCTGGCAGCGCTCGGATGGCGTACCTCGCCATGTACCAGGTCAGCCGGTTGCAGGAGCTGAGGGCGGCCAGGTTGTCAGCCCTGCGTGCCGTCGGTCACCGAGCAGATCGTCTTCTCGCCACAGCACTTGTGACGCTTCGACCGCCACCTTGTCGCCGGTCATGGCGTCGACCGTGTAGAAGGTGTGCTCTTTGGCCTTGATCGCCCGACGGACGTCCTTGACCGACTTCTGCTCGAGCGCCCCGGCTGCCGCGGACGACACCGACGCCGGTGATGTGGTGGTGACCGCCCGCCGGCTTGCGCTCGACGCAGACCACCTTGTACTCAGCCATGGATTGCCCACCCTCGTCCCGCCCGGTACCTGGGTCCCCCCGGACCGGTGCCATGGTAGGCACGTTCGGGAGCGTCCGGATCAGGTGGCGGGACCGCTGGCCAGTTTGACCGAGGCGCTGTGCTGCGTGCCGTTGGCGTCCACCCAGACCACCGGGATGGAGTCGCCCGGGGAGTGGGCGGCGATGACCGACGAGAGCGATGCCGGTCCGGTCACGGTCTGGCCGCCCGCCGAGGTGATGACGTCACCGGCGACGAGGCCGACGCCCTCCGCCGGTGAGCCGGGGGCCACCCGGCCACGTCTGCCCCGGCCACGGAGCTTCCGCCGAGGCCGTCGCCGCCCGGGGGCGCGATCACCACGCCGAGGAGGGCGGTGGGGCCGATGTGCACGGTGGACGAACTCTTCCCCGCTTCGATCTGCTTGGCGATGGTGATCGCCTGGTTGATCGGAATGGCGAAACCTCGGCCTGCCGTCGAGGAGAACGAGGCCTGTGATGCGGCGGTGTCGATGCCGACCACGTGCCCGTTGCTGTCGACCAGCGGACCTCCGGAGTCACCGGGTTGGACGTTGGCGTTGACCTCGATGAGCCCGGTCAACTGCTCGGCGTTGCTGCCGTTGTCGTCGCTGGCGGTGATGGCCTGGTTGAGCGTGGTCACCGATCCGGCCGCCACACTCGGTGTGCCGCCCGTTCCCCCGGCGTTGCCGATGGCCACGATGGGCTCCCCCACCGTCACCTTCGACGAGTCACCGATCGAGACGGTGCTCAGGCCCGAGGCCCCGTGGAGCTGGATGACGGCGAGGTCGCCGGTGCGGTCGTAGCCGACGACGGAGGCGGTGTAGGTCCGTCCGTTACCGATGTCGGTGGCCGAGATGGTGGTGGCGCCGTCGATGACGTGGTTGTTGGTGAGCACCTCCCCCGACGAGGTGAGCACCTGGCCCGTTCCCGCCGCCGACTCCTGTTGGTAGCCGAGCACCACATTGATGTCGACGAGTCCGGGATCGACCTTGGAGGCGATCGCCGAGGCGTTGGCCGGACCCGACGAACCCGAGCCCGACGGCGTGGTCGTCGCTCCCTGACCCCCGTTGGACGGGGCGAACAGACCGGAACCCCCGCCGAACGGGGAACCGCCGTTGCCGGCGGCGTTGGCCGACGACGACCCCGCCGGATGCCGGACGGCGTAGCCGAGGCCCGCCCCGACGAGCAGGGAGATCACCACGACCGCCCCGATCAGGGGGACCAGGCGCGGGTGGCGGCGGGAGGTGACGGGAGCCGGAGGGATGGGCAGAGGACCCCAGGCCAGTCCGTAGGGGGTGGAGATCGGTCCCCACGCCGCCCCGCCGGCACCGGCGGCGGGGCCGGGGGGCGTCGGCGGAAGGGGCGGGGGGGGCGTCCAACCGCCCGGGACGGGACCGAGGGCGATGGGGGCGGACGGCTCGGGGCCGGCCTCGTCGGGCGGGCCCGGGTGGGCCGCCGGAGGGGGGGCCGGGTGGGTGGCCTGGTCGTCGGGGACCGGAGCGGAGGGGTCGGGGGTGTCCATGGATCTCCTCAGGAGTTCGTGAGCACTGGTGCGATCATCTGCTCCCCAGTACACCGACAATTCCTGAGGATTCGCTTTGTCCCGCCTGTGAGTTCGCTAGACGACCCGGACAGGGGTTGTGGAAGCACCGTTTCGTGGTCGCAGCCATCTAAGTTGACGGAACCACTCCCCACCCAGGCTACCGGACGCAGGCACGAGGTTGATGACAGATTGGACGTGAATCTCGAGGAGACGGACCTTCTCCCGGTGCCTGACCCGGCGGCCGCCGTCGTCGTGCAGGAGCCCCTGGGAGACGGCCCCGGGCACTGGGCCGGCGGGCCCAGTGCCGCTCTCGGCCCGGACGGGGCCATCTATCTCGGCTACCGCTTCCGGCGCCCCTACGGGGAGGGCCGGGGCTTCGCCAACGTGGTGGCCCGGTCCGACGACGGCGAACGGTTCGAGACCCTGGTGACCCTCGACCGGAGAGACTTCGCCTGCGAGTCCCTCGAGCGTCCGGCCCTGGTGGCCGTCCCCGGCGGAGGGTGGCGGATCTACGTGAGCTGCGCCACCCCGGGGACCTTCCACTGGAGGGTGGACGTCCTCGAGGCGTCCGATCCCACCGGGTTCGATCCCCGCTCGGCCCGCACCGTGCTTCCCGGAGACGAGCTCACCGGGGTGAAGGACCCCGTCATCCTCTGGCACGACGGCCTCTGGCACATGTGGCTGTGCTGCCATCCGCTCGACGAGCCCGACCACACCGACCGGATGTGGACGCGCTACGGGACGAGCGGCGACGGGATCGACTGGGATCTCCACGACGTCGCGCTGGGGCCCACTCCCGGGCAATGGGACGCCCGCGGGGCACGCGTCACCCACGTGGTGGCCGGGGACGGTCGGTGGCGGGCGTACTACGACGGTCGGGCCACGGCCGAGGAGAACGCCGAGGAGCGGACCGGCGTGGCCGTGGGCACCTCACCGGACTGCCTGGTTCCCCGACCGGGGCCGGTGGCGGCGTCGCCGTGGGGCAGTGGCTCCCTGCGCTACCTGTCCGGGGTGACGCTTCCCGACGGCGGCGTCCGTCTCTACTACGAGGCGAGCCGCCTCGACGGGGCCCACGACCTGCGGACCGAGTACGTCCCGCCCTCCCGGTAGCTGCGCCACTGGGCCAGGTCCCACCCGGTCAGCTCCTCGAGCAGGGCGATGTCGTCGGAGAAGTACCCGATGAGGTCGGCGCGGTCCTGTGGTGCGAGCTCCGGTCGGTGCTGCGGCGTCCTCTGGATCATCCACAGGAGCGGGATGCTCGCCTTGCGCCAGAGCTGCGGGGGGAAGAGCCGGCCCACGGCGGCGCCGCCGCGCATCGCACCCTGGAGGAGTCTCGTCGTCGGTGTCGGCGGCACGTAGGTGCCGACGTTCTGGGCCGGAGCGTGGTCGAGGACTCCCTCGTCGACCCCGAGGAAGCGGCAGACGGCATCGAGGGTGCGGGGAGCCTCTTCCACCAGCCACTTGTAGCGGAGAACGAGGACCTGCTCCCGGGGGAACACCGTGTAGAGGTGGGCGAGCTGGCGCCCGTAGAGGCCGGTCTCGAGATAGCGCCAGAACGGTGCCCAGCCGGCCTCCGTGCGCTTCTCCTCCTCGGCGCAGGCCGACGTGAAGCTGTCGATCGTCTCCAGGCCGTCGGCCCACAGATGGGCCCAATTCGAGTAGGCACGGTCCACGGGGTCGCGCAGGATGGCGATCAGACGGGCGTCGGGGACACGGCGGTGGATCCGGTCGAGCGCACGCGGGTCGGCCAGGTAGAACGGGGTCGACTCGCCCCTGAGGGTCCCGGCCGGGGCGTCGGCGAACAACCGCTCGTAGTCGTCGGGCCGCCAGATCCATTCGCGATAGCTGTGCGCGTCGCCCGGTCCTCCCTGGCTCGGGGGAGGTCCGTCGCAGAGGAAGAACTTCGGCTCCTTGACCGGTGACAGGAAGAGCTGCGGATGGCGCGCCAGTGCGCCGTGCAGCGCCGTGGTGCCGGCCTTGGGAGCGCCGATGACGAAGAAGTCGGGGAGCGCCACGATCGGATCCTCAGGCGCCGGTGCCGCCACGGGGGCGGGAACCCTCGAGCACGAGCGGCTGTGTCATGGGGGTGGCTGTGTCATGGGGACACTCCGGAAAGCAGTCGACGGACGGGAATTCCTATCAATCCACTGGTATTCATCATCATTATTTCCGGTGCGCTCTGGCAGGTCAAGGACCGTGTCACGGAGTTCACGTGGACTTCATCGAATGGGCACGGCCGGTGGATGCGGAGAGAGCGTCACCGACCGGTGGACGAGAGGCCGCCGATGACGGAGCGATCTGGTCACGATGAACGGCGATCTCCTGATCCACGAGGGCGGCGAGGAGAGATCGTTCTCGATCAGCGGTCGGGCCAGGTGGTACCCCTGGAGGATGTCGAACTCGAAGGCGACCATCCGGTATGCGCCGGAAACGATCGCCCACCGGGACGATCAGCAGGCGGGACAGACCGAATTCGAGAGACCCGGGGCCAGCTCCGAGTACGACGAGGGAGACCACGTCGCTCCGTCCGGGGGTATGAAGTACGGGGGGAACAGCGTCTGCAGGGACGTGTCGTAATTGTAATTCTTGACGTATCCGATCCCCCCTGATTGGCCCACCGGCCCACGGAAGTTCTGGGCGACCGACCCGAATACGCTCAGGGTCCCGTAGGACGAGCCGCCGAACCAGTTGTTCACGTAGAAGGAGTCGGCCAGAGCCAGGATGGCGGCGTCGATCTCGACGGAGCTCGTGGTCGTGACCTCGACAGAGTTCGCCGCGATGAGCCCGAGGGCGTCGTGGGAGTCGCTCATCGGCTGGCCGCTCACCATCACCTTGTTGGCGGCGGGATAGGTGAGGGCACCCGAGATGATGATGTTGGACGTGGTGGCGCTGTTGCACTGGAGAAGGCCGGTACTCCCGTCGGTGGAGCTGCTGCAGGTCACGACGTCGAGTCCACCGGTCATCTGGCCGCTGATGGTGACGTTTCCGTTGACGAAGATCAGTCCGGAGGTCAGATTGCTCACCGTGATGGGGCTCGTGCAGCTGTTGTGGTTGCTGGCGGCGTTGTCGACGATGGTGCCGCCCGAGCCGCTCCAGGCGACGGACGTCGTCGAGCCGGAGACGCTCAGGGTCATGGTGACGTTCGTCGGGGTGAGCGAGTTCGGTGCCGTCCCGCCGGTGATGAAGCAGCCGTAGGTCCGGGCCGGCGTCAAGTCGTCGGAGGCCGTCCGGGGTGTCTGGTTACCGATCTTCGTGGGAGCCGGTCCGTTGAAGACCGGCGAATTGCCCCCACAGCCGCTCGAGGGGACCAGAATCCCTGCGTACGCCGGACCGGCGTTGGAGGCGGTGTTGTAGATGTTCCCGCTCTCGACGGTCGATCCGAACGTCGGCGTGCCGCACATGCGGAAGGTGTCGTTGGAGAAGATGGGACCGTTCAGCACGTCACCGGTCTGGAAGGACACCTCGCATGCGGATTCGATCGGTGGTCCTGTCGGTGCTCCGCCCGACTCGTCCGCTTGGTAGGGGTCGGGCTGGTCGTAATGGACGTTGCAATACTGGTAGCCCTGGGGCGCGCTGGGCCACAGGGCCCCGATGGCCGGGTCCCGAGTCTCGTAATTGCTCCAGTAGACGTCGTTGAGGCTCGAGGCCGGCTTCACGCTGTAGCTGAAGGTCCGGACCACGGTGCCGGCGCCCGTCCCGGCCTTGCCGCTCACTTCGAGCGCGATCTGCCCACTGGTGTCCGTCGACGCGTACGAGTAGTACTCCGGCGGTGATGCGGACGCCTGGACCCAGGTCGTGAAGGCCAGGTTGCCGTTGGTGCCGCTGGCGCATCCCTTGCAGTAGATGCCGTAGTCCTCGTTGGCGTCGAGGTGTTGGATGTAGTCGTTCACTCCCGCCTGGGCGGCCTCGTAGGCGGCCTCGTAGTTCAGGTTGCGTGTGGTCTGCGGCAGCTGGTCGGCCGTGGTCGTGGCCAGGGCCAGCGGGATCGACGCCAGCAGGGCCACGGCGATCAGCACGAAGAGAAGAGCCTGGCCGCTCTCGTGCTCACGACCGGTGATGAGACCGCGCAGCCGGCGCGTCAGGGCGATCAGCATGACCCGCTCGCCCCGACCGCGCTCAGCGCGCTCTGGCACGCGTACTCACCGTTGTTGAGGACGATGGTGGGGTCCGACAACGTCGTCTGGGAGACGTTCTGGGCGCCGACCTTGGGGGTGTCGAGGATCAGGGTCGACGCCGCCGACGTGAAGAAGAAGGCGTTGGTCGTCACCGAGTTGGCGGTGGTGGAGACCTCTTTCGTCGTCAGGGTGAAGAGGCTCGTCGAGTCGACGTTGGAGATCTGGGCCTGGGTGACGGCGCCGCTACCGTTCGGACGACAACCGGTGCCCGTGCAGGTGACGGTGAGGACGTGGGAGGAGGTGTTGAGCGCGATGCTGATCGTCGGCGTACCCCCACCGAGTTGGGCCGAGAAGGCGAGGCTCGTCTGGGTGATGGGCGAGCCCGGTGCCGACGTCGGGACCGTGGGGGACGTCCACCCGTTCGGGGTGGCGGCGTGGAGGTCCTCGGTGATGGCCTGCTGGGCGCTCTGGAGGTAGTCGAGAGCCTGGGTGCGGTCGCTCACCTGGACCTGGTGCGACTGGACGACGGTGACCGAGGCGTCGACGGTGACGACGACCACGGCGAATAGCACCAGGGAGACCATGACCTCGACCAGGCTCATGCCGGACTCGTCCCTGGCCCGCACCGAGTGCTTCATTGGACGTTCACCGTCACCGAGCTCCCGGCCGGGTACGGTCCGGCCGCCCCGATGTAGATCCCTGCCGTGGTGATGGTGATGACGACCTGGACCGACTCGGTGGTGGACGTGTAGGTGTGTCCCGCGTTCGTGTAGGTGGCGCTCAGCAGCCACACGCCGTAGGGCAGACCGCAGAGGGTGTACGGGGTGCCGGCCGGGGCGTTCACCACCTGGGACAGGGTTCCGGTCGAGGGCCCGAAATTGCTGGGATTGGTGGCGGTGAACACGGCACTGAGCGAATGGGTTCCCACTGTGAATGTCGACGTGGCGTAGGTGGCGACGCCGGACCCGTTGAGGGCGACGGTGGCCAGCACGGTGGCGCCGTCCTTGAAGGCGACACTCCCGACGGCGGGCGCACCGGACGCCGGGGTCACCGTGGCGGTCAGGGTGACGGAGCTGTTGAACGTGCTCGGGTTGGCGCTGGAGGTGAGCACGGTGACGGTGCTGGCGGCGTTGATCTGCTCGGTCACCGTCGACGATGTCGATGCCTGGTAGTTGGCGGAGGGGGTGTAGACGGCCACCACGCTGTAGCTCCCGCCGTTCAGCCCCGACAGGGTGCAGGGCGCCACCCCCGCCGTCACGGTGACGCCGACGCACCCGCCGATGTTGACGCCGTTGTCGGTGAAGGTGACCGTACCCGTGGGCGTTCCGCACCCGGAGGCGGAGCACGTGACGGTGGCGCTGAGGTTCGTCGACGTCCCGTAGGAGTTGGGGTTGGGGGTGGCCGACAACGCCGTCGCCGTCGGGGAGGTCACGACCTGGGTCACGGTGCTGGAGGTCGAAGCCGCCCACTTGCCGGCCACCACGGCATACGAGGCGGTGATGGGGTGGGAGCCGAAGGCCAGGGCCGACGTGGTGTAGGTGGCAACCCCCCCGGACAGCGTCCCCGAACCGAGCGTCGAACCGTTGTCCTTGAAGGTCACGGTCCCCGTCGGAGTCGTCCCCGGCGTGGGCGAGCTGCAGGCCGGGCTGCAGGCGACGGTGGCGGTGAAGGTGACAGACGCTCCGCTCGTGCTGGGGTTCACGCTGGAAGTCAACGTGGTCGTGGTGACGCAGTTGGAGGTGCAGCCGGACACGAGGATGGCGTCGGTCGGCTGCTTCCGGCCGCGGTGGAAGCTCGACCAGACGGTGGTGGTGTTGCCCAGTGACAGCATGGGCATCACGCCGGCGCCGGTGGTCGGGCAATTGGCGTCGGCGCCCGTCCCGGCGGCGTTCGACGGTTGCGCCGTGACGGTGGCCGGCGAGGTCGCCGACCCGACCAGGCTCCCACCCTGGTTCACGAAGATCTGCAGGGGGACCAGATTGACGGTGGGAGACGCCGTGCCGCCGGCCGTGAGGGTGACGGGTTGCCCGGCCACGCTCCCGCCCCCCGGAGCGCTCTCGGCGCCGCAGGAACCGGCCACCACGTAGTAACTGGGGGCGCTGGACATGGGGAAGACCAGACCCGGCGACGACGTCACGTACGGGCTGACGGTCAGGTTGGCGCTGTAGAACGACAGCGGCATGCTGCTGATGTTCGTCGGGAGAATGGGGTGCACCCCGTCGGCCATGGGGACGGTGTACACGGGGGTGACGGTGGCCTCCTTGTCGTAGGCGTTGTAGGGGGTCGTCCCCGACGGCTCGAAGTACAGCGACGTGGTGGTGCCGGCCGTGAGGCTCAAAGGACCCTGTGACGGCAACGTCGACGCGTTCTGTTCGGTCAGGTACCCGGGCAGGGTTCCGAACGAGATCGTCCACGTGGTGGGGCTCGCCGCGATGTTGGCGAACAGCGCACATCCGCCCGCCGTGGTGGTGACGGTCTGGGCGCTGCCCGAGGACGGTGTCGCCGTCACCGAGAGCCCGGCGATGGCCTGAGCCGTGGCCCCTTGGATGGTGACCAGGATGGAACCCATGTTCGGGTTGATGGCCGACGACGGGACGGCCACCAGGCTCGTCTCCTCCACCAGCAGACTGCTCGCCGACGACGAGCCGGCCAGCCACCAGGTGGAGCCGGAGGCCTGGTCCGTCCACGTGGCCCAGATGGAGACCTTCAGCATGGCCCCGGGATCGCTGGCCGGCGACTGGCACCCCGAGTTGCCGGGATCGAAGGGGGCCACCTCCATCTCGAGGAGGTAGACCTGCCCGCTGCTCGTCACCGACGGCAGGGCGGTGTCGCCCGTCTTGCCGAGCAGCGTCGTCGCACCGGTGGCCAGTTGCCCGTCGAGGGTGCTGGAGGCGATCTCGGTCGCCTCCTGCCGGTAGCGCGAGTTGGCTCCGACCTTGAATGCCGTCTGCAGGAGCGACGACACCGACACCAGGACCGTCATCAAGATGGCGATGGCGATGACGACCTCGAGGAGCGAGAAGCCCCCGTCCCTCGGAGAAGACGGGGATCCGGGAGGTGGTGTCACGGGAGGTCCGGCGCGGCCCGGGGAATCGGGCCGGGCTCCGATCGTCCGCCGCGGCCTGGACGTGGAGACGAGCCGCCACACCAGGCGCTTTCCACCTCGATCGCGGTCGACGAGCACTCTCTCACTCCATGTAGCAGTCTAACCACTCAATGTGCAATACGGGCAGGCAGGAGTGGTCGCGGCCCAACCCACAGCTCCTACTTCGGCACGCTCGTGACCGAAGTGAAGTCGGCCTGCCGTCGAGGCACGTCACATGCGCCCCACCAGCCACAACGGGAAGGGGGCCCCGGGAACCGTGGCCAGGCGCCGCCATCGGCGTCGCCGGACAGGGGTCGTCAGCCCTGGGTGGTCCGGAAGCTGTAGCTCCCGGCCGGCACCGGGATCGTCACCCGGCCCGTGGCCGGGTCGGCCACACCGGCCTCCGGCGACAGCGGGCTCCCACCTTCGGTGATCTGCTCGGGCCGGGTCCCCGGCATGTGCACCCGCGCCGAGGAGTTCGGGGGGAGCACCAGCGCGAGCTCCGTGGTCGTCCCGGCCCGATGCCATCGAACCGTGGCCGTCCCGGCGATGGTGGGGACCTGCCCCGACACACTGAGCGTCCCGGGCGGGGGACCGATGTCCAAGGCGGCGGCCCCGCCCGGGGCGGCCGGCGCCAGCGGGGTGACGCCGAGCAGGACCTCCTGCATGGCCACCAGGGCGCAGGAACCCC
Source organism: uncultured Acidimicrobiaceae bacterium (assembly GCA_963842145.1). Lineage (GTDB taxonomy): Bacteria > Actinomycetota > Acidimicrobiia > Acidimicrobiales > UBA8190 > CAWJFJ01. The sequence goes on from CAWJFJ010000017.1 coordinate 161,034, forward strand.
ACCCGTGGGACATGCTGTCGCCGATGTCGTCGCTCGGGATCCAGATCTCCCACGTGAACGTGCCGCCGGTGGCGACGATGTGCGCCCAGCCGGGGATCCGGGTGTTCGTGAGGGAGTCGACCAGAACGTCGTCGAGTCCCGCCGCGTGCAGGGCGCGCAGCAGCTCCAGGCCGTGGTCGGGCTCACCGAGATGCCGAGGCCGGCGACGTACGCTCCCACCGTCTTCACCCGCGCCGCCGGGACGACCCCGTAGGCGAGAGCGGCCGCGTTGACCAGCTGCGAGGCGTGCGGGCTCTGCGAACCGCCGGGGTCGAGCCCGTCCACGTAGACACCGTCGGCGCGAACCAGGTGGGCATTGACGGCCGCCGCCAGGCTGGCGCTGCGGGCCGACTGGACGGCGACCTGTGCCGTGTCGCCGAGGAGCTCGGCCACCTGACCGATCCGGTTGAAGGCGTTGACGCCCATGACGTTGATCGTCGTGTCGGCGATCGTCTGGAGGTCGTAGCCGTAGACGGGGTCACCGTTGGTCGCCGATGGCCAGGCCGGAGATCAGTCCCGTGGTGGCGTCGACGGCGTTCTGCGAGGTAGTCCGAGATGTTGCAGGAGCGTCTGGTGCAGAGCACGCCAGGTGTCGAGGTCACCGGTGTTCAGGTAGTACCGCCACACCCACTCGGGGTACATCGCGGTGAACGTCGGGTAGTACCGCGGCCCCGTCGTCGTTGGGGTAGACCTCGTTCACCTGGCCGTCGGGCCAGTAGCGCGCCTGCGACCGCGCCATGTCGCGCAGCCCCTGCCAGCTCAGGTTCTGCTCGCCGTAGGTGCGCATGGCCACCTGGGACTCGTTGGACCCGTCCCAGAGGAACTGGCCCTTCTCCCGGGTCGGGGTGTCGATGAACTGCTCCTGGGAGGTGTAGAGGGCGGAGCGGCCGGTCAGACGCCCACACGTCGTTCAGCATCGTGTCCGAGGACGAGAAGGTGGCGCGCCGGAACGTCGGGCATCGTCGCGTGGCGGGCCAGCGGCGGTGACCTGGGCGTGGCCGATCGGCTCGCCGGGTTCGTCGATCTGGAGGTAGCGGAACCCGAGGTACCAGTAGGGCAGGAAGGTCTGGCGCGCCGGCGCGCTGGATGTAGGAGAAGGAGAGATCGGTCCCCTGGGTGTTGTGGATGGTCGAGACGCGATCCGTCGGGGTCGAGGGTGTAGCCGACGTGCAGCGGGACCGGCGTGCCGCTGACCCCGTGTCGGAAGGACACCTCGGGCCGGCCGGCGTAGACCTTGCCGAAGTCGACCACGACCGAGCCGTTCGCCAACGTCCGCACCGAGACCGGCGTCGACCGGGTGCTCGACGATCCGGGTGCGCTGGGCGTAGAGGTGGGTGAACGGCGCGGTGCCGACCGGTCCGAGCACGGCGCGGCCGGGTCCAGCTGCGGTCGTCGAAGTCGGGAGACGACCAGCCGGTCGGGTGGCACCGCCCGTCGATCCACTCGACGAAGTCGCCGCTGTCGTTGTTGCGCTGCGGCGCCGGCGAGCCACTCGCCCGGCGCGTCCGCCACGAGCCGTCGGAGGCGATGACCTCGCGTGCCGTCGCTGTAGTGCACCGCCACCTCGACGAGGAGGCCCGGGGCCGACGCGGGCCGGCCCCGGCCGGCCCCGTACCAGTGGTGGAGGACCCCGACCGCGTTGGTCCGACCCGGTCGCACGATCGCCGGTGACGTCGGTCGCCTGGTAGTACTGCTCGTCGGGGAAGCAGAAGCTCGGCCCGGTGTCGACCTCGGTGCCGTTCACCCACAGCTGGTACTTGTGGGCGGCCGCCACGTACGCGGTGGCCCGTTCGATGGTTTCCGGGGCAGGGGCGGCTCGGTCCGCAGGTAGGTGTACCGTCCGGGTGCCGGTCCGAGGCGGCCGGCGCAGCCACTGGCGCTCCAGTCGGGATCGCGCAAGCCGGTGGTGAAGACGCCGGGCGGAGACGGCGGCTCCAGCGGCCCCGCCGTCCGGGTCGACACCGTCCAGTGGTAGCGGTGTCGGCGCGAGCGCGGACCGCCGTAGGCGACGAAGGCCTGACGGCCGCTGCTCACCTGCCCGCAGTCCCACACCGTCGGGTGGGCGCCGGGTCGGCCGACGTGGTGACCACGATCCGGTAACCACTCTGGCGCGCGCCACGACGGGGGTCGTTCACCTCCCAGGCGAAGAGGACGTCGTCGGGGTCGACGCCCACCGGCCCGTCGACGCCGTTGACGGTCAACCCCCGCGGGGCACCGGCCGCCCCCCCCGGCGCCGGATCGGAGCCCGACGCGTCGGATTCCTTGGCGGGGCTCGACCCCCTCCACCGCCAGTCCAGCGGCAGAGAGCCCACGGCGACGGCGGCCGAGGTACGGGCGCTGTGTGGTCAGGAACGTCCGACGGTCCGATCGGGACGGCGGCATCGTCTCAGACCCGGGCCGTCATGAACTCGTGATCCGGCGGACGGTGTTGGCACCCTGGTCGCTGAAGTAGAGAGTCCCGGCGGGACCGAGGGCGACATCGTCGGGGTAGGTGACCCGGGTCAGGATCCAGCGGGTGGCGTCGCCGACGGCCGCGCCACCGACGGGGAGGATCCCGGCCAGGGTGTCCATGTCGCCGGCCTTCTCGCTGCGGCCGAACAGCACACCGCTGTGGGCCGGGACCTCGCGGATGCACCGGTCGTAGCTGTCGGCGATGAAGAGGTCGCCGGCGGTGTCGACGGCGAGACCGCTCGGATAGTTCAACGACGACACCGGTCCGCTGGCCGAGAGTCCGTCGTTCAGGTATTCGGTGTACATGTCCTGGCCGGCCACGGTGGCGATATGGCCGGCGGCGATGGCCACGCCGTAGAACGTCCCCGTGCCCGCCGCCACCTCCCGGACGGCGCTGTTGCCCTCGTCGGCGATGAGGACGTCTCCACCTCGGTCGACCGCCACGGCCGACGGCGACGACAGCTGGGCCGCCACGGCACGGCCCCCGTCCCCGCCGTAGCCACAGATGCCGGTACCGGCCACGGCGTAGAGGTCCCCGGCGTCGAGGGTGGCACCCGACCGCGTCCCGTCGCCGTCGGGAACCTCGTCGACCTGGCAGGCGCCCGTGTCAGCGATGTAGAGGTTCCCCGATCCGTCGACGGCGATGCCCTCGGGGTCGTCGAGCCTCGATCCCCGGGCCGGTCGCCCGTTGGCCGGCGTCCCGGCCACCCCGGTCCCCACCACCGGGGTCAGGTGCCCGGCCCTGACCGGCACCCCGTAGTCCCGACCGGAGACGGCCGGGAGATCGAGGATCCTGTTCCCCGTGCCGTCGGCGATCAGCAGATCGCCCGCCGAGTCGAAGGCGACACCGGTCGGATCCCCGACCGACGGCGTCGCTCGATCCGCCCTCCGGCCGCCACAGCGTGTTCCCGCCACGGTGTAGATGCGACCCTCCATCATGGCGATTCCGAAATAGCGACCGGAGCGGCCGGCGATCATCTCGACCCGGCAGTTGCCGGTGTCGGCGACGGCCACGTCACCCGCCTGGTCGACGGCGATCCCCGACGGGGCGGTCAGCTCGGCGCGCGTCGACACCCCACCATCGCCGGAGCTGCCCACGACACCGGTGCCGGCCACGACCGCCACCGACGCGGCGCCATCGGGCGCCGCCGCCGCTCCCGGTGCCGACGCGGCGAGGAGCGCCGCCGCACACCCGGAGCCGAGGAGAGCTCGCCTGTACCGAGATCGCATCACACCTCTCAGTGGTCGGAAGCCGCCGGTCAGAGTCCGGGAAAGACCGAACGGAGCCGGTCGAGGGTCAGTCCGGCGGCGTCGAGCTCGATCGTGGGGGTGTGCTTGTCGTCGAGCCTCCCGTAGACGAGACGGACCAGTCCCTCGGCCGGCAGCCGGAGCACGCCGTCGGTGGATCCACCGTCCGACCCCTCGATGCGCACCCCGTCGTCGACGGCGAGGGTGAGATCGCGGGCGGGATCGGAGGTGACCACCCGGATCCGGATGGGCGTGTCCTGTGGCTTCCCCACCCGGCGCGCCAGCTCGGGAAGGGTGTCGATCAGGAGCGCCACGGCGTCAGGGGCGACCGTCGCCGTCGGATCGAGCGAGGCGGCGACATCCCAGGTGTGCACGGCATTCTCGCTCACCCGCATCTGCAGGAAGCCGACGACGTCGAGGTCCATTCCGAACATCGGGAACCGGAGGCCCTCGAGCTGCGCATCGGAGAGCGTCTCCACCCGGCGAACGAATCTCTCGTTCGCCGTCACGCTGTCGGCCACCTGATCCACCGCGCTCCGGGCGTTCCATGCGTCCCAGACCGGAGGGAAGGCGTCCGGTCCGGGTAGTGGCCGCTGTTCGAGTGCGGCGTCGAGGATGGCGCCGAAGATCTCGGCTTGGCTCCCCAGATGGGAGAGGACCTGGGCCACGCTCCACTCGCCGGCCATGGACGGCGCGTCGACCTGGTCGGGGCCGAGCGGCTCGACCAGGGCCGCCAGGCGGTCCTGGGAACTGCGGAGTACCGATATCCAGGGCAACGGATCGCGATCCACGATGGGGCTCCTCTCAGACGCCGTCGCGCCAGGGGCTCATGTCCAGCCCAGGGTAACGAGCGGCCACGCCGGCCAGGGTCTCGTCGGTCCAGTACGGATCCCCCGGCTTGGGGAATCCGAGCACGGCCAGCTGGCGCGGGCTCGCCTGGCTGACGAATTTGTGCCATTCCGGGGAGTACCCCTTGATCGGCCAGGCCTGGTATCCCATCCAGTCCAGAGGGGCGGGCTTGTAGGCCACGTGGAGCATGAACCGGGCTTGTCCCGGCTCGGTCACGTCCACCGAGCGGTGGTAGACGTCGCCGCTGTAGGCGACCACCGATCCCGCCGGCCCCGCCGCCTCACCCGGCTCGTCGTAGAGATGGCCGTAGTCGTCCAGGTTCAGCGTGTGCCGCTCGACCGGGATGTCCGCCGTCTTGGTCCGCGACACCAGACGCGTCGCCCCGTTGCGGGCAGAGACGTCGTTCAGGTAGATGAATGCCTCGAGATGCTCGTAGCCGGCCGCGTGCCGTGGGACCACGAGCGAATGGTTGGGATAGTCGGTGTGCAGGAGCCGGTTGTAGCCGGACGATTGGTGTGCGTACTTGGCCGTCACGAGGGCCAGGTACAGACGGACGTCCTCTGTCCCGAGTAGCTCGGTGGCCAGGTCGATGAGAACGTCGTGGACGACCAGCTTGTTGAGTCGGCTGCTCCTGAACGGGAATTCCGGCCACGCCGCGTCCCACGTCCGCCACGCTGTGGTTCTCTCGTCGTCGACACCACTGTCCATCTCTTCGGCGGTCGGGAACAGCAGCGCCAACGCGCTCTGGGCGGCGGCCAGGTCGGCCGGTGGAATGGCCCCCTCGATCAGGCACCAGCCGTCACGACGCCAGGTCGACTTGAGCGTCGGAGACAGGCACGAGCGACCCACGGGCCAAACCTACCCCGAGCCCGTCGACCGGCCCCAGCTCGATTCGCCGTCGGACGCTTCGTTCACACAGACGCCCCGTTCACACAGTTGTCATCGTCTGGACCCATGGCGTTCACCGCCCCCTCCTACGCTGCGAGTACCGGCAGCTGAGGGGCTCCGGGAACCGCACGGCCGAAGGGGCTTGGCGACAGGTGTGTCCCCCGCACCCAAAGCTCGCCAGGCCCCTTCGCCGCGCCTGGACCGAAGAACGGGTCGCCTGGTCGTGGTCCCCCCCCAGGGTCACGCCGGTGCTTCGCCCCCGTCCGCAGGTATCTCCGGCCGGGGAGGAGAAAGGACGCTGTAGGCGAGAACGGGCTCCTCGAATCCCTTCAGCTGGCGCCGTCCCGCTCCTTCGAAAACGAGCGCACTGTCGTGCGCCGCCATCCGGACGTTGTCGTCGGCCAGGACCTCGCCGGGAATGGCCAGGTCGGCCAGCCGGGAGGCCAGGTTCACCACCTCCCCGTAGTAGTCCCCCTGCCGGGCCACCACGTCGCCGAAGGCGATGCCCCCGCGCGGCTGGATCCCCTCGGCGAGGAATTCCGTCATCAGGGCCAGGGCCAGCTCGCACCCGGCGACGGGATCGATGGCCACGAACATCACCTCGTCACCGATGTGCTTGATGATGCGCCCGCCGTGCTCGGCGGCGAGACGGAAGGCCCGGTTCTCGAACTGTCCGATGAACGAGCTCAGCTCCCGAGTGGCCATCCGGTGCGAGAGCGGCGTGAAACCCACCAGGTCGACGAAGCCCACCGCCACCCGGAAGAGGGCGCGGTCGCTGACATGGGCCTGCGCCCGGCGTTGGCGGTCGACCCCGTCACGCAGGAGATGGGCGAAGACGGCACCCAGCGAATCCCCCAGGTCGAGCGCCGTCCTGGCCGCCCGCGCCCCCTTCTGGGCCATGGACAGCGTGTCGGCTCCGCTGGCGGCCAGGTTCGACTCGACCGTCTGCACGTAGAAGGAGATCGCCGCATCGGCGACACGGGCCAGGGCGCTGCCGATGACATGCAGGATCTCGTCACTCTCGGCGTCGGTGAAGAGATCGATGGCGGTCAACGTGCGGACGAGGCTCACGTCGTCGGTGGAGAAGATCGGCGTCTCCGGTCCCGGCACCTCGACCCCGAGAGCCCGCCAGATGCCCATCACGGCATCGACCGGGGCGCCCGACCGGGCCGCCACGTCGCGTGCCGTCAGCCTTTCAGCGGCGGCGAAGACGAGGTCGGCCCCGAGCCCGATCAGATTCGATTGCTTCTCCGCTTCGGCGATCCTCTCGGGCGTCGCCCCCAAGGACGTCAGGAATTCGACCAGTTCGGGGGTGGGCGGGCACGACGAATCCACCGGGCTCACAGGTCCTCCGTCCACGGGACAAGCTTGGCACCCGGAGCCGGCCCCATGTACACCGGGGGGGCCACACCGGGCGGAGGGGAGTCTCATGAAGCTCAAGCTCGACCTGCACGAGATCTACAACCGTGGCACCGACATCGATCAGGCCCTCCGTGATGTCATCGACGAGGCGGTCCGCACCAAGGCGACCCTGGTCGAGATCATCCCGGGGAAGGGATCGGGCCAGCTGAAGAAGCGGGTCCTGCGGTTCCTCGACACGAAGGAGATGAAGGCGCTCTACCACCGGGTGGAGAAGGACTCGAACAACTTCGGGCGGGTGTTCGTCCATTTTCGCTGGAAGTAGGATTCCAGGCTGGAACTTTCCAATAGGCCCAGGTCAGAGGCTTGAACATCTCGGCACGGCTGAGGCGATGCGATCACCTGATAAATATGCCGTCTCACCTGGTACTTCATGTACCGTAACATCCAACCAATCAGAAGATACACGGCATTTTATTGACACAACATTGACACATCGAGGGCACTACTCCGGTCGCCGGAGGGGTCACAGATACCTCACAGGGATAGCCTTTACACTCACGATTCGGACCTTGTCGATGACAGACAAAGGGTGCCAGAAGATCCAGTGGAGGAGACAGATGGCCAGCAGGATGGGGCGACCCGCTGACCCAATCGTGCGATGGTGACACTTCCGCCGCGCCCAGCAGGATTGCCCGAGTTCGATCATCCGCCGGTCGACGAAGTTGTGCTCGGGATTGAGTTCGCCCCTCTACGTGGATTTACACAGGCGCACCTCGGCGTCTTTTGGAATGACATCCGTGAGGACTACCCGCGGACGCAGGACCAGATACCACTTCTTGATCTGGGAACCTTGCCTATCGTCATACCGACAGGGATACCGCCAAATGCTGGATTCCGGACGTGGTTCATCAGCAACGATGATTCCAGCATCATTCAGGTACAGAATGACCGCTTCATCTGTAACTGGCGGAAACGTGGTGACGAATATCCACGCTTTGAGCCACTCTATGAACGCTTCTCTGCGAACCTCGCTCTCTTTGAGCGTGTCGCAGAGGGTCTTGAGTTGGGAACTCTTTCGCCAAGGCGAATCGAAGTCACATACATCAACTGGATTACGGACCTCCTGCCCTCGAGAATTCTTCATTCCCGCTGCGACGCCCGCGACAAGGTCGGCGGAAGTATCGGATGCGCCAACTCAACAGCAGTGGAACGCGGAATACGAAGTCGCGGTCGGAGCAGACCAGCCCGGAACATTGACGGTGATGTGCGGCCAGGCAATGCGGCCATCGCCAACAGCGCCTCCCCAAAGCGGGACGCAGCTTCTTCTGACCTTCAAGGCGCAACTCAGCGCCTTAGACGAAATGGTAAACTTGGTAGCTCTTGGAAGAAACGTCGTCGTACAAACGTTCACTGACCTAACAACTGAGATCAGCCACCGACAATGGGGGATTGTCGAATGAGCACAACTATGGCTGAGGTTCGCACTGGATCAGCTTCAGACCTGCAAGCGAATTATCAGTTTGTCCTTGATGCGGTTTCAGCATTCCGTACAAGCTGTGCCTGGGAACTTCCACGTTTCTTCGCGGACGCGTCGGAAACTCTCGTCATAAAGGTCAACGATTGGATTGATGCAGCCATCTCGACATTGGATGTTGTGTTCACGACAGGTACTACTGGGATCAAATCTGTGAGCGAATCCACCGACATGATTCCTGCCGACTTGATACCAAGATGGAGGGAATACGTCGAAGGTCGGCTCCAATTGATGACGGAGCAAACCAACGATCCCGAGCTTCCTACGGTGGACGATGCTGCGGTCGCTCGTGCTCGTGAAATTGCCTATCACGTCCTTCCTCGTCGCGTTCCTGCACCACAAGTGGGTACGACCGCGGATGGCGGAGTGGAGTTCGCATGGCATCGAGGCGGATGGGACATCGAAATTGACGTGTCTCCTGCTCAGGAATGTTCGGTCTGGGCATTTGAGCGAGCCACGAACAACTCCTATGAGGGTCCGCTGAACGACCACCTTGATCGTGTCTACAAGTTGCTCGGCCAGTTCGTTGCTGATTCGTAGCCGTGCCGTGTCCGATTGAGAGCGACGCGGTGCTGTTGCGTGCCGTTCGCCACGACCCCTCGTACATCCATGCGGATGACAACACAGGCGGATGGATTCCAACGAAATTGGCTGTTGCGTTTCAGCACGACTCCGAGTCAGTGTTCTGCGACCACCTCCTTGAGGAATGTGGCGGCACTCACGTCGACGTAGCTACCTACGGTGGCGCTCCGGGCTATCAGCGGGTCGTATTCACCCTAATCGCTGGGGACGCCACCCAATTGGGTTTCGGCGTCGAGCATTCCCCGAACTCAGACACACCGATTGGTGCCGCGCATGGAGACGTCAACAAACCTGAAGGACTCACCAAGCCTCTGTTCCGGGATGTCCGTCAACGACTCCTCCTGTCAATGCGGCCAGCAGACCCAACCCAGATCACACTTCCGCGGCCGTAGCCTGACCCGAAGAGGATCTTGCCCGACTGCCGACGTGATCGTCTCAGTGACGGAAGGCGTCTATTCCTCAACAATGCATGGGACATGCTCACTGTCGCTGCTGAGCGGTTGGTAGGAACTGTGTCTGGAGTCGACTTCGCTTGGGGCGTGGACGAAGTAACGGCGCATTCTGACTAGCTGACGCGTCCTCTATGCGTCTATGTCTATGTCTCTATTCTCTGTTGCTCTGGATCCTCTGTCGCTCTGGCTTCACACCGACTTGGAACGACTGACGACACCGTTCGCCGCGGTCGGCGGTGGTTGAGAGTTCGCCGCCAATTGGCCTGAAACCCTCGACCGAAGGTCGAAGCTCCGAGCGTTTGGTTGGCCGCGGGGCCGCCATAGAATGGCGGCCGTCGGAGAGGTAGGGGCCCTCTCGGGAGTGCTATTCCAAGGACCGGCAGGGATGAACGAAGAGAGCGAGAAGCTCAACAGTGGGGAGGGCTACGGCGTCACTCCTCAACAGGTCTTCGGTGGGAACTTCAGTGCCTTCAACCTCAAGCCCAACGCCATCGTGGTCTTCGGCATCGTTCAGATGCTCGCACGGGGGAACCCCAACCCATCGAAGAAGATCACGATCAAACGCATTGTCGAGTACGGCTATCCAGGTCTGAACGACAAGTCAGCCATCGACGGAACGAAGCAGTGCGTCAGAGAGGGACTCGTCCTGGCCGACCGTTACGGGGGTGGAGGTCTGGAGATCCGTCCGTACTACAACCCGGAATGGGCACCGACTCCGAGAGCGTCCAGACCGAAGACTGCACAACGAGCCCTCTCCGCGCCGTGAGATCAAGCGGCACCCGCCGCGCCGGGCCCGTGGGACGACGCCACCCGCCAGGTCCAAGACGCATCAGTGCAAAGGGCTCACGAAGGCCGGGGCGAGGTGCAAGAACATGGTCGCTGACGGCAAGGGCGACTTCTGTCACCGCCCTCACCTGCTGGTAGGCGATACCGGATTCGATGCGCATACCATTGACCTGCACGTTGAATTGGAAGAACACCGAGGTACGAAGATCGACGCGCCTACCAATGGCGTGCCAGTCGAATTGCACGCGCAGGCCGACAGTAAATTACCTAAACCGTCAAACTACACGCAAGAAGGTTTACCAGACGTACATGCACGTACCGAAGGACGTAAGTCCGAAGGTATGTGCAGCCCAAGCACAAGTTCAAGCACAGGCCTAGTCCCAGGCTCTCCCCGTCACAGGGCAGCTATGGCCATTGTTCGCCACGCTGTCCGTGCCACCGAGGACCAGTGCCATCTCATATTCGCCGCTCAGTACGACCGTGAGTGGGAGTGGCCGCGCATGGCCCAGGAGATCGAAGACATCACCGACCGCCTCGTCCAGAACCCCGAGGAACTCACCGAGGCCCAAGCCTCTGCCGTACTCAACTCACTCGCGGCCGATAGCCCGTAATGGCCCAGGACATAGACACGCCTCGCCACTGGCCAGGATGGAACGCTAAACGGACTGGTCACCCTGGAACAATGTCCCGGATGATCTACATGAGTAGTGCGTTCGTACTGCTGCGATGGGACCCGCCCGTACGTGAGTTCCTCAGCCGCCGTTCCGGAGTGCAATCGCCCGTATTTGAGCAGGATTGAAGACGGTTCCTCGACGCGTCGTGTGGCCAGCCTCAGCCAGAGCCATGGCAATCGTGCGGTAGGACTCTCCTACGCGGCGTCGATCAGTGATGAGCTTGACCATGGCACGTTCATCCTCATCGGCCACCAACGTCCCGTCAACAGCCCTGAAGCCGTAGGCAGGCGTCCCTCCCACGTATCCACCTTGCTTCTTCTTCTCAGCCTTACCGGCCATCATCCGGCCACGGATCACCGTTCGTTCGTACTGAGCGAACACGCCCATGACCTGACGGATCAGAGTACGCGTGGCATCGTCACCCACGGATGGTTCCGACACGGAGAGCACAGACGCTCGGCGTGTCTCCAGACGTGCATGGATCGTCTCCTGCAAGATCAGGTCCCGTGCCAACCGGTCGAGCCGGTAGACCACCAGCGCAGTCGCCTCGCCCCGCTCTATCCGTGCCAGAGCTTCTGCCAAGCCGCGCCGATCATCCAGACCGTTGGAGCCGCTGATCCCTTCGTCACCGAGGATCTCAATCAGTGTCAGTCCCTCGTCGCGGCAGTAGCTCCGGATCGAGGCCCGCTGGGCGTCGAGCCCGAACCCATCGACCTGCTCTGCCGTGCTCACCCGCACGTACCCGATCACCTTCGGCTTGCTTGCCATTGTTAGCGCCCCCCGCCGTTACTCTACTTCAAGCAAGCATAACACTCCTGGTAGACGGCTCGCCATACCCTCAACGGATTCTGGGCGACGATTCCTCAGTTCTATGATTGAAATGCGTGAATACGCCATCGGACTTGCGGTACCCGTGTCTGATCACCAGACCCCCCGATGGTTGGGAACAGTTGTTCCATGCCCCCACTTGTCATCCTACGAGTACGTTGTCAGGACCTCCCAAGACGTACTGACGGGCCTGAAAGAACAGATTGAGGTATCCGATCTGATAGCCGAACGGAATGTTCTTGGTCATCTCCGCTCTCGTCGCTGATTCCAGGCTCTGGAGATCAACGATCGCGGCCGGGTAGCACGACGTGTCGCCTCTGTCTTTCGTGCGTCCCCGTCTCAGATCCGTCACCGCCTTCTTCAACGGTCCCACGGCCACCCCCGCGAGGCTTTGTATGGGCTCCTTCTCCCACTCGGCGGTCGCCGCCCGCTTGCCGGGCCCGGAGGAATCACATTCCCCCGGCCACGGGCTCGGAGGCAATCCAAAGAACCTGTTGATCGTGGCGATCTGGGCGTTCTCTTGGGCATCAATGACTGGGGTTACGTCAGTTATCGGCATGGACTCAAACGTCTTGATGGCGGCGATCCCCTTGCCGTAGCCGGACGTATTTCCACTATCGGACACCTCCCCGGTCTTGAGGTCGGTCACGGCAAGCTGGAGCTGCGCGCCCTGGCTTCCGGTGGCGCTAACCAAGGCATCGCCCATCCACTGTGCCTTGGCCGCTTCGTAGTGCGAACGTCCGACATTCCGAACGGCATACCACTTCTCAATCTGCTTGCCGTTCGACAAGACAACCCCAGGCTTCGACCGGGAGCCGAGATTCGCTCCCAATTGTCGGATCGTCTGCACCAGACTCACATGGCTGCCACCCGGCGGAAAGGCGAACGTCAAGGTAACCGTCCCTTTCGATTGCTTCCAGGTGCCGTTATTCCGAGTGCCAACGAGGACGTAGCCGGGCACGATGAAGGTTCCATTCGCCTCCATGGTGAGGCGTATCGGACCAGTATCAAAGTTGACGAAGTAGTGCTTGATTGATCCTCCGCCCGCGTCCCGTGAGGTTCTGGGTTCCAAGTACGTCATTGCGTAGCTACCCACAACGGAAGTGCTCGCTTCGCTCCCGAGGGCTCCCGCTCCAGGTTCCGGAGAACTACGAGGACCGTAGGTGACCGCCACAACCACAGCGGCGATGATGAGCACACCGGCGACGACACCGACAAGGAGACGTCGGGTGCCGTGTGGCCCGGGAGCCGGAGTCCGGGTCCAGAGCATCTCATCGCCAGGAGGGACGGGCACTCGCTCAGCGACGGCCTTCAAGGTACGGCGCAGTCGTTGCTCTTTGAGATCAAGATCATTCATGACATCTCCTCTCGGAGCTTTGAGAGTCCACGATGCAGGCTCGACTTGACGGTCCCCGGCCGACACCCGAGCACCCGGGCGATCTCAGCCTCTGAAAAGTCCTCGTAGAAACGAAGTGCAATGACGGCACGCTGACGGAACGGCAGTCGGCAGAGGATGGCCCAGGTTTCGTCAATCTCAGGGTCGTTGAAGCTGACCCGCTCCTGCGATGACCCACGCTGTTCAAGCCTGAGCCGTCGTGTGTAGTTCCGAGACAGGTTGGCGACGGTCGTCCGCAGATAGGCCTCAGGGTTCTCGGGTGGCTCCCGACGAAGATGCATCTGGAGGAATGCCTCTTGAACCACTTCCTCGGCGATGCCCTCTGATCTGGTGAGCAGACGAGCCAACCGCACCATCGCCGGTCGTTGGCGGCGGTAGAGAGAGGCGAGATCGGGCGACGGCACGGAACCGGGCACCACCTGCACGGCGTCCTCCTCGGCGAGCCTCTCCATGCTTACATGACACGCAGTGTCGGCGATTGGTTCCATCCCGGCTCAAGTTTCTTGCTCCTCACGTCGGACCGGGGACTCGCTGTGTTGCCTCTACGAGGTTCCTACGGGCCCTGGAGGGCTCCGAAATACCGTTCAGGTACCGAGGGGGCCCGATTCCTCAGAACGCACTAGGACCGTCCCCTGAGCAGTGCGCCGACCATGGCGGCCGCCTCCGCATCCTTGGTCGGGATGTAATGGGCGTACGTCCGCATCACCATCGCCGGATCATCGCCCAGACGCGTGGCTACCACATGGACCGGTATACCGGCACCGAGCATTTCGGTGGCGTTCCAGTGGCGAAGGGCGTGCAAGACGTACCCGTCATTGACTCCAGCCTTCACGCACGCATCCCTGAATCGCTTGGTCAGATTCCCTGGCTTGTATGGCACAGCACCGGCATTCCAGGGAAGGGAAAAGATGTACCAGTCGTCGGGGTACTCGTCCTTGCCCATCGTCTCCAGATTGTTCCTGGCATCCGATACACGGTTGTAGAGAGCCTCCTCGCACGCGTCGTCCAGCAGGAGGGTTCTGATGGACCTACGGGTCTTCGTCGTACCTTGCTGCCAGCCATTTACTTGCTTGATATTCCCTCTGATGATGAGTTGGTGCGTCTTGATGTCCCAGTCTCTGAACTTCAGAGCGCAGATCTCAGCCCTGCGAGCACCGGTCGCGGCAGTTACCGTCAGGATGTCTCCGACTAGGTCGGAGATCTCGTAGCCGCCTCTGATGATCCGCTTGACTTGCTTGGTCGTCGGGATGTTGGGCAGTACATGCTCATAGTTGACGCTGTTCGCCTTGCTGGCGGTGCGAGCGACGTTCACGGACACCAGCTTGTCGTCCACGGCTTGCGTGAGAGCAGCCGACAGGACCACCCGGACCTGTCGCCGGGTGCCATGGCTCCGTCCGCTCTTCCGAAGGCGGGCGTCGAGATCGCTGACGTGTTGAGCCGTGAGGTTCTTCAACCGGTGCCGACCCAGAACCGGCTTCAGATGATGGTTGACGGTGCTGGTGTAGTTCTGGACCGTCACTGGCGAACGATCCCGACCGGCGTATGTCTCGATCCATCGGTCGAGGTAGGCGTTCATCGTCTCGCCGCCAGGACCATCCGCCTTGGTCGGTAGGCCGACCTCAGAGACGAAGTCCGACAAAGCGCGGTTCGCCTCACTCTTGGACCCATAGATCGTCTTCGATGCCTGCCGGACCCGCCCTTCCTCGTTGTAGCCGGTCGTGACCCTGAGCCGGTATTGCCGTCCACGCTTGATCTCGGTGATAGAACCGATCTGACCGGCCGTGCGTGCCATCCGATGTCTCCTGAGCTGGGTCCGCTAGCCAGTATATGACAGTTCGTTGACACGCAGGAGAGAAGTCCCAGGCCAGAGCCCCTGCCTAGACTTCCGCTGGAAGTGACCGTTGCGCTTTCGGTGACGGCGTCCACCGGTAGCCTCACCCCGAGGCCAGGTCGGCGAGCTTGGTCACCGTCTTCCAGTTCCGCGTGGTGGCGGCCGACCCCAGTCTCTTCTCGAAGAACGAATTGGTGAGCTTCGTCGTCCCGTAGCCGTTCGGGCAGAGCAGGTAGACCTCGCGGCCGATCAGCTGAAGCTCGTCGGCCTCGACCGGCTTCATCTGGACCGACGTCACCGAGTCGGGCGGGGGGAGGGCGCCCATGAAGGTCACGTGGAGGAACCTCGGGTCCTCCCCGCGATGGACGAAGGGATTCGTGTCGATGATCGCCTCGAGCTCGTCCTTCGTCCGCACCAGGACCGGGACCCTGGTCCCGAGGGCACTCTCGAGCCCGCTCTCGAGCGAACCGACGATCGCCGACGGCGACCGGCGGCTCACGAACACGGCGTTGCCGCTCTGGATGTAGGTCCGGACGTCGGTGCCCCCGACAGCACTGACGAGGGCTCGCAGGTCCTCCATGGTCAACGTGTTCCGGCCGCTCACGTTGATACCGCGGAGCATGGCCACATAGGTCGTCATCGGTCGAAGAGCCCGACGAATTCGGCCACACCACGACGCGCCCTGTCCCCCGTCCGGAAGCAGACGAACCACGGCTCGCCCGGGATCAGGTCGGAGACGGGGTGCACCTCGACGATTCTGTGTTCCTCGAGGGCGCGGGCACAAACGAACCGGGGGAGGATGCTGCACCCGATCCCGCGCTCGACGGCACCGGTCACGGCCCGGAGGTCCGGTGCCACCAGCCGCAGCCGGGCCGAGAAGGGCCGACGGAGATGCGTCTGCCAGAACCGCCGGGTGATCGGCAGCTCCAGGCTGTACGCCGCCCACGACTGTCCGACGAGCCAGTCACCCAGGGCCGTCAGCGAGGCGAACGGTGAATCCGGCACCAGCCGCGGCGAGCCGACGAGGACGAAGCGCTTCTGCCCGACCGGGACGGCATCGAACGACCGGCGCCCCGGGACCGAGCTCATCACGGCCACGTCGAGCTCGCCGCGCTCGAGCTGGGGGAGCAGCTCGGCGTCTTCGCCGAAGCTGGCCACCACGGCCAGATCGGTGGCCCCGATCCGGGGCAGGACAAGGGACGAGAAGAACTCGGCCGTCGATCCGAGGCGCAGCGGCGCCGTCGACACGCCCGACGGCACGTCCTCGAGCCCGGCCAGGACCGTTTCGAGCTGGTCCAGGGCCGAGGCCGTCTCGGCGTACAGGGCCACCGCCCGGCCGGTGGGCTCGACGCCGCGCGGCGTGCGCACGAAGAGCGGACTCCCGACCGCCCTCTCGAGCGCCGCCAGCTGCTGGCTGGCGGCGGGCTGGGACACCCGGCGCTCGCGGGCGCCGTCGGTGACCGACCGGGCCCGGTAGACGGCGACGAAGGTCCGCAGCTGCTCCGGTCGTGACATCCATTTATCTTATATCAAACTATTGATAAATCACTTTGCTAATGAGTGCCGGGGGGCGCATGCTGGCCCCATGGTTTCCCCGCACCGCTATACCCACGGTCACCACGAGAGCGTCCTGCGGTCGCACCGCTGGCGGACGGCCGAGAATTCGGCCGCCTACCTCCTTGCCTGGCTGCGATCCGGGCATGGACATCCTCGACGTCGGCTGCGGGCCGGGAACGATCACCGTGGACCTGGCCCGACGCATCGGGCCGGGGCACGTGGTGGGCGTGGACAACGCCGAGGAGGTGATCGGCGTCGCCCGCACCACGGCCGCCGAGAGCGGCACGGCCAATGTCCGCTTCACGGTCGGCGACACCTATCACCTCGATTTTCGCCGACGGATCGTTCGACGTCGTCCACGCCCATCAGATGCTCCAGCACCTGTCCGATCCGGTCGGCGCCCTGGCCGAGATGGGCCGGGTCTGCCGCCGCCACGGCCTGGTGGCGGCTCGCGACGGCGACTACGGCGGCTTCACCTGGTACCCCGCCGATCCCTGGCTCGACGCCTGGCTCGACATCTACGGCCGGGTGGCCCGCCACAACGGGGGTGAGCCCGACGGCGGCCGGCACCTGGTGGCGTGGGCCCGGGCGGCGGGATTCGCCGACGTGCAGGCCACGGCGTCGGCGTGGTGCTTCTTCGAGCCCGACGACCGGCGCTGGTGGGGTGACCTCTGGGCCGATCGGATGACACAGTCGGCCCTCGGGTTCCGGGCCGTCGAGCTGGGCCTCGTCGGCCACCACGAGCTCCACCAGATGGCGGCCGCCTGGCGGCGGTGGGCGGCGCATCCCGACGGGTGGTTCGCCGTGCTCCACGGCGAGATCCTGTGCCGGGTCGGGGATTAGGGCAGGAGCAGGACCCGTCCGAAGGCCTGCCGGCTCTCGATGTAGGCGTGGGCGGCGGCGGCGTCGGCCAGGGGGAAGCGTCGGTCGATGACCACGCGCAGCCGGCCGGCGGCGATGTCGTCGAGATGCCGGGTGATCATGGCGTGCGGCCGGGGGGTCAGGAACAGCTCGGCCCCGAGGAAGTACCCGGTGAGGGACTGGTTGTTCGGTCGCAGGGTGGAGATGTCCATCTGCTCCGTCCCCTGCCGACCGGCGTCGCCGACGGTGACGCACCGACCCCGGTAGGCCAGGCAGCGGATGCTTCCCTGCAGCGTCGATCCCCCCACGGAGTCGACGACCACGTCGGCACCGCGCCCGTCGGTGAGCCGGCGGACCTCCTCGACGAAGTCGGTCGACGCGTAGTTGATGCCTTCGTCGAGACCGAGCTCCAGCAGCCGCTCCAGCTTCTCGTCGCGCGACGCCGTGGCCAGGACCCGGGCACCGGCCCGCTTGGCCAACTGGATGGCGGCGATACCCACGCCGCTGGCCCCGGCGTGGATCAGAACGGTCTCCCCGGACTGCAGCCGCCCGAACTCGAAGAGACAGTCGTCGGCCGTCCCGAAGGGGACGGGCACGCAGGCGGCCTCCTCGGTGGACAGACCGTCGGGGATCTTCCAGCAGAACGGCTCCGCCACCGACCGCAGCTCGGCGTGCGAGCCGTCGAGACCGACGGTGACGACGCGGTCCCCTTCCTCGAAGAGGGTGATCTGGTCGCCGACGGCCACGACCGTCCCGGCGCACTGGTACCCGACGATGTGCGGCACCCGGGACATCTCCCCACCGGTGCGGTTGAGGGTGTCGCCACCCTCGATGCTGATCGCCTCGACCCGGACGAGCATCTCGTGCCCGGCCATCACCGGATCGGGCACGTCTTCGTAGCGCAGGACCTCGGGACCACCTGTCTCGTAGTAGACGGCTGCCTTCAACGGGCACCCTCCCTTGACCGACGCACGAGCGTAGCGGTCGTCGACGGCTAAGGACAGCGGCGTCGAATGGGACCTTCTGCTCTGGTCGAGGGACATGTCGTGGGCAGAGGCTGACCGTCATGCGAAACCTGATCCCCTCCACGGGTCGTTCACGCTTCATTTACGCGTCGACGGTCATCGTTCACGACCGGTTCACGGCGACCCGCCTTACGGTCTCAGACATGGCTGATTTTCTCTCCGTCGTCGGGGCGGCGGGCTTCGTTCTCGTCATGCTCGGCCTCATCTGGGCACTGGACCGGGTATGACCGTCGTCCAGGGCATCCTGCTGGCGGTGTCCATCGCCGTGTTCATCTTCCTCGGCGTGGCCATGTTCAAGCCTGAGTGGTTCTAGATGGGCTTCTTCTGGACCATCGTCATCCTGGTCATCGCCCTGGGGATCACCTGGCGGTACCTGGGTTCGTACATGGCCGCCGTCTTCGACGGTCGTGTCCACTACCTGGCGTGGGCCGAGCGGCCGTTCTACCGGCTGCTCGGGACCGGCCCCGACCACGAGCAGACCTGGAAGCGCTACGCCGGCTCGATGGTGATCTTCTCGGCCGCGTTCGTCGGCGTCGGCTACCTGCTGCTCAGGATTCAAGGGTCGCTGCCGCTCAACCCGCAGCACTTCGGCGCCGTACCGCCGGCGCTCAGTTTCAACACGGCCGTCTCGTTCCTGACCAACACGAACTGGCAGAACTACGGCGGCGAGACCACCATGTCGTACTTCTCCCAGATCGGCGTGCTCACCGTGCAGCAGTTCGTGAGCGCGGCCGTCGGCATCGCCGTGGCCATCGCCATGGCCCGGGGCTTCTCGCCGGAACTCTCCCCACGATCGGCAACTTCTGGGTCGACATCACCCGTTGCATGCTCTACATCCTCCTCCCCATCGCCTTCCTCGCCGGCATCATCATCGTGGGCGCCGGCGCCGTGCAGACCCTGGCCGGACCGATCGCGATCCATGATTCACTCAACGGCGTCACCCAGACCATCGCCCGTGGCCCCGCCGGATTCATGGGTTCCATCATGCAGCTCGGGACCAACGGCGGCGGGTTCTTCGACGTCGACCTGGCCCACCCCTTCGAGAACCCGACGGCACTCACCAACCTGCTCTACGTCTGGCTCACCCTCTCCATCCCGTTCGCTCTGACGTACACCTTCGGCAAGATGGTGGGCAGCATCAAGCACGGGGCCGCCCTGCTGGCGGCCATGGTGCTCATCTTCGGGGTGTGGGTGGGATTCACCAGCTACGCCGAGCACCAGAACAACCCCGCCGTCGTCGCCGCCGGTGTCCATTCCAAGGTGGGGAACACCGAGGGCAAGGAGGCCCGGTTCGGCGCTGAGAGCAGCGCCTTGTTCAACGTGTCGATGACGCAGACCTCGGACGGGGCCGTCGACAGCGCCACCGACTCCTACAACCCGATGGGCGGATTCGGCCCTCTCACCGGCATGATGCTGGGCGAGGTCACGCCGGGGGGGACGGGAAGCGGGCTGTACACGATCCTCATCTACGCCGTGATCGCCGTGTTCATCGGCGGCTTGATGATCGGGCGAACACCCGAGTACTTAGGCAAGAAGATCCAGGCCAAGGAGGTGAAGCTGGCCGGACTCGGGGCGCTTGTCATGCCGATCATCGTGCTCGTCCTCACCGCCATCGCCGTGTCGATCCACGCCGGGCGGGCCGGCCCGCTCAATTCCGGGCCCCACGGATTCACCGAGATCCTCTACGGGCTCACCTCGCAGGCCAACAACAACGGCTCGGCCATGGCCGGCCTCACCGGCAACACCGCCTTCTACAACGTGATCGGCGCCATCGACATGCTGATCGGCAGGTTCGGCGTCATGATCCCCGCCCTGGCGTTGGGGGGCGTGCTGGCGGCCAAGAACGTGGTCCCGGAATCGCTCGGGACCTTCAAGACCGACAACGGCATGTTCGTCGGCCTGGTCATCGGCGTGATCGTGATCATCGGCGGCCTCACCTTCTTCCCGGCCGTCGCCCTCGGCCCCATCGTCGAACAACTCAGCCACGGAAAGTTCTTCTGATGACGACCCTGACAACACAACCGCAACCGCCGGTGCCCTCGGGCACCCCTCACGGCGTGGCCGAGGCCCGCAGCCTCTTCGACGGCGAGATCCTCCGCCATGCGGTGGTCGACGCCTTCAAGAAGTTCGACCCCAGGGCCCAGATCAAGAACCCGGTCATGTTCGTGGTCCTGATCGGGACCATCGTGACCTTCATCGAGTCCATCGCCCATCCGGGCATCTTCGACTGGTCCATCACCATCTGGCTGTTCCTCACCGTGACGTTCGCCAACTTCGCCGAGGCCATGGCCGAGGGCCGAGGCAAGGCCCAGGCCGACACCCTGCGCAAGATGCGGTCGGAGACCGAGGCCCGCCTTGTGAACCCCGACGGCACCGAGAAGCGGGTGGCGGCGTCCGCCCTGGCCAAGGGCGACTGCGTGGTGTGCGAAGCGGGCGACGCCATCCCCTCCGACGGCGAGATCATCGAGGGTGTGGCGTCGGTGGACGAGTCGGCCATCACGGGCGAGTCGGCCCCCGTCATCCGGGAATCGGGCGGGGACCGGTCGGCGGTGACCGGCGGTACACGGGTGCTGTCCGACCGCATCGTCGTGCGCATCACCGCGGAACGGGGCAAGACCTTCCTCGACCGGATGATCAACCTGGTGGAGGGGGCCAACCGACAGAAGACCCCGAACGAGATCGCCCTCACCATCCTGCTCGCCGTCCTCACCATCGTCTTCCTGCCGGTGGTGGTGTCCCTGCAGCCGTTCGCCCACTTCTCGGGCACGACGGTGTCGGTGGTCATCCTGGTGTCGCTTCTCGTGTGCCTGATCCCGACCACCATCGGGGCCCTGCTGTCGGCCATCGGGATCGCCGGCATGGACCGGCTCGTCCAGCGCAACGTCCTGGCCATGAGCGGGCGGGCGGTCGAGGCCGCCGGCGACGTCCAGACGCTGCTGCTGGACAAGACGGGCACCATCACCCTCGGCAACCGCATGGCCTCGTCGTTCTATCCGGCCGGCGGCTACCACGAGGAGGAGCTGGCCGAGGCCGCCCAGCTGGCCTCGCTGGCCGACGAGACGCCCGAAGGCCGCTCCATCGTGGTGCTGGCCAAGGAACGCTTCAACATCCGCGAGCGCGACCTGGG
This sequence comes from uncultured Acidimicrobiaceae bacterium, assembly GCA_963842145.1. GTDB lineage: Bacteria > Actinomycetota > Acidimicrobiia > Acidimicrobiales > UBA8190 > CAWJFJ01. The sequence continues at coordinate 182,524 of CAWJFJ010000017.1, forward strand.
TGCCGGCCACGTGTTCGTGCCGTTCTCGGCGACGACCCGCATGTCGGGTCTCGACACCGACGGGCGCCAGATCCGCAAGGGGGCGGCCGACTCGGTCAAGCGCTGGGTGACCGACCAGGGCGGGACCATCCCCGACGGTCTCGACGACATCGTCGAGCGCATCGCGCGGGCCGGCTCGACGCCGCTGGTGGTGGCCGACGGACAGAAGATCCTCGGCGTCATCGAGCTGAAGGACGTGGTGAAGCAGGGCATCAAGGAGAAGTTCGACGAGATGCGCCAGATGGGCATCCGCACCGTGATGATCACCGGCGACAACCCGCTCACCGCCGCGGCCATCGCCCAGGAGGCCGGCGTCGACGACTACCTGGCCGAGGCCACCCCGGAAGCGAAGATGGCCCTCATCCGGGCCGAGCAGGAGGGCGGCAAGCTCGTCGCCATGACCGGAGACGGCACCAACGACGCCCCGGCGCTGGCCCAGGCCGACGTGGGCGTGGCCATGAACACGGGGACGACGGCGGCCAAGGAGGCCGGCAACATGGTCGACCTCGACTCCAACCCGACCAAGCTCATCGACGTCGTCGAGATCGGCAAGCAGCTGCTCATCACCCGGGGTTCGCTCACCACCTTCTCCATCGCCAACGACGTGGCCAAGTACTTCGCCATCATCCCGGCGCTGTTCGCCACCCTCTACACGCGACCCGGAGTCCCCGGACCCTTGAACGCGCTCAACGTCATGAAGCTGCACAGTCCCCAGAGTGCGGTGCTGTCGGCCGTGATCTTCAACGCCCTGGTCATCGTGGCCCTCATCCCGCTGGCGCTGCGCGGCGTGAAGTTCCGCGCCGCCTCGTCGGCCGCCATTCTGCGCCGCAACGTCTGGATCTACGGGGTGGGTGGCGTCATCGTGCCGTTCATCTTCATCAAGCTCATCGACCTCGTCCTCGTCGCACTCCACGCCTACTGATGGAGAGAATCTGATGCTCGCCCACCTCCGCCGATCAGTCATCTCGATCGTGGTCTTCACGGTCTTCTTTGGCTTCGTCTACGCCTTCGCCGGCACCGGTGTCGCCCAGATCCTGTTCCGGCACCAGGCCGACGGATCGATCACCGCCAACGGATCGACCCTGATCGGACAGAACTGGTCGGCCACGAAATGCCCGGGACATCCCGACGGGAGCTGCGTCTTCCAGGGTCGCCCCGACGACCTCGGCCCCTACGCGGGCGGCGACGGCGACAACCCCCTGGTAGCCAACGGCAAGAGCGGCGAGTCGGCCGCCACCAACCTCGGACCCCGGTCGAAGGTCCTGTTGGCGAACACCCAAGCTCTGGTCGCCTACTGGCACAAGCGCGGCGTCGACCCCACACCTGACCTCGTCACCACCTCGGGCAGCGGCCTGGACCCCGACATCACGCCGCAGGACGCCCTCGTCCAGATCCCCATGGTCTCGGCCGCCACCGGTATCTCGCCGTCGGCGCTCCGGGCCCTCATCGCCAGGGAGACCAACGGCGAGGAACTGGGCTTCCTCGGCAGCAGCTACATCGACGTCCTGCAATTGAACGAAGCGCTGGCCAAACTGAAGTGACCGGGTGGGAACCCACCGCCGGCGACAGCTGGGGTGGGCGCCCGATCGCCCGCCGGATCGCCGACATCGCACCGCGTCGCCGGGTGGTGGTGACGGGGACGATCGTCGACACCGAATCCTCCTGCTGGCGGAGGTGGCCGGCCTACATCTGCCGGTTCGACGACGACACCGGCTCGATCACCATCGTCTTCGGCGGACCGAGGCCCGTCCCCGGCATCGTCAAGGGTGTCCTCTGCACCGTCGAGGGCACGGCTCTCTCGAACGGAGCGGGGCTCTTGCTCTGGAACCCCTTCTACCGCTTCGAGCCCTGAGGCGCCCGCCTCCTGGAGCACCCCGCCTACGGCACGCTCGAGGCGGCCGCCGCCGCCTCGATCTGCGAAGCGTCGGCGGGGAGGATGAAGCCGGCCTTCACGGCGCGCCGCGTGGCGGCGTCGAAACTCGACACGTAGTCGGCGTGGGTCGGGTACAGCGAGGTCAAGGTGGCCCGGTCGAACGGTGTCGTCGAGCCGAACAGGCTGCACGTCTCGGACTGCCCGGGGACGGCCGTCCCGGTGAGGGTGGCGATGGGGGCGTCGAGCTCCGGTGTCCGGATCCCGCCCAGGGCGTTGCCGAGGGCGTCGCGCCGGATGGTGGGACTGGCGCCCGGGGTCAGGTCGAGGCGCGGCGCCGTGCGGCGGGGCGGTCCCCGTCCTCACCCACCCGTCGAGCGCCGAGATGGCGGCGTCGAGCACCCAGTGCTGCGGGCCCGAATTGGGCGGCGCCGTACACCCGATGATGGTGAGCGGGGTGTCGTCGGTGACGATGGCACCGGCCACGTTCGACCTCCCGTCGTCCGACATTCCGATGAGTGACAGGTAGTCGTCGGCATGGGACGTCCCCGCCACCTCCCAGTCCCGGAACCATCTGTTGTCCGGCTGGCGGTCGCCGGCGTACCCCGCCACGAGGTCGGTCTCGGTCTCGAAGGCCAGCACGGGGACACCGAGGTCGGTCCGGAACGGTTCGTGGGCGCCGAGGGCGAGCGATCCCGACAGCGACGTCCCGCCGCCCCACCGGCTGTGGACGAGGTAGCCGTTGAAGACGTGGGCGAGGGGGGCGACGGCGTCGATGTAGGTGGTGAGGAAGAAGGCCGACTGCGACTCGCCGTCGGCGATCAACGCCTTCGGTCGGAGCCCGCCGAGGACCGAGACGCGGCCCCGGTGGCGGATGGCCTGGGCCGCCTGGGAGAAGATGTCGTAGGAGTAGGCGTCGCCGGGATGGCGGAGCGTCCCGTACCGCGGCGGGTTCGTCTTCTTGAGCCCCGCACCGCCCGCGCCGAGGACTCCCGTCCCGCCGTTCACGCCGAGAGCCTGGGCCGAGACGCCGACCCAGGCGAAGCCCTGCCGGATGAGCTGGGTGTGATCGCCGATCCAGTCGGGGGCCGTGTCGGCGCCGGCGCTCTCGTTGAGCCACTCGACGACGACGGTCCCGTTGAACCTCCGGGGATCGGACGGCCGGTACACGAGCAACCGCGTCTTGTACCGCGCCGTCGTCCACCGCGTGACGGTCCACCGCCCGTCCGCCGGTGCCGTTCCCTTCAGGCCGTACCTCGAGGCCGTCCCCGAGATGAAGTACTCGGCCTCCCGGTAGCCCACGTCGGCCAGGTCGAACGAGGTGCTGATGATGGACGGTCTCCCCGGCCCGGTGATCGGACCGGTGACTGCCGGGGTCGGAACCGTCGACGGCGCCAGCACCGGGAGGCCCGGCGGGGTGGCGGAGGCCGTGGTCGGGCGAAGCGCCGCCGCCGCCACGACGGCGACCGACACCATGCCGACAGCCCCGATCCGCCGCGTCATCCCCACGTCTTCACCCGCACCTTCCCGCCGACACTCTGTCGCCCACCCGGCGACAGAGTGTCACACGGCGGACACGGCTACGAGGCGGGCGGGGTCACCTCCGCCACGGCGAAGCCGTTCACCCCGTTGCCGTTCACGCTCTTCCCGTGGTCCGAGGTGAAGGTGTACAGAGGCATTCCGTTGTACGTGACCTGGAGTCTCTTGCCGAACGCCACCGTCCCCAGGTCCGGCGCCCCGGCCGGCATGGTCTTGCCCTTGGGCATGAGCAGCGGGGGCCAGACGGCGAGGCAGCCCCCGGTGCACGGCGGGGTGGTGTCGGTGTAGAGCGCCCGGTTCTTCGTGGTCGTCAGGATCAGGCCGAAGCCGGTCCGGGTCTCCTCCTTCACCACCGTGGTCGGTTTGCCCGCCTTGGGAGCCACCCGCGCCGACGCCGTCGATGTGACGAACAAGCCCCCGACGGTCATCACGGCGGCGACGGCCGCCACGGCCCTCCACCCACCACCCGCTCGTCCGTGCCCCACCCGCATCGGCACCACCGTGTCCACTGCCACCGTGTCCTTCCTCGCCCGGGAGCTTCCCGGTCCCCGTTTCCGACGTGCCTACGCCCGGGGGGCCCGAAATGTTCAGGGCCGTCAGGGGAACGGAGACGGTGTCCGCACTACCAGTGCCGCCGGCGGCCCAGAGCGGTGGCCACGGCGTCGAGCAGGTGCTCGGGTTCGACCGGCTTGTGCAGATAGGCGATGCCCCGGACGGCGAGGTCCTTGCGCCGACCGGGATCGAGGTCGTTCCCCGACATGATGACCGCCGGCGGGGGGTTCTCGGCCGCCGCCAGCACGGCCATCCCGTCCAACCGGGGCATCCGGTTGTCGAGGACGAGGGCGTCGAAACGGTCCGTCCCCATCAGCGTCAAGGCCACGTCCCCGTCGTCGGCCTCGGTGACCGTGTAGCCGGCCAGACGCAGGATGTCCGACACCGACCCGCGGATGGCGTCGTCGTCGTCGGCCACGAGGATGGCGGGCGGCGCTGCGGCGGGCGTGGCACTGACGGTCATGGGCTGCTCCGGCTCGGTGGTCCATTGGCGACATCGACCGGACCGGGCCGTCCCACCAGGCCCGGACCGGGGCTTTGTGCCCTCGTTGTGAACCGGCGGCCCGGGCACCGGCGTGGCAGCGTGGAGCCATGGACCTCCCCGTGATGCCCCCCGTCGCCCCCATGCTGGCCAAGCTGGCCCGCCAGCTTCCCGAGGCCGACGACCTCGTCTACGAGCCCAAGTGGGACGGGTTCCGTTGCATCGTCTTCCGCGACGGCGGCGAAGTGGAGCTCGGGAGCCGCAACGAACGGCCCCTCACCCGGTACTTCCCCGAGCTCCTCGAGCCCCTGCGCGGTGCCCTGCCGGCGCGTTCGGTGGTCGACGGCGAGATCGTCATCGCCACCGGGAAGGGCCTCGACTTCGACGCCCTCCTCCAGCGCATCCATCCCGCCGCCTCCCGTGTCGAGCTGCTGGCCCGGACCACCCCGGCGTCGTTCGTGGCCTTCGATCTGCTGGCTCTCGACGACCGCGACCTGCGTCCGGCTCCCTTCCGCCAGAGGCGGGCGCTGCTGGAGGAGGCCCTCCGGGCGGCCCGGCGCCCGGTCCACCTCACCCCGGCCACCACCGACCCGGAGGTGGCGCGCGACTGGTTCGCCCGCTTCGAGGGCGCCGGCCTCGACGGCGTGGTGGCCAAGAAGCTGGACCAGACCTACCGCGAGGACGAGCGGGTGATGATGAAGGTCAAGCACGAGCGCACGGCCGACTGCGTGGTGGCCGGCTTCCGCTGGCACAAGTCGGGTCCCGTCGTCGGCTCGCTCCTGCTCGGGCTCTTCGACGACACCGGCGTCCTGCACCATGTGGGGGTCACGGCCTCGTTCACCATGGCCCGTCGACGCGAGCTGGTCGACGAGCTCGAGGCCCACCGCCGCCCCTCGCTGGCCGGCCACCCCTGGGAGGCGTGGGCGGCGCCGGAGCCGGCCGGTGGACGCACCCCCGGTGCGCCGTCGCGATGGAACGCCAAGAAGGACCTGAGCTGGGAGCCGCTGGCGCCCGACCTCGTCTGCGAGGTCGGTTACGACAATCTGCAGCGGGACCGCTTCCGCCACGCCACCACCTTCCGGCGCTGGCGCCCGGACCGCCGTCCCGAGACCTGTACCTACGCCCAGCTCGAGGTGGTCGTGCCCGAGGAGCTCGACGCCGTCTTCGGGGCGTGACCGTCGCCCGTCACCCGGTCGGGGGACGGTGACGGGCCCGTCCGGGGGCCACCCGGCGCGGTTCGCCGCGCTGCTTGGCGAAATGGGGGGGCCACGGCGCGTCGCCGAGGCCCTCGGCCTCGTCGCGCGCGGCGAGCTCCAACAGGAGCCCGAGGTCGTGGCGGCGGTCGTCGATCCCGGCGCCGGGGTCGCCGCGGGCGGCGAAGCGGGCCGGCACCGTGGCCAGCGTCAGGTCGGCCGGTTCGGCGTCGGGGACCTCGTCCCACTCGAGCGGGCACGACACCCGGCCCTCGGGATTGGCGCGCACGGAGTACGCCGACGCCACCGTCCGGTCCCGCGCGTTCTGGTTGTAGTCGATGAACACCCGTTCACCACGTTGCTCCTTCCACCACGCCGACGTGGCCACCTCGGGCATCCGCCGTTCCACGGCCCGGGCCAGGGCCAGGGCGGCCCGGCGGACCTCGGTGAAGTCCCACCGGGGCTCGATGGGCACGTTCACGTGGATGCCGCGCGACCCCGACGTCTTCGGGAACCCGTCGAGGCCGTGCTCGAGGAGGACGGTCCGGGCCTCGAGGGCCACCCGCCGCACGTCCTCGTACGCCACGCCGGGTTGCGGGTCGAGATCGACGCGGAGCTCGTCGGGGTGATCGACGTCGTCGCGGCGCACCGGCCAGGGGTTCAGGTCGAGACATCCCAGGTTGGCGGCCCAGGCGATGTGGGCCACGTCGACAGGGCACATCTCCTCGGCGCTGCGGCCACTGGGGAAGTGGACGGTCACCGTCTCGATCCAGGGGGGCCGGCCGGCGGGGACCCGCTTCTGGTAGAAGAAGTCGCCTTCGGCCCCGTGGGGGAAGCGCTTCAGGACGGTGGGACGGTGGTACACGCCGCGCAGCGCCCCCGGACCGACGGCCAGGTAGTACCGGACGAGGTCGAGCTTGGTCTCGCCCCGGGTGGCGAAGAAGACCTTGTCCGGGTTCGACACCGTCACCGTGCGCCCGTCCACCTCGACGTCGACGGAAGGGGCCTTGGCCGGCATCCATCGATGGTGGCACGGATCGTCCCGGTACATTGGCGGCGGTGGACCCCGTCGCCGCCCTCCGGCGCATCGCCTACCTGCTCGAGGCCGAGGGGGCCGGCACCTACAAGGTCCGGGCCTTCCGCAATGCCGCCACCACCCTCGCCGCCGAGCCGCCCTCCCGGGTCGAGGAGCTGGCTCGCGTTCGGGTCGCCTGACGTCGCTCCCCGGGCATCGGCGACAGCACGGCCACGGCGGTGACCGAGGCGCTCGCCGGCGACGACCCGGCCTACCTCACCGAACTTCTCCGACGCGCCGAACCGCCGCCTGCGGGGGCGGCGGCGGCGTTGCGCGCAACGTCTGCGCGGCGACTGCCACAGCCACTCGGACTGGTCCGACGGCGGCAGCCCCATCCGGGAGATGGCCGAGGCGGCGCCGCGATCTCGGACACGACTACTGGGCTCTCACCGACCACAGCCCCCGTCTCACCGTGGCCCACGGTCTCGACCCGGAGCGACTCCGTCGACAGCTCGACGTGGTGGCCGAGCTGAACGAGGCGCTGGCCCCCTTCCGGATCCTCACCGGCATCGAGGTCGACATCTTGGAGGACGGGTCCCTCGACCAGGACGAGGCCCTTCTGGCCCGTCTCGACGTGGTGGTGGCCAGCGTCCACTCGAAGCTCTCCATGGAGGAGCGGGCCATGACGAAGCGCATGACGGCGGCCATCGAGTCACCCCACACCGACATCCTCGGACACTGCACCGGCCGCAAGCTGGTGGGCCGGGGACGGAACCCGTCGACGTTCGACGCCGAGCTCGTCTTCGCCGCCTGTGCCCGCACCGGTACCGCCGTCGAGATCAATTCCCGTCCCGAACGACGAGACCCGCCGGAACCACTCCTGCGTCGGGCGCTCGAGCTCGGTTGTCTGGTGTCGATCGACACCGACGCCCACGCCCCCGGTCAGCTCGAGTGGCTCGCCAACGGCTGCCGGCAGGCGGTCGAGGCCGACACGCCGGCCGACCGCGTGGTCAACACCTGGCCGTTGGCGGAGATCCTCACCTGGACGGCCGGCCACGCCGCCTGACCCACACCGCCACGGCGTCGACCACCGCCGCCGCCGTGTCGGTCAGGACGCCGCTGTCGACGGGGAGGATCCGCACCTGCCCGCTGGCCGGCCACAGCCCGACCACCCGCGCCGGGACCGACCGCTCCCGGCCGGCCAGGGCGGCCACCAGGGCGGGGAACCCGAGCGACCCCCGCCAGTCCGGGGGCGGAACACCTCCGCCGACCACGAGCAGCACGGGCCGCCCGCCGGGCCGGACCCGCACGTCGGCCTGTCCCCGCAGCGTCAGCCGGCGCGTCCGCGGGCAGTCCCACCAGTCGTCGCCCCCGACCGTCGCCTGCGCCAACCGTTCCCATTCGAGCGCCGTCCACAACTGGGTGGCCCACGTCACCGCCTCGGCCTCGACCATGGCCCGCCCGCCCGCCGGCAGGCCCCCGTACCAGGCGGCCCACCACGGCGGCCGGCCGGCGGGGTCCCCGACGTCGGCGGCGTCCTCGACACCGGCGGCCAGAACCTCGGCCACGGCCGAGGCCGGCGTCGGCGACCGGCCCCGGAGGCAACGGGCCACGGCGCTCAGTCCCACCGCCCGCCGGCAACGCGCCGGGGACGGGACGAAGGGCCCGCCGTCGCCGCCGGCCAGTTCGGGATGGCGGCGGGCCAGAACGAAACGAAATGCGTCGAACCGCAGTCGCTCGCCCTCGGCCATCGCCTCGACCACGGCGGCGAGGTCGCCGGCCACCTGCGCCCGCAGGTCCGCCAGGGCCTCGGCCGGCACGACGTCGGTGGGCGGGGCCATGACCGCATCGGTCAGGGCGCCGGCCCGGGGCAGCGCCAGCGCCAACCCGGTGGTGACCGGCCCCGTCATCGGTCGGGCTCCTCGTCGACGGGGTCGCCACCCTCACCGGCCAGGGCGGTGGAGACGAGGGCGAGATCGTCGTCGTCGTCGGAGTCCCCGGCCACCCGCGGCACGTCGGTCCCGGCCCGGGCCCGACCCGGGCCGCACTGCGGCAGGGCCGTGCACCAGGCGCACAGCGCGTTCGGTGTCCGCTCCGGTTCCGTCCCCGCCGCCAACCGGCACAGTCGGACGGCGCCGGCCAACACGCGTTGCAAGGCACCCACCAGGACGTCGTCGGTGACGGGCTCGACGTCGAGCTCCCCCGTCCGCGTGTAGTACGTGGCGATCCGAAACGGCGGCGCGCCGCTGCGCAAGGTCTCCAGCAGGGCGTAGAAGTGGAGGTCAGCCGCGGTGCTCGAGGCGACGGCGGCCCGACTTGATCTCCACCACGCAGACCGACGCCCGTTCACCGGCCGGTCCCCCGAAGGCCAGGTCGACGACGCCGCTCATGACGACCCGTCCCCCCACCAGGGGCACCACCACCCGTTCCTGCGTCCGCGGCAGCCAGGTCGGGCTGGGCACGGGCCACCGGGCCACGATGCCCGCGGCGTGGTCGGCGATCTCGTCGGCCAGGGCCTCCCGGCGCTCGACGGGGAGCGATGCGACGAAGGCGGCGATCCCGTCGCCGTCGTCCCCCACCCCCACGGCGCCCAGGGCATCGGACCAGGGGTCGTCGAGGCGGCCCGTCGTCACCCATTGGCGGAACAGGGCGTCGACGAGGGTCCCGCGGGCCAATTCCACGGTCACGACCCGGGGTGCGGTCCGCCGGGCCACGAGATGGGCCTCGCACATCAGCACCCCGGTGAGGGTCTCCTTGGTGACCCGGACGGGGCCGGTCCCGGCCGCGTCCCCGCCCACCGCGCCGGCGAGCCCGTCCTCCAGCCAGTCCCGCAGCCCCCCCGCCAGTCCCGGGTCGACCGCCGGCCGGCCCGTCCCCGGCCCCCGCAGCCGACCGAGGAGGTCAGCGCCCTCCGGTGGCCGGAAGGCGTCGGCGACGGTGGGCGTCCGGGGCACCGACCCAGCTTGCCCGACGGGTGTGACGTAGGGTCGATGACGATATGAGCACAGCCTTCGTCGTCGTGTTCGCCCTGTTCGTGGCGGCCATGGTGGGCCTGGCCGTGACGGCCGTGCGCTGGGGGGTCCGCCGCGACCGAGCCGCCCGGGCCGAGTCGTCGCGCCAGGACGAGGCCCCCCGACCATGACCGATCCGACCCTCCGGGAGCAGCGGGTGGAGTCCGCCATGCACCCCGTGGCCCTGCCCGGTGGCGTCTTCCCGGGGCCCGGGGGGCCCCGGCGCCGGTGGACCCGGCCCCGGCACCTGAACGCCCGCTGGCGACGGCCGCGCACGGCCTTCGTCTTCGCCGGCGGCGGGGCCCGGGGGGCGGCCCAGGTCGGGATGCTCCAGGCCCTCATGGCCCGCGGCATCACGGCCGACGACGTCTACGGCGCGTCCGTGGGGGCCATCAACGCGGCCGGGTTCGCCGGTGACCCCACCCCCGGCGGCGTCGAGCGCATGGCCGAGCTCTGGCGCCGGGCCACCAGCGCCGACGTCTTCCCCCAGAGCCGGATCCCCGCCACCTGGCGGTTCCTCTCCCAACGGGAGGCCGTCCACGCCAACGACGGACTGCGCCGTCTCATCGAGGAGGGCCTGACCTTCGAACGGTTCGAGGACGCCCCCGTCCATCTCGAGGTGGTGGCTACCTCGCTCACCGACGGCCGGACCCAGTGGTTCACCTACGGACCGGCCCTCGAGGCCATCCTGGCCTCCGCCGCCCTCCCGGCCCTTCTCCCCCGTCGAGATCGGCACCGAAGCCTTCATCGACGGCGGCGTGGTCGACAACGTCCCCATCGGCCGGGCCATCGCCCACGGGGCCGAACGCGTCTTCGTCTTCCTCTGCGGTCCCCTCCGCTACACGCCCCACCGCTACCGGCGACCGGTCGAAGCGGTCCTCACCGCCTTCTTCATCGCCGTCCACGCCAAGTTCGCCCGCGAGCTCGAGCGGCTCCCGCCGGGTGTCGAGGTGATCGTCTTCTCGGTCGACTCGGATCCCGTCTCCCGCTACGACGACTTCTCCGGCACCGAGGCCCTCATCGACGCGGGACGGGCGAACGCCGACACAGTCCTCGACTTCTGGCAACGCGGCGGTCACGGATCGGGGACCGACCGGCCGCCGGTGTCGGACCCCACCGAGCTCGAGGCCACCAGCGGTGAGGCCGTCTGACCGTGCCGTCGCCCGCGCCCGGTGACGTCGGGCTGCCCGGTGACGTCGGGACGTCCGGCGACCTCGGAAAACTCGGCCACCTGAACCTCCTCGAGTTCTCGCGCGAGCAGGCCCGCTGGGGCGTGGGCGGAGCGGTCGAGGAGTCCGACGGCCTCGTCCTCATCGCCACCGGGTCGTGGTTGCCGGTGATGTGCAACTGCGCCTTCCGCGGCGACGACACCGCTTCGCCGGCCGACCTCGTCGAGCGGGCCGACGCCTTCTTCGGGGCCCGCCGGCGGGGCTACACGATCATGGTCCGCGACATCGCCGCCGACGACGACCTCCGTGGCGGCTGTGAGACGGCGGGTCTGGTGCCCTTCGGCGAGCCGGCGCCGGAGATGGTCTGCACGGCCCCCGTCGTCGAGAACCATCCCGACGGTGTCGGGATCCGGTCGGTCACCACCGTCGACGGCGTGGCCGACTTCGCCGCCGTCTGCGCCGCCGCCTACAGCACCTACGGCATGCCGGTGGAGGCCCCGGCCGAGCTGTTCAGCGTCCCCCGGCGCGTCCTCGACGCCCTCCACGTCGTCGCCGTCGTCGGCTACCGCGGTGCCGAACCGGTGGCCGCCGCCCTCACCGTCCTCAGCCACGGGATCGCCGGCGTCTACTGGGTGGGGACGGTCGACGGGGCCCGGCGCGCGGGCCTCGGCCGGGCCGTGACGGCGGCCGTGACCAACACCTCGTTCGCCCGGGGGGCAACCGCCGTCACCCTCCAGGCGTCAGTCATGGGTGAACCCGTCTACCGGTCCATGGGTTACGCCTCGCTCCACCACTACCAGAACTGGGTCCGCTTCAACCCACCGGGGACCTGAGGGCACGAGGTGCCGCTCGAACCCGCCACCCGGACGATCGTCGACCAGATGACGGCGGCCGGCCCCGTCGACTTCTCGGAGCTCACCCCCGCCGCCTTCCGGCGCCTGTTCCGGGCCAGCCTGGGGGCACTCGACTCTGCCGGCGCGGCCGGTGCCGAGGAAGACGTCGAGGACCGCTCGATCCCCGGACCGGCCGGCCCGGTCCCCGTCCGCGTCTACCGCCCGCCGGGGGCCGGCCCCGCCCCACTCGTGGCCTACTTCCACGGGGGCGGGTGGGTGATCGGCGACATCGACACCCACGACGGGACGTGCCGGACCCTGAGCCGCCGCACGGGGGCCGTGGTGGTGAGCGTCGGCTACCGCCTCGCCCCCGAGCACCGCTTCCCCGCCGCCGTCGACGACTGCGACGCCGCCACCGCCTGGGTGGCCGCCCACGGCAGCGATCTCGGGGGCGACCCCGGCCGCCTGGGGGTGGCCGGTGACAGCGCCGGCGGCAACCTGGCCGCCGCCGTCACCCTGCGGGCCCGGCGCCGCGGGGGCCCGGCCATCCGGGCCCAGGCCCTCGTCTACCCCGCCGTCGACTTCACGACGGTCCGGCCCTCGTCGGTGTCCAACGGCGAGGGCTACCTCCTCACGGCGGCCGCCGTCCGCTGGTTCGCCGCCCAGTACCTCGGCGACCACGATCCCGCCGATCCCGCTGGCCAGCCCGCTGCTCGCCGACCTGACCGGCCTGCCTCCCGCCGTGGTGGCCACGGCCGAGTTCGATCCTCTCCGCGACGAGGGCCGCGCCTATGCCGAGGCGCTCGACGACGCCGGTGTCCCGGTCCGACTTCTCGACTTCCCCGGTCTCGTCCACGGCTTCATGGGCCTCGGCGCCCTCTCCCCCGCCTCGGCCCGGGCCACCGACGAGGTCTGGGCCGCCTTCGCCTCGCTCCTCACCGGTTGAGGATGCTCACCCGCTGACGACAGTGAAGAGCGGGACCGGCTCCTCGATACCGCGCAGCGCGTGGGACCCGATGTCGGTGACGCGCCACGGACCCCCGGCGCCCAACTGGTGGCGCGCCTCCGCCGTCACGACCACGGAACCGGCCGTCGCCACCTTGACCGAGCGGGCCACCAGGTTGACCAGCGGTCCGACATAGTCACCGCCGCGCCACGTGACGTCGCCGTACCCGACGCCGGCCCGCGCCCCGGGGAGGGCGGGATCGGCCGTCACGGTGTCGCACAGCTCCACGGCGATCCGGCAGACGGTCTCGGCCGACGAGGCGACGATCATCGCCTCGTCACCGATCAACTTGACGACCCGTCCGCCGTGCCCGGTGGCGATGTTCCAGGCCGCCGATTCGAATCGGGCCAGAGCCAGCGCATGGTCCTTGAGGCTCAGCTGGGCCGCCCACACGGTCGAGTCGACCAGGTCGACGAAGCCGACGCCGACGGTCGCCGTCTGGCCCAGGGCGTCGCCCCGCGCCGATGCGGCGCGCACGCTGTTCAGGCGGAAGCACTGCTCGAGAAGATGGGTGATCACCGACGGGAGCACGGCGAACACGGCGCCGGCCCGGGCGTTGGCCCGCGCCCGTTCGAGCTCGGTGCCGTCGGCCGGCGCCGTCACGCTGAATCTCGCCGTAGAAGAGGCTGATGGCGGCATCCACGATCCGGGCCACCGACGCCCCGATCACGCGGGTGAACGCCAAGGTCGCCTCCTCGCCGAACAACGACGCCCCGATCTCGGAAGGCGGCGGCGTCGTCGACGACGTAGGCGGGGAGGAGGGTGGCCTCGTCGACGGGGAGTCCCTCGGCCAGCAACAAGCGGCGGATCCCGTCGACGCTCGTCCCCGACCGCGCCGCCACGTCGGAGAGGGGCAGCCGTTCGACGGGGGCGAAGGCGGCCAGATAGGCACTGAGGGCGAAGAGCACGCCGTCGGCATCGGCCTCCACCATCTCCGCCACCGTGGCCCCACGCCCGACGAGGTACTCGAGCAACGCCAGCCGGTCGGCCGCCGTGGGCGCATCAGGGTCGTAGAGACCGGCGGCCATCGAGCGCGGCGACGTCCATGACGGGATGCTCCCACGCCCCACCCGTCAGTGCCGCGGCGGCTCCTCCGGCGGGCGGCGGGGCCACGTGCCACCCGGCGGACGACACCTTGCGGGGCTCGTAGAAGACACAGCCGTCGGGGCAGGCGAAGGGCAGGTTCTCGTTGGCGTCGACCCGGCAGCGTTCGAGCTTGTCGCGCGCGCGCCGTCGTCTGCATGATGTAGTGCCTGCAGTCGGCGTTCACGGACATTCTCCATTGTGGCCCAGGAGACGCCGCACCGGGGTTCGGCGCCGGGCCGCCTGCGGTAGCGTGCCTACGTGGATCAGCCCCATCTCCCCGCGGCAGCTACTCCGGTGGAGCGAGAGCCTAGCGGCCATCGCCCGGACGGGCCTCGGCTTCACCGAGAGCCTCTACGAGAAGGAGCGCTTCGAGGAGGTCCTGCGCGTGGCCGCCGACATCGCCGTCGCCGCCGACTCGGGGGCCGACGGTGTCGAGGACGCCGACCATCTCGTCGAGGAGTGGATGCGCGCCGTCGGACAGGGGGTCCCCGGCTACGTCACCCCCAAGGTGGCGGTGGGCGCGGCGGTGGGCAACGACAAAGGGCGAGCTCCTCCTCGTGAAGCGGGCCGACTCCGGCGTCTGGCTCTACCCCACCGGATGGGCCGACGTCGGCTACTCGGCCGCCGAGGTGGTGGTGAAGGAGGTCCTCGAGGAGACGGGCATCGAGGCCGAGGTCGTCCGGCTCATCGCCGTCCTCGACGGACTGCGACTCGGCTTCACCCGCGTCCCGCTGTACTCCCTCGTGTTCCACTGCCGGGCCCTCGGCGGCGAGCTGCGGGCCCACCCGCTCGAATGTGCCGACGTCGGCTGGTTCTCTCCCGACAACCTCCCCCAACCCCTGGTCGGTGCCGAGCGTTGGGGACCGCACGTCTTCGCCGCTCTCCGGGGCGAGCACCTCGACGTCCTCTTCGACCGTCCCCGCCAGCCGATGTGGCGCGGCGAGGGAACTCCGTCGTAGCGGCCAGGGAGATCAGTCGTAGTCCGGGGTCCCGCGCCCGTCGGCGTCGAAACGGAACCCCACCCCGCGCACGGTGACCAGGAACTGCGGATCGGCCGGATCGCGCTCGAGCTTCACCCGCAGCCGGCGGATGTGGGTGTCGAGCGTCCGGGTGTCGGTGAGATCACGGCCCGACCACAGGCGGTCGATCAGTTCGTCACGGGTCCGCACCTGACCGGGCGGGGACAGCAGCAACGACAGCAGATCGAACTCCCGCCGCGACAGGTGGACGACGCCCGTCCCCGACCCGCACCTCGCGCCGGGCGAAGTCGATCCGCAACGGTCCGGCCACCACGATCTCCACGGCCGGGCCCGTCTCGATCATCGACCGCCTCGGGGCGGGCGGTGGCTGGACGCGTCGCAGCACCGCCTGGATCCGGGCCACCAGCTCGCGGAAGCGGTACGGCTTGGTCACGTAGTCGGCCGCCCCCAGCTCGAGGCCGAGGACGATGTCCACCTCGGCGTCGAGGGCCGTCACCATGATGACGGGAACGGGGGCCAGGGCCCGCATCCGCCGGCACACCTCGGTCCCCGACAGTCCGGGCAGGAGCACGTCGAGGAGAACGAGGTCGGGCGGACGGGCGGCGAACTGCCGCAGTCCGTCGAGGCCGTCGGCGGCCAGCTCGACGGCGAACCCCTCCTTGCGCAGGCCGGCCTGCAGGGCCTCACGGTAGGACTCCTCGTCCTCCACCACGAGGATGCGGGTGGGTCCGTCGGCACCCGCCACCATGTCCATAGCCGGATCGATCACGGCGCCGTGATCGATCGTCGGGTGGAGGGCGACAGACCAGGAGGGCGCATCGAAGGACATGAGCCGTCAGTCACATCGCGCAAGGTAACGGGGGAAGGTAAACGATCCGCGAACGACAGGCATCCGATGGGTGATCGTTCGGTAAACTCAAGCCTCCGACTCGGGCCCCGCCTGCTGCGGGAGCGCCCAAGCGCCGTGCCCGGGTCCCGGCCCGCCAGGACGACCGGCACCTTGTCGCCGGCCAGCCCGCCGGGGTCGATCCTGGTCCACGCTTCCGCCGGTCAGCTCTTGCAGCCTGACCGGCTGCGACATGCTTATGGCACGCAAGCTCGCTGCCGTCGTCGGTCAACCGAAGCGGCCATTGACGTAGTCGTCTGTTCGTGGGTCGGACGGCGCGTTGAAGAGTTTCGAGGTTGGTGCGGCCTCGACCAATTCGCCGGCTCGGTCTTCGCCCATGAGCAGAAAGATGCACGTGTCCGACACCCGCGCCGCTTGTTGCATGTTGTGGGTGACTATGACGATCGACACCCGGTCCTTGAGTTCTCCGATCAGTTCCTCGATCCGTTTGGTGGCGCTGGGATCAAGCGATGATGTCGGCTCGTCCATGAGCAGAACTTCCGGCTCAACGGCGAGGGCCCGGGCGATACACAGGCGCTGTTGTTCGCCGCCTGACAGCGTACTGGCGTGGGCGCGGAGCCGGCCCCGGACGCTGTCCCACAATGCGGCAGCGATGAGAGCGGACTCGGCGGCCTCGTCCAGCAACGCCTTGCTGCGAACCCCATTGAATCGTAGGCCGGACACAGCGTTGTCGTAGATGCTCATCGTGGGGAACGGGTTCGGACGCTGGAATACCATTCCCACCCGCGACCGGAGCAATGTGGGACGTATCGCCGGTCCGTAGACATCGAGACTCCCGAGCTTGATGGAACCGGTGACGACCGCACCCCGCGTCATGTCGTGCATCCGGTTGAGCGATCGCAGCAACGTTGTCTTGCCTGAGCCCGATGGTCCGATGAGTGCCGTCACCTGGTTGATGGGTACGTCGAACGACACGTTGCGCACCGCCACCTTGCCCGAGAACGCCACCGAGACGTCGCGCAACGTCATCACCGCACCAGCGGAGGCGTTCTTGGCCACCGACGGCGATGCTGCCGAAGCGCTTGGGATCGTCATCGGGTCACTCATGTCGCACTCTCCTCAGTCGTGCTGCGAGAAGCCTGCTGCCCACCCCCAGCACGAGAATCACCACCACCAAGAACAGGGCACTTCCCCAGGCGATCTTCACCAGGTCCGGGTACGCCTGGATACCGTTTTGATAGATCACCAGCGGGATCGCGGCGATCGGTTTGGTCGGTGAGACAGAGAAATACTGACTACCGACTGCGGTCAACAGCAATGGCGCCGTTTCTCCTGCCCCCCGCGCCACCGCCAGCAGCACTCCCGTTATGAGGCCGGGCAACGCCGCAGGCAGGATGACCTTTCGGGCGATGGTGGCCTTGCGGGCGCCGAGAGCGAATCCGGCCTCCGACAACGCGGTCGGCACGCCTTTGATGGCGGTCTCGCTCGCCCGCATGATCACCGGAAGCATAAGGATCCCGATGGCGAAGCTCGCCGCTATGGCCGAGAAGTGGTGGATCCCGTGAGCGACGAGGAGCGCGTAGGCGAAGATCGCTACCACGATCGACGGCACCCCCGCCAGCACATCGGTGGCGAGGCGCAACGTCCCGGCGATGCGCCCACTCGACTCAGCCAGGAAGAGTCCCGCCGCGATCCCGAACAGGATCGCTCCGGCTGCGGCCATCCCGTCGATGATGAGCGATCCCACGATCGCATTCCAGATACCGCCGCCGGGGACCCCTGCGGGCGTCGGCAGGTGCGAGAAGAACGCCCAGCTCCACGCCGAAGCCCCCCGGATCACCACGTAGGTCAGAAGGGCCACCAGCGGGATCAGGGTGATGACGAGGCATGCCCGACAGGCGAGAAGGGCCAGCCCCGAGAACATCTGGCGCCTGTGATCGGTCGCTTCGGCAATCCGCTGGATGGCGGCCCGACGGGCGAGCACGGGATCAACGGCCATGATGGTCATAGAACCCCGATCCCGAAGGCGCGCTGGCGACCGACCGATCGCACGAGCAATCGGGCGGCGAGGTTGACGACGACCGCCACCACGAGCAGCAGCAATCCCACCCCTATCAGGGCAGCCAGGTGGAAGGGCTCGGTCGCTTCGGTGAACTCATTGGCGATGAGCGACGCCATGGTCTGGGTGGTGCCGAAAAGGGAGTGGGCGAAATGGTCGGTGTTCCCGATGACCATCGTCACAGCGATGGTCTCGCCCATAGCCCGACCGGTGGCGAGCGTGGTCGCCCCCAGGATTCCCCCGCGGGCGCTCGGAACCACCACGCGCCGCATCACCTGCCAGCGCGTTGCTCCGAGAGCGAAGGCACCCTCGATCTCGACCCCGGGCACGGCCAACAGGACGTCGCGGGAAATCGCCACCATGGTGGGGAGGATCATGATGGAAAGGATCAGTCCGGCGAGCAGTAGGCCGACCCCGATTTGCGAGCCCCCGAACGGTTCGTGACCGCCTGTGATGTGGCCGAGGGCGGGCTCGATGACGGTCCGCACCCAGGGGGCGACGACCAACAGGCCCCACAGGCCATAGACGACACTCGGTACGGCGGCGAGCAACTCGACCGCGGGCCCGAGGATCACCCGGAGTCGCTCGGGGATTCCGAAGGCCAGCGCCAAGGCGCAGCCGAGTCCGATGGGGAAGGCGACCATCAAGGCGATGGCTGTCGTCTCGAGAGTGCCCACCAGGAACACCAGCACCCCGTAATGGACGTGGACGGGATCCCACTTCGTGCTCGTCAGGAAGGAGAAGCCGAAATGGGCGAAGGCCGGCCTCGCCTGGACGACCAGGGCCGTGACGAAGACGACCAAAAGGACGACGAACAGCGCGGCCACAGTCCCGAGCGCCCCCCGGTAAGCGCCGTCGGACACGGCCAGAAGCCGGCGAATTCTCCCACCGGTGCCCGGGCGCGGCGGAAGCGTGGCCAGACTGGTCACGTCTACGACGTCGTCAGGAGCTTCGTCGTGCCGTCAGGGCCTGTCACCTGCAGCAGAGTGGTGCGAGCCAGCTGTTGGATGTTGGCCGGGAGCGGGACGTAATCGAGAGAGGCGGCCTGTGACTGCCCGGCATGGGTCAGCCAGTCGAGCACGTCCACCAGGGTCGTCCCGGTCGTCGCATTCTTCTGCAGCTGGTAGATGAGCGCCCAGCTGTAACCCGAGATCGGGTAACTGGTTGCGCCCGGCTCGTCGACAATCGAATAGTCCACCGATGTGATGTCCGGCTTCTGGGCGGCGTCGGCGGCCACCGAGGCCAGCGACGGTGAGACGAACTGGCCCGCAGCATTCTCGATCTTGGCATAGGTGAACTTGTTCTGAATGGCGTAAGCGAGCTCCACGTAGCCGATCGTGTACGGCGTCGTCGAGATGAAGCCGGCCACGCCCTCGTTGCCCTTCTGTCCGACACCAACGGGCCAGCTCACCGACTTCCCCGTGCCTGGACCCGACGCCCATGCCGTCGACACCGCACTCAGATAGTTCGTGAAGATATAGGTGGTTCCACTCCCATCGGACCGGTAGACGGTTTGAATCGGGTTGGCGGGCAGCTTGACCCCGGGGTTCAGACTCTTGATCTCGGAATTGTTCCAATTCTTGACCTTGCCGAGAAAGATGTCCGCCAGCACCTTGGAAGTGAGTTTGAGCCCCGATGCCACGCCCGGGAGGTTGTAGGAAATGGTCACGCCTCCCAAGGCCACCGGCACCTGGAGGACCTGGCCGCCCTTGGCGCTGGCGATGTCCAGAGGCGACATCGGTACATCGGAGGCACCGAAGTTGACGGTGTTGGCCTGGAATTGCTCGATCCCGCCACCACTTCCGATCGAGGCGTAGTTGACCGTCACTCCAGAGTCGTTTTGGTTGTAGACGTAAAAGGCCTTGGTGAAGAAGGGCTGATCAAAAGTGGACCCGGCACCGGTCAGAGATCCCGCCGGCACGTGGAGATCGGTCTGTGCGTAAGGATCGGACGAGGACGACGGCGTCTTGGCCTTCGCCGATGTCGTCGAGGGGGTCGCGCTGGGGGTCGAACTACATGCCGACAATCCGACGGCACAGACCAGCGAAGCCACGAGGAGCATCCGCCGTCCTCCGATGGAGAGCGACCGGCGATCTGAAAGAACTCCACGAACTCCAGTCACGGAAGATCGACCTCCATCACATAGGGCCTCCATCACATAGGGCCTCCTGAGCCGGACGTTAGAGGTCCTGAGTGAACTCAAAACGACCGGATGGTTGTCGGATGGTGAACTTTCGGTGAACGTCCGATGGTCCTCGGGCTGCCGCTCAGACCCCGGGTCGTCGGTGGCGGGCCTTGTGGGCCATGGCCTTAGCCGCCCCCCACTCCCGGGCCGGGGCGGTCAGCGACGGGTCCACGGCTCCGAGAGAGGCCGGGGTGAGGGCGTAGGCGTCGTCGGGGAAGCGGGATTCGTCGAAGGAGCTCCGCACGACGGGGGGAACCCCGGCCCGCAGGAGCACTCCCGTCGGATAAACCACGGCGGCACGGATGACCTCCAGGGGGGTAATCGACTGGGCATCCACGTCGGCCGACAGCAGAGCCTGGAGACGACCGGCGACGTCCGCCGCGGCGCGGCGCCCGGCCTCCTGGGCGTCGATCCGTACGGCGCTCCGGGCGACAGCGGGCGAGGGGTCGGTGGCGATCCAGGCGCCGAGGATGCGGAGCACCTCCCGCTCCACCCAGTCGGGCACCACCACCAGGATCTGCGCGCACAGCGACGCACCCAGCTCGGCCAGCACCCGGCCGGGGTCGGAGGCGCCGCCGCCGGCACCCACCACCGGGTCAGCTCTCGACGACGTCGCCGAGGAGATCGACCCGCACTCCCTCGTCGCGCAACCATGCCAGTGCACCGTCGATCTGGGCCGCCTCTCCGGCCACCTCGCAGACGATCCATCCTTCGTGGTCGTCCACGTTGGCGCGGCGGATGTTCGGCTCCACGTCGAACCGGCGGACCAGGCGGGCGATGAGCGGCTGACGGACCAGCTCCTCGGGAAAGGTGAGCTTCACCCGGACGTCGATCATGAGCGGCCTTTCGTCGACGCCGGTCGGCGTGTGTGATCGGCCTCCGCCAGGGCCGCGTTGAGGTTGCCCGAGCGGAAGCCTTCGAGGTCGAGCGTCACGTAGGTGTACCCGGCCCGACGGACGGCGGCGACGATCTCGACGCGCCGGGCGACGGCACGCGCCATCTCGTCGGCGTCGAGCTCCAGCCGCGCCATGTCGCCGTAGTGACGCACCCGGACCTGTCGGAAGCCGAGCGCCCGCAGCCCCGATTCGGCGGTGGCCACCGTGGTCAGGGTGCCGAGCGTGACGGGGGTGCCGTACGGGACGCGCGACGCCAGGCAGGCGGCCGCCGGCTTGTCCCACGTGCGCAGACCCAGAGCGCGCGACGCCCGGCGGACGTCCGCCTTCGAGTACCCCGCCTCCACCAGCGGGAACAGCGCACCGCGCTCGGCCGCCGCGCGCTGGCCCGGTCGGTGGTCGCCGAGGTCGTCCACGTTCACACCGAGCACCACGGTCGACCCCTCCGCCTCGGCCAGAGGGGTGAGGGCGTCGAGCAGGCTCGTCTTGCAGTGGTAGCACCGATCGGCGTCGTTGGAACGGTAGGCGGGATCGTCGATCTCCTGCGTCCGGACCTCCTGCCACCGCAGCCCCCACTCGGCCGCCAGGTCCCGGCAGTCGTCGAGCTCCTCGGGCGCCAGCGACGGGGACACCGCCGTGACGCACGCGACGTTGTCGGGCCCGAGGGTGTCGGAGGCCACGTGCGCCAGGAAGGCCGAGTCCGCCCCGCCGCTGAAGGCCACCACCACGCGTTCCAGCCGCCCCAGCACGGCCCGCAACCGATCCATCTGGCCCGTGTCCATCTGGCCGGTGTCCATCTGGGCCGTTCCGAGCGACCCCGTGTCGAGCTGTCTGTCGGATTCGCTGGCCATGAACCGGCGCCTCACCGCGAGGCGACGCTGTCGAGGACGACCTCGATCTCGTCCACCATGCCGGTGAAGAACGGGCCGAACTCGGCGTAGCGGGCCGAGGCCTCGTCGAAACGCATCTCGTAGACACAGGCCTTCAGGTCGTCGGGATGGACCCCAAACAAGGTGACACCCCACTCCCAGTCGTCGAGACCGGTGGACCCCGTTATCAATTGGACGATGCGGCCGTGGTACCGCCGTCCCACCGTTCCGTGGGCGCGCATGAGCTCGACGCGTTCATCGAAGCTCAACGCGTACCAGTTGAACGTCGAGGTCCGGCGCTTGGACATCGGATAGAAGCAGAACGCCGCCTTCCCGTCGGGCGGGAGCGTCGGATACAGCCGGGCCTGCTTCATCTCCTCGGGCAGGCCGGGTGCGTACTCCGACAGCTCGGTGAGCGAGACGTAGGACCCCACCACCTCGAGTCCGGCCGAAGCGAGAGCGGTCTGGACGTCGCGCAGCCGCCAGAGGTCGTCGCCGATGACCATGAACCCGAGATCGGCCTTGTGTCCGAGGACGGCCACGGTCACCACCTGATCGCCGCCGGCACGGGCGTCCTTCACGGCCCGGACCACGGCCTCACGCTCGAGGGCCGGACCCACCCGGCAGAAGAGATGGAGCACGGCGCGCCCGACCGACGGGGCCAACGGGCTGCGTCCTTCGGATCCGGTGCTCACGACGGCCCCTGCGTGGTCGGCACGGACCCGGTGGTGGGCACGGACCCGGTGGTCGGCAGGGGGCTGGTGGTGGGCATGGGCCCGGTGCTCAGCATGGGCCAGGGTTCAGCATGGGCCAGGGTTCAGCATGGGCCAGGGTTCAGCATGGGCCAGGGTTCAGCATGGGCCCAGTGTACGGAAACCACCGAGGGGCGCCCCTGCGGGCGCCCCTCGGTCTTGATCTGTCGGCGACGCCCCGGTCCGGAGCGGCATCGGACGCGGCTCTTAGAAGTCGTCCATGCCTCCGCCGGGCATGGCCGGCCCCGCGTCCTTCTCGGGCTTGTCCACGATGACCGCCTCGGTGGTGAGGAAGAGGGCGGCGATGGATGCGGCGTTCTGAAGGGCCGAGCGCGTCACCTTGGCGGCGTCGATGACCCCGGAGGCGAAGAGGTCCTCGTAGACGCCGGTGGCGGCGTTCAGGCCCTCGGCCGGCTTCTTCATGTTCCGCACCTTCTCGACCACCACGCCGCCTTCGAGGCCGGCGTTCACGGCGATCTGCTTCAGGGGCTCCTCCACCGCCTTGGCCACCAGGCGGCAACCCGTGGCCTCGTCGCCCTCGAGCTTCTCGGCGCGGTCGAGGATCAGGGCCTGGGCCCGGATCAGAGCCACGCCACCGCCGGGGACGACACCCTCTTCGATGGCGGCCTTGGTCGTCGAGACGGCGTCCTCGATCCGGTGCTTCTTCTCCTTGAGCTCCACCTCGGTGGCGGCTCCCACCTTGATCACGGCGACGCCGCCGGAGAGCTTGGCCAGACGCTCCTGGAGCTTCTCACGGTCGTAGTCGGAGTCGGTGTTCTCGATCTCGGCCTTGATCTGGTTGATGCGGCCCTTGATGTCGGCTTCGTCGCCGGCACCCTCGACCACGGTCGTCTCGTCCTTGGTGACCACGATCTTGCGGGCCTTGCCGAGCAGGTCCAGCCCTATGTTCTCGAGCTTGAGGCCGACCTCTTCGGTGACGACCTGTCCGCCGGTGAGGATGGCCATGTCCTGGAGCATGGCCTTGCGGCGCTCGCCGAAACCGGGAGCCTTGATGGCCACGCTCTTGAAGGTCCCGCGGATCTTGTTGACCACCAGGGTGGCCAGGGCCTCGCCCTCCACGTCCTCGGCGATGATCACGAGGGGCTTGCCCGTCTGCATGACCTTCTCGAGCACCGGCAGCAGGTCGCGGACGGCGGAGATCTTCTGGCCCACGAAGAGGATCTGGGGGTCCTCGAGCACGGCCTCCATGCGCTCGGGATCGGTGACGAAGTAGGGGGAGATGTAGCCCTTGTCGAAGCGCATCCCCTCCACCAGGTCCATCTCCATCCCGAAGGTCTGGGACTCCTCGACCGTGATGACCCCGTCCTTGCCCACCTTGTCGATGGCCTCGGCGATCATCTCGCCGATCTCGACGTCGGCCGAGGAGATGGCGGCCACCTGGGAGATCTGGGACTTCGACTCGGTCTCGCGGGAGATCGACTTGAGCGAGGCCACGGCCGTCTCCACTCCGGCCTCGATGCCACGCTTGAGCGACATCGGGTTGGCGCCGGCGGCCACGTTGCGCAGGCCCTCGTGCACCATGGCCCAGGCCAGGACGGTGGCGGTGGTGGTGCCGTCACCGGCGACGTCGTCGGTCTTCTTGGCCACTTCTTTGACGAGCTCGGCGCCGACCTTCTCCCACGGGTCTTCCAGGTCGATCTCCTTGGCGATCGAGACCCCGTCGTTGGTGATCGTGGGGGCGCCCCACTTCTTCTCGAGAACGACGTTGCGGCCCTTCGGGCCGAGGGTGACGCGTACGGCGTCGGCCAGCTTGTTCATACCGTTCTCGAGGGCCCGGCGGGCTTCCTCGTCGAAGGCGATCAGCTTGGGCATGGCGTGGTGTCCTCCGTGGTGACATGGTCCGGGCGCCGCGGTGGCGGTACCCGGGGGGCCGTGGGGCCCTCTGTTAGCACTCTACCTGTTCGAGTGCTAACAGCAAACCACGCCGGGGGCGGGGGCGCAACACGATGGGGCCGAGCCCCGAGCGGGCCCCGGAATCCGGAACCCCAGGCCCGGGAGCCTCCGTCGGGGGGTCCGGCCGTCAGCCCCCGGCCACGGCGGGGACGATGGAGAGGGTCTGGCCGTCGGTCACCGGGGTGTCGAGGCCCTGGAGGAAGCGGACGTCCTCGTCGGCCAGGAAGATGTTCACGAACCGGCGCAGACCGCCCGAGTCGTCGAAGAGGCGGTCGGCGAAGCCGGGATGGGAGGCGTCGAGGTCCTTCAGGACCTCCGCCACCGTCGAACCCGACAAGGTGACCTCGCCGGCGCCCCCCGTCAGGGTGCGGAGCTGGGCGGGGATGCGGACGGTGACGCTCACGGGTCTCTCCTGTCGAGATCGGAGTCGAGGCTCACGGCGGCGGCGAAGGCCTCCAGGGTGGGGGCGATGGTCGCCGTGGGGCCGACCGTCGCGGTCAGGGCCTCCACCGTCTTGAGCCCGTGGCCCGTCACGTAGGCCACGACCCGCTCGTCGGAGCGGACGATGCCGGCGTCGGCCAGCTTGGCCAGGGTGGCGATGGTCACGCCGCCGGCGGTCTCGGCGAAGATGCCCTCGGTGCGGGCCAACAGACGGATGCCGTCGATGATCTCCTCGTCGGTGACGGCGGCGAAGGCGCCGCCCGAGTCACGCACCGTCTTCAGCGCGTAGTAACCGTCGGCCGGGTTGCCGATGGCCAGCGACTTGGCGATGGTGTGGGGCTTGACCGGGCGGATGGCGTCGGTCTTCTCGGCGAAGGCCGTCGCCACCGGCGAGCAGCCGGCAGCCTGGGCCCCCGACACCCGGACGTGGGGGGCCTCGTCGAGCAGCCCCACCTCGAAGAGCTCGTTGAAGCCCCTGGCCACCTTGACCAGCTGGCTCCCCGACGCCACCGGGACGACCACGTGGTCCGGCGCCGTCCAGCCCAGCTGCTCGGCCACCTCGAAGGCCAGGGTCTTCGAGCCCTCGGCGTAGTACGTGCGGATGTTGACGTTGACGAAGGCCCAGGCCGGATGCTCCGAGGTCAGCTCGGCGCAGAGCCGGTTGACGTCGTCGTAGGTCCCCTCCACCGCCACCAGATGGCCGCCGTAGACGGCGGTGGTGACGATCTTGGCCACCTCGAGGTCGTGGGGGACGAAGACCACCGAGACCATCCCGGCGCGCGCCGCGTGGGCGGCCACCGAGTTGGCCAGGTTGCCGGTCGAGGCGCAGGCGGCCACCTTGAACCCGAGCTGCCGGGCCTTGGTGAGGGCCACCGAGACGACCCGGTCCTTGAAGGACCCGGTGGGGTTGGCGGTGTCGTTCTTGATCCAGAGCTCGCCGAGGCCCAGCTCGGCGGCCAGGCGGTCGGCCCGGACGAGCGGGGTGCAGCCGGTCCCGAGATCGATGGGGGCGTTGTCGACCACCGGAAGCAGCGGGGCGTAGCGCCAGATGGTCTGGGGCCCCGAGGCGATCAGCTCACGGGTGACGGCGCCTCGGAGGGCCTCGTAGTCGTAGACCACCTCGAGGGGCCCGAAGCAGTAGTCGCAGACGTGCAGCGCCTCCGCCGGGTAGGGGCGCGCGCACTCCCGACAGCGCAGCCCGGTGACGTAATCCACGGGATCCTCCTCATCGGTCGGGCATTGGCACCTGGCCCGCCCGCTCGTAGCGGGGAAAGCTGGTTGCCGCGGCGTCACAGGGCCCGTCCCTCAGCCGCTCTTGATGGTCCCTCCATGGTGGACGATGGGACCCCCCGCCGTCAACGAACCCCGATGGAGCCCTGGTCGCCGGGATGGCACGGGATCGGCGATGATCGGATGGTGAGCACCACCGGACGCCGGACCTTCCACCATTCCGACTTCGACACCGCCCTCCTGGCCCGGGCGCGCGCCGGGCGGGCGGTCTCGGTCTGCCTGCCCGCCCGCGACGAGGAACGGACCGTCGGGTCGATCGTGGCCGCCATCCGCCGGAGCCTCATGTCCGCTGGCGGAGGGGTCGACCTGGTCGACGAGGTGCTGGTCGTCGACGACGGGTCGGATGACGGCACGGCCCCGGCGGCCCGGGCCGCCGGGGCGCGGGTGGTGACGGCCGGCGGCGCCGGCGGGGGGAAGGGCCAGGCGCTGCAGGTGGCGCTGGCCGAGGCGCGCGGCGACGTGCTCGTCTTCCTCGACGCCGACGTCGAGAACTTCGGCCCCCACTTCGTGACCGGGCTCCTCGGTCCGATCCTCACCGACGACGACGTGGCCCTCGTGAAGGGCTTCTACGACAGACCGGTCGACGGGGGGACCTCGGGCGGGGGCCGGGTGACCGAGCTGGTGGCCCGGCCCGCCATCGACCTGCTGTTCCCCCGCCTGGCCGGCATCCGTCAGCCCCTGGCCGGCGAGACGGCGGCACCCCGATCGGTGCTCGAGAAGACCGGCCTCGACCCCGGCTACGGGATCGAGCTGGGACTGCTCATCGACGTGGCCGACCGCTTCGGGATCGAGGCGGTGGCCCAGGTCGACCTCGGGGTCCGGATCCACCGCAACCGGCCGCTGGCCGAGCTCCGCCACGAAGCGACCGACGTCCTGCGCGCCGCCCTGACCCGGGCCCTCAGAGGTGGTTCAGGGCCTCGGTGACGGCGTCGGCCACGCACCCGGCGGGATCGGCGAACGACCTCTTCTCCCCGTAGCGCCCGGAGAGGTCCACCACCTCGAGGCCCCGGACGGTCCCGCCGGGACCGACGGCGCCGGCCACCACCAGCAGCGGTATCCCGGCGCGACGGGTGCGGTCCCGGACGCCGCCCACGACCTTGCCCACCCACGAGGACGCGTCGAGCCGGCCCTCGCCGGTGACCACCAGGTCGGACGGCGCCAGGCGGTCCCCGAGGGCGACGGCCTCGGCCACCACGTCGAAGCCCGGGACCAACCGGGCTCCGAGGACCGCCAACCCTCCGCCCAACCCCCCGGCGGCCCCGGCCGACGGGAGGGAGGCCACGTCGAGGCCGCTGCGGGCGCGGTAGCGCTCGGCCAGGTCCTCGAGCCGGCGGCGCAGGAAGAGGACCTGGTCCGGCGTGGCCCCTTTCTGGGGCCCGAAGCTCGCGGCGGCGTCGACGAAGAGGGTCTTCACGTCGCAGGCCACGATGATCTCGGCACCGTCGAGTCCCCCGGCCTCGTCGATCGCCTCGACGGCACCGAGACCCCCGTCGGTGGTGGCCGACCCCCCCACGCCGACGAGGACCCGCCGGGCACCGGCCGAGACGGCGGCGACGATGAGCTCGCCGGTGCCGCGGGTGGTGGCCGCGACGGGATCGTTCCCGGCGGGCCCGCCGGCCAGCGGCAGCCCCGATGCCGCCGCCGACTCGATGACGGCCTCGGTGGACCGGAGATACCACCGGGCCACCACGGGCCGGCCCAGGGGGTCGGTCACCGTCGTCTCGATCCACCGGCCCGGATCGCCGTGGTGGGCGGGCCCGGCGCCGGCCACGACGGCGGCGAAGCCCTCGCCGCCGTCGGAGAGGGGGCATTCGTCGGACGCCCACCCGGCGCCGGCGGCGCCGGCCGTGACGGCGGCGGCCACGGCGGCGGCGGTGGCCGTCCCCTTGAAGGCGTCGGGGGCGGCCAGGACGAGGGGCGGTCGCGGAGGGTCGGCCATCGGTCACATCGTGGCCCCCCGGACGTCCCGGCGCAGGTAGGGTCGCCCCATGGGCGGAGCGGACCTGGTCATCGCCTCCAACCGGGGCCCGCTCTCCTTCGTCCTCGACGGCTCGGGCGGGCCGGTCGCCGCCGACTCTGCCGGCGGCCTGGCCGGTGCCCTCCAGCCCCTCCTCGAGGGCAGCGGCGCCACCTGGGTGGCCTGTGCCATGTCGGAGGCCGACCGCAAGGCGGCCGACGCCGGGCTCATGAGCCTGCCCGGACTGGAGCTGGTGGTCGTCCGGCCCGACCTCGTCACCTACCGGATGGCCTACGACGTGGTCTCCAACTCCACGCTGTGGTTCTGCCACCACCACCTCTTCGACCTGGCGCGCCGGCCCCGGGCCGGTCACCTGTGGTCCGAGGCGTGGGACGCCTACCGGTCGGTGAACGCCGCCTTCGCCAGCGCCGTGGCCGAGGTGGCCAACGACGGCGCCACCGTTCTCGTCCAGGACTACCACCTGTGCCTGGTCCCCGAGATGCTGGCCCGGGCCCGGCCGGATCTGAGGACGGTCCATTTCTCGCACACCCCCTTCGCCGACCCCAACTTGTTCCGGGTCCTCCCGGCGGAGGCGGGCCGGGAGCTGTTGCGGGGGATGGCGGCGGCGGCCGCCTGCGGCTTCCACACCGGGCGCTGGGAAGCGGCCTTCCGCGGCTGCTGCGCCGACACCGGGATCGACCCCGGTCCCACCTTCGTCTCGCCGCTCGGCCCCAACCCGCCCCATCTGGGGGCACGAGCGGCATCGGCGGCGTGCCGAGCCGCCCGGGCCGACATCGACGAGCTCGTCGGCGACCGGCGTCTGGTGGTGCGGGTCGACCGCCTGGAGCCGTCGAAGAACCTCCTGCGGGGCTTCTGGGCCTTCGACGAACTCCTCGAGACCCACCCGGAGTGGCGGGGCCGGGTCGTGATGCTGGCCCTCGGCTACGCCTCGCGTGAGTCGCTGTCGGAGTACGTCGCCTACGCCACCGAGGTCGAGCACGCCGTGGCCCGGGTGAACGAGACGTGGGGGACACCCGACTGGCGTCCCATCGTCCTCGACGTGGCCGACGATCCCGACCGCTCGTTCGCGGCGCTCACGCGCTACGACGTCCTGCTCGTGAACCCGGTGCGCGACGGACTCAACCTGGTGGCCAAGGAAGGTCCCCTCGTGAACGACAACGACGGGGTGCTGGCGCTGTCACGCGAGGCCGGCGCCTTCGAGGAACTGCGCGACGCCGCCCTGGCCGTGAATCCCTACGACGTCGCCGACACCGCCGTGGTCCTCGAGCGGGCCCTGGCCATGCCGGCCCCCGAACGCGCCCGTCGGGCGGCGTCCCTGCGGGCCCTGGTGGAGCGACGCCAGGCCGGCGACTGGCTGGCCGACCTGGTGGCGGCGGCGGCGCCCTGAGTCAGGGCCCTCCCGGAACCGCCCCGGCGGCGGCGGCGGCCAACCGATCGAGCAGGGCGAGGGCCTCGAAGGGGCCGTCGACCACGACGTCGGCGGCGGCCACCAGCTCCGGTGGGGACTCCTCGTCGGCCACCGCCACGCGCACCACACCGAGGCCCCGCCGGGCCAGCCGGTCGAGGGCGGCGAAGGCCGACAGGTCGCCGGCGTCGTCGCCGGCGAAGCAGGCGGCGGTACATCCACCGGCCACCCGTTCCACCACCTGACCCTTGTCGATGGGCAGCGGCGGCCGGAGCTCGAGGGCCCGGCGCCCCGGCTGCAGGACCAGACCCGTCCGCCGGGCCCAGTCCCGGGCGAACTCCTGCGCCCATCCCCCCGCACCGGGGGCCCGGCGCCAGTGGATGGCCAGGGCCGCCCCTTTGCCCTCCACCCCCACGCCGGCCGGAGCCTGGCGACGGGCGGCCGCCACCACCTGGCCCGCCCGTTCCACCCAGGGCTCGGCCTCGGGCGCCACGTGGACCTCACCGCCCTCCCACCACTCGAGTCCGTAGACGCCGAACAGCCGGACGTCGGGCCCGGCGCCGGAGAGGGCCCGGGCCAGAAAGGCCACCGGTCGGCCCGACACCACGGCGACGACGGCGAAGTGTTCGGCCAGCCGGGCCAGGACGCCGGGCGCGGCGGGCAGGGCCCGGGCCTCCTCGGGATCAGCGACGATGGGCGACAGGGTCCCGTCGAAGTCGGTGAGGACGGCCGTGGTGGACGGCTCCCGCAGAAGTGCCGCCAGGGGACCGAACGACGCGAGGTCGTCCATGACGAGGTCGGAGAGGGCGGGGGCCGGTCAGCCGGTGGCGGCTGTGGTCGTCGTGGCGGGGTTGAAGCGCGTGGCCAGGTCGGGACCCACGATCACGACGACATTGGCACCGGTGGTACTGGCCACCGGAGCGGCCGACGCCGCCGGCTCGATGCTGGAGGCGGGCAGGCTGAGGGCGGCCACGACGGCGCGCACGTCGGCGGTGGCCCCCCCGACGGTGTAGATCTCCGAGGCGGTGACCTTGAGAAGGGCGTTCGTCGCCGTCAGGGTGCTGAAACCCTTGGAGGCCAGAAATCGGGTGACGGATCCGGCCACCCCGTTGGTCGCCGTGGCGTTGGCCACCAGGACGTGGATGCTGGCGACGGGCACCGTGGTGGACGTGGACGTCGTCGTCGACGTCGAGTGACCGGCGCCGTGCGAGTGCGTCCGACCGGCGGAGGAGCCCGTTCCCGACGAGGCGCCGGTGCTGGCGCTGGCGGCCAGTGGCGCCCGGGTGGCCGACGGGAGGAGCAGGACACCGATCACCACGGCCACGATGACGATGGCCAGGCCGCGCCCCGAGCGGGCCCGGTCGGGTGGCTCGAAGGATCCACCCGCTCCGTGGTCGGCGGAACCGTTCCCGCTCCGGGACGCCGCGCTCATCGCCGCGGGTGCTGTCGTTCGGGAGCGGTCTCGTAGCGCCCGCGTCGACGCTCGAGTCGACGGCGACGCAGACGCCGGACGAGGAGGGGGAAGTGCTCGAGCGCGGTCCCGCTGTCGACGAGCTCGCCGAGCTGACGGTAGTACTGCGCCGGTGAGATCCCGATGCGCTTGCGGATGGCGACCGACTTCTTCTCGGGCCGGGTCCACCACGATTCTTCGAAGTCGAGAATCTGCCTGTCCCTGTCGTTCAATGCCATCGTCCGCCCAGCCTGCCAATGCGCCAGGCGCGAAGCAAGGATCCCCCTCCGTGGCCTCCCGCCACCGTGTCCCACCAGCCACGCGTGCCCCCGGGTCCCCGGGTCCGGGGCAGTCGGCGCGGCAGTAGCGTGGACGGCCACGCCGGTGTGGCGCAGTGGCAGCGCAGGCGATTTGTAATCGTCAGGTCGTGGGTTCGACTCCCACCACCGGCTCTTCATCATGGCGCCACGGTGTCGTTCGTCGACCGGCCGCCGGCCGCCACCGGGCCGTCGGCGCGCCCGGCGCGGGTGCGCGCCAGGGCGAAGAAGGCAACGGCCCCGGCGGAGGCGACGTTCAGCGACTCGATGGTCCCGTGCTGGGGAATGGACACCAGCACCGCGCACCGCCGCCGGGTGAGGGGGGCCAGACCCTTCCCCTCGGCCCCGATCACGAGAGCCAGAGGTCCCGTCACGTCGACACCACCGTGACCCTCCGAGAGGGCGAACAATGACATCGGCGCCGACGCGTCGAGACCGATGGTGGTGACGCCCGCCTGGGTTATCCGCTGGAGCGCGTTGGGGATGCCCGGCACCAGGGCCATGTCCAGATGCTCGATGGCACCGGCCGCCACCTTCGTGACCGTCGGCGTGACATGCGCGGCGCGGTGCCGCGGGACCACGACGCCTGTGACGCCGGCGCACTCGGCGCTGCGCAACAGTGACCCCAGGTTGTGCGGGTCGGTGACGCCGTCGAAGACGACCAGGAACGGCGCCGCACCGCGGCGCGTCCGGCACAGATCATCGAGGTCGGTCTCCGGCAGCGATCCGGCCCGGGCCATGACCCCCTGCGGCGCGTCGGTGCGCGCCGCGGCCTCGAGTCGGCGTCGGGGAACGACCTGGAGGCGCGCGTGGCGCCGGGCGGCGAGGCGCTCGATCTCGTCGAGGACGGGTGAGGGGTCGAGGTCCTCGGCCATCCACACCTCGTGGACCGGCCGGTGCCCGGCGGCCAGCAACTCCCGGACGGCGCGCCGGCCCTCGACCTGGTCACCGCCCAACCCGTTGCGCTCGCGCCCCGCACCCCGTCCGGTCCGTCCCGGGACATCGGCCCGCCCGCGCCCGGACCCGGCCCTCGCCCCGCTCCCCGGCCGACCGGAACGCTCCGGTCGGCCGGGCCGGGCCGGCCGACGGGGCCGGCCGGGCGAGGCCGGGCTCACCGGTGCCCACCGGCGGGGCCGGCCGGCGCCACGGTCCCGGTCACCAGGACCACGGCCAGGCAGGCGATGCCCTCGACACGACCCAGTGACCCGAGACCCTCGGCCCGGGTGGCCTTCACACTCACCGGCGCCCCCACCACGGCGCCCAGCCGGCGGCCCATCTCCTCGGTGTGGTCGGCCAGGCGCGGGCGCTCGCACACCACCGTGCAGTCGGCGTTCACCACCCGCATCCCCTGGGCTCCGGCCAGGATGCCCACCCGGGCCAGGAGATCGAGGGAATCGGCTCCCGCCCACGCCGGATCGGAGTCGGGGAAGTGCCGACCGAGGTCCCCCAGACCGACGGCACCGAGAAGGGCGTCGGCCAGGGCGTGGGCCACCACGTCGGCATCACTGTGCCCGGCCAGGCCCGCCACCCCGGGGATGGTGACGCCCCCGAGGACGAGCGGCCGACCCGGCAGAGGTGAGAAGCGGTGGATGTCGAAGCCCTGGCCCACCCGCATCGGGGGGGTCTCCTCGGACACGGTCACGTCTCGAACAGGGCCCGGGCCATGGCCAGGTCGTCCCGGGTGGTCACCTTCACGTTCCGGGGGTCGCCGGGCACGACGCGCACGGTAGCGCCTTGGGCCTCGACGAGCCCGGCGTCGTCGGTGGCGTCGCCCCCGGCGTCGTGAGCCCGGCGCAGCACCTCCGCCCGGAACGCCTGCGGGGTCTGCACCGTCATCAGACCGCTGCGCTCCACGGTCGACACCACGGCACCGTCGTCGACGCGCTTCACGGTGTCGGCCAGGGCCACACCGGGAACGGCGGCGGCGGCGCCGGCGGTGACGGCGTCGACCACCGAGCGGAAGAGCATGGGCGACGCCAGCGGGCGGGCACCGTCGTGGACGACGATCACCTCGGCGTCGGCGGGAACGGCGTCCAGGCCGGCGCGCACGGACCCGGTGCGGGTGGCCCTGCCGACCACGACGATGTCGGCACCGTGGCTCTCGGGGGGATCCGCCCGGGCGACGTCGGCGGGAACCACCAGGACGATCCCGTCGGCCACGGACCGGGCCGCCTCCACCGACCAGTCGACCAGTGGGCGACCGCCGATCTCGGCGAATTGCTTGAGACCGCCGAAACGGTGGCCGACGCCGGCGGCCACCACCACCACCCAGACGGTCACCGACGACAGACCCCGGACGGACGCGCCGCCAGGGGGCGACGCTCGAGATGGATCAGGGCAGCGCCTCGTCGAGGCGCTTCTCGGCCGCCTCCTCGTCGACGTCGAGAGCGAAGGTGAGCTCGGACACCAGGATCTGCCGGGCCCGCTGCAGCATGCGCTTCTCGCCCGCCGACAGGCCCTTGTCCTTGTCGCGGATGGAGAGGTTCCGCACCACCTCGGCCACCTGGTAGATGTCACCGGAGCGGAGCTTCTCGGAGTGGTTCTTGTAGCGCCTCGACCAGTTGGTCGGCATCCGCGCTTCCTTCTTGCGAAGAACGGCGAAGACCTCCTCGACCTCCTCGTCGTTGATCACCTCGCGCAGTCCCACACCTTCGGTGTTGTCGGCGGGCACCATGAGGGTCAGATCGCCGTAGGCCAGGCGCAGCACGAGGTACTCGCGCTTCTCCCCGAAGGCCTCTTTCACCTCACGACGTTCGACGATCGCCGCACCGTGATGCGGGTAAACCACCTTGTCACCGATGTCGAACACGTCGTGTCTCCCAACCGAAGCCGCGCCCACCGTGCGCAGAACAGTCCTCCATTCTACCCGAGGGGCGACCGGGGGCCCCACGGGGCCCTTTTCCGGTGCGTGCCGCTGTCGGCTGTGCCTGAGGGCATCCACCGCTCCCGTGGTTGTCGCACCGGCGGCGGCGGACCCGCGAGCCGGCGGCGATTCAGGCGTAGCGATCGAGAATGGTCGCCTCGGCCAAGCGGGCCAGGCCGTCCTTCACCGATCGGGCCCGGGTCTCCCCCACTCCGGCCACCTCTTCGAGATCACCCACGGTGGCGCGCATGATCTTCTGCAGTCCGGAGAAATGCTCCACGATCCCGTCGATGACCGCTTCGGGGAACCGGGGCAGTCGGTGCAGCAACCGGTAGCCGCGCGGCTCCAGCGCGCTGTCGAGATCGTGCTGCCCCGGAGCCAGTCCGAGCGCCGCCGCCACCCGTCGGGTGTCGAGGAGCTCGTCCGTCGTCAGGCGACCGAGCGCCTGCAGGGCGTGTTCCAGACCTGACCGGGCCGAGGTCTGCAGCCCGTCGGCGCCCGCCGCGGGACCGCTACCCGACCGGACGGCGGGGCCGGCGCGCATGTAGTCGCGCACCACGAGACGTCGCACGGCGATGACACCATCGAGGAGCTCGTCGAGTTGCAGGCGCAGCAGGCGGGCGTCGGCGCCCAGTTCCACCAGTTCGCTGTCGATCTCGTCGGCGATCCTGGCCGCCAGTTCGGCCGGCTGCAGGACGGCCGTGACGTCGCGCAAGGTGACCGTGTCCTCCATCTCCAGCGCCGACAGGGTGGCGACGGCGGCGTCGAGACGTTGCCGGAACCTCTCGAGGGTCTGCAACGCCTGCCCGATTCGTTCGTGGAGGCGCGTCGCCGACTGGAGCACGTGTTTGGCGTTCCCGCGGTACACCGTCACCACCCCCATCGACGCCGACACGGAGATGACGGGAACATCGATCGATCGGGCCATGCGCTCGGCCGTGCGGTGTCGGGTCCCCGTCTCGGACGTGGGGATGGCGGGATTGGGCATCAGGTGGACGTTGGCCCGGGCGATGCGCGCCGCGTCGGCCGACACGATGATGGCCCCGTCCAGCTTGGCCAGCTCGGACAGGCGTTGGGGCGTGAACTCGGCGTCGAGCAGGAAACCGCCGGTGCAGATGGACAGGACGCCGGCGTCGTCACCCACCACGATGAGTGCGCCGCGATTGGCCAGCAGCACCCGTTCGAGCCCGTCGCGCAGCGGCTGGCCCGGAGCGACCAGCGCGAGAGCCCCGGCCACGGCCGCACTGGTTCGCTCCACCACCGCATGGTACCCGGGGGGCCGTGCCCGATGTCCCCCGGGACGGTGCCGATGTCACAGCGTGACAGGCACGGCGCGACGCTCTCCCGGCGGATCGACGACGAGGGCGAGGGCGATCGCCTCGTGCACGGACGTGACGCGCTGCAATTCGATACCGGGCGGTCCGTCGGGGCACGAGGCCGGGACGATGGCACGACGGAAGCCGATCCGGGACGCCTCCGACAGACGCCTCGGGGCATGGGGGACCTGGCGGATCTCCCCGCCGAGACCGACCTCGCCGAAGGCCACCACGTCGGGGGGCAGCGCCGTGCCGGCCACCGCCGACGCCAGGGCCAGCACGAGCGCCAGGTCGGCGGCGGGCTCGGTGACGCGGATGCCGCCGACGGCCGATGCGAAGACGTCGGTGTGTCCGAGGACGACCCCGGCGTGCTGCTCGAGCACGGCCAGCAGTAGAGCCAGTCGCCCGGTGTCCACCCCCTGGGCGGAGCGGCGTGCGGGGGCGGACTCCGACGACGCCGGGGCCCGCAGGGCCTGGATCTCGACCAGCAGCGCCCGCTGTCCCTCCATGGCGGCCAGCACGGCGCTGCCCGGCGTCCCCGGGCGGCGGTCGCCGAGCAGGAGCCGGTGGGGGTCGGTCACCGCCGCCAGGCCGGTGTCGCCCATGGCGAAGAGCCCGAGCTCACCGGTGGGGCCGAACCGGTGCTTCGTCGCCCGCACCATCCGCAGGGCGTGGTGCCGGTCACCCTCGACGCTCATGACCGTGTCGACCAGGTGCTCGAGCACCCGGGGACCGGCGAGGGCCCCGTCCTTGGTGACGTGGCCGACGAGCACGAACGGGACGTGGTGCGTCTTGGCCATCCGGACCAGGTACTCGGCGCAGGCGCGCACCTGGGGGACGCCTCCCGGCAACCCCGCCACGTCGGGGTCGGCCACCGCCTGGACGGAGTCCACCACGACCAGGTGGGGAGCGAGCTCCTCCATGCACCGGGCCACCACACGGATGTCGGTGGCCTCGAGGAGCAGCAGGGTCGGGGGCACCGGACCGAGGCGTTCGGCCCGCAGACGGACCTGGGCGGCCGACTCCTCGGCCGACACCAGCACCACGGTGGCCCCCGTCGCCGCCACCGATCGCAGGACCTGCAGGAGCAGAGTCGACTTCCCCACGCCCGGCTCACCCCCCAGGAGGGTGACCGATCCGGGGACGAGACCCCCGCCGAGGACCCGGTCGAGCTCCGTCAGGCCGGTGCACCGCGGTGCCGCCCCCGACACGTCCACGGCGCAGAGGGCGACGGGCCCGACACCGTCGTGGACCGGTCGTCCCCCCGGCGCCCCGGTGGGCGTGACCGGGACCGCTTCCTCGCGAAGCGAGTTCCACTGGCCACAGGTCGGACACCGGCCGGCCCACCGGGCCGTGGTGATCCCGCACGCCTCACACCGGTGCACCGACCGCGCTCTGCCCATGCGGGCACGGTACGACCCGGGTGTGACGCTGCGGTGCCGCCCCGTTGTGCGGGGCGTGCCTCAGGTGTGCGCCCTCAGGTGCTGGGGCCGGCGCCGGCCAGTTCCACCGGCGGCGGCTGCAGTCCCTCGATGGTCCGGAACACGATCTCGTTGTCGTTGTCGGCGTCGACATCGACGATGATCGTCTCGCCCACCCGGAATTCCTTCCACAGGATGCGCTCCGAGAGGGGGTCCTCGACGTACTGCTGGATGGCCCGGCGCAGGGGTCGGGCGCCGAGGGTCGGGTCGTAGCCCTTGTCGGCCAGTGCCATCTTGGCCGCCGGGGTGAGCTCCAGGCCGAGGCCCTGGCTCTCGAGCTGGTCGCCGACACGCTTGGTCATGAGGTCGACGATCTCGATGACCTCGTCGCGCGACAGCTCGTGGAAGACGATCACCTCGTCGATCCGGTTCAGGAACTCGGGGCGGAAGTGCTGCTTCAGGGCCTCGTTGACCTTGGTCTTCATGCGCTCGTAGCTGACCGCTTCCGACGACTTGGCGAAGCCGACCGAGGACTTGCGCAGATCGGCCGTTCCCAGGTTGGAGGTCATGATGAGGACGGTGTTCTTGAAGTCCACCGAACGACCCTGGGCGTCGGTCAACCGGCCGTCCTCGAGGATCTGCAGGAGGGCGTTGAACACGTCGGGGTGGGCCTTCTCGACCTCGTCGAACAGGACCACCGAGAAGGGCTTGCGACGCACCGCCTCGGTGAGCTGACCGCCCTCTTCGTACCCGACGTACCCGGGAGGGGAGCCGACCAGCCGCGACACGGTGTGCTTCTCCATGTACTCGCTCATGTCGAGCTGGATCAGCGCGTCCTCGTCGTCGAAGAGGAATTCGGCCAGCGTCTTGGCCAACTCCGTCTTCCCCACGCCGGTGGGGCCGAGGAAGATGAACGAGCCGCTCGGCCGCTTGGGGTCCTTGAGCCCGGCGCGGGTCCGACGGATGGCCCGCGACAGGGCCTTGATGGCCTCCTCCTGGCCGATGACGCGCTTGTGGAGCTCGTCCTCCATGCGCAGGAGCTTGGACGT
Source organism: uncultured Acidimicrobiaceae bacterium (assembly GCA_963842145.1). Classification (GTDB taxonomy): domain Bacteria; phylum Actinomycetota; class Acidimicrobiia; order Acidimicrobiales; family UBA8190; genus CAWJFJ01. Next base: position 220,347 of record CAWJFJ010000017.1, read on the forward strand.
CTCCTCCTCGGTGAGGCGGTAGACGGGGATGCCCGTCCAGTTGGCCAGGACCTCGGCGATGACCTCCTCGTCGACGATGTCGAAGAGCTCGACACCCTCGGCGCGCCACTCGGTCTCCATGGCCGTCTTGCGGTCGAGCCGTTCCTTCTCCTGGTCGGCCAGCTTCTTGGCCTGGTCGAAGGCCTGGCGCTCGATGGCCGACTCCTTGTCGGTCCGGATCCGGTCGATCTCCTCCTCGAGCTTCTTGTAGTCCGGAGGAGTGGTCATCCGCCTGATCCGCAGTCGGCTCCCGGCCTCGTCGATGAGGTCGATGGCCTTGTCGGGCAGGTAGCGGTCGGCCAGGTAGCGGTCGGCCAGGTTGGCCGCCGCCACCAGGGCCTGGTCGGTGATGGTCACCGAGTGGTGGGACTCGTAGCGGTCGCGCAGGCCCTTCAGGATCTCGATGGTGTGGGCCACCGTGGGCTGCTCCACCTTGATGGGCTGGAAGCGGCGCTCCAGGGCGGCGTCCTTCTCGAGGTGCTTGCGGTACTCGTCGAGGGTGGTGGCCCCGATGGTCTGCAGCTCGCCGCGGGCCAGCATGGGCTTCAGGATGGAGGCGGCGTCGATGGCCCCCTCGGCGGCCCCGGCCCCCACCAGCGTGTGCAGCTCGTCGATGAACAGCACGATGTCGCCGCGGGTCCGGATCTCCTTCAGGACCTTCTTCAACCGCTCCTCGAAATCACCGCGGTACCGGCTCCCGGCCACCAGGGCGCCCAGATCGAGGGTGTAGAGCTGCTTGCCCCGCAGCGTCTCGGGCACGTCGTTGGCCACGATGCGCTGGGCCAGGCCCTCGACGATGGCGGTCTTGCCCACACCGGGCTCGCCGATCAGAACGGGGTTGTTCTTGGTGCGACGCGACAGCACCTGCATGACCCGCTCGATCTCCTTGTCGCGACCGATGACGGGGTCGAGCTTCCCTTCACGCGCCAGCTGCGTGAGGTTGCGACCGAACTGGTCGAGCACGGGCGAACCCGTGGGCGTCTCCGACGCCGTCGAGCCGGGGCCGGCACCCACCGACTCCTTGCCCTGGTACCCCGACAGCAGCTGGATCACCTGCTGGCGCACGCGGGCCAGGTCGGCTCCGAGGCTCACGAGCACCTGGGCGGCCACGCCCTCGCCCTCGCGCACGAGGCCGAGGAGCATGTGCTCGGTGCCGATGTAGTTGTGACCGAGTTGGAGGGCCTCGCGCAGCGACAGCTCGAGGACCTTCTTGGCCCGGGGGGTGAACGGCGGGGACCCGGTGGGCGCGGTGCCGGAGAGCCCGATGGTCTCCTCCACCTTCTCGCGCACGGCCTCCAAGGAGATGCCGAGTTGCTCGAGGGCCTTGGCCGCGACTCCCTCGCCCTCGTGGATGAGGCCGAGAAGAATGTGCTCGGTACCGATGAAGCTGTGATTGAGCAGGCGCGCTTCCTCCTGCGCCAGCACCAACACCCGCCGTGCCCGGTCCGTGAAGCGTTCGAACACCAGATCCGCCTCCCTCGACGGCTCGATTCCCTGAAACGAGTGTACCGGTCGGACCGAACGAACCAACACCAGTCCGACACGAATCTGACTCGTCGATTCGTCGGGGAACCCTTCGGCAGATCCGGCCCGGATCCTGACCAAAACCACACACCGCGTTCGTCTGACCAGTGGGACCGCCGCCGGCGACGGCTCGGGACCCCCGGACGGCGGGACACCCCGGTGGGGCCGGTGCGTCCCCCTGACCCCGCCGCTGACCAGGACATGGCCTCTGACCTGGACAGGGCTGCGTTGTCACATCTCACGCTGCTTCGCCTATCGTTCAGCGCGGTGAACGCCGCTCCCCTTCTGTCGCTCCCCTCCATGGGCGGCAACCTGGCCAGCCTCGAGCCCGAGCTCCGCGAGTCGGTGCGCTCGGGTGACCCCTTCCTCGACGAGGTCACCGGCCACCTGATCGCCGCCGGCGGCAAGCGGCTGCGCCCGGGCCTGGCCCTGGCGGCGGCCACCGGCGGGGCCCGTCAGGCCCGGGCCGACGACCTCCAGGGGGCGGTGGCCGTGGAGCTCGTCCACCTGGCCTCGCTCTACCACGACGACGTCATGGACGAGGCCACCATGCGGCGGACCGTCGAGAGCGTGAACGCCCGGTGGGGCAACCTGGTGGCCATCGTGGCGGGGGACTTCCTGCTGGCCCGGTCGGCCGAGATCGCGGCGTCGCTCGGGACCGAGATCGCCGGCCTCCTCGCCCACACCCTCGGGCAGCTCTGCCAGGGCCAGGTGGCCGAGGTCCGGGCCGCCTTCAGCACCGAGCGCACCGAGGACCACTACTTCACCGCCATCGCCGGGAAGACGGCCGCCCTCATGGCCACCTCCTGCCGCATCGGCGCGCTGACCGGTGCGCTGCCGCGCGTCGAGGTGGACGCCTTCACGACCTTCGGTCGCTGCTTCGGGATGATCTTCCAGCTCCGCGACGACGTCCTCGACGTCATCGGCACCGAGGAGGAACTGGGGAAGCTGCCCGGCCAGGACCTGGCCGAGGGCATCTACACACTGCCCGTGCTGAAGGCCCTCCATGATCCGGGCGCCGGTCCCGAGCTGGCGCCGCTGCTCGGCAAGCCGCTGGACCAGCCCGAGCGGGACAAGGCCCGGGCCATCGTGGCCGGCTCCACCGCCATCGACGCCACCGTCGCCGCCGGACGGCGCTACGTGGCCGAGGCGGCCGAGGCCGCCGCGTCGCTGCCCGGGTCGGTCCTCGGTCGTTCCCTCACCGAGCTGGCCCACGGTCTGCTCGACGATCTTCCTGTCGTCAGCCGGTAAGCCGCCACGGTCAGCCGGCGGAGACGCCCGGGCACCTGGCCTCGATCTTGGTGGCCAGCGCCGCCACCTTCGTGTCCACCTTCTCCATCCGGTTGATCCGCTTCTCGACGCGGCCCGCCAGCTTCGTGTGACCGGCGGCGGTCAACTTGGTCTCGGCCGCCTGCAGCTTCGGAAGGCGCTTGGTGACGGCGGCTTCGACCTTGTCGATCCGGGCCAGCGCCTTCGGGGCCCGGGCGCAGCGGAGGTGACCGGTGGCCGCCGGGGTCGAGCCCGACCCGGTGGTGGGGGTGGCGGCGAACGCGGCGCCACCCGTTCCGAGGGCCAGGCCGCCACCGACCACGGTGGCGGCCACGGCCTTGGCGGCCAGCTTCCCCGCATGAGTCATGGTGAACATCTGTCGACCTTCCTGTCGGAACCGGCTCGTCCGGTTCGCCCTTCCCCTCCACCATCGGCCGGTGGTGTGAGAGCCCTGTGTGCCACCTGTTAAGGAACCACGAAATCGGCCCAACGAAGGCCCAACAAGGCCACGGTGGCGATACCGGGGCCACCGCACCGGGCCCGACGGCGGCCACCGGGACGACCCGGTGCCGTCAGCGTTCGGGCCGCAGGGTGGGGAAGGCGATGGTCTCCTGGATGTTGGCCACGTCGGCCAGGAGCATGACGAGACGGTCGACCCCGATGCCCAGGCCGGCCGTCGGTGGGAGGCCGAGCTCCAGGGCCCGGAGGTAGTCCTCGTCCACGCCGCATGGCCTCCTCGTCGCCGGCGGCGCGCACCGCCGCCTGGGCCTCGAAGCGCGCCCGCTGGTCGTCGGGATCGACGAGCTCGGAGAAGGCGTTCACGAGCTCCCGGCCGGCCACCACCGCCTCGAACCTCTCGACCAGATCGGGGTCGTCGCGGTGCCGGCGCGCCAGCGGTGACACCTCGGCCGGGAAGTCGGTGACGAACACGGGCCCCCACAGCCCCGTCTCGGCCGTCTTCTCGTACAGCTCGAGCAGCAACTTCCCCGGGCCCCACGACGGGTCGGGATCCACCCCGGCCGCCGCCACCCGCCGGCGGAGGTCGTCGGCGGCGGTGTGGACGCTCGCCTCCTCACCGGTGGCCTCGGTCACCAGCTCGGCCATGGTGGCACGCCGCCACGGCGGGGTGAGATCGAGGGCGCGCCCCTGATACGACAGGCATGTCGTCGACAGCAGCTCCGACGCCAGCCCGGACACGAGTTGCTCCACCAGCACCATGAAGTCGCGGTAGTCGGCGTAGGCCTGGTAGAGCTCGAGCATGGTGAACTCGGGGTTGTGACGCGGTGACGAGGCCCTCGTTGCGGAACACCCGTCCGATCTCGAAGACCTTCTCGAAGCCGCCCACCACCAGTCGCTTCAGGAACAGCTCGGGAGCGATCCGCAGATACAGGTCGGAGTCGAGCGCATTGTGGTGCGTCACGAAAGGCTTCGCCGATCGCTCCGCCGGGCTGGACGTGAAGGATCGGCGTCTCCACCTCGACGAAACCGTCCGCCTCGAGCCGCCGGCGCAGAGAGCTCACCACGCGGCTGCGCAACCGCAGGACCTCCCCGGCTCGTTCGTTGGCCCACAGGTCGACCTCGCGCTGGCGGAAGCGCGTCTCGGTGTCGGTCACGCCCTTCCACTTGTCGCCGAAGGACCGGCGGGCCTCCGCCAAGAGGACCCACTCGCGCACCTGCACCGAGAGCTCGCCCTTGCGCGTCTTCATGACGCGGCCCGCTGGCACCCACCCAGTCCCCTTGCGACAGCTTGGAGAAGGCGTCGAAGTCCTTGGTGGTCTTCTCCAGGGCGAAGAGCTGGATCTGGCCCGACGAGTCCCGCAGGGTGGCGAAGGCCAGGCGGCCCTGCGGTCGGTTGAGCATCACCCGACCGGCCACCGACACGTCGTCCTCCGTCTCCTCGCCGGCGCCCAGCGCGGCGTAGCGCTCGTGCAGGGAGGCGGCCTCCGCCGTGCGTTCGAAGCGGTAGGGGACGTCGGCCATGGGATGCGACGCTACCGGTCGGCGCTGGGGTCCGCTGTCACGGACCCGCCCGGAGGTCTCTATCCGTCGTTGACGTTGCGCTCGTAGACCAGGCGCAACCCGTGCAGCGTGAGCCACGGCTCGCGATGTTCGATCCGGGCCGACAGCGGCGCCACGATGTCGGACAGGCCACCGGTCGCCACCACCGTGCACGGACCCAGCTCGTCCATGATGCGCCGGCACATCCCGTCGACCTGCTCGGCGTAGCCGTACAGGGCGCCGGACTGCAGCGACTCGACGGTCGACTTCCCGATGACGCTGCGCGGCTCCACCAGATCGACGCGCCGCAGGGCGGCGGCGTGGTGGAAGAGGGCGTCCATGGAGATGGCGATCCCCGGGGCGATGGCCCCGCCCAGGTACTCCCCGGCGGCCGAGATCACGTCGAAGGTGGTAGCCGTGCCCAGGTCGACGACGATGCAGGGGCCCCCGTAGAGGTCGAAGGCACCGATGGCGTTGGCGATGCGGTCGGGGCCGACCTCCTTGGGATTGTCGTACAGGATCGGCATCCCCGAGCGCACCCCCGGCTCGAGGACGACGCAGGGCACGTCGAACCACCGGCTGGCCATCTCCCGGAAGGCGGCGGTGACGCGGGGGACCGACGAGGTCACCGCCATCCCCGTCACCACCTCGGTCACGTCCATGGCGTCGAGGGTGAGCAGTTGGGAGACGAGCAGCGCCAGCTCGTCGGGCGTGCGGTCGTCGACCGTCGACAACCGCCAGTGGTGCGACAGACCGGCCGGCTCGGGCGGCACCGGCGGGGGGCGACGCCTCCCCGCCGGGGGTTCGTCGCCCGGGGCCGTCGAGAACAGGCCGATGACGGTCTCGGTGTTGCCCACGTCGATGGCCAGCAGCACGGTCAGGCCTCCTCGAGGTCGAGGGCGAGATCGAGGACGGGCGCCGAATGGGTGATGGCCCCCACCGAGATCAGGTCGGCACCGGCCGCCGCGTAGCGCGGGGCGGTGTCGAGGGTGATGCCCCCCGACACCTCCACCAGAACACGGTCGCCGGCCGCGCCGGGCGCGCACCGAGGCCACGCACGACGCCACCTCGGCCGGTGTCATGTTGTCGAGCAGGACGGCCGCCGCTCCGGCCTCGATCGCCTCGGTCACCTGATCGGCGCGATCGCACTCGACCTCCACCGTCCGGCCCGGCCACCACTGCCGCGCCCGGGTCACCGCCTCGGCGATGCTCAGGCCGCCCCGGTGGTTGTCCTTCACCAGGACGGCCTCCGAGAGGTTGCCGCGGTGGTTGAAGGCCCCACCGGCGCGCACCGCCGCCTTCTCCAGGGCGCGCAGACCGGGTGTCGTCTTGCGGGTGTCGAGCACCCGCGTGGCCGGGTTGGCGGCGCTCACCACGTCGACGTACCGGCGCGCCGTGGTGGCCACCCCCGACAGGTGGCACAGGAAGTTGAGGGCGGTGCGTTCGGCGGTGAGGATCGATCGCAGGGACCCGCTCACCACCGCCGACGACCGAGCCGGCCGCCACCGGGCTGCCGTCGTCGAGCTCCCAGGCCACCGTCACCGACGGGTCGACCTGGGTGAAGGTCTCGAGCGCGCACAGCCGGCCGGCCACCACGCCGGGCCGGCGGGCCACCACCGTGGCCCGCGCCGTGACGGCGGCAGGGACGAGCGACGCCGTGATGTCGCCGAGCGGCCCGATGTCCTCGGCCAGCGCACGCTCCACCGCCTCGCGCACGGCCGGAGATCGGCGGGTCGACGGGACCCGACGTCACGGCGTCGCCCCGGCGGCGCCGTCGGCCGCCCCGGCGGCGGGGAGCCGACCGTGCACCAGGCGCCGCCGCCACTCGGGGCGCGAGTCGGGATACTCGACCCGGGCGTGCGCCCCCCGCGTCTCGACCCGGGCGTCGGCGGCGCGTAACAGCGCCATGGCCACGGCGGCCAGGTTGGCCACCTCGCCGGCGGCCCGCCCGGCCGGCCACGACGCCGCCGTGGCGGCGACGTCTCCCACCTCGCCGGCCGCCGCGGCCAGCGACGCCGTCGACCGCAGCACCCCGGCACCCTCGGTCATGGCCCGTTGCAGACGGTGGCGGCTCTTGGTCATGTCCCCGTCCCGGTCGCCCACCGGTCGCCGCGTCACCCACGGGGGGGCGGGGAGCCCGGCGACGGCGGTGCACCCGATGTCGGTGCCCGGCTCGCCGCCCAGAAGGGCCCGCATGACGCCGGACCGCGCTCGGCGCGTCCCGGCCCTCTTCGATGGCCTCGGCCAGGCGGGCGCCGAACACCATCCCCTCGAGCAGCGAATTCGACGCCAGCCGGTTGGCCCCGTGCACGCCCGTGCACGCCACCTCCCCGGCCGCCCACAACCCCGGGAGCGCGCTGGCGCCGTCGAGGTCGGTGACGACGCCGCCCGACAGGTAGTGGGCGGCGGGGGCGATCGGCAACCAGTCGACGGCGGGATCGAGCCCGGCGGCCGACAACCGTTCGGCCAGGGTGGGGAAGCGCTGGTCGAAGGCCTCGAGGCCGGTGGCGTCGAGCCACAGGTGCGGCACCCCGGCCGCCGTCATCCTGGCCGCCATGGCCCGGCTGACCACGTCACGGGGCGCCAGCTCGTCGACGAAGCGCTCGCCGGCGGCGTCGCGCAGGATGGCCCCGTGTCCCCGCAGCGCCTCGGACAGAAGCGGCCGCGGCACGGCCGGGTGGTGCAGCGCCGTGGGGTGGAACTGGAAGAACTCGACGTCGGCCACGGCCACGCCGGCCCGCAGCGCCATGGCGATCCCGTCACCGGTGGCCTCGACGGGGTTGGTCGTCACGGCGTAGAGCTGGCCGGCGCCGCCGGTGGCCAGCACCACGTGCCGGGCCCGCACCTCGCGCGACCTCGCCGTCGGGGTCGACGGCCACCACCCCGACGCACCGACCGGCGTCCACCAGCAGATCGAGGGCGAACCACCGCTCGAGGACGGCGGCCGCCGTGTGTTCCACGGCCGACACCAGGGCCCGCTCGACCTCGGCCCCGGTGGCGGCCCCCCCGGCGTGCAGGACGCGGGCGGTGGAGTGTCCCCCCTCGCGCGCCCGGGCCAGGTCGCCGCCCGCCTCGCGGTCGAACACGGCGCCCAGGGCGATCAGCTCGCGGACGCGCGCCGGGCCCTCGTCGACGAGCATCCTCACGGCATCGACGTCGCACAGCCCCGCTCCGGCGGCCAGCGTGTCGGCCAGGTGCAGATCGGTGGAGTCCTCGTCCCCCCCGAGGACGGCGGCCACGCCCCCCTGGGCCCAGCGGGTGGCCGACTGGGAGAGCTCGGCCTTGGTCAGCACGCCCACCCGCATCCCGGGGACTTCGGCCAGGCGGACGACGGCCGACAGTCCGGCCACACCGGAACCGAGGACGAGGACGTCGAGCTCCACGGCGGGTCCCGCTCCCGACACCTGGCCGGGTGTCAGGCGGTCACTGCCGGGAGCAACTCGGCCTCGTAGCGGCCGGCCTCGACGGTGGACGTGATCTCGATCGGCGCGTTGCGGGCGTCGACGTGCACGATGGTGGGGACGAACTCCTCGAGCTCGGCACTCTCGTAGTCGGCGTAGGTGATGACGATGACCTTGTCGCCGTGGTGCACGAGCCGCGCCGCGGCGCCGTTGAGGCAGACCTCACCCCGACCCCCGACGATGGCGTAGGTCTCGAACCGGGCGCCGTTGTCGATGTCGACCACGGTCACCTGTTCGTACTCCAGGATGTCGGACAATTTCATGAGCTCGGGGTCGAGGCTGATCGAACCGACGTAGTCGAGATTGGCGTCGGTCACCGTCGCCCGGTGGATCTTGGACTTCATCATGCGCCGGCGCATCGCTGAGCGCTCCTCTCTTCTCGGATCGGTTCTTCTCGGATCGGTCATCCCTGCACTCCCACCGGCGTCTCGGCCCGCTCGAGGACGAGACCGGTGTTGTCGATCAGTCGCACGTCCCCCACGGTGGCGGCCACGAGCAGCCGGACCTCACCGCCCAGTCGTGGCGGAGGCGCCAGCGTGGCGGCGTCGACGGCCACGGCGTAGTCGGGGACGACCCCGTCGGCGGTGGTCAGCACCTCCGTCATGAAGGCGCCCACCCGTGCCGGGTCGCGCTCGCCGGCGTCGAGGGCGCCCAGCCCGGCGATGAGGGCGCGGTGCAGGGCCACGGCGGCCCGCCGACCGTCGGCCGACAACCGGACGTTGCGACTCGACAGGGCCAGCCCGTCGTGCTCGCGCACGGTGGGGCAAGCCACGATCTCCACCGGGAGAGAGAGGTCGGCGACCATCCGGCGGACCACGGCCAGCTGTTGGAAGTCCTTCTCCCCGAAGTAGACCCGGCCCCGTCCGGCCAGGGAGCACAGCTTGGCCACGACGGTGGCCACCCCGTCGAAGTGCCCGGGTCGCGACGCGCCCTCGAGCACGTCGCCGACGGCGTCGACGTGCACCGAGGTGGCCACCGGCGCCGGAAAACCGGGGTACATCTCCTGCACCGGGGGGGCGAAGACGATGGCCGCTCCCGCCGACCCGGCCTGCGCCACGTCCCCGTCGAGATCGCGCGGGTAGGTGGCGAGGTCCTCGGCGGCGTCGAATTGGAGGGGATTGACGAAGACGGTGACGGCTACGACGTCGCACTCGTCGGCGGCGCGCGCCACCAGCGACCGGTGCCCGGCGTGCAGGGCGCCCATGGTGGGGACGAGGCCCACCCGGCGGCCCACGGCCCGCTCGGCCTCGAGGGCGTCGGAGAACCCCTTGGCCGTGGTGATCACGCGCACGGCGCCATCTCCGTCACCAGACGGCGCACCAGCGCCACGCCGGCGTCGTAGCCGGCGACCTCGTCGGGGGCCAGGGCGGCCCGGTGCCGGGCCAGGGTGGCCTCGTCGCCCCGGGAGGCCGGTCCGGTGAGGGCGGCGGCGGGGCCCAGGTCGGCCACGTCCCCGAGGGCGGCGAGGGCCAGCGGCACGAAGTCGTCCACGTCCAGCCCGGCCGAGGCGGCCACCCGCTCCACCTGGCCCAGCAGCGCCACCAGGTGGTTGGCGGCCATACAGGCGGCGGCGTGGTAGGCGGCGCGGTGGTCGTCGTCGATCTCGATGCACCGTCCCCCGAGGGCCCGGCCCAGGCGGGCGGCCAGCGGGTCGCCGGCCACGGCGAAGGTGATCCCGCTGCGCAGGCGGACCCGGCCCACCTCGGGCGAGGGCAGCGGCATCAACGGGTGCAACGACGCCCGACGCCGGTGGGGGGCGAGGACGTCGAGACCGAGCGCGCCCGACATGTGGAGCACCACCGTGGTCTCCACCGGGGCGACGGCGGCGGCCACCTCGGCCACGGCGGCGTCCGGGGTGGCGATGACCACGACGTCGACACCGACGGCCGCCGCCGTCAGGTCGTCGCCGCGCCCCCACACGGCACGCAGCTCGCAGCCGGTGTCGACAAGGGCCGAAGCCAACGAGCGGCCGGCCCGCCCGGGGCCCACCAGCGCCAGAGATGTCACCGGAAACCTTTCTGCGCTCCGGCCCCTCACCGAGGGTGCCGGTCGCGTCAGGCGATCGGATCAGTACCCGGCCAGCATACCCAGCTGGCGGACGTCTCCACCAGAGGCAATCCTCACCGACGGTGAGACGAGATCGGGGGCCAGATCGGCGAGCGGCTCCACCACGAAGCGGCGCTCCCACATCCGGGGGTGGGGGACGACGAGATCGGGCTCGTCGACGACCAGATCGCCCACCAGGAGGACGTCGACGTCCAGGGTGCGCGGGCCGTGCCGCACGGTCCGCACCCGGCCCGCCTCGTCCTCCAACCGGTGGGCCACCTGCAGGAGCTCCCGCGGCGTCAGCCCCGTCTCCAGCTCGGCCACCAGGTTGAGGTACCGGTCCTGGCCCGGCGGCCCCCCCACCGGCTCGGTCTCGTACACCGGGGACACCGCCACCAGGTCCGGCAGCGCCGCCAGGGCGCCGCGCAGGTACCCCTCCCGGTCCCCCATGTTCGACCCCAGGCCGAGGAAGGACCGCACGCCGTCAGGGCCGGGATCGGGACCGGGTGAGCCGGACGCCGGTGGAGCCGACGTCGAAGGGGACCGGCGGTCGCAGCTTTCTCACCGCCACCGTCACCGACGTCACCCGCCCGTCGCCGAGGACGGCGTCGGCGATGGCGCCGGCCAGGGACTCGAGCAGGTCGTGCCGTGGTCCGGCCACCACGGTGGCGACGGTGTCGATGACGGCGCCGTAGTCGGCGGTGTCGGCCAGGTCGTCGCTGGCCGCCGCGCCGGCCATGTCGACGGCCAGGTCGAGGTCGATCTCGAAGGGTTGGGGACGGGTGCGCTCCTCGGGGAGCAGACCGTGCACCCCGACCAGGCGCAGGCCCCGGATCTCGATCCGGTCCCCCGTCACCGCCCCGTTCCGGCGCCGCGACGCGGGGCGCGGCGGCGCTTGTCCCCGGCGGCGGTCCCGAGGGCCACCGCCTGGGAGGCGATGTCACGGCCCTGGGGCCCCATCTGGTGCCCGATCAATTGTTCGACGGCGACGATGGACTGCGCCCCCCCGGGCAGGCGGCCCGACCAGAACAGGTAGCCGGCCACCACTCCCATCACCCGGTCACCGAGCTCCTCCTGGTGGACGAGCACGCGTTCGCCGGCGTTCATCCATTCGTCGAGGCTCCGGTAGAGGTCGGCCAGGATCTCGCGCTGGTCCCCGCCGGGGCCGAACGGGAAGTGGGCGCTCGTGAGCTCACCCTCGTCGTAGGCGGCCAGGTTGTGCGACGACGGCAGCAGCGACACCACCCGGGTGAAGCCCTGGACCCGCAGCCAGATGATCTCCTCCTGGCGCCGGACCCGCCGGTGGTTGGGGGCGAAACCCCCCGGTCGTTCGCTCACCGCCAGCTGGTCCTGGACGACCCAGGTGAAGTTCCGCGGCGAGATCCCCGCCGCCCACTTGCCTCTCATGCCGGCACCATCCCTGTGTCCTCGACGAGCCCGGCCCGCCCGACGAGCGTGGCCGCCTGCACCGTGGCCGCCACGTCGTGGACCCGGACCATGGCGGCGCCGGCGAGCATGGCCCACGTCGCCGTGGACAGCGATCCGGCCAGACGGTCCCCGACCGGGGCGGGTCCGCCGTCGGGCGTGGGCGCCAGGAGGCCCAGGAAGGACTTCCGGCTGGTCCCCACCAGCACGGGGAATCCAGCGGTGGTCAGATCGCGCAGGTGGTGCAGCAGCGACAGGTTCTGCCCGACCGTCTTCCCGAACCCGATCCCGGGGTCCACCCAGACCTCGTCGACGCCGGCGTCGGTGGCCCGGCGGGCCCGGTCGAGCACGAAGGACCGCACCTCGGCCACCACGTCGTCGTAGCGGGGGTCGTCCTGCATGGTGGCCGGGGTCCCCTTCATGTGCATGGCCACCCATCCCACCCCGTGGGAGGCGGCCACCGGCCACAGGGTGGCCGAGATGTCGTTCACCAGGGTGGCGCCGGCGGCGACGGCGGCCTCGGCCACGGCCGGCTTCACGGTGTCCACCGACACCCGGACATGGGGGGCGAGGGCGTCGATGACCGGCACCACCCGGCGGCGCTCCTCGGCGGCGGAGACCGGCTCGGCCCCCGGCCGGCTCGACTCCCCGCCCACGTCGACCAGATCGGCCCCCTCGGCCACCATCTCCAGGCCCCGCTCGAGCGCCCGGTCGGGGTCGAGGTACCGACCTCCGTCGGAGAAGGAGTCGGGCGTCACGTTCAAGACGCCCATCACGAGAGGCCGCATGGGCCGTAGCGTAGAGCCGCTTTCCGGGGCCCGCGACCGGTCGGGCGGGAGTCCTCTCACCGGCCGTGGACGAATTCCATGGCCTCGGACCGGGTCCGGGGGTCGTCGCGGAACAACCCCCGGACGGCCGAGGTGATGGTGAGGGTCCCGGGCTTGCGCACCCCGCGCATCGACATGCAGAGATGTTCGGCCTCCACCACGACGAGCACCCCGCGGGGCTCGAGGACCTTCTCGATGGTGTCGGCGATCTGGGTCGTCATCCGCTCCTGGACCTGCAACCGGTGGGCGAAGGAGTCGACCAGGCGGGCCAGCTTCGACAGGCCGGTGATCCGGCCGTCGTCACCGGGGATGTAGCCCACGTGGGCCTTTCCCATGAAGGGGATCATGTGGTGCTCGCACAACGAGGCGAACGGGATGTCGCGCACCATCACCATCTCGTCGTGCTCCGCCGCGAAGGTCACCGTCAGATGGCTCCCGGGGTCGTCGTCGTTGCCGGCGAACAATTCCTGGAACATGGCCGCCACCCGGCGCGGCGTGGCCTGCAGGCCCTCGCGGGCGGGATCCTCACCGATGGCGGCCAGCAACTCGGTCACGATCTCCTCCACCCGTTCGACGTCGACGCTCATGACCCTCGCACCTGGTTCACCCGACGGGAACGGGGCCCTTGTAGACGCGCACGTCCGGCAGGTTGCGGTAGCGCTCGGCCACGTCGAGGCCGTACCCGACCACGAAATCGGGGGGGATCTGGAACCCGACGTACCGCAGGTCCAGTCGGGACGGCTGGCGACCCTCCTTCACCAGCAGCGCGCAGACCTCGAGGCTGGCCGGCTCGCGCGCCAGGAGGCTCCGGCGCAGATACGACAAGGTGAGCCCGCTGTCCACGATGTCCTCGACCACGAGGACGTGTCGCCCGGTGAGATCGGAGTCGAGGTCCTTCACGATCCGCACCACTCCGCTCGTGGTCGTCGCCGATCCGTAGGAGGCGACGGCCATGACGTCGATCTCGACGGGCAGCCTGATGGCGCGCGCCAGATCGCTCATGAAGACGAAGGCGCCCTTCAGGACCCCGACGAGCAGAGGGGGGCGGCCGTCGTAGTCGTTCGTGAGCTCCTCGCCGAGCTCGGCCACCCGCTTGTCGAGGACGTCCTCGGCCACGACGACCTCACCGAGATGGGAGTCGCCCTGCCAGGGGTCCACGGCGCCTGACATCCGTCGTCCACCGGCGCGCCAGGGGGACTCCACCTCATCGGCCATTGGACGCCGACACTAGTGCTGACTCGTCAGTGGTCGACCGGGGCCTCGTGGCCGCTCGCCTCCGGCGGCGCCGCCGGGGACAGCGAGAGCCGGCCGTGCGAGCGCCGGACCCGCCTCCCCGGGACCACGTCGGTGGCCCGGAACTCCCCCCGGGCCACGCCCAGGACCCGTTCCACGGCGGCGGCGTCGGGTGGGTGGGGGCCGTCGCGGCGCAGCCACCGCCGGGTGGCCCGCCGGGCCAGAGGACCGGGGGCGGCGGCCAGCGCGGCCCCGTCGGACGGGTCGACGGAGGCCGCCAACTCGTCGAGCAGATCCGCCTCGGCGGCGAGCAGTCCCGCCTGGCGGGCCAGGACGGGCACCACGTCGCGCCCGGCTACGGCACAGCACAGCGGGAGAAGCTCGTGGCGGACGCGGTTGCGCCGGAACCGGGGGTCGCTGTTCGACCGGTCGCGCACCGGGTCGAGGCCGAGGGCGTCGCACAGGGCCCGTGTCTCGGTCCGGCGCAGCCCCAGGATGGGATGGCGCGGTCCGGCCCGCATGCCGGCCAGACCGTCGAGCCCCGCCCCCCGCAGCAGATTGAGCAGGACCGTCTCGGCCTGGTCGTCCATGGTGTGGCCCGTGGCCGCCCCCGGCCCCACCGCGGCACGGCGCGCCGCGCGCGCCCGGGCCTCGAGATTGGGCCCGTCCTCGACCACCGCCGTCTCGCCGCGGAAGGCGGCGCCGAACCGACGGGCGGCGTCCGCCACCACCTCGGCCTCGGCGTCCGAACCGGCCCGGAGCCCGTGGTCGACGTGGACGGCCGTCACCGCCATGCCCGCCGCGCAGGCCAGCACCAACAGGGCCAGGGAATCGGGGCCCCCCGAGACGGCGCAGACCACCGCCGTCCCCGGCGCCGGGAAGGTGCAGCGCCCGAGGAGCTCGTCGACCCCGGGTCCCGACATCAGATCGGCGACAGCAGCTCGGCGGCGTCAGCCGATGGCGAGTCGGGCGGGGCCGGTCCGGTCCAGCCACTCGTCGGGGTGACGGATCTCCTCCATGGTGGGCAGCCGGTCGGGACCCTCCCACACCCGGGCCAGCGCCTCGGGGCCGGCGCTCGTCTCCACGGCCCGGATGAAGTTCTCCCCCTGCTGGTACTGACGCATCTTCGCCTCGATCCCCACCAGCTGCTGCAGCAGCCGGACCGGGCGCGGGGCGCGGTTGCGGCGCTCGCGCAACACCCGGGAGAACCACTCGGCGTCGGGGACGGCCTCGGCGCCGGCCCTGTCCATCGTCACGTCACCGTGTCCCTCGAGGACGCTCATCATGGCCTGGATCCGGGCGATCACCTCGAGCTGCTCGGGCGGGGCCACCAGGCCGAGCATCCCGGCCTCCTCGAGCGGGTTCCGTCCCTCGCGGACGGCCTGGGCGGCACGCCCCAGGGCCTCGACCAGGCGGTGCGGGTCGGGCGTCACGTGGGCCAGCACCTGGTCGACCTGGGAGAGGAAGTAGGCGCGCAACCACGGCACCCCGGTGAACTGGCAGCGGTGGGTGACCTCGTGCAGGGCGATCCACAGCCGGAACTGCCGGGGGGGGAAGCCGTGACGGCGCTCCAGGGCCACGATGTTCGGACCCACGTAGGAGACGGCGTCGCCCGAGGTGTCCCCCGTGAAGAGCAGGTCGTACTGGCCGAGCACGCGCGTCGACATCCAACCCAGGACCAGGCCCAGCTGGGCGCCGGCGGCGGACCGGGCCACCCCGGGCAGGGGGCCCTTCACGGCCGAGGTCTCGAGCTGGCTGAGGACGGGATCGAGCAGATGGCGGAACGACGACAGGTTGTTGCGGACCCACCCGGGCCGGTCCACCACCCTGGCCCGGGCCTCGCCCGACGCCGGCCGCAACCCGGTGGCCTCGATCACCAGAGCCTCGGCCTGGGCCGTCACCTCGGCGAAGTCCTCCTCCAGCCGCGCCGCGGTGGAGGCGTCGATGCTCGGCAGGAGCTGCGCCCCGGACCACGAGCGCCGGACCCCGACCCAGGTGGCCACACGCTCGGCCACGTCCCACGACACGGGGCTGCTCACAGCGACAGTGTACGGAGCGGGGCGGCCACCGGTGGCCCGGGGGCCCACCGACCGTCGGCCGACGGTCCCCGACGGTGCCGGCCGGGCGGTCTCAGGCGCTCTTCCGGCCGCGCAGCCGGGGTGCCGAACCGGCGTCGTGCTGGTAGCAGAACTCGCTCTCGTTGTAGATCGACAGCATCGTCCCGCAGCCCGACTCCCCGCACACCCGTCCCTCGGGAAAGGTCTTCGAGGGCCGCCCGTAGGTGGTGAACGCCTGCCCCCCGATCGACAGGTCCCCGCCGTCCGCCCGATCCTCGACCATCGCCCCCCAACCTCTCCCTCAGTGTCCGCGTGCTTCTCCTATCGGCCGACGGGACCACTGGACAAGAGGAACTTCTTGATGCGTTGTGAGGACGTTGTGGGAGGCGGGCGGCCCCCGGCGGCGCGCCGGGAGCGCGCCGGCCACCGGCCGGACGGAAACGAGCGCGCCCGGTGACGGGCGGGCGGTCACGCCCCGCGGCGCCCGCCGCCGGGGTCAACCCCCGGCCGGGTGCCTCTCGCGTTCGGCCGCGAGCAGGGCGTGATGGATCCGCTGGCGCAGCGACTCGGGCACGCGGTCCTTGCAGCGGTCGGCGATGGCCTGCCGCAGCTCGGCCTCGAAGCCGAAGGCGTCGAGGCAGGGGGGGCACTCGTCGAGGTGCCGCTTGATCTCGCTGCGGCGCTCGTCGGTCAGCTCCCCGTCGAGGTAGTGATAGAGCCGCTCGATCGTCTCGTTGCAGTCGACGTCGGACTCTCCGGTCCCCATCGCGCGTCCTCCCTCGGGCTCGTGGCCGTACCGCTAGTGGCCGGTCTCGGTCGAACCGACCAGGCCACGTGCCACCGCGTAGTCGAGCAACGCCTTCTGCAACGCCTTTCTTCCCCGGTGGATCCGGCTCATCACCGTCCCGATGGGCACCTCGGTGATCTCGGCGATCTCCTTGTAGGAGAAACCCTCCACGTCGGCCAGCAGAACGGCGATCCGGAAGGACTCCGGGAGCGACTCGATGGCCTGCTTCACCTCGTCGTCGGTGAAGTGGTCGAACATCTCGTCCTCGGCCGACCGACCCGTCCCCGTCGCCTGGAGGTCGCCCAGCCGGTGGTACAGGTAGAGGTCCTCGACGTCCTCCACGTCGGCCTTCTCCGGCCGCCGCTTGGCCGCCCGGTAGCTGTTGATGAACGTGTTGGTCAGGATCTTGTACAGCCAGGCCTTCAGGTTGGTGCCCTCTTCGAAGCGGCCGAAGGCCCGGTACGCCTTCAGGAAGGTCTCCTGGACGAGGTCCTCGGCGTCGGCCGGGTTGCGGGTCATGCGCAGGGCGGCGGAGTACAGCGACGGCATGTACTCCATGGCGAGGTCCGCGAAGCGCGCCTGATCGGCCATGGAAGAACCCTACTCACCGGTTGTTCGCTCCACGACACGCCCGGAGAAACGACCTGTCCGGCGCGCACCGGTCCGGACCACGGTGACGGATGCGAGCCTGGGAGGGGATTCGAACCCCTGACCTGCGCATTACGAGTGCGCTGCTCTGGCCGACTGAGCTACCCAGGCGAGTCCTTGACCAGGGAGGGAAGGGATTCTCCCGTCCGTGATCTGCCTAACCCCCGCCTAACTGTGGTACCATGAGCAACCAGGCAACCACACGGGAGAAGGGCTTGGCACGGAGCAAGAGTAGTCAAGGGATGGGGACGGTAACGGAGGTCCGCAAGGGCTGCACGTGCCGGAAGGCCGAGGCTCCCCACAGCGTCTTCCGGGTCCGTGCGCCCGTCATCGGGTACACGCCAGCGGGCAGCCCAATCCAGCCCGGAGAGATGGTCCACGGCGACGAGCACGATGCCGATGAGGTGCTCGTCCGGCTCCGTGGTCAGAAGAGAGCCGGCACCCTGACGGCCTCCACCGCCACCTTCGGTGAGTTCCTGGAGCGGTGGATCGAGGTGTCATCAGCCCGGTGGTCGCTCTCGACCACCCGGCGCAACAAGGGCACCGTGAAGGCCGTCACCGACAAGCTCGGAACGCTCAGACTCCGAGACCTGACGGCTGGGCACCTCGCCACCCTGTATGCCGCTGAGACCAACCGAGGCCAGTCGGCTTCCAGCGTCCACCGGATGCACGCCGTAGTCGCCCGAGCCCTGGCCGACGCCGTCGCCTGGGGCGACCTGAAGAGTGCCAGCCCGGCGCCGGCCGCCAAGTCCGCGCGTCCCAGGGTGACGGTCGAGGAACCCCGGCCGATGACGGACGAAGAGGTGGATGCCCTCCTTGCGGCCGTGGCGACCGAGGGCCCGATGTGGCCCGATCTGCTCGAGGTCTCGGCCAGTACCGGGCTCCGGCGGGGTGAGCTGTGCGCCCTGGTCTGGGGCGACATCGACACCAAGGCCGGGGAGATCCTGGTGCGTCACAGCATCGACTACCGGAACCGGTCCACCTGGACTCTCGAGCCAACCAAGGGCCGCAAGGAGCGCCGGGTGCCGCTGACTGAGAGTGCCCGCGATGCTCTCGACCGCCAGTACGGCCGCGCCAGTTCAACCGAGCCCGGGGCGTTCGTCTTCTCCGAGGTCGCCGACTCCGCTACCCCGATCGACCCCGACAGGGTGAGCAAGGTCGCCAGGACCGCCCGTGATGCCGCTGGCATCCCCGCGAAGGTCAAGCCAGTTCACTCCCTCGGTCCTGCGCGGCACAACGCCGCGGCTGAACAGGTCGGGCCACAGGTTCGCCCGGCCCGGGCCAGGGTAGATGCGGCCGTCGTTGCGGGTGACGGAGACGATCACGGTCGGTTCGTTCATACGGTCTTCCTTTTGCTCTGGGTATCGGAGCTCCATAATACACGACACACCATGACTTAGCATCATAATACACGAAACAGCACAGAACATGGTAAGCTGGACTGCGAGATGTCGTGCCGGATGGAAGCCGGCAGCAGGTACCCCGGGGCGGGCTCACCTTGCGGCGTGGATCACCGGGACCCCGGTCCCTGAACCATTACTCCCCGACAGCTGAGAGGTCGACAAGTGACGATTACCAGATTGAAGAACCAGACGCCGAAGGACCACGCCACAGGGACGATGAGCGTGCGGACGTACTTGTTGCAGTACGGGTACCTGTCCGTAGGGTCGCTCGCTCGGGCGTTCCGGCTCAGGGTGCGGAACATGCGTCAGCACCTGGCCGATCTGGCCGCCGACGGGCTCGTCGCTGAGGACCCCGCTCGGGGATGGTACGCCGTCGGCGACCGCCCCGGTGATGGCGGTGGGATCGGAGCCGGGATCGACGGAGGCAAGTGGCGGGCGAGTTCCGCTGAGTTCACCCGTGGGTGGTCGAGGTGGCCCCGATGAGCCGGGGCTTCGGCGGCGGGGCCTTCGGCAACACCGGCCGACCGCGTGGCCGGACCGTGAAGAGTCCCGGCCGGAAGGGTGGGGCCTGGGAGGAGTGCAAGCGCCGGGCGAAGGCCCGCGACGCTCAGTGTGGGATCTGTGGCGCGTGGCTCGACAAGGCGGCACCGGCGAACACCCCGGGCGCCGTCGAAGTCGATCACTGGCCGATGTCGTTGGCCGCCATGAAGGCGCAACTACCACCCGATGAAGTTCAGCGCCTTGCCTCGTCGCTCGACGCCGTCAGATGTGTTCATCGGAGCTGTCATCTTGGGTTGGGGCCGCCGTCGGTTGTCACTCGAGGAACATCGGCATCCGGCGTCCACTCGGGCGTCACGAGCCGAGAGTGGTGACGACCCGTCTCGCCACCATCGGTTCCGCACCTCGCTGGACAGCGCCAAGACGCCTCCGAACACAGGGTGCCGTGGGGCTCCTTCAGGGTCGTTCTACCTGGGCGAGAATACCGCCTGGCCCACAGCAACCTTGACCTGCTCCTGCAACGGGCAGGTTCCGCGACCAGCTCGCGCTGTCCGAGAAGGTTATGAGGTCCGAGGTGGCCGGCGGCGGTACGCCTCGAAGACGGCGTTCATCTGCTCCAGCCAGAACGCCAACTTCTCGTCCTCGCTCGCCCCGGCCGCGAGCATGTCCATGCTTACGGCCAGGTTGAAGAAGCCGGGACCGGCTGTGTTCTCATTCAGGTACAAGACGAAGGAGGAGAGCAGGCACCCGATCGAGTCGAACGTATCCTCCACAATCATCCCCAACAGCCGGCCCATCGCCGCGCGCTCGTCCTCCCGGTCGAAGTCGAAGGGACGAAGACCCGTACGCCGGGCCAGCACCGTGTTGAGCTCGGTGTAGCTGGTGTCCTTCTCAAGGCGGGCCCGCTCCTCGAGGAACTCCTGCCCCACCCGGGCCAACTCAGCCCACTCGTCGTCGCTACGGCCGTAGAAGCTCACAAGGCAGGTCGTAGATCCACAGGTCCTTGCTCCACGGATGTTCCGAGGCGGGCTTGCGGTCGAAGAAGAGCACGTTGGCCTTGACGCCCGGCTTGTAGAAGATTCCGGTGGGTAGACGCAACATGGTGTGGACGTCACAGTCATGAAGGAGCTTCCGCCGGATTGTCTCTCCCGCTCCTCCTTCGAACAGCACATTGTCGGGAACAACCACAGCGGCTCGTCCGTGCATGGCCAAGATCGTCTTGATGTGCTGGACGAAGTTCAGCTGCTTGTTGGAGGTTGACGCCCAGAAGTCGTCGCGGAAGATGACGAGATCCTCCTTCTCGGCCTGGCCCTCATCAGTGACCATGGTCATGGAACTCTTCCTGCCGAACGGCGGGTTGGCGAGAACCATGGAGAACCGCTCGCTCGGGTCACCGGCCAAGGAGTCCTCTACTCTGATCGGTGAGTCACCGTCGGGCGCTCCGATCCCGTGAAGCAACATGTTCATGGCGCAGAGGCGGGCGGTGCCGTCGCCAATCTCCCAGCCCCGGAAGGCATCGGTACGAAGGTGCCTCTTCTGATCGGGGTCCATGACCGGGTTGTGCTTCGTGATGTACTCATACGCAGCGAGGAGGAAGCCGCCCGTTCCGCAGGCAGGGTCGGCAACGGTGTCGTCCGGTCGGGGCTGCATGACATCGACGATGCCGCGAATGAGTGCGCGGGGCGTGAAGTACTGGCCGGCGCCCGTCTTCGTGTCAGTGGCACCCCGTTCAAGCAGACCCTCGTACGCGTCACCCTTCACGTCGGCGTCGAGGGTCATCCAGCTCTCGCCGCCGATGAGGTTCACGATGAGGCGACGGAGCTTGGCGGGGTCTTGGATGCGGTTCTGGGCCTTGCGGAAGATCGTGCCGAGCATCCCCGACTGCTTGCCAAGCTCGTTGAGAACCTTGATGTAGTGGGCCTCGAGCTCGTCACCGTCTCGATCAACAAGGGACTGCCAGTCAAGGCCGGCCGGAACGATGGCGGGGCGTGTGAAGGGCGGCTTCGTCTGCTCATCGGCCATCTTCAAGAACTCGGAGAGTTCGGTGCCTCCGGCAGCGTCGCGGAGCTCGTCCCGGTCGTCCTTGGTGATCTGGCGCTCGAGGCGGGCCAGTCGCCCGGCGATTGACGAGACAAGATCGGGGTCGCGCTGACCCTGGGATACACGTAGAAGGAGCTGGTCGAGCGGAGTGGTCTTCGCCCGCTCGAGCGGCTGAGTGTCGGTGAACTCGACTTCAGTGGTTCCAACGGCGTCGACGATCACGAAGTGGGTCTTGGCGAGAGCATCCGGCGTCACCTGCTGGAAGTCGTTCGGGTCGATGACCCGCACGCCCCGGCCCTTCATCTGCTCGAAGAAGTTACGCGACTTCACCCGGCGCATGAAGAAGACACACTCGAACGGCTTCACGTCGGTGCCTGTGGCGATCATGTCGACGGTGACGGCGATGCGCGGCAGGTAGGAGTTGCGGAACTCCTGAAGGAGCTCTTCGGGCTTGCGCCCGGTCGTGCGGTAGGTGATCTTCACCACGAAGTCGTTGCCCTTGTTGAACACCTCCCGGGCGATGCGGACGATGTCTTCGGCGTGACTGTCGTCCTTGGCGAAGATGAGGGTCTTGGGAACCTCGGTGCGCCCCGGGAAGATCCCATCGGATGTGAACAGATTGTCCCTGAATGCCTTCATCACCGTGCGGATCTGGTCCTCGGCCACAACTTCCCGGTCGAGAGCAGTAGCTGAGTAGGTGAGGTCGTCATCGAGTTGTTCGAGGCGCACCTTCCTCGTGGTCCGATCTCGGAACTTGGTGACGAGTCCCGCATCGACTGTCGATCCGCTCTCAGGTGATCTTGGTCTGAATGCGGTAGACATCGAAGTCCACGTTCACCTGGTCGGCTACGGCCTGTTCGTGGCTGTACTCGAAGACCAGGTTCTGTCGGAAGAAGCCGAAGGTCTGCTTGGCCGGCGTGGCCGTCAGCCCGATTAGGAAGGCGTCGAAGTACTCGACGACCTGACGCCACAGACCGTAGATGGAGCGGTGGCACTCGTCGATGATGACGACGTCGAAGGTCTCGATCGGCACCGCCGGGTTGTAAGTCACCTCGACCGGAGCGGCCGGTTCGATCTCCTCGGCCGATCGCTCGTCGAGTTCGGGGTCAAGCTCCGCCTCGCCACGAAGCATCGAGTACAGACGCTGGACTGTGGTGATGACCACCCGGGCGGCAGGGTCGATGTGGTTGGAGCTGAGCAACTGCACGTTGTAGAGCTCGGTGAACTTCCTCCCGTCGTCAGGAGTCGTGAACTGCTGGAACTCCTTCAAGGTCTGGCGGCCGAGGTTGGCTCGATCGACGAGGAAGAGCACCCGTTCGGCTCCGCCGAACTTGATGAGGCGGTACGCCGTGTTGGCGGCCGTGAATGTCTTCCCCGACCCGGTCGCCATCTGGATGAGCGCACGCAGTTGGTTGTCGCGCAGCGACGCCTCGAGGTTGGCGATCGCTCGGACCTGAGCTGGCCAGAGCCCGTCGGGGCGAAGGTCAGGCATCTCCAAGATGCGGCCCCGGAGCGTCGGCGTCGAATCCTCGGCCTTCCGGCGCAGCCAGCCGGCGAAGGTCTCGGGCCTGTAGAAGGCGAAGAGGATGCGCGAGCGAGTTACCGGCTCCAACGCGTTCGTGAACTGGGTCTCGGTGCCGCTCGACTCGTAGAGGAAGGGCAGAGGGCGTACCGGCGCCCTGAGCTCGGCCGGGAGACCCTCGGAGTACTTCTTGGATTGTTGCTCAACCCCGGTGAGGGTGGCACCCTCCGGCTTGGCCTCGACGGCACCTACGGCCTGCTGGTTGATGAACAGGAGGTAGTCGGCCCGACCGTGGCCCGAGGCCAAGATGAACTCCCGGACGGCTACCCCGATGCCGGCGTACAGGTTGATGTCCTCGCGATCCTGGACGACCCAGCCGGCGGCTTCGAGCATCCGGTCGATGATGACCCGGGCCCTCGCCTCAGGCGTCAGGTACGCGTCGGCGCCTGCTCCGGTCATTGTCTGCTTCGTTCCTTGCGCCTACTGGTACTCGTCGAAGAACTCGGGGTGAACGTCGACGTCCTCCTGGATGCGTTCTCGGACAGACACTCCAAGGCCGTACTCCTTCAGCAGGTCGCAGAGCTGATCACCGTCGATGAGTTCCACAGGTGGGGCTCCGTCGCGGTTGGCTTCACTCTGCGCATCCCTGGTGAACGATCCCGTCGTGATGAGGAGTCCCTTCTCTCCACGGCCAACCATGGCACCACGGAAGTCCCTGACTGCGCCTGCCGTCACGGTGCCCTTGTAACGCTTGCACTGGAAGTAGACGGGGAAGGACACGAGCGACAGGCGGTAGACGCCAACCCCGTCGATGCCACCATCGCCGCTCTTGCCGGTGACTGTGACGTTGCACGAACCCAGCTTCTCGAAGGATGCGCTGAGCCAGACGCTCGAAGCCGTCCGGCGGAAGCTCAAGAACACGAGCAACGAGCAAGTCCTTCCACGACGCTTCGGACTCTTCGCCGTCCGGCCGTTCGACCTCATCCGCTCCGGCACTCTTGCTCTTGCCCTTCTGGAACTGTGAGCGCCATGTCTTCGTCGCGGCGGCCATCTGTTCGGGCGTGATCGTCTTGCCCTTGTCGGTGAGCGTCCATACGCCACGAGTGCTGTTGTTGATGGCGCCGATGCCCTTCAGGTGCGTTCGAGCCCAATGGAGCCGGTACTCGATCTCGGACATGCGGCCGTCCTTGGTCGAGACTTCCTGCTGCTCCTCGGTGAAGTGTTGATCGTCGACGACACGCTTGTACATCTCCTTTACCGTGGCCGAGCCGCCCAGCTCCTTGAGAGCGGTGAGGGCGGGCCACATGAGCTCGTGGTATTGAGGGATGTGTGGAGACATGCTCACATTCTGCTCGGTCTTGGACTCGTTCATCAGCTGGGTTGTGCGAGCTTCCTCGCCTGCACGTCGTGGATGCCCTTGGCCGTGATGTGGTACATACCGCTCTTCGGGTGTAGGAGCACGAGCTTGTTACCGTCAAGCCGCTGAAGCAGGGTCCTGAGGTTGCCCTTGTGGGGTGCTCGCAGTTGGCCGACGAGGTCATCGAGGTTCAGTCCCTCAGCACCGGCTCGGTAGAGCATCAGCAGTGCCTGATCTCGGGGTGGGAGCTCCTTCAAGACCACCGGCTGGCCGTCGATCTCCTCCACCGCCGGCACATCCTTGGTCACGAGGTCTTCGATGCAGCGTTGTGCCTCGTCGGCCGAGACGCCGTGGTACAGCCGGACCAGTTCGGCCATGACCCAATCCATGTTGCCAACCACGAGGGTGGCGTCTTGGAGGTTCGGGTCGATGCCGTCACCGAGATGCGCCGCGTTCCTCTTGTTGCGGATGTCGTAGATCAGCTTCAACGTTCGAGGGATGTGCAGTCGAACCGAGTCCAGTTGGCCCGAGGCGTTCTCGAAGTCTGTCAGAAGCTTGTCGACCTTGGGGAGGGTCTTGCCCAACGGAGTGACCTTCTGGCCGCACACATGCTGGAGGACTCTGAACACCGCTTCCGAGAAGCGGCCACCTTCGACCTCCTGGGGTCGGTGATCGCCGAGGTAGAAGCGCCGCTTCGCCTCGACATACGCTTCCAGGAGTTCATCGACGAGCTTCTGCGGGATGCCGGACGTGATCAGACCCTGACGGACTTGGGTCAAGTCCATGTGGATCAGCTCTCAGCAGCAGAACGTCCGAGTGCCTGGTCGATGGCGGCTTGGAACTCCCCGACCCACTTCGATGTCACCAGGATGTGCTTCCTACCGCTCTTGTTGAAGCCCTTCATGCCACCGATGTGAGAGCCTGAGAAGTTGTTCGAGTCGAAGCAGTGCTTCCTGTCCGCTTCATCCCGAACAGCCTTCGCGTCGACGGGCTTCTCCCCGAGACCCTTCGACCTGGCTCCGGCGACCAGGGCGACCACAGTTCTGGCCTGCTGCTGAACGGACGACCCAAGTTCCTTCGTCGGAGGTCCCACCTGCACCTTGCCGTCTGCCGTCAGATGAAGGACGTCCCGTAGATCCTTCTCAGACGTGCCTGACTCGCTGGCGAGAGCCTTGAGAGAACGCGTCCTCATTGGGAATGTCAGCACTGGAAGAGACGGCCTTGGCAGTCGTACCTGCGACCCGCTTGGCCCCGGGCGCGAAACGAGCGACCAGGCTACCTAACCGGGCACGGCCGACAGGCGGACGAGAAGGGCCTCGAGCATCAGGGACTCGTTCGGGTTCCGCACCATCTCGACACAGACCCCTTCCACGTTGCCCACCGCACCCGACAGGGCGCCGACGCGCTCGGCCAGCCGGGCGTGCCCCGAGGCGCCGGCGGCGGTGACCTCGCCGACCAGCCGGTCGCGGTAGGCGGCGGCCAACACCCCCAGTCCCGCCCTGATCTCGTCGACGCGCCAGCGGCGTTCCTCGCGGTGCTGGCGGTCCTCGATGTCCTTGCGTCCGGGGACACCCCGCTCGCCGGTCGACTCGGCCTGGGCGGCCAGCGCCTCCAGCTCCGACCGGTGCCGGGCCCGGAGGGGCTCGACCGCCTCCTCGGCCGACGCCAGCAGCTCGGCCGCCAGGGCGGCGGCGGTGGCCCCGGTCCCGTCGAGCCGGGTGGGGACGTCGCGCCACAACGACCGGCGGGTGGCGAAGCCCTCGTCGTCGACCAGCAGCCGGGCCCGGTCGACGCTGCCCCCGGCGGCCACCGCCATGTCGTCGGCCAGCGCGGGGTCCACCCCCTGGCCGACGAGCCACGGGGCCAGTGCCCCGGGCGCCACCGGCGGGAGGTCGATCCGGAAGCAGCGGCTGGCCACCGTGGCCAGCTCGTGGGGCACGACGTCGGCCAACAGGACGAAGACGGTGTCCCGGGCCGGCTCCTCCAGGGTCTTCAGCAGCACCGGCGCCGCCCGCAGGGCCAGGTGGACGTCGGAGACGGCCACCACCTGACGGTGGGCTTCGAGGGGTCGGCGTTGGGCCAGCCGGACGATCCGGCGGGCGTCGTCGACCGTCACCGACGGCCCCGACCGGTCGACCTCGACCAGATCGGGATGGACCCCGGCCAGGGCCCGCCGGCAGGTCGAGCACGCCCCGCACCCCCCCGCCGGGCAGAGCAGGGCGGCGGCGAACCCGCGCACGAGGGCCCGTTGACCGGCGCCCGGCGGCCCCACCAGGAGGTAGGCGTGAACGGGGTGGCGCGCCGTGGCCCGGAGCTGGTCGACGGCGGCGATCTGGCCCACCACGTCGGCGAAGAGGGCCGCCACGGGGGGTCCGTCGTCGGTGGTCACGGGGCTCCGGAGGGCGGGGCTCCGGAGGGCGGGGCTCCGGAGGCCGGGGCGCCCAGGCGGGCCTCCACGGCGGCCCTCACCCTTCCGGCCACCTCGAGGGGGTCGCCGACGCCGTCGATCACGACCCAGTGGCCCGGGTCGTCGGCGGCCAGGGCCAGGTACCCGCGGCGGACCCGGTCGTGGAAGGCCCGGTCGAGGCTCTCGAGGCGGTCGTCGTCTCCCGTCGCCCGCCGCCCCCGGGCCACGTCGAGGGGGACGTCGAACAGAACGTTCAGGTCGGGGGTGATCCCCCCCGTGGCCCAGTCGACCAACCGCCGGAGGTCCCCCAGGTCGAGCCCCCGGCCGTACCCCTGGTAGGCCAGGGTCGACCCCGAGAAGCGGTCGGTGACCACCCACCGCCCCGCCGCCAGGGCGGGCGCCACCACCTCGGCCACGTGCTGGGCGCGGTCCGCCGCCATGAGCAGCGCCTCGGCCCGTTCGGCCACCGGGGGCCGGTCCCGCCGGAGCAGGAGGTCCCGCAGATCGGCCCCGAGGGCGGTGGCCCCCGGTTCGGCGGTGGTCTCGATCGCGGCGGCCGTCTCGGCGGCGGCCAGGAGCCGGACCTGTGAGGTCTTGCCGCTGCCGTCGATCCCTTCGAAGGCGATCAGCCGGCCCCGCACCACAGCGACCTCAGTCGTCGGAATCGGACGCCGCCGGTCCCGCCTCGGCGGCCCGGGACGCCTTCGTCGCCTTCATCGCGGCGCCGGACTCGGTGGCCGAGCCCTTGGTGGCGCCGGTCGTCCTGGCCGACTTCTTGGCCTTGGTGGCCTTGGTGGCCTTCTTGGCCTTGGTGGCCTTGGTGGCCTTGGTGGCCTTGGTGGCCTTGGTGGCCTTGGTGGCCTTGGTGGCCTTGGTGGCCTTGGTGGCCTTCTTGGCCCGCTTCACCGGTGGGCCGGCGGCGCGGCGGTCGGCCAGGAGCTCCACGGCGCGCTCGTGGGTGATCGTCTCCTGATCGTCGCCCTGGCGCAACGAGGCGTTGGTGGTCCCGTCGGTGACGTAGGGCCCGAAGCGCCCGGACCGCAGGACGATCGGCTGCTTCGTCTCGGGGTCGTCGCCGAGCTCCTTGAGCGGCGCCGCCGCCGTCCGGCCGCGGCCCCGCTTGGGCTGGGCGAACAGCGCCACCGCCTCGTCCAGGCTGACGGTGAAGATCTCCTCCTCGCCGGTCAGGCTCCGGGTGTCGGTCCCTCTCTTCAGGTAGGGGCCGAACCGCCCGTTCAGGGCCAGGATCTCCTCCCCCGTGGCCGGGTCGGTGCCCACCGGGCGGGGCAACCGGAGCAACCGGACGGCGTCGTCGAGGGTGACGGTGTCGAGCGACATGGTCTTGAACAGCGAGGCCGTCCGGGGCTTGGCGCCGTCGACCGCCTCCCCCAGCTGGACGTAGGGGCCGAACCGACCGGTCCGGGCGATGACGGGCAGATCCTCGTCGGGATGGGTGCCGAGGGTCCGGTCCCCCGACGGCGCCGCCAGCATCTCCTCGGCCCGCTCCAGGGTGAGCTCGTCGGGGGGCAGGTCCTCGGGGATCGAGGCCCGTTCCTCCTCGCGCTGGAGATAGGGCCCGTAGCGGCCGACGCGCGCCACCACGGCGCGGCCCTCGGCGTCGTCGCCGATGGGGATGGAGTTCACCTGGCGGGCGTCGATCTCGCCCAGGTGGACGGCGATCTCGCTCTTGAGGCCGCGGTTGGCGGCCCCGTTGCCGTTGGCGGCCCCGTTGCCGTGACCGTTCCCCCCGGCGGTGCCGTGGCCGGCGGCGACCGGGTCGCCGAAGTAGAAGCTGGTGAGCCACGGCAGGGCCTCGCGGGCCCCGCCGGCGATCTCGTCGAGGTCGTTCTCCATGGCGGCGGTGAAGCCGTAGTCGACGAGGTTGGCGAAGTACTGCTCGAGCAGCCCCACCACGGCGAAGGCGGTGAAGGACGGGACCAGCGCGCTCCCCTTCTTCCAGACGTACCCCCGCTCCTGGATGGTCCCCAGGATGGAGGCGTAGGTCGACGGCCGTCCCACCCCCAGCTCCTCCAGGGCCTTCACCAGCGAGGCCTCGGTGTAGCGGGCCGGCGGCTGGGTGGTGTGCGACCGCGGCTCGAGGGCGGTGGCCGACACCGTGTCGCCCTCGGAGAGCGGCGGCAGCTGGACCTCGCGCTCGGCCAGGTCGGCGTCGGGGTCGTCGGATCCCTCGACGTAGGCCCGGAGGAAGCCCGGGAAGGTGATCACCTGGCCCGAGGCGGCGAACTCCGCCTCTTCGACGAGACGAGCCTCCCCGGCGACGGCGGAGCCGGCGGCCGGCGTCCCCACCAGGCGGACCTGGGCGCTCGTCCCGGTGGCGTCCGCCATCTGCGAGGCCACCGTCCTCTTCCAGATGAGGTCGTAGAGCCGCAGGGCGTCGCCCGAGAGCTCGCCGCCGGCCTGGTCCGGGGTCCGGAAGGACTCCCCGGCGGGCCGGATGGCCTCGTGGGCCTCCTGGGCGTTCTTGACCTTCCGCTCGTAGCGGCGGGGCTTGTCGGGGACGTACTCCGGCCCGTAGAGCTCCGCCGCCTGGCCCCGCGAGGCGGACAGGGCCTCGTCGGACAGCGTCGTCGAGTCGGTCCTCATGTAGGTGATCCAGCCCTGCTCGTAGAGGCGCTGGGCCACCTGCATGGTCCGCTGGGCCCCGAAGCGCAGCTTCCGGCTGGCCTCCTGCTGGAGCGTCGAGGTCATGAAGGGCGGCGCCGGCGTCCGGCGCAGCGGCTTCTCGGTCACCGACTTCACCGTGAAGGGCCGGTCGGCGAGCCCGGCCGCCAGGTCGGTCGCCTCACCGTCGCCGAGCACCCTGACCTCGCCGCGCGCCGACAGGACACCCGTCTCCGAGAAATCGCGGCCGGTGGCCACCGGCGTGCCCCCCAGGGCCACCAGGGTGGCGCCGAAACTCTGGGCCGTCCCGCCGGCGGTCGGGGCCTCGAAGGTACCGTCGATGTCCCACCAGGTGGCCGACCGGAACTTCATCCGGGCCCGCTCGCGCTCGACGATCATCCGGGTGGCCACCGACTGGACCCGGCCGGCCGACAGCCGGGGCATGATCTTCTTCCACAGGACGGGGGAGACCTCGTAGCCGTAGAGGCGGTCGAGGATCCGGCGGGCCTCCTGGGCGTCCACCAGGCGCCGGTCGAGGTCGCGCCACTCCTCCACGGCGCGCTGGATGGCCGACCGGGTGATCTCGTGGAAGACCATCCGCTTCACCGGGACCTGGGGGGAGAGGACCTCGCTCAGGTGCCAGGCGATCGACTCCCCCTCGCGGTCCTCGTCCGTGGCCAGGTAGACCTCGCTGGCCTGCTTGACGAGGGCCTTCAACTTGGCCACCACCTCGCGCTTCTCGGGCGCCACCACGTAGAGGGGCTTGAAGCCGTTGTCGACGTCGACGCCCAACCGGGCCCAGCCCTCCCCCTTGAAGGCGGCGGGGACCTCGTTGGCCCGCCGGGGCAGGTCCCGGATGTGGCCCACCGAGGACTCGACCACGAATTCGGGCCCCAGGAGGCCCGCGATGGTCCGGGCCTTGGCCGGCGACTCGACGATCACGAGGGGCCGGCCGGCGCCGTTGGACCGGGGCTGGGTGGCTCGGGGGGGAGGAGGCATTGTCGTGGTGAGCGTGGAGGGTGACGGCGGGCCCTGTCAACAACCGCAGGTCACGGCGCCCCTTCAGGCCCGGAAGTATGCCCGGCCGGCCCGGTCCGGGGGTGTCAGGGCCGGTTCACGACCCGACGGCCGTCGCCGCCGGCTCGGGGAGGGGGTCGAGACCCGACGTCCCCGCCCCCTCCTCCTCGGCCCCGAACCCTTCGGACTTCCGCTTGGAGAAGGCGATGGCGATCCCCAGGATCACGAGGGCGGTGCCGGCGATCCCCAGGCGGGCGCCCAGGTGGTGGCGCAGGGTGATCACGGCCGGGAGGATCAGCAGGGAGACCAGGTTCATGACCTTGATGAGGGGGTTCAGGGCCGGGCCGGCGGTGTCCTTGAAGGGGTCCCCGACGGTGTCGCCGATCACGGCCGCCTTGTGGGCCTCCGATCCCTTCCCCCCCTCGTGGCCGTCCTCGATGTACTTCTTGGCGTTGTCCCAGGCCCCGCCGGAGTTCGACAGGTTGTTGGCCATCAGCTGGCCGGTGAGGATGGCGGCGGCCAGGAAGGCGCCGAGGGCCAGGTAGTTGATCCCGAAGCCGACGATGACCGGCGTGAGGACGGCCAGGAGCGCCGGGGTCACCAGCTCGCGCTGGGCGGCGGCCGTGCAGATGGAGATGACCCGGCCGTACTCGGGCTTCTCGGTGTAGTCCATGATCCCGGGATGCTCGCGGAACTGCCGCCGGACCTCCTGGACGACCGTCCCCGCCGAGCGCCCCACCGCCCGGATGGCCAGGGACGAGAAGAGGAAGGCCACCGACCCGCCGATCAGGAGCCCGATGAAGATGGTCGGGTTCGAGACGTTGATCTGGGTGTACTTGCTGGCGAAGAGGGCCGCTCCCGACAGGTTCAGGCCGAGCTGCGAGGAGATCGTCTCCACGAACGAGCCGAAGAGCGAGACCGAGGCGATCACGGCCGAGCCGATGGCCACACCCTTGGTGATGGCCTTCGTCGTGTTCCCCACGGCGTCGAGGCTGACCATGACCCGTTCGGCCTCGCCGGTGAATTCACCGGACATCTCGGCCACCCCGGCGGCGTTGTCCGAGACCGGTCCGAACGAGTCCTCGGAGACGACCATCCCGGCCGTCGAGAGCATCCCGATCCCGGTGAGCGAGATCAGATAGAGCGAGAGCTCGACGTTGCCGTGGGCCAGGCCGACCGACACGGAGATGGCCACGGCGATGGCCAGGATGGCCCAGACCGTCGACTCGAGGCCGATCGAGATCCCGGCCAGGACGGTGGTGGCGGGACCGGTCCGGGCCGCCTCGGCGATCTCGCGGACGGGCCGGCGCTCGGTCGAGGTGAAGTGCTCGGTGATCAGGCTGGCCACCAGGGCCAGGACCACCCCGGTGAGAACGGCGTAGAAGGCCTTCATGTAGTGGAGGTAGAAGCCGGCGACGAGCCCGGACCCGAGGACGGTGAGGGCCGCCGCGCTCCAGAAACCCCGGTTGATGGGGGCCATGGCCGACTTGTCCGACGGCCGGGCCCGGACCACGTAGACCCCGATGGCCGACGTCACGATCCCGATGGCGGGGACGATCAGGGGGAAGATCACGGCCCGGGCCGAGTGGGCGGCCAGTGACCCGCCCAGCGAGCTGAAGGCGGCGTAGCCGAGGATGATGGCGGCCACGATGGTGATCACGTAGGACTCGAAGAGGTCGGCGGCCATCCCGGCGCAGTCGCCGACGTTGTCGCCGACGTTGTCGGCGATCGTCGCCGCGTTCCGGGGGTCGTCCTCGGGGATCCCCGCCTCCACCTTCCCCACCAGGTCGGCACCGACGTCGGCGGCCTTGGTGAAGATCCCGCCGCCGACCCTCATGAACAGCGCCAGCAGGGAGGCGCCGAAACCGAAGCCGACGAGGACGGCGGTGGCGGTGTTCTGGAAGAGGAAGACGATGACGGTGGCGCCGAGGAGTCCCAGGCCGACGCAGAGCATCCCGGTGACCGCCCCCGTGCGGAAGGCCACCTTCAGCGTCCCGGGCAGCTCCCCGCCCCGCGCGGCGGCGGCGGTGCGGACGTTGCCGCGGACGGCCAGGCTCATCCCGATGAAGCCCGTCGTCCCCGACAGCAGGGCCCCGCCCAGGAAGCAGAGGACCCGGAAGATCCCGGCCGAGGCGAAGGAGAGGGCCACGGTGTGGTCGGGCCGGGTCACCTTGGTGGCGGTGAAGAAGATCAGGACGGCCAGGGGGACGACGACGATGGCGATGGCCCGGAACTGGCGCCGCAGGAAGGCCTCGGCCCCCTCCTGGATGGCGGCGGCGATCTCGCGGATCTTGGTCGTCCCGGTGTCGGCGGCCAGGACCCCCCTCATCAGGATCAGGCCCACGACGATGCCGAAGAGGGCAGCGGCCAGGGCGATGACGAGCCAGACCTTCTCGACGCCGGTGAGAACGAAGCTCTGGTACCCCCCTTCAGCGACCAAGTGGATCATGCGCCTGCTGCTCCCTTCGTGTGGTCCCGGGCCCGCCAGGGGGCCCGGCGGCCGGTCGTGCTTCGGTTGGTGACGATCAGGTGGTCCGGGGTGGGAGGCGGCTCGCCGATGCGGCCTCGGCCTCCCGGGGACGGCGCCGGACGATACCGACTCCACGCGACGACCGGCAAGGAAGGCACGCGTCCGGGCGTCAGCTGCGGAGGTCGACCCCCTCGGTGTCGGGCCCGGCGATCAGCTCGTAGTCGGGGTTCAAGATGGCCAGACGCCCCTCCCAGGCCCCCACCGTCCCCTGGGCCACCAGCCGGGCCCCCTGCTGGATCCCGGGGATCCGGCGCCGGCCCTGGAAGACGAGCAGGAGGGCCCCGGTGCCGTCGACCAGGGTGCACTCCAGGTTGGGCGTGGGCGTCCGGGTGGGCACCCGGATCGACTTCACCCGCCCGGCCACCCGGACCCGGCCGCGCCAGGTGGCCTCGGCGATGGGTGTCGTCCCCTCGGCCTGGGCACCGAGCTCCACGTCCATCCGGTGGACGTCCCGGGTGTTCCGCCCGGCCCGGGCGGTGGCACTCTCGATGAACCGGCGTCCCCGTTCTCCGGTCCGACCGCGCGTCAGCTGGAAGGGGACGATGGTGGCATTGACGTGTGGCAGCTGGCCCACGCCGGCGGCGATCCGGTCGGCGCTGCGGTCGTGGAGGAGGCGTCGCCAGCCGGCGGCGAAGCCGCGCCGGGGCAGCAGGATGGTGAGCTCGGTGGTCCCGTCGCCGGTGGTCTGTGCCGCCAGCTCGAGCGCGGCGCGGGCCAGGCGCCGGTCCGGGCACTCGATGATGTCGAGGGGGAGGCGCGACAGGCCGAGCCGGCTCCAGTCCGCTTCGAGGTCCCCGGCCTCCATCGGGTCGACGGCGAAGTGGACGGCCCGCAGCTCGTCGGGCGAGAGCGTCCGGGCGTACTGGATGGCGCGGGCCGTGGCCAGGTCCATCCGGTCGATGAGGACGAGGACGACGTGGCGGCGCAGGACCGGGGCCTCGCAGGCGATGGCGGCGTCCTGCTCGAGTTGCTTGTCCTCGCTGACGTACTGCCGGTGGAGCCGGAGGAGCAGCAGCACCCCGAGAGGGAGCAGGACGATGACGACCCAGGCCCCCTCTTTGAACTTCGTCACCGCGATGATGACGTCGACGATGAACGACAGGACACCGGCGGTGCCGTTGATGACGGCGCGGCGCTGCCACTGCGGTTCCCGGTTCGTCAGGTGGTACTTGACCATCCCGGCACCGGCCATGGTGAAGCCGGTGAAGACACCGATGGCGTAGAGCGGGATCAGGTTGTCCACCTCCGCGTTCGTCACCACCAGCAGGACGATCGAGACCACCGTCAGGACGATGATCCCGGTGGAGAACACCAGCCGGTGCCCGCGCCGGGTGAGCTGCCGCGGGAGGTACGAGTCGTCGGCGGCGAAGCTGGCCAGGAAGGGGAAGCCGGTGAAGCTGGTGTTGGCCGCCAGCACCAGGATGAAGATGGTTCCCCCCTGGAGAGCGACGTAGAGCACGTTGGCCAGCGGACCGTGGCCGTAGACGTACTTGGCGATCTGGGCCACGACCGTCGGCGTCCCGAGGATGCGGGGGACCGGGTGGACGACCGACGCCAGGAAGGCGACGCCCATGACGAGCGTCCCCAGGATCACGCTCATGAGCACGAGCGTCTGCCGGGCGTTTCTCGACTCGGGCTGGCGGAAGACGCTGACCCCGTTCGAGATGGCCTCGGTCCCCGTCAGAGCCGAACCGCCGGCGGCGAACGCCCTCATGACGATGAAGAGACTGGCGCCGATCAACAGTCCGCTCCCGGGCCGCCCGATGTCGACGTGGTCCTTCAGGTGGAGCGAATGGGCGTGGAGCTCGCCGAGGCTGTCCTTCACGATGCCGACGACGATCAGGATCACCATGTTGACGATGAAGAAGTAGGTGGGGACGGCGAAGAGACGACCGGCCTCGCGGATGCCGCGGAGGTTCCCGTAGGCGATGATCAGGACGAAGCCGACGGCGATCTCCACCGTCCACCGGTCGAGAGAGGCGAACACCGACGTGAGGGCGGCCACGCCGGCGGCCACCGACACCGCCACCGTGAGCGTGTAGTCGATGAGCAACGACACCGCCGCGATCTGCGCCATGTTCGGACCGAAGTTCTCCCGGGCCACCACGTAGGCGCCGCCGGCCTTCGTGTAGACCTTCACCACCTCCAGGTAGGAGAGGGTCACGAAGAACAGCACGACGATGACGGCCGCGCTCACCCCGATCACGAGGGAGAAGGCGGCGACCCCGATGGCCTTGACCAGATTGAGCAGGATCTGCTCGGTGGCGTAGGCCGAGGACGAGATGACGTCCGAGGAGAGGACGGCCAGGGCCGTCGGCTTGCCGAGCCGCTCGGTCGAGGTCCGCTCGGAGGCCAACGGCGGGCCGAGGACGGTGTTCTTCAGCCGGTAGCGCAGGGTCTCGGGGAGGTCCGGCGTCTCCAGGAAGGGCAGGGCCACGGGCGCCACCGACCGGTCGCCGGGCCGGACGGCCCGAGCGGGGTCACCGGGCACCGGAGCAGTCGTGGCCGTCGGCCCAGCCTCGTTCACCCCCTCAGGTAACCACATGACCCCGGCCCCGACGGACACGGAGGGCGGACCGGTGGCCGAACAGTGACGAACAATGAGACGAACAATGAGACGAACAATGAGACGACAATGAATTGCTGATCATCCCGTCCCCGGCCGTGTTGCATGGAGCGGTGCATGTGGTCGTGGTGGGATGCGGGCGGGTCGGTTCCGGGCTCGCCGTCGGGCTCGCCCAGCAGGGGCACAGCGTGGCCATCCTCGACAAGGCGCCCCGGGCCTTCCGGCGCCTCCCGGCCGGGTGGCCGGGCACCACCGTGGTGGGCTCGGGCTTCGACCGCGACGACCTCGACCAGGCCGGCGCCGGCACCGCCGACGCCCTGGCGGCGGTGACGAGCGGGGACAACTCGAACATCCTCACGGCACGGATCGCCCGGGAGAACTACGGGATCGCCAACGTCGTGGCCCGGATCTACGACCCCCGACGGGCCGAGATCTACCAACGACTGGGCATCCCCACGGTGGCCACCGTGACCTGGACGATCGATCAGGTCCTCCGCCGGTTGCTGCCGGAGACGGTCACCGGGGAATGGACCGACGCCACCGGTCAGCTCGTCCTCGTCGAGCACCAGCTGCCCGAGGCGTGGGCCGGGAAGCGCCTCTACGACCTCGGTCTCGAAGGACGGGCCAACCTGGTCGCCGTGACCCGGGCCGGCGTCCCCCGCCTCGACGTCGCCGCCATGGTGGGTCAGGAGGGCGACGTCCTCCACGTGGCCGTCATGAAGGACGCCATGGCCGATCTCGAGCACCGCATCGCCACGGGGACGCCGGTGTCGAGCCCCGTCGAAGGTCGCCGACGCCCGTGAGGACCCGACCGTGAAAGTGGCGATCGCCGGGGCCGGCAACGTGGGGACCGCCATCGCCAAGGACCTCCGGGCCAACGGCCACGACGTCCTTCTCATCGAGAGGGACCCCGACCTCGTCGAGCGGCTCCGGCACTCCCTCGACGTCTCCTGGGTGGCGGCCGACGCCTGCGAGGTGAGCTCGCTGGTGGCGGCCGGGATGGCCGACGTCGACGTGGCCGTGGCCGCCACCGGCGACGACGAGGACAACCTGGTGATCTCCCTGCTCTCCAAGCAGGAGTTCGCCGTCCCCCGGGTGGTGGCCCGGGTGAACCATCCCGACAACCAGTGGTTGTTCAACGAGTCCTGGGGTGTCGACGTCTCGGTGTCGACCCCCCAGCTGCTCACCGCCCTGGTCGAGGAGGCCGTCTCGGTGGGGTCGCTCGTCCGGCTCCTCCAGTTCGAGGGGGGGTCGGCCAACCTGGTGGAGGTGACCCTGGCCGAGGGCTCGCCGGCCGAGGGGATCGCCCTGGCCGACCTCGAGATCCCCCGCGACGCCACCATCGTGGCCGTGGTCCGTCAGGACCGGCTGGTCGTGCCCCGGGGCGACACCGTCCTGAGCGCCGGCGACGAGGTCCTGGCCCTGGTCATCGGCGATGCCGAGGACGCCGTCCGCCGCCTGCTGGTCGGTCCCTGACGTCGCCTCCCGGGGAGGGCAGCGACCGTAGACTTCCGGGTATGGAGGCCGCCTTCTTCGACCTGGACAAGACGGTCATCGCCCGGGCGTCGATGGCCGCCTTCGGTCACACCTTCTACCGGGGCGGCCTGATCTCGCGTCGGACGGTCCTGCGGGCCCTCGTGTCCCAGCTCGTCTACCTCCACCTGGGGGCCAGCGAGCAGAAGCTGGCCCGGATCCGGGAGTCGGTCCTGGCCATGACCAGGGGGTGGGACCAGACCCAGGTCTCGGACCTCGTCCGCGAGGCCCTCGACGAGGTGGTGGAACCGATCATCTACGCCGAGGCGATCGAGCTCATCGACCAGCACCGCGCCGCGGGGCGGCGGACCTACATCGTCTCCGCCTCGCCCGAGGAGATCGTCCAGCCGCTGGCCGAGTACCTCGGGGTCGACGGTGCCATCGCCAGCCGGGCCGTGGTCGACCTCGACGGTCGCTACACCGGGGAGATGGCCTTCTACGCCTACGGGCCGTTCAAGGCGGACGCCATCCGCTCCCTGACCCTCTTCGAGGGGATCGACCTCGAAGGGTCGTACGCCTACAGCGACTCCTATACGGACGTCCCCATGCTCGAGGTGGTCGGCCACCCCGTGGCCGTCAACCCCGACCGGGTGCTCGCCCGCCTGGCCCGCGAGCGCGGGTGGGAGATCCGCCAGTTCTCCCGGCCGGTCCGCCTGCGCGACCGCGTCCCGGTCCCGAACCTCCCCACGGCCGCGGCCGTCACCGGGGCGGCGGTGGCCGTGTCGGGGGCGGCGATGCTGGCGTGGCGCTACAACCAGCGGCGGACCGCCAGCTGACCGCGGTCGGAGGCCTCAGGCCTCCGCCGGGGCTCAGGCTTCGCGGAGCCGC
Source organism: uncultured Acidimicrobiaceae bacterium (assembly GCA_963842145.1). Lineage (GTDB taxonomy): Bacteria > Actinomycetota > Acidimicrobiia > Acidimicrobiales > UBA8190 > CAWJFJ01. Next base: position 257,984 of record CAWJFJ010000017.1, read on the forward strand.
TTGGCGGCGACGAATCCGAGGGCGACGAGGATGGCGAGGATCAGCAGCTTCTTCACAGCGGCGATCCTACTCACATGGTGCCGGCGCCGACGAAGGGGCCGGCGCCGACGAAAGCGCCCCGGAGAATCAGACGGTGAGGAGATCCCGGGCGCCGGTGTCCGACGACGGGTGCCGCAACTTCGACATGGCCCGGGCCTCGATCTGGCGGATCCGCTCCCTGGTCAGGTTGAAGTGCTCACCGACCTCCTCCAGGGTGCGGGGCTCCCCGCGGTCGAGGCCGAAACGCAGGCGCAGGATCTCGCGCTCGCGCTCGTCGAGGGGTGACAGCAGGCGGTTGATCTCGTCGGGGAGGAGCGAGGTGGCGGCCACCTCGAAGGGCGACTCGGCCGACCTGTCCTCGACGACGTCACCGAGCTCGGCGTCCCCGTCCTCGCGCAGAGGCTCCGACAACGAGAGGGGCTCGGCCCGGAAGCGCAGCGCCTCGATGAGCTTGTCCTCCGGCATCTCCACCTCGGCACCGAGCTCGGCCAGGGTGGCGGGACGTCCGTACTTGAGCTCCAGACGGGCCTGGGCCTTCTGGACGCGGGCCAGGGTGTCGCCGGCATGGACGGGGAGGCGGATGGTCCGGCCGGTGTTGGCGATCCCCCGGGTGATGGCCTGGCGGATCCACCACGTGGCGTAGGTGGAGAACTTGAAGCCCTTGCGCCAGTCGAACTTCTCGACGGCGTGCATGAGACCGAGGTTGCCCTCCTGGATGAGGTCCAGCAGGGGCAGGCCCGAGGCCTGGTACTTCTTGGCGATCGACACCACCAGACGGAGGTTCGACTGGACGAAGGTCTGCTGGGCCTGCTCGCCCGTCATGATCTTGCGCTTCAGCTCACGGCGCTTGGACGGTGTGACGTCCTTCGGCCGTCCGGCACCGAGCTCCTGCTCGGCGTCGCGTCCGGCCTCGATCGTCTGTGCCAGACGGACCTCGTCATCTTTCGTGAGCAGCGGATACTGCCCGATGTCCGTGAGGTACAGCCGTACGAGATCTTCCTCGTCGCGCTCGACGCGCTCCTTCGCCAACGTCCTTCAGCCCTTCGTCGGGTCCCCTCCGGCGGTGCCTGCCGGCAGGACTAACTTTTTCGCCTGCTCACGCACCCGTCGGTCGCCCACGCTCCGGAATTCTCTCCGGACCACGGACGGCGGTCGCCTGTGGATATCAGTTTACCGGCGGCGTCAAGGGGGACAGTTCACCCGGAGCCGGCGTCCTCGATCGGGACCGACCGGGGCCAGGGTACGAAACCCGGACCCGTCCCGGCCAAGACCTCTTCCAGGGTCTGCTGATGGGCCGTCACCACGGCGATATCGTGCGGCCGGCTCACCAGGGACTCCACCAGGGTCTCCGTCGCCTGCCACGCCTCGATCTCGTCGCGCATCACTAAACGTAGTGATCGCACCACGGGGCCGTCGGCCACCGGTGCGGCACGGCGGAGGTGAAGGCCGTAACCGGCCACCAGTCGGGGCAGCACCACCCGGGCCAGGCCCACCAGCCGCAGGAGCGTTCCGCCCGCCGCCGGGGCCTGGCCGGGCCCCCCGCCGGCCAGCAGGGCCAGAAGACGGTCCACCTCGACGGAGGGGGGAAGCGTCAACGTGGCCGGGTCGAGGCCGTCGAGGACGGGGAGCCGCTCGGCCCACAGATCGGCGTGCCACGCGTGCTGCTGGCTGTAGACGTCGAAGACCAGGCGGGCCTCGGCCACCGGCTCCGACGGCACCCACCCCCCGAGGACCTCGAAGAGACGCCGCTCGATCCACTGGTAGCCGCCCACCACGCGGGCCTGGACCTCCAACGGGAGGGCCCCGATGCCGGCCGACGTGGGGACGTCGGCGCCGAGTCCTTCCACGGCCAGCGCCATCGCCTCGGTGGGATCACCGGTCACCGGCGCTCCCCGGATCGGCCGGTGCCCCGGGCCTGTCGGCCGCCACCACCGTCCCGGCCGGCGTGGGCACGTCGGGCGGCTCCGCCGGGCGGTCGCGGTACCGGTTGGTGATCGGCATCCGGCGATCCTTGCCGAAGGCCTTGGCCGTGATGCGCACCCCGGGAGGGGACTGGCGGCGCTTGTACTCGGCCCCGTCGACCAACCGGGCCACCCGCGTCACCACGGCGGGGTCGAATCCGGCACCCGTCACCTCGGCCACCGAGCGGTCGTGGGCCACCAGTGCCTCGAGGACGGGGTCGAGGATCTCGTAGGGCGGCAGGCTCTGGTCGTCACGCTGGTCGGGCCGCAACTCGGCCGACGGGGCCTTGGACAGGATGGCGTCGGGGATGCGGTCGACGCCGGCGGCGGCGTTGCGGTAGCGGCACAAGCGGTAGACGAGGAGCTTGGGGACGTCCTTGATGACGGCGAAGCCACCGGCCGAGTCGCCGTACAAGGTGGAGTAGCCCGTGGCCAACTCGCTCTTGTTCCCGGTGGTGAGGACGATCCATCCCCGGGCGTTCGACACCGCCATCAGCACGACACCCCTGATGCGCGACTGGAGGTTCTCGTCGGTCAATCCCACCGGGGGGGCGCCCAGAACAGGCGACAACATGTCCGCGAACGCCACGTGGGCCGGCTCGATGGGAACGGTCAGCATCTCGATACCGAGGTTCTCGGCCAGCGCGGCGGCATCACGGCGGGACCCGTCGCTCGAGTAACGCGACGGCATGGCCAGCGCGTGGACGTGCTCGGCACCGAGAGCGTCGACGGCCACGGTGGCGACGAGGGCCGAGTCGACACCGCCCGAGAGGCCCACCACGGCGTCGACGAATCCGTTCTTGGCCAGATAGTCGCGGGTCCCGAGGACGAGCGCGGCGTACACCTCGGCATCGGGTCCGAGAGCGGGCGCCGGTGGCGGTGCCGGCCGCGTCTCGGGGTCGCGCGGCCCGGTGCTGACCGGCACGACGGGCAGTCCGCCGCCGCGGGGCGGCGACACCGGGGCGTCCTCACGACCGGTTTCCCGACGACCGGTTTCCCGACGACCGGCTTCCCGATGACCGGCTTCCCGACGACCGGCTTCCCGATGATCGGTCCCCGGCACCTCGACGTCGACGGTGAGGATGGTCTCGGCGAATTGGGCGGCGGTGGCCACCACGGCACCGGTACGGTCGACGACGAAGGAGCCACCGTCGAAGACCAGCTCGTCCTGGCCCCCCACCTGGTTCACGTAGGCGATGGCGCATCCCGCCTCCGCCACCCGTTGGCGGGCCACGGCCAGACGGTCTGCTCCCCGGCCGATGGCGTACGGCGAGGCGTTCACGTTGACGATCAGGCGCGCCCCGCCGGCGGCCTGGGCGGCGACGGGGCCGGAGGCGAACCAGAGGTCCTCACACACCGACACACCCACCGGCACACCCGACACCTGGTACAGCTCGAGCTCCGAGGTGCCCGGTGCGAACCACCGTTCCTCGTCGAAGACGCCGTAGTTGGGCAGGCGACGCTTGTGGTACACGCCGATCACGTCTCCCCCGGCGCACACGGCCAAGGCGTTGCGCAACCGGCGCGGCGCGCCGCGGATGGCGGCCTCCCGGGCCACCACGCCGGCGCCGTCGGCCCGGGCCACGGCGTCCGAGACACTGTCGTGGCCGACGATGTCGACGAACCCGACCAGGGCGACACAGCCCTTCGTGGCCGCCGCCACGCGCCGCAGAGCGGCACTGTTGTCGGCCACGAAGGCCGGCTTGAGGAGGAGGTCCTCGGGCGGGTACCCGGTGACGGCCAGCTCCGGAAAGGCGGCCAGGTCGGCCCCGTCCTCCTCGGCCCGGGCCAGGGCGGACAGGATCCGCTCGACGTTGCCGTCGATGTCACCGACGACCGTGTCGAGCTGGCACAGGGCCACACGCACGCGGGGCACAGCGGAAGCCTACCGGCGCGCCCTGACCGTCCCGACAGGGCATTCCGCCTGGCATGCTGCCACCCGTGCGCAGTGTCCTGCCCGAGGCGCTGACCGGTGCCGCCGAACGTTGCGCCGCGCCCGACGCCGTCGTCATCGCCCTGCGCCGGTTGATCGACGAACGTCCCGACACCGCCGACCGCTTTCTCGACGGCAACGAGCCGAGCCCCCTGGCGCGCGCCTTCATCACCGTCGTCGCCGCCAGCAATTCGCTGGGACGGCTCTCCACGGCCGACCCGTCCGCCGTCGACGTCCTCGACGACCTCGACCGGCCGGTGGCCATCGACGGCACCGACCACGGCGCCCTGGCCCGGTCGAAGCGCCTCGAGCTCCTCCGCATCGCCGCGCGCGACCTACTCGGGATGGACGCCCTCGAGGAAGTGGGCCGGGCCCTGGCCGACATGGCGGCCCGGGTCCTGGACGGGGCGTGGTCGTTGGCCACGGGCGGCACCGGGGACGCCGGTTTCGCCGTTATCGGCATGGGCAAGCTCGGCGGCCGCGAGCTCAACTACGCCAGCGACGTCGACGTGATGTTCGTGACGGCGGGGTCCGGTGGCGACCCCGTCGCCCGAGAGGTGTTGCGCATCGCCCGGGCGTGCTTCCGCGTCGACGTCGACCTGCGGCCCGAAGGCCGGTCGGGACCGCTCACCCGGACGCTCGAGGGCTACCGCTCCTACTGGGACAAGCGGGCGGCGGCGTGGGAATTCCAGGCGCTGCTCAAGGCCCGACCGGTCGCCGGCGTCCCCGAGCTCGGCCACCGCTTCGCCGCCGCCGCCGGACGGGCCACCTGGAACCGGACCTTCAGCGCCGACGAGCTGGCCGAGCTCCGGTCCATGAAGGCCCGCGCCGAGTCCGAGGCGTCGCGCCGTGGGCTCGCCGGTGGCGAGATCAAGCGGAGCCCGGGGGGAATCCGCGACGTGGAATTCTCGGTGCAGCTGCTGCAGCTTGTCCACGGTCACCACGATCCGACCATCCGGGACCGGTCCACCCTCGGTGCGCTCGACGAGCTGACCGCCGCCGGATACGTGAGCGGTGAGGACGGTGCCGTCCTGGCCGAGTCCTACCGCTTCCTGCGCACCGTGGAGCACCGGCTGCAACTGGTCGAGGAGGAGCAGACCCACGCCCTGCCCACCGACCCCGGTGCCCGTCGGCGCCTGGCGCGTGTCCTCGGCTTCACCGACGGTCCCGCCACGACGGCCACCGCCGTCTTCGACGACACCATGCGGCGCTGTCAGAGCGACGTCCGGATCATCCACGAACGCCTCTTCTTCCGACCGTTGCTCGAATCCTTCGCCGCCCTGGAGGCGTCGCCGGCCGGGCCGGCCGGTCACGACGCCGACGTCTCCGGCGCCACCGTCATGTCGGCCGACGCCGTGGCCCGGCGCCTGACGGCCTTCGGCTTCGGCGATGCCCAACGAACGCGTGCCGCCGTGGAGGAGCTCGCCGGCGGTCTCACGCGCGTCTCCCGGCTCATGGGCCAGCTCCTCCCCCTCCTGCTCGACTGGCTGTCCGTCACCCCCGATCCCGACCTCGGTCTCCTCGGCCTGCGCACCCTGGTCGTCCGCAGCCATCACCGTGCCCTGGTGGTCACGTCGTTCCGCGAGTCCCCCGAGGCGGCCCGGCGCCTGTGCCTGATCCTCGGGTCGAGCCGCATCATGGCCGAGGCCATCGAGCGCAATCCCGAGCTCATCGCCGACCTCGACGACGACCGGGCCCTCGCCCCCGCCCCGCGCCCGGCCCTGGTGGAGGACGCCGTCGAACGCCTGGGCCGGCCGGGTGACGAAGGGCGACGGCGGGCCCGGCTGGTCCGGCTCACCCAGGAGCAGATGCTCCGCATCGCCACCCGGGACCTCCTCGACATCGACGACATCGCCAGTACCGGAGGGGCCCTCACCGACGTGGCCGAGGCCGTTCTGGAGGCGGCGGTGGACCACGTGGCCCCCGCCGTCGCCTTCTGCGTGGTGGGCATGGGCCGCCTCGGGGGGGCCGAGATGTCCTACGCCAGCGATCTCGACGTCCTCTTCGTCTTCGACGACCCGGCCGACGGGGCCCAGGACCTGGCCGAAGAGGCGGCCGAGGCCCTGCTGCGGTTCATCCACGGACCGAGCCCGGCCCAGCGGGTGGCCACCATCGACCTCGGCCTCCGCCCCGAGGGGAGCCAGGGCCGTCTGGCGCGCGACCTGAACGGGTACCAGGCCTACTTCGACCGGTGGGCCCAGACCTGGGAACGCCAGGCCCTCCTGCGGGCCCGCATCGTGGCCGGTGACCGCGCCCTCGGAGAGCGCTTCCTGGCCCTCGTCCGCGCCTTCGTCTGGGAACGTCCCCTCACCGACGACGACGTGGCCGACATCCGGCGGATGAAGGCCCGCATCGAGCGCGAACGCATCCCCCCGCGTGAGGACCCGCAATTCCATCTGAAGCTCGGACGCGGGTCACTGTCGGACATCGAGTGGACGGCCCAACTGCTGCAGCTGCGCCACGGCGTCTCCGCCACGGGGACGATGGCCGCCCTCGACGCCCTCACCGGCCAGGGCGCCCTGACGGTGGCCGATGCCGAGATACTGGGCCACGCCTACCGTTTCCTCGAGCACACGCGCAACCGTTGGCACCTGGTGGGGACGTTGCCCGGTGGCACCCCACCGGGGGACTCCCTGCCCACCGAGGCGCACCAACAGTCCCATCTGGCCCGTAGCCTCGGGACCTCACCGGCGGCCCTACGCGACGAGTACCGCAGGGTCACCCGCCGGGCCCGGCGGGTGGTCGAGCGCCTCTTCTACGGCATCGACGACGCGTGAGGCCGGACCCGTCGCCGCTACGGCGACGGGTCCGGTCCGGGCGCCGGGTCGGCGTCACGGCGGGCGATCACGTGCACGTCCACCCCGCTGTCGGAGGCGTAGCGCAGCACTCTCTGCACCACCGAGCCCTTGGTCATCTCCTCCCAACGGCTGCGCCGGCTCGACCCCAGCACGATCTGCGTCACCTGGTGCTCGCTGGCGAAATCGACCAGCGCCCTCGCCGGATCGTCACGGGTGATCTCGTGCCAGTGCGCTCCCAGGTCGTCGGCCAACCGCCGCAGGGCGACGAGGGAATCGGCATCGCGCTGGCGGGACTGCTCCGCCGCCAGCACGTGGACGGCGTGGAGATCACCTTTCATCCGGGCCGAGAGGCGGGCGGCGCGGCGGATGACGGCGTCGGTCCCGTGGGCGGCGGTGATGGCCACCATGATCCTCTCGGTCGTATCCCACACCTCGCCCCGATGGTGGTCGCGCAGATAGGCCAACAGCTCTTCTTCGGTCTCGTCGGCCACGAAGCGCAGGGCCAGTTCCCGCAGCGCCACCAGGTTCTCCGTCTTGAAGAAATGGGTGAGGGCGTCGGTGACCTTGGCCGGCGGGTAGATGTTGCCGTGCATCATCCTCCGCCGGAGCTGCTCGGGTGAGGAGTCGATGAGCTCCAGTTGGTCGGCCTTGCGCACCACCCAGTCGGGCACCCGCTCCTGGACACGTGTGCCCGTCATCCGCTCCACGGCGTCGGCGATGCTCTCCAGGTGCTGGACGTTCACCGTCGTGATGACGTTGATCCCGGCGCCCAGCAGCTCGATGACGTCCTGCCACCGCTTCTCGTTGCGTCCCGAGCCCGGCACGTTGGTGTGGGCCAATTCGTCGACGAGGGCGACCTCGGGTCGACGGGCCAGGACGGCATCGAGGTCCATCTCCTCGAAGTCGGAGTCGCGGTAGCTGACGACCTTGCGGGGGACGACCTCCAGGTCCCGGATGAGCTCGGCCGTGCGGGGACGACCATGGGTCTCGACGAAGCCGATGACGACGTCGGCACCCCGTCGATGCCGGCGCCAGCCCTCGTCGAGCATGGCGAACGTCTTGCCCACGCCGGCCGCCGCCCCCATGTAGATGCGGAACCGACCGGCCGGGCTGACGGCGTCGACGTCCTCGGCGGTGAGCCCCGGCACGGTCGTCATGGCAGCCTCGTCATAGCAACATTGTGCCCGAGCAGCAGGCCCCTCGAACGCGTCCGTCTAGCGTGGAGCCGGGACACGCCGGAACGAGTGAGGGACCATGACCCCCGTACGACGCAGCTTGGCGGGCGCCGGTGCCGCACTCGGCGCCGTGACCGTCCTGGCCGCCGTCATGGCTCCCTTCCGGAGCCACATGAGCATCGCCACCCCGGCGCTCGTCCTCGTCATACCGGTCGTGGTCGGCGTGGTGGCCGGCGGTTTCGTCCCCGGTGCCGTGGCCGTGGGTGCCGGCTTCCTCGTCTACGACCTCGTCTTCATCCCCCCCTACGGCACCCTCGAGGTGGGGGCCGCCGAGAACTGGGTGGCCCTGGCCGTCTACGTGATCGTCATGCTCCTCGTGGCCCGCGTCGTCTCACGGCTCGACGCGGCGCGATCGCAGGCCCACCGGCGCGAGACCGACATCCGGCGCCTCTTCGAGTTGACCGATCTGCTCATCGGGGAGAAGCCCGTCCCCGAGCTCCTGGCCCTCATCGTGTCCACCGTCCATGACGCCTTCGGATTCGACAGCGTGGCCCTCCTCCTTCCCACCGGGTCCCGCCTGGAGGTGGCCGCCGCCGCCGGCGAGCCGCTCACGGACACCGAGCTGGGACGCATCACGCCGACGCCGGGGCGGCCGACGAGCCTGGGGACGTCCTCGCTGCACACCGACGAGGTCCAGAGCGTCGCCCTGTCGGCCACCGGGCGACCGATCGGGCTGCTCGGTATCAAAGGTGGCGTCCTCAGCCGTCACGACCGGGAGCTGCTGCTCACCTTCGCCAACCACATCGCACTGACGGTGGAGCGGGCCCAGCTGCGGGAGCAGGCTCTGCGCACCGAGCTCCTGGAGGAGATCGACCGGCTCCAGAAGATACTGATGGGCGCGGTGTCGCACGACCTCCGCACCCCTCTCGCCACCATCAAGATCTCGGCCTCGACGCTCGGGAATCCGGGGGCCGACATCGGGACCGAGGAGCGCCAGGAGCTCCTGGCCCTCATCGACGACCAGGTCGACCGGCTCAACCGCCTGGTCACCAATCTCCTCGACATGAGCCGGGTGCAGTCCGGCGCCCTCGAGCTGCACCGCGAGCCCATCGCCGTGGTCGACCTGGTGAACGAGGCCGTGCGCGGCCTCGGTCTCACCGGGCACGGACGCGTCACGATGGACCTGGCCGACGATCTCCCTCTGGTCGACGTCGATCATCTCCTGATCGGCCAGGTCCTCACCAACCTGCTCGACAACGCGTCGCGCTACGCACCGCCGGACACCCCGATCGCCGTCGCCGCACGGACCCGCCCGGACGGACACGTCGAGGTGGCGGTGACCGACAGCGGGCCGGGCGTGCGCCCCGACGACCGGGCCGTCGTCTTCCAGATGTTCACCGGTCGCGGTTCGGCCGGGGGGTCCGGGGTGGGACTGTGGATCGCCAAGGCGTTCATCGAGGCCCACGGCGAGACGATCTGGGCGGAGGACACCGCAGGCCGGGGTGGGCGCTTCTGCTTCTCCCTCCCCGTCTCCCTCCAGCCGGCCACGGTGCCCTGAGCGGTGGCACGCGTCCTCGCCGTCGACGACGATTCGGCGCTCTTGCGCGTCCTGCGCATCGGGCTCGTGGCGCTCGGTCACGAGGTGCTCACCGCCTCCACCGGGGCCCAGGGGATCTCCCAGGCGGCGGTGGGGGCGCCGGACGTCATCGTCCTCGACCTCGGTCTGCCCGACATGGACGGTCTCGACGTCTGCCGCCGCATCAGGCAGTGGAGCGCGGTCCCCATCATCGTGCTGTCGGCCGACGGGACCGAAGACCGAAAGATCGCCGCTCTCGACGGGGGGGCCGACGACTACATGACGAAACCGTTCGGCATGGGTGAGCTCGAGGCCCGGCTACGCGTGGCCCTGCGGCACCGCCCGGATGGAAACGGCGAGGCCGAACCGACGACCCTGACCGTCGGACCCCTCACCCTCGATCTCGTCCATCACGAGGGCCACATGGACGGGCGCGCCCTCGACCTCACCGCCCGGGAGTTCGCATTCCTCTCGTACCTGGCCCGCCACGCCGGCAAGGTCTGCACCCACCGCATGATCCTCGAACACGTCTGGGGACCGCGCTACGGCACCGAGAACCACTACCTCCGCGTCTACTCCTACCGGCTCCGCCGCAAATTGGGTGACCCCGACGGGACGTTTCTCCGCACCCTTCCCGGGGTGGGGTACGAGCTCACCGACGACAATGGCTGACCGGGGGGGCAACCGACACGGCGGGCCCGTCCTGTCGGTCGCACCGCGGACATGGCAGTCTTGACCGACGCGGCGTCGCCCGGCGGCGGCCGCCGGACCGAGGGGGCTCGACCATGCACGACCTGGTCATTCGAGGTGGCACCGTCGTCGACGGGACCGGATCCGATGCCCGGACCACCGACCTGGCCGTGGACGACGGGCGCATCGTGGCCGTCGACGACCTCGGTGGGCAGCAGGGGCGGCGGACCATCGACGCCGACGGCCTGCTCGTCACGCCCGGGTGGGTGGACATCCACACCCACTACGACGGGCAGGTGACGTGGGACGAGGTCCTGGCGCCGAGCAGCTGGCACGGCGTCACCACGCTCGTGACCGGCAACTGCGGCGTCGGCTTCGCACCGGCCCGGCCCGACCAACACGACTGGCTCATCGGATTGATGGAGGGGGTCGAGGACATCCCCGGCACCGCTCTCTCGGAGGGCATCAGCTGGGACTGGGAGAGCTTCCCCGAGTACCTCGACGCGCTGGACCGCCGGAAATGGATCGTCGACGTCGGGACCCAGATCGCCCACGGGGCCGTCCGGGCCTACGTGATGGGGGACCGGGGATCCCACAACGAGCCGGCCACGGCCGGGGACATCGCCGAGATGAAGGCCATCGTGAAGGATGCCATCGCCGCCGGCGCCCTCGGCTTCTCCACCTCCCGGACCATCGCCCACCTGGCCATCGACGGCGAGCCCGTTCCCGGGACGTTCGCCGCCGAGGACGAACTGTTCGGCATCGGCTCCGCCCTCGGCGATCTCGGCTCCGGGATCTTCGAGCTGGCCCCGGCCGGAGTGGCGGGCGAGGACGTCCTCAGTCCGGCCAAGGAGGTCGACTGGATGCGGCGTCTCTCGGCCGCCATCGGGCGCCCGGTCACCTTCGCCATGCTGCAGGTGGCCTCGGCCCCCGATCTCTGGCGTGAGCTTCTCGATTCGTCGCTCGAGGCCGTCGCCGGCGGAGCCGACCTCTGGCCCCAGGTGGCGGCGCGGGCCACCGGACTCCTGGCCGGGCACTTCACCACCCTCTGCCTCTTCGAGAGCATCCCCGCCTACCAGGCCCTGAAGGCCCGGGACCTGACCGCCGCCGAGCTGGTGGCGGCCCTGCGTGATCCCGCCGTCCGCGACGCCATCGTGTCCTGGGAGCCCGCGCACGACGGCGCCGCCCGCATGGAGGACGCCTACCGCAACACCTTCATTCTCGGAGATCCCCCCGACTACGAGCCCGGTCCGGAACGCTCGGTGACCCGCATCGCCGCCGCCACGGGACGGCGGCCCCTGGATGTCGCCTACGACGCCATGCTCGAAGGCGACGGCCAGGGACTCCTCTACATCCCGATCCTGAACTACGCCTCGGGAGACCTCGAGCCGGCGCGCCAGATGCTGATGCACCCGCGCTCGGCGGCCGGGCTGGGCGACGGCGGGGCGCACTGCGGGGTCATCTGCGACTCCTCCCAGCCCACCTTCATGCTGACGCACTGGACGAGGGACCGTACCCGCGGCTCCCTGTTACCCCTCGAGATGATGGTGAAGAAGCAGACGCCCGACACCGCCTCGCTCTACGGCCTCGGGGACCGGGGGACGCTCGTCGCCGGCCAGCTGGCCGACATCAACATCATCGACTACGAGCACCTGCAGCTCGGGAGCCCGAGGGTCGTCACCGACCTGCCCGCCGGCGGGCGCCGCATCGTGCAGGACGCCACCGGCTACGTGGCCACCATCAAATCGGGCGTGACGACGTTCGACAACGGCGAGGACACCGGCGAGCGCCCGGGCGTTCTCCTGCGCGGCGCCCGCTGACGGAACCCCCGCCGCCACGTCGGGCGGGGCGGCGTCCCCCGACCTTCAGCGTCCGCGCCACTCGGGGAGGCGGTGCTCGAGGAAGGCGGTGCGGCCCTCACGGGCGTCCTCCGAGGCCATGACCGCCGCCATGGCCTCGTCGGTCAGCGCCCACGCGGTGTCCTCGGTGGCGGCGGAGGCCGCCATGAGCAGCAGGCTCTGGCGCACGGCCACCGGGGCGTTGGCGCAGATCCGTTCGGCCAGGCGCACGGCCCCGTCGAGGGCGCCGCCCGGTTCGGTCACGGCGTTCACCAGGCCGTGACGTTCGGCCCGGACGGCATCGACGGGATCGCCGGTCAGCACGATCTCCCGGGCCACGTTGAGCGGGAGCGACCGCGCCGACCGGAAGACGCCGCCGTAGAGCGCCAGCAGCCCCCGCCGGACCTCGGGGAGTCCGAACGACGCCGTGGTCGACGCCACGACGAGGTCGCAGGCCAGCACGATCTCCATGCCGCCACCGAGGGCGGCACCCTCCACGGCGGCGATCAAGGGCTTCGACCGGCGCCGTCGGATGATCCCGTACGGGCCGCCCCGCTCGGTTCCCGACCCCGAACCGACCCGCAGATCGGTGCCGGCCGAGAAGACGTGGCGCCCGCCGGTGACGATCCCGACCCACAACCCGTCGTCGTCCTCCAACTCGTTGAGGGCGCCGTCGATGCCGAGGGCCATCTCCTCGTCGATTGCGTTGCGCTTCTCCTCCCGCCGCAGACAGATGACGAGGACGCGACCTCGTCGCGTGCATTCAACGGGCACGGGAACCGACCTCCATGGGCGCCGAGCATACGGCGGTGTCACCGTCGGCCGGTGGGCCCACCCGGCCGGGCGGCGCGAAAGGCCTCTGTTACTCTCGGAAAGTGCGCCGGTTCCTTCCGCTCCTGGTCGTCGCGACCGCCGCACTCGGTGCCACCTCGTGCGGGAGCTCGCCGACGGCCGCGCCGGTCAGGACGGGCACCACCGTTCCGCTGCCGGCGGGTCCGCTGCCGGCGGAGATCGCCAAGATGGTGTGCCAGCGAAAGGCCCAGAGCGAGCTGGCCGAGGTCCTGGGAGTCAAGGCGGTCGTCGAGACTCCCACCTGGACCGACCACCTCTACTCCTGCCGGTACCGGTACCCGACGGGGACGATGGTGCTCTCGATCAAGGAGTTGTCGAGCTGGTCCGAGACGAAGGGCTACTACGCCATGCTGGGCCGGCAATTGGGCGACACCGGTCCACTGGGCAACCTCGGTCAGGGCGCCTTCACCACCACCAACGGCTCGGTCGTCGTCCGCAAGGACTGGAAGGTCCTGCTCGTCGACATCACCGGGCTCCCCGCCCAATTCGGCGTGCCCCCGACGAGCAGGGGCGACATCGCCGACAGCGTGTCCGACGTGATCCTGGGCTGTTGGGCCGGGGACTAGGACGGATCGCTCAGGCGGTCGACGCCAGGATGGCGAGGCACATCTCGTCGGACGATCCGTCACCCCATGTCACGAACCGGGGCGGGAGCTTGCGCAGCTGCGGGAGCTTCTGACGCAACGTGGCGTCATAGGTGCAGGTGACCTGGACACGGTCCCCCGGCACGGTGGCCACCGGCTTGGCCAGGTTGTACGAGCGCTGGTAGTCGAAGTTGTAGTCGGTGACGTCGAGCAGGGTCTGCGCCTGGGGGGTCCCCGGGTTGAGCACGATCTTCATCCCCGTCCCGAGCAGGTGCATGTGCGGCGTGACGCGGACGATGTGCCCCGACCCGATGGGCCACGTACAGGTCGTCGTGTCGCCCGCCGGGGGATCGTCCGGGTTGCGACCACAAACCGATTCGATGGTGTTCACGAAGTCCACCTGACCTTGTCCGAAGCGCTGGCCCAGATTGGCCAGGGAGGCGGCCCGGTTGCACAGGGGCCCGGTCACGCCGGCCGGACACGGGATGTCCGGTGGGGCGGGCATGAGGTTCAGATGAAGCGGCTTCAGGGGCGTGGACGAGGGCACCGTGGTGAGCACCAGCTTGGCCCGCACCGGCGCGTCGCCCCGCAGCAGGTTGTAGTGGATCTGCATCACCACCATGCTTCCCTTCGGGAAGTACACCCCCGTCCCGGCGGGCTCGACGTCCTTCCCGTGTCCCGGCGCCCACCCCGACAGCCAGGGCGTGTTCGAGATCTGGGCGAGACCGGTGCCCGGAAGGGCGGTCTCCCCGAAACACGTCCACCCTTTTCCGTTCTTGTCGGCGCGGGTGGCGGCGGCGGCCAGATCGGGCGGGACCAGGAACAGGATGGCGTGATGGACGTCCACCCCGTTGGGGAAGAAATGACTGGCCACGATGTACGAGTTCTGCTTGACGTGCGGATCGACGAGCGTGCAGTGGTAGTCGTCGGTGGCCCCCGGAGGGGCCACCGGCTTGTAGGCGTGCGTCGCCTGCAGGGTGATGGTGGTCACCTTGGGCGACGTGGCGGTGGCCGACGTCGCCACGGCCACCACTCCCCCGACGACGATGGCGACAGAGGCGATGACCAAGACCGCGCCGTGGCGCGCCAAACGCGGAATCCCCATGGCAAAACGCTAGCCCGTTTTCCACTACCGGCGCCCGGTACGGGGCTTGTCCCCCCGGCTATGTGACGGGGCGGGTGATGCCGAACGGCACGGACCGGCCGTTGATCGTCGCCGTCATCGAGAACCGCCATCGCCCGGCGCCGAGCGTCGGGTAGGCGACGAAATGACCGGGACTCAGCCGCTGCTGCCGCAGCAGCTGGGGAACACCGCCGGCGGGAGACGCCGTGACCCGGACCGAGCTCGAGGCCTCCAGACGCTGGGTCAGGCCGTCGAAGATGACATGGAGCTGGTTCACGCCCGGGTGGCCGGGGTAGAGGTAGACCTCGGCGCTGGCGCCGCCCGGTAGGGCGATGGTGGAGATGGGGACGGGGAGGCCCGGCAACAGCGACTGACCGCGCGCCGGCGACACCACCTGGCCGATGACGGTGGCCCCGGCGAACAGGACGACGGGAAGGGCGACCCACAGAGCGAAACCCCGGGCCCCCCGCATCACCCGCGGCGGCTGCACCTGGTCGAGGCCGGTCCGTCCCAGGCGCATGAGACGGAGGCTGTTCAGCACGACGATCAGGCTCGACAGGCCCATGGCGAACGCCGCCACCAACGGGTCGAGGAGGCCGACGGCGGCCAGAGGAATGGCCGAGATGTTGTACCCCATGGCCCAACCGAAGTTCTGCAGGATGACGGCCAGGGTCGACGCGCGCCATGCCGATGGAGGCGGGGACGCCGTGGAGGTCGTCACCGAGGAGGGCGATCTCGCTGTTGGCCAGGGCCGCCTCGGTCCCGCTGCCGATGGCACACCCGACGTCGGCGGTGGCCAGAGCAGGGGCGTCGTTGATCCCGTCGCCCACCATGAGGACCCGCCTCGTGGCGGCCTGCAGCGCCCGCAACTCGTCGACCTTGGCCGCAGGGCTCAACGCACCGTATTCGGAGTCGACCCGAAGCGCCGACGCCACGGCGTGCACCGCCGGCTCGCTGTCGCCGCTCAGAATGATGGTCCGCAGGCCCATGGAACGCAGCTGTGCCACGGCCTCGGCCGCCTCCGGCCGCATCGGCGTGGTGACGGCGACGGCCCCGATGACGGCGTCGTCGCGCTCGACGACGACGACGGTCTCGCCGCGCTCCTCGCGCTCCGACACGGAGGTGGCGAGCTCGGTCGGCAGACGGACGCTCGCCACCCGCACCACCCGGATCCGGTGGCCGGCCACCGTCCCCTCCACCCCGACACCGGGGAGAACGGTGGCCCCCTCGGCACGCGGGCGGTGCTGGCGCGGCGGCACGGATGGCACTGGCGATGGGGTGGTCGCTCTCGGCTTCCACGGCGGCGGCCAGCGCCATCACCTCGTCGCCGGTGATACCGGCGACGGCCATGACGTCGGTGACAGTGGCGAAGCGCTCGGTCAGGGTGCCCGTCTTGTCGAAGACGACGGTGTCCACCTTGGCCAGCCGCTCGAGGCCCTCCCCGCTGCGGATGAGGATGCCGAGTGCCGAGGCGCGACCGCAACCGACCATCATGGCCACCGGCGTGGCCAGTCCCATGGCGCAGGGGCACGCCACCAGCAGGAGAGCCACGGCACTGAGCACGGCCTTCCCGAAGTCGCCGGCGGCCAACCACCAGACCAGGAACGTCACCGCCGAGGCGGCCAGGATGACGGGGACGAAGACGCCGCTCACCCGGTCGGCGATGCGTTGCAGGGGCGCCTTGTCGCGCTGCGCCTCCTCCACCAGTCTCTGCAGGCGGGCCAGGACCGATTCGGCGGCCACCGTGGTGACGCGGACGACGAGGACGCCACCTCCGTTCTGCGTCCCCCCCGTCACCAGACCGCCCGGACCGCGTTCCACGGGCAGGGCCTCGCCGGTGAGCATCGACTCGTCGACGGCCGACCATCCGCTCACCACCTCGCCGTCGAGCGGCACCGTCTCGCCGGCGCGGACGCGGATCAGGGCGCCGACGGGGATGCTCTCGGGCGCTACGAGCTCGCCCTGGTCGTCGTCGGGCCCGGACACGACGCCGCGCCGTCGGGGGTCGCAGCCCCAGCAACGAGTGCATGGCACCGGCGGCACGGTGGCGCGCCCGGGCCTCGATGGCCCGCCCCGTGACGAGGATGGCCACGATGAGCGGGGCCATCACGCCGTGCAGGCGGGCGGCGAATTCGCCGCCGCCACCGAGGTGGTAGTGCTGTCCGTGGAGGGCGATGGCCTCTACCGCGCTCACGGCCAGGGCGGCCAGCGTCCCCAGCGCGATGAGGGTGTCCATGCTGGTCGCGCCCCGGCGCAACAGCCGGGCCGTCGTGCGCAGGAACGGCCACCCGCCGGCGAGCTCGACGGCCACGGCCAGGATGAGGACGGTCCACCCGTCGACGGCACTCCCCCCGGCGGGAGCCGCCAGGGCGATGACGAACGCGGCCAGGGCCAGCGGCCACGAGAGCGCCGCCCGCAGTGCCCAGTGGTCGGACCGCTCGCCGACGACAGCGCCGTCGTCGGCGTCGACGGGCGCCGCCGAATAGCCGGCTCCGTCCACGGCACCGCACAGCTCGGGGACCCCGACCGTCTCCGGGTCGTAGGCGACGAAGGCGCGTGTCGTGGCCAGGTTCACCGACGCACTGACCACGCCCACCTGCTCGGCGAGGGCGCCCTCGATGCGCGTCGCACAGGCGCCGCAGTGCATCCCGCCGACCGCCAGCTCGGCGGTGGCCAGGTGGCGGTCCTCGACGCCGGCCTGGGGCCACGGTCCGGACGGGGCGGTGAGCATGGACCGGGCCGCTACTCCCGACCGGTGCCCGAAGCACGGTCCGCCACCGCCGAAGCGCGGTCCGCCACCGGTGGAGTGGGTGACCGAACCCCGGAGCAGAGGCGCGTGCCCATAGCGCTCAAGCGTAGTGGCCGCCCGTCGCGTCCCGGCCGGCCGTCGTCGGCGAGCCGCGGTCGCGCCGCGAGGAGGCGTCGATATGCTGCCGTGGCCCGGACCGATGTCCGAGGACGCGACCGGCCCCAGCGGACGCCGTTCAGGGAGCGTGATGACAACCAAGCAGGGTCAATGGGTCGGAGCCCCCTTCTCCTCGACCTCGGCAGGTTGGGCGCTGCTCCCCCTCCGGGCCTTCGTCGGTGCCACCTTCACGTTCGCCGGGATGCAGAAGCTGGCCAATCCCGGTTTCTTCGACGCCAACAATCCGACGTCGATCCAGTCCCAATTGAAAGAGGCGGCCCACACGAGCCCCATCCACGCCCTCGTCGGGCCCTTGGAGCACGTGGCCGTCGCTCTCGGCGTCGTCCTGGCCCTGGCCGAGCTCGCCGTGGGGATCGGTACCCTGTTCGGGCTGTGGGCGCGGATCGCCGCCGCCGGCGGGATGGTGCTGTCGCTCTCGCTCTTCCTGACGATCAGCTTCCACGCCTCCCCCTATTACACGGGCTCGGACATCGTCTTCCTCTTCGCCTGGCTGCCACTGCTGGTGGCGGGATCCGGTGGCGTCCTCTCCCTCGACGCCTTCCTGGCGGCCCGGACCGGTGGCGCCGTCCGGCCGGTCGGCGCCGTGGCGGGGCGCGACGAGCTCGACCGCCGCACCTTCGCCCTGAAGGCGCTGGCGGTCGGCAGCGCCGGCGCCCTCGGGGTCCTCCTGGCCGGGCTCGCCGCCGGCGTCGGACGACTGGTCGGGCACTACTCCGACGCCGCCCACTCCACCACGGGCTCGTTGTCGCCCGGTGCCACCACGCCGACGACGAAGCCGGGGCCGAAGGCGTCCACTCCCCCGGGCAGGAAGGTGGGGCCGGCCAGCCAGGTGGCGGTGGGCGGGGCCGCCACCTTCAACGATCCGAAGACCGGGGATCCGGCCGTCGTCGTCCAGCCGAGCGCCGGCACCTACGTGGCCTTCGACGCCGTCTGCCCGCACGAGGGATGCACCGTCGCCTACGTGGCGCCGGACAAGCTCTTCGTCTGCCCGTGCCACGGATCGAGGTTCAACGGCGAGACCGGTGCCCTCGTCAACGGGCCCGCCACCAGGGGCCTCACCCGCATCACCGTCGCCGAGGGACCGGACGGCGACCTCTACGCCGTCTGACGCCCGGCGGGCGCCGGGCGACCGGCCGGCCCGAGTCCCCGTGGGCACGGGTCGACCCGGTAGCCTGTGCCCATCCCCCACGGAGGGGTCGAGCCACGTCCCACGGACGAGACGGTGGCACATCTCAAGGAAGAGAAGAGGGGTGCGGTGCTAGTTCTCGGCCGGCGTGTCGGTGAAGGCATCATGATCGGCCACGACATCAAGGTCACCGTCCTCGTCGTCGCCGGCGACAAGGTCCGGATCGGCATCGACGCGCCGATGGAGGTCGAGGTACACCGCGAAGAGGTCTACTTCGAGATCCAGCAGGCCAACGTCCAGGCTGCGTCGACGTCCACCGACGGTGTCGCCGGCCTCAGCGCCGCGCTGCAGGACCGGGGCACCAAGGCGGCCGAGGGGCCGGGCCCGTCCGGCAGCGATCCCGCTCAGGTCCCGGAGGGTGACGCCAGCGGCTCCGCCGCCCGGTAGCTCGACTGGTACTGCACCACCTGGGCCGCCACCCGGGTGCGGCGGTTGACCACCAACGGGCCGAGCAGGTTCGCCGTCGGAGGCTGGCCCAGCGTGATGATGGTCAGCACCACGGCGTCGTCGGCCGATTCGAGCCCCAGATAGGCCACGTGCTGCTCGTCGATCTCGATCGTGTAGTCGGGGAAGAGAGCCCCCGGTGCCACCAGCACGAAGCTGATCGCGCTCTCGTTGACCGATCGCATCACGCAGAAGGGCTGGAGCTCGGGCGCCAGGTTCTCGAGTCGGAAGTAGCGGGACTCCGGGAAACCCGGGATCCCCCCGCCGAAGTCGAGGACCGCACCGTCGACGACGTCGGTGGTCGAGACCGCTTCGGTTCCCTCCGCCGGCTCTTCCGACCGGGTCCGCGTGATCAACATTCGCTGTTCTCCCGTCAACTCAAGAACTGCACAAGGGATTCCTGCGACAGTTGCGACGTGGCCCACAACGACGCCTGGTACGCCTGCTGCGCCTCTGTGAGCTGGGTGGAGACCTGCGCCACATTGGTGCTGTCGATCCCCGAGACCTCGGACTGCAGGGTCTGTTGGGCGCTCGAGGCCTGCTGGGCGAACGTCTGCATGCGCTGGTAGTCGGAGCCCATCTGGGCCGCCACCGTCGTGACCTGCGTGATGGCCGTGGTGAGGGCCTGCGCGTCGTTGGTCTGCAGGTTGTTCAGCGAGGCGGTGGTCCCGGTCTGCAGGTCCTGGACGATCTGGGCCAGGATGCCGCCGGTACCCAGGACTCCCGTCGAACCGGAGCCGAAGATCTGCTGACCGGTGACCGCCACGGGCACCTGGACGCCGGGGGCGACGGTCCGCGTCGGCGCCGATCCCCCTCCGACGTAGTTGCCGCTCGAGTCGTAGGCCTGGCTCACGTTGCCGGTCCCGGCGAAAATGGCCTGTCCTCCGTAGGTGGTGTTGGCGAGGTTGGTGAGCTCCTGTTGCGCCGCCGTGACCTGGGCGGCCAGGGACTGGAGGGCGCCCGGTTCGTTGGAGAGGCTCGCCCCGCTGACCGACAGCACCGTCTGCTGGACGGACTGAAGCGACGAGAGGATCTGGTTCATCGTCGAATTGCCGAGCGACAACCAGCCGGTCCCGTCGGTGGCGTTGGAGGCGTACTGCTGGGCACGGGCCAGGCTCCCGTTGAGTTGGAGGAGCTGGGCGGCACCGGCGGGATTGTCCGACGCCTGGTTGATGGTGACACCGGTCGACAGCTGCTCTTCGAGCGTCGCCTGTTGCGACTGATCGGTGTTAAGTCCCGAGATCAACTGGTCGGCGATGATCGCCGGCGTGTAGGAGATCGCGCCGGATCCCATTACATCGGTCACGAATCCCTCCTCGCTCCGGCAGTGGTCATCATGACGCCTGGATCAGTGCCTGCATCATGGTATCGACTGTGCTCACCAATTTGGCCGACGCCTGATAGGCCTGCTGGAACGTCAACATCTGCACCATCTCGTCGTTGGTGTTGACCCCCTCGATGGACTGGAGGTTCTCCTGGGCGGCATTGGCCACCGACGTCTGGGCCTGCACCTGGCTGTTTACGGCCGCCACCTGGGTGCCGAGACCCTGGATGAGCGACTGGTACTGCTGGTCGGGTCCGGTCGGCGAGTTGTAGAGCTCGGCCATGGCCTGTGCGTTCCCCGCGTCGTTGGTGGCGTCGGGCACGGCGGCGGTGGAGGACGCGGCGATCAATTGGACGTTGCCGGTGATGGCGGGATTGACCGAGATACCGGCCGCCCCGGTGCCCTCGAACAGGGGATAGCCGGCCCCGGAGGCGCCGGTGGCCGTGTACCCGGCCGCCAATTGGGTGTTGACGGTGGAGGCCAGGTCGTTGGCGGCCGTGTCCAGCTGGGACTGGTAGGCGGGGAGGTACTGGTTGATGGCCGCCAGCTGCCCGGCGACGCTGCCGGCCGAGGTGGGGATGGTGGTGCCACTGGCGTGGGCCACCAGTTTCATGGCCCCCGCACCGCCGGTGGTCACGACGGTGTCGCTCCAGGTGCCCTGCACCAGGGTCACGCCTCCGACGTCGACGTTCACGGTTCCGTCGGCCTGCGGGACGGCGACGGCCCCGATACTGGTGGCCAGCTCGCCCATGAGCTGGTTCTGCTGGTCGATGAGGGAGTTGGCCGGGGAGCCCCCGCCCTCGGTGGCGCCGATCTCGCCGTTGAGGGTGGCCACCTGCTTCAGGATCGAGTTGACCTGGGTCACCGACGTCGACACCTGGGACTGGGCGTTGACCTGGAGGTTGGAGAGCTGCTGTGACGCCTGTTGGAAGTCCGAGACCAGGTTCTGGGCCAGATCGACGACCTGGGTACGGGGAGCGGGGTTCGACGGGTCCTGGCTGATGGCGTCCCACGACTGCCAGAACGAGGACAGGTCGGAGGCGATCCCCGAGGAGCCGGACACCGGGAACGCCGACTGCGCACCCTGCAGGATCTGCTGCAGGGCGGTGCTCTGCGACAGCACACCCTGGGTCTGGAGCGCGTTGGTGGCGAGGAGTCCGTCGCTGTTCTGGGTGACGCCGTCGACACGGACCCCGTCCCCAACCCCGAGCAGGTCGCCGCCGGGGTTGGTGGAGAGCTGGGCGCTCTCGGCCACGTAGCCGGGAGTGTTGGCGTTGGTGAGGTTCTCGGAGATGGTGTCCATCGCCGTCTGCTGGGCGTCGAGGCCCGATGCCGCGATGCCCAGTGCGAGATCTCCCATGGATGCGTCCTCCCCCTACGCCCTGGCGTCGAGCATGCGCGCACGCGGTGCCGACACCGTCGTCGTCGCCATCGCCGTATACGAAGGGCTGTCGCCCAGGAGCGCCAGGGCGTCGGCGGTGGCGGCCAGGTTCCGGGCCAGGATCTCGCGGTTCTTGGCACAGAGGTTGCTGATCCGTGCCACCTGGGCGCGCATGATCTGGCGCCGTTCGCCGAGCACGCGGCGCTCGTCCTCGTCGGCGGCGGCGTCGGCCAGGGCGCTCAGCGTGGTGGACGGGGGCAGCCCCAGCTCGGCGGCGGCCGTCACCACCAGCTGTTCACGGCGACGGCTGACGACGTCCAGTGCCTTCACGGCCTGCTCGAACTCCGCGCTGTTGCGGGCCAGCAACCGGGGCTTCCCGGCCACCAGCACCAGCTGCTCCTGCTCGAGTTTGAAGGCGAGGTGCTCGAGCGCCTCACTCTCCTCGAATAGGCAGACGACCAGGGCGTTCAGTCCCATCTGGGCCTTATCGGCCGGTTCCGCCGCCAGGTGTAGCCCCCGTCCGCGAAAGTCCCACCGTGGCCGGTTCCATCTCCCGCCGGCGCCATCTCACTGGACGACGAAGCTGGTGAAGTACACGGCGCTCACCTGTTCGGCGGCGCCGTCGACGGGCGGGAGGATCTTCTGGTCCAGGCTCAGGATCGCGGCCTTGGCCTCGGTCCGACCGCCGGGGGCCAGCAGCGCGTCGTAGGTCTCGGCCCCGAGCACGGTGATGGCGGCGTCGTCGAAGCGCGGGACGTCGAGGGTCGCCGTCTTGGCCGCCACCTTGGTCAGCTGGAGGGAGATCGACGCCTGCACGAGGTGGCCGTCGGACATGTTCACCGTGAGCTGGTCGAGGGGCAGGATGGCGCCGAGGGGAACCGCCTGTCCCGGCTTGTAGTGCGGTTTGAGCAGCATCGACTTGGCCTCGAAGCCGACCAGCAGCAGGACGACCATGATGATGATGAGCTTCTTCTTGCTCTTCTTGACCTTGACCTCGCCGCCGTCGGCGCCGTCGGACGCGGCCGACTCCGCCCCGGCGGACGTGGGCTTGGTCGCCTGATCGGTGGCCACGGCGCTCATGGCTGGTTGGCCCCGGCGGCGAGGATGACGAAGTCGATCCGGCGGTTCAGAGCACGCTCGGCGGGCGTGTCGTTGGGCGCCACCGCATGCGAGGCGCCGAAGCCCGTGGCCGCCAGCCGATCGGGGTCGAGGCCGTCCTGCTCGACGAGCCTGGTGACCACGCTGGCCGCCCGCACGGCGCTGAGCTCCTCGTTCGTCGTGTACGGCCCCCCGGAGATCGGCTGGTCGTCGGTGTAGCCCTCGATGTCGATCCCGTTACTGGTGGTTCGCAGCACCGAGGCGATGGTGTCCACCACGGCGTCGCCGGCGGGCCCCAGGTCGGCGGAGTCGGAGGCGAAGAAGACCCGGTCGGTCAGCACCTGCACCACCAGGCCGCGGGTCTGGATGGACGTGGTGACCCCGGCCTCGGCCTGCAGTCCCTTGGCGGCGATGGCCTTGCTGATCTTCTGGTCCACCGAGGAGAGCTGCGCCTCGGCCGAGGCCGACAGCGACGACGGGGCGGCCGTGGACGACGCCTGCTTGACGGACGTGTTGACGCTCGGCGTCTGCTGCACCTGCCGGGGGCCGGCGGTGGGGGTGAGGCTGTCGTACTGCTCCACCCCGTTGCTCGAGGGAAGAACGCCGGGATTGGGCGAGAAGCTCTTCTGCAGTCCCAGCGCCAATGCTTCGAACTTCTTGGTGCTGATGGTGCTGACGGCGAACAGGACGATGAACAGCGCCAACAGCAACGTGATCATGTCGGCATAGGTCAGCAACCAGCGTTCTGAGTTCTCGACCTCCTCGGACTCGCCCGCTTCGGCGAGACGGCCTTTCATGCCGCCTCCTTCGAGGACTTGCCACCGGCACCACGCTCCGACGTCGACAGATAGGACTGGAGGCGGGTCTGGATGAGCCGGGGGCTACTCCCGGCCTGGATGGCCAACAGGCCGTCGAGGACCATCTTCTTGTGGTGGACCTCGAGCTCCGAGGCGCGCTTGAGCTTGTTCGAGATGGGAAGCCACAGGAGGTTGGCGGCGAGCACGCCCCACAAGGTGGCGGTGAAGGCCGATCCGATGGCCGGGCCGATGACATTGGGGTTCGAGAGGTTGGCCAGGACGTGGATGAGGCCGATGACCGTGCCGATGATCCCCAAGGTGGGGGAGAAGCCACCCATGTCGCCGAAGAACTTGGCGCCCGCCTTGTGTCGTTCCTTCATGGCCATGATGTCGCCCTCGAGGATGTCCTGGATCTCCTCGGGGTCGATGCCGTCGGCGGTCATCTGCAGACCCCGCTGGAAAAAGGGGTCCTCGACCTTCTCGGCCGCCTTGTCGAGCGCCAGCAGCCCGTCGCGGCGAGCCAGTTCGGCCAGGCTGACGAGTTTGGCGATGTCCTCGTCGGGATCGTCCTCAGGGACGCCCATGGCGCTCTTGAGGACGTTCTTCATCTTGCTGACGTCCTTCTTCATGAAACCACCGGCGGCGGCCAGCGCCGTGCCGCCGAACACCAGGATCATCGGTGCCGGCTTGAACAGCAAGGTCGGGCTCGACCCGTCGACGATCATCGAGGCGAAGACGGCGACCAGGGCTCCGCCCACGGCCATCGGGGTCATCCGGTCCATCTTCTTCATGGCTTCACAGCCTTCGACTCGATCGTGCCTGCGATGTCATCGCCGCCGCCCGCGCCCCTGATGACGTGGAGTCGCGCCGTGCCGGCGACAGACGGATGGTCCGCCATCTTCATGGCGAAAGTGAGCTGGGAGGCCCGGAAGGCCCGGACCTTGTCGGTGATCTCGTCGATGCTCTCGGCGATCACGTGCCGGTTCCCGTTCGCCATGGTGACGACGGTGTCGGGGATCTCCTCGATCCGCTCGATCAGGTCGGGGTTGATCGCGATGCGCTCGCCGCTGTTGAAGCGCGTAAGCGAAATCATCGGGTCCCCCCTTGCTCGAGAGCCGGCGTCACCACCGGCTCGATCCGGTCCATGGGCGAGATCGACCGGGGACGAGAGTCGTCTCTCGTCAGGGCGATCTCAGCGGGCGTCGGCCTTGGAGCCACCCCCCGGGGACGTCGGTTGTCGTCCCCGGGGGGTCAGGCCCCGCGCCGGACTACTGCAGGAGCTTGAGGACCAGCGACGGCGTCTGCTGGGCCTGGCTCAACATGGAGATACCTGACTGCATCAGGATCTGGTCCGTCGTGAACGTGGTCGTCTCCTGGGCGAAGTTCACGTCGACCAGGCCCGAGTAGGCGGACTGCAGGTTCTGCTGGCCCACCGTCAGGTTGGCGACGACCACCGCCAGCTGGTTCTGCGTGGCACCCACGTTGGCTTCGATGGAGGCCACCGTGGAGATGGCCGCCTGGACGGCACTGACGGCCGCCTGGGCGTTCACCTGGGTCGCCACGCTGACAGAGCCGGTCGACACCCCGAGGGCGCCGGTGGTGGCGGCCCCGATGGTGAGGGTCAGCTGCTGGTTGGAGTTGTCGAACGCACCCACCTGCAGGCTCTGGTTCGTGAAGGTGCCGTCGAGCAGGGCCGTGGTCCCGTACGACGTGGTGGTGGCGATCTGGTCGATCTGGTTCTGCAGGGCCGTGAACTCCTGCTCGTTGGCGTTCAACGATCCGGTGTCGTTGGTGGCGCCGTTGGACGAGCTCAGGGCCAGCTGGTTCATGGTCTGCAGGATCGAGGTGATCTGGTTCAGGGCACCGCTGGCCGTCTGGATCAACGACACACCGGCTTGGGCGTTGGAGATGGCCTGGGTGAAGCCGTTGGCCTGGCTCTCGAGGCCCTCGGCCACCACATAGCCGGCCGGGTTGTCGGCCGCCGTCTGGATCTGGAGACCCGAAGACAGCTCCGAGATCGCCTTGGTCATGGCGGCGTCGGTCGAGTTCAGGTTGTTGAACGCGTTGATCGCCGACTGATTTGTGTTCACTACGAGGGAAGACATCCGTTTCCTCCTTGATGGCACGCTCCGTCCGTGGAGCTGTTCGCACGTCCCCACCCGGTCCGATGCAGACCATGCGGGATGACACCGAATCTTCGACCACAGTGCGTGGGCACTTGAGGGGAATTCACGGAATTTCCCATGATGGGCCGCCGGTGGGAATCCAGGCCCATTCCGATCGGACGCGCCCCACCGCTCAAGCAGGGGCCGTCCCCGGTCGATAGATGCGCTGGCGCCAGGACGGCGCGGCATCAGGCGGCCAGGGAACGGCCGGTCCTCAGTCCGCTGTCGTCCCCAGAGGTGTCATGAAGAACAGGCTCGGCCTCATCGGCGTTCCCGCCGCGGTGATCGCCATCGTGGTCATGCTCGTCGTCCCCCTCCCGACGTTCGTTCTCGACGTCCTCATCAGCCTGAACATCTCCGGTGCCATGGTCGTGCTCCTCATGACCATGCACGTGAAGAAGCCCCTGGACTTCTCGGTCTTCCCGGCCGTGCTCCTGGTGGCCACGTTGTTCCGCCTGGCCCTCAACGTGTCCGCCACCCGGCTCGTCCTCCTCCACGGCTACGCCGGTTCGGTCATCCAGAGCTTCGGGAACTTCGTCGTCGGGGGAAACCTGATCGTCGGCCTCGTCGTCTTCCTGATCCTCATCGTGATCCAGTTCGTGGTGGTCACCACCGGTGCCGGACGGGTGGCCGAGGTGGCCGCCCGGTTCACCCTCGACGCCATGCCCGGGAAGCAGATGGCCATCGACGCCGACCTCAACTCCGGGCTCATCAACCAGCAGGAGGCCAAGCGTCGGCGCCAAGAGACGTCGGACGAAGCCGACTTCTACGGGGCCATGGACGGGGCGGCCAAGTTCGTCCGGGGAGACGCCATCGCCGCCATCGTCATCACCGCCATCAACCTGATCGGCGGCCTGACCATCGGCATCGCCCAGCGTCATCTCTCGGTGTCTGACGCCACGCACACCTACAGCCTCCTGAGCGTGGGCGACGGGCTCGTCTCGCAGATCCCCGCCCTGTTGATGTCCATCTCGACGGGGCTCATCGTCACCCGGGCCGCCACCGACGACGAGGACTTCGGCACCGACCTCATCGGCCAGGTACGCCGGCAGCACCGGGCCATCCAGATCGCCGGAGTGGTCATGACGGCCATGGCCATCGTGCCCGGTCTTCCCCACATCGCCTTCGTGATCGTGGGCGGCCTCCTCTGGTTCACCGGCACCCGGGTAGGACGGGCCATCGGCGTGGAGGAGGCCGCCGTGGCCGACGACGCCGACACCGTGGTCCACGCCCCCGACAGCCCCCAGGCCCTGGCGGCCGACATGCGCGTGGAGGCGCTCGAGCTCGAGCTGTCGGTGACACTCGTCGACCTGGTCGACGCGGCCAAGGGTGGCGATCTCCTCGAGAGGGTGAAGGGTCTGCGCCGCAAGCTCGCCACCGAGAAGGGCCTCATCATCCCCCCCGTCCGCACCCGGGACAACGTCCACCTCGAGAACGACTCCTACGCCATCCGCCTCCACGGGGTGGAAGTGGCCACCGGAACGGCGCCCGCCGGGCGCTTCCTGGCCATCGGCGGAGGTCTCGACGTGGTCCCCGGCGAAGCGGTCGTCGAACCCGTCTTCGGTCTCCCGGCCAAATGGGTCCCGGCCGAGCTCCGCCAGCAGGCGCTGGTGGCCGGCGCCACCGTCATCGACCGGTCCTCGGTCATCACCACCCATCTGGGCGAGGTGGCGGCTCGCCATGCCGGACAGCTGCTGTCGGCCCAGCAGGTCAAGACTCTGCTCGACTCTGTGAAGCAGACCGACCCCGCCGTCCTCGAGGAGATGGGGGCGGCCCAGGTGACGCTCACCGACCTGCACCGGGTGCTGTGCGGACTGCTCGAGGAAGGCGTCGGCATCCGCAACCTGGTGCGGGTCATCGAAGCGGTCACCGAGCAGGCCCGTCAGGCCAAGGACCCCGAAGCGATGTTGGAGGCGGCGCGGCGCGCGCTCGGGCCGGCCATCACCGCCATGTACATGAAGGACGGCACCCTTCCCATCATGAGCCTCGAACCCCGCTTCGAGCGGCAGTTGGCCGACGCCGTCCGCCCCGGCGACGCCGGCACCGTTCTGGCCATCGAGCCCGACGTGGTGGACGCCCTCGTCCGCGAGGTGGGAGCCATCGCCCGGCAGGCCGAGGAACACAGCCGCGACGCCGTGCTCATCTGCGCCTCGCGCCTCCGGCCGTCGCTGCGGCGCCTGCTCTCCCCCGCGCTGCCACGGCTCGGTGTCCTATCCGTCAACGAGCTCGGCCCCCAGGTTAAAATTGAACGCATCGGAGTCGTGAGTGTCAGCCCAGCTCAAGTCGTTTGAGGGTCCCGACGTCCAGCTCCTGCTGGACCGGATCCGCGCCGAGGTCGGGCCCGGCGCCAAGATCAACGGCGCCGAGAAGATCCGCGTCGGCGGCGTCCTCGGCTTCTTCGCCAAAGAGCACTACCGGGTGGTGGTCGAGGCGCCGGGCACGGCCCCCGGGCCCGTGACCCCCGACTCCGTGACCTCGGACCCCGTTGCCCCCGAGGCGGCCGACGACCGCCCGTCGCGCCGGGCCCGGCGCAAGAACGCGGCATCGTCCCCGGCCCCGGTGGAGGGACCGGCGCCGGTGAGCGCCGGGGCCACGGTGCCCACCGACGTGTTCAGCGCCATGGCCGAGGCCACCGACGACGTGAACGACATCGGCGCCCGGCCCGCCGCCGCCCCCCTCGCTGACGCCGCCCCCATCCCCGCCGCCATCGAGGCCACGGAGGTGGCGGAGGTCCCCGAGTCCTTCGACGCCGTGCTGTCACGGGTGGCCTCCACCTTGGAGACGGACCCCGACGACGACGCCGCCGTCACCGGCGATGGCACCGCTGACGGCAACGGCGCCATCGCCCCGCCGCTGCCCGCGCCCGACGAGACCGTCGTCCACGTCCCGGCGGGGATCGCCTCCAAGGCGGCGCTGTTCCTGGCCGAGACGGTGCCCGGCGGCCCGGGCGGTCCCCCCGACGCCGTGGCCGGCGCGCTGCGGCGCACGGGGCTCGACGGGCGCCTGGTGGCGTCGGTGGCCGAGGGGCTGCGCCAGGGAGCCGGGCTCGAGGCCCTGCTGCTCGAGGCCTTCGCTTCTCTCGTCCCCGCCCCCCCGGTGCCGCGCCGGGCCGGGAGCCTGCTCGTGGTGGTGGGGGCCGGTGTCCCCGCCCGACGCCTGGCGGCGGCGGTGGCCGCCGATATCGGGACCGACCCCGCCGAGGTGCCCTTCGCCTCGCGTGACGACGCCGCCCACGCCGTGGTGACGGGCCGGCTCCTCGTGCGCTCGGCCGAGGACGCCGCCGAGCTGGCCCCCGGCTGGCGACGGTCCCGGGCCGCCGTGGTGGTGATCGACGCCCCCGTGACCGGCCCCGAGCGCTCGTGGGCCACCCACCTGATCGCCGCCCTGCGTCCCACCGCCGTCTGGGGGGTGGTGGACGCCACCGCCAAGGCCGAGGACGTCGCCGCCTGGGCCGAGGCCCTCGGCGGCATCGACGCCCTGGCCCTCGAGAACCTCGAGGCCACCGTCAGCCCCGCCTCCGCCCTCGGCGTGGGCATCCCCGTGGCCCGCATCGACGGCCAGCCCGCCACCGCGGCGCGTTGGGTGGCCGCCATCGTGGACAGGATGGCCCCGTGCACGTGAGACGACCCGAGCTCGTGCTGGCCGGCGCCGTGGCTCTGTGCCTGCCCATGCTCCCCGGCGTGCTGAACGGGAACATCACCACCATCTCGGCCGGGACCCGGTTCCTGCTCGCCATCGTCGTCTGCTGGTTCGCCGGGTCCCTGCTCACCGGGGTCATCGACCGCTACTCCCGGGAGTCCCGCCGCATGCAGGCCCTCAAGATGCTGGCGTCGGCACGGCGGTCCACGGCCGGGGGCGACGCGCACCCACCCCAAGCCGGACCCGACGAGTGACCCGTCGGCCTCCCGGGGACCCGACGGGCATCGATCCCCGCCCACGCCCGCCGGCCTGATCCCGGTCGGGGCCCGGCTCAACGGACGCCCTACAACGCTCAAGGCCACCGGCCCACCGGCCGAAGACTCACGAGCGCGCCAGCGGCAACGCCGGCGGCCGAGCGCGAAGGGAGGCGACGCGAAGCATGTCGGTGGTGCCCTCTTCCATCAACACGCCCTCCGTCGTCGACTACGGCCTCGAGTCGGGGCTGAACACGCAGCAGATCATCCAAGCCGAGCTCCAGCCCTACCAGGAGCCCGAGACCGACCTGCAGAACGAGCAGACCACGATCAACTCCAACGTGGCCGACTACCAGCAGATCAACAGCGATCTGATGACGCTCAAGACCGACGCCTCGAACCTCGCCACCGCCAGCGGCTGGAACGTCCGACAGGCGACTTCGTCCGACAACAGCCTCGTCACCGCCACCGCCGCGCCCGGCACCCCGGCCGGCTCGCTGCAGTTCGTCGTCCAGCAACTGGCCACCGCCAGCTCACTGGTCTCCACCGGGACGGTCGCCTCGACGTCGCAGATCGTCGACTCCAATCCTTCCCTGCTCGTGGCCCAGGGCGGCGCGCTGGGATTCGCCAGCCTGGCCGCGGGGACGGGGCTCACCCTCGGCTCCCACTCCATCGAGGTGACCCAGTCCTCGGAGGCGGCCTCGACGACGGGCACGGTGGCCCTCGGTTCACGATCGTCGGGGATCACCATCACGACCGGCTCCAACGACTCCGTGGACGTCACCGTCGACGGCACCGTCTACGACCTCACCATCGGGCCCAGCCCCGCCGGTGGTTACAGCGGGAGCACCCTTCTCACCGCCGTGCAGGGCGCCATCGCATCGGCGGGCGCATCCGGGGTGCTCCAGGCCGGGTACGACGCCAACGGCAACCTGATCCTCTCCACCATCGATCAGGGCTCCACCCAGAGCCTGCAGGTGACGGGCGGCGACGCGCTCGGCACCCTCGGGCTGTCGGCCATGGGTAGCGCCTCGACGGGCGTCGACGGCGTGGTCAGCGTCGACGGGACCTCCAACACATTGACCACCGTCACCCCCGGTGGCCCCGTCACACTGAACGGGCCCGGGGGGGCGCAGGTCACGGGCACCATCGTGTCGGGCTCATCGCAGAGCCAGATGAACAGCTCCCTGCTCACCAGCGGATCGATCACGGCCACCAACGTCTCCACCGGGAACGGGTCGCTGGCCGACATCGTCTCCAACATCAACGCCGCCGATCTGGGTGTCACAGCCTCCGCCGTGCAGGCCGGTCCCGACCAGTTCCTGCTGCAGCTCTCGTCGTCGACCACCGGCACCGACTCGGCGCTGTCGGTGGACATGAACGCTTTCGCCTCGTCGTCCCTCGGTGCCCTGAACGTGGCCTCGGCGGGGAAGAACGCCGAGGTCCTCGTGGGCGGTGTCGGCGGCTACGCCCTCCAGTCCCAGACCAACACCGTGAGCGGCCTCCTGCCCGGTCTTTCCATCAACCTCCTGGCCTCCAGTGCGAACCCCGTCACGGTGACGGTCTCCCCCGATGCATCGGCCGCCACCACCGCCGTGCAGAACGTCGTCGACGACGCCAACTCCGTTCTCTCCGACATCCAGACCGATGCCGGCTACAACGCGCAGACCAAGACCGCCGGACCCCTCATGGGTTCAGCCGTCCTGGAGACAGTGACGAACGAGATCCAGGCAATCTTCGCCTCGGTGTCCGGCTCGTCGACTCTCGGTAACGCCCTCAACATCGGGATCACCTTGAGCGGTGGTCAGGTCCAGTTCAACAAATCGGCGTTCGAGACCGCCTACGCCGCCAACCCGGCCCAAGTCGCCGCCATGTTCACCCAGGACGGGACCTTCGCGCCGTCTTCACCGTCGTACACCGGCGAGGTCTCGTTGTCGTTCGCCGGCAACGCCACCAAGAACGGCGCCTACGACGTCCAGATCAGTCAGTCGGCCGCGCAGGCCACCGACAACGGAGCCGTCCTGGCGGCGGGATCGGTCTCGACCCCCGAGCAGCTCACGGTGTCGATGGGCACCGATTCGGCCCAGTACAGCACCACCAACGGAGAGTCCCTCGTCGACGTGGCCGCCGGCCTGAACGCCGCCTTCGCCTCCGCCGGCATGTCGTTGTCCGCCCAGGTCGTCAACGGCGGCCAACAGCTCGTTCTCACCTCGGACGGCTACGGGAGCCAGTCCACGTTCACGGTCGCCTCCACCAATTCGGCGGCGGGGTCGACGGGCCTCGCCGGCACCTTCGCCGGCACCGACGTGGCCGGCACCATCAACGGTGTGGCCGCCACCGGGCAGGGGCAATTCCTCAATGCTCCGCTGTCCGATCCCACTCTGGCGGGCCTGTCCGTCCAGGTGACGACGCCCAACATCTCCACCCTCACCGACCTCGGTTCGCTCACCTACCAGTCGGGCATCGCCCAGTCGCTCACGTCCCTGGCCAACACCATGTCGGACCCCACCCGGGGCGAGATCACCCAGACGGTCAAGAGCCTGCAGAGCCAGTCCACCGGCCTGAACAGCCAGATCGCCTTCTACGCCAACATCGTCAGTCAGGAGCAGAAGATGCTCCTGAACCAGTACGCCACCCTGGAGCAGACCATCGGGACCCTGAAGAACCAGAGTTCCGCCCTGACCGCCGAGTTGGCCCAGATCACCTCCAACGGCTTGTAGAACCGTGCGATCGGAGATGTCATGACCGCCGCCCAGGCGGCGAAGCTGCGGGAGCGCTATCTGGCGGACGCCATCGAGACGGCCGCACCGCCGGTGCGGCTCACGATGCTCTACGACGCACTGGAGCAGGACCTGAGCCGCGCCGATACCGCCTTCGAGACCGGCGACCTGAAGGGCATCAACGACAACCTCGTCCACGCCCAGGCCATCATCCTGACCCTGCGCGACACCATCAAGCCCGAGTTGTGGGACGGCGCCCCCCGCCTGATCGCCCTCTACGATTTCTTCCTCGCCGAGCTGCTCGGCGCCAACCTCACCAAGGACAGGCAGCGGGCCGCCTCGGTATCGGAACTCATCGGCCGCGTCGGTGACGCCTGGCGCAAGGCGGCCGTGGACGCCGTCGTCTCCGGAGAGGAGCGCGTCGGTGGGATGGCCTGAGGTGCTCGACGACATCGAAGGGCGCCTGGCCGAGGTGGACCGGGAGTTGAGCACGGGGACGCCGTCGGTGTCCGCCTTCGAGCTGCCCGCCGGCCTCGGTCCCCTGCCGGACGAGCTGCGTGAGAGAGCGGGGCGAGCTCTTCGCCAGACCCGTATCAAGCAGGCCGAGGCGGAACGGGCCCGTGACCGCATCGGCGACGCCTTGCACCAGGGTCGTGTCGTCCCCCGGGAGCCGGCCGCGTACCTCGACACCTGGATCTGACCCCGACAGCGCCGGTGCCGGGCCGGTGACGGCACCGGCCGGGACCAGCCCTTACAGCTTCACGTCGATGCCGCGGCGCCAGGAGGGGCCGCCGTCCCCGGCGGTGCGCCGGTAGCGGGCGATGGACTCCCCCGTCCGCACGTCGGGCCCCGACCGGTCGGCGACGCCGTCGACGGCACCGGAGCGGGCACGGCGGCGGCGCTCACGCAGACGACGCCGCTCGCGTCGGCGCCAGCCGTCGGCGTTGTCGTTCTCCAGGTCGTAGGCGTTGATGACCTGTGCCAGCAGACCGTACGACCGCTCCACCAGCGCGATGGCCTCGTAGTCGGACGTGGTGCTCTGCGCCTTGGCCAACAGCTTGGCCGCCGTCTGGACCATCTCCCGGCTCATGGAGCTGCCTCCTGCGTCGTCGCTGTCGACCCGTCCTTCCACGCTGTCACAGCTCCGGCGCCACCGGGTGCCCTGTCGGGACGTGTTGGGCCGCTGTTGGGGCGAGATCGCCCGGCGTACCGCCGATGTATGGGCAGGCGTTACCGGTCAGCGCCGTTGACGTTTCTCGTGGACACGAATACGACGCCACCGGGCGGTGGACGGACCCGGCGGACCACTTTGGAGACACCGACATGGCAAGCGGCGGAGGCAAGAGGCGTGACGACGAGACGGCCCCCGTCGACCACGGGACCCGGACCGGGCTCGTCATCGACCAGCTCCTGTCCCGGGGACCGGTCATCGGGAGACGGGCCGCCGCCGGGTCCGCCCGGGGCGCGGACGACCCGTGGGCGCCGGTCTCGTCGGTTCTCCGGTCCACGGCGCCCTCCATCCTCGAAGGGCACCTGACGTGGCTGGTGAACGTCACCGTGCCCGACGAGCTCCTGTCGCCGCAACGGGTCCTCACCGAGGACCAGGCCCGTATCCTGATCCGTGCCCTGGACGAGGGCGGTGAGGACGACGCCATCGCCCGGGCCCTCGAGCAGTCGTGGACCCTGGAGACAGTCCACGACGACCACGACGTCATGGCCTACGCGTCGGCACTCGGGGCGGTGACCGGGAACCAGCCCGACGATTCGCCCTACGTGGCCCTGGCCCACAGCGCCGCCGCCTTCGCCGCCGGGATCCTCGACCACCGGCGCTCCCCGGTGCGACGACGCCGGTCCGCCTGAAGGGGACGGAGTTGCCGACGCCGTCTCGGCCGACCTCGTACCGGCGGCGCTTCGGGCTGTCGCCCGATGCCGTGCGGCCCCTCGTCGGCGCGTCCCCCGGGAACCGTCCGCCCCTGGTGGCGGGGCCGTGGGGAGCAGGCGTCGACGACGTCCCGTTCGCCCTGGTCGTCTACGAGCCGGGCCTGTCGCGCCGGCAGAGACTGCTGGTCCGCATGGGGACGAGTCGAACCGTCGCCTTCGGGGTCCACCCGCGGCCCGTCAGCACGAAGGCGCTCGTCTCGGTGAGCGTGGGAGCCGTCGCCGGGATGATGCTGGCGCAACCCTTCGACACCGTGACGTTCCTGGCCCCGCTCTACGGCCTGGGGATCGGAGCGGTGGGCGGAGCCGGCGCGTGGTTGGCCGTCAGGGGTCGTCGTGCCACCACGATCGCCGTCGCCGACTGGCGGCCCCAGCTCGACGCCATCGACCGGATCCTTCGGAACGCCGACCGCATCGGGCAGCCGTTCGCCTCGCCGCGGGCCTTGCGGGCGGCGCTCCACTCCGCCCTGTGGCACGCCGTCAACGCCGTGGGCCAGCCCGGCGACCACGATGTCCTCGGCGCCTTCGACGAGCAGCTGGCGGCGCTCGCCGACGCCACCGAGGCCACGCTGGCCGAGCTCGAATCACCGTCCATCGCCGACCGCAAGGCGGCCGTCTCCGAACGGCTGGCCGCCGCCGTCAGGGAGCTCGAGCTGGCACCGACGACCCTGCAGGAGCTCGACGCCGGCGACGGGATCCTCTAGTCATCAGGCCACCAGGGCGCTGGTCGGGCGCTGGTGGACCTTGCCCGAGGACTTCACGACGGCCGGCAGGGTGAAGACGAAGGCCAGGACCCGGGCCACGGCGACATAGAGCTCCCGGGGGACGAACGAGTCGATCTCGCAGGCGGCGTAGATGGCCTGGGCCAGCGGTCGGTCCTCGATGATCGGCACCCCGTGGCGCGACGCCTCGGCCCGGATCCGCAGTGCCACGTCGTCGGCACCCTTGGCGACGACCTGGGGAGCGTGCCCGCGGCCGGCCTGGTACCGCAGGGCCACGGCGAAGTGGGTGGGGTTGGTGATGACGACGTCGGCCCCGGCGATGGCGGCCATCATGCGGGCCCGGCTGAGGCGCATCTGCTTGCGCCGGACCTCGCGCTTGATCAACGGGTCGCCGTCGGACTGCCGGCTCTCGTCCTTGACCTCTCGCTTGGTCATCTTGAGGCTCTTGTTGTGCCGGTGACGCTGCACGGCATAGTCGACGAAGGCGAGGAGCAGACCGACGAAGGCGACGTCGCGGACCAGGCCCAGCATGGTCGAGCCGGCGTAGGAGACGACCGGCGTCATGTCGACCGGCTGGGTGCCGACGAGCTTCTCCCCCAGGCCGAACAGGACCTTGTAGGCGATCAGAACGAGCACCGAGATCTTGAGGGCCTGCTTGATCAGCTGCCACAACGACTGGGTCGGAGAACAGGCGTTTCAGCCCGGCCACCGGATTGACCCGGTCGAACTTGGGTTTGGCCGCCTCCAGCGAGATCAGCCCGCCCGTCTGGGCCACGTCGACCAGGATGCTGAGGACGGCGACGGCGCCGGCCACCGGCAGGACGAGGGACAGGACGTCGCCGAGACCGGACTGAAGGACCCCCATGGCCCCCGCCGGGCTGGGGGCCGTCATGACGTTGGCCACCCGACCGAAGAGGTCGGTGAGGCGGGTCTCGCCGGTCCGCAGGAGGACGGGGACGAGCATGGTGCCGGCCAGGGCGACGATCCAGCCCGACACCTCCTTCGACTTGGCGACCTGACCCTTCTTGCGAGCCTTCTGCTTGCGCTTGGCAGAAGGCTTCTCGGTTTTGTCGTCGTTCTTCCCCATCGGTCAGTGGCCGCCGAGGAGGGCACCCGCGTCCTGCAGGGCGCGCGAGACCAGGTTGTCGACGTAGCCGGGGAGGACCTTGATGCCGATGGCCACGAAGAGCAGGGACATCAGCGCCTGGATGGGAAAGCCGAGGATCCAGACGTTGATCTGGGGAGCGGCCTTCGAGAGCATGGCCAGGCTGATCTGGGTGGTGAAGAGGACGACGATGAGCGGCGCGGCGATCTCGAGAGTGGCCGTGAAGAAAGTGGCCAGATCGGAGCTGAGGACGTTGGAGGCGGTGGCCGCCGAGGACAGGGTCAGTCCGGCGGCCCCGAACGACGTCTCGAAGCCGCGGACGAGGAGGAGCTCGCCGTTGCTGACGAACAGCAGGACCATGCCCACCTGCTCGTAGAACTGACCGATCATCGGCGTCTGGTTCTCCGACAGCGGGTCCACGGCGGGCGGGAGATTGAGGCCACCGAAGAGGTCGACCATGCTCCCGGCGGCGGTGACGGCGCTGATGAGGATCATCACGGACAACCCCAGAGCGGCACCGGTGAAGATCTGGAGAACGACGGCTCCGACGAGCCCGGCGGTGTCGGTGGGGATGTGGGTGTGGGCGATCTGGGGGACGGCGAGGATGCCGAGTCCACCGGCGATCCCCACCAGGGCCATCCGGGGAACGACGGTCCGGTTGGAGAAGGGCGGAACGACGACGAGCCATGCCAGGGCCCGGATGAAGGCCAGGAAGAAGGCCAGGAGCCACATCGGATCGACGTTCAGCTTCACGCGACGCTCCCGCCGCTCAACTACCGAGCAGTGAGCTCACCTGGCTGAACAACTGCTGGACGTAGTCGGTGAACTGTCCGAGCATCCAGTGTCCGGCGATCATGAAGACCAGGGCGATCCCGATCAACTTGGGGACGAACGTCAGCGTCACCTCCTGGATCTGGGTCACCGACTGGAACAACGAGACCACCAGACCGATGACGAGGCTGGTGAGCAGGATGGGCAGCGCCAGCTTGGCCGTCATCGTCATCGCCCCGGTGGCGATGTCCATGAGGTGGCCCTCGTTCATCGGAAGCTGACCACCAGGGAGTGGGTGACGAGCACCCAGCCGTTCACCATGACGAAGAGAAGGAGCTTGAACGGCAGCGACACCAAGGTGGGCGGGAGCATCACGACACCCATCGACATGAGCGTGGAGGAGACGACGAGGTCGATGATCAGGAAGGGGATGAAGATGACGAAGCCGATGATGAAGCCGCTCTTGAGCTCTGAGAGAAGGAAGGCCGGGATGATGGCGGCCAGCGATGCCTTCTGCGGAGAGACCGGGTGTTCGTTGTCGACCGCCGTGGTGAGGGCCAGCTCCTCGTTCCC
The DNA here is from genome assembly GCA_963842145.1 of uncultured Acidimicrobiaceae bacterium. Lineage (GTDB taxonomy): Bacteria > Actinomycetota > Acidimicrobiia > Acidimicrobiales > UBA8190 > CAWJFJ01. The sequence continues at coordinate 295,596 of CAWJFJ010000017.1, forward strand.
GGTCTGCTTGAGCATCCACGTCTTGAGCGGGCGCTGGGCCGAGTTGTAGGCCTGGCTGATCGTGTCCTTGCCGTGGAGATACGGCTGCAGCGCGTCATGGTTCATCTGGTTGAGGGTGGGCGCCATGATGAAGAGGCTGAAGATGAGGGCCAACCCGGCGATGACCTGGTTGGGCGGGGTGGACTGCAGGCCGAGTGCCTGACGGGTCAGGCCGAAGACGATCACGATGCGGGTGAAGCCGGTGAGCAGGATCAGCAGGGACGGGGCGATGGCCAGCAGGGTGAGGGCGATGATGACGAGGACGCTCGTCGACGGCTTGGACAGGCTGTTGCCCAGATTGATGTTGATCGAGGAACCGGCGGCCAGGAGCGTGGTCATGGCGCTGCCCTCCGGACGGGGCCCGAGGCGGTGGCGGCGGCCTTCACGGCGTGTGACGGGTACACGGAGGTCTCCTGGCGCGCGACAAGGGGTGGGATCTGACTCAGGCTCGACGCACGGTGCGGACGCGCATCTGCTCGATGGCTGACTTCCACGCCGGCATCGACCCGTCGTCGACCGAGCCGGGCCTGTTCCCACCGCGCAGCAGCTGGAGGGCCCCGGGAGCCGTCGCCTCGTGGTCGGCCCCCGTGACGGGACCGTCGGTGTCGACCTCGCCGAGGAGGGTCACCTGACGCTGGGTCACGCCCAGCAGGTAGGTCTGTCTACCGGCCGCCACCATCGCCACCTGGACGCCCTTGCCGAGACTCTGCCGCCCCACGAGGGCCACGCCCTGGGGTCGGGGGCCGTGACCCAGCGACCGTCCGCCTCGACCCTGGACGAATTTCGAGACCACCTTGATCAGGAAGATGATGACCACGAGCCCGACGACCATCTGGACCAGCAGCGACGAGGCGGAGACGCTCTGGGCTCCGGTGGAGCCGTGGGCGGCGGCGTGGTGGGCGAGCGCCAGCGCCGGCGACAGGTGGGGCACCGGTCTCAGGCTCCCCGGACGTCGTCGGCACCGGAATCGATGGCGGTGATCCGGACACCGAGCTCGTCGTCGACCACCACCACCTCACCGTGGGCCAGGAGGGTACTGTTGACGAAGACGTCGACCGGTGACCCGACATTGCGGTCCAGCTCCACGACGCTGCCGGGTCGGAGGCTCAGGAGATCCTTCATGAGCAGGCGCGTCCGGCCCAGCTCGACGGTGACGGCCAGCTCGACGTTGCTGAGCGTCTCGAGGGGTCGCATGGTGATCCGGTCGGCATCGGGCTGACCCGGGGTGGCGACGGCCGGGGCCGCGGCGGCGTCACCGGGATCGGTGGGAGCCTCCTCGGCAACAGCCCCGGCGTTGATGTTCTCGTCGTTCACGTCTCCTCCGTCTCTACTGTTCGATGACCATGCAGGCGATTGACTTCCCCCGACTCGTCGGGACCACGTCGCAGTAGGGGGAGCCTCCGACACTGAGAACGATCGGGAGGTCCCGGGCGCGGTGCAGGGGGACGACGTCGCCGGGGACGAGGCTCAGGAGCTCATCGGGCGAGAGGAGCACCTCGGGCCAGTGCACACGGATCTCCACGTCGGTTTCGTGGAGCTTCTCCCGCAGACGCGTCGGTGCCACACCGCTCTCCTCGGCGATCTCGGTCTTGTCGAGCCTCTCGATGGCGTCCAGGATGGGGAGCAGCACCACCAGCGGCATGCAGATGCTGGCCACCTCGGTGACGGACTCGTTGAGCTCGACGTGGAGCCCGACCAGGAGGCACATCTCGCTCGGCGTCGATCCCGGCAGGAACATTCCGCTCGACACCGACGAGATCGCTCCCATGGAGATGCCCATGGCGGGCGAGAAGGCGGGGGGAGCTCCGCCAGGACGCCGTGGGCGACCTCGGTCACCAGGCGTTGCTCGATCTCGGTGAGGCTCCGCTCGGGGATGGCCGTGCCCCCGGTGCCGCCGAGGCGGATCTCGATCAGGGTCATGGCCAGGGGAAGGGGGAGGTGCAGGATGATCCGCCCCCCGGTGGGGACGACGGTGGCACCGGTCAGAAAGGTCGGCTCGGGGAGGCTGTTCACGTACTCCTCCCACCGTTGCTGCTCGAGCTCACCGATCCCCACCTTGACCGGTGTCCGGAGCATGCTGGTGAGCGACCCGGCGATGCGATGGGTCAGGACCTCGAGGATCGGTTGGAGCAGACGCAGCCGCGCCCTCTCGAGCGCGTCTCGGCGCTGGAAGTCGTACGGTTGAACCTGTCGTTCGGAATCGGTCAGCGTCACCTGTGTCACCACGGGGTCTCGGGCCGATCCGTGGCCGAAGGGTCCGCACGCCGTCCTGGCGCCAGCAAAATCATCGACGCCGCCGACACCAAGCTTGAGCCATTGGCACCGGCGACAACGCGTTTTTCTCCACCGTGCCGGGCCGACGCGACGACGCCGACCACGAGCGGTGAAAACCAGCACCCCGCCGACGGCGAAAGCCGGTCGGCAGGGTGCTGGTGGTACGAGGGAACGTGAACGGAACTACTGCATCTGCACCAGCGACTGCAGGACCGTCGAGGTGGTGCTCACCACCTTGGTGTCCGCCTGGTAGGACTCCTGGGCCTCGATCATGTCGGTCAGCTCGGTGGCCAGGTCGACGTTCGAGCTTTCGAGGGCACCACCGAGGAGCGAGCCCCGGCCCCCCGTCCCCGCCGTGCCCACGGCGGCCTGGCCCGAGTTCGCCGACGCCGAGTACATGAGATTGCCGTCGTCGATCAGGCCGGTGGGGTTGGAGAACGTGGCCAGGGCCAGCTGGGCGATGGGCTCGGTGAGGCCGTTGGAGAAGGCACCGCTGATGATCCCGTCGCCACCGATCGTGAAGCTCTCGAGGGTACCGGCCGAGTTCCCGTTCTGCGTGGCGAGTTGGGCCGTCTGCTCACCACCGAACTGGGTGACGGCATCGATGGAACCCGACGCGGGGAATTGGAACTTCCAGGTGTCGCCGGAGGGGAAGGTGGCGCCGGGAGGCATGGTGGTGACCGGGAGCGTCCAGGACCCGTCGCTGTTGGCCGTGACGCCGGTGATGCTGGCGATCTGCCCCGAGGTGGCGTTGAAGGCGATCGTCGGCGCCGTGGTCCACAGGTTGGCCGTCCCCGATCCGTTGGGCACGGTCCCCTGGACCGTCCAGGAGTTGGCCGTGCCGGCCACGGCGGTGAAGGTCAACGTGACGGGGATGGTGTTGCCGAGCGAGTCGAAGCCGTTCAGGGTGGTGCTGACGATCGGGGGTGTCCCGCTGCCGTCCCACGCCGGGAAGTTCCCTTCCATGGTGAAGGAGCTGGTGGCCTGGGCCGCCATCACCTGGCCATTGGGGATGCTCACCACTCCGATGGGGGCGTTGGTGTCGATGTTGCCCTGTCCGGTCGCCTGCCAGCCCTGGATGAGCGAGCCGGTGGGCGTGGCCAGATCGCCGTTGGCGTCGAGCGTGAGATTGCCGGCACGCGTGTAGAACTGCTGGCCTCCCTGATCGGCGATCAGGAACCCGGCACCCTGGATGGCGACGTCGGTGGGCTGGTTGGTCTGCTGGACGGCACCCTGTGACTGGTCGTTGGTGACGGCCCCGACCCGCACACCGGAACCCACCGCGATGGGGTCGATGCCGGCCGATTGCCCCTTGGAAGGCGCTGACGCTCCGGCGATCTGTTCGGCCAGGAGGTCCGTGAAGACGGGGTCTTCGGACTTGTAGCCGGTCGTGTCGGAGTTGGCGATGTTGTTGCCGATGACGTCGAGATACGTCTGATTGGCCTCGATCCCCGACACGGCGGCGATGAGCGACTGCTCCATGATTTTCTGTCCTTCCTGATTGCTTTCGGCGACTTGGGCCTTCTGGCTTAGGCGGGTTGCTCTGGTTGCGGGGTTGCGTTGGTAAGGCGGGTTGGCCTCGGTTCCTCAAGGACCGGGCGGACTCGTTTCGGTGACCGATGTGACACTGGTGAGGGCGAGGTTCTGCGACTGTCCGCTGCCGTCTTGGACCTCGAGGGTGGGCGCCCCCGACTGGCTGAGCAGGACGCCGGTGACCTGACCGGTGAGCGACGCACCCGAGGACGCCTCGCCCGTGACGGTCAGACCGATCATGGAGTCGGCCGCCACCGTCTGCTCTTCGGCCGAGAGCGACGTCTGCGACTGCACGGCGGTGAGCTGGGCGATCTCGGTCATGAACGAGGTCGGGTCGGTGGGGTTGGTCGGGTCCTGGTTCTCCAGCTGGGCCACGAGCAGCTGGAGGAACGTCTGGGAGTTGTCCAGCTGGTTCAGGCCGCTCGCATTGGACGTGCCGGTGGTGCCCGTGTTGGCCCCCGACATGTCGGAGACTCCGGGAATCGTGGTCATGGGCTCTCTCCAGTCCTCATTCGTGACGTCCTCACAGGTGAAGATCGATGTGTCCGGGGCGCGATCCCGTCGTGACGGGCGCGGTGGTGTCGGTATCGAGGTCCTCCCCCTCGGATCCCGCCTCCGACGTCGACGGCTGCCGGTCCAGGGCCCTCCCACCGTGGTGGTCGCCGTTCGAGAGCAGGACGCTGGCGGACGAACCGTCCCCGCCGAGCTCGTGCTTCAGCAGGGGGAGGGCCTGTCGCAAGGCGTCGCGCGCCTGGTCGTTGTCGGTGCCGAGCTGGACGACGATCTGTCCCGCACTCACGGTCACGGTCGCCTTCACGGTGCCGAGCCCCTCGGGCTCGAGGCCGATGGTGACCTCGTGGGTGCCGTCGTCCGACGACCGCAGGGGAGCCAGCACGGTGACGACCTGCTGCGCCGGGGTCGGAGGAGGCGCCGCCGCCGCGGCCGGGGCGGCCGGCGAGGGCGGGGCGGTGGCCTGGGTGATCGGCATCCCCACCGTGGCCGGGGCGGTGGAGGCGGAGGGCGGGCCGGAGGAGGGGGGGCCACCGGTGACCGTGGTGGCGCCCGGTTGGCCGGCGGGAGACGGTGACGGCTGGCCGACGGCGCCGTGGGTGGCTGACACGGTGGGGCCCACCGACACCGGGGGGCCCGCCCCTCGGGCGTCGGGGCCCGGTGGCAGCGACGTCTGTGACGGGGCGGAGCCGGCTCCGGGGTCGGGCGCCGTGGCGGACCCCGTCTGTGCGGTGACCGCTTCCGCCGGCGACATCGTCGAGGAGACGGCCGTCGCTGACGCCGCCCCGTTCGACACCGCCACGGCGGCCGGCGTCGGGGCCCCTACCGGGTGCTCCGCCTGACCGCTCTCGGGGGGCGGTGCGTCGGCGAGAGAGGGTGCGCTGTCGGGCGTGGGGGCCTGCGCCCCGGGTCTGGCGTCGGCGACCGGGCCGGCTGTGCCGGCGGTGACGTCGGCCGCCCCTCCGGGAGCAGCCGGTCCCGCCGTGGCCACCGTCGCCCCGCCGGCCGCCGGACCGGCTGTCGGGTCCGCCGCGTCCACGCCACCGGCGGACGGCGAAGCCGGCGCCGCCACGGCCGCCGGTGTCGTCGGTGTGGTGGTTCTCGATGGGCCCGTGGGCGCCGGCGACGGGTCCGTTCCTGACGCGGAGGTGGAGGGCGACGGGTTCTTCGTCGCCGACGCCTTGCCGACTCGCCGGCTCCCGCCGGTGTGGGCGTCGGGAGGAGTCGACGCCACCGTCGACAAGGTGTGGCCGAATTCGCCGTCGCCGCCGCTGGCGCTGTCCGAAGGCCGACCGGCACGCGGCTCGTCGGACACGCCGCCGGTCAGGAGGGCGCCGTCGACCGGGCTCACGACGAGACTCCGAGCATGCCGACGATGTTGTTCACGTACGCCGTGGTCTGCGCGTAGGGGGGAACCCCCCCGTAGCGGGCCACCGCGCCCGGGCCTGCGTTGTAGGCGGCGAGGGCCAGGGGAACGGACCCGTTGTACTGCTGGAGGTAGCCGCCGAGGAGCTGCGCGGCGCCATGGACGGCCTGCGCCGGATCGAAGGCGTCGACCCCGAGGCCGGACGCCGTGGACGGCATGAGCTGCATCAAGCCCTCGGCCCCGGCGGAGCTGACGGCGCCGGGGTCGTAACCCGACTCCTGCTTGGCCACGGCGGCGAGGAGGGAGGCGGGCACACCGGACTGGGCCGACGCCGACTCGAACACCGGGACGAGGGCGGCGGGCACCCCGAGGCTGGCGGGGATGGCACTGGGCAGACCGCTCACCGAGGGGCCCGATCCGCTCGCGTCGGGGAGGATGCGACGGATGGCAGACGGCTGGCCCACCGACTGGATCTGGACGTCGGTCCCCGTGTGGGGGGCGTCGATCATCTGGCCGTTGCCGATATAGATCCCGACGTGGCCCGGACCGCTGGCCCCGGGTTCGAAGAAGACGAGGTCACCGGGCTGGGCGTCGGCGACGGAGTCGACGGGGGTCCCCACCGTGGCCTGTTCCTGGCTGGTGCGGGGAACAGAGATCCCGAGGTCGGCGTAGACGTGCTGGACGAGTCCGGAACAGTCGAAGCCCGTCGTTGGGCTCGTGCCGCCCCACTGGTACGGGACGCCGAGGTACTGCTCGGCGTCGGCCACCACCGACGCGCCGCTCACGGCGGTGCCGGTGCCGGCGGTGCCCGTCGCCGCGGCGCCGGGATCCGTGAGTCCGAGAAGAGTCGACGACGGGGTGAGCGCGGCACCCGAAGATGAGGCCGCCGTGGCGGCGCCGGCGGCGGGGGCGGAGGGATCGGCGGCAGCGGTGAGGACGGCGTTGGCGTTGGCCAGGACGCTGGCGAACTCGCCCGAGGGCGCCGCCTGCTCGAGGGCGGGGCCGAGCGACGACAGCTCCGCTCCCACGGCCTGCATCCGGGCCACCATCACCGAGGCGTCGACGGACGTCACGCCGGCACCCCCACCTCGGAGTCCGCCGACGGCGCGGCGGCGATGTCGGCGAGCCATCCGGCCATGGCCGATTCGTCGATGGCAGCCACCTCGGCCCGCTGCTCCTCGAGGCGCCATTCCTCGCGGCGGCGTTCGTCGAGACGTTCGACGGCGGCCACCAGCTTGGCGGCGGCCGACCAGTCGTTGTGACGGGCCTCGGCCTCGACGGTGGCGGCGTCGACGGCAGCCTGGGCGGCCATCACGGAGACGGCGCGCCTCTCGGTGACGTCGCGCTCGCGCCGGAACGTCTCCCGATCCTGTCGGTCCCGGTCCAGCACGAGCGCATCGCAACGGGCCAGGGCCGCCCGGTGGGCTTCCACGGCGCGCTGGCGGTGCTGGTTGGCGTGGGCCAGAGCGAACCCGGCCGCCTCCTCCTGGGCCCGACGGACGCGGAGGACGGCCTCCAGGGCGAAGTGGTAACGCTTCATACCGGCACCGTCTCGGGCACTTCGTCGGATGCCAGCACCTCGGCCAACGCCGCCCAGGACTGCGGCGAGTGCGTGATCTCGGTGATGTCCTGACACAGGAACTGGTCGATCTGCTCCTTCTGCCTGACGGCCCGGTCGACCAGAGCGTTGGAGCCGGTGATGTAGGCACCGATCTCGATGAGGTCCTTTGCTTCGCGGTAGGCGGCCAACATGCGACGAATCTCACTCGTCATGGCGCGCTGTTCGCGGGTGAGGATGGCCGGTTCCACACGGGAGATCGATTCGAGGACCTCGATGCTCGGAAAGTGGTTGGCCGTCGCCAGTCGCCGCGACAGGACGATGTGGCCGTCGAGAATCGAACGCGAGGCGTCGGCGATCGGCTCGTTCATGTCGTCGCCTTCGACGAGAACGGTGTAGAGCCCGGTGATGCTCCCCTTCTCGGCGGCGCCGGCGCGCTCGAGAAGCTTGGGCAGGAGGGTGAAGACCGACGGCGGGTACCCTCGGGTGGCGGGAGGCTCACCGGCCGACAATCCGACCTCGCGCTGGGCCATGGCGAAGCGGGTCAGGGAGTCCATCATCAAGACGACGTCCTTGCCCTGGTCACGGAACCACTCGGCGATCCTGGTGGCGGTGAAGGCGGCCCGGATCCGGACGAGGGCGGGCTCGTCCGACGTGGCGACGATCACCACCGACCGGGCCAGGCCCTCGGGTCCGAGATCGCGTTGGATGAATTCGTTGACCTCACGCCCGCGCTCGCCCACCAGGGCGACGACCGACACCGAGGCGTCGGTGCCGCGGGCGACCATGGACAGGAGGCTCGACTTCCCCACCCCCGAACCGGCGAAGATGCCCAGCCGCTGACCCCGACCGCAGGGGACGAGGGTGTCGATGGCCTGGACGCCGAGGGCCAGCTGACGGTCGACCAGCTCGCGACGAAGCGGATGGGGGGGCGCCGACTCGATCCCCACCTCCTGCGACTCCGACAGCGGCGGACCGTCGTCGATGGGTCGACCCAGACCGTCGAGGACGCGACCGAGAAGCCCCTCGCCGACCCTCACGGGGAGGGGGCGACCGAGGGCCTCGACGGTATCGCCGAAGCGCACCCCGGCCAGGTCACCGAGCGGCATGCAGGCCAGGGCCGATCCGGCCACGGCGACGACCTCGGCGTCGAGGACACCGCCCCCGCGCCAGATCCGCACCGCTTCGCCCACGGCGGCGGCAACGCCCTCGACCTCGATCCGCAGACCCACCAGGCGCGTGACGCGACCCGTCCGTCGGGGTGCCACGGCGGCGTGCAACGACGAATGAAGAGGAGGGGGCAGCACGCTCACGATGCACCGCGCGTTCCCTGGCCCACGGAATCGATGAGAGCGCGGGCCCGCTCCATCGCCGGGCCGACCTGAGCGTCGATCCGGCACGGCCCGGCCTCGACCACGCAACCGCCGACCTCCACCTCGGGGTCGTGCACCACCTTGACGGACCCGTCGGCCACCAGGACCTGCAGCTCCTCCGGCGTGATCACGTCCCCGGGATGGAGGCGGACGACGAGGTCTTCGCCCTTGGGCACGAGGGCCACGGCCCGGGTGACGGCGTCGATGCTCAGCGACGGACTCAAGCTGATCTCGCGCCCGAGGAGCGCTTCGGCGAGCTCGAAGGCCAATTCGACGGCCTCCTGCTCGGCCTGCGCCACGGCGTCGGCACGATGCGATCGCGCCGACGCGGCGGCGGCGACGAGGGCGTCGGACAGGCGCGCCACGCGCGCCGAGATGGCCGCTTCGTCGCCCATGGCGGCGTCGGCCAGACCGGCGGCAAAGCCCTCCTGGAATCCGGCCGCCCGTGCCGCCGCGAAGGGGTCGGCGGTGGGGGCCGCCGGGGAGCGACCCTTCGTCTCCGGCAGGTGGACACCGAAGGTCTCGGTGGTGGCCCGACGACCGGCCTCACCGCGCAACACCCGGCTCATGGCGCGGCTAGACGAACTCATCGCCACCCCTGGCCAAGACGATCTCGCCCGAACCCTCGAGCTCGCGGACCGTCTTCACGATGGCACTCTGCGCCGCCTCCACCTGGGAGACACGTGTGGGACCGAGGAGATCGATCTCCTCCAGGACATCCTGCGCGGCGCGTTCGGACACGTTGCCGAGGAACTTCTCCCGGACACTGTCGGGGACGGTCTTGAGGGCGATGGCCAGGTCCTTGGGGACGACGTTGCGCAGGATCTGTTGCAGAGTCCGGTCGTCGAGGCTGGCGACATCGTCAAAGACGAACATCTCGTTGCGGATCCGCTCCGCCAGCTCGGGGTCGGTCTGCTCGAGCTCGGTCAAGATCTGCTGCTCCGACGCCCGCTCGGTCTGGTTGAGGATGGCCACGATGGACGAGAGTCCGCCCATCTCGTGACCACCGGTCACCCCGGCGCGTAGAACGGCCGCCAATTTCTGCTCGAGGAATTCGGCGAGCTGTTGGATGACGTCGGGGGAGATCCGCTCCATGGTGGCGATACGCCGGGCCACGTCGGTCCGCGTCACCTCTTCGAGGTTGGCGATGACCTGGGCGGCCGAGTCCGGGGGCAGGTGCGACATCACGAGAGCGATCAGCTGGGGATGCTCGTCCCCGATGAAGCTGGCGATCTGCTGGGGATCGATGCGGTGGAGAAAGGACAGGGGATGTGAGTAGCTGGCGGCGACGAACCGGTCGAGGACCTCCTCGGTCTTGGCCGTCCCCAGCCGCTCCCGCAGCAGCTTGCGGGCGACGTCGACACCCCCCTGACCCACCTGGACGGCGGCGGAGGCGTGCATGCTGAACTCCGACAGGACACGACGGACGTCGTCGGGGGCCAGCGTCGGGAGGGTGGCCATCGTCGACATGAGATCGACGACCTCCTTCTCGCTCATGGCCTTCAGGATCTTGGCGGCCCGGTCGACGTCGAGCTGGGCCAGGACGACGGCCGCCTTCTGGGATCCGGTGAGAACCGACGTCATGAGTTGCTCAGCTGGGGCGAGTCGGCCAACCAGGTCCGCAGCATGGTGGCCACGTCATCGGGCTGACTGTCGATGAACCGGTTCACGTCCCCGGCTTCCCGGGTATTCGATATCTGGGCCATGGCCGGCGTCAGCTGCCCGGTGGGCTCGTCGGCCAGTGATCGGGTCAGCGCCGCCAGATCGGAGGGACCGAGCACCTGGGTGGGCGGGGCGAGACGGGCCTTCTTGGCCGATCGCCACAGCAGGAACATGACCACGGCGATGATCAAGAAGACGACACCGGTCTTGATCAGCGCTCCCATCGCCTGCTTCTTGTCCGCCGCCGAGCCGGCGGCGGCAGCCTTGGCCGCCTGCTGGGCCGAGGCCGTGCTGAACGGCATCGAGCTGAACGCCAGCTGGTCGCCACGCGTCGTGTTGATGCCGGCGGCGGCGGCCACGCCCGTCTGCAGGGAGGTGAGGCTGAGGCCCTTGGGGATGGCCTTCGAGTTGACCAGGACGGCCACCGATTGGCTCACCACCGTTCCGGGGGCCTGCTGGACGGTCTTGGTCTCCTGGCTGGGGGGCTCGCAGGTCTGCGTGTTCTGGGTGTTGGTGTAGGTCCCGTTCCCCGTGCCGCTGGTGCCGGTGATCGTCCCCGCCGTGCCGCCCGGCGGGGTGCCGGTGCCGGTGTAGGACTGGTTGCTGGTCGACGTCTGGGTGCAGAAGGGCGACGGCTGGCCGTTGGCCCCCGGGGCGATGCTCTGCGTGGTGGTCGACACCTGGTCGTAGGAGAGGGTGGCATTGACCTGGACGTCGGCGTTGTTCTGACCCAGCGCGGCGGCCAGATAGGCCTCCACCTTGGCCTGGACCCCGGCGTCATAGGAGTCGGTCTGGCTGCCGTTGCCACCTTCACCCTCGGCCACCCCCGGACCGGCCAGGAGATTGCCGTTCGAGTCGGCCACCGTCACGCTGCCCGACGAGAGGTTGGGGACGCTCGACCCGACCAGATGGACGATGGCCTGGACCTCGGAGTCCGTGAGGGACTGGCCCGCCCGCATGGTCACGAGCACCGAGGCCCCCGTCGGAGAGTCGTTGCTCAGGGCGAAGTCCTGATTGGCGGGAAGGGCGATGTTGACCTGGGAGCTGGTCACGTTCGAAATGGAGTCGATGGTCTGTTCGAGCTCTCCCTGCAGGGCCTGGAGATAGTCGGCCTGTTGGGTCATGTTCGAGCTGGTGATCCCCTCCTTGTCGAGGAGGGACAGACCGACGGTGCTGGTCGCCGGGAGACCGGCCTGGGCCAGTGAGAGCCGCTCCTGGTCGACGTCGCTGGCCGGAACGAGGATGGTGGAGCCCCCGTCGGAGAGCTGGTAGGGCACCTTGTCGGATGTCAGCTTGGACGCGATGTTGGCGGCGTCGGACGACTGGAGGTTGGTGAACAACGGGGTGTAATTGGGCTTGCCCGAGAAGGACATGAAGGCGAAGGCGCCCACCACCACGGCGATGGTGGCGGCGATGGTGACAGCCTTCTGTCCCGACGTGAACTCCGAAGCGAATCGCTTCAATCCGTCGCGGGCCCGGGTCAACTCTGTGCTGGGTACCAGGGCCATCTCAGAGGGTCATGTTCATGATGTCGGTGAAGGCGGCCACGCCCTTGTCCAGAAGCGCCACCGTGACCTGCGTGTCGAGCGACGCCTGGGTGGCGTCGATCATGGCGTTGGTGACGCTGCCCTGACCGGCCGCCGCCTGCGCCTCGGCGGTGGAGGCCGTGTTCTGGCTCTGCTGGACCTGGTCGAGGGCGTTGGCGATGGAACCCGAGAAGTTTCCGCCGCTGTCGGCGGCGGCGGTTCCCCCGGCGGCCGGAGCGGCGGGGAGGGGCGCTATGGGTGGGATCGGAGCGATCACGGCCGTCACGTCCCCAACGTGAGGGCGGACTGGTACGCCGTCTTGGCGTCGGCGAACACGGACGCGTTGGCCTGGTAGTCGGTCTGCGCCTGGATCATGTCCACCATCTGTGAGCCCAACTGGACGTCGGGGACCCGCACCTCGCCCTGGGCGTTGGCCTCGGGGCTGCTCGGGTCGTACTGGACGATGCCCGTGGTGTCGCCCTCGGCGATGCCGGCGACCGAGACACCGTCGCCGATCTGGCCGACGGCGCCCGACGGCACGAACACCGGGGTCTGCTCCCCGTAGGCGGCCTCGTCCATGGGGCTGACGTCGTTCATGTTGGCGATGTTCCCGGCCGTCGTGTTGAGCCACGTCTGGGCGGCGTCGATGCCGGAGCCGGCGATGTCGAGGGATCCGAACAGACTCATGAGAAGCTCCCGCCCGCCGCGCCCGAGATGAGTCGGAACTGGGCGTTGAGCATGTCGACAGTGGTCTGGTACTGGAGCGTCTCCTGCTGGGCGTCGACCAGTTGGTTGCCGGTGTCGACGTTGTTCCCGTTGGTGGCAGGAGCGGCGGGGTCGGCCGAGACGACGGCGCTGGCCGTTCCACCATTCGGCGAGTCGATGGCCTGCTGCAGGCTGGTGTCGAAATCGACGTCCTGGGCCGTATAGCCCGGCGTCTGCGAGTTGGCCAGGTTGTTGGCGGTGGCCTGTTGCTGTTGATTCACACCGTCAACGGCGTACTGCAGGACGTCCACGATCCCGTCCATAGGACTCGACCTCCCAGGAACTCTACGGGCCCCCACCGGGCGAGTGCCGGAAGAGACATGTTGATGAGCCCGTCCTGGGCGTTATGACGCCAAGCCATCCGTGGACCGTGACCCGAGATCTTTCGACCTCTGCCCGGTCCCCCTTTAGGCAATATCGGAAAATTGTCGAGGCCGACATCGGCGGTCTCGTTGGTGCGAACCGTCTCCCCGTTTTCGACGTTGCCGGGACGGCGGGCCTGCGGGTCGAGCGCAGGAGAACCCTGTCACCGTGTTGTGAGAAACGGTCGCCCTGTTGTCGGGGTGAGGCGGTGTTGTCGTGCCTTGGAGCCTCCCCCGGGGACGTCGGTTGTCGTCCCCGGGGGGTCAGGCCCCGCGCCGGACTACTGCAGGAGCTTGAGGACCAGCGACGGCGTCTGCTGGGCCTGGCTCAACATGGAGATACCTGACTGCATCAGGATCTGGTCCGTCGTGAACGTGGTCGTCTCCTGGGCGAAGTTCACGTCGACCAGGCCCGAGTAGGCGGACTGCAGGTTCTGCTGGCCCACCGTCAGGTTGGCGACGACCACCGCCAGCTGGTTCTGCGTGGCACCCACGTTGGCTTCGATGGAGGCCACCGTGGAGATGGCCGCCTGGACGGCACTGACGGCCGCCTGGGCGTTCACCTGGGTCGCCACGCTGACAGAGCCGGTCGACACCCCGAGGGCGCCGGTGGTGGCGGCCCCGATGGTGAGGGTCAGCTGCTGGTTGGAGTTGTCGAACGCACCCACCTGCAGGCTCTGGTTCGTGAAGGTGCCGTCGAGCAGGGCCGTGGTCCCGTACGACGTGGTGGTGGCGATCTGGTCGATCTGGTTCTGCAGGGCCGTGAACTCCTGCTCGTTGGCGTTCAACGATCCGGTGTCGTTGGTGGCGCCGTTGGACGAGCTCAGGGCCAGCTGGTTCATGGTCTGCAGGATCGAGGTGATCTGGTTCAGGGCACCGCTGGCCGTCTGGATCAACGACACACCGGCTTGGGCGTTGGAGATGGCCTGGGTGAAGCCGTTGGCCTGGCTCTCGAGGCCCTCGGCCACCACATAGCCGGCCGGGTTGTCGGCCGCCGTCTGGATCTGGAGACCCGAAGACAGCTCCGAGATCGCCTTGGTCATGGCGGCGTCGGTCGAGTTCAGGTTGTTGAACACGTTGATCGCCGACTGGTTGGTGTTCACTACGAGGGAAGACATCCGTTTCCTCCTTGATGGCACGCTCCGTCCGTGGAGCTGTTCGCACGTCCCCACCCGGTCCGATGCAGACCATGCGGGATGACACCGAATCTTCGACCACAGTGCGTGGGCACTTGAGGGGAATTCACGGAATTGGCTCCCCCCGGCCGGCGAATTGGGCCGACCGACCCCTCTCCCGTGGCCGAATTGCCTCTACATTGAGCCCGGGACGGTGCCGATAGGACAGGCGCCATGCGCCGCTCCCCCGCCACCATCGTCATCCTCGCCTGGAACGCCTGGGAGTCGACCCAGGCGTGTCTCGAGTCCCTGTCACCCACCCTCGGGGTCCGCGACCAGGTGGTTGTCGTGGACAACGGTTCGACCGACGCCACGCCCCGCCGGCTGGGCCGCTACCCCTGGATCGACGTGGTGACCAACACGGAGAACCGGGGCTTCGCCGGGGGATGCAACGACGGTGCCGCCATCGCCCGACACGACGTTCTCGTCTTCTTGAACAACGACACCGTTCTCTCGGGCCGTTGGCTCGATCCGCTCATCGTCCCGTTCGACGAGGACGCCACCGTCGGCGCCACCGGGCCCCGTTCCAACTTCGTGTCCGGGACCCCAGGTGGCGGAGGGTGCGTCGTACCTGCGGGGGGACACGCCCGGAATGCGCCGATTCGCCCGCGCCTGGGCCCAGGAGCACCGGGCCCAGACGTCGGAGACCGAGCGCCTCGTCGGATTCTGCCTGGCCGTCCGGCGCGACCTCTTCGAAGAGGTGGGCGGCTTCGACACGGACTACGGCATCGGCGGGTACGAGGATGACGACCTGTGCCGGCGCATCCTGGCATCGGGCCACCGCCTGCTCATCGCCCATGAGTCGTTCGTCCACCACGACGGGCACCAGACCTTCGACGCCAACGGCCTCGACTGGTTCGCCGAGCAGGAGACGAACCGGGAGCCGCTTCGAGTCGCGCTTCGGCCTGGGCCAATCGTCGCGTGACGTGGCCAAGGTCTCGGCCTGTCTCATCACCAAGGACGAGGAGGCCAACATCGCCACCTGTCTGGCCTCGCTGGAGGGCTTCGCCGACGAGGTCGTCGTCTACGACACGGGCTCGACCGACAACACGGTCAGGATGGCCCGGGATCTCGGCGCCACCGTCATCGAGGGCTACTGGGACGACGACTTCTCCCGCGCCCGCAACGCCGCGCTGGAGCACTGCTCGGGCGAGTGGATCGCCTGGCTGGATGCCGACGAGACACTCGTCTGCGACGACATCGCCGGACTGCTCCGGCTTCTCGATCACCTCGATCCCGAGATGGACGGCTTCTCGGTCCCCATCGACAACCTGACCGGCGTGGGCGTCGGGTCCGGTTTCGTGCACTCGGCCTGCCGTCTGTTCCGACGGGCGCGCTGTGAATGGACGGGTCGCCTCCACGAACAGATCGCCGGCCGGGGCGATCATCGGGGGATCCAGCAGGTCGTCCTGGAAGCGCGCCCGGATCCGGCACACCGGCTACCTCGACGAGGCCATGCGGACCCGCAACAAGACGGAGCGGAACCTGCGGGTGGCCCAGGCCGAGGTGGCCCAGGCCGACGGCTGGGAGAGAGGCTTCTCCCTCACCAGCCTGGGACGCTCCTACCTCACGGCCGGCCGCTTCGAGGAGGCCTTCGAGAATTGCCGGGAGGCGCTCGAGCACACCGACAACCCCATCACCCGCCGGCTGGCCACCCGCACGGCGGCCGAGGCGCTCACCCACCTCGGCCGGCTCGACGAGGCGCTCGAATGGATCGGCACCCTGCGGGCGATGTCGGCGACATCGGTGCAGGCCGACATCGCCGAGGGGAAGATCCGGCTGGCCCAGGGGGACTTCCAGCAGGCCCTGGATCTCTTCGACCGCATCGGCGTCCGCCAGTTCGACGACGACGGCTTCGAGGTGGGCAGCCACATGTTCGCCGTGCAGCGGGCCGAGGCACTCGAGGGTCTCGGCCGGACCAGCGACGCCGCCGACGTCCTGCTCGGAGGTGCTGGTCGACCAGGGCGTGATCGACGTCCACCTCGGGGTCCTGGTGGACGGCCTGCGCCGGGCCGGGCGTCCACTCGACGAGCTGGCCGCCGCCATACCGACGGCCAAGGCGCCCAATTTCCTGGCCCAGGTGCTCCAGCTCACCCCCGACACGGCCGACGAGGTGCTCGAGGCGTGCCTCGGTGCCATGGAGGCGACACAAGCGGTCCTGGCCACGGCGGCCACGTTGGCCTGTCGCCTCCCGATCGACCGGGCCCTCGTGTGGTCGGCACGGATGCGCGAGGCCGGCTTCACCGCCAATTGCCCTCTCGTCGCCATCGCCACCGGCACCGCCTCACCGACGGTGCGGGCCCGGGCGGCCGCCACCGTGGTCCGGGCCTTCGGCGATCCCCGGGGCCGCGACGCCTTCATCGCCGCCTTCGACGACGCGCGAGCCCCTCGAGCGCGAGACCATCCGCACCGAGGCGGAGGCTCTGTGCCCCGAGCTCCTGGTCGACGCCGAGGGCGCCCCTGGCCCGCAGGACGCTACCGCCCGTCGGTCTCGCCGCTCCCCGGGTGAGCATCGTGATGCCCTGCCTTCAACAAGGCCGAGTCGACGCTCAGGTGCCTGCAGAGCCTGCAGGCGACCACCGATGCGGCGCTCTACGAGGTGATCCTCGTCGACAACGGCTCGCACGACGCCACCGTCAATCTGGCGGGCGCCCAGAGCTCCCGATTCCACGTGATCCGCAATGAAGAGGACCGGGGCGTCAACGCCGCGTTCGGACAGGGAATCCTCGTCGCTCGCGGAGACTATGTCCTGCTCCTGCGGAACGACACCATCCTGCTCCCCGGGTGGCTCCCGCCACTCGTCGATGCCCTCGACAACGATCCGGCCGTTACCGCCGTGCATCCCCGGCTGGTCGACCCCGAGACACACGGCAACCACTCCGGCGCTCTCGTCGTCGTGCACGGCGAAGGGTGGGGCGATGACCGGAAGAGCGTGGCGGCGGACAACGCCCCGGTCGCCTGTCTTCTGGTCCGCCGTGACGCCGTCGGCGACGGGTCCATCTTCGCCGACGGCCCCGGCGGGGACGGCCACGCCGACCTGTCGACCGCCTTGTCCGCCTCGGGTCGGACCATCCGCTACGAGCCGTCCTCCGAGGTCGTCCACGTCAGACAGGGCCACCCTCGCAACGGTGCCGCTCGTGGGGTCGAGCAGGAGCACCTGCGCACCAACAACCTCGCCCGCGACGTAGATCCCCGGTCGTCGCCACTTGGTGCGGCGACGTCACGGAGAAGCTCACATGGACGTCTCACTCATGTGGGGACGACGTCGAAGGGTGCCCGGGACCAGTCCACGGAAGACGAGGAGAGCTCGGCTCACTGCCTGATCCATGTTGTAGTACTTGTAGTCCGCCAGCCTTCCGGCGAAGACGACCTCGGGATCGGTGTCTCGCGCCAACTCCAGGTAGCGGGCGTGCAGGGAACGGTTCTCAGGCCGCGGGACCGGGTAATAGGGATCGTTGACTCCCGGCACGTGGTCCTGGGGCCACTCGGTGGTCAGCACAGTGGTGGCGCTGGTGACCCCGGTGAGGTGCTTGTGCTCGAGGATCCGGGTGAACCCCTCCGCCTCGGGGTGGTTCACCACCGCCACCGGCTGGGCAAACTCGACCGCCGCGGCCTCATGGCGAAAATCGAGGCTTCTGTACGGCAACGCCCCGTACCTGTTCCCGAAGTACTCGTCGATCGGTCCGGTGAACACGGTCCTGGCCTGCCCGACCCGGCCGAGAACATCGCGATGGTCGGTGTCCAGCAGGACGTCGATGTTCGGATGCTTCAGCATGCGCTCGAACATCGCCACGTAGCCGTCTGCCGGCATCGCCTGATGTCGGTCGTGAAAATACCGGTCGTCGTGAGAGACGACGACCGGGACCCTACCCGTCACCGACCGGTCGAGTTGATCAGGTCGGAGACCCCATTGTTTCGCCGAGTAATTGGAGAAGACCTTCTCGTAGACAAAGTCGCCCAGACCCCGTAGGAGCGGGTCCGGGTGCTCGAGCAGTGTCAGGACGGGGATCGTCCCGCCCGAACCGATCTCGGCGAGGAGGCGATGTTCGATGGCGGTGGCGCGCCGCTCCGGTACCAGAGCGTGCAGAGAGGTGAGGTTGAAAGGGATCGGTACGAGCTTGCCGTCGATCGAGCCCAGCACCCGGTGCTCGTACGGCCGCCACCGGGTGAACTGGGACAGGTACGCCCACACGCGATCGGAGACGGTGTGGAAGATATGAGCGCCGTAGTGATGGATCGGTCGCCCATCGGGCCCCGGCCCGTCAAAGGCGTTCCCGGCCATATGGCTACGACGGTCGACGACCAGCACCCGTTGGTCGAGCTGGCTGGCCAGGCGTTCGGCCAGGGTCGCCCCCGTGAACCCTGCACCTACGACGAGCCAGTCATGGTCCACACAGGACTATCGTCCGACGCCGCCGCCGTCTTGACATCGTTCTGGAAGGCGGTCCTCAGGGCGCCGGCCCTCCCGCAGGCGCCTCTGACCGTTGCGCCGCCGAATGCTCTCGGTCCGGGGTCTCCGGTCGGGATATCAGTCGGAGCGCGACCCTGAAAGGGCAGATGACGGCGGCGCTGAGGCGGAGACCCATCCGCGACAAGCAACGGGCAGGTCAATACAGTTGAACCACGGTGGACCTGAACATCCAAGTGACCGACGCCTCGGGTGCTGCCGTGGTCTCGGTGGCCGGAGAGCTCGGACCCGACACAGCGCCCGCCTTCGGGAAGGCACTCGACCACCTGTGCGGGAAGGCCCGGCCCGTGATGGTGGATCTCGAGGGACTCACCAAGATCGACGGTCTCGGGCTCAGCGTTCTCGTTCAGGCCTTCAGGCGACTGCGCAAGCACGAGTGCGCCTTGATCGTCGTGGCCCCGCCTCCGGGTGTGCGGAAGGTCATGACCTCGAGCGGTGTCGAGGATTTCATGCCGATCTGTCGGACGCTCGAGGAGGCGGCCGCACTGATGACGATCCTGCAGAGAAACGCCACCAACGTCCACGGCGCGATCTCGCGAGGCGTCACGCCCGAGGGTGGCGGTCCGCACTAGGCGGATCGCGTCGTCGCGCCACCACCATGTGCTTCCGGGTTCAGATGGCGTCGGGACGGTCGATCGGGAGGCGGTGGCGTCACCGATGAGCGCAGGGAGTGGCCATGGTCAGGGAGGAACCGATGGCGTCCAGGCCCTCAAGCACGCTCGGCTTCACGTCGATAACCGCGGTGTCTATCCGTCAACGAGCTCGGCCCCCAGGTTAAAATTGAACGCATCGGAGTCGTGAGTGTCAGCCCAGCTCAAGTCGTTTGAGGGTCCCGACGTCCAGCTCCTGCTGGACCGGATCCGCGCCGAGGTCGGGCCCGGCGCCAAGATCAACGGCGCCGAGAAGATCCGCGTCGGCGGCGTCCTCGGCTTCTTCGCCAAAGAGCACTACCGGGTGGTGGTCGAGGCGCCGGGCACGGCCCCGGGCCCGTTTCCGGCGCCGTGACCCCCGACCCCGTGACCCCCGACTCCGTGACCTCGGACCCC
The DNA here is from genome assembly GCA_963842145.1 of uncultured Acidimicrobiaceae bacterium. Classification (GTDB taxonomy): domain Bacteria; phylum Actinomycetota; class Acidimicrobiia; order Acidimicrobiales; family UBA8190; genus CAWJFJ01. The sequence continues at coordinate 315,253 of CAWJFJ010000017.1, forward strand.
GTTGCCCCCGAGGCGGCCGACGACCGCCCGTCGCGCCGGGCCCGGCGCGAACGCGGCATCGTCCCCGGCCCCGGTGGAGGGACCGGCGCCGGTGAGCGCCGGGGCCACGGTGCCCACCGACGTGTTCAGCGCCATGGCCGAGGCCACCGACGACGTGAACGACATCGGCGCCCGGCCCGCCGCTGCCCCCCTCGCTGACGCCGCCCCCCTCGCTGACGCCGCCCCCTCGCTGACGCCGCCCCCATCCCCGCCGCCATCGAGGCCACGGAGGTGGCGGAGGTCCCCGAGTCCTTCGACGCCGTGCTGTCACGGGTGGCCTCCACCTTGGAGACGGACCCCGACGACGACGCCGCCGTCACCGGCGATGGCACCGCTGACGGCAACGGCGCCATCGCCCCGCCGCTGCCCGCGCCCGACGAGACCGTCGTCCACGTCCCGGCGGGGATCGCCTCCAAGGCGGCGCTGTTCCTGGCCGAGACGGTGCCCGGCGGCCCGGGCGGTCCCCCCGACGCCGTGGCCGGCGCGCTGCGGCGCACGGGGCTCGACGGGCGCCTGGTGGCGTCGGTGGCCGAGGGGCTGCGCCAGGGAGCCGGGCTCGAGGCCCTGCTGCTCGAGGCCTTCGCTTCTCTCGTCCCCGCCCCCCCGGTGCCGCGCCGGGCCGGGAGCCTGCTCGTGGTGGTGGGGGCCGGTGTCCCCGCCCGACGCCTGGCGGCGGCGGTGGCCGCCGATATCGGGACCGACCCCGCCGAGGTGCCCTTCGCCTCGCGTGACGACGCCGCCCACGCCGTGGTGACGGGCCGGCTCCTCGTGCGCTCGGCCGAGGACGCCGCCGAGCTGGCCCCCGGCTGGCGACGGTCCCGGGCCGCCGTGGTGGTGATCGACGCCCCCGTGACCGGCCCCGAGCGCTCGTGGGCCACCCACCTGATCGCCGCCCTGCGTCCCACCGCCGTCTGGGGGGTGGTGGACGCCACCGCCAAGGCCGAGGACGTCGCCGCCTGGGCCGAGGCCCTCGGCGGCATCGACGCCCTGGCCCTCGAGAACCTCGAGGCCACCGTCAGCCCCGCCTCCGCCCTCGGCGTGGGCATCCCCGTGGCCCGCGTCGACGGCCAGCCCGCCACCGCGGCGCGTTGGGTGGCCGCCATCGTGGACAGGATGGCCCCGTGCACGTGAGACGACCCGAGCTCGTGCTGGCCGGCGCCGTGGCCCTGTGCCTGCCCATGCTCCCCGGCGTGCTGAACGGGAACATCACCACCATCTCGGCCGGGACCCGGTTCCTGCTCGCCATCGTCGTCTGCTGGTTCGCCGGGTCCCTGCTCACCGGGGTCATCGACCGCTACTCCCGGGAGTCCCGCCGCATGCAGGCCCTCAAGATGCTGGCGTCGGCACGGCGGTCCACGGCCGGGGGCGACGCGCACCCACCGACAACGGTGGCACCGCTGTCCGAGGCAGACCGGTGATCGTGTTGACGCGCTTCTCCAGCGGAGAGCGCTTCGGAGTCAACCCCGACTTGATCGAACGTGTCGAGGAGACACCCGACACCGTCATCACCCTGACCAATGGCGCCAAGCACGTGGTCCAGGAATCGATCGACGAGATCGCGGAGAGGGTGCAGATCTTCAAGGCGACCACCCTCGCCATCGCCGCACGGATGGCACAGGACCCGTCGGCGGGCACCACCGCCCATCTCCGCATCCTCCACAGCGACGACGAAGACGGCTCGGGCGACGCGCCACGCGGCCCGGATCTCCCGGATCAATAGCCGAGCAGTCCCGCCACGGGGCGGGACAGGCGTATGCCCGGTCGTCGTCACCGTCCATGGAAGGATCGGGGACGTGGACCTCGACCCGAGCAAGCAGACCGCCCTCGACGCCACCCTGACGGCGTTGACCGAGGAGCTACGCGCTGCCGGGGACGACGAGTCGGCGGTCACTCTGGCCTACACCCACAGCTTGCACCGGATGTGGCGGACCGCTCTTCGACTTCTGCCGCTGCCTCGAGGATCCTCGGTACTCGATGTCGGCAGCGGTCTCGGTATTCTCGCCTTCGAACTGGCGGCCAACCTCGATGTCCATGTCCAGGGAGTGGACATCGATCCGCGCTTCGTCGGGCACTCGACGACCCTGCTCGAACGGCTTGACGACGAAGGGCTCTTCACCGAAGGTTCCACCGTCCACTTCGGGGAGGGCGATATTCGCAAGCTGGCGTTCGACGACGACTCTTTCGACCTCGCCTTCGTGCGCGAGCTTCTCCAGTTCCTGACCGATCCGGTCGAGGCGGTCGGCGAAGTCTACCGTGTGGTGCGGCCGGGCGGCTACGCCTGCGTCAGCGATACCGACGACCAACTTCACATCACGTGGCCCGAGCACAGTCAGCCCCTGGCTCGCCTCGTCGGAGCCGTCTCTTCCATCCAGTACTCCCGGGGCGGGGATCGTCAGTGCGGGCGGAAGCTCTCGACCTACCTGCGTCACGTGGGCTTCGACATCGCGTCGGTCGTTGTGCTTCCCGAGGCACAGCACCGGGTCGTGGACGCACTCGACGGCGAACGTTCGCTGGTTCTCGAGCAGCTCCGGTTCGCCCGCCAGCGGATCGTGCAGACGAAGCACGATGACGGCGGAGGCCTTCGACGCCGACCTGGCGCGGTGGAGGCGGAGGAACCGCACGAGGAATTCCGCATGAACGCGCGGATCATCGTCCTGGCCCACAAGCCCTCCACGTGACCCGGGCCGCTGAGTCTCCGATCCGACCGGTCTGATCAGGAGCCTCTCCGGGGCGGCGAGCGTCGGTATCGATGACGCCTCCGGGTCCGCCTCCACCACTTGGGGCACGTGCAAGGCTCAGAATGGTCACGTGCCTCTTTGCGTCGTGATCCGGTGTCCGCCACGGTCCGGCGTCGGGGTGACGGGGTCCGGACGGTCCGAAGCCCGTTCTCCAGGTGACCAGACGGTCAGCGGGCCAGGGCCCGGTCAGGATCGTCATCGGTCTCGCCTTGACCGGTTTCGCCTTTGTCATCGCCGGTCGGCGCACGCGGTCACCGGGGCGTCCCGGTTCACCTTCACGGACGGCCCCTTCGTGGCCACGAAGGACGAACCCGAGCCGCCCATCCCTGCGCCGGCCGCGCCGGCCCCGCCCGTCTGGGCCGGCCGGGCCCGTCCGGGTCTCCCCCTCGACGTGATAGCCGGGCCCGCATCGGCTCGGGCTGCCATCGGACACGTCTCCGTGCGCTCACCCATGGCTCCGACTCCTTCGACACGGTGATGACCCGGGTGGCGACCATCCTCGAGGCCGCATGGCGACGTGGCAACGGCACCGTCCCCCCACGGCTGCCCTCGCCCGGTGGCCCGGGCGGTCCCTCCGACGCCGTGGCCGGCGCGCTGCGGCGCACGGGGCTCGACGGGCGCCTGGTGGCCTCGGTGGCCGAGGGGCTGCGCCAGGGAGCCGGGCTCGAGGCCCTGCTGCTCGAGGCCTTCGCTGCTCTCGTCCCCGCCCCCGCCGTTGCCCCGCCGGGCCGGCAGCCTGCTGGTGGTGGTGGGGGCCGGTGTCCCCGCCCGACGCCTGGCGGCGGCGGTGGCCGACGATATCGGGACCGACCCCGCCGAGGTGCCCTTCGCTCGCGTGACGACGCCGGGCCCACGCCGTGGTGACGGGCCGGCTGCTCGTGCGCTCGGCCGAGGACGCCGCCGAGCTGGCCCCCGGCTGGCGACGGCTCGGGCCGGCGGTGGTGGTGATCGACGCCCCCGTGACCGGCCCCGAGCGCTCGTGGGCCACCCACCTGATCGCCGCCCTGCGTCCCACCGCCGTCTGGGGGGTGGTGGACGCCACCGCCAAGGCCGAGGACATCGCCGCCTGGGCCGAGGCCCTCGGCGGCATCGACGCCCTGGCCCTCGAGAACCTCGAGGCCACCGTCAGCCCCGCCTCCGCCCTCGGCGTGGGCATCCCCGTGGCCCGCATCGACGGCCAGCCCGCCACCGCGGCGCGTTGGGTGGCCGCCATCGTGGACAGGATGGCCCCGTGCACGTGAGACGACGGCGGCGGCCCTACGAGATGGGCTTGACCGGGCGCGGGAATGAGGGAGCGGAGTTCAGCTTCGGTTTCGCAGTAGCGGTCCAACAACTGCTTGATGACCTGGGGGGACGAGGAGCGGTCCGAGCGGGCCAACCGGATGGCCGTGGCGATCTGGCTCATGGTGCCACTCAGTTGCTGAGCCCTCTGCGTCTGTTCCCACGAAAGTCGAACCACCATGCTTTCCCCCCTGCCGCGGCCTTCGATCCCGTCCCTATCGGCCAGAGGGATTCGCATCTGAAGGATCGCCTCGGGGAACCGTCTGCCTCACCGCCACCGACCCCGTGAGCCCGGCATCCGGGCTCTTCCGAGATCTTCAGGGTCTCGCCGGGGGAAGCGGGGTCTGCGGTGGTGATCCCGATCCCTCGGGTTCGGAGGCCGGGGGGGTGGAGGGTTCGGCGGCCAGCTGTCGCGCGGCGGCGACGGTCTGAAGAGCCTGGGCCTTGTCGATCCTCACGGACTCTCCGCAGAGGGTGCACGTCGAGATGTACCGGGTCCCGAGGGGTACCACCGGGATGAAGAACAGAGAGAACCACGTACCCACCCGGACCACGACCTGAGCCGCCGGAGTGCGGCACCGTCCGCACATGGCGAACACGGTGGCGAGCCGTCGCTTCAGCCGCTTGATCCCGAAAATGAGGAACATCGCTCGTCGCCCTTTCCGGCCCCGACCGCTCGGCTCCGACCTCGATCCGATCTTTGCGCAGTCACGAGTCCAGCGGCAAGAATCCGCCGGTGGGGGGCGCCGCCGTCCTTCGGGCTGTCTGCGACATCGGCGCCGGGATCACAGGGGGAACGGGGACGGTGTACGAGCGTGATCGCGACAGCCGTCCATCCCGGCCGATGTCCAGGAGGGGACGGTGATGGTCGGCGGACCGGTCCTCGCCGAGCCTCCCCGCCGGGGCTCGAGCATCTCGTACATCCCGGCACTCGATGGCGTCCGGGGCGTGGCCATCATCATCATCATGGGTTATCACGGAGGCGTCTTCTTCACCTCCGGGGGCTTCTACAGTCTCGACACCTTCTTCACCCTGTCCGGGTTTCTGATCACCTCTCTTCTCATCACCGAGTGGCAGCGGACAACGACGATCCGACTGGGGGTCTTCTGGGCCCGACGGGCCCGCCGGCTCCTCCCGGCCCTCCTCGTCATGGTGCTCGCCGTGGCGCTCTACGGCGCCTTCCTCGTGCCGCCGGGGACCTACTCGCACCTCCGTTCAGACGGGATCTCCGCACTCTTCTATTTCGCCAACTGGCACTTCATCGCCATCGGGTCCAATTACTTCGACCAGACCGGGCTCACCTCGCCGCTGACCCACACCTGGTCGTTGGCCGTCGAAGAGCAGTTCTACCTGCTGTGGCCGCTGATCGTGCTCGGTGTCCTCAAGCTCTGGCGGAGCAAGCCGGTACTCCTTCTGGTCTGCGTGGTGGGGGCCCTGGCTTCGGCCGTCGAGATGGCGGTCCTCTACTCTCCCGCTGACGTCAACCGCCTGTACTACGGAACCGACACCCGCGCCCAGTCACTACTCGTCGGCGCCGCCCTTGCCGTCGCCCTGTCACTGTGGTCGGACCGTCGTCGGCGCGCCGCAGCGGGACCGTCCGATGAGGGTCACGGACCCCACCACCGCGGTGGCGACCCGGCGTGGACGGTCTCCTCGCCACTCGGGCGTACCGTCACGTTGACGCTGGGCGTGGCCGGGGTGATCGTGAGCGCCGTGCTGTGGACGACGGTCTCCTCCAATGACCCCCTGGCGTATCGCGGGGGCTTCCTGTTGGCCTCGTTGGCCACGTCGGCCGTCTTGCTCAGCGTGGTCTGTGTCCAGCGCTCCCTTCTGGCCTCGGTTCTCTCGTTCGCACCTCTGCGCTACGTGGGACAGATCTCCTACGGCATGTACCTCTGGCACTTCCCCCTCTTCCTCTATCTCGACAACGCCCGGACCGGACTCACCGGGTACCCCTTGTTCGCCGTGCGTGTGGCGACCACGCTGGCCGTCGCCACCGTCTCCTTCCACACCCTCGAGCGCCCGATCCGACAGCGGACCTTCCTGAGGGGTTGGAGGGCGTGGCTGGCGACCCCGGTGGCGGTCGTCGCCGTGACGGTCTCTCTCTTCGCCACCGCCACCACTCCCGCCCTCGCCGCCAGGAGCGCACCGGCGACGAGGGTGAAGGACCAGACCGCCGTCTTCACGAAGCCACTGGTCAAGGTGTTGTGGGTGGGCGACTCGACCGCCTTCACCCTGGCCATCGGCCTCAGCGCGCAACAACGTTCCTACGGCGTCGAGTCATTCGACGGGGGCATCCTCGGATGCGGCGTCACCGACGGTGCCGAATTCCAGCTCAAGGGTGTCGACGCTCCCATGGCGCCCCAGTGTTCAGACGGCCCACCCTCCGCTCTGTGGCCCCGGCTCTGGCTCACCGACATCGCCCTGTACAAACCCAACGTCGTGATCATCCTGGCCGGCCGGTGGGAGGTCGTGAACCGCACCTACGACGGGCGCTGGACCAACATCGACGACCCCGCCTACGCCGCCTACGTCAAGAGACAGCTGGAGTATGCCGTGGAGCTGGCCGGTTCAGGTGGAGCCCACGTCATTCTCATGACGGCTCCCTGTTACGACACCGGGGAACAGCCGGACGGTGACCCGTGGCCCGAGGACTCCGAAGCGCGGTTGTCCATCTACAACCAGCTGGTCCGAGACGTCACAGCGACGTCACCCGACGCCTCGTTGATCAACTTCAACGCCATGGCATGTCCCGGCGGCCGCTACGAGGAGTATGTGAACGGGATCCAGGTCCGCCAAGCCGACGGCGTCCACTTCACGCTCGGCGGTGGGAATGTCTTCGCACAGGAGTTCTGGCCCACTGTCGTGACGTTGGCGAATCGGCAACTCATCCTCGCCCATGAGCGGTGGCTGACGCACGAGGACTAGGCATCCCATGGTCTCCTGCGGATCGGCGGGGGAAAACCATCCGGGCTATCGGACTTCGCCCACCCGGTGTGGTGACGGATCCTCCGCCGGGCACCGTCTTCTCCCCACCGGCGCCGGGTACCTCAAGCAGGTCGCGGATCGTGCCGACAAGGAACGGGTGGAATACCGCCCTGACGTCGTCGTCAGCTGGCTCCAGAACGACTATGGGCAGCTCGGCCGGGCCGCCGAATCCGTGGCCCACGCCCTCCAGTCGAGCGGGCTGGCCCGCCAGGTGGCCTACGTGGAGCCGAACGTCGCCGGCGACGGCCCACCGACCCTCGACGCCGACAACGTCCGCGGCCTCCACGTCTACGCCAGGCGGGGGGCCGAGGTGCCGGCCGACGCCGTGGCCGAGGCGGTCATCTCGACCTCGCAGCTGTGTGATCCGATCCTGTTGAACTTCGGCGTGGCCGAGACCAACTGGTGGTTCCACCACGCCTTCGCCCCGCGCTGTCGCACGACCGCTCTCGTGACCCACGACATCCTGCACCTGTGGCCGGGCATGGACCGGACCGCGTCGGCCCGGCTGGCCCGGATCCGCGGGCTTCTCATCCACAGCTCCGAGAGCGTGATCGGGCTCTCCGAAGGCGCCGTCGCCGACGTCCCCGAGGCGACCTATGTCGGTCACGGTTGCGACACGGGTCTCGAGACCGATGCCGTCGACCACCTGGCCGAGCCGGCCGATCTGGCCCCCATACCCCATCCCCGGGCGCTGTACTTCGGCGCCCTCTCGGTTCGCATCGAGGCAGCGGCCCTGGAAGCCCTGGCCTCGTCCGGTGTCCACGTCGTGCTCGTCGGCTTCGCCCCGTCACCGGCGGTCGCCGATCTGATCCGCACGCACAGCCACGTCCATTTCCTCGGCCCCCGCCCGCCGGAGGCGTCCCCCGCCTATCTCCGGCACTGCCAGATCGGGATCGTTCCCCACACCGACGAACCCTTCACCTGGTCGATGGAACCGCACAAGGTCTACAACTACGCCTGCGCCGGCCTGCGCTCGGTCCTGCTCAACTGCGCCTGTCCCCCTCCTCTGCGCGACGTCTCCGTCTCCACCACCACCATCGCCGACTTCGTGGCGGCGAGCAGGCAGGCCCTGGGGGCCGGTCGCCTCGACCCCGAGCACCGGTCCTACGCCCGCACCTTCACCTGGACATCGGTGGCGCAACGGATCCTCGCCGCCGTCGGTCAAGGAGTCGCCGACGGCGCGGTGCGCACACGGGCACTGACCCCGGCGTGATGCGACCACTGTCGGTCTGCCTGGTGACCCACACCTACCCGCCCTTCGACAGGGGCGGGGTCGAGACCTACGTCGCCGACCTGGCCCGTCAGCTCGACGCGCAGGGGCACCGGGTGGTCGTCTTCCATCCCTTCGAGTCGCCCGACCTCCCCGATGGCACCGTCGAGGACGTCGACGTCGAGGGGATCCACGTCATCCGGATCAACCGGCCCCGACTCCTCCCCCACCAGGAGTTCGGCGACCCGCAGGTCGAACGTGTCCTGCGTCGGGTGATCTGGGACGCGCAGGTGGACGTCGTGCACTTCCACCACCTCACCCGCGGCCTGTCGGTGTCGCTCCTGGAACAGGCGTGGCTGGCCGGCTCCAGAGTCGTTCTGACCCTCCACGACGCCTGGGTGACATGCCCGCGGGCCAAGGAGGTCCGCTCTGACGGATCGGTCTGCCCGGGTGCGGTGTCGGCGCACACCTGTGCGAGCTGCCTGGCGGGCGTGACGCTGCCGGCCGGGTCGGCCCAGGAGTCCTGGGTGGCGGCCAGGTCCGCCCTGATGGCTCGGGCTCTGCCCTTCTGCGACCTCATCACATCGCCGTCGCGGTACCAGGCGCGCTTCGTCGCCCGGTCCCCGTGGATCACCCGGGAGGTCACCGCGCGCCCTTCGGGCGTCTCCACCCCGGTGAGGCTGTCCGCCCGGCCGTCGTGCGGGGATGATCCCCTGCGCATCGGGGTGGTGGCCAACTTCGTCGCCACCGCCGACGGGCACGATTTCAAGGGTGCCGGCGACCTCGACGCCGCGGTGAGGCAGCTCGGTCCGGAGGGTCCCGTCGTCACCGTCCACGGCGCCGCCGACGACGCCGCCCGGCGCCTGTTCTCCACCAACCCGAGGATCCATTGGGCCGGGCCCTTCCCCCCGGTCGAGCTCGTCGGGATCCTGGACGGTCTCGACTACCTCCTGCTGCCCTCGAAGGTGGAGAACTATCCCACCGTGGTGCGCGAGGCCTTCGCCCGGAAGGTCCCTGTCATCTGCTCGGACGCCGGGGGCCTCACCGAGATCGTCACCGACGGTCACGACGGGCTGGTCTACGCGGCCGGCGACCCCACCGCGCTGGCGTCGCTGCTGATCCGGGTGGCGGGGGACAGGGACCTCCAGGGCCGGTTGGCCGCCAACATCGAGACCCCGGTCTCCATGATCGAGGACGCCACCGGCTGGGCGGAGACCTACGCCGGGATGTGCGCGCTCGTCGAGTCCGACTCCCGGTTCGCCCTGACCGTGGTGGTCGCCACCTACAACCGGCCCCGGGAGCTCCGCCGCTGCCTGGAGGGCCTGACCCGCCAATCGCTGCCGCGGGAGCGCTTCGAGGTGATCGTGGTGGACGACTGCTCGGCGGAGCCCGTGGACGGCATCGTCTCGGGCTTTGCCGACGCTCTCGATGTCCGCCTCCTGCGCAAAGAGGTCAACGAGGGCCTCGGCGAGGCCCGCCGGAGCGGAGTCGAGGACGCCACCGGTGAGGTGGTCCTCTTCCTCGACGACGACGACATCGCCGGGCCCGACTGCCTGGCCGCCCATCTGGCGGCCCACGCGGAGCACCCCGGGGAGACGGACGCCGTCCTGGGCTTCACCGCCGTGCACCCCGACGTCGAGCTCGGCACGGCGATGTACTTCGCCCTGGTCGGCGGGCAGCGCCTGTTCTCCTATCCCGCCCTGGCCGAGGGGGAGGTCCCGTGGCACTGCGGCTGGGGTGGACGCACCTCCTACAAGACCTCGCTGCTCCGGCGCGTCCCCCCGAGGGGACGGTGGCTCGAGGACACCGACCTGAACAGCCGTCTGCGCTCGGCGGGGCTACGGGTCTGGTACACCCGCCGGGCCGTCCACCACCTGACCCACGAGCTGAGCATCTCGCAGTTGCGCGCCCGCGCCCGCACCCTGGGGATGGCGGCCACCGACGTGGTGGCCCGATCGACCGAGCCCGACCTGGCGGCCCTGCTCGGAGTGGCCGGGGCGGAGCAGCGACTGTCGCACCAGGCGGCCGAGGTCCGTTCCATCCAGGCCGTGGCCGACGAGCTGGCCGGGCATCCGCTCGGTGCCCTCCGGGCGTCGACCCTGATGCTGAACGGTCAGCCCTCGACGGCCGACCAGGCCCTGTGGGCCTGTCTCAACAGCATCCTCACCTACGAGACGCTCCTCGGTCACCTGGTGACGGCGCGCCGGGGCGACGGCGGGTCGGGCACCTACTTCTCCGCCCTCCCCGACTGGCACGCCCCCACCGGCCTGGCCGATCTGGTCACCACGTATCTCGAGGCCTTCGATGCCGACGACCCCGTCCGGCTGGTCCTGTGGGCGCCCGAGAGCTCCATCTCCGCCGATGCCGCCGCCGGGCAGTTGCGCTCCGTGCTCAGCCGGGTGGGAGCCCAAGCGGGGCCGACGGCCGGGATCCAGGTGGCTCACGTTCCTGACATGTCGGCCGTCGCCGGCGCCGCGGGGAGCCTGGACGCCCTCGTGTGGATCGGCGATTCGGGGTTGGGCGACGCCGCGCCCCTCGTCCTGCGTCTGCCCGTCACGGCCCGAGAGATCCGTCAGCTGAGCGGTCTGGCTCCGCGGGCGGGCATGATGGCGCTCCACTAGGGACGGTAGGTGGCCTCCCAGTCCGCCACCACCTCGGGCGGGTAACCACGGTGGAAGTGGCGCATCCACGGATAGGCCGGAGCACCGGTCTCGTCCCGTAGCTTGACGTTGCCCGTCGGACCGCGCTCTTTGGCCGGGACCCCGGCCACGACCGTGTCGGGAGGAACGTCCCTGGTGACGAGGCTCTGCGCCCCGACCAGGGATCGCGTGCCGACACGGACGCCCGGCAGTATGCAGCACATCGTGGCGATCACGGCAAAGTCCTCGACGACGGCGCCCTCCAGGTACCCGTCGCTCGGCGGGTGCGGGTCATTCGTCAGGACGGTGTACGGGAAGATCCAGACGTAGTCACCGATCACCGTCAGCTGGCCCACGTGCACGCTGCTGTGCATGTGAACGTACTGTCCGATCGTGACCTCGCCCTGGACGTCACTCAGTGTCCCCAGGTGCCATCCATCTCCGGCAACGGTGTGCTCGCGCACGGTCACATGATGACCCGTCCGCGTACCGCGACCGAGCGTGGACCCTTGGTAGAGGACCGAGTGGGAGCGGATCAGGGAGTTGTCCCCGATGACCAACTTCTCACCCTCGGCACGAGGCGTCGGATACCCGATGTGACAGTAGCTCTCGATCGTCACGTCGTCGCCGATGACGACATCGTCTTCGATGTACGTGTAACGACCGATGTTGCAGCGATCGCCGATAACCGGTTTCGTCATCTTCTCGAAGCTAGCAGCGAGGGTGGCCGGGCCGACGGGACGATCACAGCCACTTGACCACGTCGCCGGGAAGGCCCCGGGCCACCTCGGACACGGCTGCCACCACCATGGTGGGAGTGGCCTCGTCCAGAAAGGCCGACACACTGACGGGTTCACCCGACGCCGGAAGTTGGAGGGCGGCCATGAGCCGCGGGCCGGGAATGGCCTCGGTGGTCGTGAACAGGGCGCGAGGGCGCGAACAGCGCGCCGCCGCGTCAGCCCAGATCCGGGCGCGGGGCGCGCCGCCGTCGGCGACGACTCCGACGGTGATCCGGGGGTCCACCGCAGGCATGTAGGGCCCCACCTCGCCGGTCGCGTCGACCAGAAGCACGTCCAGGTCGGGCTGCCATTCGAGGAGGACCAGGGCGCGAACCAACGCCGGCCCGAGGTCGTCGGCGTCGGTGAGCAAGGCGACCATGGCGCACGGCGGATCCTGCGGGGGAGGGGCGGGGACCTGGCTCAGGCCGTCCAGACGCAGTCCCCGGTCGGCCAGATGCTGGGCTAGGTGGAGCTCGACCGGACCGGCGGGATGACACCCGCTGTACACGTCCACCAGCTCGCGGTCCTCCCGGTCGCAGCGCGACGGCGGGGAAGGGCACACGACGGCCGATCCTGCGGTGATGGACCCGTAGAGGTCGCGGATCCTCTGCGCCAGGCCGGACGAGCCGTGGACCTCACGGACAGCGGCAGGACACCGCCCGGCCCAGGTCCTCCCGTCTGGCGGGGTCGTCGACCAGATCCAGGACCGTGGCGACCCAGGCGTCGTGGTCGCTCGCCTGGACCGGCTCCACCCCGAATGCGTCGTAGCCCAGGATCGATCCACCGTCGCCGAGAGCGACGGGCACGGCACCGAATTGCACGGCCTCGAGCAGCGAGGTGGACGACGAGAGGGGGAAGGAGTCGAGGTACACGTCCGCGGTCTCCAACCACATCTGCGGATCCTCGAGCACGCCGAGGACGTGGACCCGTCCGGGGTGCTCACCGGCCAGGGCGGCCCAGGCCGACTCCTGGGGAGAAGGACCGATGGCCACCATGTGGCACAGCGGCCTCTCGGAGAGGACCTTGGACGCCAGATCGCAGAAACCCACCGCCGCCGGTGCAGTGGCGAACTTGGGGGAACGGGCCATGGTGAGGAGGACGACCGAGTCCTCCGGCAGGCCGGCGTGGACCTTGGCCGCGCCACGGCCTCTGACCGGATCCACGTCGTCGATGGGGATCGGGAACGACATGTTCCGCTTGTCGCCGACACCGCGGCGTCGGGCGCTGGAGGCAACCGCCGATGGCCGTAGGTTGAGCAGGCCGTCGGCGAAGCCGGCCCCCAGGAAGAACCGGTGGTCGGCCTGGTTCATCATGAAGGACGGGGGCCGACGCCAGGCGTCGGCGCATGCGGCCAGCGCCACCGTGTCGTGCTCGGCCACGTTCATCACCACGTAGGCGGCGCCTCCGAGATGCCGGTGCACCTCACGGGCGGTCTGGCTCGGGACCCCCGGGGGGAGGACGACGACCCGGCCGCGGGCGGCCACCGCCAGCTGCTCGGGAACGGGTTCCTCCGCCTGGTCGGTGAGGACGACGACGTGCTCGTGGTCGGTGTCGGCCGTGATCCACCGCCACGTCAGCCTGGTGTGCCCACCGGTGCTGAAGGCCCGGGTGAGGAGGTGCACGACGGGACCGCCGCCGTCCACGCAGGAGGGGCCGAGGATCATCGAGTTGATCCGGGCGAGGGCCGACTCGAGGCGCCCGCTGTCGTAGATCCCGGGATGGTTCTCGACGGCCCAGCACACGGCGGCACTGGAGACGAGCAGCGCGGCTGTCGGCGTCCCCCCGGTCCACCAGCTCGTCGGTGAGTTCCTCCAGCAACCCGAGGACACTGCGGTTCGTGAGCACCTCGGCCCGGTAGGCCAGGTCCTCGGGGAGCATGGCCAGGATCGGATCGACCATCTCAGCCTCCGGCGACGTCGCTGACGGCGAAACTGTTGACCGCGTCGATGACGGCCTCGACCTCCTCGGGACGCATGTGCGGGTGCAGGGGCAGGCTCAGGATCTCCCGGTGCAGCCTCTCCGAGATGGGGAGGCTCGCTTCGGCCAGCGCCGTGGCGCGGTAGGCGTTCTGCCGGTGGGGGGGTATCGGGTAGTGGACGAGAGTGGTCACGCCCCGGTCGGCGAGGTGTTGCTGCAGCCGATCTCGATGCGGGCTCCGGACGACGAACAGGTGCCAGACGGGCGTCGTGTCCGCCGGTACGCGGGGCAGGCCGACCACGGACGGGTCGAGCGCCTCGAGGTAGCGCCCGGCTATCCGTCTCCTGCGCTCGTTCCACTCGTCGAGGCGGGCCAGCTTGACCCCGAGGATCGCAGCCTGGAGCTCGTCGAGGCGCGAATTGGTGCCGATCTCCTCGTGGACGTTCTTGCTGCCGCTCCCGTAATTCCGGGAGAGCCCGATGTGCTCGGCCACCGATCGGGACCGGGTCGTCACCGCCCCCCCGTCGCCGAGGGCGCCCAGGTTCTTGCTCGGGTAGAAGCTCCACGCCGTGGCGTCGGGCTGGAGCTCCCAGGGTTCCCAGCGGACACCGTGGGCCTGTGCTCCGTCGATGACCACGGGCAGGCCGTGGCGTCGGGCCACCACCGACAGCCCCGCCATGTCGGCCGCCTGTCCGTAGAGGTGGACGGGGAGGATGGCAGCGGTGCGGGGGGTGATCATCTCCTCCACCCGGTCGGCGTCGAGGAGGTATGTGGTCGGTTCGGGCTCGACCGGCACCACCGAGGCGCCGATGTTGGTGACGGCCAGCCAGGTGGCGATGTAGGTGTTGCCCGGGACGATCACCTCGCCGCCCGGCTTCACCCCCACCGCACGGAGGGCCAGCTCGATGGCCGACAGTCCCGTTCCCACTCCCACGCAGTAGCGGGAGTCGGTGTAGAGGGCCCACGCCGCCTCGAATGACTCCACCTCGGGCCCGAGGACGTAGACGCCCCGGTCGAGGACCCTGGCCATGGCGGCGTCGAGGTCGGCGCGGAGGTCCCCGGTGGAGGCCCGCAGGTCGAGAAAGGGGACCGTGACGACACCGGTCGTCGTCGTCACGGCCGGAGGGCCCGCCTCTCGGCCAGGTAGTCGTTGTAGACCCGGTGGTAGTCGTCGGCGTCGTAGTAGTCCGACGCCAGCACGATGGCCACCGAGCCCGACGAGAAGTTGTCCATGTCCCGCCAGATGCCCCCGGGTATGTACAAGCCGTAATAGGAGCGCGAGAGGGAGAACCTCACCCGCTTGAGGCCGTCATCGACCACGACGTCGAAGCTCCCCGAGGCCGCGATGATGACCTGCTGGAGGATCTTGTTGGCATGTCCGGCCCGGGACTCGCCACCGGGCACGTCGTAGAGGTAGAAGACCCGCTTGATCTCGAAGGGGATGTGTCTCGAGGACTCCACGAAGGTGAGGTTCCCTCTCGGGTCCTCGACCTTGGGGAAGTCGATCAGGTGGCAGTCGCCGACGGTCAGACGGTGGTCGTCGACGGGCCGGGTCGGTGATCTGAGTGTCTGCGGCATACCGCGATATCGGCCGTTTCGGGGCGAGGCTGAAGCCGTCGGCGGGCACGCCGGGCCGATCCCCTCAACGCCGAGCAGCCTGGCCGAGCACGGCTCCCCTGCCCAGGCGTACGTGGCGGACCGTCGCCTCGGCCCGTTCGGATATGGCCCGGGCGGGATCGGAGGCGGTCCGGGCCAGAATCCCCATCACCACCGTGGTGGTGGCCGCCACCACCCCGGGATCGCAGGCCGACACCAGCTCGGCCGGATCACGGCCGGCGGCCATCATGGCCGAGACGGCCTCCTCCACCTCGGCCGGCGGCGTCCCCGTCCGGAGGCCCTCGGTGGCCAGGAGGGTGGCGGCCTGCCCGACCGTCCCCCGACGGACCAGGGCGCGCACGAGGGCCGGCACCCGGTACGGACCGGCGGACACCGCCCCGGCCGGGTCGGCGAGGGCCGATGTCCCGACCAGCCGGGGCCATTTCTCCGCCAGCAGCCGCCGGTACTGACCACCCTGGTCGTCCGACACGAGGGGACCGAGCGCCAGGACGGCGTCCAGAGCGCCAGGGTGCACCACCCGGAGCAGGGCGGGATGCAGCCGCCCGGTCGGAGGTCCCGCTCCGTCGCCGGTGGGGATGGGCTCCACCGGCACGTCGCCCTCCGCCGTCGTCTCGGCCACCGACGTGTCGAGCGGGCCGACGGCGACACGCATCCCTGCCGCCCTCATGAGGTGTTCGGCCATCTCGAGCATCTCCCGCGTGCCCACTTTGCCGAAGCCGGGGGTCACGGCCCGGCCGAGAGCACCCATACCCCCGATGGCCGGCAGCAGCTCCCGCCGGATGGCGGCGACGGGGGCGAAACCGTCGATGACGAGATCGTGCCGACCTCCGCCGGCGGCGCCGGCCAGGGAAGGACGGAACGCCGGGCCGAGCGTCCATCCCGAGGCGACCACCACGGCGGTGGGGTGCGCGGCTGCGGGGATGGCGAGGTCGTAACACTCGGCCAGGCCCCGGTCGGGAGCGAGGACCAGCCGGGACGACGCGTCGACGACTCCCAGGCAATCCGCGAGGTGGGAGTCGAAAGTGCCGTCGACCAGGATGATCTCGTCATCCGCCCCGGCACAGCGGCCGAGCGAATCCACCGTGGCGCGGACCTCTGTTTCGGTCCCCGAGCCGACGACCACGAAACTGAGAGGGCCCGGATCGATACCGTCGACCGACCGGGCGGAGTCGCCGCACCTTCGGGGGTCCGAACCGTCGACTCCGACGGCCTCCACCACGAAGGGGTCGTACGGGTTGCCGATCCCGAAGGTGGCCATCAGGAGAAGCTCGTCGTACATCTCGGGATGGGTGAGGACCGACGCCAACGAGTCCACGGACTGGTGCATGGTCGCACCCGCTCCGTGGTGGGCCCGGACGTGCTCCACGTGGACCTCGTCGACGATGCCCACCCGACCGCCGTTGGCCCTCACGACGGCGGACCACGCGTAGTCGGAGCCGACCCCCGAGCTGCCCATCCGAAACGTGGGCGCACACCATTCGAGAGCCCGTCGGGAGAAGACCGCCAGTCCGTTCTCGATGAAGTTCGTCACCCGGAACGAGGATCCGGGCCGGGCGGCCGTGATCGGATGGCACCAGTTGGAGTCTCGGCCGAATGACGGCTGGGCCAGGTCCAACCGGTGCTTCTCCATCACCTCGAACACCCGGGACCAGACCTCGGCGGAGGCCGACAGATCGTCGTCGGGGATGGCCACGAAGTCCGAACCGGAGACCCACTCCCAGTTCTCGTCGAGCCAGTCGGCCACACAGGGCAATTTCGGTCCCGCCTGGACGCTGTAGTGGTCCGCCCGGGCAGCCCAACGGCCCGGCGTGGCGCCGTAGTAGGAGACGGCGATGTCGAAGCTCTTCTTCGCCGGCGGCGTGAGCCAGCTCTCGTGGACCGAATTGTCCCCCGCACGGACGAGGACAAGACACCGGGGGGTCCTACCCACGTGGATCACCACTCCCCTCTGGGTCAGCACCGGGCGCCTGGCGATGCCACGACCTCCAGCGTCTTCTCGGCGGGGTGGCGACCCGGCTTGAGGAGCGGGAACCGCCATCGATCGAGGTCACCGACAGTGGCGCCCGAACGGACCCGGACGGTGAGAGGACCAGGACGCCGGAGCGGACCTGTCGTACGCGTCGATCCAACTCGGCCTTCGACCCCCGTCATGAGCACAAGCGGGACCCTCCAGTCGACCGGGCGTCGAGAACCCGCCCGGCGCGGCCGGGTCAGGTGACGTACAGCTGCCCGTCCGGTCCTTCGGCGATCTTGATCCTCTGCAGCCCGGAAGCCGCCGGTCCCTGTTCGACCGCTCCGGTGTCGGCGTTGAATCTCGACCCGTGGCACGGACAGACGAAGACGGTGTCGGCGGCGTCGTACTGGACGATGCAGCCGGCATGGGGACACACGGCGTCGAATGCCATGAACATTCCCGTCCGGGGCTGGATCACCAGGGAGGGTTCGCCGCTGGCCGGGTCGGTGAAGGACCCGGCGCCGCCCACCGGTACCTGGGCCGCCGCCCCGATCGCCTGTCCCGGAGGGCGTGACGGAGGTGCCGTCGTCGACGGTGCCGTGACCGTGGGGCCGGGCCCGGAGCCGCCCGACGGAGGCACGGTGGCCGGTGGTGTCGTGGTGGCGGCGGCGGTCGTGTCGGTCGCCCCCAGCGCCCGGGGCCCGGGCTTGGACGTCGAGCCTCCCGCCAGGCGGCCTACGCCCGCCGCCAGTCCCCCACCGACGAGCGCCACCAGGGCGGCTGCGGTCGCCACGGCACCCTTGGCGGCGAAGGTGCGCCGGTCCATCTCGGCCTCCGCCGACCTCGCGGACGATGTCGGACGCCCCGTCAGGAAGGGACAGGGGGCCGGCTCGCACGGTGCCCCCCGACGTGCCCGACAGGCGCCGCGGTCGAAGGAGCCACAGACCTCCCGCACGGTCGAGAACGGGACCGGCACGGTGAGGGCCGGACCGTGACCCGCTCTGCTCCGCACCACGTGCTCCACGAGGACGTCGGCCGAGACGGCTCCACCGGATCCGGACAACAGCAGCGGTGTCCAGGCGAAGACGAAGACGATGTCGGAGCCCGTGTAATACGGGCTCGAGTGGAAGCTGATGGTGAGAAAGAGCATCAGCGACAGGACGATCCCACCGGCCGCGGCCACCCTCGTCCACAGTCCGAGCATTGTCCCCAGGCCGATGGCCACCTCGGCCAAGGCGATGAGCACTCCCAAGGGGACGGCCACGTGCACGAGGGGCGCGACGAGGGCGTGGACGGGGCTCAGACGGGCCGCCCCGGACAGCTGTGACTGGATCGAGGCCGGGTTGGCGGCGTTGAAGAAGCCCGGATTGGCGAGCTTCTGCAGGCCGGCGAAGCAGAAGGTGAACCCGAGGAAGAGCCGCAAGGGAAGCAGCACCCAGCCCGCCGAATACAGGGCCCGCGCCGGGGGCCTGAGCCATGCCCAATTCGGCCTGACCACCGGGCGGCGGGCGTCGACCCTCGGGCGCGCCCGGACGGGCGCCGTTGGGCGACGGGCCTGTCGCCGCCGACCGCCCCTAGGTCCAGACATCTTCCTCCCGCCTCGGACATCGGCGCGCCACTCCGGGGCCGATCGGCTCTTCAGCATGGACCGGGGACCATGACGGAATCGTGAACGTGACCAGCCTGTTCCTGGGATCGTGGACGCCTGTTCACCCCAGCGTCAGGTCAGACGAGTAGACCCTTGGGAATGAGGGTGCTGGTGGCCGAGGACGACGAGGGCCTGCGTTCCGTCCTCGAGCGCGGTCTGCGGGAAAATGGCTATGTGGTCGACGCCCTGCCCGACGGTGAACGGGCCTTGGCGTTCCTGCGCACCTACGAGTACGACGTGGTGATCCTGGACTGGCGCATGCCCAAGGTGTCCGGCCTCGACGTGATACGGGACGTGCGCCGCGCCGGCTCGCACGTTCCGATCCTGATGCTCACCGCCCGTGACACGGCCGACGACCGGGTCGCAGGGCTCGACGAGGGTGCGGACGACTACCTCGTGAAGCCCTTCGATTTCGGCGAGCTCCTGGCCCGCGTAAGGGCGCTGCAGCGCCGGGCGCCGGCCAGGCACGGGCCTCAGATCGCGGTGGGCAATCTCGTCTTCGACCCCGCCACCCGGGAGGTTCACATCGGCTCGAAACGGCCGCCCCTGACCGGAACCGAATTGTCGATCCTGGAAATCCTGATGCGCCGGCACCCGAACGTCGTCGAGCGCCGGTCGATCGCCCTCCACGTCTGGGACGAGGAGGCCGATGCGCTCGGTTCCAACACCATCGACGTCCACCTGGCTCGACTGAGGGCGAAACTGGTCGGTGGAGGGGTACGGATCGAGACGATCCGGGGCATCGGTTACAGGATGATCACCGTATGAGCGGCCGGCGCATGCCGAAGCGGCCTTTCTTTGTCCACGCGGCCCGGGTGGCTGCCGTCACCACCCTTCTCATCGGCATCGTCTACGTCGTCTTCGTCGTCGCCTTCGACGTGGTCGATGCCCACCACCTGGTGGCCCAGGTCGATTCCAACCTGACCGAGCGGCTCACCGACGCCACCCACCACGGCACGGTGGTACCGGCTCACCGCGAGGTTGCCGACGACGACGACGTCGATTCGGCACCCATCGTCTTGTGGCGGATCCAGCCGACCGGACGTCCGGTGACGTTGAGCGACGGGGCACCGCCGTTGCCCAGCACCGCGTGGATCCGTGCGGGCGGACCGGTCACGGCCGACATCCAAGGGCATTCCTTCCGCCTGGACGCGGTGCCGTTGGACGGCGGCGGGTGGTTGGTGGCGGGGAAGAGCCTGACCGAGCAGATGCACGTGGAACAGGTGCTGCTCACGGGAGAGCTGATCGCCGGGCCCGTGCTGCTGCTCACCATCTACCTGGGCACACTGGTCATCGGCCTCAAAGCAGCGGGACCGATCGAACAGGCACGCCGGCGTCAGCTCGAATTCACGGCTGACGCCTCCCACGAACTGCGGACGCCGCTCAGTGTGATCGAGGCGGAGGTGGGTCTGGTTCTCCGCGCTCCCCGGGACGCAGCCCGCTACCGGGACGCCCTGGAGCGGGTGCGGCGCGAGAGCGATCGTCTCCGGCGGTTGGTCGAGGATCTCCTCTGGCTGGCACGGTTCGACTCCGAGCCCCCTCCCCCGAGCGACGAGCCTGTCGATCTGGCCGCCATCGCCGACGGATGCGCCGACAGGTTCGGTGCCGTGGCCCAGTCCCAGGGCACCACCATCGAGGTCGTCCGGGACGGTGATGCGCCGGCGTGGATCAGTGCTCCGCCCGAATGGGTCGACAGACTCATCGGCGTCCTGGTCGACAATGCGTGCCGGTACGCCGGACAGGGCGGTGCCGTCCGCATCGTCGTGCAGGCCCACGGCACCTGGATGAGCCTGGCCGTGGAAGACAGCGGTCCCGGCATCCCCATGGACGAACGTCCCCGGTTGTTCGACCGCTTCCATCGGGCCACCGACCGGGGGCCGGGCGCCGGGCTCGGTCTGGCCATCGCCGACTCGGTCGTGCGATCGACCGGGGGCCGGTGGCGTATTGGCGATTCCGAACTGGGCGGAGCCCGCCTGGAGGTCTCGTGGCACCGCGCCGGTCCCCGCGACGCCGGACTTCGACCCGCTCCGGCACGCGACAGCTCGGGTGAAGCCGTGCGGCAGGAGGAGAACCAAGTCGTCGGGTGACGCCTCATCGGGCTCGGACGGTTCCCGATCGCTTCTGCCGGCGGACAACTCCGGTCAGTGCTTGGCCTTCTTCCTGGCGTGATGATGCGCATGACCCTTGGCGTGGTGAGTCGACGTCGCCGCCGGGCCCGGTTCCGATGAGCGGGAAACCGACACCGTCGACGGCGGTGTCGGCGAGACCGACCCGAGGGGGGATGCGGTCGGGTTCGAGGGACCGGCGCTGACCTTCGTCGGCGCCGAACCCGACCCATTCGCCGCCGGGAGGGCGCTCGACGCCGGCGGGTTGAGCCGATGAACCTTGTGCTGGGACGACGAGGTCAGCCACGGGTGGACCTGTCCGAGGAGAAGGAAGCCGAGTAGAGCGCCGACGGCGACGCTCGAGACGAGAGCCCACTGGCGGACACCGGCTCCTGACACGTCCCGGCGTGTCCGGCGCAGCCAATCACGAGGAGCGAGGCGCGTGGTGTCCACCAGGTGCCCGAGAACATGGATCGTCATGGCACCGAACCACAGCACGAAGCTGGCCCTGTGCAAGAACAGAAACGTCGGGCGCAGCGACGGCCTCACCAGCAGGAGAGCTATGCCGCTGGCGAAGACGACGACGGTGAGGGCCACCACGAAGGGTCCGAGGAGGCGCAACACCGGTGGCGGTGGACCCTTGCGGCGGTAGGCGGGCGAGCCGAGGTAGTAGCGGATGAACCGATACGAGGTGCTTCCGATCTTCAATATCACGGGGGGAACGAGGAGCATGCCGATGAAGACATGAGGGGAGAGCAACGATCGGACACGAAGGATGGTGAGCCCCTCGGCGGCCAGGAGAACGAAGAGCACGGCGGCGGTCGAGCCGGTGAGCCGGGCGTTGGCCTCCACGCTGGCGTGACGACGTCGCCACGTCCGGCTGCCCTCGCTCTCCTCCGGACGCGCAGACGGGTGGTGGCGCGTGTTTGCCATCGACTTCAGCGTACGGACGGACCCTGACGCCAGCATGAAGGGCCGTGACCTTCAGGCGTCGTCGGAGCTCTCAGGCTTTTCCAAGGGGATCTTCATGCCCCGGTCATGATCCGGTACGCACCATGGGGTCAGAGGTGGTGCCGGATGGTTGTCTACGCCTATCGCAGAAGCAGGGATCCGCGGCACGTGGCCTTCGAGCGCGTCCGACGGGCGTTTCGGTGGACCGTCGCCGGGGCGACGACGGCGGTCATCGTCATCGTGGGCGTCGTCGCCCACGAGATCCCCGGTCGTTCGACCTCGGCCGCCACCGCGTCGAACACCACCCCCGCCGTCAACGCGTCCCCCACCCCTCCTCCGACACCGACCGGAGGGGGAGGGTCTCCGAGCCCCCCGGTGACGGCGCCGACCCCCACGCAACAGGCCCCGACGGCGGTGTCGGGCGGCACGGGATGGTGACGGGCGGCGCGCCTGCACCACGCCGCCTCGGGCCCGTCGGCGGTGTGACCCACCTGCGTGCGTTGGGAACAACGGTGACCCTAGCCGTCGATCGCCACCGGACCCTGGCGGAGGCCGAGGACATCCTGCGTGACGAGCTCGACGCCATCGACCGTGCCTGTAGCCGGTTCCGGTCCGATTCCGAGATCTGGAGCCTGTACGCCCATGGTCGGGCGGTCCGGGTGAGCCCGCTTCTCCACCAGGCCGTCGTCGTGGCCCTGACGGTGGCCGAGCGCACCGGGGGTGCCGTCGACCCCACCGTCGGGCTGGCCGTCGAGGCGCTCGGATACGACCGAGACTTCGCCGCCGTGGCGGCGCTGGGGCCGGCGCTCGACACCGCGCCGACCGCCGCACCCGGGTGGTGGTGCGTCGAGCTCGATCACCGACGACGGACGATCCGACTGCCACCCGGGGTCCACCTCGACCTGGGCGCCACGGCCAAGGCCCTGGCCGCCGACCGCGCCGCGCAGCGCATCGCCTCGTCGACGGGGTCGGGTGCGCTGGTGAGCGCGGGCGGGGACCTCGCCGTGGCCGGTCCCAGCCCTCCCGGCGGGTGGGCCGTCACCATCGCCGTCGACTCGACGGGTCCCCTCGGCAGCGGGCCGGTCGTGGCCGTCCGGGACGGCGGTCTGGCCAGTTCCAGCACCGTCGTCCGGACCTGGCACCGGGGGGGCCGTCGGCTCCATCACATCGTCGATCCGGCGACAGGTGACTCGGCCAGCGAACACTGGCGCCTGGTATCGGTGGCCGCCGCCAGCTGCGTGGACGCCAATGCCGCCAGCACGGCCGCCATCGTCTGGGGCGAGCGTGCCCGCGGTCGGCTCGAGGCCATGGGACTCCCGGCCCGCCTCGTGCGCCACGACGGTGCGGTGGTCACCGTGGCGGGCTGGCCGACCGACGGGACGGATCGCTCCGGTTCGCCGCCGATGCCGGTGGACGCGTCACGATGACGGCGGCCACCACATCGCAGATGCTGTGGTTCACGACACGGGCAACCGGTGTCGTGGCTCTCGTCCTTCTCACCGGCACCGTGATTCTCGGCGTCCTCACGTCAGTGCGGATGGGCACGAGGAACTGGCCTCGCTTCACCTTTCAAGATCTCCATCGCCGTGTCTCGCTCCTGGCGGTGGTCTTCGTGGCCCTCCATGTCGTCACCACCGTGTCGGACACCTTCGCCCCTATCGGCTGGGTGTCGGTCTTCGTCCCCTTCACCTCGCCCTACCGGAGGTTGTGGCTCGGTCTCGGTACCGTCGCCGTCGACCTCCTTCTCGCCGTCACCGTCTCGAGCCTCCTCCGGCAGAAGATCAGTCCCCGGACGTGGCGGGCCCTTCACTGGCTGGCCTACGCCAGCTGGCCCCTCGCCCTCGTCCACGGACTGGGCACGGGGACCGACCCCCACCTCGGGTGGATGATCGTCCTCGTCGTCAGCTGCGTGGCGGCGGTCTTCATCGCCGTCGGGTGGCGCCTGGCCGAGGGGTGGCCGGCCCGGGCGGGCGGGCGGATGGCAGCCGGTGTGGCATGCATCGTGGCCGTCATCGCCCTGGCGGCGTGGACGGCGGCGGGACCGCTGCGACCCGGATGGGCCCGGCGCGCCGGCACCCCTCCCTCGCTTCTGGCGGGCTCGCGGACGACGGACCCGGGCAGGCCGGCCGCCGGCTCGTCTCCCCCGGCGACGGGCATTCCTGTCGCCCTTCCTCCTCCCCCCTATCACGCCTCCTTGACGGGCACGGTGACCCAGGAGGCCCAGTCGGGTGGATCCGTGCGGCTCGACATCCGGACGCAGACGGCGGGAGCGCTCGTCGCCGTTCTCGATGTGATCATCAGCGGGACCCCAGACGGTTCCGGTGGGGTGATCATGAACCAGAGCCAGGCCAGCTTCGGGCCGCCGGCCACGCCCACCGAATTCCGCGGCCAGATCACCGGTCTCGACGGCTCACAGATGACGATGGCGTTGGCGGACAGCGCCGGAGCCCGGATCGATCTGCAGGCGGACGTCGCCATCACCGGGAACCAGGTGACCGGCGAGCTGGTGTCGGTGGCCGGCGCCAGCGACCATGGAGCCGTCGGTGACGACCACTGAGCCGGTGGCCGTCGCCAGCGGCGGGGACGTCCCGGCGGCGCCCAGGATCATGGCCGCGTGGGTCGAAACCGGTGGCGCCGACCTCGATGCCCACCTCGGTGTCCACGGCCCCCTGTCCCTGCCGACCGGCAACGACGCCGCCTGGGCCGACCGACTGGTGGAGGCCGTCCGCTCCTCCGGGTTGACCGGACGCGGAGGCGCCGGCTTCCCCACGGCACGGAAATGGGATGCGATCCGCGCCGGTCACGGACGTCCCCTCCTCGCCGTGAACGCCATGGAGGGCGAGCCGGCCAGCGTGAAGGATCGAGCATTGTTGTCGGCCGCGCCCCATCTCGTTCTCGACGGAGCCGACCTCGTGGCGCGAGCCATCGGCGCCGCCGACGTCGTGCTCTGCGTGGCCCACGATCGAAACGAGAGCGCCGAGTCGGTCTGGACCGCTCTTGTCGAGCGGGACGGCGTCGTCCCCGGTGACCCCCCGGTGCGGTTGCTCCGGCCCCCCGGCCGGTACGTCACCGGCGAGGAATCGGCCCTCGTGGCCTGGCTGGCCGGCGGTCCCGCCCTGCCCCAGTTCCGGGCCTCCAAGAGCACGCCCCTCACGATCAGGCGTCGACCCGTCCTGGTGCAGAGCGCTGAGACGCTTGCTCACGTGGCGCTCATCGCCAGGTACGGCCCCGCATGGTTCCGCAGCGCCGGTCTCCCCGACGCGGCGGGGACGTGCCTGGTCACCGCATCCGGATCAGTCGATCGCCCCGGCGTGTACGAGGTCGAGCTGGGAACACCGGTGGGCGCCATCCTTCGACAGGCCGGCCTCGAGGGCCCCGTCGGGGCGGTGCTCGTCGGCGGATACGGAGGGGCCTGGCTCCCTGGTCACCGGCTCGACACCGCGTACGCACCGGCACCCCTGGCCGCCGCCGGGTGTGCCGTGGGGGCCGGCGTCCTCGCCGTGATCCCGGCCTCGTCGTGTGGCATCGCCGAGACGGCCCGGATCGCCGTCTACATGGCCGACCAGAGTGCCGGCCAATGCGGTCCCTGCGTCTTCGGACTCCCCGCCCTCGCCCAGGATCTGGCCCAACTGGCACGGGGGATCGGCGACCGTCAGACGGTGATGCGGCTGCGCCATCGCCTCGGCACGGTGGAAGGCCGGGGAGCGTGTCGCCACCCCGACGGGGTCGTCCGACTCGTCCGCAGCGCCCTCGACGTGTTCGCCGACGACGTCGCCCAACACGCCCGATGCCGACCCTGTCTGGGCTGGAACCGCAAGCCGATCCTGCCCATTCCCCGATCGGCCCCCGTCAAGGCGGGGCGACGGCGATGACCGGGAGTCGGTGAGGAGCCCATGTCCATCACGGCCGTCACCATCCGCCTGCGAGTCAATCCCGCCGCCTGCGACGGATTCGGCTACTGCGCCGAGCTTCTTCCCGAGATCATCGACATCGACGAATGGGGCTATCCGATCGTCGCCACGGAACCGATCCCACCCCACCTCTTGGAGTTGGCCCGGCGTGCCGTTCGGGATTGCCCACGGCAGGCGTTGCTCACCGAGCGGCTACCCCCGGCACGTCGAACGTGAACGGGAAACCTTCCGTCCACCGCCAGGTCCCGTCGGGAAGGACAAGGAGCGCCTCGTAGCCATCGAGGGAGCCGAACCACCCCAGACCCTCCTCGCCGGCGACCACGAGAGCCGTGGCGAGGGCGTCAGCGAGACCGAGGTCGGGGCCACTCACGCTGGCCGACGCGGCGCGCGTCCCGGGCCGTCGCGTCAGCGGATCGATGAGATGACCGCCGCGTTCGTAACCTCCCGACGTCGCTATCGCCCCAGTGAGCTCGACGACGCACGCCAGGTCACCGGGTGAGAAGGGTGTGACGATGCCGACCCTGAACGGTGTCGACCGGTCCGGGGCGCCGAAGCTGGCGATATCGCCGGCGGCGTTGACCATCGCCCCTGTCACCCCGTTCGAGGCGAGATCGCCCAGCGCACGTTGGGCCGCCCACCCCTTCACGTATCCGGTCGGATCGACTCCTCCCGGCATGGCCCACGGATCGAACCACCCGTCCGAGAGGTCACGGGCGACAGCGCAAAGCTCAAGGACGTCGGCGACCTCGGGGGGTGCCTCCTCACTTCGGATCTCCCCTCGGCGCAGGCGGCTCATGGGACTGTCCGCCTTCCAGGTACTGAAGACAGCGTCGGCGCGCCGGAGCGTGGCGCGCGCCCGGGCCAATCCCAAGGAGACCTCGGGGCCGGAGGGGTGGTCGGCCGGATACACGTCGATGGTCACGACAGTGCCCATGACGTCCTCGAGGTGGTGAATCACAGGTGGTCGTCCCGATATGGCCATGACCTCCGGCGTCATCACAAGCCCAGTTTTCCGAGGGCGGATTGGAGGGACTGTGCGAACCCGGCGCTCGTGTAGCTTGCTCCGGAGACTCCTTGGATGTTGGCGCTCTGCGCCTGCAGGGCCTGCTGTTCGAGAAGGGGTATCGACTGCTGGTCGATGGACTGAGACCGGAAATTCCCGCCGTCGTTCAACGAGGCGATCCCGATCTTGGTGATCTTGTTGCCCGACACGGTGACCGAGACGGACAACTCGCCGTAGTTGTAGTTGACCAGCGGACCGGTCGCCGATCGCGTCGTCGAGGGAACGGTCGTCGTTGTGGTCGGAGGAGCGGTCGGCGGTGTGGTCGAGGGAACCGTCGTCGCGGTGGTCGAGGGAACGGTCGTCGGTGTCGTGGACGTGGGCGGAGAACTGGTCCCACTGGTCCCTCGGCCCGGCGACGAGCCTGCCGTGGTGGTCGTGGCCGGTGAGCCCGTCGTGGCAGAAGCCTGGGGCAGCCCGCCGAGGGCGAGGCGCGCCGACTTCGTGTGGAATGTCAGCACGCCGGCGAGACCCGCCGCCGTGGCGGCGAGCACGATCGGGGTACGCCTCATTCAGTCATCCCTTGATTCATGTGAAAACGGTTCTCGGTCATCAAAAGGTGAACTCTTCGTGGTGGATCCGGTGGCGCGGCACTCCGAGCTTCCGGGCCGCCGTCAGGACCCGGGTGCTGAAGCCCTGCGGGCCACACACGTAGACGTCGCACCGAGCGATGTCGGGCACCAGCTTTCGGAGGGCGCCGGCGTCGAACGGGATCTGACGGCGTGAGCCGACGAGTTCGTGAAACTGTCCACCCCGGAGCGCGACGAAGTCGGCGACTTCGTCACGATGGACGATGTCCTGCGGACTCGACGCCCGCACGATGACCGTGACCGCCACCCATTCCGGTAGGTCCTCGAGAAGAGCACGCAAGGGGGTGATGCCCACCCCGGCTCCGATGAGGACGACGCGGTCCGTCGATCGGGCGTGGTGGGTGAACGCCCCGTACGGTCCTTCGACCGCCACCCGGGTACCTGGCTTGAGGTGGGCGACGGCCCGACTCTGATCACCGAGACCCTTGACGGTGACCCTGATATACGGGGGCCGCGGCAGTGCCGAGAGCGAATAGGGGTGGGCGTGCCACCACAGGTCCTTCGTCAGAAAGCGCCACTGGAAGAATTGTCCCCCCGAGACCGCCAGCCGTTCGAGGCGGCGGCCGGAGCAGACGACAGAGAACACACCCGGGGCCTCCTCGTGGACGGAGGCGATCCGGAGTTGGTGTCTGAGGTTCCGGACGATCGGGTGGAGAACCCGGAAGACGATGACCATCCCCGCCGTGGCAATCCACACGGCGATCCAGACCACCCTGGTGAGCGGATGGCCGACGAATGACCCACCGGTGACGATCTGGTGGGCGAAGGCCAGGGCAAGCGCCAGGTACATGTAGAGGTGGACGATCCACCACGTCTCGTACTTGAGGCGTCGGCGGGCGATCCTGATCGAGGTGATCCCGGCCATGATGAGGAGACAGAACCCGACGGCGGCGGCCAGAAGGTCGGGATACGAGGTGAGAAAGACCCACAACTGGCGCAGAGGCCCCACCTTGGCCAGCTCGGAATAGCCGAGGGTGATGAGCACCACGTGCGCGGTGATGAGCCAGAGCACCCACGGTCCGACCCGGCGGTGCCATCGAACGAGCCGATCTTGGCCGACGGCCCGCTCCAGCCAGGGCAGCCGCGCGATGAGGACGATCATCACGAGGAGCAGGTACGCCCCCGTGAACCCGGCGAAGCGTCCCCCGGCGATGAGCCAGCCGCCGGGCGCCGAGAGCGAGCCGCGCGTCTCTCCGGTGATGACCAGGGCCAGCGTCACGCCGAGGCCGAGGCCGGCGAGGGCGGCGAAGGCGTGGGCGACCCAGGGCTTCGGGGCATGTCCCGGTCGAGGCACAGGCACCTGTCCGGTGGGCACCCGACGACCGACGGGCCTTATCTGCGTCGTCGGCGACATCGCGCCATTCTGAAGGGACGGCTTGAGCAGCGTCTGTGGATGGCCTGTGCGTTCTCTGTGAAGCTCTTGTCGTCCGTCGGGATCATCCGGTGCCGCCACCGGCGATGAGCCTCCGACGCGTTCCTGGCGGGCCGTGGGAGCTCGCACCCAAGCCCTCTGATCGGTCGGGGCGCTGGCGGGCGCACGCTGGGAGTGGGCATGTCGGGTCGGCGAAGGTACGCATCAGCACCCTCGACGGACATGATGGGTGACGGATCATGACCGGATCATGAAGATTCCCCGGAATGACCCGGCCCGTTTCTTCATCTTGTCGTCAGGATCGCTCTCTAAGGTGCACCCGTGATCCCCCCGTCTGCCCGGAACACCAGAGCGGCGTTCCCGGGCCACGGATCTGGTGCCGGTGGAAACGGCGTCGGCGGTGCTGTCTCGAGCGAGCCGTCCATTGGTTGAGCTTCGTCAGATCGATATCGACGAATACGCCACACGAGTCCGTCGTCCTGTCCGGCACTGGCCGAAGGGCGGACGGATCTACCGCCGCCGCCGTGTCCGGACGCTGGTCGTCCTGGTCCTGATCGCCATGGTGACGTGGCTGGCCATCTCGCTCGGAGGAGCCCTCACCAATCCCGCTCTCGGCAGCTCGGCCGGCGCCCGCCTGGCCGAGTGGACCCGGGAGCACGGTGGCGCCAGCTTCGTGAACTGGGCGGAAAACGAGTGGTACAGCCACCATCCGCCCCGTGTGGGGGGCGTCCCACCGAAGGGATCCATCCGACACCCCTCCACCCCTTCGGTGGCCGTCGACGCCGGGCCACCGCATCTCCCGCCGCCGGCGGCGCTCCAACCCTTCGCCAGCCCGCCGATCGCCGGAGAGGGCCAATGGTCGCCCGCCGGCCGTCGGGTCGGAGGCGTTCCCGCCGTCTACGAGACGACTCTGCGGCCCGACGCCGTCCACACCAGCTATGTCGTGGGGGTGGCCTGGATGGACACGAAGCTGCTGCGGGCGACGCTGTACTCGGGCAGCCAGATTCCCGGCGGAGGCCCGTATTCGCACACCGCTCCGATCCAACCAGCGGCAGCAACCTCCCTGGTGGCCGCCTTCAACGCCGGCTTCCTCATGTCGGACGCCAACGGCGGGTACTACACCGATGGCAAGGTCATCATTCCCCTGCGCACCGGACGCGGCGTCGTTCGTGGTCTACCGGAACGGCAGCTCGACGGTCGGAGCGTGGGGCCGGGACGTGACGATGACACC
Organism: uncultured Acidimicrobiaceae bacterium; assembly: GCA_963842145.1. Classification (GTDB taxonomy): domain Bacteria; phylum Actinomycetota; class Acidimicrobiia; order Acidimicrobiales; family UBA8190; genus CAWJFJ01. Next base: position 345,283 of record CAWJFJ010000017.1, read on the forward strand.
GAATGTCGTCTCTGTGCGACAGAACCTCGATCTGCTCGTCGACAACGGCCAACCGGTCCCCGGTCTAAGCGCCTCCGACACCACCGCGTGGGGCCGAACCCTCGGAGGCGCTGTCTACGTCTGGCGCTCGGGCGTCGGGATCACGGCCGACGGGGCTCTTGTGTACGTCGGCGGTCCGGGCCTCAACATCACCGACCTGGCCAACGTGCTGGTGCGGGCCGGTGCGGTCCGGGCCATGGAGCTCGACATCAACACCGACTGGGTGAACTTCAGCACGTATCAGCCCTCGGCACCGAACGCACCGGCGAGCGGCACGAACGGCACCGAACTGCTCTCCAACATGACGGGGACGCCGGCCCGGTACTTCGACACCTGGTGGGCGCGCGACTTCATCACGATGTCCTCGGTGCCCGGTGGTTGAATTGCACCGGATCGACCAGACGGTTGCCCCGCCCGGTCAGCACGCCGATGAACGGGCAGAGGACGCGGTCACGTTCACCATCACAGGTTCGACACCGGCACCTTCGACACTCGGCAATCTCACACGGGCCCTGCGGCCGCGCCAGTGGAGCAAGAACCTGCTCGTCTTCGTGGCACCAGCGGCGGCAGGGGTGCTCGACCGGCGACTCGACGTTCTGCACTCGCTGGGGGCGTTTGCCATCTTCTGCGTCGCGGCCTCCGGAACGTACCTCGTCAACGATGTCCTCGACGCCGACTCCGATCGCCACCACCCCGACAAGCGGCACCGCCCTGTCGCTGCCGGCGCGCTCTCGGGAATCTTCGCCGCCACCATCGGGATCAGCCTCATGGTCATCGCCATCGGCGCCGCCTGCTTCTTGGCCGGATGGGTGTTCGCCGCCGTGATCGGAGCGTACGCCGCCATCAGTCTGGCCTACAGCATCTGGCTCAAACGCGTGCCCGTCATCGAGTTGGCGGCGGTGGCCTCGGGATTCGTCTTGCGGGCCATGGCTGGTGGCGCCGCCACCCACGTCCCTCTGTCGAACTGGTTCTTGGTGGTGACGTCCTTCGGTGCTCTCTTCGTGGTGACGGGCAAGCGGGCCGCGGAGTACACCACACTCGGTGATCGTCGAGTCGAGCATCGAGCGGTCCTGGCCGACTACACACCGTCGTTCCTCCAGTCGACCCTGACGCTGACTTCGTCGGTCATGGTGACGGCCTACTGCCTCTGGGCTTTCGACAGGACGGGACTGCAGTCGAAGGCCGGCCATCATTTCGTGTGGATCCAGCTCACCGTGGTCCCCATGATCCTGGGCGTCCTGTACGTCCTGCGGCTACTCGACTCCGGTCGCGGCGGAGCACCGGAGGACCTGGCGCTGCACGACCACTTCGTGCAGGTATTCGGCGTGGTCTGGCTCGTGCTGTTCTCGATCGGCCTCTACGGGTGACCGGCGCGGCGGGACCGACCGCCATCGCCGATCGTGCCGATTCTGTGGCCCGAGCCGAAGACAATCGAGGGTCGAACACCGCAACGCCTTCCCGGCAGAGGTCGGCACCCACCGACCGGTGGCGGCTGCTCGCCGGCTGGGGACGGACCGCTCCGTCGGCGGCGATCGTCTCCAGACCCGGAGCAGAGGCGGTGGTCACGGAGATTCTCGCTTCGGGGGGCGGCGGCGATTCGTCCGGATCGCATCGTCCCCGGGGTGTGATCGCCCGAGGATTGGGCCGAAGCTACGGTGACGCCGCTCAGCGTGCCGGGGGCGTCGTCATCGATACCGGCTGCTTCGACTCGATCGGCCCCATCGAACCGGCCACCGGTCTGGTGGCCGTGGGCGGCGGAGCGAGCCTGGACGAGCTGATCCGCCGGGCGCTCCCTCTCGGTTGGTTCCCGCCGGTATCGCCAGGTACCCGGTACGTGACTGTCGGCGGTGCCATCGCCGCCGACGTGCACGGGAAGAACCACCACCGTGACGGCAGCTTCTGCTCCCACCTGACGGGCCTCACACTCGTGACCCCGACGGGCACCCGGTCAGTGAGCCCCGAGACCGACGCTGAGCTGTTCTGGGCCACGGCCGGAGGGATGGGGCTCACCGGAGTGGTCATCGCCGCCACGATACGGATGATCCGGGTCGAGACTTCCTGGTTGTCCGTCGACACCGGGCGATTCGACGATCTCGATGACGTGATGGCGGTCATGGAGGCCTCGGACGACAGATACCGGTACTCGGTGGCCTGGGTCGACTGCTCACCGCGTCGTGGTGGTCTGGGACGGTCAGTTCTGACGAGGGGTGATCACGCCCCTCCAAGTGCCCTGGGGTCGTCGCAACGGAAGGCCGCCCGCGCCCCGTTGTCCGAGCCCCGGCTCCGGGTCCCGCTGCCGGCACCCCGGGGGCTCGTGAACCGGTGGACTGTGCGAGGGTTCAACGAACTGTGGTTCCGCAGATCCCCGCGCCGGGAGTGCGGAGCCCTTCAGCCCCTCGGTTCCTTCTTCTATCCCCTCGACGGTCTCGGCGACTGGAACCTGCTCTACGGCCGGGGCGGCCTCTTGCAATACCAATTCGTCGTCCCAGCCGGACGAGCCGACGTGGTCCGCCGGGCCGTGGCGATGACGGCGGAGGGCGGCGTGCCGTCGTCTCTGGCCGTCCTGAAGCGCTTCGGTCCCGCCGACCCCGGGCCTCTTTCGTTTCCCCTCGAGGGCTGGACCCTGGCACTCGACTTCGCCGTCGGCCCACCAGAGCTCGCTTCCCTCCTCGATCGACTGGACGAGCTGGTGGCCGCCGCTGGCGGACGGGTCTACCTGGCCAAGGACGCGCGCCTTCGGCCCGAGCTCCTGGCGGTGATGTATCCGAGGATCCCGGACCTGGCCAACGTCCGACGCCGCGTCGACCCCGACGACGTTCTCCGGTCCGACCTCTCGCAACGCCTCGGGCTCGACGGAGAGGGCCTTGATGGATGACGCGTTCGGTCGTCCGCAGTCGGTGGTCGTCCTCGGCGGGACCTCCGAGATCGCCGGCGCCCTCGTTGCCACTCTTGCCGCCGGACGCTGCCGGACCGTGGTTCTGGCGGGGCGCGATGTCGACGCCCTTGCCGGTGCCGCCGGGCGGGCGCGTGCCGGAGGAGCGAGCGTGGTCGAGACGGTCACCTTCGATGCGACTGACCTGAAGAGTGCGCAGGACACCGTTGATCGATGTTTCGCCGCCGCCGGCAACCAGGTCGATCTCGTCCTCGTCACCGTCGGTCTGCTGAACGGTTCGCGGTCCGAGACGACAGATGCTGATCGCATCTCGGAGGTGGCTGCGGCCAACTTCACCTGGCCGGCGTCGGCCATCGCCTTTGCTGCTGAGCGCCTGCGGGCCCAAGGCTCGGGCCGGATCGTCGTGTTCTCCTCCGTCGCCGCCGTCAGGGCACGGCCGGCGACCGTTCTCTACGGATCGGCGAAGGCGGCTCTGGACAGGTTCGCGTCCGGACTGGCCCAGAGCCTTCGGGGCTCGGGGGTGGTGGTGCAGATCGTTCGACCGGGATTCGTCCACACCAAGATGACCAGGGGGCTCCGGCCCGCCCCCTTCGCCGTCGGTCCGGAGGATGTGGCGGCGGCCGTGATGAGGGGCATCGAGAGGGACCAGGCGATCATCTGGGTTCCCGGGTTCCTCCGGTGGCTGTATCTCGTCCTGCGCCATCTGCCCCGACAGCTGTGGGCTCGGCTCCCCGGGTAGAGGGCCCGGGACGACCCGGACCCGGCCGGTGCACGCGGAGGTGGGAGCTCACCCCGGCGACCGGCGATGAGCGTGATCCCTTCGGTTACACATGGTCGTCGGTTGACCCCTCCCGGTCTATCCGAGAGGCGGGCGCCCGTTCGGACCTGGCGGAATGGGCGGCGACGCTCGACAAGTGAGAGGCGGCGAGCTCGATGCCGAAGGTACCGCCCACCAGAGAGGCGAGCAGCGCCACCGTGGTGATCCCGGCATGGAGGCGCCTGCTGGCGATGGTCATGCCCGTAGTCTCCGCCGCCAGCCTGTGGGCCACCTTGGGAGCGGCTGAGGTCCACCCATGAAGGTGCCGGCCGACGCTGTCCGATTCGAGCCCTCCGCTCGGTCGTCTCATCGGCCCGCTTCGCCCGTGATCTCGACCTGGCCCGCAGGGGACGGAACGGTCGCCGGCTCAAGGCCGGTGGCCACCGCAGACCGCCGGACGGGCCCACGGTGCGAAAGGTATCTGTGGACCAACGCGGCAGCGAGAGCGACGACGGCAACGCCGGCGACGACATAGCCCGTAGAACCGATGACGCTCGTCATCGAGTTCCAACTCGATCCCAGTGCGTAGCCGGTCGACGAGAGGAGAGCCACCCACGCGGTCACTCCGACGGCCGTGAACGCCAGAAATTTGGCGACCTTCATCTCGACCACCCCGGCGGGGAGCGAGATGAAGGTCCGTACGAATGGAACGACCCTTCCGTACAGCACCATCCGTTCGCCACGGCGACGGAACCACGTCTCCGCCCGTTCGAGATCGCTGTGGGTCATACGGAGGTACCGGCCGTAGCGATTGATCACGCCACGCCCCGCCGTGCGACCCACCAGATAGGCGCCGAGGGATCCGATGACCGAGCCGATGACGCCGGCGACGATCACCAGACCAAGGTTGAGGTTGCCGTGGGTCCCACCGATGACCGCTCCGCTAGCCAAGGCACCGCCCAGACCGAGCGTCACCTCCGAGGGGATGGGAACGCACATCGACTCCAGGAGAGTGAGCACGAAGACAGCGGCGTAACCCCAGGTCTCGAGTGCATGTTGCATCGGATGCTCTCCTCCACGTCCTCGGGAACGAAGTCGAGGTGTTCGAGGCTCATACCGATCGTGCGCCTCGTACCTGAAGCGAACATGAACGTGGCTCAGTCGTTTCCGATGCCTTGGAACCGGAGAAGAGAGCGAGTCTGCGGGCTGAGACCATTTTCATGAGACCAACCCTTGCTGATGCGGTCGTCGATTCCTCAGCCCATTCTCAGGGTCGCTTCATGATCCCTTCAGGTGTCGGAGCTCATGATTGTGACGAAGGGACGGTGCCGAATGCCCGAGGAATCTCGGCCAGTGACCCTCGTACCAGCAAGAACACCGCGCGTCACCACGCGACTGTCGGGGGTGCCGCGCCGGAGACACCGCCATGGCGTTGTCGCCTCGATCGTCGCCACGATCGCGCTCGTTGGAGCGGCATGCTCTCTTCGCACTCCCAGTGTCCATCCGGCGCCGGCGTCGGCATCCCCGCCCACCGCCGTATCGGCGTCGGGAGCACAGGTGCATCCGCCGACGACGGGTGCGGTTCCCACCACGGTCCCGATGCTGGATGAGCCGGGATGGACGCCGGTCAGCTACGGGATCTTGGGAATCGCCGTCGACCAGGAGACCGTCACCAATGCCGACGGTCGCCGGATAACGGTGGCCCGATTTCGGGCCGGACAGGTCCGATTCGCTCTTCACACCGGCAGTCAGGATCCTCCGGTGGGACAAGCCACCGTCGGTCCCGACTCCGGGTCCACCGTCAGCGCCACCGAGCGCTCCCTCTTGCTGGCGGCCTTCAACGGGGGCTTCAAGATCGCATCGGGATCGGGCGGATTCGAGGTGGACAACCAGGTGCTGAGCCCCCTGGTCCCGGGTCGGGCCAGCTTTGTCATCGACACTGACGGTTCGGGCCACGTCGGAGTGTGGGGACAAGGATTGCCGGTCCCCGGCGAGCACGTGCTGAGCGTCCGCCAGAACCTGCTACCGCTGATCACGGGCGGCCACCTGAGCCCACAGATCACCGCCGCCGACGCATGGGGCTCGACCATCGGAAACGCCGTCGCCGTCGCTCGCAGCTCGCTCGGCATGGACGTCCAAGGGAACATCCTCTACGCCGCCGGCATGTCCGCCACGCCGGCCGACCTGGGCGCCGCTCTCCTGGCCAGCGGCGCCGTGACGGCCATGGAACTCGACATCAATCCTGAATGGATCCAACTGGCGCTGGCGCCCAGCGCCGGAGCCCCCCTCGTTCCCGGAGTGCCGGGTCAGAATCGACCCGCCGATCAGTATCTCGTCGGATGGACCCGCGACTTCGTCACAGTCCTCGCCGTCGGGTAGCGCGCACGCCGGTTTCTAACGATCCGACACGACGATGGAAGCGTCGCCGGGCGGCTCCAACGCCGCGACGAGCTGCATCGAGCTCGCGCCCGTCGGGCGAAGGGCCTCATTGAGAAAGCGCACCGTCTCGGCCCGCAGTGCCACCGCCTCCGGTGAAGTGCCGGTGTACATCTCCAAGTGGTCGCCGCCGGTCACCGTGAGCAGAACCTTCCCGGTCATCGTGGCCGTGTCGAACACCTGGGTGGCTCTCGGGAGGAGCCCGTACTGGTCCTCGGTCCCCACCGCCACCAGGAGCGAGCCCGGGGTGGCTACGCCCCAGGGACCGGGAACTCCCGCAGGGATCTCTCCCGACAACGACAGGAAGGCCCTCACCCGGGGATCGGCGTACGCGGGGTTGAGGGCGAGCAGGGCGACGTCGGTCCCACCGTCGGAGTGGCCGGCGACGGCGATACGGGTGGGATCGACCGGACCGGCCCGACCACCGAGCAGCGACGTGATCACGAAGGAGAGGTCCAGGGCCTGTTCGGGATAATTGCTCACGGGCGTGCCCGGGAGGAGGTCGGTCGAATCGGGAAGCACCGGGGCGGCCACCAGATATCCGGCGGCCGCCCACGAATCGAGAAGCGTCTCGTAGACCGTCGGGTTGCTGTTCCATCCGTGGGCGAAGACGACAAGCGGGAGCGGGCCGGTCGGGCCCATCGGCCGGCGAATGTCGGTGACCAGCACCCGGCCCGACGTTCCTGGCACGTCACCACGCGGCGGCGTGTCCCGAGTGGGGTCTACGAGAGTGATCGTCTCGTCCTCGACCTGGTAGGGGGGCTCCGGAGCCGGTCGGGGCGCCGTCGTTGACCTTGCCCTCGAAACGCTCGGCCCGTGCATGTCGTCCACGTTGCTCCGCCGGGCCCCCAAGCCTCCCGTCCCGAGAGAGACGGCCGTGACAACGGCCAAGGCGGTGAGTCCACCGCACGCCCGGACGCCAGGACGTCTCCGACGGGTGGTCGCTCGTGGAGCACCTCGTTTCCCCATTCGCTCACGCCCCCGAGTCAGCTGGCCGTCGGATCCTTCGGCGATCTCGGTCCGATGCAGGCCTGGGCGCTGGTCCGATCTCGACTGCACGTCCGTCTGGGTTCGTCCGGCGCTTCCCAGCATGCCCCGGGATCCCTTGCGGGATCATGAAGAAGAGACGACCTGATCGCCTGTTCATCCGGGTGTCAGGTTCTATCTCCTAACATCGCTCCGTGTCACAAGCCCCCAGCCGCGGTCCTGCCTCGGAGCATTCTCGTATTCCCACGCCGGCACCGGCTACGCCCGAGAGCAGCGACCCTGGCGGTTGGCAGGCTATCGACCGGGCATTCACCGCCTACCTGGACGCCTGCGTGGACATCCCCAACCGATGGCTCCTGATCCAGACCCTGGCGACAGCGGCCATGCGACGCAGGGTGCTGGTCTCGCTGGGTATCCAGCCCGGTTGGCGGACACTCGACGTCGGAACGGGATTCGGATCGGTACCGATGGAACTGGCAGCCATGGTCCCGGTCGACGCCGTCGGTGTCGACCGGGACGAGGCAATTCTGCACGCAGCCGACGCCTTGCGCGTCGATGTGACGGCACGGGGCGGGCTCCTCCCCGGCAGCCGAGTGAACTTTGTGATCGGCGATGCGTACGCTCTGGATGAGCCCGACGCCTCCATCGACCTCGCCACGGCTCGATTCGTCTTCCAGCACCTTCGGGACCACGTCGCCGCAGCGTCCGAACTGGCCCGGGTGGTGCGACCCGGTGGGTTGGCCTGCCTGATCGACGTCGACGACGGTCTGTCGTTGACCTACCCCGAGCCCTCCGCCTCCTACGCACGCCTCACCGAAGCCATGACCGCCATGCAGGAGCGTCACGGGGGTAGTCGCCAGGTGGCACGGAGACTGCCCGCTCTTCTTGATCAGGCCGGATTCGACGTGCTGGCCGTCCTCGTCATTCCGCAGGCCACCTACGGGTCGTCAAAGTCGGACGACTTGAACAGAAGGCTCCTGGTCGAACGCTTCCTGGCGGCGCGCAGTGACCTGGTCGACGAATTCATCTCCGGCGACGAGTTCGACGACTGCCTCGGCCGCTTCGCCGTCGAAGTGACCACCGGGGAGTGCGCCGTCGAAGCCCACCTGGCAGTGATCGGCCGGCGTCGCTGACCGACGTCCAGGGCGCGCCGCAGGGGCGACCGCCATCGATCGCCGCCTCGGTCGATCGGCCGCCTGACGGGGACGGGTCACTTTCGCGTGGTGGCAGCGCTGAAGGCCTCCGGATCGAGGGGCTCATAGCGATCCAGGTTGAGCGTCGTCCTCCTGGTGGACGAGTACCTTTGCGGAGCGGCAACGGACGGTGGCGGCCACTCGACCTGCACCGCTCCGGTGTCAGAGTGCCACGCCGTCGCCACGACCTTGCGCACCTTGCCATCGAGCGTGGCGATGACCAACTGCTCCGCTATCGGCTTCCAGGGCATGAGTCCTCGACTTCGTTCGAACGACGCCAATGGGACGAGAACCCAGGCCATCAGCTTCCGGACCGTTTGCCCCCGGTTCACCGAGGCTACCTGACGCAAGCGTCTGCGTTCCAGCCCGCCCGGCCACCGGTCGCTATGGTGATCCTGTCCTGTCGCGCCGGACGGCCACAATGAATCCGCCAATCTGTCGGCGCCCGAAGGAGGAGAGATGATGCTGAAAGGATTCAAGAACTTCCTCATGCAGGGTGACCTGATCGTCATCGCCGTCGGCCTGGTGGTCGCCCTCGCTTTCAGCACCCTGATCAAGGCTTTCACCGACAGCATCATCCATCCTCTCGTCAATGCCGTCGGGGGCAAGAGCTCGAGCGGACTCGGGTGGACGATCAACGGACAGAGGATCGACGTGGGAGGGTTCGTCTCGGCGATCATCTACTTCGTCATCTTCATGGCCGTGATCTACTTCGCACTGATCGTGCCGTACCGGACGTTCATGAGGCGGCGGGGTACGTCCGTCTTCGGTGATCCGGCGCCGACCAAGACCTGTCCCAGCTGTTTGTCGGATGACCTCCCGTTGGCCGCCACGAAGTGCCGGTACTGCACCAGCGAGCTCGCCGTCCCCGCCTAACCCGTCGGTGGCCACTGGCTAGCAGAGATCGAGGTTCTCCAGGTTGTCCTTCCGGGGGCTCCATGGATTGGTCTCGATGTAGGGCGCCACGATGCACCCGGGCACGGGGCACTCGTCGCAGACCTTGATCGTCTCCTCATAACCACCGAGTTTGGTCGTCCAGGTGTTACCGGCTTTGATGCTGTAGACGACAGCCCTCACCGTGTGGTGGACGCGATCGTCGGTGCAGACGCCCTCGATATGGCGGTGCGAGAAGTCCTCGGAGAGGACTTTTCGAACTCCGGTGACGGTATAGTTGGCCATTGCGTGGTGCGGCCCTTCGCGATTCTCGTGGGATCGCTGAACTAGATGTCCATCCCGGGTCAACCTAAACGGTGCCACCGATCTCGGGAGGTCGACAGTGTGTCCAGTTCCGATCGGGGCACCCCATGGACGGACCGGGACTAACGAGACTCCGGGTCCCCGGCCGACTACGAGATGATCGGTGGGGTGCCAGCCGAAACAGGGCCGGGGTGCCATCTCCGCCACGGCAGCCGGCGACACCGGGGAAGCCGAATTAGGGACCATGGACCCTGGCTCGGCAATCATGGTCATAGCCACAGTGAACCTGGAGCGCTTCAGGGCGCTCCGGAGGTTTCTGCCCAGAAGAGGAGAAGCGATGCGAGTCGTGGTTTTCGGGGATGACGGGTACCTCGGTCGGCTGAAACCGCTGCACCTGTGTGCCGGGCAAGGATTGGCGGTGGCCGGTAACTCTGCCCGGCGCCAGGTGTGCCCATGCGGGCCGTCCGGTTGAAGACACCCTCGGCTTTTCACAGAGCGTCTCATCGTCGGGGCGTGACCGGCGTTGTGCTTCTTTCGGCCCTTGCCCTTCTTCCCCTCTCACTTTCGGCTTGCACAAGGACCTCGACCGGGACCATACCCAGTCTGGCGTCCCCCATCCTGTATCCGTCGGGCGCCGCCACGACGTCGGCGGTCGAGGGACTGATTCGTTCGCCGGGCGGCCCGTATCTCTACGACCAACAGGGCCGGGTGGTGTTCTTCCATGGCGTGAACGCCGTGTACAAACATCGCCCGTACGAGCTCTATCCGGACCCGGGCAAGCCCTGGAACCTGAGCGCCGCCGATGCGTCATTGATGGCACGACTCGGATTCAACCTTGTGCGCCTGGGGATGACGTGGAGTGGCCTCGAGCCCGGGACCGCTCCTGCCAACGACCCGGCCATCTGCACCCGAGGCACTCCACACGATCCGGGCCAATTCAACATGGCCACGCTCGACGCCTATCTATCGAAGCTGAGTGCGACCGTTGACCTGCTCGGTCGGTTCCACATCTACACGCTCCTCGACATGCATCAGGATGTCTACAACGAGGCCTTCGACGGTGAGGGGGCTCCGAACTGGGCGGTCTGCACGAACGGCGTACCGAGCGTCGATCCCCCGGGGCGATGGTCGCTCAGCTACGGAACGGTGGCCGCCGGGATCGCCTACCACAACTTCTGGACCAACGATGTGGTCGGTGACCTCCAGGGCGAGTACGACCGGGTCTGGGCCGCCGTTGCCGGCTACTTCCGCACGAACCCGTGGGTGATCGGCTACGACCCGTTCAACGAGCCGTTCTCGAAATCGCTCGTCACCCGGGGTGGCGAGCACTTCGACGGTCAGCTCGAATGTTTCTACGCCGGAGCGCGCCATGTCGGATCACCGGCACACGGGGCCCCCACCATCAAGTGCCCGGCACGGGACCCGGCCATGGGGGTCATCCCCACGATCCTGGCCTCCGACCCCAATCACCTCATCTTCTACGAACCCGACATCTACGCCAAACACGGGGCTCCGAACTTCGTCGGTCCCATGAATCTCCCCAACCTCGTGTTCAACGTGCATGTCTACTGCGGCTACCGGAGTCCCACGACAGGCAACCCGACCAACATCGCCGCCTGTGCCGCCCAGGAACAGCGTTCGCTCAAGACGCGGTCGGAGGACCGGATCGACCTGTCCTCGCCGTCGCAGCCGAAGGGCCCGGCCTGGTTCGTGAGCGAGTTCGGCGCCACCTCCGACCCGACCCTGCTCCAGCAGCTGACCGACGACGAGAATCGATCCCTCGTCAGTTGGAGCTATTGGGCCTGGAAGTTCTACAACGACCCCACCGGGAGTGCCGACGAGGGACTTGTCCTCCCCGATGGTCGACTCCGGGCGACAGCGACCGTCCTGGCCCAAACCTTTCCTCAGGCCATCGCCGGCATCCCGGTGTCGATGTCGTTCGATCCCACGAGCGGGGCATTCGAACTCGTCTACAAGCCGAACGACGCTCTTCACGCGCCCACGCTTATCTTCGTACCTACCGAAATCCACTATCGGCACGGCTACTGCGCTCGGGTGAAGGGGGGCACCGTGACCTCTCGGCCGAACAGTGAGCTGCTCCGGGTGAAGACCGCGACCTCGACTCACTCCGTCGAGGTCCGAGTGACGGCTGGGCCCTGTCCGTAGACACGCCTGTCGCCGATCGCCATCACTGCCCTTTCCGTTTATAGAGATGAACGGCCAACGGCGCGAACATAGCGATCAACCCGATCGACCACAGGACCGTGGCCAACTCTGGGTGTTGCATCGGCCAAGCCCGGATGATCGCGGACGGGTTGGGGTTGCCAAAGAGATCTCGGCAGGCCGAACGATGTCCGAGGACCATAGACACGTCGTCTGCGCCATTGCCACCTGCAACCATGAGTGGATCGAGCAACTGGCTTCGTGAGTCATACTGCAGCCGCGGGCTGCACGAGTTGGACTCTACGTGCACTTCAGTTTGAACTTGGCAGGCTTCGACGTGCTGACCGTCGGTGAGAGGATCTCGATCTTCTCCCAGCCCTTGGCTTTTGTCTTCGGAGGGATAACACCCCTGTCCCACGTACTCGGCGTCACGCTTTGTGTACCGGCAGTGGCGAAGACGAGCGTCAGCGTTGGACTAACCCCATGATCATTACGAATCCATGTGTACGTCACGGTTCCGGCACTGGTTGAGGTGATTGTCCCGGTGAAGGTGAAGACAGTTGGGCAGGAGCCGGTGTAGTGCTTTGGCGAGACGGTTGGACGGTTCGCATGCACGGCTGACGCGTATGCGGCGCCACTACCAAGACCGAGTAGCCCGGCCCCGAGCAGCCCAACCGCACTGAGAAGTGTGGCCGATGCTCCGAGGCGTAGACCTCCTCGAATCCGCTTGCTATGAGTCTTGCTCGCCATGTGATTCTCCCCCTTCATGATTCGGGCTCCGATCGCGTCGAGTGGTCCATGAGATCAACAAGGAAAGCCCTAGAGCCATCTCTACGACCCGACAATGCGAAGCGCATCCTCAAAATTCGCTATATGCGCGGTGCTTGTCTATGGCACATATTCGACTGAGAAACTCAGGAAAGCCAGTGCAGAAGCGACAGCCATTGCCGCCGTCATGGGAATCGTCGTCATCGACGGAGTCACGTTCGCCGCATGGTTCCCCGTCCCAACCGAGCAGATTGACCCTTGCTTCGTCCGTCACCTTGGGAAAGACTGCGACGCAAATTCCTCCTGCGCTTGTTACGGGGGGCACAATCTGAAACGGGGGCTCGAATGGCTCGAAAGGTTCTCTTCATCCTCACATCACTTGCGCTGCCATCGCTCCTCTTGGTCACGGTGGAGTCTGGTATCGCTCAGGCCGCTCGTACGAACCCCGTCCTCCTTGGCGGCGTAACTTGCAATGCCGCCAACGGTGTGTGGAGGGGCAAAGTGGTCTTCGCCCCACCTCTCAAGAACGGCGGCACCGCAAACGTCGAGAAGATCAAGGTGGCCGCAAAATTGGGCAGCACGACGAGCCCTTGTCTGACCTTTGCGGGAACCCCGGAAATCGGAGCGATCGTGGGGAAGCTGATCATCAACGATGCAGGCACTGCCAACAACTGCGCCACCATCTTTAGCGGTGCTGCTCTCCCTGCTCCCGTTGCCCCCTCCAAGTTCAAGCTGCACTGGTTGGCACCCGCTGGCACACCGACTACTTGGCAGCCGCCCGGGCCGTTTGTCGTTGTCGGCGCAGCTGCCATGAACAACATCACCATCAACGGCGCTACCGTGACCGGGTCCTTCTCTCCATACGCCGCCCCGACAGCGACGCTTTCCGACGCCAACTGGGCCGCAGCTGTCCCTGCTGGGTGTGCATCGGCGGCCGGACTACGCGTCTTGACTCTGAGCACTTCCTCGGGCACATGGTGACCCCATAGAGTCCTTGGCGTGGTGTGTCACTCCTGGTGCAGCCCCTCCAGGCTGCTTGCCCAGGAATGCAGGCTGTCCGCCGAGCCACTGGGCGGACATGAGTTTGGAGCGAGCCAACTGCCACCTGTCGATTTGATCGACTGCCACGTCGACGCCGAGGCGTTGGTCAGGTGGCGTGAGCGAGTGCCTTGGTCGGGCTCCCCGTTACCCGGAGCCAGAACTGGATGCCTGGGCCGATGAGCAAACCGGTGATGACCGTGCCCACCCCCACGGAGCCCCCAAGGACCCAACCCGCTATCAGCGCCGTCATCTCCATGGCCAGCCGGGTCGGGCCGAGAGGCCGTCCAAAGACACGCCGGAGTCCGAGCATCACGGCGTCGTAGGCCGCCACTCCCACCGAAGCCCGGATCATGAGTGCTCCGGCAAGCGCCATCATCCAGGTGGCGACGAAGACCGCAGCAAGCCGCAGGGGCCAACCGTGAAGAATGGGGAGGTGCGGCAAGAGGGAATCGAGGGTCACGCCACCGAGAACGGGGAGCGCCAGGGTACCCGGGCCGGGCCATGACCGAAGTGCCACGGCGACGAACACAAGGACGAATCCGGTCACCATGACCGACGTGCCGATGGCGATTCCCATACGTTGAGCGATGCCATCCTGCAGCACGAACAACGGCCCCAAGCCGAGACGAGCCCGAATGGTGATGCCGTAGCAGACCGTGGACATGAGTGAACCGGCAAGCAGCAGGGCCACCCGCCCCAGGAGCGGTCCAGACCCTGCTCTAATCCTGGGTTCCGATGCCATCGGCGAGATGCTACTGGCGGGTCAGAACTCGACGTCTACGGACGACACCCATTCGGCGACGAAGAAGACCAAACCCGAACTGCCATCGTCGACGAGTTCAACTCGTCCGCGGCCTCGTCGCGGCCTGACCGCGCCGTGGGAGACGATTCGGGCAGGTCCCGGCGCCTTTGGGGCTCAGATGTCGTAGTAGAGCATGAACTCCCACGGGTGGGGCCGCAGCCGGATGGCGTCGACCTCGTTCAGCCGCTTGTACTCGATCCAGGTCTCGATGAGGTCGTCGGTGAAGACACCACCCGCCTTCAAGAAGTCGTGGTCGGCCTCGAGGGCCGCCAGTGCCTCGTCGAGCGATCCGGGGACCTGGGGGACCTTGGCCAACTCGGCCGGCGGCAGGTCGTAGAGGTCCTTGTCCACCGGATCCGGCGGCTCGATCCGGTTCTGGACGCCGTCCAGCCCGGCCATGAGCATGGCCGAGAAGGCCAGGTACGGATTGCACGACGGATCCGGGCACCGGAATTCGATCCTCTTGGCCTTCGGGCTCTGCGAGTAGAGGGGGATCCGGCAGGCGGCCGAGCGGTTGCGCTGGGAGTAGACCAGGTTCACGGGTGCCTCGTACCCGGGGACGAGCCGCTTGTAGGAGTTGGTGGTCGGCGCCGCGAAGGCGAGGACGGCGCGGGCGTGCTTGAGCAGCCCCCCGATGTACCACCGGCCCATGTCGGACAGGCCGCCGTAGCCGTCGCCGTAGAACAGGGGCTCGCCGCCCTTCCACAGCGACTGGTGGCAGTGCATCCCCGAACCGTTGTCCTGGAACAGCGGCTTCGGCATGAACGTCGCCGTGTAGCCGGCCGCCGTCGCCACGTTCTTCACCACGTACTTGTAGAGCATCAGCTTGTCCGCCATCACCAGCAGCGTGTCGAACCGCATGTCGATCTCGGCCTGACCGGCGGTGGCCACTTCGTGGTGCTGGACCTCGATCTCGATCCCCAGGCGCTCCATGGTCAGGATCATCTCCGACCGCAGGTCCTGGAAGTGGTCGGCCGGCGGCACCGGGAAGTACCCCTCCTTGGGCCTGATCTTGTAGCCCAGGTTCGGCCCTTCGTCCCTGGCCGTGTTCCAGTTCCCCTCCACCGAGTCGACCTGGTAGAAGGCCCCGCGCTGGTCCTGGGAGTACCGGACGTCGTCGAAGATGAAGAACTCGGCCTCGGGGCCGAAGTAGCAGGTGTCGGCCAGGCCCGTCGTCCCCAGATAGGCCTCGGCCTTCTGGGCCACGTAGCGGGGGTCGCGTGAGTAGGGCTCGAGGGTGATGGGGTCACGCACGAAGCAATTGAGGTTGAGCGTCTTGTGCGTCCGGAACGGGTCGATCACGGCCGTGTTCGGGTCGGGCATGAGGAGCATGTCGGATTCCTGGATCTCCTGGAATCCGCGGATCGACGAGCCGTCGAACCCGAAGCCCTCTTCGAAGACATCGGCGGTCAGCGCGTGGGCCGGCACCGAGAAATGCTGCATCAGGCCGGGGAGGTCGACGAACCGAACGTCGACGATCTCGATCCCCTCGTCATTCACCAGGCGGAGAACCTCCGCCGGGGTCCGCTTCTCCACGGGTCCTCCTTCGTCGTCGTCCTTGGTCCGCTGTCCCGTCCCGCCGACAGGTGCCCCGGGGGACCGGTCCTTCCCGCCCGAACGGTCTCCCGTCCGACACGTTCCGGGGCGGCCGGGCACCATCGTGGTGGCTGGCTCCCCCGCTCACAAATCCGCCGCTCGGCGCGCTGGCCCGCCGGGGCGGCTGGCACCTGGGCCACATCGTGGCACCGACCGGTTTCGTCTGCGTTGCCCATCTGTGAACGGCGTGTGAACGGGCGCACCCCCCCTTCGGGGGCCTGCGACACTGGTGGGACGACGCTACCTGCCGGTCGTTCCGGCCAGGCAGCCGAGGTCTCTCAGACGGGACACGAGCGGAGGCGGGATGAGAAGCCAGCAGGAGTACGTCCTGAGGACGGTCGAGGAACGGGCCATCCGGTTCGTCCAGCTCTGGTTCACCGACGTCCTCGGCACGGCCAAGACGTTCAGCATCACCCCGGCGGAGCTCGAGAACGCCCTCGAGGAGGGGATGACCTTCGACGGTTCGGCCATCGACGGCTTCAGCCGGGTCCAGGAGTCCGACGTCCTGGCCCGCCCCGATCCGAAGACCTTCCAGCTCCTGCCCTGGCACCCCGACGACATCCCCGTCGCCCGCGTCTTCTGCGATCTCTTCAACCTCGACGGGTCACCCTTCGAGGGCTGTCCCCGCCACACCCTGCGGCGCACCCTCGACCGGGCCCGGGACCAGGGGTTCACCTTCTACGCGGCACCCGAGATCGAGTACTTCTACTTCGCCGACGCCGACCCCGACCATCCGCCGGTCACCCTCGATTCCGGTTCCTACTTCGAGCTCACGGCCAGCGACGTGGCCAGCGACCTCCGGACGCGCACCGTCCTCACCCTCGAGGAGATGGGCATTCCCGTCGAGCACGCCCAGCACGAGGACTCACCCAGCCAGCACGAGATCGATCTCCGCTACACCGACGCCCTCACCATGGCCGACACCGTGATGACGGTCCGACTGGTGGTGAAGGAGATGGCCCAACGGCGCGGCATCCACGCCAGCTTCATGCCGAAGCCCCTGGCCGGGGTCCAGGGATCGGGGATGCACACCCACCTGTCGCTCTTCGAAGGCGACACCAACGCCTTCTACGACGCCGACGACCCCGACGGGCTCTCGGTGGTGGCCAAGCGCTTCATGGCCGGGTTGCTCAGGCACGCGCACGAGATCACGGCGGTGACCAACCAGTGGGTGAACTCCTACAAGCGCCTCGTCTCCGGCTACGAGGCCCCCATCCACGTCTCCTGGGCCCGGAACAACCGCTCCGCCCTGGCGCGGGTCCCCTTCGTCAAGCGCAACAAGATCGAGTCCACCCGCGTCGAGTACCGGGCGCCCGACTCGGCGTGCAACCCCTACCTGGCCTTCGCCGTCATGCTGGCCGCCGGCCTGAAAGGCATCGAGCAGGGTTACGAGTTGCCGCGCGAGGCGGCCGCCAACCTCTTCGCCATGACACCGGAGGAGCTCGCCGCCGAGCAGATCCGCTCCCTTCCGGGCAGCCTCAACGAGGCCGTCGTCGACATGGAGCGCTCGGAGCTCATGGCCGAGACCCTGGGCGAACATGTCTTCGAGTGGTTCATCCGCAACAAGAGGGCGGAGTGGGCGTCGTACAAGACCCACATCAGCCAGTTCGAGCTCGACCGCTACCTGCCCCTGCTCTAGTCGCGGGCAACCACACCGCCACACCGCCACACCGCCACATCGCCACATCGGGACATCGGGACACATCGGGAAAATCGGGTCCATCGGGACGATCGAGAAGACGAGGGGAGGAGAAGCACGATGGAGTCTCTGCTGTGCTTCCCCGACCCTTTTCCGGCCGAGGTGGGCCTCGCCCTCGAGCGCGCCGGCTACCCGTGGAAGGCGCTGGCCCGGGCCGAGCACGCCCAGTCAGACGAGCCCGAGGACGGCTGGGCCGGCGCCGTCGTCTGTGCCGACACCGACGCCGCCGGCGCCTTCGCCCTGTGCCGGCTGGTCCGCACCCGCGAGGTCCCGCTGCGCCCGTTGCTGCTCATCGTCTCGCCCCACCAGATCGACGACCTCCAACTGCGCGAGGACCACTTCGACGACTTCTGCGTCCTCCCGGCGACCCCGGAGGAGGTCGCCGCCCGTCTCGCCCATCTCTTCTGGCGCACCGGCCGCGGCCTGCACGCCGAGCTCATCGAGCACGGCCCCCTCGTCCTCAACCTCGAGACCTACCAGGCGGCGGTGGACGGCCGCGTCCTCGACCTCACCTTCATGGAGTACGAGCTCCTCCGCTTCCTCGCCGCCCGCCCCGGCAAGGTCTTCACCCGCGAGACCCTTCTCAGCCGGGTCTGGGGCTACGAGTACTACGGCGGCGCCCGCACCGTCGACGTCCACGTCCGGCGGCTGCGGGCCAAGCTGGGCGAGGAGCACGCCCACCTGATCGAGACCGTCCGCTCCGTCGGCTACCGCTTCGGGCACGGCACCTGGGCCCCCTGACCCGGCCCCCGGGTCCCGGGGGTGGCTGAACCGGCCCGCCCCCGGCGCCGTCTCACTGGGGGATGTAGGCCCAGACCTCGACCTCGACCAGGGCCCCCAGGGGCAGACCGGCCACGGCCACCACGGACCGGGCCGGGCGGTGGTCGCCGATGGCCTCCACGTAGATCTCGTTGAACGTCGCGTAGTCGGCCATGTCGGCGAGGAAGACCGTCGTCTTCACCACGCTGTCCCAGCCGAGCCCGCGGCCGCGCAGCAGCACCCGCACGTTCTCGAGCGCCTGGCGCGCCTCGGCGGCCACCCCGCCGTCGACCAGGACGGGACCGCCGGACCCGGTCCGCACGCCGATCTGTCCGGAGCACACCAACCACGGCCCGGCGCGCACCGCCGGGGCATAAGGTCCGACCGGAGTGCTCATGAAGTCCCTCCTCGCTCGACGGGCCAGACCGGGGGGAACCCGGCGGCCGACCATGCGGCGGTGGCCACCGCCGCCAGCACGGCATCGGCGGCGCGCACCGGCGGACCGGGGCCCTCCTCCACCACCACCGTCACCGGAGGCATGGCGCGCGCCGTCAGGATCCCGAACGACCGGATGGTGAGATCGAGGACGGTCCCGTCGGGGTCGACGGCCAGGCCTTCGCTGCGGACCCACCCGAGGGCCTGGTGGGTCGCACCCACCACGTAGGACCGCAGGACCACCTCGTCGAGCACCTCGCCGGCGGCCACCGTCACCGCCACGGACCCGTCGGTGGCGATCTCCGCCGTCACCCGGGCGCCGTCGCCCGAGTGGACGGTCACCGGATGGCCGGGCCCCACCCGGCCGAGACGCTTCGCTTCGAGGGCGGCGAGCAGCACCGTCGCCTCGGCCCACCCCGCCCCCCGCAGCGACGGGGAGACCGGCGGTCCGGCCACCGCGACCTCCTCCACGGTCAGGTCCGGCGCCACCGAGCCCACCGCCATCACCCAGTCCTCGAGGGATCCGCTGCCCGGCGTCCTGGCCACCCGCAGGATCCCGCTGCCGTCGCGGCGGAGACCGGCGGCGATCGGGGGTCTCTTGGCCCCCGTCCGGACCACGTCCTCGCGGGCCATCACGACCCGGACGCACCGACCGTGCTCGTCGGCCAGCCGACGGCGCCGCGGCGGCCACCGGCGAGGCGAGCTTCCCCCCGAAGGCGCCCCCGTTGGCCAGCGGGCTGGCGGGCTCCGCCCCCGGCCGGCACCACGAGGCGTCGGGCTCCAGGTAGGCCGGCTCGATGAACGTCGTCCGCAGCGTCAGGGCGAACTCGCCGGGCGCCACCTCCAGCGGATGCCCGACGGCCACCGTCGAGTTCCGTCCCGGCACCTTCCCCGCCCGGGCCCGGGCCCCGTGGAGCGTCTCGGCCACGACCCAGCCGCCGAGACCGTCGGGGACGGCGACGAGGGCGTCCGGCGGGGCCGTGTCGTCGGCGAACCCGCCGCCCCCGAGGGCGACATGGGGCCCGACCGCCTGGGGGGCGCCGCCCTCGATCTCGGCCCGGCGGCCGGCGGCGCCGAGATCGCGTCGCCCGCCGGTGGCCGGCGTCGGCCCCCCGTAGACGCGGCGGGCCGCCTCGAGGATGCTGCACCAGCCCGTGCACCGGCACAGATGGGCCAGCAGCGCCGTCCGGACGGCGCTCTCGTCGACCACCGTCGACCGCCGGCCCAGGGCCGCCAGGCGCATGACGATCCCCGGGGTGCAGAAACCGCACTGGCTCGCCCCCGTCTCGGTGAACGCCCCGGCCCAGGCCTCGCGTTCCTCGGGATCGAGTCCCTCGAGGGTGGTCACGTGGCGGCCGGCGACCCGGCGGACGGGCGTCACGCAGGCCACCCGGGCGGCGCCGTCCACCCACACCGTGCAGCACCCGCACTGTCCCTGGGGGCTGCACCCGTCCTTCGGGGTCCGCTTCCCCAGACGGTCGCGCAGGGCCTCGAGGAGGGTGATCCCCTCGTCGTCGACCTCGACCGTCTCGCCGTCGAGGGTGAACGTCACCACCGTCGCCGCCACCGGCGCCCGGGGCGGTGGGCTCAGCTGAACGAGGAGCCGCACCCGCAGGTGCGGGAGGCGTTGGGGTTCGAGATGTGGAACCCGGCGCCCTGGAGGCCGTCGGAGTACTCGAGGGTGGAACCCGACAGCAGCTCGGCGCTGGCCGCGTCGACCACCACCTTGATGGTGCCGAACTCGCGCACGATGTCGTCGGAGGCGGTCTCGGAGTCGAAGAACATCTCGTAGCTGTAGCCCGAGCACCCGCCGGGGCGGACGGCCACCCGCAGGGCCAGGGCGTCGTTGCCCTCCTGGGCCAGGAGGTCGGTGACCTTGGCCACGGCGTCGTCCGACAGCGTGATCGGATCCGGCTTCCTCTTGATGCTGATCCCGGTCATCGTGGTCACGGCCGTGCCTCCTGTGATCCCGCTCGGCTAGCGCACGAGCATCGGCGGCCCGTGGGCGCGCATCCGTGCCTGGAAGTGTACCCGACCCCACTCGGAGATCGGCCGCCGGGCCGGAAGAACCTAGCCCACCGGTACCATCGGACCGTGACCGACCGCACGCCCCCGCCCGCCGTGGCGTCGGTCCGCGCCGCTCTTCTCGGCGTCATCGATCCCGAGCTCGGGGACAACATCGTCGACCTCGGGATGGTCCGCGACGTGGCCGTCGCCGACGACGGCCAGGTCGACGTCGAGGTGGCCCTCACCATCGCCGGCTGCCCCCTGCGCACCCAATTGCGGGCCGACGTCGAGGGCCGGGTGGGCAGCCTCCCCGGCGTGACCGCCGTCCGGGTCACCCTGGGCGAGATGACGCCGGCCGAACGCGGCGCCCTCATGGACCGGGCCCGGCACAAGGCCCAGGAGGACCGGGCCGTCGCCACCGACATCCCCCCGGTGGCGCGGGTCCTGGCCGTCTCGTCGGGCAAGGGCGGGGTGGGGAAGTCCTCGGTGACGGTCAACCTGGCCGTGGCCCTGGCCCGGCGTGGCCTCACCATCGGTCTCCTCGACGCCGACATCTGGGGCTTCTCGGTCCCCCGCATGCTCGGCATGACCGGCGAGCTGCGCGCCAACGAGGCCCGCAAGATCGTCCCCCTGGAGCTGCCCGTGGGAGAGGGCCGTCTGAAGGTGGTCTCGATGGGCTTCCTGGCCGACGAGGACACGGCCATCATGTGGCGCGGCCTCATCTTGAACCGCGCCGTCCAGCAGTTCCTGGAGGACGTCCGCTGGGGCGAGATCGACTACCTCCTCATCGACATGCCCCCCGGGACGGGTGACGTCCAGATGGGTCTGGCCCGGATGCTCCCGCGCACCGAGGTCCTCGTCGTCACCACCCCTCCCCTGGCCGCCCAGAAGGTGGCGTCGCGCGCCGCCGACATGGCGCGCAAGGGACATCTCCGGGTGGCCGGCGTGATCGAGAACATGTCGACCTTCACCTGCGACCACGGCACCCGCTACGCGCTCTTCGGCGAAGGGGGCGGCTCACGTCTCGCCGCCGAGATCGGCGTCCCCCTGGTGGGCAGCGTCCCCCTCCACCCCGACATGGCGGCCGCCGGTGACTCCGGCGACCCGGTGGCGCTGGGCACGGGTCCGCTGGCCGACGCCTTCGACGCCTTGGCCACCGCCATCGTGGACGACGTCGCCCCCGTGGTCGAGACGGCCGGCTGCACCGCCCGGATGCTCGAGAAGGTGGAGCTGGCCCTCACCCCGCCGGCCGAACGGGCCACCCCGCCCCGGTAGCGACGCCCCCGTCGCGACCGCCCCCGTCGCGACGGCCCCGGCCACGACCGACCCCGGTGGCGACCGCGGCCCGGTGGCGACCTCCTACGGGGCCGCCGCCCAGGACGCGGCGATGTCGTCGGGATCGGTCGACCGGGCCCGCCCGTCGTCGACGAGCTTGCGCAGATGGGCCCACAGCGAGAAGCGGGCCACCGGCAGGAGCTCGTGGCGGACGTCGGCGTAGACGTCGGGGAGGAGCTCGTCGACGGTGGCCCGACCGGCCCGGCGCAGGGCCCCGACCACACCCGCCTCCCGCTCCAGGCGGTGGGCGATCACGTCGTCGACGGTGGCGGCGGGATCGACGAGGAGGGGACCGTGGCCGGGGGCGATGGTGGCCAGGGGCGGCTCGAGGACCAGCAGACGACGGAGGCTGTCGAGGTACCGGGCCATGTCGCCGTCGGGCGGCGAGATCACCACCGTCGACCCCCCCATGACGTGGTCACCGGAGAAGAGCATCCGCTCCTCGGCGAGCAACCAGCACAGGTGGTTCGACGCGTGCCCGGGGGTGTGCAGCGCCCGGAGCGAGAAACCGTCCCCCGCCAAGGTGAAGCCGTCGGAGACGGCCCGGTCGGGCTCGAATCCGTCGCGGGCGCCGAAGCCGATCACCTCGGCCCCGGTCAGGGCGGCCAGAGGGGCCGCCCCCGGCGAGTGGTCGGGGTGGGTGTGGGTGACGACGATCCACCGGATCCGGCCCTCCCCCAGGTCGGCCAGGGCCCGGACGTGGCCCTCGTCGTCGGGACCGGGATCGACGACGACCAACCCGGTCGTCCCGTCCGGGACCGCCCACCAGATAGCTGTTGGTCCCCGGACCGGTCATCATCCCCGGGTTCGGTGCCGTGAGCCGGACCACCCGCTCGGAGAGCGCCACCGGGCGACCCGCCTCGGCCGCGGCCGCCGGGTCGAGCGGTGGCCGCGGGCTCAAGGGCGGGCGCCGCCCCGGCCGTCGGCCCCGATGGTCCGGATGATGGCGCCCACGTCGGAGGGCGACGCCGGCGCCCCGGTGGGCGCCGCCGCCACGGCCTCGTCGTAGCCGGGGTCGCCGGGGAGCAGGATCCGGAATCCCCGTTCGTCGGCCACCACCCGGGGGAGCACGGTGGGGACGCGCTCGACGGCGGCCGCCGCCGCCAGGAGCTCGTCGCTGGTGGAGAACCGGGAGATGGCCTCGAGGTTCTTGATGGTCGGGAAGATGATGTCGAACTCCCCCGCCCGGGCCCGCTCGAGGGCCTCGGACGGCCGGACCCAGACGGTGTCGGTCGTCTCGTGGTCGTCGTGGATGGGGACCTGGCCCGGAGGCAGGGCGGTGACGAAGAACCGGGTGTCGTAGCGCTTGGGTGCCGGTTCCGGTGTGATCCAGTGGCTGAAGTAGTGGACCCTGTCGACGGCCAGGCGCAGGCCCTCGGACCGGCAGAGATCGAGGAACCCGACGGTCCCGGCGTTCAGCTCGAGCCGACGGGCGGCCAGCGAGCGGCGGACCGACGGATCGGTGACGTCGACGAGGGCGCCCCCCGGATCGGTCCCCGCCGGATAGGCGAGAAGGACACCGGCCTCCTCGAAGCATTCGCGCAGGGCCGCCACCCAGAAGGCGAGGCCTCCGCCTTCCGTGCCCAGCATCTCGGAGGCGGCGGCGTCGGACCGGCCCACGCAGGCCTCTTCGGCGCCGGCCGTCCGGTCGGCCTCGTCGACCTTCCCGCCCGGGAAGACGTAGGCGCCGCCCACGAAGTCGGAGTTGAGATGGCGCCGGAGCATGCAGACCTCGAGGGCCGGCCCCCCTGGTCCCCCGGCGTCGCGCACGAGCATGATCGTCGCCGCGTCCCGGGCCGCCACCGGGGCGGCGGGGGCTGGGGAGGAGTCGGGCACCGACCGCAGGCTACCGGCAGTGGATCGGCCAGTAGGCTCCCGGCTCGGTCCGGACCCACCGGTGCGGCGACCGTTTCCGACCGTTTCCGACCGTTTCCATGACCCCGACCGGGGAGCCCTCGACGATGACGTCAACGCCGGGCAGCGCACCGAACGACGGCCCGGCCGTGGCCGTCCCCGTCCGGCGCGCGCCGATGGCCCTGGTCACGTGGGCGTTCGTCGTCCTGGTCCTGGTGATCGTGGTCGTCCTCCTGGTGGTCAAGGTGACCCGGGGGACGACGGCGGTCGTCCCCCCGCCGGTGGCCCCGGCGCCGGCGTCGGTCGTCCAGGCGGCGGCCACCGTGCCGGTGTCGGTCCTCGACACGGTGGGGGCCCCCGCCCCCGACGGCCCCGCGCCGGTCGTGCTGTCGGGACAACCGGCCCTGGTCGTCGACGGTCGCCCCGCCGTCGTCTACGTGGGCTCGGAGTTCTGCCCCTACTCGCGCGGCGGCACGGTGGGCCCTCGTCGTCGCCCTCAGCCGCTTCGGGACGTTCGACCATCTGGGGGCGACCTCGTCGTCGGGGGCCGAGGCCTTCCCCGGGATCCAGACCTTCAGCTTCGACGGGGCCGGCTACCGCAGCCGCTTCGTCTCGTGGTCCGCCGTGGAGGAGTACGGCCCGACCCTCGACTCGATGGTGCCGGCCGGGTTCGCGCTGCTGCACCGCCCCGGGCGCTGGCCCAGGCCCTCATGACGCGGTACGGCTCGGGTCCGGGCTCCGCCGGGACCGGCCGGTCCGGCGCAGTGGCGACGCTGCCCTTCATCGACATCGGCAACCGGGTCCTGGTCGAGGGCGCCGGCATCGGGTTCTCGCCCGGTGCGCTCCAGGGGGTCTCGATGGCCCAGATCGCCACCGACCTCTCCGATCCGACGAGCCCCGTGGCCCAGGCCATCCTGGGCGCCGCCAACGAGCTCACCGCCGCCGTCTGCGCCGCCACGGACGAGACCCCGGTCCGCGTCTGCCGGTCGGCGGGGGTGCGCGCCGGAGCCAGCCGCCTCGGGTTGTGAGCCCGGGGTGCGCGCCGGTCCCCTCAGCCGGCGCGTCGTTCCAGGACCTGTTTGCGCTCCACCTCGTTCATCCCGCCCCAGATCCCGTGCGGCTCACGGATCCTGATGGCGTACTCGAGGCAGTCCCGTCGAACGACGCAGGTCGAGCAGATGGCCTTGGCCCACGTCTCGCGGGCCTGCTTCTCCTCTTTGCGCTCGGCGTGCGTGGGCGGGAAGAAGACCGCTGCCTGCGGCCCCCTGCAGGCCGCCCGCGCCTGCCACATCTCTTCCAAAGTCTGAGTCGACACTCCCCCTCCCGGACGGTGACGCTACTCCTGCCCGGTTTCCCGGACAAGGGGTCTGAGCAGGGATTCCGACGAACCTGTGAACCGCCAGACCGTGACCTGACGACCTCTCTACGCGGTCCCGGCGGTCGGGGGAGGCGCGACGGTTACGCTCGGCCGCGGATGGACATCGCCGCGTTCTGCCGCCAGAGCCGGGTGCTGGTCGTCGCCGGCAAGGGCGGCGTCGGGAAGACCACCATCACCGCCGCCCTGGCCCGGATGGCGGCCGAGGTCGGGCTCGACGTCCTGGTGGTGGAGCTCGAGGGCAAACCGGGCGTCACCGCCGCCTTCGGGGGGTCGGGTCCCCTCTGCTACGACCGATCGGCCCTGGCCACCCCGGCCCTGGTCACACCGGCCCGGGCCACCCCGGCTCCCGGCGGGAACGGCCCGGCACCGACGGCGGAGACCGACAGGAGGGGGCACGGGACGGTCCACGCCCGGCGGATCACCCCCGACGACGCGCTGCTCGAGTACCTGGCCGACCACGGGATGGGGAGGATCTCCAAGCGGCTCGTCTCCTCCGGGGCTCTCGACGTCGTGGCCACGGCCATCCCGGGCATCCGCGACATCCTCGTCCTGGGCAAGATCAAGCAGCTCGAACGGGAGGCGAACGCCGATCTGATCCTGGTCGACGCCCCGGCCACCGGCCACGCCATGACCTTCCTCTCCTCGGCCCGGGGCCTGCTCGACGCGGCCCGGTCCGGTCCCGTGCGGGCCCAGGCGGCCGACGTGGTCGAGCTCCTGACCGACCCCGACCGCTGCCAGGTGGCCCTCGTGACCCTGCCCGAGGAGATGCCGGTGAACGAGGTCATCGAGGCCGCCTACCAGCTCGAGGACAGGGTGGGGCTGACCCTCGGGCCCGTGATCGTGAACGCCTGCCTGCCCGACGAACCGTGGCTCACCGAGGACCCCGCCGCCGCCGCCCGCCAGGTGGGGGTGACCCTGACCGACGACCAGGTGGCCGGGCTGGCCGCCGCCGCCCGGTTCCGGGACCGGCGGTTCCAGCTCCAACAGGGACAGCGCAGACGGCTGGCCGAGGAATTGCCCCTCCACCAGCTCCAGGCGCCGTTCGTCTTCAGCGACACGATCGGACCGGGGGACATCGCCACCATCGCCGACGCCCTGGCCGCCGCCGTCGAGGCCTACGGTGCCGAACCGGCCTCCCCCGCCCCCGGCCCGGGGGGACAGGGGGCCCGGGAGACGCCCGCCGGGCCGCGGCGGGCGGTACAGGGCTCGCCGGGGTCGGGCCGGGGTCCGGTGCCGTGACCGTCCCGGCCGGCCCCCCGGCCATCTCGGACCTGGTCGAGGAGCGTTCCATCGTGGTCTGCTGCGGATCGGGGGGGGTGGGGAAGACCACCATCTCGGCCGCCTTCGCCCTGGAAGGGGCCCGGCGGGGCCGGCGCGCCTGCGTGGTGACCATCGACCCGGCCCGGCGGCTGGCCGACGCGCTGGGCCTGACCAACCTGACCAACTCGGCCCGGCGGATCGACGGTCCGTGGACCGGTGAGCTCTGGGCCCTGATGCTCGACTCCAAGGGCACCTTCGACGACCTCGTCCGGCGCTACGCGCCCTCGGCCGAGCAGGCCGAGGGGATCCTGGAGAACCGGATCTACCGCAACCTGAGCGGCGCCCTGTCGGGCACCCAGGAGTACATGGCCATGGAGAAGCTCTACGAGCTGGCCCACGACGGCGGTTTCGACCTGATCGTGGTGGACACCCCTCCCACCCGCAACGCCCTCGACTTCCTCGACGCCCCGCGGCGGCTGACCCGGTTCCTCGGGCACCGGCTCTTCCAGATGCTCCTCATGCCCACCCGGGCCTACCTGCGGGCCGTCTCGGTGGCCACCCAGGCCCTGTTGCGGACGATCTCCAAGGTGGCGGGAACCGAGATCGTCCACGACGCCGTGGCCTTCTTCCAGGCCTTCGAGGGGATGGAGGAGGGCTTCCGGGTGCGGGCCGACGACATGCGCCGCCTCCTGGCCCGGACGACGACGGCGTTCGTCCTCGTGACCTCCCCGCGCGGCGACACGGTGGAGGAGGCCGGCTGGTTCGCCGACCGGCTCAACGAGACCGGTCTGGCCGTCGAGGGCCTGGTGGTGAACCGCGTCCACCCGGCCTTCGGCCCGACGGGGCCGTTCCCGGCGGCACCGCCCGGGAGCGCCCTGGCCGGCCTGATCGACAATCTGCGGAACTACCAGGCGGTGAACGAGCGCGAGGAGGCGGCCTGCGCGGCGTTGGTGGCGCAGGTGGCCCCCTCCCCCGTGGCGCGCGTCCCGCTGCTCGACATCGACGTGACCGATGTCGACGGACTCGGCCTCGTCGCCGACCACGTCTTCGCGTCGGGACGTCGGTGAGGGTAGGACGTCGGTGAGGGTAGGACGTCGGTGAGGGTAGGACGTCGGTGAGGGTAGGACGTCGGTGAAGGTATGTGGTCGGCTGCGGACGAGCGGGTTAGCCTGACCCGCGTGTCGACGATCCTGGTGGCCAGCGATGCCGCTTCGGTGCGCCAGGAGGTGGCGGCGGTGGTCGGGGCCCCCGGCGTCGAGGTGATCGAGGTCCACACCGGTCACGCCGTCCCCGCCGCCGTCCACGACCACGAACCGGATCTTCTCGTCGTCGACCTGCAGATGGGCAACATGGGGGCCATGGCCGTCTGTTCCGAGCTCCATCTCGAGGAGTCCTACGGGAACCTGCCCCACGTCCCCGTCCTGATGCTGCTCGACCGGCGGGCCGACGTCTTTCTGGCCCGGCGCTCGGGCGCCGAGGGCTTCGTCGTGAAGCCCCTCGACCCGATGCGGATCCGGCGGGCGGCGAAGGCGCTCCTCGACGGTGGGACCTACCACGACGAGTCCTTCCAGCCCGTCCCCCTGCATGTGGCCGGCTCGGACGACCCCGTGACCGGGTCGGACGAGCCGATGGCGGTCGCCTCCACCACCGACGGCGCCTGAGCCCCCGCCGTCCTCGACGTGTTGCGTCGCCGACAACGGTCCGCCGAGAACCGCCCTCCACATAAGGGGTCGCCGCGCGGCGACCACGTCCTCGAGGAGGACCAGGAGCGGCTCATCCTCTCCGCCCTCGAGGACCTGCGCGACACGTCGGTGCGCGAGGTGATGACCCCGCGTGTCGACGTCGTCGGACTCCCCATCCCCGTCCACGCCGCCGACGTGGCCCGGGGGGTGCGGACGTCGGGGCACAGCTGTTTCCCCGTCTACGACGACGACCTCGATCACCTGATCGGCGTCCTCTTCGTGAACGACCTGTTCCGGACGGGGTGGGAGATCGACAGCCGCAACGGTGGCGAGGGTGGCGACGACAAGCCCTCGCCCCTCGACATCTCGCGCCGGCTGCGCCAGCCCTACCTGGTCCCGGAGTCCCGGTTGGTCCTCGACGTCCTGTCGGACATGCGCCGCGACCGGCGGGCCTTCGCCGTGGTGGTCGACGAGTACGGCGGGGTGGCCGGTGTGCTCACGGTGAAGGACCTCCTCTCCGCCCTCGTCGGCGATCTCCGCGACGAGTTCGACCGGGGCGGCGAACCCGACATCATCCGCGTCGACCAGACCCGCTGGCTGGTGGACGGGAGCGCCAGCATCGACGACGTCCGCGAGCAGATCGGGATCGACCTTCCCGAGGGCGAGTACGTGACCCTGGGTGGCTACCTCTTCGACGTCTTCGGCCACATCCCCGAAGAGGGCGAGAAGGTCCCCTTCGACGGGTGGGAGCTACGGGTGGCGGAGATGGACCGCCGACGGGTGGCCAAGGTGGTCGTGCAGTCGGCCGAGGTGGCCCCGACGGGTAGCGGCGACAGCGAATCCTGAGACGGCGGGCGGCGCCGGACGCTTCCGCCACCGGGCCTGAGATGCCCCGACGGGGGTCGGGGACGCCGGGTTAGGCAGTACCATCGGATGGTTCATCGGTGGTCCGGGCCCGGTCGTGGGCACCGGACCGTCGGGACAACGGGCTGTAGCGCAGCTTGGTTAGCGCGCCACGTTCGGGACGTGGAGGTCCCGGGTTCAAATCCCGGCAGCCCGACCAGGAGCGGCCGGAGGTGGCGGTCCGGGGCGGGCCGTCAGCCTCCGAACTGGTCCCACTCCTCGGAGACGATCTGCATCTCGATGAGCGAGGCCACCTCCTCGGCCAGCTCCGAGCACCGGCACGGCTGCTCGGCCAGATCGGCCTCGAGGACGAGGGAGACGAGCCGGTCCACCACCCGCTGCTGGCCGTTCTCGACGAGCCGGGCGGTGAACGGCGGGAGCCGGAGGACGAGGAAACGCTCGTCCTCGGCGTGGCGGACGAAGGCCTCGAGGAGGGTGGAGGCGGCATCGCTCAGACGGGGATGGTGCCCCTTGTTGGCGATGGGGGGAGCTCCCGGGCCATCTCGATGAGCCGGGTGTGGGTCGAGAACTCGTAACCGAAGTCCGGGACCGGATCGGTGGTCATGGAGGTGCCCTTCTCCTGGTGACGCCGCTGTTGTAAGCATCACCCGGCCCGCCTTCCGTGACAAGGGTCCGTCGTATCAATTTCCGGGCCTCACGGTCCGTCACCGAACCGGTGGACATCGCTGTGACCAGGGACGATACCGATCGAGCGTCCGACCGGCGCGCCCCCGGAGACAACACCGGGGACAGAGGGCCACCGTCGGCCGGGAACCCGGCGCCTGGACAAGGCATGGCGGCGACGGCCACTGTGGCGCCGGCGGTGACCGTGTCGCCGACGGAGAGGGAGGTGCGGGTGATCCTGGAGGACAAGGTGTGCGTGATCTCGGGCGTGGGGCCGGGCCTGGGCCGGCAGGTGGCCCTGGCCGCGGCACGCCAGGGTGCCGACCTGGTGCTGGCGGCCCGGCGCCGGGAGATCCTCGAGGCGGTGGCGGCCGAGGTCGAGGCGCTCGGCCGGCGCGCCGTGGTCGTCCCCACCGACGTCACCGACCGGGCCCAGTGCGACACCCTGGCGGCGGCGGCGGTGGCCGAATTCGGGAGGATCGACGCCCTGGTGAACAACGCCTACGCATCGGACGTCTTCCAGTCGTTCCGCCAGGTCGACCTGGACGAGTGGCGGAGGCTGACCGAGGTCAACCTGTTCGGCAACCTGCAGGTGGCCAAAGCGGTGGTCGATCCCATGAAGGAGGCCGGCGGCGGGGCCATCGTCTTCGTCAACTCGATGGTCATCCGGAAGCCGACGATGCTCCAGGGCGGCTACGCCGTGTCCAAGGGTGGACTCCTGGTCGCCGCGCGGGTGCTCGCCTCCGAGCTCGGGCGCTACGGGATCCGGGTGAACTCGGTCCTTCCCGGTTGGATGTGGGGCCCCCAGGTCGAGTTCTACGTGAAGATGATGGCCGATCAGCGTGGGATCCCCGAGCAGGAGGTCATCGACGAGATCACGGCCCCGATGGCACTCGGGGCCATCCCCACCGACGGGGACGTGGCCGGCGCCGTGGTCTTCCTGGCCTCACCGTTGGCGTCGGGGATGACGGGGCAGGCCGTCGACGTGAACGGTGGCGAGGTCTTCGACTGATCCACCGTGGCACCGACCGCGGCGACCGTTCCCCGGACGACAGTCGGCTGTCATCCCCCGTAGAGTCGGGCCGTCCGAAGGACCGAGCCGTGAAGGAGCCCGAGACCATGGAGATGCCTTACCGACGACTGGGCCGTTCCGGACTGCAGGTGAGCGTGCTGTCGTTCGGCTCGTGGGTCACCTTCGGTCCGCAGCTCGACGAGGGGCTGGGGGCCGACTGCCTGGCCGCCGCCCACGACGCCGGGGTCAACTTCTTCGACAACGCCGAGGGCTACGAGGCCGGGAAGTCCGAGAGCATCATGGGCCGGGCCATCGCCCGGCATCGGCTGGCCCCGTCACAGCTACGTGATCTCGACCAAGCTCTTCTGGGGGATCCACAACAGCCCGAACATGCGGAACACGCTCAATCGGAAGTACCTGTCGCAGGCGATCGACGGCTCGCTCGAGCGCTTCGGTCTCGATTTCGTGGACCTCGTCTTCTGTCACCGGGCCGACCCGGCCACTCCGATCGAGGAGACGGTGTGGGCCATGTCGGACATGATCAGCGCCGGGAAGGCGCTGTACTGGGGGACGTCGGAATGGACGGCCGACGAGATCAGGGCGGCCTGGGACATCGCCGAGCGCCACCACCTGCACAAGCCGGTGATGGAACAGCCGCAGTACAACATCCTGTGGCGGGGGCGGGTCGAGTTCGAGTACGACCGGCTCTACCGCGACCTCGGTCTCGGCCTCACCACGTGGAGCCCGCTGGCCTCGGGGCTGCTGACGGGCAAGTACCTCGACGGGGTGCCCGAGGGGAGCCGGGGGGCGCTGCCCGGCTACGAGTGGCTGCAGGGGACGCTCACCGATCCCGACCGCAACGAGAAGGTCCGGGGCCTGCAGAAGGTGGCCGACGAGCTCGGGTGCACCCTGGCCCAGCTGTCGATCGCCTGGTGCACGAAGAACCCGCGTGTCTCCACCGTGATCACCGGGGCCAGCCGGGTCGAGCAGGTCGCAGGAGAACATGAAGTCCCTGGACGTCATTCCCCTGCTCGACGCCGGGGTCATGGCCCGCATCGACGAGATCACCCGCTGAGAGATCCTCAGGCGCTCTCGAGGACCTCGGCCCGCAGCCGATCGACCTCGGCGGTGACGCCGAGGGAGGTCGGCCAGGTCGTCGAAGGAACCGTAGGTCCGGCGCACCCCGGCCACGAAGCCGGCCATCGAGGCCGGGCTCGGCCGACAGGATGACCGGTCGGTAGCGCTCGACGATCTCGCCGGACTCCGGGTAGCGCTCCTTCAGGTGGGCCAGGATCCGGAGCATGGCGTCGTAGCTGAGCGCGTAGTCGTCCACGATCACGTCGTCGGGGACACCGAGGAAACCGAGGACGAGGGCGGCCAGGACACCGGTGCGGTCCTTGCCCACGGAGCAGTGGAAGACGGCGGGTCGGCGGGCGGGGTCGGCCAGTAGCCCGATGGCGTCGGACACCGTGGCCGTCCCCTCCGACAACATGGCCAGGTACCGCTCCGAGACGAAGGCGGCGCGATCCCAGTCCGCCGACTCCTCCTCACCGGGCAGGGTGTCGGTGAGCGGGAGGTGGTGGTAGGTGACGCCGGCCCTGTCCGGCGGGAAGCGGCCCTGGGTGTCGGCCTCGAGGTCGGTCCGCAGGTCGATGACGGTGACGACGCCCAGCGTGGCCAGGGTGGCCAGGTCGTTCTCGGTCAGGCGGCTCAGGCCGTCGGCCCGGAACAGACCGGCGCCAGCGGGTCCGTCGGCCGTCGGCCGTCGGGTACCCACCGAGGTCCCGGAAGTTGAAGCACCCGTCGAAGACGAGTGTGCGCGACGGCTCGGGCTCGGCCACGGGTGCGGGCATCGCCGACCACGTTACCCAGCGCATCGGCACCCTCCGGACGACGGGGGCGGAGGCCGGCCGACGTCAGACCTCATCTAGCCTGTACCGCGGTGGCGGGGCTGTAGCTCAGTTGGTAGAGCAGCTGGTTTGCAACCAGCAGGTCGCCGGTTCGAGTCCGGTCAGCTCCACTCGTCAGCTCCACTCGTGGTCCTTATTACATCATTTTCCCTGGTGAAACGGTGAAAATGATGTCCGATCGCTCGGACACACAAGTGTCGACTCTCAATCCATTATCGAAAACCGGGCTGAACTCGTTCAGTCTCCGATGAGTGAACATTCAGAGTCGTCGCAAATGACGAAACCTGCGGGATATCGGATGGGGGCGCGGTCATTCAAGAGCACCGAGGGCACGATGTTACCGGCATTGCCGAGCTGTCTGCGCGTGACCAGCGGGACCGAGAGCCGGCGATCTAGCTCGGACGCACTTCGAGCTTCTGCCACGATCCTGAAAAGGAACGAATGGGACTTTGGACTCTTCCTAGCTGGCATCGCGCCATGACACACTGAGAGTTACGGATGACAAATCCGGGTCTCGCCAAGTCAGCTGATTGGCGAAGACGACGCCAGACTGGCGGGCCAGCCAGACTGAGCGTCTCTGAAGAGCGGCCCACTATGGGGGCCGCTCTTCTCGTTCAACCAGGTGGCGCCGTTTTCGCGCTTCAATTGAGTGCTATCTCGTCCTTATCCATCGTGGTTCCTCGGAGCCATGGAAGGCGGGTTGGGGTGCCTCATGGAGGCGTCATGGCATTGGCGTAGTGTTTCGCGCAACGAAAGGCTCCCCACCACGGTGATGAACGTGAAGCCCATCCCCACGCTCGACGATCGGATCAATGACATCCGCGTGCGGACGGCCGAGATCGTCAACGACGCAATCCTTCCCAACGAGGCGAAGCTGTGGAACCTGCACCGCGAGGGTGACGTCCCTCAACACGAGCGTCGCGAGGCGCTCCAACTCAGGGAGGAGATCAAGCAGCGCGTGTGGGAGGCCGGACTGTGGGCTCCGCACCTCCCGCAAGAGTACGGCGGGATGGGCCTCGACTTCCTCGCCCACGCATATATGAACGAGGTACTCGCCTACGCCATCGGAGCGGCGTCACTATTCGGTGTGGTCGCACCGAACTCCGGCAACCAGACGATCCTCGTCAAGTACGGCACCGATGAGCAGAAGCAGAAGTGGCTGCTCCCCCTGATCGACGGGTCGATGGAGTCGGGCTTCTCGATGACAGAACCCCACAACCCCGGGTCCGACCCCCGGTCGCTCGACACCAGCGCGGTGCTTGAGGGCGCCCAGTGGGTCATCAACGGCCACAAGTGGTTCACATCCAACGGCATCGCCGCCGACTTCTTCATCGTTATGTGCCGGGTCAGCGAGCCTGGCGCCGAGCATGACACCGGCCAGATGGTCCAGATCATCGTCCCCACGAATGCCAAGGGCGTCAACATCGTTCGGGGCATCGGGATCTGGGGGCGCAACACCTCCGACCACTGCGAAGTGATCTACGACAACGTCCGAGTGCCCGCTGACAACGCCCTGGGGCAGGTCGGACAGGGTCACCAGGCCGCCCAGGACCGTCTCGGAGCAGGCCGCATCTTTCACTGTATGAACTCGGTTGGTCAGATGTGGCGGGCCTTTGACCTCATGGTCGAGCGTGCCTGTGCACGCAACGTCCACGGCGGGCTCCTAAAGGACAAGCAGTTCATCCAGGGGTTCATCGCCGACAGCTATGTCGATATCCAGGCCGCTCGCCTCATGACGATCCACGCGGCCGAGAAAATCGACCAGGATGACGGGTCAGCTCGTACCGATATCTCGGCCATCAAGGTCTTCGTTCCCGCCGCCTACAGCCGGGTGGCCGATCGCGCCATCCAGGTGTGGGGCGCAGCCGGCGTGTCCAATGACCTGCCGCTGGCGGCAATGTACATGGGAGCGCGCACCCTGCGGCTCGCCGATGGTCCCGACGAGGTCCACAAGATCCTCATCGCCAAGCACGTCGTGCATCGCTACGAAACCGGGGAGAGCTGGGACTTCGGAAACTGAGCCCACAGCCCCACAGCCCCACAGCCCCACAGCCCAGCGCCCCAGCGCCCCAGCGCCCCAGCGCCCAAGCGCCCAAGCGCCCAAGCGCCCAAGCGCCCAAGCGCCCAAGCCCAGGATGCAGCCACCAAAGGCGAGTATCCGCAAGAGAACGGGTTAAACGGCTTTGACCAACACCATCGACGAGTCTGCGTGATATAGCTCGGGTCGACTCGAGAGTCCGGCTGCCGGTAGCCGCACAGAACCGGGCATTATCGCCCGGTGTGTCGCTGTCGGCTTCTCCTTGCCCTCATGCGCCTCATGGTCTTCATGACGAGCAAGCCGAGAAAGACCACACCGATGATGAGCCAAGCGGTACAGAGCCAATCGGGCCAATCGACCGTCTGCGACACGCTCGGTGCCGAATGCTCAGCAAAGCCGTAGATCCCTCCTGCCAAGAAAACTGCTCCAATCGCAAACGCAATGATGGAGCCGGTCATGCCGTTTATCCATCTAAGACGCCCCTGTGGCCAACGCAGACCGTTATCAGTGGGGGGGTTCCGCTCGTCATCGCCATCCATGGTTCCTATGATGTCCTCCCGGAAGAAGAACCGCTGATTGTGGGAAGGTGGCCCACCGGGAAGTGCCGATCCCGATGAGCTTCCGGTGCGGGATTGCGCCGTGAGTGGTCGACCCGTACTCGGGGATCCCGAGCCCCCTGTGCATCCATCCGGGCCAGTCTCAACGCGTGGGAGCAGTGAGCCCCTAGCCGTTGGCAACCCGAGCTGTATTCGCGGCCGAGGGCGTTTGCGGTCGGGTGCTGGCGCCACCGGTTCGGTGAGGGGGTGACCTCACCAGGCGTTTCCGGGCCGTCTGGCACGCCACGTTGCCCGGAGAAGCGCGGCCCCCTTGGTCCGCCGTACTGGTGGCGTTGGGGCACCCCCTCATCGGCCACGGCAACCGGCGAGGCGTTGGCTCAACCCAAGAGCACCTCCAGCTCCTCGAAGTAACGAAGGACGCGGCGCTTTGAACGGCCTTCGGATCCTCCGGACGACGGCTGACTCTAGCCGAGCATCCAGCAGGGTCCGAGCACCGAGTGCCAGACTGGCACGATCAGGGCTGTTTTTGGGGGGAACGATGAAGCCTGAGGAGGCACGGGCGATCGGGAAATTGGCGACGCGGACTGTGGTGGACACGGTCTCGCACGTCCAGCAGGTGCATCGCGCCGTCGCAGCCCGGGTGTTCGCATTCACCACTCCCGCCAGCCTCCCCGCCCGACTTGTCCACGACGGCATCGCTGCCGGCGTTTACGGCGTGATCCGCGGGGCTGGCCTGGTCGCTGGTACAGCCGTCAGCGAGGTTGCCGCCGTCGTGGCCGGCTCAGCACTTTCAGCCGAGTCGACCTCCCGGAGCAACCTGGCATTGGCAATCCTGAATGCCACCTTGGGCGACGAGCTTGCCGACCACGGCAGCCCGTTGGCGATCCCAATGGCCGTCAGGCGTGCCCGAGAAGACGTCGCGCCTCGGCGGAACGCCCTCGAAGCTGCCTTCCCCGATGCGACCTCGAAGGTGGCGGTCTTCGTTCACGGCCTGGGCGAAACCGAGGAGTCGTGGAGGCTGCACGCCGATCGCCACGGCGGCGGAACCGATGCCACCTATGGTTCCCGGCTCGCACACGACCTCGGCTACACGCCTGTCTATCTGCGCTACAACACCGGCCTGCACATCTCTGAGAACGGTGGGCACCTCACCACCCTCCTCGACGATGTCATTGCCGCCTGGCCTGTTTCCGTCGCCGAGTTGATTCTCGTGGGCCACTCGATGGGTGGCCTCGTTGCCCGCAGCGCGTGCCACTACGCACAGCAGAAGAGCCATTCATGGATATCGACGCTACGCCACGTCTTCTACCTCGGCTCCCCGCATCTAGGGGCGGGACTCGAGCAGTGGGTCAGCCGCCTCAGCATCATTCTCAACAAGCTCGACGAAAGTCGTCCGCTGGCGTCAGTCCTCAACCGGCGAAGCGCCGGGATCAAGGACCTGCACGCTGGCCTCCTGCTCGACGAGCATTGGCGTGATCCCGGCCCTAGGTCCAAGAGGCCCGCCAGCGATGTCCCCCTCGTCGCCACCGCCAACCATTACGCGGTCAGCGCCACCGTCACCACGAGCCGCCGCAACCCCCTGGGTCGGTTAGTGGGCGACCTTCTCGTCCAGCCCGCTAGTGCCCGCGGCCGATCGCGCCGTGGTGAGCACATCCCATTCCAAGTCGAGCACACGCGCCACTTCGGCGGGCTGCACCACTTCAGACTTCTCAACCATCCCTCCGTCTACGAGGCGATGCGCGAGTGGCTCGATTCGGCATCCTGCGGCGGG
The DNA here is from genome assembly GCA_963842145.1 of uncultured Acidimicrobiaceae bacterium. GTDB lineage: Bacteria > Actinomycetota > Acidimicrobiia > Acidimicrobiales > UBA8190 > CAWJFJ01. The sequence continues at coordinate 382,379 of CAWJFJ010000017.1, forward strand.
TCTGAGGGTGAGTGCAACCCTATGTCGCCGGAGCGGAACTTAGCGCTTTCGACCACGGCTTGACCCCTCGTAGGCCGAGTCCCATGAGGGACTGGGACCGTGCCACCGACGGGATGGCGGCTGACTGCCCGCTCTCGACGTACCGGCGTCGGTCGGGCGTCGATCCGCAAGCCGAGGAGTTGCCAGCGCCTGGCGCAATGGGAGTCTCGGACGAGATCCGAGACTCGCCATACAGACTGATGGTGGCGAAGACGCCAGTGAGCGTCTCTGAAGAGCGGCTCAGGGGGCCGCTCTTCTCATTTGACTACCTGTCATTGGAACCCGATGTTGGCGCCCGCCCCAGTGGCGTGTCCCTGCGGAGCCACAGGACCCGCCGTACGCGGTCGGGCGCGCCGGCGTGGCGTCCGGCGGGTGACGGGGAGCGGGTCGAAACGACCAGGGTCGCTCAGGTATTCGCGAAAGACCTTCGCCATGGCTGCCGCCTGGTAACCGTCGACGAAGCGGTGGTCGATAACGAAGGCCAGCGGGAGCACGGGTCGGACCGCTGGCTCTCCGTCGACGGCCAGCACCTTGTCGGTGACGGTGCCCACAAGGATGGTCACCGGCGGGTGGGCGAAGGGCGGGATCGGGGCGAAGACCGCGTCAAGCCCGTAGGTGCCGACGTTGCTGACGAGGAATGAGCCATAGGGCCGGGCCTCGAGGCCCATGAAGGGGATCGGCAGTTGGAGGCTCTCGGTGACGAACCCGACGAGGTCGGTCACCAGTCGCAGGGTCATTGGCGGCAGGTTCTTCACCATCATCTTGGTCTGTTTGAACAGCGGGTCCTCGTCTTGACGGATGAGTCCAGCCCGCTCCGCCAGCTCCGAAGCGATCTGCCACGGGGTCTTCTCGTCCACCCGCCGTACGACCGCGCCCGACAGGTCGGTGGCAACCGCCGCATCGCCCGCCACCGGGTCGGTGCGCAGCGACACCACGAAGAAGCCGTCCACGGTGGGGGACGGTAGGAACCGGCCGAACACGACGCGGCCGTTAAGTCCGGGCATCGCCGCGAAGACCTTGGCCGACGCCCGCCCGACGAAGTGCATCGGGGTCACGTGTACGCCGGTGGCCTTCTGGACGGCGTCGATGTACTCGAGCAGACGTCCGGCGTCTTGGTCGATGGTCGCCAGGATTGCCGGGTCCTTCCTGGGCCGCCAGCTTGCCATGGCGATCTTCCGCCATACCGAGAATGGCAGCGGGTCCTTCGTGTGAGCCATCAGTCCCTCCACCCCTCGCCGGCGTCGTCACCTCTCTCCTATCACCGGGCTGGACCTGGGAACAGGGGCTTTGGTCGGGACGATGGTCCGTCAACTAGCAATCCAACCGGTGGGCTCAGGTGAAGCCAGGAAGGGCCGGCCAGGCAAAGGGGTTGCGTTGGCACCGCCGGCCGTGTGCACTTGAGTAGCCCTGGGCGGGTGAGAAGCGTGCCGACCCACCCGTAGAGCGACGACAGGACGGTTGGGTCAATCGGGATCTCCTGTCGGGCCGCAATGCTCGAGGCATTCCCGCCAACGTTGGGGCCTTACGACTCTGTTCTCGCCTCAGACCCCCTCCGTACCATGACTGGATAGCCGCCCGTTCAAGGGTGGGGAGGCGGAAGGGACTGAAAGGCGAGGCATACCGCTAGCGGCCGGGAGGTCGCCGGGGCGGTCCGGGGGAGGTCGGCATGGCATCCGCGGCAGTGCAGGTGGAGCACGGCTCGATCACCGAATGCCGTGGGTCACGCATTGCTTTGTGGAACCGGCAGCTCCACCATTACCCGAAGACAGCCGCCCGCATGATCTACCTGGGGATCGTTGTGCTCACCACGATCATCCTCTACTACCTCTACTACGTGGAGGGAGCCGTTACGCCCCTGATGCTGCCCTACTACCACATGTCTTTTCTGTATTTCCTCTACCTGCTTGTGGTGTCGAACGCCATAGGGGCCTTCACCGCCTTCATCGGCGGCCTGTCCGACAAGATCGGCCGCGCCAATCTGACGATCTATGGCACCCTCACCGTCGGGCTGGTCCAGCTCGTGGCGATCCCCAACATCCACACGAAGTTCGGGTTCGCCGTGGCCTACTGCATCATCGGCTTCGTCGAGGGGATCATCCTCGTGTGCACCCCGGCTCTTATCCGAGACTTTTCGCCGCAAATGGGACGGGCGACTGCCATGGGCTTCTGGGCGCTAGGGCCGACGATGGGCAGCCTGGCGGCCAGCCTGGTTGCTACGCGCACGTTGGCGCACCTGCACGCGTGGCAGGACCAGTTCATCATCTCGGGCCTCGTGTGTCTTGGCGTGGTGAGCATTGCCTTCTTCGGCCTGCGCGAGCTCTCGCCCCAGCTTCGCGACCAGCTAATGGTATCGGAGAACGAGCGCGTGCTCGTAGAGGCCCGCGCCAAGGGCATTGATGTGGAGAAGGCCACGGCGCACCCGCTCCGATCGATGATGCGCCCGGATCTGATCGCTTCGGCCGCGGGGATCTCCCTGTTCTTGCTGATCTATTACGCATCGGTCAGTGTCCTCACCCTCTACTGGGTGGTCGTTTTCAACCGCAGTACCTCCGACGCCAACGGTATTAACACGTGGTACTGGGCGTTCGACGCGGGCGCCCTCATCCTCATCGGCGTGCTGTCAGACCGACTGCGCGTACGGAAGCCCTTTATGGTGGCCGGGGCGGTGGCCGGGATCGTCATGACTATGTACGTGATCCGGCAGGTCAACCATCCGCACACCGGGTACTACTCCAATGTGCTCGTCGCGGTCCTGTTGGGCATTGCCCTCGCATCTGCGTACACCCCATGGATGGCCGGCTATACCGAAGCTGTTGAGATTCACAATCCCGCCCTTTCTGCCTCGGGGCTGGCGGTATGGGGCTGGGTTTTGCGCATCGTGGTGGCTTTGTCGTTCGTCGCCCTCCCCCGAGTGATCACCACCTCCACCATTCTCGTTGACAACCAGGGCGCGGTGACCGACCTGCAGACGCTCCAGGCTGCCCAACGCTACGTCCCGGCGATCGGCACCCTGAAGCCGGAAGCGCCCGCCAGCGTGATCACATCGCTCGCTCAGATGCAGCCCTACGGACCGGGGCAGGCTCTGGCTGCGGTGCTCAGGAAGTACGGGACCACTCATAACGTCCTGGCCGCCCTGGATGCAGTGCCCGGTTCACTCAAGGTGCAGGTCCAGGGACTGCTCGCCTTCTCGCCCTTGGCCGCCGACATCGAGGCCGGGCGGGCCGTCTCCAGTGCCAAGATCTCCGCCGTCGGAGCCAACTCGCCACAGCTCGCGGCGCTGCTGCGCGCCGAGCAGAAGGTGATCCCCGCTCGGAAAGCGTCGAGCAACGAGTGGAAGCGGTGGTGGTGGGTATGCGCCGCAGGGCAGATGGTCTTCCTACTCTTGGTGTTCACTATGCGTGGAAGATGGAGCCCGCGGGCGGCCAGGCTCGACTTTGAGGAGCACAACCGGTTGGTGGAGTCGGAGCTCGCCAAGATCCGCCGGGCGCTGCCACCGGCGGGGGCCAGCAACCTTTCTCTGTAAGACTGAGCTAACACCCCGCCGCCAGCACGACCATCGTGAGGTACCGTACGAGGACAACTCGGTCCGGCGGCATCCCGCTCGGGATCGCCAGCGATGAGTAATACAGACTGGCTTCGGACATCAATCGAAGATGAGACCGAGCGCATCACCGGCATGTGCGAGCGGGTCAGTTCGCATCCGGCAATCGCCTGAAACACGTAGCACCGGTCGGTGCTCTGGGCGTCATATGCCCTGGTGTCTCGAACTCGGCGCCCCCAACGCCTGCGGCGCCAGACATGGGGTCCAATGAGCCACCACTGCGAAGTAGGGTAAGTTGCCTACTTGAAGAACTCGTCGATTTCGTCCTGATCGCAGTACACGGTGTCGAGAGACTCGATCTTTCCGTTGCGGACCACCCACCTTTGGAACCCATACTGGTGGATCGTGGCCCCAGGCCGTTGTGCGTCAAGCTGGAAGTAACCCAGCACGGAGTTCTCACCCGCAGCGACCAACTCGATTGGTTGCACCTTCAGGGTCCCACCGCTGACCTCAAATGCGATCCGAACCATTTCAGCGATCTCCCAGTGACCGCCGTGGGGCCCAGAGATCTGTGAGTGGCCCGAGTGGGTCCATACCCCGTCGGGATCCCACAGTTTCACGTACTCCTCCAGATCGGCGACGCCCCAGGCTTGCTGGACAACGCCGAGCGCGGTGATGTCGGTCATGTCATACCCCCTACTCCACAACCATATCGAGCCGAAGTCGGACCTGTGGTGGTCGATTATCCCCAGGGCTGATCCAGCACCGCAGCGGTCTCCGATCCGCCAATGGGGACGGCAAGAAGCATTCTGAGGCAACCGTTGGAGGTCCCGGCAAAGGGCGCGCTAGGAGTCCCCGGACAGCATCTTCGTGATCTGGGCCATGTCGAAGTAGTCACGCCAGGCACTGATCTTTCCGCCACGGACCTCGAACGTGCCCATGACGGGCAGCGGCGCCACGATGTCCCCGACGGTGAACGTGTCGACCCGCTCGGTGAGCACCACGTTGTCGCGCACAGCCAAGTGGACGGTTTCGATCACCATGTTCTCGCACATGGCGAAGAAGCTGTCGATGAAGGCGATGGTGGCGTCGATGCCGACAGCGGGGTCCATGGGGATGTTGTGGGAGACGACATCGTCGGTGAAGAACGGGCGCAGGGCCTCGGGGTCGTGCTTCCCGAACGCCTCGCACAGGTCGCGCACGACCCGTTCGGCGTCTTCTGCAGCTCCCATGGTGCACCTCCTGCGGTGGGACCGACCTGACAGGCTCACGCTAACGCATAGCCCGCGGTCCCTCGTCTCCAGGGTGTCCCAAAAGTCCGGGCGCAACCGTTTGCAACGGTGTCACAGAACACCGGCTCCGGAGCGATTCCGGTCGGAGGCTGGCCGATTGATCGCCCCGGCTGAGGCCGACTGGGTGGCGGTCACAATGGCGTAGCCGCGCCCGGCATTCCCGCCCGGTCTTGCCACCGGGCATCCTCGCCGTCACAAGCCCGCGGTGGAGTCCATGCCAGGACGACAGAATAGCGGTGTGAAACACACGGCGGGGTCCTGACCTTGTCCGCGACGGAGGCGTTCGCGGATGTTCTCGGCTGCCCGCTGTGTCACGGACCGCTGCCCCAAGCCGAGGACGGGTCGCTCGTCTCCGCGGCCTGCGGCGCGCGCTTCCCGGTCACGGACGGCCTCGCCGACTTCGTCCCGACCGAGCCCGGCCAGGCTGAGACGCCCAACATCCGCATCATGGAGTCCGCGTTGCTCGCCCGAGTGTACGAGCGAGCCTGGCGCCCGGTACTGACCCGGCTGCTCACCGGCATGAGCCACGACGCTGAGCGCGCCTGGTCGCTCGATCGACTCGACCCGGCGCCTGACGCCACTGTCCTCGACCTCGCCTGCGGCCCTGGCAACACCACGAGGACCATCGCCGCTGCCGTCCCCGCCGGCCGGGTGCTCGGGATCGACTTCTCGACGGCGATGCTGCGTGAGGCCCTCGCCGCTGCCCCTGCCGCAGGGACGACAGTCGCCTACGTGCGCGGCGATGCCCACTGCCTGCCGCTGCAACCCGGCAGCGTCGACGCGATAAACTGCGCCGGCGCCTTCTACCTGTTCTCCGACCCGCCCTGCGTCCTCGCCGGCATTGCCACCGCGCTCAGGCCGGGCGGTCACTTCACGCTGATGGTATCGCAACGGCCTCGCCTCGGCGGGGCCGCGACCGCCGAGCTCATGCGGCTGGGCGGGCTGCGCATCTATGCCGCGCGGCGAGATGGTAGGGCTCCTCGACCACGCCGGCTTCGACGTACTCGACCGCCGGCTCGCAGGGTTCATGCTGCTTCTCGCCGCCCGTCGCCGCTGAGCCCCGAGACTTGGGCGGCGCTGTGGACCATCCGGAAGTACATGCTATGTGCGGCCCAGGACAGAGCCTCCAGGGTACCCGGGGTGATTCACGGTGGCATTCCATGCTGATGACCTGGACGTCCGCGATGATGTTCGCCGTGACGGAACTCAGTCTTGCGGGGGTAGTGAGGGAGTTCGGATCGACCATCGCCAAGCGGGTGTCGACTGGTGCGGGCGAACCCGAGGAGCTGCTTCGAGGGCCGTTTCAGCGCCTTCTGAGCGAGCTTGGTCGGCTTGTCGGCGTGTCCGACAACGCCACCACAGTCAACCGAGGTAGTTCCTGGGGCGCCCTCACCGATACCGAAGCAGGCGAAGAGTGAGTAAGGCCCTCGTATTCGTTGGCGGGCTGGGTGCTCCTGGTCATGAGTGGCCCCTTACCCCGATCCGGCGATCCGCTCGCGAGCGGGGATGGCGGACCAAGTATTTCAACAAGCGACTGATCTTCGGGCCACTTACTACCTCAGCGGAGCGCCTGGTCGATCTGGTCGTGGACCTGCGCCTGACCCACAACAAGGTGGTGGTGGTCGGGCACTCCATGGGAGGTCTGGTTGCCGAGCACGCCGCAGCCCTGGGGGCGCCAATGGATGGAATCGTCACGATCGGCACGCCCCACCAGGGTAACCCCCTGTCGCGCTTCACTCTTTGGCCGCTCCTCAGGGATATGACTACTGGCAGCGACTACTTCAAGGGGGTAGCGAACATACCCGGCCCGCGCCCACCGATCCTGGCGGTAGCTGCGGAGAAGGACAGATTGGTGTCGAAGAGCACCGCCCGCCCGACCAGAGAGCACGAATTCTTGGTGGCGAAGAACTGCGGGCACCTAGGTGCAATCTTCGATCAGGATACAACTGACGCCATCCTAGAGTGGGCGAATAGACTTCCCATAGCAGAAGTGCCTAAGAGGTTCAGCGGATAGGTGACGGGACTCGTGACCAGCGATTACGCCAATCGATGAGCTTGGCGATGAGCAGCAAGGCGACCGCCAGGGCGAACTGAGCAAGACGATGGATGGTTTTCCGGTCGGTGTTTCGCCTCAGCTGACCAAAGTTGCTGAGCCAGGAGTTGGTGCGTTCGACCGGCCATCGCAGTCCCATCGAGTGCTTCTTTTTGCCGTCGGTCGCGCCGCGCTTGCGCTTCCTGGCGATCACCGCGTCGTCGATGCCGAGGGCCGAAAGACGCGTCCGCGTGACGTCGGAGTCATAACCACGATCGAGCCACAGCGTCTCGATGTCAGCGAGCAGGCCGATGTCCTGAGCGGCCTGTAACGTCGGCTCGAGCATGACGGAGTCGTTGCGATTGGCGCCGTCGACGGCCCAGCCGATGGGGATGCCGTTTCTGTCGGTGAACACCGACCACTTCCATCCGAGCTTGGCTCTGTCCGTCGGATTCTTGCCCGTTCCCTCACCTCCGGCTGGACTTTTGTGCAGTGACCCGTCAATGGCCACGTCGGAGAGATCGAGGCCGATCATCTTGTCGTAGCCCTCTCTGGCCTCGGCGGCGATGGCGTTGAACACCCCCGCCTTGATCCACTCGTCGCGTCGCTCTCGTGCCGTGGTGTCCGACACCTTGTTCTGACACAGCCGCTCGGCGTCCTCCCAGGAGCACCCGGTCACCAGGCGCACGAGCATCGCCTCGAAACAGTCCCGGTCATCGGCACGGGGCCGATGGCAGCCGAGCGGATGGTGATCGACAGGTGCGGGGATGAGCGGTTTGATTCCAGCCCAGACGACATCTACCACTTCGGGTTCGAGCGCGCGCATGATGTGGGGGGACCTCCACTCGGTCGTTTGGTGATTTGGGTCGCACCCCGATTGTCTCGGGGCCACACCAACGACCGGTGGATGGTCACCACTTTCAACGCGCGAACGTCCTGTTCAGAGGCTTGTCACCAATCCGCGCGGCCTCTAAGCCTCGATCCACCGAATTGCCGCCCTAACTCAATAGGCCGATCAAGGCCCCAGTCGTAGACGGCCCGAGCTTGGCAGCCGCTGGTTGCACATATTCGATCCCGAGCGAGTCGTGTATCCGACTGTCGCGGGCGGTATCTGCCGTTCTTTCGCTCCCCTCGGACAAGTCATGGTCGAGCCAGGGTGTGCTGGATCACGCTGCCGCGTCATAACCGGTCCGGTTGAGGCCAGGGAGCACTCAGGAGGGGGGCACCAGCACCGGCAGGATCGCCTCGTCTACCCACGGATTTCAGTGGGTCCGGAACCGTCGATACCAATCAAGCGTGTTTTCTGATGCAGGTCCACCGCTGAGAGACTGGGACTCGCTACCGTCGAACGCACCGGGATCTCGGCCTGACTTGACGGCAGCGGGACCACGTTGTCGTGTCGGCCCCGGTCTCGGACCAGAGAAACGGCGCGCCCCGTTCCAGAGGGGTGATGGACCGCCCTGTTGACCCAGGGCGGAGATCACCGTCACTCCTTCACGGGACGGCCGCGCCACCCCTTGAACCTTTGAGAGAGAAGGGATGGCCATGACCATTGTAGAAGCTGGCCGCACAGTCATCGGTGGAGTCGACACCCACCTCGACATCCACGTGGCCGCCGCCCTGGACCCGATCGGCGGTGGTGCTCGGGGTGGAGTCGTTCGACGCCAGCCCCCGGGGCTACAAGGCGATGTTCGAGTGGATGGGCACCTTCGGCACGGTCTCCAAGGTGGGCGTGGAGGGCACCGGCGCCTATGGAGCGGGCCTGGGACGGTTCCTGCGCCGTGCCGGCATCGAGGTCATTGAGGTCGACCGCCCGAACCGCCAGGCCCGGCGGACGAGCGGCAAGTCGGACCCAGCCGACGCCGTCGAGGCGGCCCGGGCCGTATTGAGTGGCCGGGCCACCGGCACACCCAAGTCCCGGGACGGCAACGTCGAGGCCATCCGGGCGCTGCTGGTGGCCAAGCGCTCGGCCCGCGACGCCCGTCTGCGGGCCCTGCATCAGATGCGCCAGCTCAGCTACACCGGTCCCGACCAACTCCGATCCCGATTGAAAGACCTTTCGATCACTGATCTCGTGGCCGAAACGGCCGCCATGCGGCCCCGGTCCTCCGGTGATCCGGTCGTCTATGCCACCAAAGTGTCGCTCGCTGCCCTCGGACGTCGGGTGCTCTCTCTCGAGGATGAGCTCGTCGGGATTGACGAGCTCCTGAGTGATCTGGTGACGAGGTCCGCACCCGAGATGCTCCAACTCTTCGGCGTAGGCATCGACACAGCGGCGACCCTGCTCGTCACCGCCGGCGACAACCCCCAGCGCCTGCGATCAGAGGCTACCTGGGCCCATCTCTGTGGCGTGGCCCCAATCGAGGCGTCCTCGGGCAAGGTAACGCGCCATCGCCTCGACCGCGGCGGTGACCGCAACGCCAACCAGGCCCTGTGGCGAATCGTCATGACCCGCCTTGCCTGGGACCCACGCACCCGCAAGTACATGGAGCGGCGGACCAAAGAGGGTCGCTCCAAGCGCGAGGTGATCCGGATCCTGAAGCGCTACGTCGCCCGGGAGGTCTTCAAATACCTTCCTAGCGCTTAGATCCCCGAGCGGCGGACCTGGCTCTGTCGATACCTGCCATCCTTCGGATTGGCCTGCACCCGATCTGCCAGTCCGCCGCTTGGAACCATCGCTCGGACACGCATCGACGCATGGCTTAAATTTGGCGCTTCCGGGATTTCCGTGGGTAGCCCAGGTCACGCTGTCTTCGGATAGAGATCGAGTCCGCCGAGGTGGAAGTAGATCGCCGTCTTGAAGTTCTCGCGGTTGCGATAACCCCGAGCCTGGACGCGGATCGCCTGGATGCGCGAGTTGATGCCCTCGGCCGTCGCAGAGGTGAGGCGGTTGGAGAAGAAGGCCATGACGCCGTCGTAGTGGCGCCTGATGAGGCGGGCCACCGCAACAACGGGCTCGAGCCGCGAGTGGGTGGCCCAGAAATACCACCGCTTCCAGTGTTTCTCGGCCCAGCCGCGACGAACGTAGTCCCACAGATGGCGGAGGTCCTCCTTGATGGCCCAGGCCCGTCCCGTCTTGAGCTCCAACGCCCGCAGGGCACTGAAGCGCTCGTCGTGGCGTTCAGGGAGGTTCTCGGCTGAGTGGAGCCACATGTACTTGGTGCCCACCAACAGGTTGTCGCCGTCGGCCTCCAGACGGCGATGTTCGGCCTTGCGCACGGTGTCGACCGCTTTGGTCATGTGACCCATGATGTGAAAGCGGTCAAAGACGATCTTGTCGTCGGCGTCCTCCAGATGGGCCCGGACCGAGTTGGCGTAGGGCTCCCACATGTCCATGGCCACGGCCTCGATTCGGGCCAGCTCGGTAGCCGGCATGGTGTCGAAATAGGCGTCCAGGCTGTCCTCCTTGCGATCGTCGGCGATGAAGCGCACGGTGCCGGCGTCGATGTCGGAGACGACGGTGATGTAGTCATGTCCCCGCCCCGCCGCCTTCTCGTCCACCCCGAGATGGACCGGAGCCTCAGGCGGGCGGCGCAGCAGACCCCGGGCCACGGCCCGCTCCATCAGGTGCCAACCCTCGTCCCAGCTCACCCGCAGGATGCGGCAGGCTCCCACGACGTCGCATTCTCGCAACACATCGATGGCCAGGCGTTCGAAGAGCGTGGTGAAACGGCTCATGGACTCGGCCCAGGGCAGAGTCACCTGGTGCACGCCATGGGTGGCGCACTCGACCCGGGGAGGACGGGCATGGAGGAACGTGGCGAACTGGCACGAGTCGAGGTGGCGCCACGACCGCTCCTCGGCGTGGTCATAGACAGGCAGCAGCGCGTCGCACTTGGGGCAGGTGAAGCGCGTGCCCTTGGGGTGGCTTACCTGTACGTCAACACGCTCGCCCTCGACGGACAGCTCGACACCAGTCACCTCCCACGGTGAGGTGATGCCGAGGAGGTGACGGTAGAGGTCGGTGTCTTGCATCGCCCCATGGTCGCAACGACCGTCCAGACACCGCCAGCGAACTGGCGTTCGACGAACTCACCCACGGAAATCCCGGAAGCGCCAAATTTAGTAAGAGTCTGCCCTCGTCCTCGAGTGGCTCATGATTGGTTCGCCGGCTGTCTCTGCGACCGAGTTCAATACACCCTTGACAACCGTAGGAGCTTCGGTTGGGTCGAGACCTTGAAGGATAGGGCGCTGTTAGATCAGTTGGGTGAGGCTGGCGGTTCGTGTGGTCCCGTGGGGACCGTCAAAACCCTTTGGTCCAGGTTTGATGACAAATCCGAAGACAAGGATCCGGGGATTTGACGTCCGGATTCTCGTCCCGATGGTCAGAGGATCGGAACCCGGACGGTCTCAATGTCATGTGCCTGCGGGGCTGGGACCCGAACCCAGGGCCTATCGGTTATGAGCCATGCGCGGTTCGTGAGATCCGGTGGGTCCAGGTGCGCGTATGTCCACCAAATCTTGGGTCTCGTCAGACTTTCGTGCGGTCTGGTCGCACCTCGTAGGGAACTGTTTGTCCCAGGTCCAATGACAAAACAATGACAATCCGTGGTCTGACCATCGGGCGACGAACCGGAAGACGACCCCTACGTGCTCAACCCCCGGGCGCTGCGCGGAGTTGGACGGTGACGCTCCTCGTGGCCGGTGACAATGTCACGGTCCCGGTCCCTTGGTCGATCCGACCGGCCGAGGTGGTCGCGATGTTGTCGATGAACTGCGGCAGCTGGAAGAGCACCGGGCCTGACGGTGGCTGGCCGCGCAGCGTGAGCGATACCGACCGGCCACTCGATGAGATCCTGAGGCTCAGCCTCCGACCATCGGTCGTCGGGAAGTTCGTAACCGAGATTGGCGGGTCACCGCCGAGCCATTGGGCGGGGACCCCCCGGCCCACGACGAGGGCGCCGTCGGTGCGCTGGGCCACCAGCGAGGCCAGCAGCACGCCGTTGGCCTGCGACATTCCCCAGGCGTGGGGGGAGGCGCCCTGCCCGGTCGCCGGGTGCCGTCCCAGCCACGGGGTATGGGTCGAGGGAGCAGATGAACTCTCCCACCATGAGTATGGGCCGCTCTGGCTGTTAGCGATCATGAACTCGTAGCTCAAGATCCCCTGGTCCCGGTGGTGCTGGCTGGCGAGGCCAGCCGTCCCGTAGCCGGCGTTGTAGCCCGTCGAGTAATAGTCACCGGGAAATCCACCGAAGGTGTTGGGTGGGAGCTTGCCCTTGAGGCGGGCGAAGCCGTAGTCGTAGGTGGCGTCGATCATGGTCGCGCCCGGGCCGTTGATCGTCGCCCCGAAAAGCGACGCGTCCCAGGCCCAGGCGCCGAGCGGGGACATCCAGTTGGCGTCCTCGGGATCCTTGCACCGGTTGGCCGTGTTGGGTCGGAGGATCGAGCAGGGTACGTAGTCGAGGTGGTAGTGGGCGATGGTCGCGTCCAGCGTCTTGTTGGTGGCCGATAGCAGGCTGGCGTACTGCTCGGTCGCCCAGGCCGCCTGGCTGGCGTCCCCCACGCGCTGGGCAAGGTAGTGGTAGGCGGCCAGGCCGATGAGCGCCGAGTAGTCGTCGGTCGTCCAGTAGCCCTGGGTGTCGATGTCGTCGGTGGCCGCCATGATCCCCGTGGGGCTGGTCCTGCCGGCGGCGATCGCGTGGGCGGTCTCCTCGATGCTCGGCTGCGCAGCACCGAGGGGTCCCTCCGAATCGAAGTTCTTCTTCACGAAGGCCAAGTCTCCGGTCTTCATCAGGTAGATGGCCCAGGGCACCGAATACGTCCAGACCCCGTCGTCGTAGAAGCCCTGGCCCGGTGCTTCCATGGCGTTGCGCGCTTCGAGGAGGAGCGCGTGGGCGTCGGTGAAGTAGCCCTGGTTGAAGAGGTTGGACAAGATGCCGATGACGTCGTGGTTGTACTCGGCCTCGTAGCCGTTGACCCCGTCGTGCAGCTCGTCGCCGCTCCGGGCGATCTGGGTGTAGATGAACCCGCTGCGGTAGGCGTCATCGAGGGACCGATCGGGGACACTGATCCCGGTGATGGCGGCCAGCTGGTCGTTCCAGAAGCTCGCCATGTGCGCGAAGTGCTGGTCGAATGTACCGGCGCCGGCCAGCGCGGCTGCGCTCGGCCACGGGTAGGTTCCCCCGAAGCGGTCGGAGGCGATCACGTAGTCGTGATCGACCGAGGTGTGGGGGGCCACCGCATCGGGCGCTGCATCGAGCTGCACCAATCCGGGGGAAGCCTCGGGGTTCGCCTCGACCACGTGGTCTGTCGGGTTCGTCACGGCGACCCGGCTATAGACGGCGACAAAGGCGTCGCCACCGAGTACCACCTTGTCGCAGAACTCGGTGATCGAGACCCTGGCACCGTCCCGGCTGAACGACGTGATCTGCGCCGGGAGGTAGCCGTCGGCATCAGTCCAGGTGGTCGGGCCACCGTCGTAGATGCCGAAGCCGTAGTTCTTGCCGAAGCCGATGCCGTAGTTCTTGTAGAGGACGTCCTGGATGTAGAACACCCCGCCGAGGCAGGTGACGACACCCTGCTGGTTGCCCTCCCAGCCGATCTCCGACGCGGTGCCGTCGGCGCCGGTGAAGGCGGCGTCGGCGGGTCGGACGGTCAAGGCGCAGTCGTACTTGCTCGCCGGTCCGCTTCCGGGCGTGGGCAGTGACGTGTCCGCCGCGGGCGCTGCCGTCGCGGGCAGCTCCGGTGCCAATCCGGCGAGCGAGCCCACCGCCACCACGAGGGCCACCGCTGCCGCCACCTTCATTCCCCCAAACATGGCTGTAACTCTGGCATGCTCGCGCCGCCCGGGCATCACGACACCGCAAGCTGGGGCCTGACGTGAGTCTGCTGCTCAGGCCCTCGAGGGAGCTCGGCCGAGCTCAGTCGCCGGGAGGACCGTCCGGTGGTGAACTCCGCGGGAGGAGCTACACGAGTCCGAGGCAGATCACGGCGATACCGCCGACCACCTCTATGCTCACGCTCATGGCGTGTGTCGGTCCATGCGTCGCCCGCTGTGTGAAGTAGACGGTGCTGACCACGGCCGAACCCACTGCGCCGGCCAGCTGCTGGACCGCGCTGAGTGACCCGCTGGCACTCCCGCCTTCGGACGGGGCGATGTTCCCGAGTGCGACGTCGAAGATGCTGGAGAAGCACGCAGTCATCCCGATGCCGAGCACCAGGAGCGCCGGAGCCATGGCCCACGCACTCACCGACGCGCCCTCGATCCTCACGGTGGCCCAGAGCCCGACCGCCCCGGCGAGAGTGACGGCCAGCCGAGGACGGCGAGCCTGCGGCCGAGTGTGGCGATCAGCGGGCGGAACACGAGGCTGCCGCCGATGATGCCGACCGCCACCGGAGCGAGGCCCACCGCGGCCCGTGCCGGCGTGAGTCCGAGAGCGGTCTGGAAGAACTCTGCCGCCGCTTCGGACTCGGATCGCTCTTCGCATCGGGTCGTGGGGATCGTCGTCTTCGACGCAGGACTCGAACGGATCCTCGATGGCCTCGTCACCGCCGCCGCAGCGAGGTGACTACCGACTTAGCCTCGTGCACTGATGCTCGGGGTGTCCCAAATGTTCGACAGCCAAAGGCTGGAGGTGCCCCGCATGTGCTGTTCGGGGCACCCGCGAACAGAAGTCGATGCCACCGAGAATTGTTAATACCGGACGTGACCCGTATCCATCTGGACCGGGCAAGAAGTGCCTGATACATCGCCTTCTGGTCTTCGGCTTACCCGACCTATATCGCCGGACCCTTAGCGATCCGGGATGGTCGGCCTGCATCCCAGCTACCCGAGCAGACCCGGCAAGATGCGCTAGCAAGACCCGCCACTTCGGCCAACTCACGTGGGAATCGGCTGCTCGGCCTCAACGACGGGCTATCACGGTGTCGGCAAAGCAGGTGAGGTCGATGTCACGGACTGATCGCCAGCCGTGTAGGCCGTGCCGGCGGCTCTGTCAGCGCACGACGGCGGCTGCCTCACCGCCGACGTGGTCAGTCATGGCTCTGTCAACCTCCGCGGCGGTCGGCGTGTGGGCGCCGCTGCGGATGTGGGCCGTGTACACGGCCTCGAGGAACCGCGCCGCGGCCTCGACGACAGCGTTGGCGCGGATCGAGGCGAAGGTCTCGAAGGCGTGCTGGGCACCCTTGAGCTCGAGGTAGTACACGGGCGCGTTCGAGACTTCACGGAGCCGACGGACGAAGTCGCGGGCGTCCTCGACCGGGGCCAGGAGGTCGAGGTCGCCATGGATGACGAAGAACGGCGGTGCGCTGGCGCGCACCTGGTCGAGCGGCGACGCGGCTTCATAGCGTTCGGGCGCCTCGTCGGGGTCGCACTTCATCACCACCGGGGCCAGGAACAGCCGCACGGCCTCTTCGGGCAAGACGCGGTTGCGGTTGGTGAAGTCGTACACACCGTAGAAGGGGACAGCCGCCTGCACCGACGTGTCGGCCTCCTCGAAGCCAGGCTGGTATTGCGGCTCGTTGCCGGTGAGGGCAGCGAGCGCCGTCAGGTGGCCTCCGGCGGACCCGCCGGTGACAGCGATGAAGTCGGGATCGATTCCGTACTCGTCGGCGTGCTCGCGTACCCAGGCGATCGCATGCTTCACGTCGACGAGGTGGTCGGGAAACGTCGCCATCGGGCTCAGGCGGTAGTCGACGTTGAAGCATACCCAGCCCCGCTTGGCCAGCCTCTTCATGAGCAGCTGACCCTGCCGGTCCTTGAAGCCGACAACCCAGCCACCGCCGTGGACCTGGATGAGCGCCGGTCGGCGCTCGTCGAGCACTGGCGCTGTCGCCGGCTCGTGGACGTCGAGGCGAAGCGGTCGACCGCCGGCCCGCCCGAAAACGATGTTGCGCCGTACCCGCACCGGGGCGAGCTCGCGCTCGGTCGGCTCGTGGGATAGCTCGCGCAGAGCATCGCGGATCTCGTGCCGGGCGCCGTAGCTCCTGCGGATCGACACGGCGAGGCCGACCCACGACGCCAGCGTGATGGCCAGGCCGATCTTGCCCGGCCTCGTACGAAGGCCGCCCCGCGAAGCGAACAGCGCGGTGGCGATCACCTGCCACAGCAGGTGGAACGGCGCCAGCTCGATGGTCACCCACGAGGCGAAGAAGCTCCAGCCGTACAGCACCCGGCTCCGCTTCGGAGGGCGGAAGGCTGTCAGCGTGTAGGCCGCGCCGTTGATGCTGACCACGAGGTAGATCCAGCCCATCAGGCCACTGTTGCCCGTCGCGCTCGGGCGGTCAATTGTGGAGCCCACTGGCGGGGGCGGTCGGGCGCGAGAGGAAACCGCCCGATACTCGCGGCTAGGAGCGATATTGGCCGGATCGACCCAGCCCCTGGCCCAGACGCCCCACACTCCTCCCAGCAGTTGCGCGTGGCCTTGAAGGCGACATTGCGCCCGGTTACCGTGTCGATACCGGGTGGCCTAAGGGTTGCTGATCGGGTGTCACCCGTCGTTGCCTACCAAGACAGGTGTGATCCCGGTCGGCTGGGGTGATCGCTCTCGCCCTGTTGAGCGGCCCGCCATCCGGCAAACCCGACCGGTTAGCTGGGAGCAAGCACGAGGCCTGATCCGCGAGCCAGACTGACGTCCGTGAAGCGGCCCGAGACGAAGTACGTCGCCGTCGGCGACTCTGAGGTGGCTTATCAAGTCGTCGGGAACGGCCCCAATGACGTCCTCTGGATATATCCCCTCGGCGGCCACGTTGATCTCGTCTGGCAGATACCACGGTACGCTGAGTCCCTCGATCGTCTACGCACATTCTGCCGAGTAATCATCCTTGATCACAGGGGCTTGGGGGCGTCGGGTCCAGCGCCCGCTGGGGCCGTTCCAAGTTGGGAGGTATTTACCGAGGACATCGGCGCAGTGCTGGATGCTTGCCAATCAAAACACGCAGCGATCGTCGCCAATCGCGAGGCGGGCCATATCGCAATTCTCTACGCCGGAATGCATCCTGATCGAGTCTCGGCTCTCGTTCTCCTCAACACCACCGCTCGATACCTAGAGGCTGACGATTATCCCATCGGAGAATCCTCAGCCACTGTTGATGCCGTGGTCGAGCTGATGCGCAGAACGTGGGGCACCGAAGACTTTGCTCGCATCGGGGTTCCGAGTATTGGCGATGACGAAGAGACGCGTCGTGTGATGGCGATGGTGCAGAGAGCGTCAGCGACACCCCAGCAGGCCGGTGCTCTGTACGATTACTTCTTGCGACATGGTGATGTTCGCCAGGTCCTGCAAAGCATTCAGGTTCCCACCTTGGTTCTCCATGTCCAGGCCAGTCCCCTTCTACCAATCGCTCACGGGCGCTACATCGCGGAACACATCCAAGGGGCCGAGTTCATCGAGCTGCCTGGTGCCGATATGGGGGGCGGAATGCCCGCAGGCGCGATCGCTGAGATCGCCGAGTTCCTAACGGGCGAGCGATCTCTTGGCGAGATCGACCGCATTCTTACCACCGTGCTATTCACCGATATCGTCGGCTCCACGACCCGGGCCGCTTCCCTCGGGGATCAGCGCTGGCGCTCACTCCTCGACGCTCATGACCGGGCTATACGGGAACGACTTCGGCGCTTTCGTGGGAATGAGATCAACACCACTGGGGATGGGTTCGTCGCCTCTTTCGACGGTCCGGCTCGGGCGATCCGCTGTGCCCAGGAAATCTCCGAGGCCACAGAGAATCTCGGGATCGAACTGCGGGTGGGGTTGCACACCGGCGAGTGCGAGGTCCGGGGCGAAGACCTCGGGGGGTTGGCGGTCCACATCGCCGCCCGGGTGGGGGCGCTCGCCAGTCCGGGTGAGGTGCTCGTCTCCGGAACGGTCAAGGACCTCGTCGTCGGGTCGGGGATCGAGTTCGGCGAGCGGGGCGAGCACGAACTGAAAGGGGTGCCCGGGTCTTGGAAGCTGTTCGCCGTCGAGACCTGACAGCCGCTCGCAATGTTCTGATGCCGATGGGCCCGCGGGTCGCACTGGCGATTGGGCTAGGGCTCGGGGCAGGGGTTATGCGCCCGCGGTGTTCTCTTCTGTGTCCAAGAGGTTGCACCGGATTCGGGTGGCCCGGCCAATGGGCGCTCCGCCCGGGATCGCCATCGCCGAGCAGTACAGCGTGGGTCAGTGTCTGAGCGGCCTCAGCTGGACGTTACGCAACCCGGCATTTCCGGATGCATCACCGGAACTTGCGCGTCTCTGAGGCAGGGAGCCTTCTCGGGCGGCAGCGACGAAGTTCCGCTGCCAGCGGCCTCGCCCGAACACGCCCCCAACTCTCCAATCCGATCTTCAACCGAGGCGGTAGGCACGTCGGGCGAGGCGGACTGCGAGGTCGAGGGCCAGCTCGCGAGCATCATCGAGGTCCAGGCGGTGGGTGGCCACGAGCTCCGCCAGGTAGGCGCAATCGACGCGGCGGGCCAGGTCGTGTCGAGCCGGGATCGACAACAGAGCGCGGGTGTCGTCGTTGAAACCCGCCGTGTTGGCAAAGCCCGCCGTCTCCGTGACTGTGCGCCGATAACGCAGCATGGCCTCGAAGCTGTCGAGGAACCACCAAGGAGGGCCTAGGATCAGGCAGGGGTAGTGGCCGGCCAACGGTGCCAACTCTCGACTGAACGTAGTCTCGTCGAGAGTGAAGAGGATGATACGTAGCCGTGAGTTGTTGCCGAAAACGTCGAGCAGCGGCTTAAGGCTCTCGGTGTACTCAATCGGACCCGGAATATCCGCGCCACGGTCTCGTCCAAATCTTTCATGAATCGTCGGATTGTGGTTGCGCCTCGAGCCCGGGTGAAGCTGCATCACCAGGCCGTCGTCGATGCTCATGCGCGCCATCTCCGTCAACAATTGGCCGCGGAACTGCTCTTGCCCTTCGATGGTCAAGGTGCCGGCCCGAGCCCCGTCGAGGAGCCGTTGGCATTCATGGGATTCAAGGTTGGCGGTGGTGGCCGTGGGGTGGCCGTGGTCGGTTGCCGTGGCGCCGTGCCGAGCGAAGAAGTCGCGCCGGTTGCGGAGCGCATCGAGGTAGCCGGACCATCTCCCGGTGTCTTCGCCGGTCAGCTCCCCGAGTCGGGCCACGTTGTCCGAGAAGCCCTCGAAACTCGGGTCGACAACCGGATCGGGCCTGAACGTGGTGATCACCCTCTCGCCCCAACCCTCTTGGGCCAGTCGAGCATGAGCGTCTAGATCGTCCAACGGGGACTCGGTCGTAGCCAGCAGCTCGATGTCGAAGCGCTCGAGCAGCGCCCGGGGGAGGAACTCGGCCTGACTCAGGGCACTGGCGACATGATCGTAGATCTCATCGGCCGTCTCGGCCTCCAGGCGATGTTCGACGCCGAACACGGCGGCGAGCACGTGGTCGAACCACAGGCCCGACGGGGTGGCCCGGAAGAGGTGGTAGTGGGTCGCGAACGTCCGCCACGCCGTGCGGGGATCCGCTACCCCGACGGCGTCATTGGGTTCGACCCCCAGCGCTTCAAGTGGAACTCCCTGGCTGTAGAGCATCCGGGTGAGGTAATGGTCGGGAGTCACCAGTAGCGATACCGGATCGGAGAACGCGAGGTTATCGGCGAACCACCGCGGATTGGTGTGGCCGTGGGGACTGACGAGCGGCAGAGAACACACTTCGCCGAACAACTCGGTCGCGATGGCCCGGGTCGAGGGATCAGGGGGGAAGAAGCGCTCAGGGTGTAATTCGAGAGGTCGACGGCTCACCGGACACTGCCGATGCGCTCACGCAGGCAGGAGAACGCGTGCTGCTGAATCTCGATGTCGAACTTGGGCGGGCCGTCATCAAACCGGCCTGAATAGGCGACCGCACGGCCAGCAAGGAGATCGGCGATGTCGTTCACAACTGCCATTCTGACGCACCCTCCCCCAGCCGACAGGGAATCGATTGGAGGCTACCGAGGCGCTTGGACTCGCCGAAAGGCCCGTCCGCAACGTGCCAGTGATACATCGCCCGCGGTAACGACCTCCAGAACCAGCCGGCCTCGGACAGAGTCCTTTGTCACTGATCAGCTGCCCAGCGACATGGCATTGGGACCCAGATCGACGCCGGCCAGCTCGGCGAGGGCTAACCAGTGCCAGGGGCGCGGAACCCGTCGAGCGGACCGCACCTTGGCCGACGCCGAGGTCGACATGCCAGTCGCCTTGGCGATCGCTGGCAAGGTGAACGTGGCCAGCCGTGGCTCCGGAGCCCGCCGCAGAACGGGTGAACCCGTCCAGTCCGGCCGCGGGCGACCGGAGAAGCCCTGTGTGGCCTGGCCTGGGTCGCTGACTCCGCTCCTGATGCAGACTGCCAGTCATGGGCTCGCGGGCACCAAGGTCGTTAAGGACCAGTGGGCGATGTCGGCGACGTGACAAATGACCGCGCTGCTCGCGCTCACCACGATACTGGCCTGGGGCTTCTGGATACCGGTGGCCCAAATCAAGCAGGGCGTTTCCCAGCCCTCACGAACGTTCTACGTCGCATGTGGCAATGCTGTCTTTGCCGCCGCTGCCCTGGCCATTGGCGGCGGGCACGTCTCGCTCGGTTGGCGTGGGTTCTGGTTGCCCCTCGTCGGCGGGGTGGTGTGGACAGTCGGTGGTTACTCAGCGTTCCGAGCCTCGGAATCCATCGGGCTGGCCCGGGCCAGCGGTTCGTGGACGCCGCTGAACATCATCGTTGCCTTCGTGTGGGGAACCCTGCTTTTCGGCGAGCTGAAGAGTTTCAGCACCACCCAATTCGCGGTTCTCGGCGTGGCGCTCGTGTTCGTACTCGCAGGCATCCTCTTTATTGTTCGTTCGCAAGATTCTCAGGTTGGTGCCACTAGCCCGGTGGAGGCTGGCTCGCACGCCATCAGTCCCGTGCCCCCAGCCAAGATGCAGGTCCCTGGAGCGGCCGACAGCTATCGCCGCGGGTTTCTCTTCGCAGGTGCGGCCGGAGTGCTCTGGGGAAGCTATTTCGTACCCGCACAGTGGGCGAGGGTACCCGCACAGGTGGCCAACTTTCCGCTGGCACTGGGGATCCTGGCCGCCGGGACGGTGTTGGTCATGGCGACGGGCGGACCCGCACGCTTGAGCCCACGCGGTACCGCCGTGCAGCTGTCGGCCGGTGTCCTCTTCGGCATCGGCAATATCGCCTTGTTGGGGCTCGTCGTACGGGTGGGTACCGGCGTCGGCTTCACGATCGCCCAGCTCAGCGTGTTGGTCAATGTGAGCGTCGGCATACTCGTCTTCAAGGTCCCCAAGCCAGGTTCCCGCGCCGCACGAGTCGCTCTTGCTGGCATCTTCCTTGCTGGCATTGGGGGAGTCCTTATCGGCAACCTGAGGTGACCAGTCGTGAGACGTGAGCGTACTTGCGGGCGCACGGTAATCGTTGATATGTGGGTGATCCAGTGCGGTCATCCGCCACCCTGGAGCCGGTGATTCCGACCCCCATGCATTCTCAACCGCTCGTCGTGACCGCCTTGGGCGTCACTGGCCGAGTCGATAGGATCGCTTCGTGTTCAGCATCTATACGGCCCGGGACGGCGATGGACGAGTGTCCTTCGTCGGGAGCACCCAGCATTTCCTAAGGCGCTCCGAGGAGCATCTGATCCCGGTATGGAGTTGCGAGGAAATCATCCAGGTTGCTGACCTCTTGAATGCTCGCCTTACCGAGCAGCGTCTGATCAGCGAAATTGCTACCGCGTCATCGACACAGAATTCGGACAACTAGGTCGCGAGCCGAATGGGAGCGTGGGGATATGCAGCGTTCGACAATGATGACGCGGCAGATTGGGCTTATGAAGCCGAGCAGATCCCGGATCTCAGCAACGTACAGCACGAAGCTATCTGAAGTAATCCAGATAGCTGGATACCGGCAAGCACCGCGTGGCGCGGAGGGCGTTGCTGCGGCAGAGGTCCTCGCCATTTGCATCGGTCAGGGTACAGCAACGTAACGAGCTCGTTATCAAGCTGGATCTCAAGACTTACTGACCCACCTACCGACAGTGACCTCGGCCTCGGTGTGGCCGCTCTTGACAGAACTCTCGGAGAGCAATCTGAACTCAGAGAGCTTTGGGAAGCGGTCACCGATCACAATGGGCTGTCCTACATGGAAGGTTTTGCGAGACCGACCGACTGGTCCGTCACTGCATCACGCACCACTCAGATTTCCGACATCCTCATTATGCGGATGACGAATCGTGTTCGGCAGATTGTTGAAGCACATAGGGGCCAATTCGATGGATGGGGAGCAGAGATCTAGCCAGCTGTTAGCTGGGGGCATCCCACAATCGGGGATCTCGCTCACCCCTCACTCGAGCCTGGTCGTCCCGCAAGTCGTCCTACGGAGCTGCCGCTGACCGGGGGCCGCGCGCTGGTAATCGCGAGGTCGGCTTGATCCCGGCCGGGCCGGTCAGGTTGCAGCCAACCGTGGACGGCGTCCTAGTACCACTGGGCCTCCGTCCCAGTCAGGGTGACATACCCCCGGCCCGGCACAGTCGGGAACCCCGAATGCGCTATCTGGACCCTTCCTTGACAATGAACCTGACCTCGACGGGAAACGGCATACAGGATGGGCGGAATGTCCCATCTTGGGGCGAGTTGAATCAACGCTCAACCAGCGGCGCGCCTTCGTCGTCGCCGCAGGATCAGGTAGCCGAGAGCAGCGCCTGGAGTATCGTGACGACGGGCTGCCAGGCCGCCTCGACCTCCTCGCGGGCGGTGTCAGCGCACCCACATATCAACGAGTACCGGTAGTCGTAGCGCCCTCGCCGGTCCTACCCAAACCCCGGTCGGGATCGGCTCCCGAATGCCAGCTTCGGTCTGCTCGGGTGGGCATTGACCGAGGATTGTGTGCGGGTGGTTTGCTACGAATCCTGCCACTTGACCCAGACGAACCAAGGTGTACCATACTCAGTATGGTTCCTGATTGTGTAACGCCATGAGCGTCCGGCATGCACTCCTCGCCTTGCTGAGCGAAGGGCCCAAGTACGGCCTTCAGCTCCGCCAGGAGTTCGAGTCCGTGACCGGCGAGATCTGGCCGCTCAACATCGGTCAGGTGTACACCACATTGCAGCGCCTCGAGCGTGACGGGCTCATCGAGTCCGATCAGCCGGAGCAGGAAGGCCCACAGAAGGGCTTCCGCATCACCGAGTCAGGCTCGGAGGAGCTCTCCGCGTGGCTCAGCACCCCGCCGGACATGACCTCACCGCCCCGCGACGAGCTCGTGATCAAGGTCCTTTCGGCGCTGCGGGTGCCTGGGGTCAACGTGCACGACCTCATCCAGATCCACCGGCGCTACCTCGTCGAGCTGATGCAGCAGTGGACGCACCTCAAAGAGGACGAGGCCGACTTCGATCTCCAGTTCGCCCTGGTGGTCGACGCCGAACTGTTCCGACTGGACGCCGTCGTCCGCTGGCTCGACACGGCCGACGGCCGCTTTAGCGCGCTGCGCTCGAGCCGCCTGCCCAGCCCGCGATGCCGCGCCTGGCGCGGCGATTGGTGGTTCGCCGATGAGTTTCCTCGAACTACGACAAGTCTCCAAGTCTTACGGCGAGGAAGCGACAGAAGTCCATGCCCTTTGCGACATTGACCTCTCAGTCGCCCTCGGCTCACTCGTCGCGGTGATGGGTCCCTCCGGTTCAGGAAAGTCGACACTGCTCACGATCGCCGGCAGCCTCGAGGAGCCGACGAGCGGTGAAGTACTGATCGACGGTGCACCGCTACAGGCGATGTCTCGTAACGACAAAGCACGCCTTCGCCGGCGCACGATCGGCTACGTGTTCCAAGATTTCAACTTGCTCGCCGGGCTCACCGCGGTGGAGAATGTCTCGCTTCCCCTCGAACTCGACGGCTCTCGGCGCGAAAGGCCAACACCGCGGGGATGACGGCCCTTGAGAAGCTCGGGCTCGCTGATCGGGCGACGCACTATCCCGACGAGCTCTCCGGTGGTGAACGCCAACGCGTGGCCATTGCCCGCGCCATCGTCGGAGAGCGCCACCTGCTGCTCGCCGATGAGCCGTCGGGCGCGCTCGACTCGACGAACAGCGAGGCGGTGATGCGGATGATCCTCTCCGCCTGCAAGGAAGGTATCGCCGCTGTGGTTGTCACTCACGATGCACAGCTCGCCTCGTGGGCCGACCGGGTGGTGTTCCTGCGCGACGGTCGTGTCGTCGACCAGACGGTGCCACCGCCGAGCCCGGAGTCGCTCCTCGAGCCGAGCCCCCAGCCCTCGAAGCGATGACCAGCGCAGTGCTCGAGCGGCCCGTGGAGGCACGCCCCGAAACCGGTGGAGCACCGGCGCGGCGTGCCGTCGTGCGTTGGGCCTGGCGCCTCTTCCGGCGGGAGTGGCGTCAGCAGTTCCTGATCCTCGCCCTCATCGTCGTGGCGGTCACGGCGACGATCGTCGGCTCGGCCGTCGCGACGAACTCGCGGCAGCCAAGCAACTTTGGCTTTGGTACCGCAGGGGACTCCGCGACGTATTCGAGCTCGAACGCGCAGATGAAGAGTCAGATCGCCGACCTGGAGCATCGTTTCGGCCGCGTTGAGGTGATCGAGAACGAGACGATTTCGATCCCTGGATCAATCAACACGTTCCAGCTCCGGGCCCAAGATTCGCATGGACCGTTCGGCGGCCCGATGCTCGCGCTCGTCTCTGGGCGGTACCCGGCCGGCGCGGACGAGGTCGCCGTGACGAGCGGCGTGGCATCCGCGTTCCACCTGCAGGTCGGCGACACCTGGCGCGTCGGCGGCGGCGAGCGTCGAGTCGTCGGCATCGTCGAGAACCCCCAGAGCCTTCTCGACGAGTTCGCGCTCGTGGCACCGGGGCAGGTGAGGGCGCCGACGCAGGTCGTGGCGCTGTTCGACGCACCGGGCGTGCGGCCGGGCTCGATTGGGCCAGAGGTGCAGACGCCGGCGTCAGTCGCCCAATCGAACCCGCTCAACCCCGAGACGATTTCGCTCACGGTCCTCGTGCTCGGGATGCTGCTCATCGCGCTTGTCTCGGTCGGCGGCTTCACCGTGTTGGCGCAGCGTCGGCTCCGCGCGATCGGCATGCTCGAGTCAACCGGCGCCACAGACCGCCACGTCCGTCTCGTCATCCGAGCGAATGGTGTAGTCGTCGGCGTGGTCGGTGCCGTTGCCGGCTTCGTGCTCGGGCTCGTGGTGTGGCTCGCCTACCGGCCGAGCCTCGAGCAGAGCGCTCACCACCTCATCAGGGTATTCGCCCTGCCATGGGTCGTCGTCGCCGCCGCGATGGTGCTCGCAGTCGTCGCGACTTTCTTTGCCGCATCCCGACCCGCGCGTGCAGTCACCCGAGTGCCGATCGTGGCCGCGCTCTCAGGTCGCCCCGCTCCGCCCCGCCAGATCCACCGCTCGGCGATCCCCGGCATCGTCTGCCTGGTCGCGGCCTTCCTCCTCCTCGGCTACTCGGGCAGCAGGATGGGTGGGAACGGGAGCGGCGGAGCGCCGGAACTCGTGCTCGGGATCGTGCTCCTTATCCCCGGGCTTATCCTGCTCGCGCCCTTCTTCCTTTCGCTCAGCTCGAGGCTGGCTGGGCGCGCTCCGATCGCGACCCGACTGGCACTTCGCGACCTCGCGCGCTATCGGGCGCGTTCGGGCTCGGCGCTCGCGGCGATCAGCGTTGGGGTCCTCGCCGCAGTCATCGTCATGCTCGCCGCCTCGGCCCGCTACGGGAACGTGCTCGACTACGCGGGGCCGAACCTCGCCTCGAACCAGCTCGCCCTTCACGCCAACCTGCCGCCACCGGCGGGTGCGGTGGTCATCGGTCCGAATGGGAAGGCGACCGTCCAGAAGGGACCAGCGCCCAGGACGGTTGCGATGCTATTGCAGCAGCTGGCCAAGCACACTGAGGCGATCGCGTCGGGGCTCGGCGCGCAGCTCATTGCGCTCGAGGCCCCCGACGCCACCATCAACGCCACCCAAGGCGGCCGGAACTGGAACGGACAAATCTACGTCGCGACCCCGCAGTTGTTGCACACGTTCGGGATCAAGGCGTCAGGGATCAATCCCGATGCCGACATCCTGAGCTCACGCCCGGGCCTCTCCGGCGTCTCCAGAATGACCCTTACCTACGGATCGGACAACGGGAACGCTTTCGGTTCCGGCCCACCGCCATCGGGGAGCTGCAGCGCGGCAACGGACTGTCTCGCCAATCCCGTCATCGAGGAGGTCGGTGGCTTGCCGACGGGCACCTCGGCCCCGAACACGGTGATCACCGAGCACGCGATGAAGGAGCTCCACTTCCAGGCCACCACGACCGACTGGTTGGTTGAGGGCGCTCAGCCCTTTAGCGCCTCCCAGATCAGCAGCGCGCAGCTCGCCGCGTCGACGACGCAGCTCTCCGTCGAGTCAAAGAATGACCAGCCCACGTCGTTCGCCGTCATCAGCTGGGCGACGATCTTCGGGATCGTGATCGCCCTCGGCGTGCTCGGCATGTCAGTCGGCCTCATTCGGAGCGAGACGGCGGGCGAGCTCCGGACGCTCGCCGCCGCTGGGGCGAGCAGTTACACCCGGCGCACGCTTTCGGCCGTCACGGCAGGGGCGCTCGGCTTCCTTGGCGCACTGCTTGGAACGGTCGGGGGGTATATCGCGCTCATCGGATTCCTCCGTGGCAACTCGCTCAACGGCGGCATCGCCGCGCTCGGGAACGTCCCGGTCGCGGACCTTCTCGTCATTCTCCTCGGTATGCCGGCGTTCGCCGCAGCTGTCGCGTGGCTCTTTGCCGGTCGCGAGCCCACGGCGATGGCTCACCAGCCGATCGAGTAACGGGCGCACATACCGAACTTCGAATGGGTGGCTGCTTCAAAACGCTAGGGACGCATAACGACGGTTCTATTTTGCCGGACCGCGGGACATGGCGCTATCTATCGCGTGCATCGGAAGATGCGCGCAACTGCCGGTTCTGAGCGCCCTGGCAGAGCCAGCCCGACCCCCTCGGGCCCCGAGCGATATCACCCTGACTCGGATGGAGGTCCAGCGGTGTTGCGAAGCCATCCACGGCTGCTTGCCGTATAACCGCCCCGTCCGGGATCACACGACCCCGCGAATATGACCGCGTCACCCAGTTCAGCGGCAGTTCCGTGGGACTGACTTTGGACAGTGCCGGGTTGAAATCAGGAGTGGGCGGGACTCCCCCGAATACCGGATACCCAAGTCCTGATCGGCTCCGAACCAAGACCCCGCTCGTGACCGATGAACGTTGCGGATGGGTATGGACGGCTATCGGAAGACGTCGACGAGCGGCACACTGCAGCCACCGCACACACCTTCGGACGCGGCGGTGATCCCCTCGCACTGGTCGCAGAAGATGACCCTTCCGTGGTTCGAGGCCATTTCCCAGACAGCGGAGAAGTGGCTGTACTGCCAACGCTGTTGGTAGAGATCGCGCACGGCGGTGCGGTGCTCGGGTGAATCTGCGAATGCCTTGGCGTCAGCAGCGGTGCGCCACAAGGCGATCAGGGTGATGATTGGCCCGTCGGGGAAGCTGTAGCGGCGGATGAATCCCGGCGCTGAGGCGAGCAACTCCATGAGCGGAACTGCTGCCGCCCAGAACTTCTCAGCCCCCTCAGCCTGGGCGAATGTGGCCTGCAGGACGAGGATGGCTCCAGCCGACTCAGGTCCCAGGCCCCCCTCTGGACCCTGCTGGGTGGCGAGGATGGTGGGTGTGATCTGCATCTGAGGGATGGCGACCATGGCCGAGATCGCCTCCGGCGTTGGAGGAAGGGTGAGCAATTCGGCCACGGCGAGGCTCCAGTCGCTTATGATCCGATCAGTACCGGATTCACTCAAGTGATACTGGACCCAATGACGAAGCCTGTCAAGAAGCGTGCGTACTCGTCGCCCGTCCGCCAGGAACAAGCGGCCCGCACCAGGGAGCGGATCGTCGAGGCGGCGGGTGACCTATTTGTCTCCCAGGGGTACGCACGAACGACAATTCGCCAGATCGCCGAGGCGGCCACCGTCTCGCCCGACACGGTCTACGCCATCTTCGGTACCAAGGCCCGGGTCCTCACCGCACTCATCGACCAGCGCCTGGCCCCTGCCCCCGGCGTCGACAACGTGCTCGACCGTCCCGAGGCCCACGCCGTGCGCGACGAACCCGATCAACGGCGCCAGATCCACTTCTTCGCCCGGGACATGGCTGCCATTTCCGCTCGGGTCCGTCCCGTCTACGAGATCCTGCGCACGGCCTCAGCGGTCGAGCCGGAGATGGCCGCCATCCGGGCCGAGATGGACAACTATCGGCTTCGGAACATGCGCCAAGCGGCGGACTGGATTGCGGCGCATGGCCCGCTTCGCGTTGAGGTCGACCGCGCCAGCGAGATCATCTGGGCTCTCGCCAGCCCCGACGTGTCTCGCATGTTGTGTGATGGTCGCGACTGGACACAGGACGAGTATGCCGTGTGGCTGGAGGACGCTCTGATCCGCTTGCTACTACCAGTCGATGATCGGCTATAGGAACATCGAGGGACGCTCGCAACAGGTAGCACGTTGCTCCTGCTCTATGGATAACGTGCCACCAGATCCGTCGGTTTGGCGCGAACCCGAGTTCCTTCTCCCATCAACGGAGCGAGTGCAGATGGAACCGTATGGCGCCGTCAGCCGCTGGATGCGAGCAGGCACGACCCAACTGCCCGCATCTGCGTCTTGTTCCAAGCGATATGGATATGATATGATTTTGATATCAGATGGGGGCTTATGGAACGTTCCCTCGACCAATAGCGGCAGGATCCCGATGCGATGGCTGAGCGCAAGAGCGTATTGCTGCGGCTCGATCCAGCCGTGCACGGCGCACTGGCTCAGTGGGCCGCGGACGACCTCCGCAGCACAAACGCTCAGATTGAGTTCATGTTGCGCAAAGCCCTGGCTGAGGCAGGTCGATTGCCACGTCAAGCGGCGAGTATGCGCAAACCCGGACGCCCGAGAGTCGCGCCATGACGCGCCAGCTGGAGCTCGAAGGGCTCACCTGTCGGTTCGGGGCAATCACCGCTCTCGACGATCTGTCGTTCTCGGTGCCATCGGGACAGGTGGTCGGCTTCTTGGGACCCAACGGCTCCGGGAAGACCACCACCATGAGAGCCATCTTCGGACTCACCCACCTCGACGCCGGGTCCGTGCGGTGGAACGGGGAGCCGGTCGGGGCCACCCAGCGCCGCCGCTTCGGCTACATGCCCGAGGAGCGGGGCCTGTACCCGAACATGCTCGTGGCAGAAGAGGTCGAGTACCTGGGCCGGCTGCACGGCATGGACACGGGCAGCGCCGTCACTGCCACCAAACAGTGGCTTGAGCGACTGGACGTGGCCGACAGGGCGACTAGCAAGGTGGAGGCCCTGTCCCACGGCAACCAGCAGCGGGTGCAGCTGGCGGCGGCCCTGGTGCACGACCCCGAGGTGCTGGTACTGGACGAGCCGCTCGCCGGACTGGACCCGACCGGCATCGACGCCATCGGCGAGGTACTCGTCGAGCAGGCCCGCGCCGGGCGGTGCGTGCTGTTCTCGAGCCACCAGCTGGACCTGGTTGAGGACCTCTGCGAATCGGTGGCCATCATCGACCGTGGTCGGCTGGTGGCGAGGGGGACCGTCGATGAGCTGGCAACGAGCGGTGCACGGCGCGTCAACGTCCGGGTGGAGGGAGACCGCCAGGGGGCGTGGGCGCAGGGGATCCCGGGCGTGGCTGTGTCGGAGGTGGACGGGGGCGAGGTGCGTCTCGTCCTTGAGGAGTCCACCGACAGCGACATCGTGCTGGAGGCGGCCCGCGCAGCCGGGCACGTCACGGAGTTCGTCTTCGGACGCCGCCGCCTGTCCGAGGTGTTCAGGGAGGCGGTGCGCCGGTGAAGGCGCTCCCGATCATCATCGCCGCCCTCGCGGTGGTGCTGTTCGTCCGCCTCGGCTTGCGCCGGAGAGGCCGTGGGCGATCGTCACCGCTCGTTGTGCTCACACGTAGGCTTCGTGGCAAGAGGCTCCTGGGAGACACCGGACTAGTGGCTGGGCGCGAGATCCGGGAGCGGCTGCGGGGCCGCCTGTTTCGAGTGGTCACCCTCATCCTCTTCGCCGTGGTGGCGGCAGCCGTGGTCATCCCCACCATCCACATCGGGACCACCACGCGCCAGAAGGTGGGTGTGGTCGCCGGTCCGCCCGCCCTCGACGCCGAGCTGCAAAAGTTGGCCACAGCCGTGGGGCTACGCGTAGAACTGGTGCACGAGCCTAACCTGAGCGCCGCTCGCGCTGCGTTGAGCGCTGGCTTCCTCAACATGGTGGTGGACGGCAGCGGGACCATCCTCGTACAGAACCCCATCTCGGACACCGACACCTCCCCCGGGTCCCGGTATGTGCGAGCCGTGGCTACGGCACTCGGAACACAGCAGGCCTTCGCCCAGGCCGACCTGACCCCGGAGCAGGCGGCCGCGGTCGCCGAGGCCAAGCCGTGGCCGGTCGAGAGCGTCCATCCGGGCAAGAAAGCCCGCACGACGGAGGAGGCGACGGCGCTGATCGGGATCATCCTCATCTTCATTGTCCTCACCCAGTACCTCTCCTGGATCTTGATGGGCGTCATGGAGGAGAAGGCGAGCCGCGTCATCGAGGTCCTCCTCGCCACGGTGCGGCCGGGCCAGCTGCTGGCGGGCAAGTTGACGGGCATCGGCGCGGTCGCCCTCTTGCAAGCCGTGTCCCTGGTGGCGTTCGCGCTGGTGCTGGCGAAGGTGATCGGCTCGAATCTCGTGCACGGAGCGGCACCGCTCGTAGTGGCGGCCACGTTTGTCTGGCTGGTCCTCGGGTATGTCTTCTACAGCTGGGTGTATGCCGCCGCCGGTTCCCTGGCCGAGCGTCAGGACCAAGTGCAGAGCCTGGCCCTGCCACTGAGCGCACCGCTCATCGTCGGCTACATCGCCTGCCTCACCGGGGTCAGCTCTGGCAATGCCTCCCTACTGGTGAAGGTCCTCGCCTATCTGCCCCCCACCGCCCCGTTCGCCATGCCGACCCTGGTCGGATTCGGGGAGGCGAGCTGGTGGCAGTTCATGCTGTCGGTGGTGGCGAGCCTCGTGCTTACCGTGTTGGTGGCGCTGGTAGCCGCCCGCGTCTACCGAAAGGCCGTGCTGCGAACCGGCGGACGGGTGCGGCTGCGCGACCTTGTCCCGACCTCGGCTAAATAGCGCGTGGAATGACGACTACCTAGTACCGCGACCGGCAACGTTGGAGGGTCGCGTCCACCACTCCGACCTCCAGGTCGCGCAGAATTTGGTCTTCTCTAACGAGGAGGTCACGTGCGCGACGGCATACGCGTTCGAGAGATCACGAATGAAGAGGGCAATCGCCTGCTGAGGATCGTCCGGCGGTCCTCAGGATCGGTGGTGACGTGGCGAAGAGCCCAGATGGTCCTGCTGTCGGCCCAGGGTATGGACGTGGCCCAGATCGCCCAGGTGGCCTTCACCTCACCTGACCGGGTCCGGGCCGTGATCCACAACTTCAACGACGACGGCTTCGACTCGCTCGTGCCCAAGTACGCCGGGGGCCGGCCGCCGACGTTCACCTTGCCCGAGCGCCGGGAGATCAAGAAGGTCGCCTTGAGCCGGCCCGTCGACCACGGCCTGCCCTTTTCGACCTGGAGCCTGACCAAGTTGGCCGAGTTCCTGGTGGCTGAGGGGGTGGTCGACGACATCAGCCACGAAGGACTGCGCCTGCTCCTCCGAGAGGAGGGCGTCTCGTTTCAAGTGATCAAGACCTGGAAGCAGTCGAGCGACCCCGACTTCGAGACCAAGAAGAACCAGGTCCTCGAGCTCTACGACATCGCTGATCAGAAGGCCAAACCGAAGAGAGGCGACCCCACGGTGGTGATCTGCATGGACGAGTTCGGTCCCCTCAATCTGCTGCCCCGGCCGGGGAAGCAGTGGGCCCCGGTAGCCGTGAAAGGAGTCGAGACCACCGAAGATCCCCGTCGTCGGCGGCGCCGGGCCACCTACACCCGGACGAAAGGGGTCAGGCACCTGATGGCCGCCTACGACCTGAACGAGGACAAGATCTACGGCCACATCAAGACCAAGAAGGACCGCACCACCTTCCTCGAGTTCTGCCGCTACCTCCGCACCCTCTACCCGCCCGAGATCCGCATCGCCATCGTCATGGACAACTTCAGCCCTCACCTGTCGACCAAGAGAGACAGCAGAGTGGGCGACTGGGCCGAGGCCAACAACGTCGAACTGGCCTACGTCCCCACCAACGCCAGCTGGTTGAACCGGATCGAGGCTCAGTTCCAGGCTCTGCGCTACTTCACCTTGGACGGCACCGATCACCGCTCACACGAAGAGCAGAACTCAATGATCCGTCGCTACATCATCTGGCGCAACCGCAACGCTCAGGACAAAACACTGCGTGAGCTGGTAAAGCGCGCAAACGTTGCTTGATGGGGCACTAGGCGGCTTATGTGGACGAGGCCGTTGCCGGCTAGGGGCAGCGGCGGCGGGTTCACGAGCGCGAACCTCCAATTGCCTGTTACCCATACTCGGCGTTCGGCGTGACCGCCCGGTGCGCGCGATCGTTTGCGGCTGTCCGAAACATCGCTCGGAGGTAGCGCAAGTGCCGATACATCGCCCCTGGTAACGGCTCCCAGAAACAGTCCAGACCCATCCGATTGATATCGATGAGAATCGAAGGTGCCCGGGGATCGCCCGCCACCGACTTCGCACCGTGGGAGCCTGAAGCGACCTACCGAGCCTCGGCCCTGGCGGCTTGGGCAAACGAAGCCGATATCCCAACACACGTCCCGACAATTGGGGGTCACTTCGCCGGGTTTCGAACCGTGACTTGGGCAGAAGAGTCGCCCGTCGGGCTCAGAGGCCAATGACGAGAAGGAGATCCTCGAGGCCAGCGAAGTCGTCGGGATTACGGGTGCAGAGAGCAAGTCCGTGTGCGTGGGCGGTGGAGGCGATGAGCAGGTCGGCGATGCGACGCCGGTGCGAGCGACCAGACTCCGCAACGGCAGCGACTATCTGTCCGTAACTGCGGGCGGCGGCGGCGTCGAAGGCAATGGGCTCGAAGGTTGCCTCGACTTGTTGCAAGCGGGCCTGACGACGAGCACCCTCGACCACGGACAAGGCCAGATGGGGGCCGGCCGCAAGCTCGGCAAGGGTGATCGCGGAAACCGAGCACTCCTCGGGCAGGGCGGCGGCGACGCTCGGCTCGTCCCAGTCGATGACCACGGATGTATCAAGGAGTCCGGCTGACATCTACAGCCCCGGGTCGACGATGCGATCGAGGTCGGCCCGAAATTGCTGAAGATCCACGTGCGGGCCGCAAGCGGCGAGGGCCACGAGCTCTGCCTTGGGGACAGTCGGACGACGGTTCGCCTGGATCGGCCGCAGCTCCGCTACGGGGATGCCGTTGCGAGTGACGACGAAGGTCTCGCCGGCTGCCACCGCCTCGATCACCTTGGCATTGTCGTTGCGGAGTTCTCGTTGGGCAATGGTCTTCGCCATGGCTACGACTGTAGCACAATGAGCTACACACGGCTACGGGAGGACCCGCCCGCGGCCCCGACGACTTGGGAAACCGAGGCGTTATCCCAATCTCCTCGGGTACCCACGTGCCCGAGTCATCTCGCCAGAGCGTCAGCTCCATGACGGCGTCTCCTTCAACCCATAGCTGAACACCAATGAATGGCCCTAACTGAAGGTTGGCATCCCCAAGGTCCGCGAACAGCCAAACACCTGTGCGGTCGTCGCTGCTCGTTGGTAGGTCCATGCGAAACTCCGCGACACCGTCAACGAACTCGGCAACGATACGTTCCCGGTCCCGTTGATCCAGGACCATCAACTTTTTCGTGCGCATTTCCTCTTGGGTGTCCACGACCAGACCCTCGGTCAATCCTTCGAGACAGACCGTGGCGCTCTCCCGAATGAATGTCAAGGATGATAGAAACTGAAACGATGGGTGGCCACGATTCGTTTCTCCTCCTACAACGCCGATGAATTGCTTGATCCAACCGGTGGTCAGACGCGCTTCACGATTTGCGGACTCGTCCGGGAAAGATGTAACGAACAGAGCTGCTTCGTAAAACAAGGGAAGGACGCATGGCACGTATTGAAGAAGTCACAGTTGCACTCATTGACGATTTCGACCGCACCGAAGCTGCCGAGACAGTCAAATTTGCCCTTGATGGGAAGCACTACGAAATCGACCTGTCCAAATCGAACGCCAATGAACTTCGAAGAACCCTCAGGCCTTATGTCGACCGTGCACGAGGAGCTCGACGTACTACGACAACCCGCCGCCGCAAGAGTCGGCCCGTGTGAATCATGTGGTCTTCCAGCAATGCCTGATACCACTTGCTTCGGTGGAAAGCGTGTTCGAAAGGGTCCGAGCCTTGGTGAGTTAACCGCTCAATCGCTGCCCTCTGTGTCAACCTCCAGTGAGGCACGTCAAGCTGCCAAATCATTGAGCTGAGAGGGCGGGGAGGGAGTTTCCCCCATGACCACGACAATCCACCACTCTGAGGATGCGCGCGCCCAGTCTGGCGCCATGAATGACACCACCGATCCGGACCCCGAGGTCCCCGAACGGACCCGGCCGCCAAGGCGCTACTCGGCCAAGTACAAGGCCGACATCCTGGCCGAGTACGACAAACTCTCCAAGGCCGACAAGGGGGCGCTATTGCGACGTGAGGGGCTGTACTCGTCACTCATCACCGAGTGGCGTAAGCAGCGCGACCGGGGGGCGCTGGCCGCTCCCGCCGGCCGCCCGGCGAAGGACCCCCGCGACAGCGAGCTGTCCAAGCTGCGCAAGCGCAACGAGCGCCTGGAGACGGAGCTCGAGAAGGCCCGCAAGGTCATCGAGGTCCAGGGAAAGCTCTCGGCGTTGTTGGAGCAATTCGCCACCGACAGCGCCGAGGACGAGACGGGCGAGACGAGATGATCGACCAGGCCATGGCCGAACTGGAGCCGATCGTGGGCGTGCGAGAAGCCTGTAAGGCCGTGGGCGAACCCCGGGCCCGGTGGTATCGCCGGCACCGCAAGTCCCCGGCGCCACCGGCGGCCGAGCGGGTGCCTTCTCCCCAGCCCCGGGCGCTTTCAGAAGTGGAGCGCAAGGAGGTGCGCCGGGTTCTCAACTCCGATGAGCACGTCGACGAGGCCCCGGCCACCGTTTACGCCAAGCTCCTCGACGCCGGCGTCTACCTGGCCTCGATCTCCACCATGTACCGGGTGCTGCGGGCCCACGACGAGGTGGGCGACCGCCGGCGCCACGCCACCCACCCGGCCCGGGTGAAACCCGAGCTCGTGGCCACGACGCCGAACCAGGTCTACAGCTGGGACATCACCAAGCTGCTGGGGCCGGTCAAGTGGACCTACTACTACCTGTACGTGATCATCGACATCTACAGCCGCTACGTGCCGGGATGGATGCTGGCGCGCTCGGAGAACGCCAAGTTGGCCGAGGCCCTGCTGGCCGACACCGTGACCAAGCAAGGCATCAGACACGGCCAGCTCACCGTCCACGCCGACCGGGGGTCGCCCATGGTGGCCAAACCGGTGGCCTTCTTGCTGGCCGACCTGGGGGTGACCAAAAGCCACAGTCGACCCCACACGAGCAACGACAACCCTTACAGTGAAAGCCAGTTTCGCACCCTGAAGTACCGGCCCGAGTTCCCCGACCGCTTCGGCTGCTACGAGGACGCCCACGCATTCTGTGGTCGTTTCTTCCCCTGGTACAACGAGGAGCACCGCCATTCGGGCATCGGGCTGCACACGCCGGCCGACGTCCACTACGGCCGGGCCGAGGCCGTCCGAGAGAAGCGGGCCGAGGTGCTCACCGGTGCCTACGCCGCCCACCCCGAACGTTTTGTCCGCAAGCCACCGGAACCACCGGCGCTGCCCACGGTGGTGTGGATCAACGAGCCGAAGGAGGACCTCGCCACGACACAGTGATTCCCGAAGAAATGTGTCTCACAAAGGTTGCCAGGCGCCGCTGTTTCCCAACGAACGGGGTCCGCTGTTTCCTCCTCAGACCGCCAGCTTCTTCCCCAAGGACGGGGTTATCAGCGTAGTCACAGGGAGCGGTGATGGTGGTTCGGTCGTGCTCCCCTTCCTGCTCAGACCCCATTCGGTGCCAATCGCTCAATCAGGGTCATTCCTTAGCTTCGCCCTTCCCCCGGTGGTTTTGAACATCAGCGGTCTGCCGGGACAGTCATTTTCCACCACAGTGAATATCGATTCGGAAATCGGGTCACCCGAGCTGCGCACTCTGGAGTTGACCGCAACGGGTAATCCTCCGAGCACAACATTTCGTGATCCGACCGTGAACCTCTTTGATTCACAGAACCGCTTTCTCACGAGTTGGTTATGGGCAGAGTCCGATCCCGTCAATGGACCGACAGGGACGGTGGGAAGCGTTCAGTCGACTCCCGTCACTGTCTGCGGCCACGGATATCGTCACTGTCGCAAACCGAAAATCATAATGTGCTCGTCGCTGGCATTTTGTTCGGCATCGCCGGAGGGGCGCTGGTTTCATCGCTACAGGAGCTGACCGATGGGTTCCCGCGATTGATGCGACAGCTCAGCGAGCGCCGACGTCCCAGGCCACAAGTCCCATAACCGTCATTCTACCCCGAGATGACCGAGGACCGTGCGCGGTACTGTCCGGGTTATCGCTCAGGCACCTTGATCGCCTTATTGAAACCACCGATTGGGTGCTTACCGGCAGCTGCAAGCGGCTACCCGGGTCGTTACATGGTTCAGCGGCGGCATCAGCCATGACTCACCGACGCTTTGGTGACGAGCCTTCGTAAGCGCGCCAAGCCAACCGAATCGTTGCGGTCGGCGTAGCGGACACGACCATTAATCCAGAGCCGCTGAAATCACGGCCACGCACGACGTCAGGCGGGGTGTGTGCGAACTAGCACAGATCAAGGTTTTCTAGGTTGTCCTTCCCGAGGCTCCTGGAATTGGTCTCTATATAGGGCGAGGTACCGCACCCGGGCTCCGGACACTCACTGACGACCTTGATCGTCTCCTTATGGCCGTGGGCCTTGGTCGTCCAGGTGTTGCCGGCTCTGATGCTGTCCACGACGAACCTGAGGGTGTGATGGACGCGGTCGTGCGTGATAACGCCCTCGATGTGACGATGCCTGAAATCGTCGGAAAGGACCTTTCGGACCCCCGTGACGGTGTAGGTGGCCATAGTTTGGTCGCCTTCAGCCGAGGACGGGGCGCGTTCGACACACGTCAGACCTGGCCGCCGCCCCCGGCTTCTGGGGTGAGGTCGACGGGTGTCGACACGCCCCCGTCGGGGCCACAGACACCCTCGAAGGAGGTACGCGAGGTCGGTCAGGGCCAGGCTCCCAAACAGGTCTGTGTATGTCCCGGCGCGGCCCACTCCAGAGCATTCGTGGCGCGGCGCTGACCAGGCAGTCAATCGACGCTCGTACTCGAATCAGTATCACTGTGAGTGGCCATCGGAAGATCACTCCCAGCGCTTTATTGCCGCTGCTTCCAATTGGGGGGATCTTGATCTGCGGCTCAAAGTGACTGCCTCAAAATATCGTCCGCACCTGTCAGATTCTTTCCCCAACGACGGCCCTCGTACCAGGAGGGACATGGCCAGGTAGATGGCTCCATAAGCCGCCGTACGGTAAAACCGCCACAACCTGGCAGCGGGTGTCGCTGCGCCCCAACAGGGGTGCCTCTTCTCGCTGCCAACCCAATATGTTGAAGAAACCTCGAATCAGATTCTGAACCTCCAGAATTGCCGCACCATCGCTGGGGCCGCTTGGATCCTCAACGAGAGCGGGTTACGACGAAGGTGCGACCGCTCTCGTCTCGGGCCAGATCGATCCGGCCTGGGATCCCCGGAGGCTCCCAGGCCACCTCCGATATCGAAGGCCCGTTGGTCGCGGTTTCTCCCGTCGAGAGGGTGTGCGTTTTGATGAACCGCGGTGCTTCTTAGCCACCAGGCCGGAGAGATCGCCGTCTAGCGCCTCGATCAGCTCCTCGCCCTGGATGGATCGCGTCACTTTATTCCGAGGCCAGGTCAAAGCGTCCGCTGATCAGGCAGGGTCGGAAAGAGAGAGCGCGGTCCAGGTCGACGGATCGAGAGTGCCGTCGACGGCGGTCTGAGCGACGTCAGTGAGGCGGAGTTGGCTATTGCGGGCGTAGCGACGCAACCGGGAAAACGCCTCTGTCATGTTTAGCCCGGTGTGCGCGGAGATCAGTCCCTTGGCCTGTTCGATCACGACCCGGCTCATGAGGGCGGCGGAGAGTTGCTCGTTCAAACGTTGGGCTTCGGCCGCGGCGCGATGCTGCAGAACGCTGATGGTAGCTAGATCGGCGAATCCTCGGGCAACAGTGAGATCGTGTTCGTCGATCGGCGCCTGCCCGACGCTGAATAGATTCAAGGCCCCGATGGTCAGCTCGCGCAAGCGAAGCGGCAGCGCCAACACCGATTGAAAGCCGGCCTCAAGGGCGATGGCCGCAAAGGCTGGCCATGGTCCTGACCCAGGCAGAAGGACCTCATGTTCGATGGGTCTGCCCGTTCGGAAGGCATCAAGGCACGGTCCCTCTTGGACCTGCAACTCGAATAGCTCGAGGACACGCATTGTCTCGCTGGACGAGGCCACCAGTCGGAGGTCTCCGTCTTCGGGAGCCACAAGCATGACGCCGGCAGCCGAGACGCCGAGTACCTTCACGCAGCGATCGGTGAGACCAGTGAGGACGTCAATGACGTCGAAGTCCTCGACGAGGGTGTCAGCCAGCTCAATCAGGGCGTGGATAACGTCTGCTTCACGGGGCATCTCAGACCCATTCATTCGAAGCGGAGTCGTCGGGCGACGACGTCATCGGCGATGTCAGCCAGCTGGCGACTGCTTCCAAAGGCGTGGCCTCGTAGCCGGATGAGGGCTTCGCTGACGCTTACTCCGAGCTGGACCGACACCATCCCGACTGCCTGGTGCACGACGACCCGATGTTCCGCCACGTGGGTGAGTTCGCTAGCCAGCGTTCCCGGTGCCGCATCGGTCTGCATTTTGATCACGACCTCCGTCACGATGCTCGCTAAGACCAGCGCGTCGGCGTGCTGGTCAATGGTGAGTGGGCCCGAGTCGTCGCGGTAGAGATCGAGCGCGCCCAAACTAACGGCGCCGAGTTGCAGGGGGAAGGAAAAAATGGCCCGCACACCTGCGTCGAGTGCAGGTGGCGTGAACGCCAACCAGTGTCTGGTCGGATCAGCCAAATCCGGTTCGGTGATCGGCTTCGCGAGATTGTAGGCATCGATGCAAGGCCCCTCTCCCAGCGTGAACTGCAATTCTTCGATGAGGGAACTGACGGCGTTGGTCATGCCTACCGATCCAAGAGGCACGTCTGCGAACATCAGCATGATTCCGGCACCACTCAACTCCGTGACGTCCATGCAGGCACCACAGAGTTTGTCCATCGACTCTTCGCTGTTCTCGGCCAGCCGGCTCAGGATGCGCAGACGACGGTCGTTCATCACAATGACGGTCCTTGCCCCAACAACGATCCCCGAAGGGAGGTCGGCTCCCTGGACGCACTCCTTGTGACCGCGCCACCACCAGGCTTATCGCGCACAACGTCGCTTCGCAACCCCCCATTGCGACCCTTCAGCGGATGTGCGCTACGGTGCTTCCAGTTGCCCCTTCCCTCGTCAGGAGGTAGCCGACTTCCAGCCGGCGAGCGAAGATGAGGTGACTTTGTGGCTAGAGATGTCGTAGTTGAGGCCATCGACGACGTTGCCAGTGCCGTCCACGAGAATGTGAACGATCAAGAAGAGCTTCTGGCCGAATTGGCACGAATGCGTCAAGAGCGCGTTGAGGGCGTGTCACTGGGGAAAGCACTTGGCGAACCGGGTCGGCCTCGAGCGCTCGTGATCTTGGACCGCATCGTCAACCGACTCACCCTCGGAAGCGCACGGTTGCGACGCGCGCTTATCACCTCCCTGGTGCAGGAAGGGCAGAGTGTGACCTCAGTGGCGACTCGTTTCGAAGTCACGCACCAGCGCATCTCGTCAATCCTTCGACGAGGTAACGACTGATGGGAGCAGATCGCGGAGTTTGTGGTTACAACATTCCGGGATCGCTCACCTTGCCCATCAGGATGGCCTCTTCGCCTAAATGAGGTTCGTGACAGATCCAGACCGTCCACCCGATGGCGACTTGTAATCCGCTACCCCGCCTTGGCATCAGCTCCTTCCCGGATTCACATTCCCGACATATACCCGAATTCGCCATGAAGTGGACGCGATCCCTTAGCGACAACAAGCAATGTTC
The DNA here is from genome assembly GCA_963842145.1 of uncultured Acidimicrobiaceae bacterium. GTDB lineage: Bacteria > Actinomycetota > Acidimicrobiia > Acidimicrobiales > UBA8190 > CAWJFJ01. The sequence goes on from CAWJFJ010000017.1 coordinate 422,498, forward strand.
CAAATGTCCGATGAACCTGGTGCCACATCTCCGATAGACGTCGGCCAATTCGAGGTATAGCGTCGCCTCCGACAAGGAGCCCGGCATCCCGATGCGCCTCGCGTTGGCGTGGGCTCGAAAGGGGGGCATCATGCCTCGTCCCGTCACATTCCACCTCCGGAAGTCAGCACTTGCCTTGGGAGTCGTCTTGTTCGGCATCTCTGGCGCGTTGTTCGGCATCCAGACGTCGGTCGTGTCCGCCAGACCGTCGGTGAAGCCAGCGCCGATTCTCGATCATTTCCTGTGCTACCAGGCAACGCCGGTAAAGTCCTTCAACATCCCGAGCAATGTCGTTCTCACGAACCAGTTCACCAAGCATGATCACACGAAGCTCAAGCCAAAGATCTCACAGAGTCCCTTGGTGCACTGCAACCCGGTCGCCAAGTACATCCTCACAAAGCTTGTCGCTCCCATCAACAACCCGAACGCTCACTTGCTCTGTTACCCCATTACGGTCCCCATTCAGCCCGTCCACGTCGTTCAGGTCACGAACCAATTCGGCACAGCCACTCTCGACACCGGCCAGCCGATCGGACTGTGCTTGCCGACCTGGAAGAGCTTGGTAGGGCCACCGGGGAAGACCCCCAACGAGCCGCCGGGACTCGACCACTTCACGTGCTACCCCGTTACCTACGACCCGAACACGGCCTCGACCTTCAATCCGCCTAATCCGAACGTGTCGCTGCAGGATCAGTTCGCACCTGCCCCTATCCAGGTAACGGTCGGTGACCCAGAGACCCTCTGCCTGCCGACCACGAAAACCGTCGGCGCCAAGGTGTACAAGCCGATCAAGCCGGCACCCGTCCAGGATCATCTTCTTTGCTTCGCCGTGACCCAGACGCCGTTCCCGCCGACGATTTGGGACCAGAACCAGTTCGGCACTGGGCAGCTGAACCTTGTTCAGACCGTCACCCTCTGCGTGCCTTCGCAGAAGGTGCTGCTGCACTAATTTAAGCCTCAACCGGCTACGCCTTGTCCCCCGCTTCACCGGGACGGGGCGTAGCCGGTGCAGCAGCCAGATCGTCGGTGGCATTTGAGACACGTTCTCATGAGGCCAGTTGTGCAATCTCCTCGACCGGAACGGGCTCGTTGATCCCACGCCACAGTGGGCAGCTGGGCTGCCAGATCCGACGGGCCGGAGTCGTGCACAGGTCCCTTTGCGATTGAGACTCACCAGGATTCAACGTCGTGCAGAGCGCCCAGGACCGCTCCCTCGTCGGTCGTCCACATCAGTCCCAGCGCCGCTTCGTTCATCTCCACCACGTCGAGGTCGGCTTCTCCCCACGCCTCTCCGAGACGTGGGGCGGCTGCGATGATCCTCTGTCCTGACCCTTACGGCGAGTCCAAGCAGGGCTTCCCGTTCGTGTCACGAACCATCACCTTGAGGATGTCGAATGCCCGGCGCGCCGGAGTGGTCCCGGTGATCGCTTCAATCTCGTTGCGAAAGTCCTCGGAACTGGCCTCGGAGCCCTCCAGCCCATCGTCCCAGAAGGACATGGCCACAATCTCCGGTCGTGGCCCCAGTTCGCTTTGAAGGGTCACGAACCCCAGAAAATGGGGCATCTGCGAGAAGCGTGGCAGAACCTCGTCTTGCACCCTGCGAACGACCTCGGGAACGAGCTCATCCGGGACAAAGAAACTGACAGATCGGGACTTCGTCCGCGCTGACTGAACGATATCGGCGATCAATTCCTGAAGATTCACAACCCCCACCTCCTAAGGCACCGTCCAACCTCTCTTGCCAAGGCTACGTGCTAAGGACTCCACGCACCATTGAAGATACCCAGCTGGTGCGAAGTGCTTTCCGGTCCGCAGCGCCGCTATCGGAAGGCCTTCTGATGCGGCGATCCGTGTCGCTCATGCGGACGCCCGGCTCCAATCTCTGCGGTCGGCACAGATCGAGATTCTCCAAGTTGTCCTTCCTGGGGCGCTGCCGAAGTGTTGTTGACTCGTTGGGACAATCGGTGCCTTGGTCCCTACGGCTGAACTTGACTGCCGCCGATATTCATTCGGTGCTGTTAGTGACCGAGCCGGAGCAGACAAACGAGGCTCAATGGTTTCTGGCCCTCGTTCAACACTCGTCGGACCTCATCGTCGTGGTCGACAAAGAAGGAGTCGTCACGTATGCGAACCCAGCCGCCTCGGTCATGTTCGGGATCTCCCTCGAAGAGGCCGTTGGACGAAGCGCCTTCCAATATGTCCACCCTGATGATGTCAAACGGGTAATTGCCCGGCAGGCTCTGCTGGTGCAATCACCCGGGGCATCAATTGCCGACTCCGTTCGGTTTGTATCCACCAGCGGCGAGATTCGGGTACTGGAGATCGTCGCCACCAATTGTCTCCATGTCCCCACTGTCTCAGGCATCGTCATCAATGGGCGAGATGTCACCGAACGCAACGAATACATCGTAAAATTGGAGGCCAGCTTCGAGGCCATCACCATGGCCATGGCGAACGTCGTGGAGCTCCGGGACCCCTACACGGCTGGCCACCAGCGTCAGGTGGCAGACATCGCCACCGCTATTGCCCGGGACCTTGCCCTCCCCGACGACGCCGTGAAGGGCATCGAGGTAGCAGCGACCCTCCACGACATCGGGAAAATCGCTATCCCGGCAGAGATCCTTACCCGGCCTGGCCGATTGAGCTCCGCCGAGTTCGAGATCATCAAGACCCACCCTCAAGCTGGTTATCAGATCCTGGCCGAGGTTCCGTTCCCATGGCCGGTGGCCGACATGGTTCTGCAACACCATGAACGCCTTGACGGGTCCGGCTACCCCAAGGGTCTCAAGGGGAGTGCCATCCCTATCGGATCCCGCATCCTCGCGGTGGCTGACGTGGTCTCCGCAATGTCGGCTCATCGTCCTTATCGTCCGGCCGTCGGTCTCACCGCAGCTTTGGCGGAAGTGGAGGCCAACCGGGATAGGCTCTACGACGCTGCCGTCGTCGATGCCTGCCTCCGCCTCGCTGGGGAACATCGCCTCCCTCTGACACCGTCGAGCTCAGCCTGACCCCGTCTTGCATTAGACGGAGCGATCGCTCCGACTGTGAAGACAGAATTGGTTTTTCGTCCTGACCACCCGAATTCGGCACGTTCCGTCCTTGGTGCCGGTGATTACATGGGGTGAGGGGTCTCAACGTCATCTCGGCGTCGACCCGAATGCGGTGGTGACGTCGGTTGGTTTTCGCAGGCCGCCACCCGTCTTCAGAGGGTATCGATCCACCTTCCGGACAGGATCGTTGGCTTGAGCCGAAAGAGGCTGCTCTCGATGCCCGCACTGGGGGGACCCGAAAGCATGGACGCAACAGTTTCCAAGCTCTCAACGATTCCGACGGAGCCCGTGGCGAAAACGCTCCACCGCCGACCGCTGTCTTCATCGAACCCGTCTGCTTGCAACGCCGCGATGTTCCCATGGAGGGCTCTCGTCAGCTCCTCCCCGGTGGTGGTAAACAGCAAGGCACCATCGCGTAGCATGTAACGAACGGGGACCACGACAGGCAAGGCTCTCAGGGAGAGCGCCACCCGGCCGAGCTGGGCGCGACCCAGGAGGGTCATGCACTGCTCATCGCTGAGCGGATCGTTCTCCAGAAAGCCCATGCCATACTATGGCTCCGTTCGAGTCCAGTGGAAAGTGGGCCGAGGTGATACCGACCCGAGAAAGGGTCTTAGGTCGCGGGAGGGAGCGGTGGTAGGGGATCGGGAGCGGATAGAGGTTGATCTTGCCCACGCCCTCGTCAACCGACTTGAAGCGGCTGGATTCGAACTTCACCAGGCTCTGAGTCTGGATGGCGCCGCCGAACTCCACCAGCATGTCACTTCGGCCCTAGCCGAGATCGACGTTGCGATCCGTCTGATCCGCCGCGCGGCTGCCGACTTCGAGACCCCAGGTGACACAGCGCCCACATCCTGAACATCCTGGTGGTCTTCGAGTCCATCCCTTCATGTCGCAGCTAGGGGGGAGTCAACAGGGGTGGGGCGAGTTCGGTAAGGCTTCCTCACCCCTGTGACTATCGGTCCTCAAGCGGCCACGAAGGTGCCCATGGACTCACAGGAGGTCATCGTTGCGGCCACCCGCTTTCGGGGACGCATGGCCTTGTGCTGGGCCCGCCAGCGCTGATACGTCGGAGCCGAGACGCCGATCGAGGAGGGACCCATAAGGCTATCGCCGTGCATATGGGACCGAACAGACGTGACATTGGCCTCTGGTCGACGATCCGCGAGGCCGCGTAGGGTCGAGAGGCCATGTCCGACATACAGCATGCCAACGAGATGTTCGACGAGGCCCTGGTCCTCCGGAATGTGCAGGACCTCGTCACCGAGCTCCAGTATGCCGCCGGTGTGCCCCATGTGCGGCTCGACAGCCTTCTCGACGCCGAGCTGGGACTCGACAGTCTCGCCCTCGTCGAGCTGAGGTCCCGGCTGGAAGACGCCAGCGGAGTCGAGCTCCCGGACCGGATCCTGAGTACCGCCGCTACTCCATCGGACTTGGTGGATGCCGTGCGACGAGCGCGCGGACGGACCCCGACCCCGGTGGCGCGCCCAGCGCCAACCCCGAGCACCGTCGAATCGGCCACGGGCGAGGAGTCCGAACCACCGGAACGGGCCGGAACGCTTCTCGACGCCCTCGCGTGGCACACCGACACCCACGGGAGTCGCGTCCATCTACGCATCCTGTACGCCGACAATGCCGAGTCTACGATCGACGAGGTCACGTACAACGCCCTATCGGCCGCCACCGAGGCCGTCGCTGGCGGCCTCCGTGAGCGCGGTCTCGGCCAGGGGGATGCCGTCGCCATCATGCTGCCGACCTGCCGCCAGTACTTCGAGGCGTTCCTCGGGATCGTCATGGCGGGAGGCGTTCCGGTTCCGATCTACCCTCCGACACGACCTTCAGCGCTTGAGGAGCACCTCCGGCGCCAGGCGCACATCCTCGACAACGCTCAGGCGACCATGCTGGTCACTGACACTGAGGTCCTCGCCGTCGCCCGGCTGCTCCGACCACACGTCCCGTCATTACGCGATGTGCAGACGGTCGATAGCCTCCGGCGTAGGGAACAGCCCCCTCCGGTTGCGCGAGTCCGATCCGGCAGTACCGCACTGATCCAGTACACATCGGGTAGCACCGGTAACCCCAAGGGTGTGGTCCTCACCCACGCGCAGGTTCTCGCCAACATCCGGGCAATCGGCGCCGCTGCACGAGTGGCCCCATCCGATGTGGTGGTCAGCTGGCTGCCGCTGTACCACGACATGGGATTGATCGGTTCGTGGTTGACGAGCCTCTATTACGGCTTCCCTATGGTGGTCATGTCTCCCCTTGCCTTCTTGGCTCGGCCGTCGCGTTGGCTGCGGGCCATTTCTGACTACGGCGGCACCCTGGCGGCATCGCCCAACTTCGGCTACGAGCTTTGCTTGCGCCATGTCGACGAGGACGAGATGGCCGGGGTGGACCTGACGACATGGCGCATGGCGTGCAACGGCTCCGAGCCGGTCAGTCCGGAGACGATACGCCGCTTCTCCGAGCGGTTCGCCCCCTACGGGTTCCAACCGGAGGCGATGGCGCCGGTATACGGGCTAGCCGAAGTAGGCGTCGCACTGTGCTTCCCGCCCCCCGGCCGAGTGCCGGTGGTGGATGTCATCGACCGCGAGGTCTTCACCCGCTCAGGACGAGCAGTTCCGGCTCGCACAGGCGACCTCACCGCGCTGCATGTCGTGGCGTGCGGGCGACCGCTGCCCGGCTACGAGGTGCGAGCCGTCGACAGATCGGGCCACGAGGTGGCAGATCGCCATGAGGGACACATCGAGTGCACAGGCCCGTCGGCCACCGCTGGCTACTATCGCGAGGAAGAAGCAACTCGGGTGCTCCGTCACGGCGAATGGCTCGATACCGGCGACCTTGGATATATAGCGGAAGGCGAAATACACCTCACCGGTCGGGACAAGGACATCATCATCCGGGCGGGACGAAACATCCATCCCGACGAGCTCGAACACGTTGTCGGCAGCCTCCCCGGCGTGCGGCAGGGTTGTGTGGCTGCGTTCGCCAGCACCGATCCTGTCATGGGCACAGAACGCCTTGTTGTCCTGGCCGAGACCCGGCTCCAAGCGGCTGCGGACCTGGCGGAGCTACGCAAGAGAATCACAACTGCCACCGTCGACCTCCTCGGTATCCCACCCGACGACGTGGTACTCGCTCCACCGGGCACTGTCCTCAAGACCTCGAGCGGGAAGATCCGACGCGCGGCGAGCCGCCAGCACTACGAATCCGGACAGATCGGCCGTTCGGTTCGGACTCCGCGGTCGCAGATCGCACACTTCGCGTGGAGCGGACTCCGGGTCTGGGTGCGTGCCGAGGTCCGTTCCGTCGCCGGCCTGCTCTATGCGGCCTATGTATGGGCGCTCGTCCTGGCGTTCGGGGCACCTACCTGGCTCCTAGTGCTGACGATGCCGAGCCTCCGAAGCCGCTGGTCGACCGTGCGCCTGGTCGGTCGGGCCCTGGGCCGCCTTGCCGGGATCCCGTTGACCATCAACGGGGACGTGATCGGCGGGACCGGTCCGCGAGTCGTCGTCGCCAACCACGGCAGCTTCATCGACGCGCTGATCCTCATGATGTGCCTGGCCGAACCCGCCACCTTCGTGTCAGGGGATGAATTCGCTTCCCAGCGCATCGCCGGGCCCTTCCTGCGAAGGCTCGGATGCGAGTTCGTTCACCGGTCGGACCCTCAGCTGATGGCCGCAGATGCCTCGCGGCTGAACGGCATGCTCCAGCAGGAGCGCACTCTCGTGTATTTTCCCGAGGGATCCCTCGGCCGGGCGGCTGGTATCCGTCCATTCCACTTGGGAGCTTTCGCCGCGGCCACCGCCGCTGGCAGCCCGGTCATTCCGATCGGCATCAAGGGGACCCGGGATGTTGTGCGCCCTGGCGGACGCCTTCCTCGGCGAGGTGCTATCGATGTCATCATTGGTGACCCGATCCGGCCGAATGGTACCGGATGGTCGGCGACGCTGGCGCTACGTGACAGGGCCCACAATGCCATCTGCAATCTGTCCGGGGAACCCAACCTTGGCTAATCGTCGATCGACACATGACATGAAGCAACGAGCTTTGCTTGCGTTCTACTCACTAGAACGATCGATCCCATGATTTGCTCAACGTCAAGGATCTCGGGCTCGAACTTCTCATGTCGCATTCGACTTTGAGCTAGCAGCGCGACGAGGCGAACTGTGAGTAGACCTCCAATCTTTCCCACAACATCCGGTCCGGATGCCGTGGTAGCCCTCTTCTTCGGTTAACTCGGTGGCGCGAAGTCCCAGGCGGCAGCGATGTCGGCGCCTCCGACCAAGCTTGGCCGACGTGATACGCCTTGATAACCGGCTGCCTTGAGTTGGGATTCGATGTACCTGATGACATTGCTCTCATTAGTCAGTGCACGAGTGCCAATGTCATGAGCGACCTCTTCCTTCGTGAAGAAGTCATGAAGACGTGCCGAGGGAAGTACAAACCACACAAACCATCCGGCCTCCTGACGGACGAGCTCCGCTGACATTGCATCATCGTGGAAGGACGGGGTAACGCACATCATGAGCCATCAAGAGGATAGAACGCACTCACGGCTCAAGGAGGTCGAGTCGAAGGTGATCGACCATCTGAAGCTGCCGGGCGATCTCCGCTTCATCAATGTCATCCCGGGCCGCGATGTAGTTCGCCAGCATGTCGAGGCGTTGTAACTCCCGCAGACAGGAGCTGCGCTGCTCGCCCGATGGTAAACGCCATAGCGCTCGCAGGTGTCCGGAACGAGCAACGGTTGCTCGCTCGAGGCCGAGGCGCTCGGCAATCGCCAAATAGCTGAGTCCGTTTTCTCGGAGACGAAGAATCTGAGCGTCTCGTTCCAGGTCGTCCTGGAAGGCCGCATCGACATCGGACTGTGTCATGGTGAACGATCCTTCACGACGACTCCGGTGGGCTTATAGCCCACCTGGCGTTGGCCCACGGTGACGGCTCTGAAGCCTTCCGGATCGAGTGGCTCAAAGTTGGACGCGTCGATCTTGGTCATACCCATTCTCGAAAATCGATGGGACGAGTTCGCCGGAGTCTGTAGCGGCCAATCGACTCTTACGGCACCTGTGTCGGAGTTCCACGCTGTGACGAGAACCTGTTGCACCTTGCCATCGAGCTTTGCGACCACGAAGTGACCGGCTATCGGCTTCCAGGGCATTGGAGTCCTCTCTCCGTCGACTCTGGCTGAAAGGCCCAAAGGCAGCCCAGCGTGTCGATGCGTCTCCGTTCTTGTTGGTACCTGACAGTATGACAGAATAAGAATATGAGCGGATTTAGTCCAGGAGTCACGGTTGAGAGCATCGGCGGGGCCACCCCGACCCGCCCGACGGCTCATCGACCGGCTCACAAGCGCGCCCCGACGGCCTCGGGCACCTCCAACACCGTGGTATGCAACAGCTGCTGGCGCGTCGTACGAGCCCCGTCCTGCCGCGACGGTGATGTCCCGCGCTGTGCTCGATGTGGAGCGTGGATGCGCGCAACGACCGGCGTCGCCCAGGCCAGCCTCCAGCCGAGCTGAATTCCCGCTATGTCGTTGTCACAGTTGGGGCGGGCATTGTGGCGCTCCCGTCGTGTCACCGAGCCTCTCGGTTCCGTTGATGAACGGAAGTGGGGACCTCGGGATCTGGTCGGATCGCTGCAACTCCGTCATGTTGACGCGGGATCGTGCAATGGCTGCGAGATCGAGATCGCGTCTGTGTTCGGGCCCGTGTATGACGCCGAGCGCTTTGGGACTCGTCTCGTCGCCTCGCCCCGCCACGCCGATGGTGTTCTCGTCACCGGGCCCGTCACGAGGAATATGGCCGTTCCCTTGATAAAGACTGTCGAGGCAACGCCGCAGCCGCATGTTGTTATCACCGTGGGTGATTGCGCACACGATTGTGGAGTGTTTCGCGAAGGTTACGGCGTGGTCGGCTCCGTGAGCGAAGTGGTGCCGGTGGATGTTTCGATACCTGGTTGTCCTCCTCATCCAACCGCCATTATCGAGGCGCTGCGCGGCATTACGCGTCGATGACAGCCGGTGTCCTCGTGGTCACCGGTGCCCTGCTAGGGCTCGGGGGTGCCCTTGCCGGTGCCTCGTTACCCAAAGGGTGGCGGGTGCCGGCCGGCGCCGCTCTCATCTGGGCCGCCTGTGGGTGCGAGGCCACCGCTGCCATCCATGTGCTGGCCGTAGACCGGCCGATCGTCCTGCGATCAACCGAGCTGCTCCCTCTCACCGGCATCACCCTGGTGCTCAATCCCTTGGGGGCATTCTTCGTGCTCTTGGTGGTCATGGTGGCTGTGCCGGCCAGTTTGTATGGCATCGGGTATGCAGGTCATGGGCTCGACACGCGCACGGCGGCGTGTGTGTTTCCGCTCTTCGTGACCACGTTGCTCCTTGTGCCCACGGCCGGAAGCGTGGCTACCTTCATGGTGCTGTGGGAGCTCATGGCCCTGACGTCGCTCCTGTTGGTTCTGGTGGATCACGGTCGAAGCGAAGCATCACGTAGCGCCGGTACCTGGTACGCGGTACTAACCCACGTCGGCGCCGCCACAATCCTGGTCGGTTTCTTGATTCTGGCCGCCCACTCTGGCGGTCAGACGTTCGCCGCCATCGCCGTCCATGCCCGACATCTGGCGTCAGGCGTGCGAGCCCTCATCTTCATATTGGCATTGGTCGGCTTCGGGTCGAAGGCGGGTGCCGTGCCCTTCCACGTGTGGTTGCCAAAGGCGCATCCCGAGGCACCGAGCCCGGTGTCGGCGCTCATGTCGGGAGCCATGGTGGCCCTTGGTGTCTACGGGATCGTCCTCGTCGGTGATGACCTCCTCGGCGGAGGCCCGGTGTGGTGGTGGCTGGTCGTGCTGGTCCTCGGCGGCGCCTCGGCCCTGTTCGGTTCGCTTCACGCGGCGAGCAGCATCGACCTGAAGCGGCTGCTGGCCTATTCCACCACCGACAACATGGGACTGGTCTTGCTGGCTGTGGGGGCCGCCGGACTCTTCGACGCCACCCGGCACCCACTCTTGGCGGCGTTGAGCCTGGTGTCCGCCCTCGTGCTGCTGTTCAACCACGCTGCCTTCAAGGGCGCCCTGTTTCTGTCGGCCGGATCAGTCCAGGTGGCCACGGGTAGCCGTAACCTCGACCGCCTCGGTGGCCTCTTGCGCCGTATGCCGCAGACGGGGGCTCTCTTCCTGGTGGCCGCCGCGGCCATCTGCGCCCTGCCACCGTTGAACGGCTTCATAGGTGAATGGCTGCTGTTTCAGAGCCTGCTGCACGGAGCCGTCATCGGGAGCACCGCCGGGGACATCGCCATCCCCCTGGCGGTGGCCGCTTTGGCCCTCACCGCCGGTCTGACCGTGGTCGCCTTCGTGAAGGCCGTGGGCATCGGCTTCCTGGGTCGTCCCCGCTCCGAATCGGCGAACGAGGCCACCGAAGTCCCCCGCACCATGCGCTTGGCCGTCGGTCTGCTGGTGGCGGTGTGCGTCGTTCTGGGTGTCGCCCCCACACTGATCTTCCCGGCCGTCGAGCGAGCCGTGAAGACCGCCCTGCCGGGGCTGGGTACGCGGATCCTGGCTCATGGCGTCGACCTGCAGGTGGTCGGTCTCCGAGGCATGCTGGCACCCGCCGCGCTGGCCGGATCGCTGGCTGTCGCCGTGATGGCCGTCATGGTTCTTCGCCGGGCTTTGTCGCGCCAGCCCACGCCCCGCGTCGTCGAGGCCTGGGGCTGTGGTCGCCAGCTCCAGACCGCCCGCATGCAGTACACGGCCACGTCGTTCGCCGAGCCCATTCAGCGAGTCTTCGACGATGTGCTTCGGCCTGTCCAAGACCTGGACGTTACCCACGTCGCCGAGTCGCGCTACGTCATCGAATCGGTGACGTTCGCCAACACGGTGGACGACGCCATCGAGCGGGGCCTCTATGCACCCGTCATCAGGGCCGTCCGTCACTGGGGGCAGGTGGCCCGGCGACTTCAACCAGGGAGCGTTCACCGCTACCTGGCCTACGGGTTGGGCGCCCTCGTTATCTTGTTAGTTGCAGTGGCGGTGATGGGGTGAGCACTATCTCGCACGTGGTCGGCACCGGCGTCTCCTCGGCGGTACAGGTGGCGGTTGTCGCCGTTGGCGGCCCGGTGCTGGTGGGTGTCATGCGTAAGGTGCGTTGCCGACTGGAGGGTCGGGTCGGGCCGCCGATCGTCCAGCCCCTCGTCGACATGCGCAAGCTCTTTCGCAAGCAGCGGTTCCGCCCCGACCAGGCCACGTGGATCTTCCCCTTGGCGCCGGTCGTGCTCGTAGCCACGGTGGCCGTGGCAGCGGCTATCACGCCGCTCGTCACCACGCAGCCGGCGTTCAGGGCCAGCTCGGACCTGTTCGTCCTCGTCTACCTCCTGTTGGTGGGATCAACGTTGCTAGCGCTGGCGGGCCTGGACGCCGGGACGGCTTTTGGGGGTATGGGTTCAAGCCGAGCTGTCACCATCGGCGCCTTGGCCGAGCCGGCGCTGCTCGTCACCATCCTGGCCCTGGCGGCCACAGCCCACTCGTCGAACCTCCCGGCCATCGTCAGTGCCATCCTGGCCAACCCGGGTTCGGTGGCCACGCCGCAGCGACTCTTCGCCCTCGGAGCATTGCTCATCGTCATCGTGGCCGAGAGCGGTCGCCTTCCGGTGGACAACCCGGCTACTCACCTCGAGCTCACCATGGTGCACGAGGCCATGATCCTCGAGTACGCCGGGCCCGACCTGGCTCTGGTGACCGTGGGAGAGGCCATGCGGCTCACACTGCTGCTCGGCATCTTCGTGAATCTGGTCGCCCCCTGGGGTGTGGCGACCTCAACAAGCGTCTCTGGCATCGTCATCGGTCTGGCCTCGGTGGCCGCCAAGATCGCCGTCGTGGGCGTCTTCTTGGCCGTCTTCGAGGTGTTCATCGCCAAGGTGCGGTTGTTCCGCATCCCGGAGCTGCTTGCCGGTGCCTTTGTCTTGGCCCTCCTCGGCGTCGTGAGCGGGTTAGTGGTCAAGTGAGCGCCTCGACCTATACGAGCGTCCTAGGGCTCGCCGCAGCAGCAGTGCTGCTCTGCGCCGTGGTGACGCTGTGGCGCCGGTCGCTCGGAGCCATCGTGCGGACGTTGGCCGTTCAGGGCGCGGCGCTGGCATGTGTGGCCACGGTCATCGGACTCCATGAGCACGACGTCGGCCTCATCGTCGTGGGGCTGCTCGTGCTCGGCGCCAAGGCGTTGGTCGTCCCCCTCCTCATCGGTCGTGTCGTACGTCGCGACCCGAACAGTCGCGAAACAGATCCCTTGGTCAATGTGCCCGCATCGCTCGTGGCCGCGGGCGCGCTCACCTTCCTGGCGTTCGCCGCCACGCGGTCGGTGGCCTCGCTCGTCCCCACCACAGCCGGACGGCTGATTCCGATCGGATTGGCTGCGATGTTGATGGGTTTCTTCGCTCTCGTGACCCGCCGCAAGGCCGTGTCCCAGATTGTGGGCATCCTGTTGGTCGATAACGGCGTGGCCTTGGTGGCATTCCTAGCCACCGCCGGTGTCCCACTCCTGGTGGAGCTCGGTGCCTCGCTCGACGTCCTGTTGGCGGTCATCGTCCTCCGAGTACTTGCCATTCAGCTCAGCGCACGCCTGGGGTCGTTCGACCTCGACCAACTGACGGAGCTGCACGACTGATGGTGATCGCCGTCCTCCTGCTGCCCCTCGCCGGGGGCCTTGTGTCGGGTGTCGTCCCATGGCGGCGCGGCATCAGTTGGCTGGGAACGGCCGCCGCCTTCGGTGTTTTCGTAACCGGGGTTGTGCTAGGCGTCGACATCGTGCCCGGCAAGCCCATGACGGCTCTGGGAGGTGTCCTGCGAGCCGACGCGCTCAGTGCCTTTATGGTTATCGTCATCGGGGTCATCGCCACCCTGGCCACGTGGCAGAGCGTGCGCTATCTCGACGCCGAGATGGCCGCCGGTCGGTGCACCCGGCGTCACGCTGCTCTCTACAGTGTTCTCGTTCAAGCCTTCGTGATGACCATGCTCCTGGCCGTGTTGGCCGCCAATCTGGGCGTGCTTTGGGTGGCCATCGAAGCGACGACGGTCGTCACGACCTTCCTGGTCGGACACCGGCAGACCCGATCGTCGCTCGAAGCGTCGTGGAAGTACATCATCATCTGCTCCGTCGGGATCGCCCTGGCCTTCCTGGGTACGGTGCTCGTCTACCTGGCGTCGCTCCACGTCGGGCACGGGCCTCATCCCCTCGACTGGACGTCCCTCGTGGCGCAGTCGCATCAGCTGAACCCAGGCGTGATACGGCTGGCCTTTGCTCTCATCGTGCTCGGGTACGGCACGAAGGTCGGGCTGGTGCCCATGCACAGCTGGCTACCCGACGCTCACAGCCAAGCCCCCGCCCCCGTGTCCGCCCTTATGTCCGGAGTGCTCCTGACGGTCGCCTTCTACGCCATCCTGCGCTTCAAGGTCATCGCTGACGGTGCCCTCGGTCCCACGTTCCCGCGCACCCTGCTCGTCATCGTGGGCCTGCTGTCGCTTCTGGTGGCGGCGTCACTGCTGCTGACGCAGCGGGATTACAAGCGCATGCTCGCCTATCACAGCGTCGAGCACATGGGTCTGATCGCTCTCGGGGCGGCCGCAGGATCGCCGCTGGCCATCGCCGCCGTCCTTCTCCACATCCTCGGCCACGGCCTGGCCAAAGGCGTGCTGTTCCTGGCATCGGGTGAAATCCTCCTGACCGAAGGCACGAGCGAAATCGAACGCGTTCCGGCCTTGCTCAGCCGCCGCCCTGTTCTCGGTGGCATCTTCGGGTTCGGATTGTTCGCCCTCCTGGGCTTCCCTCCATTCAGCCTGTTTGTGAGCGAGCTCAACATGCTGCGCGCCGAGTTTCAGGTGGGTCTGGGCTGGGCGGCGGCCGTCTCGTTGGCGTGCATGGCGGTCATCTTCGCCGCCGTGATGTCGCATGGTCGTCATCTCTTACTCGGCCCGAGAGGGACTGATGCGCCGGCCATGACCCCCGCTCTGGTGGCCGTGCCACTTATCGGTGGGCTCGTCGGGTGTGCCTTCATAGGCGTATCGGCGTGGCCTCTCGAATCCCTGCTGCACGCGGCCGCTCATATCGTGGCGCCATGACCGAGTCGGGCGCATTGCGCACAGCCCTCGAGCACACGGGGAGCTTCCGCCAGTCAATCGACGTGACCGCCGACGGCTTGATCAACGCCGCCGAGGCGCTTCTGCAGCACGGTTTTCGCCTGGCGCTCGTCTCAGCCGTCGACCATCCAGTGTCCCTTCGTGTCGTCTACCTCTTCACGTCGGGCCCCCCTGACCGCCGGATCGAGCTGATACTCACGGTTGACCGCCAACGACCGGAGATCCCCTCACTAGCCGCCCTGTCTTTTCCGGCCAGCCGATTCGAACGTGAGATCCACGATCTGTTCGGGATCGTCCCCGTCGGTCACCCCTTCCTTCGGCGTCTCGTCCTTCACCACCACTGGCCCGAGGGTTGGCACCCGATGAGGGGCGACGCCGGACCACCCCCCGCCATGGTGGACGACGCCGAGTCCTATCCGTTCGTCGAGGTACAGGGGGCCGGCGTCTACGAGATCCCAGTAGGCCCCGTGCATGCAGGTCTGATCGAGCCCGGACACTTCCGATTCTCGGTCGTGGGCGAAACGATTCTGAAAATGAAGGCGCGCCTGTGGTTCGTCCACAAGGGCATCGAGCGGCTCTTCGAAGGTCAGGATATCCACTCCGGCATCGAACTGGCCGAGAAGATCTCCGGGGACACGGCGGTTGGCCACGGCTTGGCCTACTGCCTGGCCGTCGAGGAGGCGTGTGGCATAGAGGTTCCTCCACGAGCGTCCGTACTGCGGAACCTGCTACTCGAGTTGGAACGGATCTACAACCATGTGGCTGACGTCGGTGCGATGTGCAACGACGTCGGCTTCGGTCTGGTGCACGCCAAGGCCTTGACATTGCGGGAGCGACTACTCCGGCTGAACGCTTCGGTCACCGGCCACCGACTGCTCCGAGGCGGCGTGCGGGTGGGTGGGACTCGCCTGGCTTCCATCCCACGGCACGCCGAGTTGGCCGAAATCGGTGCGCAGTTCCATGAGCTCGTGGACCTCGCTCTGGGCCAGAGCATCGTCATGGATCGATTCACGGGCACCGCCGTGCTCAACTGTGGCGACATCGCCGAGCTCGGGGTGCTTGGTGTGGTGGCGCGTGCGTCCGGCTCGGTCTTCGATGCCAGAGTGGCTCATCCCGTGGGCGACTCGTGGGCGAACTTCCTCGCCGCCCGCACCACCACCGGCGACGTCCTGGCTCGCTTCCAGGTGAGGGTGGAGGAGGTCGAGGCCTCCCTTGCCCTCTTAGACGACTTCTGTACTCGCCCAGGCCCGCTTCATGCATTCGGCCCGGATCACGTGGTTGCCGGAGTTGGGAGCGGCTCGGGCGTCGTGGAGGGTTGGCGTGGCGCCATCGTGCACCGGATCGAGGTCGATGGATCCGGCCGCCTGAGCCGGGTCAAGGTCGTGGATCCCTCCTTTTTCAACTGGCCGGCATTGTCGGTGGCGCTGGCCGACACGATCGTCCCGGACTTCCCGCTCGTCAACAAGAGCTTCAACCTGTCGTACGCCGGAAACGACCTATGAGGAGCAATGTGGCATCTGACAATCTCATCATTCCGTTAGACTTTGGGCCCACGTCCGGGCGCCGCGTCCGTACCAACGCCAGACATGTCAAGCCGAGAATCGAGAAATGTTCGTGACGACTCCCATCTACCAAGTTAAGGCCGAGTTCTTCAAGACACTCGGCCACCCGGCACGGATTCGTGTCCTCGAGGTGCTTCGCGACGGGGAACGCACCGTCAGCGATCTGGTCCCGGCCGTGGGCATTGAGGCCTCACACCTGTCGCAGCAGCTCGCCGTGCTGCGGCGGGCCAATCTTGTCCAGGCTCGCAAGGAAGGCACGAGCGTCCTGTACTCGGTCGGAAACCCCATGATCTTCGATCTGCTCGACGTCGCTCGCCGCATTCTCACCTCGTCTCTCGACGAAACTCGCGCCCTTCTCACTGAGCTCGAACTGTCTGAACGCAGCACCCAGAGCCTCGGGGCCAAAAGCGGGACCGAAAGGACTCGTCGAGCAGGGGGCAGCGGTCCAGTTCCTCGTCCGTGACAGAGACATCGCGTTCACCACGTCCTTCGACGCCGTCTTCGCCGACGCCAACTCCACAAGACGTTCTCGGCACGCACGGGCCGTATGGGCATCGTTAGAGTCGAGTCGGTACGACGCCTCGCGCTAGGGCCGTCCCTCTTACGATCGTCACTAGGTTCCAGGATCGCCCAGAGCCCGGCGAAGAACGTCCGCCTCTGAAGGTGAAACGCCCTCGGCAAAGCGGACGAGAGCGGCATCGGGATCACGTGTCGATCCGAGTGCCTCCCGCATGAGCGTGGCGGCGTGAGTGGCCCCGGTGCCAGTGGCCGCAAATCGGATGGTGCGTCCGTCCATTCGCCGACGGACCAGCTTCTTATGGACCAGCCGGTCGAGGACTGTCGCCACTGTCGTGTACGCATAGACCGGAAGCACGTTCGCCACGTCTCGTCCAGTCAACTCATGACCGGGCTGTTCCCACAGCACGTCAATCACTCGCCGCTCGAGGTCCCCGAGCCGCGCCGAGCCACAGGCACAAGCATCGCCCTCGCAAGCACAAGGATCGCAGGAGCACATGGGGTTGTCGCAGGTCGATGTCGTACTCATTGCTTCACCTCCACTCCGTAACATCTCGTGCGCAAGCCTGGTCGATCTGGGTCTCTAGAGCATCAAGATCAGCATGAAGCCCATGGCGAAGCACATGACCACGTGACTGGCATCTTCGAGCCAAGGGGTGGTCACAACCCCTTCCAGCCCGCCGACGTGGGGGGAATCATGCTGAGGGCTCCCGGACCAGGCGTCCGCGGATCCTGTGGCGCCCACCGCCACAGTGGTGGCGTACGCGAAAGCGTGGCTTCCGTGGTGCGACACACCCTTGACGGGCGACGCCAGGGTGAAGACGGCTGATGCAAAGAACGTCACGGCCAGGATGAAGCCGAGGCCAGGGTCGAGTTTCGCCCCTCCTCTTGCCATCGCCATCGACATCGTCCCGGACACTCTCGAGGTCGCCCCCACCGGATACAGGTACATCAGGAGCATGGCGAAACTCATGGCAGCGTGGATGGCTTCGTGTGGCTTGTGCAGCCCGAAACGCTGGATGGACTTAAGGCTCCGGACGACGAACCAGATCAGGAGTGCGGCGAAAATGAACTCCCACGCGGCGCTCGGCCCGAAAGCCCATCTGGCCACGAACATGCCGGCCATCGACACTCCCATGCAGATGTGGGCGATGTCGACATCCCGTCCAAAGTGGTGACGCCCCGTCACCGAGAAGACGAGCAACGTTACGGAGTAGCCGGACACCGCCAGCATGAGAAGGCCGAAGAGGTAATACAACCACGCTGGTGTTCCCATGACTGGTCAGACCTCCTTCACGATGCGATTGCCGTTGGAACCGGGTCCAACCGGTCCCGCCTCCGACGTCGTCAACGGCCAATACATGAGGGCCAGCACAATGACCAGAGGGCCCGAGTTCGGATCAGTGGCACCACCGGCGAGGATGCCGCCGAAGTTCTGGACGGCGACCCATATGACGGCGAACACGGCGATGGCCAGCACCAGTGTCACTTGGGCGCCCTGGGGGGAAGAAAGACACCGGCGGCCACGATCACACAGACAATGGCCAGCAGGACCGCCGCCGGCGTGCCGTGGTGAAGGAAGAAGGATTCCGACACGCGATCGATGTGGGCGAGCCACCCCGGCTGTCCGTGGTCCATACCAGCCACCAGATCATGCAGTGCCCGGGGCGAACGTCCGGATCCGATCACCGAGAGGAGCGCCAGGAGGCTCCAGATCCCCACCCAGATGGCCCGGGCCGCCGTCAGGCCGACGGTGCGGGCAGCCACGAACGGCCGGATCGATCCATCACTCGGCCACAACAGGACGGCAAGGATCGCATAGAACAGCACACCACCAGGCCCACCACCGAACGGAGTGGCGGCTCCGTGGAAGACCCCGCCCGACCCTTCGCCGAACCACCAGACGCCGAGTGCCCAGACGATGGAGAGCGCCAGTGCGGGTTTGAGCGATTTATTCCAGACGATGCCGAAGCCGATCACGAACTGGACGAGGGCAAAGAGCGTGTTGGTCAGGACCGGTTGGTGGTAGATGACCGACCCGTTCCAGGTGATGGTGTGGGCCACCCAGCTGGGGTTCCCTGGGGCCAACCCCTTCAGCATGCCGCTAAAGCCACTGGACCCGGGGGTGAACATGAAGGGCTGGATCTGGAGCACGGCGTCGAGCAGCCAGATGGTGGCCAAGATCAGCTGGAGGGTCCGCTGAAGATCCCTGGTCGGGCCGGTTCGAGGTGTTGCCATTCCCCGGTCGGCGACGGTCGGGAATCTCCGTTCAGCCGCCTCACCAATTGTCACGCCCCACCGCCCTCCGTCAACAACTACGACGTCAAGTAGTAGTTACTACTACCACCCGTGGTACCCGCCTGCAACCGGAAGGGACCGCGCCGTTTCGTCGCCCCGCTCGCCACTATGAGCACGATTGCCAACAATCGACGGATCCGGAACTTCGAAGGGCGTGAAGGAGAGACGAGCCGCCAATATCGATCACTCCACTCCGGGGATGTTCACCACTGGCGTCCGTGACCGACATGAGCAGAGCGCCAAGCACCCGGGTGTAGAAATCGACAGAGCGGTCGAGATCAGATGTCAAAGTAGCGACATGGACTCGGGGAGAATCCGTAATCGTCGCCATCACGCCAGACTGACGAAGCCCGGGTCTTGCACAGAGTCAGGACGGCGAACGCAGGTGTTTGAGCGTTACGAACGATCCGGTTCGCGCATAATCGGATCCACAATGGATCGTGCCCCATTCGGGCTGCCGTACTGTCCCTCGGGATCACCGAGGACGTTCATCTGACGCACGACGCGACCACGCTTCAGTTCCGTGGTCTGCACGACCGTGTAATCGAGTGATTCGCCGCCTGTGCTCGACCGATGGTGCAGGTGCGCCCTTCGCACGAAGGATCCGGGTGATACCTCATCCAGAAAGACGTTCTCAATCGTGTTTTCGTCATATCGGCCGAACACCCCGTGCCAGAAGTCGAAGACGGCCCCGCGACCTTTGAGCGTGCCGCCCTCGTGGAGCGGGGGCGGTGGGCCGTACTCAACGTCTGTGGCGAACAGCGCGAAGACAACCGCAACGTCTCCGCGATTGAAGGCGTCACGGGCACGATCGAAAGCGGCTCGGAGGACCCGGCGGCGGATGAAATCAGGGAGTCGGCCAAGAACGCGTGCGATGAGGGCGGCAAATCTCGGCGCCCTCACTTCCACCCGGTCGGCGAGGGGACGCCGGTGGTCGGTCATGGATGATGGTCCTTCGTCGGGGCAGCGGCGACCGAGTCGATCCAGGCAATGAGGGTTTCCTCGTAGCTAATACCAAAGCGCAGGGTGGCGGCTCTAGCGTCCTCGGTCCCGAGGTCGCGTTGGACCTCCTGGTAACGGGCCAGAGTGCGCTCGTGCTCGGCCCGTTGGGCGGCGAGGATCTCTGCCAGCCGATCTGGCGCGAGGTGGTCACGGAAGAAGACAGTGAGAAGCAGTCTGTGGCGGATGACATCGGGCCCCGGGTCTCGCGCCAGCCATGTGTGGAGTGCGGCTCGGCCAGCCTCGGTGATCTCGTAGGGCGTGCGGTCCCTGAGCCCCGGCTCGCCGTGAACGACCAGGCCACGCGTCGCCAGGTCGCGCAACTCCCGGTACACCTGGCTGCGGGTCACGTTCCAGAAGTTGCCGATGGACGTGTCGATCACCTGGTCGAGATCCCAGCCGGTCAGGGAACCGAAGCTGGCCAGGAAACCGAGGATCGACCCAGCCGTCGGGTTCACGACGGCAAGGCCTTCGTGGACGGTCTTCTCACTCATTGACATACCACTTTAGACCGAGCAAAGTGGACGCTGATAGTCCACTTTGCTCTATTGGGAGGGTGAGATGACCGGCATCGCCAAGGGCGAGGGGCCCGCTGAGGAGGAAGCCGCCATCCTCGTACGTGGGCTGCGTAAGTCCTACGGAGACGTGGCCGCCGTCGACGGCCTGGACCTCGAGATCCGCCGGGGGGAGATCTTCGCGCTGCTCGGTCCCAACGGCGCGGGCAAGACCACCACCGTTGAGATCCTCGAGGGTTTCCGCAGTCGCGACGCCGGAAGCGTGACGGTCTTGGGCTGCGATCCGGGGTCACAGCGGCGTCGGATCAAGAGCCGGATCGGCATTGTGTTGCAGTCCACCGGGGTGGATCCGTATCTGACGGTGGCCGAGACGGTGGCCATGTACGCCAGCTACTACCCGCACCCTCGCTCCGTTGATGAGGTGATCGAGCTAGTGGGCCTGGCCAGCAAACACGGCTCCAGGGTGCTCAAGCTCTCGGGTGGGCAGCAGCGTCGACTCGATGTGGCGATCGCCCTCGCCGGGGACCCCGAATTGTTGTTCCTCGACGAGCCAACAACCGGATTCGATCCCTCCGCACGCCATGAGGCCTGGGAGGTCGTCCGCAATCTGGCCACGCTCGGCAAGACCGTCGTGCTCACCACCCACTACATGGACGAGGCTCAGAATCTGGCGGACCGGGTGGCAGTCGTCGCCGCGGGGCGCATTGTCGCCGAAGGCAGTCCCTCGAGCCTGGGTGGTCGGGACACCGCCTCGGCTCGTATCCGCTATCAAGTGCCCCCGGGCCTCCGACCTCCCGTCGAATTCGCCGGTGCACCCGATCCCGCGGGCTTCGTCGAGCTGGTTCCAGCGGACTTCACAGCCACGCTGCACGCGCTCACCGGCTGGGCCCTTGCGCACGGTGCCACGCTCGACACCCTGCAGATTCTGCGGCCGTCTCTCGAAGATGTCTACCTGACGCTCACCGGCGGTCCGGAAGGGGGGCCCCGATGAGCACGGCGGCCCTCACCGTCTCCCAGATCCGCTACGTCAACAAGGCGTTCTGGCGCAACCCGTCGTCGGCGTTCTTCACCTTCGCCTTTCCCCTCATGTTCCTGGTGATCTTCACCTCGTTGCTCGGCCACGGCCAAGTGCCTCTGGCCGGACGCGTCGTCCACCAATCCACCTATTACGTCGCTGCCATGGCTGCGTTCGCTGTTATCACAGCCTGCTACAACAACATCGCCATCAGCGTCACGTTTCAACGCGACGCCGGCATCCTCAAACGCACAAACGGCACACCCCTGCCTGCCATCGCCTACTTCACCGCTCGGGTCGTGCACGCTTTGCTCGTCGCCGTCCTCCTCGTCACGATCACCGTGACGTTCGGGGCCCTCGTCTACCACGCCGATGTGCCCACCGGCGCCACCCTGCTCCGGTTCATCGCCATGCTCCTAGTCGGCGCGGCCAGCTTCAGCGCGCTGGGTTTCGCTATCACCGCGGCGATTCCCAATGCTGAAGCGTCGGCTGCGATCGTGAACGCCAGCATCTTGCCGTTGCTGTTCCTGTCCGGAATCTTCATTCCTCTCGGCGACAACTCGCCGTCCTGGATCCTATGGATCGCCCGGATCTTCCCGGTGAGACACTTTGCCAACGGCATGCAGTCTGGCTTTCTGAGCACCAGCTTCAACTGGACCGACGTCCTCATCGTCGCCGCGTGGGGACTGGGCGGTCTCGCCATGGCGACCAGGTACTTCAGGTGGGAACCACGCACCTGAGGAGCCATGGACCGACCTTTTCTCGCATCACGCCGTTGGGTGAGTTCGATCTGATAGAGATGTCATGAAGTCGCCGACGCGCTTCGCCCGCTGCAACCACGCCTCCGGTACCAGGTGATCGTCTCGACAGTCCCCATCAGAAGATCTGACCTGGTGGACCGACAAAGATCATGTCCGCTCGCTCGGACAGGTGGGTGTGGACTCTCAAACCGTGATCGCAAGGTGGGTGAGCCCGTTCGCACCCGGTAAGTGGGCGCCGAGAGCGCGGGGGCACATGACGAGGCCTCAGCCACGTCGACGTCCGCGATTCAGACGTCAGAGACCGGCGAGCACGTGGAAGGCTACGGCGGCGGCCGTTGCGACGTTCAGCGAGTCGACCCTGTCTGCGATCGGGATGGGGACGATCACGTCGGACGCCGCCAAAGACGCATCCGTCAGGCCCGGCCCCTCTGCACCGACGAGGAGCGCCACACCGACGGGGTGATCTGGTCCGGACATCCGGGCCTTCAGCTCGGCGAGACTGACAGCAGGGACCCCACTGTCAGCAGCCGGACGCGGTGCCAACGCGGCGACGACGAAGCCGGCGGCCCGCACCTGGCGGAGCCCGGTCGGCCACGGCACCAGCCGGGCGAACGACACGTGGAGGACATGCCCGACCGACACCCGGATCGACCGGCGGTAGAGCGGGTCGGCACACGTCGGGTCCAGGAGGACGCCGGCCACTCCGAAGGCGGCGGCGTTGCGGAACAGGGCCCCGATGTTCTCATGGTCGTTGAGGCCTTCGAGGACGGCGACTAGCGGAGAGGCACCCTCTGGGGCCGACATCGCCGCGGCGTTGGCCAATAGCTGTCCTACACCCGCCGGCGCCGGGCGGTTCGCAACCGCCACCACACCCCGGTGCAGGGCGAAGCCGACCGTGCCGGCCACCATGGCACGAGACCCTACGAACACCGGCGCGCCCTGCGCCCGTGTGGCCGCCACCAGGTCACCGGCCGCTGTCACCTGGTGATCATCGACGAGCAAAGAACGCACCGTGTACTCGGACGTGAGGAGCCGATCGACGGCAAGCCTCCCCTCGACCACGAAGGCCGACTGGTCGGCGACGAGCCCGATCCGGCTCGCCGGGTCATTGAGGTCCCGGTAGAGGTCGAGTCGCGGGTCGTCGGGGTCGTCCACCCTGACGAGCGGGCCCGGGGTGACGACAGGAGGGTCCGTGGGGGCGCCCGACACCCCGCCAGCCTCGCGGAACTCACGTGGGCGCGACGCCGCTGACTTTGGCAGTGGGATGGTCGAACCGATTTGAGCGTATGACAGAAGTACCGTTAGGGGCAGTCGTAACCGTCGCTCACCCAGGCCGGCGCGCCCGGGTCGGGGCCCGGCTGATTGATTTAGACTGCCCAGAATTCAGTAATCGTGAAGTCAGGCGAGGCGGCTTCGTACCCGCGTGTGTGCCCGGCGGGGATCCGTCGGTGCGGCTCGTCTCGCTCAGGGAGGAGAGCTTGCGTGGTGATGCCGAACGACCTGCGGATCGCACGCGGGGCAACCCTCAAGCCCATCGCTGAGATCGCATCGCTGATCGGAATACCCGCCAGCGCTCTCGAGCTCTACGGCGAGGGAATTGCCAAGGTCAGGCTCAAGGCGATCGACCAGATGGCGGGTAGACCAAAAGCGAAGTACGTCGTCGTGTCCGCCATCACGCCGACGCCGCTCGGTGAAGGGAAGACAACCACGACCGTCGGCCTTGGCCAGGCCATGTCACACATCGGACGCCGAGCGACCATCTCCATCCGCCAGCCGTCGATGGGCCCCACATTCGGGATCAAAGGTGGTGCGGCTGGCGGTGGCTATAGCCAGGTGGTGCCGATGGAAGCATTGAATCTTCACCTCACTGGCGACATGCACGCCGTGACTGCCGCCCACAACCTACTCGCCGCCATGCTCGACAACCACCTGCATAAGGGAAACCTGCTTACGATCGATCTGAACAACATCACGTGGCGCCGAGTATTGGACGTCGATGACAGAACCCTCCGCCATATCGTCACCGGCCTCGGCTCTAAGGAGAACGGCGTCGTGCGCGAGACGGGATTCGACATCACGGCCGCCTCAGAGGTGATGGCCATCCTGGCTCTATCGACGTCATTGCACGACATGCGCGCCCGGCTCGGTCGGATCGTCGTGGCGTACACGAATGCTGGCGACCCTGTCACCGCCGACCAGCTGAGGGCTGGCGGAGCGATGACGGTGATGATGCGTGAAGCGATCAAGCCGAACTTGATGCAGACGATCGAGAACACACCTGTCCTGGTCCATGCGGGCCCGTTCGGCAACATCGCCCACGGCAACTCGTCGGTCGTCGCAGACATGCTCGGTATCCACTGCGGAGATTTCCTTATCACCGAGGCCGGTTTCGGCGCTGACATGGGAGCCGAGCGGTTCTTCGATATCAAGTGCCGTACCTCGGGTCTGGTGCCGGACGCCGCAGTCATCGTGACCACCGTGCGTGCGCTGAAGCTCCACTCGGGCAACCATCGCGTCCTACCCGGTCGTGAGCTCCCGACACTGATGCTCAAGGAGAATCCCGAAGAGGTGTTTGCCGGGGCGGACAACCTGCGCAAACAGATCGAGAACATCCGGTTGTTCGGTGTAACTCCGGTGGTCGCCATTAATGCGTTTTCGGGCGACTTCGCCTCCGAGCACGAGGTGATCAAAGAGGTCGCCGCCTCCATGGGTGTGCGATCTGCAGTGTCGTGGCATTTCACCGAGGGCGGCAAGGGGGGCGTGGAGTTGGCAGAGGCGGTTGCGGAGGCCGCCGATGAGCCGAATGACTTTCACCTCCTCTATCCCGATGGTGCGAGCCTACGAACCAAGATCGAGACAGTTGCGACGCGCGTCTACGGAGCGGAAGGCGTCGACTACACGCCGTTGGCCGCCCGTCAGCTCGACGCCTTCGAGCGGGCCGGTTTCGGGGCTCTTCCCGTCTGCATCGCCAAGACCCATCTTTCGATCTCCTCGGATCCCACTCTGCTGGGAGCTCCGACGGGCTGGCGGCTCCCCGTGCGGGAAGCACGCGCTTCGGTTGGTGCCGGATTCGTCTACCTGATGAGCGGCGACATACGGACGATGCCGGGCCTCTCGTCACATCCTGCCGCCGAGCGGATCGACATCGACGAGAACGGAGAGATCGTCGGTCTTTCATGACCAAGTGGCCTGGACTCTGCTGAGCGGGCCTCGTGCCCAATCAGCTCGCTTGCAAATTCAATCGGTAGCAATATCGGCGGTCTGTGCATACCAATTGCCCGCTTGCGGCACTCGCTGCGTGACTCCCGCGAACTCGAGACACGTTGCCTGCTGCCCATCGGCGCCGTCCGCCCGGGTTCTTGAGACAACGAGACGGAGGTGGCCCCGTCCGTCAGTTCCCGTTCGGGGGTCTCGGGCCCCCGAGGCGGCGGTATCGCCGGGGGCCGGACCAGAGTGACCGGTACAAGACAGCGAGCAGCCCGAGGCCGACGACGCCGACGATGAGCAGCATCCAGGCAATGGGATGGACGTCCACGCCTGCGATCCCCGTACCCACGAACGGCGGGCCGAACGAACGGGGCGGCGCGAACCGGCCCACACCAGGTAGGAAGATCCGCAACGGCCCAGAACCGGGGACGGCGCGGCGAACGGCCACGGCAATGGAGCGACTGCCGGAACCGATCAGGAGCACCAACCCGGCGCCGACTGTGAGCGCGCCCAGGAGGACCGTGAGGGCGATCGCCACCGGTGGCCGCCAGCGAGATCGACGGTCGGAGGTCAGCGCGCCCGTCACGCCTCGGGCGACGGCCCACGCCGCCGCGAACCGTCGTGGGTCGAAGGCACTGTTTCCGAGAACGTCCTCCGGTGAACCTCCTTCGGCTTCGGCCTCCTCGAGGTCAGCTGTCAGATCGGCGGCCATCTCGTTGGCCACGGGATCCGGTACTCCGAGCCGCCGCCACTCCCGGCGGCACTCCTCGACGAATTCGTTCACGGGCCCACCTCCGCTTTGACCAGACCAAGGGCACCGTCCACGGCGTCACGCGTCGTCTGCCATTCGCCGACACCGGCCTCCAGCGCCCTCTCGCCCTCGGGTGAGAGGCTGTAGTACTTCCGGGGCGGGCCTCCGTTGCTCGCCGCCCGACGGGTTTCAACGAGTCCATCGCGCTCGAGCCTGCCCAGGAGGGGGTAGATCGACCCCTCCCCGACGATGGAGAGGCCGCGCGCCCGGAGCCGCTTGGTCATCTCGTAGCCGTACGCCGGCCCCTCTCCCATCACGGCCAGAAGGCAGAGGTCGAGGACGCCCCGCAGTAGCTGGCTCCGCCTCCCTTCTGGATTTCCCATGCATCACAAGATACCGTCTGCTATCTTGCTTCGCAAGGCATCCCTCGTCAGGCTCGGCCACGCGAGGGCCGCCCAAACCCAGGCACACGACCCCGCCGATTCGGACCACGACCCGCCCCCTCGGACGATCGGCAGAGGAGGATGAGGACCCGGATGACCACCACCACGCCGCCCGCCCCCTCCGACGAGCAGTCCGCCCAAAGCCGGTGGGCCGTCGAGACCCATGGGCTCACCAAGCGCTTCGGGGACAACGTCGCTGTGAACGACGTGGAGCTCCTCGTCCCTCGGGGTTGCGCCTTTGGCTACCTGGGTCCGAACGGCGCCGGCAAAACGACCCTCATCCGGGTGCTGCTGGGATTGACCCACGCAGACGCCGGCACCATGTCCCTGCTCGGACACCCGGTGCCCCGCCATCGCGATAAAGCCCTGGCGCGCGTCGGTGCCATCGTCGACGAGCCCAGATTCCACGGACACCTCAGCGGGCGCCAGAACCTCCGCATTCTGGCGGCCGCCCGCGAGCCCGCCAGCGCGTGACCGCATCGGGCCGTCCCTCGAGCGCGTGGGTATCGCCCACCGTGCCGACGACAAGGTGGCGAAGTACTCCATGGGCATGCGCCAACGCCTCGGGGTGGCGGCCTGCCTGATCGGCGATCCTCAGCTCCTCATCTTGGACGAGCCCATGAACGGGCTGGATCCGGCCGGTATGCAGGACATGCGGGAGATGATCCTCTCCCTGGTGGCCGAAGGTCGCACGGTGGTGTTGTCCTCCCATCTCCTCGACGAGGTTGAGCGGACCTGTGATGCGGTGGCCATCGTGGACCGGGGCAACGTGATCCGTCAGGGGTCGATCTCCGAGCTCTTGGCGGGTTCATCCCTCGTTCTTCAAGTCGATTGCTCGGAGCCCGACCGGGCCCGGGCCCTTCTGGACGCCACCTCCGTCAAAGGCGACATCGCGGTCGAACCGCTGGGACTGGGGATCACCCTGCCCGCAGGAACGCAGCGCGACGTCAACGCCGAGATCAACCGTGTGCTGGTCGAAGGTGGGATTGCCGTCTACCGGCTGCAAGAGATCCAAACGTCGCTCGAATCGTGGTTCCTCCAGGTCACGAGTCGCCTGGGGGCCCCCGAATGACGACGGTGTCGGACATCGGCGCAACCGGCTCCAACCCGGTTCCGGCAGGGCCGGTTGGCGTGTCGCATGACCGGCGGGGATCCTGGATCCCCACCGGAGGCATGATTGCCACCCGATTCATGGAGCTGAGGAAACGGCGCGGCCTCATGGTCGCCCTGATCCTGGTGACCGTCGGCATTCCTGCGGTCTTCCTCGTCATCCGGCTCTTGCTCCACGCATTCGCGCCGCATTCCTACGGTCCGGCGGGCGGCTACGACATCTTCACAGGCCTGGTGGCCGGGGTCCTGTATGTCTTCGGCTTTATCGTCGCCGCCACCCTGGGAGCCACGGCGGGATCGGTCGACCTGACCGAGGGGATGTTCCGGCACCTGGTGGTGACCGGCCGCTCGCGCTTGGCGATCTATGTGGCTCGGATCCCCGCCGGACTTGCCATCATCGTGCCCCTGGTGGCGGTGGGCTTCACCATCGTCTGCGCCGTGTGCGTGTTCGCGGCGCCGACGCAACTCTCCTTCAACGGAGTGAATCTGCCCGTGAACCTGTCGCGCGCCGGCCTCGAGACCTGGGCCGCCGACCATGCCGACGAGGTCATCTGCAACTTCGGCTTCAGCATCGGGCCGTCGTCCTCGAACCCTTCGTCGATCGCCGCGGCGGTCAACAGCGTCCCGTGCGCCAACGGCCCCGGCAGCCCCGTGAACATCCAGCAGTCTCCGGGGTCGCCAGGACAACCGCAGCCCTCCCAGGCCCAGATCAGGAAGGCGGCCCGCCTGATCGCCGGGATGAACTATTCCGACTACACCCGCCAGTTCTTGTATCCGTCGAACTTGTTGATGGTCAAGAGCGGGTTGTGGCTCGAACTCGAAGCTCTCATCGGGTTCGTCGTCGGGTTGGGGCTCGGATCGCTGATCGGGCAGCGGACGGTGGCCGTGATCCTCATGATCGTCCTCGAGGTCGTTCTGACCCCGATCCTCTCCAGGGCGCGGATCCCCCACCTGTCGAACCTCCAACGTGCCGTGGTCGGCCTGGCCACGGCCCACCTGGCGCCGGGCGGGCTCCCTGTGCTCGGCGGCGGTGGCGGCGGGCCCGGGGGCGGTATGGGCAATCCCCGACTGCTGCCGGAGTCGACCACCGTGGCCGTCTGTGTGATCGTCGCCTGGCTGGTCGGCTGGACGATCCTCGGTGCGTGGCGAATGATGACCAGGGACGCCTGAGAGTCGCTCACGAGCCGACCGTGCGGCCCGGCCCGGTCATCGGCCGGTCCAGGCCGCTCAAGTGACCTCGAGGCAGCTAGTCTTCCCCGGCAAGGGTGTGCCGGGAAGGCTGGTCGGCGACCAGGAGATCGCGCCTATGACCGAGTCACGTTGCCCGTGGCACCATCGCTCTCACCCATCCTCGTTCGATGATTGACGGGCAGGATTCGAGCGAACAGCCCGAGGGGGAGCCGGTTCGATACGGCCAAGGGAAGCTGCCCAGTTGGCGGTGGGAAGCCCTCCGGACGACCTTCTGGATGGTCCCGACCATCCTCGTCGTAGTCGCCTGTTTGCTGTTCGTGGTGACTTTCGGAATTGACTGGGCGGCGTATCACCGGCACCTCGCCCTCCCCTTCTGGGTCCAGGCAGGGAGCGCCGACGCCGGACGTCAGGTTCTCATCGCCATCGCCGCCGCCGTCCTCACGGTCATCGGCGTCGTGTTCTCTATCACCATTCTGGCGTTGACGCTGGCATCGCAACAGTTCGGCCCGCGCATGATGCGCAACTTCGTCCGAGACATCGGGAATCAGGTCACGCTTGGTGTCTTTGTGGGGAGCTTCGCATATTCGGTGCTGAGTCTCGGCTCGATCACCAGTGCCCCCCCGACGCATTTGGGCCCTTTCGTCCCCCGCCTGTCGATCACAGTGGCCGAAGCTCTTCTTCTCGTCGACCTGGCCATCCTCATCTACTTCATCCACCACATCGCCAAGTCGATCCAGCTGCCGGAGGTGATCGCAGGCATCGCCCGCGACCTCATGCACGCGATTGACGTCGAGTTCCCCGAGGAGAGCTCTCGTCCTCGGACAACGTCCCTGAGAGGAACCGGGAAGTCGGTCACGGAACTGCTCCAGCTGATCGACGAGCGTGGGGGGGCCGTCACGGCGGGCACGAGTGGTTACCTGCAATTCGTCGGATACGCCCAATTGATCGACATCGCAGTCCGTACGGACTCTGTGATTCGTCTCGACCATCGGCCCGGACACTTCATCGTGGCTGGGCGGCCTCTCGCCACCGTCTGGCCGGGAGGGGCAGCCGGGCAGGTCGCGTTGGCCCTGGCCCGGGCGCACGTGACTGGTCCACATCGGACGCTCATGCAGGATCCCGTGTTCGCCATCGATCAGCTCGTCGAGATCGCCATCCGTGCCCTGTCGCCGGCGGTGAACGACACTTTTACGGCCCTCACCTGCATTGATTGGCTCGCTGCCGGCCTGAGCCGGGTCTCTGGACGAACCCTCGAAGAGGGTGTCTACCGAGATCGATTTGGTCGCGTCAGGTTGATCGAGCCCGATCCGTCCTATGCACGGATGGTCAACCGCGCCTTCGACAAGGTTCGCCAAGCGGCACGCGGCATGCCGGCAGTCATCATCCGCATGATGGACGCTCTGACCAACATCATGGAGCAGACCGCCTCCGCTGAACAGAGACGCGTTTTGGCGCGCCAGGCTCAGATGATCTTTCAGAGCGCCGAGGAGACGGTGCCCGATGCCAACGACAGAGAAGACATCCGGCTGAGATTCCAACGTGTGCTCAGTCGTATCGCCGTCGACGACGACGTGGCCACGTGACCTGACGACGAGAAGGGGCTTCTCCGCCCTGGTCCCGATCCCGGATTGCGCCGTGAGCTCAGCGACAACCATGGCTCCCGGGTATGAACGAGGCGTGAATACCGCAACCTGGATCGTAAACGTGATGTAAAAGCCCTAGTCAGCCCCGGGCGCCGGTCGTTGAATGGGAACGTGCACTCTCGTTCGTGGAACCGCTGCCTGGCCTTCGACCCTGAATCCGGGGCCTGGTGTCGACGCCGACCGTCGGATGGCGTCTTCTGCCCGCCGCACGCATGGGAATTCCGGTGCGACGAAGCAGCGAAGGCGGCGACCCGTCTGGTGCGCGCTGAACTCGTCGTCCGAAACCCGTCGGCGTCGCCGTTCCAGCGGTGGTGGGCCGAGCGGCAGGCGGGCCGGGCTCGATCGCTCCGTCAGGTTCTCTTGGCCGATATCGAAGGGACCGAAGGCTCTGACATCAGCGCCATCAAGACGGACAACCCGGTCCGAAGGGTCGATGTCGATCATTAGAGGTGGATCGTGCACAATGTGATCGCTGTTCTGGTGACCTTCGCCTTCGTTCTTGCGCTGGGGACGACCGCATTGTTCGTGGTCCATTGGTGGGAGCGACACCAGCAGACCGGCTCCCGCACGTGTTCTTGCCGTGACTGACGTACTATCCGCCGTCACCGAATGGGCGCTGGCGAAGGAGGCGGCGTCTTCGCCGACCTGATCAGGGGGCGTAGGTCGACCCCACGATGGTCGGTCCGCTCGACGTGCCCGTCACGTGGGCCAGGGCGCCTGGCCCCCCGCCGACCGCCCAGGAGATATGGAATGTAGCGGTGACACGGCCCGTTGCCTTGGCGGTGACCTTGGCCGACACCATCGTCGCCGTCACCGACACCTCTCCACTCACCGCGACGCCGGGGACGAGGACATCGCCGTTGAGCGTGAAGCGTGCTCCGTTGTCGAATGCCCGTGACGTGCCCCCGTGGAGGCCGTGGTCCAACGACCCCAAGGTGTCGGCGAAGCGCGCCACGACGTCACCGGCGGTGGCCACCGCGGCGGCACCCAACCGGAGGAGCTGGACCGACCCGGTGTTGGACGGTGCCGGCGTCAACGGGACGACCTGGGCCAGCGATTCGGCGTAGCCGCCCACGGTGTGGACGGGGGCCACGGCGGCCGCGCACGACGTGTCCATCGAGTCGAGGGACGCCGGTGCCTTGACGAAGGCCTGCACCAACTGGTCTCCACACGTGGTGTCCCCCTCGCCCACCACGTGGGTCGAGTTGGCCAGTTCCACGAAGCGGGTGTGCCCACCGAGCTCGGCGATCACTTTGGGGACGTCCGAAGGCGGGGTCCACGTGTCGAACTCCCCCCCGAGGATGAGTACGGGCATCGATGGTGTCAAAAGGGGCTGGCCGACCGTGGGGGGGACGGCGTCGACGGGTGAAGGCCAGGCCAGGCAGGCGGTGTAGGCCTCGGTGTTCTGATCCTGTGCCAGCCACTCCTGCGTGGTGAACGGGGCAAAGGTGGTGGCCGGCAAGGCTTCCTCGGCCTGCGTCAGCTCTGCGGAACGGACGGATGCGTCCGCGTCCATGTCGAACAGCTGTGGATAGTCGAGACAGGATGCGGCGAAGTAGAGCTCACCGGAATAGGACTTGGCGGACGTGTCGAAGTAGTTCTCCTGGAAGGCGGTCCGCTCCGCATAGAGCCGGAGCAGGGGGGCGGCGTCCCCGGAGGAGAGCACAGCACGAGCGGCGGCATCGAGATCTCTGTAGATGTCCAGATCGCCGGCGCCGTCATTGACCAGGTCGACGAGGCCGACGACGCCCATGGTGGTCTTTTCGACAGCCCCGTTCGGCCCGGGAACGTTGCCCGTGACCGGTGCATTCCGGAGTCGCACGGCCAACGCTTCGATGTCATTCCACGCCGGGCCCGACGCCGCTTGGGCGCACGCCGGGCTGCGGCTGCAGGCGTTGTCGTAGTCGGCGGGCATGTTGTCATGGGATGACCGGTACCAGGGGTCGAGGTTCTGCGTCTCATAGGTCGAATCGAGAATGACCGAACGGATCAACCCTGGGTACCGGCTGGCAAGGACCTGGGCGAAGAACGACCCGTAGGAATCGCCGTACAGGTCGACCGTGTGCACATTCAGGGCTTTGATAATGGCGGCGACATCGTTGGACGCCGGGGCCGAGGTGAAGAGATCCGAGGCGTGGACGAATGTGCCGTTGGGGTTCTTCCATCGGTGGTTGAGCCTCGCGGCACACGAGGCGACGACGGCGTTGAAGGTGGGGCCACTGGCCTGCCCGGAGAAGTTCTGCAGAGCCGGACAGTCGAGCGGCGTCGACAAGCCGGTGCCGCGCAGGTCCACGACCAGCATGTTCCAATGATCGAGAAGGGGTCCGTACATCACCTGGTATCCCCCCTTCACCGACAGGATCGACGCGTAGCCCGGTCCACCCTCGACGGGAATCACGGTGCCGGCGGCCACGCCCCCCTGGGGAGAGAGGGCCGGGTACCAACGGTAGGCGACATCGATGGTGGGCCCCCCGGGATCGCTGTAGTCGAGCGGGACCGACAACTTCCCGCAGTACGCAGGGGGGCTCGATTGACACCTCGTCAACGTCTGGCTCCCGACGGTGATGTCATGTCGCGACGGCGCCGGGAAGGTGGGTCCGGCCACCGCCGCCGGGACACCCGCCGCCGTGGTCAGCGAAGCGATGATGCCCACGGCGACCACATTGCCCAGAGCGACACGGATCCTGTGCGGTCGCCGCCCGACGTGACCCCGAGTGTGCGCCCGACCCAGTGCCGGAACCCCGCCCATGATGATGACGATACCCCTTCGCCGACGTCAGGAACCAGAGGCGACACAGTCGCCGTCGGGCTGCCGGTGGGGTGGTCCGGGCGCCGGTGAGAAGTCGTCTACTCGGGAACTCCGATGGATGGTAAGACGTCTAAACCCGACATGGTCAACTAAACCCGACATGGTCAACGATCGACTTCCAGCGCGGCTGATGCGGACGGTGCTCTGCCTCGGAACGGTGACGGCTCTGGTGGCTTCCTGTGGAAAAGGCACCGAGGGGCCCACATCCACCATGGGGACCTCGTCCGTGACATCCACGACCACCGCCGTCGTGGTCGATCGAGATGCGACCCGGTCCGGCTGGGTCCCGGTGGCCTTCGACAACGTGCAGATTTCGGTCCCGGCCACCTGGGACGTCACGTTCGGCTGCCCTCACGGCACGGGAAGCGTCTATCTGGGCGGACCCCCGAAGATGTTCTGTCCAGAAGCGGCCGCTTCACCGAACGTCGTGGTCATCGACACGGACGCCTCGCCACCTCCCAAAGGCGTGGCGCCCGAGATCATCAACGGAATCACCGTCTACAGGCTCACCCCGGATGATGGCACCGTGCTCATCCCGTCCATGCGCGTGTCCGTCGACGCCACGGGTCCGTCGGCGGACGAGGTCCTCCACACCGTGACCTACGCACCTCGGGCCGTCGCCCTCTCCCGGGGATCGTACCCACGCGTACCGAGGAGCTGGCACCGAGTGTCGTTTGGCGGACTGAGTGCCGCTGTTCCCAGAACCTGGCCCATCGAAGACACAAGTCGAGTCCCCTTCGGCTGTAGTCCGCTCAGGCTCAGCCTCGGTGTGACGGGTGTGGTCCTCAGCGCCGGGACGACGGGGTCAGCGTTCTCATGCGCGGCGACGTCGTATGTCACCGTGCCCATCCCCGTCGACGGCCTGATCATCGATCCCGGACGATTCGGACCGATCCCCGCCGGCGCGTCGTTCGGAACCTGCATGGGCATTCACCGGCTCCAGGTCTGTCCCACCACTGTGGACCGCTACGGCGTTCTCGTCCTGTCGGTCCGACTCCCGGGCCGGCCGCGCACCACCTCAGTCGAGATCGGGCTGGCCGGCTCAGGACTGATCGCTCGCATCATCCTCGGCTCCTTGAGGCCCGCCTGAACCTGCCTCCGGGAGCGCCCTGCGGCGCCCACGCCGACGTTCGTCGTCGCTCAGGCGATGCAAGTCGGTGTCACGTCCTTGAGCCAGCTACCCAGACCGGTGTCCGTTGTCGTCGGTCGGTTTCATGGCGCCATGATGGCGCTGCCACTGTGCGCGAGATAGTCATGGGCGTCCTGCCCGGACATGGGTGCTGAGAAGAGATAGCCCTGAATATGGGTGCATCCCAGTCCGACGAGCGCATCGCACTGCTCGAGTTGCTCGACACCTTCGGCGGTCGTAGCCAGGTGGAGCGTGTTCGCCAGTTGCATGATGGCGGTGACGAAGCCTCTCCCTTGGTCGTCGTGCACAAGATTGTCCACGAAGCGCTTGTCGATCTTCAGGATATCTATCGGCAGATCTGCGAGCGCGGCGAAGGACGAGTAGCCGGTTCCAAAGTCGTCGATGGCGATCCGTACGCCTATTCCGCGCAGTTCGTTGAGCGTTGCGATGATGAGTCGCGACTCTGACGCCAAGATGGACTCGGTGACCTCGACGATGAGTGACGACGGGTCGAGATCTGCTCGATCGAGTGCATCGGTGACGTGCTCGATGAAGACGGGATGTGCGAGCTGAAGGCGAGAGGCGTTGACCGAGATGCTCGGTCGTCGTTCGGGAAGCCCCGTCTGCCATTGTCGGACCTGTCGACAGGCCTCGGTCATGACAACCTGGCCGAGATCGATGATCAGGCCTGACTCCTCGGCCAGCGGAATGAACGTGCTGGGTGGGATGAAGCCCCTGGTCGGGTGTTGCCACCGGGCCAGAGCTTCAAA
This sequence comes from uncultured Acidimicrobiaceae bacterium, assembly GCA_963842145.1. Lineage (GTDB taxonomy): Bacteria > Actinomycetota > Acidimicrobiia > Acidimicrobiales > UBA8190 > CAWJFJ01. The sequence continues at coordinate 457,424 of CAWJFJ010000017.1, forward strand.
CGAGGCGACGTGGCCCGTGCGGGTGTCGATGATGGGTTGATAGTGGACGGTGAGCCGTTCGTCTCTGATGGCGATCCGTAGCTCTTGTTCGAGACTCATGCGTTCGACGGCGGCGGCATGCATGGCCGCTTCGAAGACACGATAACAAGCCTTTCCTTCCCGCTTCGCCTGGTACATGGCGGCGTCGGCATGCGAGAGGAGCCGATCGGCCTTGGTGTCTGACCGGTCTGTCATGGCGATTCCGACGCTGGCGCTGATAGCGACTTCTTGGTCTGGTAGCGGCAGAGGACCGACGAGGGCGTCGAGGACCCGTTGCGCGAGGCGTCCCGCCTGGTCTGCCGCGTCGAGGTCATCGACCAGAATGGCGAACTCATCGCCACCGAGGCGCGCGATCGTGTCGAAACCACGGAGGCTGGTCGTGAAGCGGTTCGCCACCGCGATCAGCAGAGCATCACCGGCCAGGTGGCCGAGACTGTCGTTGACGTTCTTGAATCCGTCGAGATCCACGATCATGACAGCGACGTATCCGGACGCCCGGGTACGTCGCCTCAGTGCATGTTCGAGTCGGTCATTGAACAGAGCGCGGTTCGGCAGTCCCGTGAGTGGATCGTGCATGGCCTGGTGACGAATAGCCTCCTCGGCGCGGAATCGCACCGTCGCCGACAGCACGACGCCGGACACGCTTTCGACGAATTGCTCGTCGTCAGCCGTGGTGAAGGCACCCTGGGAGATCTCGATGTATCCGAGCGGCCGCTCGGGCTCTCCCATGGGGACACGGAGCCGCTTCGGGCCATCCGATTCGGCCAGCCGCCCGAGGGCATGGGGCATTTCCGTCTGCTCGTCCAGCGGTTGTTCCTCGGAGCTGCCGGCTTCGAAGATGCCGACGATCCGACATTCAAGCGGGCGCAGGATACGGGTGATCGCGTCCGTCGCCGACGTGACGACCGCGGCGAGCGTCGTTGCCCGCAACGCCTCTCGTCCCAGATCGGAGATCGCCGCCTGGCGCTCCAAGCGTGCTCGTCGTTCGGTCACGTCGCGGGCATTGATGACGACGCCGGCAACGGCCGGATCGTCGAGGAGGTTCGTCGCCAGCCCCTCGAGCCAGCGCCACGTCCGATCGCGGTGGCGGACCCTGATGAGGAACTCAACCGACTTTCCGGACGTACCGACCGTCTGGCCAAGCTTGCTTCGGAGACTGTCGATGTCGTCTTCGTGGACCAGCATGCCCCTCTCCGAGCCCAACAACGAGTCGGGCTCGTACCCGAGCACATTGGTACAGGACGGACTGGCGTACGTCACCGCGCCGGTCTGATCGACTGCGAACACCAGGTCCGACGAGCTCTGCACGAGAGCACGGAACCGGCGCTCACGCCTCTCGGTCAACGCCGCTGCCTCCTCCTTCTCGATCAGCGCCGAGTGCAGGGACCGATAGGCGAAGGCGATCCCGATACCCATCAAGATCGCCAGACCGTGGACCTCGGGTACGGGAATCAGTGACGGAACCCAGCCGAGCGCGATCAGCAACTCACCGGTCGCCAGGCACGACATCGTCCATCCCAACACCACACGTTGGGACGACGATCCTGTCACGGCCAGCGATTCCTGACCGACGAGAACCAGTCCGATGGCCAGAGCCGGACCCCAGCCCGTCGCGTAGATGGTGGCCGTCACCACGATCGCCTGCGATGCGATCCGCACGTGCAGCCGGAGACGGTTCTGGCACTTGTCCCACCAGAGCCCGGTCGCGGTGGTGATCAGCTGGCCGCCCACCAGGATGAGCGGAATCAGCCAGATCGGCGTCCTCGCCACGAGATGCATCCCTCGCAGGGCCAGGATGGCGACTGCGGCAAGCGGTCCCATGAAGAGCGCCTCCGCAAAGTGCGCACCTTTGGCCTCGCCCGATACCAGCCGCCGCAGTCGTCCGAAGGCCATGACGGGTGATCGACCAGGTCAAAGGTTTCCTTGAGCCCTCCGGGGAGGTCGGCAGGGGCGGAGCCTCGTCATCGGACGACGCACGGGACAGGAGGAACGAGCTGTGCTCCCCCCATGCAAGCCAGGTACCACCACATCATCGGCGTGGCTCACTAGTCTGGCTGTCACGATGAGGAGTGTCCGGTCGTGGGTGTTTCTGAAACGCTAGTGGGGCGCCAGCCCATCTTCGGTCCGGACCTGTCGGTGACAGGATACGAGCTTCTGTTCCGGCATCTCGATGCTCCGGAAGCAGATCACGAGGATGACGGTGGCTACCTGACGCCGGAGGGGCTTCTCGGTTCATCCGCCGACGGCATCGGAGCGCTGGTCGGAACGAAGAGGGCTTTCTGCAACGCCACGGCGTCCGTCGTCGCCGGCCAGACCCCTATTCAGACGCCCCCCGACTGCGTGGTGATCGAGGTCGGCCAGTCTCTGGTTGGCGATGAGGCGGGCCTGGCCGGATGTCGGCGCTTGGTCGAGGACGGGTACACCCTGGCCATCGACGATTTTCAGGAGGTCGACGGCGCAGAGGAGCTTCTCGAGATCGCGTCGATCGTGAAGATCGACACGGACGTCGACGATCGCGAGCGGATCACGGAGCTTGTGGCGAGATGCCGCCGTTTCAATGTCGACCTGATCGCCCAGAACGTCGATACTCCGGCCCGGCTGGGCCAGTGCGAGGTGCTCGGATTCGACTACTTCCAGGGCTACCTCTTGGCCCATCCCCACGAGGTGTCGGGTGGGCCGCTCATTCCCGGACGTCTGGCAGGATTGCGGATGGCGGCCCGGCTCCTCGACGCCGAGTGTCCCATCACCATCATCGAAGACATCATCCGCAGCGATCCGGCCATGTCGTATCAGCTGCTCCAGTTGGCGGGCGCCGGAGCCGCCGGTGGGATGAAGCGCACCGTCCGTACCCTGCGTGAGGCCCTGGTGCTGGTGGGCTGGCGTCGCCTCCAGAGCTGGGTGGCGCTGCTCCTTCTCACCGAAGACGGCACGACGTCGGAGGAGGCGATCGCCACGGTCTTGATCAGGGCACGGATGAGCGAGTCGTTGGCGGCGGCAGCAGGTTGCCAGCCCGACACGGGGTACACGGCGGGTCTGTTGTCCGCCCTCGACATCGTCCTGTCGATGTCCGTCGAGAGGATCGTCGGAACTCTGCCGCTCGATGCCGAACTACGCGGGGCCGTCCTGCGGGCGGAGGGTCACCTCGGCCACCTCATCGCCGACGTCGCCGACTACCAAGTCGGCCATCCCGAGCAAGCGGTCCGCAGTGCCCTCCCCGAGGCCACATTTCGGGCGGCGGCGGTCGAAGCCCTCACGTGGACGGTGGGTATGACCGCAGTCCTCGAACCGGGCCCGCCTTCGTAAGGCCGGGGACCATCCCGGAACCAGGTCCGTCGTGGCCGCCCGGTCAGTGAACTCGGCTCTCCAGAACGCGCTTGGCCTGATGGCGCCGAGCGTCAGGACCTGCGTGCGCCGGTGAACAACAGGCCTCGACGTGGAAGAGCAAGGCCAGCGCCGATTGGAGATCATTCGTGTGGGTCGTCCAGATGAGGCCGAGACCGGCTCCGTGCATCTCCATGAGGTCCCGCTCGCTCAGTTCCTCACCCTCATGACTCCGTCTGAACGACGCGTCCCAGGCTTGCTTGCAGCGAGTCGCATCGGCGATGTACTGGGCGGTGGCATCGATCATCCGGTCGGTCGGCACAGCGTTCAGACTAATGGGGGTCGACCCCGGATCCACAGCACAGCCTGGGGCGGTCACAACCTGAGGTCGACATGGGGGATACCTCGGGCTGGCTGACCAGCGCGACGTAGGCCGCGTTCACGGCCCGCCGCTATGACCCCCTTGAACGAGCCACCCGGGCCCGATCGAGGGGTTGCGGGTGGCTCCGAAGGTGCCGCTACGGCCGGTCGGGAGTGGCGGTGACTTCGGTGACGATCCCCAGGGCAGCCAGAGTCCTCGCCTCGGTGGTGGCGACCGAGTGCAACTCGGCGGAGTCAGCGGGGGCCGTGACGGAGAGGACCCTGGTCAACTCCCCGCTGGTCCGGGCCAGGAATGGCCGCGCTCCGATCTGCGCTTCCAGTGCCAGGGCGCGCCGGAGATGGCCTTCGGCCTCTTCATACCGGCCGAGGACCCGGTAGAGACTGCCGATGTGGTGGTCGACCGGTCCCCATCAGCCGGTGAGTGGTCCCACGCGCACGGCGGCCGCCACCTGGGTGGTCAAGGCGTAAACGAGGGCTTCGGCGTGTTCCGCGACGCCGAGAACCGCGCACGTATGGGCCAGGAATGCTGTCGGTGCGAGCCGGTCGGCGCCCCGGGGGTAGCCGCCGAACCCCATCTTCATGAGACGGTCGAGATACTGCCGGGCGAGGTCCTCCTCGCCTGCCAGTGCCGCGCACAGGGCCGTACCGGCGCTGAAGCTGGCGATGTTCTGGAAGTCGGCCGCTCCGGTCAACGGGGGCAGGGGGACCGTCCGGTCATCGCCGGAGACGGCCGGATGTCGATGGAGCCAACACAGCCCCGAGCGATGAATCGTCCCGTTGCGACAGCGGCGCCGCCCACTCGGCCTCTCGTTGAAGGGTACGGAGACGTACGCGTGGCACTGCTCGCCCGTTGCCAGCCCCAGAGCTTGACTATCGTTGATGACCGGCTTCGTCGCGCGGCGCCCTCACGGGGCTAGCGACTCCCTCCACGATACCGTCGTCGAGGTCGAAGGACCGTTGGTACGCGTCCCCCCGACCACCTGCTGCGGGCCCATCGGCGCCCCACTCGGGTCCGAGACGAACGCCCAGGTCCATGTGCATCTGGGAACGGAAGACGACGTACCCGTGTTCGCCCCGCGCCTTGGCCACGTAGAGGGCGACATCGGCATCACGGAGGAGGTCCGCCGCGCCGCTACGTGGCCCCAACGCCACTCCGATGCTGGCGGTGATCCTCAGAGGGCCGACCTTGCCGTCGCCGAGGACGAAGGGCTCGGCGAACAGGGCCAACAGTTGCTGGGCGACGACCTCGGGACCGATTCCTCCGAGCTCTCCTTCGACGAGCACGACGAACTCGTCGCCACCGAGGCGGCCCACGCTGTCACTGGCCCGGAGGGCGCCCGACAACCTGTCTCCGACCGCCTTGAGGAGCTGGTCGCCGGTGGCGTGACCGAACGTGTCGTTGACCTCCTTGAACTTGTCCAGATCGATGAAGAGGGCGCCGACCACGAGCGGATGCCGCTTGGCGCGGATGAGCATCTGCTCGGCGCGATCGAGTATCAGTGCCCGATTGGGTAGGTCGGTCAGAGGGTCATGAAGGGCCAGGTGCCGCAGTTGCTTGGTTCGCTTGTCCACCAGCTGCAGAGCCAACGCCCGCGACCGCGTCAGGAGTGCGAACAACAGGAACAGAAGACAACTCACGATGGCACCCAGGGTTCCCGCGGCGACCGCCTCGGCGGTGGCCGTCGAATCCGCCGAGCCGACGACCCGCACCACCCATGATCCGTCAGCCTGGAATCGGAGGGTGCTGGCGAACACCCCCCCGCCCGGGGTCTTCCCCGAGGAGGCGATCGTGGTGGCGCCCGAACCCGGTTCGTCGAAGCTCACGCTCACCGCCAGTCCGGGCCCCGTCTGAGTCTCCGACCGAAGGAGGGTGGCGCCACTGAACGTGGCCAGGATCCACCCGTGCAGGCTTTTCTCCCGACCCGAGACGGATGTCGGCGTCTCTCCATTCGAGTACACCGGAGAGATGGTGACGAAGAGGTCAGCGATTCCGCCCGACTTTGCGATCTTGCCTGCCGCCAGCACGGTTGTCTGCCCGCTGTCCGTCGCCAGGTCGAGCAATCGAGGAATCGGGGATGGATTGCTCCCCGGCGGTATCGTCGAACTGCAGAAGTCGAAAGTGGGGGGAATCACCCTGGCCGCCGCCGAGGTGACGATTCCGAATCGTTGAAGGCAGTACTCGGACCGCAGCCCGGCCGGGAAGACCGTGTACGGAGCCGAGACCGCTTGGTTCACCGGGGGATCGGCAACGACCTCGGAACCGAAGTGGCTCAGCTGGGACGGCAGGACGCGTTGGATGAAGGCGAAGCCCACGCCTCCCGGAAAGCGGCTCTTGATATCGACGGCCGTGTACCACAGGCCAAGCTCGCGATTGGAGAGATCGGGCACCGCCACGATGCCCGCCTTTTGTGTGGCCACGAAATCGATGTCCCGGCGTAGCGCGGTGGAGACGGCAGCGGAGACGGCAGAGGCGTGGGTGACGAAGGAATCCCGGGCTTCATTCTGCAGATACCCGTGCCATTCCAGTGCCCCGATAGCCGAGAGGGTCATTCCGACCACGAGGACGACGACGGCGACGACGTTCCAGAGGCGGGTCCGCCTGAGGGTCCGGGCGGGAGCGGCCTCGTCGACGGCTTCCCCCGAGGACCCGGAACCGTCGATCTCACCCATACCTCATAGACATCGACAAGGTCTGGCGTTTGCCTGAGGCAGAGAGAGAATTTAGGGACGAACGTCACAGGAGCCCCTTTGGCGGCTCCCGCCAGCCTCACCGTGAGTGATATCAGGCTGTTCTCCGGGCCTGAAATGCGTGCCGATAGGCCTGAGGACTGGTGTGGACGATCCGGCTGAAATGCTTGCGCAGATTGCCGGCCGTGCAGAAGCCGCTCTTCTGGGCCACCGCCTCGATCGAAAGGTCACTCACCTCGAGAAGCCGTTGCGCCAGCTGGACACGCTGGCCCAATAGCCACTGATACGGGGTGGTTCCGGTGGCCTGCACGAATCGGCGGGCGAACGTCCGGGGACTCATGGCGGAGCGGACGGCCAGGTCCTCGACCGTCACGGCTTCGTCGAGGTGCTCCTGTACCCACGCCACCGTCTCGGCGAACAGATTGGCGCTGTCCAGTATCGGCAACGGCTTCTCGATGAATTGGGCCTGACCCCCGTCGCGCTGGGGCGGGACGACCAGCTGACGGGCGAGTTGGGTGGCAACCTCGATCCCGTAGTCCTGGCGCACGATGTGCAGGCACAGGTCGATGCTGGCCGCACTGCCCGCTCCGGTGAGGATGTTTCCCTCGTCGACGTAGAGCACCCCGGGGTCGACCGACACGAGCGGATAGCGGCGGGCCAGCTCGTCGCACTCCGTCCAGTGGGTGGCGGCCCGCCGCCCGTCAAGTAGCCCGGCGGCGGCCAGCACGAAGGCTCCGCCGCACAACGAAAGGATGCGACACCCCCTGGCGTGCGCCAGCCGCAGAGCTTCGTAGACGCCCTCCGACACCTCGGCGGGCCGGTAGGTCGGCGACACGATCACCGTGTCCACGGTGGACAGTGTCTCGAGTCCGTGCGGGACGAGGATCTGGAAGCCACCGTCCGCCGTGACCGGAGCCGAGGTGTCGCCACAGATGAACAGGCGGTACCACGGGTCACCGGGAGCCACCCAGCGGTCCTCGCCGAACACCTCGCAGGCCACGCCGAGCTCGAAGGGAGTGAATCCGTCGTAGACGACCATCGCCACGTCATGGGTGGTGCCCTTGCGTCGGCGGGGGCCGCGGGCGGCGGCATGGCCCGCGTCGTGGCGGCCCCTCAGCGTGGCAGGTGTGTCGCGCACGGGTCAATCGTGCCACTTCGGCGGGCCGACGTCTGGGCGGGCCCCTCGATATCGTCGGCGTCGACGCTCTCGAAGAGATCCTCTTCATGGTGCGGAAGCAGCTGCTCACGCTGAAAGCGCTGGCCGAGCGGGACACCGACCCACCGGCCGGGGGCAGGTGACCAACCCGTTCGGGTCGTCACGTCACCGGAATCCCGGGTGTCTCGGGCCGAGACGCGTACCCACCCGGCCTCAGGCTCGAGACCGGGTGGGTACGAACTGCGCACACCGACTGCGCACACCGATTGCGCAGACCAGTGGCGTCAGGCCGGCACCGGTGTCCGTCCCGTGGCCCGCGTCGCCGGGAACTCGGCGTCTTCAGGCACCCGGCGGAAGTGCAACAGTCCGAAGCCCGTCAGCACCAGCATGACGGCGGCCAGGATGAAGGAGGCGATGGACGCCACCAGGGCGATCTGTCCGAAGGTGCCAAAGGCATACGCCTCGAGCAGCAGTCCCCGAAGGGTCGTGCCCTGGAACAGGGTCTGGGAGATTCCCTCGTCTGCCGCGTACGCGGCAGACCCCTTGGGCTGCTGGAGCGCCAGACCCGACCAGTACGCATAGGTCTTGCCCTTGCCGATCTCCCCCAGGTGCACCTTGATGAAGTCATCGGCGTAGACCTCGGCCTGCTGACCGGTGACCAGCGGCTGGCCCGCATACTTGCTGACCGTCCCGATCATCGAGGGGGTGATCTCGGTGCCGGCCTTGGGGTGGGCGAAGGCGGCCGCCGGTGGGAAGGTGATCTGTTGCTCGGCCAGTTGGTTATGGACGTTCGAGTTGGCGAAGCTGTAACCCCACATTCCGAGTGCCCCGGCGGCCAGCAGGACGACCACCAGGACCCCGCCCCCCGCCGTCAGGACCATGTCGAAGGTCTTGCGTTTCACGATCTTCCTCCTTGTCACGTCCCCGGGCGGGGCTCTTTGATGTCAGCCTGCACTTCCGGCACGCGGTGGCGACAGGGCCGAAGGTCCCTGCCGGCCATGTCTTTGGTCACACGGCCTCTGTCGAGCGGGACCTTGGTCCCATGGCGAGGTGCGTGGCGGAGTTCGGGAACTTCGGCCCTACGCACAACCGGTGCAGAAGGCAGATCATGAGGAGATGTCCATGTACGTCGAGCTTCTCTCGGCAGTCCTCGCCGATGAGGATGCCAACCCGGTCACGGCCGGTTCGGCGCTCGACGTCGCCATCGAGTGCCGTTCCCGAATGCTCCGCTCCAAGGTCCAGGCGACCGTCTCGGCGCAGCACCAGCTGGCCTACGAGATCGCCTATGACCGTGCCCTCGTCAATCTCTGTGCTCTCAACGGCATCGATGTCGACCCGGAACGGTTCGCTCATCCGCGAGAGGAAAGAGAGCGTCTAGAGCGCGCCCTGGCCGAGACCGGAGTCGATCTCAGCGCCGCCGGTCATTCTCGGCGTCATTCCTGAGGATTGTCGGGTGCGGAGGACGAGGTCTCCGCGCTCTTCACCTGGAGGCGGGTGGCGTAGATGGCGGCTTCGGTTCGGCTGTTCATCTTCAGTTTGGCCAGCAGGTTGGAGACGTAGTTCTTCACCGTCTTCTCGGCCAGGAACATCTCCTCACCGATCTGACGGTTGGTGCGTCCTTGGGCGATGAGGTCAAGGATCCGTTTTTCCTGGCGAGACAGACCGGCGAGCTTCTGGTCAGTCTGAGGAGGATTGCTTATGCGTTCGATGACCCGGGCGATCGCCCGCGGGTCCATGAGCGACGCACCGCTGGCGACCTTCTTGACGTCCTCGATCAGATCACGGGCCCGGATCTGCTTGAGGACGTAGCCCGCCGCCCCGGCCATCACGCTGGCGTAGAGCGCTTCGTCGTCGGCGAAGCTGGTGAGCATCAGGCAGACGAGGTCGGGAAGGGCCGAACGCACCTCCCGGCAGACGGCGATGCCGTCGCCGTCCTCGAGCCGCACGTCCAGGATGGCGACATCGGGCTTGGCCAGGGGGATGCGACTGAGCGCTTCGGCGGCCGACGACGCCTCCCCCACCACCTCGATGTCCTCGTCCCCCTCGAGCAGGCTCCGGATGCCCTCCCGAACCAGCTCATGATCGTCGAGAAGAAAGACCTTGATCGCCACGGCACCCATTGTGCCAGCGCCGGACCCTCCTGAGGCGGGAACTGGCCGGCGTCTCTTCGTCACTCGCCGGTTACCGCTGCTCACTACGATCCTCAGAGTGCCCTATCACAGGATCGACGACCCCGAAAAGCTCCGTCGCCTGATGGATGCGGTCCTCATGATCGAAGCCGACGTCGACCTTGCCGTCCTGCTCAGGCACCTGGTGGAGGAAGCGTGCTCCCTGGTGGACGCCCGCTACGGTGCCCTCGGGGTCCTCAACGAGGCCCGGACGGCGCTCGAGCAGTTCTTGACGGTGGGGTTGGGCGAGGAGGAGGAACGGGCGATCGGCCCGTGTCCCGCCGGACGCGGCGTGCTCGGACTCCTCATCACCGAGCCTCAGCCACTGCGCCTGGCCGATCTCCGGACCCATCCCGACTACTACGGGTTCCCGGCCGGTCACCCCTCAATGACGTCCTTCCTGGGCGTTCCCGTGCGGGTCCGGGGCGAGGTCTACGGAAATCTCTATCTCACCGACAAGCAGAGTGCCGATGAGTTCGACAGGGAAGACGAGGCCATGGCCGAGGCGTTGGCCCTGGCGGCAGGCATCGCCATCGAGAACACCCGACTCCATGACCGGGTGACGGTTCTGAGCGTCCTCGAGGACCGTGACCGGATCGCCCGGGATCTCCACGACCGCGTGATCCAACGGATCTTCGCCGTGGGTATGACGCTTCAGGCCGCTAGCCGCCTGCCCGGTTCCCCGGAGATCTCGGAGCGTGTCGACAAGGCCGTCGACGAGCTCGACAACACCATCAACGAGATCCGGACGGCCATCTTCGAGCTCGGCGACGGGGTGGGCGGGCGCGGCCTGCGCCACAGCGTGCTCGAACTGGCGCGAGAGATGACACCGATGCTCGGCGCCCGTCCCGAGGTCACTTTCCACGGACCGGTCGACAGTGCTGTGTCCCAGCAGCTGGCGGACCATCTACTGGCGGTGTTGCGCGAGGCGTTGACCAACGCGGCCAAGCATGCCCGTGCCACCCGGTTCTTCGTGACCTTGCACGTGGGTGACGAGGTTCGCCTCGAGGTGGCCGACGACGGGACGGGCATGGCCGAGGAGCGCCCGCAGACCGGCGGCATGGGACTGATCAATCTGGCCGGTCGGGCCGAGAAGCTCGGCGGGACGTTCGAGATCCGACCTCGCGAAGGAGGGGGCACCCGATTGCTCTGGTGCGTACCCAACAACTAGGGATGGATTCGGTCGCGGGCCCTCACCCACGGTGCGGTCAGGGGGGCGAAAGAGCGCTGCCCCCGCTGTCCTCCGTTGGGAGTTCGCGGGGGCAGCGCCCCGATCGGCGTCGTCAGTCATCACGACGACAGGATGATCGTGAACGGCGGGGCTACACCCCTCCTGTCAGCGTGAGAGTGAATGCCTGCCGACACTTCCCCGTGTGGAGGTTGGAGGCCTTCAGGGTCACGTCGTAGGCCTTGTTGTGGTCCGTCAACTTGGCCGTTCCCGAGATGGTGGCGGTGCCGTTCCCGTTGTTCACGAAAGTGAGGCCCTTCGGGAGCTTGCCCTTCTCGCTGATCGTCGGGATGGGGACGCCGGTCGTGGTGACGGTGAAGGAGAACGGGGTCCCGGCGACGACACTGGCACTGTCGACACTGGTGATCGTGGCCGCCGGGCTCTGGACAGCGTTGAACTGAACGGCGGGGATGTAGTACGGAGCCACATCCGGAGTCGCTCCCACCGTCCAGCAGCCGTCGCCGGCCTCCGGTGAGTCATTGCGGAAGATTCCCACTCCGTCGGTGCCACCGTCGCAGTAGAAGCCTGCGTAGGTCGTGTCCCAGTAGATCGTACCGTTGTCGCTGTCGGTACCGACGCTGGGGGCACCGGGCTCATTGGACAGGCCGACGTTGAGCGAGTCGTACCCACAGCCACCGGAGCTCGAGTGGCAGGCGGTGGCGTCACCGTAGGCCGGGGAGCCGTAGTCGCTCGTGTTGTAGGCGATACCGTAGACGACGCTGTTGGGAACGGTCACGTGACCGAAGTTGAACGTGATATTCGTCAGCAGTCCGTTCAGGCAACCGATGGGCTGGTCCGTCACGGGATCGGTGGTGGCGTCATACCAGGCTCCGGCATCGGCACCGGTGCAGTTGACGGCGTCAGCCGAAGGCCGATAGGGGATGGCGAAGGTCTGGGTGTCGGTGGCCACGAGGGTGCCGGGAGTGACACCGTCGCCCACGTTGTAGATGTTGAACGTCACCGGTTCGTTGAAGGTGGCCCCCGGCGTGGTGACACAGGTGACCCCGGAGCCGTTCTGGCAACCCCAACTGCTCATCTGGACGACCACGTTGTCGAGGACGCGGGCCGTGGTGGCGAAATTGACGAGGTTCCCGAGCTCGTAACCCTGGGTGGCCTCGAAGCCGACGCTCGGGAGATTGCCCGGGCTGGGTTCGACGGTGCTGTCGTAGATGACAGGATCGGTGTTCTTGGTCTTGTGGTGCGTGACCTTCTGGGCGTGTGCGGCGCCGGGGCCAGCGGCCGCTACATGGGTGTTGGCCAGCGCTGCGGGAGATGTCGCCACCCCGACGAGCGTCAGCGAGCTGAGAGCGGTGAGCCCCATCAAGATTCTTCGCATGTCTTCCTTTCTCGGGCCGGAAGACATGCAGTCAAGAGGATTCGGTCGCTTCTCTCCTGGACGTCAACGGGCAGGTCGCAACGGGCGTTGCGCCGCCAACAATAGGGAAACGAATCTCTCCCGCCATCCCCAAAACTGAGGGGATGAACGATTCTCCAGGACTTTACCGCCACAGTTGTGCACCCGTCGCTATCGGCCGACGGACTTTCGTGACCGCCGGGCGTCGGCGGAAGAACGATCGGCGGCAGAACTAATTGTCCGCTATCGACCGACAGATCGAGGCGGACAGATCGAGGGCGGACAGATCGAGGGCGGACAGATCGGGTTCGGACGGAGAGAACCGACAGCTCCGGCTACGGGCTGGTCGGGCTGGCGGTGAACGTCCCCGTTCCCTTGTCGGAACTCGAGGTGTCCCAGATCAGCGCCGTCCACGTCCCCGACGTGTCGAGTCCGCACTCCAGGCTGTCGCCCGGCGTGGCGCACGCCGACGCGCCGGTGGGACGGAAGTCGTCGATGAGTGGGGACAGCGATCCCGTCAGGTTCGTCAAGGTGACGGTGACGGTCTCCCCTTTGCTGCCCGAGAATGTGAGGCACGCCACGTCGCCGGCCTTGGCCACGTTGGCGCTCCGGCCCGCACCACCGGCCGTCAGCGCCGTGCAGTGTTTCGGCGAGGTCAGCTGTTGGTCTTAGATCCGGAACGAGCCGGTGGGCGTCTCCAGGCTGGAGTAGACGAGCAGGGTCTGGGTCCCGGAGTCCGTGAGGGGACATTCCTGCTCGCCGAACTCGTTGTACCCGCACGGTTCGGCTCCGTCGGCCGCCGCCAGCAGGAGGGTCGGTGTGCCGAGCGTGCCGGTGATACCCACGGCACGGGCGAAGAGGAAGTCGCTGGCGCTGCCCGAGAACGTGAAGCACGACGACGACGCCGGGGCGGTGATCTTCCCTTTGATAGCGCTCTTCCCGAAAGCGATGGGCTTGCATCCCACTCCGACGTCGAGACGCTGGATCGAGACGTTGAACTTACCGGTGTGGGTGCCGAACGAATCGCTGACCTGGAGCGTCCAGCTTCCCGCGCCACCCGAGGGGACGTCGCAGGCCACGGGACCCCCGTAGGGCCCGGCGCACGTCGAGATGGGACCGGGACGGAAAATGTCGTCAAACAGCGACAGGCTGCCCGAGGTCGTGGCCATGTCCACCCAGGCGACATCACCCGGCGCGGTGGTGAACGTGAAGCAGGCATCGGGCGACGCCTGGCGCAGCCAGGGCCAGCAGGGCCACCGCCGCCGACCGGCCCCAGCGCCTCCGGACGGTCACCGCAGCCTCACCGCTCGAGTTCCGAGGGCGGTGCCCATCCCTGGGAGTATGGGTCCGGGCCCCATCGGCGGTCAACGGGTGCGCACAACTTGGCCCGGGCCGGGGCGGCCCGTACGCTGCGCACAGTGGCCTTCTCGAGGCCATGGAGGGGGTTCGCCGTGACGCTCGGCACTGCACCGTTGATCTATGACCCGCTCGACCCGGGAACCCAGGAGGACCCCTACCCCGTCTACCGACGGCTGCGGGAGGAAGACCCCGTCCACCGGACGGCTCACGGATTCTGGGTCCTGTCCCGCTTCGAAGATGTGTTCGGTGCCGCGCTCGACTCCACCACCTTCTCGTCGGCCCAGGGGCTGACCTTCGGGGAGAACGAGATCCTGACGCTGGGATTGAAGCCCACGCTCGTCATGATGGACCGGCCGCAGCACACGACCTTCCGGCGCCTCATCAGTCGCGGATTCACCCCCCGCCGGGTGGCCGAGCTCGAACCGCTGCTGCGGGCCTTCGTCCGGGACAGGGTGGCGATGCTGGCCGAGGCCGGCGAGGCCGACTTCATCGAGACCCTGGCCGGGCCGCTGCCGACGCTGGTGGTCGCCATGTATCTCGGTGTGCCGGAGAGCGACCGGGACCAATTCGACGCCTGGAGCAACGCCATCGTGCAGGCGAACGCCACGGGCAACACGGTGCGCGACGCCGCCTCTGCCGTGGCCGGCCTGTACGGCTATTTCACCGAGCTCATCACGTGGCGACGGCGACATCCGGGCGAAGACATGCTCTCCGATCTCGTCGCCGCCCGGGTCGACGGTCAGTCCCTGGGCGTCGATGAGATCCTCGGCTACTGCTTCGTCATGATCGCCGGCGGCAACGACACCACCTCCGGACTGCTGGGCGGGGCGGTGGTGGCCCTCACCGAGCGATCCGATCAGCGTCGCCTGCTCCTCGACGACCCGACCCTGCTCCCGGGATCGGTGGAGGAGTTGTTGCGGGTGACCAGCCCCGTCCAGGGCCTGTCCCGGACGACCACACGCGACGTCGAGATCCGTGGATCGTTGATCCCGGCCGACAGCAAGGTCCACCTGCTCTACGGATCGGCCAATCGCGATCGGCGGGAGTTCGGTCCGACGGCCGATGATCTCGACGTGACACGGCGGATCCGTCGGATGCTCACCTTCGGCAACGGACCGCACCATTGCATCGGGGCGGCCGCCGCCCGTCTCCAGGCCCGGGTGGTGCTGGAGGAGCTGTTCCGGACGATGCCGGAATTCTCCGCTGACGGATCACGGGGCCGGCTCGCCCCTGGTCCCTTCGTGCGGCGCTACCGGTCGCTCCCGATGGTGGCCGGCGCCGTACGTTGACCCGCTCCGTCACACGGGTCGATCCGGCGCCACCAGCTCGATGGCGATGCCGTCGGGGTCGCGCAGTTGCAGGGACGGGTTCCCGAGCTCCCGGACCACCCCGGCATGGTCGATGCCGATCTGGGTGAGGTGGTCGGCCCAGGAGCGCAGGGCGTCTTCGTCGGGGACGGCGAAGGCCAGGTGGTCCAACCTCCCCGGCGCCGCCGGAGCCGGACCGGTGCCGGTCGGCGAACCGGGTCCGCCGCTTCCTGGGGCGTCTGAATCGGCCGAGAGGACGACGACGATCCTGGCCCCCCGGTGGCGAAGGGCGATGTAGCCGTTGTCGCGGTCGTCGACGTAGGGCTCGAGCCCGAGGGCGGCCCCGTACCAGTCGGCGCTGACACCGACGTCGGACACCATGAGCTGGACGTGGGAGAGCCCGGTGACCGGCGCACCGGCGTGGGCAGCGTCGTCAGCGGACACGAGACCGACGTCGGGCCCTCGAACTCGGCGGCGCGGTCGGTCAGATCCGGTTGGCGGGACCCAGGTACCGGGCGGGACCGAAACCGAGGATGGGATAGAAGATGAAACCCAGGAGGATGAGACCGGCGGCGAAACCGCCCGTCTTGCCGAAGGACTTGGCCATGTCGATCCCCACGATGATGGCGAACGCGATGTTGACGAAGGGGATGAGCAGGAGGATCACCCACCAGGCCGGGCGCCCGATGATCTTGCAGATCAGGTAGGCGTTGTAGAGGGGGACGATGGCGCCCCATCCCGGTTGGCCGGCCTTGACGAAGACCTGCCACAGACCGGCGATGGCCAGGACGATGACGACCAGGTAGATGAAGACGACGACGCCGCTCATGATTCCTCCCGTCGATCGGCCGGGGGACGGGTCGACCCTAACCGTCGGACCCACGGCAGGCGGGTATCGCCGAGCGGGCGGCCCGTGAACGGCTCCGGGCCGGCCGTCTGGAAGACGAGGCCGGTGGTCGTGAGCCTGGGTACCCCGATCTCCGCCGCCTTGTCGGCCTTGCCCGACGACGTCTTCGTGCCTCGCCCCATCTGATTCTCTCCTTGTCCGAGCGTCTTAACCGAGCGTGCTGTTCTGGAAGAGGTGGTCGTCGGTCCCGCCGCCCGGCAAAGGCGACCTCTCGCCGGCACCGATCACCGGTTCGAGCTCGTAGAACGATCTCCAGGCGGCGTCCTCGCCCACCTCGCCGAGCGGGTGGTAATGACGGGGACACCCGCGGGGCGTCACCGAGAAGTAGTCCTCTCGATCCCAGATCTGATAGCCATCCCGCACTTCGACGAGGACGTACGCCGTGCCGTCACAGAGAACCGATGTCCCTGCCATCGCCTCTTACCGACCCGCCCTGTGGACCATGTCGCTCATCATCCGCCCTCGTCCGCCTGGCGTTCCGCGACACCCGGCCACCCGTGCCCGGTGAGCCGGGGTCGCGTCACGCTTCCCATGTGCCCGTGCGCCCACCGTGACAGCGGCGGATCAGCGAGCGCCCAAGGGCAAATCAACTCTCAGACAATCCTCGGAGACGGAGACGGTGACGGTGACGGTGACGGTGACGACTCCCCCGCTAGTCGGCCACTGCGACGGTCGGGTTCTTCCTCCGGGCCGACGTCGGCCGGGGCACGACCACGGGATCGCCGCTACCGGGCGACGACGAGGTGCTGCCCATCACGTGGAGCACGAACGACATCACCCTGTGGCCGGGCGAGTCGGAGACGTTGACGGCCACCTACGCGGCGGCGCTGCTCGACGGCTCGGCGCCCGTGGTCAGCCTGTCGGGATGGAACGTGGCCCTGCAGGTGGTGGCCGCACCGTCGCCGTAGGGCGATCAGTGCTTTCCGCCCCGGTCCGCCAGGGCGTCGGCCAGGAGAGCCAGGCCGATGGCGAACAACCAGGAGTCCTTGCTAACGGCGATGCCCTGGGGGGAGGGCCAGATGCTGCCGGGCTTGCGCATCCCGGGCGTCTTGGCATAGAGGCCGAGCAGGGCCCCCGAGAACCCGGTCAGCGCCGCACCGGCCCGGGCCGTCGAGACCATCGGGGCCAGGAGGACGCCGCCGGTCGCGATCTCACCGGCGGCGAGGAGGCGGAGATAGCGGGTGGGGGGCATGGATGCGAAGACCGGGTAGGCGCCGGAGGCCATGCCGTGGACGGCCTTGGCCGTGTCTTCATCGCCACTCCATTTCTGGATCCCGGCGTGGAGGATGTAGGCGCCGGTGACGACGCGCAGGGGGATGTGGCTGAGCTTCATGGGGGGTCTTCCTGTCTCTCGTTGAGCGCGCAAAGACAGCGTAACCCCCCGCTCCCCGCCCACCGCCGGCGCCGGCGCCGGCGACCACCCGTGGGCGTGGTGGGGCGTCAGGTGTGGACGGTGGGGAGCCGCGCCCGACCTTGGCGACGCCCGCCCGAACGGCGCCCCGGCGCACCCTGCCGGGCGCGGTGGGCGGCGGCCACCATGTGGGACAGCGCGGCGGCCACCTCCTGGCCCCGGCGCGTCTTCAGCCCGCAGTCCGGGTTCACCCAGAGCTGCTCCGGCGGCAGCACCCGCAACGCCTGCTCGATGAAGGCGGCGATCTCGTCGGTGGAGGGGACCGTCGGTGAGTGGATGTCGTAGACACCGAGCCCGATACCGGCGGCGTAGTCGACGGCGGCCAGGTCGGTGAGGAGGTCCATCTGGCTGCGGGCGGCCTCGATCGAGATGACGTCGACGTCGAGGGCGACGACGGCGTCCATGATGTCGCCGAACTCGGCGTAACACATGTGGGTGTGGATCTGGGTGCCGTCGTCCACCGCCGCGGTGGCCACCTTGAAGCACTCCGTGGCCCAGGCCAGATAGCCGGCGCGGTCGCCGTGCCGGAGCGGTAGCCCTTCGCGCAGCGCCGGCTCGTCGACCTGGATGATCCGGATGCCGGCGCTCTCCAGATCGAGGACCTCGTCGCGCACGGCCAGGGCGATCTGGCGACACGTCTCCGCGCGGGGCTGGTCGTCGCGGACGAAGGACCACTGGAGAATGGTCACCGGACCGGTGAGCATGCCCTTGACGGGCAGATCGGTCAGTGACTGGGCGTAGCGCGACCAGTCGACGGTGATCGGTGCCGGCCGCTCGACGTCGCCGTAGAGGATGGGCGGGCGGACGTAGCGGGTCCCGTAGCTCTGGACCCAGCCGTGGGAGGTGGAGGCGAAGCCGTCGAGCCGCTCGCCGAAGTACTGGACCATGTCGTTGCGCTCGGGTTCGCCGTGGACGAGGACGTCGAGGCCGAGGGCCTCCTGTTGGCGGACGACCTGTGCGATCTCGTTCTCGCAGAACCGCCGGTAGCCGTCGTCGGTGAGTTCGCCCGACGCGTGGCGCTGTCGGGCGGCGCGGATCTCGGCCGTCTGGGGGAACGAGCCGATGGTGGTCGTGGGAAGCGGCGGCAGGGGGAGTGACCGACCCTGGACGACGCGGCGTCGGCGGTAGGGCGAATGGCGGACGGCGTCACCGTCCGACAACGCCTCGACGCGGTGGCGGACACCGCCACGGGTGATGCGATCCGAGAGGCGACGCTCCTCGACGGCGCCGTCGCTGTGGCGGAGCGCGTCGGCGATGACGGCCGGGCCCTCCGAGAGACCGTCGGTGAGGGCGACGATCTCGCTGAGCTTCTGGCTGGCGAAGGCCAGCCACCGGGTCAGGTCGGGCAGCAGGGCTGTCTCCGCCGACAGGTCGTGGGGCACGTGCCGGAGGGAGCACGACGGTCCCACCCAGAGCCGGTCGCCCAGGCGTTCCTGCGCCGCCTCGAGGAACCCGAGGGTGGCACGGAGGTCGTTGCGCCAGACGTTGCGCCCGTCGACCACCCCGGCCGACAGGACGGTGTCGGCGTCGAGCTGGTCGAGGAGGGCCGGGAGCTGGCCCGGGTCCCGGACGAGGTCGACGTGGAGGCCGGCCACGGGCAGGCCGGTGGCCAGCTCGAGGTTCGGACCGAGGCCGGAGAAGGAGGTGGCGACGAGGATCTTGACCGTCCGGCGGGCGAGCTCGGTGTAGGCGAAGTCGACCGCCGTCCTCGCCTCGTCGTCGAGATCGGTCCCGAGGACCGGTTCGTCGAGCTGGATCCACCGGGCCCCGGCGGCGGCCAGGTCGTCGAGGACCTGCCCGTAGACGGGGAGCAGGACGGGCAGGAGCTCCAGGGGCGAGAAGCCGGGCACCGTGCTCTTGGAGAGCAGCAGGTAGGTGACGGGGCCGAGCAGCACCGGGCGGGTCGGGATGCCGAGGGCGAGAGCCTCGCCGAACTCGTCGACGGGCTTGGTCGAACTGAGGGCGAATGCGGTGTCGGGGCCGAGCTCGGGGACGAGGTAGTGGTAGTTGGTGTCGAACCACTTGGTCATCTCGAGCGGTGCCACCGCCCGGGTACCGGACCCGACGACCTGCGTCGTGCCCCGGGCCAGCGAGAAGTAGGTGTCGAGGTCGACGGGGCCACCGGCGAACCCGAACCGGGGCGGGACGGCCCCCACCAGGCAGGTCGTGTCCAGGACGTGGTCGTAGAGGGAGAAGTCGTTGGAGGCGATGCCGGCGATGCCGGCCGCGGCCTGTTCCCGCCATCCCGACGCCCGCCGGTCCCGGGCCACCTCGGCCAGGTGACGGGCGTCGGTGGTCCCCGCCCAGTAGCCCTCGACGGCCCGCTTGAGCTCGCGGCGGGGTCCGATCCGGGGCATGCCCAGGTTCATCGAGCGCGCCATGGGCCAGTCCTTTCGTCGTCTCCGGCCACGGTACGGATCGCCGGCAGGGCCGGGAAGAGACAGCTCGTCCCCTTTTCGACCGGTACAGTTCTCCAGACAGAGTGTCTAGCCGAAATTGTTCCGGTATACAGTTCTCGGTGGTGCCGCCGCTCGATCCCGATTCCCCCCGGAGCCTCTACCTCCAGCTGGCCGACCGGCTGGCCGGCCAGATCGAGGACGGGACGTACGGCGCCGGCGACCGGATCCCTTCGGTCCGCAAGCTCCGCGACCAGTTCGGGGTGAGCCTGACCACCGTGCTGGAGGCGTGCCGGGTCCTCGAGGACCGGGGTCTCGTCCAGGCCCGGGCCCAGTCGGGCCACTACGTCCGGCCCCGACGGCCGCCGCTGCGGTCCGAGCCCGACGCGTCGGAGCCACCCGGCGAGGCCCGGCGGGTCGACGCCTCGCTGGCCGTGAAGCTGAACCTGGGGATCGGGAACCCCCAGGAACCCACCCTGGGCGCCGCCGTCCAGGGTCCCGAGCTCATGCCCGTGGCCGCGCTGAACCGGTTGCTCGGTCACGTGCTGCGGCATCAGCCGGCCGCCTGCCACTCCTACGACGCTCCGCCCGGCAGCCCGGTGCTGCGACGGTCGATCGCCCAGCGCGGCGGCGACGCCGGGTACGCCGTGGCGGCCGACGACATCGTGATCACGAGCGGCGCCAAGGAAGCGGTCTACCTGTCGATCAAGGCCGTGACCAAGGCGGGCGACACGGTGGCCATCGAGTCCCCCGCCTACTACGCCCTCCTCGAGGTGCTGGCCTCCCTCGAGCTGCGGGCCCTCGAGATCTCCTCCCACCCGCGCCACGGGATCAACCTCGACGACCTGGCCGGCGTCCTGGCGAGCCGACCGATCGCCGCCGTGGCGCTGGTGTCGAACTTCTCCAATCCGACCGGCTCGTGCATGACCGACGCCGCCAAGCGGCGGCTGGTCGGTCTCCTCGAGAGGCACGACGTCCCGCTCGTCGAGGACGACGTCTACGGCGAGCTCGTCTACGACGGACCGCGGCCGAGCGCCATCAAGGCCTTCGACCGCCGCGGCCTCGTCCTGTACTGCTCCTCGTACAGCAAGACGCTGTCGCCGGGTCTGCGCGTGGGATGGGCCATCCCCGGGCGCTACCAGAACGAGGTCGAGCTGCTCAAGCTGGTCGTGAACCAGGCCACCGCCGTGGCCCCCCAGCTGGCGCTGGCCGCCTTTCTCGACAGCGGCGGGTGCGACCGTCACATCCGACGCGTCCGGCGGATGTACCGGGACCAGATGGCGTCGATGATCGACGCCGTCGAGCGGTACTTCCCCGACTCGACACGGCTGACGAGACCCGAGGGCGGCCACGTCCTGTGGGTGCAAGCTGCCCGACGAGGTCGACGCCATGGATCTCTACGACGCCGCCGAGCGCGTCGGGATCCGGATCGCCCCCGGACCGATGTTCTCGCCGTCGGACGGCTACCGGAACTTCATCCGGCTCAACACCGGCTTCCCGTGGAGCGAGACCACCGAGCGACAGATGGCGACCCTCGGTCGGCTGGTGGCCGACCGGTCGGGGTGATCTGTGCGGGGTGACTAAGCCGGCGTGACCGCGACGCGGGGCCGGCTTGCGACGGCTCTTGCGACCGGTCGAGCCGGCCTTGGTCGATCCCGCCGCCTTCGTCTTCGCGGTGGCGGGGGTCTTGGCCGTGGTGAGCACCTTCTCGGTGTCCGGCTCGTCGGTGCCCGGGTCCGCCTCGGTGCCGCCGTCCGCGACGGCGTCCCCGCCGTCGCCGGTCGCCGCCACGTCATCGTGGGGCGAGGGGTCCGGCTGCGGGGCCGGCGGCTCCTCGGCCACCACCTCCGGCTCCGGCTCCGGTTCCGGCACTTCGGCCTCCGGCTCCGGCACCTCGGCCTCCGGCTCCGGCACCTCCGCCGTCGGCTCCTGGAGCTCCACCGACTGGCGGACGACCTTCCGCTCCGGGATCAACTCCTCGGTGGCCTCGCCGCCGGCATGGGTCGGGTCGGTCAGGGGGAAGATGGGGAGGAGGTCCATGTCGGTGAGGGCCAGCGTCTCGTCGGCCGCCAGCGGGGGGGCGAAGAAGTAGCCCTGCCCGACGTCGGCACCGAGCTCCCGCAGGATGGCCACCTGGGCCGCCGTCTCCACCGCTTCGGCCACCGTGCAGAGGTCGAGCGAATGGCTGACCTTGACGATCGTCTCGACGATGGCCCGGTTGACCCCCCCGGCGTGGTCGATGCCGTCGATGAGCGATCCGTCGATCTTCATGGTGTTGACGGCGAAGTGCTGGAGGTTCTCGAGCGACGACCAGTCCGATCCCATGTCGTCCACGGTGAGCTGGATGCCCAGCCGGGAGATGGCCCGCAGGTCGTCGGCGGCGCCGTGGTCGGCCAGCGTGGTCTCGGTGACCTCGATGGTCAGGCGGTCGGGGTGCAGGCCGGAGTGCTCGAGGGCGTGGGCGGCGGCGGCCGCCGCCTCGTTGCGACGGAGCTGGAAGACCGAGCAGTTGACGGCCAGCTGGATCTCCGACCGCCACCGCACGGCCTGGGCGCACGCTTCCGACAGCACCCAGCCGTTCAGGGCGGTCATGTAGCCGTTGGCCTCGGCCCAGGGGATCAGCTCTTTCGGCGAGATGCGTCCCTGGACGGGGTCGTTCCACCGCAGGAGGGCCTCGAAGCCGAGGAGGCGCCCGGTGGCCAGGTCGACGGCGGGTTGGAAGAGCAGCTCGGGCTCACCGTCAATGCCCAGGTCAGGCCAGGGAATGACGGCTGACTCCTGGGCTGAGACGGTCACATCCGCTATATCGACCTCGGGACGGGACTCCTTGAGTGGCGGAAATGGGGAGGTCAGGGACCCTCGGCGGTAACCGGGTCGCCACATTTCTCCCAGTGATAACCGGGCCGTCGCGGGGGGTTCACAACCGGCTTGTAGCCTGAAGGGAGAGGAAGACTCGGCTCTGGCGTTCCAGGGCTGAGAATGAGACAGGAGCAGAATCGTGGCGAGGCCCGTCCTCGAGGTTCGTGAATTGTGCGTCGGCAGTGGTGACACGACCGCGTGCCGCGACATCAACTTCGCCGTGGAGGCCGGTCGGGTCCTGGGCATCCTGGGGGGCGAAGGGGCCGGGAAATCCCAGCTCCTGCGCTGCGTCGGCCTCGACTTCCCCCCGTCGTCGGGCTCGGTGCTCGTCCAGGGGGTCGACGTCACCGGCGCCACCAGTGAGCGCCGGCGCCAGCTCCGGGCCCGGAGCATCGAGCTCGTCCACCCCCCCGCTCCCGACGGCGTGCGCGACCTGACCGTCCCGGGGACCCGCGCCGGTCTTCTGATCCCGGCCGGCCCGCGGGCGACGGCGCCGGTGGCGGGTATGCGGCAGAGGATCCAGATCGCCAAGGCGCTGGCCCAGGGGGCCGACGCCCTGCTCCTCGACGAGCCCTTCGTGGGCGTCGAGCACGGCGTCCGGGGCCGGATCCTGGAGCTGCTCCGGCGCCTGCGCACCGAGACGCAGACGGCCGTGGTGGTGGCCAGCCGCGACCCCGAGGTGGTCCGGTGGCTGGCCGACGAGATCCTGGTCCTCGACGACGGCGAGGTCGTCGAAGCGGGACCGGCGGCGCAGATCCTGGAGTCGCCCCGCCACCACCGGACCCGGGCCCTGGTGGAGTCCCGCCGCTCCGCCTGAGCCCTCTGCGGGAGAGCGGGGGCCGCCTCCCGAGGGTTCCCCTTCAGCTGGACCTTTGGGTACCCGACAATCCCGTGAAGGCGACGGTGCGGAAGGAACCAGCGGGAGATGTCGGATACAGGTGCCACCACGAGGAGTGACCCCTTCCAGCGGTCGGGGCTCGGCCGACGGTTGTTTCCGTTTGCTGCGGTCGCCGTCTTGGCGCTGGCGAGCCTTGCGCTGCCTCCGGGCCCCAAGTCGGATGCCGATGTCGTCGCGGCCACGATTCTGCTGGTCCTGACGAGCGGAGCGGTGTTGGCGCCGTGGCCGCGCATCCCGTCGGTGTTCACGGTGCTCGTTCCGCTCGCTTATACCGCATCCGTGCTCATGCTGATTCTGGCGGCCGGCGGGTACACGTCAGGCGTTGGCATCGTCCTGCTCGTACCGCTCGTGTGGACAGCCCTCTACCACCGACCATGGGAGTCTGGCATCGTCGTGGTCGGCATCGTGGCCGTTCAGGCGATCACGTCTCTCACTCCTGTTCCGGTCGCGAGCGCAGTGATCATCCGGCGTCTCATCTTCTGGACCGCCATGGGTGTCGTCGTCTCCGTCGCCGTGCACGAGCTACGAGCCCAGGTCCGCCGCACCTTCGCCGCTCGTGAGGAGTTGCACCGCCGGACGGAAGCCCTCGAGGCCGCCGCCGAACAACTCACCTCCATCCTCAGCCCGCACGACGTCCTCGAGGCAGCCACCCGGTTGGCGGCCGAGATGGTGTCGCCACCGGGGACTCCCGGCCGAAGGGCTCAGTACGCCCGAGTCAGTGGAGAGATCGTCAAGTTGGTCGCCCAGTACGACGAGGCGGGCCAATTCGTGGCACAGACCTTCCCCCTTGCCGAGCACCCCAACCTCGCCGAGGCCATACACACGTGTCGGGCCATCCATCGCGATCTCGATCCTGTCACCGCCGGGCCCACGGTGCGCGAGATCATCAAGAGGCTGGGCGCAACCCACAGCGTGTACGTGCCCGTCATTTGCCAAGGTGAGGTCGACGGTGTGCTCTCCGTCTCGATCCGAGGCGTCGACATCTCTGCCGACCTCTTCGAGCAGTGCAAAGCCGTCGGACACTTGACCGAGCTGGCCCTGAGCAACGCGCTCGCCCACGAGAAACTCCGGGAGCTGGCCAGCACCGATCCCCTGACCGGGCTACCCAACCGGCGCGGATTCGACCAACTCGTCGAGAACGGACCGAGGAGAAATCCCTTTGCCATTGTCGTTGTGGACCTGGACGGTCTGAAACAGATCAACGACAGAAAGGGCCATTCCGCCGGTGATGCGCTCCTGGTCCACGCGGCCAACACCGTCAGGGGCTCGTTACGGCGAGGAGACGCTCTGGCCCGGATCGGTGGGGACGAGTTCGTCGCGTTCCTGTTCGATGCCGACGAGAACGACGCACGGAGAGCTGCCGAACGGATGCTCAGCCGTCTGGCCGGGGCAGTGCTGGACGGAGACATCCCGAGTGCGAGCATCGGCATTGCCGCAGGGCTCGCAAACGCGTACGCCAGTGAGGTCTACGAGGCTGCCGACGCTGCCATGTATGTGGCGAAGCGGAAGGGGGGCGGGCGGTACGAGGTCGCCGTCGCCACCACCGCCGATTGAGCCGAGCGACTGGGGTTGCCTCCGGCCCGTGCCCGGCCCCCGGGTCGTGGCCCGGGCGGGCGGGCCCTGCTCGGCCTGAGCCCTCCTCCCGGGGGATCAGCCGATGAAGCGGTGGGCGAAGCCGGCGAGTGCCTCGGGAACGTGGCGCGTCCGCTCCCACGGGCTCACGATGAGGCGGTCCACCCCGGCGGCGGCGTAGGCGTCCACCTCCCGGTCGTCGGCCACGGTGCCGCCCACGGTGACGGTGAAGGGAAGGCCGCTGCGACCGCCGGCCCGGCGGAGCTCGTGCAGCGTCGCCACCGGGCGGCGGACGGAAGCGGGCGTGTGGCCGAGACCGATCCAGCCGTCCTGGCGGGCCGCCCGGCGCAGCGCAGCCGGTGACTCACCACCGATGATGATCGGTGGTGACGGGACCTGGACGGGCTTGGGCTCGAACATGACGGCGTCGAAGTCGAAGAAGGGCCCGTGATGCTCGACCGTCTCCTCCGTCCACAGCCGCCGGCAGACGGCCAGGGCCTCGTCGAGGCGGGCGCCCCGGGTGGCGAAGTCGAGCCCGGCGGCCACCCATTCGGCTTCCAGCCAACCGGCCCCGATCCCGACCTCGAGGCGGCCCCCCGACACCACGTCGACCGTCTGGATGGCCCGGGCCGAGACGAAGGGATGGCGCAGGCCGAGGTTGTAGACGTGGGTGCCCAGGCGGATCCGGTCGGTCCGGCCGGCCAGGAAGGCGAGATAGGCGAAGACGTCGTAGACGGGCGTGGACGGGGGGACCGGCGGGTGGTCGGCACCGGCGAAGGGTGACCCGGCCATCTCCACCGGCAGGACCAGGTGCTCGGGGAACCAGAGGGACTCAAAGCCGAGCTCGTCGGCCACGGTGGCGGCCTCGACGAACATGGCCGGGTGCATCCGGCCCAGGGCGATCCCGAAACGCACTACGGCCCCGGGGCCGGATCGGCCGCTGCGGGAGGGGGATCGGGCCGGTGCAGGAGGAAGGTCCCCGTGGCCCGGCTGACCAGGAGGCCGTCGCCGTCGCGGACGGAGGCCTCGCCGTAGGCGACCTGCCGGGCCATGCGGACGACCTCGCCGCGGACGGCGAAGGTGGCACCGAGGGCCGCCGGCCGCATGGTCTCCGTCTTCATCTCGAGGGTCCCGCGGGTCCGGGCCCGCCCGGGCAGGGCGGCGTTGATGGCGAAGTTCATGGCGGCGTCGAGGACGAGGGAGTGGATCCCGGCCTGGGCCGTCCCGTGAGGGTTGCAGGCCAGCGTGGTGGGGACCCAGGTGCCGGTCACCCAGCCGAGGTCCTCCCCGTCGACCCCGTAGCCGACGAAGGAGGCGCCCACCAGGCCGATGACCTCCATCCCGCCGTCGCCGAGCCAGCGGTCCATGTCCTTCACCCGTCCGGCCATCGGCGCCACCGTAGTGCCGGGCCTGGCCCCCGAGCCGGTTGGAGGGCCGGCCATTGACGGGCGGGCGGGCAGCGGCCAGACTCTGGACCGATCACTTGACCGATCGGTCAGTTTCGCCCGTGGAAGGAGCCCCCATGACCACCGCCGTAATCGTGGACGCCGTTCGGACCGCCGGCGGTCGCCGGAACGGGAAGCTCCGGGGCTGGCACGCCGTCGACCTGGCCGCCGAGCCCCTGAAGGCGCTGGTGTCGCGCAACGACCTCGACCCCGCCCTGGTGGACGACGTCATCATGGGCTGCGTCATGCAGGTGGGCGAGCAGGCCGTGAACGTGGGCCGCAACGCCGCGCTGGCCGCCGGGTTCCCCGAGTCGGTGCCCGCCACCACCATCGACCGCCAGTGCGGGTCCTCGCAGCAGGCGATCCACTTCGCCGCCCAGGGCGTGATGGCCGGCGCCTACGACGTCGTGATCGCCGCCGGGATCGAGCACATGACCCACACCCCGATGGGGTCCTCGGTCGTGCGCGACCTGGGCTACCCGTTCGGGCCCGAGATGATGGCCCGCTACGCCGAGCGCGGCGGGCTCGTCTCCCAGGGGATCTCGGCCGAGATGATCGCCGACCAGTGGGGCGCGTCGCGCGAGGACCTCGACGCCTACGCGGCGCGGAGCCAGAAGCACGCCGCGATCGCCGCCGCCGAGGGGCGTTTCGAGAACGAGATCGTCCCGCTCCCGGTGAAGGACGACGAGGGCAAGGCCACCGACGAGATGCTGAGCCGGGACGAGGGCATCCGGCCCGACACCACGCCCGAGGTCCTGGCCAACCTGAAGCCGGCCTTCAAGCCCGACGGGAAGGTCACGGCCGGGAACTCGTCGCAGATCACCGACGGCGCCTCGGCCGTCCTGATCATGAGCGAGGAGAAGGCCGCCGCGCTGGGTCTCACACCGCGGGCCCGCTTCCACGCCTTCGCCCTGGCCGGGGTCGACCCCGTGACCATGCTGACCGGGCCCATCCCGGCCACCCGGGCCATTCTGGAGCGGGCCAAGATGTCGATCGACGACATCGACCTGGTCGAGATCAACGAGGCCTTCGCCTCGGTCATCCTGGCCTGGGAGAAGGAGCTCCACGCCGACATGGACAAGGTGAACGTGAACGGCGGGGCCATCGCCCTCGGTCACCCCCTCGGTGCGTCGGGCGCCAAGCTCATGGGCACCCTGCTCAACGAGCTCGAGCGCACCGGCGGCCGGTGGGGCCTGGAGACGATGTGCGAGGGCGGCGGCATGGCCAACGCCACCATCATCGAGCGACTGGGCTAGTCGACACGGCGGCACGGCCGGCGCGGCGTCGGGCGCGCGCCGGGCCTCAGCGGTACTGGGTGGCGGTGATGAAGCCGGTGGCGATGAGGGCGATGCCCCCGAGCAGGTACCAGTTGGTGGGCGCGCCGGGCAGGACGTCGAAGTAGTTGAGGACGATCATCAGCGCGCCGCCGATGAGGAGGGCCAGGATGAGCGGGCCCATCCACTTGGGGCTGACCTTCACGCTGCTTGGGGATGGGCGGCGTGTACCGGCCGCTGCTGGACGGTCGGCTGGGCCACGGCCCGGTCGTGGCCCGCCCCGTCGAACGGCCCTTGCGGGTGGCGCCGCCCGGTCCCTGCTTTGCCGCCATCGGACGAGGATAGCCCCTGGCGCCCGGCGACCGGGCTCCGGCCGGACCACTACAGTCGGTGGGTCATGGCAGCTCGCGTCCTGCTCATCGACAACTACGACTCCTTCACCTACAACCTCGTGCAGGAGCTCGGTGAGCTCGGGGCCGAGCCCGTCGTGTACCGCAACGACGCCATCGACGTCGCCGGGATCCGGGCCGCAGGCGCCCGACGCCGTGATCATCTCGCCCGGTCCCGGTCGTCCCGAGAACGGCGGGGTCAGCCTGGCCGTGGTGGCCGAGCTCGGCCGGCGAGATCCCCATCCTCGGGGTCTGTCTCGGCCACCAGTGCATCGGCCAGGCCTACGGGGGCCGTGTCGTCCAGGCCCCGGTGCTCATGCACGGCAAGACGTCGGCCATCTTCCACACCGGCACCGGGGTCTTCACCGACCTGCCCAACCCCTTCGAGGCCACCCGCTACCACTCGCTGGTGCGTCGACCGGGCGTCGCTCCCCGACGTCCTCGAGGTGACGGCCGAGACGGCCGACGGCGTCGTCATGGGCGTGCGTCACCGCGAGCTGGGCGTCGAGGGCGTCCAGTTCCACCCCGAGTCGATCCTCACCCCCACCGGCCCGAGGCTGCTGGGCAACTTTCTCGGGCGCCGCCCAGCCGCTGGCGGTCTGACCGGCTTCGACGGCCGCCGGCCCACCCTCGGCGCCGTCGCTGTCGGACTACGGCCCCGGGCAGGTTCCGCCGCGTCGGGGACGACGGTGATGGTCGACCGACGACGGCACGGGCACGGACTGACCCGGCTCGGGGTCTGGGCCCGGACGGGTCCTGGCGGAGGCCGGAGTGGTCGTGGCGGAGGCCGGTCCGGGACCGCGCAGTTCACGACGACGGTCAGGCTCTGGAGCCTCGCAGGGTCGTCTCCGCCTGGGCCTGGGTGTCGCCGATCACGTTGGGGACGACGACCGTCGCCGGCCCGCTGGAGAGGACGAGGTTGATGGTCGTCCCCTTGGGCTGGAGCGATCCCGCCGGCGGGTTGGTGCTCACCACCGTGTTCACCGCCAGGTTCGACGCCGTGGTGGTGGTGGTCCCGCAGACGAAACCGGCGCTGACGATGGCGTTGCACGCCTGGGTCTCGGTGTCGGCGGCCACGTTCGGTACCGCCGCCGTCGGCACCGTCGTCGTGGTGGTGACGGTGGGGGCGGTGAAGAGGGTGACGGTCTTCCCCGGCAGCGAGCCTCGTGCCCGCCGTCGGGCGCTGCTGCAGACGATGTTCTGCTGGGTGCAGAGACTCGACCGGCTTCGTCTTGACCTGGAGCCCCAGCGCCTTCACGTCGTTCGACGCCGATCCCACCGACTGACCCACGAGATCGGACGGCACCGGGATCGTGTTGCCCTTCCCGCCGGTGACGATGGTGACGAGCTTCCCCTTCGGGACCTTGGTGCCCTGGCCCGGCACGGTCCGGATCACCTGGGTGTTGGGCGCACTGCTCTGCTGGTCGGACTGCACCGTCGTCTTGAGGCCGTCGCCGTGGAGGGTGTGCTCGGCCTCGGTCACCGTCTGGCCGGCCACGTCGGGCAGGGTGACGGTGTTGCTGCCCGACCCGAGGTGCCACCAGCCGAGGGACTGGCCCAGGAAGACGACGACCACGGCCAGGGCCACCAGCAGGACGGCGAGGATCCCGGCGTAGAGCCCGGTGCGGCTCCGCTCCGGTTCCTCGACGTCCTGGCCGGCGATCTGGGCCAGCGTCTGGGTACCGCTGTAGGGGAGGGCCTGGGTGGTCCCCATCGGTCGGTGCGCCATCATCGGCGGGGCCACCGCCCCCACGGCCCGTCCTTCGCGGAAGCGCAGGAGATCGACGCGGAGGTCGTCGCCCGTGGCGTAGCGGTACTCGGGCGACTTGGCCAGACACTTCAAGATGATCGCCTCGAGGTCGGGCGGGACCGACGGATTGATCTCGCGCGGCGTCGGCGGGTTCTCGCGGACGTGCTTGGAGGCGACGGCGACCGGCGTGTCGCCCATGAAGGGGGGGCGTCCGGTGACCATCTCGAAGAGGACGACGCCGAGCGAGTAGATGTCGGAGCGGGCGTCGACCCCCATCCCCTCGGCCTGCTCGGGCGAGAAGTAGGTGGCCGTCCCCATGACGGCGCCGGTCTGGGTGAGGGACTCCTCGGTGTTGATGGCCCGGGCGATCCCGAAGTCGGTGACCTTGACGATGCCCGTCCTCGGTGATGAGGACGTTGCCCGGCTTCACGTCGCGGTGGATGACCCCGTGGCGATGGGCGTAGGCGAGGGCGATGGCCACGTCGGCGCCGATCTCGGCGGCCCGGTCGGGGTGCATGGGCCCGGCCGTCCGCAGGATGGAGGACAGGGCCCGGCCGTCGATGAACTCCATGACGATGAAGTAGGTCCCGCCGTCCTCGCCCCAGTCGAAGACGGGGACGATGTTCGGGTGCGACAGGTTGGCGGCGGCCTGGGCCTCGCGGCGGAACCGCTCGACGAAGGCCCGGTCGACCGACAGCTCGGGGAAGAGGACCTTCAGGGCCACCGGCCGGTCGAGCAGGCGGTCGTGGGCCCGGTAGACCTCGGCCATCCCCCCGCGGGCCACCAGATGGGACAGCTCGTAGCGGCCCGACAGGACGCGCGGGGTCTGGGGCGGCTCCATGTGCGTCAGAGCCTACGTCGCGGCCGGAAAGGGGCCAGGGCACGTGTCATGGTCATCCTTGTGGTCCCAGGGCCGCTTCGATCATGGCCTTCATGACCGGGCCGGCCACCTGGGCGCCGACTTTGTAGAGCGCCGTGTTCGGGATGACCACGGCGATGGCGACGGTGGGGTGGCTGGCCGGGGCGAAGGCGATCATCCAGCCGTTCACGTTGGTGTTGCCCACGCCGGCCTGGGCCGTCCCCGTCTTGGCCGCCACGTCGTCCTGGGGGAGGAAGCCCACGTAGTCCGCCGTCCCCTGCGTCACGACCTCCCGCATGAGGAGGGTGATGGCCGGGGCCGTCGGCGGCCGTGGTGGCCTGCTTCCAGGGGGTCGGCTGGTACTGGTCCGACGAGGTTGCCGTCGGAGTCGCGGATCTGGTCCATGACGTGGGGGGTCATGATGACGCCGTTGTCGGCGATGGCCGACGCCACCATGGCCATCTGCAGGGGGCTGGCCTGGGTGCACTTCTGGCCGATGGACGAGTAGGCCAGGAACACCTGGGCGTTGCACGTAACTGGCCGGCTGGAGGAAGTTGGAGATCTCCTCCGATCCGTGGGGCAGGTCGATGGGCGGCTGCTGGTTGAACCCGAAGCCGTCGGCCTCGGCCGTCATGCCGGCGGCGCCGATCTTCGTCCCCAGGATGGCGTAGCCGGTGTCGCACGAGATGGGCAGCATGACGGCGATGGTGCCGCCGCAGCTGCGCGAAGTCGTCGTTGGAGAGCGACTGGGCCTGACCCTTGAAGTAGTTGGCCGGGATGGTGGTGAAGACCGGGATCGGGGTGTTCACCAGTTGCGGGGCCTTGTCGTAGGCGGCCGCCGTGGTGACGATCTTGAAGGTCGACCCGGGGCCGAACTGGGTGGCGTCCTGGTAGGCCAGCGACGTGAACGGCGTGAAGCCGGCCGACGTTCCTGGTGTTGTCGTCGGTGAAGGCGAAGGCCTCGGCTTGTCCGAGTTCAACGACGCCAGCAGGTTCGGGTCGTAGGTCGGGTTGGAGTACATGGCGAGGACGGCCCCGGTCTGCGGATCGAGGGCCACCACCGCCCCCACCTGCCGGCCGAGGGCCGATCGGGCCGCCTCCTGCAACGTGGTCGAGATGGTGAGGGTGACGGTGTCGGTGATGGGGGCGCCGGTGGTGAGGAGGTCCTTCAGTGAGGTGATGGGCCTGTTGTGGGCCACCAGGTAGGAGTTGTAGGACGCCTCCACGCCGTAGTTCTCGTAGTTGGGCGAGTCGACCCCGACCACCCCGGAGAAGAGCAGAGGCCCACTGCTCGGGGTAGACGCGCTCGTACTTGTAGCCGCTGTCCTTCGGAGCCCGCACCGACTTGGCCAGGATCTGTCCGTCGGCGCTCTGGATGTCGCCCCGGGGCTGCTGGCCCTGGGCCTTGACCGCCGGATTGTCGGGATCGGTGGCGTACTGGTGGGCCTTCACCACCTGGATGTCGTTGAGCTGGAGGAAGAGGAGGAAGAAGCAGACGACCATGCCCACGCCGAGCCAGCGGATCCGTCGGGCCATGTCAGGGCACCGCCGTCCCGGTCACGGTCGTGGCCACCGCCGGCGTCGTGGTGGCGGGGTCGTCGTCGCCGTCGTGGCGCAGCTCGGCGGCGGGTTCTCGAGGCTGCACTCGGCCGCCACCAGCTGGGCCACGTAGTGGTTGGCCGCCGCCCGCGTCGGCTCCTGCACGCCGGAGCGGAGCGCCGGGAGCACGATCGACCCCACCTGGGACGTCGTCACCCCGGTGTGGGTGACGATCTTGGGGTCGAGGCCGAGGAAGCCGCCGGGACGACCCTGGTAGATGACCAGTTGGTTCTTCTGCAGTCCCACGAAGTACGAGTCGCCCACGTAGACCTTGATCACGTACCAGGCGCCGTAGGCGAGGCCGCCCAGGAGGATCAGGAAGAGGAGCACCCGGAAGGTGATCCGGCGCGGGCCCTTGCCCTTCGGAGGCGGTTCCACGACGGCGGCGGCCGCCGCCGGCACCGTGGCGGCGGCCACGGGACGGTTCTGCCCGCCCGCCGTGACGTCGGCGGAGCGGTCCCGGCGGCCGTCTCGTCGCGGACGTCGGCCACAGGACCGCCCCCGTGAGATCACCGGCCCCGGTGAGGTCGTCGCCGCGCCGTCGGCGTCGGGGTCGCCCGCCTCGCCGACGAGGACGTCGACCACGACGGCGGTGATGTTGTCGTTCCCGCCCGAATCGTTGGCCAGGCCCACCAGCGTCTCCGCCGCGGCGTGCGGGTCGCGCGACGGTGGCCAGGACACCGGCGATGACGTCGGGGAGGACCTCGTTGGAGAGGCCGTCGGAGCACAGCAGGTAGCGGTCGCCCTCCACGGGGACGACCTCCCAGACGTCGACCTCGACCTGGGGGGCGATCCCGAGGGCGCGGGTGAGGATGTGCCGTTTGGGGTGGACGGCCGCTTCGGCCTCCGACAGCTCGCCCCTGGGCCACCAGCTCCTCGGCCACCGAGTGGTCGACGCTGAGCTGGACCAGGGCGCCGGCGTGGAAACGGTAGGACCGTGAGTCGCCGACGTTGACGAGGACCAGGCGGTCGCCGTCGGCCGTGGCCACCAGGGCGGCGGCGGTGACGGTGGTGCCCATGCCGCGCAGGGCCTGGTCGTCGACGCCGCGTTCCCACACGGCCCGGTTGGCGTCCTGGACGGCCGCCACCAGTCCGTCGATGGTCGGCGTCCGGGTGAAGCCCGCATCGAGGGCCTCGACGGCGATGGCGGCGGCCACCTCGCCGCCGGCGTGGCCCCCCATGCCGTCGGCCACGGCGAAGAGGGTGAGGCTCTCGAGGGCCCGGTCCTCGTTGACCGTCCGGACCCGGCCGACATCGGAGGCCGATCCCGAGCGCAGGACGGTCACGGTCTCGGCACCTCAGCGCGCCATCTCGAACACGGTGCCACCCACCTGGAGGAGGTCGCCCCGGCCCGAGCCGGGTGGGGCCGTCGATCCTCTCGGCGTTCACCCAGGTGCCGTTGGTGGAACCGAGATCCTCCACCCAGACGGTCGCCGTCACGCCGGAAGACCCGGGCATGGAGGTTGGAGGTGTAGGCGTCCTCCACGTGGACGCCGCACCCGGCGGCGCGACCCACGGTGATCTCGTCGGTCAGGTCGTAGACCTGGCCCCGGTAGCTCGCCGGTTCGATCACCTTCAGGTGGAAGCGCCCACTGCGCTCCCGTCGGGAGCCCCCGTCACCCGAGGCGTCGGCGACCGCGGACCTTCGGGGGCCGGACCTCCACCCAGACGGCCCGGATGACCCGGAGGAAGAAGAGCCAGATGAGGGCGACGACGAAGATCTCGAGCGCCCGGAGGAGATTCTGATTGTTGAGCGCCGTGGCGGGGAGATGGCCGGCCACGCTCTCAGGAAGTCTCGAATCGCAGGGTGGTCGTACCCACGGTGATGTCGTCTCCGTCCTCGAGCACCCGTTCGGTCACAGGGGCGCCGTTGACCTTGGTCCCGTTGGTCGACCGGAGATCGGCCACCACCACGTCGCTGCCCGAGCGCCGGATCTCGGCGTGCCGCCGACTGACGTTCTGGTCGTTCAGCACCACCGTGCACTCCGGGAGCCGGCCGATCACGATCGGCTCCGCCCCCAGCACGATACGGGACCCGTCGGGCAGAACGACGGACCCGGTCGTCATCCCGTCGGGCCCCTCCTGGACCTCACCGGTCACGGTGAACCGCCCGGGACGCAGCGTGTCGAGGCTGTGGAGGGCCATGGTGACGGGGCCCAGGAACTCGTACCCCTCGGCCCGGGCGTGGTCACGGGCGGCGTCGGCCAGCTCCCGGGCCAGGGCGTCGGCGAAGCTGTCGAAGCGCTCGGCGTCCTGGGGCGAGAGCATCACCACGAAGGCGTTGGGGGCGATGAGGCCCTTCACGCCGACCCGGCGGAGCAGGTCCATCTCGCGGGTCAGCCGCCGGGCGATCTCGACCGGCTGGAGTCCGCAGCGCAGCCCTTTGGAGAAAGCGCCCTCCACGAGGCGCTCGAGGCGCTGCTCGAACTGCTGGAGTCCCATCGTGGACGCAGATCCTACCTTTGCCTTGTCCCGCAGCGGCTGGTCGGGTACGCGGGCCCCCTGAGGGTGACCGTTGCCGAAGCCGCCTCTGAGCTGGGAAATTGTTGTCCGACAGCGCTCGGCGACCCCGATCTCGACGGTGGCCGGCCGGACGCCGTGGCCCGGCGCCAGACCGCCAGGTCGGATCCACGGCACAGACACCGAGAGGTGGTCGAGACACCGCTCCAGGCGGTATTCATCATTGTTAGTGATGAAATCACCGCTTTGAGGCGTTATGAATTTCAATCAGACGAGCCCCGCACTGCGCCCCGGGAGGGCACACCGCCGAAGAAGGAACGGTAGGAACATGGAGGTCCATCAACGCCGTCTGGCACGGTTCGTCACGATGACCGTGGTCGTGACCATGGCCCTCCTGAGCGTCGGCGGCACCGCCTCGGCCCGGACCACCAAGGGGGCGGCGGGCACCAAGTGCGCCAAGCACGCCCAGGCCAAGAGGTGCCAGCAGGCCGGGGGCGGAGGGACCCCTGGTCCGGGCGGGGATGCTGCGCAGATCCAGGTGACCGTCTCCCCGAACCCGGTGGTCGAGACCGGGACCTCGGAGATCCACGCCGTCGTCGAGGTCGAGACCCTGCAGTCCTTCGCCGGCGACGAGGTGACCATCTCCTCGCAGCAGTTGCTGAACTCGTGCGCCCCCGGCACCGTGCAGTTCGTGACCAACTCACGGGGGGCGGGGCCGGAATTCTTCTCCGACGCCATCAGTGTCGCCATCGACGCCGACGGGAACGCCACCGTGGCCCTCTACGCCGTCGACTGTGCCCCGGGGACGGACCTCATCGAGGCCGACCTCGCTACCGCCCCGTACCTGACGGCGACCAGCGTTCTCACCGTCCTCCCCCCGGCGGTGACCCCTGAGGGCCTGACCGGTGTCCCCAACGACGAGGTCGAGACCGGGAACACCAGTGGCGTCTCGAACCCCAGCGGTGACTCGGACGTGTACGCCGTGTTCTACGTCGAGACGGACCCCGCCTACGCCGAGGAGATGGCGGAGATCTCGTCGCCCGAGCTCGAGAGCCGGTGTGGCGAAGGCTGGTGGTGGCAGGGCGGTAACGACGGATCGGTGGTCAGCGAGCCCACCGGTGTGGTGAGCCTCCCCGGCCCGGTGTCGCTCCTGGACAACGACGGGAACGCCGTCTTCGTCTTCTTCGGTGCGTCGTGCGCCCCCGGTGATTCGACGGTGATCGCCGACGTGGAGGCCGGGAACCACCCCACCTACTCGTCCGTCTACACGATCCTGGCTCCGACGGTGACGATCTGACGTCCTGACGGGGTCCGGGGCCGCCGCCACGTGGCGTCCACCGACTACCTCTCTCCGCGGTGGCGGACTGCCGGTCCGGCCCTCGGCAATGGCAGCTCGCGTGCCCATCTGGGATTTTCGTCAAATCTGCCGATGCGGTCTTTTCACCACCCTTCGTAGGCTCCGCCTGGTCAGGCCAGTCGGTCCGCCAAAGGGGTGGCCACGTGATGCGCACGAAGGGACCTAGAGCTCCGGAAGCGGACCCCCGCCGCCCGGGCGTGGGGGGGACCTCCTTCCCGGTCGCCGCCCCGGTCCGCGACAGCGTCGCGCCGGGGGCGACCGAGCTGCGGTACCTGGTGCTCTCCGACGGCACCGGCCCCTATCTGCTGGCCCGGGTGCGTTGGCCCGATGTCGCCCAGGCGATCAGCGCCGGATGCCCCGACTGGCAGGAGGACGTCGGCCTCTTCGATCTGCCCTACGACCGGAGCGGTGTGCTGGTGACGCCGGACGACGCGGCCGCCATCGCCGCCGGTTGGGGTGCACAGCTCCCGGCGGAGACGGCGGCCCGGGACAGCGGACCGCGGCTGATCAGGCGTATGCCCGCCAACTGGTCCGATCTGTCGCCGGCGGAGAGGCGTGCCTGGTCGCTCGACTCGGTGACGTCCGGTCGGCGGGTCGGACGGACCGGCTCCCGCCTGCGCGCCGCTCTCACCAGCGTCGGCTCCCGGCTGGTTCGCCGGCCGGCAGCGCCGGCGGCAGGCGGTCGTGCCCCCGAGCGACGTGAACCCGTGCCGGTGTCGTGGACGACACCGGCCCCCGCCGCCCCGCCCGTTCGGTTGGACGGCTGGGATCCTGTGATCGAGTCGATACCGTCGATCGTCCTACCCGGACCCGCCGACGCGGTGGCCGACCGCCCCGTGCCGGCCGTCTTCTCGAGGATGGAGACCGACGCCCAGGCCACCAACGGCAGGCGGTCGAGCGAAACCACCATCCCCTCGTGACGCCGGGCGCCGTGCGGGGTTCGTGGACGTCCCCGGTCCCGTGAACGGGCCCCGTCCCGATACGGGGAACCGGCCGCCGCGGCGCCCGGCACGCCGTCCCGACCACCGCCTGCGGGGACTGGAGTTGGGCGTCCAGACTGCCGGCGAAGCGCCCGCCCGCCTGGGACCCAAGGACCGGCGACATCGTCGACGGCGTCGTCAGCTCCTCGTCCGGTGGGCCCTCGTCCTCACCGCCGTGACCGTCGTGGCACTTCTGTTGCGGGCGTCTGTCGTGGCGCCCTTCGCCGTGCCCTCGAGTGCGATGGTGCCCACCCTCCAGGTCGGTGACCGGATCCTGGTCGTGAAGTCGACGATCCTGGCCGGGTCGGTCGAGAGGGGCGACGTCGTCGTCTTCCGCCGTCCGAAGGTCTTCCCCTGCGGCGCCGACAACGGTGGGCAGGACCTCGTGAAGCGCGTCATCGGTCTGCCCGGCGAGACGATCTGGTCGGCCGGCCAGACTGTGGACGTAGATGGACGGCGCCTGAAGGAGCCCGGCTGGTACAACGCCAAGTCGGGAGAGGTGGGATCGACGCCGATACATCGAACCAGGATCCCGCCGGGCCACTATTTCGTGCTGGGGGACAACCGGACGGACTCGTGCGACTCCCGGTCGTTCGGCGCCATCCCCGGGTCGGCCATTGTGGGACGGGTGATGGTCATCGTGACGCGCGACGGCCATCCTTATCTCCACCTCCTCTGAGAACCGTCACCGTCCTGTCTGCACCCTCGAGACCCCGCCGTCGCCCCCGGCGACCGGGAGCGACCGTCGTGATCGCGCTGTGCCTGGGGTCACTCCTGGCTGCCTGCGGACAGGTGGGGGCATCACGGGCCACCGTCTCGCTGTTGCCGGACGCCGCCGCCACGGGTGAATCGTGGAGCTGGACGGCCGAGTGCCCATTCAGCCCGTCCGCGTCACGGGACTGCGCACGATCGGGTCCCGACCTCGGATCGGCCCAGCTGAACGGCGACGAATGGAACCTCGGCGGTGGCTCGACGACGCCCGGTTCGGTCAGGATGTCAGTGAGCTCCCCCGGCGGCCTGGTCGTGCAGGGGAATCTTCCCGGCGCGCCGCCGTGCACGCAGTCCACCTGCCTGGCGCCGAGCGCGTACACGTGGGTGCGGGGCTATCCGGATGTGCTGTACGGGATCAACCAGTGTCACGCCGACACGTCACCGCCGCAGTCCCGGCGCCTGCCGCTCCCGATGCGCGTCGGTGCCATTCCCCCGGACCTGATCGGTACGACGGCCTATTCTTCGCGGACGTCACACGTCGTCTATGACGTCGCCTACGACATGTGGCTCAACGGGTCGGACACGAGGAGACCGTGCCGGACCGAGGGGACGGTCGAGGTCATGGTGTGGACGGACTATGACGACGCCGCTCTGCCGCCCCCCGGCGAGATGGTGGGAACGGCGAGCGTCCCTTTTGCCGTCGACGGTGCCCACCGGCGCGGTGGGCACGCCTGGTCGATCTACGTGAGCAACATCGGCGAGGGGGGACACACCGCACCATGGGGCGGGACGATCTGGATGGTCCTGGACAAGGCCGATGTCGTTCGCAGCGGCACGGTGAGCGTCGATCTGAGCTCTGCGTTGTCCGCCGTGGGCAGCCTCCTGCGCAACAACTACGGCTGGGGTGATTTCCAGAAGAGCTACTGGCTCGACACCCTCCCCTTCGGCATGGAATACGGCCCCGAGGGAGCTCTCGCCGGTGCCGGCCCGGCCGATTTCACGCTGAACCTCTCGTCCTACTGCCTCGATGTGGAGGCGGAGCCGTCCGGAGGAGCCTGCTGACGCGACGGAAGACCCGTTCCGACAGGGGAATGGGGAAGGACGACGCGTCCGTGGTGGACCGCATCACCGGGCAGGAGCTGATCTGGCGCGGCCAGGACGGCGGTCGTCACTCCCGCCACCAGCGCCAGGACCAGCGCCGCGGTGAGGCCGGCCACCCGGAACGACGGCCGTCGGCGTCGGGCCTGGCGGAGACGGCGTTCCTCGAAGCGGCGCCGGTATTCGTGCGCCGGCACCAGTTGCGCACGCAGGTTCCACAGCGACGCGATCGGCGCGCAGGCGTACACGGTGCCCTGGAGGGAGATGATGACGATGAGCAGGAGAGGCAGGGTGGGACGACGCGGCGAGGAGCGCAGCCGACGTGTAGAGGGCGACCGCCAGCAACGCCTCCCAACGACTCAGCCGGATGGCGGTCCGCAGCCGGTGGTGGCTGGAGCCGGTCTTCGACGTCCTCAGGAACACTCCTTCTCGTCGTGACATGCCCTCGATGCAGGCAAGGGCCGTGATCCAACTGGCGGAGAGGCTGATGACGAGTGACAGCAGGGCGCGGCGACGCGAGATCGTCGTCCAGTGGCGAAGCGTCCACGTCATGCAGATCGTGGCGATCACGATGAGCGACATCGGCAGCAGTGACTTGCTCGCCGGCTAGCGGCATGAGGGCGAAGCGGGAGCCGGAGAGCCGCAGCCCGGTGATCAGTGAGCAGCAGGAGCGCGAAGGCGAACATCATGAGGTCTCTCGTCCACGCCAGGGAGGCCATGAGGTAGTCCCGGCGCTGAGCTGCTCGTGAGGTGGTTGTCGGGTGAACGGTCCCAGGGCATGAGGCTCCGCCAGTGGAGCCGGAGGATCTGCATGGCGCCGAAGCACCAGCGGTGGCGCTGCGTATTGAGCCCGGCGAAGGTGGGTGGCACGACACCCCGGCCGAAGCAGCGCGGGACGTACAGGCCCGACCAGCCCGCCTTGAGCACGCGCAGCGACGCTTCGGTGTCCTCGCTGATGCACCATTCGTTCCAGCCGCCGATGTCGACGAGGGCGCTGCGCCGGAACAGACCCATGGTGCCCACGAAGGGCACCGAGTCCCGCTCGTTGCGCGAGGACATGACGGCCAGATAGAAGCCCTGGTAGGAGTCGACGCAGGCCGTGTAGTAGGCGCTGCCCTCGTAGTCGCGGTTGCCTTCGAAGGTCTGGACGAAGCCGAGCCGTGGATCGGAGAAGTAGGGGACGGTCTCGCGTAGGTAGTTCGGCTGGACGATGTCGTCGGCGTCGATCAGGCCGATGATCTCGGCCCGCGGGTCCGTGTACTGACGCAACGCGAGGTTGCACGCACCTGCCTTGTACCCGGGCCAGGGTGCGACGTGGACGAACCGGACCCGATCCCGACCTCGGCAGTATTCCTCGACCGGGCCGTACACGGCGGGATCCGGGGTGTTGTTGTCGATGACGACGATCTCGAAATTCGGGTAGTCGATCCGCTCGACCGCCTTGATCGTCTCGATCAGCAGCTCGGGAGGTTCGTTGTAGGCCGGGATGTGCAGCGACACCATCGGCAGGTACGTCGGATCGACCTGGAGGTGGCTGGACGCGAGGGGCGTGTGCGGCACAGGACGTCACTGACGTAGTTGATGTTCGAGTTCCAGACGAGGAACGCCCCCAGGTCGAGGACGATCAGGAAGGACGACGTCAGCGCCTCGGCGATCGAGCCGGTGGCATCGGCCGCCACGAGGGCGGCGAAGGCCAGAAAGGTGAACCCGGCGGCGGCGTACGAGGCGTAGAAGACCTGGCCGACGACGTTGCAGTCCGGGCGCAGGACGATGACGACGACCGAGAAGATCGTGAGTATGTAGGCCGCCGTCTCGAGCCCCGGCGGCGGGCAGACCCCACAACTCGACGGCCAGAACGCAGGCGAGGGCCGCTATCGCGGCCGCCCCCAGAGCACTGACCAGGACCTCGGTGATCCTCGAGCCCGTCCACCGGTACCGGGTGCCGATGCCGCGGGCCGGGCTCAGGACCAGTACCGTCGCCAGGACCAGTTGCACGAAACAGAGGACGAAGAGGTCGTAGAGGTTGAACGGATGCAACACCAGGGCCGCCCCCCCGGTAGCGCACGAGCAAAGTACCGGATTCCCCGCCACTGTAAGTGTTCAGGTTCCCGCTTGTCACCTACGTTCCGAGGTTGTCGGGCCAGCGTATGCGTTAGGAATCTCCGGTTACGTCGTGGCGCGCGCTTATGACTACCCAATGCGCGATCAAGAACGACCACCAGCTGTGGAGCGCTTATTCAAGGATCCCTCTCCACCCCGCAGGGTGGTCTCAGCGGCTCCGGAACTGACCAGCACCTTCAGGGTGTCGTGGGCGTTGGAGCGGGCTGGTCCTCGCCCGGAGTCGCCAGAGTGGCTCAGCCCTCGCCGCACGTGGGCCGTCGCTGTCTTGCCTTCTCCCGGCGCTGACCTGGCCGGAGGCCTTCCTGGAGGCTCGAAGGGGTCGACTAACGTGACCTCGTCATTCGGGCGAGTGGCGGAATTGGCAGACGCGCAGGATTCAGGTTCCTGTGTCCGAAAGGATGTGGGGGTTCAAGTCCCCCCTCGCCCACCAAGGTCTCCCGACAAAACCGAGCCATCACGACGACAAAACCTCCTTTCTGACGCGCTTCCTTCATCCGAAATGACTCCCCGTCTGTGATCACGATCACCCGGTGATGGAGCAACCGGTCGAGGAGACTGACGGCGGTGGTGTGCTCGGGGAGGAACTTCCCCCACTCCTCGAAGGGCCAGTGCGAGGCCACACCGAGGGCCCGGCGTTCATAGGCGGCGGCCACGATGCGGAAGAAGAGTTCGGCGCCGGTGCCGTCCATCGGAGCGAATCCGATCTCGTCGATCAGAATCAGATCGGCCTTCAGGATCTGGGTGACGACCTTCCCGACCGAGTTGTCGGCCAAAGCCCGGTAGAGGGTCTCGATGAGTTCGGTGGCGGTGAAGTAGCGGACCCGGTGGCCGGTGTCGACGGCCTGGTGGCCCAGGGCCACAAGGAGGTGACTCTTGCCCGTCCCCGCCGGCCCCACCAGACACAAATTCTCCTTGGCCCTGATCCACTCGAGGCTGGCCAAGTAGTCGAACGTCGCGCGTTCGACCGACGAGGCGGCCACGTCGAACTCCTCCAGCGTCTTTCTGACCGGGAAGGCAGCGATCTTCATCCGGGCTCGTGCATTGGACTGGTCGCGGGACTCGATCTCGGCCTCGATCAAGGTGCGTAGGAACTCCTCGGGCTTCCAGCGCTGCGTCTTGGCCGTGATCAGCAGCTCCGGCGAGAGTTTGCGCATGGCTGAGAGTCGGAGCCGACGCAGTCCCGCCTCCATGTCGGCCGCCAGCGGCGGCGGGGTGGCGGTCATGACTGCCCGCCGATGGCGTAGTCCGACAGCGAGCGCACCGGGACCGCCGGCAACTCGATGATGAGGGCCTCGCCTGAACGCGTCGGATGAGGAGCGCCGTGACCGGCGTCCAGGATGGACACAACGTCGGCGGCCGGGAAGCGGCTGAAGGCGACGGCCCTCTCCAGCGCGGCGGTGACCGGTTCCCGGCCGTGGATGGCCTCCAGCTGGCACAGCTCGTCGAGGTCACGGGCGAGACCCGTCATCCCGTGGGCGGCGGCTCCCTTGATGAAGGCAACGGCTGCCGGACCGAGATCACAGAAGGCCTTCTCGGCCGCACTCTTGGGGCGCACCGCCCGAGCGGGGAGCGGTCGGGGTCCCCCGTAGTGGGCATCGTCAATGGACGTCTCACCAGGGGAAACGACCGACCAGATGCTCGGCGACGGTTTCTTCGTGGGAGACGATCGTCATGACGCCGTCTCTGACCCGGAGCTCCACATCGGAACCGATGTGCGACGTCGGCACTGAATAGCGGGCCGATCCGAACCGGACCCAACTCAGCTTGCTCACCTTGCGGGTGACGACTTTGCCGATGGTCGCCCGCAGGGTGGGAAGGGCCGAGAAGAGCTTCCGCTCAACGGCCAGGCGTTCGTTGGGGATGGCGCAGATCTCGGAGTGTTCGACGCTGTTCACCTCGTCGAGCCACAGCCTCCCTTTGGCGTTGGCCGTGGCCAGCTCGGTGACAGTCAGTTCCTCTGGGATCATGAGGTCGGACTTCACATAACCGACCAGGTTCTCGACCAGACCCTTCGATTCCGGGTCGGCCCCTTCGCAGAAGTCGGGCTGGAACCGGTAGTGGACGGCGAAACGCACGTAGGCCGGGGTGGGGATGACGAGGCCGGCCACGGTGCCACCCTTCAGACAGCCCATGCGGTCGGTGAGAGCCGTCTTCGGCACGCCGCCGATGTATTCGAAGCACTCGGCCAGCGCATTCATGGTGGCGTCGGCTCCCAGGTTGTCGGTGAAAAAGACAAAGCGCACCCGACTCCAGGCCACCACGGCACAGAAGACGAACAGCGGACCGATCTCCCCCCAGTCGAAGACCAGCATGTCGCCCGGCGTCCACACCCCGGGGCGCCGGCCCCGGTGGTTCTCCGTCCGCCACTGGACCTTCGTCTCGGCCACCAGACGACGCAGGTTGCGGGCCGAGCCCTCATAGCCGGCGGCCCGGACGACGGGCAGGAGGCGCTTGGCCGAGATCTTGCCCTTGGTCCGTTCCACCCGCTCGGCCACCACGTTCCGCACGGTGTCGTAGTTGTGGGCCAGCGGTGGATCGAGCCCGGCCTGGGCCCTCTGGGCGGCCAGCACCGCCTTCTTGACCGTTCTGTGGGTGGTGCCGCAGATCTCAGCGGCCCCTCGATACGAGCCCACCTCCCGATAGGCAGAAGTCATGTCCATGCGTTCCCTCACTGGTTTCATAGAGGTGTCCCCT
The DNA here is from genome assembly GCA_963842145.1 of uncultured Acidimicrobiaceae bacterium. Taxonomy (GTDB): domain Bacteria; phylum Actinomycetota; class Acidimicrobiia; order Acidimicrobiales; family UBA8190; genus CAWJFJ01. The sequence continues at coordinate 501,205 of CAWJFJ010000017.1, forward strand.
CGGTCGGTGCGGCGGTTGGCTAGACACCGCCACCGTCACCGGCCGGGGGAACCCTCAGGTGGATGGTTCAGTGAGGGGTGGGTACTTCTCGTGGCCAAAACCGGGTACTTATCTGGCCACCAGCGGGTACATCAGCTGGCCATAACCGGGTACTTCTTGATGGCCACGGACAAGGAGAGAACCGGCCCGGTCATAGTAATCACGCGAAGTGCCGTGAGTTCTGTTTGTCACGACGAGGGACACAAATCCTGAAACGGGATGCGTCCAAGGTATGTGCTCCATTGAGACTCCGTGAGGTTGCCGTTTACCTCTCGACACAGACGACGAGCGAGCTCCTGACTCGCGTCTTCCACAATGAAGGACGAAATCAGCGTGGCACTAGGTTCGTTGGCCGCCGCAAGCGTTGATCCGTCGGACGTAAAGGCGAGACCAAAAATGTCGCCGCCAATATGATAACTCGGAGCAAGTGGTGTGCCCGTAGCGACGTACCAACCTCTGATGTTCCCTGCATCGTCACCGGATACCAAAGTGGCCCCATCAGGACTGAAGGTCACGCTCAGAACGGCGTGCCCCACCCGGGTCCTCCAGACTTGAGAGTGTGTGCGCACATCCCACACTGTGACAGTTCCGCTGCCGTCACCAGCTGCCACCAATTGACCGTTCGGACTGACCGCAACACTGCGTACGATTCGGCCGCTTGTCGAGAGTATCGGATCACCCACCCGGCGCCCGTTGTCTACGGACCACAATGTCACATAGCCATTGTCATCACCAGTGACGAGTATGTGCCCGTCATCACCGAAGGCGATGCTACGGATAGAAGCGTGTTCAGGGTCATGGAGACCGACCGACTGGAGCATTCCCGACTGGGAGTTAAACAACATCGTCCATCCTCCGGCATCACCGCCGGCCACGAGATTGTCGTTGGGGCTAAAAGCGACGCTGTAGTTCGGTGTGCCATCCGATTTGGTCCAGACCTTCCTCTTCGTCAAGGTGTCCCACACAGTGACCTCATCATCCATTTGACCGGCAGCGAGTCGTAGACCACTCGCATCGAGAGCCACACTCGACACCTGGGCTCCGTTGCCGACGAGAGTGCCGAGTTTTTCGTCGTTGGTCGTGTCCCACAATTGGACATTTCCTTGCACGTCACCGATCGCTAACAGACGGCCGGACTGACTGAAGGCCACACTGTCAGCAGTGGCATTGGGTCCGGTTTGGAGCGCTCCGTCGGCCCGCTGAGTGGAGCTCAGTAGGAGCACGTTTCCTGAGCTTTCTGCTGCGACAATCGTCCCGCCCTCTGGACTGATTGCCATGCTCGAAATGGCACCACCCGCGCCGATGACTTCAGCAGCGTGAGGCGATTCTTCGGTGTTCCACACTTTGATGTTGCCATCTGTGTATGAGGCAGCGATGAAGTCGGCGTCGGGACTGGCAGTGACCGCCGTCACAGAACCGCCGACACCGAGTATCACAGGAAGCTCATTCGGTGACTGAGACGCAATGTTCCACATGCCAACCTCGCCTGTGGCATAAGAAGCGACAAGACGTGACCCACCCGAACTGAAGGAAATACCTGTGACAGCGTCGCTGTTTTTGGAAATGACCAATGACGCGATCTTACCTATGGTCGGCTGCCACAAATCGATCCACCCATTGGTGGCGCCGAAGGCCACGAGGTTTTGGTTGCCCGGATCAAAGGCAATACTCGTGGCGTAGTTGTCGTACGGGGCACTTGGGTTGGGCACGAGCTTTTTGATGTTCTGTCCGGTGGTGGGATCCCAGACGATTGCCGCCCCTTGAAGATTCCGCCCTGAGGAAAGATCGGCAATAGCGATCAGGGAACCATTGTACGCCAGCGAGGTCACCTTCGATGGCACGTGGAATCTGGCAACGATTCTGTTATCTGTCGAGTTGAACACCAACACATCGCCATTCGCGCCACCGATCGCCACCGAAGTCCCGATAGGATCAAATGCGACACTGGTGACTGGGCTGTCGGTGTGGAGGGTGCTGATCAATGTCCGCGTGGGTGTGCTCCACAGAGCCACGTTGCCCTGGTCGTCGCCCGTCACCACTCGTGTGCCGTCGTGGTTATACGAGACAGCGGTGAGGGTCCCAGTACCGCGGAGGATCGTGTCCAGAGGCTGCTCGAGAGCAGCGACAATGGCAGAACGCGCTTGACTGGTCGGGGATCGGACAAAGGACGCCAGACTGAGGAGGCTTCCCAGCTGCACGTTATGAGGGAGCACTCTCAGGGCTTCGTTCGCTAATTCTCTCGACTGGGCGGGGGACGGAGCAACGCTGCCACGTGACAGTTCAATTGCCGTCAGTCCCCCGGCGAGCACGAGAAGGGCGAAGACAGCAGCTGCCACCCGGGCAAGGTAGGGGGGTCGCTTGCGAGCGACCCGACGGTCGATGTCATCGGCCCACCGGGAGAGGTCACGGGGACGGCGTGCGGGTTGGATGTCGAGGAGGCGAGAAATCGAACGAGCAATACCCTTGGCGTCGGCCAGGCCTTCAGCACGAGCCGCCGGTATGAGCAGTTCGCGAGCGGCGGCGGCGCCTTGCAGGCGAGGCGTCTCTTCCATGAGAACCCAGTAGGCCAGCGCCCCGATCCCCCATGCGTCCGACGCTGGTCCGGGCTCACCGGGGCCGCCCACCACCTCTGGCGCCTGCCATAGGTACGTTCCCGCCCCTTCTGTGTAGTCGCCCGGCTGATGGGGTCGGGCGATGCCAAAGTCGATGAGGACGGCGTCCTCTTCGGGGGTGACCCGGACGTTTGAGGGCTTGATGTCCCGGTGCACAATCCCCGACGGGGCGTCTGCCGACCGGATGTCGTGGAGGTACTCGGCGGCTCGGGCCACTTGGGCCACCCATCCGAGCCCGCGTCTTTTTGTTGGTGGCCTCAATGGCAGTTGGAAGGGTCAGCCCGTGAATCCACTCGGCCACGGTGTACATGACGGCAAAGGCTTCATCCGGCGGGTCGTCATCGTTGATGAGAGCCGTTCCCACAAAAACATCCACCAGACGCATCACATAGGGGTGATCGATCTTCGACAACGCCGTCGCCCGGTTCTGAAACCGTTCGAAATCATCGAAGGCGAGATTGGTGTGCATCTTTAGGGCCACGACGCGCTCCGCTCCGGCAATTATGCAAGCCGCCTGATAGACGAGGCCCTCGCCGCCTTCACCTACGTTCACTGGCATGCCGTCGACAAGTTCAACGCGGTAGCGGCGGGGGTCCTCGCGGGGACCCGTCCACAAGGTCCGTGCGCGGGGCTGCTCTATTTGCGGTTCCACAGCAGGCCGTGCACGCGGGTCGCCTCGACCACGGCGACCCTCTTGTCGGACACGTCTCGCATGGGAACCTGCTCGGCGAACATCCGAGCCCAGATCTCGTAGAGGATCTCCCGCACCGTGTTCGGGTGATAATTCAGAGCGGCGGCTACCTCCCTGTGCGTGGCCGGCTCTGACCGCGTTCGGCCGGGAGGGTCGCAATAGGCGGCCAGCACGGTGTACTGCGATTCGGTCAGGTCCAGGGAAAACCGCTTCGTCGGCGGATCGTCCGAACGCTCTCCGGTTGACAGCGCGACGTCGGGACGGACGGTGACGGAAAGCTTCCACGGGGTACCTTCCCCCCGCACCAGGAGCTCGAACTGGTTCTGCCGCGGCGAGAAGCCCTCGCCGGCGGCTATCTGTGTCACATTGCCATCGCTACGCAGTTCCAGCGCCCGATGTCCGGGCTGGGTGGCGCTTTCGATGAAGACTCGGCCGTGGACCGCCAGGAGACTTCCCGCCACCCGGGGCACACTCATGTCAGGCACCGGTGCGTAGCCGAATCGGATCTGGCATTCCGCCCCTCGGCCGAACGACGCCGTCTCCCCCTCACACAGAGTGATGGCCTCAGTACCATGAGGAGCGGGATACGTGACCACGGCGCGTTCGACGCCCAAACGCCTGCCTTCCCTGCTCGCCATGTCCGCGATCCTATTAAGCGGGCCGGTCCCAACAGAAGTGGCAGCCCTGACCCGTTTGGCACGATCGGTTCGAGCCACGAGGAGAGGCCTGCGACCGCTGCCTCCAGATCTTCTCGGTGACTCTGCTGCCAACCGCCATCGAAGTCGGCTGAAGCGTTCGATGAACCGACGCCCCCTTATCGAGCGTTACTGGAAGTCGGTCGTGACTCTCAGGAGACCGCTCACCCGTTCGAAAGCGCCGCTTCCTTGCACACGTCAACGAATACCAGGACTTGGAACAGGTCCGATGACCGGCAGGCCTGCCACTAGTGATGGTCGTCCGAACGGTTCATCCTCTCAACAGAGCTAAATCAGCGGCTCCCGGCGAAGCAAGGAGAGCTAGCGCATGGAGGCTCTCAGCGAACCACAGGTAGGACAATCACTCAAGGGGTGAGTAATGACAAAGAGTCACTCGGTATCGACGAGGAACGACTGCGGGAGTGGCACTTCTCCTGCTTGCACTCCTCGTACAAGTGATGAGCCACGGTTCTGAAGCCGCCGCTGCGAGTGAACGGTCAGTGAGACGACTGGCTCGGTAACCAATACCTGGACCAACTACACCAACGCGAGTGGCTCGGAGGGTTCACCTAGGGCCGTTGCGACCTTCCAAGGGAGGCTAAAGCATGGTTTGGCACCTCAGAACATGGATTTCTCACCTGGCCGCACGAATGGGGATGTCGAGAGGGCGCCCAAGTGTGATTCGAGCGTCGTCACTAATAATGGCTGCATCCCTCTGCGTGCTCCTTGGTGCTCCTAATTCAGCCGGTGCCGAAGTTGCTCCAGTGAGCGGTGCTCTCACGGCGAGTGCGAAAGCTAGCTCGTTGCAGACGGTCACAGTAGGAACCGGCACCACGACCATGTATCTAACGGGCGGGGGGGAACTCATCATCCCGGCAGGCGCTCTTCCTTCTGGCGAGCAAATCGATGCGCAGGCGGAACAGACACCGAGCGGCAAATGGGGGAAGGCTGGGCCAGTCGGGGGAGCTATTCGGTTCAGCGTCTTTCCCAAACACCGGTTCGCAAAACCGCTCACACTGGAATTCCCAGTTTCGTCAGGTACCCCAAGCGAAGTGGCTGGTTACGGCTTGTACGGCGTCTCCTACCTCAATGTCTCGTCTCGACGCTGGGAAGCGGTCCCAGCCTCGTACAATCCGACAACCCACATGCTGGTGGCATCAATCACCCACTTCAGTAATTGGACTGAGTTCGAAAACGTCGTTCAAAACGCCGAGATCGTGGCAAAGTGTCTAGTCCAGAATTGGGACAACCCGGAGGGCTTCTTGTCATGCTTGGTCAGTAACAATTTTGAAGGAGTTGTTAGTACTCCAGTGACGGACGTCTTGAGCAAGATGCTCCCGAACAACTGCTGGGGCGACTTGGTCACAGCCGGAGTAGTGGCGTCGATGACAGGATCCGATGCAGCGGCCGCCCTCGCAATATTTGAAGAGGCCTTTGCCAACACCGACGCCTGTACGGGGACCGCTGACACCGGTACCGTCCCAGTGCCCGTCGTGAGTGGGGTGTCGCCAAGCTCCGGTCCAGTGGCAGGCGGTAACACCGTGACTCTCACGGGAAATTACTTCCAAAACGTCGATGAAGTCACGTTCGGCGGAAAACCTGCTCAGTTCCAGGTCAAACTGAACAGCAACTCCGTGATTACGGCGACTGCCCCGGCCGGATCATTGGGAACAGTCGATGTGCAGGCTTTCGATGGGACCGGTCCCTCTCAGGTCGGCTCCGCGGATCAATACACCTATACCTCAAGCTCCTCGCCCCCAAAAACGGGCAACTCGCCACCGGGCCCCGATGGCGGCAGCATCAGTATCGGCTGGAGTTCTGCTCATCCTTCGTGGATCACTATGACTCTTACCGGCTTCGCCCCTGGCACCTACTCCTATGGCTGCGACTTCGGAAGTGGCGGCGATCAGAGTTTTGACATTGGGGTCTCTAACGATCCCGAAACGTTCGACAATGGCGAGACCTGCTACGACTCGATCAGCGGTGACACCGTATGGGTCACCATCGGTTCTGTCACGTCCAATGTGATTACGGTTGGTTCCTCACGCCCACCCCCACCACCTAATGCATCACTCTCGATCGGATGGGGGACAAACCCGGCGCCCGCGGGCAATTGGATGGACATCACCTTTAGCAACTTTCCCATCGGAGGCGTGTCTTGGTACTGCGTCGAAGAGGGCACCGACTACGGTCCTTATTCGACCACGCTAACCTCCAGCCCTGAGACTCTCACCACCAACTCCTGCTACGACACCGAAGCGGGCGGCACCGATTACGTGACTGCAGATGGAATCGACTCCAACACCATCGCAACCGACGCCCCCGGCCCGCCACCTAATGCATCCCTCTCGATCGGATGGGGGACAAACCCGGCGCCCGCGGGCAATTGGATGGACATCACCTTCACCAACTTTCCCACCGGAAACGTGTCTTGGTACTGCGTCGAGGAAGGCACTGACTACGGTCCTTATTCGACCACGCTGAACTCGAGCACCGAGACTCTCACCTCGAACACCTGCTACGACACCGAAGCGGGTGGCACCGATTACGTGACTGCAGATGGAATCGACTCCAACACCATCGCAACCGACGCCCCACCGCCACCGCCACCGCCACCGCCACCGCCACCGCCACCGCCCCCTTCCCCATCAATCTCGATCGGATGGGGGAGCAACTCAGCGCCCGCCGGCAGATGGATGGACATCACCTTCACCAACTTTCCCACAGGAAGAGTTTCTTGGTACTGCGTTGAAGAAGGCGCCGACTACGGTCCTTATTCGACCACGCTGAACTCGAGCACCGAGACTCTCACCTCGAACACCTGCTACGACACCGAAGCGGGTGGCACCGATTACGTGACTGCAGATGGGGTGAATTCCAATACGATAGGAACCGACTGACTTGCCGAAACCAGAACCGGTCTACGGCTGACCGTCCGGTCGGCCCAAACAGGTCAGGCGCAATCCGGCGCCAAAGTAACGCCGGTCCTGGAACGATTGTCCCAGTGGCGGGTGATTCTTGCCCGCACGATGACGCCATGACCCCATTACGGCCACCGTCGTCCGGAATCGCTGCGTCATCGATCAGTACTGCCGACCGTTGAGTCGGCCGGGCAGGGTGGAACTCAACAATCGGACAGACTTGGAGGGAATAGCGTGAACAACATCCGGCCAGCGGGAACTACGCACATACGAGGAATCCGCGTTGCCTTCACGGTTGCGTTACTCCTGTCGCTGCTCTTTGGCCCTTCGATCGGTGCCGCCGGAGCGAACGCTACCCAGGCGAAGGAAAAGTGCATTGCCAGCCAAAGTGTCGTGACCTGCCTTTTTCCGTATAACGGGAACGCCACGGGTTCCACTGGCTCTCCACAGGCCTTCATTGTGCCCAAAGCCGTGACCCAACTCACCATCGAAGCATGGGGGGCGGAGGGTGGCGACTTCAGTGCCCTCACCGATTCCGGGGGCCCGGGCGGCTACGTCAAAGGATCCCTCGTGGTCCAGCCTGGGGACGTATTGTCTATCCGAGTGGGAGGCAAGCCCACAGAGACAACTGGTGGCTACAACGGCGGCGGCGCGGCGGGAACGAATTCCGGTGACAACCCGGCCGGAGCCGGGGGAGGTGCCACGGATATACGCCTGGGTGGTGACGGCCTGGCTCGCCGCATCATCGTGGCCGGAGGCGGAGGCGGTGGCGCCTACAACAGCGACGCGACATCTCAGCCCTACCAATTTCAGGACTCCCAAGGGGGTCCCGGTGGAGGAGGTGGATCCCCCGGCGAAAGCGGCACCTGGTGCGGATCCAACACCGCGCCGGGACCGACCTGTGGTTCCGGTGCCAGTACGACCGGCGGTGGGCCCGCCGGGTACACCGTGGCGCCGTGCGCCGTCGCCGGGAGCGCCGGGACCGGCGGTGCAGGATGCGGTGGAGGGGGCGGTGGCGGCTACTTCGGAGGTGGAGGTGGCGGATACGTCGACGGCCCGACGCCTTGCTGCAGCGCCCTCAATGACACCCTCATCGACGGTTCGGGCGGTGGTGGTTCCGGGTATGTCGCGCCCTCGGTGACCGTCGTATCCACGCAGACGGGGCTCAACATCGGGAACGGCATGGTCCGGATCAGCTATTCGTCCGTCCGCGCGGACGGAGGGCTGCACTGGTCGTCGCCGCAAGTCATCGATACATCCGGAGGTACGTTGACCGGGGTCTCGTGCGCTACGACGACCTTCTGTATGGCCGTCGATTCGGCGGGAAATGCCGCTACCTTTAACGGAACCAGCTGGACCTCCTTCACGCCCGTGGCCGGGTCAGGCAACAGTTTCTACGGTGTCTCGTGCGCCAGTCCGACCTTCTGTGCCGTCGTGGGGACCGACTCCACCAGGCCGGACTACGCCTCAGACCTGGCCATCATCTACGACAGTGGATCCTGGTCATCCAACGGAAGTCCATCGATCAGTCCCGGCGAGACGCTCACCGGCATCTCCTGCGCCAGGAACACCCAGTTCTGCCAAGCCACCGGCTACTACACGAACGGCCCCGACGAGGAAACAGTCATCGAAACGTATAACGGTATGTCGTGGTCCACTTCCGGGGGCCCGGGAGGGTATGGCTCGGGCAGTTCACTCCCGGCGGCGTCATGCGCCTCTTCAAAGTTCTGTGTCTTCGGAGGAAGCATCGTGAATCGCGAGGACCAAGGTGACTGGCTCAGCATCTCCTACCACGGCACGAACACTGGCGGCCAGATCACGAACTCCCCGGCGATCGGTTTGTCCGGCGGACTGACCAGTGCCGCGTGCGCAGGCACTTCCTGTGTCGTGGCCGGGAACGGATACTACGTCTTTGCCGTCCACAAGACGACGTTCACCGGGCCAAGCGCTCCTGACGGCCGCTCCTTCATCACGGCTCTCTCCTGTGCCACGGGGTCAAAGTGCTGGGCGGTCGATGCCCAAGGCAACGTCCTGCAGGAGATGTCGGGGACCTGGACCGCTCCAGTCAACATCGATTCCCACGCCGAGCCCGTCGCACTCTCCTGTCCGCTGACGACGTTTTGCGTGGCCGTGGACAATGGGAACGCCTTCACGATGGGCACATAACCTCCGGCCTCGCCGACGTTCACGCTGGATAAGAGAGTAAGTGCCAGATCTAAGGGATCTCTCCCCATGTGGAGCCTGGCGCCTTATTCCGACGATGGGAGCTACGAACCCTTCGCCAACGACCAAGGGGGCACCTCGAAGAAGTCGGCTTCATGAAAAGCGGTATTCAGGGGTATCCGTTACCGCTCTGTGGAGCAGTTGACATGGTTCTTACCCAAGGCAAGACTCGCTGCCCGGCGGGGTCAACTCCACATGTTCTTGACTCGCCTAAATGGACAATGGGGGGTTGTGCCATGGGACTCGTCAGGACGAGGATCAGCCGCCTTGTGGTTGCTCTACTGGCCTCGATAACTGGCATCGTGGTGGTCGGTGTCCTGAATGTGGGACCAGCGTCTGCTGCAAACGGGTGCGGTTGGATGAGTCAAACGGCTATGCAGGATGCCACCGGTACCTGTCGTTCCGGCTATGTCTTCGATCCGGGGTTCGGCCAACTCATGACTCGGCAGGAGTTGGTCAGCAATGCAGCGCTGTACACGAGCGATCGTTTCAGCCTCAACTTCCTTTGGTACGCTCCGCAGACCACGGTCACATTGAGCCCGACCCAGAACAGCGGGATGCAATGGAGTGAGTGCGACGTCAATGGATCGGAGTATCCCGATTCGGGGAACGGCCCGACTCCCTGTCCGTCGCCGTCCGACGTCGTACCCCCTCCGGCCAGTCACACCCCCATCGACGACTGGGACTTCAACGATGCCACGGTAACGCTCGACACCTGGACATGGATGCAGAGTTCGATCTTTCTGGTTTGCGGAAACCCGATCTACCCGGTTACTCCTGAAGTTCCTGTACCGACCGTCACGGGCAGCAAGTTCGACGACCTCAATCAGAACGGCGTCTGGGACACTGGTGAGCCGGGCATTCCCAACTGGCCCATGACCTTGACCAGGGTGACGAGCGACTTTAACGACCAGCCAATAGGTGTCGTCGTGGCGACAACCACCACGGACAGCAACGGCAACTTCGACTTTCCACTCAACGGTGATGGTCCGGGAGAGTACGCAGTCACCGAGGGCTCAGAGCCTGACTGGTACAACGATACGGGTGGAACGACCGAATATGTGACGGTTGATCCTGGCATTGGCGACGCCACTCTGTCCGTTCCACCGTTTGGCAACTGGCACCAAATCACCATCGCGGGCAGCAAGTTCGACGACCTCAATAAGAACGGCGTCTGGGACACTGGTGAGCCGGGTATTCCCAACTGGCCCATGACCTTGACCAGGGTGACGAGCGACTTTGACGACCAGCCAACAGGTGTCGTCGTGGCGACAACTTCGACGGACAGCAACGGCAACTTCGACTTTGTGCTAAACGGTGATGGCGGTCCGGGAGTTTACGCAGTCACCGAGGGCTCAGAGCCGGACTGGTACAACGATACGGGTGGAACGACCGAATATGTCACGCTTGATCCTGGCATTGGCCCCTCTACTCTCTCCGTGCCACCGTTCGGCAACTGGAACGGCGAGACCGGTTCCCAAGTGCACGCTGTCATCCAGGTGGAGACGTCTCCCTCCTATGCCGGCGACCTAGTGCAAGTATCCTCGAGCCAGTTGTCTGACTCGTGCCAGGGGACGGTCCTCTTCGAGACGTTGCAGGGAGGAAGCACCACAAGCCCTAGGGTTGCCATCAACGTCATCACCGTCGCCTTGGACGACGAGGGCAACGCCACCGTTGTGGTGGACGCCTCGGGTTGTGCCCCGGGGTCTGACCTCGTCGAAGCCGATCTCACTGGCGCGCCCTATCTCACCGCCACCACCATCTTGGACGTGAAGGCCCCCCAGGTCACCTCGACCGGCGTCGTCGCTTCACCGAATCCCGAGGTGGAGACCGGTGACGGCCCGAGCGGATCTGAAGTCTATACCGTGTTCTACGTGGAGACGGACCCTGTCTACGCTGGGCAGCCTGTCGAGATCTCCTCCCCCGGTCTCCAGAACCGGTGCGGAATGGGCTGGCGCTGGGAGCCAACGGGCGGCCCCGCCATCACCCAGGCGTCCCCCGCGACTCCGGTGGAAGCCACCCTGGACGGTGACGGCAACGCCGTCTTCGTGTTCAAGGGGGAGTCGTGTGCTCCGGGAGCATCCACCGTGATCGCCGACGTGCTGGCGGGCTCGCATCCCACGTATTCAACCACCTTCACGATCGACCCCCCGGCCGTGACCCTCGCCGGTCCTATGGCCGCCACCGACAAGCACCATCATCACCACCACCACGGCTCCGACGGTGACCCACCGACGATCACCGTGACCGCCAGCCCCAACCCGCTGGTCGAGACGAGCGGCATGCCGGTGCTCGACACCTTGAATGTGACGAAGTCCGACAACTATGGAGGGTCTTCAGATCCCGCAACCGTTGGGCAGATCACCGACTACAACGGGACTCTGACCTACACGATCAACGTGAACAACAGCGGTCCTGGGGCGCTCGATGGCATCGCAGTGTTCGACCCGCTCTCCTCGGATTCCGACTACACCAGTGATACCTATACAGCCACCTCCACCGGCGGAGCCACAGGTTTCAGTTCTCTCGGTTCAGGCGACATCAACGACACCGTGGACCTGCCCGCCGGATCGTCAATCACCTACAAGGTGAGCTATGAATTCGAACCCTGTGGTCCTGCGGGATCGCTCTCGAACACAGTCATCCTCAACACACCAGCTGGCGTCACACTCAGCCCGGCCTCCAACACGACGGCCATTGACGACGACATCGGCCCTCCGTGCTGACGCTGACCCGCGCGATCTCCGGGTTCCACCGGGCGGGCAAGTGACCTCCCCATGACTATTTCTTCCAGCCTACGGATGCACACAGGATAAGTACTCCTGTGTCCGAAAGGGTGTACCGGTTCAAATCCCGCCTCGCCCACCGACCGACCGAAAAACGCCGGTCTGACGGGGAACCTGTGGGTGCCGATTATCCATCCGACCAGCTCACGCCACGAGCCGGTACTCGTGAATGAGTCCTCCGAGAACCTCCCGTCGTCGTAGGTGCGTCGGATCCAGATCCTCGATCGAATCCGACTTCACTCCGAAGTGCTGCGGAGAATGCTGAGCCACGGACCGGTGCGGGCGATGCTGGTTGTAGTGAGCGAGGTACTCGACGAGCACCTGCTCGAGGTAACGGCGACCGGCGATGAGGAGTCGGTCCAAGCACTCTCGGCGCACCGTGCCGACGAACCGCTCGGCAAAGGCGTTGGCCCGAGGTGCTCGAATCGGGGTCTCGATGATTCTCACGCCCTCAGAGCGGAAGACCTCGTCGAAGCTGGCGGTGAACTTGGTGTCTGATCTCGGATGAGGAATTCAACGGCCCGGGGGCGCTGGACGAGGAGGGGCTCAGGTTGCTGGCCTGCTGAGTCACCCACTCCCCCACGGGGCTGGCCGTGACGCCGGAGACATACACCCGTCGGGTGTCGAGTTCTATGAAGAACAGCACGTAGAGGCGACGCAGGAGCACCGTGTCGACGCTGAAGAAGTCGCAGGCCAACATGGTCGCCGCCTGCGCTCGGAGGAACTCCGACCAGGACGGACCCGATCGCCGCGGTGTGGGATCGAGACCGTGCCGGCGAAGGATGGCCCACGCGGTCGAGGGCGCCAGGCGCACACTCAGTGGTGAGCTCACCATGGATCCGTCGATAGCCCCAGGTCGGATTCTCCTGGGCCAGACGCAGGATGACTTGCACCGTGCCCGCCGGTAGAGCCGGTCGTCCGGAACGTCGGTGGGAGTACGTGAACTCGCGTCCCGCTACCAGTCTCAGGGAAGCGGCGCTGAGCGCCGGTGACACTGGTAGATCCGGCTCCCGGTCATGACCCCGGCGGGCAAACTCAACCGCTAGTCCTGCACTCTTTGCATCTCGGCGTCGCCTAGCACGTCGACAGCGTCCCGGAGCGTCGTAGTCCTATTGGCCCACATCAACGCCAATGCCGCTTCGTGCAGTTCCCGCAGGTCGATGGCGGCGAGCGCTACGCCATCGGCGCTTCGTTTTGGCCTCTCTGCCCCAGGCTTCCTGGAGCCGGACACCGGCGGCGATCATGCGCTCGATGGCATCGGTTGACTAACCCTGGCGTCTTCGCTACTCAATGGTCCAAGCGACTGCGTTACGTCCCTTCATTCGCCACGTGACACCCAGCGATCCAGCCGAGTTCAACCACTCCCATTGAGGACGTTACCTTCGTTATCAACTACAACACAGAACGATTGGGACGGGCATGAAATCGAATCGGGAAGGGCGATTGCCTCGATCTGCGTAGATGAGGACCACGGATCAGGAGAGGCGCCGTCATAGTAGTAGACGCCACCATCTGAGAATCCGGCGGCTTGCACGGCGACGCAGAACGTCGGGGAGGTGCAGGACACTCCGGTTAGCTCACCGTCAAAGGGAACGGGAGCGGACCACACCGGGTTACTATTCGTATCGGTGTAGGTGATCCCATCGCCGTCGTAATCCACCGCCTCACAGAATGATGGCGACGGACACGACAGCGATATGATCGCCGCGGAGCTGTCGATGTCGTCTGGGCTGGTATTCCACGAACCGTTGTAGGTAAATACATTCCCGGTACCGTCGACGGTCATGCAGAACGTGGCCGAGGGACAAGCGATCGAGTTGAGCCCGCCTGGAGGCAGCGACGTGCGCGTCGTCCATGTGGTGCCATCCCACATCACGGCGCCGGCGTTAGCGTCGACGGCGCCGCAGAAGGTGGGCGAGAAACACGACACAGAGGTAAGTGAGTGACCGCCAGGGTCGACCTCATCGGGGGCCGACCAAGACGATCCGTTGTAAATCATGGCGTCTCCCTCGTCGTCAACAGCCATGCAGAAAGTGGACGAGGTGCAGGAGATTGAATTGAAGCCGTGCCCCGGATCGGGATTTGAGGGGGAGCTCCAACCCGAGCCGTCGTAAAAGACGGCGTTTCCAGCCGAGGGTGGGTTTCCGCTGCCGTGCTGATACGCCACGGCCCCACAGAACGAAGTCGACGGGCAGGACACCGACGTAAAGACATAACCCGGATCAATAGAGGATGGCGCGGACCAGGTCAAAACCGTCGGAATCACCGAAGACGATGGACTCGACGGCGATCCGGTGCCATCGGCGTTGGTGGCCGTGACCGTGAACGTGTAGCTGTTGCCGTTAGTGAGCCCGAAAACAGTGCAGGACGTAGTCGTGGCCGAACAGGTCTCCCCTCCATTGGCGGGCGTGGTGGAGTCTGCTGCTGTCACCGTGTAGCTCGAGATGGCAAGGCCACCATCACTGGCCGGAGCGTCCCACGTGACAGTTGCCTGAGCATTCCCGGGCGTGGCCGCCACGTCGGTCGGGGCGCCGGGCACACTGACCGACGGTGCACCGCCCACCTTTACGCTGCCCGTAGGGGTAGTAGTGCTAAGGCCGGTGCTGGAGGCGCAGTCCGCCGCCAGTTGGGTCTCGGTCATGCCCAGGCCAGTGCTGGCGATGGACAGTCCACTGGGATATGAGCCGTGCGTGGTGGTGCCGCTGCCGAGCAGAGTCAGGCTTGGTGTGGGACTGGTGGCGATCGCATAGCGGGAGAAGACCACTTGGCTTTCACCGTCGGTCGACGGCGACCAGCTGATGGCCAGGGACACCGGCGTGTTGGCACCCGAGTTCAGGCTGGCACAGTTGCTGGTGGGCAGGGGCACCGCGACGACGGCAGTGCCGCTCTTGGGCGACGCCCCGCCCTTGGAGCCGTGGCAGCCGGTGAGCGTCTCCTGGACGAGCATCATCTCCGAAGACGCCTCCGAGGTGTCCGACAGGGGGGGTTCGAAGTTGATCGCCCCGCTCACCTTCGTGCACTTGACGGCGCCGGGTTGGGACCCGGCTTCGGGCTTGGCGGGCGAGGCGGTCGGGGTGGAGGCCGGTTCGCTTCGATGCCGGATCCGCGCCCCGTTGTAGGTGAACACCTGGGAGGAGGTCAGGTAGTCGGGCAGGCTGGCGACGACGGGCTGGGGTGGTACAAAGGTGGCGCAGGGCGAGCTTTCCGGGAAGGCCCACGCCGAGCTGTTCCCGTCGAGAGAATCACCGGCCACGTCTTCGTCACCGCACACGGTGTCGCCGCTGGCGGTTTTGTTGTCGGAATGGACTGGCAGGACGGTGGGCGCGTTTCCGTGGCTGGTGTAGTCGTCGAGGGTGTTGCCGATGACCTCGATGTCTCCACCCATCGGGTACTTCTTCGTGTTTTTGGGATCTGCGGAACCGGTGTCGAGAAAATGGGTCACGGGGGTCCCCGTGGCGGCGGCACTGCATGACTGTCCCTGACCCGTGCCCCCTTCCAAGCTCGAGTCGAAGGTCATGGGTGCGGTGTTGTTCGAGACGAGACCGCCCACCTCTCCGTCTAAGAGCCAGTCCTCGTTGGTGCCTCCACCGCTGCCCCCCACATTGGCGCAGGCGGCGACGTTCCCGCTGATGGTGAAGTCGGTACCGAGCAGGGCCGCATGCTTTTGGCCATCGGCTTTGTATGGCTGGGGGGCGAACAGACTCTGCATCGTGGTGGAGGTGTTGGCGTCGATGGCGGCATTGAAGAGCTGTCCGGCGGCCTCGGACGCTATGAGGTTTTTGCCGCCGTTGTCAAAGACGTTGTTGGCGATCAGGATGTTGCCTTCCCCGTCGTTGGGGTTGGTTTTGTCGGACTCGATGTCGACTCCATTCATACCGGGGTTGGAGAAACAGTTCCCGCCGTTGGGGGGCAGGTCGGTCGCCAGGTCGGCCAGCGTCGGATTGTTGGGGTGCGTGCAATACGACGTGTAGGTGGGAGTCTCGAGATCCCCGCTGCCGTTCACCTGCGGTTCTCCTCCCAGCAACGCCCGGTTTCCGAAGGTGACACTGACATTGTTTCGCCCGACCTTGGCGCACTCGTTGCCGGTGATGGTGGTGTCCGAGGATGGGTAGTTCGAGGGGGCGGGCACCTCCACCAGGCCGGTGGCCGTCACGCAGTCCCCGTCGAAATCTTTGATGTCGTCGCCGTTGATCAGGGCCCGCTGGGTGCCGGCCAGCTCGATGGCCGAGTTCTGAATAACGCCGCTGGCGCCGGAGGTTCCGTAGGCTCCGGTGAGCTCCATGTCCTCGAGCTCGATGTCGCAGCCGCCCTCGAAAAGCCACATGATGTCGTAGGCGTTGCCGGCCGGCTTGGCGTTGGTGTCGTCTGAGTTCTGACCGGTGTCGTCGGGGTCCTGGCAGTACGGAGGACCCCGGCCGCGGCTTGGCGTCGGGTCCTATCTTATCGGAGGAGTCGTTGGTCTGGACGAAGGTGGCGCCGTTGCCGTCGAAGATGTAATCCTGTAGGCCGCGCAGGTACAGCTCCCCGTTCACCAGGTAACAACCGTCCGACATCGAACTGCACCTCCTCGGGTGAGGTGGGTGTTCCCTCGGGGAGGGTGTTGAGGAAGTCGTAGAGGGCTTTGGTGACGTCGTCGGAACTCAACTGGGGACTGAGACGTGCAGGAACTATTGGCGCTGCTGGTGCCGTAGGTGGTGACACCGGCGGCCGCCAGCTGTGAGGCAGTGACGCAGGTGGAGGGCGGGGTGGCCATGGCACAGGGGGCCGTGCCCAGGGGGATGGCCGGCGAGGTGATGGCCGTGCTGTCCAGACCGGCGGCGATGCAGGTGACGCTGATCGTGGTCTGGGGGAGAAGGGGAGGACAGGTGCCCACGGTGGGCAGGGCCACGGCCACGGCCGGGTCTTCGACGGTGTCGCCGGTGCCGTCCGAACAGGGGGTGCCGGTGCCGCTCACCGTGGCGCCATCGCCCAACTCGCCACAGCTGTCGTCGCCCCAGGCGTAGAGGGCGCCGGTGGAGGTGAGGGCCAGATCATGGAGATCCCCCGCCGCGACGTCGTCGATGGTCACCCCGGCGGGGAGATTGGCGATGGGGGTAGCCACCACGCCGGCGCTGTGCTGGCTTCCTCCCGACCGAGCCGCTGTCGAGCTCGCCGTCGGAATTGTCGCCCCAGGCGTAGAGGGCGCCGGTGGAGGTGAGGGCCAGGCTCTGGTCATACCCGGCCGAGATCTCGCTGATGGTGCCGGCGCCCGACAGGCCGCTCACCGCCGTGGGGGTGTCGGCGTCGTTGTCGTTGCCGGTACCGAGCTGCCCCGAGGCGTTGGCGCCCCAGGCGTAGACGACGCTGGTGGTGCCCTCGGTGCCGAGGGCCAGGGCGTAGTCACCGCCGCCGGCGATGTCTTGCACGGTCATGTCGCTCGGCAGGCCGGTCACTTCCACGGGTTCGTCCTCGCAGTCAGTGGCACAGGCGTCGCCACCGCCGGCCTCGGTGTCGTTGCCGATGGCGCCGTTGGTGGTGTCACCCCAGGCATAGACGACAGTGTTGGAGGTGCAGGAGGGATCGACGTTGGTGTTGCACGAGACGAGGGCCAGTCCCACGTCACCCTCGGTGGCGATGGCCTCGACCGTCTCGCCCGAGGCCAGGGGGAGGTTCACCTCGACGGGGGCGTTCTGGCAGGCATCGACCGACGTGTTGGCGTCGTTTCCGAGGGCCGACGCGGCCAGAGAAGCGGCACAGGGGTCGTTGCCCCCGCACAGGTCGCTGCTCGTCTGACCACACAAGCCGTCGGCGGCGGTGTTGTCGCCCAACTGGCCGTAGTCGTTCTCACCCCAGGCGTAGACGTCGCCCGCGGCCGTGAGGGCCAGGCTGAACGTGCCCCCCTCGGCGATGGCGGTGACGGCGTCTGTCCCGGGGACACCCGGGATCTTGACCCTGTGCGGGCTGGTGTCGACGGTGGTGTGGGTGACTGCCGTGTCGTTGCAGGTGACCGTGTCCGCGGCGCAGGGTGGCTCCCCTCCGAGCAGTTCTCCCCCGTCGTCGAGATAGGAGGTCGTGGTGGCCGGGACGTTGTCGATCTCATAGAAGGGCGCACCTTCCTCCGTCCTGGCGGTAGATGTTGTACGAGTCGAGGTCATCGGTGGTTCCACCGGGGCATCCATGTCCGCTGTTGCAATACTTGGCGGCGTTCCAGGCGATCTTTACTTCGATGTCGGTATTGTTGTCACCGCTGTCATCGGTGCACGATCCCGTACTACTACTCGGGGTGATCACGTCCGGCGTCGCACCGGTGTTCGTCTCGCCACCGAACCTGGTGACGGCCGTGACCTCATAGGTGTAGGTGGTATCGGGACAGAGGTTGCCGTCGGTGGCCGACTGCTCGGTGGTCGTCACCCCGCCAGGTGGCTCAACCTCGGGTTCGTCGTTCTGGGTGGGGAGTTCAAGCTCGCCGTAGCTGTTGTCACCCCAGGCGTAGACCTCGCCGTCGGACAGGGCCAGGTTGGCACCGTCGGAGCCCGAGGCCACGGCGCTGACGGTGGCCCCGGGTGCCAGGTTCGGCTCGTCCCCGATCGTCAACGGGACCGGGAACGAGCTCTGCGAGGTGCCGTTGCCCGGGTCGTCACCCCAACCCCAGGCCGAGCAACTGATAGACGTGTCCTCCGGACTTCCGTTTGCCGGGATGGTGTTGGTCAAATCGAAGTCCGCTTGTTCGGAGAGCCCGGGAACAGAGGCGGTGACCGTGTAGGAACCGGCCACGGCTCCGGCCGTGAAGGTCGACGACTCCGCCACACCGTCGGAGCTCGTCACCGTGTCGACGGTCGACCCGTTGGCAAATGTCCCCATGCACGGGGCCGTGAACGTCACCGACGCCCCCGTTACCGGGCTTGCCGTTCTTGTCCTTGACGGATGCGCACAGGTCACCGAAGGAGTCACCCACCTGGGCCGACTGCGGGATCGACTCGTTAGCGGTGCACGCCGTCGGGCCGATGGAGGTGGCCGTGTCGGTCGTTGTCGCCACCTCAACCGCGCCGATAGTGCAGTTCGTACTGGAGTTGATCGGTCGATTCGACCCGGTCTCGTCTGTGGCGCCGCTACCACAAACCGAGATTCCGTTAAGGGTCGTCGACTCAGGGATGGCTCCAACGGCCGGACTGCCAGAAGAAGGCAACATAGTGTCCGGTTCGTTAGGTCCATTGTTTTCGGCGAGGGAACCGAGCTGCGGGTTTGCGTTCACTACGTCGGTCGAAGAGGTGAAGCCGCACGCGTCACCCGTAGCATCGTCCGTTAGATTGTAACCGATGCTGTTTACAGGACTAGCGCAGTTTCCGCCCGTGTTCCCTGCCACGATTGTGGCACCAACGGTTGCGGTGGTACTGCCATAGATCCCACCGCCGCCTTCGCCAGATATCGCGGAATTGCCATTCGTTGAATTGTCATCGATGGTTGTATCGGCAATTGATGCAGTGCCAACCGTGTATATGCCGCCTCCTGCACCGGAGTCACCGACCCAGTTTGCCGTGTTTCCCGATATTGTGCTGTTCGTAATCCTCTAGGTCTCCCAATTGAACGCCGTCGCTCTCCCCTTCAAAATGAATCCCACCACCGTAGGAACCTGTGTTCCCCGAGATCGTGCTGCTGGTGACTGTCAAGGGCCCGTCAGCATAAATGCCGGCGCCGCCATAGTTGTCTAATGTCTTGTTTCCTGAGATTGTGCTACTGGTAATGGAGGCATTGTCAGTTTCGATTCCGCCACCTCCAAAGTACGCAGAGTTACCTGAGATCGTGCTGCTGGTTATTGTTAGGCTGTCGTGTCCATCGCCTACACCGTCAGCGTTGTTAATCCCGCCACCGTCGTAAGGGAATGCCGTATTACCCGAGATCGTGCTGTTCACAATCGTTACGATGCTGGAGTCGCTGTCGACGCCACCGCCTCCCGATCCTGTGTTATCCGAAATCGTGGTATTTGTGATAGTGAGGGTGCCGGAGTCAGTTTCGATTCCGCCGCCCGGACCACCGTACCCGCTGCCGCAGCACTGGGCCGCCGCCATGTTGTCTGTAATCGAGCTATCGGTAATAGTAACGGTGCCACCGTCGTTGTAGATCCCGCCTCCTGCTCCATCGGAGTCCGAATCACTCACCACCCCGACCCCGTTCTCGATCGTGAGGTCATTGAGCGTGACAGTGGCATCCGATTCAACGGTGACAACGGTGCCGCTCATCGTCCCGTCGAGTATTGCGGGTCCATCTGGCTGGAATGCCGAGTTCCCAGTAATGGTGACGGTCAAGGAAGTGGAAATAACGATGTTATCGTCGATCGTACCCGACACGTCGATGATGTCACCTGACGACGCTACGCTTAGAGCATGGGAGACGGTGGCGCAAGGTAGGGATTCTGTGCAGGCGTTGCTGTCTGAGCTGCTCGTGCCGGAGACATAGAGGATCGACTGTGCATTTGCCGGTGTCGACTTAGCCAGGGTTGTCCCGAGGACACCGAATATGATTAATACGGCGATCACTAGATGAATGAAGCTCGTTCGACGAGTTCGGCAAGTCGGTGAACTTGGCTGTCCAAGATATGGAAACCTGGCTGACAGGCCCCGGGATCCTCGCATATAGACACGTCCGCCCACTCGGTCCGAGGCTCTAGGCCACCGGAGTCTTGTCGGCAGCCTTGGTTGTGCATCTCCTAATGGCATTGGAGTCCGGTCGGAACTCTTTGGTGAACCGAACCAAAGCCGCCGCCATTCGCGCACAGGAATACCCCCCGCCCCTTCGCCCCAGGCTTGCTAGAGAACCGAGAAACCACCGAAACCGGTCCCCACCTGGGACGTATCCAAGCAGAGCCTTGTCAATGGGTGTTGACCTTGTCAAGCGACTTGTGCCAGTGCTCCAGCGGAGGCCATCCCTGGGTGGATGGAACGGGACAACGTGGGTGAACTTCTGATGCTCTTGATCCCGCAGTGGCTGCGGTCACAAGGGTGCACGACCTTGAGGGCACATTCGTGGCTCTCGGTGAGCCTCCTGGTCTGACCGTCGTTCCCGCTGGACACCCTGGCTCAGCACCTGTTCCCGCACCTAGTACCGCGACCGGCAACGTTGGAGGGTCGCGTCCACCACTCCGACCTCCAGGTCGCGGAGAATTTGGTCTTCTCTAACGAGGAGGTCACGTGCGCGACGGCATACGCGTTCGAGAGATCACGAATGAAGAGGGCAATCGCCTGCTGAGGATCGTCCGGCGGTCCTCAGGATCGGTGGTGACGTGGCGAAGAGCCCAGATGGTCCTGCTGTCGGCCCAGGGTATGGACGTGGCCCAGATCGCCCAGGTGGCCTTCACCTCACCTGACCGGGTCCGGGCCGTGATCCACAACTTCAACGACGACGGCTTCGACTCGCTCGTGCCCAAGTACGCCGGGGGCCGGCCGCCGACGTTCACCTTGCCCGAGCGCCGGGAGATCAAGAAGGTCGCCTTGAGCCGGCCCGTCGACCACGGCCTGCCCTTTTCGACCTGGAGCCTGACCAAGTTGGCCGAGTTCCTGGTGGCTGAGGGGGTGGTCGACGACATCAGCCACGAAGGACTGCGCCTGCTCCTCCGAGAGGAGGGCGTCTCGTTTCAAGTGATCAAGACCTGGAAGCAGTCGAGCGACCCCGACTTCGAGACCAAGAAGAACCAGGTCCTCGAGCTCTACGACATCGCTGATCAGAAGGCCAAACCGAAGAGAGGCGACCCCACGGTGGTGATCTGCATGGACGAGTTCGGTCCCCTCAATCTGCTGCCCCGGCCGGGGAAGCAGTGGGCCCCGGTAGCCGTGAAAGGAGTCGAGACCACCGAAGATCCCCGTCGTCGGCGGCGCCGGGCCACCTACACCCGGACGAAAGGGGTCAGGCACCTGATGGCCGCCTACGACCTGAACGAGGACAAGATCTACGGCCACATCAAGACCAAGAAGGACCGCACCACCTTCCTCGAGTTCTGCCGCTACCTCCGCACCCTCTACCCGCCCGAGATCCGCATCGCCATCGTCATGGACAACTTCAGCCTTCACCTGTCGACCAAGAGAGACAGCAGAGTGGGCGACTGGGCCGAGGCCAACAACGTCGAACTGGCCTACGTCCCCACCAACGCCAGCTGGTTGAACCGGATCGAGGCTCAGTTCCAGGCTCTGCGCTACTTCACCTTGGACGGCACCGATCACCGCTCACACGAAGAGCAGAACTCAATGATCCGTCGCTACATCATCTGGCGCAACCGCAACGCTCAGGACAAAACACTGCGTGAGCTGGTAAAGCGCGCAAACGTTGCTTGATGGGGCACTAGTGTGCCGTCAGCTTGAAGCGCTGATGTTTTCGGTGGCTGTGACGGCTTGGCAGTAACCGGCGAGGCGCTCGAGGATCCGTTCGGCCGTCTTGTGCCAGACGAACGGTTTGGGGTCCTCGTTCCAGGTTGCTGCCCACGATTCGATGTCGGCGACGAGTTCTTTGACATTGCAGTGGGCTGACCGCTTGAGCTTCTTGGTGGTGAGGGCGCTGAACCAACGCTCCACCAGGTTCATCCAGGAACCGTAAGTCGGCGTGAAGTGGAAATGGAACCGCCGGTGGCGAAGCAGCCAGCGATGAACCTTCGGGGTCTTGTGCGTGGCCAGATTGTCGAGCACTACGTGCACATCGAGCTCGGGGGGCACGTTGCGGTTGACCTTGTTCAGAAAGGCGATGAAGTCGTCGGAGGTGTGAGAGGAACGGATGTCGGTGATCACCATTCCGCTGGCGACGTTCAGCGCCGCGAACAGATCGCAGGTCCCGTTGCGTTCGTAGTCGTGGGTGGCCCGAGCCGGGGTGGTGGGGAGCATCGGAAAGGTCGGGGCCGTGCGGTTGAGCGCCTGGATCTGGGGTTTCTCGTCCACCGCGAAGACGACGGCCGCCACCGGGGGGTTCAGGTACAGACCGACGATGTCGCGGATCTTCTCCACCAGATCGGGATCGGGGGAGACCTTGAAAGAGTCCTCCTTCCAGGGCTTCAACCCGAAGGCCCGCCAGATCTCGGCCACCGTCTGATGGCTGATCCCGTGCTTGGCCGCCAGTCCCCGCGTCGACCAGTGGGTGGCGTCGGCCGGTGCCGTCTCCAAGGTGTCGACCACGACCGCTTCCACGGTGTCATCGCCCACGGTGCGGACAGCACCCGGGCGCGGTGCATCCACGAGCCCGTCGAGACGATCGGCGGCGAACCGCTTGCGCCATTTCGACACCGTCACCGGGTGGATCCTCAACTCCGAGGCGATGTCTTGGTTGGTTCCGCCGTCGGCGCACGCCAGCACGATCCGGCACCGCAGGGCCAGCGCCTGGGCCGATGAGTGGCGCTGCGCCCACCGCTGCAGGGTCTTGCGTTCATTGCCGCTCAGCTTGATCGCGACGATCGGTCGACCACGACGTGCCATGGGAGCTCCTTCTGCCAGGGTTCTACCTGCCAGAACGCGCTCAGGCTACGAAAATTCCCGATTCCCAAGATTTCTCAGCGGAACAAACTTACAACACACTAGGGCTGAACCGCGTTCTTCTTGAGCGTCTCCTGGGCCAGCGGCAGCCCGAGCACATCCTCATCCGGCAGCCAGCCGTAGTGGGGGCCCCCAAGCTGGGTCGGCGATGTCAGCGCCCCGATTCCCGGCATGCTGCTCTCCGTCTCAAGGTACTGAAAGACGGTGTCCCCGGCCGAGTTCTTCACCGTGTATTGGACGTTGATCTCTCCGGCGCTCCAATAGAAGGTGTGGGTGAAGGTGTACCAGCCGCTCGTCGATTCCTCGAACGGTCCGGTGCTACAACCACCAGCGTTGTTGCTGGCACTGATGTAGAAGCCACCGCCACCATCAGACGTCGAGCAGAGGTTGAAAATGAAGTCCTGCGCGAACGTCCCGGCGCTCGAGTTGAGGGCCACGTCCCAGTCGACGATCTGACCGGGATTGACTCCCGCCCATGCCGTGTCGAGATAGATCTTGATCGACGACGTGAAACCGTCGGTGGGGAAGACGTTCTCGGCCCCGGCGAGGGCTCGTTTGCCGAAGTTGATGAAGGGGCCTTCGCACGCCTCTTCGCCCGGCGTCGAGCAACCGTTTGGCCCTTCGGTGATTCCGGGCGGGAGGTCCCAAAACTGACTGTACGATTGCGGTGCACCCGTGACCCGTGCATAATGCGTGCCGTTGCCTGGCGGAGCAGGGACGGCAGGCGCATATCCGCCACCGTTGGCAAAACTGGATTTGACAATGTCGATCTTGCCCCAATCGCCGAGCATCCCGTCGCAGCTGGCGACCTTGTTCGACGGACCGGGAGCCGCGTGAGAGCACCAACCCTTCGAGTTCGACTTGAACTTGTTCTTGTACTTGGAGACTTTCACCTTCGTCGTTGCGTACGCGCTTGGCACTGTTATCGCCAGTGAAAACAGAAGCGTCAGCGCTGTTGCCGCCGTGATGACGCCTAGGAACCTGCGTTTGAATCCCACTTGTGTCCCCTCTGTCGCCGCGTTAGGTCCGCTGCCAAGATTTCAAGTTCCATGAGTCAAGTTCCATGTGGTGGCGAAGAAATGGCATTCTCGCCACCACTCATCACCGGGTCCGTCTCCGCAATCTTGCTCGACCGTCTTGGAGCCACAGCTTTCTTCCCTTTAGCGAGCGCATGATCCCGGGGGCTCACGGTGACGCTGGATGCCATTCAGATCATGAAGGCGATGTCACCGTCTGCTCGTATTTCGCCGCCGGACTCTTAGCCACCCGAACAGCACCACCTGGCTTGTAATGGGCCTTAATGGTGTAGGAGCGGGGGGCAAGGCTCTCAGTGTCCGTCACGCTTGCATCGCTGCAATTCTCATATGTCGGATCTGGAGTCAGCGTTGCCTTGCCCAAGGCCTTTTTGGTGGTCAGGTCACGGAAGATGAGCCTGCCGGTTGGGTGCACGTCAGCCACCCGGTCACACTCCATGCCCAGAACGGTGAAGGGGACGCCGGTCACCGCCGGATTGGCCGAACTGGTGATCGTCGTAAACGTGTTGGTGGTCGTGTCAGGCGCCGCTTGGGCCACACCGACGAGCGGGCTCACCAGGAGGACGCTCACGCTCAGTATCAACCCGCCGAAGAGACACTTTACCGCCTTCGGTGACACGACGTCCGAAAGTGCCTGCCCCATGATTCCCCCCTCGTTCGGCATGACTTGACAAGCTCAACAATGACAAAGTAACAGTCCCCGTCGGGGACAAAGTAACAGTCCCCGTCGGGGCGCGCCACTGGTCCTCGGCCGCCTGGACCGAGGGGCGAGGCCGGGGTCGCCCTCGGCCCCTGAGGGTGACCTCTCGTCGGATGGCGACAGCCATCTCCGCCGGGCAAGCTCTGGGGGTGACGAAAGGACAGCTCCCGCCCGGGGTCCTGAACGGCGAGGCACATCCGCTGTTCGCACCCGTGGTCTCGTACTTCGGCCAGCTGTTCAACCCGGGCAGCAGAGGTGGCGGAGCCCTGGCGGTCCGGTGGCACGGCCGGCCCGTGGTCGACGTGTGGGCCGGGTTCGCCGACCGCCGCCTGTCGCAGCCCTGGGAGCGGGACACAATCACCATCTGCTTCTCGACCACCAAGGGCGTGGCCTCCACCGTCATCCACCGCCTGGCCGATCGTGGCCTCCTCGACTACGAGGCTCCGGTGGCGAGCTACTGGCCGGAGTTCGGCGTCGCCGGCAAGCAGGCCATCACCGTACGACAGCTGCTCAGCCACCAGGCCGGCCTCCATTCGATGACCGACCTCGTCCAGTGCCGCGAGGACCTGCTCGATCACATCGCCCTCGAGGATCGACTAGCGGCCCGGCCTCCCGACCCATGGCCGGGGCACCCCGGTTACCACGCCATCACCTTCGGGTGGCTGCTGGCCGGGTTGGCCCGACGGGTCACCGGGCTCGGCATGGCCGAACTGGTCCGTGGGGAGCTGGCCCAGCCCCTCGGCACCGACGGCTTGTGCATCGGGATGCCGTCCGACGGCCTCCGCCGCTTCGCCCCACCCATCGGCCGGACCCCGCCCGTGCGCCCCATACCCCGCCTCTTTGCCAGCTTGAGCGCCCGGTCCATGCCCACGCTCAAGAAGGTCGAGGTAACCCGCCGCTTTCTGGAGGCGCTCTATGTCCCGTATTTCGACGAAATCATCACCGGTCCGTCGCCGTTGGTGCTGAACACCGAGATGCCGTCGGTGAACGGCCTCTTCTCGGCTCACGCGCTGGCCAAGCTCTACGCCACCATCGCCAACGACGGCGAGGTGGAGGGTGTCCGCCTCATGTCGCCGGAAACGGTGACAGCGCTGAGCACCATCCAGACCAGGGCCCACGACGCGGTCATCGGCATGCGGATGAATTGGCGCATGGGATACCACCGGGCCGGGGCGCAAGGGTACCGGGGTGACACCGCCTTCGGGCACTACGGCTTCGGTGGCTCGGGGGGGTGGGCCGATCCCGCCACCGGATTGTCCTTCGGCTTCGTCACCAACGATGTGAAGCTGATTCAGGCCCCCGTCGGCGGTGATCATCGAATCTTCCGCTTGGCGGGACTGGTGTTCCGATCGGCCCGAGCTCTGCGCCGCACGTGACGTCCCGTGACAACTCGACCGGCGGTCGGCTCCGGCGAGACGGCAGGCGCCGTGGCGGCGGCCCAGACGTCCTGCGCCAACCGGGCACCCTCTGGTGGCTCCGGTGCCGTCGGGCCAGCGTCAGCCCCCGTCGGAGCCTATGAGTGCCGAAAATCCCATCCAGGGCGCTCACTTGCGCTTCCTTAGCGTCCGTTGCTGCCGCAAGGATGTGGGAAATCGAATCCAATAGCGTGGGAAATGGCCCCTACCAAGGTGCCGTCAGCCCAGGTCATTAGGGGTTTGTCGGTAGCCCCCCGACGCCAACGCCGCCCGCCCCGCCTCGCGCTGCGACACGAAGTGGTGATGCTCCGACGCCAAGTGAGGCGCCAGAGCTTCTCGCCGGCTGATCGCGCCTTTCTCGCGGCATTCAGTCCGCTCTTTCCCCGAGCTCGCCGGGGTGCCTTCGGACCCTACGGTCCTATGAGAAGTCCCCCTCCGCTCCTGCCGCGGGCCCACCGAGCTTTCCCTGGCGGCGCATTTGCGCCCAGCGCGTCACGACACGTTCCTCGCGTTCGAGTTCGTCGAGGCGCAGCTCTAGCCGCCACAAGGCCTCTTCGAGCAACGGCAGACGCCGGCGCTCGATCGCCCGAAGACGACGCTCCGTGGCGCGCAGTTCCAAGTCGAGCAGCGCCAAGGACGTGTCCGCCACGGCATAAGCGACCGCCGATTCCAATGCGCGTCGGTAGGACGCGGCAGCGGGGACGACGGCGCCGTTGGCAGCGGCGGACTCGACGGGCCCGAGTGTCGGCAGAATGCAACGGGGGTCATCAGGGTGACGGACGCCCATCGTATTGCGCCACGCCACTTCGACACTGGCTCGCCCGGTGACGGTGATGGCGCTTCGGGCCACGTCCGAGGAGCCACCCAACAGTGCGGCACGCAGGCCCCAGGTCTCCGCTTCCATGCACGAGATGGCCCAGCCCCGACGGGTCTCCTCACGCAGGTCTGCTACCCGGCGTTGTTCGTGTCGCAACAGCTGGCGCTTGCGGTCGAGGAGCTCCACGCTACGCCGCGCCGCGGCCAGTCGACCATGTAGCCACAGGCGCCCCGCCCGTCCCGGAGGAACCAGATCAGCCACTATCCACACCGTGAACGGCGGGCGGGGAAGAATCAGCTCTCAGCGGAGCTCCCTTTCCGTAGTACGTGGCAATATCAGCGGCAGAAACCATCGTCAGCTCACGCTGAGGAAGCTCGGAGGCCACCAGCCACACACGATCGAGCGTGTCTTCGAGCGTTCGCTGCTCATCGACGCGCTGGTTGACGAGCAGCGAGTTGAACGTGTCGGCGAACGCCAGATAGCTCCGGTCGGTCTCGGTCAATGCGCCCGTCCCGATCATCTCCGCAAGGTCACGGACCTGGTGGGCACGCGCCAGTGCAGCAACCAGCTGAGCCGCGATCAGAGGGTGGTCGGTCCTGGTTCGGCCTTCGCCGGTTCCCTTCCTCATCAGACGTGACAGCGAACCGAGGACGTCGACGGGTGGGTAGATCCCTTGGCCGTGAATATCCGGTGACAGCAGGATCTGGCCTTCGGTGATGTAACCGGTCAGATCGGGTACCGGATGCGTGATGTCGCCGGCCGGCATGCTGAGCACCGGTACTTGCGTCAGTGACCCTGCGCTGCCACGTATTCGTCCGCAGCGCTCATAGATCGAGGCCAGGTCGCTGTAGAGATATCCGGGGTAGGCGCGCCTTCCGGGAATCTCGCCTCGCGCCGCCGACACCTCCCGCACCGCCTCGCAGTAACTGGTCATGTCCGCCAACACGACAAGGACGTGCTGATGCAGGTCGAATGCCAGGTGCTCGGCGACGGTGAGCGCCACCCGTGGGGCGAGCACCCGCTGCACGACGGGGTCGTCGGCTGTGTCCAAGAAGAGCGCCAGGTTCCCGGCGGCGGTGCGGGTCTCGAGCACATCCCGCATTGTGGCGGCGTCAGCGTGGGTGAGCCCCATCCCGACGACGACGACTTTGAAATTCTCCCCGGCGACATTGGCTTGGGCGGCGATCTGGGCGGCCAATTCGAAGTGTGGGAGCCCGGCGGAGGAGAACACCGGGAGCTTCTGGCCGCGCACAAGAGTCATGACCGCATCGATGACGGAGATCCCCGTCAGGATGGGGTCGCGCGGAACATCACGCGCCGTCGGGTTGAGCGGCGAGCCTGAAACGGCGCGGGTGTCAGTTCCGAGCATTGGCGGTCCCCCGTCAAGTGGTTCTCCCATTCCGTTCCACACCCTGCCCAGCCACCCCTCCCCAACGGCAATCTCGAGGGGGCGCCCTTCGAATGCAACAGACACCGAGGCGGGGTCGATGCCCGACGTGCCCTGCAGGACCTGCATCACAGCCACGTCACGATGGACCTCAAGCACCAGTGCCCGTCGTAACTCGCCCGAGGGGAGCCGTACGTTGGCGAGCTCGTCCCAGCCGACTCCCTCGACGCCGCCCAGCACCAGGAGCGGGCCTTCGGCCTCGAGCGCTCCGAGGTACTCCACGGGAATCCGGGGCAGGCCCGTCGTCCCCATCGTCATGCCCCCTCCCCCAGCTCCTCCAGCATGGCGAGCACCTCGTCGCGTCGTCGCTCCACACCGGGGACATCATCAGGACCCACTTCGTCGCGCACCCGGGTGACACCGGACAGGTCGCTCTCCTCGACCTGAGCAGCGGAGAGCCCCCGCTCGACAAGAGCCAGACACCGATCGTAGACAGCGAGAACCATGTCGAGGAGTGCCGCCTGCTTCTCGTGTGAGCACGTGGCGTCGTTGGCGCTCAGTGCACTCTGCTGGAGGATCGCCTCGCGAAGGAGGCGGCCCACCAGCAGTATGACGCGTTCACGTCCGGGCAGGGCCGAGAGCCCGACGAGCTCGACCATCGGCGTCAACCTGTCGGCCTCGGCCAGGATCGCGACTGCACGGGCTCGGTCGTTCGCCCATCGCGGGCGCCCCTCTGACGCGTGCCATGCGCCCACCGTCTCGGCATCCCGGGAGAACGACCGTCGCCATGTCACTGCCGGGTAGTGGCGAGCGTAGGCGAGGTCTCGGTCCAAGGACCACAGACAGCGCACGAACCGCTCGGTATGGGCGGTCACGGGCTCGGTCATGTCCCCACCCGGTGGGGATACGGCACCGATGGCGGTCACAGAGCCGTCCTTGCCGCCCAGAGTCTCCACCTGACCAGCGCGTTCGTAAAATGCCGCCAGGGCGGAAGCGAGACCTGCCGGATAGCCCTCCTCGGCCGGTAGCGCACCGCTCCTCGAAGAGAACTCGCGCAGCGCCTCCGCCCATCGCGAGGTGGAGTCGGCGAGGAGCACCGCGTCATAGCCCATGTCGCGATAGAACTCGGCAACCGTCATGCCCGTATAGATGCTCGCTTCGCGCGCCATCACGGGCATGTTGGACGTGTTGGCGATCACAACGGTGCGATCGAGGAGGCTCAAACCAGTCCTTGGGTCCTCCAGGTCGGCAAGGTCAGAGAGCTCGTCGGCGAGCTCGTTACCCCTCTCGCCGCACCCAACAAAGACGATCACGTCCGCCTCACACCATTTGACAATCTGCTGCAAGAGAACGGTCTTGCCAGTGCCGAACCCGCCGGGGACGGCCGCGGTAGCCCCTTTGGCGATCGGAAACAGCAGGTCGACAACTCGCTGGCCTGTCATGAGGGGAGCAAAGAGCTGGCGGCGTTCCCGTATCGGACGCGCCGTGCGAACGGGCCACAGCTGGGTCACGGCAAGCTCTTGGCCACCAACGACGGCGATCGTGTCGGTGTCGGCGATCTCCCCGTCGTCCGCGACCCACTCGATTGTGCCCAACACTCCCGGGGGGATGAGAACGCGATGCTCGACGCCCGAAGACGTGGGGACGATGCCAAGTACGGTTCCGGGGCCCGCCTGAGGGCCGGGGGATGATCGGGCCACGAACTGCCAGCGCGTCGTCACTTCCTGTTCGAGTGAGCCGGGCGAGAGCCACGTGGGCCGTCCGGCTAAGGGACGAAGCAGGCCGTCGAAGATCCCGCCGAGAAGGCCTGGACCGAGGCGGGCGGAGAGCGGCCGGCTCAGCCCAGTAGCGGGATCACCAACCCGAAGGCCCCCGGTGTACTCGTAGACCTGAGCGGTGACGAGGCCACGACGCACCGACACCACTTCCCCCGCCAGGGCTGCGCCGCCGATTTCCACCACGTCCAGGACCGCCACCTGGTTGAGCCCCTCGATCTCGACGAGCGGCCCATTCACGCGCACCACGCGACCGGAGGAGCTTCGCTGTGTCGCGCTCAGCATGGATCCCTCTGGACCGCTCACGCCCACAACCCTTCGATTTCCTCTGCCATCGACAACAGCACATGGTCGATGAGCAAGGCCGGCCCGATCGCCGTCCGACGGTTCCCGGATTCAGCCTCCACCGTTACGGTGTCAGGCCCTACCCGATGCACGGATGCACCGCCACCGAGCCGCTCGTCCACGAGCGAGGACAATTGGCGGACCAACAACTGGCCCTCTGTCGTGGAAGTACGACGCGCCAGAGCCTCGATTGCGTCGCGGCGAAGGGTCTCGTAGACGCGCCGCCGGGCTCCGAGAACCGTCTCACGGGCGAGGCGGCGTGCAGCCGTCAGCTGAAACGAGGCGATCCACTCGGCCGCCGAAGCACCCTCGGCGCGCGCTTCTGCCAGAAGCCTGGCTGCCTCCGCGTGCGCCCTCGCCAACTCGACACGCACATCCTCCTGAACGCGGGCACGATCCTCCTCGACACGCTGTCGGGCAGTTGCAATGAGGGTTTCGGATACTGGCTCCAGGGCCGACACCATGCCCTCACGCCATGTGATCGATGGCGCAGCTTGCCTGTGACGAGGGTGGATCTCCATCGCCGCACGTTCCCCCGTCATGGCGGCATGATCGCCGTCAACACGCCCTCGACCGGGACCGACCCGTCGGCCAGGGCAGCTGCCGCCTTGGGGGTGAGCACGACCACCGCCACGTCGGAGGGCAGCGACTCCCACGCGCGGCGCACGGCGGCCGGGTCCTCAGCGACGAGCACCGTGGCCCCTCCAAGCGCGAAGCCCTCGACGCGCACCGCCTCACCGATCGCCACGAGGAGCCCCATCACCCAACCTCTGGCCGGCCCGAAGAGGGCGACAAGTCCTATGCCTTCCCGATCAGGATGATGGCGATCACGAGGCCGTATATGGCGATGCCTTCGGCCAGCCCGACGATGACCATGGCCCGCCCGAACATCTCGGGCCGCTCGCTCATCGCTGCCAGGGCCGCCGAGCCGGTGTACGCCACGCCGAGGCCGGATCCGATCGATGCGCCTGCCACCGCGATCCCGGCGCCTATGAACGCCTGACCCCCATAGGACTTCGCCGCAGCCGCAGCGCTGGTGGCTGCCCCGCTCGGACTAGCGGAGATCGCCAACACCACGAGCACTCCGGCACCGACGAGCAGGAGGAGGTTCAGGACCTTCACCACGAACAAGGTCCGACGGGGGCGGCGACGGAGTTGGATACCAATGCCCACGGCGGCGGCGGCGAGGATCGGAAGACCGATCAACCAAGCGAACATGGAGCCTCCTTCGACGAGACGATCGGGACGTGCCAGGGGTGGAACCTCACACCTTCGGCGGTGAAGATCCGGCTGAACAACTCGTAGTACTCGAGACGCATGGCCTGGACGCCGGCCACCAGACCCTCGAGCGAAAAGGTCACCGCGTTTCCAACCATGAAGACCACCAACGCCACGAGGGAGAAGGCGGTGCCCTTATGCCACAAAGCAGTGGTGGCGTGCCACACGATCATGCACAACGCGGCGTGGGTGAGGCCGAAGGCGGCGAGGCGAGCGAATGACACGGTGTTGGTTCCGACGCGGACAACGGCGTCGAAGAGCTCCACGCCGGCCTGCACGACGCCGCTGGCACGCCCGCCCGCCTCGACGTAGAGCCCCAGGAACCCGAGCACGAGACCGCCCAGTACCAGCATCCCGCCGGCCACTTCGGCCACGAGCGAGTGGCGGTACCATCCAAGCCCCACCACCGCGAGGCCCACATAGAGCCCAGCACCGGCCAGCCCCGAAGTGGCGACGAGCGCCCGGGTGGCACCGCCCTCGCGCCACCGGTTCACGGTGCCGAGCCCGTACGAGACAGCGAGGAGACCGGCCCCGGCCGCAATCGCCACGGCGAGCAGCGTGGTGGGACGGTCGAGGGGTTCCAGCCACAGAGTCGGCACAAGCCCTGTCGGGCCGAAGGCTTCCCCGAAGGCAAAGCCAAAGGCGATGCTCGCCAGCCCCGCACCGATCACGAATGGCGCGAGGTGTCGTAGACGCGCCATCGCTGCCGGTCGGCCCGCCCGCAGCAACAGGCCGCCTGCGAGGAGCAGTAGGCCGTGGCCGACGTCACCGAACATCATTCCGAACATCACGACGTAGGCGACGCCGGCCCATGCCGAGGGGTTCACGTCCCGGTAGTTGATGGTGGCGTAGGTGTCCACGAGCGGTTGGAACGCTCCCGTCGCCCCCTTAGACACGATCAGTGTCGGTGGCGAGACTCCACGTGGCGGCGGTAGGGTTACCACTGCTCCGCCGAGGGATCCCAGGCGGGCTCTCAATCCGTCCAGGACCGACGTCGGGCTCCATCCGACGAGAGCGGCCACCGAACCGTGGTGCACGACGCTGGCGTCGGCCCTCTCCAGCTCGGCCTCTCCGGCAAGCACTCCGAGCAGGCCCTGGCGCTCGAGGGTGGCGAGGGCGGGAGCCTCCGGGTCGAGAACCGGACTCGACGGCCCAGCGTCGGCCCGCTGCCGCCGGGTGCGCTCCAGCGCCTCACCGGCAGGGCCCCGTGCCTGATCGCCGACGCGTTCGAGTTGAACGACACCGGCGTCGGCGACCGCCACGAGGACGCTGCGCAGCCGGTCGGTCGGCGACACCACTGCCACTCGCTCCATGCGGGCGGGCTCGAAGGTTTCAGGCCACCGCATCGAGCAGCTCCCCGATGTCTCCGCCGCCGCGTGCCGCGATCTCAAGCGCGGCGCGCGTCCGCCAGGCGTCGGCGGCCAACAGGCCCACCACCCCCACGCTGCACGACACGTCTGGCGGCGAATGCGCCGCCAGAACGGCGCCGGATGCTTCTACCCCGGACCACCAGCGAGCTTCGGCCCGCCACACATCGTCGACCCCTGCGATGCCCTCGAGGGCCTTGGCCGCCGCTGTGGGTACCCGCCCGGCAAACTCGCCCGGCGAGGCCATCTCCTGCCAACGCGAACCCAGGAGATGGTCTACGTCGCGCCGTGCCGACGAACCCAAGGCCGAGACCGCGCCGGCGGTACCTACCCTGCTCAGCACGAGGGCCGCACCCGAGACGGCCCAGTCGCCGGCGCCGGGGACGCCGTCGAACACCCGCCGCGCCCAGCCGAGCACGAGGGCCAAGCGGACGGTCGCCAGGTCCTCTCCCCCAGGGTCGCCCCAGGACGAGGAGGCGAGCGCCGCACGAACTTCTGCTGGCGTCCTCGCCCCGGACACGGCCGGCCAGGCGGTGGCCATGGAGCCCAGAGCATAGGGATCGGGAGTCTTCTGGCCTTCGAGGCGCACCAAATGGTCGGTGATGTTGGCAATCTCAAACCCTGCCGCGAGCAGGCGGAGCGGGCCGGCGCCAAGCGGCGGGCCCCAGCCAGCCAGGATCCGCATGTGCCACAACAACGTGGCGAACACCGCACGCTCGGCCGAGGGCAGGTCCATGTCCGTCCTCACCTCGCGGCCATAGGGCGTGTGCACGAGAGTGCCGAGCGCGGTGGCGAGGGAATCGGACGCGGCCAAGTTGCGGGTCCCCTCGCGCCCGAGCTGCCGCCGGGCCAGGCCCCGTGCTCGTACCCCGGCAGCGACCCATCCGGCACTCATCTCTGTGGTCCACCGCCAGGACCTGGCCCCCACGAGGTCGCCGTCGGATCCGGGGCGGTCCTATGCGAGAGCTCCCTCATGGCAAGAACGCGTGCCACCAGTTCCTCCACCAGACCCGGTGTTCGTTCGGCGGCGACCCGTTCGATGCGCTCTGCCTCCTCTTGCGCTTGGGCCACCAGCGCGCTCCTCTGCCTCGCGGCGTGGGCCAGTCGCACGGCGGCGGTGTCCGCACGTGTCGCGTCGGCGTCCACACGAGCCTGGGCAAGGATACGGTGCACGCGTTCGGCCACCTCTGCCCGGCGGCGCGTCGCGTCCCCACTGGCCGCCTCGACCAGCGCCGCAGAACGATCTTGTGCAGCCTCAAGCGACGAGAAGATCGGTGCCAGCTCGGCTTCGATGGCCCCCGAGCGGTCGAACGGTATCCCGGCTGGGGCTGGCGCACCGGGCACTCCATGGAAGCGAAAACGCCGGAGGATGTCCCCTACCGCCGGCACCGTCGTCCCCCGGTCACTGGGCTCGCGTCAGATAGGTCACGCACCCGTCCAGTGTGGCCAGCTGCGCATAGTCCCTCTCAGGGATCTCGAGCCCCGTCGCCTCGTGCAGACCGACCACGAGGTTCAAGAAATCGATCGAATCGAGATCGAGCGCTTCTTGCAGCGTCTCCTCCACTCCGACCTCATCGAGGTCCGCCTCTGGTGCCACCTCGCGTAGGACCGAGCGAATCAGGTCACGTGCCTCATCGGTAGTCATCGCAGGTTCTCCGGATCTTGGAGCAAACGGTCGATCTCGCCCAGAAAGAGGCCACCGCGGTGTCCGTCACTCGCCCGGTGGTCCGCCGACAGCGTCGCCGTGACGCATGGTCGCACGCCCAGCATGCCATCAGATGCCCATGGGCGCTGTGCGATACGTCCAAAGCCGACCAAGGCAACCTGGGGTGGGTAGATGACCCCGAAGACCGCCTCCACTCCTAGATCTCCAAGATTGGTCACGGTGATCGTCGGGTCGCTCATCTCCGAGCTCCGAAGCACGCCTTTGCGAGCCCGGCCCACGAGGTTCTTGAGCGCTCTCATCAGTTCGTCAAGCGAGAGCTTGTCGGCATTGTGGATTGCAGGGGCAATCACACCACCTGTCCGCAAGGAGACAGCCACACCGACGTGAACCACTTCGCTCGGCATCGATTCGTCGTTGACCATGAAACCGTTCATCTCGGGTACACGCGCCACTGCCAGTGCTGTGGCCTTCAGCAATAGCACAGGAGCGACAAGGCGCTTGGAGACGGGCCGCTCGAGGTTGGCTCGTTCGAGCCAAGCGGACGCTGAGCTCAGATCGATCGTGGTGCTCAAGTAGTAGTGAGGGATCTCACGCTTGGAGCGAGCCATGAGGGCGCCGATAGCCTTGCGCATTGCAGCCTGGCGCCCTTCGACCACAGCCGCGGTCGGTTCCTCGGCGACAGGCACCTTGGTGACGCTCTCGGTGCCGGTCGCCGGTCGGGCCGCCGGCTCAGAGGTGGCGAGTGAGACAACGAGCTGCACGTCGTGCTCGACCACGGAACCCCCCGGTCCCGTACCGGGTACGGCGGAGAGGTCGATGCCGTGTTCGGCCGCCAAACGTCGAGCCAGGGGGGAAGACCGCACCCGACGTGCGGACGGGCCCGTCGTTCGCTTCGCCGCCTTCTCCACGTCGGCCCGAGTGACCATGCCGCCCGGGCCACTTCCATCCAGCGATGTCAGCTCTACGCCGAGCCGTTCGGCCAGATGTCTGATGACAGGCGAGAAGACGCGTCCAGGGCCGGTTGCTCCTGCCGGCGCGGGAGAGGGAGCCGATCGCGTCTCGGACATCGCCGGCACAACGGGCCCAACGGCTTCGGCGGGCGCTTCGGTCGCCGCCACCGTTGGGACAGGCCGGCGGATCGGGCCTTCTTCGATCACCGACGGCACATTTGGCGCGGCCTCGTGAGCCACTGCCACACTCGCACCTGGTGCCGTATGTGCAGCACTCGGACCAGTACCGATCAACCGGGCCAGCACCGTCCCCACAGGCACATGCTGGCCCACCTCCACGAGGATCTCATCGACGACACCGCTCTCAAAGATCTCCACTTCGATTGTGGATTTCTCGGTCTCCACCACAGCCACAATGTCACCGCGGTGAACTTCGTCACCGGGTTTCACGAGCCATTCCGACACGGTACCCGCGTCCATGTCGGCACCGAGCGACGGCATGCGAAAGTCGCCCATCTATGACCCCAGCGCGTGCACGGCCGCCACCACGTCCGATACCTGCGGCAGAGCCTCGTCCTCGAGGTGCTTGGCATAGGGCATGGGAACTTCGGCCGAACACACGCGCGCCACAGGGGCGTCGAGGTCGTAGAACGCCTCCTCCGTGATACGGGCACTTACCTCCGCCGACAGGCTGCCCGTGCGCCATCCCTCGTCGACCACCACGGCCCGGTGGGTGCGGACCACCGACGACACGACCGTCGCTGTGTCGAGGGGGCGCAGGCAGCGGAGGTCGATCACCTCGGCACCCACCCCGTCGGCGACCAGTTGCTTGGCCGCCTCGAGGGCGGTCCGCAGCGTCCCGCCGTAGGCGATGATCGTGACATCGTCGCCGGGATGCCGGACGGCGGCGGTGGAGATGTCCACGGCGCCAGCGTCATCGGGGAGCTCGTCTTCAAAGTTGTAGAGCACGCCGTGCTCAAAGATGATCACGGGATCGGGGTCACAGAGCGCTGGCCACAGCATGCCTCGGGCGTCCTCCACTGTGGCGGGAGCGAGAACCCGGATGCCGGGGATGTGCGTGTACCAACCTTCGAGGCTGTGCGAGTGCTGGGCGGCGAGCTGACGACCCGCTCCGGTGGTCATGCGAATCACCAAAGGCACGTTGAATTGACCGCCCGACATGTGGAGCAACGTCGCAGCGTTGTTCACGATCTGATCGAGCGCGAGCAGGCTGAAGTTGACGGTCATTATCTCAACGATCGGCCGCATTCCGCCGAGCGCCGCGCCGATTCCCGCACCCACGAAGGCCGACTCCGATAGCGGCGTGTCGCGGATCCTCTCGGGCCCAAACTCCTCGAGCAGCCCGAGGCTCACCGCATAACAGCCTCCGTAGCGGCCCACGTCCTCGCCCATGAGGAACACGCGCTCATCACGTCCGAGCGCCTCGCGTAACGCTTGGCGCATCGCCTCACGGTACGTCACCGTACTCACGGCGATACCGCCATGGCATCGACGGGCTCAGAGGTGACGAAACGCTCGAGATCGGCAACAGCCTCGAGCGTGCCAGCGTCAGCGAAAGCGACCGCGTCGTCGATTTCCGTTGCGATCTCGGCTTCCAGGCGCTCCAGGTCGCCCTGGGCAAGTGCACCGCTGGTGGTGAGCCGCTCCACCGCCGCGGGAATCGGGTCGTGCCCCTTCCATTGCTCGATCTCTGCCTTGTCGCGATAGCGATCCGAGTCGTACATCGAATGAGCACGGAACCGGTAGGTGCGAAGCTCGAGGAAATGTGGCCCACCTCCCTCTCGTACAGACTCGGCTGCCTGGCGCGCCGCCGCCTCCACGGCAAACACGTCCATGCCGTCGACCTCCCACGACGGCACACGATAGCTCGCCGCCTTCAAGGACAGGTCGGTCTCTGACTCGGCGCGCTCCAACGCCGTGCCCATGGCGTAGAGGTTGTTCTCGCAGCAGAAGAGGACGGGGAGGTGCCAGAGCGCGGCCAGGTTTATCGACTCGTGGAACTCGCCCTCGGCCATCGCGCCGTCTCCGAAGACGCAGGCATTTACGCGGTGACGACCCTGGAGGTGGTCGGCCAGAGCCAGACCAACAGCCAGCGGCAGGCCCCCACCCACGATGGCGTTCCCTCCGTAGAAGCGTCTTTCGGCGTCGAACAAGTGCATCGAGCCGCCACGTCCCCGACTGCAACCCTCGAGCTTCCCCTCGAGCTCTGCCATCGCTGACCGCATCGAGATGCCACGTGCCAGCGCATACCCGTGCTCGCGATAGGTAGCCACGACCGCATCGTCGGGCGACAGAACGTTCATGAGCCCTACTGCGCATGCTTCCTCTCCGATGGCCAGATGTAGGAACCCCCTGATCCGGGTGTCGCTGTAGAGCTCGACGCAACGCTCCTCGAACCGCCGGATTCGAAGCATCTCTCGCAGCAGATGCACCCCATGTCCAGCATCGTCGACCGTTGTGGGAGTCAATGGCGATGCCTGCGATGTGTCCGCATTTCTGTCGGTCACGGCCGAGCCTCCAGGGTCGATGTGTCCACTTCGGTCATCCCGAGCTCATGGGCTTTCAGTAACCGGCGCATGATCTTGCCGCTCTGGGTATGAGGCAACTCTTGTTCGAACTCGATCTCACGCGGTGCGACCGTGGCACCAAGGCGCGTGCGCGAAAAGCCGATCAGCTCACGTCGCAGGGCCTCGCTAGGCTCGTAGCCAGCGTGCAGTGAGACAAAAGCCTTCACTACCTCGCCGGCGACGGCATCGGGCTTGCCGATGACGCCGGCCTCCGCGACCGCCGGATGCTCCATCAGCGTCGACTCGACCTCGAACGGGCCGATCAAATGGCCAGCCGACTTGATGACGTCGTCGCCCCGGCCGACAAACCAGAGGTAGCCGTCTTCGTCCAGGCGAGCGAGATCGCCACTCAGGTACCAATCGCCAACGAAACACGACCGGTAGCGCTCGTCTTCACCGAGGTACCCGCGGAACATCGACGGCCAGCCGGGTCGCAAGGCAAGTTCGCCCTGCTCTCCCAATGCTGCCTCCACGGCCGTGCCGTCGGTATCTGTGAGCACCTTGCCGTTCTCGTCGCGCCGAAGGACAGCGGCATCGATGCCGGGCAACGGCCGGCCCATCGAGCCCGGACGGATGTCCATGCAGGCGTAGTTGGCGACCATGATCCCGCCGGTCTCCGTCTGCCACCAATTGTCGTGTACGGGAAGCCCCAGGACCTCGTTGCCCCACATGACGACCTCGGGATTGAGGGGCTCGCCGACGCTCGCCACGAAGCGGAGCCGGCTGAGGTCATGGGCCCTGGGAACGTCTGTTCCGGCGCGCATCAGCATGCGCAAGGCGGTGGGGGACGTGTACCAGACCGTGACGCCTTCAGACTCGAGCAGGCTGTACCAGCGCTCTGCATCGAAGTCCCCCTCGTCCACCACACTGGTCACCCCGTGTGCCAGCGGCGAGATGATCCCGTAGGAGGTTCCTGTGACCCAGCCGGGGTCGGCAGTGCACCAGTAGACATCGTCAGGGTGCAGGTCGAGCGCGATCCGACCCGTGGCGTGGTGCGAGATAATGGCCGCGTGCACATGGACGGCTCCCTTGGGCGTGCCGGTCGTGCCGCTCGTAAAGTGCAATAGAGCCGTGTCCTCCGGGTCGGTGGCGGGTATCACGTAACTGGGCCCAGCTTCGGCGAGCAGGGAGTCGAGATCGAGGGTTCCGACAGGCGTCGAAGGCGCCGTTGGTGCGTGACCTCCTGTCAACAGGACGTGACGCAACTCGGGCAGACTGTCGACAATGCCTGCCACCCTACGTCTGTACAAAGTGGGAGTGGTGACGAGCACCCGCCCGGAACCGAGATCGAGCCGCTGGCGAATAGGCTCGGGCCCGAATGCCGAAAACAGCGGGCACAGGACGCTTCTGTGCTTCAGCGTGCCCAGGGCGGCGACAAAGAGGTCCACGGTACGCGGGGTGAGAAGGAAGACGCGCTCGCCGGCTTCGACACCCAGGGCGTCGAGGGCGTTGGCGAACCGACTGGAACGTTCGGCAAGCTCAGCGTAGGTGACTTCGTGCCGCGTGCCGTCGCGACTGAGGCAGCGAAGCGCGACGTGGTTGCGCCGAGGCCCCGACGCGTGGCGGTCGACTGCCTCGTGCGCCATGTTGAGCCCCCGCCCGTCGGGAAGACCCTCGAGGTCCTGGCGTGCCGCCTCCCACGTGAAGCTGGCGCGCTCGGCATCGTAATTCACCATGTTCGGACTGGGCCCGTTAGCCGGGCTGGACTTGCGGATCGTCTCCCACTCCGCCACTCGGAACCCCGATTCGTGCGTACGCACTTGCTTGTTTGATGCCGACTCTGCCTACTCTCGACGCTACGCCGGATCCAGGGGCACACCCAGGGTCGAAAGTCACCCCTGAGGCACCCTCCCAGGTCGTGGGGCTATCAGGGTGCCGTTGGCCCTGGGTCGACCCCTGGATACGGTGATGCTCAGCCACAGGGTCACCGACCATGGGATCGCCGCGCCAGATCGAAGACACAGGAGATGACGGCACAACCGGTCTACGCACCCGAACCCGAATCGTCCGGTATGCATATGAGAAAGAGCCGGCCGGCTAACGCGATGCACGTCATCGGGGATAGCGATCGATAGTGCCGCTACTCGGGGACGATGAGCCCATAATGGCCGTCATAACGCCGGTAGACGACATTGCCCCGGCCCGTCGACGGATTCACGAAGAACACGAACGGTTCCGCACTGGCGTCGAGGCGTTCGACGACATCGTCCACGCGCATCTCGGGAACGGGCGTGCCGGAAACAACCACCGGCGCGGCGATGACCTCGCGGTCAGCATCGACGGGGGCTAGACGCATGAGGCGATACGAACCGTCCTCGAGGCGCTCGACCACGCTGTCGGTGCCGGTGGCCAGGTCGCAGAACAGGTGGAAGTCATAGTCGAGTTGCTCCATGTCATAGACAGCCTCGTCAGGGGTCAGCTCATCGACCGAGAACGTCTTGTGCCTCACCAGTTGACGGTTCTCGGGCGGCCGAGGAAAGTACCGGGGTCGTTCGCTCGCCCTGTCGCCATGACGCCACTCTCCGGCCACCGGTTGCTCTGCGGTCCGACGTGTCGCCCGGTGCTGCGCCCGGTGCTCGATGCGATCACGCAGGCGCTGTTGCACCAGGTCGATGGCCTCGTGGAGTGTGTGGGCGGCGACGTGGGCACGAATCGGTTCCCCGTTGACGTCGAGGGTCACCTGGGCCGTAGCCCGGCGGGCCCGGGCCGGGTCGGCTGAGCGCCCCAGCTTTACCCGGACGAACAGGATCGGCGCACCGATGTCAGCGGTCAGGCCGAGGATACGTTCGGTTGCGTAGGCCTTGTCGTCCTCGCCGACGTCACCGGTACAGGCCAGGACGATCGTCGGTGCCGATACCGCCCCCGGCACCAGGGTTGCCACACCCCCGTCACCGGGGACCTCAAGCCATTGCTCGACGATCTGACCGTGTGTGCTCCGACAGCGCACCGACACGGCCGGGTCGTCGGGTCCTGCCGCGTCCCAGTCGACCCGGACCTCCCCGTCGAGGCCGCGCACCTTGGCTACCCGTCGGCTGGCGAAAACCGGGGTCAGTTCGAGGAATGCCCGTGCGGCCGCTCGAC
Organism: uncultured Acidimicrobiaceae bacterium; assembly: GCA_963842145.1. Taxonomy (GTDB): domain Bacteria; phylum Actinomycetota; class Acidimicrobiia; order Acidimicrobiales; family UBA8190; genus CAWJFJ01. The sequence continues at coordinate 543,058 of CAWJFJ010000017.1, forward strand.
CCGGCGTTTCCTGGTCGGCGTTGTGGATGACGGCATCGGAGGCGTAGAGCGCCAGCGCCCCGTCGGTATCGCCGTCGGCCACACTCGCGGCCCAGGCCCGTACCACGTCCAGGGGGTGGGTCTCGGTGGCGCGCTCGAGACCGGGGTGGTGGTGCCCGTTACGGTCTGGGATCTTGGTGTCGGCGCGACGGGCGCCGACGAGCGTCCCGAAGTTCCGATGCGTGTGCGATACTCGGGTCCCTTCGCGCAGACGGACGTCGACCGCCATCTCGACGCCATGTTCGCGGTGGATGTCGAAATGCACGCGTGCCCCGGCATGACGTGCAACCGGCTCCACGTCGTTAAGGTGGGCACGGAACTGTCGACCCCTGCGGATCACGGCGGTCTCGCCGCTCGAGTTATCGACCCATTGCACAACGCCGTCGGGCATCTGCCCACCTCCGTTGGATGTTCCTACTCATGGTCGTCGTTCAGAACCGTTCCACTGCCCCGAGACCCCCGAGCGCCCGGAGCGCCGCGCTGTCGCTCGGCACGACATCGGCGTCCTGGTTGATCGCATCGCACACGGCGCCCTCGACGACGTCGGTGAGCGGATCGGTGGGTGTCCCGCAATCCCGACAACCCACAGCACCCTTCTCCGCCCCCGTCCATCCACATTGCGGGCACCGGCGCCCGGGGACGGCGAACCCGCGGGTCACAAGAAGGGTGGCGACACGATGCTCTCTCAACGCGGCCAGTGTGGCCGCCACTCCCGCCACACCACCCGTGCCGCCCTCGACCCGCTGCTGAAGGTTGTCCACCAGGGTGGATCGCCACTTTTCGTCGAAGGCCGCCATCGGCTCCCGTGCCGCCCGCTCCAGCGCGGCCGGGGCTGAGGTCATCGGGAGCGCGATCCTGCCCACGACCAACGCCCGGAGCGCCGGGCGGAGGTGCTGCTCCAGTCCCGCCACCGCCTCGGCGTTGCCGCCGAGCACGAGGCGTTGCGTCGGCCAGCGTGCGATCTCTTGGGTCAACGCGTCGGCGACTCGGCGGAAATGATGACGGGTGGCCTCCTCGTGGAACCGTTCGAAGCTCCCCAACTCGACGTCGGTATCCACCTTGCGCGGTGGCTCGTCGATCGGACCGGGGTGTTCGTCGACCCGACCCTGCTCGAGTCGGACGAAGCGGGCCCCGCGGCGGTCGACAAGGACCACGAGCGCCCGGGCTCCTCGGGGCAGTGCCTCGCAGAGCTGGGACAGCGCCGGCGTCGGGCCCACGGCGACCTGCTCATGCACGGGCGTGGAGAGACCGACGGCGGTGAACAGACCCTCGTGATCGCAGGAGAAGAAGGCGATGCCGCGCCGCGCCGCCCGATCGAAGGGCTGGGCGAGCCGCCGGCGCACATGGCCGAGGTCGGCCTCCACCGCCGCCTCTGCCGCCGGCCCGAGCGACGCGGCCTGGTCCCGGGCCGTGCGCATGAGAAGTGCGATCTCCGGTTGGAGCTCTGAGCGGCGGGGATAGCGGCGACCGTCGATGTCGAGGTACAGCGACGTGATGACGGGAAGGCCATCCCAGGCGGCGAGCTGGCGGACAACGGACGGGCTCAGGGTGTGGATCGTCTCGCTTCTCGATGTCGACGGCATCGCCGGACCTCCTCGGTCAGCGTTCGGAATCAGCTTGTAGCGCGTCGCCACCACGGGCCAGAGTCTTCGGTCACTTTGACCGTCGGAGGGACAACCGACGTCACGGGCGGTCACTCTTGCGGGGCGCCCGGTTTTCGCCGTCGGCGGGGGCGGGTCCCGGGTGGGTGATCGGCAGCACGCCGGCTCTCCGCTGATGCCACCTGAGCCATCAGCGGCGCTGCTCTATCGGTGGTGCAGCTCGGGAGGGATCGGTGGTGGCTCGGGCGGGACGGGGAACGGCGGTATCGGAGGTGGCTCGGGAGGGATCGGTGGTGGCTCGGGCGGGACGGGGAACGGCGGTATCGGAGGTGGCTCGGGAGGGATCGGTGGTGGCTCGGGCGAGACGGGCGGCATCATCCACTGCCCGTCACGCCTTCCGAACCCGAGCGCCACGTTCATCGCCGGCCGACCTTAGCCAAGAAGGCCCGGAGCTTGCCGAGAGGCCAGGTGTTGATGACGTTCTCGGGTCGGATCCAAGCCCGCTGGGCGGTGGCGATCCCGTAGCGAATATTGTCCAGGTGCCGCGTGGAATGGGCGTCGGTGGAGATGGCGAAGACGACCCCGTGGTCCTGGGCCGAACGCGCCAGTTCGTCGTTCAGGTCGAGGCGGTCGGGGAACGAATTGATCTCGAGGGCGGTGCCGGCCCGAGCGGCCACCTCGAACACGGCCTCGGTGTCGAACTCGATGGGTGGCCGGTGGCCGATGCTACGCGCCGTGGGATGACCGATGATGTTCACGGCTGGGTGCTCGATGGCGCGGATGAGGCGCTTGCTCATCTCGTCGCGACTCATGGTGAAGTGGGAATGAATCGAGGCGACGAGCACGTCGAAGCCGGCCAGGAACTCGTCGTCCCAGTCGAGGGACCCGTCGGGTTGGATATTGAGCTCAGAGCCATGGAGAAGGGTCAGGCCGGCCTTCGATTCGAGGGCGCGGCAGGGCCCGTCGCTGCGCGAGTGCCTTGTCGTCGGTCATGCGCTCCATGTGCAGCAGAGGTGCGTGGTCGGTGATGGCGAGGTAGCGGTAGCGATGCCGGCATGCCGCATCCACCATGTCCTCGAGGGAGGCGAGCCCGTCGGTCAGGTCGGTGTGCACGTGCAGGTCGCCACGGATGTCCTTGATCTCCACCAGCCGGGGGAGGTCATCGTGGAGGGCCGCCTGGATCTCCCCTCGGTCCTCGCGCAGGGTGGGTGGAATCCAAGGCATGCCGAGGCGCCCATAGATCTCCTCCTCGGTGGCGGCCGCCACGGAAGAGGATGTGTCGATGCATTCGAGGCCGTACTCCGACAGCTTGAGCCCGAGATGCCGGGCGATTCTCCGAAGGTGGATGTTATGGGCCTTGGAGCCGGTGAAGTACATGAGGGCGGCACCCCAGACCTGCGGTGCTACCACGCGAAGGTCGACGTGGACACCCTTGGTCGTCGTCGCCGTGCATTTCGTCGACCCGCGTGCCGACACATTCGCTACCAGCGGGGACGAGGCGAACGCGTCCATGGCATCTGCCGGCCAGCTCGAGGCCACGAGCAGGTCGATGTCGCCGATGGTCTCGCACATGCGGCGTAGCGATCCAGCGTAGGTGACCAGATCCACTGCCGGGCACTGTCGCATCCCCTCGACGAGGCCCTCGGCGACGTCGAGGGCGACACCGATCTGCATGCGAGCGCCGGCCTGTTGGGCTTGGCCGATAGCGACACGAAGGTTCTCCTCGGTGGCGGGGCCCCAACCTCGCAGCGTCCGGAGCCGCTCGTCGTGCAAGGCATCGAGCAGTTCTGGAAGCGAGGCAATGCCGAGTTCCTCGTAGACCTGTCGGGCCCGCCTCGGCCCGAGCCCCGGCACATCGAGCAGGACGCGGAGGCCGGCAGGCACCCGGGCCCGCAGATCGTCGAGGTCCCCGATGCGTCCCGTGCCCAACAGCTCGCGGATCTTGGCGGCGATGTGCGAGCCGACGGCGGGGATGTCGTCGAGGGCCTTCTCGTCGAGCCCATCGACGGCCACGGGGTGCTCGGCGACCGCCCGAGCCGCCTTCTCGTAGGCACGGACCCTGAACTGGTCCTCACCGGCGATAGACAGAAGCTCGGCGAACTCCCGCAGCGCCTCGGCGACGATGTCGTTCGACCGGGTCACCCAGGCCTCGGGCCGAGAGCCACTTCGTACCTTCGATCTCTGCCGGAGTGTCCGGCTCGACCCCCAGCAATTCGGCGCGGACCGAGACGTTGTCGCCCTCGCCAAACCCCTCGTCCACCAGCCAGCATCGAAAACAAGCTTCTTCCTGGATGCCCGGCACAACCAGAGGCCAAGGTCCCCGTCACTACTCCGCGGCATTCGCTCAGGACATGGTTCTGCGAGGAGGCGACCGAATCTCACCCTCGGTGTCCAAGGCACGGACATTCACTCGACATCGCTGACGACGGATACGAGTTCTGCCCTGGAGGTACCGGGAATGTCGTACGGAGCAGCAGGTAGGGGCTTCTCCATCATTACTTGTGCACACAACATTGTGGGAAATCGGGAGCAATCGCGTGGGAAATGGTCAGACATGGGCGCGTTTCCGCCCCAGGCCAGCGAAGTTTGCCCGCGTGACTGGTTCGGTTACAACGTGGCGTTGCTGGGCAAGTCCATCGTCACCGACGCTCCCGGCGCCCCCCAAGGATTCCAGTCCAACAATGCCACCGGGTCCGCCTTCGTCTTCGCGGGACAGAAGGGCACGTGGGCGACCTACCCGACCGAGCTCACCGCCGCGGACGGCGGACCCGGGGACTACTTCGGCTACGGACTGACCACGATCGGGCGACAGTACGTGCTCGTCGGAGCTCCGTACACATACGTGCCACCCACGTACGCGCAGGACGGGGGCTTGTACTTCTTCAAGTTCTGACACCAGGTCCCGAAGAGGACACGTGATCGAAACGGCGCCGGCGAGTCGGGTGCCGACAATCCCCATCCAGGGCGCTCACCTGCTGCTCGACCGAAGACACCGAATCACACCCGGGTGAACGAGGCCAGCCACGCCTGGGCACCCTCGGGGCTGATGGTGATCTCCAGCACCGTCTCTTCGATGGAGTCGACCCGCCACCCGTCGGCGAAGCTCTGGCGTAGCTCGTCCCGGCGCACCCGCCTCGGACCCCAGTCTCCCGGTTGCCTGTCGCTGAAGCAGAGCATGAAGTAGCGCCCGCCGGGCACCACCACGCCCCCGAGACTGGCCACGAAGCGGGCCCGGTCGTCGTCGTCGAAGACGTGGAAGAGCCCACAATCGAGCACCGTGTCGAACCGTCTCCCGAGGCCGGAGAGGTCCAGGGCGTCCCCCACCTCGAAACGAACCTCGAGGGAACGCTCCACCGCCTTTTCCCGGGCCCGTGCGATGGCGGTGGGGGCCGTATCGATGCCGGTAGCGGTGAACCCGGCGGCCGCCGCCATCAGGGCGTGTTCGCCGGTCCCGCACCCCACGTCGAGCACATGGCCCCGAATCTGGCCGGTCTCGAGCAAGCGCACGAACGCCGCCTGGGGTCGGCCGATGTCCCACGGGGGCGTCCCTGTTCGATAGGAAGTATCGAAATCCTCGTGCCGCCGCGCCCCTGGGAGCACCGGGTCGATCGCCTCGTCGCCGTCGACCTCACCGTCGTCAGGCATGGCCGCTTAATTTAACCACCCCTTCTACAGGCTGACGTTGCCCGTGATGGTGGCGCTCGCCAGTCCGCCCGACGATTCGCAGGCGCTGGCCAACTGTCCCACGGTCTTGCCCAGTGTCACCGTGGCTGTCGAGGCGGCGCCCTTGCCGGCATAGGAGCCCTGGACGCTCGTCCCCGAACCCCCCAGGCTGAAACTGGGCTTCGTCGGCGTGTACCCGGGGAAGACGACCTCGGTGAGGCCGCGACTGGCGGGCGACCAACTGACGCCGAGCGAGGTCGGGGAAGTCCGGGGCGAGGACAGGCTGGCGCAGTTGCTCGAGGCCAGAGGGATCTCGATGTCGGCCACGCCCTGCGTGGGAGTGGCTCCCCCGCCGGAGCCACTACAGGTCGCCAACGTGATCTGGACCAGGGCCATCTCCGACGTCGCCCAGGAATTGTTCGACAGGGGAGGATCGAACGTGACGCTCCCGGTCACCTTCGAGCACGCCACGGCCCCGGGTTCCACCCCGGTCTCGGAGTGACTGTCCTTTCGTCGGCTCTCGCCGGGGTGCTTCTTGGCGTGATGGGCCCGCCGGGCCATGCCCTCCGGTGGTCCCGAGCCGCTGGCGAAGTCCGGAAGGACGGCGGGGACAGGCTGGACGGGAAGGAACAATTGATTGGCGTTGCAGGCGGGAAGGGCGCCGCTGCCGTCGTCGAGAGACGTTCCCGAAGGCGTTTTGTTGTTGCACTCGGTGTCACCACTCGAGGCTCCCAGTTTCGTCGTCACCGGTTTCGTCGTGCTGACCTTCCCGTTCAGGACGTTGCTGGCCACGGCGAAGCCTCCGGCGGTCTTGCCGGTCTGGATGAAATCGGGCACGGAATGCGACTTCGGCGGACAGGTGGACGGGCATATGGGTGCAGTGTTCCCCGACACCAGACCGCCTATCTCGTCGGTGAAGTTCCAGTCGTAGTTGTAGGGCCACGTCGAAGCAGCGGTGGCGGTATTTCCGCTGACGGTGAAGTTCTGGCCGACCGGGGCCCCCTTCTCGGGTGCCACCGAGGATTTCATGAGGTCGACCGTATTGTCGTCGAAGGCGAACTGGAAGACCTGGCCCTGCGTCAACCCGGCCACCAAGTAGGCGAAACTCTTGAAGGTATTGTTGGCCACCAGGATGTTCCCCTCTCCGCCCTGGGGATCGCCGGAATCCGACTCGATGTCGATGCCGTCGGCGCTCAGGTTGGAGAAGTTGTTCCCGAGGGTGGAGGACGTCCCGCACAGGGTGTCCCAGGTATTGCCGATCGACGAGCATCCACCGACGGTCACCCGGTTGGCGTAGACGACGCTGACCCCGTCTCGGCCGGTCGAATGGCACGTGTTCTGGGTGACCGTCACGTCCGACGAGGGGTAGTTGCCGGGGTAATTCGCCTCGTTGAGACCGGTGATCGTCACGCAGTCCCCGTAGACGTTCTTGATGCTGTTCCCGGTGACGAGCACCCTCTGGGCCCCGGCGACCTCGAAGGCCGAGTCCTGCTCGGTCTTGGAGCCGTTGGTGGAACCGGCCCCGTCGATGGTCATGTTCCCGAACTCGAGGTCGCAGCCGCCCTCCACGAACCACATGATGTCGTCGGGGGGACCTCCGTTGTTGTAGATGATCTTGGCCAGCGCGTTGGCGGCGTCGGACGCCCCGCCGTACTGGTTGGGAGCGGCACAGTAGGGGGCCCGGGTCGGAGGCGGATCGCCGTTGTGTATCTCGAGACTGGACACCGACTGTTGCTCGAAGGTCGAGCCGTTCCCGTCGAAGATGTAGTCCTGGAGTCCACGGAGAAAGAGCATCCCGTTGACCAGGTAACAGCCCCCCGGGGCGAACTGCACCTCAATCGGGGCATTGGGCGTCCCCTGCGGGAAGGTGTTCACCAGGTTGTACAGCTGCACGGTCACGTCGACCGAGCAGTCGTCGGGCACGGCGTTGGCCCCGGTGGTGGGAACCTGCTCACACGACGCCGGCAGCGGGGTCACTGAACAGGGCAGCACCCCGGGAGGCGTGGCCGACGACGTGATGGCCACACTCTGCGCTCCGGCATCGATGCAGACCGGACAGGGGGTGACGATGGGTAGCTGATCGAGGACGGCGGTGTCCTGGCAGGCCCCGCTGCAGGCGTCACCGGTGAGAGTGCCATCACCCAGCTCCCCGTTGGCGGTGGCCCCCCAGGCATAGACGGCTCCCGCGGAGGTCACGGCCAGGTCGTACTGATAGCCGGCGGAGACCTCCGACACCGTCACCGGGCCCGGCAGGTTGGTCAGGACACCGGGGACGTCGTTGCACACCGAGGTCGGCTCGTTGCTGGAGCAGGCGTTCCCGCTGGTGGTCCCGAGCTCGGCGTACGTGGTGTCGCCCCAGCCGTAGACAGCGCCGGTGGACGAGAGGGCGATGCTCTGGTCGTCGCCGGCCGACACCCCGCTCACCGTCACCCCCTGCGGGAGGTCCACGGCGACCGGGAGCCACCAGCAGTTCCCGTTACACGGGGCGTCCTGGGAGGGGGTGTCGCCGACGTAACTTCCGGTTCCCAGCTCCCCCCAGCTGTTGTCCCCCCAGCCGTAGAGGGCGCCGGCCGTGGTCTCGGCCAGGGCATAGGCGCCACCACCGGCGATGGCCTGGACGGCCACACCTCCCGGCAGGGACACCGCAACGGCCACGTCCTGGCATTCACTCGCACAGGCGTCGCCGGTGAGGGCGCCGTTGCCCAGCTGGCCGTCGTCGGTGGAGCCCCAGGCGTAGACCGCACCGGCCGACGTCAGGACCAGTCCGCCGTTGCCTTCGGCGGCGATGGCCTCGACGATCTGACCGCCGGGGATGTTGGTCAGCTTCACGCCGACCGGCGTGTACTGACAGACGTCGCCCGGGGGCAGATTGGGGGAACACGACCCGCCCGTGTCCCCGGCCCCGTTCCCCAGTTGACCGAGCGTGTTGTTCCCCCAGGCGTAGACGATCCCGTCGGTGTCGAGGGCCAGGCTGAACGAGCCCCCTTCGGCGACGGCGGTGACGATCCCCGGCACCTTCACCTGGACGGGGACCTCACTCTCCAGCAGGCCGCCCTTCCCCGTGATCGGCTGCCCCAGCTCGCCGTAGCTGTTGTCGCCCCAGGCGTAGACATCCCCGTCGGTGGTGAGAGCCAGGTCGGCGCCGTCGGCCCCGGCGGCCACGGCGGTGACGCTCACCCCGGTCGGCAGGTTCCCTTTCCCCGTCCCGGTCGACACCGACACCGGGATCTCGCTGTTCCCCGAGTCGTTCCCGGGGTAATTCCCCCAGCCCCAGGCGGCCGGGGAGGTGGAGGAGGGCTGTTCGGTCACATCGAAGCATTCGTCGGTGCTGGTGTCGGAGCCGGCTCCGTAGTTGGAGTCCCCCGAGTAGTAGCCGCCGAAGCACCAGGTTCCGGGGGCGTCGGCCGTGAAAGCCACCGACCCGGCCGTGGCCGTGTCGTTCGGTCCCGGGGTCAGCTGAACGGCAGTCCCCACCGGGTCGGACTGGGAGGTGCACGGCTGGGCGGTGGTCGTCGGACCACAGGCGTAGAAGCTCACCGTCCCGGTGGGGCTCCCGTACGTCGAGTCGCCCGTCACGGTGGCACCATCGGTGTTCCCGTCACCCAGGACGACCTCCGGGAACTGCGGCGCGGTAGCCACGGTGGCCGTGTCGGCGCTGGCCACCTGGCTCGGGACGACGGTCCCGAGGACCCCGATCGGACCGCCCACGGCGAGGGCCACGACGATCCGCCACCGCGCCTGCCCGAGACGCGCCCGCCATCCGCCCCGACCCGCCCGCAATCCGCTTCGACGCTGCGCTGCCAGGTCCATCGCCCCCGCCTCCCGATGACCACCGATCACGACTTCCGCTGACTGGGGAGGCAAGTCCTCACTCCCGCCCCACCGGAAACGATGACCGAGTCAGATGCGTTACCCCCTCTGCGTCAGATGCATCACTACTGACGGGTCACTTCAGTGAATCGAGGATCGCCATATGTGGGTGTGGGTGCCGGATATGTCATGCACCGGCCCTGAGCAGGGGAGTCGCGATGTCTCCGGGTGCTCAACCTCCTGCGACTGCGGGCAAGTGACACCCCCGATCTGAAATTCGAGGTCGTCATCTTCCGTCACGAGGTTGCGGTCCTTCGCCAGTAGGTCGTTCGGCCTGCGCCTCGACCGGCTGACCGGGCCCTACTCGCCGGACTGAGCCTGTCCGTGCCGACAATCTCATCTAGGGCGGTCATCTGGGCCTTCTCAATGTCGTCGCCCACCCATCCTGCCTTCATGAGATGGCGGTGTCCGCCGACCGACCGACCAACCGACGCGATCCGACCGGGAACACTGTCAAGGTCTTCTCTCGGGAGGACAGAACCCCGCCTACAGACCAGTTCAAGTCACGCATCACCGTGAGATTGCCTCGGGTCAAGGACTGCCTTGTGAGTGCAACCTGAAGGTGCCATCGCGCCCGTCTAATAGAAGGCGGCCGCCACTCTATTTATAAGTATTTCAGTAGATAGTTGTAAAATAGCTAGACTCATGGTGTGGACCCGGTCCGGAACCCCTACAGTCCCGGCGCCGGTACCCGGCCGCCGGCTCTCGTGGGGCGGGAACGCGAGATAGAGGCCATGGACATAGCCCTCCAGCGCCTCCGGCTCGGCCGTGACGGGCGCTCGGCCATGCTCACCGGTCTCCGCGGGGTGGGGAAGACGGTCCTCCTGAACGAGTTCGAGCAGCTGGCCCAGGGCCGCGGCTACTTCCACGAGCACGTCGAGGTCAACGAGGACGGGGACCTCCCCGTCCGGCTGGCCTCGGCCTTCCGCCGGGTGCTCCTGGCCATGGACGCCCGGCGCCGGATCGGCGAGCGGGTCCGCCGGGCCCTCGGCGTCCTGAAGGCCTTCAGTGTCCGCCTCCCGAACGGACCGGAGCTGTCCCTCGACGTCGACGCCGTCTCGGGGCCGGCCGACTCCGGCGATCTGGCCACCGACCTGGCCGGCCTCTTCACCGAGCTGGGCGAGGTGGCCCGCGACCACGACACCGGGGTCTTCATCACCGTCGACGAGCTCCACTACGTGAAGGCCGAGATCCTGGAGGCCCTCGTCATGGGGCTCCACCGGGCCGCCCAGCTGACGCTGCCCATCACGATCGCCGGCGCCGGGCTCCCCTCCCTGGCCGCCCTCACCGGCGAGGCCAAGTCCTACGCCGAGCGCATGTTCACCTTCCCCGTCATCGGCTCCCTGGACGCCGCCCAGGCGGCCGAAGCCCTCCAGGTCCCCGCCGCCGACGAGGGGGTGTCCTGGACCGACGACGCCGTGCTCCGGGTGGTCGAGGTCACCCAGGGCTTCCCCTACTTCCTCCAGGAATTCGGGTCCCAGGCCTGGGACGCCGCCGACGGCCCCGACACCATCGATCTGGGGGACGTCGAGCGGTCCATCCCGGTGGCCACGGCCGAGCTCGACGACGGCTTCTTCCGCGTCCGCACCGGTCGGACCTCCGACCCCGAGCGGGCCTACCTCCGGGCCATGGCCGAGCTCGCGCCCGGCCCCGTCCGGTCGGGGGCGGTGGCGGCGCTGCTGGGCAAGAAGACGACGGCCCTGGGTCCCACCCGCGACGGCCTCATCAAGAAGGCCGTGTGCTACTCGCCCCGGTGGGGCGAGATCGACTTCACCGTCCCCATGTTCGACACCTTCATGAGGCGCTGGATCCCCGATCTGGACTCCGTCGTCGATCGGCCCGATCTCTAGTCTTCTCAGATAGTTATGGCGATTTTCATTGGATCCTGCTCACGTGTGCTCGCCACCCGACTCGCCTTACCCGTTCATCGAGACCGGCAGGTGCACCAGCCCTCGAATCGGCCCCGAGTGCAACCGCTCGGGAGCGCCTGTGACCGTCCACTGCGGTGAACGACGGAGGAGTTCGGAGTAGGCGATCTGCGCCTCGAGACGGGCCAGAGGGGCGCCGAGACAGAAGTGGATGCCATGGCCGAAGGCGAGTTGTCGCTCGACGGTCCGTTCGATGTCGAAGGTATCCGGCTCGGGGAACTCGCGGTCGTCCCGATTGGCCGACCCGTAGACCAACAGAACCTTGTCCCCTTCGTCCATCGTCGTCCCGTGGATCTCGACCGGGCGGGTCAACGTCCTGGCCAGCGCCTGGACGGGGGAGTCACAACGGAGGCTCTCTTCGATCGCGCCAGGCAGCAGAGAGGGATCGGCGACGATCGCCCGCCACTGATCAGGGTGTCGGGCAAAGAGGACGGCACTGTTGCTCACCAGGTTGGTCGTCGTCTCGTTCCCGGCCACGAGCAGGAGGACGCACATCCCGAAGAGTTCGTCTTCGCTCAGATGCTCGTCCTCGATCTCCGCCGTGATGAGGGCCGTCAGGAGATCGTCACGGGGCGATCGGCGCCGTTCGGCGATGAGGTCGGCGAAATAGGCGAGAAGACTGGCTCCCGCCTCCATGGCCATGGCCGCTGCCGTCGGGTCGTCGGGGTTGTCCTGAACCAACTGGTCCGACCAGCGCCGAAACGTCTTGCGGTCTTCCCGGGGCACGCCGAGAAGATCGGCGATGACGATCGTCGGCAGGGGCTTGGCCAGGTCCTCGACCATGTCGCCGCCACCGGCGTCCGCCAGGGCCTCGACCAGATCCCGGGCGATCCCTCGGATCGCCTCTTCACGTTCGGCAATCCGGCGCCTGGTGAAGGCCCGGTTCACGAGGCTCCGGAGCTGGGTGTGGCGGGGAGGATCCATCATGATCATCACGGGCAGCATCTGATCGGGGTTGTATTCACCCATGCCCGGGAAGACGCCTTGCCCGGAGCAGAAGGTCTTCGGGTCGTGCACGGCGTCCCACACGTCGTCGAAGCGGCTCAGGGCCCAGACGCCTCGGGCCTCGCAGTAGTAGAGCGGATGCTCGTCGCGGAGTGTGCGGTAGACGGGGTAGGGATCCTCGTGCAGTTCGTGCGAATACGGGTCATAGAGCTCGGTCATGCTTCCCCTTCCGCCCGCTCTACCTGTAGATGACCTCGTGCGGGTAGATCGGTCAAGGCGGAGGAGTCGCCCATCCAGATCCGATAGGTCCCCGCGGCGACACGCCAGGATCCACGGGCAGCATCGTAGTAGGCGAGCTGTTTCGCTTGCAGTGTGAACGTGACCGACTGGGACTTCCCGGCCTCGAGCGACACCCGGCGGAATGCCTCCAACTGGCGAGGGGGATTCGCCGTCACCTTTGGCTGTCCGAGGTAGAGCTGGACCACGTCGGCACCGGCTCTGCGTCCGGTGTTCGTGACCCGGACCGTCGCCGTGACCACCGGCTGGCCGCTCCGTCGGCGCACCTGCACCTCGGGATCGCCGTACCGGAAGGTCGTGTACGAGAGGCCGAAGCCGAAGGGGAACAGTGGTGTCGTCCCGGTGGCCTCGTACCACCGGTAGCCGACGTCGACACCCTCGGAGTAGTCCACCTTGCCGTCGGTGCCGGGGAACCGTGCGGGAGAGGAAACAGGACTCCTCGTCGTTGCCGTCGGGAACGTCATGGGCAGATGGCCCGATGGATCGGCCTGACCGAAGAGGAGCGCCGCCAGTGCCGTTCCGTCGGTCTGGCCCGGATACCAGGCATCGAGCACCGACGAGACCCGGCCGAGCCACGGCATGACAACCGGTCCGCCGGCGTCGATCGCCACCACGGTATGGCGGTTGGCGGCGGCGGCGGCCTCGACCAATTGGTCCTGATCCGCCGGAAGCGTCAGGTCGACCCGGTCAGCCGCCTCGGACTCCTGCCCGTCCCCCACGACCACCACCACCGCCGACGCCCCCGTGGCGGCGGCAACGGCTTGGTCGATGTCGTGCGTGATCTGTCCCGGGGTCACCCATGTGAGACCTTGGACCGGCCCTCTGAGCGTGTAGGCCTGACCTGCCGTCAGGTCCACGGTGGCGACAGAGGTAGCTCGGGGCGGCGTACCGGGGTTGACGGCGACCGGCCGATTGTCGAGGTAGAGCGTCGAGGGCACGTAAAAGGCGGGCTCGGAGTAGGCCAGCTCGTAGGTGCCGGTCTGTGGGGCGGTAAGGGTGGCGGAGAGGGAGTACGGATTCCCCGGTGTCGGATACGGGGCGCTCAGGCTGGTGGCCGGAATGGTCGTGAACTCATCGGGTTCGGGGAGTCCTGGCGTGTAGGTGACGGGCTTCTTCGCTCCGAGGGCGGCGCGGATTCCCGCCAGCGGGGTGACGACATCGGACGCCGTGACCGTCGCGCTCCCACCGCCCACGCCCACCGGATCCGCCTGGGCCGCGGGGCCGATCACGGCGACACTGCCTCGGCCCGACGTCGCCAGGGGCAGGGTGTGGCGTGCGTTCTTGAGCAGGACCGTGCCCTCTTCAGCGACACTGTCGGATACCTCGGCGTCGGCGGCACTGGCCACGTCGTCTCTTATCGATCCTTTGGAGTCGTCGGGAAAGAGTCGGAAGCGGTACATCTGGGTCAGCACCCGCAATGCCGCGTCGTCGATGATGGAGCGGCTCACCTGGCCGTCCGTCACCGCGGTTACGAGAGCCGGGCCCAGGTACGTCGATGCCGGTTGCTCCTGGTCGAGCCCGGCCTCGACGGAGGCCACCGTGGAATGGGTGGCGCCGTAATCGGAGGCGACGAAGCCCGAGAATCCGAGCTTGGTGTCGAGGTAGCCGTCGATGAGCGCTCTGTCCTGGCAGGCGTCGGTGCCGTTGATGGTCGAATAGGAGCACATCACTGAGCTCGGGCCCGCTTGGACGATCTGGTCCCAGGCTCGCACGTAGATCTCCTGGAGCGCCTTGGTGCTCACGATGGCGTCGTCCTGCCGCGTGTTGCGACTGGTCTCCTGGTTGTAGACGGCGTAGTGCTTGACCTGTGCCATCGTGCCGGCCCGCTGGATACCGTCGACTTCGGCCGATCCCATGGCCCCGGTCAAGGTCGGGTCCTCCCCGAGCGCCTCGAAGGCTCGGCCCCATTGGGGAACGCGGACGATGTTCACCGTCGGGCCGTAGACGAGGTTGATTCCCTTTGCTCGGGCCTCGGTACCGATGACCTGTCCGTAACAGGCCGCCGCTGTCGGATCGAACGTGGCGGCCAGTGCCTCAGGGGCCGGCAGCTGGGTGGCGCCGGTGACGCCGTCGCCGATGCCCCCGGGACCGTCCTGCGCGTTGATCGCCGGGATGTGCAGGCCGGGAATGGCCGCCGTCGCACCGATGGTCCCGGACGGGGCGGCCGACTGCCCGACACCGTGCATCAAGGTGACCTCCTGGCTGAGTGTCATCCGCTTCAGCATCTCCTCCGCCTGACGCCTGGCCTCGGCGAGTGGTTCGAGGGCGAAGGTGGACCTGGAACAGCTGGTGGTGACCGCCCCGTCGGAGACCTTCGCCTCCGTTGCGGCTCGTGCCTGGCCTCCTGTTCCGAAACACAGAGCCAGCGTTGACACGAACAAGGCAGCCGTTGTCCACGTTCTTCTGCTGCCGTTCCGCTCGACACCGGTCATCGCCACCGCACTCTACCCTGTTTAGATCTTTATAGAGATTCCCCTATACTTACCTCTTCCGGACCCCGTAGAGGACCACTCCGTAGGGGGGAACTTCGGCGGCGATCGTGCTGCCGGACGACGTGACCGAGTGGTGCGTCCACAGGTTGTCCAGCTCGTAGGTGCCCTTGGTCGACAGGCCCAGGGCCTTGGCGGTCGTGGAGACCACTTCGGGCGCAGCGGACGTGTTGAACAGACCGACCACCACGTCGCCGTCGTGCTCGGTCTTCGCGAAGACCTGAGAGCTGGAACCGTCAGCGACCCGGACGGCGTCGATCCCATCCTGGTCGACCGAGATGACCGACCTATTGATGAGGTCCGTCCGGTCGAGCTTGTTCAGATGAGTCAGATCGGCCCCCAGGATGAGCGGCGCGGACCCGAGCGCCCACAAGCTCATATAGGCCTGCCGCTGAGCCGGGTTCAGGCCGTCATGGATCCCATTGCCGATCTCCAGTGAGTCGTAGTCGTTGTAGCCCCCGGGCCCACCGTACGGAGCCCACTGCGCCACCTGATCGAAGCGAGTTGCCACCCAATACCAGATGGTCAGGGGATAGGCGAAGGCTGCCCCGGAGTCGGCGCTGGCGGGCCCGCAGTAGCAATTGATGTCGGGACCGGTACGCCAACTGTCGGACAACCTCTTCCACGTGGCGGCGTCCTTGATGCTCAAACGGTTGGACAGCGCGAGGTAGATCGGCCGTCCCGTCTGGCGGAGAGCCCTCGACCACGCCTTGACGTCGGGGATGTCACCGGTGCCGACGCCATCTATCTTCAGGTAGTCGACGCCCCAGGAGGCGAACTCGTCCGCCCAGGAGTTGACGAAGGCCTGCGCCCCCGGCTTGGCGTAGTCGATCCCGACCATTCCGCCGCAGTTGTAGCCGGCCTCCGGGTTCTTGGTGGCGATCTCATCCGCCGTGTAGGAGGTTCCTTTGATACGGGTGTTCTCGGCGACCGCCTGTTTGGAGATCCCGGGGGTGACGTAGAGACCGAACTTCAGTCCGAGGTGATGGACGTAACGGACCAAGGCCTCGATCCCGTTCAACCTCCCCTGGTCGGGAAACCGCGACGTGCTGACGACCCAGTGACCGTACTTGCCGACATCCGGGCCTTGGGAGCCGGGGCAGACGTACCAGTAGTCATCGACCAGGACGTAGGTGTACCCGGCCTTTTTGAGCCCGTCACGCACCATCGCTTCGGCCTGGGCTTCCACGGCGTGCAGGGTCGGGTCGTGACCATAGAAGCTCCAACTGCTCCACCCCATGGCCGGCGTTCGGCCGACTCCATTGTCTTCGGCGAAGGCTTTCCCGGAGTCGGCGACCGGGGCCGTCACCAAGAACAGCACCGCAACCGCGAGGAGACCGCCGATCAACCTCTTCATTTCGCTGTCCCCAGGGCCGCTACCGCCAACGGCCAGAGTGGCTCTTCCCGGATGTGCGGCGCAGACTCTACGAGAGTCGTCCCTGCAAGTCAACGAGCTTCGCGTGCGACTTCGTCACCCGACACCCGTCGGCCCCCACCGGCACGACCATGGCGTCATCGTTGCGACGTCACCGTCCGCATCGGTCGGACTTCCGACCCCGAGCGGGGCCACAGGGACTGGTCTCCGTGAGGCGGCTGTCGGTGTTACGGCCAGGCACTACCGTCATCCCGTAGGTCCAGAGACCCGAGGAGAGCAACAGCGTGCTCACGCCGGCCGACGAGAGGATCCTGACGAGGGTCGTGGGGTCGACGACCTTCGCCCGGGGACGGGCCTATGCCCGCCAAGGGGCGGTCCGAGGCGGTCAGTGGACGAACGATCGGACAAGCCTGTCCGGTGAGGTCCAGGGCGGCGACCGATTCCCCTACTCGGTCTCGGTCGTCGTGAGGAGATCGACGTCGGACCGAATCGTGGACATCGACGCCACCTGCAGCTGCCCGATGGGGATCAACTGCAAGCACGCCGTCGCTCTTCTCATCGCCTGCAGCCCTCAACCGTCGGCCTCCCGGGGCGCCGTTTCGAAGACGACGGATCCGAAGAGCGCCGGTCGACGCCCCGCCCGGAAGGTCTCCGCCACGACGCCCCGGGTCGGACCCGATCGAAAGCCTGCCGCCAAGCCGACCAAACCGCCGGGCTGGGAAGGCCCACTCCACACGCTGATGGCCGCAACCGGATCGGGGCCCGGCCGGTCAGAGCCGAGCGAGATCGGACTCCAGTTCGAGCTGGTCATGACACCGCCCAAGACGGCGGTGCGATCGAACTCAACGGCGCCGGGGATTCGGATCCGACCGGTTCTGCGGAGTTACAACGGGAACTGGGTGAGGACGGGGATCTCATGGTCGAGGCTCGAGTACATCTCCTTCCGGCGCTCAGTACCGGGCCGGAGTGCTGAACATCTCGCCGCTCTCACCGAGCTCCTGGCCCTGAGCCGCTTGTCCAGCGGACGGTCCTCCTACAGCTCGTCGGACGAGGTCGTCTGGCTCGAGACCATCAAGAGCCGCCGTCTGTGGGACCTGCTCATCGAGGCCCGGGACCTGGAGTTGCCACTGCTCCAAGCCGGACGCGAGGCCCTGACCGTCGACCTCCGGGTCGGTCCCGCTTCCGTCACCCTCGACGCCACCCGGGACGATGTCGGGCTGGCGCTGCGGCCCTGTGTCGAGGTCGACGACCAGGAGGTTCCCCTCGGATCGTCCCTCCTGGTCGGGAAGCCGTCCCACGGCATCGCCTGGTGGGACGACCGAAACGACCCGCCGGGAGCCGGTGCCCGTCTCAGCCTGGCCCCGTTCGCGGCACCGGTGGACGAGGACCTTCGTCGCTTCCTCGGATCGACACCCCTCGGAGTGCCCCAGCGCGACGAGAAGCGTTTCCTCCGCGACTTCTACCCGCGGTTGCGGCGCCGGATCGACGTCCGTTCGAGCAACGGGTCCGTCGACCTTCCCGAGCTCCCTCCGCCGGGCATCGTGCTCTCCGTCCAGCACTACGAGGGTCACCGCCTGGAGTTGACCTGGACGCGAGGGGCCGGAGCATCGGGGGCGAGGGAAGGGCTCTGGGACGTGTCGAAGGGTACCGGCGACCACGTGGCCGAGAACGCCATCATCGACCGGGTGACGGCGATGGTCGGCTCCGTGCCCGAGCTGTTCGAGACCACCCTCTTCGGTGAGCGCCTGGCCCCGGAGGTCTTCCTCCAGGCCATGCCCGCCGTGCGCTTCGTCTCCGAGCTCCTCCCCGCCCTCTCCGAGATCGAAGGGGTGGAGATCGAGCAGGACGGCACGGTCCTCGAGTACCGGGAGGTCCTCGACCCACCGGTCGTCAGTCTGGGTGGCTCCCCGTCGGACGACAGGGACTGGTTCGACCTGGCGGTCACGGTCACCGTCGACGGCGAGGACGTCCCCTTCACCGAGCTCTTCGTGGCCCTGGCCGAGGAGCAGTCGCATCTCATCCTCCCCTCGGGGACGTTCTTCTCACTCGACCGCCAGGAACTCCGCCAACTGGCCGAACTCATCGCCGAGGCACGAGAGCTCGGCGACGACCCGGCCGACGGCATCCGCCTCAGTCGCGTCCAGGCCAGCCTGTGGGAAGACCTCCAGCGTCTCGGGGTCGTCACCGCCCAGGCCCGCGCCTGGGAGGACTCGGTGCGGGCGCTCACCGAGGCGAGTACCAGGATCGAGCACCCCGTCCCCGAAGGCCTCGACGCCACCCTCCGCCCGTACCAGCTGACCGGGTTCAACTGGTTGGCCTACCTCTACGAACACCGACTCGGCGGTGTCCTGGCCGACGACATGGGGCTCGGGAAGACCATCCAGGCACTGGCCCTCATGTGCCACACGAAGGAACGTGACCTCACCGGGTCCCCCTACCTGGTGGTGGCCCCGACGAGCGTCGTCGGCAACTGGGCAGCCGAATGCCGGAGGTTCGCCCCCGGACTGAGCGTCGTCACCATCACCGAGACCGAGGGACGCCGGGGTGTGGCCCTGGAGAAACTGGCCGCCGAGGCCGACCTCGTCATCACGTCGTACGCCCTCTTCCGCCTCGAGTACGACGACTATGCGGCGCTTCCCTGGGCCGGCCTCTTCCTCGACGAAGCCCAGTTCGCCAAGAACCGGACCTCGCATGCGTACCAGAAGGCCAAGGTTCTACCGGTGCCGTTCAAGGTGGCCATGACCGGGACACCCATCGAGAACAATCTGATGGAGCTGTGGTCGCTGCTGTCCATAACGGCGCCGGGTCTCTTCACCAGCCCCGACCGTTTCACCGATCACTACCGGACACCGATCGAGAAGAAGGCCGACACCGAGCGGCTGGACCAGCTGCGCCGGCGTGTCCGTCCCATCATCCTGCGCCGGACCAAAGAGGAGGTCGTCAGAGACCTCCCCGAGAAGCAGGAGCAGGTTCTCGAGCTCGATCTCAATCCGAAGCACAAGAAGCTCTACCAGACCTACCTCCAACGGGAGCGTCAGAAAGTCCTCGGGCTCCTCGGGGACATGCAGAAGAACCGATTCGAGATCTTCCGCTCCCTCACGCTCCTCCGCCAGGCGAGCCTCGACATGTCACTCGTCGACGCCAAGCACGCCAAGGTTCCCTCCACCAAGCTCGACGGTCTCATGGACATGCTCGAGGACATCGTCGCCGACGGGCACCGCGTGCTCGTCTTCAGCCAGTTCACCCGATTCCTGACCCTGGCCCGCCAACGGATCGATCAGGCCGGGATCGGCTACTGCTACCTCGACGGCAGAACCCGCAAACGCGACGACGTCATTGCCAGCTTCCGGACCGGGACCGCTCCCGTCTTCCTCATCAGCCTCAAAGCCGGTGGCTTCGGCCTCAATCTCACCGAGGCCGACTACTGCATCATCCTCGACCCCTGGTGGAATCCGGCCGTTGAGGCCCAGGCGGTCGATCGCACCCACCGCATCGGCCAGACCAAGAAGGTCATGGTCTACCGCCTGGTGGCCAAGGACACCCTGGAGGAGAAGGTCATGGCCCTCAAGGCCAAGAAGGCGGCTCTGTTCGCCAATGTCATGGACGCCGGTGATTTCACATCCGGGGCCATGACGGCGGACGACATCCAGGCCCTCTTGAGCTGACCGAGCACCATCGCCGCATCCCTCGTCGAGGGGCGATCGGGCGTCCTACACGTCGAGGACGCGGCGCGTTGACGACCGAGTCCCAGGGCAACCCGGTGACGCAGGTCAGGGGTTGGACGATTCGACCAGGGTGTTCTCCCCCACCGAGCCCGTGGAGAAGTACCCGGTCGCGACGCAGGTCGTCGCACCCACGCAGGACACTCCCAGCAACTGGGCGTAATTGGCGCCGGGAATCGTGGGGCTCTTCGTGACCGACCAAACCTGGCCGTTCCACGATTCGATCATCGTCCTCGAGCGCACCGTCCCGACGGAGATGCAAGAAGACGGACCGCCGCACGACACGCCGTCGAGCTCACCCGCCTTGCCCCCGACGAGCACGTTTCTCCTCCTTTCGATGGAGGACTCCGCTCTCCTCGGAGAGGCGAGCCGGCACGAGCAATGTAGACCCGACGCGCCGGGCGGGAGTCAAGGACGCGGCGCGACGTCCAGTGACAGGGTCTGGGTGGCCGTCTCCGGCGCCGGCGTGGTCGAGTCGGTGACCTCTACGGTCACCGTGTACGTGCCACTTGCCTCGGGCTTGCCGGTGATCTCCCCCGTCGTGCTCTGCAGGCGCAGTCCCTGGGGAAGCGATCCCTGTTGGATCGTGTAGGTGTAGCGGGGTCTCCCTCCTGCGGCGACCACCTCGTCGCGGTAGCCCTGGCCCTGGGTGCCGTTCGCCAGGGCGGTCCCCACGACTTCCAGGGGGTAGCTCACCAGGGACATCGTGGCCGTGCAGACGACGCCACTCCCGCCCTGGGCCCACGCGTCGCACATCGGGCCGGACTGGACCAGGCGGTCGGGAGCGATCGAGTGCATGATCTCCATCTGGGTCACCAGGTCGTCATAGGGCTGATTCTCGACGTTCACGAGGCCGAAATTGTCGTTCTCACCGTCGGGGACACGTCCCCCCTGCGGTTCGTCGACGTATTCGAACCATTCGTCACCCACCACCCACGGCGCGTCCTCGTACAGGGGCGCGATGTACCCGGCGTAGGCGAGCGCCCGGGCCGCCTGGGTCGGATAGACCGCGTAGACGCCCGGAACGGTGTCCGGCGTCTGGGGGGTCTTGCCGATGAAGGAGTACTCGGCCACCATGATCGGCGTCTTGGCGTACTTCTCGAAACTGGCGAAGTTCGCCGTCACCGGGAGGTACTGCGGCCACAGGGTGTGGATGCCGTGGGCGAAACCCGGCTGAAGGGTGTAGTCGTCGATGCTGAACACGTTCACGTAACGGCGGGCCGCCTCCAGGAGCTGGGGCTGAATGTACTGACCCTCCGCCTTGACCCCCAGGATCAGGTGGTGGGGGTCGTACAGACGGATGGCGGCGGTCGTCACCTGGAAGTACCGGGTGGCGAGGGCGTAGAGGAACTCGTTGGGGCGCCCGACGTACGTGCTGCGCGACGGCCAGACCGGGAGAGCCGGCGGGCAACTTCAGATAGTCCTGGAGCTCGGTTCTGTCGTTCGTGATGTCCGGCCCCCATGTCAGCTCGCTGTCCGTGTACCAGCCGATCAGGTCGGGGTCGCCGGCCAGGGGTGCGACCTGGGTGGCGGCCACCTCGTCGGCGTTGGCCACGAACGACGGTGCGAACCAGTCATCCCCGGTCGCCATCGACAGTTGGACGGTATAGGGCATCTGGCCCGCGAACTCGCCGTCGTCGCTGAAGGGGCCGAGGCTGTTGAACCCCCACGATCTGAGCTGCGCCACGGTGGCCGACTCCCACGCGGACGTACTCGGGTACTGGCTCTGGATCGTCTCGCAGTAGGGACACCGGCCGGTCGTCTGGTCGGTGTCGGGATCTGACGTGACATGGTCGACCCCGGTCGAGAAGAAGGGCTGGCCGGTCGGTGTGACGAAGAACCATCGACCGTGCGCGTGCGTCGTGGTGAAGTAGCCGGTTGCCTAGAAGGCCGTCGGCCGCTCTCCGGAGTGCCCGTGCTGGTGCGGTGCTCCGGATCGGGCGGCGCGGCTACCGGCCGCCTGGGCGCCCGCCGCCGGGGCCAGGGCAACGAACACGAGGCCGAGGGCGATGAAGAGCCGGTGCCACGGGGCCCAGGCCCCGGTGACATCGGTTCGGGGCCGGGCGTGACGCGACATCGTCCGAGTCCTCGACACCGCCGCCCCCTTCCGTCGGCCGTCTCCCGCGCCGTGTCGGACCAGCGTACCGAACGGCAACCGACCGTTGCCCGACGGGCCCGGAATCGGATGGCGACGAGGCCGTGGAGCAGGGCCCGATCAGGGCGCAACCGGTACGCTGCCACGATGACCGCGTCATCGACACGCCCCGTCCGACTGCTCGTCCTGGGAATGCTCGGAATCATGGCCTTCCTGGCCGCCTGTGGCTCATCGAACCCGACCAACGGTGAAGCATCCAAGTCGGCCGTTCAGATCTTCTCCGACGCCAAGAGCGCCACCGAATCGGCCTCGAGTGTGCACATCTCCGGGCGCATCACGTCAGGGAGCGACAAGGTCGGCCTCGACTTCGTCGACTCGTCGGGGCGAAGCGGGGGAACGATCTCCGACAACGGAGCGACGTTCCAGATCATCCTGTCGGGAAAGACCGTCTATCTGAAGGGAAGCGAAGCGACGATGTCGAAGCTCTCCGGCAGCGCGGCGGCCGGCCAGCTGCTCGGCAGCAAGTGGCTGCAGACGACCACCGGGAACAAGGATTTCGGAGGCCTGGCCGGACTCTTCAACCTGCCGAACCTGATTGCCAACATCCAACCCACAGGAACGTTGCACAAGGGCCCGGTGACGACGATCGACGGTCAGTCGGTCGTCGCCTTGACCGATTCCACCCGCAAGGGGACGCTCTATGTCGCCGACAGCGGCCGTCCCTACATGATCGAGCTGGTCGGGGGGCCCGGGGAAGCCGGCATGATCACGTTCGACCAGTACTCGTCGGCACGGCCGCCTGCCATACCGAGCGGAGCCATCAATCTCGATCAGCTGGAGGGCGGCTCCGGCGCGTGACAACCGGGTGCGCGCCCCCCTCCTCGAGCCGATCTTCAAGGGCGCAATCACAACCTGCGGCACCGTCATAGCCATCGCCTACCATCGGAGTCGTGAGCGTCGAGGTCACACGTGTGGGATACGGGCCTCCGGCGGCCGAAGCGTTGCGCTCGGCGATCAGTAGGGCGAAGGGTGGCGGTCCGCTCACGCCGGTCACCGTCGTCGTTCCCTCGAACTACCTCGGAGTGGCGACGCGCCGGCTGCTGGCATCGGGTGCACTCGGGCCCGTCTGCAGCCCGGGGATCGGCCTGGCGGCCGTCTCGTTCCTCACCGTCTACCGCATGGCCGAGCTGCTCGGTTCTTCCCCCCTGGCCGGGGCCGGGCGCCGTCCCGTTTCCACGCCGGTCATCGCGGCTGCGCTCCGGGCGGCTCTGGCGGAGCGACCCGGGATCTTCGCACCGGTCGCCGGCCACGCGGCGACCGAGACGGCGCTGATCGCCGCCTACCGGGAGCTCCGCGACCTCTCCGACGGCGCACTCGACGCGTTGGCCCGGAGAAGTGATCGTGCCGCCGACGTCGTTCGACTCCATCGCGCCGCCCGGACCCGACTCGAGTCGGACTGGTACGACGAGGAGGACCTGATCGACAGCGCCATCGAGACGCTGCGCTCGAGCGAGGCGGCGGCCCGTCGTCTCGGGACCGTCGTCGTCCACCTGCCCGAGCGGCTTTCCCGGCACGGGGGGTCGATTCTGAAGACGATCGGCGAACTGGGTGACCTGGTGGTGCTGGCCGGGAGCACCGGCGACAGGCGGGCCGACGCCGAGGTCGATCTCTCGGTGCGACGCATCGGCGGCAACGGGGCCGGGGGCCGTGGCGCGCCCGTCGAACCCATGGCCATCGTCGATGCCGGCCGGACGCGGATCGTCACCGTGTCGGACTGCGACGAGGAGGTCCGGGTGGCGGTGCGGGCCGTCGTCGATGCGGCACGGGCCGGGACACCGCTCGACCGGATGGCCATCCTGCACGCCTCCCCCGAGCCCTATGCCCGGCTGGCCCACGAGCAGCTGACCGCCGCCGGCATCCCCCTCAACGGTGCGGCGGTGATGCCGCTCACGGCCCGGGTGGCCGGCCGGACGCTGCTCCAGCTGTTCGAGCTCCCGGAGAGCGGGTTCCGGCGTGAGGAGGTCTTCGCCTGGTTGGCCGGGGCCCGGCTCCGTCGTGACGGGGGCGCCATCCCCGTCACGGCCTGGGAGCGACTGTCGCGCGACGCCGGGGTGGTGGGCGGACGCCGCGACTGGGACCTCCGGTTGGCCACCCTGGCCGACGATCTCGACGCCGAGGCGACGCGCGACGAGGCGGACCCCGACTCGCCGGACTGGCGGGCCGGGCGTTCCCGCCAGAAGGCGGCCCGGGGCGCGATCTCCGGGCCTTCGTCCTGGGGCTGATCGACGACCTGGCGGAGGCGGCGGCCCGGCCCCGGCCGTGGGGGGAACGGGTGGCCTGGGCCCGTCGGCACGTGGCGAACCTGTTCGGCAGTGAAAGGCGACGGGCCACCTGGCCGATGGCGGAACAGAAGGCGGCCGAGCGGGTCGAGCGCGCCCTCGACCGGCTGGCCTGCCTCGACGCCGTCGAGGAGTCGGTGGCCCTCGACGTCTTCACCCGGACCATCGAGTTGGAGCTCGAGGCCGACCTCGGCCGGGTCGGACGCATGGGCGAGGGGGTGCTGGTCGGCTCGATCGCCATGGGCGTCGGTCTCGATCTCGATCTGGTCGTCGTCCTCGGTCTGGCCGAAGGGCTCTTCCCGTCGCCCACCCGTGACGACTCGCTGCTTCCGGACCACGAGCGCGAGGCCACGGGTGAGGAGCTGCCTCTGCGCGCCAGCAGCGTGGAACGTCAGCACCGCCAGCTCCTGGCGGCGCTGGCCGGCGCGTCGCGCCATGTCCTGTGCGTGCCGCGTGGTGATCTCCGCCGCAACATCGAGCGGGTCCCGTCGCGCTGGGTCCTGGCGATCGCCTCCGCTCTCGCCGGCGAACGCTGGTGGTCCGACGAGCTGCTCACCGGTGACCGGCCCTGGCTGGCCCACGTCGCCTCCTTCGACGGCGGACTCCGGCACGTGGCGTTCCCGGCCAACGAGCAGGAGCACCGGCTCCGTCTCCTCATGGGCCAGGGCTCCACCAGGTTGAGCGCCCCGGCGCTGGCGGCGGCCGGCGACGCCACGTTGGACACGGGGGCCGGCGTGGTGGCGGCCCGTCGGTCCGATCGCTTCACCCGCTTCGACGGGAACCTGGCCGGGCTGGCCATCCCCTCACCGGCCGACCAGCCCACGTCGGCCACCAGGCTCGAGACGTGGGCCGGTTGCCCGTTCGCCTACCTCCTCCAGTCCATCCTCCGGGTGGAGGATGTGGAGAACCCCGAGGACCAGCTCCAGATCTCACCGCGCGACTGGGGATCGCTCGTCCACGAGGCGCTGGAGGTGTTCATCACCGAGGTCCTGGCCCGCCCGCCGGCCGGACAACCGGCGCCGACGGAACCGTGGTCGGCGGCCGACCGGGAACGCCTGATGCAGATCGGCGAGGGGATCTGCGCCCGCTACGAGACCCACGGCCTCACCGGTCGGGCCGTCTTCTGGAAGCGGGACAAGAAGCGCATCCTGGCCGACCTCGACCGTTTCCTGCGGGCCGACTCCGACCACCGCACGGCCCACGGCACCCGACCGGTGGCGGCCGAGCTGGCCTTCGGCCTCCCCCACTCATCCTTGAGCACCATCGCCATACCCCTCCCCGACGGGCGGTCCGTCCAATTCAGGGGGATGGCAGACCGGGTCGACGTGGCCGACGACGGCACCATCCACGTCGTGGACTACAAGACGGGGAGTTCGCGCGGCTACGGGGACCTGTCCGAGGACAACCCCGACGCCCAGGGCCAGAGGCTCCAGCTCGCCGTCTACGGCCAGGCCGCCCGCATGCTCCGCGGTGCCCCCTTGACCGCAGTCATCGCCGAGTACTGGTTCGTCTCGGCCAAGGGGAAGTTCGACCGGGTCGGCTACCCGGTCACCCCCGATGTCCTCGACAAGGTGGGTGCCACCATCGGGACCATGGTGGCCGGGATCGAGGCCGGGGTCTTCCCCCACTACCCGACGGCCACCTCCACCTCCCCCTTCAACGAGTGCCCGTCCTGTGACCCCGACGGCCTGGGCGTGACGGACCTGCGCCGTGCCTTCGAGGCCAAGTCGTCCGACCCGGCCATGGCCGTCTTCGTGGGCCTGGCCGAGCCGCTGGCCGACACCCCGCTCGAGCGCGAGACGGAGCAGCTCCCGGCGCTCTGAGGCGCCCCCGACTGGATAGGGTCGGCGCCCATGAGGGGGCGTGGCTCGGTGATCATCGTCGCCGTCGGCATGCTCGCCGGCGTTCTGCTCGCCCCGCCGCTCGTCCCCGGCACCGGCGCCTCCGCCTCCCCGGTGCCCCCCGCCCGCATCGCCTGGTCGCCCTGCCCGCACACGGCGGGGTACCGGTGCGGCACGCTCCCCGTTCCGCTCGACTACCGACATCCGTCCCGAGGTTCACTGCGCCTGGCCGTCATCGAACATCCCGTCGCCCACAGCAAGGGTGTCGTCATCGTCAATCCCGGTGGTCCGGGGGAGAGCGGGGTGCTCATCCTCCCCCTGTTGGCCCTCTCCGTGCCCGCCGTCGTCCGCCACCGATTCACCCTGGTCAGTTTCGACGAGAGGGGAACGGGGTCGAGCGAACCGCTCCTGTGCGGACCCTCCGTGGCCGCGGCGGGCAGTGCCGTGGCCGGCACGGTGGCGGCCACCCGGGTCTTCGCCAACCTCGAGCGTTCCTGTCGCTCCGCCTACCCGGCTCTGTTCCCGACCGTGACCACCACCAATTCGGCCCGGGACATGAACCGGCTGAGGGTGGCGCTCGGCGCCGGACGGATCAACTACTACGGCCTCTCCTACGGGACCGTCCTCGGGTCCGTCTACCGGCAGCTGTTCCCGACCCACGTCCGGTCGATGGTGCTCGACGGTGCCGTCGACGCCAACCTCAGCCTCACCACCGACGCCGTCCTGGAGGCGCCGGCCATCGAGAACGCCATCCAGTACGACCTGCGCCGTTGCACCGCCACTGCGGGCTGCCCCCTCGGAGCCCATCCGGTCACCCTCTACCGCGATCTCGAGCAGAGGCTGGCCCGGTCACCACTCCCGGCACCGGGCGGAGGCGACACCACACCGGTCACCGGGGGCGACCTCACCACCGCCACCCTCCTCTATCTCTCCGTCCCGGGCCTCACCCCGGGCTACTTCCCGGCCCTGGCCTCGGCTGCCGCCGGCGACGGGGCGCCGCTGCGCGCGGTGGCGGTGACCTTGGAGACCGACCTCAACGGACAGTCACTGGTCGGACCGCTGTGGACCATCACCTGCAACGATGCCGCCACCCACCCCGACGCGACGGCCACGGCCGCCCTGGCCCGGTCGTTGGCGGCGCGCGACCCGCTCGGGGGTGCCGAAGCGGTGGCCAACAATCTCATCGCCTGCCCGGGGTGGACCGGCGACCGGGGGCCGGTCGCCCATCTCCATCCGAATGGTGCCCCCACGCCCCTCGTCATCGGCAACACCGGCGACCCCAACACCCCCTACGCGGCGGCCCGCGACCTCACCTCGGCCATCGGCGGGCGTCTGGTCACCTTCGTGGGCTACGGGCACAGCTGGTTGCTCAACGGGTCGACGAACGCCTGCATGCGGACGGTGGTCGGCGACTACCTCGTGAGCGATTCTCTCCCGGCCCGGGGCACACGGTGCGCCGGCTGACCGCATGGATCGGGCAGCTTTCCCGTGCCTGAGGCGCGGCTGACTATGGATCTTGGCCTTCGATCGGAATAACCTCTCCGTCCGTTATGCCGGGACATCGTGGGGCCAGGGACCCCAACGCCCGCGTTCGGCGTCATCGCCGCGGGCTTGGCCGGGTCCTGGCGCGTGCCGTCACACTCCCCGTCGTGCTCAGCTTGGCTGTGGCAGCCACGGTGGCGCTCCGATCGGGGCCTGCGCAGGCCGATGCCAAATCGGACCAGGCCCAGATCACCCAGCTGGGACAGCGCATCGCCCAGGACGGCGCGCTGGTCCAACAACTGGTCGTCGGCTACGACAAGGCCCAGGCGCACCAGGCGGCGGTGACGGCCCAACTGGCCGCCGTCCAGGCGCGGCTCGAATCCGACCGCCGCGTCGAGGCGCAGGGCAACCGTGTCCTCCGGCAACTGGCTCTGAACAGCTACATGACCGGTGCCGGCCAGGACGCGGCGCTGTCCATGTTCGACCTGGGAGACTCCAGCGCGCAGGTGAGCAAGCAGGAGTACATGCGGGTCGCCTCCGACGGCCTCGACAACGCCGTCGACGCCGTCAACGTCGACAAGCAGAAGACCGAGTCCGCCGAGACCCAGCTGCGGTCCGAACAGGCCCAAGCCGACGCCGACGTCCACCAGCTGGCCGGTCAACGTCAGGCGGCCCAGGTCGCTCTCACCAACGACGACGCTCTGCTGGCGCAGGCCAAGGGCAACCTCGCGGCCCTTCTGGCGGCCGCCGCCCGGCAACGCCAGGCGGCCGAGCAGGCGGAGGAGGAAGCCATGGCCGCCAAGGCCGCCCAGGCCCAGGCCGCCAAGGCCGCCCAGGCCCAGGCCGCCCAGGCCCAGGCCGCCCAGACCCAGGAGTCCCATCCCGTCACCGTGACGTTCAACCCCTCGCCGGGCTCCTACGCCGACCCCCTGCGGGGTATCTCCGCCCTGACGCCGGAACGGATCGACCAGGGCGTGGACTACAGCGGGTACGGCCCCATCTACGCCATCGGGGACGGTGTGGTCCTGAGCACGGTCAACTCGGGTTGGCCGGGCGGGACCTTCATCACCTACCGCCTGAGTGACGGACCGGCCAGCGGCCTCGTCGTCTACGCCGCCGAGGACATCGATCCGCTGGTCGCCGTGGGGCAGTCGGTGTCGTCGAGCACCGTTCTCGGCACCATGTTCGAGGGTCCGGTCGGCATCGAAACCGGCTGGGCCGATCCGTCCGGTGACGGCAACACCATGGCCGCCGACGCCGGGCAGTTCTCCGGCGACAACTCGACGGCGTTCGGGGCCAATTTCTCGCAATTCCTGGCCTCGTTGGGTGCGCCGCCGGGAATCGCCCAGAACGACCCTCCCACCGGAAACCTCCCCCCGGGATGGCCCGGCTGGTGAGGTGGGCGCGGGGTGCTTGAGAAAATCGGCGGACACCTCTTCCCCCGATGAATTTCGGTAGTCCGGCGGGACCGGGAGCAGCCCCGCCACCTCGTGGGCCGGTCACGAGCGGCCGGGACCTACCAGGCGGACGATCCCTCTCCGTACGGGAGGTCCGGCCCTACGCTGTCGAGGAGGACGCGGCAAACCGGACGTCGCGCTGGCCGCGTCAAGGAGAAGGGGTCACATGACCGCGGGATCAGACGCCGGTTCACTCTTCGAGCGTCCCCTGGGGCGTCGACAATTGCTCGGCCTGCTGGCGGCAGGGGGGGCGGGTGCCGCTCTGGGCGCCTGTTCGTCACCCTCCACCCGTTCGACCACAACCACCTCCGGCCCGGCGTCGTCGGGGTCGTTCCCCCTCGGGGCGGCCGCCCGGGCCTCGGCGAAGCCGGTGGTCATCACGATGTGGCACTCGATGATCTCCGCCAACCTCACGTCCATCACGAATCTGACCAACCAGTTCAACGCGTCTCAGAACGACGTGAAGGTGAATCTGGTGAACCAGAACAGCTATACGGACACCCTGACGGCGTATACGACGGCATTGAGCGGAGGTACCCTGCCCGACCTCGTCCAGATGGAGACCTCGGATCTCCAGATCCTGATCGACAGTCAGAGCATCGTGCCCGCCCAGAACGCGGTGGACGCCGAGCACTACGACATGTCCGACTTCATCTCGTCGACGGTGGAGTTCTTCACCGTGAAGGGGACGCTGTGGGCGATGCCTTTCAACATCTCGAGCCAGGTTCTCTTCTACGACCAGGACGCCTTTGGTTCCGCCGGTCTCGATCCGGCGTCGCCACCGGCGACTCTCGACGACCTGCGCAGTGCCGCCCAGAAGATCATCAGCACCGGCACGGAGAAGTACGGGATGAGCCTCAAGGTCACCGACTCCACCTTCCAGCTCCTGGTGGCGCTGGGAGGAGGGGATCTCGTCGACAACAGCAACGGTCGCCAGGGGCGGGCCACGGCCGTCTCTTTCGACGACCCACTGGGAAAGTCCATTTTCCGGTGGTGGGCGAGCATGTACGCCGACAAGCTGGCTCAGTCGACCTCGGGCACCACGTACGACAATCTCTTCGCCATCGGCAACCGGATCGCCCCCATGACCTTCGACACGTCGGCCGCCATCGGTACCATCCTCAGCGTCCTCAATACCTACCCGAAGGTGAAACTCGGTATCGGCCCACTTCCCACTTCTTCGGCGCCCGGCGGCGGCGTCTTCGTGGGCGGTGCCGGGCTGTACATGGTGTCGAAGTCCTCCCCGGAGCACCAGGACGCGGCCTGGCAGTTCACGAAGTTCCTCACCGATCCCCCGCAACAGGCCGCCTGGGCGGTCGGCACCGGATATATACCCATCCGCAAGTCAGCGACGAAGATCCCGGACCTGGTCGACGCCTGGCAGAAGGTTCCGGGGTACCGCGTCGCCTACGAGCAGATCCTGGCCAGCCCCAGGGACCCCGCCACCGCCGGCGCTGTCCTCGGCGCCTTTGCCCAGGTGAGCAACAACATCGATGACGCCATAACATCGCTCGCCTCGGGTGCCGACCCGAATGCAGCATTGGCCCAAGCCGCCAGTGCGTCCAATCAGGACATATCGAGCTACAACGCCCGGGTCTGAGAGGCTGCGGTGGTGGGCTCGGTGGTGCACCCCGGTAACCCTGCGACGGAAGGGTTGACGTTCGGACCGCCGGCGGCGTCATCGGTCGCCCTGCAGTCCGTCAGCAAGTACTTCGGCGAGGTCAGCGCCGTGTCCGACCTCACACTCGAGGCCCAGGCCGGCGAATTCCTGGCCCTCCTGGGCCCGTCAGGATGCGGTAAGTCGACGGTGCTCCGGCTGGTGGCAGGGCTCGAAACCCCCTCGGCGGGCATCATCCGTATCGGTGACGAAGAAGTCAACGACGTGGACCCGAAGGACCGTGATGTGGCCATGGTCTTCCAGACCTACGCCCTGTATCCGCACCTCAGCGTGGCCCGTAACATCGAATTCCCATTGCGGTCCCGACGGGTCCCCGTCGCCGAGCGAAAGCGCCTGGTGGCCGAGGTGGCCCTCAGCCTGCGCCTCGACGAGCTGCTCGACCGAAAGCCGGTGCAATTGTCGGGGGGACAACGCCAGCGCGTGGCCCTGGCCCGGGCCATCGTCCGGCGCCCCCGCGTCTTTCTCATGGACGAACCACTGTCCAACCTCGATGCCCAGTTGCGGGTCGAAATGCGCGCCGAACTGGTCGAGCTGCACGCCCGACTCGGCATCACGATCATGTATGTCACCCATGATCAGATCGAGGCCATGACCATGGGGCATCGGATCGCCATCATGAACAACGGCGTGCTCCAGCAGGTCGACACTCCTCAGGTCGTTCACGACCGGCCGGCCAACGCCTTCGTCGCCGGGTTCATCGGCAGCCCGCCGATGAACATCCTGCGCGGCCGTGTCGTGCAGAGTGGTGACGAAGCTCTCGTCGATGTCCCGGGTGGGCGCCTGCTGCTGTCACCGGCCCACGCCAGTGCTCTGCGCAGGCTGGGGTTGACCGAAACAGTGGTCGGGGTGCGACCCGAGGCGCTCGCCATCGATCCGGCCGGCACCATCGCCGCCACGGTCAGTCTGGTCGAGTCTCTCGGCCACGAGCAGCACATCGCCTGCCGGTTGCCCGACGGCCGCCTCGTCATGGTCCGGCTGGGCCGAGATCAGGTGCTCATTCACACCGGCGACAGTGTGACACTCACCGCTACGGGGGCGTTGCATTTGTTCGACCCTTCGACCGGTGATCGTATCGATGCATAGTCGGCGCCTGAGCCGGGTCGTACGCGAGGCGGGGGTGGGCTATCTGTTCGTGCTCCCGGCTGTCGTCATTTTCGCCATCTTCGTGTTCTACCCCCTCGTGAAGACGGCCTACCTCGGCTTCTTCGCCACCCCTCCCACCCCCAATCTTCCGGCACGCTACGTCGGATTGTCGCAATACAGATCAGTCTTCTCATCGGCTGATTTCCGAGACAGTCTGTGGCGCACCGTACAATTCGTGCTCTATACGGTGCCGGGCGGTCTGGTTCTCGGGCTCGCACTGGCCACGTTGGCCAACCAACGGATGGCCGGCATACGCATCTTCCGCACCATCTTCTCCTCGACCGTGGCGACATCGACCGCCGTTGCATCGGTCATCTTCTTCACGCTCCTCGATCCTCAGGTCGGCCTGCTCAGCTACTGGCTCGGCCAACGGGGCGGGAGCGGCGTGCTGCAGAGTTCATCCCTGGCCCTGCCGGCGGTGTCGGTCGTCACCATCTGGCAGAACATCGGGTTCACGTTCATCCTGATGAGCGCGGCGCTGCAGTCGGTCCCCGATGACCTTCTCGAAGCGGCGCGTATCGATGGTGCCGCCTCGTGGACCCGCTTTCGCCGCATTATCCTGCCCCTCCTCTCCCCCATGATCTTCTTCGCCGTGATCATCGGGGTGATAGGGGGGTTCCAGGCCTTCGGACAGATCGACATACTCACCCAGGGCGGCCCCAACCATCACACGCTGGTGCTCATCTACGACCTGTACCAACAGGCGTTCCAGTACAACAACGCCGGCTACGCGGCCGTTCTCTCGGTGGCTCTGTTCTCCATACTCCTGATCCTGACCTTCGTGCAGTTCTGGTACTTCCAACGGCGCGTCTTCTATGTCCAGTAACGGCACACCTCGCCGGCACACGAGGGCGAAGCGTGTTGTCAGGCGGGGGATCCGCCTGTTCCTGCTTCTGGCCATGACCGTCGTGGTCGGCTTTCCGATCTACATCACCTTGGTCAATGCCCTCTTATCGCCTCATCAGATCGGTGCCCGCCCACCCACGTTGTTCCCCACCCATCCTCAATGGGGATCCTTCGCCACCGCCTTCAGCGAAGCCCACATGGGCATCTACCTGCGCAACAGTGCCATCGTCACCGTCATCATCACGACGGCGCAGCTCGTCACGTCCATCCTCGCCGGCTACGCCTTCGCCTTCGTCCGCTTCCCGTTCCAGCGCACGATCTTCATGATCTGCCTGGCGACTCTGATGGTGCCGATGGAGGCGACGATCATCCCCAATTACGAGACCATCGAAGCGTTCGGCTGGTTCAACAGCTTTCCTGCCCTGGTCGTGCCCTTCCTGGCCACCGGACTCGGGGCCTTCCTCTTCCGCCAGTCTTTTCTCGGCCTACCCCGCGACCTGCGCGACGCGGCAACGCTCGACGGCTATGGCCATCTCCGCTTCTTGACGCGGGTCGTGCTTCCGCTCAATAGACCGGTGATCGCCGCCTTCGGTATCTTCGCCTTCCTCGGAGCTTGGAATCAGTATCTCTGGCCCCTCATCGTGACCCAGACCAACAGCGTTCGTACCGTCCAGATCGGCTTGCGCCAGTTGAGCACGACAAACTTCAATCAGATCAACGTCGTCTTCGCCGGGACACTCCTGGCCGCCCTGCCGATCTTCGTGTTGCTCCTGGTCTTTCAGAAGCAGCTCGTCCGGGGGCTGACGGCCGGAGCGGTGAAGGGTTGAGTTCCTCCGCGCTGACCGCCGAGACGGTTCAGCGCCCCCACCCGGCCGGGACGCGCACGAGGGTGGCGTCGATGTCAGCCACGGTGGCCGCCCCGGCCAGCCGCATGGTCCGGTCGATGTCCTGGCGCAACAGTGCGAGCACCCGGTCGATGCCGGGCCGGCCCGCGGCGGCGAGCCCATAGGCCCACGCCCGGCCGGCCATGGCCGCCCTGGCCCCCAGCGCCACCGCTTTGACCACATCGGCTCCGCGCCGCACCCCGCCGTCGACGAGAACCTCGACCTGATCGCCCACGGCCGCCACCACCTCCACCAGCGCGACCAGGGAGGGGGCCACCCCATCGAGTTGCCGCCCACCGTGGTTGGAGACGATCACGGCATCGGCTCCGGCGTCGACGGCCCGGCGGGCGTCATCGGCGGTGACGAGGCCCTTGGCCAGGATGGGGCCGTCCCACTGCCGGCGCAGCCAGGCGAAGTCCTCCCAGCGAGCGGGCGTGGCCAGCCAGTAGAGCAGAGCCTCGGCGCTCGACATCGTGGTGCCGTCGAGCTCGAGTGAGCTGGCGTTCACCAGGTCGAGCTGGAAGTGGTCCCGGGCGGTGTCGAGAAGCCACCGGGGACGGGGCAGCACCCGGGGGATCATCTTGGTGACGGTGCGCCTGTCCAACTGCAGCGGTGGGGTGAGGCCGTGGCGCAGGTCCCGCTCGCGGTTGCCGGGCACCGGGGTGTCCAACGTGACCACCAGCGCCCGGTAGCCGGCCCTCTGGGCCCGGTCGACCAGCTGTTCGGCCCCGGCCCGTCCGCCGAGGAAGTACAGCTGGAACCATGCCGGTCCCGTGGCCGCCGCTCCCACTTCGGCGATCGTGTGGCCCGACATGGAGCTCAGGGTCATGATGGTCCCGGCCGCGCCGGCGGCGCCGGCGGCCGCCACATCGCCGGCCGTGTCCATCATCCGGGTGAACCCCACGGGGCTGAGCAACAGGGGCATCGAGACCTCCGTCCCCAACACGGTGGTGCTGAGATCGGGGGCCGGGGTGCCCGGACTGGCCGCCACCCGGGGGCGGAACTCGACCTGGGCGAAGGCATCGAGGTTGGCGGCCAGCGTCGTTTCGGCGCCGGCGCCACCCTCGAGGTAGTCCCACACCGGTCCCGGCACCCGGCGACGGGCCAGCCGTCGGGCGTCGGCCACGGTGCCGATACGAGCCGACGCCCGCCCCTCGCCTATCCCCATGGTCGGGGCCCGCGTCCAGAATCCACGGACCCAACGTAGAGCGTTTCGACGCGTCATCCCGGCCGGAGGGCCGTCGCTCAGGCGAGGGTTCGGCGGTAGATGCCGAAACGACGGCACGGCGTTCCGCCGAAGCGAGCGGCGGTCGCCTTCGACGGTCCGTTGTTCTCGGCGACCAGAGCGTACTCAAAGGCCGTGGAGCCCCGCTCGGCGGCGGCTCGGCACGCCGCCCCCACGAGCGCGGTTCCGATGCCCCGGCCCTGATGCTCGGGTGCCACCGCCAGCGACAACAGGCCGACGCCGCGTGCGCGCCGTCTGGCGCGGACGATCCGGGCGACGCCCCTCAGCGAGGTGAGGGGTACGTGGAGCGGGGCCAGGACGGCATTGAGATCGGGCATGCAGAGCACGAATCCCACGTCGGCGCCGTCCACCACGGCGAACCGGAACAACCGGGGCTCGACGGCGAGCCGCGAGCGCATCAGCATCTGGAGCGCCTCGGCCTCGCTGATCTCGACCTCACCCCAGACGCTGCGAAAGGCGGCGTTGTGAAGGCGGACATAACTGAGCACCTCGCGCCGGAAATGGAGACGTGACACCCCACGGAACTCCACCCCGGCCACCACCGTCTCCACGCCTTGCCATGGTCGGGCCGCCAGATCGATGGCGAAGTTGAGATACCGGTTCACCAGCTCGAAACCGGCGGCCAGGAGGAAGTCCCGTGTGGTCGGTGGGTCATGGGCGCAGCCGATGAACGCCGGCTCGTCGAAGTGGTCCTCGCGTGCGCCCATCCGGTTGTAGGGGTTGGCGTTGAACGGCGCCCACACCTCGGTGACGCCCAGGGCGGCCAGCCAGGTGCACGCCGCGTCGAGCACGGCACGGGCACCGGGCTCGTCGAGTGCTTCGAAGAACCCGATGCTACCGGTGGCCGCGCCGGTCTTGCTCTGCAGGCCGGGATCGACGAAGGCCACGGCGAAGGCGACCGGCCGGGCGCTCCCGTCGCGCACGGCGAAGGCCCGGGCCTTCCCCCGGGCCAGGAACGCCGATCGGGCGTCCAGCACCCGGCTCAGAAAGCCGATGTCGGGATGGACGAAGAACGGGTCGCCGCCATACCGGCGCGCCAGCACGCCGGTGTAGTCGTCACGCCGCGGGTCGGTGACGAGCGAGACGTTCACGGATGTCGCTCCGTCTTCATCACCCGCCGGGCGCCCGTGCCCGGTACGCGAGGTCGCCGGCGACCCACGTCTCGGCCACACGCGGCGGGTGGTCGGCGTCGAGCGCGCCTTCGAGCACCACCAGGTCGGCCAGCAGACCGGGCACCAGGGCGCCTCTCTCGGCCTCCTGGCTACCGGCATACGCCGCACCCGCCGTGTAGGCCCACAGCCAGTCCTCGTAGGTGACCGCCTGACCGAGATCCAGCACCGCCCCCGAACCGGTCCGACGGCTGGCTCCGTTCCCGGCCGCCCGTAGGGGATCGTGGAAAGTGCACGGTGCGTCGGACGAGGCCGCCATCACGGCACCGGATCGACGGATGTCGGCGAAGGGCAACCAGGTGGCGTCGTCGAAGGTGACCCCTTCGACGGCTCGGCCGAGATGGTGGAGGAACCCGGGCTGGACCACCGCCACTCCCCCCACGCGGGCCAACCGGGCAAGTTGCGGGGCGGAGGCCAGGCAGGCGTGTTCGACCCGGAACCGGTGATCGACGTCCGGGTGCCGCCGGGCAGTCGCCTCGAAGGCGTCGAGCGCTCCCGAGAGCCCGGCATTCCCGATGGCGTGCACCGCGACACGAAAGTCCCGCGAGACGGCGAGCTCGACATCCTCGGCGAGACCGGAGAACAGGGTTCCGACCCGCAAGGGCTCTCCACCGAGATGCACGTCGATCGCCGGCAGGACGCCGCCGTCGGCGAAGAGCTTGATGGGGCCGACCCGTACCTGGCGATCTCCGTCACCGGTCGGAGGCCCCGACAGCCGGGCGGTCTCCGGGGCGCCGAGCAGGGCGGTGGGATGGGGCATCACGAGCACCGATATCGGGAGCCGGCCGCCGGCGGCGAGCGTCCGGTAGGCAGCCTCGGCCGGCGGAGCGCAGGCCGCGTCATGGACGGCGGTGATCCCGTCGCGCAGCAGCCGGCGCGCCGCTACCTCGATATGGTCGGCCCACCGGTCGGGATCCGAGAACGGAGCCAGCGAGCGGGCGTGGGCTTCGCTCCAGGCGCGCTCGACGAGCAGGCCGTCGGGGGACCCGTCCGGGTCGCGGCCGATGACACCGCCCGTCGGATCGGACGACGTCCGTCCGATGCCGAGCTCGTCGAGGCCGCGGGAGTCGACCACGGCCTGGTGGAGGCTGTAGTGGGCCACGATGACCGGTCGGTCGAGACCGAGGGCGTCGAGGTCGTGACGGTGCGGGACGAGACCGGTGCCCAGATCGGTCCAGCCCGCCCCTCGGATCCAGGCCCCTTCGGGCTCACGGGCGGCGTGGTCGGCCAAGGCGACGCCGACCTCCTCCATGGTGGCGGCGGCGGTGAGATCGGCCCAGCGGGGTTGGAGCGCGCTGATCGACAGGTGGTGGTGAGCGTCGATGAAGCCGGGGCACAGGATCCGTCCGCCGAGGTCCTCGACGACCGCGTCCGGGAAGCTCCGGGCCACGTCCCGCCCGCCCACCGCCACGATGCGGTCGCCGTCGATGACGACGACGTCGGCCGGCATCCCCGACGATGACATGGGCAGGATCCGCCCACCGGAAAACACCCGGGCCGTCATCGTGCGTGCCTGCCCTCAGCCGGTCGCTACAGGATGCCCAGGGCCATCAGGCCGGCGGCCGCATCCAGGTCCCCGTCGACGGCCAGCTGCTGGGAGATGAAGGCGTCCGCCCCGGACAGCTCGCCGTTCACGATCTTGGTGAAGTCCGCCGCGCTGGCCCGCACGGTGGCCGCCGCGTCGGGGCTCGGACCGGTGGGGGTGGTGACCGTGACCGAGCCGTCGTGCACCTCGAGAAGCCAGATCCCGCCGCCCTTCCCGGCCAATACGAACTGGACGACGAGGTCGAGCCCCTTGGCCGCATCGGGGTCGACCTTCGCCGGCAGGACGTCGCCGAAGAACTCGGCGGCGTCGGCGACGTGCACCGTCGGCCGGGCGGCGCGGGCGCGCTCTCCGGGCATCACGGCCGCCTCCATCGCCTCGATCGACTCCGCCAGGATCTCGACCATCCGGTCGACCGTCGGGCGGTCGATGGTGAGCGGCGGCGCCAGGCCGACGACCTCGAGTCCCATGGCCCGGCAGTACAGGCCCCGGGCCCACGCCTCGTGCTCCACCATCTCGCACGCCTGGTGGGGGTTGGCGAAGCCCCGTCCCGTGGTGGCGTCGGCCACGAGCTCGACGCCGACCATGAGCCCGAGGCCGCGCACCTGCCCGACCGTCTCGAAGCGTTCGAGCTCCTTCAACCGGCCGAGGAGGTACCCGCCGACGTCGGCCGCGTTGGCGACGAGCCCTTCCTCCTCGATGATGGCCAGATTGGCCAGGGCGGCGGCACACCCCGCCGGATGGCCCATGTAGGTGAAGCCGTGACTGAGGGGCATCCGGTCCGGGAGCCGCTCGGAGATGGTCTCCCAGACCTTGTCCGACACCACCGATGCCCCGAGCGGCTGGTAGCCACTCGTGAGTCCCTTGGCCAGGGTCACGATGTCCGGTGGCGCCCCGAAGTGCTCGAACCCGAACAGGGTGCCGGTCCGGCCGAAGCCGCAGACGACCTCGTCGGCGATGAAGAGGATGTCGTGGCGGTCGCAGATCCGTCGGATCTCCTCGAAGTAGCCGGGCGGAGGAGGGATGATGCCACCGGCGCCGATGACCGGTTCGGCGATGAACGCGCCGACGCTGTCGGGTCCCTGCTCCTCGACGTACTCCTCGAGCGACCTGGCGCAGGCCAGCCCGCAATCGGGGAACGTGAGGCCGAGCTCGCAGCGATAGCAGTAGGGGGCGGGGATGTGTGCGAAACCTTCTGCCACGGGTCCGAAGTTCCAGTGCATGGGCATGATGCCGGTCGCCGACATGGTGGCGATGGTCAGTCCGTGGTAGCCGTGGTGCCGGGCCACAATGGTCTTGCGCCGCTCCTCACCCTTGAGCGCCCAGTACATCCGCACCAGCTTGAAGTTCGTCTCGTTCGCCTCCGACCCACCGGAGGCGAACATCACGTGGTTGAGGCCGATCTCGGGCGGGAACTGCGACGCGATCTTCTCCGCCAGCTCGATGGCCCGCGGGTGGGACTGTCCGTGGAAGATGGTGAAGTAGTCCAGGGTCCCGAGCTGTTCGGCGATGGCGTCGATGATCCGACGGCGGCCGTGGCCGACGGCCACGCACCACAGGCCGGCGAATCCGTCGATGATCCGATGCCCCTGGTCATCGGTGAGCCACCATCCGTCGGCCTCGACGACGATCCGCGGTCCGACGCTGCTCATCTCACGCGGCGAGGTGACCGGGTGGATCAGGTGCGCGGCGTCGCGCTTGGCCATGGGGGACGTGTTCATGACGGCTTCCTTTCCTTCGGCGATCGGTGATGTGCCCCGCCCGTGACCACCGTGCTCAGAGACGATGCATCGGCGCGCAGGGATTCGATCAGGTGCTCGACGACGGTGACCGTGGGCTCGCGTTCACCGGTGGTCAGAACATGCAGGGTGGCCTCCACCCAGGCCCCGAGCAGGACCCGGGCCAGGGCTTCTGGGTCCAGGGGGACGATCTCACCGCGGGACATCGCCGCCGCCAGGACCCCCTGGACCAGTGCGACGGCGGCCTCCTGGTCGCGTCGGCCGCCTTCGTCGAGGGCCGGGATCGTCCACGCGTCGCGCAGAAAGAACCGGGCGTGTCCGAGGGTGCCGAGGGCCCGGAGGAACGCATCGAAGGCGTAGCGCATATTGGCGACGATGTCGCCATCGGCATTGAACTCCGTCAGAGCGGTCGCCGTGAGCCGCTCGAAGAGGTCGTGCTGGAGGTCGCGGCCGAGATCGTCCTTGTCGGCGAACCAGTAGTAGACCGCGCCCTTGGTCACGCCCGCCGATGCGGCGATCTCTTCCATGGTGACAGCGGTGAAGCCGCTCTCGGCGAACAGCTCCAACGCCACCGTCATGATCCGGTCGCGGGTCTCCATCCCCTTCGGATTTCGGCGGCCCATCGTTGCCGTCTACCTCTCTGCGGCGTCCCGCGCCTGGGCCCGCACGAATTCCGCCGCGCCGGCGAGGAAACCCTCGACGTTCTGGGCCTTGCCCGACGCGAATTGGGCGAAGTACTCGGGCACGTAGATCGACAGCGCGCCGGCGGCGATCCCGTCCATGATCGTCCGGACGGCTTCGTCCACCGGGATCGCCTCCACCCCGGCGGTGAACGGATCGTTGTCGGGAAGAGTGAACAGCTCGGTGTCGACCACGCCGGGGTACACGACCGTGACCTTGACCCCGGTGTCCCAGAGGTCGACCGCCATGGCCTCGGAGAACACAGCCAGAGCGGCCTTCGAGGCGTCGTAGGCCGCTTCTCCGGGAGAGCTCAACGGGGCGGCGACCGACGACACGGACACGATGCGCCCTGATCCCCTGGCCAGCATCTGAGGAAGGAGTCCCAGGGTGAGGCGCACCGGGGACAGATAGTTGATGGCCATCACCGCCGCCACCGTGGCCGGGTCGAGGTGCGTCACGTGGCGGCGCTTGGGGATGCCGGCGTTGTTGACCAGGATGTCGACCCCGCCCAGGTCCTCCACGGCGTCGTGCGCCAACCGGTCGACGGCGTCATCGTCAGCCAGGTCGACGGCCCACATCCTGGAGTCCGGGGCATGGGCCCGGCAGCGCTCCAGCACCTCGGCCAGGCGATCCTGACGCCGGGCGGCGATCCCCACGGTCGCCCCGGCGGCGGCGAAGGATTCGGCCAGTCCTGCCCCGATCCCGGACGACCCACCGGTGATCAGCACTTGAGCCCCCTCGAACGCGTCGGCCACGATCCCCTCCTCCGGTCACGGTGAGCCCTCCCAGCCCACTTCCGGGAGAACCGTAAACTGACCTTGCGTAGGTAAACAATACGGATCGCCTGATTTTCCGGCGACACGTCCAGGTTCGGGACCAAATCCTCTACTGCCGGAGCGTGGGCGTAGGCGACGCTATGAGAGGACAGTTCCGTCCGGTCGCCAGGAGGCGGGGGTCGGCATGGGCATGGGGACAGGCTGATGGAGCAGGTCGGAGGACTCGACGCGGCGTTTCTCTACTGCGAGACCCCGACCATGCACATGCAGGTCTGCGGATTGCTGCTCCTCGATCCTTCCACGATGCCTTCCGGCTATTCGTACGACCGGATCCGCTCCATGGTTTTCGAGCGCCTCTCCGAGATTCCCTCCGTCCGCCAGAAGCTGGCCAAGGTGCCGTTCAACCTGGGCCGACCCTTCTGGGTCGACGACCCGGACCTCGACATCGATCGCCATCTCCATCGCGTCGTCCTCGAACCTCCCGGTGACGAACGGTCGCTGGCCAACGTCGTCGGCGACATCGCCAGCTGGCAGCTGCGCCGAGACCGACCCCTCTGGGAATTGTGGGTGATCGAGGGACTGGCGGACGGACGTGTGGCCATCCTCGTGAAGATGCACCACTCGACCATCGACGGCGTCTCGGGAGCCAGCATGATGGGGCAGAT
Organism: uncultured Acidimicrobiaceae bacterium; assembly: GCA_963842145.1. Classification (GTDB taxonomy): domain Bacteria; phylum Actinomycetota; class Acidimicrobiia; order Acidimicrobiales; family UBA8190; genus CAWJFJ01. The sequence goes on from CAWJFJ010000017.1 coordinate 584,571, forward strand.
GCTCGACCTCGAGCCCGTGCCGCCGACCCCGACCCTTTCGTCCGATGAGCGGCCGGCGCAGCAGCCACCGAGCCCACTCGAGCTGCTGGCGCGCACCATGACCGCTCGGCTGGCCGAGCCCCTCGAGCTGGCCCGACTCGTGCCGGCGACCGCCTTCCGCCTGGCCACCACCCTGTGGCGACTGGGGCGGCAGGGAGACACCGGCACGCCGATGACCAAGCCGTTCACGGCGCCGCGCACCCTGTTCAACGCCACCATCACCGCACGCCGATCGGTCGCCGTCACCGAGGTCGCCCTGGCCGATATCAAGACGGTGAAGGATGCTTTCGGAGTCACCGTCAACGACGTGGTGACCGCCGTCGTGGGTGGGGCACTTCGTCGTTACCTCGAAGACCGTGGCGAACTCCCCGATCGTTCACTCCTGGCCGCGGCACCCGTGTCCGTCCACGATCAGACGGCCGATCGGGGGGGTATGACCAAGGTATCGGTGATGTTCTCGACCCTGGCCACCGACGAAAAGGACCCCGTCGAGCGGCTCCGCGTCATCGCCGCTGCCAATTCCCGGGCCAAGGAGATCCATCGGATGGTCGGCGCTGACACTCTCATGCGCTGGGCCGAGCACTTCTGGCTCAACGCCTTTGCTCTCGGCGCCCGCCTGTATTCCACTCTGCACCTCGCCGACCATCATCGCGTCGTGCACAACCTCATCCTTTCCAACGTGCCGGGACCGCCCGTCCCCCTCTACATGGCCGGCGCCCGCCTGGTGGGTCTCTACCCCCTGGGGCCCATCACCGACGGGGCTGGGCTCAACGTGACCGTGTTGTCAGAAGAGGATCGGGTCGGCTTCGGCATCATCACCTGCCCTGACCTCGTGCCCCGGGTGTGGGACATGGCCGACGCCGTACCAGGGGCACTGGCCGAGCTCGTGGAGGCCGCCGCGCGCCAGGGCCGTGTGTCCAGACGTCCGGTTCCGGCGCGTTCCCGGCGGAGCCCCGGCGGAGCCCCGGCGGCTAGTCCGTAGTGGTCATCCGGGTCAGAGCGCCGGGAACGAATGGGTGAGCGCATCGTCCACGAGCTTTCGGACTGCGCGCGACCAGAAGAAGCCGACGTGGCCGCCGGCGTAGGTGGCCAGGGAGGGTCGGCCCCAGTGCAGCCACAACCGCCGGGCCTGGCCGAACGTCGACATCCGGTCGCCCAGGCCGGCGAAGATGAAGCGACGATCGAAAGGGACCTGGCAGTCCATCGCCAACGGCGAGACAACGCGGTGTGCGTCGTCGGCCGCTTGCCCCAGGACTCCGTAGGCGTCCGCCAACCGGGCGATGTCCGGGGGACTGTGCCGGCGGAAGAGCTCCGGCAGGCTGACCACGGGGATCCCGGCGATGACGCACGCCAGGTCGTCCTCGAGGGAGGCGACGAGCGCGGCCACCAGCGCCCCGAGCGAGTAGCCGATCAGTCCGACGGTGGTGGCTCCCTGGCTCTCCCGCAACCAACGGATGACCCGGCGTAGGTCCCAGGTGGCCTGAGCCATGCCGTGCATGCTGTCAATCAGGTCGATGGTCATGAGGTCCTCGCCTCGCACCCGGCCCGACGCCCGCGGGCCGTGGAGGGGAAGCACGGGTACGACGACGTTGATGCCCCGACGATGCAGCTGTGTCGCACGGAATGCGCGCAAGTCCGTCGAGGCACCCGTCCCCATGCCGAAGCCGTGGGCGCAGACGAGCCAGCATTGGTGCTCTCGACCCGGAGCTCGCGACACCCACGCGTGAACGGTGTGGTTGGCCTCGTGGCTGAGCCACCTGCTTCGCCCCGGTTCCTCGGGATACGGCTCCCAGCCGCTCGTGAACGTGACGTGCTCGTAGCTGAGGCCGAGGGCGCGCTCGTGCCAGGCCCGCACATCCTCCGGTGCGGAGGGGCTCTGATGATATTCGGCCGGGCGATCGAGCCACCCACGCGTCGAGAAGAGAGTCTGGGCGGCCGCCAAATCGGCCGCCGCCGGGGCATAGTCGTCAGGGCTCGGCAACAGGTCGGGATGCCGGAAAACAGCGATGAGCACCTCGTCGAGGTACGCCTGAAGAGCCAGGGCCGGTGTCGGTCGGACGGGCACGATGCTGTCGTCGTCGCCGGCACTGGCCGTCCTCTGCCTGCTCCGGGCGAGGAAGGACCCCACGCGGGGGCCTGCTCGCAACACGCCCATCATGCGCGGATCACTGATGCCGGTCACGGGTGCGCCATATCGCTGAGCACCCCTCTATCATCGCATTGCGGAATTCTGACTCTTAGAGCCGATCGGCCCTTTCCGACGCTCTCCGGTAGGACCCCGAACGCGGCGCGTGACTCTCAGTCGCCCACGAGAGGGGGATCTGAGCCAAATGAGGCTTTCGCCTCTATCGGACCCTTCGCCGAAGGAGTATGAGGGAAACAAGGCCCGACACAGAAGGGGGCCAAGATGCAGCGAACGATCAGCGATCCTCATAGATCGGAACAGCACGAAGATGCCGATTTCGACGACATCGAAAGAGAGTTGTTCTGCTCGGAGCGGGAGGTCTCATTCGGAATCATCCCCTTCGCCAATCTCGACCTCACGACAATCGTGCGGGAACGGTCGAGCAGGGGCACGAGGCGAGGCTAAGACGTAGCGCAAGAGCCCGTGCGGCGCCGCCGCGATGCTACGGTCCGCCCGTGGCGACGAGCGAAGAGCGGCAATGGACGGACGGCCTCCAAGGTTTCACCAGGGAGTCCTTCGAGGCGGACGGCAAGCGACGTGACATCTTCCGTGCCGGGACCGGACCAGCCGTCATCGTGATAAGCGAGATCCCCGGCATCACGCCCTTGGTGGCCGAATTCGGACGCAAGGTGGCGGCGGTGGGCTGCACCGCCGTCATGCCGAACCTCTTCGGTGATCCGGGACGGCCTCCATCGGGCACCTACATGGTCACGTCCATCGGGCCGGTCTGCATCTCGAGAGAATTCTCGTGCTTCGCCCTGCGGAAGACGAGCCCGATCACGGTCTGGCTACGCAAGCTCGCAGCCGCTGAGCACGCCCGCTGCGGGGGTCCCGGGGTGGGAGCGGTGGGCATGTGTCTCACCGGTGGATTCGCTCTGGCCATGATGGTCGACGACATCATGCTCGCTCCCGTCCTGAGCCAGCCGTCCCTGCCGTTCCCGATCACGAAGAAGCACAAGGCCGACATCGGGATCTCCGATGCCGACCTCGCCCGCGTGAAGGAACGTACCGCCGAGGGCACGTGCCTGCTGGGACTGCGCTTCACCAACGACCCCTTCTGCTTCGAGGAGCGCTTCGTCACGTTGCGACGCGAACTGGGAGACGCCTTCATCGCGGTCGAGATCGACTCGTCACCGGGCAATCCCTATGGACATCCCAAGGCGGCCCACTCCGTCCTCACCGAGCACCTCCAGGACCGAGAGGGCACCCCGACCCGGGCCGCGCTCGATCAGACCCTGACGTTCTTCCGGGAGAGGTTGGGCGTCGGAACGGGCCGGGGACCGCAGACCGCGTAGCTTCAGGGCCTCACCTCGGGATGGCCCGGCTGGTGAGGGGGGAGTGCCCGTCACTCACGTCGCCTGACGCGAGTTCGCCCGCCCTACCTTTCAAGGGCAAGACGGGCGAGCCATCATTCGACATCTAACCAGCGACTCCAAATGAGCGCCGAATCGAGAGGCGGACACTCAACGAAGCCTTAAGCGCTCCGACTCTGTGCGGACCAGGACACTGCGTCCCGGACAATCGCACCTGTCACCGCTGAGGAACATCCCGGTCCAACGGCTACCGGACGCCTCACTGGAGCAACTCACACGGCGGCGCTGGGGATCAGATTGGTCACCATAGGCGAACCTCCTGTCACCTCGGGTCCCCTGTCTCCGAGAACCCTCATCCCGTACAACACCGGAACGCCCGGATGTGTTCCCGGCCGAGGACACCACCTGATCCCGGCGGCGCCGACGAGGGCGTCCTGTGGCCCCGGCGGCGCGGCGACCGGCATCCGGCAGCGAGAATGTGCCCATGCGAGAGCTGATCGTCCTCGGGACTGCGAGTCAGACTCCCACCCGGTACCGCAACCACAACGGCTACCTCCTGCGCTGGGACGAAGAGGGGATCCTGTTCGATCCGGGTGAGGGCACCCAGCGTCAACTCCTGGTGGCCGGCGTGTCGCCCTGGGTCTTCGGCCGCATCTGTATCACCCACCTCCACGGAGACCACTGCCTGGGCCTCCCCGGTGTCGTCCAGCGGCTGTCGCTCGACCGGGTGACCCGCCCCGTCGAGGTTCTGTACCCGTCGAGTGGCCAGGTCTACATCGACCGGCTCCTGCACGCGTCGGTGTTCGACGAGCACGTCGACGTGCGCCAGCGGCCGGTGGCGGCGTCCGGCGTCGTGGACCCCGGGCCACCGTATGCGCTGGTGGCGAAGCGGCTCGATCACGTCCCGGACACCCTCGGATGGCGTCTCGAGGAGCCGCCGGGCCGCACCATGATCCACGACCGGCTCGAAGCCGCCGGCGTCGTCGGGCCCGCCGTGGGCGAGCTCCAGCGCGCCGGTGTCGTCGATGTGGGCGGCCGGCGCGTCCGACTCGAAGAGATGAGTGTGGCCCGACCGGGGCAGGTGGTCGCCTTCATCATGGACACCGGCCTGTGCGATGCCGCCTTCGAACTGGCGGAAGGGGCGGACCTCGTCGTGTGCGAAGCGACGTTCGCGTCCGCCGAGGCTGAACTGGCCCGCCAGTACCATCACCTCACGGCCGGGCAGGCGGGGAGGATCGCGGCCGAGGTGGGAGCCCGGCGGCTGGTGATCTCGCACTTCTCGCAGCGCTATCCCGACGAGACCATCCTGCTCGATGAGGCCCGGGCCGAATTCGACGATGTCATCGCCGCGCGCGACCTCTTACACGTGCCCGTCCCGTCCCGCCTGGCGGCCGGCTCCCGGCCGGGGCCCGGCTCTCCGCCGTAAGCAGGCCCACTCAGCGGTGCGGAACCAGCGATTCCAGGGCGAGGACACCAACCTGCGTGTAGGTCGAGGTGCCGAACGCCGTCGAGGTCGTCACCTTGATGTCCTGTTGAAGACGCAGTGGCAGACCGGTGCTGGCGCTGAACCACTCTTGGGAACGCTCGGTGCCCCTCTGGGCGCCCGACTGATTCCGCACCCGCAGGAAGTGCGCCGCCCGGACGTGGGTTCCGCCCACCGATAGCGTGGTCAGACCCATGAACCGGTACGGACCGGCACTCAGGGTCTGGCCCTTCACCGAGGTGTTGGTGCCCGTACAGCTCGACTCCCACTCTTGGCCGGGCCGGGCATCGGCCGGGATGGCCATCGAACGTGGCGCGGACGTGAACGAGCTCAGGTTCGTAACGTCGAGGGGGCCCACCGACCACAGCTGCCAGGATTGCCCGCCGGCCTCCCAGAGGCCGCTCTTGTGGAGGCAGTACTTCCACGTCTCCCAGTGATGGGTGCTGTAGTCGATCTTGAAGATCCAACAGCTCGATCCCAAAAGGGTCACCGTTCCGGGCATGAACGGTCCCTCAGCCTGAGAGAGCGGCGGCAACGACAGCTGCTCGGTACCCGAGCCCGTGTAGCGATAGACCCCTGGTGCAGGGCGAGCCGCTCCGGGGGAACCGGCGCCGTTCCTTCCGAGTTGCGATTCGGCCTGACCCAGGGTCACCGGCCTCGCCCGGCTCGACGTCAGCCAGATCACCGCCGTCCCCACCCCGGCCAGGAGGAGGAACGCACCGACGACCCACGGCCAGCGACGGTGACGTCGGCGCGACGTCCGTCCTGGGTCGTCCGCCAGATCTGCTTGTGCCCGGGAGCGCTGCTTGTGACGAGTCACTGCATGCAGTCTCCGCCATCGGCCGCCTTCGCCCTAGGGCCATTGGACCCTGTCGTGTCGGCGATCGGACCACGCAAGGTGGGACGTCTAGCCCACCTTCGGCACCCGACGGTGCACGACCACGACCGGGCATGGCGCTTGAGCGACGCAGTGCATGCTCACCGAGCCCAGGAACATGCCGGCAATAGCCCCGTGACCGTGGCTACCGATGACGAGGAGGTCGGCGTGCTCGGCGGCGGCGATGAGAACCGGAGCGGCATGGCCTTCGACGACGACCTGGCGTACCTCGAGACCGGGATGGGGTCCCAAGACGCCCTCGACGACCTCGGCGAGCTGCTTCCGCGTCTGTTCGTCTGGATCCCACCCTGGTGGCCAGGTCGGTTCCCGGCCCCATGCCGTCGGCCACGTCCAGGATGTGATCACCTCCAGGGAGGAGCCGGAGAGCTCGGCCTGCGTTGCCGCCCATCGCAATGCGTCGACGGAGTCATCGCCGTCGACACCTACGACGATAGTCCCGGTCTTCTCAGTGCTTGCGTCCATCTGTCCTCCTGCTCCTATTCGGTGAATCCGACGGTGTGCCCACTGGCGTAGACGACGACCGCATCAGCGGGGATATTCTCAATCATTCCCGCGACCGGGTCGAAGAACACATCCACTCCACCGGCACTGCCGAGATAGAAGAGATTTTCTGGGAATTTTGGGCTTGTGCGGGCAGCGTCAACCCATCGGACTTTCACCGGTGGCGCGTCCACACCGAGAAATCCTTCGCTGCCACTCGCCCACGGGAGCGACATGTTCCACCTCATGAATCGTACGCACCCACAGGGCAGGGACTTTCCTTCGATCAAGTATCCGGCAGATCGGTAGCCACTCAGTCCTGATAGCCCGAAAATGGCAACGACCACCAGAGCTCCTGCCACGATTCGCCGCATACGTGACTGATGCAAGGAGGAGCGGAGGGCCTTCAAGGGCTTGCTGTCAAAGCTGGTGCTCACGGCAAAGATCGAGATCACGAGCAGAAGCGCCACCCAGTTGAATCCATGAACGTGTTGCGACGGAGGCAGAAGCACGCCGAAGACGGCGACCCCTATGGCCCCGACTACGAGGGTAAGAAGCAGCAGGGCAAAGCTGATTTCCTTGTCAACCAACCGGCCAAGGCCAGCGATCAACATGACCGTCGCCAAGAACAGGACGACGACACCCGCGACACGACTGAGGGTGGCGGCGTAGTCGAGGCCCACGGCGTCCGGGGATGTTCCCAGCCGGGAGTAGAACGCGGAATCGGCGAATCGCACCGAGCCATAGACCACGAGCGCACCCAGGGTCAGCCATCCGAGGATGTCCTGGGTGGACCACCTCCCAGGCCGCTGATCGGGATCAGCCATGACGTCATCATGCAGCCGGAGAGCGGGTTGCCGGGCACCCGCGAGACTGGTCGAACGTATGTTCGATCAGTCTCGCTAGAATCCGGCCTGTGCAGGCACTCGAGGTCGCTCTCTCCGCCGGGCCGGCGTGGTCCGAGGGACTGAACCCCGCCCAGCGACTGGCCGTGGACCACCGTGCCGGACCGCTCCTGATCGCCGCCGGCGCCGGAACGGGGAAGACCCGGACCCTGGTATCCCGCCTGGCCCGGCTCCTCGACGAGGGGGTGGCGCCGGAGCGGATCCTGCTCGTCACCTTCTCCCGACGGGCCGCCGCCGAGCTGGCCCGGCGGGCCGGGCAGCTGACCGACCCGTTGCTGGCCCGCCGGGTGGTGGCCGGGACCTTCCACTCGGTCGCCCACCGCCTCCTCCGTCGGTACGGCGCCGCCCTCGGACTGGCCGAGGGCTTCAGCGTCCTCGGACAGGGCGACGCCCGGGATCTCCTGGCCCTCGTCCGGGCCCCCGTGGCGGCGGACTCCCCCACCCGTTTCCCCCGCACCGAGACCGTGGCGTCGATCTACGGCCGCGTCGTGAGCAGCCAGATGCCGTTGGAGGAGACGGTGGTCCGGTGGTTCCCGTTCTGTGCCGACGACGTCGAGGGGCTCCGCACCATCTTCTCGGCCTACACCACCCGCAAACGGGAACAGCGCCTCCTCGACCTCGAGGACCTCCTCCTCTACTGGCGCGCCGCGGTGACCGATCCCACCGTGGGGCCCGCGCTCGGCGAGCGTTTCGACCACATCCTGGTGGACGAGTACCAGGACACCAACCTGGTCCAGGCCGACATCCTGCGCGCCATGGCGAGCCAGGACATCGCCATCACCGTCGTCGGCGACGACGCCCAGGCCATCTACTCGTTCCGGGGGGCCACGGTCCGCAACATCCTCGACTTCCCCGCCCACTTTCCCGGGACGTCGACCGTCACCCTGGAACAGAATTACCGCTCCACCCCTCCCATCCTCGAGCTGGCCAACGCTGTCATCGCCGGGGTGGGCGAAGGTGTCCCCAAGCGGCTGTGGACCGAGGAGGGCGGCGGCGCCCGTCCCACCCTGGCCACCTGTCCGGACCAGCAGGCCCAGGCCATGGCCGTCAGCCAGACCATCCTCGACCACTACGAGGCGGGCATCGCGCTGCGCCACCAGGCGGTGCTGTTCCGGACGGGCCACCACAGCGACCTGCTCGAGGTGGAGCTCCGCCGGCGACGGATCCCCTTCGTCAAGTACGGCGGCCTCCGCTTCCTGGAGGCGGCCCACGTCCGGGACCTCCTGGCCATGCTCCGCCTCGTCCAGAACCCGTGGGACGAGCTGGCCTGGATGCGGGTCCTCCACCTGGCCCACGGCACCGGTCCGACCTCTGTCGAGAAGATCCTCGGTCATCTGGGGGTGCGGGATTCCGGACGGAGCGGTCCCGACCCGCTGGCCACCTTCTGTTCCGCCCCGCAGAGCTGCGGCGCCGCACCCCGTTCGGCGGCGGACCTGGCCTCGCTGGCCTCGGCGCTCGGGCCCTGCCGGGAGAACCGGCTCTCGGCCGGCATGCAGGTGGATGTGGTCCGCAACGCGCTCGAGCCCCTGATCCGGCGTCGCTACGACCATCCCGAGGCGCGCCTGGCCGACTTCGACGCGCTGGCCCGCATCGCCGCCGACGCAGCGGACGCCACCCAGCTGGTAGCCGACCTCACCCTCGACCCGCCGACCTCCACGGGGGACCTCGCCGGTGCCCCGTCGCTCGACGACGACTGGCTCACCCTGTCCACCGTCCATTCGGCCAAAGGGGGCGAATGGGGGGTGGTCCATCTCATCCACGCCGCCGACGGGGCCTTCCCCTCCGACCTGGCCACCGGGAGCGACGAGGGGGTGGACGAGGAGCGGCGCCTCTTCTACGTGGCTCTCACCCGGGCCCAGCACCATCTGCACATCTACGCACCGCTGCGTTACCACCACGGCGATCCCGCCGGCTGGACCGACAGGCACAGCTACGCCCAACGGACGCGCTTTCTCCCTCCCGACATGGACGACCTCCTCGACCACCGGGCCATCCGGGGACCCGATGACCTGGACCTGCCGGTGTCGTCCCTGCCCCTCACCTCCGTCGTGGACACCGCGCTGAGCAGCCTCTGGTAGCCGTGCCTCGGGACGTTTGGCTCTATCCGAGTGGCGCCGGAACGCAGATCATGAGGGTACCCAGACCGTGCGTTCTCCCGACCAGGAGGAGCCAAGGTGATCTGTCCACCATCATCGGCCACCGCCACGGTGGAGCCGACCCCCCCGTCGAGCGGCTCCCTCAAGCCGGTCCTCGACGTCCTCCCCGATTCGGTCTACGACAACCCGACCTGGCGGGGGATGGCCTACTTCTGCCGCGACCTGGTGATGTACGTCGCCCTACTGGGGATCCTGGTGGTGGTGAGCAACGTGTTCGCCGTGGCCGCCGTCGAAGTTGTGATGGCGCTCGTCGTCTCCGGCCTGTTCATCGTCGGCCACGACGCCGCCCACGGCGCGCTGTTCAAGACGAAACGCATGAACTCGAGGGTCGCCCATCTGGCCATGCTGCCCGCCTGGCACGTCTACGAGGGATGGGTGCTCGGCCACAACCGGATTCACCATCCCTACACGGTGCGTCAGGGCTATGACTTCGTCTGGCACCCGGTCACCCCCCAGGACTACGCGGTGATGGGACGGTGGCGCCGGGCCGTCCACAAGGTCGAGTGGTCCTGGGCCGGCGCCGGTCTCTACTACCTCCACCAGGTCTGGTGGAAGAAGATGATGGTGGGCCAGAACCCGTCGCGCTGGGCCAAGGCGATCCGCCGGGACCGGTGGCTCGTCACCGGCTACATCGCCGGCATGCTGGCCCTCTTCAGCGCTGTCGGCGTCTCGCTCGGCGACTCGCCGGCCGGCGTGCTCTGGCTCGACGCCCGCACGGTCGTGCTGCCGTTCCTCGGCTTCAGCTACGTGATCGGCTCACTGGTGCACACCCACCACATCTCGCCGCAGATCCGCTGGTGGAAGAAGGCGGAGTGGACCAAGTACAAAGCCCAGGTGCAAGGCACCACCGTGCTCCGGGCGCCCAAGGGCCTCAACTTCTTCATCCACTGGATCATGATCCACGTGCCCCACCACGTGGACATGCGCGTGCCGATGTACCACCTCGAAGCGGCGGCCGCCGCCATCGAGGAGGGCTTCCCCGGCGTGGTCATCGACCAGCCGTTGCGCTTCCGGGACTTCGTGGCCAACTCGAAGGCCTGCAAGCTCTATGACTTCGACGCCGGACGGTGGCTCACCTACGCCGAGGGCGCGGCACTGGTCGGGGCGCCTGCGTCAGCCAGTGGATCTCCCTCGCCGGTCACGTAACCCTGGCGGGCCGGTCCAGCCGGTACTGCAGAGGGATCCAGCCCCGCCGACGGTAATACCAGGGGATGAACCTGCCGTGTAGGACAGGATGCTTCTGGGAGAGCAGCCGGGCGGCGTGCTCCGACCCCACGCCGTCGAGGAGCCGGGCGTCGCCTTGGACAGAAGGTCCGAGCTGACGACCTCGACATGTCGAGGGTGCGACTTCGACGCGTGGCGTGTGGCGAAGGCGCTTGGCTTTTCCCGTCGCGTCGCAGGTCCGGAAGAACGCCGTATCTCCCACGACGACCATATGCACCGGCGTCGCCACCGCCGTGCCGTTCCGTCGAAACGTTGTCAGCTGCACATATCTCGCCGACGAAAGGGATGCGAAGTGTCCCGGCGCCGAGATGGGGCCAGGGTTCTTGACCATGAGCGCCCCTCTTCAGATCGAGCCTTCCCGGACAATCAACGCCTCGGTACCCGACATCAACGTTCTCCCGGGCCTGCGGCCGCCGGTGCCCGGTAGCGGGTCGTTCCGTTGCGCGGTGGGTGGGATACGGTCCTGCTCTCGGGATGGCGGGCGTCCCATGTCGGACGCTCGGAGCGGATCACGGGAAGGCTCTCATAGTTGTGATGGGGCGGTGGCGACGTCGTCCACCACTCGAGGGCATGGCCGCCCCAGGGATCGGGGCCCGACAGGACGGGTCTGCGCCACGAGACGTAGTAGTTGGCCACGAACACCAGGACCGACAGGGCGATGAGAACGGAACCGGCCGTCGACCAACGGTTCAACATCACCCACGACGACTCCGAATATGTGGCGACGCGGCGCGGCATGCCGTGCAACCCGAGGACATATTGCGGCAGGAACGTGACCTGGGAGCCGACGAACATCAACCAGAAGTGCCACTTCCCGAGCCCTTCTCGCAACATCCGACCTGTCATCTTGGGGTACCAGAAGTAGATGCCGGCCATCCCGGCCATGACCAGCGCCATGGCCACACTGTGGAAATGAGCCACCACGAAGTAGGTGTCGTGGGTGGCGAAGTCGATGGGCGGTGAAGCCAGGAAGATCCCGGTCAGGCCACCGAGCAGGAACGTGAACAGGAAGCCCACGGCGAAGAGCATGGCGGTGTCGAAGCGGATCTGGCCCCCCCACATGGTGCCGATCCAGTTGAAGAACTTGATTCCCGTGGGCACGGCGATGAGCAGAGACAACAGCGAGAAGAAAGGGAGCAACACGGTTCCCGTGGTGAACATGTGGTGGGCCCACACGCCAGTGGAGAGGGCGGCGATGGCCAGGGTGGCGAAGATCATGCCCTTGTAGCCAAAGAGTGGTTTGCGGGAGAAGACGGCGATCACCTCGCTGATGATGCCGAAGAAGGGAAGGGCCAGGATGTACACCTCGGGATGGCCGAAGAACCAGAAGAGGTTCTGGTAGAGCACGGGGACCCCACCACCGGAGACGGAGTAGATGTGGGTCCCGAAATGACGGTCACAGAACAGCATCACCATGGCTGCCGTCAAGATGGGGAAGGCGATCAGGATCAGGACAGCAACGGCAAGCATGTTCCACGTGAACATGGGAAGTCGGAACATGGTCATGCCCGGGGCCCGCAGGTAGAAGATGGTGGTGACCAGGTTGACGGCGGTGAAGATGGCCGAGAACCCGGTCATCACGATGGCCAGGATCCAGAGGTCAGGGCCCGACCCCGGTGAATACGTTGCCGTCGAGAGTGGCGCGTACCCGACCCAACCGAAGGCGGAGGCGCCCCCGGCCGTGAAGAACGACATGAGCATGGTGATCGAACCGGTGAGGTACAACCAGTACGACAAGGCGTTGAGACGGGGGAAAGCCATGTCGGGAGCCCCGACCTGCAAGGGCACGATGTAGTTGGCCACACCGCCGAAGGCGAAAGGCCCGACGAAGAGGTAGATCATGATCGTGCCGTGCATGGTGAACAGCTCGTCGTACTGTTGCAGGCTCACCAGGGAACTGTGGGCTGACGACAGCTGTGCCCTGATGACCATGGCCAGAGCGCCGCCGAGAACCATCATCAGGACCGACGTGACCATGTAGGACGTACCGATCACCTTGTGATCGGTACTCGTGAGCCACCGCAACAGACCCGTGGGTTGGCGCGTTTCGGCACCGTGGGCCGTCGGTCGCTCGAGTATGGCGCTCATCGACAACCCCCTGATCCGGCGGCACCCGTTGCAGCATGGCATAGACACGCACGCGTGACCGCTGTCATTCGGGCGGGACTGCGTGCAGTGTCGAGATACTCAGTGATTGCACCATTGCCATGGTGTCAATCGTCGGTCGCGCCAGCCCCGTCTCCCCATCAAAGCGTGGCGCTCCTCCGACTCTCGCTCGGCGACCCTCGTCCGGCGACCCTCGTTCGACGCCCGCGCGCCAATTCACCGAACTGTATACATTCCGTCGCCACCCCGTTAGGGTCGAAAGTCCCATAGTGGAACACGTTCTCGTCGTCTATCCTTCTCATCGTTGCCATGATTCAGAAGCGTCCACGGACGCGTGGAGGGAGGCGACCGATGACAGCGCCCACGACAGCCCGACCGACATGCGACTTCGACGTCCTCGATCGCCACTTCTACCAGGATCCACATCCGGCCTACGCGTGGATGCGCGCCAACCGCCCCATCTACTGGGATGACGCCCACAACTTGTGGGTGCTGTCGCGCCATGCGGACGTGTCATACGTGTCCACCCACCCCGATTTGTTCTGTTCCAGCCACGGGATCCGCCCGACGCAGTCGGTCGACCTGTCTCTCGTCGGTCTCGACGGCGACCGCCACCTCCGTCAGCGCCGCCTGATCAACCAGGGGTTCTCACCCAGGATGATCCGCGCCATGGAGCCACGGGTACGGGAAGTCGTCACCGAGGTGCTCGACCGCATCGCCGACCGCTCGTCGTGCGACTTCGTGACCGATGTGGCGGTGCCGGTCCCACTGGTCGTCATCGCCGAGCTCATGGGCCTGCCGATTGAAGACCGCGTCCGCCTCGGCCGCTGGTCGGATCGCATGATGGCCGGGGAGGGCCGGAGCGACCTCGACGACCCCGTCATGGCCGACGCCGGCGCCGCGTTCGGCGAATACGTGGGCTACTTGTCCGACATGATCGAAGACCGGCGCCGCTCGCTCCGGCTGGGCCACGCCGTTCCGAACGACGTCATCAGCGTTCTCGTGGGAGCCGACGAGGAAGGGATGCTCGAGTCCAACGACGAGCTCACGCAGGATGAGCTCACGATGTTCCTGGTCGTCTTGTTGGTGGCCGGTAACGAGACCACCCGGAACGCCCTTTCGGGAGGTATGTGGGCGCTCAGTCGCTTCCCCGAGCAGTGGGGCCTTCTCGGCCACGACCCTGCGTCGTTCGGCACGATGGCTGACGAGATCTGCCGCTTCGTCAGTCCGGTCATCAGCTTCGCACGGACGGCCACGCAGGACACCGAGCTGCATGGCCAACTGATCGCCGCCGGCGAAAAGGTGCTGTTGCTCTACCAGTCGGCCAACCGCGACGAGGACGTCTTCACCGACCCCGACTCCCTGAAGCTCGACCGCAGTCCCAATCCCCATCTGGCCTTCGGGATCGGGCCTCACGTGTGCATGGGCATCAACTTGGCGCGACTCGAGATCAGGGTCCTGTTCGAAGAGCTGACGAGGCGCTTCCCCGACATGGTGGTCACACCGGGTGCCGTCCCGAGGTACGGCGAGCATGCACTCGTCCACGCCATCGAAGCCCTGCCGGTCGAGTACACGTCCGAACGCGCCTGACCGGCCGGACAGACTCCGTCCGGGCGACCTCCCCGGGGCCGGCACGCCGGGGCGGGGGCGCAGGTAGCATTGAGTCAGCGGGCCCGCCTACGAAGGAGGCTCGATGGTTCTGGTGGCGTTGGCTGTCCTGGTGGCGATGGCGGTGGCCGTTGCCGCCGGTGTCCACACCGGACCGCACGGGCTGGTGGCCGCCGGCGCCCTCGGGATCCTGGCCAGCATCGGTTTCATCATCGGGGTGGTCGAGCTCACCCCGGCCCGCTCCCGTCCGGCCATCGCGCTGATCATGCTGGCCGCCACGGCCGCTCTCTCCGCCGGAGCGCTCGTGGCCGGGGCGCTGGCGTTCCCCGCTCTCCGTCGCCGTCAACCCGCCTCCGGACCCGGGCGCCTCTTCGGAGCGAACGGCGTGACCGTCACCGACCTCACCCCCCGCGGCACGGTCCAGGTCCGGGGAGAGACCTGGACGGCCGAGTCGATGTGCGGTCGCCTGCCGGCCGGCACGCCGATCGAAGTCCTGGAGGTCGAGGGGCTGCGCCTCCGGGTGTGGTCCGATACGGCCGCCGGCGCCCTGCCGGACGGCCCGAAAGATGAGGAGTGAGCATGACCTTCGTCATCGCCATCGCCGTGGTCGTCGGTGTCCTCCTGGTGGCCTTCTCCGCCCTGTCAGTGAAGGTCGTCCGGGAATACCAGCGCATCGTCCTGTTCCGCCTGGGCCGGTCCCTCGGGCCCCGGGGGCCGGGGCTGGTGCTCCTCAACCCCATCACCGACCGGTCGAACTGGGTGGACCTGCGCGAGCGGTACCTGGAGATCCCCCATCAATCGGCCATCACCCGGGACAACGCCGCCATCTCCATCGACTTCATCATCTTCTACAAGGTCGTCGACCCCGTCATGTCCGTCCTCCAGGTGCAGAACTTCGCCGGTGCCGCCCAGAACATCGCGGCGACGACGCTGCGGAGCGTCGTGGGCGACATGACCCTCGACGACGTCCTCTCCAAGCGCGAGGAGATGAACACCGTCCTGCGCACCAAGCTCGACGACGTGACCGAGCGCTGGGGGGTGAAAGTGACGAACGTCGAGGTGCGCGAGATCAACCCGCCCCCCGGCGTCCAGGAGGCGATGACCCGCCAGATGTCGGCCGAACGCACCCGCCGGGCCGTCGTCACCGAATCCGAGGGGCAGAAGCAGGCCGCCATCACCATCGCCGAAGGGCAGAAGCAGTCGGCCATCCTCTCCGCCGAAGGGGACCGCCAGGCCGCCGTCCTCCAGGCCGAGGGGTTGTCGCTGGCGTTGGCGCGGATCACCGAAGTGGCCAAGGGCGTCGACGCCAACACCCTCATGCTGCAGTACCTCGATGCGCTGCGCGACATCGCCGGTTCGCCGTCCACCAAGGTGCTCATCCCCGTGGAGCTGACCAACCTCCTGTCGGGAGTCCGCGACCTGGTCGGTCAGAGGGGACCGCTCGGAGCGGCGGCCAGCAACGGATCGGCGGACGCCTCCGTTTGACGCTTCCGTCGCCCCACTGATAGTCAGCGTGGGCATGTCGAACGATTCGGTGCCGCGCTCCTGGGAAGACGGCAAGGCGGAGGAAGAGACCTTCTGGGCCCGTTGGATCGAAACCAGGGGATCGGAGTGGCCCGAGGAGTTCCGGGAGCGGATGGACCCGGCCACCGAGCTGCAGCCGCATGTCTCCGAAGAGCTCGACCTGCCCGATGGACAGGTCCCCGTCATTCTGGACGTCGGTGCCGGACCGATGACCATCCTGGGCAAGATGTGGCGCGGCGCGCCGGTCACCCTCATCGCCGTCGACCCCCTGGCCGCCGTCTATGACCGGTTGCTCGACCGATTCGGTGTGGTGCCACCGGTCCGCACCATCACGGGGCATGTCGAGCGTCTGAGCGAAACCCTCGAGGCCGGTTTCTTCGACCTGGTCCACATGCGCAATGCCCTCGACCACAGCTACGACCCCCTCGAAGGCATCCGGCAGATGCTCACGGTGGCCAAGACCGGGGCGCCCGTCGTGCTCCGGCATGCCCGCAACGAGGCGGAGCGCGAGAACTACGTCGGCTTCCACCAGTGGAATGTCGATGAACGAGGCGGTCGGATGGTCCTGTGGAACACGTCGACCACCATCGACGTCAACGACGCTCTCGGGAGCAGCACGGACGTGAGGGTTCAGGGGCCCGAAACGATGGTCGGGTGCACCATCCGACAACCGTCCTAGCCTGTCGTCCGGTAGCGCCGGCGGAACAGCAGGTAGGCGACGGCACCGGCCGGCAGGGGGAGCCAGTACGCCGCCAACCGGTACGTCAGGGTGGCCAACAGGGCATCGCCCACGTTGACGCCGGCCAGGACGAGCAGGGCGCTCAAGGTCGCTTCGATGATGCCCAGGCCGCCGGGGGTGATGGGCACCAGTCCGATGACACCGGCGACGGCGAAGGCCAGGAGGACGAGCGACGGCCGGGGGTGACTGCCCGTGGCCCGCAGGGCGGCCAGCAGACAGAGATAGTCGAATCCCAACCGGCCGGCCGACAGCAGAACGGCGTCGCGCCATTTCTTCCCCAGAACCGACCGGATCACGTCGCGTTCGGAGAGCAGTCGCCGGTCCAGATCGACCACCGGGCGGCGGCGCCGGACGACGGCGTTGCGCAGGCGTTGGGCGGTCCGACCGAACCAGGCCAACGGCCGGTCGGTGGCCAGGACGACGACGCCGAAGCCGGTGAAGAGGACGAACCCCCCGATCCCCACGAAAGCGGCCTCGGCCAGACCGCTGCGCACGGGAGCGCCACCCAGGATGGCCGGCAGGGCGAACACGGGCAGCGCCAGCAGGCCGCCCACGCCCAACAGGGAGAAGGCCAGCAGGCCGCCCACCGCCGTGTCGGTGGTGATCCCCGAGGCCGCCAGCATCCGGTACTGGACGGCGGCGCCGGCGGCGTCGCCCGCCGGAAGGACGTTGGTGATGGCGTTCCCGGCCAGCTGGGCGGTGATCACGGCGAACCAGCCCCGGGTGCGCAGAGCCAGTCGCTGGAGGGCGAAGTCGCACCCGAAATGGGCCGCCTCGGCGGCCACGGCGGCGGCGAACCAGATCCCATTGAGCGTCGACAGACGCGGCAACGAGGCGAACACCTCGGTGACACGGGGCAGGACCAGGTAGATGGCCACCCCGCTGACGAGGACCACCACCACCCGTTTGACCACGGACCTCCACGCCAGCGCGGTCGCCCCTCCGGCACCGGAGGGGGTGGGCGTGGCGGGCCCGTGGTCGTGGTCAGGTGGGTCCACGCGGGGGAATCGGAGGCACCGCCGGCAGGGTGGGAAGCAGGTCCGGGTGGTACGTGGCCAGGCTCGCCCCGGTCAGCCACCAGCCCCGCTCGATGAGCCGGCCGGCGTCGTCCGGGCTGAAGCGCCCGAAGGAGGTGGGGAGGTCCTCCAGCTGGCCGGGGTCGGGATCGACCGGTCGATCGTGCGTCCACGCCGGCGCCGGCGTCTTCATCGTCGTCCCCAGGCCGAAGACGACCCCCTGGCGCGACGTGGCCGGCGGGGGCGTGCCTTTCCCGGTGGCCTCCTCCCAGGCCCGGTAGTCGTCGACCAGATCCTTCATCCGCAGCGCCGTCGTCTGCCGGTACTGAACGCTGCTGGAACGGGCCAGGTTGCGGACGACGGGGACCCCGTGGAATTTCCCCACCCGGAACACGCCACCGGCGTTGAGCACGACCAGACAGGCCGACGCCAGGTTGACGATCGGCTCGATCCCCAGGTTGTCGTAGACACCGCCGTCGACGAGCTGGGGCGGGTAGCCCGGGTCGCACGGATAGCGGTGTCCGCGGAAGGTGACGGGGGCGAACACGCCCGGCACGGCGGCCGACGCCGCCACCGCGTCGGCGACCTTCAGGGTGGGGCTGGGCTTGGTGAACCCGATGACGTAGTCACCGACCCGCTGTTGCTGGAATCCGAACCGGACGCTGGTGTTGAGATTGGTGGCGTTGATCACGAAGTCGCACTCGGTGCTCAGCCCGTCCATCGTCGCCCCGCGGTAGAACCAGCCGTCGAGGGCCCGGGCCAGCAGGTCGGTACGGGTGAGGGGTCCGACGGCCTTCCACACGTTGGCCACCAGGTTGGCCGTCAGACTTCGTTGCGTTATGGAGGAGAACAACGGCACCGTCACCTCGGTGTCGAACGCCTCCAGGCTGTACCCCTTGGCGGCGATCTGCCGGTGCCGGACGGCGAACAGGCCGTTGGTCACACTGCTGCCGGACACCGACGACACGACCTTGACATTCCCCAGAAGACCGGCGGAGGCGAAGAAGCGCAGGACGCCGAGAGCGGCCAGCGACGCCCGGAAGCCGCCTCCGGACAGCGCCAGGGCGAACCGGGGTTCCGGTCCCTCGAGCTTCCGGGCCGGCTCCCCGGCCGTCGGACACGGGGTGACGCCACCCAGTCGGGTCCCCGCCCGGCGGGCCTGCGCCTCGACGTCGGGAAGGCGGCTCGGTGTCATCGGCGGCTGCTCCTTCTCCCCCCGGTGTGATCCTAACGACGGTGTGACGCACGTTCACCGGGACCGGGCGACGAGCGGGACCGGGAGGCGGCCAACGGCTACGCCCTGGTCGAGCGCCGCGCCGGCTCCACGCTCGGGGAGGCGACGTCGGTCAGTCGCCCAGGGCCGTCGCCACCATGGCGCCGACCTGTTCGATCTCCAGCAGGAAGCCGTCGTGGCCGTAGGCGGACTCGATGACCACGACGTCGTCGCCACCGGGGAGCATGGCGGCCAGGTCCTGCTGGAGCTCGAGGGGGTAGAGGCGGTCCGTCGTGATCCCGGCCACGGTCACCGCCGCGCTCACACCGGCCAACGCCCGCGCCACCCCGCCGCGCCCCCGGCCGACGTCGTGGCTGTTCATGGCTTCGCTCAGCACGATGTACGAATTGGGGTCGAACCGCCCCGCCAACTTGTCGCCGTGGTGCTCCAGGTAGGACTCGACGGCGTACCGTCCCCCCTTCAAGGGGTTCTCCGACTCCTGGGCCAGGCGACCGAACCGGCTCTGGAATTCGTCGCGTGTCCGGTACGTCACCTGGCCGATGCCGCGGGCGATGGCCATCCCGTCCACCGGCCGGACCCCGGTTCCGTAGTAGTCGCCGCCGGCGAATCCGGGGTCGGCCCTGATGGCCCGGACCTGCAGCGAGCACAGGGCGATCTGATCGGCGGTGGCGGCCGCACCGGCGGCCAGGACGACGGCGCGGCTGACCCGTCCGGGATGGCCGACGCACCACTCGAGGACCCGCATCCCCCCCATGGAGCCGCCCACCACGCCGGCCCAGCAGGCGATGCCCAGGTGGTCGGCCAGGGCCACCTCGGCCGCCACCTGGTCGCGCACGGTCACCAGGGGGAACCGCGAGCCGTAGGGCGAGCCGCCCGGATCGGGCGACGCCGGCCCCGTCGTCCCCTGGCACCCGCCCAGCACGTTGGGGCAGACGACGAAATACCGGTCGGTGTCGATCGGCGCACCGGGCCCGATCAACCCGTCCCACCATCCCGTCGTCGGTTGGCCGGGCCCGGCCGGGCCCACGGCGTGCGAGTCGCCGGTCAGCGCGTGCAGGACCAGGACGGCATTGCTCCGGCCGTCGTCCAGGTGCCCCCACGTCTCGTAGGCGACGGTGACGGCCGGCAGCGACCCGCCGCCCTCGAGCGCCACGGCGCCGGTGCCATCACCGGACACCACCACGAACTGCCGCTCACCCGGAGGGTCACCGGGTGACCAGACGCCGGGGAGCGCGGCGCCCGTCACGCTCCCTTGGCGGCGCGGAAACCCGCTTCGAGGTCGGCGATGATGTCCTCGATCGACTCGATCCCCACCGACAGCCGGACGAGGTCTTCGGTCACGCCGGTCGTCACCTGCTCGGCCTCGGTCAGCTGCGAGTGCGTGGTCGAGGCCGGGTGGATGGCCAGGCTGCGGACGTCGCCCACGTTGGCCAGGTGGCTGAAGAGCTCGAGGCCCTCGATGAACCGCCGGCCGGCGTCGGCCCCACCGGCGATCCCGAAGGCGATGATCGAACCGCCGCCCTTGGGCAGGTAGCGCTTCTGGCGCTCGTGCCACGGGCTCGAGGCCAGACCGGGGTACGTCACCCACCCCACCTCGTCGCGCGCCTCGAGCCACTGGGCCACGGCGGTGGCGTTCTGCACGTGCCGCTCCATCCGCAGGCTGAGCGTCTCGAGCCCCTGGAGGAACAGGAAGGAATTGAGAGGGGCGATGGCCGGTCCCATGTCGCGCAGGTACTGCAGGCGGGCCTTCAGGACGTACCGGGCCGGGAAGAGGGCCTCGGGGAGCTGGCCGAACACCAGGCCGTGGTAGCTCGGGTCCGGCTCGGTGAAGCCCGGGAAGCGACCGCTGCCCTCGTAGTCGAAGGTCCCGCCGTCGACGATGATCCCCCCGATCGAGGTCCCGTGGCCGCCGATGAACTTGGTGGCCGAGTGCACCACGATGTCGGCCCCGTGCAGCAGCGGCCGGCACAGATAGGGCGTGGCCAACGTGTTGTCGAGCATGAGCGGGATCTTGTTCTCGTGGGCGATGGCCGAGACCCCCTCGAAGTCGAGGACGTCGCCCTTGGGGTTCCCCAGGGTCTCGGCGTAGAAGACCTTGGTGTTCGGCCGGATGGCCGCCCGCCAGGCGTCGAGATCGTCGGGGTCGTCGACGAAGGTGACCTCGATCCCGAACTTGGGCAGCGTGTAGTGCAGGAGGTTGTAGGTCCCGCCGTACAGCGAGGCGGAGGAGACGACGTGGCCGCCGTTCTCGGCCAGGTTCAGCAAGGCGATCGTCTCGGCCGCCTGACCGCTGGCCACGGCCAGGGCGGCGACGCCTCCTTCGAGGGAGGCGATCCGCTCCTCGAAGACGGCCTGGGTGGGGTTCATGATCCGGGTGTAGATGTTCCCGAGCTCCTCCAGACCGAACAGGGCGGCGGCATGGGCCGTGTCGCGGAAGGTGTAGCTGGTGGTCTGGTAGATCGGAACGGCCCGGGCCCCGGTGGTGGGGTCGGGTGCGGCACCGGAATGGATCTGCCGGGTCTCGAAGCCCCAATCGGGCATGGCGTCGCCTCCCTGAATTGGTCCCCGGTGCTGGTTCCCCGACCCGGGGACGTCGCTCTTCCGGCCCCATACTGACAATCCCGACCTATCTAGTCAACTTCTTCGGGATCGCAGAGCGAGAGCGGGGTGCGATCGGGCATTGTCACCTCACTTGGTGACCACCGGAATCCTCATCGTCTCTCGATCGGGATCCAGGGGTAAGGCGATCTGGCGATCGCCCGAAGTGCTCTCCGAGCTGGACAGCTTCGCTGATCGGGCCGGTAAGCGCAGTCCCTGATCGGCGGGGGTTAGCCCCAGTGCGAGACGCCCGCTAGCGGCATTCTCAAGGCGACCGCCGTTGCTTACTCTGGTTCCATGATCGCCCGACGTGACGCACGATGACGGGGGACGTCGATGCCAGAGGGGTACGGCTCCAGTTCCGGCTGAGAGGCGACGAGAAGGTGATCGTTCTCTCCGAAGCCCGTCTCGAACAGCTCCGCAGGATCAGGCACACCATCTGGAACGAGCCGTTCGCCCGACGGACGTGGTCCGAGCTCCTCTTCTTCGTCTTGAGCGTCCTGCTGGCGGCCGCCGGGATGGCCTTCATCGCCCTCACCATGTTCGCCGGCATCGCGCTGGCCGTCACCTTCATCGGCCTCGTCATCATCGCCGGGTCGCTCCGCGGGGCCCGAGGGATCGGGGGGTTCCACCGTGCCCTGGCCCGCAACCTGCTGGACGAGCACATCCAGGAACCGGAACCCTTCGTGGCCCGGCCCGGCTTCTTCGGGTGGCTCCAGTCGGCGCTCCGGGACCCCATCGGCTGGCGGTCGGTGGCCTACTCGCTGCTCAAGATGCCCCTGGCCGTCTTCGGCGTCTGGTTCGCCTTGAGCGTCTGGGTGGACGCCTTCTTCTGCCTCACCTATCCCCTCTGGGGCGACGGGGCGTTGCGCCCGCCGGAATACGGGTTCGTGGTGAACGCCTTCTCCCCCGGCTACCTCTCGGCGGGGACGTCCGGGTTCTTCCACAGCGTCTTCATCTTCGTCACCGGCGTCATCCTCGTCTTCCTCGCCCCCTGGCCCATGCGGGCCGTGGTCTACGTCGACCGCCGCCTCATGCGTCTCCTGCTCGCCCCCGACGCCATGACGGCGCGGGTGCGGTCGCTCGAGCACGCCCGGGCCCAGACCCTCGACACGTCGGCGGCGACGCTCCGCCGGATCGAGCGCGACCTCCACGACGGGACCCAGGCGCAGCTGGTGGCCGTGGCCATGCGCCTGGGCCAGGTGAAGGAGAAGCTGGCCGCGGACGCGACCGACTCGACCTCGACCAGGTCCGCCAGCTGGTGGACGACGCCCACAAGGGGGCCAAGGAGGCCATCGTCGAGCTGCGTGACCTGGCCCGGGGCATCCATCCCCCCGCCCTCGACATCGGCCTCGAGGGGGCGCTGTCCACCCTGGCCGCCCGCAGCACGGTGCCCACCGACGTCACCGTCGCCCTCACCGACCGTCCCACCCCGGCCATCGAATCGATCGCCTATTTCTGCGTGGCCGAGCTGATGGCCAACATCGTCCAGCACGCCCACGCCTCGCGGGCCAGCATCAGCTGCGCCCAACAGGGACAGTGGCTCCGCCTCGTCGTCCGCGACGACGGCCAGGGGGGAGCGCACCCGGCGCTCGTCGGTTCGGCCTCCAGCGGACTGTCGGGACTGACCGACCGGGTCCACGCCGTGGACGGTCGCCTCCACATCACCAGCCCGCCCGGTGGTCCCACCGTGGTGACCGTCGATCTGCCACTGCACGCCTAGATGACCGAGTCCCTGACCCAGATGACCGATTCCATCCGCGTGGCCATCGCCGAGGACTCCGGGGTGCTCCGCGACGGGCTGGTCCAGTTGCTCACCGACCGCGGCTTCGAGATCACGGCGGCCGTGAGTGAATCGGAAGGGCTCCGTGCGTCGGTCCAGGGGGACTGTCCCGACGTGGCCGTCATCGACATCCGCATGCCGCCCACCTTCACCGACGAGGGGCTCCGGGCCGCCATCGACCTGCGACGCCGGCACCCGGGGCTCGGCATCCTGCTGTTCTCCCAGTACGTCGAGACGCGCTACGCCGCCGACCTGCTGGCCGACGACGCCGCCGGCATCGGCTATCTCCTGAAGGACCGGGTGGCCGACACCAGCGACTTCGTCGAGGCCCTCGTCCGCGTGGCCTCGGGCGGCACCGCTCTCGACCCCGAGGTGGTCACCCAGCTCCTCGGCGCCTCCCGGCGTACCGACTCCATCTCGCGGTTGAGCGCCCGGGAGCGCGAGGTGCTCTCGCTCATGGCGGAAGGGCGCTCCAACGCCGCCATCGCCACTACCCTCGTCGTCTCCGAGGGCGCCGTGGAGAAGCACGTGGCCAACATCTTCACCAAGCTCGACCTGCCCGTCTCCCAGTCCGACCACCGCCGGGTCCTGGCCGTCCTCCGGTTCCTCGACTCCTGAGCCGGGTGCGCCTCCTGAGTCGGGAGCGCCACCTGAGCAGGCACCGACGGTGCCGTTTTCGGGACTTTCGCTCCTACCGCCCTCCCCGGAGAATGGTCACGCTGGAGGCAGCGGGCCGCCGGCCCGGCCGAGTGACGAGGAGTACGCATGGAGATCCTGATCGCCGACAGGTCCCCCCGGCCCGCCGCCGAGGTGGCCTCGGATCTGGAGGCCCACGGCTACGTGGTGCGTACCTGTCGGGACGCCGGAACCGACGTCCCCTGTGCGGCGTTGCGGGGATCGGTCTGCCCGCTCGACGCCCATCAGGTCGACGTCGTGGTGAGCGTCGGTCCGGAACAGGCGATCGATCCCCTCGGTGACGGCGACCTCTGCGCCATCCGGCGCCGCATCCCGCTCGTCCTGCTCGACTGGCCGAACCACCCCCTGCAACGGAGGGCGGCGGCCATGGGTCCCTCCTCCCGGGCCCTCGACGCCGTCCGCCTGGTCAGTGACGCCGTCCTCCCGCTGCACACGGCCCGGGCCCGGCACACGGTCATCGAGGAGTTGCGCCGCCAGGGACGCGACGGGACAGCCGTCGACGTCGAGGTGAGCCGGCACGACGGAGGACTGGTGGTGGATCTCTTCGCCTACGGCCGCCTCACCCGGCAGGATGCCGAGAGACTGGCCGTCCACGTCGTGCAGTGCATCCGCCTCTTCGACCCGTGGGCCAAGGGCATCGACGCCTCGGTCCACGGCGCCACCGACTGACCCCACCGATTGACCCCACCGATATTGACGGCGCCGGTCGACCCCACCGACTGACGGCGCCGACTGACGGCGCCGGTCGGCGGCGGCCGACGAGCACCGACCGATAAGGTTCGCCCCGCTTTCCGGTGTCGAGCGTGACCGGATCGGAGCGACGATGACGGCAAGGATGCACGACGATCAGATCGACAGCGATGTCGACCTCGTGCACTCCCTGCTCGAAGCGCAGTTTCCGCAGTGGGCGGTCCTGCCGATCGAGCTGGTCAAATCCACCGGGACCGACAATGCGCTCTACCGCCTCGGCGACGACATGGTCGTGCGGATGCCCCTGCGCCCGTCGGCGACGGGCGCCATCGAGAAGGAGCACCGGTGGCTGCCTGTCCTGGCGCCGAATCTCCCACTGGAGATACCGGTCCCGATCGCCCGAGGTCAACCGGCACCGGAGTTCCCCTGGCCGTGGTCGGTGGTGAGCTGGCTCGAGGGCGAGGATGCCAGCACGGCGACATTCTCGGGTCACCAGGCCGCCACCGACGTCGCCCGCTTCGTCGCCGCGCTGCATTCGGTCGATCCCACCGGGGGCCCGGCGCCACAGGCCAACCTCGGACGTGGAGTCCCCCTCGCTGATCGGGACCAGTTCACCCGCTGGGCGATCAACGCCTCGGACGCGTCCGTCGACAGCGATGCCCTGGCGACGTGCTGGGACGAGGCCTTGAAGGTCCCGGCCTGGAACCGGCCGGCGGTCTGGGTCCACGGCGACGTTCGCGGCGGGCAACATCTTGTTCCGAGAGGGACGGTTGACGGCTGTCATCGACTGGGGCTGTCTCGGCGTCGGTGACCCGGCTTGTGATCTCATCATCGCCTGGGAGATATTCGATCCCGACTCACGCGACGTGTTCCGGTCAGAGCTCGGAGTCGACGACGCCACGTGGGAACGCGGGCGCGGGTGGGCGCTCTCCACCGCTGTCGCCGAGCTGTCCTACTACCGGGAGACGAACCCATTCATGGCCACCCGGGCTCGGCGCCAGCTGGCGGCTACCCTCGACGACTAGGTGAGCGGCGTCTCCCCGGGGCGCCGTCCCACCGGTCGCCTACCATCGACTGAGTGAGCGTGAGCGTCGAGGCCGGCCGGGACGACGGCCCGCTGGCCCGGGGCACCCCTCCCCCGACCAGGCGCGCCCGGGACCGCATCACCGACGATCTCGACACCACCCTGTTCGTGGAGGCGGGGGCCGGGTCGGGGAAGACGACCGCCCTCGTCGACCGCGTCGTGGCCCTGGTGACGTCGGGCCGGGCCGAGCTGCGCGCGCATCGCCGCCATCACCTTCACCGAGAAGGCCGGCGCCGAGCTGCGCGACCGCATCCGGCGCGAGCTCGAGAAGGCGGCCGAGGCGCGACCCCGACGGCGAGGTCGGCGGCGCGCTGCCGGCGGCGCTCGACCAGCTCGACGGCGCCGCCATCGGCACGCTGCACTCCTTCGCCCAGCGCCTGCTGTCCGAGCACCCGGTCGAGGCCGGGCTGCCGCCCCGGGTCGAGGTGCTCGACGAGGTCAGCTCGAAGGTGGCCTTCGAGCGGCGCTGGTCGATGTTCCGCGACCAGCTGCTGGCCGACCCCGCTCTGGAACGCACCATCCTGCTCCTGTCTCGCCTCCGGCGTCCGATCCGCCGCTCTCCAGGCGCTGGCCGAGGCCTTCGACGACAACTGGGACCTGGTCGAGGAACGGGTCCCCGAGACGGCGCCCGACCCGCCGTCGGTCCACGAGCTGTTCGCCGCCGCCCGGGCCGGCGTCGACCTCGTCTGCGCCGAGCCCTGCCGCGACCCGGCCGACAAGCTCCGGGTCCGGCTCGACGAGATCGCCGCCCGTCTGGCCGAGCTGGCCGCCATCGCCGGACGAGCTCGACCTGCTCGAGGCCCTCGGTCCGAACGCCACCGAGAAGCTGCCCAGCTTCAGGGTCGGAGGCCGGGGCAAGCAGGCGTCGTACGGCGGCGACATCAAGGAGCTCCAGGGCGCGCGTGCGCGAGGCCGGCGACGCCCTGGCCGCCGTCGGCGCCGCGGTGGCCAACGCCTGCGCCGAGCGCCTGGGAGCGCCATCCGCCGCTTCACCCTGGAGGCGGCCGTGGAGCGCCAGCACGCCGGCCAGCTGGAGTTCCACGACCTGCTCGTCCTGGCCCGCGCCCTGCTCCGTGATCCCGACCACGGGCCGGCGGTGCGGGCGACGCTGCACGAGCGCTACCAGCGCCTGCTGCTCGACGAGTTCCAGGACACCGACCCCATCCAGATCGAGCTGGCCGTCCGCATCGCCGCCGCCGACCCCCGCAGCGCGGCGGCCGGGAGCGCGCCGTGGGACGAGGTGGAGGTGACCCCGGGCCATCTGTTCGTCGTCGGCGACCCCAAGCAGTCGATCTACCGCTTCCGCCGGGCCGACATCTCCACCTTCCTGGCCGCCGCCGAGCGGTTCGGCTCCGAGGCGGGCGGGGTGGTCGAGCTGACGGCCAACTTCCGCACGGTCCGGCCCGTCATCGACTGGGTCAACACCACCTTCGGCGACGCTCATGGGCGAACCCGACGACGTCGAGCTGCCGGTGCCGTCGCAGCCCCGGTACATCGCTTTGGATCCGACCCGTCCCGGTCCGGGCACGGGCCCGCCGGTGGCCGTCCTCGGCCGCCACGAGCACCCGGCGGAGACGTTGGCCGACGAGCTGCGCGCGGCCGAGGCCGACGAGGTGGCGGCCACCGTGGCCCGCGCCATCGGCGAAGGGTGGGACGTCGACGACGGCCATGGCGGCTGGCGCCCGGCCCGGCTCGGCGACATCACCGTCCTGGTGCCGGCCCGGACCTCGCTGCCCTTCCTCGAGGACGCCTTCGACGGCGCCGGCATCGCCTTCCGGGCCGAGTCGAGCTCGCTCGTCTACGCCAGCCGGGCCGTCCGGGACCTGCTCATGGTGCTCCGGGCCGTCGACGATCCCACCAACTACCTCCGCATCGTCTCCGCCCTGCGGACGCCGCTGCTGGCCTGCGGCGACGACGACCTGTTCCGGTTCAAGGTGGAGCGGGGAGGCCGGTGGAGCTACCTGGCCGACCAGCCCGACACCGTCCCCGTCGACGATCCCGTCGGCGTCTGCCTGCGCTACCTGCGCTCGCTCTACGACGAGCGCCACTGGCTGGCGCCGTCGGAGCTGCTCGACCGCATCGCCCGCGACCGCCGGGCCATGGAGCTCGGCTTCGCCGAGGGCCGGCCCCGCGACGTCTGGCGGCGGCTGCGCTTCGTCATCGACCAGGCCCGGGCCTGGAGCGAGGCCACCGGCGGCAACCTGCGCCAGTACCTGCGCTGGGTGGGCCTCCAGACGGCCGAGGGGGCCCGGGTGGCCGAGGCCATCCTGCCCGAGAGCGACGACGACGCCGTCCGCATCATGACGATCCACAGCGCCAAGGGGCTCGAGTTCCCCATCACCATCGTCTCGGGCATGTCGACGGTGCCCCAGGGCCGGCCGGCCCCGGCGCAGGTGGTGTTCCCCGCCACCGGCGGCGGTTCCGGGGGTGGCGTGGGGTACAGGTTCGGCAAGAACGTCACCACGCACGAGTACGCCGAGTGGGCGCCCATCGACGAGCAGATGAGCTTCCACGAACGCATCCGCCTGTTGTACGTGGCCTGCACCCGGGCGCGGGACCACCTGGTGGTGTCGCTGCACCGAAAGGCGCGGGCCAACCCGCCGGCGCCGACGCGGCGGACGAACGCCGAGCTGCTCCTGTCGGGCATGGGGGACGTGATCGACGACCTGCCCGACGGCGCGGTACCGGTCGACGCGTTGCCGCTGGTCGTCCTGGCCCCACCGCCGGCGCCGCCCCCCTTCGAGGAGTGGGCGGCCGAGCGCCGCGCCGCGCTGGTGCGGGCGTCACGGCCCACGGCGGTGGCCGCCACCGCGCTGACCGACGAGGGGACGCCGGACAGCGAGGGCGAGCCCGACCCGGGGCTCGAGAAGCGGCCCCGCGATCTCGACCTCCCCCCGTGGCTGAAGGGTCGCTACGGGACGGCCGTGGGGCGGGCCGTCCACGGCGTCCTGCAGACCATCGACCTGGCCACCGGGGCCGGCCTCGAGGAGGCACTGGCCGCCCAGTGCGAGGCCGAGGCGGTCCCCGACCGGATCGACGACGTCCGCCGGCTCGTCACCGACGCCCTCGGTTCGCCGTCGGTCCGGGAAGCGGCCCTCTGCCCGCACTGGCGGGAGGTCTATGCGTGCACCCCCCTCGACGGCCGGCTGCTCGAGGGGTACATCGACCTCCTCTACCGGGGCCCCGACGGCCTGGTCGTCGTCGACCACAAGACCGCGGCGACGTCCGACCGCGACGAGCTCGACCGCCGGGTCGAGGGCTACCGGATCCAGGGGGCGTCGTACGCGCTCACGGTGGCGGCGACGACGGCCGAGCCCGTGGTGCGGGTGACCTTCCTCTTCCTCACGCCCGACGGGGCCGTCGAGCGGAACCTGGCCGACCTCGACGAGGCCGTGGCCGAGGTCCGTCGCCTCGTCACCGGTGGGATGGAGATCGTCACGTCCTGACGGTCCGGTACCGGACCTTCCTCAGGACTTGGCCTTCTTCGCCTTGCTGGCCTTGATCGACGCCACGGTCGTCGTGGTCGTGGTCGTCGTGGTGGTGGGATCGGGGGTCCCGGTGGCGATGGACGGATCGGCGGGCGTCGGGGTCCCGGTGGCGACGACCGGATCGGCGGGCGTCGGGGTCCCGGTGGCGACGACCGGATCGGCGGGCGTGGCCGTTCCGGTGGAGACGGTGGGATCCGACGACGCCACCGGCGTGGCGGCCTTGGCGGTGACGGTGGCGCCGGTCGACGTATCGGAGGTATCGGCGTCGGACGCCGACGGGGCGGCCGCTCCGGCACCGGCCTGGGAGGTGGTGTCCGCCGCGGGGGTGGACGCCGACGCCTGGGACGTCGACGAGGTGCCGGTGCCGGACGGCGGTGTCGGCGTGGCCGCCGTCGCCGTGGATCCGTTCTGTGTGCCGGCGCCGGCGTTCGTGGCCGGATGCGCCGAGGCACCGGCCGACGCCACTGCTTCGGTGGGCGAGGCGGCCGCGGTGACCGGGGTCGACGCCGCGGGGGCGACGATCGACCCGAGCGAGATGGCGGCGACACCCGACAAGGTGCTCATGGAGACCGTCGGAGTGGCGGCGATGGCTCCCACCTGTGCCGCGGCCCGGGGGATCACGGTCAGGAAGGGCACCTCGGCCATCCAGGCGGCGACGCCGAGCGCCCAGTGGAGCCGACCGAGCGAGATGTTGAACACGGCGCGCACCACGGCGGGGTCGAACTGGGTGCCGCTGTTGCGGGCCAGCTCCTGGCGCGCCTCGGTGGCCTTCATGGGCCGCTTGTACGAGCGGACGGCGGTCATCACCTCGAACGAGTCGGCCACGTGGACGATCCGTGCTGCCAGGGCGATGTCGTCGCCGGCCAGTCCCTCCGGGTACCCGGAACCGTCGTAGTTCTCGTGATGGCCGCTCACGCCTTCCACACCGCTACCGAGGAAGCCCCGCAACGGCTCGACCAGGTGACCGCCGTCAGCCGGGTGGCGACGCAAGGTGATCCATTCGCTGGCCGTGGGTTCACCGGGCTTGTTCAGGAGACTGGCGGGGACGAGGATCTTCCCGATGTCGTGGAGGAACCCCCCCCAGCGCACCTCGTTGACCTCCGCGGCGGGGAGCCGCATCTCGACGGCGATGAGCTCGGCCATGGCCCGTGACCGCTCGGAATGACCGCGCGTCCGGCGGTCATGGGTGTTGAGGGCGGCCGCCAGCGTGACGACCTTCTCAGCCAGCGCGGCGGGACCGTCCTCGTGGCGGGCGGCGCGGGCCCACTGCTGGAGCTTCCGGACGCTGGTGCTGCGCAGGGCCACCGAGAAACGCGACGGGGCGTGGTCGGGGAAGACCAGACTGAGTTTCAGGAGCATGGCCAACGGCAGGAAGCGGCGGGCCAGCCGCTCGAGGGCGGCGAAGGCCACGATCGAGACCAAACCGGCCACGAGCACCCGCAGGGCGGCGGCCACGAACCCGTTCCCGTTGATGGCATAGCCGGCCATGAGCCCCACGACAATGGCGACGGCGAGCGGCACCAGGACGATGATGAATCGGACCACCGCCGAGACCACCGGCCGCCGCCGCCAGCGCCCGAAAAGCTCCGGCCGGTCCGGCACGTCGGTCGTCTCTTCCCGTGACGTCTCGATCGTCTTCATAACGCCCCTCAAGGATCTCCGGTGGCGCCGGCAGCCAGGCACCCCGTGTGACTACGAATAGTATGGGAATTGCTACTCTCCGTAGTCAAGCGGTTGGGCTGGCCTTGGGGTGGCGTTGGGAAACCGACCTCTCGGGGCTACCCGGGGGCACGCCCGTTTCCGGCCCGGCGGATCTTCGGCGCCGTGGGGAGCTGCGGCGAGTCGTCCGCCGCGGCCCGGAGCGCGTGGCCGACCTCGGTCAGGGAGACGCCGCAGGAGGTGGCGAGCTTTCGGCAGATGCGGAGATACGGCCACCAGTCGGCCCGGACGAACTCGTCCTCGTCACCGGGCGAGTACAGACGCAGCCCTCTCAGGGCCCGCAGGGCACGGTGGTCGGCGACGATGTAGGTGCCGGGGCGGCACGCGGCGAGGACGACGCTGGCCATGTCCGGGCCCCATCCGGGTATCCCACCGTCTTCCCGTGCCAGGCAGTCGAGAGCGCCGATCGCACTCGTCGTCTCCAGTGCCTTCTTGATGCACCGCTTGGCGTGTCCGCTCTCCCGCGGCCCGGTGACGCCTCGTAGAGCGCGCTCCCTCCCGGCGGGGTCGTGGGCGAACCTCCACCCGATGAGGGCCACCACCTGGCGCCGCTTGAGTTGACCGGCTCCGTCGAACTGGGCGAACCACTGCGCCTCGCTCTTCCGGCACTGCCTGTTGGCGGCGTTGCTCACCCAGGTGAACGGGAAGGGGTAGCGCCTGCGCCATTGCCGGATGAACGTCCGTACCTTTGCGTCCGAGGGCACCATGGCCGACTGTACGTCCCGGACGACACACGAGGTGAGAATCCGCCCACGACGCGGTGACGGGACGGACGCCACCGCGTCGCTCGAGGTGAAACAGCTCGCCGCTGCGCCACGAGCGGTCCTACGGCGACGGGTCCTCGAGAAAGCCCATGACGGCGTCGATGGCCCCGAAGTCCGACGCCGTGGCGAAATGGTCGACGCCGCGCAGGGTGACGAGCTCCCCCCGGGGGAGCGCCGCCATCAGCCGATCGGCTCCCCCGATGAAGTCACGGTCCCCCAGGACGAGGAGCACCGGGCAGTCCACCGACGCCAGCTCCGGCTCGGTCAGGAGCCGGGCGGGACGACGCAGGAAGGCCGCCAGGGCGGCGGGATCGTTGCCGGCCGACTCGGCCAGGTGCCGGAAGAGCCTCCCCTGCACGTCCTCGGGCCCGGTGCGGCCCTCCAGTGCGTCGATCGTGAGCATCGGCTCCGACCCCCCGAAGACGTTGTCCCCCAACCCGAGCAGGGCCAGCCGGCGGAAACGACCGGGATGGTCGACGGCCAGGTGGAGCAGGACGGCGGCGCCGGCCGAGAATCCCACCGCGTCGAGGGGACCCTCCGGGAGCGCCGCGTTCACCGTCTCGTCCACGTCGCCGTAGGCGGCGGCGTCGGTGGGCCGGGGAGCGGTGCCGTGACCGAGCAGATCGATCGGCACCAGCGGTCGGGCCAGGTCCCCCAGGATGTCGACCCAGCCGTTCTTGCGCCACGTGTGGTCGAACGACGAGGCGAAGCCGTGGACCAGGGCGATCGGTGTGGGGCGATCCTCGATCGCCGCCACATTACCGGTCCGGCCTGCGAGCGTCGGATCCGGTGCGGTCCCCTACGTGGCGGCGCGCCACGCCTTCGCCCCCGTGCGGGTGACGATCGGCGTGACGACCGTCTCCTCGGTGCGGTGGGCGGTGGTGTTCCACTCGTAGGCCATGGCTTCGAACTCGTCCGAGGACATGGGAAAGCCGATGTGGTACCCCTGGGCGATGGCGCAACCCAGGTGCCGCAGGGTGAGGAGGTTGGCCTCGGTCTCGACCCCTTCGGCCACCACACTGATCCCGAGATCCCGGCCCAGCTCGATCACCGAACGGACGACGGCGGCGTCGTTGGGGCTCCTGTCCATCAGTCCGACGAACGACTTGTCGATCTTCACCTGGTGGACGGGGAGGCGGGTGAGATAGGCGAACGAGGCGTACCCCGTGCCGAAGTCGTCGACGGAGATCTTCACGCCGATGTCGGCCAGCGCCTCGAGGACGGCCACGTGGCGCGTCTCGTCCTCCATGATCTGCGACTCGGTGACCTCGAGGGTGAGACGTTCGGGCGCCACGCCGTAGCGCCGGAGGAGCTCGGTGACCGAGGTGACCACGGCGTCGTTGGTCAGGTTCCCGATCGACAGGTTGACGGCGACGCCGGCGTCGGGGAGCCGCCGGCCCCAGGCGGCGCACGCGGCCAGGGCCTGGTCGAGGACGACGTCGGTGAGGGGGACGATCAGGCCCGTCCGCTCGGCCAGCGGGATGAACTGGTCCGGCAGGACGAGCCCCTCTCGGGGGTGCTGCCACCGCACGAGGGCCTCGGCCCCGCTGATGAGGCCGGTGGTCAGGTCCAGCTTGGGTTGGAAGAGCACGTTCAGCTCGCCGTGCTCGATGGCCGGGCGCAGCGCCGAGGCGAGGCCGACACGCCGGGGGCTGTAGGTGTCGCGCTCGGTCGTGTAGCCGGCGACGCCGCTGCGGTCCCCCTTGGCCAGGTACATGGCGACGTCGGCCCGTTGCAGCAGGGTGACCGGATCCTCGGCGTGGTCGGGGGCCACCGCCACCCCGGTGCTGGCACTCACCTCCACCTCGACGTCACCGATCTCGAACGCCTCCTCCCACAGGGGGTAGAGGATCCTGTCGATGACGCTCACGGCCTGGTCGACGTCGCCTTCGTAGGGGAGGAAGACGGCGAACTCGTCGCCGCCGAGGCGGGCCGCCTTGGCCTCGGGCGGCAGGAGGTCCTTGAACCTCTGACCCAGCCACTGGAGGAACGTGTCACCGGTGTGGTGGCCGAAGGTGTCGTTGATCTCCTTGAACCGGTCGAGGTCCACCAGCGCCACGGCGATCTTGGCGCCGGACGGGCGCTCGTCGAGGGCGGTGGCCAGGCAGCGGTAGAACTCGCGGCGATTGCCGAGACCGGTCAGGGTGTCGTGGGTCGCCTCCCAGTGGAGCTGGTCGATCAGCTCGTGGTTCTCGAGCGACATCGCCGCGTGGTTGGCCAGGGTCTCGAACAGCTTGAGGTTGTCGGTGTCGAAGGTGGCGACGTCGCCTTCGCGGTTGGCCACCGCCATCGTGCCGATCATCTGCCCGTTGCGTCTCAGCGAGACGACCATGCCGTCCGTCCAGCCCTGCGCCTTGAGCCAGGCGGCGCCGGCCTTGTCGCGGGTCCCGCTGCGCGCCAGCAGGCAACCCTTGGGGCCTTCGGCGGCCACCCACGACGGCGAGGTGGCGAGCTCGGACCGGAAGAGCCCGTCGAGACCGAGGACATGGCGACTCAGGTGCCCCCGCTCGTCGCCCAGGACCACCTCGGCCACGTCGGCGCCGAGAAGTTTGCGGGTCGTGTCGAGAAGGGCCTCGATCACACTCGACTGGGCGCTCGAGTTCTGCATCGCCTCGGTGAAGCCGTAGAGCAGCTGCAGTCCGGAGTAGCGTCGTCGGGTGGCGGCCAGCTGGTGATAACCGAGGGCCAGGATCACGGCCGTGCCGACCAGGAGGCCGAGCGCCCAGGGCTGGGTGCGCAGGACCATGGCGGCGCAGAGGGCCAGGGTGGCGCCGCAGGACGAGGCCATGACACCGCTGACGAAGAAGTTCTCCAGGACGCCGGTCGGCGGTCTGCCGGTCAGGGCGGTGATGGCGACGGCCACCCCGATCGAGCTCACCACGCCTTCGACGATCATGGCGGCGAAGGCGGCCACCCACACCTTCGGGTGCAGGACCGACTCGTTCCCGGCGATGAGGTGGTAGACGACGACGGCGAGCGCCGCCTCGAGGGCGGCGATCGAGGTGTTGAACGCCAGCTTGTTGAGGGCCTGACGTCGGATCACGCCCCAGGCGATGACGCAGCCCACGATCTGACCGATGACGACGTCGATCGACGGCGACAGGGCCAGCCCGATGATGAGGGGAATCTCGGTGAGCGTCGCCGACCAGGTGTTGCGACGGATGTCCAGATGGACGGGGAACATCTCGGCAGCGACGAAGCCCCCCGCCAGCAACCACCAGGGAACGGTGATGCCGTGGGGGTGCGGTGGGGCCGTCGGGAGCCAGGTCGTGAGGACCACGACGGCCCACGCCGTCACGACGGCGATGAGGAGCCAGAGCCGGAAGGTGGCGGACCCCAGCGCCCGCCGCAGGGCGCCGGCTTCCGCGTTCGTCTCCAATTCCTCGGACATCCCGGGAGGCGTCATGGCGAGCACTCGGCTCTTTCGGTCGGTGACGAGAGCTCAGCTCGTCTGGAGGTCTCCGGTGAGGTGCGGCGCACGGCGCGCCGCCACCGTCGCTCCCATCCGTTCGTCAACTGGTGCGCAATACTTCATCAACGCACCCTAATAACACCTGTAGTGGTGGGGACCCCACCACACGCGAGTTTTGTGTTTTGTGTGCACCGCATCCCGGCGGTGGGGCGCATCGGAGCTCCGACACCGCACACCCTGCCGGCGAGCCGGCGCCGGGCCCGCCTGGTACGCCCGGTACGCCTTTTCGGCCGTGCAACAGGCCGTTTCCGTTGCCGGGGACGCCGCTAGCCCGGAGTATCGGCACCCGGCGTGCCCCGGTGGGCCCCGGTCTCGAACGCGCTTTTGGTGCCTCGCGCCGTGAGCCTTGAGCAACGGACGAAAAACTTGCGTCCAGTGGGCTAGTCATCACTGTACGTAGTTGTTATCTTGCGTTGATCATGCATTGCCCACGAGTTGAGGAGTGAATGTGACCGAATCGATGGCATCGACTGGCTCCATCCGAACCGGGTTCAGCAGGAAGATCAGGACGCTGGCGATCGGCGCCCTGGCCACCGCCACACTGTCCATCCCCGCCGTGTCCGCCGTGTCGATCGCCGGTCACGACGCCGGGAGGGCGCCCGTGATCAAGCCCGCCTCCCACCGCCTGGCCCTGGGCTTCGCGCCCCTCTCGCTCCGCCTCACCTGAGGTACCGGACGACGAGGGCGGATACCGGCGCCCGCTGACCGGCGCCGGTATCCGCCCCGTCCGGATGACCGTTCCGGTGGCGGCGGTCTCCGGAGGGACACCGGACCGAGCGCCCGATGGGGGCGCCGCGGTGGCCCCACGCACTCCGGCTCCGCCGGGTCGTGACCCTTGATCTCTCTCTTCGATCTGTTCCCACTGCTCTGTTCCATCTGCTCTGTTCCATCTGCTCTGTTCCATCTGCTCTGTTCCATCTGCTCTGTTCCACCGCGTCTTGGGGGGCGTCAGAAATGCAACGTCGAGCGTTCGTCTTCACAACGGCTGTCGCCGTGGCCGGACTGATCGGGGGCCTGGCCTTCTCGGCGCCCGCCATGGCCCTGACCCTCGGACCGTCCGGCGACGCCGGCGTCGGCCCGTCCGGACTCACGGCCTGCGGCGGTGGGGGCCAGAAGGTCCCCGAGGTCGTCACCTGCAACGCCATCGAGCTGGACAACACCTCGACATGGAAAGGCCCGCACACGGCCGGTGTCGCCGAACCGGCCGGGTACGGCCCCGCCCAGTTGCAGCAGGCGTACAACCTGACGGCGGCCAGCGCCGTCGACGGCCGGGGGAGGACGGTGGCCATCGTCGACGCCAACGACGATCCGCTCGCCCTGCCCAACCTGGCCACGTACCGCGCCCAGTGGGGGCTCCCGCCCATCTGCGGCGTCGGTTCCTTCCGCGGCTGCGTGACCTTCAGCAAGGTGAACCAGAGAGGCGCGCCGTGGCCGCTACCCTCGCCCGACCCCGACTGGGCCCAGGAGATCTCGGTCGACCTCGACATGGTCTCGGCCATCTGTCCCGACTGCAACATCCTGCTGGTGGAGGCCGACGCCGCCACCCCCCAGAGCCTGGCCCGGGCCGAGGACACCGCCGCCGCCGCCGATCCGGTCTCGATCGGGAACAGCTTCGGCATGGACGAGAGCCCGGCCGAGACCAGCGGTGACGCCTTCTTCGACCACGCCGGTATCGCCGTCACCGCCGCCGCCGGCGACGACGGGTACGGAGTGGAGTGGCCGGCCTCGTCACCCGGCGTCATCGCCGTCGGGGGGACGACCCTGTCGCCGGCCGGCGGATCGGGCCGGCACTGGACCGAGACGGCCTGGTCGGACGACAGCAGCGGATGCTCGGCGGTCGAGCCCCAACCGAGCTGGCAGGCCAGGGTGAGCGCCATCAGGACGCAGTGTGCCAAGCGCGCCGTGGCCGACGTGGCCGCCGTGGCCGACCCCGACACCGGCGTCGCCGTCTACGACACCTTCGGCGACCTGCCCGGCTGGGTGGTCTTCGGGGGCACCAGCGTCTCCACCCAGATCATCGCCGCCGTCTACGGCCTGGCCGACGGGGGGAACGGGTCCCCGGGCGCGTCCGCGCTCTACGCGGCGCCGTCCAGGGATTTCTTCGACGTCACCACGGGCAGTGACGGAACCTGCGGCTCGGATCTGTGCACGGCCGGGGTGGGCTGGGACGGGCCTACCGGGCTGGGCACCCCCGACGGGACGGCCGCCTTCTGATCCGCCCCGCGGGCCGAGGAAGTCCTGGTCAACCGCTCAAGAACGGGTGGTAGCGGACCGATCTTGATTACTCACCCGGGCGAGCCGGGGACGCCGCCGACTCCCTGAAAGTCAGGATCCCAATGGAGACACATGTGTCGGAACCCTCGGCGCTGTCTCATCCTGGCGACCACGGTGACGCGCCGGACGGCGATGCCCGGGAGGCGGCCGGAACGGAACCGTCCGGCGACGGGGCCGAGCGGATCCTGCTCAACATCGGATCTTCCTACTTTCACGACGGCCGGGTCGGGCCCGAGCGCTACGCGTCGGACATGGCGCCGACGTTCCTGGCCGTCATCACGGCCAGCCATTCGCTGCTGCGGGAGTTCTTCACGGAGATGGGCGCCGTGCCCTCGGCCGCCGTCGCCGCCCGGTGCGACGATCTGGAGCTGCGCTACGGGGCCACCCCGGGCGAGGCGCAATTGGTGCAGTGCGACGTGACGGCGGACGAAGGACCCTCGACGCCGACGACGACCGGCGCCGACGCCACCGTGGACGAGTGGGTCCGCGGCGTCGTCGCCTCGCGCGACGGCGACAACTCCCGAGCCCTGTCCGCCTTCGAGTCCGAGGCCGAGGAGGCCGTCGAGAGCGGCTCGCCGCAGCGGGCGGCCATCGCCTATCGGTCCGCCTCGGCAGCGGCCCGGGCGGCGGGGCGCGCCGACGACGCCAACCGCCTGCTGCGGCTGGCCGGGAAGGCCTATCTCGACATCGCCGAGCTGTCCGAGACCATCCCCCAGGGTGTCTTCATGGCCTTTCGGGAAGGGGCGCGCTGCTTCCTGGACGCCGGCAACCTCCCCTTGGCCCACAAGTGCCTGTCCAAGGCGATCGCCATCGGCGAGACCCTCGGCTACACGGAATCGAAGTGAGGGTCTATCTCTCGACGGAGGGGACCTATCCGTTTGTGCTCGGCGGGGTGTCCACCTGGGTGGACATGCTCGTCCACGGTCTGCCCGACCATCACTTCGACATCGGGGCCGTCGTCGACAACCCGCACTACCGGATGGCCTATCTCCCCCCGGCCAACGTCACGATCCAGCCGCTGCCCCTGTGGGGTCTCGAGCTGGCCGAGGAATACCTCCCGCATCCCGATGCCTGGCGCCGGTCCTGGAGGACCTCACCGTCCATCGTCCGCGACCGCTTCCTGCCCCCCTGGGAGCGCCTCGTCAACTGCCTGGCGGCGCCGGAAGCCGACCCCCTGGCCCTCGGCGACGCGCTGTCCAGCGTGGCCCACTTCGCCGAGTCCCACGACCTGCGCCGGGCCCTGGCCGACGCCGGGACGTGGGCGGTGCTGCTCGACCGGCTGATGGCCAACCCCATTCAGGCCCGGTGCGGTCTGGCCCCGGCCATGACGTTCGCCCGTACCCTCTACCGCTATCTGCTGCCGCTGACGGTGCCCATCCCGGTGTGCGATCTGGCCCACAGCTCGGCCGCCGCCCTCTGCGCCCTGCCCGCCATCGTGGCCAAGTACCGCTACGGAACCCCCCTGGTCCTCACCGAGCACGGCATCTATCTGCGCGAGCGCCTCCTCGCCCTGTCGGCCGAGCCCTTCGGCACGAAGTTGCTCTTCGCCAACTTCTACCGGGCCGTCAGCGAGCTGGCCTACCGCGAGGCCGACGTCCTCACCCCGGTGTGCGCCTACAACGCCGGGTGGGAGGAGACCCTGGGCGTGGAGCGCGACCGGATCCGGGTGATCCACAACGGTGTCGACCCCGATCGGATCGCCGTCCGGCCCGA
Source organism: uncultured Acidimicrobiaceae bacterium (assembly GCA_963842145.1). GTDB lineage: Bacteria > Actinomycetota > Acidimicrobiia > Acidimicrobiales > UBA8190 > CAWJFJ01. Next base: position 623,762 of record CAWJFJ010000017.1, read on the forward strand.
GCCCGACGGCCCGGCCACGGTCGGTTTCGTCGGGCGGATCGACCCGCTCAAGGACGTCCTCACCCTCATCCGGGCCTTCGCCCACGTGCACGTCGTCCTCCCCGACGCCCGGCTCCGGTTGTGGGGACCGAGCACCTCGCCGCAGTACATGACCCTCTGCCGGACCGCCGTGGCCGAGCTCGGCCTGTCCGGTGTCGTCACCTTCGAGGGACCCACCGACGACCCGGCGTCGGCCTACGCCGCGTGCCACCTGATCGCCCTGTCGTCGATCTCGGAGGCGTTCCCCTACACGGTCGTCGAGGCGATGTTGGCCCGTCGTCCCGTCGTCGCCACCGCCGTGGGGGGTGTCACCGAGGCACTGGAAGGGACGACCTGCCGGGGGGTCCCCCTGGTGGTCGAGCCCGGTGACCCGCGGGCGATGGCCGGCGCCCTGGTGGCCGTGCTCGGGGCGCCGGCGGCCGAACGCCACCGCGTGGGGAGCGAGTTGCGCGACAGGGCGCTCTCGTCCTTCACGGCCCGGCTCCTCCTCGACGCTTACGACGCCATCTACCACGAGCTGGCCGGTCCGAATGCGTCCCTGCCCGTCCCGCCGGCGCCGTCGTGGCCCGACGCCGGGCTCGAACCGGTGCCCGTTCCGGTGTCGGTTCCGGTCGAGGCGGGCACCGTGGCCGAGGTCATGTCATGACCACCACCCTCGACGACGCCGGCGACCTGGCCCTCCACATGGCCGCCCGGACGGTCGCCGGGCTGTGCCCGACTCCCCTCAACGCCATGGAGGTGGCCGTCGTCCTCGAGACGTGCGGCTACACCACCACGAGGGCCTCGGCCCTCGGGGCCGACGGACTGCTCGATCTGGGGGCCAAGGTCCTCGACCTCATGTCCCTCTACGCGTCGCCCACGGCGGCGGCGCAACCGGCGCCCACCGAGGACGGTCCCCGGTCGAACCGGCTGCTCGATTTCGGCCGGGGGCTCGTCTATTCGTCGCCGTGGTTGGTGAGCATCATCACCATGGTCGTGGCCGGGGTGTCGTTCTGGTCCTCCAAGATCGCCATACCGTCCGTCGCCAACGCCGTGACCCTGGCCACCGCCCTGGCCCTGCTCGTGACGGCCCCGTTCATCCAGGCCTTCGGCCGTCGGGCCTCGTTCTACCGGGGACTCGGCGACCAGGGCATGATCGTGTGGATCACCCGGTGGACGCTCGAGCTGGGTCTCGTCGTCACGGCCGCCTCGTGTCTCGCCTTCTACCTCGTGCGCAGCGTCGTGGTCCACGCCGGCACGCCCGCCACCGACCGCCTCGGTCTGGCCGCCGGACTGGCCATCGCCGGCCTCCAGGTGGGACTGGCCTCGTTCTACATGCGGGGCGCCTTCCTCTCCATGGGGGTGATCATGGTGGGCGGGGCGTCGGTGCTCGTCTGGCACGTCGAGCACGCCGGCGCCTACCTGAATCCGGTGGCGCTCATCGTCTGGCAACTGCGACTGCTGGCGTTGATGGCCGCCGTGTGCTGGGTGATGAGCGCGTGGTGGCTCCTGCGTGTCCCGTCGTCGGGTCCCAGTCCGCTGTGGCGTCCGTCGGCCAGAGCCGTCGTGCGCTCGGTGATGCCGTACGCCGCGTACGGGCTGGGGTTCTTCGCCATCGTCGTGCTGCCGCAGATCGTGAGCGGCGGTCTCCTGCAGGGTCGCTACAGCTTCAACCCGTCCTTCACGCTGACCAGCGGGGTGGCCCTCGTCGTCCTGGTCCCCCTGCTGGCGCAGACGGTGGCCACCACCGAGCACATGCTGCACCGCCAGTTCCCGTCGTCCCTGCGGCGACACAAGGTGGCGGAGATCGAGACGTACCGCAAGGAGATGCGCCGGTACTGGCGGGGACAGCTGGCCATGGTGCTGGCTTTCGGTCTGGCCGCCGGCGTCGTCATCGTCGTCGGCGCCCCCCACGTGGGGACGGGCCTCCCCATCCTGGGAGATCTGGCCCGGCACCGGGGACTGCTGGCCGCCTGCACCGCCGGCTACGTCCTCCTCGGCACGGGCCTCTTCTGTTGTCAGCTGCTGTTCTCGATGTCGGCGCCGACGTGGCCCCTGGCCGCCGCCAGCGCCGGGAGCGTGGCCCTGGTGGTGGCCTCGGCCGCCGCCGTGGCCTTCGGTGCCACCGTGGCGGCCGCCGTCGGACTGGTGGCGGCCAGCGGCGTCTTCGCCGCCGTCTCCTTCTACGGGGCCCACCTGACCTTCTCGCGCGCCGATCTGGCCTACTACCGGACCTTCTAGCGAGCCCGGGCCCGGCCGTGACCACGCAGGTATCGGAGCGGCGGCGCTCCCCGGCCCACGCCGGCTCCCGACCGCCCCGGCGCGCCGGGCCCGCTCACCGGATCCGTCGCCCGAAGCGACGGCGGCGGGTGGAGGACTACGCCCGACGATGGAGGATCGAGGTCACCGTCGGGGGCGTCGCTCTGGTCGCCGCCACCGTGGCCCTGACGGTCTGGCCGGGGGCCACGCCGCCGCGTGACGCCGCCGGAGGCGTCTCGCTGGCGCGTTCGGGCCTGGCCATGGCCGATCCGTTCGATCAGCCCGTCTCCCAGGGCCAGCTGCTGGACCACTACGTGTTCAACGGCTCGGCCGCCCCCGGCGTCGGTTGGTCGCGGGCGACGGCCGGGGGGCTCGAGGTCGGCGTCCACCGCCACGGGGGGTGGGCCGGGTGGTTCGCCGTGACCCTGGACGCGGCCGGTCCCGGGGTCGTGTGGCACACGGAGATGTCCCGGCCGGGCCGGGCCGTCACCTCCGGCGAGGGCGAGGCCGTGTTCGCCGTGCAGACGGCGACCACCCAGCACAGCGGGGCCATCAACTACATCGTCGTCTCGGCCCTGTCGCTGCGGGGCAAGGGTGAATGGCTCGTCGGCTACGCCCACGGAGTGGTGGCCAACGCCGACACCGAGGTGCTGTGGCGGTCCCCCCTGCGCGCCGACTCCCCGACCACCGAGCCGGTCACCATCCGGACCGACGGCCACCGCCGCCTCGTCGTCTGGCTGGGCGGCCGTCAGGTGTACGCCAGCGACCGGCTCCGTCTCGACATCCCCACCCCGTTCCAGGCCTACCTGGAGGTGCAGAGCCGGGACATCGGGTACGTGGCCTCCTTCCGGGACTTCTGGGTGACCGACGCCGATCCCGTCACGGTGACGGGAGCGTCACCGGGGGCGCGGGTCGGGCTGGTGACGGGCCACGGCGCCGTGACGGCGATCGCCGGGCCCACCGGGACGGCGTCACTGGCCCCCCCGCCACCGGCCCTCGTCGGCACGGGCACGCTGACCGTGGCCGGTGAGCGCGGGAGCCGGCGCGTCACCGGGTTCCCCTATGCCGGCGGGGACGTCTGGCGGCTGGCCGGCGGCTGACCGGCCGGGGCGGCCACCGGTGGGCCCCTACCCCTCGCTCCCGAAGAACCCGGCGCCGCCGAAGGTGAAGACCCCCCCGTCGGAGGCCACCATCCAGTAGCCGTTCGCTCCCGCCGCCGTCATGCCGACGACGGGCCGGTCGAGGCGGACCGCTCCCTCCGATCCGGCGAAGGGAAGGTGGAAGCAGAAGATCCCCCCGTCACTGGCCACCAGGCGGTAGCCCGCTCCGTCGGGCGCCGCTTCGATGCCGACCACGGGCCGGTTCAGGCGGATGTTCCCGGTACTGCCGTCGAACGGGGCGGCGAAGGAGAAGATCCCGCCGTCGGAGGCCACCAACCAGTAGCCACCGGTGGCGCGGATCGGCCGCCATCCCGACGACCGGCTCGTTCAGGTGCCGGCCGCCCATCGAGCCCTGGAAGCGGGCGTCACCGTAGGCGAAGACACCCCCGTCACTGGCCACCAGCCAGTAGCCCCTGCCGTCGGCGGTGGCCGCCATGCCGACGACGGGTCTGACCAGTCTCAGGTCGCCGGCGCTGCCGAAGAAGCCGGCGTCGCCGAAGGCGAAGACCCCGCCGTCGGCGCCGACGAGCCAGTAGCCCCCGCCGTCGGGGGTGGTGGCCATGCCGACGACCGGAGCGTTCAGGTGCCGGCCGCCCATCGAGCCGTGGAAGGCGGCGCCACCGAAGGTGAAGACGCCCCCGTCGGACGCCACCTCCCAGTAGCCGTTGCCGCCGGGGGTCGACGGCCATGGCCACGAACGGCGGCCGCACCGTGGCCGAGGCCGCTCGCGACGACGGGACCGATCGGCATTGAAGGCGAGCGGCATTCGAGACGTCGGGGGCCACGACGACCTCGACAGCTCGACGGTCCCGGCGGCACAGGCGGGGATCACGACGTCGAGGCTCTCGTCGCTCGTCACCGTGGGCGCCGCCGTGCAACCGGAGCCGCCGAAGTCGACCGCCGACGCGCCCGACAGATAGACGCCCTGGACCGTGATGTGCGAACCGGGCGCCGCCGGTGGACGGATTCAGCCGGACGATGTGCGGTGGCGCACCCGACGGATAGGAGACGGACGAATTGAGGAAGGCGGTCTCGGAGTTCGGGACCGCCCCCAGCGGATCTCCGAACTCCGCCGTCCACGTGAGAGAGCCCGGGATAGCGCGCCGGACGTCGCCGTGGCTTCGGCGGCGCCGGCCGCCGGGACGGACCCGTAGTCGCCGAGGATGGCGTCGCGGTGGTTCCAGCCCGCCGGGATCGTTCGGCGATTCCGAGGTGCAGCCGGCGTTGCCCACGTAGGGGTAGCAGCCGTCGGTGTACATCCACTCCCAGTCGGCCTGCAGGGCGTTGCCGATCCCGAAGGCGGCGATGCTGGGGCCGGCCTGGAAGCTCGACGACCCCTGGCGCGCCGGGATCGTCGATTCCAACGCACCGATCAGGGCATCGTTGTCGGCACTGGCGTCGAGCTCGGTCAGCGGCGGGAAGTCCCCGGCTCGTGCGTTCCAGGTTGAAGATCACGAAGAGCTGCTGGGACGGCGCGCAGGCCGGCGTAGTCGCTCGGGAGGACCATCGGTCCGACACCTTCGAGCGATCGGGCGTAGTCGATGTTGAGAAGGGAGGAGTAGATGCAGTCGGGTGTGTTGTCGATGGCGTAGAGGTCGCAGTTGAAGGGGACCTGATTGGCCACGTTGGCCGGAGGATGACCCGGGGGGACGATGGCGTGGGAGGCCAGGGCGGCGTCGTTGGGGGCCGATGGGGCCGAACCGGGGTGGGCGGTGCCGAGAATCGCCACAAGCATCACTCCCGCAACACAGAGAACGAGGGAGGAACTGGGCCTGACCAGGGTGCGGAGATTCTCGTGTCGTAGCCGCGCGCCACTACGTCCGTGCATGTGCTGCTTTCACTCCTCACGAGTCATCGGGACGGCTTGGACGTCCGCCGTCATCCCGCCGGAGGGTGACCATACGTGGTTTGCGGCGGCGAGACACGATGGGTGGCGACGACGACATTTGGCCAGGTGGCGACCCACTCAGCCCGAGGAGGGAACCACCGGCGGTCGTCCTCGCGGCGTCAGGACCTCGATGCCGGCCGCCTTCGGGCTGTAGGTCGATCCCAGTCCGAGTACGAGGGCGTCACCCACGGTGGCGATCCCCGACCAGTTCGCCTGGGGCAGCTTCACCTGGATGATCAGGTGTCCGGTCCCGGCGTCGCGTATCTGGAGGGTGCGCGCCAGGGCCAGGCTGTTGAAGGTCATCCCTCCGGCCACGGTGACGGGTGAGAAGGAGGCCGAGTCATCGGCCTGCCAGTCGACGGCGCCGGTGCGGGCGTCGAAGGCGTCGTCGGAGGGGTTCTGCAACGGCGTGTCGCGGGGATCGGACGGATCACAGAGCTTCTGCCCGTTGCTCTCGAAGCGCCCGAAATCACCGAGGGCGGTGGCGCCGTAGACCTTCCGGCCGTCGTAGGCGGTGGTGGCGATGAACCCGCCCGAGAACCCCCCGAAGACGACGTTGGTCGACCACCGTAACGTCCCGGTGCTCGGGTCGAGCGAGTAGTAGGTGCCGTCCTTGCTGCCCTCCCCGAGGAAGAGGGCCTTTCCCCGGGCGTCGACACCGGCATTGGCGGTGGCGCCGAAGTCCCAGTCGCATTGGATGTCGGCGAGCGGCGGGCGGTACACCCACGCCAGGCGTCCGTCGGCGACGTGCAGGGCGACGATGACGTCCGACAGCGGCTCGTCGTTGGTGAAGTCGCAGTCGGCGGTGCCGTACACCACCAGGCCGAGGGCGGGAAGGAGGGTTCCCGAGGACCAGATGCTCCCGCACCCGTCGTTGAGGACCGCCCCCTGGGCGTTCACGTCGGTCTGGTACTCCCACACCGGGTCCCCGGTGTTGACGTCGGCGCCCACGACGTAGCCCCGGTATCCGGCCGCGCCGTCGACGTCGACCCCGAAGAGGACGAGGCCGTCGGCCACCACCGGCGACGAGAAGATGCGGGTCCCGTCCTTGTCGGGGTCGGGGGGCTGGTCGGGCCTCCCCGTGTAGTCGTGTTTCCAGTAGACGGCGCCGGTCGATGCGTTCAGCGCGTACAAGGTGTAGCCGCCGCCGAAGATGACCAGTGCCGGGCGGCGACCCGATCCCGGTTCGTACCAGGCCGACGACGTGATCAGACCGCCGTCCGACGTGAGGTCGCGGTGCTTCTCGCCCGGATAGGGGGTGACCCCGTTCTGGGCCGTGACCCTCGTCTTCCACCGGAGCTTCCCCGTCTCCAGGTTGACGGCATAGAAGGTGTCGTCCCACGAGCCGACGTACACCGTGGCGCCGACGACGGTCGGGGTGGCCGTCACCGAGTCACCGGTGGGGAAGACCCACGCCTTGCGCAGGGTCCGGGCCGTGGCCGCCGTCAGAGTGGTGCGACCGTGGAAGGTGTGTTGGGCGTCGTGCCCGTAGGTGGGCCAGTCCCAGGGACCGGGTGCGGTGGGTGTGGCCGCACCGGACGGGACAGAGACACCGCTGCATCCCCCCAGGGCGGTCACGACGACGAGAGCGCCGACGATGGCCCGCCATTTACCCCGCTGGCCCGGCCCGGTGGGCACGAGCGGTGACCTCTCGGCTGAGGACAAGGCCCTTACCCGAAGCCCGCCGTGGCCGGAGCCTGGGACGACGGGCCCTTGTCCGGTGCCGGATTCTCCGAGGGCCCCGACAGGGGTGCGACGATCCTGCGCGTCGGGTACGGGCAGACCTGGGTGGCGGGGATGCACACCGTCACGCTGGTCGGGAAGTCGAACCCGGCGTGGATCACGGTGGGCGCCGACGGCTGGCCGTGGGTGACGGTCACCTTCATGGCCCGCCCCCCGTAGTCGGCCGGACCGCATCCGCCGGAGATCATGTTGTTCTTGCAGGCGACGTGGATGTCGATGAAGTACAGGGTGCCGTCGGGGGCGAAGGCCATGCCGAACGGGTTGTAGTTGTTGGGATCGGTGCCGAGCTGGGCGATCGTCTCGCCGGGCACGGGACCGCGCCCCGCTTCGGGCTGGCCGTCCCCCGTCACCCACCGGATGGACGGGTTGCCGATGTAGCTGCTGATGGCGAAGCAGTCACACGTCGGGTCCTTGGCGATCCCGGCCGGGAACGAAAGGCCCGAGACGAACGCCGAGACGTGCACCTTGCGACGCGGGTAGATCCCGTTCGGGCACTGCGCCGCCCACGTCGGCAACGACGATGCGGCGAAGCGGAGCACGCTCGAGGTGCCGGCGTTGGGGACGAGGACGTCGCCGTTGTCGGCCAGGGCCATCATGCCGGGCTGGGCCAACCCGCCCGTCCCGTCTGTGTGGTGGGGTCCGAACCCTCCGGCGGTGGGGCCGTAGACGATGCAGTAGGTGGTGTAGTTGGGGGCGAACCACTCCACCAGGCGTCCGCTGCTCGGTGGTGGGAACTGGCCCTGGGCGGTGGCGATGTCATTGCCGAAGACGTTTCCGTGCTTGTCGACGGCGCACCCGGTGTAGGTCTGGTTGTTGTTGAACACGCCGTTGGCGGTCGGGGGCGAGTCACTGCCGATGGACTGGCCCGGCATCTTGTACGGGCCCGGCACATAGAGGTCCTGTCCGCTGAACGAGCCGTTGGGCTCGTCGAGCTCCATGCCGTCGGCCGGTTGCTTGTACGGCTTGGCACTGCCCAGGTTGTCCTGGCCGGGCAGGGTGGGGTCGTAACCGACGACGAAACGGCCGTCGGGAAGGATGCACATCTGTCCGTTCGGGTCCCACGGAGGAACGAGCTGTCCCTGGACCCCGGAAGGCATGGACAAGAAGTCCTCCTCTTCGTTCTGGTCCCAATAGACCAGGTACGTGGACTTCTTCGTCGAGCCGCCCGCCACCAACGGGACACTGTTCCCCGTCGGCGTCCCGGTCGACGGCGTCGTCGACGGGGACCCCGACGAACAGGCGGCCAGCACGGCCCCCAGACACAGGCCCGCGCCCAGCCCCGTCACGACCCTCCTGAAGCGCCCCATCGCTCTCTCCCCCGCTCGAATGGTGCCGTCATACTAGGAACCGGCGGCGGAACTCGCCGGGACACGTCCGAACGGAAGCGGGCAGGGGCCCCCGCCCGCCGCTACCTCGTGATCAGGAGTGCGAGTGGGAGACGGCGGCGGGGGTGGTATCGAGGCCGGCCCCGCACTCGGCCTCCCAGACGACGAGCCGGTCCCGCCCGGCGTGTTTCGCCGAGTAAAGGGCCTGGTCAGCGTGACGGACGACCTCGGCGGGGCTGTCGAACTGGTCGGACCACGTCGCCGCGCCGAAGCTCACGGTCACGTCCACCGGCGTCTGCGCCGAGCGGGCGTGCGCCCGGAACCGCTCCGCCACCAGCGGCGCCTGGGTGACGTCGGTCTCCGGCAGCAGCACGGCCAACTCGTCCCCGCCGATCCGGCCCACCACGTCGGTCGTCCGGGCGGCGGCCATGAGCGCCTGGACGACGCCGCGGAGCGTGGCGTCGCCCACGTCGTGCCCATGGGCATCGTTGATGTGCTTGAACGAGTCGAGATCCACCATGACGACGCTGAAGGGACGGCCGTGTCGGCGGGTGCGGGCCGCCTCGAGCTCCAGGGCGTCCTGGAACGCCTGATAGGTGAGACAACCGGTGAGACCGTCGCGGTGGCCAGTCTGTGCAGACGAGCGGTCAGGCGCTGTCTGTCGCGGTCCTGGGCGTTGCGGTTGATGGCGGCCATGACGGCGATTCCCCCGGCCAGACCCAGTGCCACCCCGCTCATCGTCCCCCGTGACGGGCTGACGAACCCGCCCATCGTCGCCACGATGGCGTAGAACAGCTCGGCCAGGACGGCGAGGGCGATGACGGTCGACAACGGGTAGACGAGGGCGGCGAAGAGGACGGGCAGGACGAGCATGCTCGTCACCGGACTCTCCACCCCGCCGTCGAGACCGGCCGCCGCCGCGATCAGGGCCAGCGTGGTGACCGACCAGACGAAGAAGAAGGGAACGCGCCATTTCGTCTGGATGATCCGGGTCCCGACGGGGGCGAACACCCCGAGCCAGCACGCCACCGCACTGGCGTCGATGACGATCAGCACACCCCGATGGGGGCCGTGCGGCGTGAGGAGGAGGTATCCGAGGAGGAGGACCGCACCGAGGGCAAAGGACCCGAGGCCCATGAAGAGGTGCCGACGCCAGAGGGCGTCTTCCCAGCCGTCGTCGTCCGCTCCACCGCCATGACCACCCACCCTCTGGTCGTCGACATCCGGAGATCGCGGTACGAACAACGGCGTCACAACGGTCGGGCGCGACGGCGGGTTGCGGACCGGCGGACGCACCCGTGCTCCGCGGCAACGCCTGCAGTAGGGTCAGGGCGGATAGGGGGTCGGGCCTGCGGAATCGGGCCTGTGCGGACAGGGAGGGCACCGTGCGAATTTCCGCTGTCGTACGTCGTGGGAGCGTCGTCACCGTGGCGGTCGTTACCAGTGTGACTTTCGTGGCTCTGGCGACCGCCGCACCGGGAGCGGCGGCGTCGGCCTCACCGGTCGACGTCACCACCTTCACCCCGAACATCACCCTGGTGGGCACGGTCGATCTCTCCACCCTCCATGTGCCGGCCACGAGCGTGGCCACGGCGGCCCAGGGCACGACGCCGTCGGTCAAGACGACGGGCCCCCACGTCGTGGACCCGCAGGCCGCCGCCCACCGGCCGGCGGGGAGCGCCACCAAGACGCCCACCGCCACCAGCGACCCTGTCACCTCCCAGAACGTGGGCGGGGAGAGCGGGTTCGTCGGGTTGACGGGCCCCGCTCAGGCCGCCGCCAACGGAGGGCTCGACCTCGAGCCACCGGACCAGGGCCTGTGTGCCGGAGGCGGCTACGTCACGGAGTTCATCAACAACGCCCTCACGATCTACCAGCCCGACGGCGTCCAGCTCCTCCCCGTCATCCCGTCGTACGCCCTGTTCAAGCAGTCGTCCACGGCGTTCTTCTCCGATCCCCGCTGCTACTACGACGCGCCAACACAGCGTTGGTTCCTCCAGGAGTTCATCGTGGGGACGGTGGGCAAGAACGGACAGGCCACCTCTCCCAGCCTGCAGTTCCTGGCCGTCAGCGACACATCCGATCCGACCGGGTCGTACTCCGTCTGGTCCATCGACACCACGGACTCCTCCACGGCCAACTGTCCGTGCTTCGGCGACTACGACCAGATCGGAGCCGATGACAACGGGATCTACATCGCCACCGATGAGTTCCCGATCGCCGGAATGCGCTACAACGGGGTCGTTCTCTACGCACTGTCCAAGGAGCTGCTCGAGACCTTCTCCTCGACGGGGATTCCACCCGTGGTGTTCGGCTACCGGATCACGCAGGACTATTTCGGGCAGCCGTACATCCTCTCCCCGACCGAGACCCCGCAGGGGGCCCGTTTCGCACCGGGAACTGAGTACTTCGTCGAGTCCAACGGCAACGAGCTCTCCGATAACCACCTGGCGGTGTACGCGCTCAAGGACACCTCGCTGCTGGCCGCCCCCGCCGCTCCGACCCTCGTCAGCACCGAGGTGACCAGCGAGGCGTACGCGGAGCCCTCCGACGCCAAGCAGGCACCGGGCCCCGACCACTGGGTGCCTCCGTGCAGGATCCCGAAGGGCAGCTGCAGGCCGACTTCGACGCCGTCATGCAGACCACCTTCCTGAAGGGCCACATCTACGGTGAGCTCAACACGGCCGTGACCGGCGGCAAGGATGCGGCCGCGTGGTTCATCCTGAAGCCCCGCTCGGCAGGGTCGGGCCTCGCCGCCACCGTCGATGCACGAGGGCTACGTGGCGCCTCAGGGACAGAGTGTCCTCTACCCGATCACGGCGATCAACGCCCACGGGACCGGTTACATGGCCTTTGCCGTCTCCGGGACGACGAGCTATCCGAGCGCCGCCTACGTCGTCCTACGGCTCCGGCGGGCCGACCGGTCCTGTTCGGATCGCCTCCGCCGGGGTGGCCCCCGAGGACAGCTTCACCTGCTACTGCCGCCTTTGTCGGCCCCACCTACGGCGGCTGCCGATGGGGGGACTACTCGATGGGGGTGGCCAGCGGCGGCCGTGTCTACCTGGCCACCGAGATGGTTCCCCCGAGCAGTCGGGACTACCTGACGAACTGGGGTACCTACGTCTGGAGTGCGCCCGCCCCGCCGGCCGGTTAGCCAGGGGGTACGCGGACCTCGAAGACGGGCACGGGCTCGGCGAAGCCTTTGGAGGTCGACGGGTCCTCGGGAATCGAATTCGAGACGCTTCCCGATACAGAGATCTCGAACGGCGCTCGAGACGGCGATGCCGCCGGGGGGCGCCGCTCCGCAGAGCCGGGCCGAGAGTTGGACGGCGGCCCCGAACAGGTCGTCGCGTTCGGTGACCGGCTCCCCGACACTGATCCCGACGCGGAGATGGATGGGCCGCTCAGCCTCTGCGTTCCGGCGACGCAACGAACGCTGGATGTCGATGCCGGACTCGACCGCCGCCACCGTGGAGGTGAAGGAGGCCATGATCCCGTCGCCGGTGTGTTTCACCTCGCGACCACCCTGCTTGTGGAGCGCGTCCCGCACAATCTGGTCGTGGTCATGGAGGAGCAGCATGAACTCTTCATCGCCCAGTTCTTGCGTCTGCTCCGTGGAGCCGCAGAGATCCGTGAAGAGGATCGCCCGGAAGGCCGATGCGACATAGGCGTCTCCCGGCTTGTGCCGTGGAGGATCCCCCAGAAAGGCATTGATGGGACCGCGACCGACCTCGATGACGTTGTCGGCCAGCAAGCCGTGAGCCTCCCGATGGACAGCCTCCAGGGACTCACGGTCGGGCCCTTCGGCGAGGCAGAACACCCTTCCGTCGTCGTCGTCGAACCAGTAGGTGACGTAGCGGACCCCGTACTTCTCCTGAACGGCCAGATCGAGCTCGTGCGCGGCGGCGATCGCCTCAGCCGTGGCGTTGGGCGCATCGTGGCGATCGAGGAACAGGGGCACGCCGGTCACGCTAGTGACTCAGGGGTCGACGTGCCCCGGGACTCCGACGACGTCACCTCACCGGGCCAGTCGCCAGCGCTCGAGCTGGTGGCGCAACCAACCGCTCTCCCAGAAGCTGACGTCGCCGCCGGCGTCGAGGAGGGCCTCGTGGGCGTCGACCATGACGTCGATGGCGCCGCCATGGTCCGGATGGTGGCGGAGGACGGCTTCGGCCAGGTGGATGGCGACGACCGGTTCACCGGCGGCCAGCTTGGCCCGGGCCCGCGCCACCACGGCGTCGGGCCCGGCCAGGTCGACGACCTCGGCCGCACGCCGCTGACGGCTCCAGCGGAGTACAGCTCGGTGGTCGAGCGCAGCCGTGAACCATCCCATGTAGCTCTCCCAGATGGTGCGGACGCCCCAGGCCACCGTGCCGTAGCCCTGCCCCACACGGAGCTCGGCGGGCAGGCGGACCTCGCGCATCAAGGTGAAGACGTCCTTGCCCTCGTTCATGCCGGCCAGGGTCTCGGCGGTGGACGTAGTCGACGGCGTCGTGGAGACGGGCCAGGGCCCGGTCGATGAGGCGGCTTCCGACGATGGGTTCGTGTCGTCCGGTGACGAGCATCGGAGGGCCGCAGATCCCGCAGGGTGCGGAGCGCGGCGAGGTAGGGCTCGACGAATCGGTAACGGTCGCCGCGCAGGGTGTTGAGGTTCGGGAAGTGCGGGAACAGCGGGCCCACCAGGTTGCTGATCAGGCAGATGCCGTGCTCGGGCAAGCCAGACGATGCAGCTGTCGATGGTCTCGCCCCCGGGGGTGGCGAGAAGCTCGAGATCGAGATCGCCCACCGACAGCTGCCAGCCGGTCGTCGAAGGTGACGTCGGGGACCGGCGTGTCCTGGCGCATGGGGACGCCCGGGTTCTCGGCGGCGATCTCCCGGGCCCGGCGCCCGGAGACGTCGAACCAGATGGCGGCCGTCCGCCGCCGGAGGGCGGCGATGCGTGCGTCGTCGTGCTGGCAGGCCCGGTTGGCGGCCTGGGCCACGTACCGGGTGTCCGGCTCCCGGAACAACGCCACACCGCCGACGTGGTCGACATGGGCCTGGGTGGTGACGATGTAGGGGGTCGGGCCCGGGCAGACGGCGTCGAAGACGCGCTTGTGGTGGGGGGCCTCGTAGCCCATCCCGGTGTTGACGATCACCCGACCGGCACCGGTGACGAGCATGTAGGCGGCCGTCGTCCCGCCCGAGCGGTAGAGGAAGTCGGTGATGCGGTGGGCGGGGTCGTCGTAGACCGGGGTGAGCAGCTCCTTGCCGGGCCGCTCGTCGATGAGCCAGTCGACATCGTCGGTGGTCATGCCGCCTCCGTCTGTCATCGCACTGCCTGTCACGTCACTTCGACGGGACCCGACGGCGTCGTGGTAGAAGCCGAAATGGTCCGCGGACCTCGTCGGGGGTCACGCCGAAGTCGCCCCGGAGGTCGTAGACGACCTGGCCCTCCTTGTCACGGGGATGGTCGGTGAGGTACGTCTCCATCTTCGCGCGAGCCTCGTCGGTCAGGGCCAGACCGGCGGTGTCGTAGATGCGGGCCACGGTGGCCATCTCGTCGGCCATGAAGTCGTGGAAGAGCACGTCCTGGCGGGCGCCCGGCGGGACGAGGTGGCGGTGCCGGAGCGACGTCTCGAGCAGGCGGCGGATCCTGTCGGTCCAGTAGGAGAGGTAGAAGTCCGGTTCCGGTGTCCGGTAGGACATGCGGGCGGCGTAGGTCATCATCGTGGCCGCCGACTGCACCACCGACGACCGGATCGCGGTGGGTGACCACCACGGTGGCGTCGGGGAAGGTGGCGAGCAGCGGGCCCAGCTGCTCGAGGTGCTGCGGCGACTTGAGCACCCAGCGTTCCCCGGGGCTCTCCTGTCTCCCCGGGCCCTCATTGCCTGGACTCGGTTGGCCGGCGCTCTGCCACTGGAGGATCTGGAGAACGGTCTTCAGGTAGGCGTAGTGGGGCGTCTGGTCGTGGTCGAGGTAGTAGTCGCGCCACTGCGGGACGCGCGCCACCCACTCGAGCTGGTAGCTCGAGAAGTCCGGCAGCTGGAGCTCGAGCTCCTCGTGGATGTGGTCGGGACGCATGGGGTGCATGGCGGCCATGAACGGCAACATCGCGTCCATGCCCTGCCAGTCCGCCTCGGCCCGTCGGTAGCGGGGATCGACGCCGTCGGTCCCGCGGACCTCGCCGGGATCGGGGACCGGCTCGTAGCTCTCGCCACAGCGGGAGGGAGCGCAGGCGGGTGTCGGAGGCGATGAGGTTGACCAGATGGGTGGTTCCCGACCGGGGCAGGCCGACGACGACGATCGGCGCCACGATCTCGACGTCGCCGATCTCGGGATGGCGGGTGAGCAGGTCGTGGATCCGCAGGCGGTTGACGGCGTAGCGGACGCAGTCCCGGAACAGCGTCAGCCGTCCGAGGGCGGTGCGCTCACCGTCGCCGTCCACCTCCTCGAGCCAGAGCCGGAGACGGACGCGGAAGTCGTCGGCCCCGAAGTCGTCGAGCGCGGTGCGTTCGACGGCCTGAGCGAGCACCGCCTCCACGGTCAGCTCGACGGGATGGCGTTCGCCGTGGTCGAGGGCCAGGCGCTGGATCTCGGTGAGCTCCGGCCGACGCAGGTCGGTGATGCGGATGCGCCGGCCGGTCGTCATCCCTGGACCGAGAAGCCGCCGTCGACGGGGATCGTCTGCCCGGTCACGTACCGCGCCGCCGGACTGGCCAGGAAGAGCACGACGGGCGCCACGTCGTCCGGCGTCCCCAGGCGGCGCATCGGGGTCCGGTCCAGGATGGGCCCGGTGAGCTCCTCGAACGGCAGCATGGGCGCCGTCATGTTGGTCTCGATGACCCCCGGCGCCACCGCGTTGACCCGGATGCCGTGGCGCGCCCAGGCCACGGCCAGGGTCTTGGTCAGCTGGACGACACCGGCCTTGGCGGCGCCGTAGCCGGGAACGATCTCGATCCCGAAGAAACTCGACATCGAACCGACGTTGATCACGCTGGCCCCGCCGGGGACGGCACTCGCCTCGAGGAGCGACCGGCACGCCGACGCCATGCGGAAGGTGCCGAAGAGGTTGGCCGCCACCACCTCCTCGAACACGTCGGGGTCGTACTCGCTCCGCCCCCCGGGCAGGTTCTGGCCGGCGTTGTTGACGAGCACGTCGAGGCCGGGCAGGGCACCGGCCACGGCCGCCACGGCGTCGGGGTCCGGCAGCCGGCACGGGTGGTACTGGAAACCGCTCAGGTCGTGGTCGTAGTGGCCGGGCGAGGGCCGGGTACCGGTGATGGTGACGTGGGCGCCGGCCCGGCGGAAGGCGGTGGCCACCCCGAGGCCGATGCCGTTCGAACCGCCGGTGACGAGGACGCGGGCGCCCGAGTAGTCGAACGTGGCCGCTACCACGCCGCCTCCCACCGGCCGGAACGGGCCGGCCGCCACCGCAACTCGGCGTTCGGGGCTGGCGCGACCACGGAGGTACCCTACGTGCGCACTATGGACGCTGCACGACCCCCAACCATCCTGCCCGGCCCCATTCGGCAGAACGGTTACGTCGTGCGCGACCTCGGTGGCGCCATCGAAGCATGGCTCGACGCCGGCGTCGGCCCGTGGCTCCTTCTTCCGCACCTCCGCCAGACGGGGTCGGTGTACCGGGGCCGGCCGACGGAGCCGGTGGTGTCCATCGCCTTCGCCAACTCGGGCGACCTGCAGGTCGAGCTCATCGAGCAGGAGGACGACGCACCGAGCATCTACCGGGAATTCCTCGACGCCGGACGGGAGGGGTTCCACCACCTGGCCTGGTGGGCGGAGGACTTCGACGGCGTGGCCCGGGCCGCCGCTGGCGCCGGTTGGCCGGTCGTGCACTCGGGGAACGCCGGCGGGATGGCGCAGTTCGCCTACTACGACACGGGCGGTGTCACCAGCACGGTCGTCGAGGTGATGGAACTGACCGACGCCACCCGCTGGCTCGTCGCCGCCGTGCGGGATGCGGCCACCGGCTGGGACGGCTCCGATCCCGTCCGGAACCTCGTCTGAGTCCCCAGCCGGTCACCGGAGCGGGGATCCCGGACCGCCCGCGACGCTAGCCCGGGCCCATTTCTGCCCGGACCAGGTCGCAAGTCCCCGTGTGACGGCCCCAGCGAGAGCGAGGAAGCTCGAAGCCGGACGCTACGGGAGAAAGGTGAACCCGGCGTGACCGATCACCGAACTCGAGATGAAATTCTGGGCGGTGGATCCGGTCGTCACCCGACGGCCGCGTGGTTCTATGGACGACCAATGGGCAGCGTCTTCGTGGTCGGATCGATCAACCGGGACTACGTCTGTTTCGTCGACCGCCGCCCCCGGGCGGGAGAAACCGTCACCGGCGCCACGCTGGTCACCCGCCACGGGGGAAAGGGGGCAAACCAGGCGGCGGCGGCCGTCGAGGGCGGTGCCTCGGTCAGGCTGCTGGCGCGGGTCGGGGCCGATGCGGCCGCCCTGGCCGGACGCGATGACCTGACCCGGCGCGGTGTCGATGTCTCGCCGGTGAGGGAGACGGCCGGGGTGGCCACGGGGGCCGCCTTCATCACGGTGACCCCCGACGGCGAGAACGCGGTGGTCGTGGCCCCGGGGGCCAACGGTGTGTTGCGAGAGAGCGATGTCGACGCCGTGGCCGGCCTCGTCTCCGAGAGCTCCGTGCTGGTCACCCAACTCGAGGTGCCGCTCGACGCGGTGGTGCGGGCGGTCGACCTCTGCGGACCCACCACCCATGTCCTGCTGAACGCAGCACCCTGGCGTCCCCTCCCCGGTTCGCTGCTCGGGAGAATCGACACCCTGGTCGTGAACGAGGACGAGGCGGCGGCGCTCATCGGATCAGCGGTCGACGGGGTCGACGGCGCCCGGGCGGGCGCCACCAGGATCTTGGCCCGCGGTCCCGGTGCCGTGGTCGTGACCCTGGGCGCCGACGGGGTCGTGGTCGCCGACGCCGACGGCTGCACGCACGTCCCCGCTCCGCGCGTTCGGGTGGTCGATACCACCGGAGCCGGCGATGTCCTCGTCGGATGGCTGGCTGCGCTCCTGGCGGACGGTCGACCGTTGGGCCGGGCGGCCGCCATCGCCGTCGAGAAGGCATCCGCTTCCGTTGCATTCGTGGGGGCCCGTTCACCTCTCGGCACCACATGACGTGCGATACCTCATCACCCGAGATACCTCATGACCCGAGATACCTCATGACCCGAGATACCTCATGACCCGAGATAGCTCATGACCCGAGATAGCTCATGACCCGAGATACCTCATGACGTAGCCTGTCGGGTCTTCGATCGAGGAGGACGCAGATGCGCGAGAATCTGTTACGAGCGATCTGGGCCCGACGAGGTGCCGCTCTCGGCGGATGGTTGACGGTCCCGAGCAGCGTGTCCGCCGAGATCATGGCCCACGCCGGATTCGACTGGGTCTGTGTCGACATGCAACACGGCCTGATCGACTACTCCGAGATGGTCCCGATGCTGCAGGGCATCTCCTCCACGGACACCGTTCCTCTCGTGCGGGTGCCCCGGAACGAACCGGGGATCATCGGGAAGAGCCTCGATGCCGGGGCGTGGGGAATCATCGTGCCGATGGTCAATTCCCGGGAGGAAGCGGAAGCAGCAGTGGCGGCGTGCCGCTACGCACCGGACGGGATCCGCAGCTATGGGCCGGTCCGCGCCAACTACTACGCCGGCTCCGACTACTTCGCCCGCGCCAACGACGAGGTGGCGTGCATCGTGATGGTCGAGACCAGGGTGGCGGTCGAGAACGTGGAGGAGATCGTGTCCGTACCGGGAGTGGACGCCGTCTACATCGGCCCGGCCGACCTGAGTGTCACCCTCGGTCTCCCGCCCGGACCGGACCAGGCCGATCAGAGCTTCACGGACGCCCTCGAACGGGTCCTCGACGCCTGCCGACGTCACGATGTCGTACCCGGCATCGCCGGCAACGCCACGACGGCCCCCAAACGGCTCCAACAGGGCTTCCTACTGGTCGAGGTGGCCTCGGACGCCGGGCTGCTGGGCCTCGGTGCCGGCAACGCCCTGGCGCAGGTTCGACCGAGTGCCGGCCCGGCGGCCACGTCGGCGTATCTCTGATGGCGGCGGTGGGACGCACCAAGGTGGTGGTGGCACTACCGCTCACGCGGGCCCTGCTGGACCAGATGGCCGACTACGACCTGGCCATGGTGCCGACGGGCGGATCCGACGAGACGGTCTTGGCGGCCGCCCTGGCCGATGCCGACGGCGTCCTGGTGAGCTCCAACGTCCCGGTGGGACGGGGCGTCATCGTCGGTGCCCCCGGTCTCCGGGTCATCAGCACCATGAGCGTCGGGGTCGATCACATCGATCTCGACGCGGCGAGGGAACACGGGGTGACGGTCACCATCACGCCGGTGCTGAGCGACGCCGTCGCCGATCTGACCATCGCGCTCATGACGATGCTCAGTCGGCGCATCCCCGACGGGATGCGGGCCGTGGCCGATGGCGGATGGAAGGTCCCGCTGGGCGGCGACTTGGCGGCGAAGACCCTGCTGCTGGTGGGCTTCGGGCGCATCGGGCAGGCGGTGGCGACACGGGCCCTGGCCGCGGGGATGCGGGTGAGATACGTCGACTCCCGGGTCGGACTGCCCGCCATGGCCGGTGTGACGGGCGGCGGCACCCTGGACGACGAGCTGGGCGACGCCGATTTCGTCTCGTTGCACGTCGATCTCAATGCCAGGACGCGGAACCTCATGAGTCGAAGGCAGTTCACCTCGATGAAGCGGACCGCGTTCTTCGTGAACACATCCCGGGGTGGCGTGGTCGACCAAGCGGCCCTGACCTGGGCTCTGACGGAGGGGGCGATCTCCGGCGCTGGCCTCGACGTGCTCCAGGACGAGCCACCACCGCCTGACGAGCCCCTGTTGAAGGCCCCCAACGTCATCATCGTTCCCCACATCGGCTCCGCCACCGAGGAGACGAGGAACGCCATGGCGCAGTGCGCCGTCGACAACTTGCGGAAGGTCCTCGGCGGCCAGAAGACACCGTTCGAGGTGACCGCCAGCTAGCCCCGCCGTCGCCCCCACTCCCCCGGGTACGGGAGAGCGTCGTCCTCAGAGTGGGGGCGGCTGTTCCAAGGTGGCGTTGTCGGGGATCTGGTCGGCGCGCAATTGGCCCATGGCGAACTGGGCTGTCGCCGCTCCGTCGACCACGATGGTCTGGCCGCTCACGTAGCTGGCCAGATCAGACGAGAGGAACACCACAACCTTGGCGATCTCGTCGGGCTCGCCCATACGCCCGAGAGGGGCTCGACTCCGCTGCGGTGTCGCCGGGGACCCTTGAGCGTCGGCCAGCCGCCCCGCCACGCGCGGCGTCGCCACCGCACCCGGCGCCACGCTGTTCACACGGATGCCGGCGGGTGCCAGTTCGACGGCCAGTGACCGTGTGAGCGACATGAGCCCGGCCTTGGCCGCGCCGTAAGGCGCGTGGAACGGCGCCGACGCCAGACCGCTCACCGAGGAGACCGAGACGATGCTTCCCCCGCTCCCCTGGTCCACGAGGTGACGTCCGGCGGCACGTCCGAGGTTGAAGACGTGACGGAGGACGGAATCCAAGCTGTAGTCCCAGTCGTCGTCGGTGAGATCGACGACCCGACCCCACCGGATCTCACCGATCACGTCGACCACGACGTCGAGCCCGCCCAGCTGGTCGACCGTTTGCGCCACCGCCCTTTCGGCGTCCGACGACCTCCGGAGATCACTTTGGATGGCGACGGCACGCCCGCCCCGGGAAGCGATCTCGGTGACCACGGCGCCGGCTCGGGCGCCGTCGATGTCGACACAGGCGACGGCCGTTCCGGCCTCGGCCAACCCCAGGGCGCACGACCGGCCCAGGCCCGGTCCCGATCCGGCGACGAGCGCCCGCTTCCCCTCCAAGCCGAGCTCCAACACGTCGTGCTCCTGTGCCCGTCCGTCCGGTTGATCTGAAGACGCCGTTCAGGTTGTGGCCGCGCCCTCGCCCAGCTTGGACCGGAGGTCGGCCTCGAAGGCCAGGATCTCCGGAGCCATCGCCTTGGCCCGCAGCGCCTCGAAGTGCGGATAGCCGGCGTCGCGCTCCGCGTCCCACTCATCGGCGAAGCGTCCCGACGCAATATCGTCGACCAGCTCCCGCATGGTGCTGACCAGGTCGAGATGCGCGTAGCGGCCCGCTCGCGACATCTGGCCGTACTGACTGGTCGGTGAGTGGTACGCCATCTGGGCGGCCCCGCCCTCCAGGCGGACCAGGCGATAGGTGCGTTCCACCTCGCCGGACAGCACCAGTTCGGTGACGATGGCCTCGATGGGCACTCCCCGCTCCAGCATGACCTGGACGAACGATTCGCTGACCCGCCGAAGGGCCGGGGCCAGCGCCTGCTCGACGGCCAGGTCGAGGACCGCCTCTTGTTCGGGGGTGATCTCGATGGCCCCTTGGCGCAGGCCGCCGATGGCCTTGGCCACGGCCAGCACCCGCTGTCGGGCGGTGCCGGTGGCGTCGCGGTGGACGCCGACGGCGGTGATGAAGCCGACGCCCTCGAGGTAGCAGCGGCGGACCTCGGGGCCGAGCATCCGGGGTGCGACCATCCCGACGTCGCACGGCGGGTCCAGTCTCCCGAAGGCCAGCGTGTAGCCGCTGGCCACGATCACGGCGGCGTCGGAGCGGGGCGCCAGGGCCAGGGTGGGGATGACGTCGTCGGGGACGAGCAGGCAGACGACGTCGGCACCGTTGGCGCCGTCGAGGTCGCTGGTGGTGAATCCGTCCGCCTCGGCCGTGTCCCGGGAGGGATCGGCCCGCACGCACACCACGACGTCGAGCCCCGAATCGCGCAGGTTGAGGGCCCACGACCGGCCCTGGTTGCCGTACCCGACGACGGCGACCCGCTGACCGGCGAGCACGTCGAGCTCGGCGTCGGACTCGTGGAGGATCACAGCCACGTGCCGACCGTACCTCTTTTCGCTGTCGGGCGACCTCCGCACGGCCCCACCCTTTGGCCGTGACCATCACCGGTAACGATGCGGTCGACTTCACGAATGACGCCGTGGCGCTGACCGTCGATCTCAGGGCCGTGGTGGCCAAGCTCATCCCCGGTGGGCCGGCCTCGCCCGAAGTCGTGAACGCCGCGTTCTCGGGAGGGACGCCCTCGTGACGATCACGACGCCGCCACCCTCCGAGGTGAAGGTGATCCCGTACTCCACGGTGGCACCGTTCCGCGGACGATTCCTCCACCACGGCCACCACGGCTGATCCCGGCTCCCTGACCGCCGCCGCGCTCCCTACCGTGGGGAGTGAGGACAGTCGTCACGCTTCGGTGGGCCGCTGCGCTCAGGCACCGTTGTGCCGACGTTGTGCAAGGCGCCCCTGCCGGACGTCGACCACATAGCTGGATCCTGACTCCCGGATGTGACGACTCCCGCCGGAGGTGCCGGCATCGGGGGTTCAAAAGGTGGCGTGATGGCGAACGTCGAACGGTCTTGCGCTGACGCGGAGACGGCCGCGACCGAGACGAGGCTCCGCTCGGGAATCGTGGACCGGGTGGCGCACCCCATCAACCTGGCCGTCCCCGTCGTGGCCGTCACCTTCTACATCCTGTGGCAGCACCACCTGATCGCCTCCATCTCCTACTGGGCCATCCTGACCACCCTGGTGGTGGCGGAAGGCATCAGCGTGATCGCCTTCGGACTGTGGGGCGAGGCGCGTGCCGGATGGCGGCTGTGGGCCCTGGTCGGTGCCGACCTGGGTGCCATCGGTGCCGTGGTCTACGCCATCGGTTGGGGCCCGGTCTTCGCCATCGCCCTCATCCTCGGAGCCGCCGACATGATGCGCCGCTCGGGCTCGTCGGTGACCAGACCGGCCATCGTGGCGAGCACCGTCATCGTCGGCGCCGGTCAACTCGGAGTGGCCGTCGGCGTCGTTCCCTCGCTCATCCACGCACCGTTGGCCCACAGCCTGGCCGGCCTGGAGTGGGCGGGGCTGGTGCTCACCATCGCCCTTCTCGGTTGGTTCGCCGCCGGGCGGGAGGTCGCCGAAGAGGAGCTCCGCCACCGCGAACGCCACTTCTCGGCACTCGTCACCAACTCCCGGGACATCGTGATCGTGGCCGGTACGGACGGCGTCCTGCAGTACACGAGCCCTGCCTTCGAGTCGGTGCTCGGCTACACGAGCGCTGAGGCCCACAGTCTCATGGGGGACGTGCTGTTGCACCCCGACGACAGAACGGCGTTGCGCGCCGCCATGGCGGCATCGGGGCTTTCGTCGACCTCCGCTATCAACGAGGAGATCCGTCTCCGTCGGGCCGACGGGGACTGGCTGTGGTTCGAAGCGGCCATCACCAATCTGACGGACGACCCCGACGTGAACGGCTTCGTGGCCGACCTGCGCGACATCACCCGCCGGAAGGACGCCGAAGAGCGCTTGGCCCACGCCGCCCTCCACGACGCCCTCACCGGTCTGCCCAACCGCACACTGATCCTCGACCGGGCCAACCAGATGCTGGCCCGGGCCCGACGGGCCCGTCAGTCGGTGGCCGCCCTGTTCGTCGATCTCGACAACTTCAAGGACATCAACGACACGCTCGGTCACGAAGCCGGCGACAAGCTCCTGCGGTCGGTGGCGCATCGGTTCGAAGGAATGCTGCGGGCCAGCGACACCGTCGGCCGGATGGGAGGAGACGAGTTCGTCGTGCTGACCGAATCGGAGACGGAGGCCGCCGGTCCGGAAATGGTGGCTGAACGCATCCAGGACGTGCTGCGCGAGCCCTTTCACGTCGAGGGCTTCGAGACCGTTCCCCTGGTTGTCTCGGCCAGCATCGGTATCGCCGTGGGCGACCGGCCGTCGGCCGACGAGCTGCTGCGCGACGCCGACATCGCTCTGTACCGGGCCAAGGCTCTGGGCAAGGACCGCTCAGCCGTTTTCGAGCCGGCCATGCAGTCGGCCGTCTCCGACCGGCTCGAGCTCGAGATGGACCTGCGGTCGGCCCTGGACAACGACGAGTTCCTCCTTCTCTATCAACCCGTCTTCGACCTGGACAATGTGCGCGCCTGCGGGGTGGAGGCCCTGATCCGGTGGCTTCACCCGACCCGCGGCCTCCTCAGCCCCGACCAGTTCATCCCGACCCTCGAGGACACGGGACTGATCATCGAGGTCGGCCGTTGGGTCCTCACCGAGGCGTGCCAGCAGGCCGCCGCATGGCATCGACGCGGTCACCAGATCACGATGTCGGTGAACGTCTCCATGCGCCAGCTCGACACCGACGTCCTGCTCGATCATGTGCGACTGGCTCTGTCGGCCAGTGGGCTCGACCCGGGCTCACTCATTCTGGAGGTCACCGAGACCACCCTGATGCGCGACACCGATGCCACGGTGCGGCGGCTCAGGGCCTTGAAGGAGCTCGGCGTGCTCGTCGCCATCGACGACTTCGGCACGGGGTACTCGTCACTGGCCTATCTGCGCCAATTCCCGGTCGACGCCCTCAAGATCGACCGTTCCTTCGTAGCCGCCATGGGCGACTCCACGGAATCGGTCGCTCTCGTCCACACACTTGTTCAGCTCGGTCGGTCGTTGGGGATCGAGACGCTAGCCGAGGGGATCGAGGACCAGTGGCAGCTGGAGCGCCTCCAGGGCGAGCACTGCGAGCTCGGGCAGGGCTTTCTGTTCTCCCGGCCCATCGACCCGGCTGCGGTGGAGGCACTGCTGTTGCAGGCGCCGCTGCTGCGGAAGCCCACGGTCTCATCGGAGCGGTGACCGGCGCGCTCCCTCCACGATCACGCACCTCGTCTGAGCCCGCACCATGAGGTAAAGAAGGCTCGCAGGCACTTTTGTCTGTACCTTGAAAGAGGGAGATGAGCCGATGATCGTCGGGGTGCCGAAAGAGCGCATGGAGGACGAGTACCGGGTGGCCATCACCCCCGCCGGGGTGCGGGAGCTCACCACCGCCGGTCACACCGTCTACGTGGAGCGAGGCGCCGGGATCGGATCCTCCATGACCGACGAGGACTTCACCCGGACCGGCGCCGAGATCGTGGACGACGCCGACGACATCTGGGCCCGAGCCGACCTCGTCTTGAAGGTGAAGGAGCCCGGCCCCCAGGAGTACGGCCGCCTCGGACTGCGCCGTGACCAGGTGCTGTTCACCTACCTGCACCTCGCCGCCTCGCGGGCGTGCACCGATGCGCTGCTGGCCGGCGGGAACACGGCCATCGCCTACGAGACCGTCCAGCTGCCCGGACGGCTCCCTGCCCCTGCTGACCCCGATGAGTGAGGTGGCCGGGCGGATGGCACCCATCGTCGGCGCCCACCACCTGATGCGGCCCGGTGGCGGACGTGGGGTCCTCGTGTGCGGCGTGCCCGGCGTGCGATCGGCCAAGGTGGTCATCCTCGGTGCCGGTATCGCCGGGATGGCGGCGGCCACCCTGGCCGTCGGTCTTCACTGCCAGGTGTACATCCTCGACCGCAATCTCGAACGGCTGCGGCAGGTCGACCACCACTTCCGGGGCGACCTGGAGACGGTGGCATCGAGCACCCACGCCATCGAGGAGACGTGTCTCGACGCCGACATCGTGATCGGCGCCGTGCTGGTGGTCGGCGCCCGCGCCCCCAAGCTGGTGACGGACGATCTGGTGGCCCAGATGCGCCCGGGGTCGGTGCTGGTCGACATCTCGGTCGACCAGGGTGGCTGCTTCGAGTCGACTCACCCCACCACGCACTCGCATCCCACCTTCGAGGTGGGGAATTCGCTGTTCTACTGCGTGGCCAACATGCCCGGTGCCGTCCCCCACAGCTCGACCCACGCGCTGGTCAACGCCACGTTGCCCTACACGCTCGAGATCGCCCGGCGCGGGTGGCGCGACGCCGTCCGGACCGACGACGCCCTGGCTCGTGGTGTCAACGTCGTCGAGGGCAGGGTGACCTACGAGCCGGTGGCCGCCGCCCACGGACTCCCCCACGCGCCGTTGGGTACAATCGTCTGACGTTGGGCGTCACCGGCCGGCGGTGCCCTGACTGGGGGGATGATGCGAGTCTCACGCTTTGCCGCAGTCGTATCCGGCCCCCTGTTGACCATGGCCCTGACCTGCGCCACCGTCGGCGGAGCGGGCGCCGCACCGTCGACCATCCCTCCGACCGCCGTTCTCCTGCATCCCGACGAGGTGTACGCCGGGACGGTCAGCGCCGGCCCGCCCACCACGGCCCAGTGCGAGGCCGACTTCAAGGTGGCGTGCTACCAACCGGCCCAGATCGAGCAGGCCTACGACCTCCCCACCCTCTTCTCGAACGGGATCACCGGCAAGGGGGAGACGATCGTCATCGTCGATTCCTACGGATCACCGACCATCGGGCACGACCTGGCCGTGTTCGACACGGACGTTCGGGCTCCCCGCCCCGCCGTCGCTCACCGTGATCCAGCCCGCCGGGCCCGTGCCGCCCTACGTGGCCGACAACACCCGCGAGGGCTGGGCCGGTGAGACCAACCTCGACGTCGAGTGGACCCATGCCATGGCCCCCGGCGCCAACATCCTCCTGGTCGAGACCCCGACCTCGGAGAACGAGGGGACGACCGGGTTCCCCCAGATCGTCCAGGCGGAGGAGTACGTGATCGACCACCAGCTGGGCGACGTCATCAGCCAGAGCTTCAGCGCCACCGAGCAGACCTTCCCGTCGCCGCAGTCCCTCCTGGCCCTGCGGACGCGCCTACATCGACGCCGACCAGCATCATGTGACGGTCCTGGCCGCTTCGGGCGACAGCGGGGCCGCCGACGTCGATGTCCGACGGCAAGACCTACTACGACTTCCCGGTCACGTCGTGGCCCGACAGCGACCCGCTCGTGACCGGGGTCGGCGGCACCCAGCTCCACCTCGACGCGCAAGGGCAACCACACCGCACCGGACAGCGTCTGGAACGACACCTACAACGTCCCCACGAACCGGTTCATCTTCGGCAACGCCGGTCCGAACCCCCTGGCCGGCGGCGGCGGCCTGTCGATCATCTTCGCCCGACCCACCTACCAGGACGGGTGAAGGCGGTCGTCGGTGCGCAGCGGGGCGTGCCCGACATCTCCATGAGCGCGGCGTGCAACGGCGGCGTCGACACCTACCAGAGCTTCGCCGGCCAGACCGTCGGCTGGTACCCGGTCTGTGGAACCAGCGAGGCCACGCCGCTCTTCGCCGGTGTCGTGGCCCTGGCCGACCAGGACG
This sequence comes from uncultured Acidimicrobiaceae bacterium, assembly GCA_963842145.1. Lineage (GTDB taxonomy): Bacteria > Actinomycetota > Acidimicrobiia > Acidimicrobiales > UBA8190 > CAWJFJ01. Next base: position 650,338 of record CAWJFJ010000017.1, read on the forward strand.
CCGGCCACCCGCTGGGACTGATCAACCCGGCGCTCTACTCCTTGTCGGCCGGCGGTGCCCCGGGGATCGTGGACATGACCACGGGCGACAACACGGTGTCGTTCCCGCAGAACGGTTCGGAGCACACCGTGACCGGCTTCTCCGCTCAGCCCGGGTACGACCTGGCCTCGGGGTCGGCACCGTCGACGCCGCCCTGTTCGTCCCCGAGCTGGCCCAGGCCGCTCACTGACAGGCCCGCTCACGACAGCCGGGGGAACAGCTTCCCGGCGATCCAGTGGACGCACTCGAGGGCCAGCGCCGGGGAGATCTCGGCATTGGGATCGAAGGGCGCCGGCGGCACCGACATCCCGCTGTCCTTGGCGTGATGGAGAAGGCCGTGACAGAGGTGCTTGCCCAGCACGCTGAGCGAGCCACCGGCGGCCACCCGTTCCACCTGGAAGTCGGGAACCGGTCGGGCCGTGACAGCGGGCCACGTGTCGGGGTGGCGGGGGACGTCGAGGGTGAGGACGTGCTGGAAGGTCCGGGCGGCGGCGTCGCGACCGGTGAACGGCTCCCCGAGTGCCCAGACGTGGCGGAGGGTGGCGATCATCGAGGTGTGCCGGTACTCGTCGGTGAGCACGACACGCTCGCTCGATCCAGGGTGAGACGATGATGGCCGGGACGCGGTACCCGGACCGGTCGAACCGGAAGCCAAGCTCTCCGGCGGCCGGTGAGGCGTCCGGTGGAGGAACGGGCCCGGGCGGAACATGGTCGTAGGTGCCACCGGGCTCGTCGAAGCCGACGAAGAGGGTGGTGTTGAAGACGTTCGAGCCCGCCGACACGGGTGCGGACCGGACGGCGTCGTAGATGCGGGCCAGGAACGCCTCGCCGGCCAGGATCGAGGAGGGAGGGTCGATGGGGACCTCGAATCCGGGGATCAGCGCCCGTCCGAAGGCGGGGTGGTAGTCGCTGTGACCGGCCAGCAGGTTCGGCTCGATGAGCGAGAAGTCCGGGAGGGTGCCCTCCGCCGCGTCCCTTTCGAATTCGGCGAAGGGCACGAAGTTGGTGGCGAACCGCTCCCGGAGGCGCGCCATGTGGATCACGCCGGTGAAGGAGATCGGGTCCGGCTCGAGCACATAGACCTTCCACGTCTTCTGATGGTGCTCCAGCCGCTCGAAGATCGTCTCCGCCCGGTTGTGGCGCATGAAGTTGCTCATCGGTCGGTTCACCACGAACCCCGACGCCGTCGCCGCCGTCCAGAACGACCGGTTGGTCATCGTCTGCGACGGGACCTCGCAGAACCAGTGGTCGAAAACGCCGAAGCCCCGGGCCAGGCCACTGATCACCGGGACCTGGTCGGGGGTGTAGCCCGTCATGATCTGGGCGTACTCGTCGTAGGTCGGCTGCCGTCCCATCTCGACGGTGAAGAAGTTGATGTAGTCGGTGACGAAGCCGTCCATGGTGGGACGCCGATCGTCGGCCGGGACGTTGAACGGCGCCACCATCTCCGTGGCGTCCTTGAAGCGGTTGGCCTCGTCCAGGACGTTGAACAGCTGGGTGTTGGTGTGTTGGTACTCCTCACCGGCGTCCGGGTTCGGCGCGTCCATCGACGTGGCCACCGTGTAGGGGACCACCTTGCGCTCGGCGCCGTGCTCGGCCCAGCGGGGGATGGGGTTGGACAGGTCCTTGCCGATCACGCCCTCGAACGAGGCGACCTCGCCGGGCCGGTAGAGACGGCCGAGCAGGTTGTCGAACGAGCGGTTCTCGAAGACGACCAGGACCACGTGGTCGAGAGCATTCGCACGGGTCGGCGGCATGGCGCAATCTAACCCCATGACGTACGAGGCGACGTGGGCGTCGGTGACGACCCGCCGGACAGCCGAGTGGTTCGTGGCGGCCGAGCTCGGCGTCTTCCTCCAGGGGGGCCTCGGTTCCGTCCCGGCCTGGGCCCCCCGGTGCCCGATATCCAGACCATCCCGCGCCGGCACGGGCCGGCATGGATGTTCCGCCACAAATCCGTATGCCGGGCGGTACGCCAACACCGTCCAGCTCCCCGACGGTCCCACCCGACGGCACCACGACGAGACCCACCGCCCCCGGCTTCCCCTACGACGGCTTCGTGCCCGTGTTCGAGGAGGCGTCGAGGACGGCACCGCCACCGGCCCAGTCGATGTCACCGATTCGGAGGAACACCGCTGCCGGCTCCGCCTCCGCCACCGGTCCTCCCTCCGGCCGGTGGCCGTCAGGGTTGGCCGGCGAATTGCACGGGAACGCTGGCCGCCGACGACGGGGGGACCACCGGGATCGGGACGAACCAGACCGTCCCCGTCCCGGAACAGGGCAGGGTCAACGAGGTGGGCAGGGGTCGTGGCCTGTCGTAGCGGAGGAAGACGGGCGTCCCCGCCGCGGCGCGGGCCGCGGACCCCGCCGGCGGCGGGGCGTTGAAGAAGACGCCGATCTCCGAGTCGGTGCCGGTGTAGCCCAGTGAGCCCGAGGCCGGTCCCGGCGGGAAGAGCTGGTGGACGGCCAGGGTCTGGCCCTTCAGGGGGTGCCCCGTCTGGCCCGGGTGGAGCGGTCCGAAACAGGCCATCTCGATCGTGATGGGGTTGACCGTGTTCCCGTCCGTTCCGTTGATGACACCGGTGAAGTACTGCTTGGGTCCCACCTTGCCCTTACCCACGGCCCCGGCGGGCAGCGCGGCCGCCGCCGTGGCCGCCAGGACGAGGATCAGAGCACCCGTTGCCCGACACAGAATCCGCATCTCCCGCCCCTCCCGATCCGTCGATCCCATGGTGCGGCCCCGCTGGGCGCCCGTCAAGGGGACCCGGTCGGGCCGACCCGGGCCCGTCCGGACAGCCCTTGGCACCGGGCTGGCCGGACGGGCCGGAACCCGGGGCCGTGTAAGGTGAAGGTGTCGCCCTAGACCTCGGTGACCCAGTGAGACCCTGGCGGTGCCCCGAAATCGCGGCCCCGGAGGGCTGGGAAAGGGACACCGATGTCGGGACTTGCTACGGCCACGCCGCTCGCACTGCGGGCGGAGCAGATCGGGCCGGCGCCCGTCGAGGCACCTCCGGCGGCGACGCCGGGTGGGACGGCCGGTCGGGTGGTGACGATCCTCCTCGTGGCCGGTCCCGTCATCGGTCTCGCCGTCCTCCTCCCCTTCGGATGGGGCCGCGTCATCCATACGGGGGACGTCCTCCTGGCGGCGGTCATGTATCTCGTCACCGGCTTCGGGGTGGCCGTCGGGCTCCACCGCCTCTTCGCCCATCGCAGCTTCAAGGCCAGCCGGGCCCTGAAGATCGCCCTGGCGGTGGCCGGGTCGATGGCGCTGGAGGGCTCGATGATCAGCTGGGTGGCCATCCATCGCCGCCACCACATGTTCAGCGATCAGCCGGGTGATCCCCATTCGCCCCACCGCTTCGGTGGCGGTCCCGTCGGGACGTTCAAGGGTTTCGTCTGGGCCCACGTCGGATGGCTCTTCGCCACCGATCCCACCGACCCGCACACGGTTCGCTCCCGATCTCCTGCGTGACCGGGACCTCGTCGTCGTCGACCGGCTGTTCCCCGTGCTGGCCGTCACCTCCCTGGCCATCCCCTTCGCCGTCGGGTGGATGCTCTACGGGACCCTGGCCGGAGCACTCACCGCCTTCTTGTGGGCGGGACTGGTCCGCATGGCGGCGCTCCATCACGTCACGTGGAGCATCAACTCCATCTGCCACCTGTCGGGCAGTCGGCCGTTCACCACATCCGATCAGAGCACCAACGTCGCCCCCTGGCGCTCGTGTCGTTCGGCGAGAGCTGGCACAACTTCCACCACAGCGCGCCGGCGTCGGCCCGCCACGGTGCGCTGCCCCACCAGGTCGATCTCGGTGCCCGCCTGATCCGACTGTTCGAACAGGCCGGCTGGGCCACCAAGGTCCGTTGGCCCACACCGGCTCAGATCGAATCCCTGACAGCGCGCCGGCGCGAGTGAGGACGGGCACCAGGGCGGGGTCGTCTCCGGGATCACGACTACGTTGCTCGCGTGTGCTTCTCCCCGGAAGGTGACCTGGTCGGTGGCCTCGTGGTCACCACCATCGGCGTCGACGCCTGTCGTCACCTGCGCGGTCGCAACAACTACCTCCTGTTGGCTGCCACCCCGTTAGTGCTGGGCGCCCACCAGATCGACGAGTCGCTCGTGTGGTGGGGACTGCAGGGCCATGTCCCGCATCTGGCCGGCCGGATAGCCATGTGGATCTACCTGGTGATCGCCTTCGTCGTCGTGCCCATCCTGGTCCCTCTGGCCATTCTGAGGCTCCAGCCCACGGCCCGTCGACGATGGGTGATCGCGCCCTTCGTGCTGCTCGGCACGGGGGTGGCGGCCGTGCTGCTGAAGACGATGCTGCGCGGGCCCGTCAGCGTCAAACTCGGCGCGTACCATCTGGCCTACAGCATCGGCCTCCGGGACGGACTCGTCGTCATCGGCCTCTACATCGTGGCCACGTGCGGGTCGTTGCTGTTCTCCGGCTACCGGCACATCGTCATCTTCGGTGCGGCCAACGTGGTGGCGGTCATCATCCTGGCCCGGCTCACGGCCGACGGGTTCGCGTCGTTGTGGTGCTTCTATGCCGCTCTGGCCAGTGGGGCCATCTCGCTGCACATGCGCTTCGCCAAGCCTCACCGGGCCAATCCCTACGCCCTTACGTGAGAGGCGTTAACGTCGTCGACGTGGACCGCCCCCGAGCCCCCGCCGGTGCCGGCGTCACGCTGGTGGCGCCGTCGCTGCCGGGGGCGGCCGATGCGGTGTTGGTGGCATCGAAGCACTCGGTGGTGGTGTCGTTGTCGGTCACGACTTTGTAGTTCGCATCGCCGTTGTACTGGTCGAGGAGGCAGAACCAGCCGGGAGTGCCGGGGTTGACGGTCACATCGGTCACGGCGCGATCACCGGACTCCGGGCTCAATCCCGACGGTGGCGGTGGCGACGACGTTCGCCGAGGTGCAGGGCGTGGCGGCGGCCGTGGGTCCGCAGACGCCGAAGGTGACGCTGCCGGTCGGGGAGCCGGCGGTGGAGTTGCCGGTCACGGTGGCGGTGTCGACATCGGTGGCGCCGTAGCGGATGCTCGAGCTGCTGAGCGACGACGTGAGGGTCGGCGTGTACGTCCCGGTGCCATTGGTGACATCGATGCACTCGGTGGCCGTGTCGTTGTCGGTCACGACCTTGTAATGGGCATCACCGTTGTACTGGTCGAGGAAGCAGAACCAGCCCGGACTGCCGGGGTTGACGGTGACGGCGGTGGTGGACCGGTCACCGGACTCTGAGGTCAACACCACCGTGGCGGTGGCGACCACGTTCGCCGAGGTACAGGGGGTGGCGGCGGCCGTGGGTCCGCAGACGCCGAAGGTGACGCTGCCGGTCGGGGAGCCGGCCGTGGAATTGCCGGTCACGACGGCGGTGTCGACGGCGGTGTCGCCGAAGGGAATGCTCGAGCTGCTGAGCGACGACTTGAGGGTCGGCGTGTACGTCCCGGTGCCATTGGTGACGTCGAGGCACTCGGTGGCCGTGTCGTTGTCACTGGCGGTCTTGTAATTCGCATCGCCGTTGTACTGGTCGAGGAAGCAGTACCAACCCGGCGCGCCGGGAACGAGGGTGACGATGGCGGTGGAACGATGGTGGGTACCGGTGCTCAGACCGACGATGGCGGAGCCGGCGTTCGGTGAGGTGCACGGTTTGGCCGTGGCTGTCGGTCCGCAGACACCGAAGGTGACGCTGCCGGTGGGAGCATCCCCTGCCCGCCTTACCGGCGACGGTGGCGGTGTCAGTGGCGGTACTCCCCAACGGAATACTCGAGCTGCTGAGCGCCGATGTCACGGCGGGCTTGACCTTGTGCGTCGTCTTCGCCCAACCGACGCCGGCCGTAACTCCCACCACGAGTACCACGAGCAAGAGGACCGCCGCGCCATGAAGAGAATGTCGATGCAACATCTCTGGTCCCCATTTCCGCCGACTGGTGTCGGTGCAGATACGCGTGCGCCGAACGGCACGTTATGAAGTTCCCGCTTTCGCGCAACGTTACCGGCCGGCGCCGTTGTCCCGAACCGGTCGATCACGGTGGAACGCTCGCTCTTCGTGTGAAAGCGTTCGTGTCGTCACCGTCAGTCCCAATCACCTGCTGCAGACGCACGACCGCTCGCCGCGCCAATGCACTCGAGGTATCGCCCCTGTGGCGATCAGCGCACCAGGAGCGTCTTACGTTGGTGTTTCACACCCTGCAGTCGACGGACGATCTCCTCCACGCTGAGGTCGTCACGCCCACGGAGACGCAACGAGAGGGCGTCGAGTCGCTCCATCTCGCGACTGCGCAACCGCTCCTGTTCGGCCCGGGGCCGCAGCCTGAGGGCCCGATTGAACGACGCGTGGGCGGCGCCGGCACTGTCGAGCTCGAGGATCTTGGCCACACCACCGAAGGGTCTGCCCTGGTCGCGCAGGACGAGAGCCCGGTCGTCACGATCCGTGTCCTTGCTCATCGTTGTTCAACTCCTCCTCGTACCGGCGTGACGGGCGGCTCGGCGCGACGGCTCATGCCGGGTGGACGTGTTCGAACCTGCGAGAGACGAGTGCGGCGTACGACATCGGCGGTGACGGCTGTGAGAAAGTCAACCCGAGGTGCTTCGTGGAGGTGATCCACCTCACCGTGCTGTGCGACCGTGCTGCCGACCATGGCGTTGCTCTTCTCTCCACGCTCCGAACTCTTGCGGGGAGACCCTGGCAACCAGCAACGACACACGATCTGCGTGAATCACACGTGCACTGAGCGAAGCGTACCACCGACCGGTGACGCTGGGGCAGAATCGGGACGTGCCCGCATCACGACCCACCATCGTGGCGACGAGCATCGGCTGCCAACCAGACGGTGCCGACATGTGGAACTCTCCGGCCCGGCCCGGCCTATTCGCTGGCGGCGAAGTTGGCGGGAGCGGGATGACACCCGAGGTTGTGGGTGATCGGTACGGCGGTGGGTGACAATCCGACGTGGCTGGCGGCCATCCACCACGCCTGCTCGAAGCTCGACATGGTCGTCTCCCATCTGGATCTCTTCCCCATGCCCAACGTGGACGACGTCGAAGGCCACCTGGCCGCGCCAGGACGTCGTCTGGGTGAGCGGGGGGAGCACGGCGAACCTGTTGGCCCTGTGGCGGCTCCACGGTCTCGACCACACTCTGCGGGAGGCGTGGCAGGCGGGAACCGTGCTGATGGGCGTGTCGGCCGGCTCGGTGTGCTGGCACGTCGGAGGGACGACCGATTCCTTCGGACTCCCGCTGCGACCGCTCACGAACGCTCTCGGGTTCCTGCCCTATTCCAACAGTCCCCATCACGACGCCGAGCCGGGGCGACGACCGCTCATCCACCGGCTCGTCGGCGACGGGACCCTCCCGGCGGGCTACGCCACCGACAACGGCGCCGGGCTGGTCTATCTCGGGACCGATCTGCACGAGGCGATCACCGAGAAACCGGGCGCCCTGGCCTACGAGATCCACCGGGAGGGCGACAGCGCCCGCGAGACCCCGCTGCCCACCCGGGCCCTGTGAGATCACGCCCCCTGTCGGATTCTCCCTCTCAAAGCGGCCAGAGCCAGGGCCATGCTCACGAGCCCGATGCCGGCGATGGCGGCGAGACCCTCCATCAGTGTCTCGACGCGCCAACCCGAGGTGATGAGAGACCGTAAGGCGGCGAGGACATAGGTCACCGGGTTGTAGGTGGCGATGGTCGAGAACCATCCGGTGAGCGCCTGCTTCGGAACCACGGCGTCGCTGAGGAAGAAGAGCGGGAAGAAGACGACGAAGGTGGCGTTAACGGCGGCGGGACTCCCCGTCTTGAGAGCGACGGCGTAGGGGAGGCCGGTGAACACCAGCCCCCAGAGCGCCGACAAGGCGATGAAGGTCATCACTCCGGGCGCTCCGGTCACGAACCGCACACCGACGCCGAAGCCGATGGCCAATACGGGCAGGCACAGAGTGACGATCACCACGATGTCCGCCACCATCAGGCCCAGTAGGAGGGCGATCCGACGCACGGGAGTCATGCAGAGGCGGTCGAAATAGCCACCCTGGATGTCGGTCACCAGCGTCGGGGCCCGTGACATCCCGGTGACGGCGAAGGCGATGGCCATGGGAACCAGGAAGGCCTTGTAGCTGAAGCCCGAGGTCCCGTGGGCCAGGTTCTCCAGCGCGCCGAGGTTGACGGTGTAGAAGAAGGCGGGAATGAGCACCGCCGGGAGCACCGACGCCGGTTCGCGCGGGATCTGGCGCAGGGCCCGTCCGGCGACGGAGCGGACGTCGCGGAGGAATCCGGTCTCCCTCGCTCTGATCGGGTCCGTCCCGCCCGTTTTCATGGTGCCGTTCCGGCGTCGTCGAGGCGCGCGCCGGTCAGCTGACGGAAGACGTCGTCCAGCGTCGGGGTCCGGACGATCAGGCTCTTCACCTCGAGGCGGGATCGGCTGAGGGCGACGGCCACCGCGCTCGACGGCCACCGAGCTGTCGCCCGTTCCGATGGTGATCGTCTGGCCCTCGCTCGACACGGCGTCGACGGCGTCGAGGTGGCGAAGGGTGTCGGCGGCGGCGGGGTCGTCGCCGTGGACCTCGACGACGATCACGTCCAGTCCGATGGACCGCTTGAGCGCATCGGGGGTGCCCTCGGCCACCAGACGACCCCGTGAGATGATCCCGACCCGGTCGGCCAGTTCATCGGCCTCCTCGAGGTACTGGGTGGTGAGGAAGATCGTCATTCCCAGCTCCGAGTTGAGGCGACGGACTTCCGACCACACACTCTCCCGGCTGGTCGGGTCCAGGCCCGTGGTGGGCTCGTCGAGAAAGAGGACCTCGGGGTTGTGCATCAGGGCGGCGGCCAGGTCGAGCCGTCTCTTCATGCCGCCGGAATAGGTCCCGATACGCCGGTCGATGGCGGGACCGATGTCGACGAGGTCCAGCACCTCACCGAGCCGGACCCGGATCTCCGACGACCGCAGGCCGTAGAGCCGGCCCTGGAGGGCGAGCAGTTCGCGGCCACTCTGACGATCGTCGAGCGCCGCCTCCTGGAGGGCCACGCCGATGCGGAACCTCACCTCCTGGGGCTCGTCGACCACGTCGTGCCCGGCCACCACGGCCCGACCGGCGCTCGGGCGCAGCAAGGTGCAGAGCACCCGGAGGACAGTGGACTTGCCGGCACCGTTCGGACCCAGGAACCCGTAGATCTCGCCGGCGGCGACGTCTAGATCGATCCCGTCGACGGCCGCCACGGGGCCGAAACGACGGACCAGCCCGGTGGTGGCGATGGCGCCCCGGACCGGGTCGGGGGCCTCGGCCGGGCCGGCCAGCGGGCTCACATACTCGCACACATCTGTCATACCAGTGAGTATTTACTATACTCCTACACAAGGCAAGCCCTATGGCACTCGAACCCCTCACCCCGGAGCGCCGCCGTCAGCAGACCCGGGAGTACCTGCTCCAGGCGGCCGCCCAGGTGTTCGCCGAGCGCGGTTTCCATGGCGCGTCCCTCGACCAGGTGGCCGCCGCCGCCGGGTTCACCAAGGGGGCCGTGTACTCGAACTTCAAGAACAAGGAGGACCTCTTCCTGGCCTTGCTGGAGGCGAACCAGACGCGGGAGATGGACGCCCTCCATGCCACCCTGGAGGCGTCCGACGTTCCCCCCGAGTCCCGCCTGCCGGACTTCGTGAGCCTGATCCGGGACCAGACGGCCGACCTCGGCGACGACTGGGACATCCTCTACCAGGAGTTCGCTCTCTACGCCATGAGAAACCCGGCCGCCCGGAAGAAGCTGGCGGAATTCGACGCCGCCTCCATCCACAAGGTCGCCCGACTCATCGACGACGAGCGGACGAGACACGGGATGACGGCGGCACTCGACACCGAGCAGGCCGCCAGCATCATCGTGGCGCTCTTCCACGGCATCAACCTCATGCGGGGTCTCAACGTCGAAGGGGTGGACGCGTCCTTCCTCGAGGCCGTCATCACCTTCCTGGCGCGGGGTCTGATGTCCGATCCGGCCTGACCCGGCGATGACGCCCCCCCGGATCAGAAAGATGATGTCCGGCATCTTGTGGTGGATCGACCCGGAAGAGAATCCGTCCGGACTGGTCTACGGGACGATCGCTGTCGGCGCCGTCCTGGCCGCCCAGAGCAGGCGACGCGATACCTTCGCCGACACCATCGGAGCCACCGTCCTCATCCTGGGCCTGTACTGGTTGGCCCACAGCTACGCCGCCGTGACCGGTCGTCCTTCTCCACTGACCACCGGCGGCGGCCCCAGTTGACCCTGCCCGCCGGCACTGCGACGATGCCCGTCTGATGGGCCGTCGGCGACGGCGGGCCACGAAAGGGGGCCGTCGTGACCGTCCGCTATGCCGCCAGGACGCCGGAGCAACTGCGCAGTCGGGAGGTCGAGAAGACCTCGGTCGGCGCGTGGTCGACGGTGCTGGTGGCCACCTTCGAGACGGACCCCGCCATCCTGGCCTCGGTGCTCCCCAAGCCCCTCGAGCCGTCGTCGCGGCCGCTGGCCAAGGCCACATTCGCTACCGTCGACATCCCCGGGCTCCCCACCTTCGGGGCCGGGAGCTTCTCCGTCCAGTGCACCCACGAGGGCACCGTCGGCTACTACTGCCTCGTCATGCCGATGAGCACCGAGCAGTCGGTCATCGGCGGTCGTGAGACGTTCGGGGAGCCGAAGAAGATCGGTCAGGTCACCGTCGACGTCGAGGGCGACTCGGTGCACGGGACGATGAGCCGGATGGGTGTCACCTTCGCCGAGTTCTCGGGCCGCGTCACCGAGACGCTCGAGGCCCCCGGGCCCGAGACGCGGACCGACTTCTACTTCAAGGCGCTCCCCGCCCCCGACGGCCGGGGCCTCGACACCGACCCCGCCCTCGTCTACTGCACCCGGGAGGAGACGGTCCGCTGGGTGAAGGCGTGCGCCGGTGATCTGGTCCTGCGCGACTCGAGGTTCGATCCCGTGGCCGACCTCCCCGTCCGGTCCCTGGTGGAGGTGACCCTGGGCGAGCGCAACGCCATCCAGAAGGGGCGAATCCACTCGACGGTGCCCGCCGATTGGGTCATCCCCTTCATCCACCAGCGCTACGACGACCTCTCCCCGCTGGGCGAAGACTGAGGGGCGGATCACCATGGACTACGAGGGGAAGGTGGCCGTCGTCACCGGCGGTGCCGGCGGGATCGGTCGGGGGCTCGTCCACGCGCTGCTCACCAGGGGGGCTCGCGTGGTGGTGGCCGACGTGGAAGCCCCGGCTCTGTCCGACGCCGTCGACCAGCTCGCCTCGCGAGGGACGGTGCGCGGGGTCCGCACGGACGTGGCCGACCCCGGCTCGGTGGAGGCCCTGGCCGAGAACGTCTACACCACCGAGGGCCGGTGCGATCTTCTGTTCGCCAACGCCGGTGTCACCTCCGGCGGCGGGGGACTGCCGTGGGAACAGGAGATCAACGACTGGCGGTGGTGCTTCTCGGTCAACGTCTTCGGCGTCGCCCAGACCGTCCTCACATTCCTGCCCCGGATGCTCGCCGCCGGGACGCCCGGCGAGATCGTCGCCACCTCGTCGGGCGACGGCGGGGTGGCACCGGTCCCCTATGCCAGCGTCTACGCCTCGTCGAAGGCCGCCGTCAGCTGCTTCATCGAAGCCGTCGCCCACCAGCTCCGGACCGTCGGCGCCCTCGTCGGCGCCCACGTCTTCTATCCCGGCGGGGGGCTCCTCGACACGGGACTGTGGACGGCGGGACGCAACCGACCGGCCGAGCTCGAGCGGGTCCGGCCCCGGCCCCCCGCCCCGGGGACGACGTTCCCCGAATTCAAGGCGCAGCTCGAGGCGGCCGGCCTGCCGGCCGACATCGTCGACCTCGACTGGCTGGGGACCACCGTCCTCGAGCACCTGGACGAGGGGCGCTACATCCTGGGCCCCGGCTCGGAACGGTTCGGCCCCCTCCTGCATGCCCGGGCCGACGCCATCGCCAAGGGCGAACTCCCGCCCACCCTCCTGCACTGAGACGTCGCCGCTGCCGTGAACGATCGTGCCGGCCTGAGGGAGACTGTCCCCATGGAGCGCCGCTACACCGTCATCTCGGCCGATTCGCACTGCGGGGCCGACGTTCTCGACTACCGCCCTTACCTGGCGTCGCGGTTCCACGACGAGTTCGACGCCTGGGCGGCCACCTACGAGGTCCCCTTCGCCGACCTCCTCGCCCCCATCCGGTACCGCAACTGGGACTCGGACCGGCGGATGGCCGAGCACGAGGCCGACGGGATCGTGGCCGAGGTCCTCTTCCCCAACACGGTCCCGCCCTTCTTCGAGGAGGGGAACCTGGTGGCGCTGCCTCCGGGCGAGACCGACTACGAGCGTCGGTGGGCGGGCGTCCAGGCCCACAACCGCTGGGTGGCCGACTTCTGCGCCGCCGCTCCCGGCCGCCGGGCCGGTGTCGTCCAGGTCTTCGTGAACCGCCTCGAGGACGCGCTGGCCGAGATCTCGTGGGCGGCCGCGCACGTCGACATTTTCGGCGGCGTCCTCCTGCCGTCGATCCCCCCGGGGTCACCGCTCCCTCCGCTGTACGACCCCCACTACGACCCGCTCTGGCGGCTCTGCCAAGAGGTCGGTGCCGTCATCAACATCCACGCCGGATCGGGCCTCCCCGACTACGGCGAGCTCGAGATCGCCCGGGCCATGATGCTGATCGAGCTCCCGTGGTTCTCCCACCGTCCCCTCTGGCACCTCATCTTCGGCGGCGTCTTCGAGCGTTTCCCGAATCTGAAGGTCGTCCTCACCGAGCAGGGCGTGGCCTGGCTCCCGCGCGGCCTGGAGACGCTCGACTGGTTCTACGGCCGGATGGCCGGCGGGGGGGCCGCCGAGGCCGTCTTCTTCGGTGCCGCCGCCCAGGCGATGACGATGAAGCCGTCGGAGTACTTCGCCCGCAACATCTGGCTGGGCGCCTCCTACCTCCGCTCGTCGGAATCCGAGCTCCGCCCCGGCTTCGGTCCCGACCGGGTCATGTGGGGCGACGACTACCCCCACTCCGAGGGGACGTGGCCCTACTCCCGCGAGGCGCTGCGCGTCGCCTTCGCCGGGGAGGACCCCGACGTCGTCCAGCGCTGTGTGGGAACCAACGCGGCGGCCCTCTACGGCTTCGACCTGGCCGCCCTCGAGCCGGTGGCGGCGAAGGTCGGCCCCCTGGTGGACGAGATCGCCGTGCCTCTCAGCGCCGACGACTACCCGGCCAAATCGACGTCGAACGCCTTCGACACCACCCAGGTGCTCAGAGCCTGGTAGTCGACGCGCTCGTCTCTGCTCGGGAGCACGAAACCAAACCGGTCGACATCAGTGGGGGTCCACCTCGACGAGGGCGACCAGGTTGCCGTCGGGATCGGCGAGGGACGCCTTGCGCCCGGCGCCGGCCACGGTCTCGATCGGCGGGCCGGTGATCCCGCGATCGCCCAACTCCGCCAGGGCCTCCTCCAGATCGGCCACCGCCATCGTCACCGAGCCGTTCCCGGCCCTGACCGGGTCCTCGACGATGTAGAGCCAGGCGGCCTCGGCCACGCACCACATCACCTCGTCGTGCTTCACCACGATGTCGGCCGGTCGTCCGAACAGACGGTCGTACCAGCTCACGGCGGCCGGGAAGTCGGCCACGGGGATCCCGGCGAAGAGAACGGTGGCGTCGGTCACGCGTCCCTGGTCATCATCCGCCAGGCCCCGAGGGCCGTCCATCCGACCAGCCACGCCACGATGACGCAGACAGCCACGGTGGTCGACTCGGGCACCAGGAGTGAGCGCCCGCCCGGTCCTCCGCCACCCCCGCCGCCGAAGGCGAAGGGCAGCCCGCCCGGTTCCAGATGGGCGGTGGCCAGACCGACCACGCCGCGCTCCAGGTTCACGAGGTGGGGGATGACGTGCGTGGAGACGATCGGGGTCAGGATGACCTCGAGGACGATCATCAGGATCACCGCGACCGTTCTCTGCCCCAGGAGCGAGCCGAGCCCGAGGCCGACGATGAAACCGATGACCGCTTCGAGCTCGAGCCACAAACCGGACTTGATCATGAGGGAGTTCGACGGATAGAGGAAATGCACCCGGTAGTCCGCATAGTCCTGGCGGGCGATCTTGACGGCCTGCTCCCTGTTCGTGGCCGGTGTCGGGGCTACGACAGCCGGTGGTGGAGTCCCCTTGACGATCACGCCGCCGTTGGGACCGTTGGGACCGTTCGAACTGACGGGGCCGTTGGGCCGCACTGGATACTCGTGGTGATCGGTGCCTGGTAGGGGAGATCGCAGATGACCTGGCCGGGATGGTCCCAGGCCCAGGTCTCGAAGCCGGTGAGCGACAGGCCGGCGGGCAGGTTGGCCCCGTCGTAGTTGAGGGTGGTCGGGGCGGCGAAGACGCACACGGCGCAGACGATGGTGAAACCGATCGCCACCAGAGGGACGACGATGGCCAATCCGGCCGGGATCCGGGCCAGGTAGAGCGCCAGTCGGGAGCGGCCGGTCACCACCAGGTGCCGGAACATCCCCTCGGTGAGGTCGACCGATCCCGCCGTGCAGCCCAGGGTGGCGGCGACGATGAAGCCGAAGACGTACATCACCCCGGCCACGAGGCTCGTGTAGATGTCGTAGCCGCCGGCCGGCCCGTAGGACTTCGGCGCGAAGGCATGGGCCAGCAGTCGGATGACGAGGAAGACGGTGGGGATGCCGATGTTCACCACGATCAGGGCGATCATGAGCCCGCGCCGTTTGCGCAGCTCCATGAACCGGGTGGCGATCATGCCGCCGGTGGGGATCCACGATCCGCGGTGGTCGCGTGGCGCGCGCCGCAGGGGCACCGGGTCCGGCGCCGGTGCCGCCACATCGGTCAGGGTCGTCATTCGGAGTCCCCCAGTCGACTCGTGACCTGCAGGAACCACGATTCGAGCGAGGCCTGGATCTCCTGGAGCCGGTACACGGAGATCCCACCTTCCACCAGAACGCGGTTGATCTCGGCGATGACGTCGCGCGGCGTCCCTGCCGGCAGGGTGATCCCCAGACCCGGCTGGCCCGACCTCGATCTGAGCCCCGATGGTGGTGGCGTCCGAGGAGCGAGCGCGCCCGGTCGGGCTCGGAGCACTCGACCTGGAGCGACGAGCGACGCCCCGGCCAGAAGTTCGGAGATCGGGCCCTGCCGGATGACGCTTGCCCCGGTCCACGATGGCCACCGCATCGCAGGTCCGCTGGACCTCGTCCAGGAGATGCGAGGAGAGCACGACCGTGCGACCCTCGGCCACCAGGGAGAGGATCATGTCGCGCATCTCGTGCATCCCGGCCGGGTCGAGCCCGTTCATCGGTTCGTCCAGGATCAGCAGCTGCGGGATCGCCGATCAGGCAGGCGGCGACCCCGAGGCGCTGGCGCATGCCCATCGAGTACTTCGACACCCGGTCGTCGGCGCGATGGAGGATGCCGACCCGCTCGAGTGACGGCCCGATGCGGTCGCGCGCCGCCGGCTCGCGGGCGGCGGCCAGAATCTGGAGGTTCTGCCTCCCGGTCAGGTGGCCGTGGAACCGGGGCTCGTCGACGATCGCCCCCACCCGGGCCAGAGCCTCGGCACGATGGCGGGGGACGGAATACCCGAGCAGCGACATCGTCCCCGCGTCGGCGTGCGTCAGTCCCAGCAGCACCCGGATGAGCGTCGTCTTGCCGGCGCCGTTCGGACCCAGGTAGCCGAAGGCGCACCCCCGGGGGACCAGGAGCTCGACGCCGTTCACGGCGACGTTCGGCCCGAACCGCTTGGTCAGTCCGTGGGTCTCGACGGCCCACTGGCTCTCGGTGGCCAAGACATGCTCCGATCTCGTCGATCAGGCAGCTCCACCAACCGGTCACGGCCAGCACGCGCCTTTGTCGCTCAACCTAGAGTGTCGCTCCACTGGTGAGAAGGCAGCTACCGGGTCTCTTTCTGGTGGGGCTAACCCCCGGGATGCGTGCCGGGAGCCCCGTACCCGGGCCTGTCAGCGCGTCGGCGTGATCCCGTACTCGGCCAGCCACCACTTGGCCGACGCCGCCGCGCCGGGGTCGGCGGCGAGCGACGGGTCCTGACCGAGGTCCGCCGGCGTGGGACCGATCCGGTCGGCCACCGCCTGCAGGTCGCCGAGGTCGAAGCCGTAGACCTTGGCGGCGGTGCCGCCGAGGAGCTGCTTGGTCTCCTCCACCGGCACCTCACAGAAATCGGCCTTCAACTTGGCGGCCGTGTTGGGCCACGAGCCCTCGGGGTGCGGGTAGTCGGTTCCCCACATCACGGCGTCGAGGCCGAGGACGTGGCGGCGGCGGATCTCCTCGCGCGACATGGTGGACGCTCCGGCGAAGAGGTTGGTCCCGAAGTACTCCGAAGGCAGCTTCGAGATCTTCCCCTCGAGCAGCGCCGCCATCTTCTTGGTCGTGTGCCCCCCACCCATGTACTGGTCCCACTTCCACTTGGAGTCGGCGATCCAGTAGGCGGCGGCCTCGGTGACCACGAACATCAGGTCGGGATGGCGTTCGAAGGCGCCCGAGAACAGCAGATGCCACGACGGTCGCGCCGCCCACCAGACGACCTCGGCCAGGTAGATCCCGAGGTGGCCGTTGTAGTCCTCCTGCGGTGCCTCACCCGAGTGGGTGTGGACGGGAAGGCGGGCTTCGGCGCAGGCGGCCCAGAAGGGCTCGTAGACCTCGGAGGAGTAGGGGGGGCGGTCCCGCCACATGGTCGGGATCATCACCCCCCTGATGCCGGCCTGGGCGGCCGCCCAGCGCGCCTCCTCGACGGCGCGCGCCGGATCGTGACACAACGGGATGAGGGCGATCCCGGCACGACGACCCGGGCTCGTCGAGCACAGGTCGGCCAGAAAACGGTTGTGGGCCCGGGCGCCGGCGAAGGCCAGGTCGGGATCGGTGATCTCCCCCGCCGCCAGCCCGGCGTTGAACGGCGGGGAACCCATCCCCGTGATGGCGTCGGCGTCGGCGAACAGGACGTCGGCCGCCACGCCGTCCTGGTCGAGCTCCTTGTCGCGCACGGCGGGGTCGTAGGCGCCGCGCAGGCCCTCCTCGTTGGAGGTCTCCCAACCCATGATGTACTCGAAGTTCGTCTCCAGCTTCTCGGCGCGCTCGGCCTCCTTCTGGGCCACCCACTCGTCGAAGGCGCCATGGAAGCGGGCCTCCAGGTAGGGCCGGTAATCGGCCAGCGGGAGACCGCAGTGGCCGTCGGCGGAGATGATCACGTAGCGCTCGGACATCGCACTCCCCTTCGTGGACCGCGAGCTTAATTCGTGATCACAGCGGTGAGCCGGGCGCCACCTTGGGCCACGGCATCGCCCTCTCGGCCACCAGAGCCAGGTCGAGGAGCAGGGGTTCGCGGTGATGGGCGGCCAGGACCTGGAGGCCCACGGGGAGCCCGTCGACCGTTCCGGCCGGGATGCTCACAGCCGGGGAACCGTTCATGTTGGACGGCGCCGTGAGGGCGGCGTTGTTCATGATGGCCCGGGAGAAGCCGATCTCGTGGATCAGATCCGCTCCCGGGATGGTCGACGGGGGCGGGCCCTCGGCCGCGAAGGCGACGTCGGGATTGGTTGACGCCATGACGAAGTCGGCGCCGTCGAAGAGGTCGGCCATGGCCTCGTTCAGCTGCCGGCGGTAGGACTCGATGGACGCGGCACGTTCCAGGTTGAAGCGCTCCCGGGCGGAGTCGAGGCCCATCCGCATCTCCGGTGAGAGCTCGTCGATCCGGTCCGGATAGGCGGCGCCCAGTGTGACGAGAAAGCTCACCTGGCCGGCCATGGCCCATTGACCGCGCAGCGGCGGCAGCGCGGCGTCGAGGTCGACGATCCTCAACCCGGCCTCCGCCGCCAGTGTCCGGGCGGCGCCGGCGACGACGTCCGCCACCTCGTCACGGACCCGGGCCGTGCCCAGGTCGGGGAGGATGACGGCCGTCCTCCCGGCCAGGTCGTGGGTCCCGAGGGCCGCCTCCCAACCGCCCACGGCGGGCAGGCTCAACGGATCGCGTTGGTCGAACCCGTTGCAGACGTCGAAGAAGCGGGCCGTGTCGCGCACCGAGCGGCTCAGACAGCCGAGCACCGTCGTGAGTGGCTCGATCCCGGCGGCCGGACCCTTCGGGATCCGCCCGTAGGTCGCCTTCAGCCCGAAAAGTCCGCAGAAGCCGGCCGGAATCCGGATCGACCCGCCGCCGTCGCTCCCGGTGGCGATGGGCAGCAGCCCGCCCGCCACCGCCGCCGCCGTTCCCCCCGACGATCCGCCGGGGGTCCGCAACGGGTCCCAGGGGTTTCTCGTCGTTCCGTGGAGCGCGGTCGACGTGCAGTTGATCCCGCCGAACTCGCTGGCCGTGGTCTGGGCGGCCAGGACGGCGCCGGCGCTGCGGAGCCGGACGATCGAGGTCTGGTCGAACGGCGACACCCGGTCGGCGAAGAGCAACGACGCCTCGGTGTACGGCCACCGCTGCACCTGTTCGAGCTCCTTCACCCCGAAGGGGACGCCGCCGAACGGCAGCGACACGTCGGCGTGGGCGGCCTCGTCGAGAGCGCGGTCGAAGTCGGTGTGACTGACGGTGTTCAGAGACGAACGGCCGATGGCCTCGATGGAGGCTTCGAGTGCCTCGCGCGGTGACAGCCTCCCCTGTCGGAAGGCGTCGACCAGGCTGCAGGCATCGTCGAACCAGGGAGCGGTCACGTCGGCCGACGGTAACATCGACGGGAGCGGATCGCGAGGGGGACCGATGTGACCGATCACGACCTTTTCCTCCCCGAGCCGAACCCCCGGGACGTCCGCGTCTCGGTCATCTCGGTCGACGACCACGTCGTGGAGCCGCCCGGACACCTTCGAGGGCCGGCTCCCGGCCCGTCTCCGGACCGGGCCCCCCGGGTCGTCGAGACCCCCGAGGGCCACCAGGTCTGGGAGTTCGAGGGCGAGCGCTTCACGCAGGTGGGGATGAACGCCGTGGCCGGACGACGGCCCGAGACCTACAGCCTGGAGCCGTTCCGCTTCGACCAGATGCGCCCGGGCTGCTACGACATCGAGGCCCGGGTGCGGGACATGGACATCAACGGGGTCTGGGCGTCGGTGAACTTCCCCTCCCAGATCACCGGCTTCTGCGGACGGGTGTTCTTCGCCGCCGCCGACCGCCAGCTCGGCCTGGCCTGTACCCGGGCGTGGAACGACTGGCTCTTCGAGGACTGGTACCGGGCCCATCCCGACCGGATCGTCCCCCTCGGGATCACCTACCTCGCCGACCCTGACGAGGCCGTCGCCGAGATCCGCCGCAACGCGGCCCGTGGCTTCACATCGGTGACCCTCCCCGAGCGCCCCCACGAGATCGGCCTGCCGTCGTTGTGGGACACCGGCCACTGGGACCCGATCATCGACGCCATCGTCGAGACCGACACCGTCGTCTCGCTGCACGTCGGCAGTTCGGGCCTGCCGAAGGCACCTCCCGGCGCACCGATCCTCCAACTGGGAGCCACCTTGTTCGGTCAGCAGTCCCTGCAGGCGTGCGCCGAGTGGTTGTGGTCGGGCTACCCGGTGCGCCATCCCGGGCTCAAGATCGCCATGAGCGAAGGCGGGATCGGCTGGGTGGCCATGCTCCTCGACCGGCTCGACAACATGGTCGACCGCTCCGGCTACGGGCTGGGCTGGGACCTGCGCCCGTCCGAGGTCCTCCAGCGGAACTTCTGGTTCTGCACGATCGACGACCCCTCGACCATCGACACCCGCCACCGGATCGGGATCGGGAACATCATGGTCGAGGTCGACTACCCCCACGGCGACAGCACCTGGCCCGACACCCAGGACGTGATCGAGAAGTGCTGGGGCCATCTCCCGGCGGCCGAGCTGCGCGCCATCTGCAGCGAGAACGCGGCCCGCCTCTACCGCCACCCCTTGCCCGACCCGGTCCTGCCCCGGATTGAACCGACACGCGGACACACACGAAGCCAGGAGACACCGATGGACTTCCAGCCCACGGCCGAGAAGCTGATCCCCGATCTGTCGCCCCGCGAGGAGCTGGTGGTCCTGGCCCGGGCCCTGTGGCGCGAGGGCTACAACGACCACCTGGCCGGCCACATCACCGTCAACCTCGGTGACGGGACGCTGCTGTGCAACCCGTGGCTGCTCACCTGGGCCGAGCTGCGTTCCGTCCCAGGTGCTGCGGATCGACCTCGAGGGCCGGGTGGTCGAGGGGGACTGGCCGGTCCCGCTCGGCATCCCGCTCCACCTCGAGATGCACAAGCTCCGCCCCGACGTGGCCTGGGCCGTGCACAACCACCCCCTCTACGGCACGGTCTGGGCCGACATGGGCGAGCTGCCCGAGGTCATGGACCAGAGCTCCGCCCTGGGCGGCGGCGGTCTGGCCCTCGTGGACGAGTACGACGGACCGGTCAA
The DNA here is from genome assembly GCA_963842145.1 of uncultured Acidimicrobiaceae bacterium. Classification (GTDB taxonomy): domain Bacteria; phylum Actinomycetota; class Acidimicrobiia; order Acidimicrobiales; family UBA8190; genus CAWJFJ01. Next base: position 670,749 of record CAWJFJ010000017.1, read on the forward strand.
CGACCCGGCCAGCGCCCGCCGGGCCGTCGTACAGATGGGGAGCGCCGACAGGGCGCTGCTGGCCGGCCACGGCGTCTTCGTCCTCGGGGGATCGGCGCGCGCCGTGCACCAGCGGGCCGTGGCCCTCGAACAGCGCTGCCAGCGCGCCTGGCACGTCCGGGCGGCCGGGAGCGGTGCCCGGTCGCCGCTGCCCGAGGCCTTCCTCGATGCCATGGCGGCCAGCGACGGCGAGGGGTTCCTCGGCTTCTGGGAGGCGGCGGTGCGGGCCGAGCTCGGGGCCGACCCCCACCTTCTCGACTGATGCGTGGGAGCTGAGGCGGTCCTGGTCGGCGCCGGGTGCGTCGTGGCCCGGTGCGTGTGTCGGCGGGCACGGACCATGTGTCGTCTCCGACACGGACGGCGGGCGCCGTGCCCCTCATGATGAGGGGACATGCGGCACCGAGGTCACCCAAGGAGCGAACCATGACCGACACCGCCCCTGTCTCTTCGAGACTCCTCCTCCGCCCGGCCGACGCCGGTGGGATCGCCGACCTGTGGCACCGCGGACTGGACGAGACCTCGGTGGGCTCGGGCTACGTCCGCGCCGTCGACGGCCTCTGGTTGGGCAGCGACCTGGTCCCCGCACGTTCGCGTGGCCGGCCCGGCCCGGGCGCGACGCCGTCCCCTTCGAGCCGACCCCCCGCCCGATCCCCGGCAAGGTGCGGATCGGGGTGAGCAGCCGGTGAGTCAGCCCCGCAGCTCGTAGGCCTCCCACTCGGGTTGCGCCATCTGGGCCCGGAACTCCCGGAAGGGCCACGGCCAGGCGGCCGGGATGCCGCGGTCGTCGAGGTACCAGCTGCGGCATCCCGAGGCCCAGATGGTGTTCCCGGCCGCGTCGATCCGCGCCGCCTCGAACCGCTCCAGAGCCTCCGGCGTGGCGCTGATCTCCCGGGCGTCGGCGCGGCGCAGCCGGTCGACCAGCTGCATGATGTAGCCGATCTGGAGCTCGGCCACCTCGACCAGGGAGAAGTTGCCGACCGGGCCGTTGGGTCCGTTGAGCATGAAGAAGTTCGGGAAGTCCGGCACCGAGATCGCGAGGTAGGCCTCGGGGCGGTGGACCCACACCCGGTCGAGGTCGACGCCGCCGCGCCCGACGACCGAGATGGGTCGCACGAACGCATCGACCTGGAAGCCGGTGGCCAGCACCAGGACGTCGAGCTCGTGCAGCCGGCCGTCGACGGTGCGGACCCCGGCGCCCTCCACCCCCTCGATCGCCTCGGTCACGAGCTCGGCGTTCGGCTTCTGGATAGCCTGGTAGAAATCGGTCGAGACGACGAGGCGCTTGCAGGCGGCCCGGTAGTCCGGCCGCAGCCGCTCGCGGAGCTCGGGGTCGGTGACGCTGTTCTCGAGGTTGTCCACGCAGAACTGCTCGATCATGGCCATCTCCGGTGACCGGGCGTCGACGATCCCGTCGGAGAAGTGGTCGAAGAGCTGTGCCACGCTGTCGCGCAGGTCCTCCATCAGATGCCGGTCGGCCCGGAACGCCGCCTTCTCCTCGGCCGTGTAGGCCGGATTCACCGCCGGCATGACCCACTGGGCCGTCCTCTGGAACAGCGAGAGCTTCTCGGTCCGGTCGACGACGGCCGACACGATCTGCATGGCCGTCGACCCCGTCCCCACGATCCCCACCCGGGCCCCGTCGAGGGGGACGCCGTGGTCCCACCGCGCGCTGTGGAACCTGGCCCCGGCGAAGGAGTCGAGGCCCTTGATGTCCGGGTACTTCGGGTGGTGCAGGACCCCGGTGGCGGCGATCACCACGTCGACGTCGTCGTGCACACCGCCGGCCGTCGTGAGGTGCCACCGGCCGTCGTCGAACACACAGCTGACCACCTCGTCGCCGAACCGGACGTGGGGCACGACGCCGTGCTCATGGGCGACGCGTTCGAAGTAGGCCTCGATCTCGTCTCCCGGGGAGTACAGCCGGCTCCAATCGGGATTGAGGTCGAACGAGTAGCAGTAGAGGTGGGAGGGGACGTCGCAGGAGAGGCCCGGATAGGTGTTCTCCCGCCATGTCCCGCCGAGACGGTCGGCCTTCTCGTAGACGGTGAAGTCCGTCAGACCCGCCTCGGCCAGGGTGATGGCCGACAGGATCCCCGCCATTCCCCCACCGATGACGGCCAATCGGAGGTCCCGCACAACGAGGACTCTTATCCACTCACCCCCCGTTGGCAAAGAGACGTCACCACACCCCGACCCCAGGCGCTAGGACTGGGGGATGTCCCGGCGCGGCTGGTTGCTGTTCCTCGCCATGAGCGTCATCTGGGGCACCCCGTACCTCCTCATCCGGGTGGCCGTCCGGGAGCTCTCGCCGGCCACCCTCGTCTTCGCCCGCACCCTGCCCGCCGCCGTCCTCCTCGTCCCCCTGGCCTGGCGGCGGGGACAGCTCCGCCCGTTGGCGTCCCGGTGGCGGTGGGTGATCGCCTACACGGCGGCCGAGATCGCCCTGCCCTGGCTCTTTCTCTCCCGGGCCGAGGAGCACCTGACGAGCTCGGTGGCCGGGCTCCTGGTCGCCACCGTCCCCCTCATCGCCGTCGTCCTCTACCGGTGGCTCAGCCCCGACACCGAGAGGCTCACCCGCCGTCGCCTGCTCGGCCTCTTCGTCGGCTTCGCCGGCGTGGTCGCCCTGGTGGGCATCGACCTGCACGGGACCGACCTGGTCGCGGTGGCCGAGATGGCCGTGCCGGCCGTGGGCTACTCCCTCGGTCCCCTCATCATCAGCCGCCGGCTCTCCGATCTCCCACCCCTCGGTGTGGTGAGCGCGTCGGTGGCCCTGACGGCCGTCGTCTACGCGCCGGCGGCGCTCACCCACCGGCCGACGCACACCTCCCTCGAGGTCCTCGCCGCCGTGGCCGGGCTGGCCTTCCTCTGCACGGCCCTGGCCTTCCTGCTCTTCTTCGCCCTCATCGCCGAGATCGGACCGGCCCGGTCGACCGTCATCACCTACGTCAATCCGGCCGTGGCCGTCCTGCTCGGGGTGGTCCTCCTCGGCGAGCACTTCACCGCCGGCATCGCCGTCGGGTTCCCCCTCATCCTGGTGGGCTCGTTCCTGGCCACGAGCTCGCCACGGGAGGCCCCGAACCTTTCACGCTCGTCCGGAACATCTCCCGACGTTCGCCCGCGTAGTCGTTGAGGGCGTTGTGCATGGTGCAACGGTTGTCCCAGATGGCCAGGGTGTGCCGGGCCCAGCGCAGACGACAGGTGAAGTTCTCGCTGGTGGCGTGCCGGTAGATGTGGCCCAGCAATTCCTGCGACTCCACCGGGTTCCAGCCCTCGAACCGCGTCGTGTAGACGGGGTTGACGTACAACGCGGCGCGCCCGGTCACCGGGTGGGCGATGACGACGGGGTGGACGTGCTCGGCGTAGGCGTCGGCTGAGGGGGTGATGGCCATCGACGTGAGGTCCTTCACCTTGTCGAGGAACCCCCCCGTCCCGTAGGCCATACCCGCCGAGTGGACGGCGCGGAGCCCCGTCAGGGTCTGCTTCAGCCCCCGCGACAGCGTCTCGAAGGCCAGGTACTGGTTGGACCAGATCGTGTCCCCGCCGAACGGCGGGACGTCCCACGCGTGCAGCAGCGTGTAGGACGGCGGCTCGGGCAGGTAGCTCAGGTCGCTGTGCCAGGCGTTGGCGAAATTGAGTTGATCCTCGGGTTCCTTGATCACCCGGATCACATAGGGACGGTTCTCGAGGGGGGACACGAACGGGGTGGTGTCCCTCCCACCGAGCAGGTCGGTGATCCGCTCCAGGGCGTCGAGGTCGAGATCCTGTCCGGGTAGGAAGACCACCAGGTGATCGGCCAGCGCCCGGCGCACCCCGTCGAGCTGCCCGCCCTCGGTCACCGTGCCGAGGTCGATGCCGGTGACGGCGGCCCCGAGGGCGCCGGCCACGGGCCGCACCTCGAGCGTCACCGGGCTCGCCACCGAAGAAGGACCGACCACCGCACGCCGGTAAACGTAGTGGTGGGGGCAGCGACCCGCCGGGCCGTCCGCTACGACCCGGCGGGACCACTGCCCGGCGACGCGTACGGGACTCGAACCCGTGACCCCCGGATCGATGATCCGGTGCTCTTCCTCTGAGCTAACGCGTCGTGGGGGGGGGAGGCGGGAGCCCGGTTCCGTGGGAAGCGACGTCACCTCGGGAAGGTGACACCGTCACGGCCGGGGGAGCCGGTCGGAGGCAACCGGCTTCGGGAGATGGAAGGGACATCTCCGGCCGTCCACCGGGCTCCCGCCTGGGTGCGGGCGGAGAGGATCGAACTCTCACGGACGTCTCCGTCCTCCGGCTCCTGCCGCCGGTGCCCGCCTGCGGTCAGGGCCGGCACGCGGTCGTGACGGCCCCGTTCCCTTTCTCGGCGATTCCTGAAACTTTCAAGGAGCTATTTGGGCGCGCGTCGTCGGGCCCATTTACCCAACCGGGGTGTCACGCCCGCAGGGGCCGCCGGGGTTTCGGGCACCGTCCCGACGGCGTCGGAAACAGCCCGGCGACCGGCGCCCCACCCCTCCGGTTGTCCTCAGATGTCCGTCCGGCCCGAAAGACAAAGGAGCCGCCTCCCTGGGGAAGCGGCTCCTTGACGGTCTCCGGACTTTCAAAAGTCCTGGTCATCCCGTCAAGGGCGCCTCCGTGGCGAGGGTGGCCCACTTCATGGCCTGATCGGCGTACCCGTAGGTCGGTACGGACAGGGCGCGGCACGACGTCGCCGGGGTTCGGACCCCGCCGAAACGCCGGTCGTCCCGGCTGTGCGTCGCGTGGTGGCACCGCATGGCCAATACGGTACACCGATTTGAGACCATAGGAAAAGGGTCACCACCGTCTTTCGTCCAAATGGCTCCGGCATGACGTGGATGCGACAGGGCCGTGGTCGGCGGCCGTAACCTCGGGTCAGGAGGTCCCATGTTCTCGCCGCTCCCCGAGGTCGGATCGCCCTTCGTGGCCGGCACCAGGTTCGACCTCTCGTCGCGGGGGTACGCCGCCGCCGAGTACGCCTTTTCGGGCCGTGCCGGCGCCTACGGGCACGGGGACCACGGCGTCGCCGTGATCGAGCACGCCGACTTCACCACGCGCGTCCTCGTCCACCGGCCCGCCGACCCCGCCGCCTTCAGCGGGACGGTGTGGATCGAGTGGCTGAACGTGAGCGGCGGGCTCGACGCCGCACCGGACTGGATCTTCACCCACACCGAGCTCATGCGTCGGGGGGCGGCATGGGTCGGTGTCTCGGCCCAGAAGTCGGGCGTGGAGGGCGGCGCCGGCATCCTCGGCATGCCGAGCCTCAGCCTGGTGAGAACCAACCCGGCCCGCTACGGCGCGCTCCATCATCCGGGCGACCGCTTCTCCTACGACATCTACGCGCAGGTCGGCGCCGCCGTGCGGACGGGCTCGGGCACGATCCTCGACGGCCTGGCCGTCGAGCGGGTGCTGGCCATCGGCCAGTCGCAGTCCGCCTACCGACTCACCACCTACGTGAACGAGATCGATCCCGTCACCGCCGTGCACGACGGCTTCCTGATCCACGCCCGCGGGCGGGCCGCCGCGCCGCTCGACGACGACGGGGACCCCGCCGCCGCCCTGGGCGGCGGTCCCGTCGTCTTCCGCGGGGACCTCCGTGTCCCGGTGCTCTGCGTCGAATCGGAGACCGATCTCATGAACCTGGATTACCTGGCGGCGCGCCAGGACGACGACCACTCGTTCGTCGTGTGGGAGATCGCCGGAGCGTCACACGGCGACGTCTACACGTTCGTCGCCGGCCCCATCGACACCGGTCGACTCCCCATCGCGGAGTTGGCCGCCGCCTGGGTCCCCGTCTCCGAGGTCTACGGCATGGCCCTCGACAAGGCCGTGAACGCCGGCCCGCAGCACTACGTGATGAATGCGGCGGTCTCCCAGCTCGACCGGTGGGTACGCCACGGGACGCGACCGGCCCCGTCACCGCCCCTCGAGGTACGCGACGGTGCCTTCGTCACCGACGAACACGGCATCACCAGAGGTGGGATCCGGACCCCGCACACAGACGTCCCGACCGCCGTGCTCTCGGGCCTGGGCAACAGCGGTCACCCGATCGCCTTCCTGTGCGGGAGCACGACGCCGTTCGACGCCGCCACCCTCGGGACGCTCTACCCGTCGAAGGAGAGCTATCTGGGCCGGTTCACCGACGCCACCGCGGCGGCCGTGGCGAACGGTTTCGTCCTGGCCGACGACGCCGCCGAGATCTCCGCCATCGCCGCCGTCAACGCACCGCTCTGACCCACCACCCCGGCCGTCCGCTCGAGACCCCCGCCCAGCGGTCACGAGGCCCGGGCACCCCGCACCGGCCGGGGATACAGTGACCGCCACCTGGACCGACAGGGGGCGAGGTGGATCTGCGCGGCGCCATCGCGGTGGTCGCAACGGCCGTCGGCGCGGTGGCGACGGCCGCCTGCGCCAACCCGCAAGTGTCCTCGACCACGTCCACCGGGACGGTGGCGTCGACGGCACCCGGAGTGTCGGAACACGCCATCGTGGTGGGCAGCCTGTCGACGTCATCGGGCGCCCTGGCCGGCCAGTTCGGCCAGATCGTGGACGGCGTGGAGGCCTACCTCGACGCCGTCGACGCCGCCGGTGGTGTGGACGGCCGCCAGATCTACCTGAAGTACCAGGCCGACGACTCCGGGAGCCCGACCGACGACACGACCCAGGCCGCGGAACCTGGTCGAGCAGGACCACGTGTTCGCCGTGGTCGGTGTGGGTACGCCCTTCTTCACCGGCGCCTCGTTCTTCGCCGCCGAAGGTACCCCCGCCTTCGGGTACGTGGTGTCCCAGGACTGGAACATCCACCCGGATCTCTTCGGCGCCTACGGCTCGTATCTCGACTACAGCGACGTCCAGCCCGGTCTGGTGGACATCGCCAGGACCCTGAAGGCGAAGTCCGTCGCCGTGGTGGCCTACGACATCGCCGCCCAGTCCGAGGATGCCTGCGCGGCGGTGGTCAGGGGCCTGAAGCTGGCCGGTGTCCACGTGGGATTCCAGGACCTGGCCTTCGGCCTCGGAGCCAATCCCACCGCCGACGTCCTCTCCATGAAGGCCGCCCACGCCGATTTCCTGATCTCCTGCATGGAGGGATCGGACAACCTGGCGTTCGACCAGGCCATGCACCAGAACGGCATGACCGACGTCCACACCCTCTGGCTCCAGGGATACGACCGGGACTACCTGAAGCAGGACCCGGCCGACATGGTCGGCGCCATCTACCTCGAACAGCACGTGCCCTTCGAGGCGGCCGCGCAGTTCCCGGGCCGGTACCCGGCCATGGAGCACTACCTGAGGACCATGGAGAGGTACGAACCGAAGTGGACGTACAACGACCTGGCCTTCCAGGGTTATCTGAACGCCGTCCAGTTCGTCCAGGGTCTCCGGGAGGAGGCCGAGACCGGCCGGCCGCTCACCCAGGCCGACCTGATCGCCACCATCAACAAGGAGAAGGCGTTCACGGGCGGGCTCACGACACCGGTGAACTGGTCGAGGGCACACACCTCGCCGGCGACGATCCTGTGCGGGTCCCTCGTGGAGGTCGAGCCGGGCGACGTGCTGAAGGTGATCGACGTCTCCAAGAACGACGAGGTCTTCGCCTGCGTCGACGACCGGGGCAGGCTGATCGCGCCGCCGCCGGGGACGCCCGGCCTCTGACCACCGGGTCGGGCGACACCGGGGCGGTCAGAGCACGCCCGACCAGGCGTCGCGCTCGGCGGAAGCGGGATCGTCCTCGAGATGGCAGGGCTCGCCGAAGTACATCGTGGCCCGACCGGCCGGGTCATAGGCGCGGCCAGTCGGGCAGCCCGTCGTGGACCGGCGAACCGGTCCGGGCGAAGCGCGATCCACGCCGTGTGCATGGCATCGGCCAGCGACTGGTGGCGGCTCGGGTCCGGTGAGCAGCTCGACACCGGGCTTGTGGAGGTTGTCGAAGACGAACGGGATCTCGAGCGCGTGGCACGAGCCGAGACGGCCGTCGAAGGCGGTGGAGGCGTACTCGAAGAGATACATGAAGGTGTGGTCGGGTTGGTGCGCGGCCTGCGCCTCGACCATCCGGATGGCCGGCAGCCGGAACATCCTGTCGGTCATGATGCCCTTGAAGAGCTCGTCGTGGGTGGCCCCGGTCCGCTCCCGCCGATAGGTGGCGACCACCGACTCGGGTCTCTCCACGAATCTCCCCAGCCGCCGGGTCAGCGTGTCGGCGTCCTCCACGTCGCGGTCCATGAGCCCCAACAGGTTCCACTCGTCCCGGGTGGTCCCGGTCAGCAGCGGCACCGACGCGGCAGCGCCGGCGGCGATGGCCTCGAGGGGATGGCGGGGTACCACCTCGCCGTCGATCACCGGCCCGAAGGGCAGGCCCGAGGCCGACGTCACCGGGCGACGGAGCTGACCGGCGACCATGGCCTGCGACACCGCCTGCTGCGCCTCGAGGAGGCGACCGGGTGCGGCGTCGAGCACGGCGTCGAGGCCGCCGCCGCCCAGTTCGGCGATGAGGGCATCGGTGACGGCGGCGGCGTCCTCGGCCGACGTCACGTTGTGGGCGGCACCGCTCTGGGCGATGGCCTTGGCGAACAGCCCGGCCGCCGACGGGGTCCCGAGCAGAGTCCCCACGCTCATCGCCCCCGCCGACTCCCCGAAGACGGTGACGTTGTCGGGGTCGCCGCCGAAACCGGCGATGTTGTCGCGCACCCACCCCAGGGCGGCGATCTGGTCGAGAAGGCCGTTGTTGCCCGACGTGGCGTACGACGCGTCGAGGTGGCCGAGCTGCAGCCAGCCGAGGGCGCCGAGCCGGTAGTTGATGCTCACCACCACCACGTCGCCGTGGCGGACGAGGTTGGCCCCGTCGTACCAGGGGATGGCGCCGGTCCCGTTCACGAAGGCACCCCCGTGGATCCACACCATCACCGGCCGGCGGGCGTCGTCGAGGGCCGGCGTCTGGACGTTCAGGAAGAGGCAGTCCTCGCTCCAGTCGGGGGACGGCCCGGCGCCGATCGCGCCGAGGGTGTCGCCCACCTGGACGGCCACCGGGCCGAAGCGGGTGGCGTCACGGACCTCGTCCCACCCCGGATGGGGTTCGGGCGCCCGGAAGCGCCGCGGACCGGTCGGGGCGGCGGCGAAGGGGACCCCGGCGAAGAGCAGGAGGCCCTCCTTCTGCCGGCCGGCGATCTTGCCCGAGGTGGTGTCGGCGGTGACGGTCATGCGCGTTCCCCCTCGCTCCCGCCCGGTCGAGCGGGCGGGACGGTGCCCAGGATGCCCCAACCGGCCCACCCCGGGGCCCGATCCCGAAATAAAACAAGGATTTCTCTTGTTTTATTGACCCGGAAACGACACGCTGGGGGGACGCCCGGTGCCAGGTCGGGGTCGGAAAGCGAGGGACGTCATGCCGGTCGCCATCGTCACGGGAGCGTCCAAGGGGTTGGGGAAAGCCCTGGCCACAGGGCTCGCCAGCCAGGGCTGGTCGCTCGTGCTCGACGCCCGGGGCCAGCCGGCGCTGGCCCGGGCCGCCGACGCGGTCCGCTCCCGGTCGGTCGGTGCCGCCCGGGTCGAGGCCGTGGCGGGCGACGTGACCGATGCCGGCCACCGGCGGGCCCTGGCGGAGGCGGCCCGGTCGCTGGGCGGCCTCGATCTGCTCGTCAACAACGCCAGCACCCTGGGCGCCAGCCCCCTGCCCCGGGCATCGGCGATCACCGTGGCCACGATCCGGCGCATCCTCGAGGTCAACACGATCGCCCCGCTCGCCCTCGTCCAGGAGACCCTGACCCTTCTCCGGCGGTCGGCCGACCCCCGCGTCGTGAACGTCACGTCGGACGCGTCGGTCGAGCACTACGACTCGTGGGGTGGCTACGGGTCGTCGAAGGCGGCGCTCGACCATCTGAGCGCCACGCTCGCCGTGGAGGAGCCCGGCATCCGCGTGTGGGCGGTCGACCCGGGCGACATGCGGACCGCCATGCACCAGGACGCCTTCCCCGGCGAGGACATCTCCGATCGTCCTCCACCCGACTCCGTCGTCCCGGCCCTCCTTCGCCTCATCGCCGGCGGGACACCGTCCGGGCGGATCAGGGTCGCCGAGCTGGCGGCGGCGGAAGACCGGCCATGACCCCGACCCTGACTCCGATGGCCGTCCGTCCCCTCGCCGGTCTCCACCACTTCGTCCTGCCCCCCGAGCTCGAGGCGGCCCGGCCGGCCGAGGCCCGCGGGATGACGCGCGACGCCGTGCGGATGATGGTCGCCCGGCGCGGCGCCGGCACCGTGGAGCACACCACCTTCACCGAGCTCCCCCGTCTGTTCGACGAGGGCGACCTGCTGGTGGTGAACACGTCGGGGACCCTGGCCGCCGAGCTCCAGGGCATCGACCCCCACGGCCGTCCGCTCCAGGTCCACCTGTCGACGGAGCTGCCCGCCAACCTCTGGACGGTGGAGCTCCGCCGCCATGGCCGGCCCGTCTTCACGGCGGCGGCGGGCGACACCGTCACACTCGCCGCCGATGGCCGGCTCGACCTCCTCACGCCGTACTCGCACCATCCCGAGGGTGTCCGGCTGTGGGCGGCCACCGTGTCGACGCCGTGTCCCGCTCCTCACGTTCCTCGCCGTCCACGGCGAGCCGATCCGCTACGGCTACGTCCAGGGGAGCTGGCCCATCACGATGTACCAGAACGTGTACGCCACCGAGCCGGGGTCGGCCGAGATGCCGAGCGCCGGCCGGCCCTTCACCCCCGAGATACTCACCCGGCTCGCCGCCCGCGGCGTGGGCGTCGTGCCCATCGTGCTGCACACCGGGGTGGCCTCGCTCGACGCGTCCGAGCCGCCGTACCCCGAGCACTACCGCGTGTCGGCCGCCACCGCCCACCGCATCAACGACGTCCGCCGCGAGGGCGGGACGGTGGTGGCCGTGGGCACCACGGTGGTGCGTGCCCTCGAAACGGTGGTCGACCTCCGCGGCCACGTCCACGCTGGCAGCGGGTGGACGGAGACGGTGATCACACCGGACCGGGTCGTACGCTCGGTCGACGGCCTGCTGACCGGCTGGCACGAGCCCGAGGCCTCCCACCTGGCCATGCTCGAGGCGGTGGCCGGTCGGCGCCTCCTGGAACGGTCGTACGCTGCGGCCCTGAAGGAGGGCTACCTGTGGCACGAGTTCGGGGACGTCCACCTGGTCCTGCCGTGACGGGCACGGGGAACGCCGTCGAGCCACCGCTGCAGGCCGTGCCCACCACGCGGCGGACCATCCTGGTGGCGCTGAAGCGGCGGGGGACCAGCCGGGCCCAGGACCTGGCCACCGAGCTCGGCCTGACCGTCGCCGCCGTCCGCCAACAGCTGGGGCGACTCGAGTCCGACGGGCTGGTGACCCACCACCGCGACGCCGAGGGCCGGGGCCGCCCCGTCCATGTCTACGAGTTGACCCCACTGGCCGACGGGTTGTTCCCCAAGCGCTACGGGGACCTGACGACCGAGCTGCTCAGTTATCTGGGGGGCGCCGGCTCCCGACAGGTCGACGACCTGTTCGAGCAGCGCCGCCGACGGCGACTCCACGACGCCCGACCCCGCCTGGACAGCCGGTCCCTCGAGGAGCAGGTGGACGAGCTGACCGCCATCCTCGACGAGGACGGCTACCTGGCCGACGTGGAGCGACTCGACGACGGGGGATGGCGGATCACCGAGCACAACTGCGCCATCCTGTCGGTGGCGCAGGGGTTCCGCCAGGCGTGCTCGAGCGAGCTGTCATTCATCAGTGACGCACTCCCCGGCGCCGAGGTGCAACGCGTCGCCCACCTGATGGACGGCGCCCATGTCTGCGCCTACGAGATCAGACCGGCGCTACCGTGAAAGGCGTCATCGAGCGCAGGGACTGGATCGAGCGCAGGGACTGGATCGAGCGCAGGGACTGGATCGAGCGCAGGGACTGGATCGAGCGCAGGGACTGGATCGAGCGCAGGGACTGAGGCTTCCATGCAGATCGGCGTCGTGTTCCCCCAGACCGAGATCGGCGGCGACGCTGGCGCCGTACGGGCCTACGCGACCCGCGTGCAGGAGCTCGGGTACGCCCACGTCGTCGCCTACGACCACGTGGTGGGCGCCGACCCGGCCGTCCACCGGGGTTGGAACGGCCCCTACGACCTTCATTCCACCTTCCACGAACCGCTCGTCCTGTTCGGCTACCTGGCCGGTCTGACGTCGCTGGAGCTGGTCACCGGCATCATCATCCTCCCGCAGCGGCAGACCGCCCTGGTGGCCAAGCAGGCCGCCGAAGTCGACCTCCTCACCGGCGGCCGCTTCCGGCTCGGAGTGGGTCTCGGATGGAACGCCGTCGAGTACGAGGCCCTGGGTAAGACGTTCTCGGATCGGGGGAGGCGGGTCGACGACCAGGTCGAACTGCTCCGGCGCCTGTGGACACAGCCGAGCGTCACCTACGAGTCCGACGGACGAGCACGTCACCGGAGCCGGCCTCGCCCCCCTGCCCGTGCAGCGACCGATCCCCATCTGGTTCGGGGCGGCGTCTCCGCCCGCCTACCGGCGTGCCGGCCGCCTCGGCGACGGCTGGTTCCCGCTCGTGCCGCCGGGTCCCAAGCTCGACGAGGCCCGGGCCCTGGTCGAGGCGGCCGCCATCGACGCCGGCCGGGACCCCAGCACCCTCGGCCTCGAAGGCCGGGTGAACTGGGGGGAGGGAGGCGCAACGGCGCTGGCCGACCACGCCGGACGGTGGCGGGCGATCGGGGCCACCCACCTGACCGTCAACACCATGGGGGCCGGACTCGGATCGGTCGACGCCCATCTGGACGCGCTGACGTCGGCGGCCGAGGTGCTCGAGGTGGGCCGGGGCTGATCCGTCTCCGGTTCTCACCGACGGGTCTACGGTCGCGACTGTGGCGCCGGCACGGCAACCATCGTCCGGCGGCCTCAGGTCCGGGCAACTCGGCACCGCCGATCTGACCGTCTCGACGATCGCCAACATCGGACCGGGGATCGACTTCTACTTCGCCTTCGGCGTGATCGCCGTCACCGCCGGTGTCGCCGCCCCCCTGACGATCCTGGCCGCCGGTGTGGCCGTCGTCTTCCTGGCGTCGACGGTGGCCGAGTTCACCAAGGTCGAACCGTCGGCCGGAAGCTTCATCACCTATGTGGAATCCGGACTGGGACGGAGAGCCGGTGTGGCCACCGCCGTCCTGGTCGCCGTGGGGTACACCGTGGCCATGGCCGGTGTCTTCACCATGTCGGGCGGGATGGTGGCCATGACGATTGCCCACTACTCGTCGTGGAGCATCCCCTGGGGCCCACTGTCGCTCGTCCTGACGGTCGGGGCCATCTGGTTGACGGCGCGCGGCGTCAGGCTGTCGACCACCGCCGTGGGCGTGGCCGTCGTCGTGCAGGTGGCGGTCATGGTGGCGGTCTGCGCGGTCGTCCTGGCACAAGAACGAGGCCATCTCTCGAGCGCGCCGTTCTCCTGGTCACATCTCTCGGGCGGGTTGACCGGCCTGTCGGCGGGGTTTCCGCTGGCGCTCTACATGTTCATCGGCTGGGAGAACGGCCCGGCCCTGGCCGAGGAGTGCCGCACTCCGAGGCGGACCGTTCCGAGGGCCCTCTATCTGGCGATCGCCATCGGAGCCGGGCTCTTCGTGCTCTTCGCCTACGCCACCGTCATCGGGTTCCACGACGACGTGCGGTCGATCGGGCGCTCCTCGGTGCCGTTCCTGACCGTGGCCGACCACGCCTTGAGCGGGGCGTCGTCGGTGGCGTGGATCGCCGGGATCGTCTCGGTCCTGGCCGCGCTGGTGGCCGGCTGCAGCTCACAAGCCCGCATGATCTTCGACGGCGGCCGGGAAGGCTTCCTCCCGGCATGGGTCGGACGCGTCCGTCGACGGGACGACACGCCGGTCAACGCCCTGATCGCCATGGCCGTGATCGGTCTGGGTGTCATCGGAGCCTGGTGGATCTCCCACGTCCTCGGCGTGGGCACCGGATCGATGAACCCCGTCGGTCTCTACGCCGAGTGCTCGACCATGGGCACCATCGTCATTCTGGTGGTCTATGTGTTGACCGCCGCCTCCCTGCCCGTCTTCATGTGGCGCCGTCACCGGGCGGAGTTCGCCCCCGTCCGCCACGTCGTCATCCCCGTCCTCGGATCGATCTCCCTGATCGTCCCGTTCGTCGAGCTCTGCAAACCGGGACAGCCGGTTCCGTACAGCACGTTCCCGTTCGTCGCCCTGGCTCTGGTGGCGGCGGCCGGGGCCATCGCCGTCGTGGTCGTCCGTCGTCACCCGCCGACCGGTTCGGGGTAGAAACCTGGAGACCTGTCACAGGGCACCGGGTCACCTCGTCTGAATGGGCATGGCATCGTCGCAGTGCCCGACCGGGATCGGTCGGGCACGGAGAGCCAAGGAGGCGTCATGGCACATGTGACCCTGGTCGAGCGGCCCGCGGGACTCGTCCCCAAGCTCGCCGTCCACTACTCCCGCCACCGCTTCGGGCAGGTCGTCGAGCCCGTGATGGCCGCCGCCCACCACAGCGGGGTCCTGATGGCCATGGGCGCCGTGGAGACGGCCGCCGAACGGGGCTGGAAGCAACTCGATCCGCGCCTGCGGTGGCTGGCCGTCCAGGCGGCGGGCGGAGAGATCGGATGCTCGTGGTGCACCGACTTCGGGTACTACGAGGGCATGCAGCAGGGGATCGACCCGCAGAAGGTCCGCGACGTCCCGTGCTTCGCCACCAGTGACGTCTACGACGAGACCGAGCGGGCGGTCCTCGACTACGCCGTGGCGGCCACGGCGACTCCGGTGACCATCCCCGACGAGTTGATCGAGCGCCTGCACCGTCACTTGAGCGAGCCCGAGATCGTCGAGCTGGCCGCCTGGGTGGCGCTCGAGAATCTCCGGTCGCGCTTCAACGCCGGGCTCGGACTCAAGAGCCAGGGCTTCTCCGATCGGTGCGAGGTGGCCCCCCTCCCCGTCGCCTTGACGTGGGCGACCTCGAGACGTTTCTCGGGCTCCGGGCTTCGCTCTTCGGCGTGGCCTACCGCATGCTCGGGAGCGCCACCGAGGCGGAAGACGTCGTCCAGGAGGCGTACGTGCGGTGGTCCCGGCGCGCCGAGGGTGACGTCGCAGCCCCGTCGGCGTATCCTGACGACGATCGTGACCCGGCTGTGCATCGACCAGTTGCGCTCGGCGCGGGCGCGCCGCGAGACGTACAAGGGACCGTGGCTGCCGGAACCGGTGGAGACCGAGGCCCCCGAACCGGGCGACGGAGCGCCGAGCTGGTCGACTCGCTCTCGCTCGCCTTCCTCGTCCTGCTCGAGGAGCTCCAGCCCGTGGAGCGCGCCGTCTTCCTCCTCCACGACGTCTTCGACTACCCCTACGACGAGATCGCCGGCATCGTCGACCGGACCGAGGCCGCCTGCCGCCAGCTGGTGTCCCGGGCCCGGCGCCGGGTCGACGCACCCCGGCGGCGCTTCGACGCCGACCGGGCCCACGGACGCGAGCTCACCCGCCGCTTCCTGGTCGCCTGCGGCACGGGGGACCTCGAGGGGCTCTTGTCGCTTCTCTCCGACGACGTGATCGTGTGGACCGACGGCGGCGGCAAGGTGCGGGCCGCTCTGCGGCCCGTGACCGGACCCCACCGCGCCGCCCGCTTCCTGTTGTCGGTGGCCCGGACGGATCCCCGCCGGCGTCTCGAGTCCGGGAGGTCGATCTGAACGGGCAGCCCGGCGTGGTCTTCGAGCGAGGACGGGCCGGGTGACCGTCGCCCTCACTCTCGACGTCGTCGAGGACCGGGTCGTCGGGGTCCGGGTGGTCACGAACCCGGACAAGTTGGAGGCCCTCCAACCGGCCCGACGAGCCGGGCTGTCAGACGTCCTTCCCCGTTGAACGGGGGCGGGACGGTCAGCGGGCCCGGGCCGACGCCTCGGTCGACGCCGGTCCCGTCCCCTCGGCGTTGACGGCCGCCACCGTGTAGAAGTACATCGTTCCGGCCCGGGCGCGTCGGTTGGCGTACGTACAGCTGCTCGAGGTGCAGACCACCGTGGTGTAGAGCTTCTCGGCACCGGCCGAGCGCGCCCGGAAGACCTTGTACCCCGTGATGGCGGGGCCGTCGTCGGCGGGAGCCTGCCAACCGAGCACCACCCCCTTCCGGGTCGAAGGCACGGCGGTCACGTCCAGAGGCGCGCCGGGGACCGGGGCGCCACCCCCGCCCCCGAGGTCCTGCTGGGCCTGGGCCCACGTGAACACGACATCGGTGGGGGCGGGTCCACAGGCGCCGACGATGATGGCGGCGAACGACGGGCCGTACGACGAACCGGACGCGGTGTCGCCGGCACCCATGTACTGCTGGGCCTGACCACAGGCGGCGAAGGTGCCCAGGATGTTGTCGCGATGTCCCCAGCACCCGGCCGACGACGACGACGTGCATGATCCGTTGGGCGAGCCGAGTCCGTCGTCGTACATCCAGTAGTAGTCGGAGCCGAGCGCGTTCGAGGTCCCGCCGGCCCAGATCGATCCCCACGACGGTGACGGTGGCACCTCCGGTCAGGGTGGCCGAGGACAGCTCCGGGTCGGTGTTGGCGGCCGCTCCCGTCTGGGCCACCGTGTCGAGCTGCGCGGTCAGCCCGGCGAGGGGGGCGAGACCACGTTCCGTTCTCTCCAGATCGGTGACAGCGAAGAGCTGCTCGGGGACCGTCATGGAATCGAATGCGCTCACCTTGAGAGACAGTGGCGCCATGCTCTCCAGAGCCGCCCGCGCATTGTCGATCGCCTTCACCACATCGGTGTTGCAGGTGTCGGAGTCGTCCAGGGCGCTCGGTTTGCAGTTCCCGTCACCCGTGAAGTTGGGGTCGGGCGGCAGGCTCTCCGAGGGGTTCTGCGGTGGGAGCATGCCCGCCGTCGCCTGGGCTCCGCTCTGGCCGGGGCGCGTGCCCGATGCCGCCGGAGCAGACATGCCCGGTCGAACGGATGCACCGCTCACCGGTGCCGTCCCCACCCCTCCCGCCACGGTCGCCGAGAAGACACCCAGTCCGATCAGCGTCTTCCAGGTTCTCCGTTGCATGCGGTACTTCTTTCCGGGGGGCTCACCGTTCGTCGATGGATCGCGCCGTCCATCGGGATGAAGACCATGGGTGTATCGGACATCCCCCGGATCGGTGAAATCAATTTCACGACAACCGGATGAACGACGATCACAGTCATCACTCTCTGTGAGTCGACGAGTCCGCCCCGGAAACGCCTGACAACGACTTTTCCCTCAATGGACCGGGGCGAACAGCCGACTCCCGGAGCAGTGAGGTCTGTTCACTCCTTCCCCCCCAACTCTCCGTCGATTCTCCCACACCGACGTGGGCTTGCCCACGGGCGCCGGGAGGGCGGCGACCGGCCAACGGATCCGGGCGTCAAGAAGGGCAAACCGCCCCAAGACGGCCACGGCACCGACCTAGTACCGCGACCGGCAACGTTGGAGGGTCGCGTCCACCACTCCGACCTCCAGGTCGCGCAGAATTTGGTCTTCTCTAACGAGGAGGTCACGTGCGCGACGGCATACGCGTTCGAGAGATCACGAATGAAGAGGGCAATCGCCTGCTGAGGATCGTCCGGCGGTCCTCAGGATCGGTGGTGACGTGGCGAAGAGGCCAGATGGTCCTGCTGTCGGCCCAGGGTATGGACGTGGCCCAGATCGCCCAGGTGGCCTTCACCTCACCTGACCGGGTCCGGGCCGTGATCCACAACTTCAACGACGACGGCTTCGACTCGCTCGTGCCCAAGTACGCCGGGGGCCGGCCGCCGACGTTCACCTTGCCCGAGCGCCGGGAGATCAAGAAGGTCGCCTTGAGCCGGCCCGTCGACCACGGCCTGCCCTTTTCGACCTGGAGCCTGACCAAGTTGGCCGAGTTCCTGGTGGCTGAGGGGGTGGTCGACGACATCAGCCACGAAGGACTGCGCCTGCTCCTCCGAGAGGAGGGCGTCTCGTTTCAAGTGATCAAGACCTGGAAGCAGTCGAGCGACCCCGACTTCGAGACCAAGAAGAACCAGGTCCTCGAGCTCTACGACATCGCTGATCAGAAGGCCAAACCGAAGAGAGGCGACCCCACGGTGGTGATCTGCATGGACGAGTTCGGTCCCCTCAATCTGCTGCCCCGGCCGGGGAAGCAGTGGGCCCCGGTAGCCGTGAAAGGAGTCGAGACCACCGAAGATCCCCGTCGTCGGCGGCGCCGGGCCACCTACACCCGGACGAAAGGGGTCAGGCACCTGATGGCCGCCTACGACCTGAACGAGGACAAGATCTACGGCCACATCAAGACCAAGAAGGACCGCACCACCTTCCTCGAGTTCTGCCGCTACCTCCGCACCCTCTACCCGCCCGAGATCCGCATCGCCATCGTCATGGACAACTTCAGCCCTCACCTGTCGACCAAGAGAGACAGCAGAGTGGGCGACTGGGCCGAGGCCAACAACGTCGAACTGGCCTACGTCCCCACCAACGCCAGCTGGTTGAACCGGATCGAGGCTCAGTTCCAGGCTCTGCGCTACTTCACCTTGGACGGCACCGATCACCGCTCACACGAAGAGCAGAACTCAATGATCCGTCGCTACATCATCTGGCGCAACCGCAACGCTCAGGACAAAACACTGCGTGAGCTGGTAAAGCGCGCAAACGTTGCTTGATGGGGCACTAGGGTGGGTGCAGGCCGTTCGGATCGGCTCGAACACGCTCTTCGTGCGTTTCTCACGACCGTCCGGGAAAGCGCACCGGTGGAGGCCGACGGCGTCGAGCGGCAGGAGTGTGCGTGTGCCGGAGGACCGACGTGGTGGTGAGGGCCGTCGGGGACGGCGCCGCCGGGCCCGACCGGGACTGATCGCCGCCGTGCTGGGGGTGGTGGTGGCCACGTCGGGGATCGTGGCGATGGCCACGTCGCAGCCCTCGGGGGCGGTCACCGTCAGTCCGAGTGCCACCCCCGCCTTCGCCGGTGACGCCGGGGACCCCGATGTCGTGTACTCGGCCGGGACGTACTTCGCCTTCACCACCGGCACGCCACTGGGCAACCACATCCAGGTGCTGGTGAGCACGAGCCCGTCCGGCGGGTACCACAGCTACACCGGAACATCCTTCGGCTCCACGGCTCTGGCCACCACGCCGGGATGGGAGACGACCGACACGCAGACGTCGCCGGGGGTGTTCTTCTGGGGTGGCCACTGGCTGATGTACTACGACGCCGCCCAGTCCCCCGACCCGAGCGACAGTGGACACGACTGCATCTCGGTGGCAGTGGGCGCCGGTACCCTGTCGCCCTCGGACCCCCAGTTCACCGACGACTCCGATGGCGGCCTCGTCTGTCAACCCACCGGTTCCATCGACCCGAGCCCCTTCGTCGATCCGGCATCGGGAAGGGCCTTTCTCATCTGGAAGCAGAACGACGGGGGATCGGCGGACCAGGCGACGATCTGGTCCCAACAGCTGAGCGCCGACGGGCTCAGCCTGATCGGCTCACCGAGCCAGCTCATGTACAACGACACCGCCGCCTACCGGTGGGAGAGCACGGTCGAGGACCCGTCCATGGTCGACGCCGACGGGACCTTTTCCCTTCTCTTCTCGGCCGGGATCTACACCACCGCCGACTACTCGGAGGGCATCACCACCTGTCGCGGACCGCTCGGTCCGTGCGGGCCGGACACGCAGATCCTGACCACCTACGGCTCCGTCCTGGGACCAGGGGGCGGGTCGCTGTTCGCCGACGCCACGGGGGCCTTCTGGTTCGACTACGCGGCGTGGCGGGGTGGCAGTGCCGGCTGTACCGGCTACGGCTGCGGCGCCACCCGGCAGCTCTTCGTGACACCGATCCAACTCTCGCTGCAGGTTCCCTGCGATCCACCGGCGTCGAAGAGCGGCTACCGCTTCGTCGCCGCCGACGGCGGCATCTTCGACTACGGCACCCTGCCGTTCTGCGGATCGATGGGCGGCCAGTTCCTCAGCCGGCCCATCGTCGGCATCGCGTCCACCGCCGACGGCGGGGGCTACTGGGAGGTGGCCTCCGACGGCGGCATCTTCGCCTTCGGCGACGCCGGTTTCTACGGCTCGATGGGCGGGAAGCCTCTGGTGAAGCCGGTGGTGGCCTTCGCGTCGACACCCGACGGGCGCGGCTACTGGGAGGTGGCCTCCGACGGCGGGGTGTTCTCCTTCGGTGACGCCACCTTCCACGGCTCGATGGGCGGGAAGCCGCTCACCAGACCGGTCGTCGGCCTCGCCTCCACCCCCGACGGACGCGGCTACTGGGAGGTGGCGTCCGACGGCGGCATCTTCGCCTTCGGCGACGCCGGCTTCGACGGTTCGATGGGCGGGAAGCCGCTCACCAGACCGGTGGTGGCCATCGCGTCGACCCCCGACGGACGCGGTTACTGGGAGGTGGCGTCCGACGGCGGCATCTTCGCCTTCGGCGACGCCGGCTTCGACGGTTCGATGGGCGGGAAGCCGCTCACCAGACCGGTGGTGGCCATCGCGTCGACCCCCGACGGACGCGGTTACTGGGAGGTGGCCTCCGACGGCGGCATCTTCGCCTTCGGCGACGCCGGCTTCGACGGTTCCATGGGCGGCCGTCCTCTGGTGAAGCCGGTGGTGGGCATGTCCACCTGAGCGACCCGGCACGGCGTCGGTCCGCGGCGACCTATGGTCGTCGGCGTGGACCGGGGCCGGATCCTCGTCACCGGCTGTGCCGGACATCTCGGTGAGGCACTCGTCCGCGTCCTCGTCACCCGGGGCGCAGAGGTCGTCGGACTCGACGTGCTCGACTCCCCCTTCACCACCGTGGTCGGGTGCGGGCCATCGGCTTCGCCCGGTACATCGTGAGCGCCACCACGCCCTTCACCGTCGACGACACTGCCGGTCTGGTCGTCGACGCGCCCGGTGTGGTGGGCCGCGTCCTCGACCGACTGAAGGCCGACGAGGATCCGCGCAGTGATCTGGCGCGGGCCGTGGGGGCGAAGGGGTACCACGCCGTGTCGCATGGCTGACGCCGGGGACGTCTTCGGCCACGCCCTCCGGGACTGGGCGGGGGGAGGGACCGAGCCGGAGATCTTCGAGCGCGACGACGGGTTCACCGAGACCGGGGTCGGTCACGAGCTGTACGTGGCCGGGTTCGCCGGCTGGCCCTCCCCCGAACGGCGGGCCATGCGGTACGTGAGCGGGCGCGTGATCGACGTGGGCTGTGCGGCGGGCCGGGTGCCCCTCCACCTGCAGCAACGCGGCTACGACGTCGTCGGCCTCGATGCCTCGCCGTTGGCCGCCCGCACGGCGCGGGCCCGCGGTGTGACCGACGTGTGGTGCATGTCGGCCGACGCCCTCACGACCAGGATCGGCTCCTTCGACACCATCGTCCTCTTCGGCAACAACTTCGGCATCTTCGGCACACCGGCCCGTCTGCGGCGGGTGCTCACGTCCTGGGCCCGTCGGACGCCTCCGGGGGCGCGGATCCTGGCCGAGAGCACCAATCCGTACTGCGGTGGCGCTCCCACCCTCACCCGGGGCTACTACTTCCGCAACCGCCACCGCGGCCTCCCGCCGGGGCAGGTCCGGCTGCGCATCCACTACCGCGACAGCACCACCCCGTGGTTCACCTGGCTCTTCGTCTCCCGCCGCGAGATGAGGACCCTCCTGCGGGGAACGGGCTGGCACCAGAGCCGGGTCCTGGGAGCGACCCCGGCCGATCCCTATGTGGCCGTTCTGGAGAAGGACCGGCTCACTCGGCCGTGAGCGGCGTGTAGACCACGTTCCCGTAGCGGTGCAGGCTCCTCGTCACCACCTGCTCCCGCAGCCACCGGACGAGCTCGACGCGTCCGTGGGAGCACATCGGCTCGTCGACGACGGTGACGGCGTGGTCGGCGGCGGCGGCCAGGACCTCTGGTTCGCCGGGGCCGAGGAGCCGCAGTCGGGAGCCGGGCCCGTCGGCCAGCGACGCCCCCAGCGCCTCCGCGCTCTCGACGGTCAGGGTCACGCCCGGCTGTCGACGCCACTGCGGCCGCGGTCGGGGGCTCGACACGCGTACCGGGGTTCCGGTCACCGCCGCCGCCCGCAGGGCCTTGGCCACCTCGTCGTCGGAACCGTCCTCGGTGACCCGCACGATCACCCCCGGCGAGGGCCGGTAGCGCAGCTGGTTGGACTCGCACGACAGGCCGGCCAGCTCCGTCACCCGCCCGAAATGGGAGTCCCACCAGCGTCGGTAGGAGGCGGCGGCGGCATCGACGCCCGTCTCGTGGGCGTCGGACCACCGCCGCAGCGCCAGGAGGTAGTTGGGCCCGCCCGTCTTCACCGTCGGACCCACGCTCGACCGCTTCCAGCCACCGAAGGGCTGGCGGCCCACCAGGGCCCCGGTGGTGGGACGGTTGACGTAGAGGTTCCCCGCCTCCACGTCGTCCGCCCAGCGTCGGTGCTCGGCCGGGTCGAGTGAGTGGAGCCCGGCCGTCAGCCCGTAGGGGACGGCGTTCTGCCACTCGACCGCCTGGTGGAGGCCGTCGGCCCGCATGACCCCCAGGACGGGGCCGAACCACTCCGTGGTGTGGGCCCAGGAACCGGGCCTGACGCCGACGCGCACACCGGGTGACCACAGCCGGCGGTCCGGATCGAGGCACTCCGGCGCCACCAGCCAGGTCTCCCCCGGATCGAGGACGGTGAGGGCCCGCTCGAGCGATCCGGTGAAGGGGCCCACGATGGGACCGACGTCCGACGCCGGATCGGCCGCCGGGCCCACCCGCAGGGCGCGGACGGCGTCGGCCAGCTGCCGCAGGAAAGGACTGCGGTCGTAGACCGAGGCGTCGACGATGGCCAGGCTGGCGGCCGAGCACTTCTGACCGGCGTGCCCGAAGGCGGAGCGGACGAGATCGCCGACCGCCTGGTCCACGTCGGCCGCCCCGGTGACGACCATGGCGTTCTTGCCGCTCGTCTCGGCCAGCAACCGCCGGCCCGGTGTCCAGCCGGCGAACATCCGCGCCGTGTCCCACGACCCGGTGAGGATCACGGCGCCGACTCCCGGGTGGGTGATCAGATGTCGACCCTCGGAACCGTCGGGCGCCACCGCCAGCTCCACCCGACCGTCTCCCAGGCCGGCGCCGTGCAGCTGCCCGACGAGGAGCGCGGCCGTGGCCGGCGCCTCGGGGCTCGGCTTGAGGACGACGGTGTTGCCGGCGGCCAACGCCGCCAGCGATCCGCCGGCGGGGATGGCGTAGGGGAAATTCCACGGTGGCGACACCACCACCACCCCCAACGGAACACTGTCCACCTCGCTCGCCAGCGACGCCAACAGGTCCGTCCTCGCCGCGTACCAACGGGCGTAGTCGACCGCCTCGGAGACTTCGGGATCGGCTTCGGCGAAGGTCTTCCCCGCTTCGGCCGTCATCACGGCGACGGCCTCGGCGCGCCCCGCCGCCATGGCGCCGGCGGCCGCCTCGAGGAGGTGGCGGCGTTCGGCGGCGGCGCGACCGGCCCACGGTGAGGCGGCGGCGGCGGCACGGGCCACGGCCCCGTCGATGTCCCGCACCGACGCCGGCGGCGGCGGCGGCGGCGACCCGAGCGCCGCCAGAGCCCACCGGCGGTTGGCGGGGACCGTCAGGTCGGTGTCCGGCTCGTTCGTGAACCGTGCGCCGCCGGCCACGATGCCGTCGCCGGTCACGATGGCGCCGCCGGCGGGGGGTGACCCGGCCGGCGGCACCGGCCGCGACCGGTCCTGGGTCTGGAACGGCACCGTCGTCACAGCGCCCCGGGCCCGCATCGACCGGGCGAAGCGAGCGGCCTGGTCGTCCCAGTCCGCACTGCCCGGCACCATGTCGAGGACGTGCCGGAGGAATCCCTCGGGCGTGGTGTTCTCGTCGAGGCGGCGGGCCAGATAGGCCAGCGCGTTGCGGAAGTCCTGGCGCGTGGTGGCCGGCACGTAGAAGAGCAGTCGCCCCGAACGCTCGGCCACCGCCGCCGCCTGGTTGTCGGCCATCCCGGCCAGCATCTCGATGTCGACCGGCGCTCCCGTCTGCTCCGACAGGACGAGGGCCAGGGCCACGTCGAAGAGGTTGTGCGACGCCACCCCGACCCGCACGGCGCCGGTGCCCGCCTCCTCCATCAGGCGTTCGAGGAGCCGGACGTACGACGCGTCGGTGTCGGCCTTGGTGGGGTAGGGCGCCGCCGGCCATCCGTGGAGCTCGGCGTCCACGTTCTCCATGGCCAGGTTGGCTCCCTTGACCAGCCGGATCCGGATCGGGGCCCCACCGGCCCGGTGGCGTCGGCCGGCCCAGTCGAGGAGACGGTCGAGGGCGGCGTGGGTGTCCGGGAGGTAGGCCTGCAGCGCGATCCCGGCGGTGAGCGAGGCGAACTCGTCGTCGTCCAGGGCGCTGATGAAGGACTCCACCGTGAGATCGAGATCCCGGTGCTCCTCCATGTCCAGGTTGACGAGCTTGGGATCCTCGGAGGCGCCGGCGCGGCGGTAGAGCTGGCGGAGGGGCGCCGTGATCCGTCGCACCGAGCCCTCGAAGTCGATGAGCGTCAACCCGGCGGCCACCGACGACACCTTGACCGAGACGCAGTCGACGTCGACGCGTCGCAGTAACCGGTCCACGGCCGCCGTCCGTCTCTCGGCCTCCTGCCAGCCCAGGATGGCCTCTCCCAGGAGGTTGAGGTTGGGTCGACGTCCGGCCGCCCACAACCGGGCCAGGCGACGGCCGAGCGGTCCCGGTTCGGCCGGGTAGACGAGGGAGCCGGTCTCTCGTCGCAGGCGGGCCGCCACCAGACCGACCACGGGGCCGGGGGCGGGGCGGGCGGCGAGGGCGGCCAGGCGCAGCAGGGCGCGGTCGGCGGCGGAGACGCCTTCCAGATCGCCGGCGGTGACCCCCGCCAGTTGGCCGGCCGCCGTGCGGGCGTCGGTGGGGCGCAGCACCCGGTCGGCCAGGGAGAAGACCAACCGGGTTCCCGACTCGCTGGCCAACAGGCGGCGCAGCCGGAGCTGGCGCCGCCGCTCGGCACGCGAGGTGCCGGCGCGGGCGGCGGCGAGAAGCTCGGCGGCCAGGGCCACCGACCGGTCGATGAGCTCGTCCTCCGAGGGGGGCGACATCTATGTCGGCACCCAGCGTGTCGTCGGAGCCGCCAACCAGGAGAGGACCTGTCGGCGCGTCGTGGGGCCGTGGGGCTCCCACGCCGAGGGGAGGGCGCCGTCGGCGCGCAGCTCGGCCGCCTCGGAGATCTTCGTTGTCAGAGGGTCGGTGGCCAGGGCGCAGCGGGTGGCGGCGGGGTCGACCCCGAAGAGATCGGCGGCGTTCAGGCCGAAGACGGCGGCCTTGACGTCGTCGGTCAGGGCCGGGTAGCCGTAGAGCTCCTGGTACTGCGCCGAGATCTGGAAGGCGCGCATGGCCATGATCTGGGGCTGCGGGCTCCCGTACCAGATGGAGTCGGTTCCCCACATCACGCGCTTGGCACCCACCCGGCTGAGGATCTTCCCCATGGCGTGGGCGGCCTGATCGGGTTGGGTGAGCAGCTGCCGCCACATGGTGGCGGTGTCCACCCAGACGTTGTCGTTGGGGGGGACACCGTGACGGTCCAGGGCGGTCAGGAGAGTGTCGATCCCGATGGTGGCGGCGGGGTCGTAGGGACCCTCGACCTGGGAGGGGTCCCACGCCGCGTGGTAGATCACGAAGTTCATGTCGGGGAACAACCGTGACACGGCCACCACGTCGTCGGGATGGTTGAAGGCGGGATCGAAATCGACCAGGGGGAGGCCCTTGTGGGCGACGAAGACCTTGACCCCGAGATCGTGGGCGTGCTGGACGGTGGGGAGGCCGATGGCCGGGTCCGCCAACGAATAGCCCTGCCCGGTCGGGCTCCACGCCGTGTACACCTTGAAGGCGGCCAGGTGTCCGGAGTCCGCCGCACTCGTCATCTCGTCGAGGGTCTGCCCGAGCGGACCGACGTTCGGGGCCACGATGTTCTCCACCAGCACCCGGGCGGCCCCGCCGTGGGTGAGCCCGGCGGCGATCGCCTGGGTGTCCACCGCATCGGGGAACGGGACGGGGGCGTTGGACGGACCCGAGTTGGGGACGTCGGTGAGAACGGCCACGGTCGTGTCGCTGGCCAGGAACATGTCGTGGAGATAGGTGGCCCGGTCCACACAGTCGAGCTGGGGGAGGTCGGAGCAGCCGGCCGGAAGCATGCCGAGGACGAGGCCGACGGTGGAAGGAGCGTTCTGCACCCAGGGACCGGCCGGGATCACATGGTGGGTGTGGACGTCGAAGATGAACTCCCCGGCGGTGGCCAGCGTCTCGTGACAGGCGTCGGCGTCGACGGGGGGCGGGGTCCGGAACGTTCCGCCGGGGCCGGTTCCCGGTGCCTTCGACGATCGACCCGACGGCGCCCCGGTGCATCCGCCCAACTCGAATGCCGCCAGTGACGCCGCCACCGCCCCCGCGCTCTGCAGGAAGCGCCGACGGTCCATGCCGAGGCGCGTGGCGGCGGCGTCCACGGCGGACCGGACCAGATCGTCGGTGGCCCGGTGGCCGGGGGTCGGCGCCGCCGGGACGAACTCGCCGTTGGAGACGGGCCCGGCCGGGAGAGGCAGGGGTGGGTTGTGGTGGCGGCGCGCACGGGAGAGTCGACCGACAGCCATGGCGCCGACGTTATGCCGACCGGGGGTGGCCCGCCTGGCCTGTTCTCCTCCGGCTACCGACAGCGGCCTCGGTACTGTGGGGACGGTGGTGCGCCTTCCGACCATCGCGCGGGAGTGGGCCCGGATCGGGATCACCGGCTTCGGCGGACCACCCGCCCACGTGGCGCTCCTCCGTGCGCTGTGCGTCGACAAGAAAGAGTGGCTCACCGCACGCCAGTTCGAAGACGGCCTGGCGGCGACCAACTTGCTGCCGGGACCGGCGTCGACCCAGCTCGCCATCTTCTGCGCCTGGCGGCTCCGCGGCCGCCTGGGCGCCGTCGTCGGGGGCCTCTGCTTCATCGGTCCGGGGCTCATCGTCATCCTGGCCCTGTCCGCCGTCTTCCTCGCCTCCCATCCGCCGTTGTGGATCAGGGGTGCGGCGGCCGGCGCCGGCTCGGCGGTGGCCGCCGTGGCCGTCCGGGCGTCGACCGGACTCATGCCCGCCGGGTGGCGACGGACCGGCGGCGGCGCCGGCAGGGTCCGGTGGCTCTGTTATCTCGTGGCCGGCGCGGCGGCCGCCGCCACCGTCGGCCAGTACCTCGTCCTCGTCCTCCTGGCCAGCGGGCTCGTCGAGGTCACCGTGCGGGCCGGCGCGTGGAGGGGTCCCACCCGGGGCCCGTTGACCGTCTTCCCGCTGGTGATCCCGGCGGCGGGGGGACTGTCGGCACTCACGTGGGTCGCCGTCAAGGTCGGGGCCCTCTCGTACGGCGGCGGGTTCGTCATCATCCCGCTCATGCAGCACGACGCCGTGACGACCTACCACTGGATGACGGCCACCCAGTTCCTCGATGCCGTGGCACTCGGCCAGGTCACTCCCGGCCCCGTCGTCCAGACCGTCGCCGTGGTCGGTTACGCGGCGGGCGGTCTCGGCAGCGCGCTGATCGCCTCGCTGGTGGCGTTCGCCCCCTCCTTCGCCTTCGTCATGGTCGGGGCGCCGCACTTCGACCGGTTGCGCTCGAGCGTCGGCGTCCAGGCGTTCCTCACCGGTGCCGGGGCGGCCGCCGTCGGGGCGATCGCCGGCGCGGCCGTCCCTCTCGGCCTGGCCCTGGCCCACCTCTGGCAACTCGGTGTGCTGGGCCTCGCCGCCGTCTGGCTCCTGGGCCTGCGCCGTGGCGTGGTGCCCGCCCTCGTCGCCGCCGGGGTGCTCGGCGTCGTGGCCGTCATGGCCGGGGCGCCAGCCTGAGCCCTCGTCGTCAGCGGCCGGCCTCCGGGTGGTGAGGCCCGCCGGGGTCGACGGGAGCGCCACCCATCATCTTCAGCATCGGTGTCCCGCCGGTGCGCACGAAGCGCAGGATCAGTCCGGCGGCCACCAGGAGCGCCGCGATGTCGAGGAAGGTGGTGGAGTCCCAATGGACGGCCATCGCCGTCACCTTGGCGTGGCGCGTGGCGGGGACCAGTCCGAGCCCGTCGAAGAGAAATCCCACGGCGTAGCCGGCCAGCACCATGGTGCCGTAGAAGCAGGCCAGGATGAACAGCATCATCCGTGTGCCGTAGTACTTCCGGTAGATCACCAGGATGGGCACGATGATCAGGTCGGCGAAGATGAAGGAGATCACACCGCCGAAGCTCATGCCCCCGTTCCAGAGGACTCCCGCCAACGGCACGTTGCCGATCGAGCAGACGAAACTGAGCAGGCTCACGATCGGACCGATGAGGGGCCCCCAGAACTTCGAGAGCAGCGGACGGTGCACGACGAAGAGGTGCCGCCAGAACGAGTCGGGGACCCAGGCCGCCACCGCCCCGGCCATGAGCAGACCGAGGACGATGTCCCGGATGACCGCCGCCCATTCCATGACGAAGATGTGCGAGATCGACGTGAGGGCTCGCCGGGACCGCAGGCGGCGCCACAGGCCGCCCTCCTCCTGGATCGTCATGTCCATGGCGGCGTGGCCCTCCATGGAACCGGCCCGCCCCATGTCGGCTTGGGCTCTGGCGGTCTCCAGGAGCGGCCGGCGCAGAAGAAGACGGAAGGCCACGGCCAGGAGGACGATCATCACCGGCCCGCCGACGAACTCGGCCAGGGTGAACTGCCAACCGACGAGCAACGCCAGGATGACACCCAGTTCGACGACCAGGTTGGTCGAGGCGATCTCGAACGTCATGGCGGCGGTGAAGCTCGCCCCTTGTCGGAACAGGGCCCGGGCCAGCGCCACGGCGGCGTAGGAGCACGAGGACGAGGCGGCACCGAATCCGGCGGCCACGGCCAGCGTCCGGGGCCGGTCGTCGCCGAGGACCTTGACCACGGTGCTCCGCCTCACGACCGCCTGCACCACGGCCGACAGGGCGAAGCCGAAGACCAGCGCCCACAGGATCTCCCAGGTCATCGAGCCGCTGATGGTCAGGGCATGGCCGACGGCGCGCACCCACCTCACGGTCGGTCGCCGGTCTGGTCGACCCCGATCACCGGCGACCGCGTGAGGGCGAAGACGCCGAAGACCACCATGGCCAGGCCCAGGCCTTCCCAGACCGGGGCCAGCCCGTGCGATGCGACCCGCTCACCGAAGAGACCCAGGCCGATGACCACGGCCACCAGAGGTTGGGCCACCGTCAGGGTGGGCAACGACAGACGCAGCGCTCCGGCGTGGAAGGCGCTCTGGGTGAGAAGCAGTGCCGCCACCCCCCCGACCACCAGCGCGTAGGGCTCCCAGGTCCCGAGGGTGTGGACCACGCCGCCGTTGAGGATGTGGCCGGTCCGTTCGGTGAGGGCGGCCACGTAGCCGAAGGCCGTGCCCGACCCCGCCCCGAGCAGCACGGCGGCCAGAGGGCGTGAACCTCGGCGGGCTCCGAGAACCATCGCCCCGCAGGCGGCGGCGATGACGACGGTCAGCACCGTCCACGCCACGGCCGATACATGGGGACGACCGAGCCCCGGACGGGCCACGCCGAGGAAGAGGGCCAGGCCGGCCATGATCACGACGGTCGAGCCGATGTCGGCGCGGGAGATGCGGCGGTGGTCGAGCCATGCCGCCACCGGAAGGGCGAAGACCAGACTGAGGACGAGAAGGGGCTCGACCAGGGGCAGGGCCCCGCGGCGGAGGGCCAGGAACTGCAGGAGATAGCCCACGCCGTCCAGGGCGTTGCCCACCAGCCACATCGGTCGCCGGGCTAGTCGGACGAGGAGTCCGACGCGTACCGACAGCTCCGGGGGCTGGCGGATGGCGGCGTGGTGCTGGAGCACCGCCGCCAGCCCGTACGAGGCGGCGCTGGCGATCGAGAGCGCCACGACCGAGACCAGGCTGCGCCCGATGTGGTGGTGAAAGACCCTCAACCCGAAGCCCAGGAGCGCCACCATGGTGACAGCCTCCCGCGCCGGCCGTGGCGGCGACAGGATCCCGGCCGGCCCCGCTGCCGGGCGAGGCCGTCGCCCCGGTCGGTGCGGGGCGGGTGGGGTGCGGGGGGGTTGGTGCGGGGCGGGCGGGGTGGCGCCGCTAGCCGAGCTCGGCTAGCAGCTCCCGGCAGCGGTCGGCGTTGCGGGCCAGGGTGGACCGGAAGGCGTCCATGCGGGCCAGCTTGGCGTTCAGCTGCTCCTTCAGGGACTCGTTCAAGGCCAGGGCCTCTTCGAGGAGGGCCCGGCGCTGGAGCCGGGCCGTCGTCGTGTCGACCTCCTGTTCGGCCCGGTAGGCGGCGCGCACCTCGTCGAGCCGCTGCTCGGACTGGAGGAACTCCTTGATCTCCTCCAGGTTCATCCCGAGCGCCTCGCGCAGCTCGAGGATGCGTTGGAGCTGGTCGAGATCGCTCTCCCGGTAGCGCCTCTCGCCGCCGGCGGTGTACAGCGACGGGCACAGCAGGCCGAGCTCGTCGTAGTAGCGCAGGGTGCGGGCCGAGACCCCGACCCTGGAGGCGGCGTCGCTGATGCGCAGTCCCGTCTCGCTCTCGCCGCCGGGCGTGCCCGACGCCGCCGGCGGGCCGCCGGTCGGTACCGCCACCGGGACGCGGTCCGGGCTCTTCACCGGCGTGCTCCTGGCCATGGCGTCAGCTCACACCAGCAGTGGCTCGGTCTCGGCCACCGCTTCCTCGGCCGGCTCCACCGGGTAGGCCTCGCCGTCGGGCTCGGTGTGGTGGTACTTCCCACCCCGCAGCAGCGACGCCACGGCGCCGAGCAGGCAGACGGCGGCGGCGAAGTCGAACGCCCTCTCGAGGCCCTTGCCGAAGGGGGCCGAGATCAGGTGGGGGAAGAACGACCGGCCCGTGATGGCGTGAGCCTGTGCCGCCGTCATGTGGTGCAGCGCCGCCGGCCCGAGCAGGGTGGCCATCGGGTTGTAACCGAGGAAGGCGGCGAAGAGCGACCCGACGGGCGGGAGGTGCGAGACGCGCGCGGCGGTGACGGCGGAGACTCCGTGGGCCTCCAGTCCGTGGAGGAGTGCGGTCGGCAACGTGGCCGCCAGACCCAGGATCATCAGGGTGAAGAAGATGCCGATGGAGAGGACCTGGGCCGAGGAATTGAAGGTGGCGGCCATGCCCGCCCCCGCCCCCCGCTGGTCGGCCGGGAGGCTGTTCATGATCCCCGTCTGGTTGGGGGCGATGAACAGGCCCATCCCGACCGAGTTGAAGAACAGCAGGGCGGCGAACGACGGGTAGCCGAAGTCGACGGGCAGCGCCTGCAACAAGAAGAAGGTGACCGCCACCAGCAGCAGGCCCCCCGAGGCGAAGGGACGGGCCCCGTACCGGTCGGCCAGATGGCCGGCCAGGGGCCCGGCGGCCAGGAAGCCGATCGTCAACGGCACCATGTAGATGCCGGCCCACAGGGGGGTCGAGCTGAAGCTGTAGCCGTGCAGGGGCAGCCATACCCCCTGCAGCCAGATGATCAGCATGAACATGAGGCCGCCGCGGCTGAGAGACGCCAGACCACTGGCCACGTTGCCGGCCGTGAAGGCGCGGATGCGGAAGAGGGTCAGACGGAACATGGGATGGGCGACGCGCGTCTCGATGCCGCAGAACGCCACCAGCAGGGCGATACCGCCGGCGATCTCGGCCATCACCGTCGGGCTGGTCCACCCCATGGTGTGGTGGGCGTACGGCAGGAGGCCGTAGGTGATCCCCACCAGGATGAGGATGAGACCGGCGGCGAAGGTGACGTTGCCCAACCAGTCGATGTGGGCCGGGGTGCGGACGCTTCTGTCCTCGAGCTTGCGGTAGGCCCAGACCGTCCCGAAGATCCCGAACGGCACCGACACCAGGAAGACCATGTGCCATTGGACCGGCGCCAGCAGCCCGCCCAGGACGAGACCGATGAAGGCACCGCCGATGGCGGCCACGTTGTTGATCCCCAGTCCGAGACCGCGCTGGTCGGCCGGGAAGGCGTCGGTGATGATGGCCGACGAGTTGGCGAAGAGCATCGCCCCGCCCACCCCCTGCCCGATCCGCATACCGATCAGCCACAGGGCCGCCCCCGGACCGTGCATCCACGTCACCGAGAGCAGGATCGAGAAGGCGGTGAAGACGGCGAAGCCGAGGTTGTACATCTTCACCCGGCCGAAGATGTCGCCCACGCGGCCGAGCGTCACCACGAGGACGGCCAGGACCACCATGAAACCCATGAGCATCCACAGCATGTAGCCGGTGTTGGCCGGGGTGAGAGGGTTGAGCCGGATGCCGCGGAAGATGGCGGGAAGGGCGATCAGGACGATCGACTGGTTGATGAAGACCATGAGGGTGCCGAGCGTGATGTTCGACAGGGCGATCCACTTGTAGCGGCTGTCGCTCGACCGGGGGCCGGTCGTGTCCGGGACCATGGCAATATCTTAACGTTAACGTCAAGGTCTTACAACGGGCGGCCGCCGGTCATGGCACCGTGGCCGGCCCTCAGAGGCCCGGGAACGGCTCCTCGAGGGACTGAAGGACGTGGTCGCCATGGGCTGCCACCAGCTCTTTCGTCGAATAGCGGCCACTTGCCACCCCCACCGAGACCGCTCCGGCGGCCCGCGCCGCCTCGATGTCCCGCGGGGTGTCGCCCACCACGAAGACCTGAGCGGGGGTGAGCCGACCGTGGAGCCGGGCGGCCTTCTCGATGGCCCGCTCCGTCAACTGGGCCCGGTCGGGCGAGTCCGACCCGTAGGCGCCGAAGACGAAGAACCGGTTCAGGTTGCCGGGCATCAGCTTGGTCCGGGCCGCGCCCTCCATGGCCCCCGAGACGAGACCGAGCATGACCCCCGCCTCGCCCAACCGGACGAGGGTCTGTTCCGCCCCGGGGAGCACCCGGTAGTCCTCGGAGGTCCAGATGTCCTCGGCCAGGCTCATCAGGTAGCGGGCGTAGAGCCGACCCAGCTCGTCGGGGGTCGGGTCCCGGTGCAGAACCCCTGTGAACGTCTCGCGCCCCACCTCGGGATCGGTCTCACCGGCCGAGGTGTGGGCGCCGATGTCGGCCGGGATCCCGTAGAGCGCCTCGAAAGCCGCCTTCCAACTCCTCGCTCCGGCCCCACCGGTGTGGACCAGGGTCTCGTCCACGTCGAAGAGGACGACGACCGGCTTCGTCATGCCTTCTTCTCGTCGTGGCCGCCGAAACCCTTCCGCATGGCCGAGAGGACCTTGTTGGCGAAGTCGTCGAGGTTCCGCGACGCGAAGCGCGAGTAGAGCGACGCGGTGAGGACGGGGGCGGGGACTCCTTCGTCGATGGCGGCGATCGAGGTCCATCTCCCCTCGCCCGAATCCGAGACCCGTCCGGCGAACTCCGTCAGCTCGGGCGAGGCGTAGAGAGCTTCGGCGGTGAGGTCGAGCAGCCAGGACCCGACCACGCTGCCGCGGCGCCAGACCTCGGTGACGGCGGTGGTGTCGATGTCGAATTGGTAGAACTCGGGCTCCTCCAGAGGGGCCGTCTCGGCGTCGGCCACGATCTTGGTCTTCCCGATGCCGGCGTTGTGGAGGATGTTGAGGCCCTCGGCGAACGAGGCCATCATCCCGTACTCGATCCCGTTGTGGACCATCTTGACGAAGTGCCCGGCGCCGTTCGGACCGCAGTGCAGGAAGCCCTGCTCGGCGGGGACCGGCTCGCCGGTCCGCCCCGGGGTCCGCGGTGCCGAGTCGACACCGGGGGCGATGGTGGCGAAGATCGGGTCGAGACGCTCGACGACACCGTCTTCGCCCCCGATCATGAGGCAGAAGCCGCGGTCGATCCCCCACACCCCGCCGCTAGTGCCGCAGTCGATCAGGTGGATGCCGCTCGCCGACAGCGTCGCCGCACGACGGATGTCGTCGCGATAGTACGAATTGCCGCCGTCGATGATCGTGTCGCCGGACTCCATGTGGGAGGCCAGGTCCTCGATGGTCTTCCCGGTGATCTCACCGGCGGGCACCATCACCCATGCCGACCGGGGGGCCGAGAGCTTCTGGACGAAGTCGGCCATGGAGTCGGCTCCGGTCGCCCCCTCGGACGCCAGTGCCGTGACCGCCTTCGGATCCACGTCGTAGACGACACAGGTGTGTCCGTCGCGCATGAGGCGACGGACGATGCCCGCTCCCATCCGCCCGAGGCCGACCATGCCGAGCTGCATCGGGTTCGCCGTTGTCATCGTCGTTCTCCTCGGGTCGTTCTCACGTCTGACGTGTTCTATCCGCCTTTTCGGGATCCCGCTGGTCAGGAGCCGTGCTGGCGGGGGTCGGGGGGAAGCCCGCCGGCAGGAGACCGACCGGTGCGCTGTCCAGACTCTGGAGGATGGTCTCGGCAAGCCGGCGGGCCGACACCGGGTCGAGCTCCAGGGCGACCCGGTATGCCGGACCACGCGCCGGGTTCCGCAGGTCGATGTTCAGGGTGTGGTCGGCGCTGGCGTGGACGGGATGGTCGACGTAGACGGTGGCGTCCGAGAGGGCGAACCAGCCTTCGGCGCCCTTGCCGCTCCCGGTGACGGGGAGGCAGGTCGTCTCATAGGTACACACGGGGCGTCTCCTCCTCGCTCGCGGCCGTCAGCTGCTCAGGTGGCGGCCGAAGAACTCCCAGATCTTCTCCCACCCGTCGTTGGCCGCCTCGGGACGGTAGCTCGGCCGGTTGGTGGCGAAGAAGGCGTGGCCGGCTCCCTCGTAGGTGTGGAACTCGAACGTCTTCCCGTGGTCGGCCAACGCCTTCTCGAGCTCGGCCACCTCGGCCGGGGCCGGGTACTGGTCCTCGCTCCCGAACAGCCCGAGCAGGGGGCACGAGAGGTCCTTGGCCAGGTGGACGATGGGGCCCACCTTGAGGGGGAGCCCTTCCGGGGGCGGCGCCACCACGAAGGCGCCGTAGCAGTCGACGGCGGCGTCGAGCGGGAGGCTGCAGGCGGCCAGGAACGACTGGCGCCCTCCCGAGCAGTAGCCGATGGTGGCCACCTTCCGATTGGACGAGCCCAGTGATCTCAGGTGGGCGGCGGCGCCGGCCACGTCGCCCACCAGGCGCTCGTCGGGCACGCCGCCGAGCGCCCGGGCCGTGGCGGCGGCGTCGTCGGGACTGGCCCCCGGCGCCTCGCGCCAGTAGAGGTTGGGACAGATGGCCAGGTAGCCGTGGGCGGCGAACCTTCTCGGTGATCTCCTTCGTCGGTTCGTCGTAACCGGGCATGTGGTGGATCACCACCACACCGCCCACCGGGGCGTCGCGGTCGAGCGGCTGGGCCAGATAGGCCTCGATCTCGTCGCCCTCCGGCACCGGCGACGATCCGCACCGTCTCCGCTCTCATCGCATCTGTCATCGGTGGCTCCCTCTCTCTGCATCGCTCTCGAGTGTGTCGAGCCGGGCCCGCAGGCGCGCCGCGCTGGACAGGCGCTCGGCCCGGAACGCCTCGATCCGGGTCAACGTGTCGTCGAGGCGGGCCAGGAGCTGGTCGTTGGCGGCGATGGCCTCGTCGAGCAGCTCACGCTGTCGGGCCGGGGAGGGGTCACCGGAGCGGAATTCGGATCTGACCCGGTCGAGGACGTCGACCTCCTCGGTGTCGAGGACGACGCGCACCTCGGCCAGCGAGAAGCCGAGCAGCTTCTGGAGATCCCGGATCCTCGTGACCCGGGCCATGTCGGTCGCCGTGTAGTGGCGGTCGCCGCTCGTCCCGTGGGAGCTCGGTGCCACCAGGCCGATCTCCTCCCAGTACCGCAGCGTCCTCGTCGTGAGCCCGGTCAGCTTGGCCACCTCGCCGATCCGGAACACGACGGGCCGGGGGTCGGTGACCGACAGGTCCCCTGTCATCACCGACCGTCCCGCGGCGCGCCACCGGACCGGGAGGAGACGGCGGCCGGCTCGCCGCCCAGTTCCGTGCCCGCCGGGTCCGCACCGTCGGCGAGCGGTGTCGGGGGCGCCGTCGGTGCGGTGGACGACCCGCCGCTCGTCGACGGTTCGGCGTGGACGTACATCGATCCCCGGCTCCACGAGGCCGCCGCCGCCAGCACGCTGGCCACGATGGCGAAGTCGAGGGCGGCGTGGAGTCCGGCCCGGAACGGTGCCGTGATCAGCGATGGGAAGAAGCCGTGCCCGAGCAGGACCTTCTGCTGGGCAGCGGAGAGATGGGCGAGAGTCCCCGCGCCGATGAGGTGCTCGATCGGGTTGTAGCCGAGGAAGGCGGCGAAGAGGGTGGAGACCGGGGGCAGGTGGGCGGCCCGCTGTGCCGTGGCCGCCGGGACACCGTGGCTGACGAGGCCGTGGACGAGGCTCGGGGGCAGTGACGACGACAGGCCGACGATCATCAGGGTGAAGAAGATCCCGATGGAGAAGACCTGGGCCGAATTCTGGAACGTGGTGTTCATCCCCGAACCGGCACCCCGGTGCTCGGGCGGGAGGCTGTTCATCACGCCCGTCCGGTTCGGCGATCCGAAGGCGGCCATCGTCAACCCGAGGAGGAACAGCAGCAGCCCGAAGACCCAGTAGGAGAAATCGATCGGCAGGAGCTCGAGGAGGCCGAAGGAGATCCCGGCGCCGATCATCCCGCCGGTGGCGAAGGGCCGGGCCCCGTAGCGGTCCGACAGGATGCCGGTGACGGGACCGGAGACGAGAAGCCCCAGGGTCAGCGGGATCATGGCGATCCCGGCCCACAACGGCGTGCGGGCGAAGTCGTAGCCGTGCAGGGGCAACCAGATCCCCTGCAGCCAGATCACGAGCATGAACATCAGCCCCCCGCGGACGAGCGCGGCCAGGAAGCTGGCGAAGACCCCGGAGCTGAAGGCGCGGATCTTGAAGAGCTGGAGCCGGAACATCGGCTCGGGCACCTTGGTCTCGATGACGCAGAAGGCCACCATCAGCACCACGCCCACGGCGATGGCGCCGAGCACGAGGGGGTTCCCCCAGCCCATGTTGCTGTGCCCGTAGGGCTCGATCCCGTAGGTGATCCCCACCATGATCAGGACCAGGCCCAACCCGAAGGTGATGTTCCCGGGCCAGTCGATGGCCGCCGCCCGCCGTTGTCCGAGCTCGCGCAGCTTCAGGTACCCGAGCACCGTCCCGAGCAGGCCGACGGGGACCGACACCAGGAAGATCAGCCGCCAGTTGATCGGCGCCAGCACCCCGCCGAGGATCAGCCCGATGAAGGACCCGCTGAAGGCGGCCGCCTGGTTCACTCCGAGGGCCAGTCCCCGTTGGCCCGCCGGGAAGGCGTCGGTCAGGATCGCCGCCGAGTTGGCCATCAACATCGCCGCGCCGACGGCCTGGAAGATCCGCATGGTGATCAGCCAGATCCCGGCGGCGTGACCATGGGTCCAGGTGACGGTGAGCAGCAGCGAGAAGAGGGTGAAGACGGCGAAGCCGAGGTTGTAGACGCGGACCCGCCCGTAGATGTCACCGAGCCGGCCCGAGCGTGACCACCAGCACGCTCGTGACCACGAGGAACCCGAGGATCATCCACAACAGGTAGAAGGTGTTCCCCGGCTGGAGCGGATTGATCCCGATCCCCCGGAAGATGTCGGGCATGGCGATGAGCACGATGGAGCCGTCGATCGTCGCCATCAGCATCCCGAGGGTGGAGACGAACAGGGCGGTCCACTTGTAACCCTCGGGCAGCGGGCGGAACGGGCCCGGCGGCATCGATCGCTCGAGGTCGGTCATCGCGCTCCTGCGGATCGGGTCCACCCTGACGTGAACGGTAAGATTCCTTCACGTTAACGTCAATCTCTGAGGGCCCCGGCGGCCCGGGAATCGGAATCAGCGGTTCCGGATAGTCTCGGCCCGAAGCGGAGGATCCAATTCCGGTACCGGGAGGCCAGAGGCGTGACAGAGAAGCGGATCCACTACGGCGCCACCTTCGCCGTCCTGGCCGTCGCCGCGCTGGCCTTCAGTCTCCTCCAGTCGATGATCATCCCGGCCATTCCGGAGTTGGAGCACGCGCTGCACACGTCGGCGACGGGGGCGACGTGGCTGTTGACCGCGTACCTCCTCGAGCGCGGCGATCGCCACCCCGATCCTCGGCCGGGTCGGCGACATGGCGGGCAAGGAGAAGATGCTCGTCATGGTGCTCGTCACCCTCTCCCTGGGGACTCTGCTCAGTGCCGTGGCCACGTCGTTGCCGGTCATGCTCCTGGGCCGGGCCATCCAGGGAACGGGGGGAGCGGTCTTTCCCTTGGCCTTCGGCATCATCCGCGACGAGTTCCCGCGGGCGAAGGTCTCCACCGGCATCGGGATCATGTCGGCCATCCTCGGGATCGGGGTGGGTGGGGGGATCGTCCTGGCCGGACCCATCGTCGGACACCTGAGCTATCACTGGCTCTTCTGGATCCCGCTCGTCATGACCCTGGTGGCCACGGTGGCCACGTTCATCTTCGTGCCCGAATCCCCCGTCCGCGCCCCCGGGCGCATCAACTGGCTCGGGGCCGGATTCATGTCCGCCTGGCTCGTGACCGGGTTGCTCGCCGTCTCCGAAGGCCCGGTCTGGGGCTGGTTGAACGCCACCGTGCTGGCGCTGTTCGCCGCCACCATGGTCCTGGTCGCCCTGTGGGTGTGGTCGGAGGTCCGTTCCGACTCGCCTGTGGTCGACATGACGATGATGCGCATCCCGGCCGTCTGGAGCACCAATCTGGCCGCCCTGTTGTTCGGGTTCGGGATGTTCGCCTTCTTCATCACGGTTCCCCAATTCGTCCAGACCCCGTCCCACGAGGGGTACGGGTTCGGCGCCTCGGTCACGCAGTCGGGACTCTTCCTCCTGCCCTTCGCCATCGCCATGCTCCTGGTGGCGCCCCTCACCGGACGGCTGGCCATCGCCTTCGGATCCAAACCGCTGCTCATCGTCGGTGCCGTCTTCTCGGCCGCCAGTTACGGGTTCCTGGCCGTGGCCGACAGCCAACCCTGGAACATCTATGTCGCCGCCGGTCTCCTCGGCGTCGGGATCGCCCTCGGATACGCCTCAATGGCCAACCTCATCATCGAAGCGGTGCCGGCCACACCAGACCGGAGTGGCGACCGGGATGAACACCAACATCCGAAACATCGGGGCGGCGATGGGCAGTGGCATCGCCACGAGCATCATCGTGAGCAACCTGCTGCCCGGGGGATTCCCGACCGCACACGGATACACGCTGGCCTTCGTGGTCTCGGCGGCTTCGCTCGTCGTCGCCGCCCTGGCCGCCCTGACGATCCCCAACCGACCGCACTCGCCCGTCGTGACCTCTCTGTCCCATCCGGGGCTCACCGCAGAGGCCGAGGTGTTCGTGGGGGCGGCCGCCTACACATCGGAGGAAGCGCCGTGACGCCTCAACTGACGGCTCCGCCGGAAGGGACCCCGGTCCCCCGGGGCTTCGGGGGGAGCGAAGGGGACAGGCCGCTACGGCGGGATGCCGAGGTCAATCTGGCCCGCATCCTGGTGGCGGCGGGCGACGTCTTCGCCGAGCACGGGTACGACGCGTCGATGGAGCAGATCGCCGGGCGGGCGGGCGTCGGCGTCGGAACGCTCTATCGGCGCTTCCCCAACAAGGGGGAGCTCGTCGGCGCCGTCATCGCCGCCGCCCATGACCGGACGCAACGGATCGCCGAGTCGGTCCTGGCCGACAGCTCCCCCGCCGAGGGGGTCTTCGAATTCCTGCGGCGGTGCATCGCCGCCCCGTCGTGCTGGCGGGTCATCGCGGCACGGGCGCCGTGGACCGACGACACCGCGACCTCGGCGCTCTCCCGGATCGCCCCCCTCGTGGACACGCTGCTGGAGAGGGCCAAACACGCCCGCACCATCCGGGCCGACGTGGAATTCACCGATCTCGCCGTCGTCCTGATGTCGGTGCGGGCCGTGGCCGACCTCTGCGATCCCCACGTCCCTCACAGCTCCGCCCGCTACCTGGAGCTCGTTCTGGACGGGCTCCGACCCGGTGGGCACCCGTGGGCGAACCCCCCTATGGCCGTGGCGCAACTGGGGGCCATTCTCACGGACCGGCCGGGCGAGCCCCTGCGCCCACCGGCGGCCACCGAGCGCCGGAGGGACTCCGATTCAGCTGGCTGAGGCCGACGGCACCTCCACGTGGGCGGGGTCGTCCAGGAAGATCGAGAGCTCGTGGGTGGTCAGGGGCCGGGCGATGAAGAACCCTTGTGCGATGTCGACGCCGAGGTAGGCCAAGGAGTTGAGGTTGCTCGACTTCTCGGCCCCTTCGGCCACGACGACCAGCTTGAGCGCCCGGGCCAGCTCCACCGTCGAGCTGATGATGGCCCGGGCCCGGTCGTCCTCCTCCAGGGCGAGGACGAAGGACTTGTCGATCTTCAGCTCGTCGATGGGGAGCTGCAACAGCTGCGACATGGAGGAGTAGCCGACACCGAAGTCGTCGATGGAGATCCGGATCCCCCTGGCGCGCAGCTCGTCGATGCTGCGCTTGGCCCGTTCGGGGTCGGCGCCGATGCAGGACTCGGTGACCTCGAGCGTGAGGCGGCTGTGGGGCACGTCATACTGCTCGAGGAGATCGTCGATGAAGGCCGGGAGCTCCTCGTCGACCAGGTCGTAGCGCGAGATGTTGACGCTCATCTGCAGCGGATGCCCGCTCTCGTCGAGCCGGGCGGCCTCGGCGATGGCCATCTCCAGCACGGCCCGGGTGAGTTGGGGGATCAGCCCCACCCGTTCGGCCAGGGGGACGAAGGAGTCGGGTTGGAGCAGGACCGTGCTCGGATTGTGCCAGCGCACCAGGGCCTCGACACCGACCACGGTCTCCGAGTGCAGATTGAGCGTTGGTTGGAAGTGCAGGGTCAGGCTCCGCGTGTTGATCGCCGTCCGCAGGTCGTCGATCAGTTCCAGGCGCTCGCGGCTGTTGAGGTCGTGGTCGGCGTGGTAGACGCACACGATCGACCGGCTGCGTTTGGCCTCGTACATGGCCACGTCGGCACTGCGCAGCAGCTCGGAATGGGTCGAGCCGTGGTCCGGGGAGATCGAGACCCCGATACTGGCGCCGACACGGACGGTCACGCCGTCGAGCGAGATCGGATCGAACAACGTCTCGGCCAGCTCCTGCGCCACCACGACGAGCTCCTGACTGGAGTCCACCACACACGTGCTGGCGAACTCGTCGCCGCCGAGGCGGGCCACCGAACCGCGGTTGGCGATCTTGCGCTCGAAGCGTCGGGCCACGATCCGCAGGAGCTCGTCACCGCAGTGGTGCCCGAGTGAGTCGTTGATCTCCTTGAAGCCGTCGAGGTCGACCAGCAGGACTCCGACATGCTCGGGATCGCGGGTCGTATGGAGCTTTATCTCGGCGTCTTCCAGAAAGGCGCGTCGGTTCTGGAGGGCGGTCAGCTGGTCGGTACGGGCGTCCCGGAAGTTCTCGGCCCCCCGACGGAGCTCCCGCAGGGTCAGCGCCATCCGGATGATCACGACGCCGAGCGCACCGAGGGCCAGGTTGGCGGCCACCGGCTCGTCGTGCCGGGCCAGGGCGACGCCCAGGACGGCCAGGGACACGAACCCGAACACGATCGGAACCAGCGCGAACCCCGGCGGTGCCATGCTCAGGTTGCGCCGTGGCAGGGTCCGACGGTCTTCTCGTCCCCAGGCGGCGATCCCCATGATCCAGAGGGCGATGACCCATGACCCGCCGACCGGCCGCCCCTCCACGTAGGCACGTGACGCCGTCTGATTGAGGTAGACGGCGTCACCGATCACGAACCAGAGGACACCGAGGATGAGCAGGCCG
The DNA here is from genome assembly GCA_963842145.1 of uncultured Acidimicrobiaceae bacterium. Lineage (GTDB taxonomy): Bacteria > Actinomycetota > Acidimicrobiia > Acidimicrobiales > UBA8190 > CAWJFJ01. The sequence continues at coordinate 712,447 of CAWJFJ010000017.1, forward strand.
GTCGACCACGTGAGCCGGTACCGCCGGGGGGCGAGCCCGGCCACGATCAACATCAACAGCACCAGGTCGCACGTCGGATCGGCCAGCTTGATCACGACCTGCCACGGGTGGCCACTGACCGTCAGGAGCCGCTCGAACCACAGCATGGCCGCCGCCGCCCCGGTGGCGAGCCCCGCCACCACACCGTCGAGCCGGAGACTCAGCAGGCCACGTCCGAACGAGGCCTGGGTCATCATGGCCACGCCGGCGATGAACGCCACGTCCGACAGCAGGTAGGCGATGTCGCTCGACGTCGGGCTGTAGACGGCGTTCAGGTGCTGGTCGTGGAACAGGTAGACGAGATTGGCGATGCGTGTTCAGCCCGATCCCGATGGCCATGGCGCCCCAGGCGGCCCGCAGCTTCGTCTTGTGCCGGATCCGCAGGAGGATGGGGACGATCGGCAGGGTGGCCGCCAGGTTGCCCACCCACGCCGTCCCAGAACCACTGGTACCCGCTCGGGGGACGCCGCAGGGCGAACAACGACCCCCAGTACACGACCACCAGCAGAGCGGCGGCCAGCTGCCACCACAGTTGTGTCGACGTTGCCCGTGACTGGCGGACCAGATCCGTGACGCGGCGGCGGATCTCGGCCGGCGAACCCAGAAGCGTCCACCGGTCGCCGGCGCCAGGGGACCGGCCGACCCGGTGTCGATCACCGTCGGCCTGGCCGAAAGGACCTGGCCAACAGGGGCAGACGGGGTCGATCTGCGCCCGGGCCCGATGACGTCGCCGTCGACTCCAGTGCCTCCACCAGGGTGAATCGACCATCGGGCATGGAGACTTGAGCGCCTCAGGCGAAGGCTCGGGACTCCTCGACGCGGTGACGCCAGGTGACGGCCAGCCCGAGGACGACGGCGTAGCCGAGAAGGACGCCGGCGTCGCCGAGAGCCGGGGGCCCGTCCGGCCACCACGGCCCACCCGAGGGAGGCGTCGTGGTAGCTCGGGCAGGAACGAGGCGACGTGGCGGAGCACCGCCGGAAGGTCCGGCGACCGGGGTGAAGAGACCGCCGAAGAAGCTCAGCAGGAACATCAGGGCGGTGACGAGCGGATAGGCGGTCTCGCTCGAGGCCACGAACCCGACGAGGACGCCGAGGGCGGCGAAGGGAAGCGCGCTGGCCCAGAGCACCACGGTGAGCGCCGCCCAGGTGCCGGGGCCCAGGCGCACCCCGCCGAGGAGCAGGCCGGTCAGCTCCACCATGGCGATGACGGGCAGGACGATCACCATCGAGGCGGCGATCTTGGTCGTGACGTAGCTCCACGCCGGCAGCGGGGTGACCCGCAGCTGGCGCGTCCAGCCCGAGGCCCGCTCGGCGGCCAGCCGCGTCCCGCCGGCGTTGAGAGCCGCCACCATCGCCCCGAAGCTGGCCATCGAGACCATGAAGTACGTCCTCCAGGTCGTCCCGGCGATGTGGGCGGCCGGATGCTCGTTGTGGAGGAAGAGGACGTAGAAGACGACGGGGAAGCCGACGCTGATCCCGACGTAGCGGACGTTGCGCAACAGGCGGAGCACCTCGAAGCGCAGGAACGCTCCGAGCCCGGTCATGACGGCGGCCCGCCGCCACGCGTCTCCGCCACGCCGAGGTCCGGTCACGGCACCAACCCGGTCTGGACACCGGAGACGGGACCGGCGACGGCGTCGTCGACCGTGCTGGGCGTCGACCAGGTCACCGGTGAGGGCGACGAAGGCCTGCTCGAGGTCGGCGCCGGTGACCTCGATGTCGCTGAAGGCCACACCCGAGGCCACCAGTGACCCGCACGGTGGCGTCGGCGTCGAGCGAGTCGAGGACGACCTCGGACCCGCGCACGCGTGGCGGCGTCGACGCCGTCGAGCTCCCGTAGGCGGGCGGGTCGGCCCCCGGCGATGCGAAACGGACCCGGCGGGTGGGCACCGCCGCCTTGATGGTCGAGGCGGCGCCGTTGGCCACCACCGTTCCCCTGCGCATGACCACGATGCGGTCGGCCACGGCGTCGACCTCGTCGAGGTGATGGGTGGCGAAGACGACGGTCCGGCCCTCCTGCGAGAAGCCCGCGCATCATGGCCCAGAAGCTGCGCCGACCGTCCACGTCCATGGCGACGGTGGGCTCGTCGAGGAAGACGAGCTCGGGGTCCCCGGCGACGGCCAGGGCGAAGCGCACCCGCTGGGCCTGGCCACCCGAGAGGCGATGGGTCTGTCGATCGGCGAGATCGGTGAGCCCGGCACGCTCGAGCGTGCGTTCGACGGCGGCGGGCCGCCGGTACAGCCGGGAGGTCATCGCCACCAGGTCGCCGACCTTCACCCCGTGAGGGAGTCCGCTCCCGCCGCCCACCTGGAGCATGGCCCCGACCTTCCCCGAGGCCATCGCCGACCGGGGGTCGGTACCGAGGACGGAGACGTCGCCTTCCTGGGGGCGCTGGAGGCCGAGGAGGATGGAGATGGCGGTCGACTTCCCGGCCCCGTTGGGGCCGAGGAGGGCCAGGGTCTCCCCCCGGGCCACCTCGAGGTCGAGGTGGTCCAAGGCGACGAGCGAGCCGGTAGCGGTGGACGACACCGGAGAACCGCAGCGCCGGGTCGCAACCACCGTCTCGAGGGCTTGTGCTCCCGCCGCCACGTCTCATGATCGTGCAGTCATCGGCGCCGTCGGACGTCTCGTATTGAGGCACCCGTTTCCGAGGCCCCGGTCCGGACCCGGCGTCATGGCCGGAGTTCCCGGCACGGGTGCCCCGGGCCCAGCGGCGCCGGCCTTACCGGGTCCCGTTGACCAGGACTTTTCTCCTCCGGACGAGCCCCACGGGGGAAACGGGCGGGGGCGGGCTACGGGGGAGGCGACCAGGTCCACGCCGGGCGCGGTCTGCTGGTAGAACCAGTCGATCTTCGACGATCTGCTCGACGCCAACCGGCGTTACCGGACCGAGTTCCACGATTCGGGCGTGGAGGGAACGGCCGCGCGGGGCCTCGCCGTCGTGACCTGCATCGATTCCCGGATCGATCCGCTGGCCATGCTCGGGCTGCGGGCCGGCGACGCCAAGATCATCCGCAACGCCGGGGCCCGGGTGACCGACGACGCGCTGCGCTCGCTGGTGCTCGCCGTCAACCTGCTCGGGGTGACTCGTGTCTGTGTCGTCCAGCACACCAACTGCGCCATGGTCGACTCCACCGAGGACGAGATCCGGGCCCGCATCGAAGCGGTGCAGCGGGGTCGACACCAGCGGCTGGGACTTCCTGGCCACCACCGACCAGGTGGCGACCATGCACCACGACATCGAGACGGATCGTGTCCTGCCCCCTGCTTACCGCCCGATCTCGAGGTGGGTGGCTTCATCTTCGACGTCCACAGCGGCGCCCTGCTCCCCGTGGAGCTGCCGGATCACTGACCCGGGAACCCCCCGACCGGGAACCCCTTGACCGGGAACCCCTTGACGCTGGGTTGAGTAAGTTCTAACTTACGGTTAGTGACTACTTACCAAGACGCCCTGAGCGGGCTGGCCGACCCCACCCGGCGGAGCATCTTCGAACGCCTGGGCACGGGGCCGCGGGCCGTCGTCGAACTGGCGGACGGGCTACCGGTGAGTCGCCCAGCGGTCTCCCAGCATCTCCGGGTGCTGAAGGAGGCGGGACTGGTGATCGACCAGCGGGTCGGTAACCGCCGGATCTATCAGCTCAATCCCGACGGGCTGGGCGCACTGCGCGCCTACCTGGACCGTTTCTGGGACCGGGCGCTGGCCGACTTCAAGGCGGCAGCCGAGAGCGAACAAGGAGAAGGGACATGACCATGGCCGACGACCGTCGTCCGCAAGAGCGTCACCGTCGAGGTACCGGGGGACAAGGCGTTTCGCGTCTTCACCGAGGGCATCGACGCGGTTGGTGGTTTCCGGGGCACCACCTGGGCGAGCGCCGAGCTCAAGGCGGTCGTGCTCGAACCCGGGGCCGGCGGGCGCTGGTACGAGATCGGCGTCGACGACTCCGAGTGCCAGTGGGGACGGGTCCTGCAGTGGGAACCGCCGCATCGCCTCGTTCTGGCGTGGCAGATCGACGCCACCTGGCACTTCGATCCGAACCTGGTCACCGAGGTCGAGGTCCGATTCGTGGCCGACGGTCCGAACCGGACCATCGTCGAGCTCGAGCACCGCCTCCTGGAGCGATTCGGCGAGAACATGGAGACCATGCGGAAGGGCTTCGACGCACCGGGGGGCTGGCAGGGCCTGCTCGACCGCTACGCCGAGGCCACCGCGTAGCGGGATCGGGGGGTCCGGTCGCCGGCCTGGCCCGGCCGGCGCGAAGTGGGCATGATCAAGGGCGGTGCCCACATCGGCGAGCGACATCTACTACGACCCCTACGACTTCGACATCGATGCCGACCCCTACCCGGTCTTCAAGCGCATGCGGGACGAGATGCCCCTCTACTACAACGAGGGACTCGACTTCTACGCCGTGAGCCGGTTCGCCGACGTCGAGTCGTGCTCCGTCGACTGGCAGACCTTCAGCTCGGCACGGGGATCGGTTCTCGAGATCATCCGGTCGGGGATGGAGACCCCCAAGGGGATGTTCATCTTCGAGGACCCGCCCCTCCACAACCTGCACCGGCGCCTGATGGCCCGGGTCTTCACCGCCCGGCGGGTTGCCGTCCTCGAGACTCGTATGCGCGGGTACTGCGCCGCGGTCCTCGATCCGCTCGTCGGCGGTGGCGGCTTCGACTTCGTCCGTGACCTCGGTGCCGACCTGCCGATGCGGGTGATCAGCGACATGCTCGGCATCCCCGAGCAGGACCAGGTGGCGGTCCGTGACCACTTCGACGAGGGCCTGAGCATCGAGGAGGGTCGACCCCCCGACGGGCGGCAGGTGCGTGACCCGAGCCTCGGACATGTCGAGCTTCGCCCCCTACATCAGCTTCCGGCGCCAGCACCCGGCCGACGATCTGATGACCGATCTGATCGAGGCCACGTTCGTCGACGAGACCGGCGTCGAGCGCCGACTCGACGACGAGGAGGTCCTGAACTACGCCATGTTGCTCGCCGCCGCCGGCAACGAGACGACGACGAAGCTCATCGGCTGGACCGGCTACCTCCTCGGCGCCCACCCGGACCAGCGCCGTTCCCTCGTCGACGAACCCGGCCTGATCCCGGGCGCCATCGAGGAGATCCTGCGTTACGAGGCGCCCTCTCCGGTCCAGGCCCGGTTCGTGACACGCGACGTCGAGATCCACGACGAGACGGTGCCCGAGGGCTCGATCCTGTTGATGCTCAATGCGGCCGCCAACCGCGACGACCGCCAATTCGACGACCCGGACCGGTTCGACGTCCGGCGCACCATCGACCACCACGTGACCTTCGGCTTCGGGTTGCATTTCTGCATGGGCGCGGCGCTGGCCCGGCTCGAGGGACGCGTGGCGTTGGAGGAGGTCCTGGCCCGCTTTCCGGACTGGGTGGTCGACCATGACAGTGCCGAACGGGTGCACACCACCACCGTCCGGGGCTGGCACCGCCTCCCGGTGCTCGTGTAGCCGGGTCGGACGGCCACGGCCGCTGTCGGTGGCGACGCCCGCCACCGGCGGTCCGTCAGGGGAAGCCGGTGACGCCGGGCTCCCTCTCGACCCCGAGTGAATTCAAGGTGAAGGCCACCAGATGGTACTGGCCGACCACCATGCAGACCTCGATCAACTGGTGCTCGTCGTACGCGCCGGCCAGGACGCTCCATGTCGACTCGGAGATCGACGCCTCCTCGTGCAGCTCGTCGGCCGCTCTCAGCAGCACCGCCTCCACAGGCGTCCACCCCGCCGCCTCCGGACCGTCGATGACGCGGGAGATCTCGGCGTCGTCGAGACCGACGGTCAGGGCGATGCGCGCGTGCTGGCCCCACTCGTACTCGGCCCCGGTGTTCCATGCCGTCCGCAGGATCAGCAGCTCCCGCTGACGTTCCGGCAGCTCGCCGCGGTACAGCAGAAAGCCGCCGAAGCCCGACCACCGCTTGAACAGCCGGGGGTGACGGACCAGGGTGGCGAAGATGTTCAGATCGTGCCCGTCCACCCGGATCGGGTCGAGCAACGCACGGGCCTCGTCGTCACGCTCACCCTCGGGGAGCGGCGGGATGCGGGGCGGTCGACGGTCGGTCATGGGCCTGCGCATCATGACACCCCGCTACGACGAGGGCGGACGCTCCGGGAGGAGGTGTCCTCGGCGCAGTCCCGGTCCGACGGCCGCCTTCACGTCCCGGGGACCGACTCTCTCCCCGCACGATCCGCACACCAGCACGGCGTCCGCCGACGAGCCACACGCCTTGTGGGTGACGACCATGGGCGGCCCCGCCGGTGCCGAGTAGCGGTCACCCCACTGGCGCATGGTGGTGAGGACGGGCCACAGGTCGCGGCCTTTGTCCGTGAGCCGGTAGTCGTAGCGCGGAGGGTGCTCGCAATAGGGCTGGCGCCACAGCACGCCGGCGTCGACCAGACGGGTCAGGCGCTGCTGGAGGATGTTGCGGGAGATGCCGAGGCGCTCCTGGAAGGCGTCGAAGCGCGTCACGCCCAAAAAGGCGTCCCGCACCACCAGCATGCTCCACCACTCGCCCGACCACCTCGAGGCACTGGGCCACCGAGCAGTCCATGTCGGCGAAACTCTTCCGTTCCATGAAACCCAGCCTAGTGAGTTGCATTATAGAACGCAATACCCTAGGGTGCCTCCCATGCCGAGTGCCACAGAGATCCGCCCCCGCTCCGACGAGCCGGCGACGGGACAGGGGCCGGAGCAGCGGAGCCGGGAGCGTCCGTCATGGGAGTCGTGACCCGGCGTCGGGGCCTCGTGTTCGTCGTCACCGCCCTCGGTGCCTTCATGGCCTCACTCGATCTGTCGATCGTGAATGTCGCCTTCCCCGCCCTCGAGCGCTCGTTCCCTCACGACTCGCGGGCGTCGCTCGCCTGGGTGATCACGGGCTACAGCATCGTGTTCGCCTCCCTGCTCGTCACGGCCGGCCGCAGCGCCGATCGGCTCGGGCGGCGGCGGCTGTTCTTCATCGGACTGGGCGTGTTCACCCTCGGATCGGCCCTGTGCGGGCTGGCGCCCTCGGTGGACCTGCTCGTCGCCGGCCGTTTCATCCAGGGCAGCGGTGCGGCGGCCATGCTGCCGGCCTCCCTCGGCCTGCTCCTCGGCGCCTTCCCCAGTGATCGCCGCTCCCAGGTCGTCGCCCTGTGGGGCGGCATCGGCGCCCTGGCCGTCGCCACGGGACCGTCGCTCGGGGGGCTCCTCGTGTCCGGACCGGGCTGGCGCTGGGTGTTCTTCGTCAACCTGCCCATCGGTGCCGGCGGCCTATCTCGTCGGACGGCGGGTGCTGACGGAGACCACCACGGCCACGCTCGGGGGCGCGGCCCGACTACGCCGGGGTGGTGCTCGTGAGTGCCACCCTGGCGGCCCTGGTGCTCGGGATCACCGAGGGACCGACCTGGGGCTGGTCGAGTGCGCGGATCGTCGCCTGCTTCGTCGGCGCCGTCGTCGTCGGCGCCGCCTTTCTCCGGCGCTCGGCGCGCCATCCCGAACCGGTCCTCGACCTGACCCTCTTCCGGTCACGTTCGTTCAGCGTGGCCAACGCCGCCACCGTCCTCTACGCCATGGGTTTCTTCGCCATGCTGCTCGGGAACATCCTCTTCCTCACGAGTGTCTGGCACTACTCGATCCTGAGGGCGGGCCTGGCCGTCACCCCCGGACCTCTGGTGGTGGCCGTCGTCTCGGGACCGGCGGGACGGGTGGCCCAGCGGATCGGGTTCCGCACCGTCCTGCTGGTCGGCTTCGCGTTCTTCGCCGTCGGGTCTCACGTGGTACGCCACCACCGTCGGCCTCCACCCCTCGTACGTCACACGCTGGCTGCCGGCCACGTTGATCACCGGTCTCGGCATCGGGCTCACGTTCCCCGTTCTCAGTGCGGCGGCGGTCTCGAGCCTGCACATCGAACGCTTCGCCGTCGGCAGCGCCGTGAACCAGACGGCCCGCCAGGTCGGGGGTGCGTTCGGGGTGGCCCTGCTGGTGGTCATTCTCGGCACCCCCCGCTCACCGGCGGCGGCCCTCGCCAACTTCCGCCACCTCTGGGCCTTCGCCGCCACCATGGCCGTGTCGTCCGGGCTCGTCACCGACCCTGTTGAAACGGCGGAAGGGCCGACGTCTACCGCCGCCTCTGCGGCCGACGGTCAGCGCGGCAAACGACCGAGACACGGAAGTCGACCGAGAGACGAAGAGCCGTGTCGACACCAATCGCAACCCGAGGTCCGGGACCGAGACCACGAGCGACTACGACCGGGCCACGGCCATCACGCCGTCACGAGGACGGCTGGTCCGTCGAGCTCGACGGCTCCTGGAGCATCGGGGACTTCCTGAACGGCGGGTACCTCCTGGCCGCCATGGCCAAGGCCGCCATGGCGGCGACGTCGATGCCGGATCCCCTGGCGGTGACCGCCACGTTTCTCTCACCGCCGACGCCGGGGCCGGCCCAGATCACGGTCGAGTGGTGAAGCGCGGACGCCGGTCGTCGGTGGCCGAGGTCGTTCTCCACCAGGGCGGCCGTCCAGCACGTGTGGCCACCGCCGTGCTCGGCGATCTCGGGAGCCTTGCACCGGGCCCGACCCTCGAGCTTCCCCCGCCGTCGCTGCCGACCGCTCGAGCAGTGCGTGTCGATCCGTGACCGACCGGGACCCGAACGGGATCGGCCCCGCCCGAGATCTTCCGGCACTTCGACGCCCGCCTGGCCACCGGGATCGGATGGCTCACCGGACAGCGGCCTGGACCGGCGCGCGGCGGGGGACGCCCGTATCGAGGGGTGGACGCGTTTCGCCGACGGGCGCGAGCCCGACGTGCACCTCGTTGATGCTGTTCGCCGACGCCTTCCCACCGGCCGATCCTCGATCTCTTCCACGCCGGCTGGGTGCCGACCCTGCAGTATCTCGGTCTACGTCCGGGCCCGTCCGCAGCCCGGTTGGCTCCGGGGATCGTTCCGGACCCGGTCCATGGTCGGTGGCCTGCTCGAGGAGGACGGCGAGCTCTTCGACAGCGCCGGTCGCCTGGTGGCGCTGTCGCGTCAGCTGGCCCTGCTGCTGCCGCCGACCTGAGGACAACGGGCGAGTCGGCCCGTGGCATGCTGTCGCCGTGGCCCGTCCCCGCTCCACGGCCGACCGTCCCCCGATCACGGCGCGCGCACGCCGCCGTCGCCACTACGGGTCGCGGCGGCGGCGGTGTACCCCGGCGAACCCTGCTGAAGAGCGCTCGTGGGAGCGGCGGCCGGCGTCGGGGCTGGCCGGCGCCACGTGGTCGGCCACCAGGCACCGGAAGACCGACGTCGCCGGCGCGACGGGGAAGGCGGGATCGCCGCACAGCGGCCGGCCACGGCCCGGCCACCACCGGCTCCACGGTGTCCCCGTGACCTGCTGACCGGCTTGGTGGTGGGCATCGACCCCGGACACAACGGGGACAACTGGGACCACACCGCCTACATCAATCAGACCGTGTGGAACGGTCGCGAGGACGAGGCGTGCGACACCACCGGCACCCAGGAGGCCAGCGGGTACACCGAGGCCCAGTTCGCCTTCAACGTGGCCCAGTACCTGGCCGACCCTCCTGCGCGCCCGGGGGGCGACCGTGGTCCTCACCCGGACGACCAACGCCGGGTTCGGGCCGTGCATCACCGAGCGGGCGAGCATCGTGAACAACGCCGGCGCCCACGTGGCGGTCTCCATCCACGCCGACGGCGGTCCCGTCGACGGCCGGGGGTTCTCGATCCTCGAGCCGGTGGCGAGCGGCGTCAACGACGCCGTCATCGGCGCGTCGCAGGCCCTCGGCGACCTCGTCCGCAGCGCCTTCGTGTCGCGAGACCCCGATGCCGGTGAGCGACTACTACGGGGTGAACGGCATCGTGCCCCGCGACGACCTCGGTGGGCTGAACCTCACGACGGTGCCCAAGGTCATGGTCGAGTGCGGGAACATGCCCAACCCCACCGATGCCGCGCTGCTGGTCGATCCGGGGTTCCAGCAGCAGGCGGCGACGGCCTTCGCCACGGCCATCACCACCTTCCTCACCGACCGCCCGCGCCCGGGCGACACGCCCCGAGCACGACAGCGGTCACCACCGACCTGACCACGCGCGGACACGACACCCCCCGGGTCGACCGGGAGCCGTGTCGCCGTGGAGTCGTCCACCTCGTCGGGGACCTAGGCGGCAGCTGACGAGCCACCACCCATGTGGGTGCAGTGTCGACGAGCCACCCGAGGGAGGGGTCTTCGAGGCGCCCCCGGGGAAGGGGTCGTCGACGAGCCGCTCGGCGCCTGCGTGGTGGCCGACGTAGAACCGGTCGAGGCGGACGTCGTCGAGGACGAGTTGCTCGGTCGCCGCACTGGCGACGGCGGCACCTCCACCCACGAGAACGCCCGCCAGTCCGACGCCGGCGAGTGTATGTCGAAGTCGTATCTTCATTCGCTTCACCTCCTTCCCGAGAAATCACACGGCACTGTCTGCCGTCTTCTGACGATCTGTCGGACGACCTTTCGCTCACCACCCTCACGGGTTCGGGATCCCGGCTCTCGGGGTCTGCCACCACTGTGGGGCCCGTCCCTGAGAGGGGGCTGGCGGCCCATTGGCAGTTCCCTAAGGAATACGGTTGCATTCGCATGAAGGATCCTGTGGGCGAACGCCAGGAAGTACGATGTCCCGTGCGCGTGTCCCGTCCCGGGACCCCGACCCGGAAATGCCCACTTCATGCCCGAAATTCCCCGACTCCCAGCCGGACAAGACACCGAACGTCGTGATCATCGGGGCCGGGCCCGCCGGGCTGACGGCCGCCTACGAGCTGGCCGTGCGCTACGGGATCACCTCGACCGTTCTCGAGTCGGACTCGGTGGTCGGCGGCATCAGCCGGACCGTCGAGCGCGACGGCTGGCGATTCGACATCGGTGGGCACCGCTTCTTCACCAAGGTGAAGGAGGTCGAGGCGTTCTGGCACGAGATCCTGCCCGACGACGACTTCATGTTGCGGCCACGGATGAGCCGCATCTACTACGAGGGCAAGTACTACGACTACCCCTTGAAGGCGTCGAACGCCTGAAGAACCTCGGCATCCTCGAAGCCCTTCGCTGCGTGATGTCGTACGTGTGGGTCCGCATCCGGCCGCCGAAGGACCAGACGACGCTCGAAGGGTGGATCGCCGCCCGCTTCGGCTGGAGGCTCTACAACCATCTCTTCAAGACGTACAACGAGAAGCTGTGGGGGGTTCCCACCAAGAACCTCCCGGCTGACTTCGCCGCCCAGCGCATCAAGAACCTCTCGCTGTCCAACGCCATCATCAATGCGCTGCTCCCCCGGCGCAACCAGAAGGACATCACGTCGCTCATCGAGGAGTTCCAGTACCCGAAGCTCGGTCCCGGCATGATGTGGGAGCGGTGTCGTGACCTGGTCGAGGCCGCCGGGTGCAAGGTGATCATGAACACCCGCGTGGTCGGTGTCCGCCATCGCGACGACAGGGCCGTCTCGGTGGTCGCCGAGACGGCTGACGGCACCCGGGAGGAGTTCCCCTGCGACCACGTCATCTCGTCGATGCCCATCTCGCAGCTGTTGCAGGCCATGGACCCGCCGGCGGCCGAGACGGCCACGGCGGCCGCTCAGGACCTCCGCTACCGCGATTTCGTCACCGTGGCCCTGGTGGTACCCCTCGAGTACAGCTTCCCTGACAACTGGATCTACGTGCACTCCAAGGAGGTGCAGGTGGGTCGGATCCAGAACTTCGGCTCATGGTCCCCCTACCTGGTCAAGGAGGGACGGACCTGTCTCGGTCTCGAGTTCTTCGTCTTCGAGGGAGACGAGACGTGGAACAGAAGTGACGCCGAGCTCATCGCCCAGGGAAAGCGCGAACTCGCCATCCTCGGGCTGGTGGACCCGTCCAAGGTCGAGGCCGGCTACGTGGTGCGCATGCCCAAGGCCTATCCCTTCTACGACGAGCACTACAAGGCCAACGTGGCCCGGATCGTCGAATGGTTGGAGGACTGCGCTCCGAACGTGCACCCGGTGGGGCGCAACGGGATGCACCGGTACAACAACCAGGACCACTCCATGTACACAGCCATGCTCACAGCCGAGAACATCGCCCGGGGCACCCACCACGACGTCTGGAACGTGAACGTCGAGGAGGAGTACCACGAGGAGTCGATCGGCGACGACTCTCCCGGACGCGGCACTCGGGGCACCGGCCGCGACGCCCCCGTCATCGGCCGTCACCACTACGGCGAGGATCATCCTGTCAACAGGTCCCCGACCTCCTGACCACGACGCCGTCGGCGGTGGTGGGACTCGTCGACGTGCCGGGCGGCCCCACGTCGACGCCAGAGAGCCCCCGGCCGTGCCGGGGGCTCTCTGGTCGCTTACTGTCAGATGTCAGTCACTCTCATCCCTTGACGGTGCCCGTCTTCGTCACCTGCACCTGGCCGAAGTTGCGATCGCCGTTGTAACTGGCCTCGACCGCCCACGTGCTGGTCTTGGCTGTCGACGAGGCGTTGAACCATCCGGCCGACAGCTGACACGTGACGACGGCCTTCGGCTTCGGCGCCTCGTTGGAGCTGAGGACCTGGAAGTCATCGGACGCCTTACCGCTGCAGTTGTCCAGCGACGCCTTCGTCGGGTTGTTCAACGACGGCAGGACGACGAAGTGAACCTTCCCGGTCGGAAGCAGGCCGGAGCTTCCGGTCAAGGTGGCGGTGACCACCGTCGCCGCTGCGCTCGCCACCTTCGGAGCGAAGCTGAGCGTGATGCGGGTGGTGGCCAGGCCGACCGTCTGCGAGATCTCGTTACTGCTGCCGGCAAAGTTGTCGTCGCCCGAGTAGGTGGCGGTCACCGCGTACGGGGACGCCGCCGCTGACAGGGTGGCCGGCGATACCTTGCAGGAGGCCGTGCCCGTGCGGCTGAGAGCCGGAGAGCTGTTCCCGCCGGCACAGGCGACGGTGCTCGAGTCACTCCCGACGATGGTGAATGTCACCGTGCCGGTGGCCTTCACGATGGGAGCCGTTGTCGTCTTGAACGGTGAGACGGCGGCGACGAACTTCAACCCGTGACCTGCCGTGGCCGTCGCTGGACCTGTGACCGTCGTGGTGGTGGCCGTCGTGGCGTCGACGGCACCGGCGCTGAACGGGTTCAGGGCCAGGGTCGTCATCGTGGCGACCGCGCCCGCACCGGCAGCGATGGCAATTTTTCTCATTCGACTTCGAATCATGGTGCCCCCCCAGAGCTGACCCCGGACTCACATCGGCGCTCTGCCGAATGCGTGCGCGACAGACGCCGCCGTTGCCATGACCGATTGTGACGGTCCACCCCCACCGGCGGCCCAACCAGAGGTCAAATCTTGGCGGTGCCCGGTCTTGTGCCGGCGTTGTCCCGCGTCCGCTCAGGGAAAGGTGAGGCTCGTCCGGCCCGGCGGCACGCTCCACAGGAAGGTGGACACACCTTGTCCCACCGAGATCCGCCGGGCGTGGAGGTCGACGCCGGCGAAACGAAGATCGGCCCCCACCTGGACACGGGTGAGCGCTTCATTCCCGGCCGTGGCGATGACGAGGAGCACCTTCGACGCCTTCACCGGCACCGTCTGCGGCGACAGCTGGAGGGGGTAGACGTACCGCCGCTGTGAGAAGCGGCCGATGACGCCGTTGGAGGCGATCACCTCCGTCGATGGCGACGCCCGGTCGAGCGCCGACAGCAGTGCCGCCGCCCCCGACGGGGTCACCGTCCACCAGGTCTGGCGGAGGTGCACGAGCAGTCGGGCATCCTGGACGACGGCCGTGAGGGCGAGAAGGCAGGCCAGGCCCCAGACAATGGCCGTGCGTCGCGTCCGCCGCGACGGCGACGTGATCTCGTCGCCCGAAGCTCCCGGGCCCGTCTTCGTGAGCCGCGCCCCGAGCCAGAGAAGCACCGCCACATCACCGATCAAGACGAACGGGACCACCGCCAATGTCTGGAACGAGTCGTTGACGCTGCTGAAAGACGGACTCATGGCCAGGCCGGCGGGGATCAGGGTCCCGATGCAGACGAACAGTCCGATCGGCGAGAAGACCCCGGCCAGTCCGGACGTGATGAGGGGGCGGACCATGGCGTGCGCCCGATGGGAGAGCATGTGGAGGGCACGCACGGGATGCCGGAGCACGCCACTGAGCAACGCCAGGGTCCCGGCATGGCCGTTGTCGGCGACGAGATAGGAATACTGGCTGGCCAGATTGCTGGCTTGGTTCGCTCCCACCCCCGTGACGACGAGGACCCACGCCCCGGCGGCGACGCTGATGGCCAGGGCCGTCAGGATTCCTCGCCGCTCCCTCGGCCGGCCGGCCGCCAGGACGACGAGCGAGCCGATCCCCACGAAGACCAGAAGTTCCGTGACGACGGCGCCGAACAGGACGCACCCAGCGGCGGCGAGGCAGGCCCGGATCCACCGGCGCTGCGACAGCGCATAGCCCACCAGAACCAGAAGGGGGAGACCGAGCGGGGTCAGGTGGACGTCGAAGGAGACCGTCTCGTACCACCAGGCGTTCGACAGGAGCACCAGGAGAGCGAGGAGCCCGGCCGTCGTCCGATGACGATCGAGACGGGAGGAGAGCAGCGACCACACCCAGCGCAACGTGATCAGCTCGGCCGCCGCCACGGCGACGTCCTGGACGACCAACAACCAGAAGGGGGAGCCCGAGACGACGTGAAGGAGGCTGAGCGGCCACATCACGAGATCGAAGTGATCGCGCAGGAACGGCGTCGACGGGATGCGGACGGTGTCGAGCGGCGACAGCGTGCCGTGGGAGATCTGGTACCAGGCCTGCGCGTTGTGCGCGAAGTCCTCGAGGAGGTCGAAGCGTCGGTAGAGGTACCAGCTGTAGAGGATCAGCGCGACGAGCTGGACGGAGACGAGGACGAAGGAGACCGACCAGAACACGGAGGGCGACGGCCTCCGGGAGAGGAGCCGTGGCGTCACGGCTTTCCCCTCGACGCCACGAACCGGGCGCCGCCGACGGGGGGAGCGAGGTTGTTGTCGGTGTCCCTACCGACGTCGGGGACGGTCGCGGCGGCGGTGTCTCCAGGCGATGAGGAGAGCGTCGACGGGATCGTCGGTGGTCCCCAGCGACTCACCACAGGCGACGCACAACACTTTGCGGGTACAACAACCCCCGAGACCGGGGTTGCGCATCGGCGGATCGAACGCAGCCCATCGCCAGATCCGGCGTTGGTGGAATACCAATGTCCGAAGCCCCTCACCGTGCTCGTTCACCATCATCCTCCCCCCCAGTGGGGTGGATGGTACGAATCGAACCTGAAAGATCCCTGTGAATTCGGCCGGGCCGGAGGCGCCGCCCGTCCCGTTCCCGGAGGGGGACGACCCGACTGGTGAGCGTGGGGACAAAGTGACATCCGTAAGCTTCCGGATCGTGGAGGAAGGCCGGATGGGGGAGGAAGGGAGGGGCGGCAACCGGTGGCTCGAGACCGATGTCCCCCGAGGTGGGGAGTACGACGAGCGCTTCGCACGGCTCGCTGCTCAGGGTCTCGAGGTGCATGGTGAGGCCGATCTCGTGGCATCGCTCGGTCGGCGTTCCGTGTTGGACGCGGGGTGCGGGACGGGCCGTGTGGCGATGGAACTGGCGCGGCGGGGTCTCGACGTGGTGGGTGTCGACCTGGACGGCGAGATGCTAGCGGTGGCCCGGGGCAAGGCACCACTCCTCCGCTGGGTCCAGGCGGACCTGGCCGACGTCGACCTCGGCCGCACCTTCGACGGGGTCGTGATGGCCGGGAACGTCATGATCTTCCTGACACCGGGAACAGAAGGTGCGGTCGTGGCCAACATGGCCCGCCATCTGGAGGAGGCGGGTCTCCTCGTCGCCGGCTTCTCGCTCGTGAGGGACCGGCTCTCGCTCGAGACGTACGACCTCGTCGCCGCCGACGCCGGGCTGGAGCTGGTGGACCGGTGGGCCACCTGGGACCGGCGGGAGTTCACGCCGGCGGCCGACTACGCCGTCTCCGTCCATCGCAAGGGCTGATCCCCGGGCCGGAACCGGGACCGATCGATAAGGTTGGAGCCGTCCCTCGCTGTCCTCGAGGCATGAAGCACACGTCGCCCCCGGAGGAGAACCCATGACCATCACCGAACTCCCGCCGACCGCCATCCACCGCGGAGAGGACGAGTTGCCCTTCGTCGACATCGGCGACGGCGGGACCCTCCAGCTGCTCCAGGTCGATCTGGCCAACGGCGTGTGGATCGTCCGGAACCACTTCGCTCCGGACACGACCGTCCCCACCCACAAGCACACGGGGCACGTCCTGGCGTTCACCCAGAAGGGTTCGTGGTTCTACAAGGAGTACCCCGACGTGGTGAACACGGCCGGCTCCTACCTCTACGAGCCGGCGGGATCGGTGCACACCCTTCACGTCCCGGCCACCAACGACGGGGTGACCGACGTGTGGTTCGCCATCCACGGGGCCAATCTGAACCTCGACGCCGACGGCAACGTCGAACTGGTGATCGATGCCCACGGGATCCTGGCCTTCTACCGGGCCGTCTGTGCGGAACAGCACGGGATGGCCGACCCCCCCGTCGTCGTCATCGGGGGCTGACCCGGTGCGGGCCGCGGTGCTCACCGACGAGCGGCCCCGGCTCGAGATGGCCGACGTTCCCACGCCGGTTCCCGGTCCCGGAGAGGCCCTCCTGCGGATCACCGGCTGCGGGATCTGCGGGAGCGACCTCCACCTGGCCAGTCAACTGGCCGCTCCGGGAGCGGTCCTCGGCCACGAGATCGCCGGGGTGGTGGCCGGCGTGGGCACGGGGGTCGATCCCGCCCGGTGGCCCGATGGGACCCCGGTGGTGGCCCGGCCCTTCGGGGGCTGCGGTGAGTGCTCCTTCTGCCGGGGCGGCCGCGCCGACCACTGCGCGCAGTTCCAGCTCATCGGGCTCGAGCGACCGGGTGGGTTCGCCCAGTTCGTGACGGTGCGCGCCGACGAGCTCTTCAAGATCCCCGCCACCGTCGGCGACGACGAACAGCCTCTGGTGGAACCGCTCGCCGTCGTCTGTCGGGCGTTTCGCCGGGGTCAGGTGGAACGCGGCGATCGCGTGGCCGTCCTGGGCGCCGGTCCCATCGGGCTGGCCGCCGTGGCCTGGGCCGTGGCCATCGGGGTCGAGGTGGTCGTGGTCAGCGAGCCGTCGCCGCTGCGACGCCGGCTGGCGCTGGGGTTGGGCGCCACGGCGGCGTTCGATCCCACCGCCCAGCCCATCGCCGCCGGTGTGGCTGGGGCCACCGGCGGTGGCCCCAGCGTGGTCTTCGAGTGCAGCGGGCGGCCCGGTCTCATCGCCCAGGCCATCGAGTTGGCGGCGGTGGACGGACGCGTGGTCGTGGTGGGGATCTGCCCCCAGAACGACGAGATCTTCCCCTTCTGGGCATTGTCGAAGGAGCTCGACGTCCGCTTCTCCATCTACTACGGGCGGGAGGACTTCACCGACACCCTCGACGCCCTCGCCGCCCACCGGCTCGACGCCCGCTCGATGGTGACCGAGACCATCGGTCTCGAAGATCTCCCCGAACGCTTCGCCCGGCTCGAGCGCGACCCTGACGCCGGAAAGGTCATCGTCCGCCCGTAGGAGGTCCGGTCGCCACCGAGTGCGCCGGACACCGCACTCAGACCTTGGCATCAGATCCGCCGATAACCACACATAGCGCTTCTCTCAACGCCTACAGACCGTATCGCCGATATCTGACTCTCGAAAAAGCGCTTCTAGTGGCCGGATCACCGCGGATGAGCATTCGTCATTACTGACGATGGCGGGATGGCCACACCAATCTTAACGTTCCCACACAGAGAGTAGTAACGCACCGCGCGTAGAGGTACGCGCACTATCCGTCGTATCGGGGTGGGATCGACGTGAGGACAGGTTCCCGGGGTAGCCACGGGAAGGGCAGCACGAGGCGTCGAACGTTGAACGCCGGGCTGGCGGTTGTCATCCTGCTGCTGAGCGTGATCACAGCGGTCGTGATCAACCCCATCGCCGCCTCCGCTCACGACAATCTCGTGAGCGGCGTCGCCACATGTTCGACCGTCGGCGGGAACCACGACATCACCTGGACGATCGCCAACAACTACAACCTCAGCGAGACGGCAACGCTGGTGTCGGCCACCGGTGGTGTCGGTACGATCGCGGGATCACCGGTCAACATCGCTCCCAGCCCGGGCCAGCCCTACAAGACGGGAACCATGGACCAGGTGCTCCCGGGATCGACCACCGGTTCCGCCACGATCACGGTGAAAGGCGTCTGGTCGGACGGCTTCAGCACGACGGACTCCGGGAGCGTCTCGCTGCCCACAGTTTGCGTTTCGCCCCCCGCAACGGTCACGACCTCGCCGGCGAAGACGTCCATCGTCCTCGGCACCTCCGACAGCGACGGCGCCACGGTGACGGGGGTGGCGGGGACCACCCCCACCGGCAGTGTCACCTTCTACGTGTGCGGGCCCTTCACCACCGCCACCGCCTGCACCACCTCGGGCACCAAGCTCGGTTCCGTCACCCTGGCGGGCTCGGGCAACACGGCCACGGCCACCGGTCCCTCCTACACGCCGACGGCCACCGGCACCTACTGCTTCCTGGGCGTCTACTCCGGTGACGGCAACTACACCGGCGCCTCGGACGGCTCCACCACCCGGGAGTGCTTCACGGTCACGATGGCCACGCCCGGGGTCACGACCTCGCCGGCGAAGACGACCATCGTCCTCGGCACCTCCGACAGCGACGGCGCCACGGTGACCGGGGTGGCGGGGACCACCCCCACCGGCAGTGTCACCTTCTACGTGTGCGGGCCCTTCACCACCGCCACCGCCTGCACCACCTCGGGCACCAAGCTCGGTTCCGTCACCCTGGCGGGCTCGGGCAACACGGCCACGGCCACCGGTCCCTCCTACACGCCGACGGCCACCGGCACCTACTGCTTCCTGGGCGTCTACTCCGGTGACGGCAACTACACCGGCGCCTCGGACGGCTCCACCACCCGGGAGTGCTTCACGGTCACGATGGCCACGCCCGGGGTCACGACCTCGCCGGCGAAGACGACCATCGTCCTCGGCACCTCCGACAGCGACGGCGCCACGGTGACCGGGGTGGCGGGGACCACCCCCACCGGCAGCGTCCACTTCTACGTCTGCCCGGGCAACGCCAACCCGTGCACCGCCGGCACCGCCGGCGTGGTGGACCTCGGTTCCGTCACCCTGGCGGGCTCGGGCAACACGGCCACGGCCACCGGTCCCTCCTACACGCCGACGGCCACCGGCACCTACTGCTTCCTCGGCGTCTACTCCGGTGACGGCAACTACGCCGGCGGGTCGGACGGTTCCACCACCCGGGAGTGCTTCACCGTCACGGTGGCCACCCCCGGGGTGAGCACTTCGCCCACAGCCGGATCCATCACCCTGGGCGGCTCGGACTCCGATGGCGCCACGGTGACGGGGACGAACGGGATCACACCCACCGGAAGTGTCATCTTCTACGTGTGCGGGCCCTTCACCGCCGCCACCGCCTGCACCACCTCGGGCACCAAGCTCGGTTCCGTCACCCTGGCGGGCTCGGGCAACACGGCCACGGCCACCGGTCCCTCCTACACGCCGACGGCCACCGGCACCTACTGCTTCCTCGGCGTCTACTCCGGTGACGGCAACTACGCCGGCGGGTCGGACGGTTCCACCACCCGGGAGTGCTTCACCGTCACGGTGGCCACCCCCGGGGTGAGCACTTCGCCCACAGCCGGATCCATCACCCTGGGCGGCTCGGACTCCGATGGCGCCACGGTGACGGGGACGAACGGGATCACACCCACCGGAAGTGTCATCTTCTACGTGTGCGGGCCCTTCACCGCCGCCACCGCCTGCACCACCTCGGGCACCAAGCTCGGTTCCGTCACCCTGGCGGGCTCGGGCAACACGGCCACGGCCACCGGTCCCTCCTACACGCCGACGGCCACCGGCACCTACTGCTTCCTCGGCGTCTACTCCGGTGACGGCAACTACGCCGGCGGGTCGGACGGTTCCACCACCCGGGAGTGCTTCACCGTCACGGTGGCCACCCCCGGGGTGAGCACATCGCCCACAGCCGGATCCATCACCCTGGGCGGCTCGGACTCCGATGGCGCCACGGTGACGGGGACGAGCGGGATCACGCCCACCGGAAGTGTCATCTTCTACGTGTGCGGGCCCTTCACCACCGCCACCGCCTGCACCACCTCGGGCACCAAGCTGGGCTCCGTCACCCTGGCGGGCTCGGGCAACACGGCCACGGCCACCGGTCCCTCCTACACGCCGACGGCCACCGGCACCTACTGCTTCCTCGGCGTCTACTCCGGTGACGGCAACTACGCCGGCGGGTCGGACGGTTCCACCACCCGGGAGTGCTTCACCGTCACGGTGGCCACCCCCGGGGTGAGCACATCGCCCACAGCCGGATCCATCACCCTGGGCGGCTCGGACTCCGATGGCGCCACGGTGACGGGGACGAACGGGATCACACCCACCGGCTCGGTCACCTTCTACGTGTGCGGGCCCTTCACCACCGCCACCGCCTGCACCACCTCGGGCACCAAGCTCGGTTCCGTCACCCTGGCGGGCTCGGGCAACACGGCCACGGCCACCGGTCCCTCCTACACGCCGACGGCCACCGGCACCTACTGCTTCCTCGGCGTCTACTCCGGTGACGGCAACTACGCCGGCGGGTCGGACGGTTCCACCACCCGGGAGTGCTTCACCGTCACGGTGGCCACCCCCGGGGTGAGCACATCGCCCACAGCCGGATCCATCACCCTGGGCGGCTCGGACTCCGATGGCGCCACGGTGACGGGGACGAGCGGGATCACGCCCACCGGAAGTGTCATCTTCTACGTGTGCGGGCCCTTCACCACCGCCACCGCCTGCACCACCTCGGGCACCAAGCTGGGCTCCGTCACCCTGGCGGGCTCGGGCAACACGGCCACGGCCACCGGTCCCTCCTACACGCCGACGGCCACCGGCACCTACTGCTTCCTCGGCGTCTACTCCGGTGACGGCAACTACGCCGGCGGGTCGGACGGTTCCACCACCCGGGAGTGCTTCACCGTCACGGTGGCCACCCCCGGGGTGAGCACATCGCCCACAGCCGGATCCATCACCCTGGGCGGCTCGGACTCCGACGGCGTGACCGTCACCGGAGTGGCGGGGATCACCCCCACCGGCAGCGTCCACTTCTACGTCTGCCCGGGCAACGCCAACCCGTGCACCACCGGGACCGCCGGCATGGTGGACCTCGGTTCCGTCACCCTGACGGGATCGGGGGGAACGGCCACGGCCACCGGTCCCTCCTACACACCGACGGCCACCGGGACCTACTGCTTCCTGGGCGTCTACTCCGGGGACGGCAACTACACCGGCGGGTCGGACAGCTCGACCACCCGTGAGTGCTTCACCGTCACGGTGGCGACCCCCGGGGTGAGCACATCGCCTACAGCCGGATCCATCACGCTGGGCGGCTCCGACAGCGACGGCGTGACCGTCACCGGAACGGACGGGGTGACCCCCACCGGCACCGTCCATTTCTACGTCTGCCCGGGCAACGCCAACCCGTGCACCGCCGGCACCGCCGGCACCGCCGGCGCGGTGGACCTGGGCAGCGTCACCCTGACGGGCTCGGGCGGCACGGCCACGGCCACCGGTCCCTCCTACACGCCGACGGCCACCGGCACCTACTGCTTCCTCGGCGTCTACTCCGGTGACGGCAACTACGCCGGCGGGTCGGACGGTTCCACCACCCGGGAGTGCTTCACCGTCACGGTGGCCACCCCGGGGGTGAGCACATCGCCCACAGCCGGATCCATCACGCTGGGCGGCTCCGACAGCGACGGCGTGACCGTGACGGGAACGGGTGGCGTCACCCCCACCGGCACCGTCCATTTCTACGTCTGCCCGGGCAACGCCAACCCGTGCACCGCCGGCACCGCCGGCGCGGTGGACCTCGGTTCCGTGAGCCTGACGGGCTCGGGCAACACGGCCACGGCCACCGGTCCCTCCTTCACACCGACCGCCACGGGCATCTACTGCTTCCTGGGCGTCTACTCCGGTGACGGCAACTACACAGGCGGGTCGGACAGCTCGACCACCCGTGAGTGCTTCACCGTCAAGATGGCCACACCCGGCGTCACCACCTCGCCGACGAACGGATCCATCACCCTGGGGACCTCCGACAGCGACGGCGTCACCGTGACGGGGACGGACGGGGTGACCCCCACCGGAAGTGTTCACTTCTATGTCTGCCCCGGCAACAGCAACCCCTGCACACCCGGCGCCTCCGGCGTGGTCGACCTGGGAATGGTCGCCCTGTCGGGGTCGGGGAACACGGCCACCGCCACCAGCGCCGCCTTTAAACCGTCGGCCACCGGCACCTACTGCTTCCTGGGTGTCTACTCCGGTGACGGCAACTACGGCGGGGCATCGGACGGCTCGACAGCCCGTGAGTGCTTCACCGTGACGGTGGCCACCCCGGTAGTCACCACCTCGCCGACGAGCGGAACCATCGCCCTGGGCGGTTCCGACAGCGATACCGCCACGGTGACGGGGCCGGGGACGGTGGGGGTCACCCCCACCGGGACGGTCACCTTCTACGTGTGCGGACCCTTCAAGAACGCCACCGCCTGCACCACATCCGGCACCAAACTGGGCACCGTCACAGTGACGGGAGCGGGAAACACGGCCACGGCCACCAGTCCCGCCTTCACGCCGACGGCGACGGGCGTCTTCTGCTTCCTGGGTGCCTACTCCGGTGACGGCAACTACGCCGGGGCATCGGACGGGTCGACCGTCCGGGAGTGCTTCGCCGTCACGATGGATCCGTCGTCCGTCGTCACCATGCCGACCGCACCGAGCATCGTCCTCGGTCAGACCGACAGCGACAGTGTGATCGTGACCGGCAGTACCTCCGGTGGCGCACCGACGGGCACGGTGACGTTCTACGTGTGCGGGCCCACGACCTCCTTCACGTCCTGCACGTCGACGAAGAACCGCGTGAAAAAGCCGGTCAAGCTGGTACCCGGGGCCAACGACACCTCGAAGGCGACATCGAAGGCGTTCAAGCCCACCGCAGTGGGGGACTGGTGCTTCGCGGGCTACTACTCGGGGGACTCCCACTACCTCGCCGCATCGGACGCCTCGGTCGAAGAGTGCTTCAAGGTCCTGCCCCAGTGCGGCATCTCCGTGACCGTCAGTCCCAACCCGCTGGTCGAGACGGGCGACTCCGAGATCCACGCCGTCGTCCAGGTCGAGGCGTGCGACAAGTTCGCCAACGAAAAGGTCAGCATCGACTCGACGCAGCTCAAGAACACCTGTCTGTCCGTCTCCTTCGGATCCCTCCAGTCGGGGGTGCCCCCCGGCTATCCGATCCAGGTGACATTGGACAACGACGGGAACGCCACCGTGAGCCTCACGGGCATCGACTGTGCCCCCGGGCAGAGCGTGCTCGAGGCCGATCTCGTGGCGGCCCCGTACCTCACGGCGACGACCACCCTCAGCGCCCTGCCCCCGGGGTCACCCCGGCCGGCGTGGTGGGTTACCCGGCCGACGAGGTGGAGACAGGTGACAGCCCGGCCTCCGGCGTCTCCGACGTCTACGCCGTGTTCTACGTCGAGACCGATGCCGTCTACGCCGGCACCACGGTGGACATCGACTCCAACCAGCTCTTCGGCAGCTGTCTCGGCGGGGTGACGTGGACCTCGAACCAGGGAACGTCAACCGGTCCCACGGCGATGGCCACCCTCGACGACGACGGCAACGCCGTGTTCGCATTCACGGGCGCCCAGTGCGCGGCGGGGTCGTCGACGGTGATCGCCGATGCCGTGGCCGGGACGCACACGACCTACTCCACGACGTACACCGTCCTCCCCCCGACCGTCACGTAGATGGCACAGAGGTGACGCGGCCGGTCAGGGCTTCGTCACGTGCACGGCGAGGGTCTGCTCGGTGACACCCGTGGCGTTGGCGGCGGTGATGGTCAGCTCGTAGGTTCCCTTGGTACCGGTCCTGGCCATGCCCGACAGCACGCCGGTGACCACGTTGAAGCTCATCCCCCGGGGCAACGACCCCGACGCGGAGAACGTCGGGTCGGGAGAGCCGGTGGCGGTCACGGTGAAACTGAGGACGTGGCGGATCCGGGCCGTGACGGCCGGGCTGCTCGTGATGGTCGGTGCCTGTCCGGGAGCGAAGGGGGTGGCCGCCACCTCGTCGGAGAGTGACCCCTGGCCGACGTCGTTGATGGCGCTCACCTCGTAGTAATAGGTGGTCCCGTTCGTCACCGAGGTGTCGGTGTCCGTGGCGGCGGTGACCGGGCCGAGCAGCGTCTCGGACCCCGGTGAGGTCCCCCGGTAGACGTCGTAGGAGGACACGGGGGATCCGCCGTCGGTGGCCACGCTCCAGCTGAGCGTGACCGAGCCGTCGCCCGCCGTCGCCGACAGGGTCGGGATACCGGGCACCGTCGGGGCGTCCGCCGTGACAACCAGAGGAGCCGAGGGGGCGGACGTGTTCGCCGCCACGTCGGTGGCCGTGGCCGTCACCGAGTGCGACCCCGCCGCCAGGACGGGAAGCGTGGCGCGCCAATCGCCCGAGACGTCGGCGTCGGTGCTCCCCACCTCGGCGCCGTCCACGAAGACGGTGATCGTGTCCCCGGCCGGTGCCCCGGCGCCGTCGACCGTGGGGTCGGGCACCGTGGCCGACCCTCCGGAACCCGACGCCGGGTCGAGTGTCGGCGCCGGCGGAGCAGGGGGCGGGGCCGTGATGATGGTGACCGTCACCGCCGGGGACGGCGTGCTCTGGACGCCGGCTTCGCTGACGGTGGCCGCACTGAGGACGTTGCTCCCGGCGGGGAGCGGATTCGTCATCGCCGTCCAGAGGCCGGTCGAGCTCGCCATGGCGCCGCCCACCAGCCTGCCGTTCTCGAGGATGCGGATCGGCACGCTCGGAACGCTGGTCCCGTCCAGGCGCAGGCTCGGGTGGTTGGTGATGTCGTCGCCCGGGGCTCCGGAATCGGTGGCGGGGTCGAGAACCGGTTCCGACGGCGGGGCGAGCGGCACGGTGTCGACCGTGAAACTGAAGGGGCTAATGAGGTTGGAGGGGTGCGGTGCCAGCTCCTGGCCGGTCAGCTGGTGGGCGCCCTCGCTCAGCGCCGTGGTGTCGTCGATGCAGACGTTTCCGGAGGCGTTGGCGCCGAAGGTCCCGATGACGGTGCCGTCGATGGAGAACTGATACGAGGACAGCGGCCCGTCCCCGGTGAGGAGGAACGAGGGGGTGTGGCTGGAACTGGCGGTGGGGTCGGAGCCGAGCTGGAGGTTCTGCACGCACGTGCCGTTGTCCAACTGGATGGCGTTGAGGGTGAAGGCG
The DNA here is from genome assembly GCA_963842145.1 of uncultured Acidimicrobiaceae bacterium. Taxonomy (GTDB): domain Bacteria; phylum Actinomycetota; class Acidimicrobiia; order Acidimicrobiales; family UBA8190; genus CAWJFJ01. Next base: position 737,863 of record CAWJFJ010000017.1, read on the forward strand.
GCGGCCGGCCCGGCCGGCACCAGCCCGACCCCCCCGGCGAGAAGGATCGAGCCGAGGGCGGAGGAGGCCCGCACGAGACGCCGACGACGGGCGCCCGGCGGCGAGCCCGCCGGGGGGGCTCCACCCGGTCGGTCGGCGTCAGGAAAGGCGGCTTCTCTTTTCATCGTCACCAGACGTTTCGGCACGTCGGGGGGGACATCTTGAGCCGCCCACCCCGGCGGGACGGTGCCCGGCCCGGCCCCGCCCCCGGGCTCCGGTGCCGGGCCCGTCACCACCAGTGGCGGCGGGCGACGGCAGGGCCTCCGAGGAGCTCTGGTTCGTGGCTCCGACGTCCCCCACCAGATTCGGTCACGCCCTGCGGCCTGTCCGACGTGGGGAGTTGTCAAAATTGACAGTTGTGACGTGCGGATTGCCGGAGTAGCACTGTGACGTTGTGATCTCGTTGTGAAACGGGGGCGTCAGGAGCCGCCGTCGCCAGGCGGGGGCAGCCGTTTCGCCACAAGAGAGGTCAGTCCACGAGAGAGGTCGCCAGAGTGAACCCACCTTCCCGTCGCCTCCGACGAGTCGCCATGCTCGTCTCGGCGGCGGCGCTGGCCGTGCCCGCCGCGGTCATCGGGGGTTCGGCTGCGGTGGCCACGCCCCGCCACGGCGTGTCCCCCTCCAAGGTCTGTGGGCCCGGGGACCCCGCGGGGACGACCACCGACGTCGGCCAGCCCTACGAATGTTCCTACGCCATCCAGGACACCGACGGCTTCCACGACGGGATCACCATCACCGCCATCGACGACATCGTCGAGTCGGCGGGCGGCCCGGTCGACTCCGGGAACATCCTCGGATCGCTCCAGCTGATCTTCGACCCGGGCATCGCCAATCCGAGTGCCATGGCATCGTGCACCGGGGGAAGCGGTCTGGGAACGACGGCGAGTCCCTACGTGGGTGCGATCATGTGCACGATCCCCTGGGACGCGGGGATCGAGACGGAGGGCTACACCTTCTACACCGTGGCCCCGCTCGACTACGACCTCCCCAGTCATAAGCTGACCGACACCGTCACTTTCACGTGGCAGTCGCTGTGCGAGAGCGGGATCAGCTGCCCCAGCGGCAACCAGTTCGCCGGCACCGGCGGCAGCACGATCGTCCAGCAGCTGCCCTCGGACACCGCCACCACGATCCTGAACAGCAGCGACACCCCGGTGACGACGGTGGCGGTGGGCACGACCGTCCACGACTCGGTCACCGTCTCCCCCGACCCGAGCGCTCCCGGGGGCAGCCCCACGCCCACCGGGACCGTGACGATCAATTGGTTCTCGAACAAGACGTGCTCGGGCTCACCCACCTCGACGAGCAGTCCTCTCACCCTCAACGGCAGCGGCCAGGTGGACGCCACGGGGTTCAACTTCACGCCGGGCACGGCGGGGCAGTACGCCTTCCAGGCCACCTACGACGGCGACCCGAGCAACCCGGCCTATGCCGGGTCGACGGGGTCGTGCGAGCCCCTCACGGTGGTCGACGCCGACATCACCATCGCGCCGCTCACCGCCAGCAATCCGGTGGGGGCCACGCACACCTTCACGGTCACGGTGGGCGTGAACCCGGGCACCGGCTCGGTGGCCGCACCCGACGGCACCAAGCCGACGCTGTCCCTGTCCAACGCCGGCGGGGCCACCGCCACGATCACCGGCGGGACCTGCGGCACGACGGGCACGGTCAGTGGCTCGTGCACCTTCACCATCAGCTCCCCCACCACGGGGGTCACCACGGCCACGGCGTCGGTGACGGTCTCGGTGGCCGGGGTCGTCCTGACCAGGACCACCGACGGGCCCGACGCCAGTGGTGACAGCCCGTCGGCCACCAAGACCTGGGTCCAGGCGCCCAGCTCGATCGTGACCACCGTCCAACAGGGTGGTCAGACCGTCACCTCGGTGTCGGCCGGCTCGTCGGTCACCGACCAGGCCACCGTGTCCGGGGTGGCGGGGGGTGCCGCCCCCACGGGGACGGTGGCCTTCACCTTCTTCACCAACGGCACGTGCACGGGCAAGGGCACGGGGGCGGGGACCACGGGCCTCACCGCCGGGGGGGTGGCCACCTCCGACGTCGAGGGACCGCTGGCCGGTGGGAGCGACTCCTTCCTGGCCACCTACAACGGCGACACCAATTACCTCCCATCCACGGGGACGTGCGAGCCGTTCACGGTCATCACACCCGTCCTCACCATCACCAAGACGGCCGACGCCACCCCGGTGTCGGTCGGCACCGCCATCGGCTTCACCGTCACGGTGGGCAATTCCTCCACGACGGCCACGGCCACCTCCGTCACGCTGAACGACCCGCTCCCGGCGGGGACGGGCATCGACTGGTCCGTCTCGCCCGCCTACTCCGGTCCGGGCAGCTGCTCCGTCACCGGGGCGGTGGGGTCCCAGGTCCTCGCCTGCAGCTTCGGCAACATGGCCCCGGGGGCGTCGGCCTCCGTCCACATCTCGAGCGCCACCACGGCGTCGTCGGCCGGCAGCTACAAGAACACCGCCACGGCGTCGGCCACCAACGCCGCCAGCGTCGTGGCCTCGGCCACCGTCGTGGTCCAGGCTCCGGGACTCTCCATCACCAAGACGGCCGACGCCACCCCGGTGTCGGTGGGCACCACCATCGGCTTCACCGTCACCGTGGCCAACTCCTCGGCCGCCGGGACGGGGACGGCCACATCCGTCACCCTGAACGACCCCTTGCCGGCGGGGACGGGCATCGACTGGTCCGTCTCGCCCGCCTACTCCGGTCCGGGCAGCTGCTCCGTTGCCGGGGCGGTGGGGTCCCAGGTCCTCTCCTGCGGCTTCGGCAACATGGCCCCGGGGGCGTCGGCCTCGGTCCACATCTCGAGCGCCACCACGGCGTCGTCGGCCGGCACGTACCTGAACACGGCCACCGCCAGCGCCACCAACGCACCGAGCGTCGTGGCCTCGGCCACCATCGTGGTGGAGGCGCCCGCTCTCTCCATCACCAAGACGGCCGACGCCACCCCGGTGTCGGTCGGCACCACCATCGGCTTCACCGTCACCGTGGCCAACTCCTCGGCCGCCGGGACGGGGACGGCCACATCCGTCACCCTGAACGACCCCTTGCCGGCGGGGACGGGCATCGACTGGTCCGTCTCGCCCGCCTACTCCGGTCCGGGCAGCTGCTCCGTCGCTGGGGCGGTGGGATCCCAGGTCCTCTCCTGCAGCTTCGGCAACATGGCCCCGGGGGCGTCGGCCTCGGTCCACATCTCGAGCGCCACCACCCTGGCGTCGGCGGGGACCTACAAGAACACGGCCACGGCGTCGGCCACCAACGCCCCCAGCATCACGGCCTCGGCCACCATCGTGGTGGAGGCGCCCGCTCTCTCCATCACCAAGACGGCCGACGCCACCCCGGTGTCGGTCGGCACCACGATCGGCTTCACCGTCACGGTGGCCAACTCCTCGGCCGCCGGGACGGCCACGGCCACATCCGTCACCCTGAACGACCCCTTGCCGGCGGGGACGGGCATCGACTGGTCCGTCTCGCCCGCCTACTCCGGTCCGGGCAGCTGCTCCGTCGCCGGGGCGGTGGGATCCCAGGTCCTCTCCTGCAGCTTCGGCAACATGGCCCCGGGGGCGTCGGCCTCGGTCCACATCTCGAGCGCCACCACCCTGGCGTCGTCGGGGACCTACAAGAACACGGCCACGGCGTCGGCCACCAACGCCCCCAGCATCACGGCCTCGGCCACCATCGTGGTGACCGCCATTCCCTCGACCTCGCTCAAGGAGACGGCCAGCGCCAAGGTCATCGCCAACGGAACGTCGGTGACGTTCACCTACCTGGAGACCAACACCGGGAGCATCGGCATCACCGACGTGAAGGTGACGGGATCGCTGTGCGGACCGGCGACTTTCGTGAGCAGCTCCGACAAGAACGCGGCGACGCTGGACCCGGGCGCCACCTGGACCTTCACCTGCACGATCACCCTCACCAACTCGACGGCCAAGACCGTCACGTTCACCGACAAGGCCACCGCCACCGGCACGAGCGTCGTCTCCGGGCTACCGGCGCCGACCGAGAACGCCAAGGCATCGGTGAAGGTCAGGCCCGGACCACCCCCGTGCGGCATCTCCGTGTCGATCAGCCCCAACCCCCTGGTCGAGACCGGAGACTCCGACGTCCGGGCCGTCGTCCAGGTGGAGGCCTGTCCGTCGTTCGCCGGTGACCTGGTCAACATCGACTCGTCACAACTGGTCGACTCCTGTGCCGCCGTCTCCTTCGGCTCCCTGCAACCCGGAGTCCACGGTCCGACCTATCCGATCCAGGTCGTCCTCGACGACGACGGCAACGCCACGGTGACCCTCACCGGGTCCGACTGCGCCCCGGGGCCGAGCCTGGTCGAAGCCGATCTGGTCGTCGCCCCGTACCTCACGGCCACCACGACGCTGAGCGTCCTGCCCCCGAACGTCACGCCGTCCGGGGTGGTGGGCTACCCCGCCAACGAGGTGGAGACGGGCGACACCACCGCCAGTGGCTTCTCCGACGTCTACGCCGTCTTCTACGTGGAGACCGACCCCGTCTACGCCGAGACCACGGTGCAGATCAGCTCGGCCCAGCTGGCCAGCCGCTGTCTCGGGGGGGTGACGTGGACGTCGAACCAGGGAACGACGACCGGGCCCACGGCGACCGCCACCGTCGATAACGACGGCAACGCCGTCTTCACGTTCACCGGATCGTCGTGCGCGGCGGGCACGTCCGCCGTCATCGGCGAGGTCGTGGGGGGCGCCCACACGACCTACAACACGACCTACACGATCGACCCACCGGCCGTCACCCCGTCCTGACGGCGGCGTCAGGCCGGGCGCCGCCCCACCAGGACCCGCAGGCCGACGGGCAGCTGTTCCGATCCGAAGGCGCTGCGCACCATGGCCCCATCCTGTCCGCCGGGACCACCACGCGCGAGAGGGGGGCCCTGGGGCCCCCCTCTCGTGCGTGTTGCCGTTGTCCGTCGGACCCGGCTGACCGCCAGTTAGGCGACGGTCGGCGTCGGTGCCGTGATGACGTAGTTGGTGGTGAAGGTGTCGTGCGTACCACCGACCAGGTCACCGACCACCACGGACGCCCCGGGAGCACACGAGATGCCCTCGAAGATGAAGACGGCGTTGCCGTCGTTGTCCAAGGTGGTGGTCCCACTGGTCTTGTTCCCGCTACCGCCGTTCCCGGCCGTCCAGCCCTCGTTCTCGAGGCAACGGTCCTGGAGCTGGGTCGACGAGATCGTCACCGGAGTCTCCGCGTACACGGGGTTGTCCTCGAAGTAGAAGACGGCGTAGACGTTGGACCCGGTCAGTGTTCCGTCGCCGGTCTCGACCTCAGGGTTCGGGAACGCCGTGAGACCAGGAGCGGTCACGTTCGGCGGCAGAGCCTGGAGGACGGTGGTGGCGGTGTAATACGGGGCGTTCACCAGGTCGGCCTCGACGAGGCTGGGCCCGGGGGCGCACTCGGTGGCGTCAAGCTCCACCGTGGCGTTGCCGTCGTTGTCCAGGATCACCGTGGCGCTCTCGCCCAGGCCGTCCGACAGCTCGTCGCCGCTGTTCTGCGAGAACTCGACGTCCTCACACGAGTTGAGCAGCTGCTGCGAGTAGATGAACACCGGGTCGTTGGCGAAGGCCGGCTGGGCCTCGACCTGGACCACGGCGTGGATCTCCGAGACACCCGTCTCGATGACGGGGTTCGGGGAGACGGTCACCTGGATCTCGGTCACGGGCGGAGGAGCCCCACCGGTCCCGCCACCGCTCCCGCTACCGCCACCGGGTGTGGTGTTGCAGGCAGCCGCCTTCTTGGCCGCCTTCGAGTGGGCTGCGCACCATTTGGGCGAACCCTTCGCAGCCGCCGAGGCGACTCCCGCCATCCCCATAAGCGGCATGGCGGCGACGACCGTCAGTGCGGTGAACCGCACAAAACTACGCCGAACGTTCATTTGCTCTCTCCTTGTCGTTGGATCCCCACGGCATCTTCATCCGTGCGTAGGGCCGTGACAATCGTCAGAGATGACGAATAATGCCCTGAGAGCGCCTCTGGCCACCGAAAGTGTCATCAAAATTGACCACTTTTCGGGAGGTGACGGCCACTGTCGAGCACCGAAGACGGGGGCGAGGGGGCGGGCGCCACTCCTGCGGGGACGGACGGGGCCCGGCCCGGGGCGGGTGGTCGGTGGCCCGGCCCCACGACCGGGGCCCCGCCCGCCGCCGCCAACCGGGCCGTGACGCGCCGAGGGGGCCCTGGGGGCCCCCTCGCCGCGCTGTCTCTGGTTGTCAGTCGGGACTTGGCTGACCGCCCCTGTCAGGCGACGGTCGGCGTCGGAGCCGTGATGGTGTACACGGTCGTGAAGGTGTCGTGCGTCCCACCGATCAGGTCAGCGACCACCGTGGAGTTTCCGGGGGCACAGGAGATGCCCTCGAAGACGAACACGGCGTTGCCGTCGTTGTCCAGGGTGGTGTAGCCGCCGGTGGCATCGCCGTTGCCGCCGTTACCGGCGTCCCAGGTCTCGCCGGTCATGCAGCGGTTCTGGAGCTGGGCGGAGGAGATCTCCACCGGGGTCTCGGCGTACACGGGGTTGTCCTCGAAGTAGAAGACGGCGTACACGTTGGACCCGGTCAGCGTTCCGTCGCCCGTCTCGACCTCGGGGTTCGGGAAGGCGGTGAGACCGGGGGCGGTCACGTTCGGCGGCAGGGCCTGCAGCGTCGTGGTGGCCGTGTAGTAAGGGGCGTCCACCAGGTCGGCCTCGACCAGGCTGGGCCCGGGGGCGCACTCGTAGGCGTCGAGCTCCACCGTGGCGTTGCCGTCGTTGTCGAGGTTCACCGTGGCGCTCTCGCCCAGATCCTTCGACGGCCAGCTGTTGTGGTTGGCCTTGAACTCGACCTCGTCGCACGAGTTGAGGAGCTGCTGGGAGTAGATGAACACCGGGTCGCCGGCGAAGGCCGGCTGCGCCTCGACCTGGACCACGGCGTGGATCTCCGAGACACCCGTCTCGATGACGGGGTTCGGGTCCACGGTCACCTGGATCTCGGTCACGGGCGGAGGACCGCCTGTGCCGCCACCACCACTGCTGGTGCAGCCAGCGGCCTTGCCGGCCTTGCCGGGGTGCTTGGCACACCATGCCGGCGAACCCTTGGCAGCCGCCGAGGCGACTCCCGCCAGGCCCATCACCGGCATGCTCACAACGACGGCCAGCGAAAGCAGCCGCACAAACTTACGGGACACGGTCACGGGACTTCTCCTTGTCGTCAATTTCCCTTTCATCCCATCCTGGACGTCACATGGCGTGGTGGCAATCGTCACAGTTGATGAACATGACGCAGTAAGACGGGAGTCAGTCACGTATAGCGCTCTCTTTGCGGCATGGACAGCCACCAGACCGAACCGTGCCGTGACGCGCCGAGAGGGGGCCCTGGGACCCCCTCTCGTGCGCAGTCTCTGGTTGTCAGTCGGGACTTGGCTGACCGCCCTGTCAGGCGACGGTCGGTGTCGGTGCCGTGATGGTGTACACGGTCGTGAAGGTGTCGTGCGTCCCACCGACCAGGTCACCGACCACCGTGGAGTTTCCGGGGGCACAGGAGATGCCCTCGAAGATGAAGACGGCGTTGCCGTCGTTGTCCAAGGTGGTGGTCCCACCGGTCTTGTCCCCGCTGCCGCCGTTACCGGCGTCCCAGGTCTCGCCACCGAGGCAGCGGTTCTGGAGCTGGGCTGAGGAGATCTCCACCGGGGTCTCGGCGTACACGGGGTTGTCCTCGAAGTAGAAGACGGCGTACACGTTGGACCCGGTCAGCGTTCCGTCGCCCGTCTCGACCTCGGGGTTCGGGAAGGCGGTGAGACCGGGGGCGGTCACGTTCGGCGGCAGGGCCTGCAGCGTCGTGGTGGCCGTGTAGTACGGCGCCGCCACCAGGTCGGCCTCGACCAGGCTGGGCCCGGGGGCGCACTCGTAGGCGTCGAGCTCCACCGTGACGTTGCCGTCGTTGTCCAAGGGCACCGTGGCGCTCTCGCCCTGGGAGACCGACGGGTCGTCGCCTTCGTTGTACTTGTACGTGACTTCATCACAGGAGTTGAGGAGCTGCTGGGAGTAGATGAAGACGTCGTCGCCGGCGAAGGCGGGCTGCGCCTCGACCTGGACCACGGCGTGGATCTCCGAGACACCCGTCTCGATGACGGGGTTCGGGTCCACGGTCACCTGGATCTCGGTCACGGGCGGAGGACCGCCGGTGCCGCCACCACCACTGCTGGTGCAGCCAGCGGCCTTGCCGGCCTTGCCGGGGTGCTTGGCACACCATGCCGGCGAACCCTTGGCAGCCGCCGAGGCGACTCCCGCCAGGCCCATCACCGGCATGCTCACAACGACGGCCAGCGAAAGCAGCCGCACAAACTTACGGGACACGGTCACGGGACTTCTCCTTGTCGTCAATTTCCCTCTCATGCATCCTGACTGCCACACGATGTGGTGACAATCGTCACAGTTGATGAATATGACGCTCTTAGAAGGTGAGCTACCACGAATCGTTGCTTAACGCCGCCGCGAACTCACCCGACGAGATGGTGTGGTGACGCGCAGAGAGGGGGGGCCCCACGGCCCCCCCTCTCCACGTCTTGCCGGTTTGTCAGTCGGGAATTGCGTGACCGAGGCTCAGGCGACGGTCGGTGTCGGTGCGGTGATCGTGTAGGTGGTGGTGAAGGTGTCGCCCGACTTGACCCCGTCACCGACGACCACCGAGTCGCCGGGGGCACAGGAGATGCCCTCGAAGATGAACACCGCGTTGCCGTCGTTGTCCAAGGTGGTGGTCCCGCCGGTGGCGTCGCCGCTGCCGCCGTTACCGGCGTCCCAGGTCTCGCCACCGAGGCAGCGGTTCTGGAGCTGGGCGGAGGAGATCTCCACCGGCGTCTCGGCGTAGACCGGAGCGTCCTCGAAGTAGAAGACGGCGTAGACGTTGGACCCGCTGTAGGTTCCGTCGCCCGTCTCGACCTCGGGGTTCGGGAACGCCGTGAGACCCTCGGGGGTCACGTTCGGGGGCTGGGCCTGCAGCGTCGTGGTGGCCGTGTAGTACGGCGCCGCCACCAGGTCGGCCTCGACCAGGCTGGGCCCGGGGGCGCACTCGGTGGCGTCGAGCTCCACCGTGACGTTGCCGTCGTTGTCCAAGGGCACCGTGGCGCTCTCGCCCTGGGAGACCGACGGGTCGTCGACGCCCTCGTTGTACTTGAAGTTGACGTCCTCGCACGAGTTGATCAGCTGCTGCGAGTAGATGAACACGTTGTCGCCGGCGAAGGACGGCTGGGCCTCGACCTGGACCACGGCGTGGATCTCCGAGACACCCGTCTCGATGACGGGGTTCGGGGAGACGGTCACCTGGATCTCGGTCACCGGCGGAGGACCGCCGGTGCCGCCACCACCAGTGGTGGCGCAGCCGGCCTTGGCGGCGGCCTTGCCCGAGTGGTGGGCACACCACTTCTGCGAACCCTTGGCAGCCGCCGAAGCGACTCCCGACATGCCGAGAAGCGGCATGCTCACAACGACGGCTATGGATACCAGCCGTACGAAACTACGGGACACGTTCACTTTATCTCTCCTTGTCGTTGGTTCCCTCAGCTGCAATCCTTCCTGCCACGAGAAGTGGTGACAATCGTCACACTTGATGATTAAGTCGCGGTGAGACGGAGCCACACCACGAATAGCGCTGTTCCTGGTGACCACTTTCTGCACGGAAGTCGCCACCTTGCATCACCAAGAAGACACCGCACCGAGTGGCGGGGTTATGTTCGCGAGCAACGCCATGGCCACCGACACCGGGCTCTCCGATCTCGTCGACCTCGTCCGCTATCCCCTCTCCGACCTGTCGGGGCCCACGGGCCGGGGGGTCGTCGCCGAGGCCCGGGCCCAACTGGCGGCCATCGGGGCCGCCGAGCTCCCGGGCTTCATCGGCGCCGCCGGGGTCACCACCCTGGTGGAGGACGCCACGTCCCTCGCACCCCGGGCGCACCACTCCGGTGGTCTCGGGACGGCCTACCTGGAGATCCCCGATTTCGAACTCCCCGCCGACCATCCCCGCCTGCGGTTCGCGCCCTACGCCGTGGCCGCCGTGGGCTACGACGTCATCCCCCGGACGTCGCCCTTGCGCCGGCTCTACGAGTGGGACCCCGTGCTCGGGCTCGTGGCCGCCATCCTCGACCGAGGGCCCCTCTACCGCTACGGCGATCCCTTCGGCGCCCTCAACCTGGCCGTGATGGGTGACGGTGACGAGCTCCAGTGGCATTTCGACCAGACCGACTTCGTGGTCTCCCTGGCCATCCAGTCCGCCGACACCGGCGGGCACTTCGAGGTGGCCCCCCGCATCCGCAGCGCCGACGACGAGCGCTACGGCGAGGTGGCCCGGGTCCTCGACGGCGACCACTCCAGCGTCACCACGCTGGCCATGACGCCGGGGACGCTCCTCGTCTTCGAGGGTCGCCACTCGCTGCACCGGGTCAGCCCGATCGGCGGCCGGACCCTGCGCCATGTCGGGCTCCTCGCCTACGACACCGGGCCGGCGACCGTGGGCAGCGACCTCCTGCGGATGGACCGCTACGGCCGCACCGAGCCCTTCCCCCACCCCCCGACGACGTGGCCGCCGGGGTGACCCCGCCGCCCCCGGCCCGGGACGGCACCGGGATCGGCGAGGCCTTCGTCGGATCGGGCGTCCACGCCGCCCACGTCAACACCGTCCTCGGAGCCCGGGGCGGCCCGGTCGAGTCGGCCTGGGCCACCGCTCTGGCCATGCCCCGACCGGGCCACGTGGCCTTCGTCTGCGTCCTGCGGCCCGGCCTGGCCGTGAAACCGCCCACCCTCTTCGTCAACAAGGCGCCGCTCTCGGGTCCCGGGCACGAGCGCCTCACCTGGGGAGCGGCCCAGGCCGGGGTGGCCTCGGGGACCCTGTGGGCCGTGGCCGACGACGTCATCGCCGCCGGCGACGTCGACCACCTCCTGCTCATCGCCGCCGTCTGGGTCGACCCGGCGGCCGCCGACGAGACGGCCGTCTACCAGAACAACCGCCGGGCCACCCGCCTGGCGCTCGAGGCCGGACGCGATGGCACCCCCGACCTGGGGGACCTCCTGGCCGGGCGCGACGACCCCCGGAACCCCTTCTTCGGCTCCGGCGCCTGACGGCCCGGGACCGGGCGGGCTGGGCGCCCGGCCCGAATTGGCGGTCTAGGGGATCCCGCCGTCGACGCGCAGGACGGCACCGGTCGTGAAACTCGACGCGTCGCTGGCGAAGTAGAGGGCGGCGCCCACCACCTCGTCGGGCTGGCCCCCGCGCCCGAGCGCGTGGCGCTGCAGGCCGACGGCGATGGCGTCCATGTCCCAGGCCTTGGACACGTCGGTGAAGAAGGGGCCGGCCATGATGCAGTTGACCCGGACCGACGGCCCGTAGGTCCTGGCGAACCCGTCGGTTAGGCTGTTCATCCCGGCCTTGGCCGCCGCGTAGGGGAGGATCGACGGGTTGGGCCTGATCGACCCCACCGAGCTGACGTTCACGATGGAACCGCCCCCGTCCCGGACCATCCTGCTCCCGACCAGGGCCGTCAGGCGGAAGACTCCCTTCATGTTGAGGTCGACGACCTTGTCCCACAGGGCCTCGGTGACCTCGGTGACCTCGGCGTAGAGAAGGGACATCCCGGCGTTGTTGACGAGGACGTCCACCCGGCCGAAGGCCCCGTAGGCGCCCTCGACCAGGCCGTCGAGCTCGTCCCACCTCCCCACGTTGCAGGCCAGGGCCACCGCCCGGCGACCGGTGGCGGCCGTCACCTCGCCGGCCACGGCCTGGCAGGCCTCGAGCTTCCGGCTCGTCACCACCACGTCGGCCCCGGCGGCGGCGAAGGCCTGGACCATCGACCGCCCCAGCCCGCGGCTCCCCCCCGTGACGAGGGCCACCTTCCCGGTCAGGTCGAAGCGCTCGGCCGGGGTCCGCCAGGGTCCTGGGTCCACGGGGTCGACGACCCTCACCGAAGAGTCGACGTCCCGGCGAGGTCAGCCGCCTTCTCGGCCAGGGAGAGAACGACGTCACCGAACGCTTCCATCTTGGGATTGTCGGCCTCGCCCTTCACCACCCGGGCGTAGCCGGCCTCGAGGACCACGGCCAGCTTGAAGCGGGCCAGGATCACGTAGTAGTCGATGTCGTCCACGGGCCGCCCGCTCTCGGTGGCGTAGTAGTCCAGAAGCTCGGCCCGGCTGGGCATGTCGCTGTAGTCGACATAGCTGCCGGTGGTCCTCTCCTCGTCGGGATCGAGCCACCCCTGGATGACCCACCCCAGGTCCAGGAGGGGGTCGCCCACGGTGGCCATCTCCCAGTCGACGATGGCGGCCAGGCGCGCCGGCGCCCCGTGGCGGAACATGACGTTGGCGAACTGGTAGTCACCGTGCATGATCCCCGGCCGGTACCGGCGCGGCTGGTGGGTCCGCAGCCAGGCGGCGGCGGCGTCCAGACCGGGGATGTCGCGGAATTGCACGGCGGCCAGGTGGCTCATCCACCGGTCCACCTGACGCTCGTGGAAGCCGTCGGGACGACCGAAGCCGGCCAGCCCCCTGGCCTCCCAGTCGACCCGCGACAGCTTGGCGATCCCGTCCACCAGTTGGAAGGCCAGACCCCGGCGGCCCTCGGCATCGGTGTCGAACGGCGCCGGCCACCCGCCGCCACCGAGGGGCGACCAGCCGTCGACGAACTCCATGAGATAGAAGCAGCCCCCCATGAGGTCGGGGTCGTCGCACACGGCCACGGCGCGGGCGTGGGGCACGTCGGTGTCGGCCAGGGCGGCCAGCAGCCGGTACTCGCGCAGCATCGTCTCGTTGCGGCCGGCGGGGACGATCCGCGGTGGGCGCCGCAGCGCCACCCGGTAGTCCCCCCGACGGACCTCGAAGAGCTCGTTGGAGGCACCCCCGGTGATGAAGACGGCGTCGAGGGGTTCCCCGGCACCGGGAAGATCCCGTTCGTCCATCCACCGCGCCAGGAGAGCCTCGTCGATCAGCCCGCGGGTCCGCTCCTCGTCCTCCTCGGCCGTCGTCGCCCCCGGCCGGGCCCCGGACCGGGCGACCGACGGTGTCCCCGATGGTGTCCCCGCCATCAGAGGTTCGCCACCTCGAGCTCGAGGTACTCGGCGAATTTCTGGCGGGCGGCGGCGATCTTCTCCGGCAGGTGCTCGGTCGGCCACAGCCCCGGGGCCGCCCGGTAGCGCTTCAGGACCTGGCGGGCCACCGTCACCCGGTGCACCTCGCTGGGCCCGTCCACCAGGCCCATGATCGGCGCCATCATCCACATCCGCCCGAGCGGCATCTCGTTGGACACCCCGAGCGCCCCGTGGACCTGGATGGAGCGTTGGACGATGTCGTGCAGCACCTGCGGCGTGAGCACCTTGATGGCGGCGATGTCGTGGCGGACCTTGCGGTAGTCCTGGTATTCGTCGATCTCCCAGGCCACGTAGAGGACGAACAGGCGGAACTGCATCAGCTGCGCGTACGAATCGGCGACGTAGTTCTGCACGCTCTGCTTGTCGGCCAGCAGGCTGCCCTGGGTCTCGCGTGACAGGGCCCGCTCGCACATCATGTCGAGGGCCTTCTGGCAGATCCCCACCGTCCGCATGGCGTGATGGATCCGGCCGCCCCCGAGGCGGGTCTGGGCGATGGCGAACGCCTGGCCCTCGCCGCCGAGCAGGCTGTCGGCCGGCAGCCGGACCTCGTCGTAGTGGATGAGCGCGTGCATCCCGGCGTCCTCGTCGTGCAGGGACTCGCCCATCAGCCCCACGTTGCGCACGATCTCCACCCCCGGGGTGTCCGTCGGGACGAGGAACATCGACATCCCCTGGTAGGCGCTCACGTCGGGGTTGGTCACGGCCATGACGATGAGAAAGGAGGCCGTCCGTGCGTTGGAGGAGAAGAATTTCCAGCCCTCGAGCACCCATTCGTCACCGTCGCGCCGCGCCCGGGTGGTGAAGCGGGTGGGGTCGGACCCACCCTGCGGCTCGGTCATCGAGTACGACGAGAAGATCTCCCCGTTGAGCAGGGGGCGCAGGTAACGCTCCTTCTGCTCCTCGGTCCCGTAGTGGGCGATGATCTCGGCGTTCCCGGTGTCGGGTGCCTGTGTCCCGAAGATGATCGGCGCCCACTGGCTCCGGCCCAGGATCTCGTTCATGAGCGAGAGCTTCAGCTGTCCGTATCCCTCGCCGCCGAGCTCGGGACCGAGGTGGCACGCCCACAGGCCCCGCTCCCGCACCTGTTGCTTCAGGGGATCGACGACCTTCCGCAGCGTGTCGTCCAGGGGATGGAAGGCGCGTCCGCCCCACACCAGATCGAGGGGCTCGATCTCCTCACGGACGAACCCGTCCATCCAGTCGAGCTTCTCCTGGAACTCCGGTTCCGTGGTGAAGTCCCACGCCATCGGTCCACTCCCCCCTCGGCGACCCGCGGGCCGCGGTCGGCGACGCCCGCCGGTACCCGGGCACCCGGTGCCCCACCAATCCGGCGACGGGCACCGGGCCCCCGGGGCCCGGTGCCACGCATCGGTCTGCTCAGCTCAGCTCTGCCCCGAACCGTACTGGGCCTGGGGAATCGGTCCGGCCGACGCCGCCGGTGGGGGTGCCGTCGGCGCCGTGGCGGTCGGTGGCGCCGTGGTCGCGGTGGGCACGGCGTCGCCGCCGCCGTCGGCCGCGGTCACGCCGACGGCACCGTGCTCCGCCTCGAACGCCTGCACCTGGCCCACCAGTTCGGCGATCCGCGCGTCGGCACCGGCGGCGGCCCGGCCCACCTTCTGGCTGTAGACGATCCCGCCCAGCTCGAGCAGCAGGCCGTCGGCGTTGCGCTTGGCCTGGAAGTCGGCCAGCTTGGCCTGCCCGGCCTGGCCCGCCTGCTGGGCCTTGTCGGCCAGCTGTGTGGCCTGCGCCTTGACCTTGTCCATCAATCCCATGACGACCTCCCTCTCCTGCCTCGTGCGGACCCGACACTACGCCACGGGCGGAACCGGGTCGGGGGCGTTGCGACCCGCCCGGCGCGCCGGACGCGGCGACGCACGTCCAGCCCCGGACCGGGGGCGGATACCGGTTCCGGAGCTGGACGCGGGGGGTTGCACCGGGAGTACGGACGGGGACGGGACGACGTTCACGGGAAACCCGCTGTCTTGCGGATCGGGCGGCGTTCCCCTAGAACGCCTCCGGGCCCGGCGCCGTCGGCCCGGAAGGGGCGACGGGGTGACGACCGGGGACGCGGAGACCGTCGGGGTGGTGGTCGTGGGCACCGGCTTCGGCTGCCTCACCCACGTCCCGGCGCTGCGGGCCGCCGGCTTCGACGTCCTCGGGCTCGTCGGCCGCGACGGGCCCCGGACCGAGGGGCGGGCCCGACGCCTCGACATCCCGCACGCCCTGACCTCGTTGGACGACGCCCTGGCCCTGCCCGGCGTGGACGCCGTCACCATCGCCACCCCGCCGCTCACCCACGCCCCCCTCACCCTCCGGGCCCTGGCCGCCGGCAAGCACGTCCTGTGCGAGAAGCCGCTGGCCGGCGACGCCGCCGAAGCGAAGACGATGCTCGACGCCGCCCGCCGCAGCGGCCTCGTCCATCTCGTCGGGGCCGAGTTTCGCTGGGCCACCGGCCAGCGTCTGGCCACCCGGCTGGTGGCCGACGGCGCCATCGGCGAGCCCCGGCTGGCCACCTTCCTCCTCCACATCCCGCTGCTCGCCGGTCCCGACGCCGAGGTCCCGTCGTGGTGGTCCGACGCCGACCAGGGAGGCGGGTGGCTCGGCGCCCACGCCACCCACCTCATCGACCAGGTCCGCACCACGCTGGGGGAGTTCGAGGGTCTGAGCGCCGGCCTCGTCTCCGTGGCGGACCACTCCCCACCGGACGGCCCGGCCCGGGACCACGCCTGGAACGTCGAGGACGCCTACACGGTCCACTTCCGGACCCGCTCCGGGGTCGACGGCGTCCTGCAGTCGAGCTCGGCCTCCTGGGGCCCGATGCTCATCCACACGCGCATCGCCGGCTCCGCCGGCACCCTCACGATCGCCGGGGACACCGTCCGGATCGCCGACCGCCACGGGGAGCGGACCGTCGACGTGCCCGACGACATGGTCGGGGAGGCGGCCGTCCCGCCGCCCGCCGACCTCCTCGTCACCGCCTACGACCTCCTCCACGCCACCGGCATCGACCGGGGCCCCTACACCGCTCTGGCCCGGGCCTTCCGCCGGCGGATCCTCGGTCTCGAGGTGGCCGACGAGCCACCCCTGCCCACCTTCGCCGACGGGGTGGCGGCCATGGCCGTCCTCGACGCCGCCCGCCGCTCGGCCGCCGGACCGGGCTGGGAGCGGGTGGTGGTCCCCTAGACCTCGTCGGTCGGAACGTTCTCCTCGGAGAACTCCAGGAACGGAGCGGGCGGGAGGTAGTCGGCGGGGACGTCGTCCACATGGCGGAAGCGACGGATGAGGGCGATGTTCTCGACGATCCCGTCCACCTCGTAGACACCGCAGAGAGTCATGTCGCGCGCCTCGTCGAAGGCGCGGGCGGGCTCGACGTCGCCGTCTCTGAGCAGCTCGTAGCCGTAGCGCGAGATCCGCCCCACCAGGACGTAGACGCATCCGTCGGGGGCGTATCCCACGGGCCGGCCGATCGTGCAGTGCTCCGTCCCGTCGTCCACCACGTGGACGTCGTCGTCGGCGGTCCCGAGGCTCACCTGGAGATGACCGGGATCGTCGGGCGGGCTGAGGCGGCGCGCGTGCATCCGGTCCTTGATGGCCGCCAGCACCACGCGGGGGATCTCCTCCGGGTCCTCGTCCACGCTTCAGAATTCAAGCAGTCCGGTCCGGCCGTGGGCGGCGAGCTCGTCGTGCAAGCCCTCGACATCCTCCGCCGTGAGCAACCGGTACGGCGCCGCGTCGTCGGCGCCGCGGCCGGCGGGCGGTCGCCACCACACCGGATCGTCGGTCATCCACGCCTCTCGTCGCAGGGGACGCTTGTCCACCTTGTTGGTCCCCGTGAGCGGGACCTGCTCCACCAGGCGAACGAAGCGCGGCGCCCACTTCGTGCCCAGGTCCTCCTGGTCGGCCAGGAAGCGGGCGAAGGCCGCCGGGTCGAACGGCGCCCCGGGGGCCAACTCCAAGGTGGCCATCACCTGGTCCCCGGTGCGCGGATCGGGGACCGGATAGACACAGGCGGTGACGACCCCGGCGAACCGGGCCAGGATCCGCTCCACGGGGGCGGCGGCGAAATTCTCACCGTCGACGCGCAGCCAGTCGGCCGGGCGTCCGGCGAAGTAGAAGAACCCGGCCTCGTCGCGGTATCCGAGATCACCGGACCAGAACCACCCGCCCCGGGTCCGCTCGGCGTCGGCCTCGGCGTTGGCGTAGTAGCCCTCGAAACGGCGGGCCCCGTTGCGACTGACGATCTCCCCGATGGCCTCCGACGCATTGAGCAGCCGTCCCCCGGCGTCGAGGCGCGCGGCGGGGCATTCGCGCCCGGAGACGGGGTCGACGATGGCCACCTCGGTGCCCGGCGGCGGCACACCGACGGCCTGACGCGGAGTCCCCGGGACGCGGCTCATGGAGATGGCGCCCTCGCTCGACCCGTACCCCTCGACGATCGGGCAGCCGAAGCGCCTCTTGAAGGCCGAGATGTCCGACGGCGACGCGTCGGTCCCGAAACCGAAGCGCAGGGAGTTCTGGCCGTCGTCGGGCTGCGGCTCGGTGGCCAGGATGTAGGCGAGGGCCCGGCCGACGTAGTTGAAATAGGTCACCCCGTAACGACGGACGTCGGGGAGGAACCCCGACGCCGAGAACCGACGGCGCAGCACCAGGGAGGCGCCCGACGCCATGGCCGGCACCACGCACGTGTTCAAGGCGTTGCCGTGGAACAGGGGCATGGCGCAGTAGAGGACGTCGGCGGCGGTGAACCCGGCTCCCCCGGCCATCGCCAGGCCGGCGTCGGCCAGCCGTCCCTGGCTCACCCGCACCGCCTTGGGCGCCCCCGTCGATCCGGAGGTGAACAGGAGGAGGTAGAGCTCGTCGGGGGACGGGAGCCGCGCCGGGAACAGTCCCGCCGTGCCGACGTCGGCGGTGAAGGCCGGCTCGTCGACGACGAACACCCGGCCCGGCTCGACGCCGGTGTCGAGTCCGTCGAGCAGCCGGCGCTGGACCCCGTCGGTGACGAGGACCTGGCAGTCGGTGTGGCGGATGTCGGCGGCCAGCTCGGCCCCCCGGCGCGTCGGATTGATCCCCACCACCGTGGCCCCGCTCAACGCCGCCCCTCCCAGGAGGAAGAGGTACTCCGGGACGTTCTCGAGAAGGACCCCGATGTGGAAGGGCCCCTCGTGGCGGACGCGTCCCATCCACGACGCCCGTGTCGCCGACTCCTCCGCCACCTGGCGCCAGGTCCACGAGGCGTCGCCGTACCGGAGGCCGGTGTGGTCGTCATCGGCCCGCTCGAGCAGCAGCTGGGCCACGGTCGCCATCGTGCCGACGATAGTGTCGGGCCCCTTCTATGGGGATCTCCGCCGCCCGCGATCTCGAGGAGGTCCGCCTCGGGTTCACCCGGTGGCTGCAGGCGTGGCGCCCCCTCGCGCCCGCCCCGCGCCTGGCCCCGATCGACCAACCACCGACCGGCCTGTCGAGCGAGACGCTCCTTCTCGAGGTCGACTGGTCCGACGGCGCCGCGTCGGCGGGCGGGGGGGGTACGCCCGAGCACCTGGTGGCCCGCCTCCCCCCGAACGGCGACGGCCTGTTCCCCGTCTACGACTTCGCCGCCCAGGGACGGGTCCAGGAGATCGTGGCGTCCGCCGGGCTCCCGGCCGTCGTTCCCCTGGCCGTCGAGCTCGACGAGACATGGGTGGGTGCACCCTTCCTCCTCATGCCCGCGTGTCGACGGGCGCGTGGTGCGAGCCGACAAGCCCTTCCTGCGCACCGGATGGTTGGCCGAGGCCACGGCCGACGATCAGGCGCTCCTTCACGGTCGCTTCCTCGATCTGCTCGCCGGCATCCACCGCATCCCCGGGGCCGGTGGCTGCGACTTCCTCCCCGGCGGCAGCGTCCCGCCCACCGACGGGACTCGGTCCACCGAGACCCCGCCCACGGACGGGAACCTGGCCGGCGAGGTCGACCGCTGGGCGCGCTATCTCTCCTGGGCGGCCGGGGACGACGTGCCCGAGGTGTTCGCCCACGCGCTGGCCTGGTGCCGCACCCGGCTCCCGGATCGCCAACCCCCGGCCTCGCTGCTGTGGGGTGACGTCCAGCTCGGCAACGTCCTCGTCGACGACGACATGACGATCGCCGCCGTCCTCGACTTCGAGATGGCCTCGGTCGGCCCGGCCGAGCTGGACCTGGCCTGGTTCCTGGTCCTGCACCGGATGACGGTGGAACGCTGCGGGTGCGATCTGCCCGGCTTCCCCGGGACCGACGCCACCGTCGAGGCCTACGAGAGGCGGCTGGGCCGTCCCCTGGCCGATCTGCGCTGGTTCGAGGTCTTCGCCGCCCTCCGCAGCGGGGCCATCATGGTCCGCGCCGCCCGTCTGCTCTCGCGTCTCGGCGTCGACGACAGCTGGCTCACCCGGGGGAACCCCACCGTGACGCTCCTGGCCGAGCTGACCGCCGGCTAGACGTCGCCGGCCCGGTCGGCTCCCTCAGAGCCGGTCGGTCCCGTTCACGAATCTCCTCCACACGGCCTCGGCCGTCTGCGTCTCGTCCTGGTCGCCGTTGTCGAGGACGTGCCGTTCATAGGCTCCGAGGTTCTGGAACCGCTCCCACATCTCCCGGATGGGACCCTCCTCGGCCAGGGGGGCCGTCCCCGGAGCCCGGGGGGCACGGGACCGGGCCCGGGCCAGGGCCACCTCCAGGGGGGGCCGGAGAACGAGATAGTGGGTGGCCGCCCCGGACCGCCCGAGCTCATCGGTGACCAGATCGAGGTACCAGGGACCGACGATCCCGTCCACCACCACCGTGTAACCACCGCGCGCCAGCTCTCCGGCGGCGGCGGCGAACGCCCGCAGGACGGTCCGGTTCTGGGTGTCGGCCTCGGGGAGCCACGGGGGGACGTGGCCGCCGACGATGGTGGTCCAGAACCAGTCGGACTCCACGTGGGCGGAGGGGCTGAAACGTCCGGCGACGAAACCGCCCACCGTCGACTTCCCCGAACCCGGGGGACCGGTCAGCACGAGGACGGACGCCGGGGCCACGACGGCGAGGGTAGCGCCGGGGGGTGACCGGGCCGTCAGCCCTCGACGAGCCCCCGCCCCAACCAGTCCGTCGGATGGCGGACGCCGGGGACGGCGAAGAAGTAGCCGCCCCCGAACGGCTTGACGTAGTCGGCCAGCGGCTCGTCGACCAGCCGTTGCTGGGTCGCCTCGAACTGACGGATCAGATCCTGCTGGAAGCAATTGAACACGAGACCCATGTTCAAGGTGCCGTCCTCGTCGAGCCCGAGGTCGTAGTTGTAGCCCCGCCGCAGGATCCGGGTGGGTGCGGTCCGGGTGGTGCGGGGGTTGGCCAACCGCATGTGCGCCGTGAGAGGAATCACGTCGCCGTGGGGGTCTCGTCCGTAGTCGGGGACGTCGGTGTACCGCGTCATGCCGAGCGGCGCCCCGTTGGCCTTGTCGCGGCCGATGATCCTCTGCTGCCCGCGCAGGGAGACGCCGTCGAACAATTCGGTGAACATCCGGATGAGACGGATCACGTGGTAGCTCCCACCGATCGCCCACGCCGGTTCACCGCGGCCCGCCACCACCCACAGCAATTGGTCGGCGACCGCTTTGTCGTGGACAGGAGGGTTGGCGATGCCGTCCATGAAGCCGAGATGGTTGCGCGGGACGCCGGACGGGCGAGGCGGCGAGAGGAAGCCGTCCATCCGCCACCGCACCCGCATCGCCCCGCGCGCGTGCCTGGTGACGTCCCGGAGGGCGTGGAGGACGGTGTCACTGCTCCCGGCGCAGAGCTGGAGCAACAGGTCGCCGCCCAACCACTGCGGCAGCAGGCCGTCGTTGGGGAAGGCCGTCATGGCCGTCAGGCGGATCGGCCGGCGCGACGCCAGGCCGTAGCGGTCGTCGAAGAGGGTCGACGACACGCCGAGGGTGACCGTCAACGCGTCGGGAGGAACGTCGGGACCGAGCGTGCCGCTGTCCGACGGTGGGCGGCCGGCCGGAGACCGCGCCGGGACCCCGCCGGCGGTGAGGAAGCGGGCCCGGCCGGTGATGGTCCGGAGCAGCTCGGCCAGGGTCGGACGATCCTCGGCCAGGACGTCGAGCGCCACGAAGGCGGCGGCGGGGGGCGGGGCGGTGAGGATTCCCGCCTGATGGGGGCCTTCGAAGGGGACCCGACCGAGGGTGGCGTCGCCACCGGCACCGGCCGGGGCCGGCGCCGCCGTGGCGGCATCGGCCTCACCGGGACCCGACAGCGCGGCCAGCGCACCGACGGCACCCACACCGGACCGCAAGAGGAATCGACGGCGGTCGATCGTCACGACGTCGCTCGCACCACCTGAAGACCGTATACCGGGCCGACCCGCTATCTGGGCCGGCCGTCGACGGGACTCCGGCCCGACGT
The DNA here is from genome assembly GCA_963842145.1 of uncultured Acidimicrobiaceae bacterium. GTDB lineage: Bacteria > Actinomycetota > Acidimicrobiia > Acidimicrobiales > UBA8190 > CAWJFJ01. Next base: position 759,436 of record CAWJFJ010000017.1, read on the forward strand.
CACCATCCGTCCGGTCGCCTCGGCGCGCCCTGAACGCGCCGGAAGCGGTGGGCTACGGTCGGCCCCGCCGCCGGCGCGGCCCCGTCCGACCCCGCCGGACGGTGGTCACCGACGGGCGACAGCGGGGGAACGGGCATGGGCCAGACGCGAGACACGGCGGGCACCGTATCCCCGGCTCCCGATCCCACGCCCGCCATCAGCCGGCGCACCCTGCTCGGAGCGGCGGCCGTCGGCGCCACGGGACTGGTCCTCGGTGGGCACCCGGCGGCGCTCCCCTCCCGGCCCGGGTCCCGACGGCCCCGGGCGGCGCGCCTGACGGCCGCCACCGTCCGGCAACCGGGGTCGCTCCCCGACCCGTCGTCGGCGCCCGGCACCGAACACCTCCCCGAGATCAAGAACATCGTCGTCGTGATGATGGAGAACCACTCGTTCGACAACATGCTCGGCATGACGGGCCGGGGGGACGGGTTCACCCTGGGACACGACGGGCTGCCCACCGCCTCCTGCCCGAACGGTCAGGGCGGGCTCGTCCATGCCTTCCACATGCCGAGCGACTGCCAGACCGACGGGGTGGGCAACGACTGGCAGACCGGTCACCGCTCCTACGACGGGGGGACGAACCAGGGATTCGTGGAGGCGTCGTCGGGGGAGTCGATGGGCTACTTCCTCGACAGCGACATGCCCTTCACCTGGGGACTGGCCCGGACCTTCCCGATCGCCGACCGGTGGTTCTGCTCGGTGCTGGCGCAGACCAACCCCAATCGTCGCTATCTCTTCTCCGGCACCTCGCTCGGTCTGATCAACGACCGCCTCCCCTCGGAGCTGCCGCCCAACGGGACCATCTTCGACAGCTTCAACAAGTACGGGATCACCTGGAAGGACTACTACTCGGACAACCCCTCCCCGCTCGTCTACATCAGCCTGGCGGGCAAGCCGTCGATCACCGACAAGTTCGTGAAGATGTCCGAGTTCTACGAGGACGCCGCCGCCGGGACGTTGCCGCAGTTCTCGCTGCTCGAGCCGAACTACACCATCCAGTCCGAGGAGAACCCCCAGGACGTCCAGTTCGGCGACCAGTACCTGTCGGACGTGGTCAATGCCGTCGTGCACGGACCCCAATGGTCGAAGACCCTGATGATCTGGACGTACGACGAATGGGGGGGTTGGTACGACCACGTGCCGCCCCCCGCCGCCATCGCGCCTGACGACGTGCCCCCCGACCTCCCGCCCGGATTCCTCCCCGGGGGCTTCGACCGCTACGGGTTCCGGGTGCCGGCCGGCGTGATCTCACCGTACGCCCGGCGCGACTACGTCTCGCACACCGTCTACGACCACACGTCGATCCTGAAGACGGTGGAGACGAAGTGGAACCTCCCCGCCCTCACCCGGCGCGACGCCAACGCCGAGGACGTCCTGGCCATGCTCGATCTGAAGGGGAAGCCGGCGTTCCTCACCCCGCCCCGCCTCCCCGATCCGGCCGACCCCGCCGGTTCGTACACCTGTCTGGCCACCGGCCCCGGAACCATTCCCCCTCCGTCGGCGGTGACGGCGGGATGAGGCCGCCCCGGGGGCCGTCGGGAGCGGTGCGCCGGCGCGGTGGCGCCGCCGTCCGTGCCGTGTCGGTGATGGCGGTGGCCTCGCTCGGCGCCCTCCCCGCCTGCTCGGGCGGTTCCCCTTCGGCCACGCACACGACCTCGTCCACGACCGGTCGACCTCCCTCAAGCACGCCGGCCGTGGCCGCCTGCTCGCCGTCGTCGGTCTCGGCGTCGATCAGCTTCACCAAGTTCGGCGGCTCGTCGTCGTCCCTGGCCGGGGCCGTGCTGTTCGATGACACCACCGGTAGCCCGTGCGCCCTTCGCGGCGTGCCCCGCGTCCAGGTGGTGGTCGCGGGCGGGCAGACCATCCCGACCTACCAGGCGACCGGTCCGGCGGACGACGTCACGGCCGTCCTCACCCCGGCCCCGCCGTCGGGCACCGGGGCCCGGGCCGCCGCCAGCATCACCTTCTCGTCGTGGACGTGCGCCACCAGCTCCTTCTCCCTCACCGTCCGGTTCGCGGGTTGGACGACCTCGGTCCCGGCGGCACCGAACACCACCAGCGGGACCAACTCGACGACCCCGTGCTCGGTGGCCACGGAGACGGGACAGACCCTCTACATGGGACCGGTGTCCCCCGTCGCCGGCTGATCCCCCTCCGGGGTCGCCGGCGGACCCAGGTACTGAGCCTTTCTCATACCGAGCTAGACTCAGTAAAATGGAGGAGACGAGGGCGGCCGACGGGCCCGCCAGCGACACCACCGACACCGACGCCGACACCACCAGCGAGCTGGCCGAGCTGCTCACCCATTCGGCGCGGCGGCTGTGGCGGGGCTCGATGGCCCAGCTCTCCCCCCTGGGCCTGACCCACGCCCAGGCCCGGGTGCTGCGGATCGTGGCATCGTCGGCCCGCCCGCTGCGGATGGCCGACATCGCCGCCCGGCTCGAGGTCGTGCCCCGGTCGGTCACCACCATGGTCGATGCCGTGGAGGCGGCCGGCCTCATCGTCCGGTCCCCCGACCCCGACGACCGGCGCTCGGTCCTGGTGTGCCTCACGGCGCGCGGGGGCGCCCTTCTCGAACGCCTCGAACGAGCCCGCCGGGCCACCGCCGACGACGTCTTCGGCGGGCTCACCACCGAGGAACGGGCCGACCTGGCCCGTCTGCTCGGCGTCCTGTGTCACCACGACGGCTGTGGAAGGTAGGTCCTGAGGATGGGAATGGGGATGGGGATAGGCCGGGGCCACGGCGGACCGGGTTTCGGGCTCATGCGGTCGTTTCGCCGGGACCAGTCGGTGGTCCACCAGCAGTTGGCGCCGGGCACCGTCCGACGGATCGCCCGGTTCGCAGCACCCTACCGGCGGATGCTCGTCGTCTTCCTCGTTCTCATCATCGTCGACGCCGTCATCGGAGCGGCCAACCCCCTCATCTACCGCGCCATCATCGATGTGGGGATCGCCCACCACCGGACCGGGCTCATCGTCGACCTGGCCCTCGTGGTCGGAGGGCTGGCCCTGGTCGACGGCGCGCTCACGCTCGGGCAGCGCTGGGTGTCGGCCCGTATCGGCGAGGGCCTCATCTTCGACATGCGGGCCAAGGTCTTCTCCCATATCCAGCGGATGCCGCTGGCCTTCTTCACCAGGACCCAGACAGGGTCCCTCGTGTCGCGGTTGAACAACGACGTCCTGGGCGCGCAACAGGCCTTCACCGACACGTTCAACTCGGTGGTGAGCAACGTCATCGGGGTGACCATCACGCTGGGTGCGATGTTCTACCTGTCGTGGCCGATCACCCTGGTGGCCCTGGCCCTGCTCCCCATCTTCCTCGTCCCCGCCCGCTGGGTGGGGCGGCGGTTGGCCGACATCACCCGCGAGAGCTACATGCTGAACGCCCAGATGGTGAACACCATGACCGAGCGCTTCAACGTCTCGGGCGCGCTGCTGGTGAAGCTCTTCGGCCACGGCGACGACGAGGTGGCCGGCTTCGAGAAGAAGGCGGGCCGGGTGCGCGACATCGGCGTGACCCAGGCCATGTACTCGGCCGTCTTCATGGCCGCCCTGCTCCTCACCGCCTCGCTGGCCACCGCCCTCGTCTACGGCTGGGGTGGGGTGCTGACCGTGCACCACGTCCTGCTGGTGGGCTCCCTGGTCGCCCTCACCGCCTATCTGAACCGGCTCTACGGTCCCCTCACGGCGTTGTCGAACGTCCAGGTGGACATCATGACCGCCCTCGTCTCGTTCGACCGTGTCTTCGAGGTCCTCGACCTGGCCCCCATGATCGACGAGAAGCCGGACGCCGTCACCATCCCCCGCGGCCCGGCCACCATCGAGTTCGACCACGTCGACTTCAGCTACCCGAGGGCCGAGGAGGTGTCCCTGGCGTCGCTCGAGTCGGTGGCCGTTCTCGACCAGAGCCCGTCGAACCAGGTCCTCTTCGACGTCTCCTTCACCGCCGAGCCCGGTCAGCTCGTCGCCCTGGTGGGCCCGTCGGGCGCCGGCAAGACGACGATCAGCCATCTGGTCCCCCGGCTCTACGACGTCCGCTCGGGATCGGTGCGACTGAACGGCATCGACGTACGCGACGCCACGTTGCGGTCGATCCACGACGTCGTCGGCGTGGTCACCCAGGATGCCCACCTCTTCCACGAGACGATCCGGTCGAACCTCGTCTACGCCAAGCCCGGTGCCACCGACGACGAGCTCTTCGAGGTCCTGCGCGCCGCGCAGATCCTGCCCCTCGTGGAGTCGTTGCCCGACGGCCTCGACACCCTGGTCGGCGATCGCGGCTACCGGTTGTCGGGCGGGGAGAAGCAACGGATCGCCATCGCCCGGCTGCTGCTCAAGGCCCCCGACATCGTCGTCCTCGACGAGGCCACCGCCCATCTCGACTCGGAATCGGAGCAGGCCGTGCAGGAGGCGCTCAAGATCGCCCTGGCCGGGCGCACGTCACTCGTCATCGCCCACCGGCTGTCGACGGTCCGCGAGGCCGACATGATCCTGGTGGTCGACGAGGGGCGGATCGTGGAACAGGGCGGGCACGCCGAGCTGCTGGCCGCCGACGGCGTCTACGCCGAGCTCTACCGGACCCAGTTCGAGCACCAGGGTGACGACGGGGGCCCGGCGGCCCCGACCGCCGCCGCCTGAGTCACCGCCGCTCGATGGTCCCGGCGTCGCCCACTGGACGGGCCGGGCACCGGTGAGGTCCAATTCGCCCGAGCCCACCACCATGACCACGCCCACCACAACCGACGACGCCACGCCGGCCACGACGCCGGATCCGGTGGCGGCGAGGCCGCTGTTGCGGGGCTGGATCCATCTGGTGGCGGTCGTCGTGACGGTGATCGCCGCCCCCTTCGTGGTGGCCCGGGCCCCGACGGCGGGCGCCGCCGCCGCGCTGGCCATCTACATGACGTCGATCGTGGCCCTCTTCGGCGTGAGCGCCGCCTTCCACCGGGTGAAGTGGTCCCCGGCCGCCCGTCGGCGGATGCGCCGGGCCGATCACGCCACCATCTTCATCGCCATCGCCGGGACCAACACCGCCGTGGCCGGGCTGGCGCTACGGGGCTGGGCCCAGGTCCTCATCCTGAGTCTCGTCTGGGGAGGCGCCGCCGTCGGCATCACGGTGCGCCAGGCGTGGCTGGACGCGCCCAAGTGGGCCGTCGCCGTGCCCTACGTGGTGGTGGGCTGGTGCGCGCTCGTCGTCCTGCCCCAGCTCCTGCACGCACTGGGAGGGGCCGGCTTCGGGTTGTTGGCCGCCGGCGGCGCCTTCTACACGACGGGGGCCATCGTCTACGCGCTGCGCAAGCCCGACCCCGTTCCCGGCGTCTTCGGCTACCACGAGGTCTTCCACGCCTGCACGGTGGTGGGCGCCACGCTGCACTTCGTCGTGGTCGTGGCCTACGCTCTCCCCCGGGCCTGACCACGATGACCTACTCCATCGTGGCCCGGGATCCGACCAGCGGTGCGCTCGGCGTGGCCGTGCAGACGTGCTGGTTCGCCGTCGGTGCCATCGTCCCGTGGGCCGTGGCCGGGGTGGGGGCGGTGGCCACGCAGGCCATGGTCGAGGTCTCCTACGGGCCGAGATGCCTGGAGAAGCTCGGGGCCGGGGCCGACGCCCGTCGGGCGCTCGACGAGGTCCGGGCCGCCGACGAGGGATCGGCCGTCCGACAGGTCGCCGTCGTCGACGGCGCCGGTGGTGCCAGCGCCTTCACCGGTGACCTGTGCATCGACCACGCCGGGCACCATGTGGGTCCGCAGTACTGCGTGCAGGCCAACATGATGGCCAGCGCCGGGGTGTGGCCGGCCATGGCGGCGGCCTACGAGACGGGGACGGGGACGTTTCCCGAACGACTGCTGGGCGCGCTGCGGGCCGCCGAAGGTGCCGGCGGCGACGCCCGCGGCCGGATGTCGGCCGCCGTGCTCATCGTCGACGGGCAGCGTCACGACCACCCGTGGGAGGGCGTCGTGGTCGACGTCCGGGTCGACCACGACGATCGGCCGTTGGACCAGATCGAGCGACTGCTGCAGGCCGCCGACGCCTTCGACCACTGCAACCGCGGGGAGGAGGCGCTCTTCGGAGGTGACCTGGCCCTGGCCCGACGCGAGATCGAGCTCGCCCTGGGCCGCCTGCCGGGAGACGAGAACGCCCGTTTCCTGCACGCCGGCGCACTGATCGTCTCCGGTCGGACCGAGGCCGGTGCGGACGAGCTCCGTTCCCTGATCGCCACCCGCCCGACATGGGGGGTCGTCGTGCGCTCCGTCGTCCGGAAGGGGTTGTTCCCCTTCCCCGAAGGGGTCGACATCGACGACATCGTGTGCCCTTGATCGGCTCGGGCTGATCCGGTCAGGCGGGGTCCACGAGGTCGAACGCCCACCACTGGATGGTCCGCTCGAGCTCGACGCGTCGGTCGAGCGGCCAGCCGTCGTCGGCCGCCCACCGCCGGACGCCGTCGCAGCCGGCGGCGATCTGGGCCGGGTTCGCCGACCACGTCCACGAATGGCGCTGGCCCTCCCAGTCGGCCAGGTCCTGACCGAGGGTCCGCTCCACCGTCATCGTCAACGGGGGAAGCGGCCGCGCCACGGCGCGCCCCGACAGATGGTCGGCGACGGGCTCGGGGGACGAGACCCCCGGGCGCACCCGGACGACGACGTGGGATCTCATCACGGCGTCGGCCGGCTCCCCCCACGGGGCCGACGGTCCTCCCCCGAAGTCGACGAGGAGGACGCCGCCGGGGCCGACGACCCGGACGGCCTCGTCGACCGTCGCCCGCCAGTCGACGACGAGATGAAGGACATGGCTGGCCACGACGGCGTCGAACCGGCGGTCGGCGAAGGGGAGTGCGGTGACGTCGGCCACACAGAGAGGAAGCGGTCTGCGCCCTCCGGCGTTGTCGACCAGCCGTCGCAACATCAGGGGGGCGATGTCGAGACCGACGAGGTCGACGCCCTCGGCCACCAGGGGAAGGGCGATCCGGCCGGTTCCGACACCGATCTCCAGACAGCGGCCACGGGGAGTGAGCTCGGCCGCCAGGATGGCCGTGAGCCGGGCGTGGACGTCGGGAGGCAGCGCACGGGTGGCGTCGTAGAAGTCCGCTGCTCGGTCGAAGGACATGGCGGTCACCGACGACGAGGATAGGCAGCGCCACCGTCGGTGAAGCGTCTCAACCCGCCGGGCCGATGCGCCGAAGAGCAACCATGCACGGCGCCTGGGTGTTCGACCTCCTCCTGCTGTTCTTCACCGGAACCGCCACCGTCCTGGCGTTCCGGCAGATCGTCACGGAGCAGGAGGAGAACGACTGAGGTCGGACGCCGGGCCCCCTCGGGCCCCGGCGTCCCTCATCGATCCCTCATACACCGGTGACAGCGCGATCATCTCGCCGGCCGATCCTCCAACCAATGCCCTCCGGGCAGGCAGAAGAGGAGGGGCACGATGACGGGAACGATCGAGAGCCTGGGAGGCCGATGGAACAACGCCAGTCCCGGGACACGGCTGTGGTGGTCGGCGCTGGCCACGGTGTCCCTGGCGGCGACGTTGGTCCTGGGAGGCGCGGCCGTGGCCGGCGCCGTCCACCGCGCCCCGACCCGGCCTGTCGCCGGGTCGATGGCGATGACGACGGGCTCCGGTGGATCGACGTCGGGTCCGTCGTCGGGGGCCATGGGGCCGATGTCGTCGGGGGCCAGGGGGCCGATGTCGTCGGGGGCGCCGTCGTCGTCGGACGGTTCGATCTGCCCGAACGTCCGCGGTGCCACCGTGATGACGAACGGGATGGTGATGGCACCGGTCCCCTCGACACCGCCCACCACGGCCCAGAAGGCGGCCGCCGGCCGGCTCGTCGCCGCCGTCGATGCGGGGATCGCCCAGTACGCCGACGTCCAGACGGCGGAAGCCGACGGATACGAGCCGCTGTCGTCGGCGGGTGGGCCGATGACGCACTACCTCGACCGGTCGGTCATCGAGCGGGGCGATGTTCTCGATCCCGCGCACCCCTCGGCGCTGATGTTCGCCAACACCGTCGACGGTCCCGTGCTCATCGGGGCCATGTTCCTCGGACCGGCACCGTGTGAACCGGGTCCGGACCTCGGCGGGTCGCTCACCCAGTGGCACGCCCACGACAACCTGTGCATGGCGGGCGGGCGGCTGGTGGGAAAGACCGACGCCGACGGGACCTGCCCGGTGGGCAACCACCGTGACACCTCGTACTTCATGCTGCACGTGTGGACCGCGCCGCAGCTGGCCACCCAGGACCAGTTCAAGGCCGATCTGCCGCCGTCGGCGTACGCGGCGATCGACGCCAGCGGACAGCCGTGAACCGCGCCCGGACAGAGGGGATCCGGATCACCGCCCGGACCATCCGGATCGGGCTCGGGACCGTCTGGCTGTTCGACGGCGTCCTGCAGCTCCAGCCCCGGATGTTCGGTCCGGCCTTCGCCTCCCAGGTCATCAGGCCCAACGCCGGCGGCCAGGCCGGTCTCGTGGCGTGGTCCATCGACGAGATGGCCCGGCTGGTCTCCGTCCATCCGGCCGCCTCCAACTGGATCTTCGCCGCCGTCCAGATCCTCATCGGGGTGGGCCTGCTGCGGCCCGCCACGGCGCGGCCGGCCCTCGTCCTCTCTTTCTTCTGGGCCGCCGGCGTCTGGACCTTCGGTGAAGGAATCGGCATGCTCCTGACGGGGACGGCGTCGCCCCTGTCCGGTGCGCCCGGCGCCGTGCTCCTCTACGCCCTGATCGGAGTGGTGGCCTGGCCGCGTCGGTCGGCGGGGGTGGCCCCCGGCGGACGCGACTCGGCCGCCGCCGCCGGGCCGCTCGGCGACGGGGGGACACGGGTGGCCTGGGCCGTGCTCTGGCTGGGAATGGCGTCGCTGTGGCTCCTCCCGGCCAACGACGGCCCCGACGCCGTCAGCGGTGCGCTGCGGGCGGCGGCGGGGTCGAGCCCGATCTGGCTCGCCCACGTCCAGATCTGGATGGCCGGGATCCTGCGCGGTGACGGGACGGCGGTCGCCGTCGCCCTGGCCGTCCTGTCCGCCGCCATCGGGGTGGGTCCGCTCTCTCGACGGCCCACCGTCTTCCTGATCCTCGGGGCGGCGTTGTCGGTGGACTTCTGGATCCTCGGTCAGTCGTTCGGGGGGATCGTGACCGGGCTCGCCACCGATCCCAACACCGGACCGCTCTTCGTTCTGTTGGCCCTGGCGCTGTTCCGCAACGAGATCGCCCCGTCGGCGTCGCGCGCCGGCGGGCCCGCTCCCGCCACGGTCCCTCTGACCGGGGGTGACGACCGCACCCTGGTCCCGGCGTGATCGGCCGTCAGGCCTCGGCCCCCGGGGAGGCGGGCTCCGGGGGCGACTCCGGGAGGTCGCCGGCGCCGTGGCGGCCCATGACCGACGGCCACCAGTTCCAACGCCCGAGCAGGGAGACCGTCGAGGGGACGAGCACCGTCCGCACCACGAAGGTGTCGAGCAGGATCCCGACGGCCAGGCCGAAACCGATCTGGCGGACCTGGCTGTTGCCCGGCCCACTCCCCCCGACGATGGCCAGGACGGCGAACGTGCCGGCCAGGACCAGGCCGGCCGACGTCACCGTGGGCCCGGTGGCGCCCACGGCCCGGATCACCGCCCGGCGCAGCGGCCTGTTCCCGGCCTCCTCGCGGATACGGGTCATGACCAGGATGTTGTAGTCCTCGCCCAGGGCGAGCAGGAAGATGAACATCAAGAAGGGTAAGAGGAAGACGATCCCGCCCGACCCCCCGAGCCTGATGAAGACGATGACCGACACCCCGAGCGAGGCCAGGTACGAGAGGACGACGCTCAGGATCAGGTAGACGGGGGCGACGAGGCTCCGCAGCACCAGGGCCAGCACGATGCCGATGGCCAGGACGGCGACGGGGACGATCTTGCGGAGGTCGCCGTCGGAGATGTGGCTCACGTCGTAGAGGGCGGGCGCCTCTCCCGCCACCCCGTCGTCGCTCGCCCCCACCAGGTGGGCCACCCGGGCCACGTCGTCACGGAGGCGGGGAACGGCGTCGAGAGCGGCATCGGAGCCCGGGTCTCCCGCCTTCAGACCGGCCTCCCACTGGACGGTCAACCCGTCGGGGCTGATGTAGCGGGCGGTGGCCAGGTAGGCGCTGTAGAGGGCGGGCCCGATGGTGGTCCCGGTGGGGGTGAGGCGGTTGGAGTCGACCAGGGTCCTGGCCGCCGGCAGCTCCCCGTGCAGCGCCAGGAGCTCCCCCGGGCTGATGACGGCGCCGTTGGGGTCGAGGGGGCCGGCCAACTGGGTGAAGTCCCCCGTGTCGCGGAGATAGTCGGTGGCCGCCTGGAGGACGGACGGGCTCTCCCACACCGATGTGGGGAACCGCATGACGACGTTGGTCGGGTTGGAGCTGGCCTGGGGGAAGTAGCGGGTGAGGGCGGCGTTGCCGAGGGCGGCGTCGCTGCCGGACGGGGCCGTCACCTGGCCTCCGAATCCTCCCGGCTTGAAGCCGGTGGCGAACGCGGCCAGGACCCCGAAGGCGACGACGCCGATGCCGAGCGTCACCACCGGCCGCTGGACCAACCGGCCGGCGATCCGGCCCCAGACGCCGTCGGAATGGGCCCGGGGCAGCGTCTTCGACGGCCAGAAGAGGGCGCGCCCGAGAACGGTCAGCAGTGCCGGCAGGAAGGTGAGGCCGGCGCCGAGCATCACGACGACGCCGATGGCCAACGGGATTCCGAGGTCGTGGTAGATGCCGAAGGTGGCCAGGGTGAGGCTCAGAAGGGCCACCACGACGGTGCCGGCCGAGGCGGTGATGGATTCGCCGACACGGCTGACGGCGAATGCCACGGCTTCCCGGGGCGGGCGCCCTCCGAGCAGCTCCTCGCGGACCCGGAAGACCAGGAAGAGCCCGTAGTCGGTCCCCGCTCCCAGGATGAGGACGATGAGCAGGATCTGGGTGAAGAACGAGATCTTGAGACCGTGGGACCCGAGGGCACCGATGAACGATCCGGACATGCTGAGCACGAGGATGGCCGGCAGAAGGGTGGCGAACGGCGCCAGCAGGGAACGGAAGATGATCAGGAGCAGGACGATGATGAAGAGGATCGAGAAGACCTGGATCAGATGGCCCTGCTTGTTCGACTTCTCGTTGGTGGCGACGTTGGTGGCCACCACACCGGCCAGGTGCACGTGGAGGTCGGCGGGGAGACCGGCACGGTCGATCGCCGCATGCAGGTTGTCGACGAGCGTCTTCGGTCCCGTGGGTCCGAAGGGCTGGGTGGAGGAGGTGACCAGGAGCTCCGAGGCGTCACGCTGGGTGGACTCGGCCAGGAAGCGGACGCTCTTCACGGTCGGGACCTTCGCCAGGTCCGTGGCCAACCGGCGCAGCGCGGCCTGATCGGTGGCTGTCAGAGTGGGGCCCGACGTCACCGCCACCACGGGGATCTGGGACTGGCTGCTCGACCCGATGAGGGGTTGCGCCAGCCCGGCGGCCTGGTTGCTCGGCGCACTGGCGGGCAGGAACTGACTGTTGTCGTTGTTCACCTGGCTGCCCAGAGAGGGCAGGGTGCGGACGGCGAAGACCGTCCCGAGCACCCAGATCACGATGATCAGCCAGCGGAAGCGGACGACTGCCCTGCCCAGTGCTGCAAACGCGCGGTTCATCGGGGGGCCCGTGGGCGGAGGCTTCGCAAGCGCCGTGACGTTACCAAGCACCTGCGGCCGTCAGGTCGCAGGGCGGCGGCACCGGGCGGGGGGCGGATCTGCGTCGGACGCGGGGCGGTGTCGGGGGCGCCGCCCGGTGGGCACAATGGACGGGTGACGGCCGACGGCGAACGACGCGCAGACGATGGCGGACCGGGGACCGTCACGATCCGGACGGGGACGGTCGCCGATGTCGACGAGGTCCTGAGGGTCTGGGCCGGTGCCGGCGCCCACCCCACCACGACCGACGACGCGGCGTCGGTCACGGCCCTGGTGGGACGCGATCCCGACGCCCTCCTCCTGGCCGAGACCGGCGGTCGGCTGGTGGGAACCCTCATCGCCACGTGGGACGGATGGCGGGGCAACATGTACCGCCTGGCCGTCCTCCCCGAGGTCCGTCGCCGCGGGATCGCCACCGCCCTCGTGTCCGAGGGCGAACGCCGGCTGCAGGCGCTCGGATGCCGACGGGTGACGGCCCTGGTGGTCGACTCCGACGCCCACGCCGCTTCTTTCTGGACGGAGGTGGACTACGAGCGCTACCCGATGAAGCGCTATGTCCACACCCTCGCCGTCCACACCCTCGGGGTCCACACCCTCGCCGTCCACACCCTCGGGGGCGGCCCGTGGTGACGTGGGCCGAATTCGAGGCCGGGGCGGGACCGCTCGCCGCCATCGCCCGGGAACGCTTCGAGGACGCCGGCCTCGTCCTCGTCGGCACCCTGCGACGAGACGGCGGACCGCGGATCAGTCCCGTCGAGCCGCTCCTCCACGACGGGCGGCTCTACCTGGGGATGATGTGGCGATCGATGAAGGCCCTCGATCTCCGGCGCGATCCACGCTGTGTCCTGCACAGCGTGGTGACCGGGACGGAGGGCACCGAGGGTGACGTGAAGGTCTACGGGCGCGCCGTGGAGACCACCGACCCCGACGAACGCGACCGCTACGGCGCCGCCCTGTTCGCCCGGATCGGGTGGCGGCCGCCGGGGGACTTCCATCTCTTCCTCGTCGAGGTTGAGGAGGTCGGGTACGTCCGGGTGGAGGGGAGCGCCCACCGGGTCTGGCACTGGCGCCCGGGCCAGGTCCTGGGCGAGCTCGAGACCCGGCCCGGCGTTTCCTGACGCCCGTGTCGGGGAACGCAGGTGCCGCGCTAACGTCGCGGCCGATCGTCGAGGGGAGGTCGTGCTGGTGGATGCCGACGTGCGGTGGTTGCTCGATCGGGCCCAGATCCGCGAGCTCACGGCCCGCTACAACCGCTGCTTCGACGACGGCGATCCCGACGGGTTCGCCGCCCTCTTCACCGAGGACGGCGTCATGGAGGTGGCCGGGACATTCACCGTGAGCGGCCGCGAGGCGCTGGCCGAGATGGTCCGCCACACCCCCTACGGCGTGGTCCACGTCACCGTGGACGCCACCGTCGAGGTCGACGGCGACCGCGCCGTCCAGGACGTGAAGCTCCTCGTGCTGGCCCGACCGGGCCCCGATGCCGCCGAGGCGCCGGTCGAAGCTGACGAACACCGGCCGCTACCACGACGAGCTCGTCCGGACACCCGACGGATGGCGTTTCACCCACCGCACGGCCGTCCTCGACGCCGGCTTCGGAGGATCGTGACCATGAGGACCCTGTGACCATGAGGACCCTGTGACCATGAGGACCCTGTGACCATGAGGACCCGGTGACCGTCACTCTTCTCACCGACCATCTGCGGGCCATGGCCGGGGCCTTTCCCGACGAGGTCGGCTACCGGGTGATCGACGCCGGCCAGATGACCTTCGCCCAGTGGGAGGCGGAGTCGAACCGCCTGGCCCGGGGGCTCGTCGACCGGGGGGTGGCCAAGGGCGACCGGGTGGCGCTCTACCTGCGGGCCGAGGAGGCGCTGCGCTTCATGGTGGCCTACGCCGCCGTCCACAAGGCGGGCGCCGTGGCCGTGCCCACCAACATCCGGCTCACCGACAGCGAGCTCGGGCATCTCCTCGGGCACGCCGAGGTGAAGGTGATGCTCACCGACGCCGAGCTCTCGCCCGCCGCCGACGCGGGTGACGGCCGGGCTCGGGACCGTCTCCCACATCCTCACGGCGCCGGCCGGTGGAACGACCGGGAACGGCCGGTGGCAGCACCGTGGTCGTGGGGCGACGCCGGGGGGCGACGACGGCTCCGAGTTCCAGGTGCCGGTGGACTCCGAGGACCTGGCCGACATCCTCTACACCTCGGGGACGACGGGACTGCCCAAGGGGGTGGCCATCCGCCACCGCAACGTCGCCCTCATCCCCGGCGCGCCCGAACCCGAGCTACTCGGGGAACAGCTGGCTCCACGCCAGCCCCCTGTTCACCTTCGCCGGGATCGGGTTCATCTACAACCCGATGCAGCTGGGGCTGGTCGGTGTCTACCTGCCCCGCTTCGACGCCGGGCGCTGGCTCCGAGATCGTGAACGAGCTGAAGCCGCAGTTCGTCTTCCTGGTGCCGGCCATGGCCCAGCTCATCGTGACGCACGAGGACTTCGCCACCGCCGAGCTGGCCTCGATCCAGATCTGCGCCGTCGGCTCCTCGCCGCTGGCGCCGTCGACCTTGCGGGCCCTGCAGGAGCGGATGCCCGAGGCGTCGGTGTCCAACTCCTACGGGATGACCGAGGCCGGCCCCGCCTTCTGCTCGATGCCCAAGGGGGAGGCGCTGAAGCGGATCGGGTCGGTGGGCCAACCGATGCCGCCGCTGGAGGTGAGGATCCTCGACGACGACGGCAACGACGTCGGGCGGGCGAGATCGGGGAGGCCGTGCTGCGGATGGAGGGACGCCAGCGCGAGTACTACCGCAACCCCGAGGCCACCGCCGGGACCTGGATCGACGGCTGGCTCCACTCCGGGGACCTGGCCCGGATCGACGACGACGGCTACCTCTACATCGTGGGGCGCAAGAAGGACGTCATCATCCGGGGCGGGAACAATATCCACGCCGTCGACATCGAGGCCGTCCTCCTCGACCACCCGGACGTGGTCGAGGCCGGCGTGGTGGGGATCCCCCACGACGTCCTCGGTGAGGACGTGGCCGCCGTCGTGGTCCTGGCGGCGGGGTCGGCGGTCACCGCCGACGAGCTGCGCGCCCACTGCGCCGGGAGGCTGGCCGACTACAAGGTCCCCCGTCGGATCGAGTTCGCCGACGAGCTGCCCCGCAACGCCACCGGGAAGATCCTGAAGGAGCAGCTCCGGCTGTCGCTGCGCCCGGCGTAGGTCCCGGCGAGGTGAACGGGGCCGGACCGGACTCAGCCGGACGACGACCAGACCGACGACGCCGACGGCTGTCCCACCGGACCGAGGATGAGGTCGGCCAGACGTTGACGCTGGTAGCCCTGGGCGCCGAAGAGGACGTCGTCCTGCTTGGCCCGCCGGTAGAGAAGGTGGGCGTCGATGTCCCAGGTGAATCCGATCCCGCCGTGGACCTGGATGCACTCGGCCGTCACGAAGTCGGCCGCCTCGGCCACGAAGGCCTTGCACATGGCCGCCGCCCGCTGGCGCTCGGGATCGTCGACGTCGGCCGTCCAGGCGGCGTAGTGGGTGCCGACCCGGGCCAGCTCCAGACGGTGGAGCATGTCGGCCGCCTTGTGCTTGATGACCTGGAAGGTGGCGATGGGCCGGTCGAACTGGACCCGGACCTTGGCGTACTCGACGGCCAGGTCGAGTGCCCGCTGGGACGTCCCCACCAGCTCGGCGCAGACGGCCACGGCCAGGTCGTCGAGGACGCGGGACCACAACGCCGTCTGGTCACCGGGCGGTCCGAGACGTCGGGCCCGGCGCCCGTCGAGGACCAGACGGGCCACCTTCCGGGTGACGTCGAGGGCGGGGACGGTCTCGCCGGCGGGGGCGTCGAGGAGAAAGGTGGCCAGGCCGTCGTCGTCGTGGGCCACCACCAGGGCCCAGTCGGCCGTGGCCCCGTCGAGGACGAGGGGCTTGGTCCCGGCCAGGACCACCTCCCCGGGGCCGCCGCCCGGTGCCGGGGTGGACCGGGCGCCGACGGCGGCCAGCGGCGCGCCGTGGCCCGCCTCCTCGAGAGCCACCGTCCCCCGGCGGCGGCCGGCGGCGAGGTCCCCCAGAAGATCGTCGGCCCCGAGACGGACGGCGGCCAGGGTGGCCAGGACGGCCGAGGAGAGAAAGGGGCCGGGGAAGGGCAGGGCGCCCAGTTCCTCCTGGAGGACGACGAGGTCGAGGAGGCCGAGGCCGAGGCCGCCGGCCGACTCGGGGACGAGGACCCCGAGCCAGCCCAGGGAGGCCATCGTCTCCCACAACGCCGGGCTGACCCCGACGGGGTCGTCGATCATGGCCCGGACGTACGCCGGTGGCGCCTCGGCCGCCAAGGTGGTGCGGACCGCCTGGCGGAAGTCGTCCTGCTCGGCCGAGAAGGTGAAGTCCACGTCGCCCCCGCCTGCCGACTAGCTCAGCCGCTCGATGACGGTGGCGTTGGCCTGACCGCCGCCCTCGCACATGGTCTGGAAGCCGTAGCGGCCGCCGGTGGCCTGGAGCTGGTTGAGAAGGGTGGTCATGAGACGGACGCCGGAGGCGCCGAGGGGGTGGCCGATGGCGATGGCACCGCCACGGGGGTTGAAGAGGTCGGGGTCCGGTGAGAAGGCCCGGGACCACATGAGGGCGATGGCGGCGAAGGCCTCGTTGCACTCGATGGCGTCGAAGTCGTCGATGATCATCCCCGTCCGCTCGAGAAGCTTCCGGGTGGCGGGGACCGGGGCCGAGAGGACGATGGCGGCATCGTCGGCCGCCACCGCGAAGGCGTGGAACCGGGCCCGGACGGGGAGCCCCAGCTTCTCGGCCACCGAGCGCTCGGCGATGAGCATGGCGGCGGCCCCGTCGGTCATCTGCGAGGAGTTCCCGGCCGTGATGTCGGGGGCGGTGTCGGGATCGAAAGACTGGGCCGGGGGCAGGGCGGCCAGCGCCTCGAGGGTGGTGGTCCGACGGATGCCCTCGTCGGCGCTCAGGAACTCGCCGGTGAGGGTGCCCTCGTCGTCACGGAGGGGGACGGGGATCGCTTCGCGGGCGAAGTGCCCCGAGTCGGTCGCCTCCGCGGCGCGGCGGTGGCTCTCGAGCGCGTAGAGGTCCATGTCCTCGCGCGACACCTTCCACTGCTCGGCCAGGACCTGGGCCACCCGGAACTGCATCCAGAGGCGGTTGTCGATGACCTCGAGGAACGAGGGCGGGAAGGGACCGGTGCCGCCGCGGGCGTTCGAGGCCAGCGGGACCCGCGACATCGACTCCGCCCCGCAGGCGATGGCCAGGTCGTAGTGGCCGGCCACCACGCCGGCGGCGGCGAAGTGGACGGCCTGCTGGGACGACCCGCACTGGCGGTCCACGGTGGTGGCGGGCACCGACTGGGGCAGCCCGGCCGCCACCCAGGCGTTGCGGGCCAGGTTGGTCGACTGCTCTCCGACCTGGGAGACGCATCCCCCGATGACGTCGTCGACGCGGGCGGGGTCGATCTTGGTGTGGGTGACCAGATGGTTCAGGGTGAAGGCGAGGAGGTCGACGGGATGCCAATTGGCCAGGGCCCCGCCCCGCTTGCCGAAGAAGGTGCGACAGGTGTCGACGATGACCGCTTCGCGGTGGGGCGGCCACCGCGCTAGCCCCGGCCCCGGCGCAGCGCCCCGGGTTCGTCGAGCCAGCGGTTCAGGGCCACCGTCCGCTGGTTGCGGACCGAGAAGGTGTGGACGATGGCCCGGCGGACCCGCCGCTGCTGGTCGACCGAGACGGCCGCCTTCCGCAGCAGGTAGTCGGCCTGTTCGCCGTGGTCCTCCTCGGCGTAGGCGTGGACGCGGAAGTTCTCGACCTCGATGCCGTAGTGGTCGCGCATCCCCTCGTACATCTTCTTGGCGTACCCGGTGGAGGCGGCGAAGCGTTCGCCGGCCCAACCGAAGGCGGCCAGGCCCTCCTCGTAGGAGCGACGCATGTAGTAGAGGGTGGTGAAGACGGTGCCGATCGTCTCGGGCATGGCCACGTAGTTGACGAGCTCGTCGTCGGTGACACCGAGCTGGTGCGCCCACTCGATCTTCATGTCGACGTGGTTGGCGTCCCCGGTGTACCCGGTCTCGTCGGCCAGGTTCTGGAGCCAGTGGGCGAAGTGCTCGGAGGTGGCCAGCGACAGCGCGTCGGCGTCGGGCGCGTTGGAGACGATCGAGCCGAACTCGGTGGTGTAGTAGCGGCCCAGGAAGTAGTACTCCTTGGCGAAGCGCTTCAGGTACTCCTCCGAGAGGCTCCCGTCGGCCACCGCCTCCCAGACCATGTTCTTGGCCGTGGCGATCTCCGTCTGCAGCGTCTCGAGCTCGTTCATGAAGTCGTCGACGCTCTTGGCCTCCGCCGCGTCGTCCTGTCGGCGGATGTCCTTGAACTCCCTGGTCTTGGTCATGGTCCGCACCTCTGTTCGTCGAGCGGGGAAGGCCGGCACCCCCTGAGGAGCCGGCGTCACAGTGTAGTAAGTTCACTGACGATGGTGTCAGGTCCGGCGACCGCCCGCCACAGCCGGTTTCACCCTCGACCAGGGGAACAGCCGTGAGCATGTCCGACGTGGCCGAGAACGAGGACCGGGCCGCCCTGCGGAAGCTGGCGCGCGACGTGGCCGAACGCGACATCGCCCCCCACGCGGCGCACTGGGACGAGACCGAGGAGTTCGCCGAGGCCTCCCTCGAGGCCCTGCGGCGGGCCGACCTGTTCACCGTGACGGTGGCCGAGGAGTTCGGCGGGATGGGCATGGGCGACGTCGAGGCGGCCATCGTCCTCGAGGAGATCGCCCGGGTCGACGTGTCGAGCGCCATCCTGTGCCAGTTGGTCTTCAACGGCCCCCCGCGGGCCATCGAGCACCTGGGCAACGAGGCCATGCGCCGGGAGTGGTTACCGAAGGCGGCCGCCGGCGAGCTGTTCTGCATCGGGATCACCGAGCCCGATGCCGGCTCCGCCGCCACCACCATGCGGGCCCACCTGGTGCCCGACGGCGACGGATGGCGGCTCGAGGCCTACAAGAACTACGTCACCGGTGGGCACCGCGCCGTCGCCTGCCTGGTGTGGTGCCGCTTCCCCGGGAGCGAGGCGGGGACGGGCAAGGGCATCGGTGCGGTCCTCGTCGACCTGACCCGCGACGGCGTGAGCGTGGCCGGGACGCACCGGAAGATGGGGCTGCGGGGCTGCACCGAAGCCGAGCTGGCCTTCGACGGGGTGCGGATCGGGCCCGACGACGTCCTCGTCCCCGGCGACCCCGCCGACAACAGCGGCCTCAAGACCCTCCTGGCCCACATCAACCACGAGCGGTGCGGGAACGCCGCGATGTGCCTGGGTGCGGCCCAGGGGGCGCTCGAGTACGCCATCGGCTACATGCTCGAACGGACGGTGGGGACGAAGAAGCTGGCCGACCTCCAGGGCCTGCAGTGGAAGATCGCCGACATGGCCGTCGAGCTCGAGGGCGCCCGCCTGCTGCTCGAGCGGGCCCTGGTCCTGGCCGGGCCGGCCGGGACCCCGCCGCCGCTCGAGTCGGCCATGGCCAAGATCGCCTGCAACCTGGCCGCCAAGAAAGTGTGCGACGAGGCCATCCAGCTCCTGGGCGGTTACGGCTACAGCCGGGAGTACCCCGTCGAGCGCGCCTACCGCGACATCCGCGGGCTGTGCATCGGGGCGGGAACGGTCGAGATCCAGCGCAATTTCGTGGGGACGTCGTTGCTGGCCGGGCGCGTGCCCGGCGGGCCCTGGTGGAAGACGCCACGGCGGTGACCGCTCCGACCGTCACCACCCCGGTCGCCCTTCTCGGTGTCGGGGCGGCGGCGCCGTCTCTGCGCCTGGCGGCCGCCGATGTGGCCGGGGCCTGGGGGTCCGGTGGGGGGCGCGGCACCGTGGCGGTGTGCGACTCCGACGAGGACACCCTGACCCTGGCCTGGCAGGCGGCGGTCCGCGCCCTGGAGGCGGCCGGGGTGGACGCCGTCGAGATGTCGGGCCTGTGGTGGGGAACGGCCCGGCCGCCGTTCGCCGAGGGTCCCAGTCACGCCTTTCTGTCCACCGCGCTCGGACTCGAGGCGCAGGCCACCGGGATGCTGTGCGCCGGATCGCCCCACGCCGGGATGGAGGCGCTGCTCGCCGCCTGGGACGCCCTGGCGGCCGGGCACGCCCGGATGGCCCTGGTGGTGGCGTCCGATGCGCTGGTCCCGGGGGCGGGGACGGCCGGCGAGTCGACCACCGGCGCCGGCGCCGCCGCCTTCGTGCTGGGTGCGGCCGACGCCGGGCGGTCGAGCGGCAACGGGTCGGGGGGACCGGCCCGCCTGGTGGCCCGGGCCACCCGGGTCATGGCCGCCGTCGACCGCTACCGCGGCGACGCCGGGCGGGCCACGGGCGACGTCTACGACGGGCGGCTGTTCCGCGAGGAGGTCTTCGTCCCCCTGCTGGCCGCCGCCGGCCGTGCCCTCGGGGCCGGGGAGCAGGGCGGACCGACCGTCGGGTGGGCCATCGCCGATCCCGACGGGAAGCTGGCCCCGGCCGTGGCCAAGCGCCTGGGCGGGACCCTGGTGTCGTCGACCGGTGCAGGCCGCACCTGGGCGACACCGGGTCGGCCGCCGCCCTGCTCGGGATGATCCAGGGCTGTGCCGCCGCCGAGCCACCGGCCGTCCTGGGCATGATCGCCTACGGCGGCGGTCGGGCCACGGCCGTCACCGTCGAGGTGGCGCGCGCCGTCCCGGGGGCCGCCGACGTCGGCGGCCACGGTGGGCGACGGGCGGCAGGTCTCGTACGTCGAGGCCATCCGGGCCCGGGGGCAGCTCGAACCCATGAGCGATCCCATCCCCATGGGGGTGCCGCCGGCCGGCGCCGCCTTCGTGCGCGGCAACGTCGAGATGCTCGCCTTCGAGGGGGCCCGGTGCCGGGCCTGCGGCGTCATCTCCACCCCGCCGTCCATCCATCCGCGCTGCACCGGGTGCGGTGGGGGCGACCTCGACGTCGTCCGCCTGGCGCGGGCGGGGCGGGTGCAGACGTTCGTGGTCAACCAGACGATGCCGCCACCGTTCCAGGCGCCGCTGCCCATGGTGGTCGTCGACCTCGACGACGGCGCCCGGATCATGGTCCAGGGGTCCTCGGTCGACGCCGACGCGATGGCCATCGACGACGCCGTGACGTTGTCGTTGCGGCTCTACGCCACCGAACGGGGGATCCCCGTCTACGGTTACAAGGCGTTCCGGGTGGCCCCGTCGGGCGGAACGCGTGAGTCGGGCGGTAGCGGCGGCGCCACCATCGGTGCGGCGAACGGTGCCGGGGGAGGTGGACGATGAGCTGGAACAAGGTGGCCGTCGTGGGGGCCGGGCTCATCAAGTTCGGCGAGCTCTTCGAGCAGAGCTACGAGCAGATGGCGGCCGGCGCCTTCGACGCCGCGCTGGCCAACGTGGACAAGGGCCTCGACCGACGGTCGATCGACGCCGCCATCGTGGCCACCCAGCGGGGGACGCTGTGGGGCCAGGAGGGGATCGGCGGCAACACCGTGCCGAGCGCCCTGGGCCTGTCGGGCATCCCCTGCACGCGGGTGGAGAACGCCTGTCCCACGGGATCCGACGCCTTCCGGATCGGGGCCATGGTGGTGGCCAGCGGTGTCCACGACGTCGTGCTCGTCATCGGGGTGGAGAAGATGCGCGACAAGTCGGCCCAGGAGGGCCTGCTGGCCCGGGCCGCCTCCGGGCATCCGCTCTACAACCGGGGCGAGACCGCCCCCGTGCTCTTCGCCCCCTTCGCCACCCGGCACATGCACGAATTCGGGACCACCCCCGAGATGCTGGCCTCGGTGGCGGTGAAGAACCACCACAACGGCTGCCTCGATCCCTACGCCCACTTCCAGAACGAGATCACCGTCGATCAGGTCCTGGCCTCGGCCCCCGTCTGCCGTCCGCTGCGCCTGCTCGACTGCTGCCCGCAGACCGACGGCGCCGCCGCCGTGATCCTGACCACCGCCGAGCGGGCCGATGAGTTCACCGACAAGCCCGTCTACGTGGCCGGGTTCGGCGTGGCCACCGACCATCCCTACCTGCACGAGAAGTCGACCTTCGTCGGCCTGCCGGCCACGACGGCGGCCGCCGAGCGCGCCTACGCCATGGCCGGCGTCGGTCCCGGGAACATCGACATGGCCGAGGTCCACGACTGCTTCACGATCACCGAGATCCTCGACATCGAGGATCTCGGGTTCGTCGACAAGGGCAAGGGCGGCCCCGCCTCGCTCGAGGGCGAGACGGCCCTCGACGGTCGGATCCCCGTCAACCCGTCGGGCGGCCTGCTGGCCAAGGGCCACCCCATCGGCGCCACCGGGGTCGCCCAGTTGACCGAGTGCTGGTGGCAGCTGCGCGAGGAGGCGGGCGAGCGCCAGGTGGCCATCCGGCAGGGATACGCGCTGCAGCACAACGTCGGCGGTCGGGGGTCGGGGGTCGCCGTGGTGAACATCCTGACCCGCAACCGCTCCTGAACATTCCCCTACGCTTCGGACAGTGATGACCCCCGAGGAGCTCGTCGCCGTCGCCTGCCCCAAGATCTCCGTTCTGGGGTGGGCGTTCTATTTCGTCCCCGAGACCGTCGCCCGCGGTGAGGAGCTCGGCCTCGACGGCGTCAGTTTCTACGCCCTCGGGCGCGGCGGCGTGCTCGGCGACGTCGAGTCCGCCGTCGTGGCCAGCGCCTTCGGCTACTTCAACCCGGCGCTGGTGGCCACCATGTGGGACGCGGCCCGCCAGGTGGTTCCCCCGCGGCAGGCGGGACGTGCCTATATGGAGTGCTGCGCCGACTTCGGCCGGGCCCACATCGGCGGCATCGTGGGCCTCGACGCCTTCTGCCGGGCCGCCGGGGCCGTGAACGACGCCGCCGACCCCGTCGGCCTGGCCCTGTACGCCGGGATCGCCGCCGAACCGTTGGTCGACGACCTCGCCGGCCGGGCCATGCAACTCATCTCCGTCCTGCGCGAGTTCAGGGGCAGCGCGCACCTGATCGCCCTGCGGGCCTCGGGCCTCGACGCCAAGACGGCCCACCACATCCACCGGCCCGGCGACGCTGCCCTGTTCGGCTGGAGCGAGGACGACGCCCCCACCATCACGGCCGAGGACCGGGGCCGATGGGCCGTGGCCGAACAACTCACCGACCGGATCGTGCTCCCCGCCTACGCCGTGCTGGACGAGGCCGGCCGCCGGGCGCTGGTGGCCGGCCTCGAGGCCGTGGAGAGGGCGCTGGCGGCAGCCTGAGGACATCGGTGTCCCGCCCCCTCCGTCCCCGCCGCCTGCTGGTCGCCCTGGCGGTGACCGGCGCGCTCGGCCTCGGCCTGCTCGTCGGGACCGGCACCGGGCGCGTCATCGGATCGGGTGGGCGCCCACGCCTTCTCCCTCACCGTCGAGCACCTCGTCGACCGGGCCCGGTCGACGCCGGCCGACGGGCCCGAGCCGGCCCACGCCGGGCGCACCCTGGTCACCACGGTCCTGTTCCCGGCCGAGGGGCACCCGACGGGACGACCGGTGGGCGGCGCCACGCCGGACCGTGGCGACGGGCCCTATCCCCTCATCGTCTTCGCCCACGGCTTCGATTCGGACGTCACCGGCTACCTGCCCCTGCTCGAGAAATGGGCCAGCGCCGGCTTCGTGGTGGCGGCCCCGCTGTTCCCGCTCACCAACTCGGGCGCCCCCGGTGGTCCCGATCTCTCCGACTACGTGCACCAGCCGGGGGACATGAGCTTCGTGGTGACGCAGATGCTCCACCAGTCGTCGGCGTCCTCGGGCCCGCTGTCGGGGCTCATCGATCCCTCCGAGGTGGGGGCCGCCGGCCACTCGCTCGGCGGGGTGACGACCCTCGGGCTGGTCGCCAACACCTGTTGCCGCGACTCCCGGATCAAGGCGGCGGTGGTGATGTCGGGAGACCCGATCACCTTCCCCACGGGGAGGGTGGACGACGGCGCCGCGCCACCGATCCTGCTGGTCCACGGCAACGCCGACCCCACCGTGCCGTACGTATCGAGCGTCGACGTCTTCAACAGCGCCCATCCCCCCAAGGGGCTCCTCGCCGTCATCGGGGGCGACCACGATTCACCGGTGAATCCGTCCGGACGCGCCTTCGGCGCCGTCGTGGCGGCCACCACCGACTTCTTCGACCGGTACCTGCGCGACGACGGCGCCGCCCTCGGCCGACTCCACGACGACGCCGAGCGGGGGGTGACCACGTTGACCTTCGTGTCCCGGCCCGGTCTCCACGTCGTCCTCCCGGTGCCGAAGACGACCGTCGGCCATCTGCACGGCACCGTCTCCCCGTCGGCGGGGTCTGGCTCCGGGTCAGGCCGTCACCGTGGCCTGGAACGGCTACACCCCGAACCAGTCGGTCAACATCCTGGAGTGTTCGAAGAGCCCACCGACACAGGCCACCGACTGCGACCTGACCACCGGGGTTCTCCTCCACCTCGACCCCACCGGGACGGGGAGCGTGTCGTTCACGGTCACCACCGGTGCCGTCGGCTCGGGGGTGTGCGACGCCGCCCACCCGGGCTGCGTGGTGGTGATCAACCAGGGCGGGTCACTGGCTCCGGCCGCCAGCGTCATCGTGCCGATCTCGTTCGGCTGATCCAGACCCTTCAGCGACCCGACAGGCTGTAAGGCCCACCCATGTCGGAGAAGAGCTGGATCGTGCCGCTCTCGTCTTCGAAGAAGCACACGTCGTAGCGTTCGAGGTCGGTGACGGCGGGGTAGGACCCGGGGGCGAGGAGATGTCCCCACGGGTGGTAGTCGGGGCTCTGCACGAGTGACCCACCTCGGGCCGAGGTCGTCACCGAGCTCAGGGTCATGTCGGCGCAGACGACGTCTCCTCCGGTGGAGGCGAACACCGGGCTGATCTGCTCGATCGTGTGCGTCAGCGTCACCTCCTGGTGCAACTGGGCTCGATTGTCCACGTCCTGTTGTGCCTGGGAGACCGTCTGCTTCAGGTAGGTGTCGTCGACGAAGCCCGGGGGGAGGGCCGGGACCATTCCGGCCTGGTCGACGACCTGGAAGAAGTCGGCGAGCTCTTGCGGCGCGGCGGTGATGTCCGACGGGACCGGCGGAGCGGCCGCCTGGAGACTGGTTCCCCAGGTTCCGAGGACGGGCTCCCCGCCGGTGTAGCTCCCCACGTATGCCACCAGCCACGGCGCCGTCGGCGCCGCCTGGGTGAAGACGGCCTGTTTGTCCAGGGGCGTCCCGTCATAGAGCGTCCCGTCGAGCTCGGCCATGAACGACAACGGGTAGCTGGTCTGCGGGGGCGCCGAGTACGACACCTGAGTCGATGCCACGGGCCACGGTGTGCAGCCGCAGGAGAACCATCCGGTCACCATCTGCTGAACAGACGGCGTCGAGGTGGCCTCGATGTCGGCGACGTCGTCTTCGGCGAAGGCGGTGGCGAAGGCCTGCCATGTGGTGGCCACCACCTCCTGTTCCACCTGGGGGGTCACCAGTGGACCGCTCGTCGGCGCCGGCGGGGGCGCCAGCGTGGTGCCCACGGGAACGGGCGGCACCGTCGATGTCGCCGTCGGCGGAGCCGTGGGGACGGTCACGGACGGCAACAGACTCCCGGGGTGGGTGGGCGCCGGCGGCACCCGTTCGCCCTGGTCCCGGAGGGCGACGGCCGTGCTGGCGCCGGCCAGGGCCAGGGCCAGGGCCACCGCGACGGCGGTCCAGAGCCGGTTCCCTCTCCGTCGTCGGGCCGGGCCCGCTGGCGGCCCCGATGCCCCGGGCCCTGTGTCGGCCCGTGCCGAGGGATGCGACTCCGGTGGGTACCACCGTCCGTCAGAGGCGATCCACCAGCCGGGTCTGTCCGCACCGTCGTCCAAGGCCATACCTCTCCACCGAGGTCTCCACCCTGGGAGATCGGCGGGACGGGCAGAAGTCTGAAGGGGGCGGGGGGCTGGAGGCTCACCGGACGGACGTTCCCCGTCCGACTACCGCCGGTGCTCGGCCATCCAGGTGGCGCCGAAGTCCACGAGCGCCCGCTGCGGCATGAGGACGGCCGTGGCATGACCGACCCGACCGTGACGAACGGACCCCGTCGCCTCGAAGGCGGCGCCGATGGCGGGAAAGTCGCTCTCGTCGATGTCGAGGTCGGTGAAGGTCACCCACCGACGCTCACCGTCCACCGAGACGGCCGCCGCGTGCCGGCGCGTCCGTTTGGACGGCCACGTCGCCAGGTACTCGGCCAGATGCAGAGACGTGTTGCGGTCGTGGCCGACGCCGAGGAGGAGGACCGACCCCTCGAGGTCGTAGATGCGCCCGAGCGGCGAGGTGATCCCGAGCTGTTCGATCGAGGCGATGGCCGGAGGTGATCTCCGGCGCGTGGTGCCCGATGGCGGTGAACGAGACCTGGGGATGGTCGCTACGGCGGGCCGCGGGATGACGCAGGAGACAGTCGGGGACCGCACCCATGCCCCGTGTCGGCGTCAGGTGGGTGATCGAAGGCGGGCATCGACGACCGGATGACGGGCCACCACGATTCGGGCACCGGCGGGGCCACCCAGGCGGCGGGGTCGCTGTTGGCCCCGGAGTGCGTCGGCACCACGAGGGTGCCGTCGGGGCCGAGCACCCCCAACACCGCCTCGATGACCGCCTGGGGCCCACCGCACACGAAGCCCAGCGAGGACAACGACGAATGGAGCAGGAGGGTGGTCGCCGGTACGAGGCCGAGGCGC
This sequence comes from uncultured Acidimicrobiaceae bacterium, assembly GCA_963842145.1. GTDB lineage: Bacteria > Actinomycetota > Acidimicrobiia > Acidimicrobiales > UBA8190 > CAWJFJ01. The sequence goes on from CAWJFJ010000017.1 coordinate 785,812, forward strand.
ACCAGGTCGTCGACGAGCATGTCCACCGTCACCGGCCCGCGCGTGGTGCGGGCGATCACGTCGGGTTCGGTCACGCCACCACTCTCCCACAGCGCGGCGCGGGGTCAGGACCCCGGCGCGCCGTCCTTCTTGCCGAGCAGCGGGATGGGCGGGCATGCCCACGGGCTGGAGGTGCTGGCCGAGGACCTCGTGGAAGTGCTCGGCCACCTGCGCCGGCGTCCACCCGTCCCCGTTCCACATCTCGGCCACCTGTCGGGGTGTCTGGAAGATGGTGTAGGCGAAGCCGGTGCGCCCGAGGACCTGGCCGTTCACGTAGCTGGCCTCCTCGGAGGCCAGGAAGGCCACCAGCGGGGCGTTCAGGGCGGGATTCTGGTCGGGAGGGGCCTCGGCCCCGCCGAACAGGTTCTCCGTCATGCGGGTGAGCCCGGCCGGGGCGACGGCGTTGACGGTGATCCCGTAGCGGCCGAGCTCGAGGGCCCAGACGAAGGTCATGCCCATGATGGCGGCCTTGGCGGCACCGTAGTTGGTCTGGCCGAAGTTGCCCCGGAGACCGGCCGACGAGGTGATGTTCACGATCCGGCCGTATCCCGCCTCGCGCATGTGCGGTGCGGCGTGGCGGGTGCAGTTGAACGTCCCCTTCTGGTGGACGGCGATGACGGCGTCGTAGTCGTCGGCCGTCATCTTGAGCAGGGTGCGGTCACGCACGATCCCGGCGTTGTTCACCAGGATGTCGATCGACCCGAAGGTGTCGACGGCCTGGGCCACGATGCGCCCGGCCCCGTCGAAATCGCTCACCGACTCCGGGTTCGGCCACGGCCGTTCCCCCGGCCTTCTCGATGAGACGGCACGTCTCGGCCGCCGGGTCCTGAGCCGACCCCTCGCCACCGAGTGACGTCCCGAGGTCGTTCACCACGACGCTCGCACCCTCCGCCGCCAGGCACAGGGCGATCTCGCGCCCGATCCCCCCACCGGCCCCGGTCACGATGGCCACACGGCCGTCGAGCAGTCCCATCCTCCGTCCTTTCTGCGACTTCCGACCTCTACGGTCCGGTACGTCCGCCGGCGCTCGTGTCCTCGGCGGTGGCCAACGCCCGGCTGGAGAGCAACTCCTCCATGGCGGCCGACGCCTCGGTGGCCGGGCCCGTCCAGGAGACCGACCCGTGGGCCAGGAGGACGGCCGATTCGGCGATGGCCAGGGCCCGGTCCACCTGCTGTTCCACCACCAGGATGGCGCAGCCGCTGTCACGGACGGCCAGGAGCCCGTCGTAGACGCTGTCGATCACCACCGGCGCCAGACCGAGCGAGAGCTCGTCGACGATCAGCAGGCGCGGGGGCGCGGCCAGGACCCGGGCCAGCGACAGCATCCGCTGCTGGCCTCCGGAGAGGGTGCCGCCCAACTGGCGCCGGCAGGCGACAAGGGCCGGGAACGCCGTGAACGCCCGCTCGCAGGCGGCGGCCACGCCACGGCGGCCGACCTTCTGACGGAAGGCCAACGTCAGGTTCTCGTCGACCGTCAGGCTGGAGAAGACACCGCGGCCTTCGGGGACGTGCGCCACCCCCTGGTGGGCGATCTTGTGGGCGGCGAGCCCGGTGATGTCGTTGCCGTCGAAGCGGATCTTCCCCGCCGTGAGCGGCACGAGGCCCGATGCCACCCGGGCCACCGTCGACTTCCCGGCGCCGTTGGAGCCGAGCAGGGCCACGATGCCGCGCTCGGGCACCGTGAACGAGACGTCGAACAGGGCTCGATAGGTGCTGTAGGAGGCGCAGACCCCGTCGAGCTCCAACAACGGGCGGACGGCGGCCGGCGCCACCGGGGCCACCGGGGGCTCGGCGGGGGCGAGGTCGGTCATGCCGTCTTCCCCAGATAGGCCTTGCGCACGACGGGGTCGGCCAGGACCTCGTCCAGGGTGCCGGCGGCGATCTGCTGGCCGAAGTCGAGGACGATGACGCGGTCGACCACCTGGGCCACCATGTCGAGGTCGTGTTCCACCAGGAGAACGGCCGTCCCGTGCTCCTCGCGGACCTGGCGCAGCGTGTCGGCCAGTGCTCTCGTCTCGTGGACGTCGAGGCCCGACGACGGTTCGTCGGCCATGAGGATGCGGGGTTTTCCCGCCAGGGCCCGGCCCAATTCCACCAGACGGCAGTGCCCCAGGCTGAGGGCGGCCACGGGAACATCGGCCACGTCCTGGAGCCCCACCATGTCGAGGACGCGTTCGACCGTGTCCACCTCTTCGGTCTTGGCTTGACTGAGGTTCAGCAGGTCCTTCCACAGGGCCCCGTCCCCCCGCTGCGCCCTCGCCGCCACGAACAGATGATCACGCACGGACAGCTCGGGAAACACTTCGATGCGTTGGAACGTCCGACCGATGCCGAGCCGGGCCCTCTGGTACGTGGGCAATTTGTCGATGAGCTGACCAGCGAATCGGACGCTGCCGCCGTCGGGCCGCAGCTGACCACAGAGGCAATTGAACAACGTCGTCTTGCCGGCGCCGTTGGGCCCCACCAGTCCGAAGATCTCGCCCGCGTTGACTGACACGGTGACATCGTGAAGCGCCTGGACACCACCGAAGCGCTTGGAGATGGCCCGAGCCTCGAGCAGAGCGTCGCCGTCGGGCTCCACCCGCAGCGCGGCGTGGTCAGGCACCGGGGGCGCCGGGGGCGGCCAGCTGCGCGGGCGGGGCGGGACCGGGCGTGGCCCCGGCCGGATCGGGTCTGGCGCGGCCCTGCCGTTCGTCGTAGCGCTGGAACACTTTGGCGATGCGGTTCATCCACCTCGTCTTCTGGAACTCGAGAATGCCCTCGGGATGCCGCGCATAGGTCAGGGTGCCGACGGCGAAGAGGATGGCCTCGATCCCGTTGAAGCGGGGCGGGACGTAGAGGTTCAGGATCTGCTGGAAAACGGCGAAGCCGATGCCGGCCTGGATGGCACCTTCGATGGTCATGACACCGGTCGTGATCACCGCCACCACCCAGACCAGCGAGACGGCGTAACCGAAGTCGTCGGCCCCGGCGACGGTCTGGGTGGATCCGTACAGGGCGCCGCCGAGGCCGGCGATGCCCGCGGAAAGGGCGAAGACCGTCAACTTGGCCCTCGTCAGGCTGATGCCGAGACTGGCCGCCCCCGTCTGACTGCCCCGGATGGCGGCCAGATACCGCCCTGTCGTGCCCCGCTGGACGAGGGCCACGATCAACATGACGAAAGCCAGGATGACCATGAGGAGGATCAGGAGGTGCTTGTCCCCGGGATTGCCGATGGCGAAATAGCTACCGGGCCGGGGGAAGGTGAGCCCGGTGTCGCCCGCACCGGACCAGTTGTACTGGAAGAGGACCTGGTCGGCGAAAATGGCGAAGGCCAGGGTCACGAGAGTCAGAGGTAGGCCCGACAATCGCAGCGCCGGCAAGGCCACGATGACGCCGACACCGGCCGCCACCACGCCGCCGAGCAGAGCTCCGACCAGGATCGGAAACCCGAAGTGGACGGCCATCTGCCCGGCGGTGAAGCCCCCCACCCCGGCAAACGTGGCCTGGCACAGCGACAGCTGACCGGCCATACCGGTCATGAGGGTGACCGACAGGAAGATGATGGAGAACACGATGCCCAGGGCGAACGGGTACACCCAGTTGTCGGGGATCCACGTCAGCGACGACACGACGAAGCCGGCCAGGACGAGCCGCCAGCCCCACTTCATCGGGATGTCCAACCGCCGGTCGCGGATCTGGATCGAGGGCGGCGGGGGCGGCGGGTCGACCGACGCCATCGGATCGGAGCTCTGCTCCAGGTTCCTGAGCCTCGGATTGAACAGCAGCACCGCCACCAGCACGACGAACGGAAGGGCCGGCGCCACGTTCTGCTGCAAGACGCTGCCCGACGGCAGCAGCCAGACGAGGAGGTTCTGCACGACGCCGAGGACGATGGACCACAGCAGCGCCAGCGGCAGGCTGCGGAAGCTGGCCAGCGCGGCGGCGGTGAGGCCGGCCACCAGCAGGGTGGTGAAGGTGAGCGTCGTGGTCGGATCGAGGGTCTGCCCCTGCGGGAGCATGAGGACGCCGGCCAGACCGGCCAGCGTGCTCGACAGGGCCCAGGCGGCGGCGGCCACGCCGGCCGAGTTCACCCCTTCCAGCTGGGCCAGACGCCGGCTCTCGACGACCGCCCTCATCTGCAGCCCGATGGCGCTCCAGCGAAAGACGGCGACGAGGGCGGCCACGACGACGAGGGTGATCACGGTGGTGGCGATGACCGTGCCGTTCAACGGCGTCTGGTACAGGTGGGCGTAGACGATCCGGGGGTTGAGCCACAGGAAGGCGATCTTGTAGCGCGTCTGGGGGCCGAAGAGGATGGGGATCGTGAGGGGGATGGCGATGAGCAGACCGACGGTCGACAACACCTTGGCCGTCGTCGATGCCGTGGGGATGTGCCGGAACAGGAACCGGTCGAGCATCAAGCCGATGGCTGGTGAGATCACGAGCACGGCGACGATGAACGCCGCCCACTGCGGCCAGTTCTGGTACTGGTTCAGCAGGTCGTAGGCGAAGGCGGCCACGAAGGCCTGCGCACCGAAGGCGAGGTTGAACACTCCGGTGGCCCGGAACGTGAGCACCAGGCCCACGGCGATGAGCGCATACTCACAACCCTGGGGGATCCCCGGGATGGCGTAGTTGAGGAAGTTGCTCACCGGGCACGCTCGACGGTCAGAGGCCGGGCGTGCCTGCCGGAACCGGAATGATCTTGTTCTGGTTGTTTCCGCAGACGAAGACCTCGTCGTTCTTCCCAGCGAAGACCACCTTGAGCACGTCGTGCGGTTCGACCTCGACGAACGCTGCACAGTACGGCGGGAAGGCCGAGACGTGGGCGTTCGTCCAGTTCACCGGGGTGGTCAGCCCTCCGGTGAAGGCCGTCTCCTTGTTGATGGTGGCGATCAGGTCCGCCTGGGTCAGGGGCTTGCCCGTCTTCGCCTCCTCCTGGAGGCCCTGCACGAACTGCACCCCGTTCAGGTATCCCTGGAAGGCGTCGTCGTCGTAGGTCCACTTCGGCTCGTACTTCTCCATGGTGGCGAGGTACTGCGCCATGGCCGGGTACTTGCCGGGGAACTGGGACGCCGCTTCGAAGGGCACGTGCTGCTCGAGGTAGATCACGCCCACCATGACCTGCGGGTCCTGCGTCAGGTAGGCCCGGTTGTACCCGTTGAGCCAGATCGAATGGACCCCGGTCATGCCGTTCTGGTACATGGCCTGATCGACGGCGAGGTTGTCCGATCCCTCCATGCAGGAGATGAACATGTCCACGTGCGCCGCCTTCATGGCCAGGACGTCGGCGGTGGGGTTGGCCCCCAGTCCGAAGCCGACGTCCTCGAAGCCCACGTGGATGCCGGCCTGCTTGAGGCCCGCCACCACCGACTTGCAGGCGTCCTCCGACGACGCCGCGATGCTGTAGGCCAGGACGCCCACGGACGTGGCGTGGAGCTGCTGGGCCAGGTACACCTCGTCGGGCTGGCTGGTGGTGTACTGCAGGTAGGAGCCGTAGGCACCGAACAGGTCGGGATGGTTGTTCCAGTCCTGGGTCACCACGTAACCGAAGGCGGGCGTGCCCTCGGCGGCGAAGAACGAGGCCCCGTCGAAGAACGGGGTGCCCACGCCGACGACGGCGAAGACGCTGGTCCTGCTCGACGAGGTTGCGGGCCTGGGTGGTGTCGTTGGTCGGGCTGCCGGTGTCGTCGGCGTGGTACTTCAGGTGGATCTTGCGGCCGTCCACGCCGCCTGCGGCGTTGACGGCGTCGAAGTAGGCCTGGGCGCCGTCCGGACCTCGGCGAATCCGCTCCGCCAGGGCCCCCGATGCCGTGGCCAGGCTGCCCACGGTGATCGAGTTGCTCGTCACACCGGGCGCCGTGGAGGCGACGTGGGTCCCCGCGCCCGTCGTCCCCGGCGACCCTGTCCCCGAGTTGTTCGAGTTCGAGCAGGCGGCGGCCACCAGCCCGACGGCCAGCGCCGACGTTGCGACCACAAGGCTCCCGCGGCGGTGTCTCACGTTGTGTTCCCCCTGTTCCTGCGGGTTGTCGGTCGCGCTCGTTCCCCTCGATGCCGTGCGGCAAAAAGCGACGCGACTGACGCCCATGTCAGTTCTGGTGCCGGTCACTGTAGTCTTACCCCGCCCGGTGCGTCGGGGCGGGCCGGGGCCCGGGGCGCCACCGCCGGGGAACGGCTCAACCGGCGGCCCGCGTCAGGACAGAAAGAGGCGTTCGGGGTCGTAGCGCCGCAGGGCCATCACCTCGTCGTGGGTGACGGGGTCGAGCTCCTCCACCTGCCGGACCGTCTCGACGTCCCACCCGCAGACGTCGGCCAGCGCCCGCACCCGCTCCGGCAGCGGTCCGGCGCCGCTCGGCACGGCGGCGATCCGCAGCACACCGTCGTCGCGCCGCAGCACGCCCCGGTCGGTGACGATCCGTGTCACACGACGGCCGGGACTCGTCACGTAGCCGACGCGCCCGACGAGGCGCTCGGGTCGGGCCAGCGAGACCACCACACAGGCGGTGGCCCGGCTGGCGACGTCGTTGGCGCCCCCCGACCCCACCAGGAACGGACCTCCCGGGATGGTGGTGGAGTTGAGGTTGCCGTCGCCGTCGACCTGGGCGGCGCCCAGGCAGGCCACCGTGCGCGTCCCGGGGCCACCCACCACCATGCCCAGGACGGTGGAGGCGTCGGCCAACAGCGGCGTCCCGGGGAACACCCGGTGGTTGAAGATGTACGGATCGGCCGGCGTCGGGGTGTAGCCCCACATGCCGAGCTCGGCGGTGAGCTCGACGCGGCGCCCGGCCTCGACGGCGCGGGCCACGGCCACCCAGGCGGCCAGGTTGGCCACGCCGGCGCCGGCCAGGACGGCGTCGGCGTCGACCGCCTCGACCTCGGCCAGCACCTCGCGGGCACCGAAGGCGGCGGCCTGCTCCCACGCGCTCGGCGGTTCGTCCTCGTCCACCGGGTGGGCCTCGGCGTCCGCCCGCCACGACAGCGGGTCGGTCCGGCGCCCGCAGCCACTCGAGACGCTCGGTGCCGACGCGGTCGAGATAGGCCCCGTGGGTGGTGGGCTCGAGGACCCACTGCCGGGCCCAGGCGTCGAAGTCACCTCTGGTGGCGGCGCGGGCCGCGGTCCAGAAGGCGATGTCCTCACCGTAGGAGTGCACCGGGAGCCCGGGGGCGTAGAGCCCGCCCGGGTGGGCGCCGAACGGCGTCTCCACCACGGCCAGCACCCGGTGGGCGGGGATCTTGGTCCGGTGCCCGAGTCCGTCGAGGCTCTCCACCACGCGCTCCACGGTGGCGATGACGCCGCGGCGGGCCGCCCACGCTCCCCACGCCCCCTCGAGCAGCGGCTCCGACAACGCCACGTTCCCGTCCTCGTCGGCCACGGCCCCGTGGACGAGGGTGACGTCGGGGACGAGGGGGGCGAGCAGACCGACGTCGCCGAAGGGCGTCGTCGGCGGTGGCGAAGGCGTCGTTGCCCGCCATGGAGGACCCGTCGAGCGATCCGGTGACGATCGCCGGCAGGCCGCGGGCGGCGGCCTCCAGCCGCTGGGTGAAGGTGAGGATCGACCAGTGCTCGACGTCGACCGCCCCCGAGGCGTAGGCCTTCTGGAACACGGGGTTCGGCGTGTAGGTGGGGAAGGTGTCACCGGAGTAGGTGGTGACGACCTTGCGCACCATGTTGCCGCGGAAGAACAACGCCCCCAGGGAGCTGAGGCTGACCATGATGAGGGTGAAGCCGGCGTCGGTCCCCCAGAACTGACGGGCCATCTCGCGCGCCGCGGCGCTCCACCGGCAGTGCCCGCACAGGATCTGCACGGCGTCGCCGTGGTGGATGTGGCGTTCGACGGCGTCGGACAACGTCAGCTGCTTCACACCGTCTCCCCCGACACCGTCTCCCCCGACACCGTCTCCCCCGACACCGGTGGCGCCGGCCCGTCTACCGGTTGGTCCAACGCGGTGGGCGCTTCTCGGCGAAGGCGGCCGGGCCCTCCTTGGCGTCGTCGCTCGAGAACACCTCTTTGGAGATCTCGGACTCGATCCGGTACGCCTCGTGCATGTCCACGGCCAGGCCCCGCAGCACGCTCTCCTTCGTCTTGCGCACGGCGAAGGGGCCGTTGGCCGTGATGCGGTGGGCGTACTCCTCGGCCTTGGACCGCAGCTCGGCGGCGGGGACGACCGCGTTCAGCAGCCCCATGGTCAGGGCCTGTTCGGCGGGCACGCGGTCGGCGCAGAGCAGGAATTCCATGGCCGCCGGGAACGGGACCTGCCGGGGCAGCCGGACCGTCGTCCCCCCGCCGGCGAACAGCCCGCGCTTGGGCTCCATGACCCCGAAGTAGGCCTCGGGCACCGCCACCCGGAGGTCGCAACCCCCCAGCATCTCCATCCCACCGGCCACGCACGCGCCGTTCACGGCGGCCACGATGGGCTTGTAGAGCTTGACCCCCCGCAGGACGGCCCGGACCCCGTCGTCGATCCGGTAGCCGTCGAGCTCCTGGAGCTCCCGACTGGCGATGTCCTTCTGCAGTTTCGTGATCTGGGGGATGTAGGTCTTCAGGTCCGCCCCCACGCAGAAGGAGTTGCCGACACCGGTGATGATGGCCACCCACGAGTCGTCGTCGTCGCCGAATCGGTCCCACGCCTTGCGCAACTGGGCGAAGTGGTCCATGTCGAGGCTGTTCATGGCTTCGGGACGGTCGATGGTGATCCACACCACGTGATCGTCACCGGGCTCGTAGTGGACGGGCACGGGCTATCTCCTCTGCTCGCGGGGAAGGCCGAGAATCCGCTCCCCGATCACGTTGCGCTGGATCTCGGACGTCCCGCCGGCCACGCTGGCCGACTTGCTCCACAGCCACTGTCTCTGCCACGGTCCCGTCAGCGGCGCCTCGGCACCGACGACGGCCAGGGCCGCCTGCGACATCTGCTGTGTCATGTCCGACCAGGTGAGCTTGACCCAGCTCGACTCCGGTCCCGGCTCGCCGCCCCGGCCCAGATGCGACAAGGTGCGCCAGTTGTGGGTGCGCAGGACCATCAGTGCCACGTAGGCGTCGACCAGCGCGTCGGCCACGTCCGGATCGTCGAACGATGCCGTTGGCCACGGCGGTGGCGAACAGCCGCGACAGATAGCCCTCGTGGACCACCTCCTCCTTGAAGGGGAAGTTGGTCCCGCGTTCGTGGGCCAGGGTCGTCGACGCCACCGCCCAGCCCTGGCCGGCCGGCCCCACCAGCTGGTCGGCGGGAACGAAGACGCCGTCGAGGAAGACCTCGTTGAATTCGGCCTCGCCGGTGATCTGGACGAGCGGACGGATGTCGACACCGGGGGCACTCATGTCGAGGACCAGGAGCGACAACCCCCGGGGCCCGGTGGTGCCGGACTCGCTGCGGGCCAGGCACAGTCCCCACCGGGCGAACTGGGCGTAGGAGGTCCACACCTTCTGGCCGGTGACGCGCCACCCGCCGTCGACCGGCTCGGCCGCCGTGGTCAGCCCGCTCAGGTCGGAGCCGGCCCCCGGCTCGCTGAAGAGCTGGCACCAGATCTCCTCCGCCGTCGTGATCGACGGCAGCCACCGCAGGCACTGCTCGGGTGTCCCGTGGGCCAGCAGGGTGGGCCCGGCCAGGTTGATCCCGACCCGGTTGACGAGCTGGGCGGCGCCGCTTCGGGCGTACTCGGAGTTGAACAGTGCCACCTCCACCGGCGACGCCCCGCGCCCGCCGTACTCGACGGGCCAGTCGATCCCCACCCAGCCGGCGGCGGCCAGCTTGGCCTGCCAGCCCCGTCCCCAGGCGATGGCCTCGGCCAGGTCGTCGGTGTCGGGCGGCGTCTCGGCGTTGGCCGTGAGCCAGGCCCGGGCCTCGGCGGCGAAACGCTCCTCGGCGTCGGTGAGCGACAGGTCCACCGGGGCGGTGTCAGAGGTCCCAGGCCTGGCCGCGACCGGCGGCCACGAAGGCGTCGTGGAGTGCCGTCTCGTCGTCCGCCGTGAAGGGCCGGTAGACGTCCTCGCCACGGCCGCGCACGTAGATGTGGTCCCCCCCGGTGCGGTCGGCGCGGAACTTCTGGTGGACGAGCGTACGGGTGAGGACCTTGTTGGTGGGGGTGGTGGGCAGCACCGCGGCCAGGCGGACGTAGCGCGGACGCCATTTGGGGCTGAGGTCGGACTGGGCGTCGATCCAGGCGGCGAGACCGGCCGGGTCGAACACGGCGCCGTCGCGCAGCACCAGGGCCACCATGACCTGGTCCCCGGCGTCGACGTCGGGCACGCCGTACACCGACGCCAGCATCACGTCGGGATGCCGGGCCACGATGGCCTCGATGGGGGCGGCCGGGAAGTTCTCGCCGTCCACCCGCAACCAGTCCGACGTGCGGCCGGCGAAGTAGACCCAGCCGTCCTCGTCGACGTACCCGAGGTCACCGCTCCAGTACCACCCGTTGCGGGTGGTCCGGGCCATGGCCTCGTCGTTGCGGTAGTACCCCTCGAACGGACCCTGCCCCTCGACGTTCACCATCTCACCGACGCACTCCTCGGCGTTCACCAGGCGACCGTCGCCGTCGAAGCGGGCGCGCGGCAACTCGTTGCCGTCGGGGTCCACGATCTTGATCCCCTGCCGGAGGCGGCCCACCGACCCGCGCGGGGGTCCCCCGGAGCGGTCGAGGGCGATGGCCCCTTCGGTCGAGCCGAAGACGTCGACGATGGCCACTCCGAAACGGTCGGCCACCGCCTCGACCACCTGCGGTGACCCCTCGTTGCCGTAGGCCAGCCGCAGGGGGTTGTCGGCGTCGTCGGGGCGCTCGGGCGTGGCCAGCAGGTAGGCCAGGGGCTTGCCGGTGTAGTTGAACCAGGTGGCCCCGTAGCGGCGGACGTCGTCGAGGAAGCGTGAGGCGCTGAACTTCCGGGCCAGCCCGACCGACGCCCCGGCCACCAGGGCGGGGGCCAGCCCCACCATCAGGGAGTTGGAGTGGAACAGGGGCATGGCCACGTAGCCGACGTCGTCGGGGCCGACACCGAGGACCATCGTCATGCGGTTCCCGGTGGTGAGGAGGCGGCGCTGGCTGCAGCACACCGCCTTCGGCGCCGCCGAGGTCCCCGACGTGAAGAGCAGGGCCCACAGAGAGCCCAGGTCGGGCTCGACCCCCGGATCGCCAGCGGGGTCGGGCGGCGCGGCGAGGGCGTCGGCCAGAGACTCGCCCAGGGTGGGCGCCGGGTCGTCACCGTCGGCGAAGCGCGTCGACATGAGGATGCCGCCGGGGAGGTCGAGTCCGTCGGCCACCGGGGCCAGGAGATCCTGGTGACGGGGCTCGGTGATCACCAACTGGACGTCGGTGTAGGAGATGTCCCGGGCCAGGTGCTCGTCGCGCCGGGTGTGGTTGAGCCCGACGAGGGCGGCACCGATGAGGCCGGCACCGCACAGGGCGAACACGTAGTCCGGGGTGTTGTCGAGCAGGACGGCGACATGGGGCGGGCGGGCGGGATCGAGCCGCGCCGTGAAGAGGGCGGCGAATCGCTCGGCCTCGTCCAGCAGCTGGCCGTGCGTCCAGATCTCGGTCCCGAAGCGCACCGCCGGGCGCGCGGCCACCTCGGGGTCGGTCCCGTGTCGGCGCAGGAGGGCCGCGGCGTTGGGTGCCGGCAGGGGCGCCTCGCCCGGCGCGGGGGCCAACGCCACCCGCTCGGACACGTCCGGCGGGGCCACGACATGCGTGCGGGACGCGCCGCGTTCTCTGACCACGGCGTCAGGTTACGGCATCGGGCCGACGGGTAGCGTGGGCTGCCATGGCGGCCGCAGGGGGGCGACGGGGACCCCGTCTGCGCCCCACTCTGACCCACACCCGGGCCGCGCACTACCGCCGACCGGGCGGTCCGTGGGACCGGGGCGCTCTCGAGTCCACCTTCGCCGGCGGTCGCGGCGCCGGGATCGTCGACGACGGCGGAGGCCTCGACGGCGACGCCGTGGAGGCCTCCGTGGCCTCGCTGGCCGGACGCCTGCGCGCCGCCGGGGTCCGCGCGCGGCGACGTCGTGGCCTGGCAACTTCCCAACGGCGCCGCCGTCGTCGCCCTGTACCGGGCCTGCTGGCGCCTGGGGGCCGTGGCCGCCCCCCTGCACCACCGCCTGGGCGCCGCCGAGGTCGGCGGCGCCCTCGATCAGGTCTCGCCCGTCCTCGTCGTGGCCTCGCCCGACCTCCCCGCCGCCGCCGTCGCCGGGGCCCGGTCGTTGGACGGCGCCGCCGGTGTCGACACCCTGATGGACCTGTTCGACAGTGCGGCGCCGGTGGGCGCCGGAGGGTCGGCGGCGCGGGGCAGCGACGTGGCCGTGGCCCTGTTCACGTCGGGATCGACCGGTGTCCCCAAGGCGGCTCTGCACACCCACCGCGGTCTCGGGTACAAGGCCACCCTCATGGTCAAGGTCCACGGTCTGGACCGCCACGACGCCGTGCTCATGCCGGCACCTCTGGCCCACGTGTCCGGACTGCTGAACGGGGTCCTGCTCCCGGCCACCGCCGGGATCCCCAGCGTGCTCATGGCGGGGTGGGACCCCGACGAGGGCCTGCGCCTCATCGAGGAGGAGCGGGTCACGTTCATGGGCGCCCCGCCCGTCTTCTTCTCCCAGATGACGGCGTCGAGCCGGTTCCACGCCGAGCGCGTCGCCAGCCTGCGGCTCGTCTCCACCGGGGGGGCGTCGGTGAGCCCCGCCTTCGTCGACGCCACGGCGGACGCCTTCGCCTGCCGGGTGAAGCGCACCTACGGGTCCACCGAGGCGCCCACCGTCACCACCTCGGGCCCCTCCGACAGCCTCGAACGGGCCCGCGACACCGACGGACACGCCACCGGTGAGGTCGAGATCACCGTGCACGACCCCGCCACCGGCGCGCGCCTGGATGCCGGTGAGGCCGGGGAGCTCTGGCTGCGGGGACCGGAGCTCTTCGTCGGCTACGCCGACGCCGCCGCCACCGAGAAGGTGGTGACCAGACCGGGACGGTGGTTCCGCACCGGCGACCTCGGCGTCCTCGACGACGACGGCTGGCTCCGGGTCACCGGACGTCTGTCCGACATCATCATCAGGGCGGGCGAGAACATCTCGGCCTCGGAGGTGGAGGCGACGCTCGAGGCCCACCCCGCCGTCCGCCACGCCGTGGCCGTGGCCGTCCCCGACCCCGACGTCGGCGAGCGGGTGGCCGCCTTCGTCGAGACGAGCGCCCCGTTCGACGTGGCCGCCTGCCGCGCCTGGTTCGCCGAGCGCAACGTCACGCGGTTCAAGACGCCGGAATTCGTCGTCACCCTCGACGCACTCCCCGTTCTCGCCGCCGGCAAGCCCGATCGCGCCGCGCTGAAGACCATGGCGGCCGAGCTGGCCGCCCCCGGTTGACCGGTCCCGGTCGCCGGGCCGTCAGCTCCTGACGGCGGCCAGCAGTTCGTCGGCCGACACCGAGCCGGGTGGCCGACCGAGACGGGCCGCCTCGTTGGCGGCCCGCCGCAGGACGTCGTTGGCCGGCGTGGGAACGCCGTGGAGACGGCCGAGGAGGGAGACCTCACCGTTCAGGTAGTCCGCCTCGATGTGACCGGTGCCGCGCTCGAGGCTCTGCCACGACGAGCCTCCGGGGCGGGGACCGCCTCCGATGGCCCGCGGGGCGATGAGATCGCCACGCCGTTCGACGAAGGCGTCGTCGGACACGAAGGCGATGCCGGCCGCCGTGAGGGCGGCGACCGCCTCCCGACGCGCCAGGGCGGCGATCTCGCTGCCGCGGGCCGACGGCCCGGCCAGCGCCTCGGCCGCGTTGCCCACGTTCATCAGGAGCTTGGTGTACTTCCACCGCATGATGTCGGCCCGCGCCTCGGCGTGGAAGGTGGCGGTCCGGAACGCCGCGGCCAGCGCCTCGGCTCCGGTGTCGACGCCCTCGGGATAGCGGCCCACGTCGAGTATCCCGGGACTGGGGAGGGAGAAGGCCTGGACCACACCGGGTCGCAGGTGGGCGGCGGGACACATCACGCAGACCCCGTAGACGTCGGCCCGCCGGCGCAACGCCATCCGTTCGCTCTCCACGCCGTTCTGGGCACAGGCCACGGGAACGCCCCCGGCCCCGGCGGCGTCGAGGGCGGCCAGAGCGAACTCGACGTCCTGGGTCTTCATGGCCAGGACGACGATGTCGTGATCGCCCCACGTGATGGCGTCGGGTCCGTCCACCACGGGGACGTCGACGATGTCGTGCCCGGTGGGCGTCTCGATCCGTAACCCGTGATCGCGCATGGCCTCGTAGTGCGGACCCCGGGCAATGAGAACGACGTCGCCGCCGTTCTCGAAGAGGCGGCCGCCGAGGACCCCGCCGATGGCGCCGGCACCGTAGACGACGAACCGCACCGGAGAGGTCCGTCCTCAGAGCACGGAGAGGCCCGACTCGGCGCGCGGCCGCAGGATCTGGGCCAGGCGCTCGCGGTGGAGTCCGGCGTCGCCGAAGCTCATCTGGTCCAGCTGCGAACGCTTCAGGAAGAGGTGGAGGTCGTGTTCCCAGGTGAAGCCGATCCCGCCGTGGACCTGGAGACCCGAGGCCATGACCCGCCGCGCCGCGTCGGAGCACCAGACCTTGGCCACCGAGGCCGCCGCCCGCGCATCAGGATCGGCGGCACCGACGGCCCAGGCGGCGTAGTAGGTGGCCGAGCGCATACCTTCGACGTCGACGAGCATGTCGGCGCAGCGGTGCTTCACGGCCTGGAACCCGCCGATGGGCCGGCCGAACTGGACCCGGTCCTTGGCGTAGGCCACCGTCATCTCGAGGACCCGGTCGGCGGCGCCGAGCATCTCGGCCGACGAGGCCGTGGCGGCCCGGTCGAGGAGGTCCCCGGCCCGGTCCGCCCCGCCGAGACGCAGGGCCCGGCGGTCGGCCAGTGCCAGCCAACCCACGCTCCGCGTCCGGTCCATGGCCGGCTCCGCCGTCGGTCGCTCAGGACCCAGCGGAGCGAGGGCGAAGAGGGCGGGCGACCCTTCCGCCTCGGCGAACACCACCACCACGTCGGCCGACGGGCCGTAGACGACGAGATCGGTCCGCCCCGAGAGCGTCCACCCGCCATCCACGTCGGGCCGGGCCGTCACCGCCTCCGGCCGTCGCGACCAGGCCACGGCACCCACGGCGTCGCCGGCCGCCAGCTGTTCGATCCAGGTCCCCACGGCCACCTCCCCGAGCGGTGTGGTGGGGTCGATGGCCCCGTCGGCCACGGCCGAAGCCAGAGCCACGCCGGTCAGGACGGTGCCCAGGAACGGCACCGGGGCCAGGTGGCGGCCCAGCTGCTCGCAGAGAACCACCGTCTCGACCAGGCCGAGGCCGAGACCGCCGGCCGCCTCGGGGAGCTCGACCGCCAGCCACCCCTGCTCGGCCATGGCCGACCACAGGAGATCGTCGAGCTGACCGGTCCCGTCGGCCACCTCGCGCACCCGGGTCGTCGGGCACCGGTCGTCGAGCAGGGTCGACGCCGCGTCCTGCAGCGCCCGCTGGTCGTCGGAGAGCTCGAAATCCACTCGCCGACACTACCTACGAGCCGGGAGTCCAACCTGACGGTTGTGTCATGCTGACGCGGCGCCATGGACCTGACGACCACGCCTGACCAGGAACGCCTCCGCCGTGAGCTGCGCGCCTGGCTCCACGAGCACCTCCCGTGGGAGTACGGCGTCGGCCTTCCCCCCCGCTTCCTCGACCTGGCCGAGGAGGTCGCCTTCGGGCGCCGTTGGCAGGCCGATCTGGCCGCCGCCGGGTGGGTCGGTGTCACCTGGCCCACCGCCTACGGCGGACGCGGACTGGGCCCGGGCGAGAACTTCGTGGTCCAGGAGGAGCTGGCCCGGGCCCGGGCCCCCGAGCTCGTCGGTCGGATCGGCATCAACCTGGCCGGCCCCACGCTCCTGGCCCACGGCTCCGACGCCCAGAAAAAGAGGTGGCTCCCCGCCGTCCTGCCCGCCACCGAGCTGTGGTGCCAGCTCTTCTCCGAGCCCGACGCCGGTTCCGACCTGGCCGCCGTTCGCACCACGGCCCGGCGCGTCGACGGCGGCTGGGTCCTCGACGGTCAGAAGGTGTGGACCTCCTACGCCCAGTTCGCCGACTGGGCCGTCTGCCTGGCCCGCAGCGACGCCACCGTCCCCAAGCACAAGGGCCTGTCCTTCTTCGTCGTCGACATGCACGCCGAGGGCGTGGAGGTCCGACCCCTCGTCCAGCTCACCGGCGAGGCCGAGTTCAACGAGGTGGTCCTCCACGACGTGTTCGTCCCCGACGACCAGCTGGTGGGGTCGGCCGGTGACGGTTGGCGGGTGGCGGGCTCGACGCTCTCGCACGAGCGCGGCGTGAACCCCCGCCAGCTCGTCATCCACATGCAGCATCTCGAGGAGCTCCTCCGCACGGCGCTGGCCCAGGGTTCCTTCGACGACCAGCGCCTCCGGCGCCGGTTGGCCCAGGCCTATGTCGAGGTCCGCCTGTTCCAGCTCCACAACTGGCGGTCGCTGTCGAAGTTGGAACGCGGTCTCGCACCGGGACCCGAGGGCAGCTTCCTGAAGCTCTACTGGAGCGAGATGAGCAAGCGGCTCCACGAGCTCGCCCTCGACGTCCTCGGCCCGGCCGCCCCGCTGTGGCGCGACGCCACCGACAACCCCGGGGACGGATCGTGGCAACGGGCGTGGCTCTATTATCAGGCGGCGTCGATCTTCGCCGGGACGAACGAGATCCAACGCAACGTGATCGGCGAGCGCGTTCTCGGCCTGCCGCGTGAACCCGACGCACCCGTCGCCCACCCCGCGGCCGGCGCCGCCGGCAGCGACGGCCGGGCGAGACAGGAGGCTGGCCGTGGGAACCGATAAGGCCGTGGGAACCGATAAGGCCGGGGAACCGACGGCGAGGTCGTGCTCTACGAGGTCGACGGACCGGTCGCCACCATCCTCATGAACCGCCCGAAGGCGGCCAACGCCCAGAACACCGCCCTCATCGACGGGGTCGACGCCGCCTTCGACCGGGCCGACGCCGACGACGACGTCCGGGTGGTGATCCTGGCCGGTGCCGGGCAAGCACTTCAGCTCCGGTCACGACCTGAAGGCCATCCTCGGGCCCGACCCCGACGAGTGGGCCCGGATGCGCGAGACGCCCGAGGGCAAGTTCCGTCACGAGCAGGTGATGTACGTCGAGAAGTGCCGGAGGATCCACGACTTCCGCAAGCCCACCATCGCCGCCGTCCAGGGGAAGTGCGTGGCCGCCGGCCTCATGCTGGCCTGCATGTGCGACCTCATCGTGGCCGCCGACGATGCCGTCTTCTCGAATCCCGTCCTCCGGATGAGCGGGGCCGCCGTGGAGCTGCTCGTCGAACCGTGGGAGATGGGGATCCGTCAGGCCAAGGAGTTCCTCCTCGCCGCCGAGGAGCTCGACGCCCACGAGGCCTGGCGGCTCGGACTGGTGAACAAGGTCGTCCCCCGGGCCGAGCTGCCCGGAGCGCGCCCGCGAGCTGGCCGAGCGCATCGCCCTCGTCCCCCCGGTGACGGCCCAGGTGGTCAAGGACTCCATCAACCACGTCGGCGAGCTCATGGGGAAGTCGGCGTCGTGGAAGTACCACTTCATGGCCCACCACTGGGCCCACAACACCGCCACCTCGCTCGACGCCCTCGACGAGCGCAAGCAGATGGGTTCGATGAAGGAGGTCTTCGCCGCCCGGGACCGGGGCGACGCCCCCCCGGCCGACCGGGACTGATCGGCACCGGCGTGCCAGGACCCCTCGACGGCCTCCGGGTGATCGACGTCGGCACCCGTATCGGCGCCCCGTTCTGCGCCGGGCTCCTCGGCGAGTGGGGGGCCGAGGTGGTGAAGGTCGAGCAACCGGGAACGGGCGACTTCATGCGCACCATCGGACCCTTCGCCGACGGGTACTCGCTGTTCTGGGCCGTCGAGGGCCGCGGCCGCAAGAGCGCCACCTGCGATCTGCGCACGGCCGAGGGACAGGACCTCTTCCGCCGCCTGGCGGCCACCGCCGACGTGGTGTGCGAGAACTTCCGCCCCGGGACCCTCGAGGACTGGGGTCTCGGCCCCCCCGCCCTCGCCCCCCATCTGGTCGTCGTCCGCATCAGCGCCTTCGGCCAGGACGGCCCCTACGCCAAGCGCCCCGGGCTCGACCGGTTGGGCGTGGCCTACGGCGGTCTGCTCCACCTGACCGGCGAGGCGGACCGGCCTCCCGTGCGCCCCGGCGTCACCGTGGCCGACTATCTCACCGGGGTCTTCGCGGCCGAGGCGGCCCTGGCCGCCCTGTACCGACGCGACGCCACCCCCCGCCGCCGGGGGCCGGACCCGGGCCCGGACGACCACGACCCACGGCGTCGGCGCCGTCATCGACGCCTCTCTCTACGGGTCGGTTCTGCGGATCCTCGAATGGACGATCGCCGCCTACGACCGCCTCGGCACCGTGCGCAGCCGCGAGGGCAACCGCCTGTCCAACTCGGCTCCCCTCGACAACTACCCCACCGCCGACGGGCGCTTCGTCTGCGTGGTGGCCGGTTCGGACGCCAACTTCGGCCGCCTGTGCGAGGCCATGGGTCGACCCGACCTGTCCACCGATCCCCGTTTCGCCACCCTGGCCGACAGGGCGGCCCGCAGCGACGTCATCAACGACGTCGTGGCCGAATGGACGGTGACGCTCACGGCGGCCGAGGTCGAGGAGGCCTGTGTCCGCTTCGACGTGCCCGTGGCCACCGCCTACACGGCCGTGGAGATCGCCGCCGACGCCCACTTCGCCGCCGCGCCACGACCTCGTCACGATCGACGATCCCGTCCTCGGGGCCGTCCGCCAGCAGGCACCGTACCCACGACTGGTGGGCGAGACGGGCACGATCCCGGCCGGCGCCCCTACGCTCGGCGCCGACAACGACGAGGTGTGGTGCGACATGGTCGGCCTGACGCCGGACGAGCTCGACGATCTGCGGGCCCGGGCCATCGTGTGAGGGACGACGACGAGGGGGACGACGGCCATGGCGAAGGACACCGATGGGGCCGAATCACGGATCGCCTTGGTGACCGGGGCCTCGTCCGGGATCGGCGCCGCCCTGGCCCGGGAACTGGCGCGGCGGGGCATGACGGTCGGCATCGTGGCCCGCCGTCACGACAGACTGGTCGAGGTCCTCGAGGCGTGCCGCGTCCACGCGCCGGCGTCGCAGATGTGGGCGGCCGATCTCTCCGACCCCGCCGCCGCCGCCGAGCTGGCCCTGACGGCGTGGGACGCCTTCGGGCACATCGACATCCTGGTGAACAACGCCGGCGTCCCCCTGCGCAAGACCATTCCCCACATCACCGCCGGCGACATCGAGCGCGTCATGCGCATCAACTTCCTGTCCTCCACGGCCATGACCCTGGCCCTCATCCCCCGCATGCTGGCCCGGGCCACGGGGACCATCGTGAACGTGGCCAGCATCGCCGGTCGCTTCGGGGTGACCACGGAAGCGGCCTACTCGGCCTCGAAGTTCGCCATGTGCGGCTGGAGCGAAGGCATCGCCGCCGACATGGCCGGCACCGGGGTGACGGTGCAAGCTCATCCTGCCGGGAACGATCGACACCGAGCTGTGGGACCAGCCCGACAACGACCCCCCGCTCTACCAGGGCGATCTCGTCCCCGCCGAGGAGACGGCCGTCGGTATCGCCGACGCCATCGACGACGAGCACTTCGAGCACTTCCTCCCCGACATGAAGGCGGTGGTCGAGGCCAAGGTGGCCGACATCGACAAGTTCATGGCCGGCATGGTCACCTTCCACCGGTCCCAGAAGGCGGCGGCCCAGGCGAAGGAGAAGGAGAGGGTGAAGGAGAAGGCCGGGGGGAACGCCCGGTGAAGGCCCTCGTCTTCGGCGCACCACCGGCCCCCGAGGAGGTGCGACCGACACCGGTCGACGATCTCGAGCGGTTCCTCCTCTCCCTGCCCTTCGGGTTGCACACCGTCGACGACGCCCGCCTGGTCGGACCCGACTGGGTGGTGACGAAGCCCATCCTCTCGGGGATCTGCGGATCCGACGCCAAGCTCGTCATGGGGGACTTCGGCGAAGGTGACGTCGACAACCCCATGTCCGCCTTCTCGTCGCTCCCCCACGTCCCCGGTCACGAGGTGGTGGCCGAGGTGGTCGAGATCGGCCCCCGGGCGACGGGGGTGGCGATCGGCGACCGGGTGGTCCTCAACCCGTGGCTCACCTGCGGCCCACGGGGCGTCAGCCCGGTCTGCCCCGCCTGTGCCGCCGGCAACCTGAGCCTGTGTTGGAGCTTCACGACGGGATCGCTCGGACCCGGTGTCCACGTCGGCGTCATCACCGACGCCCCCGGTGCGTGGGCCGAGCGGCTCGCCGCCCACGATTCGATGCTGATCCCCGTCCCCGACGGCGTCTCGGACGAGCTCGCCGTCCTCGCCGATCCCTTCGCCGTCTCCCTCCACGCCATCCTGCGGAATCCCCCGCCGCCCGGGGGCAAGGCCCTCGTCTACGGCGCCGGCGCTCTCGGGGCCACCAGCGTGGCCGCCCTGCGCTGTCTCTATCCCGACGTCGAGGTGGCCGTGGTGGCCCGCTTCGCCGCCCAGGAGGAGCTGGCCGTGCGCCTGGGCGCCTCCAAGGTGGTGTCCCACGAACCACGGCTGGCCGTGGTGGAGGAGCTGGCCCGGTGGTCCGGTGGGGTGCTCCACGCCCCGTTCGACGGCCTCCCGGTGGCCCATCCGGGCGGGATCGACGTGGTCTACGACACCATCGCCAAGCCCGAGACCTTCGAGGTGGGCGTGCGCGTCCTGGCCGAGCACGGGACCCTCGTCCAGACCGGGGTGGCCACCCCCGGGCGGTGGGAGTGGACGCCGGTGTACTTCAAGGAATTAACCATCGCCGGGTCCAACGCCTTCGGGATCGAGGACGTCGAGGGCGTCCGCCAGCACGCCATCGCCCACTACCTCGACCTCACCGCGTCGGGCCGTCTCGACCTCACCGGCATGCTCACCCACCGTTTCCCCCTCGACCGGTGGTGGGACGCCCTCGGCGTTCTCGCCCACCAGGACCGGAGCGGCGCCATCAAGGTGGCCTTCGAACCGCAGGGTGCCGGTCGTCGCTGAGCGTCCTTCCGCACCCGAGCCGGGCCCCGAAGGCCTGACTACGATGCTCACCACCATGGGACCAGGCGGAACGCTCGGCGCCGGCAACGGACGCGCCGCCCCGGTGGGCGCCCGGTCCGGGACCCCGAAGTCGGGCTCGACGACCTCCGCCGGGTCGCGGGCCAAGGCGGGCAGAGCGGCCAAGGCGTCCGACGTCGCCGGGGAGCCGGCCAGCCGGCGGGCGCTGCGGTCGCAGGGGCGCAAGACCATGCGCAAGCTCCTCGACGCCGCCATGATCGTCTTCGCCCGTCGGGGCTACTACGCGGCACGCGTCGACGACATCGTCAAGGTGGCCCGGACGTCGCACGGGACCTTCTACCTCTACTTCTCCAACAAGGAGGACCTCCTGCGTGCCCTGGTGGCCGAGGCCGGCGAGGTGGTGGCCACCCTGGACACGTCACTCGGCCCCATCGGGCCCGACGATCAGGGATGGCGTGAGCTGCGCCGGTGGATGGACCAGTTCTCCGAGGCCTGGCAGCGCTACGCCCCCGTTCTCCGGGCCTGGACCGACCTGGCCATGAGCGACGCCGAGCTCTCGGCCCAGGGTCATGCCGCCGCCGGCGCCGTAGCCCAGACCCTGGCCAGCCGGGTGGCCGAGAAGGGACCGCAACCGGGCATCGACCCCCACGCGGCGGCCGTCGCCGTGGTGGCCATGGTCGAGCGGTTCCACTACCTCCGACAATTCGCCGGCCAGCCCGTCGACGCCCGTGCCCTCGACACGCTCACCACCATGGTCCACCGGGCCCTCTTCGGCGGGGGGACGCCCCCGGCTCGGTACCTGGCCGGTGCGGCGACGACCGTTCTCCCGAAGAAGGCCCGCCCCGGCGACGGGGTCAAGGCGAAGAAGCCCTGAGGAGCGGTCAGACCGGACCCGGCGACGGGGACCCGTCGTCGGCGTTTCGCCCGCGCTCCCATCCGCGACGGGCGTAGGGCAACGCCTCCACCGCCGACAACAGGCCGAAGGCGGGCTGGGTCAGGACGATGCTGCCAGCGATCTCCTCCCACGTCGCCCCCACCTCGGCCGCCAGCATGGCGTGGCGCATCACTCCCGGGGGATTGCGCAGGATCACCGTGCACACCATCCGGATGAGTTCGTGGGTCTTGCGGTCGGGCGCGCCCAGCGAGTCGATCTGGGCCAGCCACCCGTTCTGCGCGTCGTGCAGAGCCGGGGCCACCGCGTGCAGCTCGGCTTCGAAGGGGAAATTCCAGTCGTCGCCGGCGCCCGGACCGCTGCTCTGCTTGGGACCCACCTCGTCACCTCCGGGTCCCAGCATGGCAGAGAGGCGGGGCCCTCACTGCGACGGGCCGAGGGCGCGAAAGCGCGCGTACCTCTTGTCGGCCGCCTCCTGCCACACGGCGTCGGGTTCCACCCGGTGTCCCACCGCCGCCCACCGGCGGGCGTCGTCGAGCGACTCCTCGAGGCCCGCCGCCAGGCGCGCCAGGAAGGCGGCGCCGTAGGCCGCTCCCTCGTGCACCGCCACCACGTCGACCGGAAGCCCCGAGGCGTCGGCCATGGCCTGCATCCAGGCGGTGACCCGGGTCCCTCCGCCGCTGGCCACGATGCGGCGCGCCTTGATCTGACCGAGGTCGAGCATGTGCCGCACAACGAATCCCGTCGACTCGTAGGCGGCGCGCTCCAAGGCGTCGGCGTCGTGGGTGATGTCGAGACCCTGGAGGGTCGACCGCAGCGTCGTGTCGTTGAACGGGGCCCGTTCCCCCCGCAGGTACGGCGTCCACACCGGCACCCGGTCGGGGTGTCCCCGACGCGGCTCCGGTGGCCGGTCGTGATCGTCGGCGGTCCCCAGGCGGTTGGCACGACGCGACGTGGGGAGGCGCCGCGATCCGTGGAGCAACGACCGGGCCCAGTCGACGAAGAGGGCACCGGCGTTGCTGGGGCCACCCACCAGCATCTTCCCCGGCACCGTGTGGGGCACCGTCCACAGGCCGGGGGCGTCGATCCACTCGTCGACGACGGCCCACACGATCAACGTGGCTCCACAGATCACGAGCACGTCGCCGGCGTTCTCGGCCCCCGAGACGATCTGGTCGCAGAAGGCGTCGACCGTCCCCCCGGCCAGAGCGGCGTCGGTGCCCTTCACCGTGCCGGCGCGCGACCCCATCGGCACGATCAGGGGCATCTGGCCGGCGTCGGCGCCGATGCGGTGCAACTTGGCCGGGTCCCACTGCCCGGAGCTGAGCAGCGACGCCGACATCATGGCCACGCCGGAATCGATGGCCGCCACCCCGCCCAGCGCGAAGTTGGCCACCGCCTGGGCGGGCCAGTACCCGAAGGCGCCGGGCGCCTCCGCCACCGCCCAGCGCAGGAACCCTTCCGAGTCGGGCAGGACGTCGCTGCCCTTCACCGCCCCTGCGTCGACGGCCTCGTCGGTCGGTGGTGCCACCCGCCCGCGCCCGTCGCCGTAGAGGAGGCCGGGGGTGAGGGGGCGGCCCCTGCGGTCGACGGCGGTGAGCGACGGGACCATGCTGCACACGCAGACGCCGTCGAGCGGCGCACCCACCGGGTGCACGGCGGCCAGGGCTTCGAGGGGTCCCCGGCGCCAGGCCCGACCGGCGTCGTGCTCGAGGAGGTCGGGCGCCGGTGAGATCAGGCGGTGGGGGACCCGGGACCGGGCCAGGACCACCCCCGAGTCGTCGACGGCCACAGCCTTGACGGCCGTGGTCCCGATATCGATGCCTACGGTCACCGAACCTGACACGGTCGTCATCGTCAGACATTATGGAGGACTTCCAACCTAGAGGGAGGATCGAAGGTGGACAGCCGCCCGCGGGCGCTCGTCACCGCCCCCGTACGCGGGCCCGGACTCGAGCTGTTGCATGAACTGGCCGACCTGGTCATCGACCCCTGGATCGACCAGCAACCCATCCGCATCTACAACGCCGAGCAGCTGGCCGAGCGGGCCGCCGAGGAAGGGGCGACGATCCTGATCGTCGAGGCCGACTCCTGCAAGGGGGTGGTCTTCGATCAGCCCCTCATCGCCGTGGCCAGCACCCGGGGGGACCCCACCAACGTCGACGTCGCCGCCGCCACCGCCGCCGGTGTCCCTGTCCTGCGGGCCCCGGCCCGCAACGCCGACGCCGTGGCCGAGCTGGCCGTCGCCCTGCTCCTGGCCGTCAACCGGGGGGTGGTCCGGGCCGACGCCGACGTGCGGGCCGGGCAGACCTACCGCGACGGCACCATTCCCTACCAGCGCTTCCGGGCGTGGCAACTGGCGGGCCGCACCGCCGGGATCGTCGGACTGGGGGCGGTGGGACGGGCCCTGGCGTGGCGGCTCGAGGGTCTCGGCATGCGCGTCGTCTCGAGCGACCCCTACGCCCCCGACGCCACCCACAGCCTGGAGCAGCTCCTCGAGATCTCCGACGTCGTGTCCCTGCATGCGCCGGTCACCCCGGAGACGACCGGGATGATCGGTCCGGACGCAGTTCGCCGCCATGCGCGACGGCGTCATCTTCCTGAACACGGCGCGCGCCCAGCTGCACGACGGCGACGCCCTGGTGGCGGCCCTGGGGTCGGGCAAGGTGGGCGGGGCCGGTCTCGACCACTTCGTGGGCGAGAACCTGGCCACCGACGACCCGCTCACCACCTTTCCGAACGTCGTGCTGGCCCCCCACATCGGAGGTGCCACCTACGACACCGAGGCCAACGGGACCCAGACCATCGCCGAGGACCTCGTCCGCCTGCGCGCCGGGGTCACGCCACGCCACATCGTCAACCCCGAGGTTCTCGGACGTCCCCGCTCGGCGGCCTCCGCCGCGGCGGCCGAGTAGGCGACGCCGTGGATTTCGCCCCCACCGCCGAGGACGAGGAATTCCGCCAGGAGCTGCAGACGTGGCTCGACTCGAACCTGCCCGAGTTCGCCGCCGAGGGCGAGATCGGCGACGAGAACAACGCCGACCGGCGCATCATGCTCCGTCGCCAGGCCTGGCAGCGTCGGCTCCACGAGGGCCGCTGGGCCGCCATCAACTGGCCCAGGTCGTGGGGCGGACGCGAAGCCACGGTGTCGCAGAACACCATCTACTCCGAGGTCATGGCCCGGGCCAAGACGCCGGGCATCTACAACGCCAACGGTCTGTGGCAGATCGGGCCCATGATCCTGCGGTGGGGGACCGAGGACCAGCAGCAGAAGTGGTTGCCGGGCATCCTGGACGCCACCGAGCACTGGTGCCAGGGCTTCACCGAGCCCGAGGCCGGTTCGGACCTGGCCAACCTGCGCACCCAGGCCGTGCTCGACGGCGACGACTACGTCGTGAACGGCCGCAAGATCTGGATCTCCACCGCCCATCTGGCCAAGTGGGGACTGTTCCTCGTGCGCACCGACCCCACCGCCATCGAGCGCGGGGCCAAGCACGAGGGGATCACCGCCCTCATCGTCGACATGGAGCTGCCCGGGATCGAGGTCAACGTCATCCGCGACATCACCGGGGGCGAGCTGTTCTGCGAGGTCGCCTTCGACGATGCCCGGGTGCCCGCCGCCTACCGCCTCGGCGACGAGAACCAGGGCTGGAAGGTGGCCATGGGCACCCTCGGCCACGAACGGGTGGGCACGGCCGGCCTGTCGGTGTCGATGCGGATCGAGCTCGACAACCTGATCGCCACCGCCCGCATCCACAATCCCGACGCCCTCGACGATCCCGGTATCCGTGACCGGATCGCCCGCCTGTGGACCCAGCTCGAGCTCACCCGGCTGCTGAACGCCCGGGCGCTGTCGAAGATCCTGAAGGGACAACCCAACTGGCCCGAGGTGCCTCTGGCCAAGCTCCAGTGGAGCTCGCTGTCCCAGACGATCGCCGAGCTCGGCGTGGACATCCTCGGACCGCATGGGCGTGCTCACCCGGGGCGGGCCCGACGCCGTCGACAAGGGCCACTGGAGCCACAACTACGTGTGGCAGCGCTACACGTCGATCGGGGCGGGCACCACCGAGGTGCAGAAGAACATCATCGCCGACCGCGCCATCAAGATGCCCCGCCGTTAGAGCCGCTCCCTGTCACCGGCGGGCGGCGCCACTCACGCCCGGGGACGGATCGGGGTTGTCCACCACCTGCCAGCAGTACCAGGCCACGACACTGCGGTAGGGACGGAACGCCTCGCCGTGGTCGTGGAGGACGGCCGGCGCCGGGATCTCGGGCAGCCCCCAGGCCGAGGCGAAGCCGGCCCGCACCCCGTAGTCACCGACGGGCCAGACGTCGAGACGCCCCAGGGTGCCGAGGAGGAACATCTCCGCCGTCCACCGTCCGATCCCGCGCACCTGGACCAGGTGGTCCACCACGTCCTCGTCGCTCAGACGGCCGATCCGCTCGAGCGACACCCGGCCGTCGGACACCTTCTGGGCCAGGTCCGTCACGGCGGCCGCCTTGGCGGCGCTGAGCCCCGCCGCCCGCAGGGCCTCGGTCGGTGTGGCCAACACGTTCGCCGGTGTCATCTCCCCGCCCACGGCGGCCACGAACCGCCCATGGATGGTGGCCGCCGCCTTCCCGGCCAACTGCTGGTAGCAGATGGCACTGGCCAGGACGGCGAAGCGGGTGCCGGCCGGCCGTCGTCCACCGAGACGCGGTGGCCCGTAACGCTCGATCAGCGTCGACAGGACGGGGTCGCCGGCCGCCAGGGCGGCGGCGGCACGGGCAGCGGGTCCGTCGGCCATGCCTTCCGAGCCTACGGTCACCGGGACCGTCCCTTGTCCGGCCGGGCCCGACCCCGGACCGGGGCGCCGGTGCTTCAGCCGTCGTCGTCGGCGACCGATAAGAACGACCGGGGCGGTAGGATTTTTCCGCCTTCCATGACGAGCCAGAGAGATCGAGGATGACGCCATGAGCGACATGTCCCAGGGCCCCGGCTGGTGGATCGCATCGGACGGCAAGTGGTACCCGCCGCACCTTCACCCGTCGGTCCGCGTTCCCCAACCGGGGGAAACCGAGGGCGGTGAGGTCACCGCCGGCTCGCAGCCGTCATTCGAGTCCGGCGCGTCAGAGCCCGAGCCGGGAGGGAGCCCCCGTTTCATCGGTGCCGACGCCTCGGCCGCCGCCTTCTCCGAGCCCTCCGCCTTCTCCCAGCCCTCCGCCTTCTCCCAGCCCTCCGCCTTCTCCGAGGCCTCCGCCCCGCCCGCCGCCAGCCACCGCAAGAAGACGTCGAAGACCCCCCTCGTCGCCGTGGTGGGCGTGGTGGTGGTGATCCTCCTCGTCGTCGGTGCCGTGATCGTGTTCGGCAACACCAAGAGCGCCAGCGCCGAGGTCATCGACGCCGTCAACAGCACGCTCGCCAACGGCAGCGCCCACGTGACGATGAGCATCTCCGGCAAGGCGGCCGGAACGTCGGTGTCGGGGACGGGCTCGGGAAGCATCGACTTCACCGACAACGCCCTTCAACTCCAGATGACGATCGGTGCCGACGGTCAACAGGTGCCGATCAACGCCATCTACCTGAACGGTGTGATCTACGAGTCCGTTCCCGGGCTCGGCGCCGTGGCCCCCGGGAAGTCGTGGTTGTCGCTCGACTTCTCGGCTCTCCAGAAGGCGGCGGCACAGGACCCGGGCACGTCGGGACTGGGCAGCAACCCGGCCGTGATGTTGCACATGCTGGAGCAGCAGGGCAACACGGTGGTCCCGCTCGGCCCGTCCACCGTCGACGGGGTCGCCGTCAACGGTTACTCGGTCACGGTGAACCCGTCCTCCGTGGCCCAACAGCTCAAGAAGGCGAACCTCCCCTCCTGGATCCAGCAGGCCGTGTCCGGGCTGAAGGTGGGCAACATCGACCTGAAGGTCTACGTCGACGGCTCCGGCAAGCTCCGCTCGTTCGAGACGCAGTTGACCGAGACGACGGACGCCGCCGGGACGGTGAGCTTCGACGAGACACTCGACTTCTCGGACTACGGGGCGCCGGTCACCGTGACGGCTCCCCCGGCCGGCCAGGTCGAGAGCTTCCAGCAGCTGCTCCAGGCGGCCGGGTCGCAGGGCGCTCCCCCCTCCTGACCGGTGGCGTCGGACGACGCCGATCGGCGCCCGCCCTACAGGGGTGCCAGGACGTTGAGCTCGGCCTTCACCTCGATGGTGCCGCCCCCGTCCTCGGTGGCGGTGGCGGTCCCGCTGATGATCTGAGAGCCGACACGTCCGCTGAACGGCACGTTCTGCGAACGTCCGGCACCGGTGGACGTCAGGACGAACTCGGCGTTCCCGGTGACCTGCTCCGAGCCGTAGGTCCCGGCCACCTCGAAGGTGACGACGCCGCCCTGCGGCGCCGATCCCCCGCTCCCGGTGCCGAGCGACACGCGCAGAACATACGGGGTGCCCCCCAGGTTTCCCTGGTACGTGAACAGAGGGCCACCTGACGGAAAGGACCCGGAGCCCGTCCCCGTCGACGTGCCGGTGACGGCACCGGTCAGGGCGGTGCCACCCACCGTCCCCGAGAACGACGCCTGCCCCGAGGGTGGGACCTTGATGTTGATGGTCGCCGTCTCCGGCCCCGGCGCGAACGCCGAGCCCCCGTTCGATGTGAGGGCCACCACGAGGGCCGCCACCGCCAGGGCCAGCAGGACACCGACCCCGAGGACCCAGGGGACCTTCGAACGTGTCCCTCTCACCGCCGGGGTCCGGGGGAGCACCGTCGACGCGCCCGACCCGGCGACGGGAATGGCGGCCGGAACGGTCACGGGGGCGGTGGCGGTGGCGATGACAGACGACTCGACGTCGGAGGTCGACCGCGGTGCTGTCGGCGACGGCGACGGCGCGACGATCGTCGGCTCTGGTGACGCCTTGACATCGGGGTGCGATTCGGGCGGATACCACTTGCCGTCGGACGCGATCCACCAACCCGGTCCCTGTGACATGTCGCTCACGGGTGCCTCCTCCTCTGCGATGGGGCCATGATGGCGGTACGGCGCACGACTGCCCCACTACCACCTTGTCACTGTTGCGTCGGCACTGTTGTGTCTCTGTTGTGCGAGCTCCTCCATCCTGGTCGTCGAGCAGTCGTTGACTTCCGGAGGTGCAACCCTGACAATCCAACGATGACCACCGTTCTCTCGGGAGGGGGACTCTCGATCATCCCCGCCGCTCTGGCCATCGCCGCCGGTGTGTTCTTCGGTCTGGCCGCCATCGTGGCCGTCTTCGTGGTGATCGTGGTGGCCAACCGCGCCGATCCCGATCCCACCGGGCGCCGTCCCCTGGCCGTCTATCTCTTCGGGGTGTCGTTCTTCTCGATCTTCGTCGTCCTGTTCGGCTCCTTCGCCATCGTCCTCGGACTCGTCCAACTCATCGGCAGTCACCCCGGCGTGGTCAGCGTGTCCAAGCACCCGGTGGGCGACTCCGTCGCCCGGGTCGTCGTCCTGGGCGGGATCATCGTGGCCGTGGCCGCGTTGTTGTTGCTGACCTCTCTTCGCCGCGGCCTGAGCCTTCCCGAGGTGCTGCAAGGTCAACCCGGCCCCGTGGCCCGGGTGGTGCAGAGCTACGCGGCCAGTGTCTCGTTCGTCTGCGTGATCATCTCCGCCGTTTCTCTCGTCGTCTTCGTCTACGAGGTGTTCCGCATCCTGGCGCCCGGTGTCTTCGAACTGACGGGTACCCGTGTGGCGGCGGCGCGGGTGCTGCTCGCCGCCCTCTACCTCACCTTCGCATCGGCCGCCATCGTGGCCGCCCATGCCCGTCATCTGCCGTCCGGCGGATGGGGCGCCGCGTCGCGGCTGGGCGGTGGACCGGCGTACGGGGGAGCCGCTCCTCCCGCCGCACCGACGCCGTACTGACGGCGCAGCGCCGGCCTTCTGGCTACGGCACCGGCGCCGTCGCGACGTCGTCGGGGCCGATGATGTCAGTGGGTCTGGAGGAACTCCGTGATGCCGGCGTCGATGGCGGCGGCCGCCCGTTGCTGCCAGGCGCTCGTGACGATGAGTGCGGCGTCGGTCGGGTTGCGCATGTTGGCACACTCGATGAAGACCTTCGGGACAGTCGTCAGGTTGATCCCACCGAGGTCGTCGCGGGGTTGGATCCCGTCGACGCCGTCGTAGGAGCTCACCGGTTCCCCGGTCCCGGCCAGGAAGCTGTCGCGGAGATCGGTTCCGAGGGCGGCGGAGGACGAGATGACCCCGTCGTTGGGTCCGTCGGCCACGGGCTCGAGGATGGCGAAGCCGCGACCTCCCGGCGGTCCGCCGTCGGCGTGGATGGCCACGGCGGCGTCGGCATGGGCCTCGTTGCCGATGGCGGCGCGTTCGGTGACGCACGGGCCCACGCCGGTGTTGGAATCACGGGTGAGCACGACGGTCGCTCCCTGGTCGCGCAGGTCGGCGGCGAGATACTCGGCCACGTTGAAGTTGAACTGGGATTCGGTGTAGCCGCTGTCGGTGGAGGCGCCGGTGGTGTCGCACGCTTCCTCTTCGCGTCCGTTGAACACGGGCGTGTCGATGTAGGCGGGGTCGGCGCCGTTGCCCCCGTTGTGCCCGGGATCGATGGCGACGACCTTGCCGGCCAGGGAGGCGCCTTCCACCAGCCAGTACCCCGCCCCACCGGGGGGGCGGGCCATCCCGATGACCGGTTGGGTGAGCGGGCGACCGGCGGCCGACCCTTCGTAGACGGCGTCACCGAGACAGAACACCCCGCCGTCGCTGGCCACCAGCCAGTAGCCGCCGCCGTCGGGGGTGGCGGCCATCGAGACGATGGGGGCGTCGAGTGTCTTGCCGCCCATGGAGCCGCGGTAGACGGCGTCACCGAAGGAGAACACCCCGCCGTCGCTGGCCACCAGCCAGTAGCCGCCGCCGTCGGGGGTGGCGGCCATCGAGACGATGGGGGCGTCGAGTGTCTTGCCGCCCATGGAGCCGCGGTAGACGGCGTCACCGAAGGAGAACACCCCGCCGTCGCTGGCCACCAGCCAGTAGCCGCCGCCGTCGGGGGTGGCGGCCATCGAGACGATGGGGGCGTCGAGTGTCTTGCCGCCCATGGAGCCGTGGTAGACGGCGTCACCGAAGGAGAACACCCCGCCGTCGCTGGCCACCAGCCAGTAGCCGCCGCCGTCGGGGGTGGCGGCCATCGAGACGATGGGGGCGTCGAGTGTCTTGCCGCCCATGGAGCCGCGGTAGACGGCGTCACCGAAGGAGAACACCCCGCCGTCGCTGGCCACCAGCCAGTAGCCGCCGCCGTCGGGGGTGGCGGCCATCCCCACCACGGAGGCGTCGAGATCGCTGCCCTGGAGCGACCCGAGAGCCCCCGCCTGACCGAAGTTCAACACACCGCCGGCGACCGACCCGGCCGACGCCGGCGGGGCCAGGAGCACCGGCGCCGTCGCCGCCAGAAGGAGCGACAGGACCGACACGGACAGGACCACGGCCGCCGTCCGGCGACCGGCCCGGACGGCGGTCACCGCTCCCGCCCCGGTGCCACCGGGCCGTGTCGGCTCGGCCTTCTGGGAATGCGGTGAACGCCGGCGGTGGCTGCGGCGTAACCGCACCCGAACGGCGAACGGCGGAGGGCCACGATGATCACAGAGCGATCCACCCCGACGAGCAGGTCCGGCCGGGCACACCGGCGCATCCACCACTGGCGTCGCCTGGCGGTGGTGACGTCACTGGGTGCCTGGGCGGTGGCGGTGGTGGCCGGCACCTCCGTGGGAGTGGCGTCGGCCGGCACGCCGACGGTGCAGGTGGCGACCAACGCCATGTTCGGCACCATCTTGGTCACCGATTCCGGAATGGCGCTCTACACCCTGACCACGGACCACAACGGGCAGAGTACGTGCCACGGGTCCTGCGCCGCGGCATGGCCGGCGTTGACCGTCCCCGCCGGGACGGTGCCGACCGGTGGGCCGGGGGTGACGGGTACCGTCGGATCCTCCCAGCAGTCCAACGGGACCTTCCAGGTCACCTACAACGGCGCCCCCCTCTACACGTTCGTGGGCGACACGTCCCCCGGAGAGGTGACGGGGAACGATGTCGCCGACTTCTTCGTCGTGACGGTGGCGGCGGCGACCACCACCACCACCACGGAGCCGGCGGCGGCGCCCACCAACAGTGCGCCGACCTCCGGCGCCGCCCCCACCGCCAGCTCGGGGTCACCGGCACCGGCGGCGTCGGGTCCGAAGCCGTCGACGGCGGCGGCGGCGGCGGGATCGGCTCCCGCCACACCCGCCTCCCAGGGGGCGTTGGCCTTCACCGGTACCGGACCGGGGTTGCGGTGGATGTCCGCCCTGGGGGCCCTCCTGGTGGGGCTCGGTCTGGTGATGCTCGGAGCCTTCCGGGCACGGCGGACCGGTGCGGAGGTCGAGGAGGCGGCCTGCGTGACAAGGTGGGCGTCCTGAGCCCCATCCGGATCACCGTCCGCTGTCCACCCCCGGGCGTCGCGTCAGCGGCGGGTGTGGGACGGTGCCCGTCTCGAGCTGTGGATCCACGAGGCGCCCGTCGACGGGGCCGCCAACGCGGCGACCGTCGAGGACGTGGCCGGCTGGCTCGGCGTCCCCCGACGCCTGGTGCGCCTGGTGTCCGGCGCCACGTCGCGCACGAAGGTCCTCGAGGTCGAGGGCGTGAGCGCATTACCTCCGCCCGACGTCACCGCCTGAGGTCACGGGCGCCGCTCGGAGAAGGCGCCTGGGGGGAGGTCGTAGAAGCGGCGCGCGTTGGCGCCCGCCACCCGGGCCAGCGACGTCTCGGACAGCCTCTTCTCGTTGTGCTCGAGGAGCTCGGTGGTGGCACGGGGCCATGCCCCGTCCCAGTGCGGGTAGTCGCTGGCGAACATGATGCAGTCGTCACCGAGCATCTCCACCACGTAGGGCACGCTGTTCTCGTCGGGCTCGCACGTGACGACGATGTTGCCCGCCTCCACGTACTGCGCCGGTGGTCTCTGCCACCCACCGGGAATCCAGTCGCCACGCGATTCGTAGTGTTCGTCGAGGCGCTCCATGAACCACGGCAGCCATCCCACCCCGGCCTCGAGGAAGGCCACGCGCAGAGTGGGATGGCGGTCGAAGACGCCACCGCTCACCAGGGCCGTCATGGCCGTCATCTGGTCGAACGGGAAGCTGATGCAGTGGACCTGGATGTAATTGGTGAACCGGTCGACCCCGATCTTGGGCAGGTGGATGCCCGGGGCACCGTGGACACCGAGGGCCATGCCCATCTCCGCCGCCGCCGCGTAGAACCGGTCGAGATCGGGGTGGTCGAGGTTGCGGGTCTTGAGGCCGGGGGGCACCACGGTGCAGACGAGGCCGAGCTCCTTGGCTTCGGTCATGACGGCGATGGCGTCGTCGCCGTGCTCGATCGGCGCCACGGCGGCGGCGAACAGCCGGCCGCCGCTGCGGTCGCAGAAGTCCGCCGCCCAGGTGTTGTAGATCCGGGCCACGGCCGATCCGAGGACGGGATCCTCGATGGTGGGGACGCACAGCCCGAAGCTCGGGAAGAGAACCATGGTGTCGATCCCGTCGGCGTCGGCGTTGGCCACCACACTCTGGGGCGATCCCGGATCCACGCCCGGCGCGTCGGTCATGCCGTTCTCCGGCGGGCACCCGGCGCCGGGACCTTCGTAACAGGGATAGGGGCGGCCCTCGACGAGGACACCGAGCTTGGTGTCGCTGCGGATCCCGATCTGATCGGGGAACGTCGACATGAGCTCGCCGAACAACGACGGCGGCTCGATCATGTGGGCGTCGGCGTCGACGACCTCCACGCCGGGCGCCATCACACCCCCTCCGCGTCGAAGACGATGACGCTGCGGACGACCTCGCCCGCCTCCATGGCCCGGAAGGCGTCGTTGATGTCGTCCAGCCCGATCCGCCGGCTGACCATGCCCTCGGCGTCGACGGTGCCACGGCTCACCAGGTCCACCAGGAGCGGGAAGTCCCGGTCGGGGTCCGTCGAGCCATAGACGCAGCCCACCAGGGTCTTGGCCCCCACGAAGAGCTCGAAGGCGGAGAAGGTGACCTGCTCGGAGGGCGACCCGGCCCCCACCAGCACGGCCGTCCCGCCGCGTCGGGCCGCCTCGAAGGCCAGGCGGATGGTCGGTGCGCGGCCCACCACCTCGAAGGCGTAGTCCACGCCGAGCCCACCCGTCAGCGCCTGGACGGCGGCGACGGCGTCCTCGCTCGACGAGTCGACGACGGCCGTGGCCCCCATGGCCTTGGCCGCCGGCAGCTTGGCCGCCATGCGGTCGACGGCCACGATGGTCGAGGCCCCGGCCAGGCGGGCCCCCTGGATCACCGACAGCCCCACGCCGCCGCAGCCGATCACCGCCACCGTCGAGCCGGGCTCCACCCCGGCCGTGTGCCAGACGGCGCCGATCCCGGTGGACAGGGCGCACCCGACCAGGGCGGCGAGATCGAGCGGGGCGGCGCGGTCGACGGGAACGACCTGGCGTTCGGGCACGAGGGTCTGTTCGGCGAAGGTGGCCGTGCCCAGTCCGCGGATGAGCTTGGCCCCGTCCACCGAGGCGTAGGGCCCGCCGATCGACTCGGCCATGCCGGTGTTGCACAGCATGGGCTGTCCGGCCAGGCACCAGAAGCACTGCCGGCACGGTGGCATCCACGTGAGAACGACGTGGTCACCGACGGCCACGCGGGTGACCGACGGGCCCACCTCCACCACCACTCCCGAACCCTCGTGGCCGAGCACGGTGGGGAACATGAAGGGGATGGTCCCGTTCTGCACCGACAGGTCGGAGTGGCACACGCCGCTGGCCGCCATCTGCACCCTCACGTCGCGCGGTCCCACCGGCTCGAGCTCGATCTCCTCGACGACGAAGGGCGCCCCCACCTCGCGCAGGACCGCCGCCCGCACCACCGCCCCGCCCGCCGGGGTCACGGGGCCACCGCCGTCCCGGGCACGGTCACCGTGTCGGTGTCACGGCCCGATCGGAGAACGGCCCCCGGCAGCGCGCCGGTGAAGGTCCCGGCCCGCACGATCTCGGTGCCGTTCACCACGACGTGCTCGATGCCGTCGGCTTCGGCGTAGAGACGGCTGGCGCCGCCGGGCAGGTCGGCGCGTGTGCGCTCGGGACGCTGGCCGACGCGGTCGGGGTCGAAGATGACGACGTCGGCGAAGCAGCCCGGGACGAGGCGCCCGCGGTCGCGCAGGCCGTAGAGGCGGGCGGGCACCTCGGTGAGCTGGTGGACGGCCTCCTCCCACGAGAGCAGGTGCCGTTTGCGCACCCCCTCGCCCAGCAGGGACGTCGAGTAGATGGCGCCGCACATGACGTCGAGATGGGCCCCGGCGTCGGACCCACCCACCACCGTGCGCGGGTCGCGCCACACGTCGGCCTTCAGCTCCCAGTCGGCCTCGGACTCGGGGATGGGCGGGCGCAGCCCCGTCCGCAGCTCGTCGGCGATGACGATGTCGAGCAGCGCGTCGAAGGGCTCCTGACCCCGCTCGGTGGCCACCTCGCCCACCGACCGGCCCTCGTAGGGCTTGTTCTCGGGGGCGAACGTCTCGTCGATCCGCAGCATCTGCCAGTTGGCCAGTGCCCCGATGATGCCAGCCTCCTTGGACCGCGCCCCCTCGTCGAGGCGACGGCGGACGGCCGGGTCCGACAGCTGCCTGATGCGCTCGGGAACCGGCACGGCGAACAGCTCGCGCCAGCCCGGGAGCCCGTCGATGATGGCCCCGTGCTCGAAGGAGAGTCGGATCTTCATGGTGTGGGGCAGCGTCAGCGCCACCACCGTCGCCCCCCGTTCGGCCGCCGTGGACGACGCCGCCAACTGGTGCTCGAGCCCGGCGCGGTTCATGGCCGACACGCCGAGGACGTTCCAGTTGACGGGCCGGTCGGCCAGCAGCGACAGCGTGGCCATCAGGTCGACCTCGTCGTCGGAGAATCCGTTCAGACATCCGGGGACGATGATCTCGAGCGTGGTCCCGTCGTGCTCGCCGACCGCCGCGCACAGCGCCTCGATCTCGGCCCTGGTGGCCGAGCGCGACGGGACGGGGGAGCCGTCGCCGTCGTTGTGGGTATGGGCCTGCGAGGTGGAGAAACCGAGAGCGCCCTCTTCGACGCACCGGTGGACCATCGCCACCATGGCCTCCGTCTGCTTCTCGGTGGCGGGCGACCCCACCGCCGCCCCGCCCATCACCGAACGGCGGACGGCCGAGTGGCCGACGAGGAAGCCGGCGTTCACGCCGATGCGCCCGTCGAGACGCCCGAGCCAGTCGCCGAACGACGACCACGACCAGTCGAGCTGCTCGAGCGAGGACAGCGGCATCCCCTCGACACGCGCCATCATCCGGGCCAGGTAGTCGGCGTGCTCCGGTCCGGACGGCGCCAGGGAGAAGCCGCAGTTGCCACCGATCACGGTGGTCACGCCGTGCAAGGGCGACGGGCTGGCCGACGGGTCCCAGGTCAGCTGGGCGTCGTAGTGGGTGTGGAGGTCGACGAAGCCCGGCGCCACGAGGAGGCCGTCGGCGTCGATGACGGTCCGGGCCGTGTCGTCGGTGTCGCCCACCGCCACCACCCGTCCCCCGTCGACGGCGACGTCGGCCTGGCGGGCGGGCCCGCCCGTGCCGTCGACCACCGTGCCGCCGCGGATCAGAAGGTCGAGCATCGGGTCTCCTCCAGAGGGTGGGTGGGCAGAGGGTGGGTGGGCAGAGAGTGGGTGATTAGGAGGGCGGGAAGCGCAGGACGGTGCGGGGGCGGGTGAAGGCCCGCATGCCCTCGGGGCCGAGCTCGACGCCGTAGCCGGACTGCTTCCAGCCGCCGAACGGGGCCCGGTGGTCCATGGCCGATGTCCCGTGGGCGTTCACGAAGACCGTCCCCGCCTGGAGCCGCTCGGCGACGTCGTCGGCCACGGCGTCGTCGGCCGTCCAGATCGAGGCGCACAGCCCGAACGGGGTGGCGTTGGCCCGCTCGACGGCCTCGTCGAGGCTCCGGTAGCCGAGGACGGGGAGCGCCGGCGCGAACTGCTCGTCGCAGACGATCGAGGCGTCGTCGGAGGCGCCGTCGACGATGGCCGGCGAGACGAGGTAGCCGCCGGCGCCGGCGTCCTCGTCGCGCACGCGGGCCGGGCGGTGCACCCGGGCGCCGGCCGCTTCGGCCTGCGCCAGCATGGCCTCCACCCGGTCGCGGGCCTGTGGCCGGTGGACCGGGCCCATGGTGACCTCGTCGGCCAGACCGTCGCCCACCACCTCGGTCCCCACCCGGGCCACGAGGGCCTCGACCATGGCGTCGACCTTGTCCTCGGGGACGTAGAGCCGCTTGATGGCCATGCAGACCTGGCCGCTCGTGATGAAGGCGGCCTCGACGATCTTGGAGGCCAGGGCGTCGTCGATGTCGACGTCGGGGGCGATGACGGCCGGGTCGTTGCCGCCGAGCTCGAGGACGACCGGGGTGAGCCCCGCCGACGCGCCGGCCATGACGGCCCGGCCGGTGGGCACCCCGCCGGTGAACGAGACCATGTCCACGTCCGGGTGGGCCACCAGGGCTTCGCCGAGCTCGGGTCCCGGACCGTTGACGGCGTTCACCACGCCGGGCGGGAGGGCCTCGGCCAGGCGGCGGCCACCGCCAGCACGGCACCGGGGCAGGTGGGCGGCGCCTTGACCACCACCGTGTTCCCGGTGAGCAGCGCCGGCAGGAGCTTGTTGCCGAGAACGGAGACGGGCCAGTTGAAGGGCAGGACGGCGGCCACCACGCCGTAGGGGACGTACTCCACCGTCGTCCGGCGCCCTCCCGCCGCCCGTGAGCGACCGCGGCTCCAGGGCGTCGGCGGCCAAGGGGGCGAAGGCGCCCGCCATCCCGCCGATGGTGCCGGCGTCGAACTGGGCCTCCCAGAGCACCTTCCCGTGCTCCCGGGTGAGCAGTCGGGCCAGGTCCGACGCGCCCACCACGGCTCCGGCGGCGGCGGCGGCCTTGCCCACCAGCTCGGCCCGCTCGGCGTGCGAGAGCGCCGCCCACCCCGGCGCCGCCCGCCGGGCGGCGGCCACGGCCCGGTCGATCTGCGCCGTCGACGCCGACGGCCCGTCGAGAACCACCTCGGCCGGGCGGACCGGGTTGGTGACCGGGTACGTCCCCGCCTCGCCCGGCACCACCTCGCCGTCGATGACCAGTCCGATGCTCGCGCCCACTGCGCCCCCTCCCCGGAGAATGCCGTTCTCCGGGATGATAGTTTCCCTTGTCGATGGCAGCAGGGGCGGGGCGCGGGTGTCGCCGCACTCTGGCCCCGCGACCCGACGTGGCGCGTGGCGCTGTGACCTGGTGGAAGCGGCCCGTGCCCTCATGTGGGAGACGGGGGCCCCGGTGTTCACCGTCACCCAGGTGGTGGCGGCGGCCGGGACCTCGCTCAAGAGCTTCTACCGCTGCTTCGAGTCGAAGGACGAGCTCCTGGTGGCGCTGTTCGAGGACGACGCCCGCCGCGGGGCCGACGCGCTGGCCGCCGCCGTGGACCGCCACGACGATCCGGTCGAGCGGGTGCGCTGCGCCGTGGAGGGGTTGTTCGGGTTCATCACCGTCGACGGTCGGCTCCCCTACGCCGCCGCCCTCGTGCGCGAGCACCTGCGCCTGTCCGAGTCGCGACCCGACCGAGTTGCGCGCCGTGCTCCAGCCCTTCGTCGAGATCTTCCGCGACGGAGTTGGACAACGCCGGCCGCCGCGGCGTGCTGCGGGTGGAGGACGCCGGGCGGACGGCGCGGACGTTGTTCCATCTCGTCGTCTCGCACCTGCACGCCCTCATCTGCCACCAGATCGAGGAGTCCCCGACCGACGTGGCCGACGACCTGTGGGCGTTCTGCGCCGCCGCCCTGCGCCCGTGACCGCCGACGTGCTCCTGCCCGATCCGGCGCCGCGGCCCATCGCCGTTCCGGTCATCTCGGTGGACGACCACCTGATCGAACCGGACGACCTGTTCGTGGGCCGCATGCCCCGGGCCATGGCGGCGACGGGCCCCGCACGTCGTCGAGAACGACGAGGGCGTCCAGTACTGGCTCTTCGAAGGCCGGACGTACCCGAACATCGGGCTCAACGCCGTGGTGGGCCGGGCCCGGGAGACCTGGAGCATGGACCCGTCGCGCTTCGACGAGATGCGGCCCGGCTGTTTCGACATCCACGCCCGGATCGCCGACATGGACATCAACGGGATCTGGGCCTCGCTGTGCTTCCCCTCGCTGGTGGCCGGCTTCTGCGGCGCCGTCTTCTCGCGGGCGGAGGATCCCGAACTCGGGCTGGCCTGCGTGCGGGCCTGGAACGACTGGCACCTCGACGTGTGGGCCGGGACCTATCCCGAGCGGATCATCCCGTTGCAGCTGCCGTGGTTGGCCGACATCGCCGTCGCCACCGCCGAGGTCCGGCGCAACGCCGAGCGGGGCTTCAAGGCGGTGAGCTTCCCCGAGTTCCCCGTCCGCGCTCGGGCTTCCCGTCGATCTTCTCCGGTGAGTGGGACCCCTTCTTCGCCGCCTGCGAGGAGACGCAGACGGTGGTCTGCCTGCACACCGGGGCGTCGTCGTGGGCGCCGCTGCCGTCACCGGCGCCCCCCGTTCGAGCTGCTGCCCACGCTCTTCCCCGTGAACGCCCTCATCGCGGCGGCGGAATGGTTGTGGTCGGGGGTGCCGTTGCGGTTCCCCGGTCTGGCGGTGGCCATGTCCGAAGGCGGGATCGGGTGGGTGCCGATGCTGATCGACCGCGTCGACTACGTCCTCAGTCACTCGGCCTCGGGGACCGAGTCCTCGGCCTGGCCGTCCGAGCTCCTGCCCAGTGAGGTCCTGCGCCGGAACTTCTGGTTCTGCACCATCGACGACCCCTCGGTCATCGACGTCCGGCACCGGATCGGTGTCGACCACATCATGGTGGAGAGCGACTACCCGCACGCCGACTCGACGTGGCCCGACACCCAGGCCGTGCTGCACAAGACGCTCGGTCATCTCCCGGCCGACGAGCTGCGGAAGATCGCCTGCGAGAACGCCGCCGGACTGTTCCGCCACCCGCTCCCCGACGCCGACGACTGGCGGACATGACCGCCGGACGCCGGCACCGGCGGCCGCGACTCCGGCGACCACGGCGTGGTGGACGCCGACGGCCACGTCGTCGAGCCGCGCGCGGCGTGGGACGCCGTCCCCGAGCGGTACCGACCCCGGATCGACGCCGACCGCCACGGCTTCGAGCACGTCGTGGTGGGCGACACCGAGATCCTGGCCGTGGCGCTCGGGACCCTGGCCACCCCGGGGGCCCGCTTCAGCGAACCCGGACGACCTCCGGTCCCTGGAGGAGGCCTGGCCCGGGGGGTCCGATCCCGTCGCCCGGCTGGCCGACATGGACGGCGAGGGGATCGACCGGGCCGTGCTCTACCCGTCGGTGGGCCTCTACGTCTGGGCTCTCGACGACGCCGCCGCCGCCGTGGCCATCGCCCGCGCCTACAACGACTGGCTGGCGTCGTACTGCGCGGCCGACCCCCGACCGGCTGTTCGGCGCCGCCATGCTGCCGGTCCAGGACCCCGCCGCCGCCGCCGCCGAGCTGCGCCGGGCCCACGACGAGCTCGGGTTCCCGGCCGCCTTCGTCCGCCCCAACCCGTGTTGCGGGCGGTCGCTGTCGGACCCCGCCTACGAGCCGATCTGGGAGGCGGCCGAGGAGGTCGGCGATGACCATCGGCGTCCACGAGGGGAGCTCGGTCATCGTCCCCACGCTCGGCAGCGACCGGCCCTTCAACCCTCTCGTCCTCCACGCCGTCTCGCACGCCTTCGAGGAGATGCTGGCCTGCGCCCAGCTGATCGCCTTCGGCGTGCTCGAACGCCATCCGGATCTGCGGATCGTCTTCCTGGAGTCGAGCGGGGGCTGGGTGCCGTTCTGGATGGAGAGGCTCGACGAGCAGGCCGAGAGCTTCGGCGGCTTCTGCCCGCAGATGCGACTGGCCCCGAGCGAGTACTTCGCCCGGCAGTGCTGGATCAGCTACGAGATCGACGAACGGACGCTTCCGGCCCTCGCCCCGTTCATCGGCGAGGAACGGATCGTGTGGGGATCGGACTACCCCCATCACGACGCCACCTTCCCCGGGGCGGTGACCACCCTGCGCCGGACGCTGGCGCCGCTCGACGACGCCACCCGGGCCCGGATCCTCGGGGCCAACGCCGCCGAGCTCTACCGGCTGCCCCCGTGGGGCGCCACCTGACATGGCCGGCGGGAGCGGGGACGCCGCCGGGCGGGCGGACGCGCGGCGCGGACGGGACGCTGCTCGGGGACATCGCGGCGAAGCGGCGGCGCGCTACGGCGACACCCCCGTCTACGTCACCCCCGAGGGCGCCACCCTCTCCTACGCCGAGCTCGACGCGCCTGTCGGACGCCGTCGCCGCCGGCCTGGCCGGGCGGGGGGTGGGGGTCGGCGACCTGGTCGGGTTGCTCCTGCCCTCGGGGGCCGCCTACGCCGTCGCCTACGTGGCGGCGGCCAAGATCGGGGCCGTGACGGCCGGGGTGAACGACCGGCTGTCGCCGCCCGAGCGGCGGCGGTGCCTCGAGATCGCCCGGCCCCGGCTGGTGATCGCCTCGGAGGAGCTGGCCGCCACCACCGACGTGGGCCTCGTGGACGACGTCGGCGAGGTCGTCGAGGTCGACCCGTCGACACCCCGCCGGCCGACGCGCTGGCGATGTTGCGGACGTCGGGCCGAGCGGTCCCCGCATTGGCGGCCGACCCCGACCGGGCCGTGGCCGTGGTCTTCACCTCGGGGACGACGGGCGAACCGAAGGGTGCCGTGTTCTGTGACCGGCAGCTCGACGCCATCGGCGAGGCCGACGGGGGTCGGCGCTGGGGGCGGGGGGGCCGGGGGCTGTCGTCGACGTCGTTCGCCCATCTCGGCTACATGACGAAGCTGCCCCAGGCGTTGCGCGGCGGGGGGACCAGCTTCCTCATGGACCGGTGGTCGGCCGGCGAGGCCCTCGAGATGGTGGCCCGGCACCGGCTCACCACCCTGGGCGGGATCCCCACCCAGGTGGCGCTCATGCTGGCCCACGACCGCTTCGAGTCGACCGACATCTCGTCGGTCCGGATCATCGCCCTGGGCGGGGGACCGGCGACGGCGTCGCTCGTGCGCGAGGCGCGCCGGCGGTTCGGGGTGCCGGTCGTGGTCCGCTACACCTGCACCGAGGCCGGGGTGGGGGTGGGCACGGTGGCCGACGATCCGCCCGAGGACGCCGAGGAGTCGGTGGGCCGGGCCCGGGCCGGCGTGGAGCTGACCATCCGCGACGACGCCGACCGGCCGCCTGCCGCCGGGCGAGACGGGCCAGGTCTGCCTGCGTTCGGCGGCGGTGATGGCCCGCTACCACCGCGACCCCGACGCCACGGCGGCCGTCCTCACCGCCGACGGGGCCGTGCGGACCGGTGACCTCGGCCACCTCGACGAGCAGGGCCGGCTCCATCTGTCGGGCCGGTCCAAGGAGATGTACGTCCGCGGCGGCTACAACGTCTTCCCCCTGGAGGTGGAGGAGGTCCTGTCCGACCATCCCGACGTGGCCCACGTGGCCGTCGCCCCCCGGTCCGATCCGGTCATGGGGGAGATCGGCGTGGCCGTCGTGGTGGCCCGCGCCGGCGCGGCGGTGCCCACCCTCGAGTCGTTGCGGACCCACGCCAGAGGGCGGCTGGCCGCCCACAAGCTCCCCGAGGCGCTCCTCCTCACCGACGAGCTGCCGCGGACGGCCATGGAGAAGATCGACCGCCGGGTCCTGGCCGAGATGGTGGCCGCCGCTCCCTGATCGGGCTACGTCTCGGGATCGGCGGCGATGAGGATGTCGTCGGGGCCGCCGGTGTCGAGGACGGCGTCGATGATGGCGGTCGCCATCTCGGAGGCCTCGAGGACCCCGTGACGCATCATGTCGCCCTCGGCCCAGGCCCCGAAGGCGGCGGCGGCGGTGTCGGGGTCCCACCCGTCGGCGAAGGCCGTCACCGTGGGGCCCACGGCCACGCAGAGGACGCGCAGGCCCGGTTCCTCGTGGCGCAGGCCCTTGGCCATCTCGGCCAGGGCCGCCTTGGTCGATCCGTAGACGGTGAGCCACGGCCAGGGATGGTCCCCCATGGTGGTGGTGGTCACCACCACCACCGGGTCCGTGGCCCGGCGGAGGTGCCCGAGCGCCTGGGCCACCACCGTCGCCGCCCCCACCAGGTTGGTGGCCAGCAGTCGGTGCCACTGGTCGGCGGTGGCGTCGGCCACGCGCACCAGGGGCGAGGAACCCGACATGTACACGACCGTGTCGATCCCGCCCATGAACTCGGCGGCGGCGTCGACGAGGGCCCGGCAGTCGTCGGTCACCGTCACGTCGCAGCGCCAGGCGCGCGCCTCGCCGCCGGCCCCGCGGATCTCGTCGGCCGCCTGCTCCACCAGCTCGGTCCGGCGCGCCGCCAGGGCCACACGCGCCCCCGCCGCCCCGGCGGCCACGGCCAGGGCCCGGCCGATCCCCGACGAGGCCCCCACCACCAGGACCCTCCGCCCCTCGAGGCCAGCGTTCTGCGCCATGCGGGGGCCGAGCGTACCGGGGTGAAGCTGACGGCGCCGTCAGGTTCGGCGCCGGTGACGTACCATCACCGGGTGACCGCCAACGGCCCCCCTTTCCGTCTCCTGCCGCGCCTCGACGACACCCACCGCTTCTTCTGGACGTCCGGGGCCGACGGGAAGCTGCGCTTCCTGCGCTGCGGGGAGTGCCGGCACTACGTCCACCCGCCCGCCCCCCGCTGCCCCTACTGCCTGGCCGACGCCCTGGCCCCCGAGGCCGTCAGCGGCCGGGGCGTCGTCCACTCCTTCACCGTCAATTGCCAGCAGTGGGTCCCGGACGCCGAGCCCTACATCATCGGGCTCGTCACCATCGCCGAGCAGGACGACGTCCGGCTCACCACCAACATCATCGACACCGAGGCCGACGAGATGGCCATCGGCATGGAGGTCGAGGTGGTCTTCGAGCGAGGCCGACGACGTCTGGTTGCCTCTCTTCCGACCGGTCCGGACCGGAGCGACGGCGCCGTGAGGGCCGACCAGCTCCTCGAGCGACGGGCCGTCATCTCGGGCATCGGGCAGTCGGCCGTGGGCCGGCGCCTCGGCCGCTCCGATCTCGACCTCACGGTGGAGGCCGCCCTCGTCGCCATCGAGGACGCCGGGCTCACCCGCGACGACATCGACGGCCTCTCCACCTATCCGGGGATGGGCATGGGACCGGGCGGGTTCGCCGGGCCGGCGGGACCCGACGTCCAGGACGCGCTGCGGCTGCGGCTCAACTGGCACGACGGCGGCGGCGAGGGGGCCGGGCAGATCAGGGCCGTCTTCGCCGCCTGCCTGGCCGTGGCCGCCGGCCTGGCCCGGCACGTGCTCGTCTACCGGACCGTGACCGAGTCGACGGCCCAGGGCCGGGGCGGCCGTCAGGCCCTCGGGTCGCCCGGGATGGGCGCGATGGCCGGTCCCGGCGGGGGGCCACCCCGGATGTTCGGGTTCATGCAGTGGACGATCCCCTACGGGGCCGTCTCGGCCGGGAACTGGCTGGCCCAGGTGGCCCGGCGACGGATGCACGAGTTCGGACTGACCCGCGAGCAGCTGGCCCAGATCGCCCTGAACGGCCGGCGCAACGCGTCGCTCAACCCCAAGGCCATCTTCCGCGACCCGCTGACCATGGAGGACTACCTGGCGGCGCGGATGATCTCGACACCGCTGTGCCTCTTCGACTGCGACGTCCCCTGCGACGGCTCGACGGCCGTGATCGTCTCCCACGTCGACTACGCGCCCGACGCGCCGCGGTCGGTGGCCCACGTGAACGCCATCGGCACGGCCCTGCGGGGCCGGCCCAGTTGGGACCAGTTCGACGACATGACGACCATGGCGGCGCGCGACGCAGCGGCCAGCATGTGGGAACGCACCGACCTGACCCCGG
The DNA here is from genome assembly GCA_963842145.1 of uncultured Acidimicrobiaceae bacterium. Classification (GTDB taxonomy): domain Bacteria; phylum Actinomycetota; class Acidimicrobiia; order Acidimicrobiales; family UBA8190; genus CAWJFJ01. The sequence continues at coordinate 830,712 of CAWJFJ010000017.1, forward strand.
CCGACGTCGACGTGGCCGAGCTCTACGACGGTTTCAGCATCCTCACCATGGTCTGGCTCGAGGAGCTCGGCTTCTGCGGCAAAGGCGAGAGCGGCAGCTTCGTGGAGGGAGGGTCGCGGATCGCCCTCGACGGCGAGATCCCTCTCAACACGAGCGGGGGTCAGCTCTCGGCCGGGCGGCTCCACGGATTCGGCTTCCTCCACGAGGCCTGCCTGCAGCTACGCGGCGAAGGCGGCGACCGTCAGGTGGCCGGCGATCCGAAGGTGGCGGTGGTGGCCAACGGCGGTGGGCCCATCGCCGGCAGCATGCTCCTCACCCGCGACCCGGCCTAGGGTCGACCATCGCGCTCAGGACCGTGGTGCCGTCGGCGGCGGCTCGGGTAGGGATCTCTCCAGGGCCTCCCAGCTGACGGCCGAGCGGAGGCGTTCGGACTCCGCCCGTTGGCCGCCGTTCAGACCGAAGAGCCGCTTCGACCACAGCAGGTAGGCGGCGATGGCCACGTTGATCACGAAGGTGACGAGCTTCAGGGTGCTCACCGAGGCGGTGAGCTCGTAGACCTCGAAGGGGATCAGGACCACGGTGGCCACGAAGGTGAGGTACTCGGCCCAGCGCTTGGCGAACCAGAGTCCCACCATCTCGGTCGCCTCGAGGACTCCGTAGGCGATGACGACGGCGCCCGCCTCGTAGAGGTGGGTGGAGGTGATGGTGAAGAGGTGCTTGAAACGGCCGAGGAGGGGATGGGCCTGGGACGGACCGCCGAAGGCGTCGACGATCTGGGTGTAGTCCCGCTGCAGGGCGGCGTGGTTCCCGGCCACGAAGAAGATGATGACGGCCAGGACGCTCAGGACGGCGACGTGGACGGCCCGGTCGCAGGCGATGAGCCGCAGGACGTAGCGGTCGCGCAGCAGCCGGCCGCGCAGCGGGCAGCTCGATCTCCTCGCCGGGCCGGCACCGCGTCGCGCGCGGGCGCCGCCGGGGGGGCCTGCGCCACCCAGTCGTAGCACCGGAGGCAGTGGTACCAGCGCACGTCGCCGATCTCGCGGACGACGGCGGCGTCGGCGTCGGTCACCCGGGCGGCGTCGGTGCCCACCAGGACATGACCCTTCCAGCCGCAGGTGAACAGCTCGTAGCGGTTGGCGGGGCCGGGCGCTCATCCGCCTCACGACGGTAGCGGTGGGGACGGTGGGGCTCCCGGGGACCGTCGGCCGCCCGACGCTGACGCCGGTGTCAGTGTCCCGGGCTACGATCCCGGGGTGCAATTGCACTACGACGAGGAGACCGAGGCCTTCCGGGCCGAGCTTCGGGAGTGGATGGAGGGGCACCTCCCGTCCGTGGCCGAGCGCCACGAGCGGGTGGTGTCCTCGGCCCACATCCCCGAGTGGGCCCGGCGCTGGCAGCGGGCCCTGTTCGACGCCGGCTGGCTGGTGCCGGGCTGGCCCCCCGAGTACGGCGGCCGCAACGCCACCCCGGTGCAGCAGATGGTGTACTTCGAGGAGCTGGCCCGGATCGGCGTGCCCCGCAGCTGCAACCCCCAGGGCCTGTCCATCATCACCCCTTCGATCCTCGACTACGGCACCGAGGAGCAGAAGGAGCGCTTCGCCCTTCCCACCCTGAAGGCCGAGGTCAGCTGGTGCCTGGGCATGAGCGAGCCCAACGCCGGCAGCGACCTGGCCGGGCTGCGCACGCGTGCCGATCTGCACGGCGACCACTTCGTGGTGAACGGTCAGAAGGTGTGGACCTCGGGGGCACACCACTCCGACTACTGCTTCTGCTTCGTCCGCACCGATCCCGACGCCGCCAAGCACGCCGGGATCAGCGTGCTCATCATCGACATGACCACACCCGGCATCGAGACCCGTCCCATCGCCGAGCTCACCGACCGCGACCACGCCGACTTCAACGAGGTCTTCTTCACCGACGTGATCGTGCCGGCCGAGAATCTCGTCGGTGAGCTGCACCACGGATGGTCGGTGGCCGGCGGGTCGCTGGCCCACGAGCGGGGGATGCTGTGGATCAGCGAGTCCACCAACCTGGAACGGATGCTCCAGCGGGTCGTCGCCACCGCCACCACCCCCCTGCCCGGGGGTCGGCGCCTCGACGACGACCCCATGTTCCGCGACACCGTCGCCCGCGCCTACGTCCAGTCCCAGGCGCTGCGGCTCCTCGGCTACCGCGGCTTCGCCAAATTCGCCAAGGGCGAGGCCTCACCCGAGCACTCGGTGCTCAAACTGCTGGGCAGCGAGCTGCGCCGGAACCTCTCCCTCGACGTCGGCGAGGCCCTGGGCGCCGTGGGCACCGATCTCGACGCGCCACGACGCCCCGTCCGTCGGCCGGGGCGAGGCCGAGGCCTGGCTGGTCCACTGGATGCAGTCGTTCTCGGGGACCATCGCCGGTGGGACGTCGGAGATCCAGCGCAACATCATCGCCGAGCGGGTGCTCGGTCTTCCCCGCCGGTAGCGACACACGACGAGCAACGAGGAGCGACGAATGCCGAGCTACGGGCCCGAGGTCCTCGGACCACCACCGCGCCGACACGTCCCAGAAGTATTGGGACCCCGAGATCCAGACGATGGATCCCGAACGCCTGCGCGCCCTCCAGGAGGAGCGACTCGGCGTTCTGCTGGGCAAGGTCTTCGACAACCCCGTGCCCCTGTTCCGGGACAAGCTCGTCGCCGCCGGCATCACGTCGGCCGCCGACATCAAGTCGCTCGACGACGTGCGCCACATCCCGTTGACCGTGAAACAGGATCTGCGTGACGCCGAGGCGGCCGCACCACCGTGGGGGACCTACCGGTTCACCGATCCCCGCCAGGCCGTCCGGGTGGGCCAGTCGACGGGGACCACCGGCTCGCCCACCATCTCCATCTGGACCCGGCGCGACCTGTGGATCGAGTACGAGTCCTCGGCCCGGGTGTGGTGGCGCTACGGGTACCGCCCGGGGATGATCGTCACCCACGCCCATCCCGCCTACCTCTACGGGGGCGGCCCCATGTTGTCGGGCTCCTACGAGTACTTCGGGATGCTCAACGTGTGGGTCCCGCCGCCCGACACCGACGAGCTGGCCGAGCAGGGTCTGCGCTTCTGGACGAGGGTGAAGCCCGACATCCCGTTCATGGGCTTCTCGACGGGACGGTTCTTCGAGGTGGCGGCCAAGGTGGGCATCGACCCCAAGGACGCCGGCCTCGAGTTCAAGGGCATGCCCGGGTTCGGGATGGGGAAGGGGATGCCCCTCATGACGGCGGGGGCCGAGTGCTTCGCCTACGTGGGCGGCGCCTGCGGCCAGATGCCCGGCGCCCACATCAACGAGGACTGGGGGATCGTCCAGGCCGTCGACCCCGCCACCGGGGCCGAGGTGGCCGACGGCGAGTGGGGTGACCTGGTCGTCACCACCCTCGACCGCGACAACGGCCTGCTGCGCTACGACCTGGAGGAGGCGTGCGCCATCCTGCGCGAGCCGTGCTCCTGCGGCGAGACATCGATCAGGGGCCTCTGGGGCGGGCGCTTCAAGGACCTCATCGCCGTGCAGGGAACGCGCTTCCAGGCCAACGAGGTGGAGTCCGCCCTCCGGGGGGTGGGCGAGGTGAACGAGCCCACCCTCGAGTGGCAGATGGTCCGGCCGACCGATCAGACGCGCCCGCTGGTGGTCCGGGTGGAGCGCGGGACCGGTGCCGGCGGGGACGACGCCGAGATCGCCAAGCGCTGCGCGGCGGTCATCCGCGACGCCCTCGGGATCGACGCCGACGTCACCGTGCTCGCGCGCGAGGCCATCCCCCGGTCGGGCTACAAGGCGGGCCGGGTGGTCGACGAATGACCGATGTGATGCACCAGGTGACCCTGGCCGACGTCCTGCGCGACCACAGCCGCAACCGGCCCGATTCCCTCGGGGCCGTCTGCGGGGAGTACCGGCTGGACTTCCCCGCCCTCGACGGCCGGGTCAACCGCTTGGCCAACGCGCTGGTCGGCGCCGGGGTGGGAGAGGGCGACCGCTTGCTCTGGCTCGGACAGAACTGCCACCGCCTCCTCGAAGGGCTCCTGGCGGCGGCCAAAGTGGGCGCCGCCTTCTGCCCCGCCAACTGGCGCCAGAGCGCCGAGGAATTCGCCTTCGTTCTGGCCGACGCCGATCCGTCGGTCGTCTTCTGGCAGGAGGCCGAGATCGGCGAGACGCTCCGCCAGGTGCGGAAGGACACGGCCTCCGAGGCGCTGTGGCTCCAGCACGACGGGGAAGGCGAGGGGAGTTACGAGGCCTTCATCGCCGCCGCCCCCGACACAGATCCCGCGCTGCCCGTGGACGAGTCCACCGCCGTTCTCATGATGTATACGGCCGCCTTCACCGGGAGCCCCAACGGGGCGCTGCTGTCGCACCGGGCCCTAGTGGTCCAAGGCTCCTTCATGGCCCAGATACAGGGCGTCGGGGCCGACTACGTGTATCTCAATTGCGGCCCGCTCTTCCATGTGGCCACTTTCATGACCACGCTGGCCACCTTCTTGTCGGGGGGCACGAACGTCTTCACCCCGAGAGCCGATGCCGAGGAGCTGTGCCGGCTGATCGCCGACGAAGGATGCACAGGGGGGTTCATCATGGGCCCCACGATGGACCGGATCATCGAACTCAACGCCGACGGCCGGTACAACCTGAAGACGCTGCGCGGCTTCGCGGGCAAGCCCGAGTGGACGGCCATGATCACCGTCGACACGAGCGGCTGGGGACGGCGGCCGGCCGGCTACGGCCAGACCGAGGTCATGGGGATGGCCACGCTGAACGCCCTGGAGCCGTCCATCGGCTCGAGCGGGCGGCCCGCTCCCTTCGTCCGGATCGCCATGCTCAGCCCCGAGGGCCGGGAGCTGCCGGCCGGCGAGGTCGGCGAGATCGGTGTCCGGGGCCCCACCGTGATGAACGGGTACTTCAACCGGCCCGAACTGAACGCCGAGCGTCAGGCGGGTGGGTGGCACCACACCAACGACCTCGGCCGGATCGAGGTCGACGGTTCGCTCACCTTCGTGGCCCCGAAGGGCCGTCTCATCAAGTCGGCGGCCGAGAACATCTACCCGGCCGAGGTCGAGGCCTGCCTGAAGAGCCATCCGGCGGTGGACGACGCCGCGGTCATCGGGGTGCCCGATCCGAAATGGGATCAGAACGTGACGGCCATCGTGGTGCTGGCCGAGGGCGGGACGGCCACGGCCGACGAGATCATCGACCACTGCCGCGAACGGATCGCCTCGTACAAGAAGCCCAAGGCCGTCGAGTTCGTCGATGCGCTGCCACGTCAGGGCTTCGCCGTCGACTACGACGCCCTCGACGAACGCTTCGGCGGCGGCGGCTACCCGGGCGCCGGGACCTGAGGGGCCTCGAGTCGCCTCATCACCCCGGCCGAGATCCGTCGGGTGAGGCCCCGCGGTCCGAAGCGGGGCGAGACGGCGACGATCTTGTTCAGGACACCGGGGACGCAGACGGCCTGGTTGCGGTCGAGAGCGGCCAGCCCGGCCGCCACCACGTCACCGGCGTCGCTCCACGCCGCCTCGGGGACCCCTGAGCTCTTCACGCCGGCCCGCTTTTGGAAGTCGGTGCGGGTGAACCCCGGACACAGGGCGGTGACGTGGACATCGTCCTTGGCCACCTCGTCGTGGAGGGCCTCGGTGAAGGACAGGACGAAGGCCTTGGTGGCCGAGTAGGTGGCACCGCCCGGTGCGGGGGCGAAGGCGCCGATGGACGAGACGTTCAGGAGCTTCCCCGATCGGCGCGGCACCATCACCTCGAGGGCGGCGTGGCTCAGCGTGACGAGGGCGACGACGTTGACCTCGATCTGCCCCACCTCGCCGGCCAGGGGGAGCTGGTGAAATGAGCCGTAGTGCCCGAAGCCGGCGTTGTTGATCACAGTGTCGAGAGGAGCGCCGTCGGCGATCCGTCCTACCACCGTGGCCCGCTGGGCGACATCGGCCAGATCGGCCACCAGCACTTCGGACTGGGTCCCGTGGCTCTGGGCCAGCTCGGCCGCCAGCTTCTCCAGAGCCGACCCGGTCCGGGCCACGAGGACGAGATCGTGACCGGTGGCGGCCAGGGCCCGGGCGAAACCCTCGCCAAGCCCCGACGACGCCCCGGTCACCAGGGCGATGGGTCTGTTCTCCATAGGAGCACCCTAGATAGCTGACGCTCACCGTGCCGAGGTCGTGCATCCCCGTTCCCGGCCGAAAGATCGCTGACTCAGAGTTGAGGTGGAAGGCTGGCGGCGAGGTTGCTCGACGTGAGCCCGGGGACACCGTCGATGGTCACGGCGGAATGGGCCAGTTGCTGATCCATCCAACGCCGCAATGCCGGAGTCCGGCTCCCCACACCCGGCGGGCCGGCGATAGCGACCAGTTCGCTATTGACGGTGAGGGCCTGGCGGTAGGAGGTGACGGCCTCGGCACTAAGAAAAGCGGCGCGGCCCGAGACGTGGGGTAGGGACACCGGATGGCTGCGCCACGCCGCGTATTCCTCTTCGGCGTAGGCGTGGGCAGCGGACTGAGAGACCACGTGTCCGTCCTGGGGGGCGGCACTGGCGGCCAGGTCGGTCAGCACCTGATAAGCGATCGCTCTCTTCACCGCCACGATCGGTGAGAACTTGAAGACCGGCATCGGGACATCCCCAGTGACGATGCGCCCCTGGAACGTCACGGGGCGGACGGTCTGCACGGTTGATTCAAAGCGCGTGGCGGCCGTCTCTTCGAAGCCCACGCTTCGACCGGCGATCTCGCGCAGCGGAGCCTCCACACCGTTCACCGTGACCCTCACGTGTTGGACGTTCAGGACGGCCTCCATGCCGGTCAGGGTGGCCAGACGGCCGGTGGACTGGGCCGTGGTCGGAATGAGGTCGACTCCCGAACCCCGACCGATGAGCGTGACCACCGCCAGCACGGCCAGGGCGACAGCGGCGCCGGCCATCCCCACCACAACGAGCCGACCGCCGGACAGGTACTTCGGCCGTAGCCGCTCCCGCAGCGCTCCGACAGCCGTGCTGGCCGCCACCCGCCATGGGCGCTCGCTCTGGTCGTCGAGTAGATCGTCTGCCAGCTGGGCCAGTTCATCACCATGGACGTCGCGCCACGAACGGGGGTATAGCCGCAGCGCCAGGCGGAGCGTGCGCCGGATCACGCCGTTCCGCCCGAGAGACGCGCCAACCCGAGGCGGGCGATGCGCTCCGATTCGGTCAGGCGGTCCCGGAGAACCCGCAGGCCCTCGGCCGTCAGCCGGTATGGCCGCCGACGATCGTCACTTGGCAGTGCCTCGACGAGGCCGGCCTCTTCGAGTTTCGTCAGACACCCGTACAGCGACCCCGGTCCGAGATGGACGCCCGAGATGTCTTCGATGTCCTTGATGAGGGCGTAGCCGTGCTTGGGACCGCCGGCCAGGCTGGTGAGCACGAGCACGCTGCGGTCCGACGACCCGCGCAGCCCCATCGAGGTCACCTCGACTCCCCCTCTCCGAAGGACGGACATCCGTCCCCGGCCAGCGGCCGTGGCCACCGGCCCTCCTATATCGGATAGTGTACTAAGGTCGGGCCAGTTGACAACCGCCGGTGCCGGGCCTGACGGGGGAGGTTCGCCATGAGAGGGCGGCGCGCTGGTGGGATGGTAGCCATCCTCCTCTTCTGTGGCCTGGTGGCAGGCGCTTGCTCGGGGTCGGGCTCCCCGTCAGGCGATGGCCACGACCACGTCGTCGCCACCTACGTCGTCGTCGACGCCAACGTGTCCACCAGCCAGCTGACGGCGGACGCCCGGGAGTTGAGCACACGTCTGCGTACCTTCGGGGACGCGGGCGCCTCCGTCGCCGTCAGACGACGTTCGGTCGTCGTGTCGGGGATGAGCCGCCTCCGCGTCCCGGCATCCGTGCTACTCGCCACCGGCGCTTTCCAGCTGCGTCCCGTCCTGTGCCAGGCGGACCGGTACACAGCGCCGGCGCCGGGGACCATCGTGGGGATTGTGCCGACGGCGTGCTCGTCCAGCCGGTACTCGCTGCAGGCGCCCAATCTGACCGTGGACACCGTCACGGGGTCATCGAACGCCTCGGCCATCCCACCCGATCCGGCATTGTCGTCGTACCCGTCGACATCGGCCACCGATAACGACGCCCACCCGGACAGCACGGTCCTCGTCCCGGCCGTCGGCGAGGGCGGAGCCCGCTACCTCCTTGGCCCCACCGCGCTCGACGACCCGGCCGTGGCCAGCACCCGGGTCACCTTCCAGCCCGAGGAGTGGGTTGTGGACGTGACCTTGACCGGTCCCGGGGCCACCGCCTGGGACGCGCTGGCCCGGAGGTTCTTTCACGAGTTGATCGGTGTCGACGTCGACGGCAGGGCCATGTCGGTCTCCATCACGGAGCCGAGTGAGTCGGTGTTCACGTCCTTCGCCGACCGGTTGCAGATCAGTGGCAATTTCGGCCGGCAGTCAGCCGAGGCGTTGGCCGCCTATCTCGACTCCGGGCCGCTGACGACCCCTCTGTCAGCCTGACGACAGCTTCGGCACCACCTCGGCCATGAACCGACGGAGGGTCTCGTCGCCGGGGAAGTCACGGAGCCAGAGGATGAACTCCGAGCAACCGGCATCGATGTAGGCCTGGGTCTTCTCCGCCACCTGTTCGGGCGTGCCCACCAGGTTGTCGGCCAGGTAGGAGTCGACTGTTCCGCCGCCCCAGAGGTTGCCCCCGTCGGGCTCGGCGCACCAGGCCCGGGCCTCGGCGTCGGTGTCGAAGAGGCGGCAGTCGGGTCCGTGGGTGCGGGTGACGGCGTCGGGAGGCCGACCGATCTCCTCGCAGTAGCCGGCCAGGAGGGCCGACTTGCGGATGAAGGACTCCAGGTCCACCTGCCAGTTGGTGGCGTCGGCATGGCGCGCCGCGATGCGCAGGTTCACCTTCTCGCCGCCGCCCCCGACGAGGAGCGGCGGGAGCTGCTGGACCGGCTTCGGATCGCAGTAGGCGCCGGCGAAGTGGAGGTGCTCCCCGTCGAAGGTGACGGTCTCCTCGCTCCACAGCCGCCGGATCACCTCGAGGGACTCCTCGAGGACGCGCAGCCGCTCACGGTCAGCCAGGTACGGGTAGCCGTAGGCCTCGTACTCGCGCCCGAACCATCCCGCCCCCAGTCCCAGGATGAGCCGGCCCCCCGAGTAGACGTCGATGCAGGCCGCCTCCTTGGCCAGGAGCCCGGCGTTGCGGTACGAGGCGCAGGTGACGAGCTCCCCCAGCCTGATGGTGGTGGTGACCTGGGAGAGCGCCGCCAGCATGGTGTACGCCTCGAAGACGTGGGTCGGCTCGCGCCGGGGGACGGTCTCCACGTGGTCGTAGACCCAGAGGTGGTCGTAGCCGAGCTGTTCGGCCAGCCGGGCCAGCTCCACCGAACGGGCCCAGGCGTCGGGTCCCGACCAGCCCGTGTACTCGAGCTTCCATCCCTGGGGGACGAAGACGCCGAAGCGCAGGGGGGGGCTCACGAGGCGAACTCCCACCACTGGAGCTCGCACATGAGCGGCAGGAGGTACTTCACGTAGAGGGAGTGGATCTTGATGGGCCCCTGGTCGTCGACATGGAGATCGATGAGGTCGACGCGGTCGTCGTGCTGGCGGAAGGCCCTGGCCCGCTCGGCCACGCCCTCGAGCTCGGCGCGCGAGCCGACGGCCAGGCCGAAGTGGTCCATCCGGGGGCAGCGCATGGGGTCGTCCTCGGCGATCAGGAAGATGAACTGGTCCCAGTGGACACAGCTCAGGATCAGGCGTTTGCGGTCGACGGTCATGGTGGGCATCTCGACGAAGCCGAAGACCTCGTCCCAGAAGCGCAGGATCTCGGCGCGCGAGGTCTCGCCCAGGAGGTCGGCCGGCACGCTCATGGCCACGTGGTTGAAGCGGGGATTGCCCGACGGGTAGTACGGATGGGTCATCGTCTCACCCCTGTCATCGCGGGCACGACCATGACCTTGCCGGCGATGCGACCGGTGGCCAGGTCCGAGAGGGCGACGGAGATGCCGTCGAGGCCGATGTCGTGGGGGGCGATGAGCAGCGTCACCGGGACCGTTCCCGACGCCAGCAGCTCGAGCGCCTTCTCGAATCCGTCGGCGTCGTAGACGAACGACCCGGAGATCTCCAGCTCGTTCAGGATCAGGCGGTTGGGGTCGAACGAGGGGGCCTCGATGCCGGCGCCGACGAGGACGAGACGGCCGCCGCGCCGCAACTGGTGGAAGCCCGCCTCCATGGCTGCCTTCTTCCCCGAGCACTCGAGGACCACGTCGACGGCGAGCGGCGAGAGGCGTTCGGGCTCCCAGGGCGAGTACGTCTCGAGCGCCTCGGGGGCGATGACCTCGGTCGCACCGAGGGCCCGGGCCAGGCGGCGGCGCGCCTCACCCGGCTCGACCACGGTGACGGGGATGCCGCGCGCCACCAGGGCCACGATGGTGAGGGCGCCGATGGGACCGGCGCCGAAGACCATGGCCGTGTCCCCGTCGGCGATGGCCGAACGGGTGATGCCGTGCAGGGCCACGGCCAGCGGCTCGGCCAGCGCCGCGTCGCGTGCCGGGAGACCGGCGGGCAGGCGGAGGAGCGAGCGGGAGTTGACCAGGATGTACCGGGCGAAGGCGCCGTTGTCGCTGTGGACGTCGATGTTGGCATTGCGTCGCTCGCACTGCGAGGGCTTGCCCTCGCGACAGCGCCGGCAGGCGCCGCAGCGGGGCGAGGCGCCTCCGACGACCTCGTCGCCGACGACCCAGTCGACGACACCCTCGCCCACGGCCGAGATGGTCCCGGTGAACTCGTGGCCGCCGACGAGACCGGGCTTGCCCCATCCCTCGAGCATGAGGTGGATGTCCGAGCCGCAGATCCCGCAGTGGCCCACCTCGACCAGGACCTGTCCCGGTCCCGGACGGGGGACGGGGCGCTGCTCCACCGCCACCTCGCCGGGGGCGCGGTAGACGGCCACCGGCATCACCTCGGGAACGGCCGTCATGCCGACGCCGCCGGCGCGCCCAGCCCGATCATCCGGGCCACCCGGTCCCGGTGCAGCGCCCCCGTGCCGAACATGGCGGCCGTCGTCTTCACCCTCTTCACGTACATGTGCATGTCGTGCTCCCAGGTGTAGCCGATGCCGCCGAGGCACTGGATGCCCTCCTGGGCGATGAGCCGCTGGCAGTCGCTGACGCTGGCCTTGGCCGTGGCCACGGCCAAGCCACGACGGTCGTCGTCCTCGGCGATGGTGAGGGCGGCGAAGTAGGTGGTGGCGCGGGCCGACTCGAGGGCCACGAACATGTTGGCCAGCTTGTGCTTGATGGCCTGGAAGGAGCCGATCTTCACCCCGAACTGCTCGCGCTCGCCGACGTAGGTGTGGACGATGTCGAAGATGGCCTGGCAGGTCCCCACCATCTCGGCCGAGAGGGCGGCGGTGGCCTCGTCCATGGCCCGGCGCAGCGCCGGGCCGCAGGAACCCGGTTCCCCGAGGACACGGTCGTCGTCGACACGGACGCCGTCGAGGACGACGGTGGCGTACTGGCGGCTGGCGTCGAGGTCGTCCATGGGCTCGGCGCGCACCGACGACCCGGGGACCACGAAGAGCCCGATCCCGTCGTCCCCGCCGGCCTGACCGGAGGCACCACCGACGCGGGCGGCCACCACGATCTCGTCGGCCCGGGCCCCGTCGAAGACGAAGTGCTTCTCCCCGTGCAGGACCCAGGTCCCGCCGTCACGGGTGGCCGTGGTGGTGAGGTCGGCACCCTCCCACGACCCCGACGCCTCGGCCACCGCCACCGTCCCGACGATGCCGCCGCCGGCCACCGCCCCGAGGAACCGGCGCCGCTGGTCGTCGGACCCGGCGGCGCGGAGGGCGGGGACGAACTGGCCCGCCGTGGCCAGGAAGGGCGCCGGCGAGAGGACGCGGCCGAGCTCCTCGGCCACCACCGCCAGCTCCACGAACCCGAGGCCGATGCCGCCGTCGGACTCGGGGACGGTCAGGGCGGGCCAGTCGAGCTCGACCATGCGGGCCCACAGCTCGTCGGTGCCCTTTCCCTCCTCGATCACGGCCCGGACGAGCGACGGTGGGCACTCGCGCTCGAGGACGGCGCGAACCGAAGCCTGCAATTCCCGCTGGTCGTCGGACAGTTCCAGGTCCACGGTGACTCCTCGTCCGCTACCGGGCAACTATGCGTGGGCCATGACAGCGGCGGGCGCCGTCACCACCAGAGAGTCGACAGCCACCGCCCCCCGCTGCTGAACCACGACCGGATTGAGATCGAGCTCGACCAACGTGTCACCGCAGGCGGTCGCCATCCGGGCCACGGCCAGGACCACGTCGACGAGGGCCTTGACGTCGGCCCGGGCCTGGCCCCGGGCTCCGAGGAGCAGGGCGTAGCCGCGCAGCGACTTCACCATCTCCTCGGCGTCGCGCCGGTCGAGAGGCAGCGGCCGGACAGTCACGTCCTTCAGGATTTCGGCGAAGACGCCACCGGTGCCGACGAGAACGGCGGGACCGTAGGCGGGGTCGTGGGTCACGCCCACGATCATCTCGACACCCCCCACCAACTGCTGCTGGATCTGGACGCCCTCGATGCGGGCCTTGCCGTTGGCCTTCTTGGCCCGGGTGACCAGTTCGGCGTAGACGGTGGAGGCCTGTCCGGCGCTGTCAACACCCAGCTTCACCAGACCGGCGTCGGACTTGTGGGGGAAGTCGGGCGAGGCGATTTTCATGACCACCGGGAAACCGATGGACTTGGCCAGCCGACCGGCCTCGGCTGCCGTGTGGGCCAGACCCTCCCCGGCCAGAGGGACGGCGAAGGCTTCGAACAGCCGGCGCGAGGCGTCGGCCCCGAGAGGTCCACCATCGGGGGACGCTTCCGAGAGAGCGGCGGCGGCGGCGGCCGGGAGCTTGGTGGACATCTTCTTGCGGGCCCGGAAGTGGGTCGACGCTTCTCGATAACGAGCGAAGTTGCGAAGCGCACCGAAGCAGTTGCGGAACGACCGGAACATGGGGATGCCGGCGTCGATCAGCGTCTTGAAACCCTTCTCGTCGGTCTTGAAGGAGTTCCAGGTGACCACGATGGGCTTGGAGATCTGATCGGCGAAAGTGACGATGTCCTCGGCGAAGCGGTCGGTGAGCCGGCCCAGGGCTCCGGTGAGCCCGATGACGATGACGTCGACCTCGGGGTCGGCGTCGATCAGGTCGAAGACGCGCTCTTCGGTCCTCGACGGGATTGGTGACGAGGAACTGGGCCCCGTTGTCGACGGGGTTGTCCACGGTGAGGTAGTCGGGGATCATCTCCCGCAGCGCCGCACGCGTCTTTTCCGTCAGGATCGGGACGGGGACCCCGGACGCCTCGGCCACCTCGGCCATGAGGGTGCCCGAACCGCCGGAGATGGAATAGAGACAGCAACGGGGACCGGTCCCGGCCGGCAGCTTGGCGAAGAGGGCGGCCGTCTCCAGGAGCTCGTCGAGGTCGGAGACCCGGGTCACGCCGTACTGGCGGAAGAGCCCGTCGACGACGGCGTCGGACCCGGCCAGGTGGCCGGTGTGGGAGGAGGCCATGCGGGTCCCCGCCGTGGTGGCCCCCATCTTGAGCGCCACCACCGGTTTTGCTTCGGCGTTGGCCGCCTCCAGGGCGCGCCGCAACTTGGGCGGGTCGCGGAAGCCCTCGAAGTACCCGGCGATGACGGCGGTCTCGTCGTCGTAGGCGTAGTACTCGATGAAGTCGGCCGCCTCCAGGTCGAGCTCGTTGCCGGTGGGGACCCAGCGGGAGAAGGCGATGCCGAACTCCGTCCCCTGGACGAGGGGGCGGCCCTGGTGGCCGGACTGGGTGACCAGTCCGATGCGGCCGCCGCGACGAGTGGGGGGCTCGGGGAGGACCTCGAAGGCGTTGGTGTTGGTGTTCGGTCCGAAGACGCGGATGCCGTAGCGGGCGGCCATCTCCCCCACTTCACGTTCGAGGGCCGCTCCCTTCTCGCCCACCTCGGAGAAACCGGCGGAGAAGATGAGGACGTAGGGCACGCCGTGCTTCCCGCATTCCTCGACCACCTTGATCACGATGCGGGTGCCGACGTTGATGACGGCCAGGGTGACCTCGGCCGGGATGTCGGTGACGTGCTCGTAGACGGGGATATCGCCGATGGAACCGCCCTTGGCGTTCACCAGGTACCAGGAGTCACCCCAGCGTTCGCCGTGGGTACGCCGGACCCGGGCCGGGTCCGCGTTGCGGTTGACCGATCCCACGATGGCGACGGCCTTCGGGTGGAAGAACTCCTCGAGGTCCATCCGCTGTTGCGCCACGACTGCAGTCTCCCCTGTCTCTCGCTGTGTCGCCGGCGATCTCTGTCGCTCAGCCGGCCGGTGTCTCGCCCATGAGGACCGAGAAGTCGAGCCTGCTGGTGAGCATGCCGGCCGAGAATCCTCCGTCGGCGTAGATGTTGGCGCCGGTGATGTAGTTCGCCGCCTCGCTGTTCAGGAACACGACCACGTGGCCCTGCTCCTCGGGCGTGGAGTTACGACCCCACAGGGGCTTGGGGAACTTGTCCATGAAGTCCTTGCCCATGGCGTTCTCGAACGACGGCATCATCGGCGTGGCCGTCGGTCCGGGGGCCGTCGAGTTGACGCGGATCCCCATCGGGGCGAGGTCGAGGGCGGCGTGGAGGGTCCAGACGATGATGGCCTGCTTGGACAGGAGATAGCCCTCACCGACCTGTTGGGGGTGCTCCTCGCACCACGTCTTGGCCTCCTGGTAGCCGGGGGTGGCGATGAGTTCCGCCACCTGTTCCAGCGTGTTCTCCCAGCCGAAGGCGCCGGCCGACGAGATGGTGACGACAGCCGAGCCCTCGGGCATGAGGGGAGCGACCAGCCCCGTCATGTGCCGGGCGGCCACGAAGTTCACCAGCATGGTGTCGAGACCGGAGAACGGGGGTCCGGGGAGGCCGGCGCAGTTGAACAGTCCGTGGATGGGCCCGCCCAGGGCGGACACGGCCTCGGACATGGCCGAGGGGTCGCGGAGATCGACGGTCCGGAACGAGGCCACGTCGACCGGTGGTTCCTTCAGGTCGAAGACGTGGACCTCGGCCCCCAGCTCGACCAGGTCGCGGACGGCGGCGGCACCCATGCCGGCACCGCCTCCGCCGGTGACGAGGACCCGCTTGCCTTCGTAGCTCCAAACGCTCGCCATCGTGGTTCTCCCCTCTGCCGTGCTCGACGGCCAATCAGTCTCGACGGCCAATCAGTGTGGTGCGTCAGCCGCCCGACCGCCGGCCGGGGGGTCGGGAAAACATGACACGAGCGTCAGCATGGGCAGCAGTGTACGTCAGGAAGGGCAGGCAACGAGAAGGCGGGGCGCCCCACCGAGGCGCCCGGTGAGCGCTCCGGCCACGGCGTCACGGCCCTCGACGTCGATCCGGCGGCACCTGCACCTTCAGGCTTGACCCGGAGGGACCGATACCACGGGTATGCGCCACCTTTCACCCCGCTCCGGCGCGCCCTCGCGCCGGGCCCGGGCGTACTCGCCCCATCGGTCCCTCATCGCCCTCGGCACCATGTTGACCACGGTGGCGGTTGCCGCCGGGGCCCTCGGAGTGGTCGAGGACGCCCGGGCGGAGCGGGCGGCGGCGCTGTTGACCAACCGCTACCTCGTGCTCCAGCCCCCCGTGAGGGCGGCCCGGGCCGCCGTGGCGAACTTCCAGCTCTTGGCGGCGCAGGCCTTCGCCGGCTCCGTGAGCACGGCTCTGTTGAATGCAGCGGTGGTGGACTCCGCCGCCGTCGATCAGAGCTACCTCGCCCTCCACCGCCTGCTCTCCCTGCCCGTGAACGCCGGCCTCGCTCCCGGCCTGGACCGGCTGGAGGCCGCGTACGTCGATTCCCGGACGGGGCTGGCCGCGATCCTGGCCACGGGGACACGATCGGCGCAGAGCGCGCAAGTGGCGGCGGCCGAGGAGGCCGCCGACAAGAACCTGGACGATGGCTTGGCCGCGCTCCAGGCCACCATCACCAGCCTCCTGGTCCGGACCGCCCGTCAGGTCCAGGCCGACGCCAGCGATGCCCGGAACGGCTTGGTGGCGTGTCTCGGACTCGGCGGCGCCTTCGGGATCTCGGCCACCGCCCTCCTGGCCCGGAAGGCCGTGCGGCTGGAGCGCGACCAGGCCGGCCGCGACGCCGTCCAGGACCGGACGACCCGGCGCAACGAATTCGAAGGCCAGCTGCAGCGGGCGTTGGAGATGGCCAGGACCGAAGAGCCGGTCTTCGCCCTGGTGACCCGGGCCCTGGGTGACGCCGCCCCGGACATGCGGGCCGAGCTGCTCCTCGCCGACTCGAGCAAGGCCCACTTCCGACAGGTGCTCGTGTCGCCCCCCACGTCCGGGGAGTCCGGATGCGGGGTCGTCTCACCCGACGACTGCCCGGCCGCCAGTCGCGGGCAGTCGATGGTCTTTCCCGAGAACACGGCCATCGACGCCTGCCCCTACCTCCGGGGACGGTCCTGCTCGGCGCTGTGTGTTCCGGTCAGCATCGGCGGGAACTCGGTCGGCGTCGTCCACGTCACTACCGTCGACGGGTCTCCTCCTTCCGATGAGATCAGGAGCGATGTCGAGGTGGTGGTCCGACGGGCGTCGGAACGCCTGGCCATGCTCCGCGCCTTCCAGGTGTCCGAGACCGAGGCCAACAGCGACTCGCTCACCGGCCTCCTGACCCGACGGAGCCTGCAGAACCGGACCCGCGACCTGCGCGAGAGCGGTCTCTCCTTCGCCGTGGCCTACGCCGACCTGGACCATTTCAAAGAGCTCAACGACGTGTTCAGCCACGATGCCGGCGACCGGGCCCTCCGGACGTTCTCGCAGGTCCTGCGCGACGCGCTGCGGCCATCGGACATAGCGTGCCGCTACGGAGGCGAGGAGTTCGTCATCGTCCTGCCGGCGTGCGGGACGGACGAGGCCGTTTCGGTCCTCGAGCGGGTCCGGGAGCGGCTGGCGCTGCGTCTCGACTCCGGCCAACTTCCCCACTTCACCGTCAGCTTCGGTGTGGCCTCGTCGGAGCAGGCCGTCGACCTCGAGGGGACGGTGGCCCTGGCCGACGAGGCCCTCCTCCGGGCCAAAGCGGCCGGACGGGACCGGATCGTCGTCGCCCATCGGGGCGGACCCGCCGACCGGCCGGCCGCCCCTTTGGTGTTGGTCACGCCACCCTAGGGTCACCGACGCCGCCGGGCGCCAGGGCGCCGGTGCCGCGTGGGCGAGCGCCTACGACCCGCCCATCTGGAGTCCCGGAGCCCGGGACCGGAAGATGTGGGCGTTGACGGCGGAGCCGATGTCGGCCGGGTCCCAGCGGGCCGGGCTCTTCTTGGGCTCGATGGTGGGGCCGAGGGACCAGGGCTCGTAGTGGGTGATGCGGTGGCCCACGGCGCGGAAGACCTGACCGGTGACGTGGAGGGCTTCGTCCGAGGCCAGCCAGGCCACCATGGGGGCCGAGTTGCGGGGGTTCATGGCGTTGTACTCGCCCTCGTCCTCGGCGCCGGGCTCGATGATCTCGGCGTTCTTCATCAGGGTGCCGGTGATCCGGGTCATCCCGCCCGGAGCCACGGCGTTGGCCCGGACGCCGTAGCGGGCCAGCTCGAGCGACGAGATCACCGTCAGGGCGGCGATCCCCGCCTTGGCGGCGCCGTAGTTGGCCTGGCCCACGTTGCCCTGGAGCCCGGCCGAGGAGACGGTGTTGACGATGGCCGCCCGGGGCTGGTTGCCCGCCTTCGAGGCCTCGCGCCAGTAGACCGAGGCGTGGTGGGTGGTGGCGAAGGTCCCCTTCAGGTGGACGCGGACGACGGAGTCGAAGTCGTCCTCGGTCATGGAGAAGAGCATGGCGTCACGGACGATGCCGGCGTTGTTGACGAGGACGTCGAGGCGGCCGAAGTCGTCGACCGCCTGCTGGACGAGAGCTTTCGCCCCCTCCCAGTCGGCCACGTCGGAGTAGTTGGCCGAGGCCTTCCCCCCGTTCTTGCGGATGATCTCGGCCACCTCTTCGGCCGGCGTCTTGTCCTCGCCGCCGCCATGGACCGAGCCGCCGACGTCGTTGACGACGACCGTCGCCCCCTGACTGGCCAGCTCGAGCGCCTCGCCCCGGCCGATGCCGTGGCCGGCTCCCGTGACGATCGCCACCTTGCCCTCGAGAATACCCATCGTCTCTTTCCGTTCTCCTTGTTCGCCAGTCGCTTGTGTTCGCCAGTCGCTTGTGTTCGCCAGTCGCTTGTGTTCGCCAGTCGCTTTGTTCGTCAGTCGATTTAGCGTCGTTCGTCCGCCGTCGTCCGTCCGAGACCGCCGTCAGCCGGCGGTG
Source organism: uncultured Acidimicrobiaceae bacterium (assembly GCA_963842145.1). Classification (GTDB taxonomy): domain Bacteria; phylum Actinomycetota; class Acidimicrobiia; order Acidimicrobiales; family UBA8190; genus CAWJFJ01. Next base: position 848,995 of record CAWJFJ010000017.1, read on the forward strand.
CGAGGGGACGCGCATGGCCCCGACCCGCCGGAGGCGGTACCGGTGGACCCTGGTCGGCGCCGCCACGACGGGCGGTGGTGGCTCTAGCCCAGGCGGTAGAACTCGCGGGCGTTGTCGCAGCACATGCGCTGGCGCTCGTTGTCGGGGACACCGCCCATGGACTCCTCGATGATGCGCCGGGAGTAGGGCCAGTCGTGGCGGTGGTGGGGGTAGTCGGTGGACCACATGAGGTTGTCGACGCCGATCCAGTGGCGGGTGGCCACGGCGAAGGGCTCGCGGATGAAGGTGACCTTCCAGTTGCGGCGGAAGTACTCCGAGGGGAGCATCTTGAGCGTCGTCTTCGTCCACGTCCGGTTGCGCCAGTAGTGGTCGTCCATGTGCTCGAGGAAGTGGGGGATCCAGCCGGCGCCGCACTCGACGGCCACGCACCGGAGGTTGGGGAAGCGGTCGAAGATGCCGGAGTAGATGAACTTCGACATGAAGCCGGACGCTTCCCCGACGGGGCCGCCCATCTCGGCCAGGCCGATCTCGCGGCCGGCGGAGGCGGCGGCCTTCTGGAAGGTGCCGGCCGTGCGCTTGCCCGCCTGACGGAGACCGGAGTGGATGTGGACCGGCATCTGCTCTTCCTCGGCCGCCTCCCAGAAGGCGTCGTCCTCGTCCGACAGGTTGGAGTTGCCGGAGGGATAGGCCGAGATGATGACGCCCTTGTAGCCGGCCGCCTTGGCGTTCTTGAGCCACTTGACCGAGGTCTGGATGTCGACGCCGGGCATCTGGGCCAGGCCGATGAGGCGCTCGGGGGAGGCGGCCATGAACTCGTCGTGCATCCAGGTGTTGTAGGCCTCGAGGCCGGCGAGGTGGTAGTCGTCGTCGTCCTGGGCCATGAAGGCGCCCATGGTGCGCTGGGAGGGGAAGAGGACCTCGGCGTCGACACCGTCGAAGTCCTGCTCCTCGACGCGGGCCTTGCCCTCGAAGGAGCCCCGCAGGATGGAGTCGTAGGTCGAGCCGTACCACTCGAGGTCCTCGTAGCGCTTGCCGTACTGGCCGGCGTTGGTGACGAGGCCGAGCGGCATGGGCGGGGTGCCGGGGACGAGCTCCCAGGCGTCGCCGCCCTTGGCGTCCTTCACCAGCTTGGGTGCCCGGTCGTGGAACTTCTTGGGCAGGTACTTGGTCCACATGTCGGGGGGCTCGACCACATGGCCGTCCGCCGAGATGAGCCGGTACTGACGGGTCATTCGTCCTCCCTGCCGCCCCCGTAGGGCAGGCGCCGGGAAGCCTCGGAGGACCCCCGGAGTTCTCTGACTTTCGTGTCAGCTTACTGTGCCGCCCGGGGCCGGGAAAGCCGACCCCGGGCCGCCTCAGAAACCCTTGAATTCCGGGGGCCGGCGCTCGGCGAAGGACGCGGAGCCCCTCGCCGCAGTCGACCGTCCCCGTGATCAGCTCCTGGGCCCAGGCCTCGTCGTCGAAGGCCGTCTGGCGGTCGGAGTCGAGGGAGCGGTTGAGAAGCCACTTGGCCATCCCGAGGGCCTTGGTCGGGCCCGACGCCAGGCGGCCGGCCAGCTCGGCCGCCGTCTGTTCGAGGAGCTCGGGGGCGACGACCCGGTTGACCAGACCGAGGGCCATGGCGTCGGCGGCGGAGAGGTCGTCACCGAAGAAGATCAGCTCCTTGGCCTTCTGGAGACCGATCAGCCGGGGCAGGAGGTAGGCGCCGCCGCCGTCGGGGGAGATGCCCCGGCGGACGAAGACCTCGATGAAGCGGGCCTCCTCGGCCGCCACCACCAGGTCGCAGGCGAAGGCCAGGTGGGCCCCGATGCCCGCGGCGGTGCCGTTCACCGCGGCGATGACGGGCTTCTCGCAGTCGAGGACGGCCCCCACCAGGCGCTGGGCCCCGCGTCGGATGACGCGGGCGGCCTCGCCCATGACCCGGTCGGGGGCGCCCTCGGGTCGTGCCGGTGCCGGGCGGCGGCCGCCGGCGCGGAGGTCGGCGCCGGTGCAGAAGCCCTTGCCGGTGGCGGTGAGGACCACGGCGCGGACGTCGAGCGAGGCCGAGGCGTCCTCCAGGAGGTCGATGACCCGGTTGCGCTGGTCGGGCGTGATGGCGTTTCTGCACCTCGGGACGGTTGAGGGTGATCCAGGCCACCTGGTTGTCGACGCGGTGCTTCACCTGGTCCTCGAGCGGCTGGTCCTCCGGCACGTCCGTTCCTCCTGCTGCGCGCGCACTGGCGCGGGCCCGACCTCCGGGCCGCGGCGCCAAGCATGACACGCACGTCACCCTTGTGATCGGGCGTACTAGTGTCCTCATGCCATGCAGATGTCGGTGGTCGACTACCTCGTCCTCGGTGACGAACCGCACCTCGAGGCCAACGCCTGCACGTCGTGCGGGGCGCTGTTCTTCGACCGGCGCAACGCCTGTGCCCGCTGCGGGAAGCTCGGCTTCGAACGTCGGGCCCTGGCCACCACCGGGGTGGTGCGCTCGTACACGATCATCCACCGCGCCGCGCCGAACGTGCCCGTGCCCTACGTCTCGTCGGTCGTCGAGCTCGACGGCGGCGGCGTGGTGAAGGCCAACCTGGTCGACGCCGGGTCCGACCCGGAGAAGATCGAGCTGGGGATGCCCGTGCGACTCACCACCTTCGCCTGCGGGGTCGACGAGGAGGGCACCGAGGCGGTGGCGTTCGGCTTCACCCCCGCCTGACGGGCACGGACCCGTCCGGCAGCGGGGACGCTTCGACACGTCGTGACGACGCGGCCCTGACGGGGCCGCCGAATCCATGCGAGGAGGTTGGTGATGGCAGACAACATCTGGATCATCGGGGCGACGATGACCAGGTTCGGGCGCTATCCGGACATGGACAGCGTCGACCTGGCCAGCGAGACGGCCCTCGGGGCCCTGGCCGACGCCGGGGCCACCATGGCCGACATGCAGATGCTGGCCGTCGGTTGCCTGCTCGAGGCGTCCAACATGCTGGGCCAGCACCTGCAGAAGCAGATCGGCCAGACCGGGATCCCGGTGTTCAACGTGGCCAACGCCTGTGCCACCGGGGCCACCGCCGTGCGGACGGCCATGCTCTCCATCAAGGCGGGCGAGGCCGACATGGCCCTGGCCGTCGGGGTGGAGCAGATGGGGAAGATGGGCCTGCTCGGACCGGCCGGACGCGAGCGGGCCAAGCCGACCGGCTTCGAGCGGTCCGGTCGCTACGGGACGGTCATGCCGGTGGAGGGCGTGCTCGGGACGCAGCTGATGCCGGGCGTCTTCGCCCAGGCCGGGATGGAGTACGCCTCGCACCACGACGGCGTCGGGTTCGAGCAGTTCGCCAAGGTGGCCGAGAAGAACCACGCCCACTCCACCTTGAACCCGTTGGCCCAGTACCAGAAGGCCTTCAGCCTCGAAGAGGTGATGGGCTCGGCCATGGTCGCCTACCCGAACACGCTCCTCATGTGCTGCCCGACCGGCGACGGATCGGCCGCCGTCGTGCTGTGCTCGGACGCCAAGTTGAAGACGCTCGACCCCGACGTGCGGCGACGGGCGGTGAAGATCTCGGCCTCGGTGCTCACGTCGGACCCCTACGTCGAGTCGGACACGGCCCAGCCCGACGTGTCGACGTTGACCAAGAACGCCGCCGCCGCCGCCTACGAGCAGGCCGGGGTGTCCCCGCAGGACCTCGACCTGGTGGAGCTGCACGACTGCTTCGCCACGGCCGAGCTCATCCACTACGAGAACCTGTCCCTGTGCGAGCCCGGCGGGGCCGGGCGACTTCATCGACCGGCGCGGTCCGTGGCGCGACGGTCAGACCCCCGTCAACGTCTCGGGCGGTCTCATCTCCAAGGGCCACCCGATCGGGGCCACCGGAGTGGCCAACCTCTACGAGGTGGCCACCCATCTGCGCGGGGAGGCCGGCGACCGCCAGATCGAGGGGGCCAGGGTGGGGCTGACCCACGTCATCGGGCTGGGCTCGGCCTGCGCCGTGCACATCCTCGAGAAGGCCGCCTCCTGAGGTAGTGCCCGACGACCCTTCTCGCCGGGGTCCGGGTCGTCGACATCGCCGGCGAACCGGCGGCCATGACCGGGCGGATCCTGGCCGACCTCGGCGCCGATGTCATCAAGGTCGAGCCCCCCGGCGGCGACCCGCTGCGGCCGGTGCCGCCCTTCGGGCCCGACGGGACGTCGCTGCGCCACACCGTCTGGAACGCCGGGAAGTCCCTCGTCATGCTGGAGTCGGCCGACGACCCGCGGCTGGCCGAGCTGCTGGCGGGGGCCGACGTGGTGATCGCCACGCCCGCAGTGGCCCGGCGCCCTCGTGGTCGATCCGGCGGTCGCACCCGGTGCCGTGTGGGTGAACGTCACCTCCTTCGGCGGCGACGGGCCGCGCGCGCAGGTGGAAGGCCGGCGACCTCGGGGTGATGGCCTCGACCGGGAACATGTACTGCACGGGGGACCCCGACCGGGCGCCGGTGCGGTGCACCGAGCCGACGGCGTGGGCCCACGTCGGGCCCCGAGGCGGCCATGGCCGCGCTGACCGGCCTGGCCTCGGGGCGGCCCCAGGTGGTGGACGTCTCGGCCCAGGAGGCGGTGATGATCGCCTCCATGGGTCACGCCGGGCGCTTCGCCCGGACCGGGACGCGGGGGAAGCGCTCGGGGGCGAGCATCGGCGTGACCCGCGAGATCTGGCCCTGCGCCGACGGCTTCGTGTCCTTCGGCCTGCGCGGCGGGAAGGCGCGGGTGAAGAACCTGCAGACGATCACCCGGCTGGTCGACGGGGACGGTCTGGCCACGCCGGCGCTCACCGACCGGGACTGGACGACGTACGACCACAACAAGACGAGCGCCGAGGAGCTCGACGCCATCGCCGCCCCGATCGCCGCGTACTTCCGCCGCCACACCATGACCGAGCTGTACGAGATCGCCGTGGAGACGAACCTGATGCTCGCCCCGGCCAACTCGCCGCCGCAGCTGATCGAGAGCAAGCAGCTGGCCGCCCGCGACTACTTCTGTCGCCTTCGACGGCGATCGCCCACCTGCCCGCGGTCGTTCGTGGTGGTGACGAGCCCGGGCGACGCCGTCGAGCGCCCGGGACCGTCCGCCGCCGACGGCGTTCCGGCCCTCTGGGCCCGCCCGCGCCGACGCCGGGTGACCCCACGCCGGGTGACCCGAAGCCAGGTGACCTGGCCGGTCCGGCGTGGGCGGGGACGAAGATCCTCGAGTTCGGGACGGGGGCGGCCGGTCCCATCGCCGTGCGCTACTTCGCCGAGCACGGGGCCACGGTGATCCGGATCGAGTCCCGGTCGCGGCCCGACTTCCTGCGGACCTACGGGCTGGGGCCGGGCAACCCCTGCGGCCTCGAGGGATCGGACATGTTCGACTCGGTGAACGTGGGGAAGCTCGGGGTGACGCTCAACCTGAAGCACCCCGAAGGAGTGGCGCTGGCCAAGCGGCTCATCGGGTGGGCCGACGCCGTGGCCGAGAACTTCGCCCCCCGGGCCATGCGCGGCTTCGGTCTCGACTACGGCTCGCTGGCGGCGGAGAAGCCCGATCTGGTGATGGTGAGCTCGTGTCTGCAGGGTCAGACCGGACCGCACAAGGACTATCCCGGCTTCGGGGGCCAGGGTTCGGCCCTCGGCGGGCTACAACCTGCTCACCGGGTGGCCCGACCGCGAGCCGGTCGGTCCCTACGGCACCATCACCGACTCCCTGGCCCCGCGCTTCGTGGCCAGCGCGCTGGCCGCCGGGCTGCTCTACCGGCGGCGGACCGGGCGCGGCGTCCACCTCGACGTGAGCCCAGGTGGAGGCGGCCGTCTACTCGCTGTCGCCGTGGATCGCCGACTACGACGTGAACGGCCACACCGGGATCCGCCAGGGCAACCGCTCGGAACGCTTCGTCCCCCACGGCGCCTTCCGGTGCGCCGGGGACGACCGGTGGGTGGCCATGGCCTGCTGGGACGACGACGACTTCGCCGCTCTGGCCGACGTGCTGGGCCTCGACGACGCCACCGCCGCCCGCTGGGCCACCGTCGAGGGGCGCCGCCGCGCCGTCGACGAGATCGAGACATTGGTCGGGAGCTGGACCGAAGGGCGCGACGCCGCCGCGGTGGCCGAGACCCTGCAGGCGGTCGGGCGTCGAGGCGGTCCCCGTGGCCGACCTGGGCGACGCCTTCGCCGACCCCCAGCTGGCGCACCGGGGACACTTCGTCACGCTGGAGCATCCGTGCATGGGACCCTGCGGCTACGAGCGCAACGGCTTCCGGCTGTCCGACGCCCCCGCCGGCTACGACCGGACGAGCCCCACGTTGGGCGAGCACAACGAGATGGTCCTCGGTGAGATCCTCGGTCTGGACAGCACCGAGCGGAGCCGCCTGGCCGACGAGGGCGTCCTCGAGTAACTCTGCCGGCGGCCACCGGGCGTCGACCGACGCGGCGTTGACGCCGCCGGGCGGCCCGTCCACCGGTCGTGAACGAGCCGCCCGACACGGCGTCCCTATCCGGCCGTCGCTCCCACCTGGGCCGGGGCCACCTCGACGGCCACCGCCGCCGGCACGGGCACCGGGACCGGCCCGACCGACCCACCGGTGCGCTCGAGGGCGCGGTCGACCTCCTCGGTGTGCTTCTGCGACGAGAGCATGGCGCCTTCCAGGTCCATCTCGATCTCGGCGAAGATGGCCCGGTTGCGCCGGCTCACGGCGAAGAGCCAGCCCGAACCGGCCAGGACGTAGGCCAGGAAGATGTACGGGAAGATGTCGACCGGGAAGGGCGGCACCGGGTAGAAGCTCCCGATGAGCGGGACCATCAGCAGCAGGCAGGCCGCCGCCGCCACGGTGACGTGCCGGGTCGTCAGCTCCCCGATCTTCTTCAGGTAGGCGGGGGCGGCGACCGAGATGAGGAAGTACGCCGTCAGGAAGCCGAACGCCGCCAGGGTCCCGGCGTCGCCGAAGGTGGTGAGCGGGTTGGTGAAGACCTCCAGCACCAAGGGGATCGTCACGATGGCGAGGATGTACACCGTGATGGCGATGTGCGGTGTCTGGTTGTCCTTGTGGGCCCGGCCCAGGTGCTTCGGGAAGACCGTGTGCTGGGCCATCGGATAGATGATCCGGGACCCGGCGTTGAGGCAGGAGAGGGTGAGCGAGAAGAAGCTCACCATGGCTCCGAGCGCCACCGGGACCTTGAAGAACGACACGCCGTAGATCTTGGACAACGTCGTCAACGGCAGGGCGATGTCGTTGAGCGGGGTGCCGTAGTGCCGGGTGCCGAAGACCTCGACGTAACTCATGAACACCATGAACGCCCCGGTGATGAGCAGGCTCACGACGACGGCGCGCGGGACGTTCTTGAGCGGGTTCTTGGCCTCACCGCCGAGGGTGGTGGCACTCTCGAAGCCGACGAGGGAGAAGATGCAGATCACGACGGCCAGGCTCAGCCCGTGGAAGGTCATGCCCTTCGCCTTCACGATGGTGGTGTCGATGGTGAGCCCGTGCTTGAAGAGGACCACGGCGGCGAAGCTCAGGATGCAGGCCACCGACACGATCTCGAACACCAGTGTGAGCAGCGACGAGACGTGGATGTCCTTGTAGGCGATGAACCAGCAGACCCCGGCGCTCAGCAGGAAGAAGATCACGGGCGGCACGGTCGAGTGCACCCCGAGGCCCGACAAGAGCTGTTGGGCGAAGATGGCGAAACCGGCCAGGCCGGCGACACCGATGAAGAGGTATGCCCAGATCAGGCTCCACCCCGAGATCACGCCCGCCTTGGGTCCGAGGCCCCGTCCGGTGTAGCCGTACATCGACCCCGGCAGGGCTGACCGCTTGGCGAACTGGTTCAGGCAACCGACGACGAAGAGCAGCATCACCGTGCCGAAGGCGTACGCCAGCCATGTCCCGTTGCCGGCATCACTGAAGCAGAGGGCGATGATCAGGACGGCCGTCATGGTCGGCGAGATCACGGCGATGGACTGGGCCAGAACGGTGGGAAAGCCCAGCGCGTTCTTTCGCAAGCCCGACTGTCCGCCCGGTACTGCCGGCGCTCGTTGGCCGGCTGATGGTGTGCCGGTGCCTGTTGCCATGACGCTCACCGTTCCTCTCGTCTCGGTCAAGAATCTGAGGGAATACCTCTGCGATTCAATTTCAATGACGGAGAAGGTGAATACAAGAGCTGCCGTGTTAAGCGCTATTAAGCTCAGATGTCAACCGTGTTTCCGAGTGGTGCCCGTTCGACGACGCGCCGAATCACCAGCAGGGGCAAGGGAAAACGGGCGACGCTGCCAACGGTGAGAGCGCGCTGCTGTCACGTCGAGAGACGGGCGGCGATGTAGCGGCGCACGTTATGGCGTTGTCGGCGATACAGATGAGTCGGCGATACAGAAAGAGTCGGCGTTGAGTCGGCGATACAGAAGAACAGACGGTTAACCGTGGGAGGTGATGACACCCTCGGGAAACGACTGGTCCTCCAACAGGAGATCCTCGTAGAAGGCGCCGAACCCACCGTCGGGATGGGCGATGGCGATCTCGAGCACCCACAGATTGGGGTTCGGACGGAAGCCCACGTCGGCCAACGCCCCGTCGTAGTGGGCGGAGTGGGGGTAATCGGAGAGGCGGTGCCCGGAAAGGTCGAGGTTCAGCTTCCAACCCATGTCGCCGGCCGCCTTCTCGGCGTAGTGGTACAGCTCCTCTCCGGTGATCTGCTCGTCGAACCAGACGCGCCGGACATCTTCCCAGATGGTCCGGACGTCGCCCTTGGCCCGGTGGTGATCGGGGTTGTCGCCGAAGACGAAGGTGTCGCCGGCGTCGCCCTCACAGTTCTGGAAGATCGGACCGATGTCGATGAAGAAGATGTCGTTCTCCTGGAGCACCACTCCCGGCTCCGAACGGGCCATGAAGTCCTTCGTCGTGTTGGAACCGCAGCGGACGATGATGTGGTGCCAGCCGCGGCGCATGCCGAGAGAGGTCAAGATGGTTCGGGCGACGTCCTTGGCCTCCTCCTCGGCCATGCCGACCTTCACCTTGTCGGCGATCAGGTGGACGGCGCGACGGGTCCGGGCCCGGACGTACAGGAGTTCGTCGATCGAGAACTGCGGGCCCGTCGCTTCGATGGTGTCGATGTCCATGGCCGTTTTCATGGGATGTCCTCCTCGCCGATCTTCCGGCCCTAGTGGATGTTCTGCATGTTGCGGGGGTCCTTGGCCGCCACCAGCAGGACTTCGGCGACGACGCCCTCCGCCCCCAGGCGGTGCGGCCGATCGGCGTCGAAGTGGGCGGACACGCCCGGCCCCAGGTGGTGCGTCTCGCCGTCGTACTCGAGGCGCAGGATCCCGTGGAGGACGTAGAGCCACTCCTCGCCCCGGTGGCGCGCCGGCGCCGTGACGGGGCGGTCGGGATCGACGGTGATGCGCAGGGCCTCCAGGGCCGTCGAGCCGGGGTAGCCGCTGCAGGAGGCGATGGCGAGGCCCCTCGACTCCCGCCGGGGGTCGCCGTCGGTGGAGATGGCCAGGGCGGTGCCCGACCGTTGCTCCCCCAGGAGGGCGCTGACGGGTGTGCCGAGGACGTCGGCCAGGGTGAGGAGGGCGGCGATCGAGGGTTGGCGTTCGGCCGACTCGAGCCGGGAGAGGTGCGCCTTGGAGAGTCCGGCCAGCTCGGCCGTCTGGTCCAGGGTGAGACCGGCGCACTCGCGCGCCGACCGGAGGCGCTCACCCATGGAGACGAGGACCGCTCCGGTGTCCGGGACCACATCCCCACCCTACGGGTCTGTTGTCTCTGAGACAACAGAAGTTGCCAGGGTTCACCGTCCCGAAACATTCACGGTCGGGGCGGCGGGACGGGGTCCGGGCGAGGAGGCCCGGAGGGCTACGCCGGGTCGGCCAGGCGCTGCCGGTCGTGGGCGACGACGAGGGCGGCGAACCGGGTCAGGACCCGGGTGCGGACCGGCTCGAGCACCGGCAGGAAGGCCCCGGTGTCGGTGCCGATCGCCTCGGGGGTGGTGCCCGCCGCCGCCGCGTCCGTCCCGAACGATTCCAGGAAGGCGGACACCGCCGAGTGGTCGATCTCCAGGTGGAATTGCAGTCCCCACGCCCGGGCACCGCTGCGGAAGGCCTGGCTCCGGTAGCGGGCGTTGGCGGCCAGGAGGGCGGCGGCCGGTGGCGGGTCGAAGGTGTCGCCGTGCCAGTGGAGGACGGAGAACCGGCGCGGCAGGCCCGCCAGGAGCGGGTCGTCGGCGGCCTGCCCGGTCAGCTCCACGGGGGCCCAGCCGATCTCGGGACCGGCCGCACCGGGATAGACCGTCCCTCCCCCGGCCAGGGCCAGGAGCTGCGCCCCGAGGCACACCCCGAGCGTGGGGAGGCCGACCCCGAGCGCCTCGGTGAGCAGGGCGATCTCGGCCCGGCGGGAGGGGAAACCCTCGTCGCTGACGGCGGACATGGGGCCGCCCATGACCACCATGCCGTCGAAGTCGGCCACGTCGGCCGGCAGCTCGGCGCCCCGGTGGACGGGCCGCACGTCCACCGCCACGCCGGCCTCCACCAACGCGTCACCGATGGCGTAGGGGCCCTCGGGCTCCACGTGCTGGACCACGAGGCAGGACGCCATGGGTCAGTCCGACGCCGCCCGTCCGACGAGGTCGGCCACCCCACCGAGGGCGCGGAGGAGGTCGTTCAGATGGGTGCACGACCGGATGCCGGTGAGGAGGTCGGGAACGGAGCGGGACAACTCGGCCAGCTCGCAGCCGACGAGGTCGCCGACGGCCAGGGCGGCGGCCGGGCATTCGGGGAAGGGGAGCACCCGGGGCTCGGCGGCGATGGCGCCGATCACGGACCCCGACCCCGACGCCGTCACCGCGTACTCGTGGAGGACCACCTCGACGCCCTCCTCCTCTCCCACCGTGTCGCGGAACATGGCCCAGATCGAGAAGCCCCCGGCGCCGTCCACGGCGACGTCCAGGCACCGGCGCCGGCGCATCCAGTCGCGGTCGAGGGGACCGGCGGCGTGCCAGGCCCAGGGGTCGGAGTCGTCGACGGGAGCGGGCGGGCAGTCCTGGATCGGCATCCCGTGGGAGGTCTCGATGGAGGCCACGGCCTCACCGCCCGCCCGCCAGCCCGAGCAGAGATCGGTCATCCGGCCGAGGAGGTCGGAGGGGATGAGGGTGGACGGGTCGTGGCCCTCGCGCCGGGCCAGCCGCATCCAGGCGTAGCCGGAGATGAGGGCGGCGGCGGGCATGTCGTCGAGGACCTGCCGGAGCAGCGACCCGGCCTCGGCGGCGGGGACGACCCCGTCCAGGTGGCGGCGGAACCCACCACCGGCGCGCGCCCCGATGAGGTCCTGCGCCCACGGCGCCGCCGGTGTCGTCTCCAGGGTGATCAGGTTCCGGGCCATGTCGAAGCCGGCCGCCACCGACGCCTCGGCCAGCACGGCGACGTCGTCACCACCGTCTCGACCGGTCCGCATGTCGCGGGCCAGACCGGTCATGTCGAGCGAGGAGCTGAAGCCCCGGCGCGGGCCGATGTCGATCGACATGGTGCGACGGATCGATCCCGGAGCCCGGGGGACCACCGTCGCCAGGGGCTGGCGCAAGCTGACCGGTGTGCCGGGGGTCACGTGGCCACGCTACCCTTCCAGCCGCGTTCTCCGACGCTGGCGTCAGGTTCGGGGTCGGACCAGAACGGGACCGGAAAGTGGAGGGACAGGCACATGGCACGAAGGGTGGCGATCGTCGGCGCCTCGCTGTCCGACGTCGGCCGGGTGGACCACAAGTCGGCGTTCGAGCTGCATCACCAGGCCACGTCCCGGGCCCTGGCCGACTCCGGGATCGACCGCCGCGAGGTGGACGGTTTCATGTCGCACGGGACGGGGGCCCTGCCCCCCATCGAGCTGGCCGAGTACCTGGGTCTGGCCCCCCACATCGACTACATCGACTCCACCGGCGTGGGCGGCTCGTGCTGGGAGATGTTCCTCGAGCACGCCGTGGCCGCCATCGCCCAGGGCCAGATCGACACCGTCGTCCTGAGCTACGGCTCGACCTCGCGCGCCGACCTGAAACGGAAGATGCGGACGGCCAACCTCTTCTTCGGCAACAAGGGCCCGATCCAGTTCGACGCCCCCTTCGGCCACACCCTCATCGCCAAGCACGCCATGTCGGCCCGGCGACACATGGCCGAGTTCGGGACCACCATCGAGCAGCTGGCCGAGATCGCCGTGTCGGCCCGGTACAACGCCGGGTTCAACCCCGACGCCTACTACCGGGACCCGATCACCATCGAGGACGTCCAGTCCTCGAGGATGATCGCCGACCCGTTCACCAAACTGCACTGCTGCATCCGCTCCGACGGCGGCGGGGCCATCGTCCTCACCCACGAGGACCGCGCCCGCGACTGCGCCAGCACCCCGATCTGGGTGCTCGGCACCGGTGAGGCCATCTCGCACACGACCATGAGCGAGTGGTCCGACTTCACCGAGTCGCCCTGCGTGCGGTCGGGGAAGAAGGCCTTCGCCCAGGCCGGCGTCACCCCCGACGACATCGACGTGGTCGAGGTCTACGACTCGTTCACCCTGACCGTCCTGCTCACCCTCGAGGGCCTGGGCTTCTGCAAGAAGGGCGAGGGCGGGGCCTTCGTGGAGAACGGCCGCCTCCGGGTGGGGGGCCAGTTGCCCACCAACACCGACGGTGGCGGGCTCTCGTCGTGCCAGCCCGGCATGCGTGGGCATCTTCCTCCTGGTCGAGGCGGTGAAGCAGCTGCGCGGCGAATGCGGGGAGCGACAGGTGGCCGATGCCGCACTGGCCTGCGTCAACGCCACCGGAGGTTGGATCTCCTCGACGGGGACGGCGATCCTCGGCCGTGAGTAGGTCCCGGCGCGCCGGCGCCACGGCGATCGTCGCCACGGGGATGGGGCTGTTGCTGGCCTCGTGCTCGGGTGGCTCCGGCGCCACCGGCACCACCACCACGACGACCCGTCCCACCACCCCACCGGCGGTGGCCGGCGCCGTGCCCCCGATCCGCCACGTCTTTCTCATCGTGCTCGAGAACAAGTCCTACGCCGAGACGTGGGGACCGGACCCCGGGGCGCCCTATCTGGGGACCACCCTGCGGGCCAAGGGCAACCTGTTGACCCAGTACTACGCCACCTCGCACGACAGCCTGGGCAATTACATCTCCATGGTGAGCGGCCAGCCGGCCAACCCCGTCACCCAGGCCGACTGCGTGAGCGAGTACGAGGACGTCACGCCGCCCACGGTGATGAACGGGATCGCCACCGGCGTCGGATGCGTCTACCCGCCGGGCGTGGGGAACATCGCCACCCAGCTCGACGCGGCCGGACTCACGTGGAAGGGCTACATGGAGTCGATGGCCCGGCCGTGCCAGCACCCGGTGCTGGGCCAGGCCGATCCGAACGTGCGTGGCCACAGCCACCAGCCTCTACGCCACCCGGCACAACCCGTTCGTCTACTTCCAGGCCGTCACCGGCAGCGCCAGCTGCGCCGCCGACGACGTGCCGCTCACGCAACTGGTCCCCGACCTGGCCCGGTCGTCCACCACCCCCAACTTCTCCTTCATCACGCCCAACCTCTGCGACGACGGTCACGACGCCACCTGCGCGGCGGGGGGACCGGCCGGGTTCGCCGGCATCAACGCGTTCCTCGAGACCTGGGTGCCGAAGATCCTGGACGCGCCGGCGTTCCAGAAGAACGGGCTCCTGCTCATCACCTACGACGAAGCCGAGGCGAGCGGATCGCTGGAGGACGACACGGCCTGCTGCGACGAACCTCCGAGCATCAGCGCCGTCGGGGACGCAGACGGGGATGCCGGGAGTGGGCGGGCCGGGGGGCGGCCGGGTCGGCCTGCTGGCCATCTCACCGTTCATCGCGCCCGGGTCGACGACGGCCACGCCCTACAACCACTTCTCCCTGTTGCGCAGCGTCGAGGACATCTTCGGCCTGCCCCACCTGGGTGAGGCGGCCGCACCGGGCCTGGCGGCCTTCGGACCCGACGTGTACACGAGGGCGAGGGGCTGAGCCCTCCCGGGATCAGCCGTCCGCCGTGCGCCGCCGGGGCCGGCGAAACCGAGACGGCGCGTCGGCATGCCGGTGTCCGGTGACCCGGTGTCCGGCGCCGCTGCGTCGGGTGGCGACGATCGCGTCGGCCGATCGTCGGGCAGAGCTCGGTCCAGCCTCCTCCCGGTCCGCAGAGCCAGTGGACGGTCGGCCGGGTCGGTCGGCCCGACACCATCAGGGCGCCGCAGCTGCAGGTGGCCACGTCCCAGGCGTGGCGCAGGGTGAGGACGTCGAGGCAGGTCTCGCAGCGCAGACGGCGCGGCCGGCGCCGGACCGGCCGGCGCCGGTCAGGCGCGGGCACCGGAGAGCTCGCGTCCGGCGCCGGCGTCGTCGCCGGCAGCGAACAGCTCCGGCGCCCGGCGCGCACAGTCCGCGGGTGGGGGCGATGATCTCGTCGATGAGCCCGTACTCCTTGGCCTCGTCGGGCGTCATGAAGTAGTCGCGGTCGATGTCGCGTTCGACGCGGTCGACGGGCTGGCCGGAGTGGAAGGCGATGATCTCGGCCATCCGCCTGGTGGTGGCCAGGACCTCCTTCAGGTGGATGGCCATGTCGCTCGGCGCCCCCCTGGTCCCGGCCGTGCCCTGGTGGATCATGATCTTCGAGTTGGGCAGGGCGAAGCGCTTGCCGGGGGCGCCCCCGGCCAGGATCATGGCGGCCGCCGACATCCCCATGCCGACGCAGATGGTGGAGACGTCGCAGTGGACGTGCTGGATGACGTCGTAGATGGCCATCCCGGCGTAGGCCATGCCGCCGGGCGAGTTGATGTAGAGGGCGATGTCGCGCTCGGGGTCCTCGGCGTCGAGGTACAGGATCTCGGCCACCAGGAGGTTGGCGATCTGGTCGTCGACCTCCTGGCCGAGGAAGACGATGCGCTCCTTCAGCAACAATGAGTAGATGTCGAAGGAGCGGTCGCCCCGGGCCGTCTGGTCGATCACCATGGGGATCAAGGATTGACTCAGCACACGGACCACCTCTCGTCGCCTGGACACCTCATCGCAGGTATCTCTCATATGAGATACCATATATGACGTCATGAACGAGCGGCGACACGAGCCGCGCCTGCCCGGGTTCGCCGAGATGGCGGCCCGGCGCCGGGCCCTGGCCGAGGAGCTGGTGGAACGGCGGATCTCGCTGGGGCTGTCCCAGACCGAGGTGGCGGCGCGGATGGGCACGTCGCAGTCGGCGGTGGCCCGTCTCGAGACGGGCCAGGTCGACGTGCGTCTCTCCACCCTGGAGCGCTACGCCGCGGCGGTCGACGACGTGCTCGACTGGCATCTCGGGGGCGGCGGGGACTGAAGTGGCGAGCGCAGCCCGCCTTCGGCGACCAGGTCCTCTCGTCGTTGTTCGCCCGCCGGGTCGTCTTCGTCCACGGCGACCTCACGAGCGACAAGGCGTCGGAGACGGCGGCCGCTCTGCTCACCCTCGACGCCCTCGGCGACGAGCACGTCGAGCTGCGGCTGCAGGCGCCGACGGCGTCGTGGGAGGCGGCCGGCGTGCTCATCGACGTCATCGACGTTCTCGGAGTGCCCGTCCACACGGTCGCCCTCGGCCTCGTCGGCGGTGGTGCCGTCGGCGTCCTGGCCGCCGGTGCGCACCGGGCCATCGCCCCCCACGCCCGGCTCCATCTGCGACACCCCGACACGAGCGCCTCGGGCCGACCGGGCGACATCGCCCGGACCGTCGACGCCCAGAGCGCGCTGCAGGCCGAATTCGAGCGGTTCCTGGCCGAACGGACGGGGCGACCGGTGCTCGAGATCGACGAGGAGTGGAGCCGCGGCGGCTACCTCGACGCCCCCAGCGCCATCGCCCTGGGCTACGCCGACTCCCTGTCCGCTGACGTCCAGCTGACCGGCCGGTCTGACGCTTTTCCCGGCCGGCGCGATGAGTCGGCGGTCCCGACGGCGTCATGACCCCAGAGGATGCGCCACACGGGCGAAGCGCCGGCGGCCGGTCCCGAAGGAGGGATGTCATGATGCCCGCACACGATGGTGCGGACCGTCCAGGACGAGCGCGAGCGGCAGATCGAAGAACTCGCCCGGATCGGCGCAAGTCGAGGGCCGCGCGGGCGTCGGGGAAGGCCGGTCATGCGGCGGCGGCCCCGACTGCGACCGCGGACGCCCGGTGCCGCTCGGCGGCGTGACCCCGGATCAGGCGGTGGCGGTGCCGGGGAGGCCCATGGCCTTCACCTCGAGGTACTCCTCGAAGCCCTCGACGCCGTTCTCGCGCCCGAGGCCGGACTGGCGGTAGCCGCCGAAGGGGACGTCGGGGGCGTTGTACATGCCGCCGTTGACCATGAGGGTCCCGGCCCGGATCCGGCGGGCCACGGCCAGGGCCCGCTCCTCGGAGGCCGAGGTCACCGCCCCCGACAGGCCGTAGATGGAGTCGTTGGCGATCCGGACGGCGTCGTCGTCGTCCTCGAAGGCGCAGATGACGAGGACGGGACCGAAGATCTCCTCCTGGGCGATGGTGGCCTTGGGGTTGACGTCGGCGAACAGGGTGGGCTCGACGAAGAAGCCCTTGGGCAGGTGCGCGGGGACGCCGCCGCCGCAGACCAGCCGGGCCCCCTCGGCCTTGCCCTTCTCGATGTAGCCGAGGACGCGCTGGCGCTGCTTGGCGCTGATGAGCGGGCCCTGGAAGTTGGCCGGGTCCCAGGGGTCGCCGTAGGTGACCGACGGCCATGCGCCTCGTCGGCCATCTCGACGGCCTCGTCGTAGCGCGACCGGTGGACGAGCAGCCGGGTGGTGATGGCGCAGCCCTGGCCGGAGTGGGTGCAGACCCCCATGGCGCTGATGGGGACCGAGGAGGCCGAGGTCGGCGTCCTCGAGGACGATGTTGGCCGACTTGCCGCCGAGCTCGAGGAAGACCTTCTTCACCGTGTCCGACGCCTTGGCCATGATGTGGCGGCCGGTGACCGTCGATCCCGTGAAGGTGATCATGTCCACGCGGGCGTCGGTGGTGAGGACCTCCCCCACCAGGTGGTCCGAGGAGGCCACCACGTTGACCACGCCGGCGGGGATGTCGGTCTCCTCGGCGATCAGCCGGCCCAGGAAGGTCGCCGACCACGGGGTGTCGGGTGCCGGCTTCAGCACCACGTGTTCCCCGCCGCCAGGGCGGGACCGAGCTTGGCCAGGTTCAGGTAGAGGGGGAAGTTCCAGGGCGTGATGGCCCCCACCACGCCGATGGGCTCGCGGCGGATGAGGCGGCGCTGGGGTTGGCCGAAGACCTCGCGGACGGGCAGCCAGTGCTCGTACTCGTACTGGTCGGGTCGGGCCGCCCAGTAGCCGAGGTCGTCGATGGGCCCGTCCACCTGCATGATGTAGGTCAACATCAGGGGGCTGCCCACCTCGGCCACCACGATGTGCGCGGAGCTCCTCCTTGTGGGCCTCGAGGGCGGCATGGAGCTGCTCCAGGCAGCGGCGCCGGAAGGCGTGGTCGGTGGCCCAGGTGGTCTCGTCGAAGGCGCGCCGCGCCGCGGCGATGGCCTGGGCCATGTCGGCCGTGGTGCCGTCGGACGTGTCGCCGAGCGACTCTTCGGTGGCCGGGTCGATGTTGGCGAACGTCTTCCCGCCGCTCGCCTCGACGAGCTTCCCGTCGATCAGAAGACGCGGCTCGCCGCGTACCTCGGGTCGTGTCGTCGCCCGTCGGTCATGATCAGCCCTCCCCCTGGCGGCCGGCGGTCGCCGGCTCCATCCGTTCGGCGCGCAACCGCGCCTTCATCACTTTGCCGTTCTCCTCGCGTGGAAGCACATCGACGAACTCGACGGCCCGCGGCCTCTTGTAGTCGGCCAGCCTGGTGGCCAGGCGGGCCAGCAGCGCCTCGGCGTCGCGCCGCGCCCCGGGGCGGAGCTCGACGACGGCGTGGACCAGCTGGCCCATCCGCTCGTCGGGCAGGCCGAAGACGGCGGCGTCGACGACGTCGGGGTCCTCGGCCAGGGCCGTCTCCACCTCGGCGGGGTAGATGTTCACCCCGCCGGACAGGATGAGGTCGGTCCGGCGGTCGGCCAGGAAGAGGTAGCCGTCCTCGTCGAGCCAGCCCAGATCGCCCACCGTGAAGTAGTCGTCGCGCCAGGCCCGGTCGGTCTTGTCGGGATCGTTGTGGTAGCCGAAGCGCTGGCCGGAGAAGGAGGAGATGTAGATGGCCCCGACCTCGCCCGGGGCCATCTCGGCGCCGTCGTCCCCGAGGATGCGCACCGTCAGGCCCGGAAAGGGCCGGCCCACGCTTCCCGGCTTGGTCAACCATTCCTCGGGGGAGATGACGCAGGCCATCCCCTCGGAGGCCCCGTAGTACTCCCAGATGGCCCCGGCCGGGAAGACGTCGATGATCCTGCGCTTCACCGGCACGGGGCACGGCGCCGCGGCGTGGAGGATCTTGCGGACACTCGACCGGTCGTAGGCCGGCCAGTCGGCCTCGAGGATGCGGATGAAATGGGCGGGGACCATCTGGGCGGTGGTGACCCGCTCGGCCTCGATGAGCCGGAGGGCCTCGGTGGCGTCCCACTTCGGCATGATCACGACGGTCCCGCCCTCGTTGAGCGACATCTGGGAGTAGGCGGCCGGGGCCATGTGGTAGCCGGGCCCGCACATCAGGTGGACGTCGCCGGGGAGCAGGCCCCAGAAGGCGGCGAAGGGGTTGGCCGGCGCCTGGCGCGACGGCGCCGGGACGGCCCGGACGATGCCCTTGGGGCGGCCGGTGGTGCCCGAGGTGTAGCTCATGGTGACGACGGCGGTGCCCAGGTAGCCCTCGTCGGGCGGGTCGTCCACCCCCGTGGCCAGCGCCGGGTCGCCGACGTCGAGGCCGGCCACGCCGGTGGACGAGGCCGCCGCCACGGCGGCCGCCGATCCGTCGTGGACGAGGACGAGGGCACCGGAGTCACCCACGATGTAGGCCGCCTCGGGGGCGGTGAGGCGGGTGGAGACGGGGACGACGAGCGCCCCCGACCGGGCCGCGCCGTACCAGGCGGCGAAGACCTCGGGACCGTTGCCGAGCATGACCGCCACCCGGTCACCGGCGCCCACGCCGTGGGCGGCGAAGGCGTGGGCGGCGGCGTTGGCGGCCCGGTCCAGCTGGCGGAAGGTGGTCCGCGTCCCGTCGCAGACCAGGGCCACCCGGTCGGGGTCGGCGGCGGCGATGGCGGCGAGACCGCGGGGGGCGGTCACGGGGCTCCCGTCAGGGGGTCCGGAGGGTGGCATCGGGCGGCCAGTGTACGACCGGGGACGGGCGCGTGCCTGACACGGATGTCAGGTACGGGAGGGGCCCGGTATATGATCGGCGCGCGATCGGCGCCTCTCCGGTGCCCGCACAGCACGACGCAGATGGGAGGGGGCGTTATGCACACGGAGGACCTCATCCTCGTGAGTGTCGACGACCATGTCGTCGAGCCGCCCGACATGTTCGACGGACGGGTACCGGCCAAGTGGAAGGACCGTGCCCCGCGGGTCGTCCACAAGGACAACGGGATCGACGTCTGGTCCTACGAGGGCAACGAGATCCCCAACGTGGGGCTGAACGCCGTGGTGGGCCGGCCCCCCGAGGAGTACGGGATCGAGCCGACCTCCTTCACCGAGATGCGGCCCGGTTGCTACGACATCCACGAGCGCATCCGGGACATGAACGTGAACGGCGTCCTCGGCTCGATGTGCTTCCCCTCCTTCATCCAGTTCTGCGGGCAGCTCTTCGCCCGGACGCAGGACAAGGACCTGGCCCTGGCCATGCTCCAGGCCTACAACGACTGGCACATCGACGAGTGGTGCGGCGCCTACCCGGGCCGGTTCATCCCGCTGTCCATCCCCGCCATCTGGGATCCCGAGCTCATGGCGGCCGAGGTCCGCCGGGTGGCGGCCAAGGGTTGCCACGCCGTCACCTTCTCGGAGAACCCGTCGAAGCTCGGCTGGCCGAGCGTCCACAGCGACCACTGGGACCCCTTCTGGACGGCCTGTTCCGACGTGGGCACGGTCGTCTGCATGCACATCGGCTCGTCGTCGGAGATCGTCATCCCCTCCCCCGACTCCCCCTTCGACGTGCTCATCACCCTGTCGCCGATGAACATCGTCCAGTGCGCCGCCGATCTGCTGTTCTCCCCGGTGCTGCGCAAGTTCCCCGACCTGCGGCTGGCACTGTCGGAGGGCGGGATCGGCTGGATCCCCTACTTCCTGGAGAGGGTCGACTACGTCTACTCCCACCACAAGGCGTGGACGGGCCAGGACTTCGGCGACATGCTGCCCAGCCAGGTGTTCAGCGAGCGGATCGTCACCTGCTTCATCGACGACGCCTTCGGGGTGGAGAGCCGCGCCAAGATGAACGTGGACAACATCTGCTGGGAGTGCGACTACCCCCACTCCGACTCCACCTGGCCCCAGGCGCCGGAGATGGCGATGAAGTACCTCGACGGCGTCTCCGACGCCGAGGTCAACAAGATCACCCACGAGAACGCCATCCGGCTCTTCCAGTACGACCCGTTCAGCGTCCGGGCCCGGGAGAAGTGCACGGTGGCGGCGCTGCGGTCCGAGGCCACCGACGTCGACACCTCGCTGATGGCCCGGAACCCCAAGCACGAGCGCAAGCAGGTCTTCGCCGCCGACCTGGGCAAAATCGGACGCGACTGAAAGACACGGGGCCGGGGCGGACGAGCGGCCCGTCCCGGCCACCGTCTGAGCCCACCACCTGCTGACGTGCCGAACACCGGTGTGCGATCGTGACGGACTGGACCAGGGTCCCGGTGGTGGTGGGCGGCGGCCAGGTGACCAACCGCCAGGAGGATCCGGCGGCCGCCCCCGATCCCTTCGACCTGATGGTGCAGGCGACGGGCCTGACCCTCTCCGGTGCCGGGAGCGCCGCCGTCGCCGACATCGACCACCTCTGGATGGTCCACTCCCTGTCGCTGCGCCACGGCGACCCGGCCCCGGTCCTGGCCGGGCGGCTGGGGATCACGGGCGCCGAGACACGGGTCTCGGGCATGGGCGGGAACATCCCCCAGTGGCTGGTCAACCGGGCCGCCGAGCTGGTGGCCACCGGCACCCGTCCGCGGGTGCTCATCGCCGGCGCCGAGGCCCTGGCCACCCGGCGCCGGGCCCGGAAGCTCGGTATCGAGCTCGACTGGCCGTCGGCGCCGGGCTGGCCCGAGACCTGGCCCCCGCTCGAACCCGACGTGGGGACGCACCCGGTGGAGCGCGAGCACGGGCTCGTCCAGGCCACCACCATGTACGCGCTCATCGAGTCGGCCCTGGCCCACGCCGCGGGGCGCGGACCCGAGGCGCAGCGCCGGGCCATGGGTGAGCTCATGGACCGGTTCAACGCGGTGGCCGCCGCCAATCCCCTGTCGTGGTTCGGGACCCGGCGCGACGGCACCGAGATCACCACGGCGACACCGGACAACCGGATGATCTGCTTCCCGTATCCGAAGTACTGCAACGCCGTCATGGACGTGGACATGGGGGCCGCCGTCATCGTCACCGACGCGGCCACGGCGCGCGCCTGGGGGCTGGGCCCCGACGAGGTCGCCTACGTCGGCGGATGGGCCGACGCCCACGAGGTCTGGTACCTGTCGGAGCGGGAGCAGGTCCACACCGCCCCCGGCCTGGTGGCCTGCGCCCGGTCGGCGCTCGGGAGCGCCGGTGTCACGATGGACGACGTCGGCGCCTTCGATCTCTACGCCTGCTTCCCGAGCTCCATCGAGGTGGCCCGCGACAGCTTCGGCCTCGCCGCCGACGACCCCCGGCCGCTCACCCTCACCGGCGGTCTCCAGTACCACGGGGGACCGGGCAGCAATTACGTCACCCACAGCGTGGCCAACACCCTCGACTGGCTCCGGGCCGGGCACGGTGACGTGGCTCTGGTCCACGGCAACGGGTATTTCCTGACCAAGCAGGCCGTCGGCGTCTACACCGGCCGGCCTCCGGCCGCCGCCCCGGCGCCGCCCGACGGGCTGCAGGAACGGATCGACGCCCACGCCACGACGGTGCCCGTGGAGTCGTCGGCCGCCGGCCCGGGGACGATCCTCGCCTACACCGTCACCTACGAACGCGACGGCCGGCCGGGCGACGGGGTCATGATCGTCAACATCGGAGAGGGCCGGTCCCACACGGTGGCCCGGACCGACCCGGCCACGAGCGGCGTCCTGGTGTCCGAGGACGCCGTCGGGGCGGCGGTGACGTTGTCCCCGTCGGACCAGGGAAACGTGGCCCGCCTGACCTGAGCGGGCCCCCGTTCAGCCCTCGAGGGACAGAGCCTGTTCGGGACAGTTCTCCACGCCGGTCCGGGCGTCGTCCTCGCGCCCGGCGGGCACCTCGTCCACCAGCAGGACGCAGTGGCCGTAGTCGTCGGCGTCGAAGAGGTCGGGGGCCAGCACGTAGCAGCGGCCGTGACCCTGGCAACGGTCGGCGTCGAGCCGGATACGCACAGCCGACGTTCTCTACGGGGCCGGCGGGAACTGCAGCGGGAGGTGGTGCAGCGAGCGGAGACCCTCGGTGTACTCGAGCACCGTCCCGGGGACGAGCTCGTACTCGGGGATCCGCTTGTGCCATTCCCGCATCGCCACCCGGAGCTCCACGCGCGCCAGGTGCGAGCCGAGGCAACGGTGGACCCCGCCGCCGAAGGCGAGGTGGGGGTTCGGGTTGCGCATCAGGTCGACCGAGTCGACGCCGGGATGGTCGGTGGTGTCGGTGTTGGCCGCACCGATCAGGAGCATCACGTGCTCGCCGGCCTTCATCGGGCAGCCGTCGATCTCGACGTCCTCACCGAGCACCCGGGGGACGGCCGGGACCGGGCTCTCCCACCGCAGCAGCTCCTCGATGGCCGAGGGGATGACCGACTCGTCGCCCGCCACCTGGCGCCGGTGGTCGGGATTCTGCGAGAGATGGCCGAAGATGCAGTCGAGGGTGTCGGTGACCGTGTCGAGACCGGCGATGATGAAGAGGAAGCAGATGTCGAGGATCTCCTCGTCGGTCAGCCTGACCCCGTCGACCTCGGAGACCATGATCCGGGCCAGCAGGTCCTCGGTAGGGGCCCGGCGCCGTTGCTCCAGGGTCTTCTCGAAGTAGGCGTAGATGTTCTCGGCCGTCTTCTTCCGCGTCGGGGCCTGGTCCTCCATGGTGGCGCCGGAGGGTCGGATGATCCCGTCCTTCATGTCCAGGAAGAGGTCGAGGTCCTCGAGGGGCAGGCCCATGAGGCGGAGGAACACCGTGCACGGGAGGGGGACGGCGAAATCCTCGTGGAAGTCGCACGTCCCGCTGGCGGCGAAGTTGTCGATGGTCGAGTTGACGAGCTCGGCCACCTCACCTTCGAGGGCCGTCATGTGCCTGGGGGCGAACAGCGGGTCGAGGATCCGGCGGTACTTCACGTGCTTGGGGGGATCGACGCTCAGCGGGATGAGGGGCCGGATGTTGCCCAACTGGACGGCCTCGGGCCCCGAGGTGAACACGGCCGGTCGGCGCAGGGCCGCCTCCACGTCCTGGCGGTGGGTGAGCAGGTGGAACATCCCCTCGATGTTGTGGACGCGTTGCTGCCGCAACATCTCGGACATGGCCCGCGGGTCGTCGGCCGACGCCAGATCGACCATCAGCGACGGGGATTGGAGTTCGTCCTCGACGTCCATCGCACGTGCCTTTCACTACGGGCCACTGTCGTCATTTCGGCCACTGTCGCCACCACCCGCCACTGTCGCCACGGAGCGTGCCGAACCGGTGCCGGTCCGGGAAACGAGCGGTCACCGGCCGTCTGGGCCCGATCCCTGTCACGTTAGCTTTTCCTGACGCAGATGTCAGCCCTGACGGAAACGTCAGGGTCCGGCGGCGTCCGGCCGTGCCTGGGCGGCGGTCGCCGGGCCCCCGGGGACCGTCCACCCCGGTGCCTCAAGGACCGCTCCCCGGATGCCGACGCTCGGGTATCCGAACACCGCCCCTGACCTGGGCACAGTACGATCAGGCGAAGGAGACAAGGGAGTCGTCGTGGTCATCGCAGGCAGCGAGAGAGCGACCCGCCGTCGCAGCGTGCGACGGCAGCGCGGCTCGTCGCCCTTCCCCTTCGGTCGCCGAGCTCCGCCAGGCACGCCAACGCCTGGGTCTCGGCCTCGACGGCGTCCAGGACCGCACCGGGGTCCGCGGCTTCTACCTCGAGGCCCTCGAGGAGGGCGACCTCACCCGTCTGCCCGACGAGAAGACGGCCCTGTCGCCGTGCGCCGCTACGCCGAGATCCTGGGACTCGACGCCGCCCCCATGACGCAGATCGTGGGCGAGCGGTGGCACACCGTGGGCGCAACCCGGACGCCGGAGCTGGTCGGGGCCACCCGGGCCACGCCCCGGGACGCCGGTGACTCCGCCGTCGTCCCCGCCGTCGGTGGCCACCTGAGCCGCTACCCGGGCGACACCTCGCACCTCCGGGCCTTCACCCAGACGGCCCAGGTGCCCCAGGTGACGGCCACCGCCTCGACCGTCCGCCCCTCGCTGCCCCCGGGACTGAGGTTCGACTCGACCGACTCCCTCCCGGTGACGATCCGGCGGCGCCCCGACCCCTGCCCCGCCCCCCTGGCCCTGCGGGTGGCGGTCTGGTCCACCGTCCTCCTGCTCGTCCTCGGCGCGGGCGGCCTGGCCGTCCACCACTGGCGGCCGGCGTGGTTGGCCAAGATCCACCTGGTGGCGGGGCGCGGGCCGCCGGCGCCACCCGGCTCCACGGGACCGCCCGCCGTCCGTCCGCACCGCCCTGTCGTCACGGAGACGGCGTCGGGGCCGCTGTCCGCCACGGTGACCGTCCGCTCCCCGGTCTACCAGGTGGTGGTGACCACCCAGGCGCCGTGCTGGATCCACGTGAGCAGCCCGGCCAGCTTCGCCCCCGTCTTCTCGGCCACCGTGCCGGCCGGCACCACCAAGACCTTCACGTCCGCCAACGGCCAGCTGTCGGTCGAGCTGGGGGCCAGCCACGTCACGGTGACGGTCCAGGTCCTGGGCAAGACCGTCCCGGGCTGGCTCCTCGCCCGCCGACCTCGGCGCCGTTCGTCGTGAACTTCCACTCCGCGCCCACCTGACCCCGGCGGCGGCGGCCGCTCCCGTTTGCGCCACCGCCGTCCCCCCTGGTTCGCTGAGACCCGTGGCCGATCCCGACACCGGTTCGACTCCCGACATGTCGACGCCGGCAGCGGCGACGCCGGCACCGGCGAGCATGGACGTGGCGACATCTACGACTTCTGGGCCGTCTGCCGGCGCGACGACCCGGTCATGGCCATCGAAGGTCTCGGCATGCAGATGCGGATGCTCACCCGCTTCGCCGACGTCGACGCCGTGCTCCGCGACGCCGAGCGCTTCCCGTCGCGGATCAACGCCGACACCATGGGACCGGTCATGGGCACCGTCATCCTGGCCATGGACGGCGACGAGCACCGCCGCCACCGCAACCTGGTGGCCCACGCCTTCCGGCCCTCGGCCCTGGTGCGCTGGGAGGACGAGCTGATCGCCCCCACCGTCCACCGGCTCATCGACACCATCGCCGGACCGGGCCGCTGCGACCTGGTGGCCGACGTCACCAGCCGCTACCCGGTCCAGGTCATCGCCGGCGTCCTCGGCGTCCCCACCGACGACTACGAGCTCTTCCAGCGCTGGGGCCTCGAGATCTCGATGGGCCCCGAGGACTACGACGTCTCCACGGCGGCCTCCCGGGCCATGCGGGACTACCTGACGCCCCTGGTCGAGCAGCGCAAGACCGATCCCGCCGACGACCTCGTCTCCGACATCGTCACGGCCGAGATCGACGGCGAACGGCTGAGCGACGAGCACATCTACGGCTTTCTCCGTCTCCTGCTCCCGGCCGGGGCCGAGACGACCTTCCGGGCCCTCGGCAACTGCCTCCTGGCCCTGCTCTCGCCGCCCGCCCGTCCTCGCCCGCGTGCGACGACGACCACACCCTTCTCGACGCCGTCATCGAGGAGACGCTGCGCTGGGAGACGTCGGTGACCATGGTCAACCGCGAGACGGCCTGCCCGGTCGAAGTCGGCGGCGTCACCGTCCCGGCCGGGGTGTCGGTGGTCTGCGCCACCGGTTCCGCCAACCACGACGAGACCCGCTACGACAACGCCGAGGTCTGGGACCTCGACCGCCCGCCCGTCGCCCACCTGGCCTTCGGGACCGGTCGCCACCAGTGCCTGGGCATGCACCTGGCCCGCCTCGAGCTGCGCGTGGGCCTGACCGCCATCCTCGACCGGCTCCCCGGTCTGCGCCTCGACCCGCCGCCGCACCCGCCGCCGGATCGAGGGCACGGCCTTCCGCTCGCCGCCGCGCCTCGACGTCCTCTTCGACACCTGACCCCGACACGTAGGGTCTGGGGGGGACCAACGGATCGGGGGCCGTTCATGACACCGAAGATCACCATCGTGGGCGGCGGCAGCACCCACTGGACACCGCGGCTGCTGGCCGATTTCGCCAACACGGCCAGCCTGCGCGACTGCTCGGTCGCACTCACCGACATCGACGAGTCGTCGCTGCCCCCCATGCTCACCATCGCCAAGCACATCGTGACGTCGCGCCGCATCGGCATGGACGTCACCGCCACCACCGACCTGGCCGCCGCCCTCGACGGCGCCGACTTCGTGATCATCGCCCTGTCGGTCGGTGGTTTCGCCAGCATGGCCCACGACCTCGAGATCCCCGCCCGCTACGGGATCTGGCAACCGGTCGGCGACTCGGTCGGGCCCGGTGGCATCGCCCGGTCCCTGCGCAGCATCCCCGTCGTCGTCCGCATCGCCGCCGAGGTCGAGCGCTGCGCCCCCGACGCCACCCTGCTCAACGTGAGCAACCCCCTGACCGCTCTCTGCCGGGCCGTCTCCTCGCAGACCTCGGTCCGCACCGTCGGGCTCTGCAACGAACTGGTCGGGCTCCAGTTCTGGCTCAGTCTCGTCTTCGACGCCGACATGCGCGAGATCGACCCCGTCGTCGCCGGCGTCAACCACCTTCCCGCTCGTCACGTCGCTGCGCATCGGCGGTGAGGACGGCTTCGCCATGCTCCGCGACGTCCTCGACGATCCCGGCCAGCTCGAGGGCCAACCGGTCTGGATGACCCCGCCGGCGGCGTCGCACTGGCGCCGGATCGACCCCTCGCGGGACTGGACCAAGGCCGACATCGTGGCCAACAACCGGGTCAAGCTGGAGATCTTCCGCCATCTCGGCGTCCTGCCCGGCTCGGCCGACACCCACGTGGCCGAGTTCTTCCCCTGGTTCGTGACGCTCCGCCTCCGACCAGGGTCGGGCCTGGGGCGTCCACCACTACGGCCTCGCCGGCCACACCCAGGACAAGGTCGACGACGGCGTCTGGGCGGCCGAGCTCGAGGCCGGGGGCGAGGTGCCGCGGTGGTCGTCGGGCGAACTGGTGGCGCCGTTGCTCGACGGCCTCGTCACCGGCACGGCCGCGCTCGCTGCCGGTCAACCTCCCGAACACCGGTCAGGTGACCGACCTCCCCGCCGGCGTCGTGGTCGAGTGCATGGGCACCGTCGACGGCGACGGCGTCCGCCCCCGCGACACGGCCTCGGCCGGCGCCGCGGCCGAGCATCTCCGGCGCGTCGTCGCCTCCCAGGAGCTCACCGTCCAGGCCGCCATCGCCGGCGACCGGGGCCTCGTCCTCCAGGCCATGCTGGCCGACCCCGTGGCCGGCACCCTCCCCTGGGAGCACGTCACCGCGCATGACCGACGAGCTCCTCGCCGCCTCGGCCCCGTGGCTGCCCCAGTTCTCCCCACCCGCCTGACCGGGGCCGGCCGACCGGGGCCTCCCTCAAGGCGGCGGGCCCCCGCTCCGATGAACGTGTGTGACCACCTGGACCGACGGCGCCCTCCCGACCTCCGATCCCCACACCGGCTTCCAGAGCGTGGCCGCACGCCTGGCGCGCCTGCTCGGCGCGGCCGACGAGTCGACCCTCGACGTGGTCGCCGCCACCTGTTCCTGGAGGAGCTCGGGGCCTTCGCCGACGTCGACGTCTCGTTCGTCACCCTGGTGGACGACAGACGCCTGCGTCACCGACGACTGGCACTGGATCCGTCCCGGCCTGGCCGCCGCGGCGCCGCCGTCGGCTCCCCGCTGTCGGCCATGTTCGGTTCGGCCCTGGACGTCCTGCGGACGGGGAACACCGTCGTGGTCGACGATCTCTCCCGCATCGAACTTGGCCCCGTCCGAACGGGCGCTGGCCACCGCCAACGGTCTCCAGGCCATCGTGATCGCCCCCGTCATCGTGGGGTCGCAGCTGCTCGGGGTCATGGGCCTCCAGGTCTTCCACCGTCCCCGGCCGTGGGAGCCGAGCCTCGTCGTCCAGGTCGAGCTGCTGGCCCAGACCCTCGTCCAGGCCGTCTGCCGGACCCGCCAGCACGGGGCCCTGGCCGTGGACCGACGCCCGGGCCCGGCGCATCGCCGAGTACATCCCCGACGGCCTCCTCCTCCTGAGCGTCAAGGGCGCCGTCTCGTGGGTCTCGCCGTCGTTCTGCGAGATGTCGGGTCTGGACGCCAGCCGGATCCTCAACCGGGCGGCGTCGTCGTTCTTCCACCCGTCGCACCGCCAGGCCTTCGAGGAGCAGCTGGCGCGCGCCGCTGCGCAGCCACGACGCGCAGATCACCGCCCAGTTCCAGAGTGAGACGGGCGACTGGCGTTGGGCCGACGTGGCCCTCCGCCTGGCGGCGGAACCGGGCCCGGGGGTGCCCGACGAGATCGTGATGAGCGTCCGCGACGTCCACGAACGGCACCTCCGGCCGAGCCAGCATCTGGTCCGCCAGGCCGACCTCGACCCTCTGACGGGGCTGGCCAACCGCTCCGCCTTCGAGCGGGCCCTCGCCGTCCTGGCCGAGCGCGACGTCCGCGTCCTGGTGGCCTTCTGCGACATCGACGACTTCAAGGCCATCAACGACGAGTTCGGCCACGACGTCGGCGACGACGTCCTGCGGGCGGTGGCCGCCGCCATCGGCAACATCGTCCGCGGCGACGACATCGTGGCCCGTTTCGGCGGCGACGAGTTCGCCGTCGTGGTCACCCAGGTCGACGACATGCAGGCCGTCCCCCTCGGGGCCCGGCTCCTCGGGGTGACCCGCGATCTCCGCGTGGCCGACAGCCGAGCGTCTCGCTGTCGGTCGGCGTCTGCGGACCGGGCCCGGCAGCGGACGCCGCCGCCATGCGCCAGCGGGCCGATCAGGCCATGTACTCGGTCAAGCGGACCGACAAGAACAACTGGGTCGAGGTCGAATGGAACCCGCCCCCCGGTTGACCCCGGACCGTGGCCCCGTTAGCCTGACCCTCCGATGATCGAGATCATGACCTTCCGGTTGTCGCCGGGCGCCGACGAAGAGGCGTTCAGGGCGGCCGACCGGCGAGGTCCAGTCCGATTTCGCCTACCAGCAACCGGGCCTGCTGCGGCGGACGACGGCCCGCGGCGCCGACGGCGGCTGGATCGTCATCGACCTGTGGCGGTCCGACGCCGCCGCCACGGTCCGCACCGAGCGCTACACCACCCTCGACTGAGAGCCACGGGCCGTCCCGGCCCCCGGCCGCCGGCCGCCGGTGCCCGGACCGCCTATTGCTGGACGAGCACCACGGGGACGCCCTCGGGATCGTCCACCGCCGCCAGCGTCGGGCCACCGGGGACGTCGAACGGCTCGGCCACGATCCGGGCCCCCAGCTCGACGGCCAGCGCCAGCGACGCACCGAGGTCGCGGACCTGGACGTACAGGGTCACGCCCGAACGTTCCCCCTGCCGCATGTGCCCCGCCGGACCCGGCTCCGGGCCGCCCAGTCCGGCCGGGATCTCCATGATGGGACCGTCACCGATCTCCCAGTGGCACAACGCCCGGTAGAAGGCGGCCTGCCGCTGCGGGTCGCGCGCCACGATCTCCCAGTGCACCACCGGCCTGGCCCAGTCATCGCCCACCGCTGCCTCCGATCCCGCGCTCTGTCCAGCGTCGCATACTCCGGAGGCGCCCATCGGACCGATCCTTCGTCCC
The DNA here is from genome assembly GCA_963842145.1 of uncultured Acidimicrobiaceae bacterium. GTDB lineage: Bacteria > Actinomycetota > Acidimicrobiia > Acidimicrobiales > UBA8190 > CAWJFJ01. The sequence goes on from CAWJFJ010000017.1 coordinate 878,969, forward strand.
GGCGGGTGACTTGACGGACCCCGGGTCGTGGGCTTGTCTGGGCCCCTTCGGCGTGGACGCCGCGCTGTCGACAGGGGGCCGGCCTGGCATGCCATCTTCCGCCGCACCGAGGTGATCGCCTACGTCGTCCGCCGGCTCCTCGGGGCCGTCCCGCTCCTCCTGCTCATCTCGTTCGCCGTCTTCTCCCTCACCTTCCTGATCCCCGGAGATCCGGCCCAGCAGATCCTCGGACCCAACGCGTCGGCGGCGGCCGTCGACCACCTCCGCCACCAGCTCGGCCTCGACCAACCGCTGCTCGTCCAGTACTGGCGTTGGCTGACCAATGCGCTGCACGGCAACCTCGGTCACTCCATCCTCAAGAACACCTCGGTCTCCGGCGAGATAGCCCGACGGTTCCCGGTGACGTTCAGCATCGCCATCGGCGCGCTGGCCCTGACGGCCGTCGTCGGGATCCCCCTGGGCGTGCTGGCCGCCACCAGGCCGGGCTCGGTGGCGGACCGGACGGTGACCATCGGCACCAGCCTGATGCTGGCCGTCCCCGACTTCTGGCTGGCCATCCTCTTCGTCCTCCTCTTCTCGGTGAAGCTGAAGGTGCTCCCGGCCATCGGCTTCGTCCCCTTCTCCCAATCCCCGGTCCAGTGGGCCACCCACCTCTGCCTCCCGTGGGTGGCGGCCGGTCTGGGGGGCGCCGCCACCCTGGCCCGCCAGCTCCGGGGCTCGCTGGCCGACAGCCTCGACCAGGACTACATCCGCACCGCCGAGGCCAAGGGGGTGCGGGAGTCGCTGGTCGTCCTCAAGCACGCCCTGAAGAACGCCTCCATCGCACCGGTGACCGTCGTGGGGATCATGTTCGCCTACACCCTGGGCGGAACGGTGATCCTCGAGTACATCTTCTCCATCCCCGGACTGGGCCAGTACTTCTACCAGGCGCTCAGCGGCAAGGACGTCCCCGTCATCCAAGGTGTCACCCTGGTGGTGGCCCTCACCTTCGTCCTCGTCAACCTGGCCGTCGACATCCTGTACGCCTATCTCAACCCGAAGGTCAGGCTGGCGTGACCTGGCTGGGGTCGGACCAGGCGGCACGGGAGTTCGCGCCGAAAGGTGACGTCGCACCGGGTGACGCGACCTACGAACCGGAGTCGATCGGACCGTGGCGCCAGGTGGGACGGAGATTCCGGCGCAACCGGGTGGCGACGGGGGCCCTGGGCTTCATCGTCCTCGTGGTTCTCCTCGCCCTCTCCGCTCCTCTTCTGGCCCCCCACAACCCCGACACCATCACCGCCACCATCAGTGCCGGACCCTCCTTCTCGCACTGGCTCGGTACCGACGACCTCGGTCGTGACATCCTCAGCCGGCTGCTCTTCGGGGCCCGGGTCTCCATGCAGGTCTCCGTGCAGGTCGTGGTCCTGGCTCTGGTCCTGGCGCTGCCCCTCGGTCTCGTGGCCGGCTACCGGGGCCGCTGGGCCGGCGCCGCGATCATGCGGGTGATGGACGCCATGTTCGCCTTCCCACCCCTCACCCTGGCGCTGGCCGTGGCCGCCCTGCTGGGGGCGAGCGTCTTCACCATCTCCATCGCCATCGGCATCGTCTTCGTCCCCGGGTTCGTCCGGATCATCCGCGCCCAGGTCCTGGCGGTCCGGGAAGAGACGTACATCGAGGCGGCCCGGTCGGTGGGGGTGCGTTCGGGGCGGATGCTCCGCCGCCACGTCCTGCCCAACGTGGCGTCACCGCTCATCGTCCAGATCGCCATCAGCTTCGGCTACGCGCTCCTGTCCGAAGCGGGGTTGAGCTTCCTCGGTTTCGGCGTCCAGCCTCCCAACGCCAGTTGGGGGTCGATGCTCCAGAGCGCCTACAGCTTCGTCCTGCAGGATCCATGGGCCATGATCCCGCCCGGCGTGGCCATCGCCCTCACCGTGCTGGCCTTCAACCTCGTCGGAGACGGGTTGCGCGACGCCCTCGGCCGCGATGCGGCGATGGCCGGGGCCCGATGACGACGGTCGAGGCCGTCCCGGCCTCCCCCCGGCCCGACGCCGGTGCGCCGCTTCTGTCGGTGGACGCCCTCACGGTGGAATTCGCCACGCCGTCGGGCTGGGTACCCGTGGTGCAGGACGTCGCCTTCGATCTCTCCGCCGGTGAGACCCTCGGTCTCGTCGGAGAGAGCGGATCCGGCAAGACGGTGACGTCGCTGGCCGTCCTCGGACTCCTCCCCCGGCGCTCGGCCCGGATCACCTCCGGGACGATCCGCCTGGACGGCCGCGACATCCGCACACTGACCCCGCTCGAGAAGCGCCGGATACGCGGTCACGACATCTCGATGATCTTCCAGGAACCGATGACCAGTCTCAACCCGGCCTTCACGGTCGGGAACCAGATCGCCGAGTCGGTCCGGATACACCTCGGTCTCACCCGCCGCGACGCCCTGACCCGGGCCGCCGAGCTCCTCGCGCTCGTCGGCATCCCCGACCCGCACCGACGGGTCCGCGACTACCCCCACACCTTCTCGGGAGGGATGCGCCAGCGGGTCATGATCGCCATGGCCATCGCCTGCAACCCGCGGCTGCTGGTGGCCGACGAGCCGACGACGGCGCTGGACGTCACCGTCCAGGCCCAGGTCCTCGAACTCCTGCGCAGACTCCAGGACCAGATCGGGATGGGCGTGCTCTTCGTCACCCATGACCTCGGAGTGGTGGCCAACGTCTGTGACCGGGTCGTCGTCCTCTACGCCGGGCAGGTGGTGGAGCGGGCCGATGCGGCCCGGTTCTTCACCCGGCCGGGGCATCCCTACGCCGAGGGCCTGCTGGCCTCGCTGCCCCAGACGGCACGACCGGGCTCACCCCTGGCCGTCATCCCCGGTGAGGTCCCCCGGTCCGATGCCCTGCCCCCGGGCTGTCGCTTTCACCCCCGCTGCCGGTACGCGCAGCCGGCCTGTTCGGATCGGCCCGTCGACCTGCAGTCGACCGGAGAGGGCGGCGGCGCCGTCCGCTGCCTCCGCCAGGGCGAGCTCGACCTGACCCGCCCGTCGCCCGACGCCGCCGGCACCGACACGACCGTCGGCCGCCCGACGCCGGGGAGCGGGAGTGACGTCGTCCTGCAGGTCTCCGATCTCTCGAAGACCTTCCCCTCGTACAGCAGCGTCCTGCGCCGGGTGGTGGGCCACGTCACGGCGGTGGACGGTGTCGATCTCACCATCCGGGCCGGTGAGACGGTGGGGCTGGTCGGCGAGAGCGGATCGGGAAAGTCCACGCTGGCCCGACTGGTGATGCGCCTGATCGATCCGTCGGCCGGTCGGATCACCCTGGGGGCCACCGACCTCACCTCCCTGGCGGCCGGCCCGCTCCGGCGGGTCCGGCGGGACATGCAGATGGTCTTCCAGGATCCGTACTCGTCGCTCAATCCCATGATCACCGTCGGCCAGATCGTGGCCGAGCCCCTCGAGGTCCACGACGGTCTGCGGGGTCGGGCCCGCCACCAGCGGGTGGCCGAGCTTCTGGTCCAGGTGGGCCTGGGTGCCGAGATGGTGGGCCGCTACCCCCACCAATTCTCCGGTGGCCAGCGCCAGCGGATCGCCATCGCCAGGGCCCTGGCCCTGAACCCCCGCCTCCTCGTCTGCGACGAGCCCGTCAGCTCCCTCGACGTCTCCACCCAGAGCCAGGTCATCAACCTCTTGGCCGACCTCCAGGAGCGGTTGGGACTGTCCTGTCTCTTCATCGCCCACGACCTTTCCGTCGTCCGCCACATCAGTCACCGCATCGCCGTGATGTACCTCGGTCGCATCCTCGAGTCGGGACCGGTCGACGAGGTGTACTCGCGTCCCGTCCACCCCTACACCGAGGCCCTCCTCTCGGCCATCCCCGTCCCCGAGCACCACCGGGCGCCCGGCCGCACTCGACTCGTCCTCCGAGGGGACCCGCCCAGTCCCCTTCATCCGCCGACCGGGTGTCGCTTCCACACCCGTTGCCCCTACGCCATGGACATGTGTGCGGAGGTCGAGCCCACACCCTTCGAGACGGCGGCGGGGACCACCGTGGCGTGCCATCTGCACCGCCACGGCCCGGTCCTGGCCGGCCGATCCGTCACCCTTCTCGATGCGCAACCGTGATCACACACGCCTCCCGTGACACGGCCCACCTCGGTGGCGGCGGACACCTCGGCGGCGACGGCGGGCGGTATCGTGAGCCGATGTCTGGGTCCACGATCGGGCTGATCATGCGTCGTCCGTTCATCCGTCGTCGGTTCATCCGTCGTCGGCCGGCGAAGGCCCCCTTCGTCGTTCTCACCGCCGTCGTGATCGGCTCCTTTCTCCTGGCGGCGTGCTCGGGGACGAACAACGCCGCCGCGCCGCCGACCTCGTCGGGACCGGCGGCGGTCAACCCGAACGGGACCCTCGTCGAGGGCTACGACTTCTCCTCCGAGTTCACCAACACCTTCGATCCGGCCAAGAGCCTGAGCGAGTGCGACTCCCTGATCACCGAGCAGATCTACGGCTTCCTGTTGACCCGGAACAGCAGTGACGCCGTGGAGCCCGGCCTGGCCAGTTCGTGGTCCCTGGGGCACGACAGCGTGACCCTCGATCTCCGTCCCGGCCTCACCTTCTCCGACGGCGAGCCCTACGACGCCCGGGCGGTCATGGAGGGGCTGCTCCACAACAAGGTGAACAGCATGTTCACCGAGTTGCACGAGATAACGAGCATCGATGTCCTCAGCCCCACCTCGCTACGGATCAACCTGGCCGACAACAGCGGTGTGCGACTGCTCTACGCTCTCACCCAGAGCTCGGGGGAGACCCCGGCGCCGTCCACTCTGGGCGGAAACTTCTCCACGCCCGTCGGAGCCGGTCCCTTCCGGTTCGTGTCCTACAGCGAGGGCAGTCAGCTCACCCTCCGCCGTTACCCCGGGTACTGGGACGCCGCCAGCTACAAACTCGGCGGAGTGAAGTTCGTCCAGGTGGGCGCCGGTCCCCCGTCGATCCTGGCCCTACGGTCCGGCTCGGTGGACATGGTGCGCGTACAGCCGGACTCCTATGCCTCCATCGACCACATCGCCGGCTTCGCGACGGCATCGCGGCCGTCGTCGGACTATCTGCAGATCGAGTTCCGCCTGACGGGACCGCTGGCCGAGACGCCGGTCCGTCAGGCCGTGAACCTGGCCCTGAATCGGGATCAGATCAACAAGATCGTCCTGGCCGGACAAGGCGAAGTGGCCACCGAGCCCTTCCCCCCCTCGTCGCCCATCTACGTTCCCGGACTGGTCGGCTCCAACCACTACGACCCGTCGCAAGCGCGGCGCCTGCTGGCCCGGGCCGGCTACCCGCACGGGTTCACCTTCACCCTCGTCATCCCCGGAGGGGGCATCGCCATCTTCGAGGAGTTGGCGGCCCTGGTGCAGTCCGATCTGGCCAACGTCGGGATCACGGTGAACATCAAACGGGAGATCGGGAGCGACCTCTACACCAGCTTCCTGATCCAGAAGCAGGGGAACGCCCTGGCCGCCGAGAACACCGACAATCCCTACCCGCCCCTGATCCTCGGACAGTTCGCCTCCAACAACTTCAGCGCCGTCCAGCTCAACGCCGTGAACCCGACCATCAACGCCATCATGCAGAAGGCCGACGACTCCACCAGCCTCGCCACCATCGAGGCGTACGGTCGGGAAGGCAACAGGGTCGATGTCGACAATGCGCTCGAGGTCCCCATCGCCTTCCTTCCGCAACAGGTGGCCTGGAGCAAGGCCGTCGTCGGGGGGGACGTCACGGCGCCGTTGAACACCTGTGCGCCGGACGACTTCGCCGGCGTCACCGTCAGCCGCTGAGGGTGTCCGCCGGCCGGCTACGCCCGGCGCGTCGACGGGTTCCACTGGTGACCCGAGCAATCCCGGCAGGGATGATCGGGCCGCCACGGGCATTTCTGGACATCGTGAGCTGTCCAGATTCTGGATCCAGTGCCACAATCCGGGCATGCGACACCGAACGAATGCGATTCTCGTCGGGTTGATCGTGGCGGTCGTTGCCTCGGCGTGCTCGTACCGCGTGGTAACACCACCGAGCCATCGCATTCGGGCGACCATCACAACGACGCTGACCCCGGCCCCGTCAACGACAGCGACGCTGCCCGCTACAGCGGGCCCGTTGTCGGCAGTCTCGACCCCCCGATCCGGAGTGCTCGGTCACGTCACGATCCTGCCTACCGCCACGCTCGCTGGGATACCAGCCACAGAGACCGGGCAACTCGAATTCGACGTCAGTCCGGGTCCCTACAACCAGGGCCAGCCTGCGTCAGCGGAGGCCGTGCCCACGCACGGCCCCGGCGTGTACACCATGCCGACGGGGTACGCGCCCTATCGAGCCGGCAACTGGTTCGTGACTGTCCTCTACGAGCCGTAGTCCTAGCCAGGGAACTGGCCCTGTCCCGACGGTCAGCGGAATGCCCGCACCCGACAACCCACATCCGGACGCCAATCTGGTCACCGTGGTGACGGCTTCCTAGGGGTCCAACCGAGCAAGGGGTAGCGGATCGATCTCGCCCTGGCCTCGGGCCAGGCCGCTTGGTGGCTGAGTGCGTTGCCCCCCCGCATGCGGCAAGGTCAGGCGAGGGCAGGGTCCAATGTCCCTTTCTGGGCCAGGGGTGGCGTGAAGGCCCCTCCTGAAGATCAGCGAGATTTGGGAGGCGATCCGGACCAGGGCCGCTGGCATCGGTGCCGGTGAGGGGCCGCCCAGATAGCGCATCTCGGGTATCCAGTGCGGTCACCAGCCGCCCCTGGAGCGGATGATCCCCAATCGGTCCCGGCGGCGGGCACCCTGTCCGGTCCGGACGGCCTGGAGCCGGCGACAGGGAGCACCGACACGATTGCTACTTGCCGGTGCGTTCGCGGTGCTTGCACCCTGGCCAGCAGCAGGGCCGCCGCTGGCCCTCCTCCAGCTCCTCCTGGGTCCGGCGAATGCGGCGTTCTCGGGTCATCTGCTGCTTGGCATCCTCGACCCAGCAGATGAACTCGTTGCGGGCCAGGGGCGTGATGTCCTTCCAGGTATCGAATGCCGTGGGGTTGGCGATCAACGCCATGCGCAGGTCTCCTGGGAGCTTGTGCACCACGCCACCGGGCACTCGCGGGCTGCTCACAAGGGCCACGGTAGCGGGTCGGGGCGAATCGCAGCATGGGACGACAGACGAGGTTGGGGCGCGCTGTATTCGGGGATCCCGATAGTGGCTCTTCCTCGGTGGGGCCGGTCGCGCTTGCCCAGAGTAGCGAGCCCCGGTTGGCGGCGACATGAGCCATATTCGCGGCCGAGCGATACAGTACCGATCAGGGTCTGAGCGGCATCACCTTGACGTTACGCAAGCCGGCAATGTCGGGCGGCTGGGCCGTTGATGTGATGTGGATTGCTCCTTGTTATTGCGTTCCCACTCTTCAGCTCGGAATGGTGAGCCGAGGCTTAGACACCGAGGCGCGGTCACGTCGCCCCGTGCCCATGACGCTCCCTGCTTCTCGACTCGGCGTTGGCGTCAGTCTTTAGAGGCCGCGCGGATTGGTGACAAGCCTCTGAACAGGACGTTCGCGCGTTGAAAGTGGTGACCATCCACCGGTCGTTGGTGTGGCCCCGAGACAATCGGGGTGCGACCCAAATCACCAAACGACCGAGTGGAAGTCCCCCCACATCATGCGCGCGCTCGAACCCGAAGTGGTAGATGTCGTCTGGGCTGGAATCAAACCGCTCATCCCCGCACCTGTCGATCACCATCCGCTCGGCTGCCATCGGCCCCGTGCCGATGACCGGGACTGTTTCGAGGTGATGCTCGTACGCCTGGTGACCGGGTGCTCCTGGGAGGACGCCGAGCGGCTGTGTCAGAACAAGGTGTCGGACACCACGGCACGAGAGCGACGCGACGAGTGGATCAAGGCGGGGGTGTTCAACGCCATCGCCGCCGAGGCCAGAGAGGGCTACGACAAGATGATCGGCCTCGATCTCTCCGACGTGGCCATTGACGGGTCACTGCACAAAAGTCCAGCCGGAGGTGAGGGAACGGGCAAGAATCCGACGGACAGAGCCAAGCTCGGATGGAAGTGGTCGGTGTTCACCGACAGAAACGGCATCCCCATCGGCTGGGCCGTCGACGGCGCCAATCGCAACGACTCCGTCATGCTCGAGCCGACGTTACAGGCCGCTCAGGACATCGGCCTGCTCGCTGACATCGAGACGCTGTGGCTCGATCGTGGTTATGACTCCGACGTCACGCGGACGCGTCTTTCGGCCCTCGGCATCGACGACGCGGTGATCGCCAGGAAGCGCAAGCGCGGCGCGACCGACGGCAAAAAGAAGCACTCGATGGGACCGCGATGGCCGGTCGAACGCACCAACTCCTGGCTCAGCAACTTTGGTCAGCTGAGGCGAAACACCGACCGGAAAACCATCCATCGTCTTGCTCAGTTCGCCCTGGCGGTCGCCTTGCTGCTCATCGCCAAGCTCATCGATTGGCGTAATCGCTGGTCACGAGTCCCGTCACCTATCCGCTGAACCTCTTAGCCGACCTGTACGCCGTAGAACGGGAGCGGCCGGCCAGTCGGAATGGTGCGAGCCCCGGCATGGGCATGACTGCTTCCCAGGGCAGTGGGGTTCGTCGGCCCGTCCGATCGCCCAGAACCGCTGGCGGCACCCGAGACCACCGCCACACCAAACGGGTAGCTGAACGGGCTTACCGAGTGCGTTCCGTGGTGCACGACCGTCAGGTTATTGCTGGCACCATTGGCGACGAAGAGCCAGCCGGGCACGAGACCCAAGGCGTCAGGGTAGCCACCGGTCGGAAGGACTCGCACAACGCTGAGGGAGGGGATTGAGAGTTCCAGGACATCAGCGGAGCCGGCGGCAGCGACGTAGGCGTCCTTCCCGTTCTGGCCGATGGTGATGGCAGTCGGGGTGCAGCCGGGGTCACCCATCTTGGAGCAGTGCAGCGGGACGGCCGCTCCCACGCTTCTGCTCACCAGACTGATCGGAATCACGGTGGAGTTCGTAGTGTCGAGAACGTAGGCGGTCGCACCGTTCTTGCTGATGGCGATGGCCCGAGGGGATGTGCCCGGGAGCGGGATCGGAGACTCCTCTTGGGGTGGCGATGTCGCCAGGTTCACAGGGGTCACCTCAGCGGATCCGAAAGCCGCCACGTAAGCCGTCTTGCCGTCCGATGAGATGGCGAGCGACTCGGGGTTGAGGCCTACCTCAATCGGAGCGGAGACCTTGCGGCTGGCGAGGTCGATCACCACGACCTGGTGGCCGGGATGCGCGGGAGTGCCCTCGAGCGTGACCACGGCCACCTGGCTGTCGACGGCGATGGCCATGGGTCCTGTCCCAACCCTGATCGGCCGGCCGGCCTTCCGGGTTCCGAGGATGAGCGGAGTGACGGTGTGAGAAGGCTCGTTGAAGAAGCCGTAGTTGGCGACGTACGCCATCGTCATGTCGGGTGTCAGGGCGATGCCCACGGGACCGTTGGCGACCCGGATCGTGCCTGCGATCGCGGTGCCGGAGACAACGGTGACCGTATCCGATTGGCTGTTTGTGACATAGGTCGTCGGAGTCGAGGCGGCCGATGCCTGACCGGCGGCGCTCCAGCTGGCTGAGACAGGTCCGACGGTGCCCAGGAGCCCGGCCACCGCAACGATGAAGCACCTGATGGCCCTCGGCATCGCCCGCAGACTGGTCCCTGAATCTACGTCGGCTCCACTCGTCACCTTCGGAACTCGTGCGGTCTCGTTCATCGAATCCATTCTTCTCCACCCCCTGGATCAGTCTGCCAGGCACTGGAGTACTAACGGAAACGCGAGCGATAACGGCGCCGGGCGTAACCATCGGAGGCCGGCGTGATCCTGGGCGGGCCGTTAAGGTCGCCGCCAGCCGTGGCGGGGGCCATCTGCCAGTTTGGAGCGGGTGATCTGCGCAACTTCAGGAGGTGGCGGGCGCTCCATCTTTCGGAGTTCGTCACGTCGGAGATCCTCTACATTGTTCAAGACAAAGGAGGCCAGCTGGTCGATCGTGACGGTTGGCACGGTGCACGCGAACGCTGAGTCGGTCACACGATGGTGGCTCGCCTCAGACCGAGGGACTGAGTATCTCGCGACGGTCAAGGCGAGGAGTGCACTGGATCTGGCACAAACAGAATCGACGGAGGAAGGGATCCGGGTACAGGATCTCCGTTACCGAACGAAGCAAGGTTGGGACTTTCATCATCGGTTGGAGATGCAGGTCGGAATGCCTTTACGCAGCGGCGATCGGTTCGTTGCCGAGGGCCGGGATGTCCTAACCACACGTTCAGGAGCCCAGCACTTCACAGTCACGTGCGCTTCAGTCCTTGAGTTCCTGGAGAAGGGTCCGGAAGAAACCCAGGTCTCGGTCACTCATGAGCACACGATGACCGGTGGAACGTGGGGTCAGCGGCGCTACCGTCGCAGCAACGACCACACGGTTCACAATCGTTCGTTTATCAACATGGTCGGTCGAATGATCCTGGACGGGCGGTCACGTCGCCGCCAGGCGTGAATGGCCGTCGCAGCACCACTGGACTTCCATCCGAGTCCGGGTGATCCCGTCTGGGGCGGTAGTCCGAGGGGCCGAGCGGCCGAGCGGCGAGGCCATCCTGCCCCCGGCAATCCTGAGCGGTGGAGCCTGGGCCGCGGATCCTCCTAGACCGACACCCGTGGTCGATTGGGCGCCTCGGTCAGCGCCTATCCGCGGGCCTCTTCATGATCTCTTCAGGTTTCGCAGCCAGGCTGGCTGCACGAGCCTTGGCGCTTCGGAAGGAGCGAAGAGGGCTGGGTGACCTTTGACCGCGGCTGCTGAAGACGGGAGGGTTGAGATGCGGAGCGAACACGTTTTCATGCGAATCGCAGGGTGGAATCGAAGGGCGCGGCGAGATGACTCAGGTGCGCGGAGACTGTCTGAGACGGTTACCATGCGGACCACGGGGGTCGACGGAGCGCCCGTCACCTCGGGAGGTCACCGATGATCCGACGTCCGTTTGGCGCCGCGGCTCTCGTGCTCGTCGGCGCCACCGCGCTGGTCGCCCCGGCGGGAGTCGCCGGGGCGACAACCGGCACGATCGCGCTGACGATCCCGGCGGGCCTCGCCTACTCGCTGATCGGCCACGCGTGCACGCCCGTGCAGGAGATCGTGACCGCCGAGGGCTTCGACCCGACGACCGGCTTCTCGACCGCCAACGTGGCCATGTACACCACCTGCAGCGGGAGCGGCAAAGGTGGCGGGGGACACGCCACCTACTCCGCCACCAGCGGAGCCATGTGGGACGACGCCGGCACCCTCTACTCGCTTGAGCCGCTGTACTCGAACCCGAGCACCGGTCCGACCTTCACCGCGTACGACTCCTACGGAAATGAGGAGTACCAGTCGGGCTGGAACACGGACCTCCAGTGGGCGGCCGGGTTCGTCCCGATCCACCGCGTGACGGGACTGTCGGTGACCGCTGGCTCGACTGCCGGCGGTGAGGCCGAGACCATCTCCGGGTCAGGCTTCACCAACGCGACGACGGTCGATTTCGGCTCGACGTCAGTGTCCTTCACCGTGGTCAACGACAACACGATCGCCGTCACCACGCCGCAAGACGCAGTGACCGCCAACCCCACCGTCGACGTGACCGTCTCCTCGTCGGAGGGGACGAGCTCGACCTCGACGGCCGACCAGTTCACCTACACCCTCCCCACGGTTACAGGTCTTTCAGTAACCGACGGACCGGCCACCGGTGGGACGTCGCTGACGATCAGCGGAGTCGGATTCCTCGGGGCCACCGCGGTAGATGTGGGCACCGTCGCGGTGTCGACCTTCACCGTGGTCAACGACACCACGATCACCGCCACCACGGCTGCCGACACGGCGATCACCGACAACGCGACCCTCGACGTGTCGGTCACCTCGACAGCCGGGACCGGCGCCACCTCGCCTTCCGACCAGTTCACCTACGTCGTGCCCCCGCGGATCACGGCGGTCACCCCGTCGTCAGGACCGATCGCCGGCGGGACCACTATCACCATCACGGGCGCGAACTTGGCCTACGGGACCCAGCTGATGATCTCGGAAGACCCGGTTCCCTTCTCGTACAACCCGGACGGGTCCATCTCGGCCGTGACACCCCCGGGCGAGGCCTACGAGTCGATGCCCGTGACCCTCACCACGGTGGGCGGCACGAACGACGGCGGCGGCGCGGCCCAGTTCACCTACACCCAGGGCACGCCCTCCGTCGCGGTGTCGCCTAACAGCGGCCCGGCCAGCGCACTCACCGGTGTCTACGTCTACGGATCCGACTTCGTGCCCGGCGAGAAGCTCACGGTCACCTACGCCACGAACGTCGGCACAGGCAAGATCACGTTGTGCAAGACGGTGGCTGACACAGTCGGCAACTTCTCATGCTCGGGCACGGTCAAGGCCAAGAAGGTCGGCCCGCTCGGTGACCACATCGTGGCGGTCACCGGGAAGCACGGCAAGATCACGGACATCGCTACGGGGATCTTCACTCTGACCTGATCGGCACGCTCCATCCCAGCTGACCGAGTGGCGTCATGCGCGGATCAGGGCGATCGCGAACGTTCCCCATCGTCGGTACCGCCACGCTTGTGGTTTTGACAGTGACCAAGATGGGAACTCATCGGTCGAGACGTCAGCGCCTGGACGTCGACCATGGCTGATGGCAGGCCCTTATTCGCACATTGGTCAGTTGCCGTAGATTCGAAGCCACCACGGGGGCGCTCATCGACGTGGTGCTTCTGGGACCGCCGTCCGGGGCCTCCTAAGGTTGGGGGATGCGTCCACGGCGACCCCTGCTCGTGTCCTCGGCTTTGGCCATCCTGATCGTCGCCGGGGGTTGCAGCGGTCCGGCGAGCCACGCGACGACCACTACAACCTCACACGGGGCCGGCACCACCGATGTGTCGACCCCGGCCTTCGTGGCCAGAACGGTTCCGGATTCTCCGGTCGGGGCCCAGCTCGCCTGGATCCTCAGCGCCGTGAAGGCTCTGCCGTTGACGCCGTCGGTCGTCGACGCCCATTTCGACTCCTCCTTCTTGACACAGGTCAGCACCGGCGAGCTCAATACCGTCTTCGGGGAGTTCCAGTCGTCCTCGGGAGTGACTCTGATCGGCATCCTCTCGGAGTCCCCGACGTCGCTCAAAGCACTGGTGACGCTGGGCGGGACCAAGGTAGCGGTGACCATGGCGGTCGACACCGCCGGACTCGTCAGCGGTCTGCTCCTGGCGCCGGTGCCGCCTCCCGCACCCACGAGTTGGGCCCAGCTCGACCGTGAGCTGGCCGCCGTCGCACCCGACACCAGCTTTCTGGCGGCACGGGTGTCACCGGCCGGGACCTGTACCACGATTCACCGGGTGGCGTCCTCCACGCCACACCCGCTGGCGTCGATGTTCAAACTCTTCGTCCTCGGTGCGCTCGCCCATCAGATCGCGGCGGGACGCGTCTCGTGGACGCAGGAGCTCACCGTCCAGAGCGCTCTCAAGAGCATCGGGAGCGTGGCGTCCTCGCTCCAGTTCAGTCCGGTGGGGACGCAGGTGTCGGTGCAGGAGACGGCCACCAAGATGATCTCCATCAGCGACAACACGGCCGCCGACATGTTGATCAACCTGGTCGGCCGGGCCGCCGTGGAGGCGCAGGTCCACCAGTGGACGGGGAGCACCACTCTGGACAACCCGTTTCTCACCACCCGGGAGATGTTCCTCCTGCACTACGTCGATTTCCCCACTCTGGCGGACCGCTACCTGGCCCTGGCGCCCGACCGGCGTCCCGCCTTCCTCGCCTCGTCCGTCGACCCTCTGTCGCTCGATGAGATCCGGGCGTCGACCGGGCCCCGCGACGTCGACACCATCGAATGGGCGGCGTCGGCGTCGGACCTCTGCCACGCGTGGGCGGGCTTGCAGCGTCTCGCCGCGCAATCCCGCCTGGCCCCGATCGCCACCGTCCTCTCGGTCAACGACGGGGGGATCGGCCTGGACCGGGGGCGGTGGCCGACCGTCTGGTTCAAGGGTGGTTCCGAACCGGGGGTGCTGACGGTGGGCTTCCTGGCCAAGAACAGACAGGGCCAGACCTTCGTCGTGGTGGCCCTCACGGACGATCCGACACGGGCGTTGCCCCCGACGGCCACGGCGGACGTGATCGCCCTGGCCAAGGGGGCCTTCGCCCTGGTCCGCTAGCTCAGTGGTGTCACGTCGAGAGTCAGGAGGTCGGTGGCCAGAACCACCTGGCCGTCGAAATGGGCGGCGGCCTGGTCGAGCCACTCCTGCTCGGTTCCGGGTGCCGGTGCCGGCACCAGATGGGTGAGGACGAGGGTGCGGACGCCGTTGCGGGCCGCCGTCCGGGCGGCGTCGGGCACCGACGAGTGGTAGTCGAGCACATCGGTGAGCCGGGGCAGGCCGAACTGTTCGATCAGATCGCGCCGCACGACGGTGTGCACCAGCATGTCGGCCCCGGCACACAGGTCGTCGAGCCCCGCACAGGGCACCGTGTCCCCGGCGATGACCACGGACCGCCCTCCGTCGTCGACGCGGAACCCGACGGTGGGCCGGACCGGCGCGTGATCGGTGGGGGCGGCCGTCACCCGCACGGTACCTTCGTCGAAGATGACCCCGGCGTCGACCTCGACCACGGTGGCGGCCGGTCGCCACCGGAGGTCCCCATGGTGGGCGAGGCGGTAGCCGATGTCGGGCTCGAGCATCGCTTCGGTGGCCCGCAGCAGGGCGGCGGCCCCGGCCGGGCCGAACACCGGTAGCGGACTGGGTGCGAACGACGTCACCCACCGCATGGTGAAGACGTCGTTCAGATCGGTGATGTGATCGCTGTGGAGATGCGTCAGGTACAACGCCCGGAAAGCCCCGGCACCCGAACCGGCGGCGGCGGCGCGCATCAGGACGCCGCGCCCGCAGTCGAAGAGCAGGTCCCCGACGTCGGTCCGGACCAGCGTCGACGGCCCGGCACGTGCCGGATCGGGCAGCGGGCTACCGCTGCCCAGGATGATCACCTGCATGACCCTCCTCGCGTCAGGCTGGCGGCGTGGGCACGACGTCAGCGGGTCACGGTCAGCTCGTCGAGCTCGGGCGCTTGCCCACCTGTCGACCCGGTGATGTGGACGGCGACGTAGCGGGCCCGGGTGGCCGGAAAATGCAGCACGTCCGTCGTGCCGTCCGATCTTCCGGTCACCTTCGCCACCATGCGCCAGGTATGACCGTCGAGCGAGACCTCCAGGTCGTACGTACCGGCCCGGAGCGTCAGCACCGGACCGGGGGGTGGCGGCTGCGTGGGGGTGGGCGCCGGAGGCCACTTCCGGCCCCACCGCACGGTGGCGGTGCTCACCGTCCGGATGCCTCCCGGAAGGGGGACGGTCAGCGTGGCCGGGAGGGTGGCCGGTTCCCAGTCGGTGGCCGGACTGCCGTCGACCGCAGCCAGGGCGGGGGCGCCGGGCTGCGATGACGTGGCGAAGGCTTTCCCACAGCGCACGGTGTCACCGGTGCCCGCGAGGTCGGGGCGTCGGGTGTTGACGGTGAGGGTCTTTCCCGTTCCGATCGTGCGGACACGCCCACCGGTGTCCAGGGGCAGTGCGGCACCGCTCGTCAGGGTCACCGCCGTGGTGCGCGGGCCGATGGCCACGGTGAAGCGACGGCCGTGCCACGCCAGGTCGTGCAGGACGACCCCGCTCAGATCACCGGTGAGGCTGGGGGCGAGGTGGACGGCGGCGGCATTCCACCGCAGGCCCGAGTACCCGTAGAGGAACTCCTGGAGGAACCCGCCGATGCCCGTCATGAAGGTGAAGGCCCCGCCGCCCCTGGTCTCCGAGAACTGGTCGAAGAGATCACGGACGAACGGATCCACGCTGCGCTCGGTGAACACGTAGCTGGAGCACCCCGGGGTGCCCAGGGCGGAGCTGTCGATCGAAGCCACCGAGTCGCTCATCGACGGACCCCCGGGATCGGTGCGGGGCACGTAGTAGTCGAGGTTGCCCTGCTCCAGTTTCGGCGGGAGCGGGTAGTCCCAGGGGTATTCCAGCAGCGTGGCGTCGGCCTGCTTGACCAATTGACCGTCGTAGCCGGCGAACTCCGGTTGGTATCCGAGCGCAGCGCCGGCGGGCACGGTGATCCGTGCTGCGATCTGCGACCACGTCGCCGGCACGGTGCGACCGAGAACCCGGGCCGCCGTCACGGCGTTCAGCAACGTCTCCTTGGCCGCCACGTCGGTGTAGATCTCGTTGTCGACATCCGGGTTCTCCTCGTCGGGGCCGGTGATCCCGTCGATGTCATCGGTGCCACCCGTTCCCGGCGAGACCCGCGACGCCCAGAAGGCGGCCGCCCGGGAGATCACCGGCCAGCCCCGCTGCGCCAACCATCTCTCGTCCCCCGTGGCCAGGTAGTACTGCCACTGCGCCAGTGCGATGTCCGCCGTCACGTGCTGTTCGTAGAGGCCCTCGCTGAACAGCGACACCGGCGGCGGGATCTGTTCGCTGCCGTCGAGGGCGCTCTCCCAGGGGTAACGGGCGCCCTGGTAGCCGGTCGCTACGGCGTGGTCCTCGGCCGCCGTCAACCGCCGGTACCTGTAGGCGTTCATGCCGGCCGCCAGGTCGGGATGCTGCGCCAGGAGCGCCGGGTACATCCACGTCTCGGCGTCCCAGAAGATGTGCCCGTTGTAGCTGTTGGAGGAGAGTCCGGCCGGTGAGATGCTCCAGTCGACGCCGTCGCGGGTGCTCGACCACAGGTAGAACTCGCTGGCGTTCACCTCAGACGCCAGCGTGGGATCGCCGAGCACGTCGATCCGACCCGACCACAGGGTGGCCCAGGCGGCGTCGTTCGCCTTCATGAGGGCGCTGAAGCCGGCGGCGGCGGCGGTGCGCGCCTGGTTCTGGGCCTCACCGACGGGATCGCCGCCTCCCTGGGAGCTCACCACGCCCACGTACTTGGTGAGGGTGTAGGTGCGCCCGGCGGCGACCGGGAACGTCAGCTGCTGGCCGACGCTCTGATCCGTGGCCCCGTCGACCCGGGTCGTCGTGGCCCTCACGTCGTCACTGGTGCCCAGTTGGCTGGCGATGGCGGCGGTTACCCCGGTGCCCACGGTCCGCACGCTGACCCAGTCGCGAGGGGTGCCGGGCGCCCAGCCCTTGTTGACCTGCGTGCTCAGCGTCGCCGCTGAGCCGTCGATGACGTCGGCCACGGAGGCCGTTCCGGACCAGCGCGGGGTCATGGTCAGCCGGACCAGTCCGACATCCGGCCGGGCACGGTCGGTCAGGACCTCGAAGGACAGGTCGGTGACGTGTCCGTCGGGAGCGGTCCAGCGGGCCCGCGTGGCGACCACACCGGTCCGCAGATCGAGCGACTGCCGCCAGTCGTCGGTGCGCCCACGAGAGGGCGTGAACGCCTGTCCCCCGTCGGAGAAGGTGAGTGTGGACCAGGTCGGGATGTTGGAACGCTGCTGCACGGCGCCGGGGGGCTGGGCGTAGAAACCGGCCAGTTCGGACGGGGTGGGCACCGTTCCCCCCTCGTACCCCTGACCCTCGGGCGGGACCCGGACACCGAGCTCGCCGTTGCCCGTGAACGTGGGGGCGTACCTCGATCCCGTGTTGGTCGCCGTGAGGAGATAGGAGCCGGTTCCGCCGACCGGATCGGCGCCGGCGCTGTCGGCGCCCGACGCTCCTGTCGGCTGGACTGCGACCACGGCTCCACCCACCAGGCAGAGACAGAGGACGCCGGCGCCGAGAGTCACGCCCACCTGAGAACGTCGCACCCCGGCCTCCTCGCTCATCCCTCGGAGCAGCAACTCTACGCAGAACGGTCAGCTCGACAAGACCCGGGAGTCTTGGACGGCAACCGGGCGGCCGCCCCGCCAGCGCCGCCGGCGCCGATGCGTCGGGCGCGTCCTTCCGTTCAGAGCGACACCACAGAGCCCGTCGCCAGCCGGAGCCCGTACATGTGCGGGGGTCGGTACTTCTCGCACACGCTCATCTGGACGGTGTCACCGAGCGGGATGTACGCCGAGGTGCCACCGGTGACGGTGCCGGTGTCGGCGTAGGCGGTGAACCCCTTCGGACAGGTCCCTGATCGGACGACGGTCAACGAGACGATCGTCGTCGCCCCGTCACTCCACTTCCACGTGTCCGTCGTCGGGCCACCGACCTTCGTCAGATCGGTACCCCGACCGGAGAGGGTCTTCTCGGCCCCCGGCGGCGTGCAGCTCTCCACGTAGAACTTGTACGCGCCACTGGCGATACCTTTGAAATTTGCCGCAGGTCACGCTGGAGGTCGCCCAGGCGGGAGTGGACCCGACGACTGTGGCCACCGATGCCGGTACGGAGACCGCCACCACGCCTGCTACCACCAAGATCGAACGACGCAACACATCCCACCTCCTCGCCGGATCCGCCCCACGACAAATGCTAACCACGCGCCGGACCCGCTGCCTCGGTGCGTCATCGGACCGACCAGGCCGGCCCCCTCCCCCGGCGTCGTCACGAGGTGATCCGGTACACCGTGCCGCAGCCCAGGACGCCACCCGGACCACCGTCCGAGCAGGTGTGCGACCTCCCTCCCGACCTCGTTGTGCCGACGAGGTCACCGCTCGTCTCTTGGACGACGCCCGACCACTGCGGTTCGGCGCCGTCCGACGGTGGACCGGCGAAGCGGTAGACGACCCGGAACGCGTAGGACGAGCCGGCCGGCTCCAACTCGAACACCGTTCCGCACCCGATGCCGGAGCAGCCCTGCCCGCCGATATCGGCCGTGCCGAGCAGGGCCCCCGTGGTCGTCCGGAGAAGGGGTGCCTCGGGCAGTACGCCGGCGGATCTGCGGGTGAAGGCATGCAGCACGCTCTCCTGGTAACCGCGGCCGGACGGGGTGAGCGAGAAGACGGTCCCAGCGCTCCCGACGCCTCCGCCGTACTCGGTGGTGCCGTAGATCACGCCGCTGGAGTCCACGGTCAAAGCGGCATAGGGATTGGCGCCGTCGGTCCCGCCACGGAAGTTGTACACATCGGCGTAGACGGGCCCGGTGCGTCGCAACCGAACGCTGAAGACCGATCCGTCCTGATTCACCTCGCTGAAGCCGTAGAGCGTCCCGTACAGCGTTCCGTCGTTGCTTCTGGTCAGACCGGCCTGCGGCTGACCGGTGTCGTCGGCGAAGCTGTGCAACACCTTCTCGGTGTATCCGCCGGGGGACGGCTCCACCTCGAAGACGACCCCCTCACCGGAGGCGCCACCGAACTGGGTGACGCCGAAGATGTCGCCTTCCGGGTCCATCGCAGGCGCCCCGATCGGCTCCTGGCCGTCGGAGTAACCGGTGAAGCTGTAGAGGACCATCTCCGTGTAGCCGGATTTGGACGGCACCAGCTCGAAGACGGTGCCCGCGTCGTGGGTACCCCCGAGGGAGGTCGCCCCGAAAAGTTCTCCGTGGGGCCCGGCGACGACCTTCCCGGCCGGCTTGGCGCCGTCCGTCCCGTTGAAGCTGAAGAGGAGCCGCTCGGTGTAGCGGGATCCGTCCGGCGTCAAGGCGAACACGCATCCGCCGCCGTAAAGACCGCCGAACACTGTGGATCCGTACAGGACGCCACCCGGACCGACGCTCACACCGGACAGCGGGCCAGCCCCGTTTGGTCCCGCGAAGCTATAGAGCGGGTGCTCCGAACGGATCTGTGCCGACGCGGCCGCCCGAACCGGGGCCAGGCCGAGCCCCACCGTCATGACCACCGTGGCAACGACGGCGACCCTCGTCCGAGCTGACTCGCCGGTCCGGCGCATCAGCGATCCCCCGTTCCGTCGACGTCGCTCACACTAGCGACCTCCGCAGCTAGCCCACGACGGAGAGCAACGCCACCCCGCAGCACGGCGTCGAGAACACGCGCCGCTGACCGTCCCCCACGTTGTAGGCGCTCACAGAGCCGGCCGCCGAAGCGGAGATCACCCAGGAGCTGTCGGGTAACCATGCCACCCGCGACCGGTCGTCGGGCTCCGGACGACACTGCCCCCCGTGGGACCGGAGGTGGCGACGAGGAGCAGTCCCCCGGCGACGCCGCTGATGGGGCTGAACCCCGCAGGAACCCGGCAGAGGGAGCTGCGGTAGCGACCGGCGACTCGCACCTCCCGGACCGTCATGGGCCCCTCCCGCCCGGTCGCCGTGATCGTCACGAGCCAGACCCGCCCCGGCGTGGCAGAGGGCACCACGTCGCTCGAGGGCCCCAGCAACCGGGGCGATCCCCGCCGAAGGCACTTCGTCTCTATGACGAGCTCTGCCTCCTACCGCCGGCCCGTGTCGACTCGGACTCCGGCTACCGCTTCTACGAGGCGGGGCAGTTGGAGCAGGCGCGGCTGGTGGCGGCGCTTCGCCGTATCGGAGTTCCGTTGACCGAGATCAAGGTGATCGGCGGCGGCGTTGCCCACCAGCCGGGGCTCCAGATGTCAACCGCCTAACCGCTAAGAGCGTGAGTAGGGTGGCGGCGGTATCGAAGGAGGCGCCGGATGAGGACTCCCGGTAGGGCAGCCTCGTTGGCAGCCGTGGCCCTGATCACGGTGATGACGG
This sequence comes from uncultured Acidimicrobiaceae bacterium, assembly GCA_963842145.1. GTDB lineage: Bacteria > Actinomycetota > Acidimicrobiia > Acidimicrobiales > UBA8190 > CAWJFJ01. The sequence continues at coordinate 899,507 of CAWJFJ010000017.1, forward strand.
CGGGAGCTGCCGCGCTGAGCGCTGCGACGGGGCCAGGATCATCGACAGTTCGCTCGGCTCCTCCCCGACGAGGCACGGTATCCGCCCCGACCACCTCATCCACCGAGGCACCTCTGACGACGTCCCCCTTGGTCCCCCCAACTCCCCCTGACCCGCCGCCACCGGGACCTGTCAGGGTCAACAGTGCAGCTTGGGGAGGTCACGGCGAACTGGCCTTCGTCTCGAGCGGGCAGCTCGACGTCCTTTCCAACGTCGGGACCCTCACCGAGGTAACGGGACCGGATCGCGTCGGGTACGACAGCAACCCGGCGTGGTCTCCCGACGGCTCGTGGCTCGCCTTCCTACACACCGGCCCCGCCAACGGCTACGAGGTGCCCGCTCCCACGCTGTGGCTCGTAGAGGCCGGATCCACGGTCGCTCACGAGGTGACCCCGGACAACATCGGGATGTTTTCCTGGTCACCCAATGCGGCGGTCATCGCCTACACGGTCGAACCAGGGACAAACAGCATTTCTCCCAGTCCCAAGAATCTTTGGACCGACGTTCCAGGATCGGCGCCAGTCAATCTTCAAGTGGCAGATGCGGGCTTCGGTGTGGGCACCTTCGCATGGTCACCAGACGGTTCGAAGCTGGCCTATGACAACATCATCCCGGCACATCCGGCCACCTCTTCGTCCCCGTCGGTCTTGCCCACGGCGAGTATTGACGTCGTGGACGCCAGTGGGGGCTCTCAGGTCACGGCCTATGAACTGACGGAAACCGACCTCAGGCTGGCCGGCTGGTGGCCGTCGGGCGGCGGCCTGCTCTTCTGGGAGGACCCGGGATTCTCGGAATCAGCCGACGGGCTGATGCTCTACAGCTTGCGTTCCGACACCACCACGCCGGTGCCGCTCGTGACCACGCTCGTGGGTAGCACGTGGCTTTCCCCGGCGCCCACCAGCAACGCCGTTGCCGTCGTTGCCGGCGCGGGACGGACCATCTGGAGCCAGGGCCGCCACGTCGACATCTGCCGTTTTCCACAGACCAGATGCACCCCGGTGCCGGTCGAGGCCGGCACAGTGGCATTGGCACCGGGTTGGACTGCGTCCGGCGCACTCACGTTCTCGGTCGCCTCCGCCAGTGGGCCCTTCGGTCCTAAAGGAGACGCCTACTACTCACAGGGGTGGATGGCGCGTTGGGAGGCCACCAACACCCTGTGGACGCTCGTCGCCGGCGGACAGCCGAAGCGTCTCGCTTCAGCGCCGACGGGTGCCATGTTGGCAGCTCCGGGCGAACGGGGCAACGCACTGATCGTCGTGGCGAGCGACTCGCTGTGGATCATCGACCCGGACACGAACACATCGGTGCGCGTGGCCGGACCGCTCTACTCGACCACAGGTCCGAGCGGCTACTACGGAGAGGTTGACTGGAAGGGCACGTTCTCGTGGTCGCTGGCGTCCGGGATTCGGCAAGGAACTGCTCAGCTGTTGGGCCAGGCTCTGGCCGGTCCCGAATCACAGGTGCCGTAGCAACAGCACACTGCCCTAGCCCTCTGGATCGAGACAGACGCCAATCCCTGGCTCAGAGACGCATCAACGAAACCGCCTCTCACCGTGATAACGGCCCGTGGCGCGCCTGGACCCGACAGTGTCAACGAGGCCTAACAGGTGTTCGTCTGCGTCACCGTCGTTAATCCCGCCCCGGTGGGTATGTACGGATCGGACCAAGCGCCGTCAGCGAACCGGTCGCTCATCCACTGGATGATGTCATCCTCTGACGGCGAGTTCACGTAAGCGGCGTCATCGCTACCGTTCGGGTCCAATGGTCCAACGGGCGTACCCATGATGCTCACATGGTCGAGACCGGCGTACACCCACCGTTCCAGATGTTGTGGCGGACTCAACGAACACAACGCGAGCGCCAGGCTCGCACTGGTGGAAGTCGGGGCCGTGGTGTCCGCACTCCCGTGGACGAGCAGGACCGGCGCTGGGCCTGCCACGCTGAAGTCAGCTGGATCGCTCTGGTCAAGCAGACGTTGCCAGGCGGGCGGAATGCTCTCAGACAAGAAGAGCTGGTTGTAGGAGTAGTGCTCAGACAATGTCTCGAGGATGCCACTCAGGCAGTGCGGCTCTGTTCTGATCGTCTGACCGATGAGACTGATTCCCGTTTTCGTCAGCAATTGCTTGAGCGGTGCAGCCTTGCCACCGTAGGCACTGGAGACCCCTTCGGCCAGCATAAGAAGCAGCGGCCAATACTCAGAGTTCGCGGCCAGTGATGGATACAGGCTGGACACGACCTCGGCCCCGGGTGCCGTGGCGACCGTGCCCTTCAACGTGAGCTCGGGCGCGTAGGAGGCGGCAATGTCATTTACCCACAGCGCCGTCTGTCCTCCTTCGGACCAACCCCACACTTGGTAGTCCGATCCTGCGTTGGCCTCTGGCAGGTTCCGCGCTGCGCGCACGATGTCGATAACGTTTCGTGCCGCCTCCTCTCCGACGAAATATGGCAGAACCTTCTTCGACGTCGGACTCAGCGCGTTCTCATTCAGATAGTCAGAACTGGTGACCTCCCACCCTTGTGCAAGAAGATCGTTCACAAAAGGAACGTCGGTGAGGGGATCGAGCGAAGGCGCACAATTTCCGGTCATGCCATCAGTTGGGTGTCCCCAGCTGACGACTGGCCAACCGCCGGCAGGCGAAGTGCCCTCGGGCACGATTACCAAACCGGTGACTTTCACGGGTTTGTTCTTCGGCACGGACTCGGACCAGTACTCGACCTCGTAAGTCGTGCCGTTTATGCCTGGGGCATTGACGACCTGAGAGCTGATCAGCGTGCCCGGCGGCTCGGCGTGTCGACCTGACTTGTGAACCTGATGGGCCAGCGCCGTAGCAGGAACGGCGTTCACCAACAATGATGCCGTCACAAGGGTCGCCAACGAGACAACCACTGGTCTCAAGTTCCGAACGTACCGATTCGGCATTATGGGAACCTCCGCAGAACTTCCGCCAAATTTGTGCTCGCTCAGAATATAGTGACGGTCCTCTTCACGCTTCATCAATTGTGATGGGGAGATCTTCCACTCAGCTGCCCACAGCGCGCCCGGACCCTCGGACAAGAATGAGGGGTAACCGTCGCAAGACCGCCTTCAACCTTGGTGGATGGTGATGGGGCTAGATGGATTCGAACCAGCGATCTCAGCACTATCAGGACCGGTCAACCGATCACCACGGAGCCGGATGATCACGAAAAGCGAGGTCAACTCCCGTGCCGCGCGTCCTGAGACGGCATGGAGCGGACCTGCACGCGCGATATCCGCGCGATGGCGGGGAGTTCTCGAGCCCACCGGTGACCGCGCTCTACGCTCGTGAATACCGATCACCCGGCGGAACGGACAGCCAAGGATGGTTGAGAAGCCCACGGAAGGGTGGCTGGGACTAGGCGTGCGCCGTTCCCTGGCTCTCAAAGAGCATGGCGCGTTGGAGAGCCGCTTCCCGGAGTTCCTCAGGGATTTCGACTGGGCCGCCGAGGCTGCCCGCGTTGATCCCAGCCTGAGCGGCCTCCTCGACGATTCCGCCGACCAGGACGGCTAACTCAGGGGTTCGGTGAAACACCAACACACCGTGGTTCGCCAGAAGGACAGCGGGAACGCCCGGGGTGATCGAGGCACGGATGTTGGCCACCGCTCGATCGGAGCCTCGTGGCCCGTAGCCCGCCACCGGCACCCCGCTGGGCAGGCCGAACATAGCCAAGGCTTCGACCCAGCACCCGATCGGACGGTGCGCCACGGCGTAGGCGGTGGCGTACGGCGAATGCGTGTGCAGAACACAGCCGACATCGGAGTGGTCCGCGTACATCGCCGTATGCATGGCCACGACGGCGCCTTGGATGGGCGGCAGGTCGCCTTCCAGAAGGGTTCCGTCCAACCCGACCCGAACAACGGCGGACGGAGGGTGGTTCCGTAGCGACGGGCCCGCCGTGAAGTACATCTCCTCTGCTCCTGGGACCCGGAGGCTCACGTTGCCGTGTCCGTTGGCGGAGATTGCTCCGCTACTCACGACACGTTGAGCGACGTCGACGACCTGATCGACCAAGTCCTTGTCCATGACACCTCCGAGCTCCGGAACCCAACAAGATGTAATGAACGTTACCTGCAGCGCCCAGATCACCGACTCAGTGCCCATCTCGGAACGTCGGCCCCCCAGCCTGCGATCCACACCGAACGACAGATCTGGGTCGCCCGCTCTGGTACGTCCGAGCGGTGCCGTCCTCCCGTTCAGGAGTCGGTGGCCGCGTCTCAGACAAGGGGCTATTCGCTCATGTCGGGAACGCGGTCGTCACGTCTTCACGTCTCCCGGCGGGAGCCTGATGTTGGTCGCCAAGGCGTACCGAATCATGAATCGTCGCGATCGTGGATCTGCCCTCGTCCACCCGACCACAAGGCAGGATGTCTAGGTCCATACGACGACGGCCGGGAGAGCGCCTGGGACGATCCGGACCTCTTCTTCCCGGTGCGATGGCGCCGGACACCTTGATGGGCTCCTCGAAACCCCCCGCCTCGCGGATCGCCTCGCGATGAAAGCGCGATGCATGTCCAATCATCCGTCGTGGCGATGACCGCGAAAGTGCCTCTGCCATGGGAGAAGATGGTGGGGCTAGCTGGAATCGAACCAGCGACCTCAGCATTATCAGTGCTGCGCTCTAACCGGCTGAGCTATAGCCCCTCTGAGACGACGATCCTCCCGGTGCGTGTTCCGGTCGTTCTCGTGGACGACAGCGTAGCGTCATGCCGCCCGCGCCCAGAACCTCTGTCCAGGCCGTCCGACCATCACCGGTGTCGCTCGTCCGGCACCGTCCTCCCATCCGTCGACCGAGAGGCACCACGATGGAGCCGTGCGACGCTCCTCTGGCCCTGTGGTCTCCTGTGGGCGCCGTCGCGCCTGGCCGGCTGTACCACTCCCCCGCGGGCCCCGCCGCCGCGTCCCACGACCTCCTCGACTCTGGCGTCGCCACCGTGCCAGGTCGTCCGTGGCGTCACCACCCCCCGGCCACCACGCCCTCCGTCGGTGCCCTCCTCCACGACACCACCGCCGGGTCCTCGGCCCTGTGATCGTCGAACCCGACGCCGGGCATGACCCCCATCTACGACTTCATGCGGGACGCCACCTCACGCTCTGACCATGACGATGTACGAGCTGGTCGACCCGACGGCCGAGCAGATCCTCGCCGCCGACGCCGCCCGCGGGGTCCGGGTCCAGGTGCTGTCTGGACTCGGCCCTCGAGGCCGGCCGCAACCAGCCGGCCCGGGCGTACCTGGCCTCCCACGGCGTGGACGTCGCCCTCGCCCCGGCCAGCCGGATCACCCACCAGAAGACGATCTGCACCGACGACGTCGCCTGCCTGATCATGAGCCTCAACCTGGTGACCGACGACTACGCCGCCACCCGTGACGTGGCGGTGGAGGACAACGACCCGCGCCGACGTGGCCGCCATCGAGTCGACCTTCGCCGCCGACTTCGCCGGGGAGACCGCGCCCGCCACCTCCAGCGGTGACCACCTTCTCTGGAGCCCCGGATCGGAACCAGGGATCCTGGCGGTGATCGACGACGCCCGGCATTCGCTGGCGGTGGAGAACGAGGAGATGAACTCGACGGCCGTCACCGACGCGCTGGTGTCGGCGGCACGACGCGGGGTGGATGTCGAGGTGTGCATGACGGCGGACGACTCCTACACGGCGGCGCTCGACCAGATCGCCGCCGCCGGTGGGCACGTCCATCTGTATCCCGATCGCGACGGCGTCCTCTACATCCACGAGAAGCTGGTGCTCGCCGATGCCGGGACCACGGCGGCCGACGGCGGTGGTCGGGTTCGATCAACTTCTCCACCAGCTCGATGGACGACAACCGTGAACTCGACGTCGTCCTGAACGAGAAGGACGCTCCGGGCCAGCTCTCGACCCTCGACGCCGCCTTCGCCGGTGACTTCGCCGGCGCCCCGTCGATGTAGCCGTTCTCACTCCTCGGCGGGCTCGTCCTCGTCCTCGGCGGCCACCGCCGCCACCGCCGCCACGGCGTGGCCGGCGTCGAGGCTCATGAGTCGGACGCCGGTGGCGTCGCGGCCCTGGGCGGCGATCTCGCGCACGGCCGTCCGGATCACGACGCCGCCGGTGGAGACGAGCAGGATCTCGTCGTCGAGGCCGGCCATGAAGGCGGCTACCACCCGTCCCCGCACGGCGGTGAGCTTGATGGCCCGCACTCCCTGGCCGCCGCGTCCCTGCCGGCCGAAGTGATCGGTCTTGGTCCGCTTGCCGTAGCCGGCGTCGGTCACGATGAGCACGTCGGCGTCAGGACGCACCACGTCCAGCGACACGACCTCGTCGCCGGACCTCAGCCGCATGCCCGCGGACCCCGGCGGCGTCGCGCCCCATGGGGCGGACATCGTGCTCGGAGAAGCGGATCCCGCTGCCGTTGTGGCTGACCATCACCACGTCGTCGTCCCCCGAGGTGGCCACCACCCGGACCAGCTCGTCGCCGTCGCGTAGCGCGATGGCGATGAACCCCTCGCGGCGGGACTTGTCGTACTCGGTGAAGGCCGTCTTCTTCACCTGACCCGCCTTGGTGGCGAAGGTGAGGAATCCGCCCGAGTCGAAGTCCCGGGTGGCCACGATGGCCTGGATGGTCTCGTCGGGGGCGAGCGGAAGGAGGTTCACCACGGCCGTGCCCCGGGCCGTGCGCTCCTTCATGGGGACCTCGTGCGCCCGCAGCCGGTAGACGCGGCCCCGGTTGGAGAAGAGCAGGAGGAAGGCATGGGCCGAGGTGTGGACCAGTTGGGCCACCAGGTCCTCTTCCTTGAGCCGCGCCCCCTGGACACCACGTCCACCGCGGCCCTGCGTCCGGAACGACGCCCCCGACACCGCCTTGATGTATCCCGCCCGTGTCATGGTGACGACGAGCTCCTCGTCCTCGATCAGGTCCTCGACACCCATCTCGCCGGGGTCGTGGGTGATCCGTGTCCGCCGGGGGTTGGCGTACTTGGTCTTGATCTCGACCGAGCTCTTCGGCGATGACGGCGCGGAGCTTGGCCGGGTCGCCGAGGATGGCCTCGAGCTCGGCGATCGTCTCGCGCAGCTTGGCCATCTCCTCTTCGAGCTCGGAGCGGCCGAGGCGGGTGAGTCGTCCGAGCGTCATGTCGAGGATGTGGATGGCCTGGTCCTCGGAGAAGGAGAACGGCTCCGCCATGAGCGCTTCGCGCGCCGCCGGGCGATCGTCGGAGCCACGGATGGCGGCGATGACGGCGTCGAGCATGTCGATGGCCTTGAGGAGCCCTTCGACGATGTGGGCCCGGTCTCTGGCCTTGCCCAACCGGAACTCCGACCGGCGGGTGACGACCTCGATCTGGTGGGCGACGTAGTGGGACACCGCACTGGGCCAGGCTCAGGGTCCGGGGGACGCCGTCGACGAGGGCCACGACGTTGACCCCGAAGCTCGTCTGCATCGGGCGTGTGCTTGTAGAGGTTGTTGAGGACGACGTTGGCGTTGGCGTCGCGCTTGAGCTCGATCACGAGTCGGGCCTGGCGGCCGGCCGAGTCGTTCTGGGTCCGGCTGATCCCGTCGAGCTCCCGGGCGTGGACGAGGTCGGCGATCTTCTTCTCGACCACCTCGACCGACGTCTGGTACGGGAATTCGGTGACGACGATCCGGGTCGTCCCGCGCGACTCGTCGATCTCGGCCACGGCCCGCATCTTCACCGACCCCTTACCGGTCCGGTAGGCGTCGAGGATCCCCTGGCGGCCGAGGATGGTGGCCCCGGTGGGGAAGTCCGGACCCTTCACGAACTGCATCAGGTCGTCCGACGTCGCCTCGGGGTTCTCGATCACATGCAGGGTGGCGTCGATCACCTCGCCCAGGTTGTGCGGCGGGATGTTGGTGGCCATGCCCACGGCGATGCCCTGCGAGCCGTTGACGAGGAGGTTGGGGAAGCGGGCCGGCAGGACCACGGGCTCTTCGTTGGAGCCGTCGTAGTTGGGGACGAAGTCGACCGTCTCCTCGTCGATGCCGGCCAACAGCTCGAGGGCCAGGGGCGCCAGTCGGCATTCGGTGTAGCGCATGGCCGCCGGGCCCTCGTCCGGCCCCGTACCGCCGAAGTTGCCGTGGCCGTCGATGAGCGGGTGACGGAGGCTGAAGTCCTGGACCATCCGGACCAGGGCGTCGTAGATGGCCATGTCGCCGTGCGGGTGGTAGGTGCCCATGACCTCGCCCACGACCTTGGCGCACTTGGCGTGCGGTCGGTCGGGCCGGAGGTTCTGGCTGTCCATCGAGTACAGGATCCGGCGGTGCACCGGCTTCAGCCCGTCGCGGACGTCGGGGAGGGCCCTCGACATGATGACCGACATGGAGTACTCGAGGAACGAGCGCTCCATCTCCTCTTGGATCTCGATGGGCTCGATCGATCCCGACGGCGGATCCGGCACGTCGGTGCCCGTGCCGCCCGACCCGGAGTCTCCCGTCCCGCCGGCGCCCCGTCTGGCCATCGTCTGTCGTCTATCCCTTCGATCTTCGTGCGATCAGCCGGCGCACCGCGCCGGGGCCCGTCCTCAGATGTCGAGGAACCGCACGTCCTTGGCATTGCTCTGGATGAAGTGGCGGCGCAGCTCGACGTCGTCGCCCATGAGAACCGAGCACACCTCGTCGGCCACGCGCCGCCTGCTCCACCGTCACCTGCAGCAGCGACCGGCGGCCCGGGTCGATGGTCGTGTCCCGCAGCTCGTTGAAGTCCATCTCGCCCAGTCCCTTCAGGCGCTGGAACTCCTTCTGGTGATTGGGGTGCTCCTCGAGGAACCGGGCCCGCGCCAGGTCGTCCTTCAGATAGACCTTCTCCTTGCCCACCAGGGTCGAGTACAGCGGCGGTTGGGCCACGTAGACGAAGCCTCCTTCGACCAGCGGCTTCATCTGGCGGAAGAAGAAGGTGAGCAGCAGCGTCCGGATGTGGGACCCGTCCACGTCGGCGTCGGCCAGGACGATCACCTTGTGGTAGCGGATCTTCTCGACGTCGAATTCCTCGGCCAGCCCGGCACCGATGGCGGCGATGAGCGCCTGGATCTCGGCGTTCTTGAGCATCTTGTCGATCCGGGCCCGCTCGACGTTCAGGATCTTCCCCCGGATGGGGAGGATGGCCTGGGTGCGGGGATTGCGGGCGTCCTTGGCCGATCCACCGGCGGAGTTCCCCTCGACGATGAACAGCTCGCTCTCCCGCGGGTCGCGTGACGAGCAGTCGACGAGCTTGCCCGGGAGTCCGGCCCCGTCGAGCGCCGACTTGCGTCGGGTGAGGTCACGCGCCGTCTGGGCGGCGATCCGGGCCCGGGCCGCCGTCGTCGACTTCTGGACGATCTGGTTGGCCTCGCGCGGGTTCTCCTCGAGCCATTCGGCCAACTTCTCGTTGGTGGCCCGCTCCACCAGCGAGCGGATGGTCACGTTCCCGAGCTTGGCCTTGGTCTGGCCCTCGAACTGCGGATCGGTGAGGCGGACCGAGATGATGGCCGTCAGTCCTTCACGGATGTCGTCGCCGTCGAAGTTGGGGTCCTTCTCCTTCAGTTGCCCCTTGGCCCGCGCGTAGCGGTTGACGACGTTGGTGAGGGCCTTGCGGAAGCCCTCTTCGTGCATGCCGCCGTCGTTGGTGGAGATGCCGTTGGCGAAGGAGTGGATCGAGACGTGGAACCCGGTGTTCCACTGCAGCGCGATCTCGACCTCCTGGTCGTTCTCCGCCTGCCCGAACGAGCACACCTTGCGGAACAGCGACTCCTTGGCCGCGTTCAGGTGCTTGACGTAGTCGACGATCCCGCCGGTGTAGCGGTAGACGATCTTCTGTTCCCGATCGGCCCGCTCGTCGGCGAATCGGATCTCGAGGCCCTTGTTCAGGAAGGCCATGACCTGGAGGCGCTCGAGGACCGTCTGGGCCCGGAAGTCGATCTCCTCGAACACCGACGCGTCGGGCCAGAAGGTCACCGTCGTGCCGGTCCGGTCCTTCGGGGCCGGGCCGGTGACGTGGAGCGGCTCCTTCGGCTCACCGCCGTCGGTGAAGACGGCCACGTGGTGCTCGCCGTCGCGGTCGATCTCGAGCACCAGCCGCGAGGACAGGGCGTTCACGACCGACACCCCGACGCCGTGCAGGCCGCCCGACACCTTGTAGCCCGACCCGCCGAATTTCCCGCCGGCGTGCAGGGTGGTGAGGACGAGCTCGGCGGCCGAGCGGTCGGGGTACTGCGGGTGGGGATCGACGGGGATCCCGCGACCGTTGTCCTTGACCCGGCACCCCCCGTCGGCCAGAAGGGTCACGTCGATCTGGGTGCAGTACCCGGCCATGGCCTCGTCGACGGCGTTGTCGACGACCTCCCAGACCAGGTGGTGAAGCCCGGTCGGCCCGGTGGAGCCGATGTACATGCCCGGGCGTTGCCGGACCGGCTCGAGGCCCTCGAGAACGGTGATGTCGGTGGCGTCGTAAGAGGACCCGCGCTTTTTGTCGACCACTTCCGGCTCAACCTTCAGCGCCACAAACGCGCCCTTTCAGATCCTCGAACGACAGGGGGAACCACGGCGACGAGGTCCCGCGGAAAGGACCCCTGTCGTGTGATTCCGATGCTCTCAGTGTACCAGGAGGCTGTGCCGGCTCCGGGCTCCGACGACCGCCTTCGGCGGAGCCGCTGCCCAACCCGACGACGGGCCCGGTCGGGCCCGGCGGCATCAGCCCCGCACACGAATCTCGAGTCGGACGGGGCGTCCGTCGCCTCCGAATTCCGACGCCACCCGGGCCGAGGATCTCGGGCGCGAGATGCCGGATCTGCGTCGCCCAGGCCGGATGGTCGGCGCTCACCACGAGGGTCCCGGCCACCAGGCGGACCGGGCGCACGTGCGCGGCCACCGACGGTCCCACCAGCTCCTCCCACCGTCCGAAGACCGACGGCGATCAGGTCGGTCCGTCCGAGTCCCAGACGACCGGCCACCGCCCCCAGAGCCTCGGACATGGGGACGGGACCCCCGCGCGGTGCGCCCGCGGCTGTCGTAGCGAGGGCCCGGTCCCGTCATCGCCGGCCCGCCACGCTCGACAGCATGCCCCCCGGCGACCTCGACCACACGATCCGGCGTCACCGCCGGGGGAGGATCGACGGCCGTGGTCAGCAGGACCTGGCCGGCCGGCAACTGCTCGACCAGGGATGCCGAGCGTCGGGCGTCGAGCTCGGAGAACACGTCGTCGAGCAGCAGGACCGGGGGTTCGTCGGTGTCGCGACGGCGCAACTCGTGCGTGGCCAGGCGCAACGCCAGCGCCACGCATCGTTGCTCGCCCTGCGAGGCGTGGGTCCGGGCCGGTCCGGGGCCCACGCTGATGTCGAGCTCGTCGCGATGGGGGCCGACCGAGGTGACCTGGCGCCGCAGATCTTCGCTGCGCCGTCTGGCCCAGGGCCTCGCGCCAGGTCCCCGTCCCACGAACGGCGGTACGACAGTGTCACGGGCTGCGGCGACCCGGCCAGGTGCCCGTAGGCCTCGGACACGAGGGGGGCGAGCTCGGCGACGAGCGTGCATCGGGCCTCGGCCAGCTCGGATCCGGCGCGTGGCCAGGCGGTCGTCCCACACGTCGAGGGTGGCGACGATGTCGGCGTCGAGCCGGTTCCCGGCCTGGCGCAGCACCGACGCCCGTTGCCGCAGCACCCGATCGACCTCGGACGTGAGGAGCTCGAACCGGGGGTGCTGATCGACGAGCACCTCGTCGAGGTACTCCCGCCGGCCGGCGGGACCGTCCTGGACCAGGTGGAGATCGTCGGGCGAGAACACCGTGACGCGCACCGCCTCGGCCAGCTCGGCCCGGCGGCGGACCGGTTGCCGGTTGACCTGGACCCGGGCCGTCCCGGTGGCGGGCAGCTCCGCCTCGATGAGGACCCGGCGCGTCGCCGTCATCGTCTCGGCCCGCACGATGGCCCGTGACGCGCCAGTCCGGACGAGGACGTCGCGCGAGGCCCCCCGCAGCGATCGCTGCGTGGCCAGCCAGCCCACCGCTTCGAGGACCGACGTCTTGCCCGAGCCGTTGGGACCGCGCAACACCGTCAGGCCCTGCGGATCGGGTTCGATGAAGGCCTCAGGAAAGCAACGAAAATCGGTCAACCACAGGGTGGTGATGGCCATGCGGACCTGGCGGAGGCGACATCTAGGAGACGCGTACCGGCATGAGGAGGTACCGGTAGTCATCGTGCTCGGGAGCACGGACCGTCGCCGGCTTGGTGGCGTCCAGCGTCTCGAGGACGACCTCGTCGCCGAGTACGGCCTCGACACCGTCGATCAGGTAGCTGGGGTTGAAGGCGACCGTCAGCTCCTCGCCCTCGTAGTCGGCGTCGACGTCCTCGCTGGCGTGACCGACTTCCTGGGAGACCACGGTCAGTTCGACGCCGCCCGCCCGCATCGACAACCGCACCGGCGTGGTGTTGTCACGGACGAGCAGGCGCACCCGACGCAGGGCGTCGAGGAGGGACTCCTTGCCCACGCGGAGCTGGTTCGGGTACCCCGGCGGGATCAGCTGCCGGTAGTCGGGGAACTTTCCGTCGAGGAGCCGGGTCATCAAGCGGACCCCGGACGCTGTGAACGTGGCGTCGAGATCGCTCACCGAGAAGCCGACGTCGGCAGCACCGTCCTCCTTCTCCTTGCCCCCGCCGTCCTTGCCGCCTGCCGTCGGCAGGAGGCGCTGCAGCTCCGTCAGGGCCCGGGCCGGGATGAGGATCTGGTCGGTCCCCTCGGGCAGCGGCCCGGTCCCGGTCAGGTCCCGCAGGGCCAGCCGGTACGAGTCGGTGGCCACCAGTCGGGTCCCCGTCCCCTCGGCCGCCACCAGGACACCGGTCAACAGGGGCCGGGCGTCGTCGTTGGAGGCGGCCCGCACCACCTGGCGTAGCGCCTCGGCCAGACCGGCGGCCGGCAGCCTCACCTGGTCCGGCCTCGGGTCGGGGAGAACGGGAAAGTCCTCGACGGAGAAGGTCCGCACCACGAACCGCGACCGGGCCGCCGAGATCTCGACCTCGTCCTCACCGCCCTCGAACGTCACCGCACCGGGTTCGAGCGACCGCACGATGTCGGCCGCCAGCCGGGCCGGCGTGACCACCGTTCCGTCGTCGAGGCCGATGGCCTCGCTCTCGACGCGGACCGTCAGATCGAGATCCGTCCCGACCACGGTGAGCCGGTTCCCCGCCACCTCGATCCGGATCCCCGACAGTGCCGCCGCCGTCGAGCCGCGGGTGGTCACCGCCCGCCCGGCGGTCGTCAACGCCTCGACGAGGGTGTCGCGTTCACAACGGAACTTCACACAGGGCCCCTTGCTCTTTAAAGAATTGAATTCTGACAGTGACAGTAATAGGGGTTGTGGATTGTGGATGAGCGGGCGTCGGCCGAGGCCAGAGCCGGTCTCGTCGTCCACCGCTCGTCCACCGTCGTCCACCGGTGGACGCGGTGGCCTCGGTCAGAGAGCCCCCGTCATCCCCGACCCGGGACACCCGTATCCACAGTTGGTCGAGTCTTCCCCACAGGGTCATACACCGCTCTTGATGTGCAGGATCAACTCGGTGACCTGGTCGTAGATCTGGCGCCGTTCCTTCATCAGGGAGGAGATCTTGTCGACGGCGTGCATGACCGTGGTGTGGTCGCGCCCACCGAACTCCCGGGCGATGGCCGGGTAGCGAGAAGTCGGTCATCTCCCGGAAGACGTACATGCCGATCTGCCGGGCGATCACGAGGGGCCGTCGGCGGCTCGGTCCGCACAGGTCGTCGACGGTGAAACCGAACGTCGACGCCGTGGCCTCGAGGATCATGCCCGGCGTGATCCGGCGGGGCTGGCCCGCCAGGAGGATGTCCGACAGGACGTGTTCGGCCAGGTCACGGGAGAGGGCTGGTGGTTGAGACTGGCGAAGGCGCAGACCCGGATCAAGGCCCCCTCGAGCTCGCGGATGTTGCCCTTGACGTTGGCGGCGATGAACTCGAGGACGTCGTCGGGGACCGGGAAGGGTTCGCGCTCGGACTTCTTCTGCAAGATGGCCAGTCGTGTCTCGAGCTCGGGAGGCTGGACGTCGGTGATGAGCCCGGACAGGAAGCGGCTGCGGAGACGGTCCTCGAGGGTGGCGATCGATTTGGGAGGCCGGTCCGAGGTCAGGACGACCTGCTTGGACGCCCCGTAGAGGTGGTTGAAGGTGTGGAAGAACTCCTCCTGCAGCGATTCCTTGCCCTCCATGAACTGGACGTCGTCGATCAGCAGGACGTCGCACTCGCGGTAGTGACGCTTGAAGGCGGCCGTGGTGTTGTTCCTGATGGCGTCCACGAACTCGTTCATGAACGTCTCGGTCGAGACATAGCGGACGTGCCGTCCGGCGAAGTTGTCCCGGACGTAGTTCCCGATGGCGTGCAGGAGGTGGGTCTTCCCGAGGCCGGCACCGCCGTGGATGAACAGCGGGTTGTAGGACCGGGCCGGCATTTCGGCCACGGAGAGTGCCGCTGCGTGCGCAAACCGGTTGGACGACCCGATGACGAAGGAGTCGAAGCCGTAGCGGGGATCGAGTCCCCCGGCACTGGCATCGTCGGGCCACCGGCGCCGCCGGGTCGATCCTCCCCCTGGCGACGGCGGATCGGCACCGGATTCCTCGTCCAGGACCGGCGGGAGGTCATCGGACGGGCTCGGCCACGGCTACCTCGGCCACGTCCAGACGGACGGTGACCTGCTGGGCGGCGACGTCGGAGACGGCGGCGGCGATGAGCCCCAGGAAGCGGTTCTCGATCCGGTCCCGGACCAGGGTGCTCGGAGCGGTCAGGACGAGGAGGTCGCCGTCGAAGGCCTGCGGCACAAGCCCGGTCAACCAGGTACGCCAGGTGGCGTCCGACACCTGCTCCCGGAGCGCGTCCGCACAGCGCTTCCACAGGTCGTTCGTGTCGTTCACCAGGCCCTCCGCCCCCCGATCGCAGGATTTGTCCACAAGGAGATCCACAGGTGTGGATTGCTCGGACGCTCGTTCCCGGCCGTGGTGGGCGGGATGTCAAGGCCCCGGGGAAGGAGGGCGTCGTCTCCGGGCGACCTTCGAGGAGGAGAGCCGACCGGTGTGGTGGCACGGTACACCGCCCCCACAGGGGCTGCTAGTGGCTCCTGGCACCGTTCACGAAAGCGCTGCCTGGTCGGTGTTCGGGGACTCGCCTAACATCTACGGTCACGACTCAGGGCCGCTGTCGTGCGCCGTCGCACGAGGCCCCGGCTGGCCTGCCCCCTCCGCCGGCCCAGGAAGGAACGAAGGGACGTGAAGCGAACCTATCAACCCAACGTCCGGAAACGGGCGAAGAACCACGGGTTCCGGCACCGCATGTCGACGCGGGCCGGCCGTGCCATCATCCGGTCCCGGCGCCTACGGGGCCGGCACCGCCTGTCCGCCTAGAGCGGGCAACCCCGGAGTGATCTGGCGCATCCAGGACCGCGCCACGTTCGAGGCGCTGCGCCGGTCCGGCCGCCGGGCCCGCCGTGGAGCGGTGACCGTGACCTACGCCGCCGGTGGGGCGCCACGACCCCGGGTCGCCTACGCCGTCGGCAAGCGGGTGGGCAAGGCGGTGGTCCGGAACCGGCTGCGCCGACGGCTCCGGGCGGCCGTGGCCGGCGTGGTGGGCCTGGAACCCGGCGCCTACCTGGTGGCGGCCCACCCAGGCGCATCGGGGCTTTCCTACGAGGATCTGAGGACGACAAGTGGCAACAGCGATGACAGCGGCGAGTGGGGGGCGGCACCGGTGAGCGCCACGATCCTCCCCCCGTCCACCCCCCGCCTCCCCACCCGGATGGCGGGGCGGGCAATCGCCCTCTACCAGCTCCTTCGGGCCGGCCGGCCGTCGCCGTGCCGCTACGTCCCCGGGTGCTCGGACTACGCCCTGGAGGCCCTCGAACGCCACGGCCTGCTGCGGGGCGGGGTCCTGGCCGTGCGCCGTATCGGCCGCTGCCACCCATGGGCCGGCCACGGCGTCGACCCGGTACCGGAGTGAGGGGGACACCATGCTGAGCGCTGATCCCCGTGCTGGGAAGCACCCTGGGCAACATCTTCAAGCCCCTCTACGACCTCATGGGGACGATCATCGCCTTCTTCTACGCGCTGATCCCCAACTACGCCATCGCCATCGCCCTGCTCACCGTGGTGGTGATGATCGTCACCGCACCGCTCACGGTGAAGAGCACGAAGTCGATGGTGGCGATGCAACGGCTGAGCCCCGAGCTGAAGAAGATCCAGCAGAAGTACAAGGGCGACCGTCAGACCCTCAACGAAGAGATGATGAAGCTCTACAAGGAGCACGGCGTCAATCCCGCCGGTGGGTGTCTGCCCATGGTGGCCCAGTTCCCGGTCTTCATTATCCTGTATGGGGTCATCAAGGGTCTGGCAAATACCATCACCCGCGGAAAGAACGGCCTGCCCCCCACTCTGGCCGACCCCAAAGGTATTTGCCACCAAGCGATCTGTGCTCTCCCCCGCTATATCGGCAACAACACGAAGCTGTACCGGAATCTCGTCCACAGTCCGGGAAACATCCCGGCATTCGGGATCAATTTGGCCGACAAGGTGCTCAGCCACCACACCTTCGTCCAGGCCATCCCGTACGCTTCGCTCATCCTGATCGCCATCGGCCTTCAATACTTCCAAATGCGCCAACTGAATAACCGAAACCCGCAGTTTGCGCAATCCAATCCTCAGGCGCAGATGATGCAGCGCTATATGCCGCTTATCTTCGCCGTCATTTACATCAATATCGCCGCCGGTGTCAACATCTACTTCATCGTCTCGAGCCTGTGCCGGATCGGGATCCAGGAGGCGATCTTCCGTTCCGGCACCCTCAACAAGGCGCGACCGGCGGCGGTCGAGGGTGTTCTGCCGTCGGGTGGGAGTGGCGCCGGAACGAAACCCCGCCGCCGCCCCCTCCTGGAGCGGCTGGCAGACATGCAGAAGCAGGCACTCGAACAGAAAGAGGCGCAGCAGCGGGCAAAAGCCCTCCCCCCGGCAGACGGTGGCCAGACGCCGAAGAAGGGCCCCCCCGCCGCCGGATCGGGACAGGGGTCGTCATCGAACGGTGGCCCCAAGAACTCCGGGAGACCCCCCGCCAAACCCCCCGGCACCGCCGCCACCGGGACGAACGGTGCCAAGGCCAACGGTCCCGGCCCCGGCGCGGCCAAGAACACGAACGGCGCCGGGACCAACGGCGCCGGCGAGAAGAAGCCGACGCATCCCCGCTCCAAGACGAAGCGGGAACGGAAGGATCGATAGCGGCATGGAATGGGTCGAGACGACGGGTCGGACCGTCGCGGAGGCGAAGGACGCAGCCCTGGACCAACTGGGCGTGGACGACGCCGACGCCGAGTTCGTGGTGGTGAACGAACCCCGAGCCGGGCTGTTCGGGAGAATGCGAGGCGAGGCCAGGGTCCGTGCCCGCGTCCGCCCGACCAGCCCGCGGCCCAAGCGCGGTCGCTCGCGCCGTCCGGCCCAGGAGCAACGACGCGACGGGGGGGGTCGTGGAGGTACCGGGCGTGGTGGCCAGCGGGCGACGTCGGTGGCCCAGACCCCCTCTCCCGAGGTGGACGGTGCCCTGACCGAGACGACGCCAGCCAAGAACGGCTCCGGTGGGCAGGGGTCGGCCCCCCGCAGTCGCCGCCGCGGTTCGCGTGGAGGGGCCGGCCGTTCGTCCGACGGCGCGTCGGGGGGGACCGCCCCGGGATCGACCAATGCAGGCGGGAGAGGTCCCGACAAGGAACGCCCCCGACGTGGGGGAGAGGGCCCGGGACGGCCCGGCGCAAACGAGGAGGCGAGTGTGGGTGAAGTCCTGTCACTGGAGGAACAAGGGGAGTCGGCTCGAGAGTTCGTCGAGGGTCTGATCGAGGAGATCGGGCTCGAGGCGGCGGTGTCGGTACGCGTCATCGATTCCGAGACGGTCGAGGTCGTGGTCGAAGGTCAGGAGCTCGGCATCCTGGTCGGGCGTGGGGGAGCCACCCTGGGGGCGCTCCAGGAGCTGGCTCGCACGGTGGTGCAGAGCCGCACGGCGGGACCCACCGAGCGGATCCTGGTCGATGTCGCCGGCTACCGGGCCAAGCGGGCCGACGCCCTCCAACGCTTCACCCGGCAGGTGGCCGAAGAGGTCCTCTCCAGCGGCTCGGAGCAGGCCCTGGAACCGATGTTGGCTCCGGACCGGAAAGTCGTCCACGACACCGTGACCGAGATCGAGGGTGTCCAGACGCGATCGGAAGGCGAGGAACCACGTCGGTACGTCGTCGTCTCGCCTCTGGACACCACCGCCGGATCCGACTCCGACTCCGACATCGACGACTGACGGGATTCCACGGGCCGCGGTGTCGCCCCTCCGGACCGCCGGACTACCGGGTCGTCCGGGTCGGTGAACACCGTGCCGTCCGGAGGGCACCCGCCGTTGCCCCCGTCATTGATCGAAGCCCTCCGTCAGGCACGAGAGTGGGGCTTTCTGGGAGAGGGGCCCCTGGCCGTCCATATCGCCCACGCCCAGGGATTCGCTGACGCCGCGGACTCCGCCATGACCGGTGGCGCACTCCCGGGCCAGACGGTCACGACCGACCCCGGCGCCGGACCGTGGATGGATCTGGGGTCCGGCGGCGGTATTCCCGGCCTGGTCCTGGCCCACCGGTGGCCTAACCGTGACGGCGTCCTCCTCGACAGCAGCGAGCGCCGGACCCGGTTCCTGGCGCAGGTCGTCGAGGAACAGGGTTGGGGCAACCGGGTCCGGGTCGTGACGCTGCGGGCAGAGGTGGCCGGTCGCACCGAGGGCCTACGCGGGACCTTCTCCCTGGTGGTGGCCCGATCTTTCGGTCCCCCGCCCGTCACCGCCGAATGTGCCGCCCCCTTCCTCCGGCCGGGAGGAACCCTGATCGTGTCCGAGCCTCCCGCCACGGGGTCGGACGACGTGGACGACCGTTGGCCCCGGGAGGCCCTGGCCGGCGTGGGGCTCGAACCCCTGGCCGTGCGGCGGGACCCCTTCGGGTATGTGATCCTGCGCCAGAGCGCTCCCTGCCCGGAACGCTTCCCGCGCCGGGTCGGCGTGCCGGCCAAACGCCCTCTGTACCGGGTGGGACAGGGTTCCCTCCCGGGATAGCGGAGCACGGGTCATGTTCCACGTGAAACATTCCGCCCCAACAGGTGGACCGCCGGATGTCCGGCAATTCCGACCCTCAGGACGATGTTCCACGTGAAACAAACGCGGGAAAGGCGCCCGTAAAGCTTGACCCGGGGTGTGGGGATGGGAAGGATGGGGCACGTGAATCCGAACCACCTGAAGAGTTGACGGTGCGCGTCCGCATCAGAGGTCGAGATCAGCGGCCGGACCAGGGACAACGCTCCAAGGAGACAAGCGACCAGGGTCCCGTCGAGGAACCCTCGCCGACGGCGGTGACGATGGGCGACGAGCCGCCCGGGCCCGGGGGAGAAGCCCCGGCGGCGCCGGAGGCGCCCGTGGTGGTGTCGGCGGTCGATCAACCCGCCGCCCAACCCGCCGAGGACCACACGCCGATCCCCGAACCCCGCGCCGAGAGTTCACCCGCCGACCGCCCGGCCAAAGATCCCCTCGGGTTGGTGACCGAGGAGGGCGAGGTGGAGCGGGGCGATTACATCCCCCGGCCGGTTCCCCGCATCCTGGCCGTGGCCAACCAGAAGGGCGGGGTGGGGAAGACGACCACGGCGGTCAATCTGGGGGCGGCGCTGGCCGAGCTCGGCTATCGCGTCCTGGTGGTTGACCTCGACCCCCAGGGCAACGCCACCACCGGCCTGGGGATCGACGCCCGGTCCTTCGAGCTCTCGATGTACGACGTCCTGATGAGGGACGTGTCCCTCGAAGATGCCGTCGAGCCGACCAGCATGAAGAACCTGTTCGTGGCCCCGGCGACCATCGATCTGGCCGGTGCCGAGATCGAGTTGGTCCCCAGCTTCAGTCGAGAGCTGAAACTGCGCCGGGCCCTCGAGGCCGTCAGCGGCGACTTCGAATTCATCCTGATCGACTGCCCGCCGTCCCTCGGGCTCATCACGGTGAACGGCCTGGCCGCCGCCGACGAGGTGCTCGTCCCCATCCAGTGCGAGTACTACGCCCTGGAAGGTCTCGGGCAGTTGTTGCGCAACGTCCATCTGGTCCAGGCGAACCTCAACGAGAAGCTCGAAGTCTCGACCATCGTGCTCACCATGTACGACGCCCGGACCAAACTGGCCGAGCAGGTGGCCGACGAGGTCCGGACCCATTTCGGGAACAAGGTGTGCAGGAATGTCATACCCCGGACGGTACGGATCTCCGAGGCCCCTTCCTTCGGGCAACCGATCACGGTCTTCGACCCGACGTCGCGCGGAGCCATCGCCTACCGGGAGCTAGCCAAGGAGGTCAGCGGTGGCGCGTCGTAGCGGATTGGGCAAGGGCCTTGGCGCGTTGATCCCGGCCGAGGTGGCCAGGGACCGCAGTTCGACCCTCCGGGAGGTGTCGATCTCGAGCATCCGTCCCAACCCGCTGCAACCCCGGACGCGGTTCGACGAGGAGGCGATGACGTCGCTGGCCTCCTCCATCCGCGAGGTGGGAGTCCTCCAACCCGTCCTCGTGCGGGAGGCCGGTACCGACGACTACGAGCTGATAGCCGGCGAGCGACGGTGGCGCGCCGCCCGCCGGGCCGGCCTGCAGACCATGCCGGTGCTGGTCCAGACCGTCTCGGACGTGCACAGCCTCGAACAGGCCCTGGTGGAGAACCTCCACCGGGAGGACCTGAACGCCCTGGAAGAAGCGGCGGCATTCCAACAGCTCGTCGACGAGTTCGACTACACGCACGAACAGGTGGCGGCGCGAGTGGGGAAGAGCCGGACCACCGTCACCAACACCCTCCGCCTGCTCCAGTTGCCCGCCGGTGTCCAGCGGGCGTTGGCCGACGGCACCATCAGCGCCGGACACGCTCGGGCACTCCTGGGAACGCCGGACCGGTCGTTCCAGGAGGAGCTGGCCAAGCGGGCCGTCGCCGAGGGCCTGACCGTCCGGGCCGTGGAGGAGTCGATCCGTCGCCACGTCCAGGGCGCCGAGGCCGATCTGCCCGAGGCCGATCTGCCCGAGGCCGCCAACGGGGTGCCCGTGGCGCGCCAGGAAGCGGCCCCACGGGTGCCCGATGCCAGGACCGAGGAGGCGACGGGGGACGCCGGCACGCGCCGCCGCCTTCCTGCCCCCGGGGTCCTCGAGCTCGAGGATCTCCTGTCCAACCATCTCAACACGAGGGTGAAGGTTGACATGGGGGCCAAACGGGGTCGGGTCCTGGTCGAATTCGCCACCCTCGAGGACCTGGAGCGCATCTACAAGCTCATGGTGGGCGGCGGCCCCGTCCCCCCGGGACTCTGATGTGTTAGTGCGGAAAGTGAGATTTCGATCGGTGCACGCCTGAGGGAAGCCCTCTCGTAACCACATAGAGTGGGAATCTAACGCTCGATGGTATGTGCAGTGTCATCCACAACCTGTGCATGAGGCTGTGGACAGTCGACGGCGGGAGTTCGACCCTCGGCGAGAGGGTCGCCTCAGTCGACGGGGGACACGGCCCACATGGTGAGCGCCTCCACGATGGCGTGGGCGAGGGCGCCGGCATGCTCCACCACGGCGGCCGGGGGCCCCACCTCGAGGATCACGGCCGGCATGCGGGTTTCACGCAGGACGGGCAGGGACATGCCCTGGACGCCGTCGGCGGGGATCCCGAGGGCGCCGGCGGCGAGCGACTGGAGCAACTCGGCCAGGTGCCGGCCGCCGGCCGACTCGTAGCTGTACCCGCGGTAGTACGACACGGAGCAGTGGGCCCGGTCGGGGTCCAGGCGGAGCCCCACGTAGGCCTCGACAGCGGCGGCGTTGGCCGCCGCTGCCTGCAGCGACCCGTCGGGGTGGAGAAGAGGGACCACGTCGGCGCCGGTGGCCGCCAGGTGGCGGCGCACGGCCGTGACCAGCACGTCGAGACCACCCTCCTCCCCGATGGCCAGGCGCCGCCCCAGCAGGGTCCGGGGGGCCTGCCGGAGCCGTTCGCGGTCGCGCACGGAGCTGACCAGCTCGGGCTCGGGGTGGCGCGGCATGACCCGCTTGAGCTCCCGCAGGGTCGAGGCACCCAGGATCCCGTCCACGGGCAGGCTCGTATTGCGCTGGAAGTCGGCCAGGGCGCAGGACGTGAGCCCGCCGAAGATGCCGTCGACACGGCCCGTGTCGAAACCGAGGGCGGACAGGCGGTGCTGCAGGTCGGCCACGTCGTCCCCCCGGAACATGGGGGCGTGCAGATAGAGGAACCGGTCACCCAGGCGGAACCCCGCCTCGACCAGGGCCCCCCACGTCTGGCGGCCGCAGATCCCGTCGACGCGCAGGCCCCGGCGGTGTTGGAACGCCTCCACGGCGGCGGCGGTCCCGGCCCCGAAGAGCCCGTCGGCGTCGGGCGGGCACGGCAGGCCGAGGCCGCCCAGCCGGTGCTGCAGGTCGGCGACGGCCGCCCCGCTGTCGCCCGGCCGCAAGGGGAGGACGGACCCCGGGATTACAGGTACGCCTGCAGCTCCTGCAGGAGCTGGGCCTTGCCTCGGGCCCCCACGATCCGCACCTGCGGCTCGCCGTCCTTGAACAGGATCATCGTCGGGATGCTCATCACCTCGTACCGGCGCGTCACGTCCAGGTTCTCGTCGATGTTGAGCTTGGCGATCCCGATCTTCCCCCTCTGTTCCCCCAGGATCTCCTCGAGGACGGGGGCGATCATCTTGCACGGACCGCACCACTCGGCCCAGAAGTCCACCAGTACCGGTGTGTCGGCCGACTTGACATGCTCGTCAAACGTAGCGTCGCTCAGCGTTGCGATCCCCTCGCTCATCAACTGCTCCTTCCGCGGCGTGCCGGTGGTGGGCACGCATGTCGAACGGACGTGTAACCCCGGGTGGGGGGTTCGCATTCCGGGGACCGTCCATCTTCTACCCCGTCCCCCGTCCCCGGCCGGGCCCGTGGCCCGGGCTCAACCGTGGCCATCGGCCTCGAGCCAGCGCTCGGCGTCGATGGCCGCCATGCACCCGGACCCGGCGGCGGTGACGGCCTGCCGGTAGACGTGGTCCTGGACGTCGCCGCACACGAAGACGCCTTCGACGTTCGTGCGTGAACCGGTCGTGGTGCGGATGTAGCCGGCCTCGTCCACGTCGAGCTGGCCGGCGAAGATCCCACTGTTGGGCACGTGTCCGATGGCCACGAACACCCCGGACAGGGAGAGCTCGTCGTCCTCACCGGTCACCGTGTTGCGCAGCGAGAGCCCCGAGACCTTGCCCTCGCCCAGGACCTCGTTGACCGTCGTGTCCCAGCGGAAGACGATCTTGTCATTGGCGAAGGCCCGGTCCTGCATGATCTTCGAGGCCCGCAGTTCCTTGCGCCGGTGGATGACGGTGACCGTGGCGGCGAAACGCGTGAGGAACAGTGCCTCTTCGAGCGCCGAGTCACCGCCGCCGATCACGGCGATGTGCTGTTCGCGGAAGAAGAACCCGTCGCAGGTGGCACACGTCGAGACCCCGTGGCCGAGAAGACGGCTCTCGCCCGGCACGCCCAGCATGAGCGACCGGGCCCCCGTGGCCACGATGAGGGCCCGCGCCGACACGTCGGCGTCGCCGTCGGTGGGGCTGTCGGTCCACACCCGGAACGGGCGCGCCGACAGATCCACCTTGGTGGCCTTGCGCGTGACGAACGTGGCGCCGAAGCGGGCGGCCTGGTCGCGGAAGCGCTCCATGAGCTCGGGCCCCATGATGCCGTCGACGAAGCCCGGGTAGTTCTCGACGTCGGTGGTCAGCATCAGCTGCCCACCGGGTTGGTCGCTCGTGGAGGAGGGTTCCCCCTCGATCACCAGGGGTCTGAGATTGGCCCGGGCCGTGTAGATGGACGCCGTGAGCCCGGCCGGCCCCGACCCGAGGATGACGACGTCGTGGGTCTCGGGCACGGTCACGGCGTCGGGGCGTTGCCGCGGGACCGGCGTCTGGTCCAGAGCACCAGGCCGCCGACGGTGAGGAGCCCGCCCACCAGGGCATCCGACGCCCAGACACGGCCCCGGAAGGCGTAGACGTCCAGCAGACGGACCACGGCGATGGAGAGCAGGATGCTCACCAGGAGGGTCATCGTGGCCACGAGGATCCCGAAGACGACGGCCCGGGTGACGAGCACGAGCGGACGGATGACGCGGTCGTGGACGGCGGAGACGACGTCCTCGACGGTGTCGACGACCCGCGTCTGCCACTGCGCCCCGGCCCCGCCGGGACCGGCCGAGGGGTCGACACCCTGGTCATTCATGGGCCCGAGACTAGTCGGGCGCCTCGATGGGCCTGCTCAGCGTGCGAGTTGGTAGCACACCCCGACCGTTCCCGGCCCGGCGTGGGCGCCGATGACGGGACCCAGGTCGCTCAGGACGGTCTCGTGTTCGGGATGAGCCTTCTCGAGAAGCGACAACAGCTCGTCGATGTCCCCGGCCATCCCGTTGGCCACCGCCAGCCGCTCCAGGGGGCCCGACTCGAGGACCTTCCCGGCCAGGTACTGCAGGGCCCGGGCCCGGGTCCGCTGCTTCGACTCCACCTCCACCACACCGTCGCGGACCTCGATGACCGGCTTGATGGAGAGCAGGGAGCCCACCAGGTGGGCGGCGCCACCGATCCGGCCCCCCTTCTTCAGGAAGTCGAGACTCCCGAGGACGCCGAAGACGTGGGTGCGGTCGCGCAGGGACTCGACCTCGGTCACGATGTCGTCGAGGGTGCGTCCGTCCCTGGACATCTCCGACGCGGCCACGGCCAGCAGTCCCTCGCCCATGGTGACGGTCAACGAGTCGACCACGCGGACGGGCATGGCCACCGGGAGGTCGGCGGCGGCCGTGGTGGCCGCCTGGAAGGTGGCTGACAGACCCGAGGACAACGTGATGCAGACGACGCCGTCGCAGCCCGCTTCGGCGGCGTCGAGGTAGGCCTGGCGGAAGGCGCCGGGAGACGGTGCCGCCGTCTCGGGCATGTCCGGTCCCGTGATCACCCGGTCCCAGAATTCCTTGATGGACAGCTCCTCGCGGTCGATCAGCTCCTCGGCACCGAAGCGGATGGCCAGGGGAACGACACGCACGCCGAGCGTGTCGGCCATCGACGGGGTCAGGTCGCAGGCGCTGTCGGTGACCACCTGGACTGCGGCCATCGGCCTCCCTCCGGTTGTGCGCCGAGCCGGTGGCGACGACGCATGGTGCTCAGGCGCCGAGTCTGCCACGGTCCGGCGATCGGGGACCGCTCGGTCGTGTCGGCCCGAGCCGTGACGGCCGTAGTGGCGGCCTCCCCGCCGGCGGCAGGGGGGCGGGCCGCGGGGGGAGCCCGTTCCGGCCCCGTCGGCCCCGGGGTGGAGGATCGTCGGGCGGGTCGGGAGGTTCCGGTCCCCGCCGGGGCGGGCGGCCCGCCGGTGGGCGACCCCTGCCCCCCAGGACGCCGGCGGTGAGGACGAAGGCACCGCCTCCGGCCAGGGATCCGACCGCCACCCGCAGGAGCAGGCCGAGGTTGCTCTCCGACGCCGAGACGTTGCTGCCCAGGGCGGCCGCCACCACCAGGGCGGCCGTCGCCACGGCGACGTGGAGGAGCGGTCCGACGACGAGGTCACCGTCGAGGCCGTGCACCCGGGTGCGCAGGTGGAGCAGAGCGGCGACGGCCGCCACCGTGTAGGCGATCGTGATGGAGAGGGCGATCCCCCGCACGACGCCCAGAGGTCCGACGAGGACCACGGCGGCCACGATGTTGATGCCGTTCTCGAGCACGTAGAGCCAGAAGGCGGACCGCAGGTCCTGCACCGACTGCAGGACGCGCACGGCGTACAGGAAGACGCAGAAGCCGGGGAGTCCGAGGGCCAACAGAGCGAGCGACGTGGCCGTGGGGACGGTGTCGGCCACGGTGGTCACCCCGTGGGCGAGGAGCAGGGCCACGAGCGGGTGCGACAGGATCAGCTCGCCCGCCGCGGCCGGCACGACGATGGCCATCGTGGTGCGCAGTCCCGTGGCCATCCGCCGGCGGAAGGCCACGAGGTCACCCGCGCGACCAGTGGGCGGTGAGCTCGGGCGCAGTGGCCGACATGATCGACACGGCCACCACGCCGTAGGGGAGTTGGAAGAAGGTCCACGCGTAGGTGTAGGCGCTCACCGCCCCCTGGGTGTGTCCGGCCAGGGTCAGGATGACGATCAGGGCGACCTGGTTGGCCACCACCAGGCCGAAGGTCCAGCCCGACAGGCGCATGATCGTGCGCACCGCCTCGTGGTGGAAATCGGGCCTCCAGGTGAGGCTCAGACCGGCCCGCCGCAGGCTCGGCACCATCAACGCCGGCCTGGGCCACGACACCGGCCGTCGTGCCCAGGCCGAGCAGCAGCAGCTGGCCCCGGTCGTGGGCCAGGCCGCCGATGTTCCGGGCGGCGCGGTGCACCGTGATGCCGTAGTAGAGCAGCACGGCGATGAGGACCACGTTGTTGGCGATGGCGCTGAACATCGGTGCCCCGAAGCGGCGCCGGGCGTTGAGCAGTGCGGTCCCCAGGCTGATGAAGCCGTAACAGGTCAGCTGGGGCACGAAGAGGATCAGCAGCTCGGTGGCCACGTGCCGGTCCTGCGCCGCCTGGGTCGAATGGTTGCAGCGCGGTGGTGGCGTCGATGATGAACGGGGAGAGCACGAGGAACACCACCGACGCCGCCGCGATCACGATCAACGTCACGCTCGTCACGGCCGAGATGGCCTCCCAGGCCTCGTCATCGGTCCGTGTGGTGAGACGTTGGACGAAGACGGGTATGAACGTGGCCGACAGCACGCCGCCCAGCACGATGTCGTGGATGATGTTCGGCATCGTGTTGGCCAGGTTGTAGGCGTCGGCCAGATGGGTGCTCGTTCCCAGGGCGTAGGCCAGGACGATGATCCGGATGACCCCGGTGACGCGCGACAGCGTGGTGCCGACGGCCATGACGGCGGTGGCCCGTCCCACTCCCGACGGCTCTGCTCCGCCCGGCGCCACCGTGGCCGGTGCCGTCGGGCTCGTCGGCTCCTGTGTCATCGGCCCCGGCGTCGTCGGCCCCCGTCGTCGCCGGTCCCGGTGTGCGGATCCCCGTCGCCGGGGCGGTCGATCTCGGCGTCGTCGTCCCGTGTCCCGTCTCTTTCCGCGCCCGACGCGCCCGGGGGATCGGCGGGCGGGTTCTCGTCGCTCATGACCCGTCACCACGGCCCCGGCGGTGTGCCCCCCGGCGCGTCCGGCGGGTTGCGCCACATGGTGCGTCCCCACCAGCCCAGGAGGACGGCTCCGGCCGCCACCGACAAGGCGATGGCCACCGCCGAGGTGGACATGGAGCGGACGGTGAGCTGCCCGCTGGCCAGCTCCAGACCGGCCTGGGGGCTGCTCAGGGTGACCGACATCCGGAAATCGCCCGACACCCGCGAGCGCATCTCGATGTAGACGGCGTTGGTCCCGTGGACGAACGTGCACAGCGACGACACGCTCGAACCGCCCGGCCGAGTTCGTGACGACCGGTGTCCGGCACTCGGTGTTCGGGACCTGGGCGCTGCCGGCCGAGAAGGCGATCTTGTCGCTGGTCACGGTGAGGACGGCCTCGACGGGGTACGGGGCGTTCTTGATCACGGTGATGGGGACGCTGCCCGTCCTCGCCGTCAGACGGACCTCGCGTGAGGTGATCGAGAGCAGGGCCAGCTGGTGGTGGAAGGCGTCCTCGAAGCGCGCCACGCCGGCGCGTTGCTGGGCCGGTGCGAGCTGTTGCGATTCGGCCACGAGCAGCAGGTCGTCGAGGCCGGCGGCCACCGCCGCGCCGGCCGCGGCTCCCCGACACGGCGGCCGAGAAACCCGTCCACTGGGCGCGGGCCGCGGCGATGGCCGGCCCGGGCAGCCCGGTGGCGTTCCCGACGCCGGCCGGCCGGCGGCTGGACGGTTGGGTGAAGCGTCCCACCGTTCCTCCCACGGGGACGTCGGAGAACAGTGTGGCCAGGGTGACCGGTTCGACCATGGGGTTGTTCTGCAGACCGTCGAGCAGGTCGGCGACGACGGCGGGATCGACACCGGCGGTCGTCGGAGGGGCCGCCACGACACCGCGTGGCGCCGGGGTGTTCTGTGCTTCGTAGTAGTCGAACTCGAGCTCGGCCAGGATCTGATCGGCGGCCAGGGCCGGACCGCCGCGCGCCGGCGATCGCAGAAGGTCGGACAGGCCGGGATCGGACAGGATGGCGGTGACGGCGTGCGGTGCCCCGCTCAGCGTGAAGCGCCTCGTCGGCGTGGTCGAGGATGGCGGACCGGTGACGGCGCCGGGAGGGATGACCATGTCGCTGAAGCCCAGCGAGCCGAGCGCGTCGAGGGCGGCGGTGTCGAGGGTGCCGTCCGCCACCCAGCCTTCGCCGGTGGCACAGTCGCCGGCGTGCAGTCCCGGGACCGCTCCGAGCACCTGGGCCCCACGACGGACCTGTTCGGCGAGCTCCGTGATCCCCCCCGAGGTGGCGCTCACGAGGGCGCTGGCGTCGACGGGGACGAACGGACCGCACAGGGTCTGTCGACCGGGGTCCGTCGTGAGGGAGACCAGCGACGACAGCGCCGTCCTGGCGCGCTCCGACCGGTCGCCGCCGAGGGCTTCCACCGTGGCCGGACCGGGGATCACGGTGAGGGGCACCGACGCCCGGGGTCCGGAGAGGGCGGACTCCACGGCGATGAGGCCGCCGAGCGATGGGCAGGGACGCCGGTGGCGCCCGGGGGGCCGGCCGGTGGGGACGCCAGGGCCAGGGGCACCACGAGGGCGAAGCGCAGCGGCTCGATGTCGGCCGGCCGGATCCGTGTAGACGAGGTACGTGAGCAGGCGCGCCGTGACCGTGCCGGTGGCCGTGTCGGTGAGCACGAGCTCGACCGGGTAGACGCCGCCGCACGAGCCGAGCTGGCAGGTGAGGTCGGCCGTGAAGGGCCCGGTCCCCGCTCCCGTCACACCGCCGGCCGTGACGGGCACCGTCAGGTCCACCCCTCCCTGGGGGTCGGCCGGCAGCGACGACACGGGAATGGCGTCGGAGCTGGCCACCACCGAGCCCACCGGGGAGCCGTCCAACGTCTCGTCGAATTGGGTGAGGTCGAGGAGATGGGCGTAGACGGTGACGCCCACGGTGAGCCCGGTGGGCGCCACCGGGCCCGACACACCCAGACGGACGTCGAACGGCGAACCGGGACCGGCGACGGTGGGAGGGGCGAGAAGAGACAGTGTGGTGCCCGACGCCCGTGCCGTCCCGGCCGCCGCCCGTGGTGCGGTCCCGGCCACCCCGACGGCCAGGACGGTGGCGCCCAGCACGGCGAGCAACCGGCCGGTGGGCACCGGGCACCGGTGACGGCGATCGGTGCGGTCACCGCCGCGCGCGGGAGCCATGCTCGCCTCGGTCCGGTCCACCTCGGCGCGGCAGCCTACCGGTCGAGAGCCCGGCGGGGTCGGCCCCGG
Organism: uncultured Acidimicrobiaceae bacterium; assembly: GCA_963842145.1. Lineage (GTDB taxonomy): Bacteria > Actinomycetota > Acidimicrobiia > Acidimicrobiales > UBA8190 > CAWJFJ01. The sequence goes on from CAWJFJ010000017.1 coordinate 928,995, forward strand.
TCTCCCACGCCGGCGCCGGGGCGGTCCTCTCAGATGCCGAACCGGGCGTCGCGCAGGGCCGTGACGGCGTCGGGCGGGCCCCCCGGCTCGACGTGGGCGGCCGTCTGGCGGCCCGAGAGGAAGAGGGTGATCTCACCGGGCCGCCCCGTCAGGGTGGCCGTGGGGGCACCCTGCCGGACGTGGGCGATCCGGCCGTCGCTGTGGACGAGGTCGAGACCGGTGCTCCCCAGGGACCGGTACGACCCCCGACCCACGGAGCGCCACAGGGCCTCCTCGAGCTCGGCGATGTCGTCCACCGGCCGGGGGGTGGTGTCGCCCGCCCCCCGGCGGACGTCCTCGTGGTGGATGAAGTACTCGCTCGTGTTCATCGCCGCGTCGAACGGTCGCAGCAACGACGGCGGGCCGCTGCGGACCTGGGCCACGAGGGTCTCGTACGAGTTCGTCGCCGACATGCGTGCCATCGTCTTGCCCAAGGTGGCGGCGAGCGGCGAGAGCACGAGGCCCAGGGCGGCGACGGGCTTGCGTTCACGGACGACGAGATGGGTGGCCAGATCGGTCGTCGTCCACCCCGCGCACAGCGTGGGAGCGGCCGGACCCACGCGCGTGAAGAGATCGCACAGGGCGTTGCGCTCGGATCGGTGCGGGGGGACGGCCATGCGGCGGCACGCTACGGCGGAGCCGGTGCACGGTCAACGTGGCATTCCCCGTCGGGCCCGGCGGCGGCCGCGCACTACCCTCGGCCCGGTGATCCCCGCCCGCGCACAGGCCCTGGTCGACGCCACCGCCGACCTGGCGGCGCGCTTCGACGACGCCGGTCACCGGCTCTACGTGGTGGGTGGCTCGGTCCGTGACGTCTTCTGCCGCGACGAGCCGTCGCTCGACGCCGACATCGATCTCACCACCGACGCCGTCCCCGACGAGACCGAGAAGATCGTCGCCGGGTGGGCCGACGCCGTCTGGCTGCAGGGCAAGCGGTGGGGGACCGTCGGGGCCCGTCGGGAGGGACGGACGATCGAGATCACGACGCACCGGGCCGAGGCCTACCGTCCCGACTCGCGCAAGCCGGACGTCGTCTTCGGCGACTCCATCGAGGTGGACCTGTCGCGTCGGGACTTCACCGTCAACGCCATGGCCCTGCGGCTGGGGTCGCACCTCGAGATCATCGACCCCTACGACGGCCTGGCCGATCTGGCCGCCGGCCGTCTCCGGACGCCGCTCGACCCCGAGGTCTCGTTCTCCGACGATCCGCTCCGGATGCTGCGCGCCGCCCGTTTCATCGCCGGCCTCGGCCTGCGGCCCGACGACGCCCTCGTGGCCGCCGTCCGGTCCATGCACGACCGTCTGGCCATCGTCTCGGCCGAGCGGATCGGTGACGAGCTCGGAAAGCTGCTCGTGGTGGACCGCCCCTCACCGGGGCTGTGGTTCGTGGTCGACACCGGACTGGCGGCCGACTTCCTTCCCGAGCTCCCGGCCCTGGCCCTCGAGCAGGACCCGATCCACCGCCACAAGGACGTCCTGGCCCACACCCTGGCCGTGGTGGACAAGACGCGACCCGAGCGCCTGCTGCGTCTGGCCGCCCTGCTCCACGACATCGGCAAACCGCGGACCCGGGACTTCGGCCCCGGCGGGGTGACCTTCCATCACCACGAGGTCGTCGGGGCCCGGATGGCCCGTGACCGGATGACGGCGCTGCGGTTCTCCAAAGAGGACGTCGAGACGGTCACCCGGCTGGTCGAGCTCCATCTCCGCTTCCACACCTACCGGCTCGGTTGGACCGACCGGGCCGTCCGGCGCTACGTCCGTGACGCCGGCCCGCTGCTCGACCAGCTCAACGAGCTCACCCGCTGCGACTGCACCACCCGCAACGCGGCCAAGGCCCGATCGCTCGGCCAGCGGATGGACGAGCTCGATGCGACGGATCGCGGAGCTGCGGGTCGAGGAGGAGCTCGATGCCATCCGTCCCGAGCTCGACGGCCGGCAGGTGATGGACCACCTCGGCCTGGCTCCCGGCCCCGACGTGGGCAAGGCCCTCGAATTCCTCCTCGAGCTCCGCCTGGAAGAGGGTCTCCTCGGGGAGCAGGAGGTGAAGCGCCGCCTCGACGCCTGGTGGGCCGAGCGCCACCCACCGCACTGACGGGCGGCGGTCAGTCCTCGGGCCAGCTGGGGCCGGGCTCGCCGGCGGCGAACGCCTCCACCATCCGGTGGGCCTCGTCGTCGTGGAACTGCACCGGCGGTGACTTCATGAAGTAGGCGGACGGGCCGAGCAGGGGGCCACCGATCCCGCGGTCGAGGGCGACCTTGGCGCACCGCACGGCGTCGATGATCACGCCGGCGGAGTTGGGGGAGTCCCACACCTCGAGCTTGAGCTCCAGGTTGAGCGGGACGTCGCCGAAGTTCCTCCCCTCCATCCTGATGTAGGCCCACTTGCGGTCGTTCAACCAGGGCACGTGGTCCGACGGCCCGATGTGGACGTCGTCGGCGTCGAGGACATAGTTCTCCACCTGGCTGGTGACGGCCTGCGTCTTCGAGATCTTCTTCGACTCGAGACGCTTCCGCTCGAGCATGTTCTTGAAGTCCATGTTCCCGCCGAAGTTGAGCTGGTAGGTGTGGTCGAGGGCGAGGCCGCGGTCCTCGAAGAGCCGGGTGAGGACGCGGTGCACGATGGTGGAACCCACCTGGCTCTTGATGTCGTCGCCCACGATGGGGATGCCGGCGTCGCGGAACTTGCGGGCCCAGGTGGCGTCGCTGGCGATGAACACCGGGATGGCGTTCACGAAGGCCACCCCGGCGTCGAGGCAGGCCTGGGCGTAGTGCCGCTGGGCGTCCTCCGATCCGACCGGCAGGTAGCTGACGAGGACGTCGGCCCGGGCGTCGCGCAGGGCCTGGGCCACGTCGACCGGCTCGGTCGGTGACTCCTCCACCGTCTCGCGGTAGTAGATCCCGAGCCCGTCGAGGGTGGGACCCCGCTGCACGGTGACGTCGAGATGCCCGACCGGGGCGAACCGGATGGTGTTGTTGTGGCCGGAGAAGACGGCCTTCGACAGGTCGATCCCCACCTTGGTGGAGTCGACGTCGAAGGCGGCCACGAATTCGACGTCGCCCACGTGGTAGCCGCCGAGCTCGACGTGCATGAGCCCCGGGACCGTGTCGTCGGGATCGGCGTCCCGGTAGTACTCCACTCCCTGTACCAACGAACTGGCGCAGTTCCCCACGCCGGCGATCGCCACCCGGACAGCGCTCATCGAGCCTCTCCCTCCATCTCCGTCCTCCCCTTCAACTCCTGTCATCCCCTTCAACTCTGCCCTTCAATTCCTTGTGCCGTTGCTCCGATTGCCGTTGCTCCGATTGCCGTTGCTCCGCCTGCCGGTGCTCCGCCGCCGGTGCTCCGCCTGACGTTGCGTGTCCTCCCAGCGCGCCCGTTCGGCCTCGATCAGCCGGTCGAGCCACGAGATGTCACGTTCGGTCGACTCCGTGGTGTGCTCCACGAGTGACCGGGCGTACGGGTCGAGCCGGCTCCCGACGCCAGTGGCCGCCCTGGTCTCGGTCAGACGCTGGGCCAACTGGGCCCGGCGCCGCTCGAGCAGGCGCAGGCGGGCCTGCGGCGGGAGGTAGCGGGCGAAGGCCAGACGCAGACCGAAGCTCCGGGCGTCCTCCGCCCCGGCGCCGCTCTCGCTGCCGAGCAGCGTGGTGAACTGGCGCCGCCCCTCGTCGGTGATCCGGTAGACCTTGCGGCCCCGCCGGCCCCGGGCCGGACTGGCCCGCCGGGACCGCAGGGCGGCCCGCTCGCCGCTCAGCGACCCTGTCATGGGGACGGGGCCCGAGGCGTCGCCGTCGGCCTCCTCGATGGCCTCCACGGCACCGCCGCGCTCGAGGCGCGACAGCGCCGGGTAGAGCGAGCCGAACGAGATGTTGGAGAACAGCCCGAGCTCGTCGCGCAGGCGCTTGCGGATCTCGTAGCCGTGCAGCTCCTGGTCCTCGAGGAGGCCGAGGATGGCCAGCTCGAGCATCAGGCGCCGCCGTCCCGGCGGGGGGACCCTGGTTTCGTCGGGTTCAGATACATCGTTATGACCTATCGTATCGATATATCTACGGCCGGGCAAGCCACCGGAAAAAGAAGGCCACTTGTCATCGTTCCCGACGCGCACCCGGCGGTACCCTGGTTGACGATGAGCTTCGGGCATTCGGCCTTGCGGGGGTTCCCGGTGACGGGGACCGGCGGACGGGTGGAGTACCGCCTCGCCCGCAACGCCGTCGTCAGCGAATTCCACAAGGGTCGCCTCTCCAAGCTCGACGTCTGTGACGCCCACCCCGAGCTCATGCGGGCGGCGCGCAACGTGGGGGTGCCCCTGCCCGAGGAGTGCCCCATCTGCGAGGGGCCGCCTCTGGTCCACGTCACCTACGTCTTCGGGCCGCGTCTTCCCTCGCACGGCCGCTGCCCGACGACGGCCACCGAGCTCGCCCGCCTGTGCCGGCGGGCCGACGAGGTCGTCTGCTACGTCGTCGAGGTCTGCCCCGACTGTGCCTGGAACCACCTGGCCCGGATGTACCCGGCCGGCGGCCGCCACCGGGCGTCGGCCTCGGCGGCCCGCCGTCGCAACGGCTGAGGCGGGGGCCGGGCCCGATCACGCCGGCGGTGGCGGCGGGCGTTCGGCGCGCCCACAACCGGTGTGCGATGGTGCACGATTGACGGACTGACCACGGGCGAAGGCGAGGGGATGAGCAATGAGTGCAGTGCAGGCAGGAGGCGGTAAAGGGTCGGGCCAGAAGCCCGGCGGTACCGCCGGAGGTCGCCCTGCGTCCGGTCCCAAGCCGTCCTCCGGCGCCCGCGGCGCCGGGAAGCCCAAGCCGACGAGCGGCCGGCCCGGTCCGGCCACCAAGACCGGTTCGGGCGGGCGCGGCGGCGGCAGCGGCGGTGGCAAGAGGCCGCCCGGCAACTACCGGCCCGGCGCCGGTCCGCCCCAGCGCTTCTCCCCCTCGACCCTGGCCTTCGCCGCCGTGGCCGTCGTCGTCGTGATCATCGTCGGTTTCGTCATCTTCAAGGTCACCGATTCCAAGAAGGCGCCCTCGGGGTCGGCCAGCGTCGCCCCCACCCTCACCGCGGCGCCCGCCTCGCTCGTCAACGAGGTCACGGGCGTGCCGGCCAGCGTGGCCAACACCGTCGGGCTGCCCTCGCAGGACCTGGTGTCCCCCCCCACCTACAAGGCGGGTCAGCCTCCGCTGACCATCGCCGGCAAGCCGGCCGCCGTCTTCATCGGCGGTGAGTTCTGCCCGTACTGTGCCGCCGAGCGGTGGGCCATCATCATGGCCTTCAGCAAGTTCGGCACCTTCTCGGGCCTGCAGGAGACCACCTCCTCCCCGTGGGACACCGACCCGTCGACACCCACCTTCTCGTTCCTGCACACGGCCTACACGAGTCCCTACCTGACCCTCGCCACCTCGGAGCACGAGAGCAACGACACCACCGGACTGGGGACGAGGACGACGCTGCAGCCCCTCACACCGCTGGAGTCGAGCCTGTGGGCCAAGTACGACAACCCCGAGGGCTTCCCGTTCCTCGACATCGGGAACAAGTCCTTCGTCCTGGCCCCCAGCTACGTCCCCACCGTCCTGTCCGGGCTCGATCAGCAGGACGTGGCGTCCAAGCTGAAGAACCCGAAGGACCCCGTCACCCAGTCCATCGTGGGGACGTCGAACTACCTCACGGCCGGGATCTGCGCCATCACCGGGCAGAAGCCGGCGTCGGTGTGCTCCGCCTCCGTCGTGGCCAAGGCGGCGCACGCCATCGGCCTGGGCTGACCCGATGTCCCCGGCCGAGGACGACGACGACGACGAGACGGCCGCCACCACGCCGGGGCCCGGCGTCCGCGTCCGCGTCACCGCCCTGGTGCTCTCGTTGCTCGGCCTGGCCGATTCCACGTACCTGACGGTCACCCACTTCGAGAAGCAGGTGCTCGTCTGCCCGGCCAACTCGTTCATCAACTGCGCCAAGGTGACCACGAGCGCCCAGTCCGAGATCCTCCACATCCCGGTGGCCGTCCTCGGGCTCGTCTTCTACGTCGCCATGACGGCGATCAACCTCCCACCGCTGTGGAAGACCACCGACCTCCGGGTGGCCTGGCTCCGCCTGGCCATGGCGGTGAGCGGGATCGGGTTCGTCCTCTACCTGCTCTACGCCGAGCTGTTCATCATCAAGGCCATCTGCGAGTACTGCACCGGCGTCCACATCGTCACGTTCGCCCTCTTCGTCCTGATCGTGACCACCTTCCCGTCGATGTTGGCGCGGGGGACCACCCGCTGGGACGAGGACGCGGCGGGACGAGGACGCCGGCCGGGACGAGAACGCCGACTGGGACGAGGAGCCGGCACCCTCCACGCCGTAGGGCGCCCCGTCGGAGGGGGCGTCGGAGGAGGCGCCGGAGCACGGCCGGGGGTGCACGGGCGTGCCCCCGTCGTCGGTAGCATGGCCGGCGGCGATGGGGCTCGCCGGAACCGGTCGACAGGCGACCTGATGGCTCCTACTCGTGAGTGTTGAGGAGGCAGCCAGTGACACCGGCGCATCCCTTCCGGGACCGCGGGATCGGCCGCCGGGTGGCCCGTGCCCTGGGCGCCGACGACGGGTTCCCCATCGATCCCGACCTCGAGCCGACGGATCCCTCCGAACCGGCGCGCGGGCACCGCCGGTCCCCCGTCCCCGTCCGGCGGAGCCACCCCGGGGTCCTCGCCGCCATCGCCGCCGGCGGCTTTCTCGGGGCCCTGGCCCGCTACGAGCTGGAGCTCGCCTGGCCCGTCCCCCCCGGCCACTTCCCCACGTCGACCTTCGTCGTCAACACCTCGGGGGCCTTCCTGCTCGGGCTGGTGCTCACGGTCTCCGTGGAGCGGGACCGGGTCCGGGCGACGACGTGGCGCTACGTCCGGCTGTTCGCCTGCGTGGGGGTCCTGGGGGCCTGGACCACCATGTCGACGGTCGCCGTCGAGACCGATTCCCTCGTCCGTGCGGGGAACGCCGGCACCGCCGTCGCCTATCTGGCGGCCACCATGGCGGCGGGGATCGTCGCCGCCATGGTGGGAACGGCGACCGGTCGTCTGCACCGGCGCGGTCGGTCCCACCGCCGCCGCCGCCGTCGGGGGAGGGGGGCGGTGATGGTGGCCCTGGCGGTGGCCCTGGCCGGCTCGGTCGGCGCCGTGGCCCGGTTCGTGACCGACGGCGCCGTCCAGGACCGCACCACCGGCTCGTTCCCCTTCGGGACGCTGACCGTGAACTGCACCGGATCGTTCATCCTGGGGGCGGTCACCGGCCTGGCCTGGTACCACGGACTCGGGGGACGGGCCCACGCCGTGGTGGGGGTGGGCTTCTGCGGTGCCTTCACCACGTGGTCCAGCGTCACCTGGGAGACGGTGCGCCTGGCCGAGGACGGGCTCGGCCGGCAGGCCCTGGTCAGCGTGGTCGGGGGGGTGGCGGCCGCCCTCGCCGTCGCCGCCCTCGCCATCGTGGTGGTCGCCGTCCTCTGACCGGCCCCGCCACTTCCCTCCCGCCGCCGCACCGCCGCCCGGGCGACGGCCGGTGTTCTGTGCGATCCTCGCAGTGTGCACGGAGGCATGCCGACCGCTGTTTCGGCCGCCCCCGGTGGTCCCAACTCGTTCGCCCAGCGCCTCTTCTCCCCGTTGCCGGAGCGCTACGACCGCCTGGCCGAGGTCCTGTCGTTCGGACAGAACGGGCGGTGGCGCCGGGCCATGGTGGACCACGTGGTGGGGACGGCACCTGAGCTCGTCCTCGACGTGGCCACCGGCCCGGCCGGCGTGGCTCTCCAGCTGGCGGCGCGGACCGGCGCCCGGGTGGTCGGGGTGGACGTGACCGAGTCCATGGTCCGCCGGGCCCGGGACAACGTGGAGCGCGCCGGGGCCAGGATCCAGCTGGTGCTCGGGCGCGGCGAGCAGCTGCCCTTCGCCGACGGGACCTTCGACGCCGTGACCTTCACCTACCTCCTGCGCTACGTCGACGATCCCGCCGCCGCCATCAGGGAGCTCACCCGGGTGGTGAAGCCCGGTGGCGTCGTGGCCAACCTCGAGTTCCTCGTCCCGTCCCGTGCCTTCTGGCGCTTCTGGTGGTGGGGCTACACCCGGGCCGTCCTGCCCCTGGCCGGTTGGGTGACCGGCGGGCGGGAATGGTTCGACGTGGGCCGCTTCCTCGGGCCCAACATCTCGTCGCACTACCGCCGCTACCCGGTGTCGTGGACGATCGGCGCCTGGCGCGACGCCGGGATGGTCGACGTCGGCGCCCGTCCGATGAGCCTCGGTGGCGGACTGGTGATGTGGGGGGTGCGGGCCGGTGGCTGAGGCCGGGCGCCGCCCCGCCTACTACGCCGCGGCGCGTGGTGGCTGGCGGGACTGGTGGACGCTGCTGCACCCGCCGTACACGGCGTGGCACCTCTCCTACGTGGTCATCGGGGCCTGTCTGGCCCCCCGGGTCGAGTCGTCGCGGCTGATCGCCACCCTCCTCGCCTTCTTCCTGGCCGTCGGGGTGGCCGCCCACGCCGTCGACGAGCTCCACGGCCGGCCGCTGCGGACGTCCATCTCGGGCGGCGTCCTCATCGCCGTCACCGCCGTCAGCCTGACCGGCGCCGTGGTCCTCGGCGTCATCGGGGTCACGAGGGTGGGGATCGTCCTCGTCCCCTTCATCGTGGTCGGCCCCCTGCTCGTCCTGGCCTACAACGCCGAGCTCTTCGGCGGGGTCGTGCACACCACGGTCGGTTTCGCCGCCGCCTGGGGCGCCTTCCCCGTCCTCACCGGGTACGTGGCCCAGACGTCGGACCTGGCCCTGGCGGCGGTCCTGGCCGCCGGCGCCGCCTTCGCCCTGTCGTGCGCCCAGCGCCTCTTGAGCACCCCGGCCCGCCTGATCCGCCGGTCCACCCGATCGGTCGAGGGGTCGCTCACCCTGGCCGACGGCACCGTCGTCGCCCTCGACGACCGGGCCCTGCTCGGACCGGTCGAGGGCGCGCTGCGGGCCATGTCGTGGGGCCTGGTGGCCCTGGCCTCGGCCCTGGCCGTGGCCCGACTGACCTGACCCCGGCCCGGCGGTCTACGGGCGCTGGGTCAGCTCAGTTGCACCCGGGAGGAGGGCGTCGCCTTGGCCGGGTAGAGGGCGAAGTGGAGGTAGGCGCCGCCGGTCCACGAGATCTCGGCGTGCCGGCCTCCGATCCACCGGTCCTCGACGCCGTTGTCGCCGGGGTGGAGCGGGATCCCGAACCCCTCCCGGTCGAGAGCCTCCGACCTCTCCGGATCGGTCACCTCCAAGATGACCGCCTCGAGCCGTCCGCCGCCCACCGGCTAGCTCCCGTCGTCCCCGCCGGCGGCGGCGCCCGGGTTCGCCCGGCTCAGATTGCGCCGGAAACCGCTCACCGTCGTCTCCACCACCCGGTCGTGGCCCCAGCGCAGCAGGGGCGAGGCCAGACGCGGCCGCGATGCGCATGGGACGTTGCTTCATCTCGACCGTCCAGGCCACGTCGGCCCGGGTCCCGTCCCCGCGCCGGGCCAGGAGGAGGTGGGCGTCGCCCTCGAGGTCGCCACCGACGGAGGCGTCGATCCTCTCCGGGCGGGTGCAGCGGTCGAGCACGACGCGGACCCGCATCTCGTAGGGGACGGGCGGCGAGACGACCCCCCGGAGCACCGATCCGGCCCGAGGCCCCCTCCGTCGAGGCGGAACTCACGGAGCCAGCCCCACCACCCCTCGAAACGCTCGGAGTGCTCGAGGGCGTCCCACATCGCCTCGGGGGGCAGGTCGAAGTCGAAGGTGCCCCGGTAGTCGATCACGTACGGCGAACCCGGCACTCACCAGGCAGGCTACGACCGATCAGCCCGGTGGTGGGGGGCGGTTCAGCCCGGTGGCGGTGGCCCGGGATCCGGCCCCGCCGGGCGGTGGGGATAGAGCGAGCGGCACGACAGGCACCACCGCTCGGGCCGGTCCATGGTCTCGGAGCCGGTCACCCGGCCCTCGTCGTCGACGTGACGTAGATCCGCCGGACCTCCTCGAGGCGGTCGCCCGGACCGCCGCAGCTGTCGCAGGTCTCCCCGCCGTCGCCCCTGTGGCCGCCACCTCCGGAACGGTACACTGGAGGTATTCGGTCACGACGCCGCCGGCAGCCCTGGGCGCTGGACGGCAAGGAGGCCCCGCGCCATGACTGACACCGGCACCACGGCGAACGCGCCGGCCCCGAAGGTCACCGTCCCCATGATCAGGTCCCGCAAACGCAACCGCGGGGACCTGCCCATCGTCATGCTCACCGCCTACGACACCCCCGGGGCGCGCATCGCCGACGCCGCCGGTGTCGACATCGTGCTGGTGGGCGACTCGGTGGCCAACGCCGTGCTCGGCCACGCCGACACCCTGCAGGTCGACGTCGGGGTCATGGCCCACCACGTGGCCGCCGTCGGGCGGGCGACGCCCCGGGCCCTCGTGGTGGGGGACATGCCGTGGCTCAGCTACCACGTGTCGGCCGAGGACGCCGTCCGCAATGCCGCCGTGCTCGTCCGGGCCGGGGCCGAGGCGGTCAAGCTCGAGGGCGGGCGGGCCCGCCTGGACGTGGTCGAGGCCCTGCTGAACGCCGAGATCCCCGTGATGGGACACCTCGGGCTCACCCCCCAGTCGGTCCACGCCATGGGCGGCTACCGGGTCCAGGCCCGCGACACCGCCGCCGCCGAGGCCCTCATGAACGACGCCAAGGCCCTGGCCGCCGCCGGCTGCTTCGCCATGGTCCTCGAGGGTGTGCCCGACGTGGTGGCGGCCCGCGTCACCGCCGAGGTGGACGTGCCCACCATCGGGATCGGCGCCGGCGGCGGGCTGCGACGGCCAGGTGCTCGTGTTCCACGATCTCCTCGGCCTGCGCGAGGGGACCCCGCCGAAGTTCGTCCGCCAGTACGCCGACCTGACCGCGGTGGCGGTGACGGCGGTGTCGTCGTGGGCGGCCGACGTCCGTGGCGGGACCTTCCCCTCCGAGGCCGAGACGTACCACCTCCCGTCCGGGCACTGATCCCGCACCGGCCGCCGGAGGGGGCCCGGTGGCCGTCGGCTACCATGGCCCCCGGCCACGACCGGGTGAGGTTCCGGGCACCGGACGTGCACCCTGCCCCGCGCCTGGCGGGGCCCCGGGCGCTTCGGCGTCGGGTCCAGAGGGAGGTGAGCCGCGCGTGCGGCCTTACGAGACGGTGATCATCTTCGACACCGAGGTGGACGAATCGGCCATCACGGCTGTCCTCGAGCGGGGGCTCGACGTGGTGCGGAACAACGGTGGCACCGTGGGAACGGTGGACCGGTGGGGGAAGCGGACGCTCGCCTACGAGCTGCGCCACAAGCGTGAGGGTTACTACGTGGTGGCAGAGTTCACGGCGGAGCCCAAGGCGGCGGCCGAGCTCGACCGGTTCCTCGTCCTGGCCGACGAGGTGCTGCGGCACAAGATCATGCGGGTGCCCGACGAGGCGGTCGGCCAGACCCGGCCCAAGACGCCGGCTCGGGCCACGCCCCGCGGCGACCGCTGAGACCTGAGGAGCGGAAGGACACACCATGGCCAACGGAAACAACGTCGCACTGGTCGGCAACATCACCCGGGACCCCGAGCTCCGGTTCACCCCCACGCGGCCAGGCCACGGCGACCTTCGGGCTGGCCGTCAACCGGCGCTGGCAGAACCGCCAGACCCAGGAGTGGGAGGAGGCCACCTCGTTCTTCGACGTGGTGTGCTGGCGGGAGATGGCCGAGAACGCGGCCGAGAGCCTCAGCCGGGGCTCGCGGGTCCTCGTCACCGGGCGCCTCGAGCAGCGTTCGTGGGAGACGGCCGACGGTGACAAGCGGTCGAAGATCGAGGTCGTGGCCGACGAGATCGGCCCCAGCCTGCGGTGGGCCACGGCCCAGGTGACGAAGAACGAGCGGCGCGGGCCCGGCGAGGGCGCACCCGCCCCCCGCCAGGCGGCGACGGCCACCGCCGCGGCGTCGGGCGAGTCGTCGGCCGGCTACGGCTTCGACGAGGAACCGTTCTGATGAAGGTCCTTCTGCGCGACGACATCGCCGGTGTGGGCCACCGCGGCGACATCGTCGAGGTGGCGCACGGGTTCGCCCGGAACTACCTCCTCCCCACGGGCCGGGCCCTGGTGGCCGGACGCCAAGATCGAGAAGCAGGCCGAGGCCATGCGGCGCGGCCGCGACCTGCGCAACATCCAGGACCGCGAGGCGGCCCGGACGGTGGCCGACGTCCTCGGCGCCACCACCGTCACGGTGTCGGCCCGGGCCGCCGCCGAGGGCCGTCTGTTCGGGTCGGTCACCGCCTCCGACGTGGCCGACGCCATCGCCGCCCAGACCGGGGCGGAGGTCGACCGGCACCGGATCGGGCTGTCGGAGCCCATCAAGACGGTGGGCACCCACGTCGTCCCCGTCCGGCTCCACGACGAGGTGACCGTCGAGGTCACCGTCGAGGTCGTGGCCAGCACCTGAGGGGCGGACCACCGTCACACCGCTCTCGTAGGGTCGGTGGCGTGCCAGTGGCCGGCGGTGCGAGAGCGATGAACAGGTTGTCCCCAGGGTCACCCGCTGTCACCACGCGCCGTCCACAGGGTCATCCCCCGCGAATCGGCCCGATTTCCCCAGGTTGCTCCCCTCGTTCTCCGCAGGCCGGATAGGAGAGGGTAGGGGTCCATGGCGCAGGCACTCGAAGAGGTACGCGTCCAGCCGTCTGCAGAGCGCTGGGGGGCGGGTTCCGCCGCACAACCTCGATGCCGAGGAGTCGCTGCTCGGGGCCATGCTGCTGTCGCGCGACGCCACCGCCTCGGCGATCGAATTCTGCACGGCCGAGGACTTCTACAAGCCGGCCCACGCCCACATCTTCGGGGCCATCACGGCGCTGTACACCCGGGGGGAGCCGGCCGACCCGGTGACGGTGGCCGACGAGCTGCGCCGGTCGGGGCTGCTCGAGGCGGTGGGCGATCCCTCGGTGCTGATCTCGCTGCAGGTCAACACGCCGTCGACGGCCAACGCCTCGTACTACGCCCGGATCGTCGAGGAGCACGCCCTGCTGCGGCGCCTCGTCACCGTGGCCGGCGAGATCGCCGAGCTCGGCTACAGCGTCCCCGAGGACGTCACCGAGGTGGTCGACCGGGCCGAGACGATGATCTTCGAGGTGGCGCAGCGCCGGATGGTCGACACCATGTCGCCGCTGCGTGACCTGCTGGCCCAGAGCCTCGACCATCTCGAGGCCCTGGTGGAGCGGGGGGAGACGATCACCGGCGTGCCCACCGGCTACCGGGACCTCGACGCCCAGCTGGCCGGGCTCCAGGCCGGCAACCTGGTGGTGGTGGGGGCCCGGCCGGCCATGGGCAAGACGAGCTTCGCCCTCGGGATCGTGAGCCACGCCGCCGTGCACGCCCGGGTGCCGGTGCTGCTGTTCTCGTTGGAGATGAGCCACCTGGAGCTGACCCAGCGGATGCTGTGCTCGGAGGCCGGGGTGGACGCCACCCGGATGCGCAACGGGCACCTGCTCGAGTCGGACTGGCCGCGGATCTCCAACGCCATCGGGCGCCTGGGTGACGCGCCGATCTTCATCGACGACAACCCGAACGTGACCGTCATGGACATCAGGGCCAAGTCCCGCCGGCTGAAGGCCCGCCAGGGTCTCGGTCTCGTCGTCGTCGACTACCTGCAGCTCATGAGCGGCCACAGCCGGAGCCGGGCCGAGAACCGTCAGGTCGAGGTGTCGGAGATCAGCCGTGGCCTGAAGGTCCTGGCCCGCGAGCTCGACATTCCCGTGGTCGCCCTGTCGCAGCTGTCGCGCAATCTCGAGATGCGCCAGGACAAGCGTCCCGTGCTCGCCGACCTCCGGGAGTCGGGGTCCATCGAGCAGGACGCCGACGTGGTGCTCTTCATCTACCGCGACGAGGTCTACAACCCGGACTCACCCGAACGCGGGTCGGCCGAGATCATCACGTCCAAGCACCGCAACGGTCCGACCGGCGTCACCCACCTGGCCTTCGTGGACCGCTACACGCGCTTCGACGAGCAGGCCCGGGTCTGAGGCCGGCGCCGACGACGGCACGGTGACCGATCCCCCCGATCACGTCGGACGGAACCGGCGCGAGTGGGACGTCTGGGCGGACGAGTACGCCGAGCCGGGCCGGCGCAACTGGGAGCAGGACGAGCCGTCGTGGGGCCAGTGGAGCGTGCCCGAGGCGCAGCTGAGGATGTTCCCCGACTCGGTGGAGGGACTGGACACGATCGAGCTGGGCTGCGGCACCGGGTACGTCTCGGCGTGGTTGGCCCGGCGGGGGCGCGCTGCGTCGGCATCGACAACTCGGGCCGGCAACTGGCCACCGCCCGGCGCCTGCAGGCCGAATTCGGACAGCCGTTCCCCCTCGTCCACGCCAGCGCCGAGGAGGTCCCCCTGGCCGACGCCACCTTCGACCTGGCCATCTCGGAGTACGGGGCCAGCACCTGGTGCGACCCCTACCGGTGGATCCCCGAGGCGGCGCGGCTGTTGCGGGAGGGGGGGCGCCTGGTGTTCCTCACCAACGGCGCGCTGCTCATGTGCTGCCTTCCCGACGAGCCCGACGCGCCGGCGGGGGAGCGGCTGCTGCGCCCCTACATCGGGATGCACCGCTTCGAATGGTCCGACGACGACTCCGTCGAGTTCCACCTCGGCCACGGCGACATGTTCCGGCTCCTGCGGACGAGCGGCTTCACCGTGGAGGAGCTCATCGAGGTCGAGGTGCCCGAGGGGTCGACCACGCGCTACCCGTGGGTCCCGTTCGACTGGGCCCGCCGGTGGCCGTGCGAGGAGGTGTGGAAGGCGCGCCGAGTCGCTAGGGGGTCTTGACGAGGTACTCGCTCATGGTGGCCGAGCGGAGGCGGCCGAGATCGAGGCAGGCGTTCACGCTCTCGAGCATGCGGGTGATGTGGGCGGTCAGCTCGTCGGCCGAACCGGCGTTGTAGAAGAGCATGGGGTCGGCCACGTGGCGGGCCGAGGGCCACGCCTCCTCGACGATGCCGTGGATCTCCGGGGCGTCGTCGGTGAGGGGGCGGACGACCTCGTTGCGGACGTAGCGCGTCCGCGGCTGGAGCTCGGCCGAGAGCGGCGACTGGGTGCCGTGCCAGCGGTCGATCCACTCCTCGTAGGCGAGACCGGCGGGGCGGTGGATGAGGGCGACGGTGAGGACCCCCGGCGACCGGTCGCCGTCGGGCCACCAACGCGGCGGGCCGTGGGGGGTGGTGCCGTAGTCCTCGTAGAGCGACTCGACCACCAGGTAGCCGGCGTAAGGCGACCCCCAGGCCGGCGATGGCCCGCTCGACGCCGTGACGGCGGTCGTAGGAGTCGACCCAGACCGAGACCGCGGCCCCGTGGGGGGCCTCGCCCGGCGGGGTGGGGACCGGTGAGGGTGCCTCGGCCGCCGCGCGTGTCGTGGACGTTGACGCCGACGCCCCGGGCCCCGGCGGCCGAGGAGCTCGGGAGCGGTCTCCTCGAGGAGCCGGTGCCGTCGCCCGAGGGCGTCGCCCCAAGCAGTAGACGGGCTTCTCCGCCCAGTATCCCCCAGCAGGCACGTAGACGAGGCTTCGGTCCACGCCGGTGGCGAGTATGACGGGGCGCGCCGGCGGCGGGGCGGGGAGATCGGGGCGGCGGGCCCTCGGCGGCGGCGGCGCGGCGACGTCGGTCCGGGCCAGGGGGAGGCCGGACCCAGAAGGTGGCGCCCGACCCCGGTTCGGAGTCGACGCCGACCGTTCCCCCGTGGGCGTTGGCGATGGCCGAGACGATGGCCAGGCCCAGGCCCACGCCCGCCGGTGGTCCGGGCCCGCGACGGGTCGGCGCGGTGGAAGGGCTCGAAGATGTGGTCGCGGTCGGCGGGGGCGATGCCCGGACCGTGGTCGGCCACGGTCAGCAGCGCCGTCGTCGCCCACGGCGCTCACGACGACGTCGATCGGTGTGCCGCCCGGGGTGTGGTTGATGGCGTTAGCCAGGAGGTTGTCGACGACCTGGCGGAGGCGGTTGGCGTCACCGACCACGACCACCGGGGCCGGGGGAGCGAAGGTGACGAGACGGTCCGGGGCCTTCACCCGGGCGGCGTCGACGGCGGCCGCCGCCACCGCGGTGAGCTCGACCTGCTCGTGGGCCAGCGGTCGTTCGCGGTCGAGGCGGGCCAGCAGGAGCAGGTCGTCGACCAGCTCGCTCATGCGGTTGGCCTCGGAGCGGATGTGGCGCATGGAGGTGGCCAGGTCCTCGGGGCGGTCACGGGCGCCGCGGTCGAAGATCTCGGCGTAGCCGCGGATGGAGGTGAGCGGGGTGCGCAGCTCGTGGGACGCGTCGGCCAGGAAGCGCCGGAGCCGCTCCTCCGAGGCGGAGCGTGCCGCGAAGGCCCCTTCGATCTCGGTCAGCATGGTGTTGAGGGCGACGCCCAGGCGACCGACCTCGGTGTGCGGGTCGGTGTCGGGGACCCGCTGGGAGAGGTCGCCCGAGGCGATGGTCCCGGCCGTGGTGGCCATCTCGTCGAGGGGCCGCAGGCCGCGCCGGACGATCCACCACGAGAGGGCGCCCAGACCGATGAGGACGGCACCGGAGACGAGCCCTTCGACCAGGAGGAGGTGGCCGAGCGTCTCGTTCACGTCGGTCAGGGGGACGGCCACGATGACGATGAGGTTCTCGGGGTCGCCGGGGATCACGTCCCCCGCCACCGAGGCCACCCCCTGGTAGGAGTGGGCGCCGCACCCGGTCCTGGTGACGGCGAAGATCGTCGCCTTCCGGTTCCCCGACGAGACCGGGAGGGGCGACGGGAGACCGGGCGCCTTCGACGCCACGTGGCCCGGGCGCTCGAAGCAGGTCCACGCCAGGGGCTGGCCGGTGACGGCGTCACGGAGCTCTCCGTAGGCGCCCGCCGGCACCTGGGAGGTCAACGAGAAGAAGAGCCGGCACTGCGACGGTCCCGTGCTCGGGGTGAACGGGTTGCTCTCCTGGATGCACTCCTCCAGGGCCCGGGCCACCGGATCGGGGGCGGCCTGGAGCTGCTGGTCCAGCCGGGCCACCAGGAACGACTGGAGCGACGTGTAGGTGACGACGTCGGAGACGACGAGGCCGGCCGCCACGATGCCCACCAGCACCAGGAGGAGGCGGAGACGGAGCGTCACCGGCTACTCCGGCGGTGGGCGCAGGGTGTAGCCGACCCCCCGGACGGTGTGGATGAGGGGGGGCCCGAGGGAGTCGATCTTGCGCCGGAGGTAGGAGATGTAGATCTCGACCACGTTGGCGTTGCCGTCGAAGTCGTAGTTCCAGACCCGGTCGAGGATCTGGGACTTGGAGACGACGCGTCCGGCGTTCAGCAGGAGGTAGTGGAGGAGCTTGAACTCGGTGGGGGTGAGGTCGACCGAGGTCGTCCCCCGGAAGACCTCGTGGCTCTCCTCCTCGAGGCGGAGGTCGGCCAGCTCGAGGCGTCCGTTGTCGCCGTCGCCGTGGACCCGGCGCAGGATGGCGCGGACGCGGACGATCAGCTCCTCGACGGAGAAGGGCTTCGTCATGTAGTCGTCGCCCCCCAGGGTGAAACCACGGAGCTTGTCGTCGAGGGTGTCGCGCGCCGTGAGGAAGAGGACGGGGACCCGGGTGCCGGCCATGTCCCGGCCCATCCGTTCGAGGACCTCGAAGCCGTTCAGGTCCGGGAGCATGACGTCGAGGACGATCAGTTGCGGGTGGAACGTGCCGACGGCCTCGAGGGCCTGACGCCCGAGGTGGGCGACACGGACGTCCATGCCCTCGTAGCGCAGGGCCATGGAGAGCAGGTCGGTGATGGAGTGCTCGTCGTCGACGACGAGGATGCGCGCTGGCGTGGACACGGGGTTCGGCCTCCTTGCCGCGATCCTGAAGGAGGTTTCTGTGAGTTTCCTGTGAACGGCGGGCAGTTCAGAGGATTCTCAGAGACCTCACAGGTGGCCGTCTCCCGTCGACGGGGCGGTGTCCTCCACCACGGCGCCGTCCCGGAGGCGGAGGTGGCGGGTGGCGTGCCGGGCCACCTCCGGGTCGTGGGTGGCGATGATGACCGTCACGCCGTCGCGCTGGAGCTCGGTGAGGATGCCCATGACCTCTCCGGCGCTCTCGGAGTCGAGGTTCCCCGTCGGCTCGTCGGCCACGATCACCTCGGGGTGGTTGGCCAGCGCCCGGGCGATGGCCACCCGTTGCTGCTCACCGCCGGACAACCGGGAGGGGAGGTGCTCGAGACGGTGCCCGAGCCCCACCCGGGTGAGGAGTTCCCGGGCCCGCTCGTCGCGTGCCGCCTTGGAGGGGTGATGGGGCGCCATGGCCAGGGCCACGTTCTCCGAGGCGCTCAGGGTGGGGATGAGGTTGAACTGCTGGAAGACGAAACCGATGCGCTTGCTCCGGATCCCCGTCAGAACGGCGTCGCCGGCCGAGCCGAGCTCCTGGCCGTCGATCTGCACGGTGCCGGCCGTGGGCGTGTCGAGGGCCCCGAGGAGTTGGAGCAGGGTGCTCTTGCCGGAACCGCTCGGTCCCTCGATGCAGACGAACTCGCCGGCGGCGATGTCGAGGTCCACCCCCCGGAGGGCGGCCACCTCGGCCTCACCCTTCATGTAGCGCCGCTCCACCTGCTTCAGGCGGTAGAGGGGCGGGCTCTGCGCACCACCGGTGTCCGGGGTCATCCGAGGTCCCGGAGGGCCGAGGTGGGCGAGAGCCGGGCCGCCCGCCAGGCGCCGGCCAGGCCGGCCAGGAGGGCGCCGAGGATGGCGATGACGCCGGCCACGACCACGGTCAGGACCGAGATCGAGGTGTGCAGCTTGATGGATTTGGTGGCGGCGGCGGCCGCCGCCGCGCTGTGGACGAACCCACTGGCCGAGGAGGCCCCGACCACGGCCCCGGCCACGGAGTACGAGAGGGTGGGGCCGAAGGCGTCCACCCCCGCACAGACGAGGAGTCCGACACCCACCCCGATGGCGGCCCCGACGACCCCGATGCCGAGCATCTCGGCCAGGATCTGGTTGACCACCCGGCCCCTCGACCAGCCGATGGCCCGGAGGGTGCCGATCTCGCGGACCCTCTTGGCGATGCTCGACAGGGTCAGGAGGGCGGCGATGAGCAGGGCGGCGATGAGGATGATGATCCCGAGGGCCACGCCGAGGTCCGAAGCCAGCTTCTTGGCGTTCGAGAGGCTGCCGTTGACCTGGCCGGCCAGCTGCTTGGAGGTGAGGATGGTGGCGCCGGGCAATTCCTTCTTGATGGCCGCCGCCACCGCGTTCACGTCCGTCGACTTGGCCACCTTGACGAGGACCTCGTTGATCCGGCCCGGCTGCGAGGACGCCGTCTGCACCGTCTTCAGGTCGAAGTAGATGTCGGAGACGTCACCGGTCAGGGTGGGGTTCACCAGCCCGACGACCTTGTAGCCCGTCTTGTTGATGGTCCAGGTCTGGCCGACCTTGATGTCGTTGGAGCTGGCGTAGGCCGTCGAGACCAGGATCTCCTGGGCCGGCGCGGAGGTGAACCACGTTCCCTTCACCAGCTGGGCCTTGGTGATGAGTCCCGAGCTCGAGTTGGACGGATCGACGCCGGCCACCGTGTAGCCGGAGGTCTTGGTGTTGGTCGTGGGCGGGTTGAGCACCCGGGTGATGGTCTGCTGGGGCACGACGACCTGCGCCTCGTACTGCTGGTAGCTGGCCGGGAGGCACTTGGTGAAGGCGGCGCCGAAGCCCCCGGCCGAGACCCGGAAGCCGCCGCCCCCCCCGGGCCCGCCGCTCGACGTCCCCGACGGGGGAGCGGTGAACGCCCCGCTGGCCTGGAGACAGGCCCGGACCGACGCCTCCTGGGCGGCGGTGAGCGGCGGTGGTCGCACGGCCTGGGTAATGGTCTGACCGCCGGTCGTGACGGTGTCGGTGATGGTGGGCACGGTGCCCGTCTCGTGGAGGGCCTGCAACGAGAGCGCCGGGACCGCCGCGGTGACGTCCTTCAGCTTGGCCACGTCGGCCACGGCCTGTTGGGGAAAGGTGATGAGGGTCCCGTTCACGAAGAAGTCGTTGCTGTACTGCGTGCCGGCGGGGCCGAGCTTGGAGAGATCGGTCAGGATCGACGAGTTGTTGCCGGCCAGCGCCGTTCGGTCGGCGGTGTTGGCGCTCGTGTCGGCACCGCCGGCGAAGAACCCGCCGCCGGGACCGCCGCCCCTGCCGGCGAAGCCGCCGCCGGGCGTCGTGGTGGTGGTGGTCGTCGCCGTCGAGGACGTGTCGGCCGCTCCCACCGTGCGTTCGACCACGATGTCGGTACCCACCGACGAGAGGGGGGAGAGAACCTGTCCCTGCGCGTTCGAGAGCCCGTTGGAGACGCCGACGATGCCCATGACGAGGCCGACGCCGGCGGCCAGCCCGAGGGCGGTGACCAGGGTGCGGCTCCAGCGGCGCCGGAGTTCGTGCCAGACGTAGCCCAGCGAGACCATACGCGCACCTCTCCTTCCCCCCGGTGTGACCGGACCCGGGGACGACACGCCTCGGCACCAGATGATGGACACCCGATGCTGTCAAAAGGCTGTGAAGAGGTCGTACGTACCCTGTGAATTGCCCGGGGAATTGGTGAATTGCCGGCGGAATTGCCGGCGCCACGCCTGAGTGGCGGACGGCTACCGGTCGGCGAGAGCGTCGTCCGGGAGCGTGCGGCCGTCGCCGTCGCCGTCGAGGCCGGCCCGGCTCGGATGGGCGGCCACGTCGACCGCCGTGGCGCCGTGGTCGGCGCTGGCGACGAGCGCCTCGTCGATGAGGCGGACGATCTCGTCACAGCGCCGGCCCAGAGTCATGGTGCCCCCCCTTTGTCGTCCCCGACATCGGTCGGGCGCACCCGACGCTGAAGGACCGTGCCGGAAGACCCCCATCGGTGGTCGATTCGGTCACCGCAAGTGGTGATGAGGGGGACGATCCCGCCTACGATGCGAAGCCGGTGGACGGCGACGCAGCAGTGGTGGAGGACCGTGTGGCGCTTCGCCACCTCGTCGACGCCTACGCCCGGCACGTCGACCGGCGCGACCCGCCGTCGGTGGCCGCCCTGTTCACCGACGACGGCCGGTTGGTGTCGCGCCTGCACGACGGGGCCGGTGACGCTCCGATCGTCCGCCGCGGCCGTGACGAGATCGCCGCCGCCCTGGCCGCCGGTCTCGACCGGTACGTGGTCACGACCCACGTCGTGGGCGGACAGGTGGTCACCGTCGACGGCGACGGCGCCACCGGTGACACCGTCTGCCTGGCCCACCATGTCTACGAGGGAGCCGGCGGCCACCGGATGCTCGTCATGGCCGTCCGCTACGCAGACACCTATGCCCGTCAGCCCGACGGCTGGGCCTTCGCCGAGCGTCAGCTGTCCCTCGACTGGCGCGAGGACCGGGCCATGGAGGACCGCAGACCATGACCGTGCAGAGACCATGACCGTGCGATTCGCCGTTCTCCCACCGGTGCGCGCCGGGGTCTGCGCCGACCCGGACTGGATGACCGGCTTCGCCCGGCACGCCGAGGACTGCGGTTTCGAGTCGATCGTCCTCGTCGAGCACCCGGTGGTGATCAGCGACTACACGAGCCGCTACCCGTACGCGTCGTCGGGTCGGATGCCGCTGCCCGACGACTGCGCGATACCCGACCCGATCGACGTCCTCGGCTTCCTGGCGGCGGCCACCAGCCGCCTGGTGCTGTCGACCGGTGTCCTCGTCCTCCCGGCCCATCATCCGGTGATCATGGCCAAACGGCTGGCCACCCTCGACGCCCTGTCCAAGGGTCGCGTCCGCCTCTGCGTCGGGGTGGGCTGGATGCGGGAAGAGCTCGAGGCGTGCGGGGTCGACTTCGCCTCCCGCGGCCGGCGGACCGACGAGTGCATCGACGTGATGCGCGCCCTGTGGGCCGACACCGAGCCCGAGGGGGCAACGTTCGAGGGCGAGTTCTTCCGCTTCTCCCACGCCCACACCCACCCGAAGCCCTACCGGTCGAGCGGGATCCCCGTCCACGTCGGGGGCCACAGCGCAGCCTCCGTCCGCCGGGCGGCGCGACGCGGGGACGGCTGGCACCCGCTCGGGATCCGCGGGGAGGAACTGAGGACCGCCCTGACCCAGCTGCACGACGAGGCCGCCGCCGCCGGGCGCGATCCGGCCGCCATCGAGCTGACCATCACCGGGGTGTCGACGGCGACGACGCCCGAGACCGTCGCCGAGCTGGAAGCCCTCGGGGTGGACCGCCTGGTGGTGACCTGCCTGCAGCCCGACCTCGCCGCCGCCCAGGACGAGATGTCGCAGGTGGCGCAGACCGTGGGGCTGGCGCCGGCCGGCTGAGGGAGCGGCGGGGGGCGCTGCCCGCCCCCCGTAGTGTTCGGGCCATGGATGTTCGGGCCGTGGAGTGGCGCGACCTCATCGGGCTGGCCGATGTCGAGGCCGCCGCCGAACGCCTGCGGGCGGTGGGGGTGGAGACCCCCCTGCAGTTGAGCGACCGCCTGTCGGAGAGCTACGGGGCCTCGGTCTACCTGAAGCGCGAGGACCTCCAGGCCGTCCGGTCCTACAAGATCCGCGGTGCCTTCAACTTCATCGCCGGACTGCCCCCCGACCGCCTGGCCGCCGGGGTGGTGTGCGCCAGCGCCGGGAACCACGCCCAGGGGGTGGCCTGGAGCTGCCGTTACCTGGCCGTCCCGGGGGTGGTGTTCCTCCCCCGGCGCACCCCCCGGCAGAAGGTCGAACGGATCCGGGCCCTGGCCGGGGACCTCGTCGAGTTGCGGTTCGCCGGCGACACCTTCGACGACGCCAACACCGCCGCCGCCGCTTATGCCGCGGAGACGGGGGCCACCGTCGTTCCCACCTTCGACCACCCGATGACGGTGGCCGGGCAGGGGACCGTCGCCCTGGAGGCGGTCACCCAGCTCGGTGGTCCCCCCGATGTCTTCGTCGTCCCCGTCGGTGGCGGCGGGCTGGTCTCCGGGATCGCCGTCACCCTCGACGGTCAGGGTGCGAACACCCGGATCGTCGGCGTCCAACCGGCCGGGGCGCCGGCCATGGTCCGCTCCCTCGAGGCCGGCCATCCCGTCACCATCGACATCGCCGACGACTTCGTCGACGGCGCCGTGGTCCGCACGCCCGGGCAGCTCACCTTCTCCGTGGTCCGCGAGCTGGTGTCGGAGTTCGAGGTGGTGGCCGAGGGCCGGGTCTGCACGGAGCAGCTGGCGCTGTACCAGGACGACGGCATCGTGGCCGAGCCGGCCGGGGCCCTGTCCATCGCCGCCCTCGACGCGCTGTCGGGAACCATCGAGGGCCGCAGCGTCGTCTGCGTTCTGTCCGGGGGGAACAACGACGTCGCCCGCTACGACGAGATCATCGAGCGGAGCCTCGTCCACCAGGGTCTGAAGCACTACTTCGTGGTGGCCTTCCCCCAGCAGCCCGGCGCCTTCCGGCGCTTCCTCGACGAGTGCCTGGGTCCGACCGACGACATCGTCCTCTTCGAGTACGTGAAGAAGAACGACCGCGAGTTCGGCCCGGCCGTGGTCGGGATCGAGCTGGCCCACCGCGACGATCTCGACGGCCTCGTCGCCCGCATCGCCGCGTCGGGCCTCGACGCCCAGCGCCTGCCGCCCGACACCCCTGTCTTCCGTCTCCTCGTCTGAGAAGGATTCTCCGTCCGACTCCAGGCGGGGACACGGGCGAGGGTCGCGTCACGATGGACCGCTATCCCCCTGCCTTCTGCCGCCAGTAGGCGAACACGCGTGTCATGGCGCCCGGTTCGACGCTGTGGGGCGGATCGTTCCCCATGGCGTCCGAAAGATCCGAGATGCACCGGGCTCGCTGGGCATCGCTCAGCCCGGCCATCCACGGGTACGCCAGGAGAAGTGCTTCCTCCTCGGTCCGGGGTGCGTTCGGGTCGGGCGGGATGCGTTCCATCACGTGCTCGGCCGCCTTTGCGGACCAGCCTCCGCGACGCATGACCGCTCGCATCGTCGCTCGGGAGTCTTCCTGCTGGCTCTGCAGTGTCCTGGCCAGCTGTTGCTTCATCGAATCGACCCACTCGTCTACGTTCCTCTTTTTCGGGTGGACAGGGGGTGAGTTCGGCTTCTTCCGGCGACGGCTCATAGACGCTTGAATTATGGCTTCACCGACAACCTCCGACAGGGGCGGAAGCCGGGGTCGACCGCCTACAGATTGAGGTCCCGCTTGGGCCGGACCACGATCTCCGACAGGTGGACGTTGGCCGGCCGGGTGACCGCCCACAGAACGGCCTCGGCCACGTCCTGCGGGGCCAGGAGGTGACCGGGGAGGGCCTGCTGGGCGCCGGCCAGCACCTCGTCGGGCAGCCGTTCGCCTTTGGTGATCTCGACCGCCGGTATGTCGTCGCCGACCACCGAGACGAGGCCCTGCAGGACGGTGCTGTCGAAGTTGCGGGCGAAGTTGGTGGCGATGGCCCCGGGCATCACGGTGAGGACCTTGATGGGCTCGTCCATCAGCTCTCGACGAAGCGAGTTGGTGATGCAGTTGACGGCGTGCTTGGTGGCCCCGTAGACACCCGAGTCCGACCGCAGGGCGGCCACCGACGAGATGTTCACGAGATGCCCCTCGGCGCCGCACGCCCGCATGGCCTCGACCGCCGCCTGGGACCCGACGAGGAGGGCGAAGACGTTCGTCTCGAGCATCACCCGCCAGTGCTCGGGGTCGGACTCCTCGAGGATGGCCTCGGGGTGGCTGAGCCCGGCGTTGTTGACCATGATGTCGAGCCGCCCGGTGGACTGCGTGGCGTGGGCGACGAGGCCCCGCATCTCGTCGACCTTGCGGACGTCCACCACGTGGGCCTCGGCGCGACCGCCGGTGGCGTCGATCCGGCTCACCGACTCGGCCATGGGGGCGGGCGTGCGCCCACCGAGCACCACGTGGGCCCCGGCCCCTCCCAGGGACTCGGCGATGGCCCGGCCGATGCCGCTCGAGGCGCCGGTGACGACGGCGGTCCGGCCGGCCAGGACCTTGTCGGGGGTCACGGGGTCGGACTCCTGCGCCGGGCCGCTCGAGCTCGCCGCGGCACTAACGACGCGGTGTCATGTCCAGGTCGGGCGGAGGCTGGTCGGGGATCTTCCACTTGAGGAAGGACTTGTCGTAGACGTCGTGGTAGGCGTTGGCGGCGTCGACCATGGCGTCGAAGGCGGCGTCGAAGGAGTCCCAGTCCTCGGAGTCGATGCACTTGGCGAGGGTGGCCACCTCCTCGTCGATGAACTTGTCCATGTTCTCGGCGTACTTGGGACGGAGGAAGGCGCCCTTCTCCATGAGGCCCCGGGCCTCTTTCAATTGGAAACGGGCCAACGCCTGATTGCGGGCCTGGCCGGCGTAGTAGCACTTCCAGATCCGTGCCCCCACGAGGGGCATGATCTCGGCCATCCCGGGCATGAGATGCCCGAGTTCGCTCAGGTCGAAGGTGCCCTTGCCGGTATCGATGACGTGGTCGTGGTCCGCCGTGTCTGACATGGTGAATTTCTACCACCATGGGTGAATTTCCACCAAAGTCCCCGGGGTCCTCGGGCGCCGCGTTCGTGGGCGGGCCGACCCCGTCGGTACGATGCACCGGGTGAGCGACGTCCGGCCTCCCCCCGCCCAAGCGCCCCCGGCCCAGAGCCGGTTCTCGGCCTGGCGGGAGGTGTTGCGCACCACCAACCCACCGTCGGGCCGTCCCCTCGACCCGGTGGCGCGCTGGCTGGTCCTCACCAGGGCCGCCGTCCTGCCCATGACCCTGGTGGCCGGGGCCGTGGCCACTCTCCTGGCCGTCCACCGCCCCGGTTTCCGGCCCGGTCTCCTGGTGCTCGCCTTCGCCGGCCTGATCCTCGCCCACGTGGCCAACAACCTCATGAACGACCTCTTCGACGTCGAGGTCGGAGCCGACACCGCGACGTACCCCCGGGCCCTCTACGCCCCCCACCCCGTTCTCTCGGGCATGATCGGCAAGAAGGGCCTGGCCGTCGGCGCCCTGGTCGTGAACGTCGTCGACCTGGCCATCCTGGTGGTCCTGGCCGTCGCCCGCGGGCTGGCTCGTGGTGGCCTTCGCCGTGGCGGGCTTCGCCCTGAGCTTCGCCTACACGGCCCCCCCGCTGCGGCTCAAGAAGCGCGGCCTCGGTGAGCCCGACGTCTTCCTCGTGTGGGGACCGCTCATGGTCTGCGGCACCTACTACGCGGCGGTGGGCCGCGTCCCGTGGGAGATCGTGGCGGCGTCGGTCCCCTACGGGTTGCTCTGCACGGCGGTGCTCATGGGCAAGCACATCGACAAGGCACCCTTCGACGCGCCGCTCGGCATCCGGACGCTGCCCGTGCTGCTCGGCGAGTCCCGCGCCCGGGTCGCCACCAAGGGCCTGATGGCCGCCTTCTACGTCACCGTGGTGGCCTGCGTGGCCGTCCGGGCCCTTCCCTGGCCGGCGTTGATCAGCCTCTTGGCCGTGACCAAGCTGGTCCCGTCGTGGAAGGCCCTGAGCCAGCCGCGCCCCGACGAGCCACCGGCCGGCTTCCCCGTCTGGCCGCTGTGGTTCGCCGCCATCGCCTTCGTCCACACCCGCCGGGCCGGGTCGCTGCTCGTGCTCGGACTGATCGTCGCCGCCATCGCCGACATCCACTGACAGCTCATCGGTCGCTCCGTCTTCCCCGACGGCGAGCTACGTCCCGTTCCAGCACGTCGTCGGGGGCGAGAAGATCGGCGTCGTCACCACGGGGAGGTCAGGGGGCGGATCGAGGGTGATCACCGGATTGTGGGGGTCCTTGACCGAGTTCCCCCGGGTCCACGTGTCCTCGCATTGGAGCAGGGCCCCCTTCTCGGGCTGGTGCAGCGACGCCGCGTCCCCGCCCGCCCACATGTCGAAGCGGTACAACTTGAACTTCTTCCAGCCGCGGTCGCACTCGGAGCACTCGTCCTCGTGGATGAAGTACCGCTCCATGTACGGGACGTAGATGACCTCGCACCAGGGCAGCTCCTGCACGTCGGTGGCGAAGGTGATGGGATCGGCGTACGTCCCCGTTCCGCCCGCCCCTTTCCGCGCCCCGCAGGGATGGGCGATGTCCGTTCCCGGGGGTGAGTTGTCGACGTAGCCGTAGAGCGTCAGGAAGGCCTGGACGGTTCCCGTCGTCTGCGCCGCCGGCGCCGCCCCGGCACCGGCCGCCGTCGGGATGCCGAAGAGGAGAAGGACGACGGCGAGGAGACCGAGCGCCGTCCTCCGGTGCGCGGCGGGCCTGGTCATGAAGACAAATGTATGCTGTCACCCGGGCAAACGCCCGTGGGGGGGTGGCGGGGAAATGGGACTGCTCCGCAGGAGATCGCAGCTGCTCGGCACCATCGGTGTGGTGGCGGCCATCGTGGCGGGAGCGGCGCTCCCCGTCGTTCTGAACGCCGGGGGGACGGCATCCTCCTTGACCCTGAGCCGGACGCCCGTGGCCTCCTGCTCGCCGCCGGTGATGGCCGGGTCCGCCCCACCGGTGGCCAACGCCTCACCGCCCTGTACGCCCACGTTGACGGCCCGTCCCCACACCGGGCTCCTCGACGGCCAGTCCGTCACCGTGATCGGGTCGGGCTTCGCCCCGAATGCCTTCATCCCGCTCCTCGAGTGCCAGACCGGTGCCACCCAGGGGTTGGACTGTCAGTCGTACGTCGAGGGGTTCGCCCAGTCGGACGGGACGGGTGCGTTCTCGACCGGCCTGACGGTGACCCGGCTCATCCCGACGCTGACCACCACGGTGGACTGCGCCGTGCACGGGGCCTGCGTCATCGACGCCGTCGATGAGAACAGCGGCACGGTGGAGGCCAGCGCACCCATCACCTTCAAGGACGTCCCCCTGCCGACGCTCTCGGCCAGCCCCGCCACCGACCTCTCCGACGGCCAGAACGTGACGGTGGACGGTGCCCACTTCGATCCCGGCAGCCCGGTCACGTTCACCGAATGCCCGGCCGAGCAGGCCCCGTTCTTCTACAACTGCGACTCCAACACGGCCGATCAGGTGACCGCCGGTCCGACGGGGACGTTCACGGCGACCTACCAGGTGGCGCGCATCCTCTCGACCAACGAATTTCCCGGTGGTGGGTCGGTCGACTGCGCTCAGGCCCCGGGGTGCATCCTCGCCGCCATCGGGAATTTCGACGGCGACATCATCGCCTCGACGCCGTTGTCCTTCAATCCGAGCATCCCGCCGTTGCCGCCGCTCAATCTGACCCTGAACCTGAAACCGACGGGCCACGTGGAGGCGGACGGGGGAGCGCAACTCTCGGCCACCCTGTCCTGCACGGCCAAGCAGCCGGTGGAGGTCAGTATCGGCGTGACCCTCAGTGAGAACGCCGATTCCCAGTCGGCCACTTCGTCGATGGCCACGGAGCAGACGTGCGTGAAGGCGCCGGCTCCGGTGACCTTCACCATGCCGGAGCAGAACGTGCCGTTCTCCGCCGGTGTGGGCGAGGCCACGCTGACGATCTCGGCCCGCAACGGCAGCGCCGTGACGCAGCAGATGGTGAGCGGAGCCGTCACCCTCACCGTGCCCGCCCACCAGCCCCCGCCCGTCTACTACGTCGCCCTCGGTGACTCCCTGGCGGCCGGGTTCGCCTCGCCGCCCGGTCAGGGCTATGCCAACGATCTCCTGACCTACCTGCAGACGAAGGTCCCCAACCTCCAGCTCGTCGATCTCGGCTGCTCGAGCGAGACGACGACGACCATGATCGACGGTGGCATCTGCACCTACCCGGCCGGACCCCAGCTGGCCGCCGCCACCGCCTTCCTGGCCGCCCACCGGGGATCGGTGGATCTGGTGACCGTCGACATCGGAGGCAACGACTACCTCGGGTGCCTCAACTCCAGTCCACCCTCGTACAACGCCCAGTGCATCCAGACCACGAACGCATTGGTGACGACCAACCTGACGACGATCATGTCGCAGATCCGGGCGGCGGCCGGGACGTCGGTCCCGATCGTGGGGATGAACTACTTCGATCCGTTCCTCGACTACTGGCCGGACGGCACCACCGGGAAGGCCATCGCCAAGACGTCGGTGCCCGTCCTCGGGACTGTCAATGCCACGATCGGCGCCGTCTACACCCACGCGTCGTCCCCCGTGGCCGATGTCCAAGGGGCCTTCGAGACCACCGACCTCAAGCACAAGGTGGCGTCCCCCTGGGGGCGTGTGCCGGTGGCCGTCGACAACACCTGCACCTGGCTCGATTTCACCTGCGCCAAAGGTCGGGGAGGCTTCGGCGACGACACCAACGCCGCCGGGTCGAGCGTGATCGCCGGCGCTTTCGAGAAGGTGGTCCCCGCCGACCTGTCGGCACCAGAGCGGGCGCCGCACTGACCTCACCGGGTCCGTCCCGGACGTGCCTGGAGCTGACCCCGGGCACGATGGCGAGTGGCGGCGATGCCGTGGCCCGTGACCCGGCCGGCAAGGCGGTCTTCGTCCGAGGGGCCCTCCCCGGTGAGCGGGTCCGCGTGCGCCTCGTCGCCGATCACGCCACGTACGCCGTCGGGCTCGTCGACGAGGTTCTGGATCCCTCGCCCGACAGGGTGACGCCACCGTGCCCGGAGGTGGTGCGCGGTTGCGGGGCATGTCAATGGCAGCACGTCTCCGTTGCCGGGCAGCGCCGTCTGAAGGAGCGCTTCGTGGTGGAGGCCATCGAGCGCGCCGGCGTGGAGTGTCCCGCCCCGAGCGCGGCCGTCGAGCTCACCCCCTGGGCCTTCCGGACGACGATCAGCGCCGGGGTCGCCCACGGACGGGCGGGCTTCCACCAGACACGCTCGGACCGGATCGTTCCGGTCGACGGCTGTCTCGTGGCCCATCCCCTCCTCGGGGAGCTCCTGGTCGGCGCCCGCTACCCGGGCGCCCGGAAGGTGCTGCTGCGGTGCGGGGCCCGCACCGGGGAGCGCCTGGCGGCGACGACGCCGACCGGGCTCAAGGTCCGGGTGCCCGACGACGTGCACGCCGGGCATTTCCACGAAGTCGCCGCCGGACGCCGGTGGCGGATCTCGGCACGGTCGTTCTTCCAGACCCGGGCCGACGGCGCCGACGCCCTGGCGGCGATCGTCGGGGCGGCGGCCGACGACATGGGGCCTCCGTCGGCCGCCGTCGATCTGTACAGCGGCGTCGGTCTCTACGCCGGGGTCCTGGCCGCCCGCGGATGGTCGGTGACGGCGGTCGAGGGCTCACGGAGCGCTGTCGCCGACGCCGAGGTCAACCTCCGGGAATCGACAGCCCGGGTGGTCGGTGGCGACGTCACCCGGTGGGCGCCGCAGCGGGCGGATCTCGCCGTGGCCGATCCCAGCCGGATCGGACTGGGGCGTGGAGGGGTCGACGTGGTGGCGGGGACGGGTGCCCGCCGGGTGATCCTGATCAGCTGTGACGCGGCCGGCCTGGGCCGAGACGCGGCGCTGCTCCACCAGGCGGGCTATTCCCTGCGCGCCGTGACCCTGGTGGACCTCTTCCCTCAGACGTTTCGGGTGGAGGCGGTGACCGTCTACGACCGTTGACGCCGCCGCCGGTCCCCCCGGAGAGGTCGGTCAGCAGGGCCTCGGGTCGTAGGAGGGAAGGGCCGAGGTCGTCGTCGACGCCGAGGCGAGGACTTTGGCGGTGTGACCGGACGACGAACTCGCCGAGGACGGCGCCGCGCTCGACGACGAGTTCCCGGTGGTCGAGGAGCCGGGGGACGGTTCGACGATCGGCGACCCGTAGGCGTCCAGCGGAGGGGTCATCACGCGACCCGGGGCTCCGCCCAAGAACTGGGTGATGACCGTCTGGGCGGGGGTCCCTTGCACGATCTCGACGCTCCCGGCCGCCGAGCCGGCCCCGAAGGTGGGGATGGTGGCGGTCCGCAGGTTCGCACCCGAGAAGCCGTGGTACTTCACGGCCAGGGAGAGCAGCGTCGACGACGACAGCCCGCCGATCTTCACGTCGTGGACGACCGAGCCGATGAAGGCGTTCAAGGTCAGGGGGTTGTAGGTGGACTCGGCCTTGTCCAACAGGGCCTCGATGACGACGTTCTGGCGCTGGATCCGCCCGAGGTCGCCGGTGGGGTCCGGTTCCCACACCCCGGGGCGGATCTCGTACTGGTAGAAGCGCGACCGGGACAGCGCCAGGGTCTCGTTCCCGTTCAAGGGCTGGCACCCGGTCCGGGTGATCGAGAGGCCCGAGTTGTTGTTGCCCTGGTCGTCGTCGCGCGCCGGGTAGGGGAAGTCGAGATTGATGCCGCCGACGGTCTGGACGGCGCTGATGAGACCGTTGAAGTTGATGAGGACCCATGACTGGATCGGTATGCCGAAGGAGTTCTGGACGGTCTGGACGAGTGAGTCGACGCTGTCGTTGAGCGCGGCGTTGATCTTCTGGTCCCGGGTCCCCAGCTGGCTCAGCCACGAGGCGTCGAGTCCCGACAGCTGGACGTAGGTGTCGCGGGGGATGGACAGGAGGCTGGCCGTCCCCGTCGCCGGGTCGATGTGGGCGATCTTGATGGTGTCGCTGTGGGTGCCGCCGGCTTGGGCGGTGGTACCGAAGTGGGCGTTCTCGGCCGGCGTGTTGTCGGCCCGGGAATCGTCCCCGATGATCAGGATGTTGAACGGTTGACCGGAGATGGCGGCGGCGCAACTGGCGCACTTCGCCGTCTTGATCTGGCCCAACCGGTAGCGGAGGTAACCGTAGGTCCCGCCCATCAGCACCAGGAGGACAGCCACCGCGAGGACCGCCGTGCGCATGAGCCGCTGTCCGGCGGTTGAGCCGGCGGCGGGGTCGCGGTGCCTGTCTCGGCGTCGTCGGCGCCACCGGCGTGCTCCGGGCTGCCATTCCCGGGGTGGCGGGCGTGATGTGCCGCGGCGCCCGTGTGTCGGGGGCCCGCCGGAGCCGTGACGACGTTTGGGGACAGGCCGGTCGATATCGCTGGCCACCCAATGACGGTACAGCAGAGCTTCGCTCCATTGGGGTCACCCCCGGGCACACAGGGTCGTCGACCGACCTCGAAGGGCGACATGTCCATGTCGCGCCTCGACTGTCCGCCTCATGACAACCCGCTCGTCCCACCGTGCGTGGGGAGAGGGTGGCGCCGGGGGCAAAGATCGGGGGACCATGGGAAGGTGGCGGTCCGCCGTGGCGATGAGGGGCGCCATCGACAGTGCGTCGGGGGCCACGGCGGTGGTGGCGAACGACCTTCCCGGCAGTCCGCTGATCCGCACTGTCGACTCGGGCGCCACGTGGAGCACGGTGGCGCCGCTGCCGGACGAGAGCGGGACGTGGTCGATCGTCGGCTTCACGACACCCGACGTCGGCGATGCGTTCTGGGAGACCGGCCCCGCGCCCGGTCTGACGGGCACCGCCCAGCTGTGGCGGACGACGGATGGCGGCGCGGCCTGGGCGCCGGTCACGGCGTTGCCCTGACGACGGGACACTTCGACGTCCGACACGATCGTCAGCCTTTGCACGCCGGTGTCGCGGGGGTGGACCTCCCCGGGTAGTCGTCGGTGTTCCAGAGGTTCTGGTGCACCTGCGGCCATGCGCCCCGGGCCCCGCACGCCGGTGCACCGGTCCGCCAGATGAAGAGCTCCCCCTTCGCGCCGTCCCCGTGACGAGCACCTGCTGCGGCATCGAACCCAGGGTGCCGAACACGGCCCCACCGGTGACCCATCCCCCCGTCAGCTTGGGGAAGCCGGGGGCCTCGTGCCCGGCGGCGTCGAAGGCCCGCAGATCGGCGTCGGAGCTCGGCTCCACGGCGAGGACTCCCCTCCGCTTCCCGTCAGGTCCGCCACGATCGGCTGGTCGAAGAATTGCAGGCTGTCCATCACCTGGGGGAAGCCCGACAGGAAGGTCCCGGCGGTGGCGTCCCAGGCGTCGAGCTGACTGTCGTGCGGCGTCTGGGCGGCGGGCTCGGAGACGTCGAGGAGCTCCCCCGCGCTCTCGGCCGAACTGATCACGTCGAGAGGTTCGTGCTCTCCCGTCGCCGCGCCGAGGGGGGCGATGATCGGCATCCCGAGAGCGGGAACGCTGGTGGCGACGATCCCGGTCGAATCGGACCGGGATCCCGAAGGTCCCGATGCCAGCACGTCGGGCAGTCCTCCCGTCGTCCCGAGGGCGTCGCTCCCGTTCGCCCGCAGCACGTAGACGGGCCCGGCATCGCTCTGTACCGCTATCTCGGGTGTGCCACCGGGGACGGTGGCCACGGCCGGGCCGTTGCTGGCACCGTCACCGATGTCGGGAAGAAGGTCCGGGTCGAGATCGGCGATGGCCACCGGCCAACCGGGGAGAAAGGCGCCGGCGTTGGGATAGCCCGGCGGATCGGGCGCGCCGGCGGCCGGCCGGTGGAGCGACCCGTCGGGCCAGATGGCGTAGACGCGGCTGTTGGCGGCATCGGAGAGCTTCCCGAAGGCGGAGAAGAGCACCCCCAGGGTCCCGAGCGACGCGTTCGGGGCTCCCGTGTACTGCTCGTTGGAGGTCACCACCACGTCGGGCGGCCCACCCGGGACGAGCTGCGCGATGGCGGGCGTGTCGGCGAGCTTCGTTCCGGTGTCGCCACCCGCCCCGGGAAGGAACGTGACCCGGCCGTCGGAGGGATCGACCGACTGCACCTCGCTCGGATCCACGACCTCCACCGGCCAACCCGGCACCGCACTGCCGTCGGGCTCCCAGGCGTACACGTGTCGGTCCATGGCGGCGGCGACCACATCGAGCGTCCCGTTGCCCTGCAGATCCCCGAGCACCGGCGCCCCCAGGATTCCCCGGAGCACCTCGTTGTCCGTGTCGGTCACCCGCCGGTCCGAGAAGGCGGCGTCGGTCCGGACCGGCGCAACCGGGCAGGAGCTTCCCCCCGGAGTCCCAGGCCCAGACCCGTCCCGAGAGATCGGTGACGACCACGTCGAGCGCGTGTCCCGACGTGTCGGCCAGATCCCCGACGGCCACACCACCGATGATCTCCCCCCGGGGCGCCGCCCGCACCGCCTTCGACCGGTAGGCCGCTTCGCCGGAGTGGTAGCCCGTGTCGACGGTGGTGTGGACGGGCCAGCCCGGGAGGTCCTTCCCGTCGGCGCCGTAGGCGTGGACCGTTCCGTCGGCCGTGGCCACCAGGAGGGCGTCGGACCCGCCCGGCCCCAGGGGGGCGAGCACCGGGGGGGCCACGATCGAGCTGCGCAAACGCGTCGGCGCCCCGTGCACGAGGCTGGCGTCCTGGTGCAGGAATTCGGTGCGTCGCGCCATGCCGACCATCCCGGCGGCGTCCTCGACGACCACCCGGATGGTGAACATGTACCGGTCGGGGACGGGCTGCCCTGTTGGCCGCCACCGGTGACCCGTCCAGCTTCACCGACGGCGGGAAGAGGGCGGCCACGCGGGCCAGGGGATCTTGGCCAGCACCCCCGAGCGCACCCCGTGCCCGGTGCCGCCGGCCACCACCCGCCACGCTGACTGGTCCGGCGACTGGCCGGGAGCGACCTGCACCTCGTAGCGCCAGGAGGGGCTCCGGGTCGTCCCCGATCACGCCCGCCACCGTCACCTCCTGCGCCGGGGAGAGCACCTGGTACCACGGCACCCCGTCGATCTCGGCCTGCGGCGGGATGCGGCCCGAGGAGATCCACCGCACCAGGCGGGCGGCGTTGATCCGGCCGTACCCGGATGTCGGGTCGAAGCCCGGTCCGGTGGATCGTCGGTGCCGGGTGGTGACGAGGGGCAACCCCGTCGCCACCTCGGTGTTGTGCGGCGGCCCGTTCGGTGGCGCCGCCGTGGCGAAGTCGATGTCGTCGGCGGACATGGTCACCAGTTGGGTGATCTCGTTGACCGAGAGTGCCACGGGAGCCCCGGACGCGGTGTGGAGTCCGGGTAGGCGCGGTGACGTGGTGGGCCATCGCCACCGCCGCCGCCGATTCGGCCAGACCCACGATGCCGCCCGTCTTCCGGTCGCCTCCGACGAGCAGGAGCTGCTCTCGACGCTCACCGAGAGGTTGGCCCCGACATTCGTGCACCCGTTCAGGTAGAGGTAACTGGGGGGGAGTGAAGCTGGCGTCGTGGGTGACGCTGTTCACCACGATGGTGTTCTCGAGGACGGCCGGCAGGTTGTGGTGCTCGGACTCCTCGTCCGCCGCTGGTTGGCCACCACCGGGACGCCGTGATCCTCGGCGTAGGCGATCGCCTCCGTGTCGGTCTCGGTGACGTCGTAGGTCCCGAGCGCCTCCTGGATCACCGTCGCCCCGGAATCGACGGCGAAGAGCGCCGCCTCGGCGAACGCATTTCCGGAGGTGATGAACGAATCGCCCACCTTGATCGGCAGCACCATGCAGTCCGGGCAGGTGCCCACCTCCTGATCGACGGTGGACGCCGCCCCGACGGCATCCTCGGCCGTGCCCGTGCCGTGGTCGTAGTGCACGGCGTCATACGGGTCGTTGTCGTCGTCGACGAAGTTCCACCCGGCGATGGCGTCGGTGAATCCCGCCGGGCCCGGGCGGCAGCGATGTAGGCCGCCCCCGGGGGTCCCGAAGGCGGCGATCAGGTCGGCGGGTGAGATGCCGGTGTACCCGAACCCGTCACTGTTCTGCGAAGAGGCGCAGAAGTAGGGCCGGGCCACACGGGGATCGTTGGCATACTGCGCCACGTCGAGGATCCCGCTGCCGTCGAGGTCATAGGGGTCGCTGTCGGCAAAATGCCGCCCGGCCTCTTCGAGTTGGCTCTTCGTCCTCCCTTGGGCGTCCTCGGGCGGGGCAGCGTGTCGCGCTCAGGAAGATCTTGTCGACGAGCGCCGGATCGCACCACTCGATGCCCGAGTCCGTCACGGCGATCACCGTGGACGGCCGGCCCGCCGTGGTCTTCCAGGCGGCGTCGACGCCGTCGCCCTCCACCCCGCACAGCTCCTGGGGGTTGTCGGCCAGCACCGGATCGCTCGACCGGGCGCTGGTGAGCTTCACGGCGCCGCCGCCCTGGCTCCAGTTGGCGGGGCGTTCGGGAATGGCCGTCGCCGGCGTGTGCGGATCGCGACCCGACCGGGCGATGGTGGCGCCGGCGCGGACGGGGGGCCACGGGGATTGTCCCGTCTCGGTGGCGGTGCCCGAACCCGTGTCGGGGTCGGGCACAGGAGACGGGGCATGACGACGGTCGGGTGTCCACTACCCCCTACGTCGTGGGCAACGCCGCCGGATCCAGGACGGCGGCCGGCAGGGACGACGAGGACGACTCGCTACCGCACGCGGTCAGGAGGGATGCACCGAGGAGCACGGCCACGGCGACGGGGGTGCCGCCCCTCCGGGGGCGACGCAGCCTGTCGGCCGTCCCGGCGAAGCTCCCCGCGGCCAAGCGTGCGATGTCGCGACACCAGCCCAAGGTAGCTGGTTCGCCGGTGGCGTCACCGTTGGTCGATGAGCTCCTCTTCGATCTCCCGTCGGGCACTCGCCGTCATGAACCGGTCCCACGGCGCTCGCCGCGCCTCGTTGACCGGTCGACGGCATCGTCGGTTCCGTCCGGCTCGACGTCGGTGAGGTCCTCACCGACCTCTTGGCGCCACCGCACCCTCCACCGTCGCAGGGTCGTCAGACGTCGTCACGGTCGGTGTCGCCTGACCCGGTCGGCCTGCGACCCCGTCCGGCTCGATGTGGAACTCGTTGAAGGAATCGGCGATGCTCTGCTCCATGGCCGCGGACGACGTGGCGGCCTTCTGGGTGAGCTTGGCGATGCCGGTGAGCACCAGGTGCACGGCACCGGCGTCCTGCTGCATCTTCTCCCAGAGGGCCCCGAACTGCGTCGAGCGGCGCCCACCCACTCGGACCGGACCGGTGTGACGGCGCCGGCGAGCCGGGCGAGGATCGCGTCGATGTCGGCGGCGGCGGTGCCCATCTGTGTCGAGACTTCCCGAAGTCGCTCCGGGGTGACCGCGATTCCACTAGCCATGACCTTCTCCTTTGACGTGCACCAGCTCGATTCCCAGAAGATGCCAGAGCCGAATCTCCTTGCGTCCAACGGGAGGTCAATTTCCCCGACAAAGAGCGGCAGGTGGTGGTGGCGCTGACGGCTTCACCCTGACCGCCGGGCGCCCGACGTCAGCCCGAAGAAGGGTGCGTCGGGGTGCTCCCACCCGCAGCGATGACGTCGAAGCCGTCGGGCGTGTTCAACATGCCCCACCCCGGTGCCGGCGGCGTCGGTGATGCCGTACTGCCAGACGAGTGCTCCGGTGGTGGGGTCGATCGCCACCATTCGGTTGGCGTAGTCGTCGTTGATCATGATGGCGCCGCTCGGGACCCGTTCGGCCAATGATGGGATGGTTGAGCATGCCGGGGCCGGACGCGGCAAAGTATCGGTAGAGCACCTGGCCCGTCCGGTCGGTGTAGATGAAGGACCCCGGCTTGGCGTAGTCGGCGACGAGATAGAGGTCTGGCCCGAGTTGCTGGGGGTCCGATGGGTAGGCCAACGGTACGTGTGTCGTCCACACCAGCTGGCCGTTCAGTGTGTACTCACTGATCCACGAGCCGTTGATCTCGGAAATGAGGACGTTGCCGTCGGCGAACGGTGTGTCGCCGTTGGGTGATCCCATCGACGTGGGCGGATCGTGCACGCATCGTCCGTTGGTGCCGATCTGACCGGCCACGGTCCCGTCGTGGTTGATGATCATGATGCGACAGTTCTGCGCATCCGCCACGGTGATCTGGCCGTTTTTCAGGAGGTAGGCGTCATCGGGTTCATGTAGGTAGCCCGGGGCGGTGCCCGGGCTGCTTGGGGTGCCGTACTCCCAGATGATCTTGCCCGATGGATAGGCGATCTCGACGACCGTCTCGTTCTCTCCTGGTTGGAGATGATGGCGTGGCCCTGATCGATGAAGAAGGCATCGTCGGGGAAGACAAAGCCGTAGGGGTCGGGCGGTGAGGTCGGAGATGGATATGTCCAGGTGACGCGCATGGACGAGTCCATGACCAGGAAGCGGTTGTTCCCGCGGTCGGCGATGAGCAGCTGCATGCCGAAGTACGGCGACCCGGCGCCCGAGCCCGGCGGTGCCGAATCGCGGGTTGGGGGTGAGCATCTGGACTGCAGACACCGGCACTCCGTTGGACTCGCCACCCACAGCCAGGCCGTGGTGCCCAGGCACCGTCACGCCGGCGTGCGCCACGGGCACCTGCAGACGCCCAGCGGTCAGGAGCGTCCCGGTCGGGGATCGAACGCCCAGAATGCGGAGACGGTCGAGGTGCGCTGACGTCGACTCGCCTCCGGTGGAGGCGCGACGAGCCTGATCCCGGAGCCGCGTGGCGCTGGGGAGTGGGCGGGGAGGTTGAGGTCGACGCGGCGAGCAGGTCGTCCCGTTGGCGGGGGTACCGTTGGGGACGGTGGACGCCGGTGGTCGGTGCCACTGCCGACTCCGGCACCGGGGTTGGCCTCCGGCAGGTGGCGGACCCCAACTGCGTGGTGCCAACGCCGGCAGTGACGGCTTGGGCCACGGTGCTCTCGCCGCCGGCCAGTAGATCTGCGCCCCGATGGTGACCGCGGCGGCGGCGGCGAGCGGGACGGGCAACGTGGCCGGATGCGTCGAGGCGTGTGGCGATGCGGGGTCCACGACCTGGATCGTCGCTCACCGGTTGGCCCGCGTCGGATCCCGTGACGGCTTCGCCGCCGAAGACGTAGAGAAGGCCACCGGCGGCGGCGACCGCTGGGTACCGCACCGGCACCTGCAGGGTGCGACGGACGAGAACGTCCGGCCGTCGGTGGTCGCCAGCACGGCCCGGGTCAGGGTCCGTCCCGTCGTATCCGCCGACGGATGTAGGTGGTCTCCCGACGGTGACCGTCGACGAGTCCGACGTGGCTGAGGGAGGCATCCGATAACCTTGGCGGCCACGGTCCGAGTGGCGACCGGCCCGGTCGGGCCCGGAGCAGGCCGCCGCCTGGACGGTGGCGACGGTCGCGGGTGCCCCGCCTCCGAAGGTGACGTCTTCCCGTCTATGACGGCACCCGATGCGTCGTGCAGGCCGCGCGGTCAGGTTGGCGATGTGTGTGAGCGTCCCCGGGTGCGGTGTCGAGCGCGTAGATGCCTTGCGCGGAGACGTTCGATGCGGTGAGGCCCCCGAGAATGACAAGCTTGTTCGCCCGGTCCGGGAAGCACCACGGCCTGGCTGAGGGGGCGGCCAGCGTCCATGGGAGTAGGCCCGACTCGGTGGCGGCAATGGTCGTGGCTTCGGCGCCCCTCGTCTGGCGGCCGACGTGGAGGGCGCCGAGGAGGCTTTCGATGCCCGGTCGTCGGCGCCCTGCCGCCGGTGCAGGTCACCAGGAGCACACCGAGGGTCAAGACGGAGAGCGAGAGCGATACCGACACGGATCCGCCGTGCGCGGACTGTCGCTCGACGGGCGTGTACGCCCGGCAGGCGGGTCAAGGGAGAGGTGGGGGGCACGGCGGGGGACTCGGCCCCTGTTCTAGTCGCCAACGCACCTCGGGCCCACTACCGTGGCCCGTGTGACGAGGATGCGCATCGTTCGATGCACGGTCCAACCTCTCCTGGCGGTCCTCGGCGTCCTCGGGATCGTGGGGGGCGGGGCCAGCCGCCGCCCGGGACACGTCTGCGGTCACGGCCCATTTCGCCTTCGGCTCGGACTGGCCCGTCTACCACCACGACGGCCTGGGAACGGGCGTCGATCCGAGCGGGACCGATCTGTCGTCGGCCCACGAGGGCTGGACGGCCCACCTCGACGGCCCCGTGTTCGGCGAACCGGTGGTCGAGGCCGGCCGCGTCATCGTGGCCACCGAGAACGACACCGTCTACGCGCTGGCCGCCGAGAACGGACAGGTCTTGTGGTCGACCCATGTGGGGACGCCGGTCCCACAGTCGGACCTGCCCTGCGGGGACATCGGCCCCACCGTGGGGATCACCGGGACACCCGTGATCGACCCCGGGGCGTCGGAGGTGTTCGCCGTGGCCGACGAGGACGTCGGCGGTGCCGTCAACCACTATCTGGTGGGGATCGACCTCTATTCCGGAGCCATGCTCCTGCGCCAGCCGGTGGACCCGGCCGGGACGACCCCGTTGACCGAGCTGCAGCGGACGGGCCTCACCCTCGACGACGGCCGGGTGGTGTTCGGTATGGGGGGCAACGACGGCGACTGCGGGCAGTACTGGGGTTACGTGATCCTCGGTGTCCGAATCGGGGGGGCCGATCGACGACTACCAGGTCGACGCGGTGGGGGGCAACCACGCCGGGGCCATCTGGATGGGGGGCGCCGCCCCCATCGTCGACGGTCAGGGACACGTGTGGGTGGCGAGCGGCAACGGCTTCGGCTCCAATGCGGCACCGGGTAATCCCAGTGACTCGAGCGACGCCGTGCTCGAGCTGACCCCCACCATGAACCTTGTCTCCTTCTTCGTCCCCTCGTCGTGGCAGAACGACAACAACAACGACTTCGATCTCGGCTCCTCGGCGCCCGCTCTGCTCCCGGACGGCGTCGTCTTCCAAGCGGGCAAGTCCAAGACCGGCTATCTCATGAACGCGTCGAATTCGGCGGCGTGGGGGTGAGACCTCGTTCCAACCGGGCAGCTTCTGCGGGAACGACGTCGACGGGGGCAACGCCGTCGACGGCAACGTCGTCTACGTCCCGTGCATGGACGGGCTCGAGGCCGTCCAGGTGTCGTCGGCCACGTCGGCCAGCGTCCTGTGGAAGACGTCGACGGGCTCCGCCGGTCCGGCCGTCGTGGCCGGCGGCCAGGTGTGGTCGATCGGCGGGAAGCACCTCTACGGGTCGACCCGGCCACCGGGACCACGGTGCAGTCCTTCGCCCTCACCGGCGAGGCCAACCATTTCCCCACGCCGACCGTGGCCGACGGTCTGCTGCTCGCCCCCGAGTCCAATGGCGTGGTGGCCTTCGACGGTCCGGCCGGACTGCCACCGCCGCCGCCGCCGCCCCCGCCGCGGCCGGGCTACTGGTTGGCGGCACGTGACGGGGTCTTCTCCTTCGATACGGCGTTCGAGGGTTCGGTGCCCGGGCTCGGGGTCCACGTGACCAACATCGTGGGGATGGCCTACGACGCCGCCACCGGTGGCTACTGGCTGGTGGGCAGCGACGGTGGCGTCTTCGCCTTCGACGCCCCCTACGAGGGGTCGGTGCCGGGCCTCGGGGTTCACGTCAACGACATCGTGGGGATGGCCTACGACCCGGCCACCGGTGGCTATTGGCTGGTGGGCAGCGACGGCGGGGTCTTCGCCTTCAACGCCCCGTACGAGGGCTCGGTGCCCGGGCTCGGGGTCCACATCAACAACATCGTGGGCATGGCCTACGACCGCCGCCACCGGCGGCTACTGGCTGGTGGGCGACGACGGCGGCGTCTTCGCCTTCGACGCCCCCTTCGAGGGTTCGGTGCCCGGTCTCGGCGCCCATATCGACAATGTCGTCGGGGTGGCCGACGACGGCACCAACGGGGGCTACTGGCTGGTGGGCAACGACGGCGGCGTCTTCGCCTTCAATGCCCCGTTCGAGGGATCGGTGCCGGGGCTCGGCGCCCACATCAACAACGTCGTGGGGATGACCGCCGACGGTGCCACCGGTGGCTACTGGCTGGTGGGCAGCGACGGCGGCGTCTTCGCCTTCAACGCCCCGTTCGCCGGATCGCTGGGCGGGTTGACCCTCGACCAGCCCGTGGTGGCGCTGGCCGCACCGCCCCCGTCCTGACGCATGATCCGGCCCGGCCCGGCTCAGCCCTCGGGTCTGACGAGCAGGGCGGCCTCCGGCCAGAAGTATGCTCTGTGGCCCACGGCACTCCCGCCACCGGGAAACGGCCCCCGCAGAGCGCTGTCGACCCTCGTTCCGCCCCGAGCGTCGTAGAAGGTCTGGGCCGCCTTGTTCTGGTCGAGGACCCACAGGTGCATGGGAGCCGGTGCGCGATGGCGAAGGAGTCCGAGAGCGGCCTCCGACAACAGACGGGTGCCGATACCTCGATCCCTTCAGATCGCTCCTGACGTGGAGATTGTCGAGAAGCGCTCCCCATCTCGGGTCATGGTCGAACACGGTGTGGGCGAAACCGCAGATCTCACCACGGCAATCGGCGACCACGGTGTACTGGTCCAGCCGGGGAGGAGCGAGGCGATTCGTCCAGACCTCCAGACGATCAGCGACGACGTCACCGTCAAGGTATGAATCCAGGTAGGCGCCGCGATAGTGGCGTCGCCAACTGTCGGCGTGAAGGGCGGCGATGGCGCCGGCGTCGTGCTCCGTCGCCTCCCGATAGGTGACAGCGGCGTCGGCTCGGTGTCGGTCGGACCGGGTGTCGGCCACGGCAGCCTCCTCATCGATCCTGGCATTGGCACCGTGCCGAGGCTGGCTGCCGGACCGTCGAAGGGCCAGGTCCCTCAGGTCACTCTGGATGAACGAAGCTCAGGATACAGCGCCGCGCCCCGGAGGCGGTCGCCCCCGTTGCGGCGAGTGGACGTGCGAACGCTCCGGGCCCTGTCGCGCAATATCAGGGTGACAGCCACGCCAGGAGGGCCGGTGACCGAGACCGACAGGGAATGGCGGGGCCTGCCGGAGTCGGCTGACGCCCGGGACTTCTTGGACCTGTTCTGGCGTCACGGGCCCGCAGTGCATGCCTACCTGGCCCGACGTACGGGCCGCCAGCACGCCGACGATCTCCTGGGCGAAGTCTGGCTCCGTGCCTTCAGGGGCCGGGGAAGCTACGACCATCGGTGGCCGGACGCCCGCCCGTGGCTCTACGGCATAGCCCGAAACGTTCTGCGGGCGCACTGGCGCAGTGCCGGGCGTTCCGACGGCGCCAACGTCGAGACGATGGCGCCGGACCCCTGGCCCGACGCCGACAGCAGGCTCGACGCCGCGGCGATGTTGGATTCATTGCGCGGCGTCCTGGCCACGCTCTCGGACGCCGAGCGCGAGGTCTTGTTTCTCGTGACGTGGGAGCAGCTCACCCCCGCCGAAGTCGCCCTGGTCCTGGGCATCCCCCAGGGCACGGCCCGCAGCAGGCTCCACCGGGCCCTGTCGGTGCTCCGGACCGGGCTCGACGTGGATCCCGACGGCTCCGCCGACTCGGACCAGAAGGAGAACTGATCATGGATGCCATGGAAATGCTCGAACGGCTCGGTCACGTCGATCCCGTGGATCCCGATGTTCTGACCCGGACCGCCGGCGTCCTTCTGGCCGCGGTGGCCAACGGGACCGGGCCGGGAGTTTCCGTCGAACGTCAGGACGTGGACGACGCCACGGTGTGGGCGCCGTCCACCGACAACCGCCGGCACGGTCGGAAAGCTCGGGTCGGGTCCTACCTGTTGGCCGCCGCCGCCGCCGCCGTGCTCGTGGCGGTGGTCCTGACGGCGGTGACGCCGGGGCGCCCGCCACGGCCGAGATCGGTACAGCCACCGATCGCTGCGCCGTCGTGGCGGCTCGTGAGCACCGTGATCCCGCCCTTCCAACCACTGGCGGCGGGGGGGCAGACGGGACTCCAATGCGTGACCGACGCCGTCTGTTATTCGCCGGGATCCGGCCTGCATGGTGATGAGCTCTACCGGACGACGGATGGTGGCCGAAGCTGGCACGAGACGAGCCCGGTTCCCATGGTGTTGCGGGAGGGCGGTTACTCGTTCTCCTGCTCGAACGCCGAGACCTGTGGCGTGATCGGCAACCCCGACCGCCGGGCGGCGGGGCAACTCGCCACGTGGGCG
Source organism: uncultured Acidimicrobiaceae bacterium (assembly GCA_963842145.1). Lineage (GTDB taxonomy): Bacteria > Actinomycetota > Acidimicrobiia > Acidimicrobiales > UBA8190 > CAWJFJ01. The sequence goes on from CAWJFJ010000017.1 coordinate 972,586, forward strand.
ATCACCACTGACGGCGGCGTCCACTGGAGCAGATCGACGATTCCGGCGCCGTCGGGGATTCCCGACCCCTACGCCGGACGCCTCGTCTGCGCCGACGGGCGCCACTGCGTGGTCAGCGCAAGTGGCAGCCTGACGCAGGGTGGGGTCCAGACGGGAACCTTCCTCAGCACGTCCGACGGGGGAAGGACCTGGACGCAGGCCAGCTCGGTTCCGGCTGTCCCCGCCGGTTCGGTGTGGACCATGAGCTGCAACCCGGACGGATCCTGCCTGGCGGTCTCGTTGGTGAACGAAGACTCGCACTCCGGGATCGTCGGGCTCAGCACCCACGACTGGGGTGAGACCTGGGTGGCCGGACCGACGGCGCCCACCCCCGACGGCGGCATCGTCTACGCCTCGTGCGGCGACGCCTCCCACTGCATGCTGGTGTTCGTCGGTGGTCCGCCGAAGGTCCCGTACGAGATCACCACGACCTCCGACGCCGGTCTCACCTGGCAGGTGTCCGGTCCTCCTTCGGGTTGGCTCAATATGCCCACCGCCGTATCCTGCGCCACCGGTGATGACTGCTGGATGGCCATGTCGTACTACTCGGGCAGGAATCCGGCAGGGGCCTACAGCAGACCCGTCATCGAAGAGACCCATGACGGCGGGGTCAGCTGGTCGTCGATCCCTCTGCCCGTGTTGAAGCTTCCCATCGCCGACGTTCTCACACTCAGCTGCCCTCCCTCAGGCGATGGCTGCATGGGGATCGGAAACCGGAAGGACCATTTCCTGCCACCTCGCAACTCGAGAGGGAAGCCGAAGCGCCTCTCGGGACCGCTCGTCGTCTCGAACCTTCCACGAGCAGACCGCTGAGCCGAACCCGATCGGCGCCCGGGTCCGGGTGATCCAGCGCGGTCCGGGGTGGCATCCCCTTCTCCCTACGCCCCGCCCGGGGCCGGCCGCGCTCGGGCAGCGGTGCCGCGTGCTTGGGCATCCGGCCCGCTTCGCTGAGTGCCCGGCGCAAGAGAAGCTCGACGTGGGCGTTGAGGCTGCGGAACTCGTCGTTGGCCCAGCGGATCAGCGCGTCGTGGACCTCTGGGTCCACCCGGAGCAGGACCTGGCGCCGTTCGCTCACGTATAGAGCGAGCCCGTGTTGACGACCGGCGAGGGCGGCTGATCCCCGCATAGCACCACCATCAAGTTGCTCACCATGGCAGCCTTCCGCTCCTCGTCGAGGGTGACCACTCCGTTCTCGGTCAGACGGTTGCAGCGCGGTTCCACCATCCCGACGGCGCCCTCGACGATCCGTGACCGGGCGGCGACGACGGCGTTGGCCTGCTGGCGGCGAAGCATCGCCTGGGCGATCTCGGGGGCGTAAGCCAGGTGGGAGATCCGGACCTCGACGATCTCGACCCCGGCGATCGCCACCTTCTGGGCGAGCTCGCGGGCCAGACCGGCGGCGACGACGTCAGTGGAGCCGCGCAGGGAGGTTCCTGCGCCTGTCGTGTCGTCGTAGGGGTGGCTGGTCGCCACATGGCGTAGGGCCGACTCGGATTGCACCGAGACGAAGTCCCGGTAGTTGTCGACGGCGTATGTCGACTTGGCGGTATCCGTGACCTGCCAGACCACGATGGCGGCGATCTCCACCGGGTTGCCGTCGGCGTCGTTGACCTTCAGGTGGCTGGTCTCGAAGTTGCGGACCCGGACGCTGACACTCCGCCGGACCGTGAGAGGCAGAACCAACCAGAACCCGGGACGGCGGACGGTGCCTATGTAGCGACCGAAGAACTGGACGACCGAGGTCTGCCCCGGCGTCACGATAACCAGCGAGGTGATGACGAGGATGAAGAGGATTATCGGCGCCCACAGCCAGGCGTTGTCGTGGCGGGCGGAGATGATCATTCCGGCGACACATCCGGCCAGGACCACCACCCCGATCCAACCGTTGGCGGCGGCGGCGGGGCGTTCCTTGATGTCCACCCGGGTTCCCTGGTGTGACAGGGGCTGGGCGGTTGCCAACTCCGTTGCGCTCATGTCGGCCTCCTTCGGCCGGAAAGTGATATTAATACGATATCACTTTATTCACCGTCCGACAAGAGGTGTCCCACGGGCGATGGGGGGGGACGGGAAGGTCGGACATGGAATCCTGCCCCGACAGGTCAACGGCGGGCCCTCTTGGCGCGTTGTACTGGGTGATGACGGCTCCGCCCCTTGCCGCCGCTGACGATGGGAGCTACGACCGGTTCTTCGACGAGTGCCTGCCCATGGTGCTGAATCTGGCGCGCCGCCTCACGGGAAGCCCGTCACAGGCAGAAGACATCGCCATCGAGGCGCTGGGCCGTGCTTTCGCTCATTGGGAGCGCGTCCGGGAGATGGCCCATGCCCGGGCGTGGGTCATGCGGGTCACGACCAATCTGGTCATCGGGCAGGCCCGCAAACGAACAGTCCAGCCCACGACGGAGCCGCCTCAACCCGACATCGCCGAGCTCGTCGCCCTCCGACTCGCTCTGCTGGCCACCATCCTGAAGCTGCCGCGACGCCAGCGGGAGGCGGTCGCCCTCCGCTACCTGGTCGATCTGCCCGAGGCCGAGGTGGCGGCCGCCATGGGCGTGACCGCCGGGTCGGTGAAGAAGCACCTCAGCCGAGGTCTGACCGCCATCGCGCGCCCGCTCGGTGCCGACATCGAGTTAGGAGGCGATCTTGGATTCCAATAGGAATGACCACGCGGGTCGGGGTCCGGAGGAGATCCGTCTCGCCGCCAAGGATCGGGGTCGGCAGCTGCTCCGGCGACGTCGGACAGCCGTCAGGGCCGCCATGGCGCTCGCTGGGGCGACCGGCATCGGGGTTCTGGCCGTGCTGGTGGCGGTCGGACCCCGATCGTCGGGCCCTTCCGCCACGCGCACGTCCCGACCGACACCGTCGTCAAGCCCGTCCTCCCGTCCGACCGTGAATGCGACGGCTCTGGCCGGGCACGGCCGGCTGGCCTTCGTGTCCGGGGGGGAGCTGTACGTCCTCGATGGCACGACCAAAGTGCTCCACCAGGTGACGGAGGGTTCGCCGCCTCCGACGAGCCCCGCGTTCTCCTATGACGACAGGTGGCTCGCCTTCGTGCGCCCGGCGGCCGCATCGAACGGTGGGGACGAGACACTGTGGATCGCCCGCGGAGATGGGACCGGCGCCCACAGGGTCACCCAGGTGCCGCCGGTCTACCCCGTCGCGGACTCGGGCTTGCCCGTCTTCTCCTGGAGCCCCAGCAGCGACGAGCTGCTGGTCACGACCGGCCCGGTGAGGGGACCGCTGGTGCCGAGCGAGATCTGGATCGTGCCGGCATCGGGGAGGGCCCACCGGCTTCTCGGGCCCGGATACACGAGCGGAGCGGTGTGGTCGCCGGACGGTGGCGACGTGGCGGTGCTCTGGAGCTCGGAAGGTCTGGCCAGCCAGGCTCTCGAGACTTTTCCCCGTTCAGGTGGTCCGCCGACCGTCTGGCTCGCCGCCGACAACGGCAGCTCGTATTTCCTGGCCGGGTGGGCGCCTGGCTTCGGCATCCTCGTCTGGTCCGACCAGGGAAACGGGGGACCATCCGTGGAGAACTACGGACTGCCGCTCGGCGTATTCCCGCAGCCGGGAACCAAGCTGAAGGTGCTTGCAACGGGGCCGTTGTTCCAGCCTCCTGCTCTGGCCATCGGTTCGCAAGGTGAGCTCGCTGTGGTCGCCAATGGCAATGCCGACACCGGCGGCGGCGAGGGTGAGAAGTTCGTATGGTTCGGGAAGACGGTCGAGACGTGCTCGCCGTCGTCGGAGAGCTGCTCCGCCGTTCCTCGACCGGCCTCCTCGGTGACGCTCGATCCGGCGATCTCGCCCATAGACGGATCCCTCGCCTTCGTCGAGGCGCCGCAGAGCACCGAGGGCCTCCCGCCTGACTATTCGCCCAGTGAGACCTGGGCGCAGATATCGGGTTGGTATGGCGCTCACACCTTGTGGATCGTTCCCGGCGGCACGGGGACACCCACCGAGGTCCGCGGTACGACCGGGGCCTCCGATCCGGTCTGGTCCTCACACGACACTGCGCTCGTCTACGTCGACAACGGGGCACTGTGGCTCTTGGCCAATCGCAATGCCCGGCCCGTCAAGGTGGCCTCACCTCTCACGCCGGCAGGATCGTCGTCGGAGAAGTACCTGTTCGGTTACGCGGATTGGTCGGATCAGTTCGCCTGGACAGGGTAGGGGTGCCTGACTTGGCTATTCAATGCGGAGGCCGGCTTTGTGAGCACCAAGCCCCTTCGCTCGGGAGGTATTGGACAATACGGGCCCTCAGCTACCCGGCGACGCAAGGGCGAACCGGATCATCGGGAGGGCCCGCTCCGGCAGGGGGTCCTCGGGGAAGTACTCCTCATAGAGCGAAAGCGCTTCCTCCTCGGTCGTGATGCGACACTCCTTCAAGAGGAGCGCAATGTCGGGTTCGTCGCGTCGCCCCCGGCTTGCCCGCATCTTCATAGCCAACATGGCTCGGGCATCGGCGGTGAAGAGCTCGAGCGTGCCCACCTTCCTTACCGGCTGCCAGTCGGGCTGCTTGAACATGGGGATGTAGATCTTGGCTGCATCGTTGAGCCACGTGGGGCCCAACCCTCGCCGTTCCCCGATGACGGCGGCGGCTTGGAGCACCGCCTCCGCCAGGTAGACGTCGACGTCGACGTTGTCGGTCATCTCCCGCGCGCCGAAGTTCAGGACCATCGCGGCTCCGCCGATGACGAGGAGGCGCGCGGCGATGCCCTTGCTCTCGAGCTGCGTCCCGAGTTCTTCGAGGGCCCCTTCGATCTGGGCGCGGTCCATCCTCAGGCGCTCTCCAACTCGGCGCTGGCGGCGAGGACGCCGTGACGGATGAACGCCGCCGGGGCCGTCTCCAGCTCCCAGTCGTGAAGGGCGGGGTTCTTGGAGAGGAACCAGAACGGCTTGGCGAACCGGCGCCGGTCGCTTGTCCAACGTGGGGGCGCGACGTGGCGGCTCGCACACTCGTCCTCGACGACGGCTGCCAGGAAGGCGTCCCAACGTGTGAAGCCGGTCGGGATCGGCGGTAAGCCCACCAGGTGGGCGCACTCGGAGTCTTCGGCACGCCGGAGCGCATCCCGGAAGTCGAGCACCGCGCGAAGGGCGCCGTCCTCGCGAGTGGACTCCGAACCATTCCCGGGAGCACTCGGATCGAGGCGCTCGGCGATCCGTCGCGAGGTGGCGAGCGCGCTGTAGCGATCCAGGGGCACGAGCCGGATCTCGACTGCCTGACCGGTCGCCTCGACGATCCGGCTCAAGAGCGTGAGACTGGGCTCCCTGCGCCCGCTTTCGATCTCGGCGATGGTCGGCTGTGGCACGTCGGCCAGGTCGGCCAGGGCGCGCTGGGTGAGCTTCTTCATCTGTCGCAGATCTCGGAGCACCGTGCTCGCCAGCCATTTCCCTTCGATCCCCCTATGATACGTGATTCAATATCAATATCAATACCCGCGAGCACGTGGCGCACGGCGGCCGGACCGGCCCTCGTGATGTGGCCGTGGTGGACGGTCCGGTCCGAGTTGCGCATGGAAGGGATGATCCCCGCCCACGCGGCAGAGCTTCCGGGCGGTGGCGAAGGGGGAGATGTCCCCGACCTCCGACACGAGGGTCATCGCACTCAGGAGCCCGATGCCGGGAATCGCTGTGAGGGCGTCAATGTGCCTGTCCGGCTTGGCCTGGCGACGGATCTCGGCCTCGGGGAGCGAGATCCGTGATTGGAGGACGAGGAGGCGCTCGACCTGGTGACGGTCAGCCTTCACCGTCAACTCCCCCCGCCAAGCTCCCGAGACGCTAGAACCGAAGCCCAGCGTCGCCCCAATCATGAATCAGGCACTTACAGCCCGCGACACGTGGATACACGATTGACCGGGAATGGTTGCATTGTGCACGTTCCAGGCGATCCATAACCGTGGGGGCAGCCGCCCAGATACGTTTGGGGAGTGCCTGCAGTCCGAGTGAAGCTGAGAATACGCCGACGTGCTCGGCCAGCGAGCGGTGGCCTGGCGCCCCCCCTTCGGAGCCCGGAGAGCCGGGCGCAGCTGCGCGCCTCTTCGGCCAGGCGCAGGCGGCGACGCCGGCGCCTCCTGATCGCTGCCCCCTTCCTCGGTGTGCTGTCGTGGGCGAGCGTTTCGTACACGACATGGATGCTGCGGCCCACAAGCATGTCGTTGAATGAGCGCAGCGCCGAATGGGTCAGGGCCGACGTGCCTTTCGGCAATCGGCTCGTCGACGAGATCGAACACGTCTACTACACGTGGCACGCGCCGAAGAAAGGCGGACCGCAGCTGAAGAGCCTGCCCTCGGTGGGACTGATTCCTTCCCGAATCGTCCGCCCGGGGATCGCTCAGGCGCCGGCACAAGCCGCCTGGCCGCCGCCGGTCAAGCCGGTCTTCCCGAATCCGCTACCCGGGGAGGGGATTTGGAAGTCCACCGGCCCGCCCGTGGACGGTGCCGCACCGGTGCTGGTGACGACCTTTCGTACGGAGCTCGACTATCCGCGGATTGTCGCCTACGTCGCCTGGTTCGACCACACGCGCACCGCGCTCGCGTACTACCCGGGCCGCTACGAGCCGCCCAATGCGGCCGTACGCGGTCCAATGATGGTCCCGTACAACCAACGCTGGCGGCTGCTCGCCACCTTCAACGCCGGTTTTATTTACGCGGATGGCGATAACGGCTCAACCGACAACGGCCTCATGAACGAGCCGCTCAAGGACGGCAACGCCACGCTGGTTGGCTACCGCGAACGGTCGCATCGACATCGTGAACTGGGCCGGTGGTCCGAACGCTGGGCCCGACGTCGCGTGGACCCGCCAGAGCCTCGCTCCGATCGTTTGGGATGGACAGCTAAACCCTGCGCTTAACGACAACCCCGATAGCCCACAGTGGGGGTACACACTTGGCAACGCCGTACGCGTTTGGCGCACCGGCGTCGGCATCGATGCTCGCGGTAATCTCCTCTACGTAGCAGCCGACGACCAGACGGTAACCACCCTGGCCAAGATCCTCCAGCACGTCGGCGCGGTGCGGGCTATGGAGTTCGATATCAACCCCGAATGGCACACCCTCATTACCTACGGCAACGCCCAAGGTCTTGCTCCGACGATGGTGGGACCCAACCCGATGCAGTCGGTTACCCGCTACCTCATCCCCGACGATCGTGACTTCTTTGCCGTCTACCAACGCCTGCCCGGTCCAGTGGCCGTCCCCTTCTGATAGGGATCCTGCCGCCTTCGGCGAAGAAGTCGCCATCGAGCTTCCAAGTGTGGCACGAACCTCAAGCTGGAATAGGCACGAGGCGCCAATCGGGTCCGCCGTCGTCGGTGAGAACGAGGTTCCCAGACCGGCGGGCCAGACCGGAGGGCGGGTCGGCCCTGCTCACGGACGCCACCCGGGATGTGCCAGGCCTAGCGCCAACGAAATCACATCGTTGGACGTGAAAAGGTCGTGGATGTGCCCCGACGAGCCCTCGCTTTGGCGGCGATCGTACCCCTGGTTCTGCTGATGGCCTGTGGCAGGTCTGAGCTGCCGGCAACCCATTCCCATCTGGGCTCAGGCACGACCACCATGCCCAACGCTGGTCCGACCAGCCGTAAAGCGACCCTTACCGAAGATTGTATGGCTTCCCGTCGGAAAGTCCCCCAACCTCCGGTGACGACCACCCCGAGAACCCCGATCGCCCCGGCACCATGGCCCGAACACACGCTTGCCCCAGTGCCTGGCCTCCTGGCTATCAATCCAGGTGGCGACGACGCGTACGCCCTCGTGTCCGAGACGGCGGCGCCAGAGCAGGGGCCCTACCGCCTCCGGCGCACGGACCTGGTCGACCACTCGGTGCGCAACGGCCCGTTCTTCTCTGAGGCCAGCCTCGCCTTCCTCGTCGGCGATCTCTGGGTATTTGGCGCTTTCGACGCCAGTTCGGGGCAACCGAGCGCTCGGGCGGAGGCGTGCGAAGTCGATCCCGGGACGCTCTCGGTCATTCGCACGCTTGACCTGCCACCGGCGAGACCCGCTGACGGGATCATGGCTCTCGCCGCCGGACCAGCGGGATCGATCTGGATCGGATACTCGCAAACCCTTCTGCGTGTCGATGCGGCCACCGGTACCGTCCTGGACGAGATCACCGTGCCGTCGGGTCTGGTCGTCACCGACTCGGCCGTCGATCCGGCTGGCCAATTCCTTTACGTCTCATACGCCCACAACGTGGGATCGCCTTCTGTAGGGGCGGAGGAGGGTGCCGTCGTCTACGAATACGACGCCACATCGGGACAACTCCTCGCCAGCACCATGACGGGTCCCGTCACGGACTCGGTCGCTGGGGCGAGCTTGGTGGCGGTCCCAGGAGGAGTGTGGGCTTCCTTCCGTACCGGCATGGCGGGACTGACCGTTCTGTTGCGACAGGGTAACCTCGCTCCCATCGGCGGGGGCACCGGAGACGCCCCGATCGGCAGTGTGTTCCATTGGATGATGGGCGCCTCCGTTGTGTACGGGGACGGAGCATTGTTTCTGGCCCAGGAGGGGGGACTCGTCGCTTGTATCGACCCGCGAACCGGTCAAGTGCGTGGCTCGGAGACACTGCCGAATACCCCGGAACAAGATGATGCGATCAGTGTGATTACCGTCGACGGGTCTGCCCGTCTCGTCTACGGCGGGGACCAAGATGGTGTGATCACGGTCACTCCTCCGGCCTCCTGCTGGTCTTGAACTACCTCGTTCAGATCGCAGCACTGATAAATCGATCTTGTTCGTCTGACGGGACAATTTAGGACGACGCCACATGGTCTGAGCAGCGACGATGCTGGCACCCCACGGCCGCCGACGACGAAAAACATTGTGAGTTGTAGTCCTTCTTGTAGTCCAAAGGACTCAGCACTTTCTGCCTGGGAGAAATGCGAGCACGAGAAAGCCCCTCGGTCAGAGGTTCTGGTTCCCCGGCGGCTACTGGCAACTCTGGAGTCTGAGCCGGCACATGCCCTTTATCGCCGGGGCCGCAATGGCCGTGATCGTCGTCCTCGTGCTCGTGCATCGCGTCGAGGCCGCCGGAGCCATAGCTCTGTTGCTGGCTCCTTGGGTCCTGCTGTGCGCAGTCCTTCCGTTCGAATTTCTCCCTGGAGGGCGTCGGGTGCAGACACCATCGATGCTGTGGCCTTCGGTGTTCTCGCAGCCTGGTTGGTGGTGCAGTGGATATACGACGCCCCCAAGGTGAGCACACCGGTAACCGACTCGCCCTGAAAGACCGTCACTCTCGGCGGCTTTGGACCTGGGACGAAGGATCGCCCTTGTCCTCAATGACGTCAACAATCGTGCGAACAACCCTTCGCTCTGAACACCGAGTGTCGCCGGAGCTGGTGGTTCCAAGACCACATGAGTCGTAGTGGCTAATCACTGGTTTGTTGGGTTTGGCCGAGACGGGTTGTGCCAGGCCAGGTTCTGTCCTCGTCGGGTTGGGTTGGCTCGCGTGGGCCCGAGTTCGGCGGGTTGGAGTGCCTTCTGGAGTGCCCGTGCCGCCATATGACGACCGTCTAATTCGGGAGTGATGGCGTCGCCTACCCCGGAGGATGTTCAGCCCACTCCTCGTGATACCGCAAACGGCAATAGCGCCCTCATCGATCATTCGTTACTGTGTAAGAGCTTCACGCTAAGGGGGCCCCATGCCTTTGCTCAACAGGCTATTGCCGTTAGGCGTCGTCAGCCTGTTTCTGTGCGGGGTCGGCGTCTCGTCACCTGGAAGCGCAGCCGCGTCGCCCAAGGCTCCTACCATCACGAAAGCGGCGATGGTGGCGGCCAAAAAGAGTCACCAGGCAGACGAGCTAGTCCTGACCTATTCGAGCGCGGTGCAGCACACGCTCCAAGAGACAGGGCCGTTCCCATTCTCGGTCGAGGGGTACGTCGTCACATCGGTCGCGAATGCGAAGGCAAAGAAGCTCGTGATCACCCTGGCCGAAAGAACGACCAGCGATTCAACCGTCACCCCGTTCGTGACGTACACGGTCCCCGGCACGGACCCCGTTCTCAGCAAGAAGGGGGTCCCCGCTCCGGACCAGACCTTCATCGGGACGACCGCCGCCTCGCCCGCCTCGGCCATCTACGTCGCCCCGACGGGCAACGACCTCAATCCGGGGACGAGGGCGTCGCCCAAGGCGACGATCCAGGCCGGCATCACCGCGGCGGCGGCCCTCTCGCGCATTCCCGACGTCTATGTGGCAGGCGGTACGTATGCCCCGTCGTCAGGATTGACTCTCGTCAGTGGCGTGAACGTTGACGGTGGTTACACGCCGGCCACGTGGAAGCGCTCTCTGACCGCCGTCACCACGATCGAAGGTGCACCTCAGGCCGTATCGGCGGACGGCGTAACAGGTGTGACCATGCAACTGCTCACACTGTCCGGCATGTCGGGTGGAATTGACCCGAGTGTGTACGGACTGCGAGAGGTGGTGGGATCGAACATCGCCCTCGAATGGGTGTCTATCACCGCCGCGGATGGAAGCCCCGGCATTCCAGCGCCAAATGGAGCAGACGGATCCACCGGCACCAGCGGTTCCAGCGGTGCCAGCAGTGGAGCCGGCGGTACCGGGGCTTGGAGCGGTGGAAACGGAGGTGCGGCGGTATCTGGAGCAAACAACGGTAACCCGGGACAGAATGGATCGGGTCCCGATGGCGGGCAGGGAGGATCGGGCACGACCGGACACGGCACACTCTGCGGCACTTCGGGCGAGAACGCGCCCGACAACGCCACGCCGGGAGGAGCCGGAGTTAATGGGACGAACGGCTCTGTCGGGTCGAGCGGCGTTCCGGGCCCCTACTGGGCTGTAGGCGCCTCTGCGGGCGGAACCCCGGGCACATCAGGTTCCGGCGGCGGCGGCGGCGGGTCCGGCAGCGGCGACGTGGAGAACATTGATTTTTGCATCTCAGGCGCCGATGAATCAGGCGGCGGCGGCGGCGGCGGCGGCGGCGGCGGTGGTGGTGGTGGGGGTGGTGGAGCAGCACCAGGCGGAGCGAACGGCGGTGGTTCGTTCGGGATCTACTTGTGGCACTCCGACGTCTCGATCGACGCATACAGCACCGTGTACGCGGGAGACGGTGGCAATGGTGCAACGGGCAGCAACGGAGGTCTCGGGGGATCGTTTGGCCTTGGCGGAAACGGCCAACCCGGGCAGGGTGGAACCGCCGGCGCTGGTGCCCCCGGAGCACCTGGAGGTCAGGGCGGGGCCGGTGGCTCGGGCAGCGGAGGCTTTGGAGGACCCAGCATCGGGGTCCTCCAGGCCTTCTCCTCGACGGCCGTCATTGCCTCAGGTGCGACCATCACCTTCGGTATCGGCGGCATTGGCGGTGTAGGAGGTATGAACTCGCAGCTTGGGCAAGCACCCTCGGGAGGGGTCGGGTACGCCGTAGCAGTAGCTACATTCTGAAGTTCTTTCTGCATGGGCCTGGCGGCCAAGGGGCAGACCGCGTGTTGCGACGCATCGTAGGGACCCGTCTTGAGAGCGGGCGAAGGTGTCTGAGTTCAAGACATACCGGACACCTGTCGCGAGACATCGTGGACACCTACCTGGGGGGTGTCCATGGAGCTCGCGTCCTACCTGGTCAAGGCGGTCCTGGTTGAGGGCGGCAGCCCTCGTGAGGTAGCGGCCGCCCACGGAGTGTCGAAGACCTGGGTCTACGAACTCCTGGCCCGCTATCGCCGGGACGGTGAGGCGGGCCTGGTGTCTCAGTCCAAGCGGCCGAAGTCCTCACCGACGAGGATGCCCGACCGTCTCGAGGACGAGATCGTCACCCTGCGCAAGGCGCTGGCCGACGAGGGCTTCGACGCCGGGGCCGCCACCATCCAGTACCACCTGTCGAAGAAGCACCGATCGGTGCCGTCGGTGTCGTCCATCTGGCGGGTGCTCGTGCGGCGAGGCTTCGTAACCCCCGAACCGCACAAGAGACCGAAGGGCTCCTACATCCGCTTCGTGGCGGCTCTGCCCAACGAGTGCTGGCAGCAGGACACCACCCATGTCCTGCTGGCCGACGGCACCGATGTCGAGGTCTTAGATGTGATCGACGACCATTCCCGGCTGTGTGTGGCGGCCACAGCTCGTCTCATCACCAAGGCGGCTGACGTGGTCGCCACCTTCCACGAAGCCGCTGCTCAGTATGGGTATCCGGCCAGTGTGCTCTCGGACAACGGGGCCATCTTCACCGCCGAATCACGCCACGGGGTGTGCGTCATGGAGAGCGAGTTGCTGGCTCTCGGGATTCTCTACAAGCACTCGCGGCCCTACCATCCGCAGACCTGCGGGAAGGTCGAGCGCTTCCACCAGACCCTCAAGAAGTACTTGGCCAAGCAGCCCCGCCCGAAGTCGGTGGCCGAGCTCCAGGGTCAGCTCGACCGGTTCAGGAGCTACTACAACGAGGAGCGGCCCCACCGTGCCCTGGGCCGCCGGACTCCAGCCCAGGTCTTCGCGGCCCGGACCAAGGCTGTTCCCTCGGCGCCCACACTGAAAGTCCCTCCGCATTGCCGGGTGCGCCAGGACAAGATCGACAACCACGGCAGGGTCACCCTGCGCTACCGCAGCCGGCTCTATCACGTGGGTCTCGGGCGGGGCCGCAAAGGCACCCGGGTCCTCATCCTGGTGGCCGACCTCGACGTCCGGGTCATGACTCACGACGGGGAGCTCCTGCGCCACCTGACCCTCGATCCGACGAGGAATTACCAGCCCATGGGGCCCTCAAATGGTCCATGATGTCCCGCGACATCTGTCCACGATGTCCCGCGACACCACAGAGAGCGGGCGAAGGGAATCGAACCCTCGTTCTCAGCTTGGGAAGCTGATGTTCTGCCGCTGAACTACGCCCGCGAGAGCCCGCCCACACTATCGTGCTGCCCGTGGTGCTCTCAGACCGGACGATCCGTGAAGAGCTGGACAAAGGGCGGATCGTCATCGATCCGCTGGGCGACGGGTGCATCCAGCCGTCGTCGGTCGACCTGCACGTCGACCGGCACTTCCGGCTCTTCCGGAACCACTCCATGCGGGTGATCGACGTCCGGGAGGACCTGGAGGACCTGACCGAGCTGGTCGAGGTGCCCGACGGGGACGCCCTCATCCTCCACCCCGGGGAGTTCGTGCTGGGGTCGACCCGGGAGCGGGTGTCGCTGCCCGACGACCTCGTGGCCCGGCTCGAGGGGAAGTCGTCGCTCGGCCGGCTGGGCCTGCTCATCCACTCGACGGCCGGGTTCGTCGACGCCGGGTGGGACGGGCACCTCACCCTGGAGCTCTCGAACGTGGCCAACCTGCCGATCACCGTGTACCCGGGGATGAAGATCGGCCAGATCAGCTTCCTGCAGATGACGACGGCGGCCGAGAACCCCTACGGTTCCAAGGGCCTCGGTTCGAAGTACCAGGGCCAGCGGGGGCCGACGCCCAGCCGGTACTTCGAGAACTTCCGTCCCTGATCAGTACCCCTCAGCTGACCAGACCCCTCAGGAGGAGACGTGCCCGTCAGGATCGCCATCGGGATGGCCGTGACCGTCGTCGCCCTCGCCATCGCCGGCCGCCGGTTCTTCTTCCTCTTCCGTCTGGTGAGGGCGGGCAAGGCCGACACGGGCCGCTTCCGGGACGTCCCCGCCCGGGTCTGGGCCGAGCTGTCGGAGGTGGCCGGGCAGCGGAAGCTGCTCAAGAAGCCGGTGGCCGGTCTCGCCCACTTCTTCACCATGTGGGGCTTCACGATCCTGCTGCTCACCATCATCGAGGCCTACGGGGACCTCTTCGACAAGACCTTCGCCATCCCCGGGATCGGCCACTGGCCCGCCATCGGGTTCATCGAGGACTTCTTCGCCGTGGCCGTGCTCGTCTCGCCTCGGTGTCTTCACCGTCATCCGGATCGTGAACGCCCCGAAGCGGCGCGAGCGGGCCTCGCGCTTCTACGGCTCACACCTCGACGCCGCCTGGATCACCCTGGCCATGATCGCGGGGTCATGGTCACCCTGCTCGGGTACCGGGCGGCCCAGACGAGGACGGGCGACTTCCCCTACGACCACAGCTGGTGGGCCTTCGCCTCGCACGGGATCGGTGAGGCCTTCAACTGCGGCCGCCGTCGGGACGGCCCTGAACCTCGAGACGGTGTTCCTGCTGCTGAACATCGGCCTTCATCACCGGCTTCCTCGTCTTCCTCTCCTATTCGAAGCACCTCCACATCTTCCTGGCGCCCATCAACGTGGCCGCCTCTCGGCGCCCCGTCGCCCTCGGGCCGCTCTACACGACGCCGGACATGGACATGGAGAACGTCTCCGAGGACACCGTCTTCGGCGCCGGCCACATCGAGGACCTGAGTTGGAAGCAGCTGCTCGACACCCTCACCTGCACCGAGTGCGGGCGGTGCCAGGACGCCTGCCCGGCGTGGAACACGGGCAAGCCGCTGTCGCCCAAGCTGCTCATCATGGGACTGCGGGACAACCTCTTCGAATCGGCTCCCCGCCTGCTGGGCGCCGGCGGGCGACGGTCTCCGCCGAGCGACAGCCGGGGCGCCGTCGCCGACGCCGAGGTGCCCACCCTGGTGCCCGGGACCATCGACCCGGACGTGCTGTGGTCGTGCCTCACCTGCGGGGCGTGCGTGGAGGCGTGCCCGGTGGACATCGAGCACGTCGACACCATCGTCGACATGCGCCGCTACGAGGTGCTGATGGAGTCGAGGTTCCCCTCCGAGGCCGGCCTGATGCTCCGGAACATCGAGAACCAGGGCGACCCGTGGGGTCTGGGCCAGGCCAAGCGGACGGAGTGGACCGAGGTGCTCGACTTCGAGGTCCCGGTGATCACCGGGACGATCCCCGACGACATCGAGTACCTCTACTGGGTCGGCTGTGCCGGGGCCCTCGACGAGCGGGCCCGCAAGGCCACCCAGGCGACGGCCCGGATGCTGCACCGGGCCGGCGTGACGTTCGCCATCCTCGGGCCCCGGGAGTCGTGCACCGGCGACCCGGCCCGGCGGCTCGGCAACGAGTACCTCTACCAGGAGATGGGGAAGGCCAACATCGTCACGCTGAACGAGGCGGGGGCCAAGAAGGTGGTGGCCTCGTGCCCGCACTGCTTCAATTCGCTGTCACGCGAGTACCCGGACCTGGGCGGCAACTTCGAGGTGATCCACCACTCGATGCTGCTCAGCCACCTGCTCGAGACGGGCCGGCTCACGTCCGGGACCCTCGACGCCAAGGTGACCTACCACGACCCCTGCTACCTGGGCCGGCACAACCGGGTCTTCGACGAGCCCCGTCAGGTGCTCGACTCCATCGCCGGGGTCGAGCAGATCGAGATGAAGCGGTGCCGGGAGAAGAGCTTCTGCTGCGGGGCCGGCGGGGCGCGGATGTGGATGGAGGAGGACATCGGCAAGCGGGTCAACCTCGAGCGGACCGACGAGGCCCTCACCACCGGCGCCGACGTCGTCTCGACGGCGTGTCCCTACTGCCTGATCATGCTGGACGACGCCGTCCGGGCCCGCCAGCGCGAGGACGACGTCCGGGTCATCGACGTCTCCCAGGTGATGGAGGCGTCGCTGGCGCGGACTAGTTGAAGGCCCTGGCGTCCGCTTCGCGGAGGCGTTCGGACATGGCCACGAGCAGCTTGTGGGCCAGGGCCGGCATGGCGTCGAGGAGTCCGTTGAAGCGCCGCTGCTCGAGGACGAGCAGGGTCATCTCGGTGTCGGAGATGACGGTGGCCGACCGGGGCCGGCGGTCGAGGAGGGAGAGCTCGCCGAAGTAGCCGCCGGGGCCGAGGGTGGCGGCCTTGCGGCCGTTGCGGCGGACCGACGCCGTTCCGTCGACGATGAAGAAGAACTCCCGGCCCACGGTGCCCTCTTCGCAGAGGACCTTGCCCGGCCGGGACCGTGATCTCGTCGACGGTCCGTCGGAGGGTGCGGAGCTGGCTGGCCGACAGGGCCGAGAAGAGCCAGATGTCCCCGAGGTCGATGTCTTTCGGACGCGGCGTCATGCCCCGGAGGATAGTCAGCGTCCCCCGGCCGTGCTGGTTGTCCGGGCGGCGGGCCGGTTGGCGGTGCGAAGGGCGCGCTAGCCTTTCTCGATGCCCGGAGGTCGCCAGCCCGACGACTCGAAGGCGCCCCGCCCAAGCTGAGCCTGTGGCACCGCCTGCTTCTGGTCCTGCCGCGCCTGCGGCGCGACGAGGAGAAGGCGCCGCTCGCCGACCGGCTGCGCGACGCCGTCTGAAGCCGGTCGAGCCCGGCGCGGCCGCCAAGGCCAAGGCCGCCGACGGCCGATGTCGGTGGAGGAGCTGGAGGCGGCGGTGAAGTCGGCCGACGACAAGGAACGGCTAGCGGGCTGCTGTGGCGCCCGTCGCGGCCGCCATCGGCATCGTCGTCGTCAACGCCCAGATCGACAACGACCCGCCGCGCGCCTGAAGAACGGCAGCTCAACCCCGCCACGTGAGCGTCGTCGCTCTACCACGAGCTGGCCGTGGTGCTCCTGGTCCTGGCCGTCCTGATGCTGGTGACGGCATGCTGCGCAAGCGCCTGTTCCTCGGGATCGTCATGGCCCTGTACGGGCTGGCCATCTTCAACCTCCACTACTGGGGTTTCGGGATCCCCTACATCCTGGCGGGGCCTGGTACCTGGTGCGGGCCTACCGACTCCAGCGGGATCTCCGCGAGGCCACCGGCGAGACGCCCTCACGCCCCGGCGACCAGGGCGCCCGGGACGCGGACGCGGTCGCCCGACACCTCACGGCCCCGTCCGAACAAGCGCTACACGCCGCCGTCCCCACCGACCGGTCTCCGTCGAAGCGCAAGCCCGAGGACGAGAAGAGAGCCGGCTGACCGCCGTCCGGCGGTCATGTACGGCGGCGGCGCCGCCGGAGGACCAGGGTTCCCACGAGGAGCACGAGGACGACGAGCAGGATGGTCGGGAGGATGAAGACCCTCCCCGAGGCGTGCTCGCCGGCCAGGGCGCCGCGGTGGTCACGAGGGCCGGATCACCGGGGACGGTGACGCCCCGGAGCATCGCGCCCGGAGGGTGGAGGGTGTTGCCGGGAATGACCTCGTTGTAGCGGCGGCCGTCGAGGGTGAACGATCCCCCGGCAGGCGTAGCCGGCCAGGTTGCTGCCGCTTCCCCCGAGCAGGCCCAGGCAGCCCGTCATGGTGATGGTCACGGGCACCCCGTCTTGCCGGAGGCGGGTGATCTGGGAGTTCTTGTGGAGCCCGGCCACGAAGAGGACCACGGAGCACGGCCAGGTCACCAGGACGAGGCTGACGACGACACACCGAGACGTCGGGCGTCCACGCTCCTCCCGACGCTGGCCCCACGCAGCGTCGTGAGGGGTTCGCCGGATGTCTCGGAGGGGCCGGCGGCCGGGTCTATGGGGGCTCCAGCGATCGGGAGATCGTAGTGGCGGGGGCGTCGGCGGGCCGGGGACGGTGCCCGGACGGAATCGCTGTTCACACGCTGGTAACACTCACGTGACCATGCGGAAACGCCCGACCCTGCATCCTGTGGGCGGCAGGGCGAACTCCTGCCGTGGCCTTGGCGGACCCGGCTCTCAGGTCATGCCTCGACCATGGCGCGGGGCGCCGGGACGTATTGACCATACGAAGGGAGCACTCGCCGTGCTAGGGGCTGCAGCACACTTAGTTCCGTATCCCAGTTGGCTGAACACGGGCGACAACACGTGGCAGGTCACGGCCGCCACGTTCGTCGGCCTGATGAGCCTGCCCGGACTGGCGGTGCTCTACGCGTCGATCGTCCAGAAGAAGTGGGCGGTGAACGTACTGGCCATGATGTTCGCCGGCTTCTCGCTCGTCCTCATCGCCTGGGTGCTGTGGTCCTACAAGATGGGCTTCGGTTCCACCTCGATCGGAGGCGGGGTGCACAACGGCGTGCAGACCCAGCTCACGGGCGACGGGGGGGTGAAGCACTTCTTCGAGAACTTCGTCGGTAAACCGGGCCAGATCATGCAGCCACGGAGGAACAGGGCCAGGCCGTGTCGGCGGCCAACACCGCGATCCCCTTCCACTTCCCGACCACGACGCTGGCCTACTTCCAGTTCGTCTTCGCCGCCATCACTCCGCTGCTGTTCCTGGGGAGCGTGCTCGGCCGGATCAAGTTCAGCGCCTGGTGCATCCTGGTGCCGCTGTGGTCGACCTTCGTCTACGGCGTCGACGCCTTCTTGCTGTGGGGCGGCGGCTACTTCGCCCAGGAAGGGTCGCTCGACTTCTCCGGCGGCTATGTCATCCACATGTCGGCCGGGGTGTCGGGCTTCGTGGCCGCCTGGGTCCTCGGACCACGGCTCCTGCGAGATCGCGCAACGCCTTACCCAACAACCTGGTCATGGCGGCCGTCGGGGCCGGCATCCTGTGGCTCGGCTGGAACGGCTTCAACGGTGGTGACCCGTACTACGCCGGGGCCGACGCCGCCGCCGCCGTGGTCAACACCAACTTGGCCACCGCCGGCGCCGTGTTGATATGGGTGGCCATGGACGCCTGGCTGTCCAAGGCGAAGAAGCCGCTTCCTGGGTGCCGTCAACGGCATGATCTGCGGACTGGTCGGGATCACACCGTGCGCCGGCTTCGTGAACGGGTGGGGTGCCATCGCCGTCGGGGCCATCTGCGGCCGTCGTGTGGGTCTGCTGGAACTACCTGTCCAAGGTGCGGCCCTTCTCGGTGGTCGACGACGCCCTCGGGGTCATCTACACCCACGGGATCGCCGGCTTCTTCGGCGGCATGCTCCTGGGCATCTTCGGCGACCCCAACACGTTGGAACTGGGCTGCGGCAATCTGAATGCGTCCGGACAGGTCGTCAGCACGTCGCAGCCGCGTACATCACGTCGCACGGTGGCTGCTCGACGTTCGGGGTCGGCGGGCTGATGTACACCGGGTCGGCCCACCAGTTGTGGGAACAGTTCCGGGCCGGCTCTTGGTCATCTTCTGGTCGGCCCTGGTGACGTTCATACTGATGAAACTCATCGGGTTGGTCCTGCGGGGTGCCCGGTACAGCGACGACATCCTCGAGGTCGGTGACCTCGCCATCCACGGCGAGGAGGCCTTCCCCGAGGAGACATTCGCCGAGCGGGTCGGGGTCGGGGCTCCATGGCGGGCGACCCCGAGTCGACGTGGGTAGCATCGGTGATCCCCATCGGGGGCCGCCCGGGCGCGGACAGCTGATCGGTCCACTACGAACCAAAGGGACAAATTCGTGAAGCTGGTCGTAGCTGTTCTCAAGCCGTTCAAGCTCGACGAGGTGAAAGAGGCCTTGAAGACCATCGGTGTCCAGGGGATGACGGTGACCGACGCCGGCTTCGGTCGACAACGCGGGCACACGGAGGTCTACCGGGGGGCCGAGTACGAGGTCGATTTCGTCCCCAAGTTGCGGGTCGAGGTGCTCGTCGATGACGCCGAGGCCGACAAGGTGGTCGACGCCATCGTCTCGACGGCGGCCACGGGCAAGATCGGTGACGGGAAGGTGTGGGTCCTTCCCGTCGACACCGTGGTCCGGGTCCGTACCGGGGCACCGGGACCGACGCCATCTGAGGGTCTGCCGCCCGGTGGGGTCGGTCTGACCGGCCCCACCGGGTGACGTCGTCTCCGGGGGTCAGCCGGCCTGGTGCGCCGTCTCCTCCGTCGCCGCCGTGATGGCCTCGGGGTCGCCGAGGTGACGGTCGCCGGTGACCGACAGGTCGTCGCCGAGGCGACTCCGCCAGGGCACGCCGGTGGGGATCTCGAGGCCCACGACTGGCCTCGTCGGTCAGGTCGGTGAGGTATTTGACGAGGGCCCGCAATGAGTTCCCGTGGGCCACCACCAGGACCCCCCCGGAGGCGTGGAGGTCGGGGGCGATGACGTCCTCCCAGTAGGGGATCATCCGGGCCACCACGTCGGCCAGGCACTCGCTGGCCGGGAGGGCGCTGACGGGTACGTGGCGGTAGCGCCCGTCGTGTACCGGGTGGTCCTCGGGGGCGAGGGCGGGCGGCCGGGTCGTAGGTAGCTCCGTCGCCACTCCTTCACCTTGTCGATGCCGAATTCGGCCGTCGTCTCCTTCTTGTTCTTGCCCTGGAGGGCGCCGTAGTGCCGCTGGTTCGCCGCCAGTGCCGGCGGACCAGCATCCAGCTACGGTCGAGCTCCTCGAGGGCCAGGGAGGCCGTCCGCACCGCCCGGGTCGTCCGAGGTGTGGAGCACGCGTAGGTCGAGCCCCCGTCTCCTGCTCGGCCACCAGGAACGTCCGGCCTGACGGGCCTCCGCCTCACCCCGGGCGCTCAGGTCGACGTCGACCCATCCGGTGAAGAGGCCCTCGGCGTTCCAGGTGGACTGTCCGTGTCGGAGCAGGACCAGGTCGGGCACGCCACCGACGGTAGCGGCGTGGTCAGCGGGGGGCGCCCCGCTTGGCGAACGGGGTCCCGTCCAAGGTGATGCGTCCCGGGTGTGCCTTCGAGCCGAGATCCGCACCAATTGGCGGATGGTGAATTCGAACGGGGTGCCCTTGAGCTTCCCGGTCATGGTGATGGCGTCGCCGGTCTCCGTCCACGTGCCCTTGGGGCCCTTCTTGAAGGCGAAGTGCCCCTTGGCCGTCAGGTTGAGGGCGTCCTCGGTGGGCGGGCTCTTCTGGCGAGGATCGTGGCCGTGTAGGACCCGGCCGGCGAGGTGGCCGAGGTCCGGGCCGACGCCGAGGTGGCACCAGCCAGCCCGAGGCCGGCCACGCCGACCAGCACCACCGATGCGGCCCGGGCCGCTTTCCGGATACCCGAGTGAATTGTCATGACGGATCCCCCTTCCCGTGATCCTACGCAGAGTGGTGGCTCGGCCACCACTGTCAGAAATTAGGAGGGAG
>CAWJFJ010000018.1:0-182283 GCA_963842145.1 uncultured Acidimicrobiaceae bacterium
CCGGGGCCAGCGGGAATACGTTGAATGTGCAGGTCGACCCACGATTCCGTTGCGCATGAGTGTGCACCGATATGCACGGTTCTGCGCTGGAAGTGGCACGTGCGTGGCACGAAATCGTTCTCACCTAATTGTGGAACACTTTTTTGAAACTGAACGTGCCACGAGACACTGAGAACGCTCCGGTGTGGCACGAATCTCAAGCTGAAATGCGGGTCCAGGCGTGATGGGGCCGCCCTGTATTGCTCAGCGACGACGATCCCAGGTGGGTCGCCCGGTTCGCCATGATGGCCGACTATGGCTCAACCTGACCCGGGACCGACGGATACACGCCCGCGGATAACCCCGAGTACCGGGCTGCCACCCGAATGCCACTGATTCGACCCGGGCCTCGCCAGGCCCAGCAGGCATGCCCTACCTGTCAGGGAACTCCAGCAGGCTCAGACGGTCCGATGAAGGCCAATCGTCGGGTGGATTGTTCGTGTAGAACACGTACTCCAGCGACGAGAGCACACCACCCTCTAGAAAGAGGATGATGTCTCCGGTCGGCTCGTCCCCAAGCGGTGCGACTCTCGCCTCGATGCTGAAGAGATTGCCCGCGTCTTGGCGCTCGTGCCAGGGCCTTTGGCACGGCAAGATCGACCGTCGGACACCCGCATTCGCAGCGACCAACGACAGTTACCGCCGCCGCCTGCTTTCTGAGTTCGGCTGCGCCGGGAACCTCATTCCGAAGAAGTAGGTCGAGCACCCGGCGCTCATTGGGATCCAGCGGCCTCTTGGGTTCCTCCTTCACACCTTCATTCTCGCCGCCAGCCGACCAGTGGCAAAATGCCAGGTCCGAGCTCACTCAAACATACTGTGGCGCCTTTGAGGTATCCGTTACCGGTGGAGTAGATGCCCCAGCCCTGTTGCCTCAGCTGATACGGAGAAGGTCGACGACGAAGACGACGGTCACATTTGAGATGCCCTCGTAAGCCAGATCGGGCGGGATGATGAGTTCTCGACGGCCACCGACCTTCATCCCCACCACACCCTCATCCTCGCCGGCGGTGACCCCCCCTTGGCCCACGATGAACGTCTCGGGCATCTGACCCCAGGTCGTTTGGGCGACCGTCCCCGGGGTCGAGTACCCCGCTTCGACGTACTGGACCGTCACGGTGTCACCCGCCTTGACCGCCGGCCCCGTTCCCATGATGAGGTCGCTTTCCTCTAGGACAGTCGGCGGGTATACCGAGCCCAGAGTGATCGTCGGCGGTCGGGTACCGAATCTCCCGGCGGTCGTGGGCCGGGCGATCGGGGCGATGGGAGGCGGCCAGGGCCTGGTGGTCGTGGTGACGCGACCCACCTCCAACGTGCTCGTCAGCTCCGACTGGTCGATCGAGACACAGAAAGCCAAACTGACGCAGGACTCCACCAGGGGCGAATCGCCGACGACCCGACCGGATACTGCCTTGGTCGACGGGAAGGTACCAGCGTCAGCCACCGCACACTCTCGCTTCGCTGTGCACCACGCCACCCCGTCGACCTCGTACCGGCCGGGAACCAGCTGCCACGTCTGAAAGCCTCCGGCCGGATCGTCCGACACCTCCACCTGTTGGTCGCCCAGAAAACCGACGCAGAACCCCGATGTCGGGCACCCGAGGTCGATCAATGCGTACTGCGCGGGACCGCTGGCACCAATCGACTGGTCGATTGCACCGCCCGACCAGGCCGAGGAGCCTCCCGTGGGGTCACTGGACGTTTCGACCCAGCTGCCCACCTCGCCGTAGCCGCCTCCGACGACGCAGAGGCGCGGAGAGGGGCAGGCGATGGTCGACAGGGCGACGTTGTCGATCTCCGGGGTGATCTCAGTACGCGACCACGTCGTTGCTCCGCCCAGTGGCTGTGTCGAAATCAGCACGTCGGAGGTGGCGTTCCCGGGATTGGTGGAATTCGCATCGGGAATATGGGCCAGGACCGCGGCGCAGAAATCGACATCGGGACAGGAGATGCCCCTCAAGCGATCACCCGGTTCGGCGACGGTCAATTCGGGTACCCATGGGCCCGTGAGAGGCGACGTCGTGGCATAGACGCCCAAGGGCGTCAGCAGCACACACAGCGCGACACTCGGGCATGAGAGGTGGGCGCCGGCATACGAGCCGACATTGGGGTCGGCCGGCTGGGGAATGTCGATAAGGTGGCCTGTAATTCGACCTCCCGGCGTAAACGGGCCCGTGCTCGCCGCCACGGCCAACGTCGTCGCCCCAGATGCGGTCGGATCACCGGCGAAGACGCACAGCGTCGTGCTGGGGCAGGCGACAGTCTCGGCAGAGAGCTGCAGACCGTTTGTCATCGCCGACCACAAGACCGCCGGTGCACCCGCCGGCGCCGTGGGCAACGGCGTCGTCACCGGCACCGGAGACGCCGCCAACGAAATGGTCCCTTCGAATGCCGCGTTGGCCAGTCCATGGGCGCATGTTGCGAGGAGGGTGGACACGTCCTGGGTACTGGTGATGGTGAGTGAGGTGCCCCCGGCGTTGGCGAACGAGCCGCTCTCCACACTGCCCCCGAAGGAGGAGAGATGGATGTACGACTGGCCGTCCTTGCTGAGAAGTGAACCCGAAAACCCCACGAGGGACACACCGCCGGACGCCGCTACCCTTGACGTCGGTGCCCAACGGATCGACCCACCCGATGAGGCAGGTACCGAATACAGCGTGGCGCAATCGCTCACGTGCGGGACGGACGCCGACAAATGCCCCGTACTCAACGTGGCCCCACCGAATCTGTCATTGTCACATTTCGTCAGATCAGCCGTCATCATCGCCGCCGAACCGGAGCTCCCGTTTGTGGTTAGAGGTGGTGTGAACGTGATGTTTCCGTCGACGGCACACGTAATAGGCGCCACGAAGGTGACGAGGGCTGCCCCCGCTGGAGGGTGACCCGTCGTCGACAAGGGGGTGCTCGCACCGCAGGCCGTGACGCCCAGGACAACAAGGAGCACACTTGCACTCGCAGCCACCTGACGGATCCTGCCCACGGGACCATCGTGTCAGAGACGGCCATGTCGTCGAGCGCTCAGCTTGGGAAAATCGTCAAGGTCGACTCGGCGGACGACGACGAACTGGAGCGGCAGGTCAACGAGTCGGTGAACGTAGACGAACCTCCACAAACGGACATGGATGTGCCATAAATGCGCCATGACGCTGACGTCAGTGTCCAGAGTCGGTTGCCGTAGATGAGCGATACAGGATGGGTTTGGCGGCCTCGCTGGAGCTGAAGAGGGGTGCGACGGTTGTCATGTCGGAGCGCCCTGAGGCGATCGCCGGGGACGCCCGATAGCGGGTTTGACACCGCCCGCCCTCGGGGTCTGTGCGTTCAGTCGAAAATGGTCGGCGTACGGGTCAAGCGAATCCGGACCCGCCTGAAAAGCAGTGACCCGGTAGCACCGACTGCCGCTCCGACGATACCGGTGCATGGCATCGCCCATACCCAAGGATTCAATGGGGAGCAGACTCGCTGACCTGACGGATAGACCACGCACGATTGCGAAAAGCCGAAGCCCTGGGAACTAAGAAGAATGACCCAGACCGTGATCAACATCGCGGCCAAGGCACCTACCGCCGCCCATCCGACCAGGACACCTCCTCCCACTCGTCCACCTACCGATTATGAACGAACGGAGTCCGGCTGTGGCCGCTGATGCAGGCGATGACATCAACTGCGGGAGGCGCACGGTACTCGTTGATATGTGGGTGAAATCGAAAGTGTCCAGAACGGGCAACCACCCTGTATTCGCCTGACGAGGTCGTATTCAGCTTGGGAAGCGCCTTGAGCCGGAACCGGCGAACCGTGGCGAACCTAAGCGGCAGGTCAGCGAGCCGGCGAAAGGGAGACGAACCCGAGCGGCCGAACTCGGATGCGCCATGACGCCGACGTCAATGTCCGCCAAGCCTGCGGGGACGGAGGCGTCTGAAGTTCGACAGTCTCCCGAGCCGAGCATCCCATAACGGTGTGCAGGTGAGCCAACCCTTGTAGACGGGCGCATACCAAAGTTCGCGGCCTCGGGCGGTCAATCTTCGACTACGAAGAGCTCCGCCTCACATGGAATGGTGCGGACCTATTCAACCGTGCGCAACGTGTAGCCGCCGTGGAACGACGCCAGGCTGAGGAAGTGACGGAACTGCTCAGCCAGGGCTCCAACCCGCTGCTCGAGCAGCACCATGCCATCCTCGCCGACGTCGGCTTCAAGCGAGGCCTTCACGCGCTCAGGGGGTACCACGGTGTCGGCGTCGGGAAGGAAGTCTTCCGCCCGGCGCAGGCGCTCGTCTTTCCTTAGCCTTGAGATTGGGGCCACAAGACCGACCTCGACCAGGGTGTCTGCCAGCACACTCAACTGCTGTGGCGAGAGGACGAGTTCACATTCGTCGAGACCCTCATGGCCGCCCCAGGCGAGCTCGAGTCGGACCGGACGCCCGCCGGTGGCGGCGTCGAAGGCGAAGCGCGCCGCTTGGGTGCAGGTTCGACAGATCCCGATGGGACCGGGAGTAGGAGCGAACAACGGCCCAGGGCCGCCGCAGAATGCGCACTCAATGTCTTCCTCAGCCTTGATCATGGCTTCCTCCCTGACGTGAGTTGTTCTTGGTCTTCTGTGGACGCTGGCCTGGAAGGGGTCGTCGGTATGTTCCTCTCCCACTCCTTCCACGGTCGGCGATGCGACAACGGCCGTGACCCCGCCTCATGTTTGTCTTGCGACGTCAGCTCTTCGGGCGGGCCTGTCCAATGCGCCCAGGGGCGCCGCCGGTCATTAACACCGAAACGGCCACGGATGAGCCCCACCCTCACCGCGAATGCGGTCATCTCCCGGAATTCCTCGGATTCGAGCGCAATTCGAAGCGATGGCCCACTGGCCACGTTGGCGAAGAGCTCGTCGCAGCGTGCGAAGGGCCAAGACTCCAACCAGGTGGGCAAATCGTCCCCGTCCTTCAACTGCGCCCTCGGCCGAGCAGGGTCCGGGACCCCGGCCGTCATGCGCCCGTCGTCGGACTCCACCCACTCAACGAGCGGATATCGCTCGGACGAGGACCCTCCGCGGGGCAGCCAAAAGCTCACTGCGCGGCGTCGCTCTGTCCCCCACGTCAGACGGGTCTCGTCGGCCCTCGCGACGAGGATTGTCAGCTTCTCGGCTCCCACCGTCACCGTGAAGACCGAGCCAGAAGAGAAGGACTCGCTCTTCCCGTCCGGCCAGCGATGCGCAAAGGGCTTCTCCAACCCCCCTGTCGGCGTGACTTCGGGGGACTCGTCCTCCTTCGGTGCCTGCTCCGCGAGCCACTGGTTGAACACACGGTCCAGCGCTGTGTGGAGCTCAACTCTGAGGGCATCATACATATTGCTGTATTCCTCCTGTGGGGCATGTGTCTGTTGACATTGTACGCAAGAGTCTATACTATGGCAAGTCTAAATTTACATAGAGAATACTAGGAGGCAACTGTGGACAGACCGATCATCACGGACCAGGCAGCCCATGGCCTGACGAACTGGTTGCCGGCACACCAGACCGACGCCTTCCCGGTGCATCCTGAGCGCTGGCGCCAGGATCGCTACCGGCACCTGTTGCGGTGGCGGCGGCTCCTAGACCAGCTCCCCACTCGCCTGAGCAACGACGACGTCCTGGCTATGCGCCAGATCGGGTCGGCCATGCAGCTGTTCTTATGGGCGATGGCGTGGGGTTTCGGGGGTGCCCGGCAGGGTTACGGCGCCTGGCGCACTGACCAGATGTTGGCGCCGCCGGATGCTCAGCAGCGCGTCGAGTGCCTCCTGGCCCTCCTCGCCGACGGGAAGCTGAGCGACGCCTTCTCCGCTCTCCACGACCCCGTTCGGTGCCGGCTGCCCCGCCTGGGCACCGCCTTCGGGACGAAGCTGCTCTACTTCGGCGGGTTCGGCCTGGGTACTGTCCCGCACGAGCCGCTGGTCCTCGACGCCATGGTGGTCCGGGCGTTCGCGCTGGCCGGGTTTGTTGACCCCGGCCGGCACCCGGATCTTCGCCGGCGTCAGTGCCAGCACCACGTCGACGGCTGCGTACGAGCAATACCTGGCAGGTGTCCACGTTCTTCGGGACCAGCACACCCCGGGTACTCGGGTCGATGCGGTCGAGCGGTGGCTGTGGTCGGTCGGCGCTGGCGAGGCGACCCTTGGCCCCTGCTGATCTCTGGGATTCGTCGCGGGTCCGCAGGGCCTGGCCTAAGGTGGCCCGGATCGGCCGTGCGCCGTCGATGGAGCTCGAGTCCAACGATGGTCCGGTCGACTTGGTGGCCCGCGCCGCTCTCGCAACCGCTGCCGACGGCAGTGAGCCCTTCGTGTGGTGGCGTTGGTTGGGCGTGAAGGTGGATCCGCATACCCTGCTGCCCGAGAGCGTAGACCTCCTCCGAAGTTCAACCTGTCAGGACTGGGTGTGCGTCTTGGGCCGCGGGCGGGGCTTCCACATCTGCATCGACTCGCGCTCAGGTGACACTCGCCTCACCGTTACCGCTAACACCCCATCGTTGGCTGAGTCGGTCGGCCGCTCGATCTGTGCACTAGTGCCCACGCCCCAGGTTTCCTCTCGGTCATCGGCGCTTGACGTCCGGTTCTGGTTCGGCGGGCGCGAATCGTTGTCTTCGACGACCCGGTCGGTGGCGTTGCCCGTGTGGGACGAGATTCGGAGTAACTACACGGCCCGAACGGCTGACGCCGTGGGTCGGCTCATGGATCTCGAATCGCATGCACTGGAAGCGCAACACGGCGGACGCCTGGTGATCTGGCATGGACCGCCCGGCACTGGGCGCACCTCCGCCGTCCGAGGGCTGCTTGAGGCCTGGCAGGACTGGTGCGAGCCCCAGTACCTGTGCGACGTAGAGCAGATCCTCGATCGGCCGGAGTACCTGTTCGAGGTCGTGCTGAGTCCGGCCCGCGAAACGGCCTGGAAGGTGGTGGTGGCCGACGACGTCGATCGCAGCGAAATCGTCGGAGGACGGAAGCCAGGGCTGGAACGTCTGTTGGACGTCTCGGATGGGCTCCTCGGCCAAAGCGCCCAGACCGTGGTCGTCATCACCATGAACGGCGACCCGGGCCGACTCCACCCGGCGCTCCTTCGGCCCGGCCGGTGCCTCTCATTGGTGGGGTTCGAGCAGTTCAACCGTTGCGAAGCCGAGCGGTGGCTCGGAGTCCCGCCCGGCGATAGCCGTGATCGCTTTAGCCTGGCTGATCTCTACGCCCTGCGGGGCGACGTGCCACCGACACGAACCGCTCGCCGCTCTGCTGTTGGTCAGTACCTCTAGCGGAAAGGAGGTAGTGAGGGAATGCCGGAAACCCTCAGGATCGCCAATCAGACGCTCGTGGATCGGCTCGCTGAGTCACCGCCTCCGCCTCCGCCACTGCCCTCGAGAGAGGCGAGCCGAGGCGAAAGGCCGACGGAGGGAAACCGTGTATGTCAGCGTTGTCCTCGGTTGGCCGCCTCCGCCACTGCCCTGAGAGGCGAGCCGAGGCGAAAGGCCGACGGAGGGCAACCGTGTATCTCAGCGTTGTCCTCGGTTGCCACGATTCGATCAATGCTACGAGTGCATCTTGCCCGTGTGTCCTGTCGTTCTGCAGCCGTGCCCGGAGTTCTCGATGGTGACCCAACCACACCGTCAGTTTCGGCAACCGGAATATGCCTCTAAAGGCGACGAGACGAGGCTCTCGGCGGAGAGACCACTCGCCCTGGACTCTCTTGCTGGTCGGGTCCGGCGTCAATCCGGTGATCTCACGCTTTTCAGGCGAGCCATAGCCATTTTGACGACCCGACATAGCGACGCTGATTTGGGCGAAATGCCTGTTCAGAGTCCATTTCTGGACTCACATTCATGACCGTTCGTTACCCCTCAAAACCGGGATTCCCCGTTCGGTGGGGCACGGGTGGGGCACGAAAATACAGATAGAGAATCGGTACCCGGTCAGGAAACGTTCAGGATGGGGACCCCCCAGTGGGCGGTGAACCCCCACCGTTTTTGCTAATGGGCGGTGCTGTATGAGGCAGTACCGGCAGCCCCCTGGCGAGCGTCCAAACCACGTCCGTGACCTCTCTGACATGGCCTATGAGGCGGTCCAGGGTGCCTGGGATCTTGGATACGCCCCGCTCCTTACGAACTTCGAGCGCTACGACGACGGTTCCGCGGACCTCCACCCTCACATCCGAATCGTTGGGGTGGGACGTGAACTTGATGGCCACCAGTTCTGCGCCGTCCTCACAAAAGAAATCGGTCACTTGCTCGACAGGCGGGTCGCTTCCGTGTCGGATAGTGACAACGGCTCCCTCATCGAGACCGCTGGCGATCGTGACCAGATCCCGGTGCTTGTCGGCGTTGTCCCAGCGCCCAATCAAGGCCATGCCGGCAAGGTCAGCGGTGTCCAGGCCGTGTTCGCTGCAAAAGTCGATAACGCTTTGTTCAGGCGTCTGGAAGGGCTGCAATGCCTTGACGAGTGCCAGAACGTCGTCAGGGAGCCCCGTGGTCATCTTCGCCCAAGCTTTCCCGTCCTCGTCGTCCAGAGGTGTCCCGGAAGCGTCGTACGGCTTTCTATAGACGATGGGAAAGCTGGCCTTCCTACGCCGGTCGTCGGGAACGCAGGCGACAATGACGTGGTCGAGCGCAGACCGGATGTTGTGGATCACATCTCCCACGATGACCGGAAGCATCTCGTCGGGCTGGGCGGTGAACTCCAGCTTGAACTTCCGGACGTTGCCCTTGCGGTAGCCCGTGTCGACCGCCCGATATGGGTGGGAATCGGAGAATCGTCGAATCTCGGAGTCCACCTCTTTGAGATGATGCTTTGCCCTATTGAGCTTGAGAACCCAGGAATCAGTCATGACTAACTTGGAGGGCCGATGCCCGAAGACAGGGGTCCCAGCCGCCGATGGCGGTGCCTACTCCTGCACGGGATTGTGAATCCTGGTTCCTCATGTGCGCTGCTGTGACGGACGATCAGCGCGATGAGTCTACGGAAGCCCCACCGCCGCTTTTAGGGCGCGAACGGCGATCTCTACGCCAGTCGTCTTGGCCACCTCCAATGCCCACGACCCAGCTCGCTTAAGGAAGTGAATTACCCGAGGACCGTCTCCTCGTGCGGCTGCTTCTTGTGCTTGGGCAACTGCCGAGGCTGCCTGGGTCTCTTCGGGTGAGCGAGACTGTTCTTCTAGGATTGAAACCAAACGTGCAAGCTCATCGGCAAGCTCAGGCAAGGGGATCTCGGATTGGTTTTCATTCCAGATCGTACGCGCATCGTCTCCAACCGCGCCCACCTTCGCATTGTCACCGACGACGCCAATGTTATGGGCTTTGATAGTTTGCTTTTCCATCACCAAGTCTCCCTCCATATTCTCGATTACGACGCCATGTGTGGCAGCTTCAGCGAGCAGGGCTGAGTGCAGATTGCGAAGCCGGGATCCTAAGTCGGCTCTTGCTTGATCAAGTTCATCGAACAAAGTGTTCTGGGCTTCTTCGTCGGCCCATCCTAACTTCGCGTAAAGTACCGCGAGAAGCGAAGTTTGCTTAAGGCTAAAGCGCCTGGGCTGCTTAAGAGCCCTCTCTGCCCGGTCGAGATAGTTCAACAACAATTCGCCGGATTGAGTCGTTGGCGTCCGACCAATACGTCCGGTTTCCATAAGCCGCAAAACGTGTGCCACCGTGTCGGTCTCGGTGTGAGCGTGCGCGATCAGTTGCTCTATCAGGCGAAGTTCGGCGTGGTCCGTCGCAGGAGCTCCACGCCCAACGAGGATCACGTGGGCGTGGAGTGGCGCCGGCTCACGATAGTAATCAACAGAAATTCCGTCACTTGCAGCAAGATCAAGGTGTTCCGCTTGAGGAAGTTCTTGAACCTCACCAGCTTGGTATTCGGCGACGACGATCGTGGAGGGAGAAGCGACCCACCAGCGTGGACTCTGCAATGAGGACCTCGCGGCCGATTGCGTGGTTGCATGTAGAAACGTCGAAGCTAGGGCCGGACGCATCCGGGCGAGCGTTGTATCTAGAGGTAGTTGGCGACCATCGGGACTCTTGAACTGACCGGGTCGACCGTCCCTTTTGCCCACAACGACTGGCAGTTCGAGGAAAGATTTAACGAGTGCCCGAAGCGCCGGAGCCGAGAGGGGGCTCGGGTGGACGGAGCGAGGAGGAAAGGGGCGCCAACGTTCGAACACGATCTCATGACGGAACATTGTTGTCGTGGGTGTTGCAATCAGCTTGCGTCCAGCGCATCTAAAGGAACGCAAAGTCTCAGGCTGAATTCCGAACTCCATTCGTCCTAAATCGGAGGCCAGGCGTACGGCGTGCGTCGCGGTACAGAACCGGCGATCGGCGGGGATCGCCCTGCCGCCGCGATTCCATTCAACTGCTCCACCGAAACCACTTACGAAGTCGCCGTCTCGCAGTAATCGCCAGGAGGGCGAATCTACGCGATGAGTGGCTATGTCGAGGTAGGGACGCACATCAGCTAACGGGAATCCGAGGCGAATGCGCACGAACGCACACCGTACGCGCTCCCACTGGACTATGCACGGGTGGGAGTCGTCCGAACACCCGGAGCCCCCACCCGGCGCCATTTTGCGATTGGCACAGCGGGGTGGCCCCGGGCCGGAGGCAAGTTGTCACCCTTCAACTTAGGAAGCGGCGACGCAGACATGCCAAGGCCCCTAGGCTACTTCTCAAATCTTCGGTACGTCAACCCTGGGTAGTCGGAAGGCAGAGGTCAATAGTGGCTTCCCAGTTCCTCGCTGACGGCGACCGCCGCTTTTCTTAGCGCTTGAGCGAGTCTTAATTGCGACGCTAGGTAGCGGGACCGTCACGAATGCTCGGCTCCTGCGTTGGTTGGGAGCATGCGGAGACAGACGTTGACCACATGGATGATGTCCTCGGCTTCCGAGGCCGAATATGGGATGGTGCGATGGGCCGTGGCATTCCGGAACAAGAGGAATACCCCTCGAAAGTAGAAGTAGGCACCCTCGCGTTCGCCCCGAGTCAGTTGACCCATGAAGCCATCGTTCGGAAGCGTCAATGAGGTGCGGCTTGACGGAGCTAGGAGACTTGCGACGAGGCGGTCACCAGAAAGTCCCATCTCAGGGTCGACGTTGCCCAGTTCCCGGAGAACAGCGCTCTAGCAAGATGAAGGCATCTCGTACAGCCCCATCAAAGTGCTGCTTCTCCCAGGATGTGGAAATCGCGGCCATTAGACGCGAGTCCAACAACTTCTGTCCCCATGCTTCGACTGATGCGATGATGGCGGGAAGGTCACGCTCGCGAATGTCGGCGATATCAGCCGCGTAGCGATCAGGTTTTCCCTCTCGCTGATAACGCTGAAGCCAATGTAGGTGCCTCGCGAGTTTGTCGAGGTAGTCCTGAGATGCAGGGCCCGTTGCCTCCTTCAGGTCTTCAAGAATATGTCGGATTCCGGCGAGTCGGAGGTCGATCTCGTCCGGGTTGGTTCCTGATTCCACGCGGTCGATAAGCGTATGAACCTGCGACAACAGGGTTGACAGCAGACGGTTGACTGTGACGCTGAGCATCCCCGATTATGTGTCGCTAAAGGTACGTCGACGGCGCCAACGCTCTGACCAGGGAGTGTGGCATCTTGCTCCCCTTGTCTTTTGTGCCCTGAAGCTTGGGAACTCCACCGAAGGTGAATTAGGAATGACAGAGAACAAGAATGGAGGTCATAGGCGATTTGACTGACAACGACGAACGACCCTTGATCTTCCGTAGAGCAGGTCCTCACACACCGAGCTGGCACTCCGCCCGCACCCAGCCCGGATCCTGACCCCTCGGACCCTGCTGCCGTGCGATTCCTCTGAACTGGAGTGCGGCATGCCGGCGGGCCGCCGAAGGTGGCCAAGCCGGCGTTCCGCTGACTCCCTGTATCGGTATGGCAAAAAAGCCAATTTCCGTTTCCGAAACCTGGAAAGTTTCTGCATGTGACCGTCTGAGCTGAGACCAACAATTCGTACGACACTTCCGAGCCTTTGCCATCAACCCCAGGGATCAGGGTGAGCTCGCAAACTGCAGCTTGGGCACCGCTGGGCATCAGGTCTCCGACGCTGGTCATGCGTGGCTGACGACCAGCTCGGCGGGCACGTCCGTCAGCCCCTTCGACCTGACGCCCACACCTCCGGGCACCACCGAATCAGTCACACACGTCGGATCCCATCAGCCGTCAGTCGACAACTGAGGCTGCGCAGCAGCCGACGGCGTCAGTGCTCGTGGTCACGCCGGATTCTCTGGCCACGGGGGCACCGCTGAGCCAGCAGTATTTCTGCGACGGGGTCCAACGTGTCCTGTGGCGCGGTCGGTTCTTACGGAACACGGTGCCGACCCAAGGAAATGCGGGAACGGAGCCCCTGGTCAGAAGGGATCTTTTCCCAGTCGAGATCTCAGTCGAGGTCTCAGTCGAGGTCCGGTCGTCACCGTGGCGGCCATGGAGCCAGATCGCTTCGACGTCGTGTCGGTCTCGAGGCCCGAAGTCTCAGGACCCGCTCTCGGCCAGCTGCCGGGCGAGCGGCTCGAGCAGGCCGGCGTCGTCCCCCATGGCGTGGCGGGCGACGCCGAGACGACGATCCACCTCCCTCGGGCCCCCGAGGAGCGACCCCACCCTGAGCGAATCCTCCCGAGCCACGATCGATGCGGGCACGCACCGGAGCACCTGGCCGATGACGGCGTCGGCGGGCACCGGGTTCCCAAGGTCGAGGAACAGCACGGCCAGCTCGTGGCCCGCCTTCTCGACGGCCACTTCCATCTGATGGGCGAGGTCGGTGGCCCAGGCGTAGGGGGCGTTGCGTCCCGACAAGGCGCCCGCGAAGGGCGGGCCCCGTACGAGATCGAGAGCTCCCCCGAGGCGCTCCGCCCGGTCGTCGTGTGCTTCGACCAGGGTGCAGAACCGGCTCCAGTCCGAAGTGACCGCCTCTGTCAGGGTGAACCGGGTACCGGACTTTACGAGCGCACCCGGTGGCAGGGACCGACGCAGCGCACTCACGTAGGTGTAGAGGGTGTCCGCTTTGGGCTCGGTGCGTCCGTCGGTCCAGATGGCACTGCGCAGCTCGTCCGTGGTGAAGCTCTGTCCGGGGTGCAGCGCCAGGAAGGCGAGGAGCTCGGTCACCGGTCCCCTGCTGATGGGTCGGACGAGACCGTCGATGATCACCGGTCCGAGGACCCTCACCTCGACGCGGACACCCGGCGATGCCGCTTCTGGCGGTGGACCGTCGGTTGGCGGAGTCGGCTCTGCCGTGGGCCCGGGCCCTCCGGTGAGCACCGGTGGGGCGTCGAAGATGACCCGTCCCTGTCTGTCGGCTCGGCGAAAAGCCCGTCGACGCCAGAGGGGAATCACGAAGACGAGTACGACGATGCCACCACCGGTGCCGGCCCCCACCGTCTGTGCCGTGGTCAGTCCCGTGGCAGGCGTGCGACGCGTCGCGTGCACCCGGCGGTGCGTTGTGGCGGGGGCCCGGGCGATGACGGGCGCTGTGGTGGTCGGGTCGGTGCTGGTGGGAACGGTGACAGCGGCGGGTGGCGGCACCACGACGGACGTCCTGGCCGGCTGGAAGGCGATCGAGGTGATGGCGCCGCCGTTGCCGACGGCCCCCGGGTACTCGATGGCGCTCACCGTGACACCGGTCACCTCGAGCGTGCCACCGGTCGTGGTGGCGGGGACGACGAAGGAGTAGTTGCCCTCGAGGAAGCCGAGCTGGGGCCCGGGTGGCAGGGCGGGAACAGTCGTCCCGCCTGCCAGCACCAGCGAGATGTCCCCGATGGGCACGGAGTCGAAGCCGTTGAAAGACGGTGCTGTCCCCGCACTCGGGGCGGTCTCCATCACGAGGTTCAAGAAGTCCGAACCCGGACCACCGGGACTGGCTGTGGGATCGCCCGGAGAGAAACGGCTCAGGGTCACGTAGGTCACCTGGACCCCGAGCTCGAGAGCCGTGCCGTCGGCCGCCGTGCCGGCGAAGGACATGGCCACCACGGGAGACGTTGGCGTGGCGGCCTGAGCCGCCTGCGGCAATGCCGCCCAGGCGCACAGCGTCAGAGCGATCCCTATCACCGCCCTGCGGAGGCCCCCCACCACGGGGAGTCTCCTCTGGCAGACCCGTCGAGCGATAGAGGAACTCGATCAGCCGCTCTTGCACGACAGATGTCCACGGACCCTCCGTGGGTGGCCGGGTTCCCGGCACAGGAAAGAAAGGACAGGTAATGCGATTCCCAGTCGACATCGCCAAGATCCAGCTCGTCTGCGGAGGAGATGCCGAACCCTCCGTCGTCTACGACACCGGCGAGCAGCGCACCAACCGCAAAGGTGAACCTTTGTTCCAGGTTCAGCTCATGGCTGGCGGCGAGGACAGGCCCATCGTCATCCCGGTCAGAACCCCGGTGGAGCCAAAGGGGCTCTCCTTCGGGATTCCGGTGCGGGCCGTGGGACTGACCCTCGTGCCATGGACGTCACGCACCGGTGGTGGCGGCGGCGTCAACTACGAAGCCGACCGCATCGAGCCCGTTCGTCAGGCCGCCTCGTGACCGGGTTCGGGAGGCTCTGGCTGCGCTTCGGCGTGGCCGGGGCCATGGTCCTCGCCGCAGTGGGGGACCCCCTGGTGGCTGCCCTCGTCACCGGGATTCTGACCCTTCTCGTGAAGATCGAGTCCCGACCGTGAGGACCCGCCGGCGTTCAATCGAGAGTCCCCTCGAGACCGTGCTGCGGGTGCCCTGGGGCCGTCGCATCGAGATCACCGCGGCCTTCGTCGTTGTCGTCGCTCACCGGGTGCTTTCGCACCTGCCGGTCCACAGCGGACAGGTCGTCGTGGCCGTGGCCACCGGAGCCTTCATCCTGGCGACCCCCACGAGGCTGTGGCTGGTGGATGTGCTTCGCCGTGAGACCACCGAGCGCCGGTTCGCCCAGGCCACCGTGGACGCCGGTGTGGCCGACGCCCACATCACGGCCATGCGGACCGTGCCGTCGGGCAACCGGCTCACGCTGTCGATCCCGCCCGGGTGGACGGCCGAGGACTACGACCAGGCTGCCGAACGCCTGGCCGTGTGCTTCCGGTCGAGAGACGTCCGGGTGCTGCGTGATCCGGCCAACGCCGGAAGAGCCGAGCTCACCATCGTCACCTGCGATCCGTTGGCCGGGGCGGGGACACCGTGGCCCGGAGTGGGCGTGCCCCAGACCAGTCTGTGGAGGCCTTTCCCTCTCGGTGTCGACGAGGATGGAGCCCCGGTGGGGCTCGACCTGGCCGGGCACCACGTGCTCGTCGGGGGGGAACCGGGGGCGGGCAAGTCCAACGCCCTGTCCATCATCGTGGCCACCGCGGCGCTCGACCCCCACGTGGAGCTCTGGTGTCTGGACGCCAAGCTGGTGGAGCTGGCGTCGTGGCGTGAGGTGGCCAAGGCCTTCGTCGGTCCCGACCTCGAGGAGGCCACGGTCGCCCTCGGCATCCTCCAGGCCGAGATGACCAAGCGCTACGAGTGGCTGCTCAGCCGGAAGCTCCGCAAGGTCACCCCCGAAACCGGTCTCGGGCTCGTGGTCGTCGTCATCGACGAGTTGGCGCTCTACATCCAGGGCAAGGGCAAGGAACGTGACCAGTTCGCCCTGGGGCTCAGAGATCTGGTGGCCCGGGGCCGGGCGGCCGGCATCGTGGTCGTGGCCGCCACCCAGAAGCCCGCGGCCGACGTGGTGCCAACGGCCGTCCGGGACCTGTTCGGCTACCGCCTGGCGCTGCGGTGCTCGACGAGGGAGGCCTCCGACACCGTGCTCGGCTCGGGCTGGGCCGCCGCGGGCTTCAACGCCGCTGCCATCGAACCGGCCACCCGGGGAGTGGGCTGGCTGCTGGCCGACAGCGGCCTGCCCCGGCGCCTGCGCTGTCACCACGTCACCGACGCCGACATCGAGGCCATCGTCGACAGGGCCGTGGCGGTGCGCAGCCGTTCTGGTGACCGACCATGACGGATCTGTACAGCGACCCCCGGCTGCCGCTGGCCCTGGCCCGCCTGGCCGCCCCCGGCGGCTACGAGGCCTTCGAGGACCAGGTCCGCGGTGCCCGCTTCTGCCGTCGTCCCGTGCGCCTCAAGGGCTCGGTCGTCCAGACCACGGCCGACGGTGACCGCCGTGTGCTGTTCGACTCGGCCAGCCAACCGGACCGGGTGCTGTTGAAGGCGTGCGGGACCCGGCGCCAGACCCTGTGTCCGCCCGTGCGCCTCCATCTACCGGGGTGACGCCTTCGCCCTGGTGGCGGCGGGGCTCCGTGGTGGAAAGGGTGTGCCCGACGAGGTCTCGCATCACCCGGCCGTGCTCCTCACCCTGACCGCCCCCAGTTTCGGGGTCGTGCACCGCACGACCCGGGACGGAACCTGCCACCGCTCGGGACCACGGTGTCCTCACGGCACCGCCCTTCGTTGTGGCCGTCGTCACACCGAGGACGATCCTCTCCTCGGCCAAGCCCTGTGCCCCGCCTGCTATGACTACGACGCCGCCGTGCTCTTCAACGCCAGCGTGTCCGAGCTGTGGCGGCGCACCACCATCTACGCCCTGCGCGCCCTCGGGAACCTGGCCGGCATGAGTGTGCGGGCCGTGGCCAAAGAGGTGCGCCTCAGTTATGTGAAGGTCGTCGAGTTCCAGCGCCGGGGCAGCGTCCACCTGCACGCCCTGGTGCGACTGGACGCCGTGGGAGACGAACTCAAGGCTCCTCCCAACGCCTTCAGTGCCGAACTGCTCGCTGCGGCGCTCGAGCTGGCGGCTGAGACGGGTCTCGCCCCCATGGCCGGAGCGACAGAGCTCTGCTCGCCACCGGGTGCGCTGGGGCCGAGAGCTCGATGTTGCCGTGGTCACCGACAAAGATGCCGGCCGTCGACGGGCTGCCGCCTACCTGGCCAAGTACTCGACCAAGTCGACCGAGGACCACGGTGTGCTCGACCACCGACTACGGGCCGGGGTGCCCGACGAGCTCGAGCTGCCGACCCATCTGCGCAGCCTGGTCGAGAGTGCGTGGCGACTTGGTGACGAAGCCGGCGGTCGAGAGCTTCGTCTTCGGGCCTGGGCTCACACCGCTGGATACAGAGGCCACTGTCTGACCAAGTCGAGGCGCTTCTCGACCACCTTCGGCGCCCTACGAGCCAATCGACAGGAATGGCGAGTAAACGAGAAGCGGACCGTCGCAGAATCGGCGGACATAGCCGAGGCCGACGAAGACACCGACGGGATCGTCAGTGAGTGGACATTCGTCGGGATGGGCTACACGACCGCCGGCGATGCCTGGCTGGCTGAGTCAATCGCTGAAGACGAGCGATTGGCCCGTCGGTCCGCCTACGAGGAACGCCAGGACTTGTTGAGGGTGGATCAGTGACGAAACCAAGCGCCGGACAAGGCGGTGGAGATCGTCACGTTCGTGTGGTCGATGTCCGGTCCGTCGAGGTCGGAGGCCAAGACCAACGTCTGGGTCCCGATCGGATTCACAAGTCGTTGCCCGATCTCATCGACGTCGAGACGTTGGCCCGTCATCTGGGCGTAACGGTGCACCATGTCCGTCGGCTCGTTCAGGAGCGACGGATCCCGTATCTGAAGGTCGGGGTGTTCGTTCGTTTCGACCCGGAGGAGGTTGGGTGCTGGCTCGAGGAACGCCGAGTTCCTGACCGCGAAAAGCGTCCGGCTCGATCATGGGAGCCAGTATCATGACTGATGCCGTTCCGGTTCGCCAGGCGTGCATCGCGGCAGAGGGCTCACCGCCCAGAGGCGCCCACGTGGAGATATGCCCGCGATGGCGGGTGTGCGGGGCACTGAGGAGCGGTCGTGGCTAAGCGTCAATTCGGAAGTGTTCGCCGACTTCCTTCGGGCCATTGGCAGGCCCGCTATCGCGATCCGGCAAACGGACGTCTGCTGTCGGCTCCGCAGACCTTCACGACGAAAGCGAACGCATCGCTGTGGCTGTCGGTGGTCGAAGCGGATCTTGCGAGGGGCTGTTTCGTCGACCCCAAAGCTGGTGACGTCAGCGTGAGGGAGTACGCGGAACACTGGCTGGACCACCGCGTGCTGCGCCCTCGCACCGTCGAGCTGTACCGGGGGCTACTGGATCGCTACGTCCTTCCGTCGCTGGGTGAAGTGCAGTTGGGCAAGCTAACTCCCCTTACCGTGCGCGGTTGGCATTCCAGGATGGCCAAGGCCGGCAAGCCGGGACCGATCACGATCGCAAAGGCCTATCGATTGCTGAAGACGATCTGTTCGACGGCCGTTGCTGACGAACTGCTCGTACGAAACCCGTGCAACGTCAAAGGCGCTGCTGTCGAGCGGTCAAAAGAGAGGCCGGTTCTGAGCGTGGCCCAGATCGACGCCCTCGTCGGCTCCATCGATCCCCGATACAAGGGGATGGTGCTGCTCGGGTCATGGTGCGGGCTGCGGCTGGGTGAACTCTTGGCCCTGACGAGGGGCGATATCGATCTGGTGAATGGCCTCATCTACGTCACCAAGTCGGCCGCCGAACTAAAGAGCGGCGAGCGGGTGGTCGGACCACCAAAGACCGCCGCTGGAATTCGCAAGGTGGCCATCCCACCACATGTGCTGCCAGCCGTCGAAGCGCATCTCGACGAGTTCACCGGCCCGGACTCTGCCGACCTCGTGTTCGTCGGGACAAAGGGCCAGGCTGTGCGTCGAGCTTCGCTTTACACAGCCTGGCTGGCGGCGGTGAACGGAGCGGGTCTTGAAGGGACCCACTTCCACGACTTGCGCCATACCGGGGCGACCTTGGCGGCGATGACCGGAGCGAGCACGAAGGAATTGATGTCCCGCCTTGGCCACGCGTCACCGGTGGCGGCCCTGCGTTATCAGCACGCCACCGAAAATCGAGACGTCGCCATCGCCGAGGCGCTGAGCGAACTTGCGATCGGTACGAGCAATGCGAAAATTGACGGGGCAGCGAAGGAGATCTCGAGGTTCCCGAAGCCTGAATGAGGATGCGGTACTTCTTCGTAGCGGGCGATGCCGGCGGATGTGCGCTTGAGCAGGGGTGCGTTGGCTGGGTGCACTCTTCTCATCATCCGGGGTGAGCCATTATTGGTTGCATGGTACGGCCCGGTGGTTTCTTTCCTTTTCGGGGCAGAGTCGTTTGGATGACGCCGGAGCAGGGCGGACGGAAGTCTGGGCCGCCGCCACTGCTCACCGACATCGCTTACGCACATACCGCGTTCGTACCGCCGCAGACGATGGAGACCGGGCTGGCCTCCTTCGTCTTACAGGGCTTCGAGGCGGGAGCCTGGACTTCTCCTGCGGAGGGTCGTTGGCTCATCGTTCTGAACGATGGCGAGCAACGGGTGGAGCGGGGAAACGTTGTCGTTGTCACTGAAGGTCACAGCATTGTTGCGTACTTCCACGTAGACGAAGTCGTAGAGGAGAATTGATGGTCTCGGCACGGGTGTGGCACGGGTGTGGCACGGGAAGCAATTTGAGCCGACGGTCGGTGTTGGCAGATCGGACAACAAGGCGGCATGACCAGGACTTTCGGATGAGAGCGGGCGAAGGGAATCGAACCCTCGTTCTCAGCTTGGGAAGCTGATGTTCTGCCGCTGAACTACGCCCGCGAGAGCCCGCCCACACTATCGTGCTGCCCGTGGTGCTCTCAGACAGGACGATCCGTGAAGAGCTGGACAAAGGGCGGATCGTCATCGATCCCCTGGGGTCCGGGTGCGTCCAGCCGTCGTCGGTCGACCTGCACGTCGACCGGCATTTCCGGCTCTTCCGGAACCACTCGATGCGGGTCATCGACGTCCGGGAGGACCTGGAGGACCTGACCGAGCTGGTCGAGGTTCCCGACGGGGACGCCCTCATCCTCCACCCCGGGGAGTTCGTCCTGGGGTCCACCCGGGAGCGGGTGACTCTGCCCGACGACCTCGTGGCCCGGCTCGAGGGGAAGTCGTCGCTCGGCCGGCTGGGCCTGCTCATCCACTCGACGGCCGGGTTCGTCGACGCCGGGTGGGACGGGCACCTCACCCTGGAGCTCTCGAACGTGGCCAACCTGCCGATCACCGTCTATCCGGGGATGAAGATCGGCCAGATCAGCTTCCTGCAGATGACGACGGCGGCCGAGAACCCCTACGGTTCCAAGGGCCTCGGTTCGAAGTACCAGGGCCAGCGGGGGCCGACGCCCAGCCGGTACTTCGAGAACTTCCGTACCTGATCAGTCCCCCTCAGCTGACCAGACCCCTCAGGAGGAGACGTGCCCGCCAGGATCGCCATCGGGATGGCTTTGACCGTCGTCGCCCTCGCCACCGCCGGACACCGGTTCTTCTTCCTCTTCCGTCTGGTGAGGGCGGGCAAGGCCGATGCGGGCCGCTTCCGGGACGTCCCCGCCCGGGTCTGGGCCGAGCTGTCGGAGGTGGCCGGGCAGCGGAAGCTGCTCAAGAAGCCGGTGGCCGGTCTCGCCCACTTCTTCACGATGTGGGGTTTCACCATCCTGCTGCTCACCATCATCGAGGCCTACGGGGACCTCTTCACCAAGACCTTCGCCATCCCCGGGATCGGCCACTGGCCCGCCGTCGGATTCATCGAGGACTTCTTCGCCGTGGCCGTCCTCGTCTCCCTCGGTGTCTTCACGATCATCCGGCTGGTGAACGCCCCGAAGCGGCGCGAGCGGGCCTCGCGCTTCTACGGCTCACACCTCGACGCCGCCTGGATCACCCTGGCCATGATCTCGGGCGTCATGGTCACCCTGCTCGGGTACCGGGCGGCCCAGACGAGGACGGGCGACTTCCCCTACGACCACAGCTGGTGGACCTTCGCCTCGCACGGGATCGGTGAGGCCTTCAACGCGGCCTCCGTCGGGACGGCCCTGAACCTCGAGACGGTTTTCCTGCTGCTGAACCTGGCCTTCATCACCGGCTTCCTCGTCTTCCTCTCCCATTCCAAGCACCTCCACATCTTCCTGGCGCCCATCAACGTGGCCGCTTCTCGGCGCCCCGTCGCCCTCGGGCGCCTCTACACGACGCCCGACATGGACATGGAGAACGTCTCCGAGGACACCGTCTTCGGCGCCGGCCACATCGAGGACCTGAGTTGGAAGCAACTGCTCGACACCCTCACCTGCACGGAGTGCGGGCGGTGCCAGGACGCCTGCCCGGCGTGGAACACGGGCAAGCCGCTGTCCCCCAAGCTCCTCATCATGGGACTGCGCGACAACCTCTTCGAGTCGGCACCCCGGCTGCTGGGCGCCGGCGGGGAGGTCTCCGCCGGCGAAGCCGGGGACGCCGTCGCCGTCGCCGAGGTGCCCACCCTGGTGCCCGGGACCATCGACCCCGACGTGCTGTGGTCGTGCCTCACCTGCGGGGCGTGCGTGGAGGCGTGCCCAGTGGACATCGAGCACGTCGACACCATCGTCGACATGCGCCGGTACGAGGTGTTGATGGAGTCGAGGTTCCCCCCCGAGGCCGGCCTGATGCTGCGGAACATCGAGAACCAGGGGGATCCGTGGGGTCTGGGGGCGGCCAAGCGGACGGAGTGGACCGAGGTTCTCGACTTCGACGTCCCCGTCATCACCGGGACCATTCCCGACGAGATCGAGTACCTCTACTGGGTGGGGTGTGCCGGGGCCCTCGACGAGCGGGCCCGGAAGGCCACCCAGGCGACGGCCCGGATGCTCCACCGGGCCGGGGTGAAATTCGCCATCCTCGGGCCCCGGGAGTCGTGCACCGGGGACCCCGCCCGGCGGCTCGGGAACGAGTACCTCTACCAGGAGATGGGGAAGGCCAACATCACCACCCTCAACGAGGCCGGCGCCAAGAAGGTGGTGGCCTCGTGCCCGCACTGTTTCAATTCGCTCTCACGCGAGTACCCGGACCTGGGCGGGAACTTCGAGGTGATCCACCACTCGCAGCTCCTCGGCCACCTCCTCGAGACGGGGAGGCTCACGGCCGGGTCCATGGACGCCAAGGTGACCTACCACGACCCGTGCTACCTCGGCCGGCACAACCGGATCTTCGACGAGCCGCGCTCCGTGCTCGACGCCATCGACGGGGTCGAGCAGATCGAGATGCGGCGGTGCCGGGAGAAGAGCTTCTGCTGCGGCGCCGGCGGGGCGCGGATGTGGATGGAGGAGGACATCGGCAAGCGGGTCAACCTCGAGCGGACCGACGAGGCTCTCACCACGGGCGCCGACGTGGTCTCGACGGCCTGTCCCTACTGCCTGATCATGCTGGACGACGCCGTCCGGGCCCGCCAGCGCGAGGACGACGTCCGTGTCCTCGACCTGTCCCAGGTGGTGGAGGCGTCGCTCGACGACTAGTTGAAGGCCCTGTTGTCCGCCTCACGGAGGCGTTCGGACATGGCCACGAGCAGCTTGTGGGCCAGGGCCGGCATGGCGTCGAGGAGTCCGTTGAAGCGCCGCTGCTCCAGGACGAGCAGGGTCATCTCGGTGTCGGAGATGACGGTGGCCGACCGGGGACGGCGGTCGAGGAGGGAGAGCTCGCCGAAGTACCCGCCCGGGCCGAGGGTGGCCGCCCTCCGCCCGTTGCGCCGGACCGACGCCGTGCCGTCCACGATGAAGAAGAACTCCCGGCCCACGGAGCCCTCTTCGCAGAGGACCTTGCCCGCCGGGACCGTGACCTCGTCGACGGTCCGGCGCAGGGTGCGCAATTGGCCC
This sequence comes from uncultured Acidimicrobiaceae bacterium, assembly GCA_963842145.1. GTDB lineage: Bacteria > Actinomycetota > Acidimicrobiia > Acidimicrobiales > UBA8190 > CAWJFJ01. Next base: position 22,637 of record CAWJFJ010000018.1, read on the forward strand.
GCCGAGAGGGCGGAGAAGAGCCAGATGTTCCCGAGGTCGGTGTCCTTCGGTCGCGGCGTCATCCCCCGGACGATAGCCAGCGTCCCCCGGCCCCGCTGGTTGTCCGGGCGAAGGGCCGGTTGTCGGTGCGAAGGGCCGCGATAGCCTTTCTCGATGCCCGGCGGTCGCGATCCCGACGACTCCGAAGGCGCTCCGCCCAGGTTGAGCCTGTGGCACCGCGTCCTTCTGGCCCTGCCGCGCCTGCGGCGCGACGAGGGGAGGGCGCCTCTGACCGACCGGCTGCGCGACGCCGTCCTGAAGCCAGTCGAGCCCGGCGCCGCCGCCAAGGCCAAGGCCGCCGACGAGCCGATGACGGTCGAGGAGCTCCGGGCGGCGGTGAAGTCGGCCGACGACAAGGAGCGGCTCACCGGACTGCTGATGGCGCCCGTCGCCGCCGCCATCGCCATCGTCGTCGTCAACGCCAAGATCGCCACCGACCCCGCCGCTCTCCTGAAGAACGGTCAGCTCAATCCCCGTCACGTGGCTCCGTCGACCTTCCACGAGCTGGCCGTGGTGTTCCTGATCCTGGCCCTCCTGATCCTCGTGGCGGCGATGCTCCGCAAGCGGATGCTCCTCGGGATCGTGATGGCCCTCTACGGGCTCTCCCTGTTCAACCTCCCCCCCTACTGGGGCTTCGGGATCCCCTACATCCTGGCCGGGGCGTGGCTGCTGGTGCGGGCCTACCGGCTGCAGCGGGATCTGCGCGAGGCCACCGGCCAGACGCCCTCGCGCCCCGGCAACCAGGGACGCCAGGGACGCGGACGCCGCCCGCCCGACACCTCACGGCCCCGTCCGAACAAGCGCTACACGCCGCCGACCCCACCGACCAGGTCTCCGTCGAAGCGCAAGCCCGAGGACGAGCAGAGAGCCGGCTGACCCCGCCGTCCCGCCCGGATCATGTCCGGCGGACGTGGTGCCGCCGGAGGACCAGGGTCCCCACGCCGACCACCAGGAGCACCAGCAGGGCGGTCGGGAGGATGAAGACCTTCCACGAGGCGTGCTCGCCGGCCAGGGCCCCGACGGTGGTCACGAGGGCGGGATCACCGGGGACCGAGACGCCCCGGAGCATCGTCCCCGGAGGGTGGAGGGTGTCGCCCGGAATGGCCTCGTCGTGCCGACGGCCGTCGAGGGTGAACGATCCCCGGCAGGTGTAGCCGGCCGGATTGCTGCCGCTTCCCCCGAGCAGGCCCAGGCAGCCCGAGATCCTGATGGCCACGGGAACCCCGTCTTGCCGGAGGCGGGTGATCTGGGCGTTCTTGTGGGCCCCGGCCACGAAGAGGACCACGGTGAGCACGGCCAGGGTCACCAGGACGAGGCCGACGACGACGCTCGCGACACGCCGGGCGTCCACGCCCAGGCCGGCGCCGGCCCCCCGGAGGGTCGAGAGGGGTTCGCCGGATGTCTCGGAGGGGGAGGCGGCCGGGTCTGTGGGGGCTCCAGCGATCCGGAGATGGTAGCGGCGGGGGCGTCGGACGGGCCGGGGACGGTGCCCGGACGGTGTCGGCAGTTCACGCGCTGGTAACACTCACGTGACCGAGCGGAAACGCCCACCCTGCATCCTGTGGGCGGCAGGGCGAACTCCTGTCGTGGCCTTGGCGGACCCGGATCTCAGGTGATGCCTTGTCCATGGCCGGGCGCCAGGACGCATTCAAGAGACGAAGGGAGTACTCGCCGTGCTAGGGGCTGCACACTTAGTTCCGTATCCCAGTTGGCTGAACACGGGCGACAACACATGGCAGCTGGTGGCCGCCACGTTCGTCGGCCTGATGAGCCTGCCCGGTCTGGCAGTCCTCTACGCATCGATCGTCCAGAAGAAGTGGGCGGTGAACGTGCTGGCGATGATGTTCGCCGGCTTCTCCCTGGTCCTCATCGCCTGGGTGCTCTGGTCCTACAAGATGGGCTTCGGCTCCACCTCGCTCGGTGGCGGTGTGCACAACGGCGTGCAGACCCAGCTCACCGGCACGGGGGGGTGGAAGCACTTCATCGACAACTTCGTCGGGAAACCGGGCCAGATCCTGCAGGCCACGGAGGAACAGGGCCAGGCCGTCTCGGCGGCCAACACCGCCCTCCCCTTCCATTTCCCGACCACGACGCTGGCCTACTTCCAGTTCGTCTTCGCCGCCATCACCCCGCTGCTGTTCCTGGGGAGCGTACTGGGCCGGATCAAGTTCAGTGCCTGGTGCCTCCTGGTGCCGCTGTGGTCGACCATCGTCTACGGCGTGGACGCCTTCATGCTCTGGGGCGGCGGCTACTTCGCCCAGGAAGGGTCGCTCGACTTCTCCGGTGGGTACGTCATCCACATGTCGGCCGGGGTGTCGGGCTTCGTGGCGGCCTGGGTCCTCGGACCACGGCTCCTGCGAGATCGTCGCAACGCCTTGCCCAACAACCTGGTCATGGCGGCCGTCGGGGCCGGGATCCTGTGGCTCGGCTGGAACGGATTCAACGGTGGTGACCCGTACTACGCCGGGGCCGACGCCGCCGCCGCCGTGGTCAACACCAACCTGGCCACCGCCGTCGGTGTCATGGTCTGGGTGGCCATGGACGCCTGGCTCTCCAAGGAGAAGAAACCCGCCTTCCTGGGAGCCGTCAACGGCATGATCTGCGGACTGGTCGGGATCACACCGTGCGCCGGCTTCGTGAACGGCTGGGGTGCCATCGCCGTCGGGGCCATCTGCAGCGCCGTGGTGTGGGTCTGCTGGAACTACCTGTCCAAGGTGCGGCCCTTCTCGAAGGTCGACGACGCCCTCGGGGTCATCTACACCCACGGCATCGCCGGCTTCTTCGGCGGCATGCTCCTGGGCATCTTCGGCGACCCCAACACGTTGGAGCTGGGCTGCGGCAACCTGAACGCCTCCGGCCAGGTCATCAGCACGACCCAGCAGCAGTACATCACGGCGCACGGTGGCTGCACGCCGTTCGGTGTCGGCGGCCTGATGTACACCGGGTCGGCCCACCAGCTGTGGGAACAGTTCCGGGCCGCCATCTGGGTCATCTTCTGGTCGGCCCTGGTGACGTTCATACTGATGAAGCTGATCGGGCTGGTCCTCCGGGGTGCCCGCTACAGCGACGAGATCCTCGAGGTCGGCGACCTGGCCATCCACGGGGAGGAGGCCTTCCCCGAGGAGACACTGGCCCAACGGGTCGGGATCAGCTCCATGGCGGGAGACCCCGAGTCGCCGTCGCTAGCATCGAATGATCCCGATCGGGGGCCGCCGCGAGACGCGGACAGCTGACCGGACCACTACGAGCCCAAGGGAGAAACTGATCATGAAGCTGGTCGTAGCGGTTCTCAAGCCGTTCAAGCTCGACGAGGTGAAGGAGGCGCTGAAGAACACCGGAGTCCAGGGGATGACGGTGGCCGAGGCCCAGGGCTTCGGACGACAGCGGGGCCACACCGAGGTCTACCGGGGTGCCGAGTACGAGGTCGACTTCGTCCCGAAGATCCGGGTCGAGGTGCTCGTCGACGACGCCCAGGCCGCCGAGGTGGTCGACGCCATCGTGGCCACGGCGGCCACGGGCAAGATCGGCGACGGGAAGGTGTGGGTCGTCCCCGTCGACACCGTGGTCCGGGTCCGTACCGGGGAACGCGGGACCGACGCCCTCTGAGGGTCTGCCGCCCGGTGGGGTCGGTCTGACCGGCCCCACCGGGTGAGGCCTTCTCCGGAGGATCAGCCGGCCTGGTGGGCCGTCGCCTCCTTCGCCGCGGCGATGGCGTCGGGGTCGCCGAGGAGGCGGTCCCCGGTGACCGACAGGTCGGCTCCGAGGTGGAACAGCCAGGGCACGCCGGTGGGGATCTCGAGGCCGACGACGGCCTCGTCGGACAGGTCGGTGAGGTACTTGACGAGGGCCCGCAACGAGTTCCCGTGGGCCACCACCAGGACCCCCCCGGAGGCGTGCAGGTCGGGGACGATGACGTCCTCCCAGTAGGGGACCATCCGGGCCACCACGTCGGCCAGGCACTCGCTGGCCGGGAGGGCGGTGGCCGGGACGTTGGCGTAGCGCCGGTCGTGGGCCGGGTGGTGCTCGGGGGCGATGGCGGGCGGCCGGATCGAGTAGCTCCGTCGCCACACCTTCACCTGGTCGATCCCGAATTCGGCCGTGGTCTCCTTCTTGTTCTTGCCCTGGAGGGCGCCGTAGTGGCGCTCGTTCAGCCGCCAGTGCCGGCGGACCGGGATCCAGGAGCGCCCGAGCTCGTCGAGGGCCAGGTTGGCCGTCCGCACCGCCCGGGTGAGCACCGATGTGTGGAGGACGCTCAGGTCGAGCCCCCGCTCCTGCTCGGTCACCAGGAGGCGTCCGGCCTGGCGGGCCTCCTCCTCACCCTGGGCCGTCAGGTCGACGTCGACCCATCCGGTGAAGAGGCCCTCGGCGTTCCAGGTGGACTGGCCGTGGCGGAGGAGGACCAGATCGGGCACGCTACCGACAGTAGCGGCGTGGTCAGCGGGGGACGGCGTACCACTTGGCGAACGGGGTCCCGTCCAAGGTGATGCGTCCCGGGTGTGCCTTCGAGCCGAGATCCGCACCCGATTGGCGGATGGTGAATTCGAACGGGGTGCCCTTGAGCTTCCCGGTCATGGTGATGGCGTCGCCGGTCTCCGTCCACGTGCCCTTGGGGCCCTTCTTGAAGGCGAAGTGCCCCTTGGCCGTCAGGGTGAGGGCGTCCTCGGTGGGCGGGCTCTTCTTGGCGAGGATCGTGGCCGTGTAGGACCCGGCCGGCGAGGTGGCCGAGGTCCGGGCCGACGCCGAGGTGGCACCGGCCACCCCGAGGCCGGCCACGCCGACCAGCACCACCGATGCGGCCCGGGCCGCTTTCCGGATACCCGAGTGAATTGTCATGACGGATCCCCCTTCCCGTGATCCTACGCAGAGTGGTGGCTCGGCCACCACTGTCAGAAATTAGGAGGGAGAAGGAATGGCAGAAATCTTGACTCTTATGCACTCAGAATCGCTATACTCACAATCATCAATCAGGGACGGGCGAAGGTCGCCAGGTCCCGGGACGAGATTCGGAGGCAACACAGATGTCCAAGGCGGTCGGAATCGACCTCGGCACGACCAACTCGGTGGTGAGCGTCCTGGAGGCCGGCGAGCCGGTCGTCATCCCCAACGCCGAAGGTGGGCGGACGACGCCCTCGGTCGTCGCCTTCTCCAAGTCCGGTGAGGTCCTCGTGGGCGAGGTGGCCAAGCGACAGGCCATCACCAACCCGGAGCGGACCATCCGGTCCGTGAAGCGCCACATGGGGACGGACTGGACCATCGACATCGACGGCAAGAAGTACACGGCCCAGGAGATCTCGGCCCGGATCCTGCAGAAGCTCAAGAGGGACGCCGAGTCGTACCTGGGCGACACCGTCACCCAGGCGGTGATCACCGTCCCCGCCTACTTCGACGACGCCCAGCGGACGGCCACCAAGGAGGCGGGCCAGGTGGCCGGCCTCGAGGTCCTCCGGATCATCAACGAGCCCACCGCCGCCGCTCTCGCCTACGGGCTGGACAAGGAGAACAAGGAGCAGACCGTCCTGGTCTTCGACCTCGGCGGGGGGACTTTCGACGTCTCCATCCTCGAGATCGGTGACGGCGTCTTCGAGGTGAAGTCCACCTCCGGGAACACCCACCTCGGTGGTGACGACTGGGACCAGCGGGTCATCGACTGGCTGGTGACCGAGTTCAAGAACACCGAGGGTGTCGACCTGGCGGCCGACAAGATGGCCCTCCAGCGGCTGAAGGAGGCGGCGGAGAAGGCCAAGATCGAGCTGTCGTCGGTCCAGGAGACCCAGATCAACCTGCCCTTCATCACGGCCACCTCGGAAGGGCCGAAGCACCTCGACCTCAAGCTGACGCGGGCGAAGTTCAACGACCTCACCGCCGATCTGGTGGACGGCTGCAAGGGCCCCTTCGAGCAGGCCATCTCCGATGCCGGCCTCAAGATGTCGGACCTCGACCACGTGGTCCTGGTCGGTGGCTCGACCCGGATGCCGGCCATCCAGGACATGGTCCAGGGCCTGACGGGCAAGGAGCCCCACAAGGGTGTCAATCCCGACGAGGTCGTGGCCATCGGCGCGGCGGTCCAGGCCGGAGTGCTGAAGGGCGAGGTGAAGGACGTCCTGCTTCTCGACGTCACCCCCCTCAGCCTCGGGATCGAGACCAAGGGCTCTGTCATGCACCGCCTGATCGAGAGGAACACCACCATCCCCACCAAGCGCTCCGAGGTCTTCACCACGGCCGACGACAACCAGCCCTCGGTGGAGATCCACGTCCTCCAGGGCGAGCGCGAGATGGCGATGTACAACAAGACGCTGGGCAAGTTCCAATTGGTGGACCTGCCCCCGGCCCCGCGCGGTGTCCCTCAGATCGAGGTCACCTTCGACATCGACGCCAACGGGATCGTCCACGTCTTCGCCAAGGACCTGGCCACGTCCAAGGAGCAGTCGATGACGATCACGGGCCAGTCCTCTCTGGCCAAGGACGAGATCGACCGGATGGTCCGCGACGCCGAGGCCCACGCCGACGACGACCGCAATCGCCGTGAGGAGGCGGAGGTCCGCAACAACGCCGACTCGCTCGTCTACCAGACCGAGAAGCTGCTGCGCGATCAGGGCGACAAGTTCCAGGGTGACGAGAAGGACAAGGTCGAGGCCGGGCTGAAGGAGCTCACCACGGCCCTGTCGGGCAGCGACACCGACAAGATCAAGGAGGCCACCGAGGCGCTGGTGAACGCCAGCCACACCTTCTCGCAGCGACTCTACGAAGAGGCGGCCAAGACGTCGTCGGGTCCCGCCGCCGGCGGTGGTGACCACGCCGACCAGTCCGACGACGAGGTGGTCGACGCCGAGATCGTGGACGAGCCTTCGGCATGAGCCCGCCGGTCGATGACGCCGGTGGCCACCGCCACCGCGCGCCGGGCGCCGGCGTCGAGCGGGACGTCCCCGCCGCCGGGTCGCCTCCGCCCGCCGGCCGGCCGTCGGCCGTCCGCACCGGGGACGTGGCCGCGCCCACCGGCGAGGACGCCGTCGAGACGGGCACCACGGTGGTCGCCGACATGGACGCCGTCGCCGAGGCCACCGAGGACGCCGTCGCCGTGCTGTCGCGCCGAGCGCGACGAGTACCTCGACATGCTGCGACGCGTCCAGGCGGACTTCGAGAACTACAAGAAGCGGATGCTCCGCCAGCAGACCGATCAGCTGGAACGGGCCGGCGAGAACCTGGTGGCCAAGCTCCTGCCCGCTCTCGACGCCTTCGCCCTGACGCGGGCCCACCTGAGCGACCCCACGACGGCGCCCCCCGAGGTGAAGGCGTTGCTCCAGGCGGCGGACCTGGTGGACGACGTCCTGGTCAAGGAGGGCCTCGAGCGGATCGACGATCCGGGAGCACCCTTCGATCCGACTGTCCACGACGCCGTGGAGCACGCGCCGGCCGACGGGCCCGCCGCCCCCGGCGCGGCCGGGGACGACACCGACCCGGCGCCGGCCGGCCCGGTGGTGGCCGATGTGCTGCGCCCGGGATACCGGTGGAAAGGCCGCGTGATCCGCGCGGCCATGGTGCGCGTCCGCGGGTGAGTGGGCCCGAGCGGACGAGAGGGAGGTGAACGGTGGCCGCGCAACGTGAATGGCTCGAGAAGGACTACTACCAGACGCTCGGTGTGGCGTCGACGGCCACCGACAAGGAGCTGACGCGCGCCTACCGGAAGCTGGCCAAGCAGTACCACCCCGACACCAACCCGGCCTCCGAGGACAAGTTCAAGGAGATCAGCGCCGCCTACGACGTGCTCGGTGACGCCGCCAAGCGCAAGGAGTACGACGAGATCCGGCGCCTCGGTGCGGCGGGGTTCGCCGGAGGCGGATTCGGTGGGCCCGGCGGGTCGACCTTCCGGGTCGAGGACCTGGGCGACCTCGGCGACCTCTTCGGCGGGCTCGGTGGCTTCGGGAACCGCCGCTCGCGGGGGGCCGGACCGCGGCGCGGGGCCGACGTCGAGGCCGAGCTCCACCTGTCGTTCGAGGACGCCGTCCGCGGCGTCACCACGTCGGTCAACGTGGCCGGCGAGGCGCGCTGCGAGACCTGTCACGGTAACGGTGCCGCGCCGGGGACGCAGCCGACCACCTGTCCCACCTGTCACGGCAGCGGCTCGCTCCAGGACAACCAGGGCCTGTTCTCCTTGAGTCGCGTCTGCCCGCAGTGCAGCGGGCGCGGCACCATCATCGAGACGCCCTGTCCCACCTGCCGGGGGACCGGGGTGACGCGCCGGACCCGGGCCGTGAAGGTCCGGATCCCCGTCGGGGTGGAGGACGGTCAGCGGATCCGGGTGAAGGGACGGGGCGCCGCCGGGCGGGCCAACGGTCCCGCCGGCGACCTCTACGTCGTCGTCCACGTCGACGCCCATCGCCTGTTCGGGCGGCGGGGGAGGAACCTGACCCTGGCCGTCCCCATCACCTATCCCGAGGCGGTCCTGGGGACGACGATCACCGTCCCCACCCTCGACGACCCGGTCACCCTGCGGATCCCGGCGGGGACGCCGTCGGGGCAGACCTTCCGGGTGAAGGGACGCGGCGTCCCGTCCGGCGGGCGCCGCGGCGGAGGCGATCTGCTGGTCACGGTCGAGGTGACGGTGCCCAAGAAGATGAACGACGAGCAACGCGCCGCCGTGGAGGAGCTGGCCCGCGTCTCGGACGCCGCGCCCCGCCACCACCTGGGAGCCCGGTGACGATGAACGGTCCACGACCGACCCCCATCCGGCTGGCCCCGCCGGTCGGCGGCCGCGCCGAGCCGAACCGCGCCGAGTCGTCGACACGGGCCGTCTACGTGATCTCGGTGGCCGCCGAGCTGGCCGGGGTCCATCCCCAGACCCTGCGCCTCTACGAACGGCGCGGCCTGGTCGACCCGTCGCGGACGGGCGGGGGGAACCGCCGTTACTCGCAGCGCGACATCGAGCAGCTCCGGCGGATCCAGGACCTGACGGCGGCCGGGCTCAATCTCGAAGGGGTGCGACGCGTGCTCGAGCTCGAAGCCGACGTGGCCCGGCTCGAGGCCGAGATCGAGCGGATCCGGGCCGAGGCCCAGGACGCCGTCGAGCGCACCCATCGTCATTACCGTCGGGACCTGGTGCCCGTCCGCCAATCGGTGGTCGTGTCGCGCCCCGGTCCGGCGGGCCGCCGGAGGAGGTAACCCATGGCCATCGATCCCAACCGCTGGACGGTCAAGTCCCAGGAGGCCTTCGCCGCCGCCTCGGAGCTGGCCCGGACCCAGAACCACGCCGAGATCACCCCCGAGCACCTGCTGGCCGCCCTGCTGGCCCAGCCGGAGGGCCTGGCCGTCCCCATCCTCGGGCGGGCCGGCGTGGAGCCGACGGCCCTGGCCCACAAGCTCGACGAGCGCCTCTCGTCGATGGCCAAGGCCTACGGGACCGCCCAGCCGTCGATGTCACGCGACCTCAGTCACGTCCTCGACGATGCCGACACGGCCCGTCGCGACATGGGCGACGAGTACCTCTCGGTGGAGCACCTCCTGCTGGCCCTGGCCGACCGGACCGGGGCGTCGCGCGACGAGCTGCTCGCCGCCCTGCGCCAGGTACGGGGCAGTCACCGGGTGACCTCGCAGAACCCCGAGGAGCAGTACCAGGCCCTCGAGCGCTACGGCCGCGACCTGACCGAGGCGGCGCGCCAGGGGAAGCTCGATCCCGTCATCGGGCGCGACGAGGAGATCCGCCGCGTCATCCAGGTCCTGTCGCGGCGGACCAAGAACAATCCCGTCCTCATCGGCGAGCCCGGTGTGGGGAAGACCGCCATCGTGGAGGGTCTGGCCAACCGGATCGTCGAGGGCGACGTCCCCGAGGGGCTGCGCGACAAGCGGGTGGTGGCCCTCGACCTGTCGTCGATGGTGGCGGGGGCGAAGTACCGCGGCGAGTTCGAGGAGCGGTTGAAGGCGGTGCTGAAGGAGATCACCGACGCCGAGGGCGAGATCGTCACCTTCATCGACGAGCTCCACACCATCGTGGGGGCGGGCGCCGCCGAAGGGGCGATGGACGCCGGGAACATGATCAAGCCGATGCTGGCGCGCGGCGAGCTCCGGCTGATCGGCGCCACCACCCTCGACGAGTACCGGAAGTACATCGAGAAGGACGCCGCCCTCGAGCGCCGGTTCCAACCGGTCGTCGTCGGTCAGCCCTCGGTGGAGGACACCATCGCCATCCTGCGCGGTCTGAAGGAGCGCTACGAGGTCCACCACGGGGTCCGGATCCAGGACGCCGCGCTGGTGGCGGCCGCCGTCCTCTCCGACCGCTACGTCACGGGCCGGTTCCTGCCCGACAAGGCCATCGACCTCATGGACGAGGCGGGCAGCCGGCTGCGGATCGAGATCGACTCCCTCCCCACCGAGATCGACATCGTCACCCGGCGGATGCGCCAGCTCGAGATCGAGCGGATGGCGCTGGCCAAGGAGACCGATCCCGCCTCGGCCGACCGGCTGGCCCGGCTCGAGGAGGAGCTGGCCAACCTGAGCGAGCAGGCCGACGCCATGACGGCGCGTTGGCAGGCCGAGAAGGACGCCATCGCCTCCATCCGGACGCTGATGGAGGAGCTGGAGGTGCGCAAGGGGGAGGCCGAGCGCTTCGCCCGCGACGGCGACCTCACCCGCGCCTCGGAGATCCGCTACGGGCAGATCCCCGAGCTCGAGCGGCGGATCGAGGAGGCCACCCGGGCCCTGGCCGAGCTGCAGGTCGACGGGGCCATGCTGAAGGAGGAGGTCGACGCCGAGGACGTGGCCGAGGTGGTGAGCCGGTGGACGGGGGTGCCGGTCACCCGCCTGCTCGAGTCCGAGCTGCAGAAGCTCGTCCACATGGAGCAGGACCTCGGCGAGCGCGTGGTGGGCCAGGACGAGGCCGTCCGGGCCGTGGCCAACGCCATCCGGCGCAGCCGGGCCGGGCTGTCGGACCCCAACCGGCCGATCGGCTCTTTCCTCTTCCTCGGTCCCACCGGGGTGGGCAAGACGGAGCTGGCCCGGGCCCTGGCCGAGTTCCTGTTCGACGACGACCGGGCCATCACCCGGATCGACATGGGCGAGTACCAGGAGAAGCACAACGTCTCGCGCCTGGTCGGCGCCCCTCCGGGGTACGTCGGCTACGAGGAGGGCGGGCAGCTGACCGAGGCGGTCCGGCGCCGGCCCTATGCCGTGGTCCTCCTCGACGAGATCGAGAAGGCCCACCCGGACGTCTTCAACGTCCTGCTCCAGGTGCTCGAGGACGGGCGGCTGACCGACGGGCAGGGCCGGACGGTGGACTTCACCAACACCGTCCTCATCATGACGTCCAACCTGCCCGGGGATCCCCAGGACTTCTTCAAGCCCGAGTTCTTCAACCGGATCGACGAGGTGGTGCGCTTCCGCCGGCTCGACCGCGACGACCTCCGTCGGATCGTCGACATCCAGCTCGACCATCTGCGGGGGCGGCTCGCCGAGCGGCGGCTCGCCCTGGTGACCACCGACGCGGCCAAGGACTGGATGGCCAGGACCGGCTACGACCCCGATCTCGGGGCCCGGCCCCTGCGGCGCGTCCTGCAACGGGCCGTCGAGGACCCCCTCGCGCTCACCCTCCTGAAGGGCGGCTACGGCGAGGGCGACACCGTCACCGTCGACGTCTCCCCCGACGGGGAGAGCCTCGTCCTCACCTGAGGGGCCCCGCGGGAGCGGGCTACACTGGGACGTAATCCGGAGTCGATGACGGCAGGAGAACGCGTGCCCGCAACCGTGGTCGTGGGGACCCAGTGGGGGGACGAGGGCAAGGGCAAGCTCACCGACCTCCTGGCCCGCGACATGCAGATGGTCGTGCGCTACCAGGGCGGCCACAACGCCGGGCACACGGTGGTGGTCGACGGCGAGTCGTTCGCCCTCCAGCTCGTGCCCTCCGGCGTGCTCTACCCCCACATCACCCCGGTGATCGGCAACGGCGTGGTGGTGGACCCCGGCGTCCTGCTGGCCGAGCTCGACACGCTGGCCTCCAAGGGCGTCGACGTCGGCCGGATGGTGGTGAGCGGGAACGCCCACCTGATCATGCCGTACCACCAGGAGCTGGACCGGGTGACGGAGCGCTTCCTGGGCAAGAACTCCCTGGGGACCACCCGGCGCGGGATCGGGCCCGCCTACGCCGACAAGGCGTCGCGGGTGGGGCTGCGGGTCCAGGACCTCCTCGACGCCAAGATCTTCCGCCAGAAGCTCGAGGTCGCCCTGAAGGAGAAGAACGCCGTCCTGGCCAAGGTCTACAACCGGCTCCCGATCGAGATCGAGTCGATCTGCGACCACTACCTGGGCGAGTACGCGCCGAGGATCGGGCCCATGGTGGGCGACACCGTCTCGCTCGTCCACGACGCGCTGGAGGCGGGCCGCAACGTCCTGCTCGAGGGGGCCCAGGCCACCTTCTTGGACCTCGACCACGGGACCTATCCCTTCGTGACCTCGTCCAACCCGGTGGCCGGCGGCGCCTGCACGGGGAGCGGGGTGGGGCCGCGCGACATCGGCGAGGTGATCGGGATCGCCAAGGCCTACGTGACGCGGGTGGGGGCCGGCCCCTTCCCCACCGAATGCCTCGACGAGGTCGGCGACGAGATGGTCGAGCGGGGTCGCGAGTTCGGGACCAACACCGGTCGTCGCCGTCGCTGCGGATGGTTCGACGCCGTGATGATGCGCCAGGCCGTCCGGCTCAATTCGCTGTCCGAGGTGGCCCTCACCAAGCTCGACGTCCTCGACACCTTCGACACCGTCAAGGTCTGCGTGGCCTACGAGTCCGACGGCGAGCGTTTCATCCACCCCCCGTACCACCAGTCGACCTTCCACCAGGTGGTCCCCGTCTACGAGGAGCTCCCCGGGTGGCGCGAGGACCTGTCGGGGGCCACCGAGCTCGGGGACCTGCCTGCCGCGGCCGCGCCAGTACGTCTCGTTCCTGGCCACCCAGATCGGCGTGCCCATCAAGCTGGTCGGGGTCGGTCCCGGACGCGAGCAGTTCGTCCGCTTCGCCGCATGAGGGTCTCCGCCCCTTGAAGGACTCCCCGACTTGAAGGACTCCCCGACTTGAAAGTCTGTGTCGTCGGCGCCGGCGGGCGTGAGCACGCCCTGGCCCTGGCCCTGGCCCGGACGGCCGAGGTGGTCGTCACTCCGGGCAACCCGGGGATGCCGGGGACAGGGGCGGGGGGCTACCCGATCTCGGTCACCGACGTCCCCCCCGAGTCGGTCCCGGCCGACCTCTGGGTGATCGGCCCCGAGCAGCCCCTGGTGGACGGGCTGGCCGACAAGCTGCGGGCCGACGACCACCTCGTCTTCGGGCCGGGCGCCGACGGGGCCCGCCTCGAGGGGTCGAAGGCCTTCATGAAGGAGGTCCTCGACGAGGCGCGGGTCCCCACGGCGCGCTCGGGGTGCCTTCGACGAGGTGCGCCCCGCCCACGAGTTCGTCCGCCAGCTCCCGGGGCCGTGGGTGGTGAAGACCGACGGGCTGGCCTCGGGGAAGGGCGTCCTCGTCACCGACGACCGGGCCGAGGCCGAGGCCGACATCGTGGCCAAGCTGTCGGGGGACGCCTTCGGCGATGCCGGGCGCCGGGTGGTGGTGGAGGAGGGTCTGGTCGGGGCCGAGTGTTCGCTCCTCGTGCTCTGTGATGGCACCCGCATCGTCGCGCTGCCGGTGGCCCAGGACTACAAGCGCCTGGAGCGACGGCGACGGCGGTCCCAACACCGGCGGGATGGGAGCGTGCTCGGCCGTGGGGCTGGTCGCCGACGCCGTCGTCGACCGGATCCTCGACGTCTCGGTCGAGCCCCTCGTGGCCGCCCTCCGGCGCCGGGGAATCGACTACCGCGGCGTCCTCTACGCCGGGCTCATCCTGACCACCGACGGACCGAAGGTCCTCGAGTACAACGTCCGCTTCGGGGACCCCGAGACCCAGGTGGTCCTGCCCCGGGTGGACGAGGACGTCACCGGGCTGCTGGCCGAGGCGGCCGCCGGGCACCTGCGGACCGATCCCCGGCCGACCCCGTCGGCCGCCGTCTGCGTGGTGCTCGCCGCCGCCGGGTACCCAGTCGCCCCCCGGACCGGTGACCGGATCGAGGGTCTCGAACGCGCCGCGGTGCTCGAAGGACGTGACCGTCCTCCACGCCGGGACCGGTCTCGACGACCACGGCCGCCCGGTGACGGCCGGCGGCCGGGTCCTCGGCGTGACGGGGACGGGCCCGGTCGTCGCCGGCGCCCGGGAGAAGGCCTACGGGGCGGTGGACGTGATCAGCTGGGAGGGGATGCAGTACCGACGCGACATCGCCGCCGGCATGGGGGCGGGAGCGGCTCCGTCGTGATCCCGCGTTACTCCCTGCCCGAGATGGCGGCGCTCTTCACCGACGAGGCCCGGGTCGAGAAGTGGCTCGAGGTGGAGCTGCTGGCCGTCGAGGGCCGGGCCGCGGTGGGCGAGGTCCCGCCGCCGCCGCCGCCGCCGTGCGGTCACGCGCCCCCAAGGTCACCGCCGAGCTGGTGACGGCCATCGCCGAGCGCGAGAAGGTGACCGACCACGACGTGGCCGCCTTCGTCGACGTCGTCCAGGCGGCCATCGGCGAACCCGAGGGGTCGCTGGTCCACCACGGGCTGACCTCGTCCGACGTGGTCGACACGGCGCTGTGCGCCACGCTGACGGCGGCGGCCGATCTCCTCCTCGACGCGTCGGACGCCTTCGTGGCCGTCCTCAAGGTCCGGGCGCTCGAATTCATGGACACGCCGATGGCCGGCCGGACCCACGGGATGCACGCCGAGCCGACGACGTTCGGGGCCAAGCTCGCCCTGTGGTGCCTCCAGGCCGACCGTGACCGCCGGCGCCTGCGGGCGGCGCGCCGGGAGGTGGCGGTGGGGAAGCTGTCGGGGGCGGTGGGGACCTATTCGAACATCGACCCCGAGGTCGAGGCCTTCGTCTGCCGGGCCCTCGGCCTGACCCCGGTGCCGGCCACCCAGGTGATCGCCCGCGACCGCCACGCCGAGCTCCTGTGGGCCTGCGCCTCGGTGGGGGCCACCGTCGAGATGATCGCCACCGAGATCCGCCACCTGGCCCGGACCGAGGTGGGCGAGGTGGAGGAGGCCTTCGGGACGGGCCAGAAGGGCAGCTCGGCCATGCCCCACAAGCGCAACCCGATCCTGTCCGAGCGGCTCACCGGTCTGGCCCGGGTGCTGCGGGGCTACCTGGGGGCGGGGCTCGAGGACGTGGCCCTGTGGCACGAGCGTGACATCAGCCACTCCTCGGTGGAGCGCGTCATCCTCCCCGACGCCTGTCTGCTCACCTACTACGTCCTGCGCCGCGCGCGCCGGGCTCATCGAGGGGCTCGTCGTCCACGCCGGGCGGATGCGGGCCAACGTGGTCGAGGGCTCCTTCGGACTCGTCTTCAGCCAGCCGGTCCTGCTGGCCCTGGTGGCGTCGGGGATGAGCCGTGACGCCGCCTATCGTGTCGTCCAACGTGACGCCCGGCGGTCGTGGGAGGAGCGCCGGTCCTTCCGGTCCGTCCTCGACGAGGACCCGGAGGTGACACTGGGGGCGGCGGCGCTGGACGAGGCCTTCGACGTGACCCGGTCGCTGCGCCACGTGGGTCGGTTCGCCGGGGCACTCGAGGAGGTGGAGACGTGAGTCTGGATCTGGTCCATGCCGGCAAGGTCCGCGAGCTGTACGACGCCGGGGACGACCTGTTGGTGATGGTGGCGTCGGACCGGATCTCGGCCTTCGACGTGATCCTGGACGAGCCCATCCCCGACAAGGGCCGCGTGCTCACGGCCATGACCATCCACTGGCTCGATCTCCTGGCCGACGTCGCCCCCAGCCACCTGGTCTCGGCCGACCCCGCCGACCTGCCGCCCGGTGCGGCGGACCTGGGCGGCGACGCCGGCCTGGCCGGCGATCGCCGGGCGGGCCATGCTCGTGCGCCGGGCCGAGATGCTCCCGCTCGAGTGCATCGTCCGCGGCTACCTGGTCGGTTCGGGCTGGGCCGAGTACGAGCAGTCGGGCACCCTCCACGGGATGCCGCTGCCGCCGGGGCCTGCGCCAGGCCCAGCGTCTGCCCGAGCCCCTGTTCACCCCGTCGACCAAGGCCACCGAGGGCCACGACGAGAACATCTCCTTCGACGACGCCGTCGACCTGGTGGGCAAGGAGACGGCCGAGCAGGCCCGCGACATCTGCGTCGAGGCCTACCGCCGGGCCGCGGCGGCGGCCGAGACGCACGGCATCATCGTGGCCGACACGAAGTTCGAGCTCGGCGTCATCGACGGGCGCCTGGCGCTGTGCGACGAGGTCCTCACCCCCGACTCGTCGCGCTTCTGGCCGGCCGACGAGTGGCGCCCGGGGACCAACCCCCCGTCGTTCGACAAGCAGCCGGTGCGCGACTGGCTGTCGGCCACCGGCTGGGACAAGAAGCCGCCGCCGCCGCGCGCTGCCGGCCGAGGTGGTGACGGCCACCAGCGAGCGCTACGTCACCGCCTACGAGCGGATCAGCGGACGGTCGCTGGCCGACTGGTACGGTGCGACGAGGTGAGGTCCGCCGGTGAGATTCGACGTCCGCGTCGAGGTCCGGCTGCGTCCCGGGATCGCCGATCCCCAGGGCGCCACCATCGAACGGGCGCTGCCCGCCCTCGGCTTCGACGGGGTCGACGGTGTCCGGGTGGGCAAGGCCATCCGCTTCTCCGTGGAGGCGCCCGACGAGCCGTCGGCGCGGGCCCGGGCCGCAGGAGATGTGCCGAGCGGCTGCTGGCCAACCCCGTCATCGAGGACGCCGACGTCGAGGTCGACCCGCGTCCGGCCGGCACCGACGGCGACGGCGGCTGCCGGTGACGACCAGGATCGGCGTCGTCGTCTTTCCGGGGACGAACTGCGAGCACGACGTCGTCCGCGCCCTGCGGATCGTGGCCGGTGACGACGGATCGGCCGCCGAGCTCGTCTGGCACGGCGACGACGTCGGTGGCCCGCTTCGACGCCGTCGTCCTGCCCGGTGGGTTCGCCCACGGCGACTACCTGCGACCCGGCGCCCTGGCCCGGTTCTCGCCGGTCATGGAGGCGGTGACCGCTTCGCCGCCGACGGCGGTGCTGGTGATCGGGATCTGCAACGGCTTCCAGGTCCTCACCGAGGCCGGCCTCCTGCCGGGCGCGCTCCAGAAGAACAGCGGTCTGCGCTTTCTGTGCACGACGGTCCCGGTGGAGGTCTGCACCACCCGGACCCCGCTGACGGCCTGCTCCGACGTCGGCGCCGTCCTGCGGCTGCCCGTCAACCATTTCGAGGGCAACTACATCTGCGACACGGCCACCTTGGACCGGCTGCGGGACGAGGACCGGATCGTGCTGCGCTACCGGCGGAACCCGAACGGCTCGATCGACGACATCGCCGGGATCTGCAACACGGCGGGCAACGTGGTCGGCCTCATGCCCCATCCGGAGCGGGCCTGCGACGAGTTGACGGGTGCCACCGACGGGATGTCGCTCGTCCGTGGCCTCCTCGGCGTGGGCGACCGGCCGGCGCCGGTCCCGGCCTGAACCGTCCCGTCGTCCGGCGTCGGCTCTCCGTCCGGGTCAGGCCCTCGTCCGGGGTCAGCTCTTCGTTCCCCGGCCGCGCCCGATCCCGGCACGCTCGAGGACGTCGACCTCGACACCGGCGGCGCGCCAGGCGCTGTAGCCGATGGCCTTGCGCTCCCCGTAGGACTTGGCCACCTTCAGGAACTGCGCCTCGAGCTCGGCCATGTCGTCGCCGACACCGGCGCGCGCCAGCTCGGCCTCGAGGTCGGTGCGCTCCTGGAGCAGGTGCAGACGTGTCAGCGCGTCGGCCCCGGCCAGCTTCTCGTTCACCACGGCGAGCCGGCGGGTGATCGATTCCGGCGTCCGGCGCCGGCCCGGCCGGGGCCGCTGCTCCTCGATGGCCTCGAGATAGAGCCGCACGGCGCGTCCCTCCTCGCGTCCCCGGGCCAGGGCCTCTTTGTGTTCGGCCGACATGGGCCGCTTCGGTCGGTTGGGCGGAGGCTGCCATGGCGCCATCATGCCGGTCGACCACCGCCCGCGCAAAGGACAACGGCGGGGGACCGACCGGGTACGGTGAGCACCGATGACCGACAGCGGCAGAGCCGGTCGTGACCCGGCGACCGAGGCCACCCTGCACCGCGCCCTCGGTCTCACCGACGACGAGGCGGCCCGGATCGCCGAGATCCTGGGCCGGCCGCCGAACCACCTCGAGCTGGCCATGTACGCCGTGATGTGGAGCGAGCACTGTTCGTACAAGTCGTCGCGTCGCCACCTGCGGCCGCCTGCCCACCGAGGCCCCCCAGGTCCTGGTGGGACCGGGGGAGAACGCCGGCGTCGTCGACGTCGGCGACGGGATCGCCGTGGCCCTGCGGATCGAGAGCCACAACCACCCCTCGGCGGTCGAGCCCTACCAGGGGGCGGCCACCGGTGTGGGCGGGATCCTCCGCGACATCTTCACCATGGGGGCCC
The DNA here is from genome assembly GCA_963842145.1 of uncultured Acidimicrobiaceae bacterium. GTDB lineage: Bacteria > Actinomycetota > Acidimicrobiia > Acidimicrobiales > UBA8190 > CAWJFJ01. The sequence goes on from CAWJFJ010000018.1 coordinate 41,135, forward strand.
GGCCCATCGCCCTGATGGACCCGCTGTTCTTCGGCCCCCCCGACGACGCCCGCGGCCGGTGGCTGGTCGAGGGGGTGGTGGCCGGCATCTCCGGCTACGGCAACGCCGTCGGCGTCCCCACCGTCGGCGGCGAGCTCACCTTCTCGCCCTGCTACGCCCGCAACCCGCTCGTGAACGTGCTCTGCCTGGGGGTGCTCCGGCGCGAGCACCTCGTCCTCTCCGGGCGCCCACGGCGAGGGGAACCTGGCCGTCCTCCTCGGGTCCACCACCGGGCGCGACGGCATCGGCGGGGTGAGCGTGCTGGCCTCGGCCGGCTTCGGCGACGGGGCCGGAGCCGACGACGACAAGCGCCCGAGCGTCCAGGTGGGCGACCCCTTCGAGGAGAAGCGGCTCATCGAGGCCTGCCTGGAGCTGCTCGGCCGCGGCCTGGTGGTGGGCATCCAGGACCTCGGCGGCGCCGGCCTGGCCTGCGCCACCTCGGAGACGGCCGGCCGCGCCGGCATGGGCATGGACGTCGACGTGTCGGCCGTCCCCCGCCGCGAGCCGGGGATGGAGCCGTTCGAGGTCCTCACCTCCGAGAGCCAGGAGCGGATGCTCGCCATCGTCACCCCCGCCGACCGCGCCGAGGTGGAGGAGGTGTGCCGGCGCTGGGAGGTCCGGGCCACCGTGATCGGGACGGTGACCGCCCCCCTCCCGGTCTCCGCCGACGGTGGCGGGGGCGGGCGGCTGCGCATCGTCGCCGGCCCCGGCGGAGAGGTCCTGGCCGACGTCCCCGCCGCCTCGCTCGTCCGACGACGCCCCCCTCTACGACCGGCCCATGGCCCCGCCGGCCGATCTCCGAGGCGCCGGGCCGACGACCCCGCCGCCCTGGCCCCGCCGGCCGACTGCGGGGCCGAGGTCCTGGCCATGCTGGCCGACACCTCGTGGGTCTGGCGCCAGTACGACCACCAGCTCTTCCTGAACACGGTGACCGGTCCCGGCGGCGACGCCGCCGTGCTGCGCCTGGCGGCCCCGGGGCTCCCCGCCAGCCGCCGGGGGCTGGCGCTGTCCACCGACTCCAATCCCCGCTGGTGCGCGCTCGATCCCCGCGCCGGGACGGCCCTGATCGTGGCCGAGTCGGCCCTGAACGTCGCCTGCGCCGGCGCCCGTCCCGTGGCCCTGGTCAACTGCCTCAACTTCGGCAACCCCGAGCACCCCGAGGTCATGTGGCAGCTGTCGGAGGCCGTCGACGGGATGGCCGAGGCGTGCCGGGCGCTGGCCATCCCCGTCGTCGGCGGCAACGTCAGCCTCTACAACGAGAGCGGCGGCGTCGACATCGACCCCACGCCCGTCGTGGCCGTCCTGGGCGTCATCGACGACCTGGCCCGCCGGCCGCCGGGGGCGGTCTTCGTGGCCGGGACCTCTCTGGTGCTGCTCGGCGCCACCGATCCCTCCCTGGCCGGGTCGCGGTGGGCCGTCGACCACTGCGGCCACCGTGGAGGCGTTCTCCCCGCCCTCGACCTGGCCGCCCACGGGGCGCTGCTCCGCCTGGTGGCCGACCTGGTGGCCGACGACGATCTGGTGGCCGGAGTCCACGACGTCTCCGACGGCGGGCTCGGCGTGGCGCTGGCCGAGTGCGCCGTCCGCTCGGGCGTGGGGTGCGTGGTGGACGGCGTCGACGGTCACGCCGAGTCTGTTTTCGGAGTCCCCCGGGCGCGTCCTGGTGGGCACCACGGATCCCCACGAGGTCCTGGCCCGCGCCGCCGCCGCCGACGTCCCGGCCTCCGTCCTCGGCCGTCCCGGCGGGGACCGGCTGGTGGTCGACGGTCTCGTCGACGTCAGCGTGGCCGACGCCACCGCCGCCTGGCGTGACGCCCTGCCCGGCGCCCTCGGCCAACCCCCCGCCGCCTGAACCGCCCAACCGCGCCCGATCAGCCGGCGCGACGACGGCGCGCCTCAAGGGCGCCGCGCCGCCAGCTCCTCGAGGGCCGAGTCGGGGACGTCGAGGTCCCCCATCCCGGTCCCCACCTCGAGGTCGGGCTTGAAGGTCCCGTGGTAGTCCGATCCGCCGGTGGCCACCAGGCCGCGCCGCTGCGCCATCCGCCGCAGGGCGCGCCGCTGGTCGGTGGAGTAGCGGCCGTAGATGGCCTCGATGCCCCCCAGGCCGGCCTCGGCCAGCTCGCCCACCAGGCGCTCCAGGGCCGAGGGGTCGAGGCCGAGGGTGAGGGGGTGGGCGAGGACGGCTACGCCGCCGGAGGCGGCGGCCAGGCGGGCCACGTCGGTCGGGGACAGCCGGGCCTTCGGCACGTAGGCGGCGCGCCCGTCGGCCAGGAAGCGGTCGAAGGCGTCGTCGACGTCGGCCGCCGCCCCGGCCCGGACCAGGGCCCGGGCGAAATGGGGCCGGCCCAGTCCCGCCTCGCCGCCGGCCTCGGCCACCATGGCGTCGTAGTCGACGGGCACCCCGAGCTCGGCCAGCCGGGCCCGGAGGCGGGCGTTGCGTTCGGCCCGGTCCCGGCGCAGGACCACCAGCTCGTCCTGCAGGGGCCCCTCGCCGGGATCGACGAAGTAGACGAGAACGTGGACCGAACCCCTGATGGCGGCCGACCGGGTGGCGGCGCCGGCTTGCGGCACGAGACCTCGCAACCCGGGACGAGGGTGATCCCCACCCGCTGCGCCGACGCCCGGGCCTCGGCCAGGCCGTCGAGGCTGTCGTGGTCGGTGAGGGCCACGGCCGAGCACCCGGCGGCGGCGGCCATCTCGGGGATGCGCCCGGGCGCCTCCGATCCGTCCGAGACGGTCGAGTGGGTGTGGAGGTCGATCACCGGCCGAGGCTACCGGCGGGACCGGGGGCATCGGCGAGGTTGGACCCCCCCGCGCCGGGGGACGATAGGCTCGTCCGAGGTGGGGAGCGCGGCGCCGGTGAACCAGATGGCGTCATGAGGGCGATGCGGTGAGGGCCGAGTGAAAGAAGCCTGTGGCGTCTTCGGCGTCTACGCCCCCGGCAAGGGGGTGGCCCAGCTCACCTTCGACGGCATCTACGCCCTGCAGCATCGCGGCCAGGAATCGGCCGGCATGGCCGTCAGCGACGGCGAGGCCATCACCGTGGTGAAGGACATGGGTCTCGTCACCACCGTGTTCGACGAGCGGACCATCGCCTGTCTCCCCGGCGATCTGGCCATGGGCCACACGCGCTACTCGACGACCGGCGCCTCGGAGTGGCGCAACGCCCAACCGGTCTACCGCTCGGTGGGGGGATCGGGCTTCGCCCTCGGCCACAACGGGAACCTGACCAACACGGCCGCACTGGCCGAGCAGGCCGGGATGTTCCCCGGCGTGGTGGCCTCCGACAGCGACTTCGTGGCCGAGCTCCTGGCCCGCGAGTTCCCCACCCCGGTGGAGGGGGGCACGGCGGCCGACGGTGCCCTCGAGAGGGCGTTGCGCGTGGTGCTCCCGCTCATCGAGGGGGCCTTCTCCTTCGTCCTGCTCGACGCCACCCACGTGATGGGCGTGCGCGACGCCCACGGATTCCGTCCCCTCTGCCTCGGTCGTCTGGGCCCGGCCGACCAGCCCGACGGGTGGGTGCTGGCGTCGGAGACCCCGGCCCTCGACATCGTCGGCGCCACCTTCGTCCGCGAGCTCGAGCCCGGTGAGCTGGTCATCATCGACGACTCCGGCGTCCGCTCGGTGCAGGCCATCCCCGTCGAGCGGGTCGACCCCCACCTGTGCATCTTCGAGTTCGTCTACTTCGCCCGCCCCGACAGCCACCTCTACGGCAAGGAGGTCCACGCCGCGCGCCGGCGCATGGGGGAACGCCTGGCCGCCCAGGCGCCGGTGGAGGCCGATCTGGTCATGGGCGTCCCCGAGTCGGGCGTCCCCGCCGCCGAGGGCTTCGCCCGCGCCACGGGCATACCCCACGGGCAGGGTCTGGTGAAGAACCGGTACATCGGCCGCACCTTCATCACACCGGGGCAGGGGGCGCGCGAGGAGAGCGTGCGGCGCAAGCTCAACCCGTTGCGCGAGAACATCGAGGGCAAGCGGATCGTGGTCGTCGACGACACCATCGTGCGCGGCACCACCCAGAGGGCGGTGGCACGGATGCTGCGCGAAGCGGGGGCCCGCGAGGTGCACCTGCGGATCTCGTGCCCCCCGGTGACATGGCCCTGCTTCTACGGCATCGACATCCCCAGTCGCGACGAGCTGATCGCCGCCAAGAGCACCGTCGCCGAGCTGGAGGAGTACCTCGGGGTCGACTCCCTCGCCTATCTGTCGCTCGACAACCTGGTGGCCGCCATCGCGGCACCCGGGGCCGGGTTCTGCTCGGCCTGCCTGACGGGGAGCTACCCCGCCCCCGTGCCCGTCGAGCTGAGCGTGCGGGGGTCCTCCCACCCGCGTCAGGCCGCCCCGGCCCCCGCCTGACGTGACCGGGCGCCCGGCTGACGGCGGCGGCGCCACCTACGCGTCGGTCGGTGTCGACATCGCCGCCGGGGACAGCGCCGTCCAGCGGATCCGCCGGCACGTGGCGTCCACGGCGCGTCCCGAGGTCCTCGGCGGCATCGGCGGCTTCGGCGGCTGTTTCGCCTTCGAACCGGGACGCTTCGCCCATCCCGTCCTGGTGGCCTCCACCGACGGGGTGGGCACCAAGGCGCTGGTGGCGCGGGACGCCGGCCGTTTCGACAGCATCGGCGTCGACCTCGTCGCCATGTGCGTCGACGACCTCGTCTGCGTGGGGGCCGAGCCGCTCTTCCTCCTCGACTACGTCGTCACCGGGAAGCTCGTCCCCGACCAGATGGAGGCGCTCGTCTCCGGCGTGGCCGACGGGTGCCGGCAGGCCGGCTGCGCCCTCCTCGGGGGCGAGATGGCCGAGCACCCCGGCGCCATGGCCCCCGGCGAGTTCGACCTGGCCGGGTTCGCCGTGGGGGCCGTCGAACGCGACGCCATGCTCGGCGCCGACCGGGTGGCCGTCGGCGACGTGCTGATCGGTCTCGCCTCGCCGGGTCTCCGGTCGAACGGCTACAGCCTGGCCCGCCACGTGCTCCTCGAACGCGCCGGCGCCGCCCTCGACGCCCCCGCCTGGGCGGGGGCGGACCACACGCTGGCCGACGAGCTGCTGCTGCCCTCCGTCGTCTACGCCCCCACCGTCCTGGCCGTGGTGGCCGCCGCCGAGGTGCACGCCGCCGCCCACATCACCGGGGGTGGTCTCCCCGGGAACCTGGCCCGCGTCCTGCCGCCGGGGTGCGACGCCGAGCTCGAGCGGAGCCGATGGGACACACCGGCCGTCTTCACCGAGATCCAGCGTCTCGGGGACGTCGACGACGACGAGATGGCGCGCGTCTTCAACCTCGGTCTCGGCATGGTGCTGGTGGTGGCGGCCGACGCCGTCGACGCCGCCCTGGGGGCGGTCAGCGGCGCCGGGGGCGACGCCGTGGTGGTGGGAAGGATCGTCGACGGGAGCGGGCGGGTGCGCCTGGACCACCGGAGATGACCGCCGTCGACACCACGGGGGGCGGTGGCGCCGGCGCCCGTGGCGTACTCGAGGCCCTGCGCCACGACGTGCTGACCCGGTCCGTCCGCACCGGGGACTTCGTCCTCAAGTCCGGGCGCCGGTCGACGTGGTTCATCGACGCCAAGCAGTCCGTCTGCCGGCCCGGCGGGATGCTCCTGGTGGCCGAGGCCGTGCTGGCCGTCGTCCCCGACGACGCCACCGCCATCGGCGGGCTGACCATGGGAGCCGATCCGGTGGCCTTCGTCACCGCCGGGGTGGCCGCCACCCGCGGCCGGGCCCTGAAGGCGTTCAGCGTCCGCAAGGAGGCCAAGGACCACGGCGGCGGCGGGCGGATCGCCGGCGCCCTCGATCCCGGCGACCGGGTGGTGGTCACCGAGGACACCGTGACCCGGGGGACCTCGCTCCTGGAGGCCGTCCGCGCCGTGCGCCAGGCCGGCGCCGAGGTGGTCCTGGCCGTGGCCGTGGTCGACCGCGGCGGGACGGCGAAAGCCCTACTGGGGGGTGAGGGGGTCCCCTTCCGGGCCCTTCTGGGCGCCCCTGACCTGGGCTTCGACTTCGACGAGCCCTGAGCGGGGCCGCCGTACCGGTTGTGACAGCCTCCCGGTAGCGTGGGCGCCACGACGTGTAATTGGTCCCCGGGCGGGGAAGGATCGACGGTCGGACGGGGTCCCCGCCCGTCGCCGTCTGATTCCACAGCAGGTCGGACCGTCACCCCCCAGACCCCGGGGCCACGACACGGGACACCGCCATGGCCGATCTGATGACAACGGCACAACGCTGCGACCTGCTGGGCTCGCGCTACCGGCACGTCCGCGAGACGACCGAGATGCTGTCGGCCCCGCTGTCGCCCGAGGACCAGACGGTCCAGTCCATGCCCGACGTGAGCCCGACCAAGTGGCACCGGGCGCACACGTCGTGGTTCTTCGAGACGTTCCTCCTGGAGCCGAGCCTGGCCGGCTACCGCTCGTTCCACCCGGCCTTCGCCTACCTCTTCAACTCCTATTACGAGGGTGTCGGCGCCCGCTACCCCCGGCCGAGACGCGGCGTGGTGTCGCGCCCCGGCGTGGTCGAGGTGGCGCAGTACCGGGCCCACGTCGACGAGGCCATGGCCCTCCTGTTGGGCCGGGGCCTCACACCGGCACTCGACGATCTCGTCGAGCTCGGCCTCCACCACGAGCAGCAGCACCAGGAGCTGCTGCTCATGGACATCAAGCACGTCCTGTCGTGCAACCCCCTCCAGCCGGCCTACGCCACCGTCACCGTGGCCGAGCCGACGGCCCAGTCCCCCGTGCGGTGGATCGAGCACGAGGGTGGCCTCGTCGAGGTGGGCCACGAGGGGCCCGGTTTCGCCTTCGACAACGAGTCGCCGCGCCACGCCGTCCATCTCGAGCCCTTCGCCCTGGCCGGACGGCCGGTGACGTGCGGCGAGTGGATGGCCTTCATCGCCGACGGCGGCTACGAACGCCCCGATCTCTGGCTCTCCGACGGCTGGGCCACCGCCCAGGCCGACGGATGGGACGCCCCGCTGTACTGGTTCCGCGTCGTCGACGACTGGTGGTTGTTCACCCTCGGCGGCCCGCAACTGGTCGACCCCGCCGAGCCCGTCTGCCACGTGAGCTACTACGAGGCCGACGCCTTCGCCCGCTGGAGCGGGGCGCGGCTGCCCACCGAGGCCGAGTGGGAGACGGTGGCGGCCGCCGGGACGGGGGACCAGGTGAGCGGCAACTTCCTCGACGTCACCGTCCTGCACCCCCGGCCGCAGGACGGGACCGAGTCGTTCTTCGGCGACGTCTGGCAGTGGACGTCGAGCGCCTACAGCCCCTATCCCGGGTTCCATCCGGCGGCCGGCGCCGTGGGCGAGTACAACGGCAAGTTCATGGTCAACCAGTACGTCCTGCGCGGCGGGTGCTGTGTGACGCCGCCCGACCACATCCGGGCCACCTACCGCAACTTCTTCCCCCGTCGGCGCGTTGGGCCTTCTCGGGACTCCGTCTCGCCCGCGACTGCTGACTCCCGTGAGTGCCACGGCCACGCCCTCGATCGACATCCACCTGACCGGTGACGACCTGCGCGCCGCCCTCGAGAACGACGTGCGGACGGGGCTCACCGCCGTGGCCAAGTGGCTGCCCCCGGTGTGGTTCTACGACGACCGCGGCAGTCAGCTCTTCGACGAGATCACCCGGCTCGACGAGTACTACCCGACCCGCGCCGAGCGGGGGCTGCTCGAGGCCCACGCCCCGGAGATCGCGGCACGCTCGGGTGCCGACACCCTGGTGGAGTTGGGGGCCGGCACGTGCGACAAGTCACGCGTCCTGCTCGACGCGCTGCTCGGCGCCGGCACCCTGCGCCGCTACGTCCCGCTGGACGTGAGCGACGGGACCCTGTGGGCGGCGGCCCTGGCCCTCGTCGACGAGTACCCCGGTCTCGCCGTCCACGCCGTGGTGGGGGACTTCGACCACCACGTCGTCCGCATCCCGGTCGAGGGCCGGCGGATGGTGGCGTTCCTCGGGAGCACGATCGGCAACTTCGACCCCGGGCACCGCCGCCGGTTCCTCTTCGATCTCGACTGCACCATGGCCCACGGTGACAGCTTCCTTCTGGGGACCGACCTCATCAAGGACGAGAAGAAGCTGGTCGCCGCCTACGACGACGCCGCCGGGGTGACGGCCGAGTTCAACCGCAACGTCCTCTACGTCCTCAATCGCGAGCTGCACGCCGGCTTCGAGCCGGAGCGGTTCCGGCATGTGGCGCTGTGGAACGAGGAGGACAACCGCATCGAGATGCGCCTGCGCTCGCTCGACGACCAGGTGGTCCCCATCGCCGATCTCGGGCTCGAGGTGGCGTTCGCCGCCGGCGAGGACCTCCTCACCGAGATCAGCACCAAGTTCACGCGGTCCGGTGTCGAGTCGGAGCTGTTCGAGGCCGGGTTCGTCGTCGACGCCATGTGGGAGGCGCCGGACGGTGAATTCCTGCTGACGCTGGCCACCCCCTACTGCTGACCGGTCACCGCGCCGCCGGGTCGCAGCACGGCGGGCCGGTCACTGCGACAGGTCGGACAGGGCGTCGAGGATGCCGCGGTGGAAGGTGGGGTAGGCGTAGATCATGTGGCGCAGCCGCTCGGTGGGAACGGCCTCGTGCACGGCCAGGGTCAGGAGCCCGAGGACCTCGCCACCGACGGGCCCCGCTGACGTCGCCCCGACCAGGACGCCCCGGTCGGCGTCCTCGACGAGCTTGACGAAGCCGTCGTTGCCGGCCTTGTGGATCCATCCCCGGCTCGACGACGAGACGGGGGCCGACCCCGTGCGCACGGCGATGCCGGCGTCGCGCGCGTCGGCCTCGCTGAGGCCGACGGATCCGATCTCGGGGTCGGTGAAGGTGACGCGCGGCACGGCCCGGTAGTCGGCCGGGGTGACGGGCCGCCCCAGGAGCTGGGCCACGACGATGTCGGCCTGGTACATCGACACGTGGGTGAAGGCCCCGTGGCCGGTGATGTCGCCCACCGCCCACACGCCGTCGCACACCCGGAGGTGGTCGTCGACGGGGAGGGCCCGCTTCAGTTCGGAGACCCCGATGGTGGCGGCGCCGATGGCGGCGAGGTCGACGCGGCGACCGGTCGCCACCAGCAGCCGCTGGCCGGCGACGGGGCCGCCGTCTTCCGTCTCGACCTCGAACAGTCCGCCGTCGTGGCGGACGGCGGTGACGCGCGCCGAGGTGTGGACGGCGATGCCCTCGCGTGCGAACACCTCGGCGATGAGCCGCCCGGCCTCGGGTTCCTCCGGGGGCAGCAACCGGTCGGCCCCTTCGACGACGGACACGGTGGCGCCGAAGCGGGCGAAGACCTGACCGAGCTCGGCGCCGATGGCGCCGCCGCCGAGGACGACGAGCGAGGTGGGGACCTCCTCGGTCTCGATCGCCTCCCGGTTGGTCCAGAAGGGGGTCCCGGCCAGTCCGTCCACGGGAGGCACGAAGGCCCGGGTCCCGGTGTTGACCACGATGGCGCGTCTCGCCTCGAAGACGCGGTCGTCGACGACGACCCGCGTCGGCCCGTCGAGGCGTCCCCGACCGCGGACGAAGCGGCCGCCCTTGCCCTCGAAGCGCTCCACCGCCACCCGGTCGTCCCAGTCGTCGGTGGCCTCGGCGCGGATGCGCGTCGCCACCGGTGCCCAGTCGGGGGTGACGGTCGAGGACCCGGCCATGCCCGGGATCCGCCGACCTTCGGCCAGGAGGTTGGCCGCCCTGATCATCATCTTCGAGGGCACGCAGCCCCAGTAGGGGCATTCGCCACCGACCAGGCCGGCGTCGATCCCGACCACCTCGAGGCCCGCCTCGGCGGTGCGCTCGGCCAAGTCCTCGCCCCCGGGTCCCATGCCCAGGACCACGACGTCGACGGTTTCTGCCACCGGCTCACCACCCGTACGCAGGAGACACGTCGCCACGGTACAACTGGGCGCCCGCGCGCGGGACCGGCGGCACACGACGCGGCTAGCGTGCTGCCGTCGGTGTCACTCCAGTCCCCGGTGACGACGTCCCCCAATACTCGAGGAGTGACGATGGCGGCCATGTGCGTTTCCCGGGGCACCGGAAGAGGATCGACAAGAGGATCCGCAGACCGATTCACAAGGCGACCGACCGGCGGACGGAGTCGCGTGGGCCGGTGGGTCGGGGTGGCCGCTCTGGCGGGGTCGGCCGGTCTGGGCGGCGCCCTCGGCGCCGTCACCCCCGCCTCCGCCCTCACCAGCGTGGTGGTCTGGACGCCGACCACCACCCCCACCACCGGCCTGGCGCCGGGCGCCGGGACCAACCCGAAGGTGGATCTGAAGAACATCTCGTGCCCGGCCACCGGCGTGTGCGTGGCCGTGGGGGACTACACCGATTCCTCGGGCAACCTCGACGGTCTCGTCGAGACCCTCTCGGCCGGAACGTGGACGGCGACCACCGCACCGACCACCGGCCTCAGTCCCGCGTCCCGGAACAACGCCGCGGTGATCCTCACCGGCGTGTCCTGTCCCTCGGCCGGCACCTGCGTGGCCGTGGGGTACTACGACGACGCCTCCGGCATTGCCCACGGCCTGATCGAGAGTCTCTCCTCCGGAACGTGGACGGCGACGACCGCACCGATCACCGGCCTCAGCCCGGCCGCGGGCTCCGATCCGGCCCACTCCGGGCAACTCCTCGAGAGCGTCTCGTGCCCGGCGGCCGGGACCTGCGTGGCGGCGGGGAGCTACACCGACACCTCGGCGGACGACCAGGGGATGTTCGAGTCCCTGGCCGGCGGGACGTGGACGGCGGCGACCGCCCCCCTCGGCGGTCTGAGTCCGGCCGCCGGCACCAATCCGGAGGTCCAATTCGCCGGTGTCTCCTGCCCGGTGTCCGGCACCTGCGTGGCCTCGGGCGTCTACGTCGACTCGTCGGGCAACGACCAGGGTCTCATCGAGTCCCTGGCCGGCGGGACGTGGACGGCCACCACGGCACCCACCAGCGGCCTGAGCCCGTCCGCGGCCACCTCTCCCCAGCTGAACCTCGGCGGCGTGTCGTGCCCGGTGGCGGGATCGTGCGTGGCGGTGGGGGGCTACTCCGACACCTCGGGTAACCGGGACGTCCTGACCGAGACCCTGTCGGGCGGGACGTGGACGGCGCTCACCGTCCCCACGGCCGGACTGAGCCCGGCGGCGGGAACCGACCTGCCGGCGCCGGCGCTCGGGAACCTGTCGTGCCTGAGCGCCACGGCGTGTGTGGCCGTCGGCTTCTACGTCGACACCACCGACGCCGGTCACGCCATGGTCGAGACCCTGTCGGGTGCCACGTGGACGGCATCGACGGCACCGGACGGCGCCCTGGGCAACAAGCCCGGTGCCGACCTGCGGGGTGTCTCGTGCCCGGCGGCCGACGCCTGCGTGGCCGTGGGGAACTACACCAACTCCCTGGGCGATCAGCAGGGGCTGATCGAGACCCAGTCCTCGACCACCCCCAACCGGGGACCGGTGGCTACTGGGAGGTGGCCTCCGACGGCGGGATCTTCACCTTCGACGCCCCCTTCGACAACTCGATGGGCGGTCATCCGCTCGACGCGCCGGTGGTGGGGATGGCCGAAGACCCCTGCACCGGTGGTTACTGGGAGGTGGCCTCCGACGGCGGGATCTTCTCCTTCGACGCCCCCTTCTACGGCTCCATGGGCGGTCAGCATCTCGACGCGCCGGTGGTGGGGATGGCGGCGTACCAGAACGCCTCGGGCTGCGGCTACTGGGAGGTGGCCTCCGACGGCGGGATCTTCTCCTTCCACGCTCCCTTCCAGGGCTCCATGGGCGGGAAGCCCCTCAACAAGCCGGTGGTGGGGATGGCTGAAGACCCGGCCACCGGTGGTTACTGGGAGGTGGCCTCCGACGGCGGGATCTTCACCTTCGGTTCCTCCTTCTACGGCTCCATGGGCGGGAAGCCCCTGAACAAGCCGGTGGTGGCCATGGCCGCCGACCCGGCCACCGGCGGCTACTGGGAGGTGGCCTCCGACGGCGGGATCTTCACCTTCGACGCCCCCTTCTACAGCTCGATGGGTGGTCACCTCCTCGACGCCCCGGTGGTGGGGATGGCGGCGGACGGCACCACCGGCGGCTACTGGGAGGTGGCCTCGGACGGCGGGATCTTCTCCTTCAACGCCCCCTTCGACGGCTCCATGGGCGGCAAGACGTTGGACAAACCGATGGTGGGGATGTCCGCCGACGTGTAGTCGCCGGCGCGGCATCCCCAATCGGGATTCCCGGCGGCGATAAATTCTCCGCCATGGTCAGGCCGCGCTCGTCCTTCAAAGAATCGCCATGGTTGCCACCTTCTCAGGTGTTCACCGACACGCAGAAGGTCGACCTGTTCAACGACCCGCCGTGGGAGACCGGCGCCGCCTCCTCCCCGCGACGGTCCGTCGCCGACGAGACCCGTCGGTCGTTGCGGTGGACGCTCGGCAAAGCCGCCGCCTTCCGACGCGTCCTTCAAAAGCGCGGGCAGCACAGCCGCACGATCGCCTGACGCCCGGGAGCGCGTCGGGCGGGAGCGCTCACGTCTGCCCGTACAGGACGATGAAGTCGTTCAGCGACACCGTACACAGCGCGTGCTGGCTGCTCGGGAGTGTGCACGTCGCGAGATAGCTCCCGGGAGAGCGTGACGGAGAATACGTCATGACGCCGTCGGCCGGGTCCCGACCACCCGACGGGATCCCGTCACCCGCCACCCCGACAGGGTCTTCGAAGCCGACGACACCGGCGCTGATCCGTTGAACGCTCTCGGAGACGGGACGGGACACGGGGCAGGCTTGCCCCAGATCAACCTGATAGGCGGTGGCGGCGGATGTGAAGAGCGGGCAGGCTTGGCCCGCTGCCTCGACGGGGCTTCCGCCGGTCTGGAGACCGGCAATCGCCTCGGCGGACGAGTTGGAGGGAAGCTTCCACCCGGCACCCCAAGACCGGGGGATCGTCTCGCCGTCCGGATAGACGACGACGCCGCCGCTGCCGTCTGCTCCGTAGTCCGCCCGGCATCTCCAGCCCTTCGGACCGAGGAGATCCATGAGGCCGTGGGTGTCGCTGTACAGGGCCAGCTCACCGGCCAGGGCACCCGGCACCCTCACCTTCTCCGATGTGGGTAACGGTGCAGAGGTCGGCGTCGCTACTCCGAAGGTCGTCGGGCAACTCACAACGGGAATGCTCACCGACCTCACGCCTGAGGACGTCGAGAGAGGCAGCGTGGTCGTCGGCGCCGTCGTCGTGGGCACGGGTCCTGTCGCCGGGCGAAGGTTGTGGGAGGCCCGTCCGGGAAGGAGAAGGGCGAGTGGTGCGACGACGGCAGCTACCAGGATGACGACGGTGCATCCGGCGATGGTGACTCGCCGCCGGCGGGCGCGCTGCTCGCCACGGGTGCGGACCGCTGACGCCTCTGGCAGTTCCACCGTGTTGGCGACATGCGCCAGCGGCTGGAAGCGGGGTTCGAAGTCGTCGGTCATGAGGCCCCTCCATCCTCGAGCAGGGTGGCCAGCGCGGCCCGGCCGCGGGCCAGGCGTGCCTTCACGGTCCCGGAGGGGGCGCCGATCTGCCTCGAGATCTCCTCGACCGAGAGCCCACCGAGGTGATGGAGGACGATGGCCTGACGTTGGACGAGAGGAAGGCTGCGTAGCGCCGCCGAAAGGGCCACCACGTCGGGGTTCGGTTCGTGGGAATCAACATCGACATCCTGGCGGAGCCGGGCGTGGAGGGCCCGTCGAGCGCGGTGCCAGCGGCTCACCGCCACCCGCCATGCGACGGTCCGCACCCAGGCCGCCGGATCGTCATAGGAGCAGACCCGGTCCCATCGCTGCCAGGCACGTACGTACCCTTCCTGGAGGCAGTCATGAGCCTCTTCGGAGTTCCGACACATGGCGTAGAGCTGTCGGAACAGAGCACGGGAAGTGGTCGCGTAGAAGGCGTCGAATCCAGCGGTGTCAGGTGTGAATACCGCCATCGGGCGCCTTCCATGATCCTCGTTGCCGGTCGTCACGAACGTGGTCACCACCCATTACACCCCCAACCGCCTCCCCCGGTTGCATGCGACTTCGACGGCCCGGGCGAGCGTTGCGGCAGGGCCTGAACGGTGACCGGCCCCATGTCTAGGATGCGCGCCATGAGCTATGTCACGTTGGGGCGGTCCGGACTGAGGGTGTCACGTGCGTGCCTGGGCACGATGACCTTCGGCAACAAGGAGTGGGGCACCGATGACGCAGAATCCCGTCGGATCGTCGACGCCTTCCTCGACACAGGTCAGAACTTCATCGACACCGCAGACGTGTACAACGCCGGTGCCTCCGAGGAGATCGTCGGCCGGGCGATAGCGACCAGACGCGGTGATGTGGTCCTCGCCACCAAGGGATACAACGTCATGGGAGGTGGACCCAACAACCGGGGTTCTTCGCGCGCCCATCTGACTCGGGCCGTCGAGGCCAGCTTGCGCCGGCTCGGTACGGACTACGTCGACCTCTACCAGCTGCACAACTGGGACCACGACACACCGATCGAGGAAACCATGGCCACGCTCGACGGCTTCGTGCGGTCGGGAAAGGTCCGCTACATCGGGTGCTCGAATTTCTTCGCCAGTCAGCTGGTCGAAGCCCAGTGGGCCGCCCACCGGCTGGGAGCGACGCCGCTCGTGAGCCTGCAGCCGCAGTACTCGCTCATCTGGCGTGACATCGAGATCGACATCCTCGACACCGCCACCCGTCACGGCATGGGAGTCATCGTGTGGAGCCCGCTCGGTGGGGGGATGCTCACGGGGAAGTACGGCAAGGGAGCCGATCTCCCGGCCGACGGTCGATTGAGCAGAGGCTCGGACATGGAGGCGGAAGGGATGCGGATGCTCACCCTCACCGACCGCAACTTCGAGATCGTGGCCGAAGTGGAGAAGGTCGCCGCCGATCTCGGGGCCACGGCGACGGCCGTCGGCCTGGCCTGGTTGATCGGTCGGCCCGGTGTGACGTCGGTCATCATCGGACCGAGAACGCTCGATCAGCTCAGCCAGAACCTGGCGGGATTCGACCTTGCCCTACCTCTCGAGTCGGCCAAGAGCCTGAGCAGAGTGTCGCGGAAACCGGTGTCCTACCCCTGGTACATGCAGATTCGGCAGTGAGCGTCCCGATGGACGGAAGGCGGTCGGCCCCGCCCATCGTGGGAAAGGCGGCCATCGGACGGTGGGTGGCCAGGTAAGCAACGGGTGGGCGCACACGTCGATGATACAAGGCGACCTGAGATGATCCGGAGTGACGGCGATCCCCTGCGTGCCCAGATCGCCGCCCCTGAGGGCGGGACTTCACTCGGCACAGAGTCGTGCCGATGAATCCGAGGAGATGCCTCAGCCCGCCGGAGGGCTCGCAACATCGGGACGAGGCCATGGCCACCGGAGGAGACTCTCCATGGACTACTTCGCGACGGGACAGGTCAGCCACACCAACCAGGGCCCGGGGTGGTGGTTGGCGTCGGACGGGTTGTGGTACGCCCCCGAGCTCCACCCCTCCGCGCCACCGCCAGAGCTTGCAATGCGTGGCCTTGATCGTGGCGCGGTGGAGCGGTATGCGGGGACGACGCTCACCTGGCCTGCCAACACGGAGACCCCGCCGGCGTGGTCGCCGGTTCATGTTCCTGACGGGCCGCCGACCGATTTCTCCATCGGCGCTGCGAACAAGCATCACCGGTCCCGACCGCGACGCCGTCTCCTGGCCATTGCCGTCGTGGCCGTGGTGGCTCTCCTGGTCGGAGGCGTGGTCACATTTGCCACCGAAGGAGGATCAGGGTGGACCGACCCGGGGTTGCACGTTGTCGGCAGTCCCATTGCCGCCGGCGGAATGCTGATCGTCCTCGACGTCAACTCCGCTCGTCATCTCGAGCTGACGGCGGTGGATCCCGCTGACGGATCTCTCGTGTGGCGCAAGGCGATATCGGCTTCGGGGATCACTCCCGGGGTCGCCTTTGGTCCCACCGCCATAGGAGGCACCGTTCTCGGATTCGCCCCCGCCCGTAATCCCCAGGATCCGAGCGTGACCCTGCAAGGGATCGACGCCACGACGGGCAAGGTCCTATGGGCTGAGCCACAGTCGTTGATCCTCTCCGACGCACCCGCCGTCTGCCCCGGCGGCCAGGACTTCTGCGTGGCCGGCTTCGCCTCGGCCACCACCACCGCCCTCATCACTGTGGACCCGGCCACAGGCAGGATCCTCGGTGTGATTGTCGGGCCGGAACGCAACATGACCGTTGCCACACCGGGCTCGACAATCGAAGGCGGTTTGTGGGAGACGGGGGCCAACGCCCCCACCCTCACACAAGTCTCGAACTCGGGGCAGCAGGAATGGACGAAGACTGTGGCAAGCGTCTTCGGCGGGAGCCAGTACGACCCCAACTACGGGTGGGACTTCCTCGAACGAGGGGCGCTCGAGGTGGGCTCGGTGGGCGCCGCGACGATCGGGAAGACAATGCCACTGGGCGAGGAGAAGACGGTGGGCATCTCGAGTGCCGACGGTACGACGGTGTGGAGCGTCCCCGGCGCCTATCTCTGCGGGGGAGGCTTACAGTTCTTGACGGCGGACGTGGTATGCCGGTACACGGGTACGGCCGTGATCTCCGGCACCACGACGAACATGTCACAGGTCACGATGGTTCTTGAAGGTGTGAACTCTCAGTCCGGGGCGATCACGTGGTCGCTCCCCGTGCTCCACGCCCAAGCGCTGTCGGAAGGCACCAATGTGGCCTTTGCCGACAGCTCTCATGTCGTGGTGCAGCTCCCGTCTGGGAAGAGAGTGCTTCTCGACGTCGACAACGGGCAGACCAGTCCGCTTTCGTCGGGCGAGGTCTTCTGGTGTGAGCAGAACCCGCAGTACAAGGTCTCCACTCCGGAGGGCGGATCCGTCGCAGGTGAAAGGCAGAGTGCCCCTGTGTTCAGAGCCTGCTCGGCCAGCGGCGCTCCGGTGACCGGTATGCCGGCAACGTCGAGCAACACCGTCGGCGTCGATCTCGATGGTCAGTTCGTGTGGCCCACTCCTCACGGACTGCGGGCGGCTCCACTGCCGAGTTGAGCGGGCTCGTCGGGTGCTGGCGCGTTGTAGCCGGGCATCGGAATTGCCGGCCGCGGAGTCGTTGCACTCAGGAGTCTGGCGCGACACCGGAGGAGACCTGATGGCCTTTAGGGTACCGTCGCCGGTCACCGGTCACCGGCCAATGGCTCAGCGGAGAAGGCGGCCCAGGCCGCCTGACGTCTCCTCTCAAAAGGACTGACCGTTACGAAACGTAGCCGGCAGACCCAGGTCCTCGCGCACGGCAGTCGTATCGGTATAGATGGTCGAGAGATCACGCGAAAACGTCGATTCCCAACTGGAGACATTGACAAAGTTCAGACTGGCGAGTGCCTGCAGATCACGAATCATCAGTCCGACGGCCGGCACGAGTGTGTCGACATCCTTCCGAGCTGAAGTCGGCCAGATCGTGCCGAGGAGCTTCTCCTGCATATTCTGCAAGGCAGTGACGACTGGTTGGGCCTCGCTCTCGGCTTGGGAGTCAGTCGTCTGAGTCTTCCAATGTGTGGCCTGGTTACCGAACGTCGTAATGACGCTGTTCGCTGGGTTGGCCGCTGCGATGTATGCCCGGGCCGCTGCAGCGGTGGGACTGGCAGGTGAACGGGTGGTGCTCGTCTTCGGCGGCGATGAACAGGAAGCACCGAAAAGAGCCAGCCCGCAGGCGACAACACCGGCCAGTAGTTGGTGCAATCGCTTCATCGTCATACCAGTCTTCCGCGGTACTCTGCCGGCTCTCGTTGCGTGTGCAAATGCCCTCCTCGATGATGAGCGACTGGAAACTCTCGAAGTTGGACCCGATGATCGGCTGGACTCAGGCGGAGACTTGCTCAATCCGCAGCTTCCCGTGTGACGTCGAATTCTTCTGGCCTGGGCGAGTTCACGGATCGAGATGACCCGCTACGCATCGGGGACACCGGGAGCACCGTGAATCCACCCACGCCATTGGGGTTGTGCCGTCATTCGCCGCCTGAGTGTGGGGCTTCGGGCCGAGCAGACCGTCGGGTGACCCCAAACCGGGTTCTGTTCTCGGTGGGTGATCCGGTTGCCAGAAACCGTCGGGTGGGGCACGAAATCCTCGGACGAAAGAGACAACTCCCCATCCACCACCTCTGACCTGGGACTATTCGGTGGTCGGGACCGGCGTCGATCCGGTGACCTCACGCTTTTCAGGCGCGCGCTCTGCCAACTGAGCTACCCGACCGAGAATCTGGGCCCCTGACAGCGAGGCCTGGCGGTCCTGACGGGATTTGAACCCGCGACCTCCGGCTTGACAGGCCGGCGTGCACTCCAAACTGCACCACAGGACCCCGGTTAGCTCTTCCCCCACCGGGTGCACCCCCAACGGGATTCGAACCCGTGTTACCGCCTTGAAAGGGCGGCGTCCTCGGCCACTAGACGATGGGGGCTCGGACCAATCAGGGCGCCCGCAGATTAGCAGGTCCTTCCCGGGACTCCCCGGGGGGAGGGCTCACCGACGGCGGCTCACTGCGGTCCCGACAACTCCCACGAGACGCCGTCGGCCGTGTCGTGGACAGCCACGCCGAGCGCCAGGAGGCGGTCTCGGACGGCATCGGCATCGGCGTAACGCCCGCCGGAGCGTGCCTCGGCCCGCAGGGCCAGGGCCAGGTCCACGTAGGGTCCGACGACGGTGGCGGGGTCGCGGGTCCCGGCTTCGGCCACCCGACCGAGCTCGCCCACCATCGACCGCAGGGCGGCACGACCGCGGTCCATCTCGTCGGACTGGAGCGTGTCGGCCCGCCACGACCACATCTCGTCCTCGAGGGCGAGGATCGCACCGACCATGGCGGGGGCGTCGCCGCCGTCCCGGCCGGCCCGGAAGGTCGCTTCGTGGGAGCGGATGGCTTCGAGGAGAGGAGAGCCGCGGGCGCCGACCGGTCCGCCGCCCGCCGAGTCGTCCGCCGCCGCCGCCGCCGGTCCGGCCGTCGCCGGCGCTCGGCTGTCGGTGGTGGCGCCGCCCGGCGCACGGGCGAGGTCGTCGGCCATCTCGGCCAGCTGGTCGATCGACACGGTCCGGCCCGATTCGAGGCGCGCCGAGCGACCCCGGGCCCGGACGGTGACCCCACCGTGGCCGGCCACCAGGGCCGAGCCGGCGTCGAGGTCGAGGCAGAGCGCCGTGTGCTCGTCGACCCCGAGGACGAAGACGCCGGCGGGGAGCTCGTCCTCCAGCCGGGCCAGGCGCTCCTCGCCCAGGTACGAATAGCGGGTGTCGTGGGTGCCCCCCTCGGCGTTGTCGTAGTGGGGGATGAGCGCCACCGGGAGCCCGAGGGGACCGAGGAGATCGAGCCCCTCGACCCAGCGTGCTTCCTCGCCCACCTTGTAGACCTCGTAGACGGGGACGGCCACCGCTCCCAGGGCCAGCGCCGCCGCCGAGGCGAAGGTGACCGCACCACCGAGGGCCAGCTTCTCGGCCAGGACGGGGGGACGAGGGTGCCGCGCCACTGGCGGAGCGCGTAGGTGGGGCTGCCCGGCCCGGAGAAGACGAACGGGGCGGCGGCGATGCGGGCGATCACGACGTCGCCGTGGGGCGGTTCCAGGTCGGCTCGGGAGCGCAGGCCGGCGACCTCCAGGGTGGCCCCGACGCTGTCGCGGAAGTAGTCGACGGCGCGTGCCGCGATGTCGGGGGCGTTGGTCTGGAATCCGAAGGGGGTGTCGAGGAGGATCCCGTGGACGGGCGGCGGGCCCAGGCGTTCGACCACCGCCCGGTGGACCTTGATCATGGTGGGGGCCGTCTCCCCCGACCCCATGATGGTGAGCAGCCGGGGCAGGCGCCCGCCGGCCGTCATCGTCCGGCGCCCCTCACGCCGAGTCCGATCTCGCGGTCCCGGCGTCGGGGAGGGCCGCCGCCAGGGCGTCGACGATCTCCTCCTGGAGCATGCTCAGGTAGTGGTAGACGGTGAATTGGGTCGCCCGGGGATCGGTGTCCTCGACGGTGGTGGCGCCCTCGGACACGTCGAGCTGGGTGCCGAGGACGAGGCGGAGAACCTCGAGGGCGTCGAGCCACTCGTGGATCTCGCTCTCGTCGATGGTGGCGGCACCGGCCGTCGACGACAGGGTGTCGAGTGACCGCTGGTGCTGATGGAGGAGCTGCGCCCCCATCATCTCGCGGTAGTCGGCCTCGGCCTGGGCGTCGTCGGTGTAGGCGACGGGGAACACGCGTGCGGTCGACGGGTCGTCCTGTTCGAGCAGCTCCTGGACCTGGCGGGGCAGCATCGACAGCAGTTGCTGCTCGGGACCCTGGAGACCCACCCGGAAGCGACCCTGGCGGTCGCGGCGGAAACGGTGACGGGCCATCTACGACGTCTGTTCCATGGTGGCCCAGAGCCCGTGCTCGTGGAGCCGGAACACGTCGAGCTCGGCGCGTTCGCGCGGTCCCGAGGTGACGACGGCGCGCCCCTTGTGGTGGACGTCGAGCATGAGCCGCGACGCTTTCTCCTTGCTGTAGCCGAAGAGCTTCTGGAAGACGTAGGTGACGTAGGACATCAGGTTGATGGGGTCGTTCCAGACGATCACGAGCCACGGCCGGTCGGGACGGACGTCGGTGTCACCGGTGGGGCGGTCCACCTCGACCGGGGCGGCGCCCGGTCCGGTCCCCGAACCCGGCCCCGTCACCGACCGGACCCGACGGTGGAGCGCGGCGACGGCGGAGCCACCGCCGGTGCCGGCACCGTGGCCGTCCCCGCCGGCGCCGCCACCTCGGGCGCTGACTGCGGGCCGGAGCTCCCTACGTCGTCGGCGGAGGTCCCGTCGGCCGGGTGGTGCGAGAGGCCGTCGCAGAACCAGAGCATCGCCGTCCACACGGCGGTGGCCCCGAAGACGTGGACCCCGACGAGGAGGGCGGGGAGGTGGGTGAAGTACTGGGTGTACCCGATGACGCCCTGGGCCACCATCACGGCCAACAGGATCCGGCCCTTCTCGGCCACCCGGGACGGTGCCCGGGTGCGCTCGAGGAGGTAGAGCACGGCCAGGGTCATGGCCCCGAGGACGAGGACGATCTCGGCGTGGGTCCGGGCCATGTCGGCCAGGGGGACGGGGATGCGCTTCGCCCCCTTGCCCCCGGCGTGGGGGCCGGCCCCGGTGGTGGCCGTCCCGGCGGCGACGGCCAGGAGAAGGAGACCGACCATGGCGAGGGCCAGGCGCCGGACGCCCGGCGTCACCATCGGCGCCCCCGGCCCCGGCGCCCGCCCCGCCCGCAGGGCCAGGACCACGGCCACGGTGAGGAGGGCGATGCCCACCAGGAAGTGGATCATGACCACGTAGGGGTTGAGCTTCGAATAGACGACCAGGCCGCCGAGGACCGCTTCCCCCAGGATGCCCCCGACCAACCCCACGGCGAGCCAGGTGAGATCCCGCCGCCGGGGCCGCCGGCGGAGGGCGGCCAGGAGGACCCCGGCGGCCACCACGCAGATCGCCACCACCACCATCCGGTTCGAGAATTCGACGGCCGGGTGGAGCGACAGGGGCGGGGTGAGGTGGTGGCGCGAGCAGGTGGGCCAGTCGGGGCAGCCGAGCCCGGAGTCCGACAGGCGGACGGCCGCCCCCGAGACGATGTTCAGGACCACGAGGCCGAGCGCCACCTGGGTGACGCGCAGGAAACCCCGGGGTCCGACGTGGGGGAGCACCGGGAGAATGGTACCGGCGGGCACCTCGGGGCTCGAAGGCGGGAACCGGTCCGGGGAGGGAGCCTGCTTTGTCCGGGTGGTGCCGGCACCGTAGGCTCGGCGGCGATGACCTCGCTGCCCGCCCCCGCGCCGGTCGTGGGAGCGGAGAAGATCCGCAGCTACCCGGAGAAGATCCGCAGCTACCCGGAGAAGATCCGCAGCTACGTGGCCCTCACGAAGCCCCGGATCATCGAGCTGCTGCTCGTGACCACCCTGCCCACGATGTTCGTGGCCCGACGGGGCGTCCCGCCGGTCTGGCTCATGGTGGCCACCCTGGCCGGAGGGGCGCTGGCCGCCGGCGGCGCCAACGCCATCAACATGGTGGTCGACCGCGACATCGACAAGCTGATGCACCGGACCCGGAACCGGCCCCTCGTCACCGGGGCCATGACGCCGCGCGCCGCGCTCGTGTTCGCCCTCGCCCTGGAGGTGGTCGCCTTCGCCGAGCTGTGGAGGTGGGTCAACCTCCTCTCGGCCGTCCTGGCCGTGTCGGCCACCGCCTTCTACGTCTTCGTCTACACGCTGTGGCTGAAGCGGATCTCGACCCAGAACATCGTGATCGGGGGCGCCGCCGGAGCCGTCCCCGTGCTCGTCGGGTGGGCGGCCGTGACGGACAGCCTGGGGTGGGCGCCGGTCGTGCTGTTCGCCGTCATCTTCATCTGGACCCCGCCGCATTTCTGGGCCCTCGCCATCCGCTACCGCGACGACTACGAGACGGCCGGCGTCCCCATGCTGCCGGTGGTGGCCACCTTCAAGCGGACGGCCCGGCAGATCCTCGTCTACACGGTTCTTCTCGTGGCCGTCACCCTCCTCTTCGCCGCCGTCGGCCACATGGGCCTGCTCTACGTGGTCTCCGCCGCCGTGCTCGGCGCCGGCTTCATCGTCTACGCCGTCCGCCTCCGGCGTCTGTCCACCCCGCGGGCGGCGATGAGGCTGTTCCAGTACTCGATCACGTACCTGACGCTCCTCTTCGCCGCCATGGCCGGCGATGTCCTCGTCCGTTTCCACTGAGCTCCTGATCCCGCGGCCGGGAATGGCTCCGGGCCGCCGCCGCCTGCTGTCGTTCGCCGTGGGCGTGGTCCTGGCCGTCGGCCTGTGGGTCGGTCTCACCTCGTTCACCGCCCCGGGACCGGCCCGGGCCCGGCCCTTCTCGCTGCCGAGACTGGGAGTGGGGCCCCCGGTGTCGGTGCCGATCGTCGGTGAAGGTGCGCACGACCCCGTGGTGCTCACCTTCTTCGCCTCGTGGTGCGGGCCGTGCCACAGCGAACTGCCGTCGTTGGCCCTGGTGGCGCGCCGGGACGAGGCGGCCGGGGACAGGGTCCGTTTCATCGGTGTCGACGACAACGATGCGCCGGCCAGCGGCCTGGCCTTCGCCCGCGCCAGCGGCGTGGACTTTCCCGTGGGACGTGACTCGCTCAGCCTGGTGGCGCCCACCTACGGCCTCCAGGGAAACCCGGCCACCGTCTTCATCGACGCCGACGGGGACGTCGCCCAGACGGTGCGGGGTCCCATCAGGCCCGCCGCCCTGCAGGCGGAGATCGCCCGAATAGACGGCACGTAGGACCCCGACGACGATATTCGATTGAAGCGCCCGCGGACCTGGGCCGAAATCACCAAAGACGGCGACGCCGCCCTCGCCGCGCAGATGGCGGCCCTGAAGCAATTGGTCAACCGGTTCGAAAGTCGTGGGCGGAGTCGCACGGCTGCTCTAGGAACGTTGTCGAACGCTCGCACGAGTGGCCAGACGCTCGGCGCCGCGCTCGAGGGCTAGGGTCGCGGCCTCGTCGGGACCCGCCGCCGACACCACCCCGGTCACCGGTGAGCCGGCGCGTCGGAACTCCCACGTCCCCAGCCCGATCACCGGTGTCCCCGCTTTCAGGGCCAGGGCGATCTCGCTCAAGGTCCCGAACTCCCCGCCCACGGCCACCACGGCGTCGGCCGTTCCCACCACGACGGCGTTCCGAGCCTCACCGATGCCGGTCGGGACGGCGACGTCGACATGATCGTTGGCATCGAGACGGTCGGTCCCGGGCAGGATCCCGATCGTCGTCCCACCGGCCGACCGGGCGCCGCGGCAGGCCGCCTCCATCACGCCGCCGAGCCCGCCGCAGACGAGGACCGCTCCCGCTTGAGCGATCCGGCGACCCACCTCCTCGGCCGCCGCGCACTCGGCCGCCGTGGCCTCGCCGGCGCCGACGACGGCGACGTGCACCCTCCGCCGGCCGTCGCCCGGCGGGGTCACTCCCACCGGAACGTGAGGATGGCCGCCGTCGGGGCCAGGACGCCCCAGAGGACCAGGGCCAGCCAGGCCCAACCGGGAACGGCCAGGCCGGCCCCGATGGCGTCGTGCAGGGCCTGGGCCAGAGCGGCGGCGGGGAGGACCCTGGCCACGTCCACCAGCCACTTCGGCAGGGCGGTGAGCGGCGACACCATGCCGGACATGAGGAGGAGGAGGAGCCAGAGCCCGTTGGCGGCGGCCAGGTTCACCTCGGCCCGCAGCCGCCCGGCCAGGAGGAGCCCGAGGCCGCCGAACCCGGCGGTGGCCAGGGCGGCGGCGGCGACGGCCACAGCCGCCCCCCCGGCGTGGGGATGCCACCCGAGGGCCAGGGCCACGGCCACCAGGACCACGGCCTGGATCACCTCGACGACCACGACGGCGGCGATCTTGGCCCCGAGGAGCGAGGGCCTCCCGAGCGGGGTGGACCCCAACCGCTTCAGGACCCCGTAGCCGCGCTCGAAGCCGGTGGCGATGCTCAGGTTCACGAGGGCCGTCCCCATCACGGCGAGGGCCAGGATGCCTGGCGCCAGAAAGGCGACGTTGCTGGCGATGGCCGTCCGGACGATCCGGATCTCGGAGAGGAAGACGAGGAGGATCACGGGGATGGCCACGGTGAGCAGCAGCGACTCGCCGCGCCGCAGGGTCATCCCGACCTCGGCCCCCGTCTGGGCCACCAGCCGTCGGAGCGGGAGGAGGGTCACGGGGCCGGCTCCCCGTCGGCGCCCGGCGCGCCGCCACCGGCGATGGGCCCCTCGCGCCCGGACCCACCCTGGACGGCGGTGAGATAGGCGTCCTCCAGGGACCGGGTCCCGGTGCGGAGATCGGTCAACGGGAGATGGCGCTGGTCGAGCCAGGCCGCCACCGCCGCCACCCGTCCGGCCGAGGCGTCCCCGGCCACCGCGTACTCGCCGGGTCGTTCCTCGACCACGTCTCCCGGCGCCGCCCCCACGGCGGCGGCCAGCGCGGCCGTGTCGACCCCGGCCGGCGCGCCGAAACGGATGCCCGGCGCGGGACCGGCGGCGGACAGCTCGGCCACCGTCCCGCGGGTGACGGCCCGGCCGCCGGCCAGGATGACGACCTCGTCGGCCAGGTGTTCGGCCTCCGGGAGCTCGTGGGTGGTGAGGACGACGCAGACCCGCCGTCGTCGGAGCTCCGAGACCACCTCGCGGATGGCGAGTCGCCCTTCGGGGTCGACCCCCGCCGTCGGCTCGTCGAGGAAGACGACCTCGGGCCGGCCCACCAGGGCCAGGGCCAGCGACAGGCGCTGTTGCTCGCCGCCCGACAGCCGTCGCCACGGTGTCCTGGCCGCCGTCCGGAGCCCGACCAGGTCGAGGAGCGCGTCGGGGTCCTCGGCCGACTCGTAGTAGCGGGCGAAGAGGACGAGGGCCCGCCGCGGGCCCATCACCGGGTAGATCCCGCCGCGCTGGAGCATCACGCCCATCCGGGCCACGAGCGCCCGGTGGTCGCGACGGGGATCGAGTCCGAGGACGCGGACCGATCCCGAGGTGGGGTGCCGGTAGCCCTCCAGGGTCTCGACCGTCGACGTCTTCCCGGCGCCGTTCGGACCGAGCAGGGCCAGGACCTGGCCCCGTTCGGCCTGGAGGGACAGCCCGTCCACCGCCGTCACCGTGCCGTAGCGGACGACGAGGTCGCGGCAGTCGATGGCGGGCATCGCGGCGAAGGCTACCGTTGTGCGGACCATGATCGACGTCCGCCTGGCCAGGGAAGATCCGGATGCCGTGAAGGCGGCCCTCGGTCGTCGCGGCGTGGACGCGGCGGAGATCGACGGTCTTCTCGACGCCGACGCACGCGCCCGCAACACCGTCGGCCGGCGCGACGAGTTGCGGGCCCGGGTGAAGGATCTGTCGCGCCAGGTGGCCGAGGCGCGGCGCGCCGGCGACGACGGCCAGGCCGGCCGCCTGGCCGACGAGAGCCGGGAGATCGGTGACGAGGTGACGTCGCTCGGGGCCGACGCCGACGCCGCCCAGGCCGAGGTGCGTGACCGGCTGCTCTGGTTGCCCAACCTCCCGGCCGACGAGGCTCCCGACGGGATGGGACCGGAGGACAATCCCACCGTCCGTCGGTGGCCCGATCAGCCCCGCTCCTACGCCGATCACCAGAGGGTCCCCCACTGGGAGGTGGGCGAGACCCTCGGGATCCTGGACATGGAGCGCGGCGCCAAGCTGTCGGGCTCGATGTTCCCCCTCTACCGCGGCACCGGGGCCCGGCTCATCCGGGCGCTGACCGCCTTCGCCCTCGACCGCCACGCCGACGCCTTCGAGGAGATCCGACCGCCGAGCCTGGTGCGGACCGACACCATGGTGTCCACCGGGCATCTGCCCAAGTTCTCCGACGAGGCCTACCACGTCGAGCGCGACGACCTGTGGGCCATCCCCACCGCCGAGGTCCCGCTCACCTCGATGTACCGCGACGACATCATCGACGAGGCGGTCCTGCCCCTGCGCCTGACGGCGGCGACGGCCTGCTTCCGCCGGGAGGCGGGGGCGGCGGGGCGCGACACGCGGGGGCTGTTGCGCGTCCACGAGTTCGACAAGGTCGAGCTGTTCGCCTACGCCACGGCGGCGCAGGCCCCGGGGGTCCACGACGACATGGTGGGGCGCGTGGAGACGCTGCTGCGGGAGCTCGACCTCGAGTACCGGGTCCTCGACCTGTGCACCGGGGATCTCGGCGCGTCGTCGGCCCGCACCTTCGACCTCGAGGTCTACGCCCCGGGGAGCGACATGTGGCTCGAGGTGTCGTCGGTCAGCTGGTTCCGCGACTACCAGGCGCGCCGGGCCAACGTCCGCTACCGGCCCGAGGCCGGCGGGACACCGCTGTTCGTGCACACCCTGAACGGCTCCGCTCTGGCGTGGGCCCGGATCTGGGCCGCCCTCGTCGAGACCGGCCGCGGCGCCGACGGTTCGGTGGCCCTTCCCGACGCCCTCGCCCCCTACCTCGGCGGCGCCACTCTCCTCACCCCCCGCTGACGCCGGTGAGGCCCCCGGCTACACGCCGGCCGGGACCTCGAAGCGGTAGCCCACCCCGCGGACGGTGGTGATGATGGAGGGGGCGGACGGGTCACGTTCCACGTGGGTGCGGAGCCGCTTGATGTGGACGTCCAGGGTCTTCGTGTCCCCCACGTAGTCGGTCCCCCAGACGCGGTCGATCAGCGTGTCGCGGGTGAGCACCCGACCGGGGTTCTCGATGAGCAGGGCCAGGAGCTCGAACTCCTTGCGCCGCAGGTGGACCTCCTGGCCGCGGACGAAGACCCGGTGGCGGTCGGAGTCCACCCGGACATCGCCCACGGCGCGCGCCCCGGCGTCGGCAGCATGGGCCGCCATGGCGGCGTCGGGTCCGGGGCGCGGGGCCCGGCGCAGCACGGCGTGCATCCGGGCCACCAGCTCGCGGAGGCGGTAGGGCTTGGTGACGTAGTCGTCGGCACCCATCTCGAGGCCCACCACGGTGTCGATCTCGGTCCCCTTGGCGGTGACCATGATGATGGGTACCGAGGACCGCGACCGGATGGACCGGCAGACGTCGATGCCCGACAACTTGGGCAGCATGATGTCGAGGAGGACGAGGTCCGGGTCGATCCGGTCGAACATCTCGAGGGCCTCGTTGCCGTCGCGGGCGATGCTGACGTCGAAGCCCTCGCGCGACAGGCCGATGGCCAAGGCGTCGACGAACGACTCTTCGTCCTCGGCCAGCAGCACGTTCACCCGGGTCCCGTCGGTGGTATCGGCCACCGCTCAACCCACCTCGGACTGGGTGGGCAGGATCAGGCGGAAGATGGAGCCTTCGCCCTCGCGCGACTCGACCTCGATGCGGGCCTGATGGTTGGCGGCCACGTGTCGCACGATAGACAGACCGAGACCGGTTCCACCCGTCGTCCGGCTGCGACCCTGATCGACCCGGTAGAAGCGCTCGAAGATCCGATCGAGATCGCGCGCCGGGATCCCCACCCCGTGGTCCTCCACCTCGAGGCGGACCTCCCCGTCGTCGACCGTCCCGGTGAAGCTGACGGTGTTGCCGTCATAGGAGAACTTCACGGCGTTCTCGAGGAGGTTGTAGAGAGCCGAGACCAGCTGGCGCCGATCGCCGAGAACGGCGATCGGCGGGGTGGGTTCGGCCATATCGATCTTGACGTCCCGTTGCTCGGCCGCCGCCCGCATCCTCTCGACGGCCTCGGCCATCAGAAGGTTGACGAGAACGGGCTCACGCGGGGGCGCCTCTTCGGACTCGATCCGTGAGAGATCGAGGAGGTCGTCGATGATCCGGCTGACCCGAAACGCCTCGGTGTGGATCCGGCTGGCCAGGCGCTGGGCCACGGTCGGATCGCTCTCCGCCACCAGCGTCTCGGCCAGGAGACCGAGGGCGCCCATGGGCGTCTTCAGCTCGTGGCTCACGTTGGCCACGAAGTCTCGGCGGATCTCCTCCAGGCGCCGGCGTTCGGAGATGTCGTCGATGACGGCGATCACCCCCAGGGTGCGGCGGCCGTCGTCGATCAGCTGGGTCCGCACGGCCAGGGTCCGGCGCGGTGGTCCGTAGAGATCGAGCGTCTTGTCCGCCGCCCCCGTCTTCCAGGCGTCGGCCAGCAGTTCGACCACGGCGGTGGCCGCCAGAGCATCACCGTGGCGCCCGCCCATGAGGCCCACGGCGCGGGCGTTTCGGAACACCACCTCCCCGTTCTCCTCGCACACGATGACTCCCTGGGGGAGCGTGTCCAGGGCGTGGCGCAAGCGGATGGCGTCGGCCGAGGACTCGGCCACCGCCTCGGCGGCGCGGTCGGTGACCTGTTCGAGGTGGTGGAGCGCAGGCTCGACCCCGGCCGGATCCTCCTCGGGGGTCTCGACGCCCAGGCGGGTGGCGAGGGCCGAGAGGCGCTGCTCGAGCGAGCTGCGACCCGACCGCCGTCCCAGGACCGTGGCCACGACGATCCCGATAAGGGCCAGGCCACCGAGGCCGACGAACCCGGCGATGGCGACGGAATCGGAGATCTTCCCCGTCACACCCACCATCGCGATCCAGACCATCGATCACCAGCATGGCAGGCCGGGACCGGCACCCCGGCACCCCGGCGCAGCGGTCCCGGCCCCGACGCCGCCCGGGGCCGGGGCGCCCGCGCCGTTCCCCTGACCCGGACGGGGTGTCGTGACGACCAACGAAAAATCATGAAACATCTTGAAAGGGGCCGACGGGTTGCTTAGAGTGCCCGGCATGGTGCTGACGGATGTGACCTTGAACCCCGATCCGGGGAACCTGCCCGGTGGCGACGTGCTCCAGCACCTGACCAACGGGCTCGGCGGCTGGGCGTTGATCGGTGCCCTGGTGGCGCTGGTGATCGGCGCCGCGGCGTGGGCACTGGGGTCGCACGCGGAGAACTATCAGCAGTCCTTCACCGGTCGGCGCACCGTCCTGGTGGCCGGGCTCGCCGCCCTGCTGATCGGCGCCGCACCCGCCATCATCAACTTCTTCTTCCACGCCGGGCAGGGCGTGCACTGACATGTCGATCACCACCGCCGTCGGCAGCGCGGTGTCCGGTGCCGTCGGGGACGTGGTGGGGGGCGTGGCCAACGCCGGTTTCGCCGCCGTCTTCACCGCCGCCGGACAATGGGTGGCGTCCGGCGCCGTCTGGTTGCTCGGCCAGGTCGGTCACGCCATGGCGGCCAGCACCGCGGTCGACCTGTCGTCGGGATGGTTCTCGGAGCACGAGTCGGTGATGGCGTCGATGGCCGCCGCCGTGCTCCTCCCCATGCTCGTCTGCGCCGCCTTGCAAGCTCTCTACCGGCAGAGCGCGTCGATGCTGGCGCGTGCCTTTCTCGTCCAGCTCCCGCTGGCGCTGCTCCTCACCGGTGTCGTCGTCGAGCTGGTCCAGATGGCGCTGGCGGTCACCGACGCCCTGTCCTCCCAGGTTCTCGCCGGTGCCGGGGTGGACACCACGAACATCCTCGCCCCCGTGTCGGAATTCCTCGCCGGGGCCGGCGCCGTCAACGTCCAGGTCCCCGCCTTCGTGGTGTTCGTGGGCGGTCTCCTGGTCGCCGTGGCCGCCCTGGGGCTGTGGCTGGAGCTGGTCGTCCGCGCCGCCGCCGTCTCGGTGGCCGTCCTCTTCCTCCCCCTGGCCCTGGCCACCATGGTGTGGCCGGCCGTGTCCCACTGGTGCCGGCGCCTGGCCGACACCCTGGTGGCGCTGATCCTGTCCAAGCTCGTCATCGCCGCCGTGCTGGCTCTCGCCATCGGCGCGCTGGCCGGTGGTCTCGGCGTCGGCGCCACCGGGGGCGACGGGGGCGGTTTCGCCGCCGTCATCAGCGGGATCGCGCTGCTGATCATCGCCACGCTGTCCCCCTTCACCCTCCTGCGGTTGATCCCCGCCGTCGAGGCGGGAGCGGTCACCCATCTGGAGTCGGCCCGTCACCGGCTCAGCTCGCCGGTCCGGCAGGGCGGCAACCTGGCTCTCGACATGGCACGGGCGCGGAAGCGGGTCGACGACGGTACGGGCGGTGCGGCCGACCCCGAGAACGTCGGGAGCGCCGGCTCCACCATCTCGATGGTGGCGGGCAGTGCGCACCTGGCCGAGTACTTCCACCGGGTCGGGGCGGCCGGCGTCGACCTCTCGTCCGTCGTTTCTCGAGAGACAGGTGCGGACACGGCGGGCGGCGCCGACGACGGGGCGGAGGCGCCGGGGCGCGACGGCACCGGCGCGGGCGGCCGTGGCTGACGACGGGGGGACGCCCCGGTACCGGTTCGGACCGCTCGAGCGCCGCGGTCTGGTGGCGGGATGGCGCGGCGGACAGATCGCCGCCGTGGCCACCGGCCTCGTGGTGGCCGTGGGCGTCCTGCGCGCCCGGCCGTCGGCCGCCGGCGCCGCCGTGGCCTTTCTGGCGGTGGCGGTGGGGGTGGGCACGGCCACGTGGCCCGTCGGTGGTCGGACGACGGAGGAGTGGGCGCCCGATGCGGCACGCCATGTCGACGCCGTCCTACGCCAGAGAAGGGTGCGGCGCCGCGAGCCGTTCGCCACCCTGCGGTTCCTCGAGATCGATCTGACCCGGGCCGGTGCCGTCCCGGCGCCACGGCGCGCCGGCGCCCCCCCGGGATCGCCCCCTGGCCCTCGCCCGGGAGCCGGCGTGATCCACGACGTCGCCGGCCGCACCTACACGGCGGTTCTCCGCGCGTCCGGACCGGGGTTCGTCCTGCTCTCCGGGGATGACAAGGCGCGTCGGGTGGGCGGATGGTCCGGCGTCCTCGCCTCGCTCGCCCGCCAGGGTGGCGCCGTCCACCGCGTCCAGTGGATCGAGCGGAGCCTTCCCGACGACGGTGCCGAGGTCCGCCGTCACATCGTCGAGCATGCCGTGATCGGCGCCGACAGCATCGCCCGCCGTTCGTATGCGGAGCTCGTCGACGGTGAGGTCGCCACCGTGCACCGTCACGAGGTGATGGTGGCCGTCACGGTCCACGCCGGTCACGCGGCACGGGCCGTCCGTGCCGCCGGTGGCGGTCAGCGCGGCGCCTGTGCGGTGCTGTTGCGCGAAGCGGCATCGCTGGCCCGTCGGCTCGGTGAGGTCGGCCTCGACGTGGGCGGGGTGATGGCACCCGGTGCCCTGGCCGACGCCGTTCGCCGCGGCTTCGATGCCGAGGTCCACACGCGCGACCTGTCGGACCCACGAGGCGGCCGGTACCCGGGGACGACCGCCGGCGGCCCGGCGTGGCCGGGTCCGATGGGGATGCTCTCCGAGTGGGGCCGCGTCCGGACGGACGGGACCTGGCACACGACCTACTGGATCGCCG
Source organism: uncultured Acidimicrobiaceae bacterium (assembly GCA_963842145.1). GTDB lineage: Bacteria > Actinomycetota > Acidimicrobiia > Acidimicrobiales > UBA8190 > CAWJFJ01. The sequence continues at coordinate 72,922 of CAWJFJ010000018.1, forward strand.
AATGGCCCCGGACCGAGGTGGGGGCCGACTTTCTCGGCCCCCTCCTGCTCGCCTCCGACATCCGGCGGTCGGTGTCGGTCGTCATGGAACCGGTGTCGCCCCTGCGCGCCGCCCGCCGGATCGAACAGGCGCGGACGGCCGACATCGCCGACGCCGAGCTGCGCCGGCGCGGTGGCTTCCTGGCCACGGCCCGGCGGCGGCGCGAGGAGGAGGTCCTCGTCCAACGGGAGGACGAGCTGGCCAACGGACACGCGTCCTTCCGGTTCTCCGGGTACGTCACGGTCAGCGCGCCCGACACCGAGGCACTCGACGAGGCCTGCGGACGGGTGGAGCAGATCGCCGGACAGGCGGGCCTCGAGTTGCGTCGCTGCTACGGGGACCAGGCCGTGGCCTTCACCTGCACTCTCCCCTTCGGGCGCGGGCTGGCGTGAGACGTCGCCGACCCTGGGCCGGGGGGTCAGGGGCTACGAGGCTCCGTGAGGGTTTCATGCCCCCACGACGACCCGACACCGCCAGGTCCCTCCGTCCTCACCGACCTCGAGGCCGTGCCAGGACACGGCTTTGGGGACGGGCCCGACAAGAACCACCTCGGCCACCTCGACGACTTCCAGGTCGCCGGCCATCCCACCGTCCTCGGCCTCGGCCAGGTGGACGTGGACGGGCACCTTCCCGAACACGTCGACCGTGTCGATGACCTCTTCGAGCAGCCCGACGAGAAGGTCGGGGGTGGGGGCAGGCTCCAGGACGATCGGGAGGGTCGTCGTGGTGGCGGTGTCACGGAGGTCGGCGAACACGCTCACCAGGGCGCCGACAGCCTCCGCCAGGCAGGTGACCCGATCCGGTCCCCACGCTTCGAGGACGTGGCCGGGTGTCTGGGGCGCGAGCCGGAATCCGCGATCGCCGGGCAGGTCGTCCGGGCCGTTCCCGGTTTCCATCAGCGGACGCCCGTCCTCGCCGGAGCCCGTGCCCCCGGTGCCAGACGGGCCAGGGCGGAGCACTCCCGCCCACCGGGACAGGTTCCCGGACCGGCGTGGTGGGCCAGAGCGGTCCGTACGAAAGCGCCTTCGAGGTCTCGTGGATCGACGCCGGCCGCCGACGACAGGGATCGCACCTGGCCGAGCGGGTCACGGGCACGTTCGTCGACGAGGCCGAGGTGGTGGGCACAGGTCGCCACCCGGGGATCGAGTGCGGGCGCGGCGAGGGCCCACACGCCGCGCAGTTCGCGCAGGAAGACGCCGACGGTGACCGGTCCCCAGCCGGGAAGGTCGTCGAGTGCCTTCTCGAGCTCCGCCGGTGTGCGGGCCTTGTCCGGGATGGCGCACACGCGCCCGCCGTAGTGCTCGCCGAGCGCGTCGCACAGCGCGTGCAGCCGGGTGGCCGTCTTGTAGTCGTATCGTGCGTACCCGCCACGGTCGAGCAGGGCCACGAGGTCGTCCCATCGGAACGCCCGGGCCGTGGCCACCGTCACGCCCGCCTCGTCGAGCACGTGAAAGGTGCGCTCGGCGATGGCGGTCGGAATCCGGGCCCCGAACAAGGTTGCCGCCATGAACCAACGGTCGATCTCGGCTTCACCGGCCTCGACGTCGATGCCCAGGGCCGTTGAGAACCGGCCGCCACCGGCCACGAGGCGCCGCACCATGTCGGTGCGGGCGCGCCGAGGGGTGAGTGCCGGGGTCGCGGCGATCGTGTCCACTCCCTCACCGTCGCCCGGGCCGGCCCGCACCGCAAGTGCCGAAGGTCACCAGCTCGACAGCGCCGCCCGGCGCCGAACGTCGTCCGAGCCCCACCTTGGGTCCTTCGGCCCTGGCGGCATACCGGGCCCGGGAGCGATGCTGGAAGGGTGAGTGACGACAAGCACCGTGGGGCAGACAAAGACCGTGGGGCGATCGAACGGGCCGACGAGGTTGAGCCCGCGTCCGTGCATCCCCCAGTGCATCCGCACCTTCAGGTGGATGCCTGTGAGCGCTGCGGGTCCCACGACGGCGTCCGCCAGGGTCTGTGTCCTGGTTGTCGAGAGATCCTGCGCGGTGAGCGGAAGGTGATGGCACCCGAACACGCGGAGAAGCCGCACCAAGCGCAGCCTGAACCCCTGCACAATCCGCCCTGGCGGCGGCGCGGCGCCTGAACCCACTCACACGTCGGGGCCGTCGGCGGCGAGATCGTCACGGTCCGATTGTCCGAAGCCCTCAGGGAGGATCGTCGCCAGGCAGCCGGCAAGGTGACGGAGAGGTGACGGGATCATCGTCGCTCCATGGGCGTCCCCGCACACCACGCCACCACCCGTCATCTCGGCGCCGCCTACCCCTTCGCCTCCGAAGCGGGACTGGGCGGGCGCGGCGTGCTGATCGGCCGCGACCTGCTCGGCGGAGCGTTCGTCTACGACCCCTTCGAGCTCTATCGGAGGGGACTCCTGACCAACCCGAACATGGTCGTCTTCGGCCAGATCGGACGGGGGAAGAGCGCATTCGTGAAGACGTACCTGTGGCGGCAGGCCGTGTTCGGTCGTCGCGCCTGGGTGGTGGACCCGAAGGGCGAGTACGGGCCCTTGGCCCGGGCCTGGGGGATCGAGCCGGTGGCGCTGCGACCGGGGTCACGCGTGCGCCTCAACCCTCTGGACGCGCCATCGGGCGGACCGGGATCGTCGGCCGCCGAGGTCACCCGGCGTCGGGCGGAACTGCTCTGCGCGCTGGCGGCCGCCAGCCTGGGCCGGTCTCTGGCGCCGATCGAGAGGACGGCCATCGAGCTGGCCGTGGCCCAGGTGTCCGGCGGCGGAGGGCACCGCGCCCGAGGACGAGAGGCGCCGACGCTGCCCGACGTGGTCGACGCGCTGCTCCAGCCCAGCGAGGAGTCGGCGCGTGCCGTGCGGACGACGGCCGACTGTCTGGCGGGCGACGGCCGGCATGTGGCGCTCGAGTTGCGGCGGCTGGTCGCCGGCGACCTCCAGGGCATGTTCGACGGCGCCACCACTTCCGGCATCAGCCTGGACGGACCTCTCGTCGTTCTCGACCTGTCCGCCGTCTACCGGTCGGCCGCCCTCGGTGTTCTCATGACGTGTGCCGCCGCCTGGTTCCAGGCGGCCGTGGCGGGGCTCGCATCCCCCGGCGCCGGCTCTCGCCCGGTCACCGGCGACGATGCCCCGGCCGGCGCCGCGGTCACGGGTGCGGCGGGGGTGGTGGTTGTCGTCGACGAGGCGTGGGCCATTCTGGCCAACCTCGGCGTGGCGCGCTGGCTCCAGGCGAGTTGGAAGCTGTCGCGTGCGTGGGGCGTGTCGAACATCGCCGTCCTCCACCGGCTCTCGGACCTCACCTCGGCCGGGGTGTCCGGATCCGAACAGGTCGGCCTGGCCCAAGGGTTGCTGGCCGACTCCGAGACCCGGGTCGTCTACGCGCAGCCCCCCGGTGAGGTCGAGCGGGCCGGAGACCTCCTCGGTCTGTCCTCCACCGAGACCGAGCTCGTCCCCCATCTGCAGAGGGGGGTGGCGTTGTGGAAGGTCGGAGGCCGCTCGTTCCTCGTCCAACACCGGCTCTCGGCGCCCGAGAGGGCGATCGTGGACACCGACTCCCGGATGGTCGACGCCGGACCGACCGGCCCCCGCTGACCGGCGCGCCCATGGGCATCGTCGTCTTCCTGGGGGCGTCGGCCCTCCTGGCGTCGGCGTGGCTGGTCACGGGACGGTCCGGACCGTGCCGGCAACGCCGGCCCGCTCGACCGGCGCCGGTGCGCCGGCCGCGCCCCCGGGGAACGGGCCCGGACACGACGGGGCGCGCTGGGCCCGTCGAAGAGACCTCCGGTCGCTGGTGGTGCGGACGCCGGAAGCGGGCCGCCTCACCCTCGGTGTCGCCTGTGGCCGCCTGCTGGCGGTGGACGCCGGCCATTCCCTGTTGGTCGTGGGGCCGACGCAGAGCTTCAAGACCACGGGCCTGGCCGTGCCCGCGCTGCTCGAATGGCAGGGTCCGGTGGTGGCCGCCTCGGTCAAGGGCGATCTGGTCCACGACACCGTCGCCTGGCGCCGGCGGCAGGGGAGGGTGTGGACCTACGACCCCACCGGCTCGACCGGTCGGGAGACGGCCCGTTGGTCACCGCTCGCCGCCGTCACCACCTGGTCGGAGGCGCGCCGCGTGGCCGACGACCTCGTCGAGGCGGGCCGGACGGCACCGGGTGGGCTCACCGACGGCGACTTCTGGTACCGCACGGCGGCCAAGCTCCTCGCCCCTCTCCTCCTCGCTGCGTCGTCCTCGGGGCGCACCATGGCCGACGTGGTGCGGTGGGTCGACGAGCAGGAGACCGATGAAGTGGTGGATGCACTCGACACGGCCGGCCAGTGGGAGGCCCTCCAGGCGCTGCGGGCCACCTGGGGCCGCGACGAACGCCAGCGCAGTGCCGTCTACACCACGGCCGAGACGGTGGTGGAGGTCTTCGCCGACCCTGCCGTGGCCGCATCGGCCGTGCCGGGGGGCGATGACGTCGACCCGGTCGGTCTCCTCGACGGCGCGAACACCCTGTACCTGTGTGCCCCGGCCCACGAGCAACGCCGTCTGCGGCCTCTGTTCTCCGGCCTCGTCGGTCGCGTGATCGACGCCGCCTACGAGCGCGCCGCCGCCCGAGGCCGGCCGCTCGACCCGCCCCTGCTCGTCGTCCTCGACGAAGCGGCCAACGTGGCCCCGTTGGCCGAGCTCGACGGGCTGGCGTCCACCGCCGCCGGCCACGGGATCCAGCTGGTGACCGTCTGGCAGGACCTGGCCCAGCTCACCGCCCGCTACGGGCCGCGGGCGGGAACGGTGGTGAACAACCACCGGGCCAAGCTCTTCCTGTCGGGTATCGCCGATCCGGCCACCCTCGACCACGCCAGCGCTCTGATCGGTGAGTCCGAGCAGCCGGTGTCCTCCACCACCGTGGACCGCGGCCGCTCCTCGGCGTCCACCACCGTGACGGCCACCTATCGTCGGCTCGCCCCCGTCGACGCGCTGCGCCGGATGGCCCCCGGCCACGGCGTCCTGATCTCCGGGCACCTGCCGCCGGCGCGCGTCGTGCTACGGCCCTGGTACGGCGACGAGGAGCTGCGGCGCCGGGCGCAGGGAGGCCACGGGCAGATTGGTAACTAATATGTTACCGTAACGACTGGGTTACCAAAGAGGAGTGCTCATGAGCGTGACGGTGGTGCGGTACCGGACCAAGCCGGACGCCGCCGAGGAGAACCAGGCGCTGATCGAGAGGGTGTTCGGCGAGCTCGACACCGGTCGCCCGGACGGGCTCCGGTACGCCAGCTTCCGGTTGGCCGACGGGGTGAGCTTCGTCCACGTGGCGTCGATCGAGACGGACGACGGCACGAACCCGCTGACGTCCATCTCGGCCTTCTCGGAATTCGTCCGGGACATCGGCGACCGCCTGGAGGAGGGGCCCTCGGCTTTGGACGCCACCGTCGTCGGCTCCTACCGGTTCTGGCCCGGCGACGAGGGGTACGGGACGTGACCGAGCTGCGCTACCACCTCCGCTGCATCGATGACCTGCACGCCATGCTGACCGCCGGGGACAACCCGGTCGGTGGCTGGTACGGATTGAAGAAGGGACTGCGGGGCCGTTTCGGCAACTATGTCCCTCCTGTTCTGGAGGTGCTCGGACTGGCCGAGGTCGAGCACAATGCCCGGAACAACCGGATGCGCGCCGTCCCCACCGACTGACGCCGCGCGGACCGGCCCCGGGAGGTGTGGACAGTGAGGAGCGAGCCGGCCGGCGATCCGTTCGAGGCTCTCGGTGATCCGAACCGGCGGGCCATCGTCGAATTGCTCGGCGCCGGCGGGCGGTCGGTCGGCGAGCTCGCCGACGCTCTCCCGATCAGCCGGCCTGCCGTGTCGCGCCATCTCCGGTTGTTGAAGGAGGCCGGTCTGGTCGTCGAGGAGGCGAGGGGGACGCGCCGCCTCTACAGCCTCCACGACCAGGGCGTCGAGGCGGTGGAGGCCTATCTCACCCGGGTCTGGGGCGATGCCGCCGCCCGGTTCCGGCTGATGGCCGAGAACACGGGTCGTCGGAAGAAGAGATCGGGGCCCCGGTGACGGAGCCGCTGCGGCTGAGCTACGAGATCCAGTGCCCGGCCGAGCACGCCTTCGAGATCTGGACGACGCGGCTGTCGACGTGGTGGCCCCGAGGCCATTCGGCGTCGGGACATCCCGACACCGTGGTCGTGTTCGAGCCGCGCCCCGGGGGCCGTATCTTCGAACGGACCCCCGACGGGACCGAGATCGACTGGGGTGAGATCACGCTCTGGAGGCCGCCGCGCCGTCTCCGCTATCTCTGGCACATCAGCCGTGACCGCGCCGATGCCACCGACGTCGAGTTGACGTTCGTGGATCGGGGCGACGGGACGACGCGGCTCGAGATCGTGCACTCGGGCTGGGAGCGCCTCGGCGCCGGGGGCGTGGCGTGGCGAGAGGCCAACACCGCCGGGTGGAACGCGCTCATCCCGAGATTTCTCGCCGCCGCCGAAGCGTGAGACGTCGCCGTCGCCTCGTCACCGTGGTTCTGGTCGTGGCGGCGGCACTCGGAGCGGGGTGCGCCGAGGGTCCGGGCGTGGCGGGAGCCACGAAGGTCGTCGGCAAGGTGGAGCCCTCGCCCGGCTGCGTCCGCGCACCGGCGGACGCGCGGCGGGCGGGCGCGGTGCCGGCGGGTGCGGAGCGGACCGTGAGCCTGCAGGCCGGTGCCGTCAGCGGGTCCTACCAGCTGTCGGTCCCCCGGACCTACCGGTTCCGCCGACCGACGGCTCTGATCCTCCTCTTCTACGGCTTCGGCTCCGACCCGGCGCAATTCGCCGCCCTGACGCACCTGCCGGCGCGGGGATCGACGGCCGGGTTCCTGGTCGCCGTCCCCCATGACCAGAGCGGCGAGTCGGAGTGGCAGCTCAGCGGCCACGGGACCGATGCCACCTTTGTCGACGCGCTCGTCGGTTCCCTCGAGCACCGCTACTGCGTCGACCAGGGCGCCGTCTTCGCCGTCGGGCTCTCCGCCGGCGCCGCTTTCACCATCGCCTACTCCTGTGCGCACGAGGGCCAGATCGCCGCCATCGCCACCGTGGCCGTCGAGTTCCAGCTCGGCTGCAGCCGTCCGATGCCGATCCTGGCCTTCCACGGGACGAGCGACCCGCTCGTCCCCTACCGCAACGGTGCCACCGGACTCTCCCTCCCCGGGGTGAAGGTGCGGGGGACGCAGCTCAACATGGGGGACTGGGCCCGGCTCGACCACTGCCGGGCCCGGTCGCGTCGCAGCGTGGTCGGATCCCAGGTTGTCCGGCAACAGTGGACCGCGTGCGCCGACCGCACCACGGTGGTCCTCTACACCATCCTCGGGGGCGGCCACTCCTGGCCCGGGGCGGATCCGGCGGCGGCCATCGGTCTCACCACGCAGGAGATCAGCGCCACCTCATTGGCACTGGTGTTCTTCGGGCACCTTCGGGGCTGAGCGCTACCCGCCGGTCGGCGCGACGAGGGTGATGGCATCCTGCGGACAGGACGTCACGCAGAGACCGCAGGCCCGGCAGGATCCGGCCCGGGGCGTGTAGGCCGTCAGCCGTCGGTGGGCCAGAACCTTGAGCTTGGTCCCGAACCGGAGGGGGGCGAAGTCACCGGGGTCGATGCGCCGGACCTCGAAGACGTCGTTCGGGCAGACGTCGACGCAGTCGCGCTCCGCCTCGCAGCGCGTCCGGTCGACGACCGGTGTCCACGATCCCGCCGGAGCGTGGCAGCGTTCGCCGGGACGGTCGGGGTCCGTCGCCGCACGCCGTTTCTTCTGGAGGATCGGGTCGTCCGCCATGCATCGCCTGCGCCGATCGGATGGCAGCCGGTGGTGCGCCGTCAGTGCGGCGAGCCCGGTGCCACCAGGGGCCAGGGACGTTCCCGTTCGGCCACCAGGGCCAGGTCGAGCAGGAGTTGCTCTTCGTGGTGGCGTCCGATGACCTGCATGCCGACGGGAAGCCCGTCGACGGTGCCGACCGGGATGGAGACGGCCGGGTTGCCGGACAGGTTGGCGGGCATGGTGAGGGCACCGTTGTTCCCGAGAGCGCGTTCGAATCCGAATTCGGCGATCAGGTCGCGCTCGCCCACCGTCGACGCCATCGGGCCGGAGGCGTTGAAGGCGACGTCGGGGTTGGTGGCGGCGAAGACGAAGTCCACCCGGGCGAAAGTGTCGGCCATGACTTCGTTGAGCACCACCCGGAACATCTCGTTGGCGCCGGCCATCCTCAGGTCGAAGCGGTTGAAGGCCACGTTCACGGCGAACTGGATCTCGGGGGTGAACAGCTCTTCGCATGCCGGGTACCGGTCGCCGAGATCCCCGATCAACGTGACGAGGTTCCCCATGGCCCACTCGAACCCGGCCTCGGGGAGCTTCACGGCCAGATCGACGCGCTCGAGACCGACGTCGGCGATCAGGGCGTCGGCGCCGGCGACCAACCGGTCGACCACCTCGGGCCGGACGATGGCGTCGCCGAAGTCGACGACGACGGCGGCGCTCTTGCCGCGGAGATCGTCGACGTGCGTGCCGAGATCGCGCTCCCATCCCGAGACCCGCGGGAGGCTGAGGGTGTCACCGGCGTCGAAGCCGTTGCAGACGTCGAACCAGCGAGCAGTGTCCCGCACCGATCGGCTGATACAGCCGAGGACGACGGTCAGCGGGGTGTGGTGTGTCCGAGGTCCGCGGGGGATCCTGCCGAACGTCGATTTCAGCCCGAAGGTGCCGGTGAACCCGGCCGGGATGCGGATGGAGCCGCCCCCGTCCCCGGCGGTGCCGAGCGGGAGGATGCCGCCGCCCACCGCCGCCGCCGTCCCTCCCGAGGAACCGCCCGGCGTGCGATCCCGGTTCCAGGGATTGCGCGTCGTGCCGTGGAGACGGGAGTGGGTGTAGTTGACGCCACCGAACTCGCTGGCCGTGGTCTGGGCGGCCAAGACGGCACCGGCGCCGGCCAGTCGGTCGACCACCGTCGAACTGTGCGACGCCACCCGATCGGCGAAGACGAGGGACGCCTCGGTGTCGGGCCATCCCTCGACGATGTCGAGCTCCTTGACCCCGATGGGGACGCCCCCGAAGGGAAGGGAGGTGTCGGCCCGGGCGGCCGCGGCCCGGGCATCGTCGGCGGCGACATGGCTGAAGGCGTTGAGCTCCGACCGTTCGATGGCGGCCAGTGAGAGCTCCAGTGCCTCGGGCGGGGTGATCTCACCCTTGCGGAAGGCGTCGACGAGGGAACACGCGTCTCCCTGCCACGGCTGATCGGTCATTTGCGCAGGCTACGCCATCGTGGCCAGCGGCGACGAGGCGCTTCCGCGTAGCGTGGGGGGATGTCAGAGGATCTCGAGACGCAGACCGTTGCCACCCTTTCAACCCCTCCTGCCGCCGTCGTCGTCGCCGCTTCCGCTGCACCCGTCGGTCCGCTGACCCTGGCCATCGACATCGGGGGAACGGGGCTGAAGGCGTCGGTCCTCGACGCCCACGGCGCCATGGTCGCCGACCGGGTCCTCGTGAAGACCACCTATCCGTGCCCGCCGACGAAGCTCGTCGACGACCTCACCGCCCTGGTGGCCCCTCTGCCCCCGGCCGACCGGGTGTCGGTCGGTTTTCCCGGGATGATGCGCAAGGGTCACGTGCTGTCGGCCCCGCACTTCGTCACCGAGGCCGGTCCCGGGACCAAGGTCGTCGACGACCTGGTGACGCAGTGGGACCACTTCGATCTGGCCGGCGCCTTGAAGAAGCGGTTGGGGAAGCCCACCAAGGTGGCCAACGACGCCGATCTCCAGGGTGCCGCGGTGGTGAGCGGGAAGGGCCTCGAACTGGTCGTCACCCTGGGGACGGGTGTGGGGACGGCGCTGTTCTACGACGGACGGCTGCTGCCCCATCTCGAGTTCGCCCACCACCCGTTCCGGAAGGGGGAGACCTACAACGAACAGCTCGGCGACGCCACGCGCAAGGAGATCGGCAACGGGCGGTGGAACAAGCGCGTCCGCCGTGCCGTCGACACGTTGCGGGCGCTCACCTTCTTCGATCACTGCTACATCGGCGGCGGGAACTCCAAGCATCTGACGGGGGATCTGGCGGACGACGTGAGCACGGTCGACAACACGGCCGGGATCCTGGGGGGGATCAAGTTGTGGGGGAGCCGGCAGCTGCCGGTCTGAGGACGCTTCCGACGATGGTGGACTCGCCCACGGGCCCGGGACCGCAGCAGCCGACCCCGGGCCGGCGCCTCAACCCCCGTGGGGTGCGGACCCTGGGTGCCCTGGTGCTGGTGGGCGCCCTTGTCGTCCTCGTCGTCCAGAACTCCCAGCGCGTCACCATCCGCTTCTGGTTCGTCACCGGTCACGTCCGGCTCATCTGGGTGATCGTGGTCTGCCTGGTTGTCTCCGGTACCGTCGGCTACCTGGCCGGTCGGCGCGGTCGGCGCGGTCGGCGCGGTCGGCGCGGTCGGGGGCGCCGGCCGGCACCGGACTGACCCCGCCGGGCACGACCGGGGCGTGCCGTCACCGCGAGGCGGCTACCGTGCGGCGGCATGCGGGCGGTCACCATCGTCGACGGCGAGCTCCGGTGGGACGGGCACCCCGACCCCGTCGCCGGCGACAGCGAGATCGTCCTGGCCGTGCGGGCGGCGGGCGTCAACGCCGCCGATCTCCTCCAACGTCGGGGCTTCTATCCGGCGCCGCCCGGCGTGCCGGCCGACATCCCCGGACTGGAGGTGGCCGGGGAGGTGGTGGCCGTCGGGCCACGGGTGTCACGCTTCGCCGTGGGGGACAGGGCCATGGGGGTGGTGGGCGGCGGCGCCCAGGCGGAGAGGGCCGTGATCGACGAACGCTGCGCCCTGGCCGTCCCCGACGGGCTCTCGTGGGAAGAGGCGGGCGGTTTCCCGGAGGCGTTCTCCACCGCCCACGACGCGTTGTTCACGCAGTGCGGACTGGCCATGGGTGACCGGGTGCTGGTGACGGCCGCCGCCGGCGGGGTGGGGACGGCCGGCGTGCAGCTCGCCGCCGCCGTCGGGGCGACGACGGTGGCGTCGGTGCGGTCGCCGGAGCTGCGTGACGCGGTGACGACACTCGGGGCCGCCCACGCCGTGGATCCTGAGGACGCCGCCGGTCTCGGCCCGTTCGATGTGGTGCTCGAACTGGTCGGTGCGTCCAGCCTGCCCGGCGCGCTCGGAGCTCTGGCCGTCGGGGGTCGGATCGCCGTGATCGGGGTGGGAAGCGGGGCCCGGGTCGAGATCGATCTGATGGGTCTGATGCACCGGCGGGGGCGGATCTCGGCGTCGACACTGCGTGCCCGTTCCATCCTCGAGAAGGCGGCCGTGGCCCGGGCCGTCGAGGCGCACGTGCTGCCCCTGTTGCGGTCGCGGCGTCTCCGCGTCCCCGTGGAGGCCACGTACCCCATGGACCGTGCCGCCGAGGCCTATGAGCGCTTCGCCGCCGGTGGCAAGCTGGGCAAGATCGTCCTCGTCGCCTCCGGGTCGTCGGTGTAGGCGGGCGGATCGTCAGGCGGGTTTCGACCCGCCGCCGACCGCCGTCGCGCCGGGGGCGAGCTGTCCCGCCAGGGCGACGAGTCCCGCCGCCGTCACCTCCGACGCCGCCGTGGTGTCGACGTCACGGAGCCATGCCAGGTTCCGGCGGTGGAGATCCGACGAGGGGTCGTAGCGGTTGAGGACCACGAAGGGCGGGGGGCGCTGGTCCCCGGCGCCGGCGCCGGCGCCGGCGCCGGCGCCGAGTGCCCCCATGCTGAGGCGGACGGCGTTGATGGTGCCGAGACCGGCGTCGGCCACCAGGACGATCCGATCGGGGACGATGGCCGCCGCCATGTCGAGGACATCGCCGTCGTCGGCCTGCGGGGACCTGACGCCCCCGGCCGTCTCCACCAGGCCCACGTCGGCGGCGGGGGCGGGCCAGGCGATGGCGCCGACGAGATCGGAGACGGTGGGCCCGGGGAGGCCCAGAGCGTCGGCGGCCATGGGCGGGGCCAGGGGGATCGGGTACCAGCGGGCCGGTGGGCACACGGTGGCGGGGTCCTCGCCGCTGGCCGCCCCCAGGACCTCGGCGTCCGTCGGTCCCGAGCCGACGGCGAAGGACTGGGCCGGCTTGCGGGCGGCCACCGAGAGCCCGGCCCGGCGCCACGCCTCGAGCAGGCGGGCGGACACCCAGGTCTTGCCCACGTCGGTCCCGGTGCCCGCTACCAGGACGACGACCGCCGGGCGGGGCCCGGTCACGGGCCTGTCGAGATCCGACGGCCGAGACCTCGGCGAGCGCCCCGAGGAGGAGAGCGAGGTGCTCCTCGGTGTGGGCCGCCGACACGGTGACCCGCAGGCGGGCCGTCCCCGGCGGGACGGTGGGCGGCCGGATGGCCGGCACCCAGACGCCGTGGTCGCGCAGGATCGTCCGACGCCGCCACCGCCCGCTCGTCGCTTCCGAGGATGACGGGGATGATGGGGCTCGGGTGGCCCGGGGCCACGGACTCGACGTGGGCGGTCAGCCGGGCGCGCAGGAGGCCCCCTCGGGCGACGACCAGGACGCGCAGTGCGGCCAGGGCGGCGGCGGCGTCGGCCGGGGTGGGAGCCGTGGTGAAGATGTAGGAGCGGGCGCGGTTCTCGAGCAGGTCGATGAAGGGGCGGGCGCCCGCCACGAAGCCACCGAGCGACCCGAGTGTCTTCGACAGGGTCCCCACCCGCAGGACGTCGACGCCGGCGAGATCGGGGCCGAGATCGGGGCCGAGGACGTCGTGGGCCTCGTCGAGGACGAGGAGCGCTCCGTGACGGCGGCAGGCGTCGGCGATCTCGGCGCACCGGGGCGATGTCGCCGTCCATGGAGAAGACGACGTCGGTGACGACGAGCGTCGGACCCGTGGCCTGGTCCAGGAGGGCCTCGAGGTGGTCGACGTCGCGGTGGCGGTAGACGGCGATCTCGGCGCGCGACAGGCGGGCCCCGTCGACGATGGAGGCGTGGTTGAGCTCGTCGGAGCAGGATACGGACCCCACGGTCGCCGAAGGCACCGAGGACCCCGAGGTTGGCGGCGAAGCCGGTGGGGAAGACGACGACGCGTTCGGTGCCCTTCCACGACGCCAGCGCCTCTTCGAGTTCCTCGTGACAGGGCCGGCTCCCGGTGACGAGGCGGCTGGCCCCCGAACCCGTGCCCCAGAGGTCGAGGGCCTCGTGCGCGGCGGCCATCACCGCCGGGTGCGTCGACAGGCCCAGATAGTCGTTGGAGGCGAAGGCCACCACCGGGCGGCCGTCCTCGGTGAGCACCCCTTCGGGGCCCCGGGCGTCGAAGGTGACGGGGTGGCGCCACCGGCCCTCGGCGTGGAGGCGGCTGTTGCGAGCCTCGACCAACGACGACCACGCCGTCCCCGACCGGGCCGACACGTTCACGGCGCCGCCCCCGGACCGCCGCCGCCGGTGGCGTCGGCTGCCTCGTCGGCCACCTCCGCCAGGGCGGCGTGCCAGCGTCGAGGCGATGCGGTCGATCTCGTCGGCGGTGACGGTGAGCGGCGGCATGAGGACGATGACGTCGCCGAGCGGGCGCAGGAGCACGCCGCGGCGGACGGCGGCCGCGCAGACCCGACGGCCCCAGCGCAGGCCCGGTCGCGGTGGCCCGAGCTCGACTCCGACCATGAGCCCGCGTTGACGGACGGAGCGGACCTGCGGGAGGGGTGTGATCGAACGGGCCAAGGCGGCGTCGAGCTGGGCGGCGCGTGCCCCGACGTTGGCGAGGACGTCGTCACGGTCGATCAGACGGAGGTGTTCGAGGGCCACGGCGGCGGCCAGCGCGTTCCCGGCGAAGGAGTGCCCGTGGTAGAAGGTGCGCGGGCCGAGGTCCTCGCCGAGGAAGGCGTCGTAGACGTGCCCCGCCGCCACCGTGGCCGACATGGGGAGGTATCCGCCCGTGAGGCCCTTTCCCAGGCAGAGCAGGTCGGGTCGGATGCCGGACCATTCGGACGCGAACAGCCGCCCGGTGCGGCCGAAGCCGGTGGCCACCTCGTCGGCGATGAGCAGGACGCCGGCGCGGCGGGCGGCGTCGGCCAGCCGGGCCACCTCGGTGGGATCGGTGACGAGCATGCCGGCGGCTCCCTGGACGAGAGGCTCGATCACCACGGCGGCGAGCTCCCCGGCGTGGCGGTCGACGGCCGCCACCGCCTTGTCGGCCCAGCCGGGATCGTCGTAGCCGGGGGTGCGGACCACGGGGAAACGCAGCGCGTCGAAGACGTCGGTCCCGAATCCGCCGTCGCCGAGGGAGAGCGACCCGACGGTGTCCCCGTGATAGGCGTTGCCGAGCGCCAGGTAGCGGCTCCGGCCGTCGACACCGGTGTTGATCCAGAACTGGAAGGCGATCTTGAGGGCCTGCTCCACGGCCGACGCCCCGTCGGAGGCGAAGAGGACGTGGGGGGAGTCGACGGGGACCACGGCGGCCAGCGCCTCGGCCAGCTCCACCACCACGCGGTTGCCGTGGCCGAGAAGGGTGGAATGGGCCACGAGGTCGAGTTGGCGGCGCAGGGCGGCGTCGAGCTCGGGGACCCGGTGGCCGAGGGTGGTGACCCAGAGCGAGGAGATGGCGTCGAGGTAACGGCGGCCGTCGACGTCGACCAGCTCACGGCCTTCGGCGTGGTCGACGATGATCGGGGTGTTGTCGCCGTAGGTGGCCATCTGGGTGAAGCCGTGCCAGACCACCGCCGCGTCGCGGCTCACCCAGTCGTGGGGGTCACCGTGCTCTGTAGGCGCGCCCGGAGTCACCGTCAGACCTGGGAGCGGCCCCGGTCGACGATGGCCCCCCGTCGCCGTTCGATGTCGGCGGGGTCGACACCGCCGCGCTGGAAGACCGCCGCCGCCCGGGTCTCGACGTCCCGGGCGTCGGCGCCCGGGACCCGGGAGGTGGCTTCGTAGGTGGCGAGGATGGCACGCAGAGCGTGTTGATCGGAGGAGACGACGTCGGCGGCCAGTCGACGGGCGCAGGGGAGGAGCTGGTCGTGGTCGACCACGTGATTGACGAGCCCCCACGCCAGGGCGCGGTGGGCGTCGACGAAGTTGCCGGTGGTGCTCATCTCCCGGGCCCGCCGGATGCCGACGGCCTGGGGCAGGGTCACGGTCAGGCCCCAGAGCGGGTGGACGCCCACCCGGGAGTGGGTGTCGGCGAAGCGGGCACGCTCCGAGGCCACCAGGAAATCGCAGTTGAGCGCCAGCTCGAGGCCCCCGGTCACGGCCACGCCGTTGACGGCACCGATGATCGGCTTCGACGTCGGCAGCGTGGGACCCCGGACCAGCCGTCGGGGCTCGACGATGTCACGGCCGGCGCCGTCGCGGCGGTTGTCGGGGGGCCGCCGCAGGACGCCGCCGTCGACGCCCAGCTCCTTCAGGTCGAGGCCGGCACAGAAGGCGGGGTCGGCGCCGGTGAGGATGAGGACGTCGACGTCGTCGCGGGTGTCGGCCTCGCCGACGAGGTCACCGAGGCGGGCGATGAGTTCCCGAGACATGGCGTTGCGCGCCTCGGGTCGGTTGAGGGTGACGGTGGCGATCCTGTCCGCCACCTCGAGCAGGACGACGTCGGACACGGGAGGGCGGCGCGTCGCTAGGTGGTGACGATGACGGACGAGCCGTGGCCGAAGAGACCCTGGTTGGCGGTCACCCCGACGCGCGCCCCCTCGACCTGGCGACCGTCGGCCCGGCCCCGGAGCTGCCAGACGAGCTCGCAGACCTGGGCGATGGCCTGGGCCGGGATGGCCTCGCCGAAGCACGACAGGCCACCGCTCGGGTTCACCGGTATGCGACCGCCGACCTCGGTGTCACCGTCGCGCAGGAGCCGTTCGGCCTCCCCCTCCTTGCAGAGGCCGATGTCCTCGTACCAGTCGAGCTCGAGCGCCGAGGAGAGGTCGTAGACCTCGGCCACGTCGACGTCCTCGGGCCCGATGCCCGCCTCCTCGTAGGCGGCATGGGCGATGGAGTGGCGGAAGCCGGATCCGATCCCGCCCTCGACCGAGACGGCGGAGTCGGTGGCGAAGTTCGGCATCTCGATGACGGTCTGGGGAAAGCGCGGTGTGACGGTGGAGACGGCCGGAATGGTCACCAGTCCGGCACCGCCGGCGTGGCGACGGGCGAAGTCGGTGCTGGTGAGGACCAGGGCGGCACCCCCGTCCGAGGTGGCACAGATCTCCAGGAGGCGGAGAGGGTCGGCCACCATCGGTGAGGCCAGGACATCGTCGATGGTGACCTCGGCGCGGTAGCGGGCGTTGGGGTTGGCCAGACCATGGCGGGCGTTCTTGACCTTCACGGCGGCGAAGTCGTTCTCGGTCGCTCCGAAGAGCTCCATGCGCCGCCGGGCGTAGAGGGCGAAGTAGGTCGGATTGGTGGCGCCCATGAGGTGGAAGCGGAGCCAGTCGGGGTCGTCCTTGCGGTCACCACCGACGGGGGCGAAGAAGCCCTTCGGGGTGGTGTCGGCTCCCACCACGAGGGCCACGTCACAGAGGCCGGCCAGGATCTGGGCCCGGGCGGCGGCCACGGCGGTGGCACCCGACGCGCAGGCCGCGTAGGAGCTGGCCACGCGGGCGCCGGTCCATCCGAGGGCCTGGGCGAAGGTGGCTCCGGCCACGTAGCCGGGATAGCCGTTGCGGATGGTGTCGGCCCCGGAGACGAACTGGACGTCGCGCCAGGCCAGGCCGGCGTCGGCCAGAGCGGCACGGGCGGCGGTCAAGCCGTACTCGACGAAGTTTCGTCCCCACTTGCCCCAGGGGTGCATCCCGACGCCGAGGACGGCGACCCGCTTGTCGTCAGCCATCTGCGCTCCCCGTGTCGTCGGCCTCGGCCGAGCGGGCACCCGGCGCCACCGGGCGCCACTTCCAGACCAGGTACCGGTGGTCGTCGTCCTCGTAGAGGACGTCGGTGACGAGCTCGACCTCGGTGCCGATCGAGAGGTCGTCGACGCCGATCCCGGGGACGACCTGGCCCATCACCACCATCTTCTCGGCGGCGAGTTCGACGGCGGCGATGCAGAAGGGCTCGTAGGGTTCGGCCGCCCGGTACGGCGGGGGCGGCTGGTAGCGGGCGTCGGTGTAGGACCAGACATGGCCGCGCCGGCTCAGGGGGGCCTCGTCGAAGTCCTGGCCGTCACAGTCGGGATTGCGGCAGAAGTGGGCCTCGCGGGGGAAGGCGTAGGTTCCGCACGTCCGGCACCGGCTGCCGAGGAGCGTCGGCGAACCGTCCGTCGTGAACCAGCCGTCGACGGCGGGGATCGCGCTCTTGGTGGGGGCCATCGGGCGAGTCTAACGCTCCGTCAGATCCGGCCTCCGGGGCGGAGTGCGGTGTCCGCCGCCGGCCGGTGCGGGCCGGTATCGGGCGGATCGTAGAGTTGGGGTCATGCCCTTCGATCTCACCGTGGTGGATTCCTTCACCGACCGGCCCTTCGCCGGCAATCCGGCGGCCGTGGCCGTGGTCGACCGCTTCCCGGACGACCGCGAGATGCAGCTGATCGCCCGGGAGATGAACCTCTCGGAGACGGCCTTCGTCGCCTCCCGGGCCGACGGGGCGTACGACCTGCGGTGGTTCACGCCCGCCGTGGAGGTCGATCTGTGCGGTCACGCCACCCTGGCCACCGCCCATGTGCTCGGGGGGACCGGCCGCTTCGTCACCAAGAGCGGGCTGCTCACGTGCACGACGGGCGAGGACGGGTGGATCGAGATGGATTTCCCGGCCGACCCCCCGACCGTCGCCGACGTTCCCGACACTCTGGGGATCGGGGGCATCCGGTGGTGCGGGCGGGGCCGCAGCGACCTCCTCGTCGAGCTGGGTGACGCCGCCGCCGTGCGCGCCCTCGAGCCCGATCTGGCGGTGATCGCCGAGCTCGGGGTCCGGTGCGTCGTGGTGACCGCCGGCGGCGACAAGCCGGGGATCGACTGCGTGAGCCGCGTCTTCGCCCCGGCGGTGGGGATACCCGAGGACCCGGTCACGGGGTCGGCCCACTGCACCTTGGCGCCGTTCTGGGCCGAGCGCCTGGGCCGGGACGAGTTGGTGGGCGAGCAGGCCTCCGCACGTGGGGGGATCGTCCGGATGCGGGTGGCCGGTGACAGGGTCGTTCTCGGAGGGCGGGCCGTCACGGTCTCGAACGTCCGCATGCTCGTCTGACGGAGATGAGCACGCCGACGACGGCCAGACGGATGTGGCGGGTCTTCGACACGCTGCACGCCGTGACGTACTTCGCCCCCGAGGCGGACGAGGAATTCCGGGCCAGCGGATTGAAGGGCTTCTGGATGGGGTATTTCGCCGGGCGCTCGGCGCCGATGGGTGCGGTGGAGCCCGCCGTGGCCACGGCCACCTTCTTCAACTTCGCCCCTCGGATGGCGGCCCGGGCCCTGCCCGACGCCTGGGGCTTCGCCTCTCCGGCGAGGGTGCTCGAGGCGCGCCTGGCCGGGATCGACCGGGCCTTCGGCCGGATCTTCGGGTCCGACGGCGGTGGCCCCCAGATGGCGGCGGCCGCCGTCATCGCCCGCCGGGCGGCCGAGAGCGTCACCGTCGTCGGTCGCCCCCTGGCGGCCGCCAATGCGGCCCTGCCGTGGCCGACCGATCCCATGCTCGCCCTGTGGCAGGCGACGACGGTCCTGCGGGAGCATCGCGGCGACGGCCATGTGGTCGCCCTCGTCGATGCCGGGCTGAACGGGCTCGAAGCCCACATCTCGTTCGTCGGCGCCGGCGGCGTGTCGCGTGGTGTGCTGCAGCCGGCCCGGGGTTGGAGTGACGAGGAGTGGGAGGACGCCGAGCGCGCCATGGTGGCGCGAGGGTGGCTGGACGAGGAGGATCCGGGGAAGCTCACCCCGGACGGTGCGGCGGCCCGCCAGCAGATCGAGGACGCCACCGACCGGATGGCCATCGAGCCCTGGCGGAAGATCGGCGACGAGGCGACCGACGAGTTGAGAGGCCTCCTCAAGCCGATGGCCGCCCGGATCGCCGGGCTCGGGCTCATCCCCGTGCCGAATCCCATCGGACTGCGGCAGGAGACCTGATCGCCCGGCGGCGTCGGGTCTGCCCTGGGGGAGGGTCCGGTGGCGCGGGTAAGATCACCGGCTGTCGTTGTCGGCGGTCGCGTCTCTGCGGTCGGTCGGACCCTGGGACACCTCGGTGGCACGACACCCGGCGCTTGTAGCTCAATTGGATAGAGCATCTGACTACGGATCAGAAGGTTGGGGGTTCGAGTCCCTCCAAGCGCGCTGTGTGATGTGCCACGTCATCGGCGAATGACGAGTCAGAGTCGTATCGACGACGGCCTCCGTCGAACCCAGGCCGGTCCAGACGGTAGCGTTGGACCGTGTCCCGGTACGACCCCGAAGCCGTCCGCGCCAAGTACCTCGCCGAGCGCGACAAGCGGTTGGTCCCCGGCCGCGCCGACATCCGCGACCTGAAGACCGACGAGCACTTCGCCCGCTACCGTGACGACCCCTTCACACCGGTCGTCGAGCGCGACCCGGTTGCCGACGACGTCGATGTCGTGATCGTGGGCGGGGGGATCGCCGGAATCCTTGCCGGGGTGCAGCTCCGCAAGGCGGGCATCGAGCGGATCCGCATCGTCGACCAGGCGGGTGGCATCGGGGGCACCTGGTACTGGAACCGGTATCCGGGCGTGATGTGCGACATCGAGTCGTACATCTACCTCCCGATGCTCGAGGAGCTCGACTACATCCCCACCCGGCGCTACGCGTTCGGCGAGGAGATCTGGCGTCACCTGGAGGCGATCGCCGACCGGTTCGACCTCGTGGGCGACGCCCTGTTCCACACCGGCGTGACAAAGGCCGAGTGGCACGAGGACGCCGCCCGGTGGCGGATCCACACCGACCGCGGCGACGACGTCAGCTGCCGCTGGTACGTGCTGGCCGTCGGGATCCTCAACCTCCTGAAGTTGCCCGCCATCCCGGGTATGGAGGACTTTGCCGGGCGCTCGTTCCACACGGCGCGGTGGGACTACGGCTACACCGGCGGCGGGCCGGACGAGCCCCTCACCGGTCTGGCGGACAAGGTGGTCGGCCTCATGGGCACCGGGGCGACCGGCATCCAGTGCGTGCCGCCCCTGGCCGAGTCGGCGAAACACCTCTACGTGTTCCAGCGCACGCCGTCGGCCATCGGGGAGCGGGGCAACCGGCCCACCGATCCCGACTTCGCCCTGGGGCTCGAGCCGGGTTGGCAGCGGGCCCGCATGGACAACTTCCAGTCGATCATGCTGGGCCGGCCCGCCGAGGTCGACCTGGTCGACGACGGGTGGACGCACGACTACGCCGCCGCCCAACACCCCCCGCGCGCCGAGGGCATGACGACGGCCGAGTACCTGCGCAGCGCCGAGGAGCTCGACTACCAGATCATGGAGGCGCACCGGCGCCGGGTCGAGGAGCTGGTGGCCGACCCGGCCACGGCCGAGATCCTCAAGCCGCTACTACCGGTACCTCTGCAAGCGGCCGTGCTTCCACGACGAGTACCTGCTGGCGTTCAACAACCCCAAGGTCACACTGATCGACTGCCCCGCCGGGATCGAGCGGATCACCGAGCAGGGCCCGGTCGTCGACGGGCAGCAGTACGAGGTCGACTGCATCATCTACGGGACCGGCTTCGAGGCCGAGCTCACCCCGCTGTTCCGCCGCGCCGGCCACGAGATCGTCGGTCGCGGCGGTGTCACCCTGGCCGAGAAGTGGGCCGACGGTGCCGCCAGCCTGTTCGGGATGATGAGCCGTGGATTCCCGAACATGTTCGTCATGCCGGCACCGGGCCAGCAGGCGGTGGTGACCGTCAACTACACGCAGCTGGCCGTGCTCGGGGCCGAGTTCATCGGCGGCGCCGTCGGGCTGCTCAAGGAGCGGGGCGTGGAGGTGTTCGACGTGAGCGCCGAGGCCGAGGAAGCATGGACGCAGAAGATCGTCGACTCCTTCGTCGACGGCAGCGCCGTCATGTCCGCCTGCACGCCGTCGCGCATCAACAACGAGGGCCATCCGGAAGCGATGAACCCCCGCAACGGCAACTACGGCCGTGGGATGGGCGACTGGTTCGGCTACCGCGAGCTGCTCGAGCAGTGGCTCGAGGCCGGCACCTTCGAGGGCCTGGAGCTCGAGGTCCGGTCGACGGCATCGTGAGCGCGCGTCGGCGGGTCGCCGTCGTGACCGGCGGCGGGGGCGGGATCGGGGCGGCCATCGCCGAGGAGCTCGGCCGTGGCGGCTGGTTCGTCGTCACCCTCGACCCCCTCGTGACCCTCGACGGCTCCGAGCGGCTCCCGGAGCCGGAGGAGACCACCGCCGGTCGCATCGTGGCGGCGGGTGGCTCGGCCCGGGCCTCGTCGGTGTCGGTGACCGACGGCGAGGCGGTCGGCGACCTGTTCCGTGAGCTGGTCGACGAACACGGCGGACTCGACGCCGTCGTCAACGTCGCCGGCATCACCCGGCCGACATTCTTCGCCGAGGGCACCGAGGAGGACTGGCTCGCCGTGCTCGCCGTGCATCTCGGGGGCTACCTCAACGTGCTCGATGCCGCGCTGCCGCTCATGGCCGCCGCCGGGCACGGCCGCGTCCTCGGCGTCACGTCCGGCTCGGGGTGGCGGGCTGCCGATGCCGGCGCCTACAGCTGCGCCAAGCGGGCCGTCGCCGCCCTCACGTGGCAACTGGGCCGGCAGGCGCCGCCGGGCGTGACCGTCAACGCCATGTCGCCCATCGCGGCCACCCGCATGGTCGCCGCCGCTCTCGAGCGCGCTCGCCAGGCGGGCCGGACTTCAGGTGGTGGCGGGATCTCATTCATTTCGATGGCGGGCCCCGAGGACCTCGGGCCGCTCGGCGCGTACCTCGTCGGTGACGGATTCGGGTGGTGCACCGGCAAGGTGCTCTTCGCCGGCGGCTCGGAGGTGGCGGTCGTCGACGAGCCCCGCCTTCTCGAGGTGGTGCGCAGCGACGAGGTGGTCTCCCTCGCCCGGGTGCTCGAGGCGGTCGTCCCCCGCGCCTTCGCCACGGCCGAGACCAACCAGGCGAGCGGCGGGGGCGGCAACCCCCGGTTCGGGTCGATCTTCGACGAGCCGGCCCCCACCGACGTCGCATCGGCGCACGTGCGATCCTGTGCCGTCGTCACCGACCGCCCACTGTTGGCGGCGTCTCTCACCGCCGCGCTCGAGGCCCGGTCCATCACCTGCCACCGCGTCGAGGTCGCTCACGGCTTCCCCGACGCCGCCGACGCGCTGAGCTCCGTCGTCGACGCCGCCGGACCGATCGACGCCGTCGTCGTCGCCCCCGCCGGTCGTCATCCGACGGCCACCTCGTCAGATGGTTGGGAGAAGGTGCTCGCTGAGCACCGCGGGATCGTCGAGCACATCCACACCGACGCCGGATGGGCCCGGGCAACCGCCGACTACGCCGCCAGCGCCGCCCGCCCGGTCCAGCTGGTGACCCTGACCGACGCCACCACGGCGGGAGGTCGTAGTCGAGCCCAGGCCTCGGCGCAGCTGGCGCGGGCTGCCGTGGGGGCGACGCAAGGGCGCGTCACGGCCTTCGCGGCGAGCATCGAGGCGTCGGAGGAGGGAGCCGGCCAACCGGTCGGTGAACTCGTCGCCCACCTGCTCGGCCACCCCGAGGGAACGGCTGTCGCCGGCGCGGAGCTGGTGGTGGGCGCCGGCTGGCTCGGCCTTCGCAGTCACCCCCGGGCACGACGGCAGCATCACGTACGGCGGTCCCGCCGTCCCCGACTGGCTCGACGCCACGCTCCGGGAGATCGTCGGTGCCACCGGCCACCGACCGTCCGTCGGAGGTCCGATGACCGACCGGCCCACCCGGGTCGTGGACGCTCACGTGCACCTCTGGGACCCCGCCCGTACCGACTGGTACCCGTACCTGGCGCGTCCGCAGGCCGACGGCGCCGGTGATGCGTCGAGGATGTTCCGCCGCTTCGATGTCGAGACCTACAGGTTCGAGACGGCCCGGTGGAATGTCGAGAAGTTCGTCAACGTCGCCGCCGCCACCGGTCGTCACTCGATCGAGGAAACCATCGAGCTCGATAGCAACGCCCGAGCCGGAGGCGGGCCCGACGCCATCATCGGCGGTCTCCCACCGACCGACACGGAGGCTGAGGCCATCGAGCTGATCGACCGGCAGATGGCTGCGCCACGCTTCCGTGGGGTCCGCCCGATGGGCGCCAACATGGGGCCGCTGCCCGATGCCGGAGTGCTCCACGCTCTGCAGGAGCGGAGCCTGTTGTTCGAGCTGATGACCCATCCCGATCAGCTTCGGGTGGCGGCGACGGGTCTCGCCGGGTTCGACGATCTGACCGTCGTCGTCGAGCACACCGGATGGCCCCGCTCGGGTTCTGACGAGGAACGCGCTCTGTGGCGGGCCGGCATCGACGCGCTGGCCGGAGTGGGCGACAACGTAATGTGCAAGCTCTCGGGTCTGGCGATGCCGTTCGGGTCCATGCGCGTGGATGCTCTCGGGCCGTGGCTCGAGTACGCCATCGAGGCCTTCGGCGTCGACCGCTGCATGTTCGCCAGCAACTTCCCGGTCGACGCCATGTACGGAACCTTCGACGAGCTCTACGCCACGTTCAGCGCCGTGGCGGCCGGCCTCGACGACGAATCCCGCGGGAAGCTCTTCGCCACCAACGCAGAGCGTGTCTATCGCTGCTAGGTGGCAGGTGTATCGGGAGGGATGTCCCCGATGATCGAGTTCAACGACGATCGAGGCGGATATGGATGAGTCCCTCGAGGGTCTCCGCCAGCCCCCGCGAGCGGCCAGGGTCTTTGCCCGCTGGTCGGCTCCTCGGACTGCGCCCCGCTTGGTTGTCGCCGTCCATAGGTGGGAGTACCTGCACAGCGGAGGTCGTTTCGGATACGGGGTGTTCGGCGCGCCGATCCTCCTTTTGAACACGGCCGGGCGACGGTCAGGGAAGCGGCGATCGACCCCCTTGGTGTTTGCTGTGGATGCCGGTCACGTCGTCGTTGTCGCGTCGAATGAAGGCAGTGACGCCGATCCGAACTGGCTACTCAATCTGGAGGCGACTCCGGAAGCCGAGCTGTGGCTCGGGCGCCGCCACCTGCGAGCCACTGCGCGCGTCCTCGATAGCGAGAACTCGGACTATCAGCGCTTGTGGAAGCTGATGAACGAGGTCAACTTCGGCCGTTACGAGCACATGCAGGCCAAGACGGCGAGATCGATCCCGATCGTTCGATTCCGGTTGACATATCCCCATATGGATAGATGATCTCCCCATGGCACGGGCGGCGACGACCACGGACGCCTTCAACGCCGTGGCCGAGCCGCGGCGCCGGCAGATCCTCGACGTCCTCTCCGGTGGCGAACGACCGGTGAACGACCTCATCGCCCTTCTCGGATTGGCGCAACCGCTGGTGTCCAAGCACCTCCGGGTGCTGCGGGAGGTGGGCCTGGTGGACGTGCGTGATCAGGGGCGTCAGCGTATGTACAGCGTCAACGGTGGACCGCTCGAGCCCATCCACGAGTGGGTGAAGAACGACGAGCAGTCGTGGTCGCGCCGGTTCGATCGTCTCGATGTCGTGTTGGACGAGCTCAAGGAGATGGAGCGGGGAGATGACGAATAGCAAGAGGGCCGTGGTCACGCTTCCCACGGACACACAGATCCAGATCACGCGGATCTTCGACGCACCCAGGCATCTCGTCTTCCAGGCGTGGACGACGCCCGAGCTGATCAAGCGCTGGTGGGCCGGAGACCGGGGAGAGGTCACGAGCGCCGACGTCGATCTGCAGGTTGGCGGCAGGTGGCGTTACGTGATGACGGCGAACGGTGGATTCGAGGTGGCCTTCAATGGCGAGTACCGCGAGGTCGTCCCGAACGAGCGCATCGTCTCCACCGAGATCTTCGAACCCGTTCCCGACGTGGAAGCGGTGGTCACGAACACCTTCACCGAAGAGAACGGGCGCACGACCCTCACCATCCTCGTCCGGCACCCGAGCCGGGAGAGCCGAGATGGACATATCAACTCGGGCATGGAAGAGGGTATGAACGAGGCGATGGATCATCTCGAGAGGGTCGCCGCCTCCCTCGCCTGACCGGGTCTCGATCTTCGAGGGGGCCGGTCCCCCGGAGTCACGGACCGGGATCTGGTAGGCCGGTGTGGTGGTCGATCACCAGTTCTCCGACGCCCGTCTGGCCTCTCTGTACGACCTCTTCTGCCCGTGGGAGGATAGAGGGGACTTCTCCTTCTACCTGCCCCTGGTGATGTCGGCGGAATCGGTGCTGGACGTCGGTTGCGGGACCGGTGCCCTGTTGAAGAGGGCGCGGGAGTCCGGCCACACAGGGCGGCTGTGCGGGCTGGACCCCGCCGCCGGGATGCTCGAGATGGCACGTCGGTGCCGGGGGGTCGAATGGATTCTCGGTGACCTGGCGTCGGTCCGGTGGGATCGCGCCTTCGACCTGGTCGTGATGAGCGGTCATGCGTTCCAGACCTTCGTCGCCGACGACGACGTGAGGGCTTCGCTCGATGCGATCGGATCGGCCCTCACCGACGACGGGCGTTTCGCCTTCGAGACCCGTAACCCGCTGGTTCGAGAATGGGAGCGGTGGACACCGGCCCACCCGGCCGAGGTCACCGACGACGACGGTACCGTCGTGCGGATGACGCACGAAGTCGAGACGCCGGTCGAAGGCGACGTGGTTCGCTTCACGTCGACGTTCACCAGTCCCGGCTGGGCCCGGGCGGAGGTGAGCCGGAGCACCCTGCGGTTCCTGGGCGCAGATTCGCTGTCGTCGTTGCTCGACGGAGCCGGCCTGGTCATCGAAGAGCAATTCGGGGACTGGGACCGGCGACCACTGACGGCGACGAGCCCGGAGATCATCACCGTGGTCCGGCGACGGTGACGCCCGTGGGGCCCGACGTCGATCAGACGTAGTCCGGAGCCAGCCCCGACGCGTCCCCGGCCACCGGTGCTCCGGTGGTGGTGGGTTGGAGCCGAGCGCTCCACTTCTCTTCGATATGACCGATCCGCCAGATCAACAGCGCGCCGGCCCAGGTGAGGACGAACATCCCCACGATGACGAAACCGGCGGCGTTGATGTTGAAATCGGCCATGTCCTTCCAGAAGGTTCCCTTGAACTTCAGCTCCGTCGGTGCCAGCCCGAGGACCTCGATCGTGCCGATGAAGAAGCAGATGGCCACCGACAGGCCGGTGATGGCGAGGTTGTAATAGACCTTGCGGACCGGATTGAAGAACGCCCACCCGTAGGCGACGTTCATGAAGATCCCGTCGACCGTGTCCATCAGAGCCATGCCCGCCGTGAACAGGATCGGCAGGCACATGATGGAGTACCAGGGCAGTGCCCGGGTGGCGAGCAGGGCGGTGGTGGCCAGGAGAGCCACCTCGGTGGCGGTGTCGAACCCCATGCCGAAGACCACCCCGACCGGATACATCTGCCATTCCTTGGTGATCGCCTTCATCCACCTGCCGAAGAAGCGGTACATGAGACCACGGTTCTCCAGCTGTCTCTCCAGCTCGGCTTCGTCGTAGTCACCCCGGCGCATCGACCGGAAGACCCGCCAGATGCCGGCCAGGATGACGATGTTGAGAACGGCGATGAGGTAGAGGAAGGAAGCCGAGACGACGGTCCCGAAGATGCCCCCGAACGCCTCCAGGCCCGAACCTCGATGGGAGACAGCCGGGAACACCGTCTTCTCGGCCACCACGATGCCGACGCCGATGGCGATCACGATGGTCGAGTGGCCGAGCGAGAACCAGTAGCCGAGGCTCAGTGGGCGCGGCTCCTGCGTTCCGCGCCGGTCGTTCAGCAGCTTCCGGGTGGTGTTGTCGATGGCCGAGATGTGGTCGGCGTCGAAGGCGTGCCGCAGACCCAAGGTGTAGGCCAGGACGCTCACGCCGATGCCCAGGCCCCGGTAGTGGCCCGGCACCACGAAGGCGATGAAGATGCCGAACCCCAGGACGTGGAGGGCGACGATGCTGGCGAGCATCCAGCGGGTCCGGCGCCATTCCTGTGGGTTGAGCGAGCCGTGGAGTTGCCTGAGCCGCCCGACGGGGGCGGACGCGTCGGTCATGACCATGGTCGGACCCTCCTCTCGGTCGTGCTCGCAGACGGCTGGTCGCCCGTCCTTCCTGCTCCGCCGGCAGTGTGTCTACCCGAGTTGCGAACTGGCTGCAAGAGGATGCAGCTCGTCTCTATGACCGCCGGACGCCTAACATGGTCGTTGTGAGCAAGCTCTTCGCTCCCGTCGACGCCGACCGGGCCCCTCCGGCCACGGTGGAGGACGTCCTGGTCCTGGTCCGGGAGCGGGGGGACGGGTGACGTCGGCCCGCCGCCTGCTCCTGGAAGCCGTCTTCGAGGCCGAGGGACACCGGACGGCGGAGGAGCTGGCCGGGGTGGTCCAGGCCCGGGCGCCCGACGTCCACCTCTCGACGATCTACCGGAACCTCGACGATCTCCAGGAGCTGGGCATCGTCGTCCACGCCCACCTGGGCCACGGGCCGTCGACCTACCATCTCGCCGCCACCGCCCACGGTCATCTGGTCTGCGACGCCTGTGGAGCCGTGATCGAGGCCCCCGACGACCTGTTCGCCGCCCTGTCCCGTTCGACCAGGTCGCGCTTCGGGTTCACGATCGATCCCCGCCATTTCGCCATGCTCGGTCGCTGTCGCCTCTGTCAGGAAGCGGTGACGCGGACGGGTTAGTACGGTGCGGCGGGCGTGGCCGATCCGATCGATGTGGACGTGTGCGTGGTGGGGGCCGGCTTCGCCGGACTCACGGCCGCTCTGAGGCTGCACCAGGGTGGCCGGTCGGTCGCCGTCCTCGAGGCACGCGATCGCGTCGGTGGCCGCGTCTGGACGGAGGACCTGTCCGACGGTTCGCCGGTCGACCGTGGTGGTGCGTGGTTGGCCCCGAAGCACGATGCCGCCTTCGGCTTGACGCGCGAGTTCGGTGTCTCCACCTACAAGACGTGGGTGAAGGGATCCCACATCCTCGTCGACGGGGGTCGGATGCGCCCGTATACCGGTCTCATCCCCAAGATCAGTCCGCTCGCCGTCGTCACCATCGCCCTGGCCCAGGCCAGGCTCGATTGGACCTCGAAGCGGATCCCCCTCGACGCGCCGTGGACGGCGAAGCGGGCCGTGGAATTCGATGCACGGACGGTGGCCGAGTGGGTCGAGCATGCCGGGATCCGGTCGACGGTCGGACGCGATCTGTTCGAGATGGCGGTGCGGGGTCTGTTCACGGGCGACCTGGGCGAGACGTCACTGCTCAACCTTCTCTTCCTCGTCCGGGCCCACAGAAGCATCAACACACTCTTCTCGATCAAGGGCGGATCGCAGGAGAACATGGTGGACGGCGGTGTCGGTTCCGTGGCGGACCGTATGGCGCAGGCCCTGGGGGACGCCGTTCACATGCGCGCCCCGGTCCGGTCGATCACCCAGCGCGCCGACCGCGTCGTCGTCGACGCCGACGATCTGTCGGTGACGGCCCGCCACGCCGTCGTCTCGGTTCCCCCCGCGCTGGCCCTCGGGATCGCCTTCGATCCGGTGCTCCCCGCGGACCGCACGGCGCTCTACACGAGCGCCGTGGCCGGTCCCGAGACGAAGACCCTGCTCATCTACGACGAGCCGTTCTGGCGAGTCGACGGTTACAGCGGGCAGAGCGCCGAGCCCCGGTCGGCCGCCGAGGTCACCCTGGACGCCTCACCGGCCTCGGGCCGCCCCGGCGTCCTGGCGTCGTTCACGTTCGGACCGGTGGCCGAGCGCGTCGGCGCCCTCGATGAGGGCGAGAGGCGCCGGGCCGTGCTGGAGGCGGTCGCCGCCCGGTTCGGACCCCGGGCCCGCTCCCCGATCGCATTCATCGAGACGGCGTGGTGGACCGAGCAGTGGACGCGCGGGTGCTCGATGGCGCACTACCCGCCGGGGATCCTCTCCCGCTACGGGCATCTGCTGCGGGAGCCGTTCGGGCGGGTGCACTGGGCCGGGACCGAGACCTCGACGTTGTCGCACGGGGCCATCGACGGCGCCGTCCGGTCGGGCGAACGCGCCGCCACGGAGATCCTGATCCGGACCGAGGGTTGAGGCCCCCGGCGAATCAGCTGTGCCGGCTTCTCGGCTTCCTTGTCAAAATTTGGTAGACGGCGAGGATGGCGAACCAGGCGATCCACGTGGCGGCGAACAGCGCGACGAACTCCAGCAACACGAGAATCACGGCGAACACGGGGACCGATGTCATCGGCCCGACGCAACGGCGCCGACGAAGCTGCAACGTGTCATGGTCACCCCCGAGACAAGGCCAGGTCCGGCAACGGAGACCCTTGCGACAGCGTCGGCCCCCCCGATCAACATGCGCTCTCCACGGGGCCAAATAAGGCCCAATCAACGAACCCGGTGTCGGTTCCGGCGATCAGGCCCGTCGAGCTCGGCCGGTCCCGGAGCCGGTCCGCCTTGTTGACAAAGTGAGCCCGGGCCTGGAAGCTCGTAAGTAACCAATATCGAGGCGGGGAAACAACGAAATGGGTTACGACATGCGGAGTCGAAAGGTCCGGCGCGTCCGGACGTCCCTCACCCTCGGCGCGGTGGGCGCCCTGATCGGCGGTCTGGGATTGACCCAGATGGCCGGGGCGGCACCGAGCGCCACCAGCGCGTTGGCCAACAGCCGGCCGGGGTTCGTGAACCAGGCGCGGGACCTGGGTGCGGTACGCGCCTCGGAGCCCGTGGACTTCGAGGTCCTGCTGAGCCTGCCCAACGAGTCCGCCGTGGAGGCGGAGGTCCAGGCGCTGTCCACGCCCGGCAGTGCGTCGTTCCGGAAGTTCCTGACGCCGGCGCAGTTCCGTTCCACCTACTCACCGTCCCCTGCCGCCGTCTCCGCCGTCGAGTCCTGGGTCCGCAGTGCGGGTCTCACCGTGAAGTCGGTTGCTCCCAGCCGCCTCTATGTCGAGGTGACGGGGACCATGGGCCGCGCCGAGTCGTTGGTCGGGACCACTCTCCACACCTACTCGTACCGGGGCCAGGATCTGGCCGAGCCCGTCGGCAACTACACCGTCCCGGCCGGCTTGAGCGGCACGGTGGCCGGTGTGGTCAATCTCGATGACGCGGGCCTTCTGCAGAAGCCGGCCGATGACACCGGACAAGGATCGACGTCAGCCCCGTCGAAGATCGTCCCCGACGGCACCCTTCCGGGCCCGCCACCGGGAGTGCACTACGGCGTCCAGCCCTGCTCCTCCTACTACGGGCAGACGATGGCCACCGACAAGCCGAAGGCCTACGGCCAGAACTGGCCGTACACGATCTGCGGCTACGACGCCGACCAGTACGAGCAGGCCTTCGGTCTGTACAACGAGATCCAGGGTGGGACCGACGGACACGGAGTCACCGTGGCCATCACCGACGCCTACGCCGCCCCGACGATGCTTTCGGACGCCGACACCTGGTCGACCCAGAACGACCTGCCCACGTTCGCGTCGGGCCAGTACACACAGGTCACACCGCCCGCCGACGGGTACAACAAGGAGAAGGAGTGCGGCCCGCAGGGTTGGTACGGCGAGGAGACCCTCGATGTCGAGTCGGTCCACGCCATGGCACCGGGAGCCAACATCGTCTACGTCGGAGGCAAGAATTGTGCGGGCGGCCTGGACACGGCATGGGCATCGGTGATCGACAACCACCTGGCCTCGGTGGTGACCGACTCGTGGTCCGACGGCACCGAAGCGCTCCCCGCCGGAGCGATCGCCTACTACCACGAGTACCTGCTCGAAGCGGCTACCACGGGGATCACCGTGATGTTCTCGTCGGGCGACGACGGTGACGAAGTGGCCGCCACCGGCACCAAGCAGGTGGGGTTGCCGGCCTCCGACCCGTACGCCACCGGCGTGGGTGGCACCAGCACCGAGATCGGCCAGAACGGCAACATCGTATTCCAGACCGGTTGGTCGAACTTCTACTCGGCCCTGTCGACGAAGAACACCTGGAAGCCGAAGCCACCGGGCACCTTCTCCAGCGGAGCCGGCGGTGGGACGAGCGTCGTCTACGCCCAGCCCTCCTACCAAGTGGGCGTGGTCCCGGCCAAGATCTCGAAGTACTTCGGGAAGACGCCGATGCGGGCCGTGCCCGACGTGGCCATGCCCGCCGACCCGAACACCGGCCTGGAGATCGGCGAGACCCAGACGTTCTCCGACGGGACTTACTACTCGACGTACCGTCTCGGCGGGACCAGCCTGGCTTCCCCGCTCTTCGCCGGGGTGGTGGCCGACGCCGTCCAGTACAACGGTGCAGCCATCGGTTTCATCAACCCGCTGCTGTACAAGGACATCGACACCTCGGCCATCACCGACGTGGCGGCGCCGCCCTCCCATGAGGCCACGGTCCGGACCAACCTGACTGATCCGTCGGATCCGTCGAGCCCTCTGGCCTGGGTGCTGCAGAGCATCGACATCCCCACGACGATCTTCGCCGCCCCCGGGTACGACGACCAGACCGGCGTCGGCACCCCGAACGGCGTGTTCTTCCTACAGGCGATGAAGTACTAGCCCCGCCCACGGGGATCGCGGCGCAGGGTCGCGGAGCTTCGGGGGACAGCTCTCGGAGACAGCTCTCGCTGGGGCGATCCACGGGTTCGCCGCCGCCGCTGGCTGGCCGATGGCCGAATTCGTGGGTATCGTGTCATTGACGCCAGCAGCCCCGCCGTGCACGCTGACGGGGATGAAGCAGCGCCACGTGGTCATCGTCGCCTATCCCGGGCTGCAATCGCTCGACGCCGTCGGCCCGTTCGAGGTGTTCGCCGGGGCGACGCGCGCCCTGCGGTCCGTCGGTGGGTCCGGTGGGTACGAGGTGTCGCTGACCTCCAGGGCCGGCGGTCCCCTCCGGGCCGAGAGTGGGATCGGCCTGTCGACGGTGCCCCTTCCCGACCCCGGCGCCGCCATCGACACCCTGGTGCTTCCCGGTGGCGACCAGGCGCAGGCCGCCCGGGGCGACGACGAGCTGCTGTCGTGGATCAGGACGGCGGCTCCGCTCTGCCGGCGGGTGGTCACGGTCTGTACGGGGGCCTTTCTGGCCGCCGAGGCCGGTTTGCTCGACGGCCGCCGGGTCACCACGCACTGGGCACGCGCCGCGCAGCTGGCCGCCGAATTCCCGTCCCTCGACGTCGACCCCGATCCGATCTACATCAGGGACGGCAAGTTCTGGACGAGCGCCGGTGTCACGGCCGGCATCGATCTGGCCCTCGCCCTGGTGGAGGACGACCTCGGTGTCGAGGTGGCCCAGACCGTGGCCCGCTGGCTCGTGATGTTCCTGCACCGACCGGGCGGGCAGACCCAATTCGCCTCGCCGGTGTGGGTGCCCCGCGCCGAACGTTCCGCCGTCCGGGCCGTGCAGACCCTGGTGGAGGCGGCACCCGGTGGTGACCACCGCCTCCCGTCCCTGGCCGCCGCGGCCGCCATGAGCGTGCGCCACTTCACCCGGGTGTTCACGGCCGAGGTGGGCGAGACGCCCGGGCGGTTCGTCGAGCGCGTCCGCCTGGAGGCGGCGCGGCGCGACCTGGAGACCACCGACGACACCCTGGACGTCATCGCCACCCGTTGCGGTCTGGGCACCGCCGAGACGCTGCGCCGGGTCTTCCAGAGACGACTCGGTGTCGCACCCGATGCCTACCGGCGGCGCTTCCGCGTCGTCGTCGACGAGAGGAAACCGGCGTGACCGCACCACTGCAGGTCGTCATTCCGCTGTTCCCCGGATTCACCGCTCTGGACGGGGTCGGCCCCTACGAGGTGCTCCAACGCATCCCGCAGATCGAGGTCACCTTCATCGGCCACGAACGCGGCGAGGTCCGCAGTGAGAACGGCATGCTCGGCATCACCGTGGACGCCCGCTTCGACGAGCGTCCCGAGCCGGACGTCATCGTCTTCCCCGGCGGGGTCGGCACCCGTCCCCTGGAGAGCGACGAGCGGGTACTCGAGTGGGTGCGCCACGCCCATGCCACCACCCGGCTCACGACGTCGGTCTGCACCGGATCCCTGGTCCTCGGGGCGGCCGGACTGCTGCGGGGGCTCACGGCCACGACCCACTGGTCGTGCTACCCGGAGCTCGAGGCCCACGGCGCCGAGCCCACGGCCGAGCGGGTGGTGGAGCACCTGGACCGACGGATCATCACCGCCGCCGGCGTCTCCAGCGGCATCGACATGGCCCTGCGCCTGGTGGAGCTCCTCGTCGACCGCACCGCCGCCGAGGCCGCGCAGCTCATGATCGAGTACGACCCTCAACCACCCTTCGACGCCGGCTCCCTGGCCAAGGCCGATGACACGATCGTCTCCCGCGTCATCGAATACGCCCAGCTCCGGCGGTAGGGCGCACACGGGTCACGCCGCCTGCTCCTGGTCCTCGCCGACGGCGTGAAGAATGAGGGCGGCGGTCTTCTGGATGCGCTCGCAGGATCTCTTTATCCCGGCGATGGCCTCGGACCCGCCACCGGCCCAGGTGGCGACATAGCCGAAGCTGTAGTCGCCCGTGTCCAGGCCTATCCCCCGACAGACGACGTAGGCGGTCGATTCCGCTTCCAGCTCGGCCAGTGCCCGGTCCTCGACGTGTTCGTGGAGCAACGCGTGAGCGAGCTCATGAGCGAGGGTCTTGAGCCGCTGGGCGGGGGAGTTGTGGAGGTGGACGCGGATGCGGCGCTCCGACGGTGAACAGTCACCGTTGGTGGTGTCACCGAACTCGTGGTCCTCCACCCGGAAGCCGAGGGACCGGGCCACACCGAGGAGCCGGTCGTAGAAATGCCCCGGATCGTCGCCGGCGAGCTTCGTGCAGACGGTCGGTGGGTCTTCGCCGTCGGTCTGGGAGATGTCGAAGACGGGGACGTACCGGAAGCCCCGGACCACCCGCTCATCGACATCCTCTCCGGCCTCCGTCTTCTTGCCGACCACGGGGGCGAGGATCCATATCGCCTTCTCCCCCCTGCGGACCTGGCGGTCGAGCCGTCGCCAGGCTCTGAATCCGGCGACGCGGGTGGCCCGGCTGTCCTGAGAGGCGATGAGAAGGACGTTGCCGTAGCTGTAACGGTGGAACCGGCTCTGGAAGACGAGGTGGTCGCGCCATGCGTCGGACGAGGTGAGCGATGCGATCCCGTCTTCCAGCTGGGCGACGAGATCCCGGTGGCGGCTGTTCTCGGTTGTCATCGGTGAGTCCCCTTGTCGGCGACGATGGAGAGAAGGGCATCACCGGATGATCCCGATGGCGGGACCGTACCGCGGGGCTGTGACGGAGCCGGGCCGAGGCACCATCGTCAGTCGACGTCAGTCGACGTCAGCCCGCTTCACCACCGAGAGCCGACGGGGATGTCGCCGTCCGGGGTCGACAGGCAGAGCTCCGTGACGCCGGGCGTCGTGCCCACCCGGAGGACGACACCGGCGGGAACCGGACCGCCCAGCCAATCGAGGGACGCCGCCTCAGCGGGTACGACGACGTCCAGCCGGGCGAAACCGGTCGCCCCGTTGGGGTGGGTGACGGGAGAACGCCCGGGGTGGGTGTCGGGGTCGTCCCAGGCCATGAAGGCGCAGCGCCACGGTTCTCTCCAGGCCGTGTCCACGGCCACCGCCCGCCACGTGACCGCCGTGCCGTCGGGCAGGAGACGGCGTCGACGTTCGATCGGATGTCCGACCCGCGTCGCCGCGGCGTCGATGTCATGCGGTTCCACCGACCACCGGGCCAGGCCGGGACCGCGCGCCGACAGGGCGGCCACGACCGGTCGTCCCTGGGGTGACGAGAGGGCTTCGGCCTCGTCGACGACGGCCAGAAGCTCCAGGTACTGATGGCCGAGCGGGACGATCCGATTGGCGGTGCCCCGTCCGGGGTGCCGTCCCCCTTCCAGCACCGTGAACCCGAGATCTTCCAGGCGGCGGCCGGCGGCGTGGAGATCGGTGACGAGAACGATCGCCTGGACGAACCGGTCAACCACAACGAGATTCTGGCTCGTTTGGTACGTTCGGCGCCGTGGGGACGGGCAACGGGTGAACCGCAGGCCGCTGGTGGTTCTGGTGGTGATCGCCGCGGTCCTCGTCGGTCTCCTGCCCGCCGTGGACGCGGGGGCCGCCTCCGCCGTCTCCGTCGGTCCCGCCCCGCTGATCAGTGACCCGGTCGGCCTCGTCAACCCTCTGGCCGGCACCGGGGCGGCACCGGTGGCACCCGGAAATATCGGGGAGTTCCCCGGCGCCGACGTGCCCTTCGGGATGGTGCAGTGGAGTCCCGACACCACGCCCGACCGCACCGACGGCAGCGGCTACTCCTACGCCGACTCCGACATCTCGGGATTCAGTCTCACCCACATGAGCGGAACCGGTTGCGCCAGCTACGGAGACGTCCCCGTCCTTCCGACGGTCGGACCCATAGGAGTCGACCCCGAGAACGCCAACGACTCCTTCTCGCACAGCGGCGAAGAGGCGTCCCCCGGGCGCTACCGGGTGGCACTCGGCCCCGCCAAGATCACGGCCGAGCTGACGGTGACGACGCGAACCGGCCTGTCCCAGTTCACCTTTCCCCGTACCGGCCTTGCCAACGTCCTGTTCAAGGTGTCCGACAGCGCCAACGGGGTCAGCCAGTCCGGCTTTCACGCCGTCGGCGACGACGAGATCAGCGGTCAGGTGACGAGCGGCCAGTTCTGTGACACCGGGACGCCGTACACGCTGTACTTCACCGCTCGCTTCAATCGCCCGTTCGCCTCGGTCGGCTCCTGGGACGGCTCCCTCGTCTCGCCGGGGAGCAGGAGCTGCGCCGGTAAGGCCTGCGGCGCCTTCGTGTCCTTCGACGCAGCGGCCGATCGATCGGTCCTGATGAAGGTCGGCGTCTCGTTCGTGAGTACCGGTGACGCCACCCGGAACCTGGGCAGCGAAGACCCGGGGTGGTCCCTCGGCAGGATCGAGTCGCTGGCCCGGCAACGGTGGAACTCCCTTCTCGGCCGCGTCCGTATCGGCGGGGGCAGCCCGTTCGGCACAGCGAACCTTCTACACCGCCCTGTACCACTCGCTCCTCCACCCCAATGTGGTGAGCGACGACAACGGTCAGTACATCGGCTCCGATGGACGCGTCCACCGATCGCGGACCCACGCGCAGTACGCCAACTTCTCCGAGTGGGACATCTACCGTTCGGAGATCCAGCTCGTCTCCCTCGTGGCGCCCCACCAGGCGGGCGACATGATCCAGTCGCTGGTGAACGACGCCGAGCAGGGAGGCTGGCTGCCGAAGTGGGCCATCGTCGGCGGCGACGCCTCGCAGATGAACGGGGACTCGGCCGATCCGATCATCGCCGACGCCTACGCCTTCGGTGTCCGCGGGTTCGACGTCGAGGCGGCGCTGCGGCCATGGTGAAAGGGGCGACGCAGATCGGAGCCGATCCACGGCCTGGAGATCGAACGGCAGTACCTGGATCAGTACCTGGCCCAGCACTACGTCGATGCCGGCTCCCTCGATCTCGACTCGATCGACTATTCCATCGGGGGATCCGTCACCCTCGAGTACGCCATCGACGACTTCTCGATCGCCCAGTTGGCGTCGGCCCTGGGAGATCGCTCCCTCGCCCTCACGATGATGCAGCGGGCACACAACTGGGAGTACCTGTTCAATCCGGCCACGGGCTACATCGAGGCGCGCAACGCCGACGGGAGCTTCCCCGAGGGGCCCGCCTTCCAGACCTCGATGTTCGAGGACGGTGGTCAGGTGGGCTTCGAGGAGGGCAACGCCATCCAGTACACGTGGGCGGTCCCGCAGGACCTCGCCGCTCTGGGCAGTCTCATGGGCGGGAACGCCGCCGCCGTGGCCAAGCTGAACACCTTCTTCACCCAGCTGAACGCCGGACGGTACCTCCCGTACGACTGGGCCGGAAACGAACCGAGTCTGTGGACACCGTGGGAGTACGACTACTTCGGCGCACCGTCGCGGACCCAGGAGGTCGTCCGACGGATCGCCACCACCCTCTACTCCGATCACCCCGACGATGAACCGGGAAACGACGATCTGGGCGCGATGTCGTCGTGGTACGTGTGGGCCGCCATCGGCCTGTTCCCGGTCACACCGGGCGCCGCCGACCTGGCCCTGGCCAGCCCGCTGTTCCCGGACACCGTGCTGACGCTCCCCGACAACCGGACGCTCGTTCTCCACGCACCGCGGGCGTCGGCCTCGACCCCGTACATCCATTCGTTGACCGTCGGTGGTGCGAAGCTCTCGGCCCCTGCCCCCCCCTGCGCCTCCGTCCCGCCGGCGTCCGGGGCGGGAGGCTGGAATCGTCCCTGGCTGCCGTCCTCGATCATCACGACGGGTGGCACCGTCACATTCGGTCTCTCGGCCACACCCGATGCGTCATGGGGAGCGTCGCCCGCCGCCAGCCCCCCCTCGTTCGCCACCGGTCGTCTCCCGGCCGTGGGCTTCTCGGTGCCGGCTGGGGGGATGTCGCTACGCGTGGGCCAGCCCGCCACCCTCCAGGTCGGTGTCGAGGAGATCGCGCCCGGGGGGACAGCGGTCCGCTGGAGCGTCGCCGCCGGTGGACTGACTCTGTCCGCCGACAGCGGCGTACTCAGCCCGCCCCGGACCACCGGCTGTACCGGTCCCGGTGATGCCACGCAATCGGTCACCGTCGAGGCGTCGGTGGCGGGGTCGTTCAGGGTCGTCGTCCGCATGCAGACCGCCGCCGGGATGTCCCTGGCGCCTGTCGTGCTGGATCTCGTGGCGTCGAGCTGATCCGGGGCCACCCGGACCCGATCAGGAGCCGGTCCCGACCGGACGGTCACCCTCGAGCGCCACCCGGTTCATCCGTCGGGGACCGGTGAACTCCAGGAGCGCATAGTGCATCGTGCACCGGTTGTCCCAGAAGGCGACGTCACCGGCGCGCCAGTGCCACCGAACGAGACGCTCGGGTTGGATGGCGACATGGTGGATGACGGCCAGCAACGCATCGCTCTCGGTCCGGCGGAGCCCGTCGATCTTGTCGGTGAAGAGAGGATTCACGAACACACTCCGCCGCCCGGTTTCGGGATGGACCCGTACCACGGGGTGGTGCGTGGCTCCGGCGGCGGCCGTCCGACCGGCCTTCACACCACCGGGGTCACGCTGGGAGAAGTAGCCCCCCGCCTTGGCCGGGGTGTGGGACGCCGTGAGGCCGTCGAGAAACCCCCGCAGGGTCGGCGACATCGCCTCATAGGTGGCGGACAGGTCCGACCAGATCGTGTCGCCGCCGACCCGGGGAACGACCATGGCATGCAACATCGCACCCAAGGGGGGACGCTCCTGAAAGGTCAGGTCGCTGTGCCAGACGTCGGCCCGGGCGCCCTCGTCGGAGTCGAGGGCCAGGACTTCGGGATGACCTTCGACGCTGGGCTCGACCGGATGCGCCTCGGTCGGCTGTCCGAAGAGCCGGGCCAGTCCGGTGAGCGAGGCCGGATCGAGAGACTGCCGCCGGAAGAACAGGACCTTGTGGCGCAGAAGCTCCTGTCGGAGGCGGGCCACCACGGCACGGTCGAGAGCGGGGGTCAACGCGACGCCGGACACCTCGGCACCGAGGACGGTCGTCAGGGGGACAACGTCGAGCTCCGACATCACGCTGAGGATAGGGCTCTCGGTGTCACGGACGACGATCACAGCCGACCCACAGGTCGGAACGTCGGCCTCCGGGCCTGCGGTTCGGCGTGTGACCTGAGACGGGGGCGACCTCTCGGTATCCTCACCGTGTCCACCATCTGCCGTCGACAACCGGCTCCGTCGCTCAGCGGCCCGTGCACCAGGGAAGACTCCACTGACTCTCACCGACATCTCGAGACGAGGCGGTTCACCGCCGGGGCCTCCCACGCCGCCCCCGACCGGGAATGGGCCGGGGAGCCAACGGCGAGGGCCGCGCCGCGCCACCCGGATCGTCAGCCCGATCGCCATCGTGGTCGTCGTGATCGTGGTCGGGTTCGGTCTGTCCGTGCTGGGCGGACCGACGAGCAAGGCCGGATCCGGTCCCAGTGTGCCGACATCCGCTCCCGTCTCGATGACACCCCTGCAGGCCCGGATCGTCTCCATCGCGCGAGAGCCAGGTCGGTTATTCCACTGATCCGGCCAACACCTACTGCAACAAGTACAGCGCGTACTGGGTGTCGGGAACCGACGACTGCGGGAACGACAACCTCGACGAGGAATGGTGCGCCGATTTCGCCGCCTGGGTGTGGAAGAAGGCCGGGGCGACCGTCGACTACCAGTACATCAACGGAGATCTCAACTCGTCGGCGGCCAGCTTCTACGAGTGGGGGATGGCCAACGGCACGTGGCACCCGGTGGGATCGGGATACATCCCGCAACCGGGGGACGTGGCCGTGTACGGACTCGACGTCCCCGATCTGGTGGCCCAGCACGTCGCCATCGTCACGAGCTACACACCGGGCGACCGTGGACCCGATGTCGTGAACGGCGACGGCGACCACAGCGGGTTCAGCGTGGTCGAGACGGGGCCGCGACGAGGTGGTCGCCGACATCGCCGACGCGTCGGCCGCCCACCTCTCCGGTTACGTCTCCCCCACCGGTTCGTAGCTCGCCGCCGGTGCCCGTGAAGGACGGTCGTCCGCCTCCCCGTATAGTTCGGCTCACAGACGGGGGGGTACCGGTCTCCGGTACAGGGCCGGCGTCTCGGTGTCACCGCAGCCGGTCCCGGGTCAGGCGCAACGGCGCGGCGGGTAGGTCCACGGCAGCAAGAGGGTCTCAGATGACGAAGCGTGACGATGGGATCGTTCCCACCCCCGTCCAGGACGAGGCGACGAGGCCGTCGGCGGACGCGTCCGCCGGTCCCGGTCACGACGCCCGCGCCGGCCCCGGGCGGCACGGCGGGGGGCGGAAAGAGACACGGCGAGACGACGCCGACGTCCGAGGCCGCTGCGGACCGGCCCACCCCGGACGGCGCCGCGTCGGGAGGGACCGGCACGGCAACGGCGAACCGCCCGGGAGTCGTCGCCTCCGGTGCGACCGAATGGGCGTCCCTCGCCGACCCCCACGCCGCGGCCCCGGGGGGGACCTACAGCACCGGGATCAGTGGTCACGGGGCCGATATCGGGGTGTCTCGGGCACCGACAACGGAACGGGCACCGGCGTCGGCGTCCTCGGCACCGTCACCAACCCCGAGAACAGCCAGCCCGCCGTCTACGGATTCACCCAGGGCCGCGGACCCGGCGTCCAGGGCGAGAGCGACGGTCCCGGCCCCGGCGTTCTCGGCACCGACAACGGAACGGGCACGGGATACGCCGTGTACGGGGAGTTGACGAACCCCCGGAACACCGAGAGCGGCCGTCTACGGAAGCACCGCCGGCACGGGGGCCGCCGTCGAGGGCGACAGCAACGGGGCCGGACCCGGCGTCTTCGGTTTCAGCGAGGGTACCGGCCCCGGCGTCAGGGGAGCGAGCGTCGGATCGCAACCCCGGGGTGGAGGGCCAGAGCTCCGGTACGGGCCCCGGGGTGCTGGCCCTGAACGACGGGAGCGGTCCCGCCCTCGAGGTCCAGGGTCCGGCCACCTTCTCCCGCAGCGGTGCTGGCCACCATCGCCGCCAGGAAGAAGAGCGTGACGGTGTCCTTTCCGGGCGTCACCGCCACCAGCATGGTGCTGGCCACCCTGCAGACCATGGCCAAGGGGGTGGCGGTGGCGGCCGCCGTTCCCGCTGCTGGACTCGTTCACCGTCAGGCTGACCAAGGCGCCGAAGACCGACGTCGTGGTGGCCTGGTTCGTCATGGGCTCCTGAACGCGACCCACGGCCACCGAGCCCGGTCTGTACAGCCCGGGCTTCCCCGTCAGACGTCGATCAGGGAGGTCTCGTCGATCCCGAGGACGCGAAGCAGGCGGCCCAGTCCGAGGAAGGCCGCCAGGCAGATGGTGAGGTCGAGGATCTCGGCATCGGTGAAGACGCTGCGGAGGCGGTCGAAGAAGGCGTCATCGATGGCGAGGTGGTCGATGGCGAACCGCTCGGCGTAGGCGATGGCCAGGCGTTCGGGCTCCGAATACAGGGTCGACGTGTCGTGGTCGGCGACGTGCGCGTAGAAGTCCTCGTCGACCCCTTGCTCCTTGACCGAGGCCGCCCGGAAGGAGAGGCAGACCGGACATTCGTTCAGCTGGGCGATGCGGATCCGGGCGGCCTCCCAGACGCGGACGGGGTCAGTCGCTCCGGACGGGGTACCAGCCGATGACGGCGTCGCGGACCCACTGCTCACGCACCGACCGGGCCCGGACGGCCTCCGACAGATCGACCGGTTCGACGCGGACGGCGGCGCCCGGGCGGAGCTGACCGAGGGCGCCGAGGTCGGCGCTCACGACGGTGGCGATCACCGGATAGCCGCCGACGGTGGCGTGATCACAGAGAAGGACGATCGGTCGACCGTCGGGCGGAAGCTGGATCGCACCCGTGACCATCCCCCGCGAGGCGACCTCGGGAGTGCCGGTGGTGAGAGGCTCCTCCGACCACAGGCGGACGCCGATCCTGTCGCTCGACGGGTCGACCGTCCAGGTTGTCGAGACCAACCGGTCCACCGTGGTGGTCGGGAACGCATCGGGGCCCACGACCACCCGGAGGGGGACGACGACGCCCGGCGCATCGGCCCGCCGCCGGCCGCCGGGCCGACCGGGCCAGCCGAGGCCGAGGACGTCGCCACGCACGAGAGGGCCGGGTCCGAGACCGCACAGGACGTCCGACGACCGGCTTCCGAGCACGGCGGGGATGTCGATCCCGCCGCTGACGGCGACATACGACCGCAGTCCCCGGTGTTCGTCGCCGGTGACCAACGTCTGGCCGGCACCGACGGGCACGGGGGCGTCACCGGGGACGCTGCGGCCGTCGATGGTCAGCTCGGCCGTCCCCACCACGGCGACATGGGCGGGGGCCGTGAAGCGCAGGGTGGGGCCTCGTGCCGTGGTCTCGATGGCGGCGGCGCCGTCGGCGTTTCCGACGAGCCGGTTGGCGACACGCAGCGCATAGGGGTCGGCTGCTCCGGCCCGCGGCACCCCGAGGGCGGCGACCCCCCGACGGCCGCCGTCCTGGACGAGCGAGAGCAGGCCGGCGCTCTCGACGACGACCCGGCGGTCGGAGTCCGACCGCAG
The DNA here is from genome assembly GCA_963842145.1 of uncultured Acidimicrobiaceae bacterium. GTDB lineage: Bacteria > Actinomycetota > Acidimicrobiia > Acidimicrobiales > UBA8190 > CAWJFJ01. The sequence continues at coordinate 114,954 of CAWJFJ010000018.1, forward strand.
GGACCGCCGCCCCTGCGTCGACGGGGCCGCGCCCGGGACCTCGGCGGTGCGCAGACGGACCAGATCCCCCGCCCGCAAGGTGGAGTACGGCGGGGATCCGGGATCGAACAACCGCATGCCGGTGCGGCCCACCAGGTGCCAGCCCCCCGGTGACGTCTGCGGGTAGACGCCGGCGAAGCCGCCGGCCAGGGCGACCGACCCGCCGGGGACGGCGGGGCGCGGAGTCGGTCGGCGCGGTACCGAGGCGAGGTCGGGCGGGAGCCCGACCAGATAGGCGAACCCGGGGGCGAACCCCACGAAGGCGACCTGGAGATCGGTCCCGGTGAGGAGGTCGACGACCCGTGACGGCGACAGGTGGGCGAGGTCGGCGACCTGGTCCAGATCGGGCCCGTCGAGAGCGACGGGGATCTCGACGAGTCGGGTGGCCGACCGGCCGGTGGGGGACGCCGGCATCGAGGCCAGCAGGTCACCCAACGCGACCATGTCGGTGACGGTGGGATCGGCCACCACGGTCACCGACCGGAAGCCCACGATCACGTCTTCGATCCCGCCCCGGTGGTCGTCGTCGACGACGGCGGCCAGTCCGTGTGCCTCGTCGACGCCGTCCACGTCGACCACGACGGCACTGTCGCCGAACGCACGGACCCGACGCGCCGGCGTCATGGCGCGAGGGTCGGCGTCATCTCACGAAGGGTCGGAGCTCGACACCGGCGTCCGTCAGGGAGCCGCGCACCTTCCGGGCCAGGGCCGCGGCATCCGGCGTATCGCCGTGCACGCAGATCGACGAGGCGGCCACCGTTATCCAGCGTCCGTCGACGGCCGCCACCCGGTGCTCGACGGCCAGGGTCACGGCGCGCCCGGCGACATCGTCGGCGTCTGTCACGACGGCGCCTTCGTCGCCTCTCGGGGCCAGCCGGCCGTCGGGGAGGTAGGCACGGTCGGCGAACGCCTCGGTGGCGACCTCGACCCCGAAGCGCTCGGCCACGGCGATGGCCACCGATCCGTAGGGGGCGAGGAGCGCCAGGTCCCCGTAAGCGCGCAGGGCGTCGCAGACGGCCCTGGCGCACGCCTCGTCCTCTCCCATGCGGTGATAGAGGGCACCGTGGGGTTTCACGTAGCTGACCCGCGTGGCGTAGGAGCGGGCCAGGCCGTCGAGGGCACCGATCTGGTAGAGCAGGTCGTCTGTCAGGCGCGTGGGCGAGATCTCCATCTCCCGTCGTCCGAAGCCGGGACGGTCGGGGTAGGAGGGATGCGCACCCACCACGACGCGGCGTTCCACGGCGTCACCGAGCGTCCGGCGCATCACGCTCGGGTCGCCGGCGTGGAAGCCGCACGCCACGCTGGCACTGGTCACGACATCGAGGAGGGCGCCGTCACCGTCGGGACCGCCCGCTCCCTCGCCCACATCGGCGTTGAGGTCTATGACCGGCACATCACCAGTATCGCCATGTCCCCGTATCCCCGTGTCGACGGGCGCCGATGGTCGGGGGTGCACCCCGTCCGGCTCTGTGACCAGCCGACGGTCGTCGAGGCGGACGACCGGCGCACGGGACCGGTCCAAGTGCGGAAGGATCTCCCTCGATGAACTGGGTCGACTACCTGCTCCTCGCCCTGGTGGTGGTGTCGGGGATCCGCGGGCTCCGGCTCGGGGCGGCGTCGCAGGTGCTGTCGTTCGGTGGGTTCTGCCTCGGCCTGTTCCTCGGTGCCCTGGTGGCGCCCACCCTCGTGGGGTCGGTCAAGGGCAGTGCGCGCAGCCTCCTCGCCATGGTCGTGGTCTTCGGCGCCGCTTTCGTCTTCGGTGGGGTGGGCCGGATCCTCGGGACCCGCTTCTCCGGCGCCCTCCGGCGTCTGCACCTCGGCGCCGTCGATTCGATCGCCGGTGTGGCCGTCGCCGTGGTGGCCACGCTGGTGGCCGCCTGGCTGGTGGGCAGCTTCCTGGCCAACAGCCGCTTCATGTCGCTCGACGCCGCCGTGGACCGGTCGCACATCCTGCACGCCATGGACAGGATCCTCCCCCCCGTGCCATCGGTCTTCTCCCGGGTCGAGTCGTTCCTGGATTCCGAGGGCTTTCCCATCGTGTTCGCCGGCCTCCCGCCGGAGGCGGCGCCTCCCGTGTCGCTGCCCACCAACCTCGCCGTGCGCGCCGCCGTGGTGAAGGCCGAACGGTCGACGGTGCAGATCGTGGGAGCGGGTTGCGGCGTCATCCAGGAAGGGTCGGGATTCGTGGTGGCGCCCGGGCTGGTGGTCACCAACGCCCACGTCGTGGCGGGCGTGGACCGGCCCGTGGTCCTCGACGGGATGGGGCACCATGCCGCCACCGCCGTGCTCTTCGATCCCCGGCTCGACCTCGCCGTCCTGCGCGTCCTCGGACTGAGCGACCCGACCCTGCCCGTCGACACCGGCACCGTCGATCGGGGCACCTCCGGCGTCGTGCTCGGTTACCCCGAGGGTGGACCGTTCGACTACCGGCCGGCGGCCGTCGCCGCTTCCTTCCAGGCCACCGGCCTCGACATCTACGGGAAGACCCAGACCCTGCGCCAGGTGTACCAGATCGAAGCGGTCGTCCAGCCGGGGAATTCCGGGGGGCCCCTGATCTCGTCAGGGGACGCGTCGCAGCACATCCCCGACGGTTCGGTCATCGGCGTCGTCTTCGCCCGGTCCACCATCAACCCCGACGTCGGGTACGCGCTGGCCATGGCGGCGGTGAAGGCCGACGTGGGTCGCGTCGGTCCGTCCTCCCCGCCGATCGGGACGGGCACCTGCCTCTCCGATTGAGCGCCGGACGTCCCCGTTCGATGTGTGACGCACGGCTCCGGTGGGCCCCCGGGTAAGAATGAGGCCGTGGCACTCCCCATCGAGGATTACGCGCTCATCGGCGACACCCACACCGCTGCCATCGTGGGCCGCGACGGCTCGATCGACTGGTTGTGCCTGCCCCGGTTCGACTCCGAGGCGTGTTTCGCCCAGCTCCTGGGCGATCAGAGCCACGGCTTCTGGCGGATAGCCCCCACGGCCGATCAGGTCGAGACGCGGCGACGGTACCGCGGCGACACGCTGGTGCTGGAGACCGAATTCGAGACGCCCGAGGGCGTCGTCCGCCTCATCGACTGCATGCCCATCCGCGAGGAGCATCCCCAAGTGGTGCGCGTCGTCGACGGGGTGAGCGGGACCGTCGATGTCCGCATGCGACTCTCCATGCGCTTCGGATACGGCTCGGTCCTCCCCTGGGTGCGCCGGGCCGGCAGCCTGCTCACGGCCGTCGCCGGCCCCGACGCCCTCTCTCTGTGGACGCCGGTCCACGCGCGCGGCGAGGACATGACGACGGTGGCGGAGTTCACGGTCAGGGAGGGCGACCGCGTGCCGTTCGTCCTGACCTGGTATCCGTCGCACGAGGAGGTGCCGCGGCCGGTCGACGCCCGCTTCGCCATCGAGGACACGGAGTCGTGGTGGGAGGACTGGGCCTCGACATTCCATTTCGAAGGTCCCTGGCGCGACACCGTGATGCGTTCGCTCATCACCCTGAAGGCCCTGACCTACGAGCCCACCGGCGGAATCGTCGCCGCCCCCACCACGTCTCTTCCCGAGACTCTGGGAGGGGGGCGCAATTGGGACTACCGGTACTGCTGGCTGCGAGACGCCACCTTGACCCTGGAATCGCTCATGAAGGGCGGCTACTTCCAGGAAGCCATGGCTTGGCGGGACTGGCTCCTGCGGGCGGTGGCCGGTGATCCGGCCGACCTGCAGATCATGTACGGGCCGGCCGGTGAGCGGCGTCTCGACGAATGGGAGGTCGAGTGGCTCCCGGGCTACGAGGCGTCGGCCCCGGTCCGGATCGGGAACGCGGCGGCCGGACAATTCCAGCTCGACGTCTACGGCGAGGTGATGTCGGCGCTGTACGTGGCCAGCAAGGTCGGGGGGACCCTGAGCGAGACGGCCTGGGCCCTCCAACGCGTCCTGATGGGCTTCGTGAAGACCATGTGGGCGGAACCCGATGACGGGATCTGGGAGGTCCGAGGGCCGCGCCGGCACTTCACCCACTCGAAGGTCATGGCCTGGGTGGCCGTCGACCGCGCCATCAAGATGGTCGACGAATGCGGCGAGAGCGGGCCCGTCGACGAGTGGCGGGAGCTTCGTGACACCATCCACGAGCAGGTCTGCGCCGAAGGTTTCAACACCAAGGTCGGTGCCTTCACCCAGTACTACGGGTCCGACGCCCTCGACGCCAGTCTCCTCATGGTCCCCCTGGTGGGCTTCCTCCCGGCCACCGACGACCGCGTCCGTTCCACCGTGGAGGCCATCGAGCGCGACCTGACCGAGGACGGTTTCGTCCTGCGCTACCGGGCCACCGACGCCCATGCCGTGGACGGCCTCCAGGGCCACGAGGGGGCGTTCCTGGCCTGCTCGTTCTGGCTGGCCGACTGCCTCTATCTGATCGGGCGCCAGGACGACGCCATCGCCCTCTTCGAGCGCCTGATCGGCCTGACCAACGACGTCGGGCTCCTGGCCGAGGAGTACGACGCCGTGGCCAAACGCCAGGTCGGGAACTTCCCCCAGGCCTTCTCGCACGTGTCGCTGGTGAACTCGGCGTACAACATGAGCGGGCACCCCGAGGGCGACGCCCGCAAGGCGGCGCCGATCCTGCCGCGCCTGGCGCAGACGCATCTCCGGCAGTGGCGCCGCGGGAGGGTCGAGAGCCGGAGTGCGGGATCGCCGAGCCGCAGGAGGCAGAAGAGATGAGGACACCGGGATGAAAGCGCTGACGGTGAAGCCGATGACGGCCGGATCGGCCCGGTTGGACGATGTCGAGGAACCGCCCCTCGCCGACGGTCCGGTCCTGGTGGAGACCCTGGCCGTCGGTGTGTGCGGGACGGACATCGAGATCACCTCGGGCGCCTACGGGTGGGCGCCACCGGGACGCGACCGGCTGGTGCTCGGCCACGAGTCGCTCGGCCGGGTCCTCGAAGCCCCGGCCGGCGCCGCCGTGGCCGCCGGCGACCTGGTGGTGGGGATCGTCCGCCGGCCGGACTCGGTGCCGTGCGCCAATTGCGCTGTCGGGGAGTGGGACTTCTGCCACAACGGCCAGTACACCGAACGCGGGATCAAGCAGCGGGACGGTTACTGCTCGGAGCGGTACCGGATCGAGCCCGACTTCGTGGTCAAGCTCGATCCCACCCTCGGTCGCTGCGGCGTCCTCCTCGAGCCGACCAGCGTGGTGGCCAAGGCGTGGGAGCAGGTGGACCGCATCGGGGGCCGGGCCCACTGGGCGCCCACGCGGGCGGTGATCACGGGGGCGGGGCCCATCGGCCTCCTCGCCGCGCTGATCGCCGTCCAGCGCGGGATGGAGGTCCACGTCCTCGACCAGGTCACGAGCGGCCTCAAGCCCGACCTCGTCGCCGCTCTCGGGGCCACGTACCACACGGGGACGATCGAGGAGGCCGTGGAACAGCCCGACGTCGTCATCGAGTGCACCGGGGTCAGCGCGCTCGGTGTTCGACGCCATGGAGCACATGGGCCCGAACGGAGTGGTGTGCCTCACCGGTGTGTCCTCCAGTGGCCGCAGCCTCGCCGTCGACGCCGGGCTGCTCAACCGGTCGCTGGTGCTGGCCAACCAGTCGATCGTCGGGTCGGTGAACGCCAACCGACGTCACTACGAGGCGGCCGCCGCCGCGCTGGCCAAGGCCGACCACGCCTGGCTCGAGCGCGTCGTGAGCCGGACCGTTCCGCTCGAGAATTTCTCCGAAGCTCTGGCCCGTCAGCCCGACGACGTCAAGGTGGTCATCGAGATCGGGTCATGATCGTGATCGGGTCATGAGAGGGAGATGACCACCGAGATCGCTCCCGGCGTCATCGAGATCGACACCCTTCTCGGGGGGTGGGAACGGGTGACCGCCGGCTACCTCCTGACGGGACCGGCGCCGGTGCTGGTGGAGACCGGAAGTCAGAGTTCGGTGCCCGCCCTCCTCGAGGCCCTCGGCTCCCTCGGTCTCGGCGCCGCCGATCTGGCCGGGGTGGCCGTCACCCACATCCATCTCGACCACGCCGGTGGTGTGGGTGACGTGGCCCGGGCGTTCCCCTCGGCCACCGTCTACGTCCACGGGAAGGGGGCCCGGCACCTGATCGACCCCACCCGGCTCGTCGACTCGGCCGCCCGCGTCTACGGGGGCCTGCTCGACTCCTTGTACGGGCGGCTCGATCCCACCCCGGCGGAGCGGATCCACGTTCTCGAGGACGCAGAGGAGATACGGGTGGGACCCGACCGCGTCCTGGTCACCGTCGACTCGCCGGGTCACGCCAAGCATCACCTGGCCCTGCACGACTCGGCCAGCGGGATCCTGTTCGCCGGCGACGCCGTCGGTGTCCGGCTTCCCGATGCCGGCGTCCTGCGGCCGTCCACGCCGCCGCCCGACTTCGACCTCGATCAGGCCCTCCATTCGCTCCGGCGCTTCGCCGGGCGCCGCCCGGCCGGCCTGGCCCTGGCCCACTACGGCCTGGTCCCCGATCCGTCCTCTCTCCTCGACGAGGCCCAGGAGACCCTGCGGCGCTGGGCGGAGGTGGCCGAAGGGGCCTGGCGCCAGGGAGTCGACATCGCCGCCGCTCTGGACGCGGCCTTCGCCGCCGACATGGGCGACGTCGATCCGGCCCAGCGCCAGAAGCTCGAGACGTTGAACGGCGTCCATTCGAACGCGGCCGGGTTCCGTCGGTGGCTCGAGACGCGCGCCGGTGGCCGGGGGGAATCGGAGGGTCCGGGCCTGGCATGATGGCCCCGCCACACACCGGTGCACGCACACGGGGGTGCACCACGCAGCGGGGCCCGAGAGCGGGGAGTAGATCGTCATGCAGGTCACCATCGTCGGCGGCGGGAGCTACCAGTGGTCGCCCAAGCTGATCACCGACCTGCTGGCGGTGGGGCCCCTGGCCGACATGCACCTCGTCCTCGAGGACATCGATCCCGCCCCCCTCGAGAAGATGGAGGTCTTCGCCCGCAAGGCCAACGAGACGATGGGCACCAAGATGACGGTGTCGACCACCACCGACCAGAGGCGGGCCGTCGACGGCGCCGATTTCGTGATCGTGACCATCTCGACGGGCGGCTTCGACTCGATGGCCCTGGACATCGACATCCCGGCCAAGCACGGGATCCGGCAGTCGGTGGGCGACAGCGTCGGACCGGGCGGGATCAGCCGCTCCCTGCGCAACATCCCCATCCTCGTGAGCATCGGGCGCGACATGGAGCAGGGCTGCCCCGACGCCTGGATGCTGAACATCACCAACCCCATGACGTGCCTCACCCGATCGGTCTGCCGGGAGACGTCGATCAAGACGGTGGGCCTCTGTCACGAGGTGGGCAACTTCGCCATGGACGTGGCCATCGCCTTCGGGAAACCCCACACCGCCATCCACCCCACCGTGGTCGGCGTCAACCATTTCCCCGTCATCACCGCCCTCGACATCGACGGGGCCGACGGCTTCGTCCTGCTCGAGGAATTGGTGGACGAGCTCGGCGGACTCGAGGCCCTGCGCCCGGGACCCGACCGCGCGGTGGCCGAGCCCTTCACCAGGGCCGACTTCGCCCAGCGGCACGCGCTGAAGCTGACCCTTCTCGACCGCTACGGCGCGCTGCCCGGAGCCGGTGACCGCCACGTGGCGGAGTTCATCCCGTCGGCTTTGACCGAGGATTCGGGGTGGGGCGCGACGTGGGGCATCGAGCTGACGCCGATGGCCCGCCGCCAGGAGAGCCAAGCCGAGTACATCGCCGAGGTCGACGCCGTGCTGGCCGGGACGGCCGAGGTCCCGACGTGGGACTCCGGCGAGATCGTGGCGCCGGTCATCGATTCGCTGCTCACCGGCACGCACCGGGAACTCCCGGTCAACCTGCCCAACGCCGGGCAGTGCCCCGACCTGCCGGCCGACGTCGTGGTGGAGGCGATGTGCGTGGTCGACGGCGACGGGATGCGGGGCCGCGACGCCCCCCACGCGCCGGCCGCCATCACCGAGTGGGTGCGCCGACAGGTGGCCGTCCAGGAGCTGACCGTCGAGGCCGCCGTGACGGGGGACCGGAAGGTGGCTCTCCAGGCGTTCGCCCTCGACCCTCTGGCCGGCCGGGGCGACCTGCGGGCGACCGAGGCGATGGCCGAGGAGCTGCTGGCGGCCACGGCCCGGTGGCTCCCCCAGTTCGCGTCGTGAACCAGGAGAGACGTCGTGAACCAGGAGAGACGTCGTGAACCAGGAGAGACCATGAAGATCGGATTCATCGGGTTGGGCGCCATGGGGCTGCCGATGACCCGCAACCTCCTCGCCGCCGGCCATGACGTGACGGTGGCGTCGCGCAGCCGCCCGCCCATCGACGCCGCCGTCGCCCTCGGCGCCACCGATGCGGGCACCGTCGCCGACGTGGCCGCCGCCAGCGAGGTCGTCATCCTCTGCGTCCCCAACTCCCCCGAGGTGGTGGAGGTGGTCGACGCCCTGGTGCCGGCGCTGCGTCGGGGGACCATCGTCATCGACTGCTCGACCATCGATCCCGACGTCGAGCGGGCCCAGCACGAGAAGGTGGGCGCCGCCGGATCGCGGTATCTCGACGGTCCCCTGTCGGGCGGCACCGTCGGGGCCGAGAAGGGGACGCTCACCGTGATGGTGGGCGGGGACGCCGCCACCCTCGCCGACGCCCGCCCCGCCCTCGATCCGGTGGCCGGACTGGTCGTCCATGTCGGCGGGCCGGGGATGGGTCAGGTGGTGAAGCTCTGCAACAACCTGATCTACGCCACCCAGATGGTGGCCACCGCCGAGGCCACCGCCCTGGCCGTGCGTTCGGGTGTCGACATGGCCAAGCTCCTCGAGGTCCTCCTCCACTCGACGGGGGACTGCACGGCGGTGCGGACCCGTCTGCCGGTGGAGGGCGTCGTGCCCGACAGTCCGGCCTCCAACGGGTGGAAGCCCGGCTTCATGACGGACCTCATGGCCAAGGACCTCGATCTCGCCCTCGCCTACGGGGCCCGGGCCGGCGTCCCCCTGACCACCACGGCCACCTCCCGCCAGGTCCTCACGGCGGCGTCGACCGCCGGCTACGGGCGCCAGGACTTCTCGGCGCTGGCCAAGGTCGTCCTGCGCGCCGCCGGCGTGGAGTGACGCCCCCGCCCCCGGCGGCGCTGGTGGCGCCGGCGCTCATCCTGGCCGCCGACCACCGTCCCCGCGGGGTCGTCACCATCGAGGGCTACGCGCCCTATCTGGCGGCGCTGACCGCCGCCCTCCCCGCCTGCGACGGCATCCTGGCCAGCCGCCAGCCACTGGCCGACCTCCGGGCGTCCGGCGCCCTCGGGCCGCAGCAGCGGACGTATCTCTCGATCAACCGGACCGGTCTGGCCGGATCGGCCTTCGAGCTCGACGACCGTCTGGTGACGAGCGTGGACCGGGCCGCCGCCGACGGGTGGACGGGGGTGAAGCACATGACGCGGATCGATCTCGCCGACCCGCTCACGGCACCGGCCCTGGAGCTTCTCGGCCGGGTCATCGACGACGCCCGGGCCGCCGGCGTCGAGGCCCTCGTCGAATCCCTCTCGTGGCGCGACGGCCGGATGGCCCGTGACACCGACGCCGTCGTCCGGGCCGCCGTCATCGCCCACGACCTCGGCGCCCCCCTGCTCAAGGTGCCGGTGCCCGACGTGGCCCCGGGCCGGACCAGGGTGGCGGCGGTGGCCCGGGTGGTGGGGAGCGTGGGTGTCCCCGTGCTGTTCCTCGGTGGTCCCCGGGGCGACGCCGGGCGCCAGGCCGTCCTCGACGAGGTCCGTGACGCCATGGCCGGTGGGGCGGCGGGGATGGCCGTCGGTCGCGTCGTCTTCGAGGACCCCGAGCCGGAGAAGATGGCCCGCCTGGTGGCCGACGCGGTGCACGGCGGTTGATCCTCACCCTCGACCTCGGGACCTCCACCACCAAGGCCGTCGTCTGGGACGCCGACGGGCCGCGCACCGTGGGTCGGGCCCCGGTGGGGACGTCGTTCCCGGCCGCCGGCCGGGCCGAGCAGGACCCCGCCGACTGGTGGGACGCGGTGGTCGGCGCCTGTGCCGCCGCCCGCGCCGCGTCGCCCCGGTCCTTCGCCGCCGTCGAGGCGGTCGGCTGCGCGGCGGCACGCCAGACCTTCGTGCCCGTGACCGCCGCCGGCCGGCCCCTCGGACCCGCCCTCGTCTGGTCCGACCGCCGCGCCGCGGCGGAGGCCGAGGCGATGGCAGAGGGACTCGGTGGGGTCGACGACGTCCACACCCGGACCGGCGCCGTTCTCGACGGGGCCGCTCTGGTGGCCAAGGTGGCCTGGCTGGCGGCCCACGAACCGGACCGGTTGGCGGCCGCCCGGTGGCTGCTCACGCCGCGTGACCTGGTGGTCTGGCGGATGACGGGGGAGGTGGTGACCGACCCCACCATGGTCTCGGCCGCCGGGTTGTCCGACGCCACCGGGAAGCCGGTGGCCGAGCTGGTGGCCGCCATCGGTGACCGGCTCCCGCCGGTGATCCCCCCCGACGCCGTGGCCGGGGTGGTCGCGCCCGGGCCCGCCGCCGAGCTCGGCCTGCCGGTCGGGATCCCGGTGGTGGTGGGCGCCGGCGACCGGGCCTGCGAGGTCCTCGGTACCGCCGCCTCGACCGATCGGCCCATGGTCTCGTGGGGCACGACGGCCAACGTCTCGGTCCCCGTCGGTGCCTTTCCCGTCCCCGTGCCCGCCGGCCTGGTGGTCACCGGCGGGGCGTCGGGGGGCTGGCTCCTCGAAGGAGGCCTCTCGGCGGCGGGATCCTTCCTCACCTGGTTGTCCACTCTCACCGGGCTGGACGCCGCCGTCTTGATGAGCCGGGCCGCGGCCTCCCCGATCGGTGCGCACGGCGTCGTCGCCCTGCCCTGGCTGGGTGGCGCCCGGGCCCCGTGGTGGCGCGACCGGGCCCGTGGCGGATTCCTCGGGTTGAGTTTCGAGCACGACGCCGGCGACCTCGCCCGCGCCGTCGTCGAGTCGGTGGCCCGGGAGGTCCGGCGTTGCCTGGTGGCCGCCGGCGGGGCGCCGGCCCGGTCCCTCGCCCTCACCGGTGCCGATCCGCCCACGGCGCCGTGGGCCGAGGTCCTCACCGCCGTCACCGGGCTCCCCGCCGTCCGCCGGCGTTCGGGCCAGGCGGCGTCGGCCGGGGCCGCCCTGCTGGTGGCGCGGGGCATCGGAGCGGACTACGACCTCGAACGGCTCGATCCGGTGGCGGACACCGTCGTCCCCGACGGGCCGGCGGTGGCCCGGTACGCCGAGCTGTGGGGACCGGCCGATGTCGTGGCCGACACCGTGGTGGCCCTCGAGACGGCAGAGCCGGGGTCACCGGGGGCGCGGCGGTGAAGGAGGTCCGTCTCGCCTACGGGCGCGTCGGTCTCCGGGCCCGCGTGCCCGACGCCGCCACCGTCATCACCCCGACCGACCTCCCCGGTCTGGCCGATCAGAGGGGGGCCGTCCTCGACGCGCTGCGGGCGCCGAGGGCCGGGCCGCCCCTGGCCGACCTGGTGGGCCGGCGCCACCGGGTGGCCGTCGTCTTCCCCGACCTGACGCGGCCGATGCCGAACCGGACGGTGCTCCCGCCGCTGCTGGCCGAGCTCGAGCGGCTGGGGGCCGGACCGGACCGGGTCGAGCTGCTGTGCGCCACCGGGACCCACCGCCAGGCCACCGCCGAGGAGATGGCCGAGCTCGTCGGCGACGAGATCGTGGCGCGCTACGCCGTCCACGACCACCGGGGCGACGACGGGGCCCACGTCGAGGTGGGCGTGGTCGACGGCACCCCGGTCCTGATCGATCCCCGTTACGTCGACGCCGACGTCCGGATCCTGACGGGCTTCGTCGAGCCGCACTTCTTCGCCGGGTTCAGCGGCGGGCCCAAGGGGATGTGCCCGGGCCTGGCCGCCACCGAGACGATCCTGGAGGCGCACAGCCCGGCCCGGATCGCCGACGGGCGTGCCACGTGGCTCGTCACCGACGGGAACCCCGTCCACGACTTCGTCCGGGCGGCGGCCGCCCTGGCGCCGCCCGCCCTGTCGGTCGACGTGGCCATCAACAACCGTCGCCAGCTCACGGCCGTCTTCGCCGGACCGCTCCCCGACGGACACCGCGCCGCCTGCGCCTTCGTGGAGGAGACGGCGGTGAGCCGCGTCGACGGGCGGTTCGACGTCGTCCTCACCACCAACGCCGGCCACCCCCTCGACCGGAATCTCTACCAGGCGGTGAAGGGGATGGCGGCGGCGGAGCGGGTGGTGGCCGACGGCGGGACCATCGTGGTGGCGGCCGCCTGTGCCGACGGGCTGCCGGCGGGAGGCCCCTTCGCCCGGCTCCTGGCCGCCGCGCCCCACCGCGATCTGCTGGCCGGGGCCGAGGGGCGCTCGGAGACCGACCGGTGGCAGGTCCAGGTGCTCGGACGCGTCCTGCAGAGGGCCGATGTCTGGCTGCACACCGACGGGCTCGACGACGACGAGGTCCGGGCCGCCCACCTCCGACCGGTGGCCGACGTCACCGAGGCGGTGGCCGACGCGCTGGCCGGGGCCGGCCCCGACGCCCGCCTCTGCGTCCTCCCCGAAGGACCGCTCTCCGTCGTCACCGCCGCCGACTGACGCCCTCTCGACTGCCCTGACGACCGTGTCAGGGATTAGCGTGGCGCAGCTATGGCAGCCGTGAGGGACCCGCTCATCGGCAACGAGGCTCTGCTCGAGGGCGATCAGCCCTTGTTCAACTTCATCGTCCCCGACGAGCTGCTGGCCGAGGCGGTGGCCAAGAGCCGGGACAAGGAGATCGTGGCCGACAAGGCCATGATGCCCGGCACCGGCGAGGGCAAGCCGCCGCCCATCCTGGAGATCCTCCGCGAGGGATTCGGCTTCACCCCGCTCATCCTCCTCACGTTGGCGGCCTTCGTCACCGACGTCATCCAGAGCGGCATCGGCATCGTCGGTCCGAACATCCAGCACTCCTTCCGCCTGACCGACGCCGGTCTCGGAGCGGTGGGCTTCGTGGCCGCCATCGCCCAGATCGGCTGGGGGATGCCGGTGGCCGTGTTCGCCGACCGGGGCAGCCGCAAGATCGTGGCGGCGGTGACCCTCCTCATCTTCGCCGTCCTCGTCCCGGTGGCGGCGATGTTCCACAACGTCTGGCCCTTCGTCTTCGTCTACCTGTTCGCCGCCGTCGGTCTGGGCTCGAGCGACACCGTCCACAACGCCTACCTGGCCGACGCCTATCCGACCCACGGCCGCGCCCGTGTCTTCGCCTGGCACAACCTGAACGACCCGCTGGCCAACACGGTGGGGATCCTCCTGGTGGGCTACATCGCGGCGGCCACCCACAACTGGCGCTGGGCCTTCGCCCTGGCCCTGCTGGGGGTGCCGGTGGCCATCGCCATCTTCTTCATCCGGGAGCCGGACAAGGGGGCCAACGAGTCGAGTCACATCCTGAAGGCGGCCGGTATGGACATCGCCACCGAGCAGGAGAACGCCCCCAAGGTGCTGCTGGGCTCGGCGGTGACCCGGCTGCTGCGCATCCGGTCGCTCTATTTCCAGCTCGTCGCCGTGGCCGTCCTCGGCTTCGCCGGCACCGGGATCCCGCTGTTCGGATCGCTCTACTACGAGCGTTACTGGCATCTCGGCGTGGCCCACCGCGCCGACGTCTACTCGATCATCGGGCTGTCGTCGTTCCTGGGGCTGCCCGTCGCCTTCTTCGTGGGCGACAAGCTCTTCCGGCGCGCCCCCGAGAAGCCGCTGCTCCTGGCCGGCATCTGTATCACCTTGTTCGGCGGGCTCTACGCCGTGTCGCTGTACATGCCCCATCTGTGGATGGTGGTGGTGCTCCAGTTCCTGGCCACGGCGGCGACGGCGCCGTTGTCGATCTGCATCCTCCAGACCCTGGCGGCCACCGCCCCGCCGGAGATGCGGGCCATCTGCTTCGGGTTGTTCGGGGTCTACTCGCTCGTCTTCGGCGGCTTCGCCGGCGGGATCCTCCTCGGTGCCATCAGCGATTCGACCAACGTCAGGACGGCGCTCACGCTGATCGGTCCCGTCTGCGCCGTCGGAGGAGTCCTGCTCCTCATCGGGTCCCGCCACGTCCGCCGCGACATCACCCTGGTCATCGAGGACGTCCTCGAGCGCTACGCCGAGGGCCAGCGGCGCAAGTCGGGCCGCGCCATCCCGGCCCTGCAGGTCCACAACCTCGACTTCTTCTACGGGACCCAGCAGGTGCTGTTCGACGTCAACCTCGAGGTACCCGAGGGAGAGATCGTGGCGCTGCTCGGGACCAACGGGGCCGGCAAGAGCACGTTGCTGCGGGCCGTCGCCGGGCTCGACCATCCCCACCGCGGGGTGATCCGGATCTTCGGCGCCAACTGCACGTACCTCGAGCCGGAGCAGATCATCGACCAGGGCGTCGCCCTCCTGGTCGGCGGGAAGATGACGTTCCCCGGCCTGACGGTGCGGGAGAACCTCCGGGTCGGGGAGTACTCGTTCCGGCGCCAGGGGCCACGCACGAAGGCGGCGTTCGACGAGGCCATCGCCGTGTTCCCCGAGCTCGAGACCCGCCTGGACCAGCCCGCCGGCACGCTGTCGGGAGGCGAGCAGCAGATGCTGGCCCTGGCCCGGGTCATGATGACGACGCCGCGCCTTCTCATGATCGACGAGCTGGCCCTCGGGCTGGCGCCGATCACGGTGGAGCGGCTGATGGGCATCGTGCGCCGGGTCAACGCCGACGGGGCGACGGTCATCCTCGTCGAGCAGAGCCTCAACCGCGCCATGAGCCTGGCCCGGCACGCCTTCTTCATCGAAAGGGGTGAGGTCCGTTTCGACGGCCCGACGGCCGAGCTCATGGAGCGCGACGACCTCCTGCGGCCGGTCTTCCTCACCGGCGCGGCGTCGGCCCCGGACTGAGCCGGCGTGTCGTTCTCGCTGCCACCGTCGGTCCTGCTCGAAGGCGCCATCGTCGGCCTCGACTACGGCCTGCTGGCCGTGGGCCTCGTCCTCATCTACCGGACCAGCCGGGTGGTCAACTTCGCCCAGGGCCAGCTCGGCGTGGTGGCGGCCGTGTTCCTGGTCAAGCTCTACTACGACTACGGCTTCAACTACTGGGCGGCGCTGGCCATCGCCCTGGCCCTGGCCGCCGCCGTGGGTGCGGTCTCGGAGCTCGTTCTGCGACGGCTCTTCAACCGGCCCCGGGTCATGGTCATGGTGGCCACCATCGGGTTGTCGCAGGTGTTGTTCCTCTTCACCGTGTTCCCGTTCATCCGGCCCAAGAAATTGTTCCGCGCCTTTCCCGTCCCCATCAATTGGACGTTCCACGTCGGCACCTTCCTCTTCTCGCCCGGGGAGGTCCTCACCCTGATCGTGGCGCCCATCGTGGTGATCGCCCTGGCCGCCTTCATCCGGCTCTCATCGTGGGGACTGGCCATGCGGGCCATGGCCGAGAACGCCGAGTCGGCCCGGTTGTCGGGGGTGTGGGTCCGTCGGACGTCGACGGTGGCATGGACCCTGGCCGGTGCCCTGTCGGCCGTCACCGCCGTGCTGGCCTCGCCCGGCCAGACGAGCGCGTTGACCGAGGTCCTCAGTCCGGACCTGCTCCTCCTGGCTCTGTTGGCCGCCCTCATCGGAGGGATGGTGAGCCTTCCCGTGGCCTTCGTCGCCGGGATCGGGGTGGGCGTGGTGCTCGACGCCCTGCAGTGGAATTTCACCAATCCCTCCTCGGGAACGGCCAGCGTCGAGCTCGTCCTCTTCCTCCTCCTGCTGGCCGCCCTCCTCGTGCGGGCGGCGTCTCTCCAGAAGGGGGCGCGCGTGTGGGGAGCGGTCCTCGTGGGCCATGGGCACCGCCGCCTTCCGCCGAACCGGTGACGCGCTGCGCCGGACGGTGGGCGCCACCGGCGTGGGGATCACCCTGCTGGTGGTGGCGCTCCTGCCGTTCGTCGTGGGGGTGGGCCACTCCTTCCTCATGTCCCAGATCTGCATCTACGGGGTGATCGCCCTGTCTCTCACCGTCCTCACCGGCTGGTCGGGCCAGGTGTCGCTGGGTCAGTTCGGGTTCGTGGCCGTCGGCGCCGACATCGCCTCCCACTTCAGCTCCCTCCCCCTGGTCCTGCTCCTGCCCGCCGCCGGCGCCGCCACCGCGCTGGTGTCGATCCTGGTGGGGCTCACCGCCCTGCGCATCCGTGGTCTGTACCTGGCTGTGAGCACGTTGGGCTTCGCCCTCTTCATGCAGACGTCGGTCCTGGCCACCTCGTGCTGGACGGTACCCCTGATCCACAAGCAGATCTGCTCGGGCCTGCCCAATCCCGAGTCCACCCTGATCGGTTCGCCGTCGCTGTTCGGGATCAACCTGTCGTCGGCCCAGGCCATGGCCTGGTTCTCGCTCGTTGTCCTCGTCCTGTCGGTCCTGATGGTCCGGGTCTGGCGCGACCGGGGCGTGGCCCGCCGGCTGATCGCCGTACGCGACAACGAGGTGGCGGCCGGTTCGGCCGGCATTCCCGTCGTCCGGACCAAGTTGCTGGCTTTCGCCCTGTCGGGCTTCATGGCCGGCTACGCCGGGGTGTGCCTGGCCTTCGCCACCCAGCGCTTCAGCACCGACACCTTCGACCCCACCTTCTCGATCCTGGTCGTCTCCATGGTGGTGATCGGGGGCCTCGACTCCATCCCCGGGGCGCTGCTCGGTGCCCTCTACCTCGAGGGCCTTCCCGCCATCTTCGGCTCCACCCCGACCGTCGAGTTCCTCACCAGCGGCGTCGGGCTGGTGGCCTTCATCCTCTATCTCCCCGGTGGCCTGGCGCAGATCATGCACCAACTCGGTGACCTGGTCACCGCCGGGGTCGAGCACATCCGGACCCGGGGGTCACCGCCCGTCGAACCGGCCGATCCGGCGCCCGCCCATCCCGTCGACCCCCATCAGGGACGGAGCCCGTCCCCCGCCGCGGCGGGAACGTTCTCCATGGCCGATCCGTGACCGGCGTCGGATCCGCCCCCGCGGCCGCCCCCGCCGCCGAGGGACCGAGGACCGGCCCGGCCCGGCTCGACATCGACGAGCTCGTCGTCGCCTTCGGCGGGTTGCGGGCCGTGGACGGCGTCAGCCTGACCATCGAGGCCGGGTCGATCGTCGGTCTCATCGGGGCCAACGGGTCGGGCAAGTCGACGCTGCTCGACGCCGTGTCCGGCATCGTCCCGCTGGCCGAGGGACGGCTGCGGCTCGACCACGAGGATCTGGCCGACTACGTCCCCCACGAGCGCGCCCGGTTGGGCGTGGTCCGGTCGTTCCAGGACTGCCGCCTCTACCCCGAGCTGTCGGTGGAGGACACCCTGCTGCTGTGCGAGGACGCCCGGCACCGGATCGACGTGCTGTCGACGACGCTGCAGATGCCCTGGGCGCGGCGCGCCGAGCGCCAGAAGCGCCTGGCCGTCGACCGCGTCATCGGCTCGTTCGGGCTCGAGAGGTTCCGGTCCCACTCGACGGGTCATCTGTCGACGGGGACGCGCCGGATCGTCGACCTGGCCTCGATCGTGCTGGCCAATCCCCGGCTGCTGCTGCTCGACGAGCCCACGGCGGGGATCGCCCAGCGCGAGGCCGAGGCCTTCATCCCCCTGTTGCGGCGGCTGCACGAGGTGACCGACTCCACCATCCTCCTCGTCGAGCACGACGTGCCCCTGGTGTTCGAGCTCTGCTCGACGGTGGTCGTCATGCAGACCGGTGAGATGGTGGCGGCCGGCACCCCCGAGGAGGTCCGTCGCGACCCGCGGGCCCTCGCCGCCTATCTGGGGGCGAGCGAGGAGGCGTTGAACGTGTCGGGCCCCATCGCCTCGTCGTCGGGGGACGCCCCACCGGGACCGCCGCCTCCGGGGGAGGGCGGGTGACGGCGGGGGCCCTCGACGGGATCCGTGTTCTCGATCTGTCCCAGGGGATCGCCGGGCCGCTCGGGGTGCTGCTCCTGGCCGAGCACGGCGCCGACGTGATCAAGGTGGAGCCTCCGGGTGGCGATCCGTTCCGGTCGTACGAGGGCTACCGCTGTTGGAACCGCAGCCGCCGATCGGTGGTCGTCGATCTCAAGTCCGACGAGGGACGGACCCAGTTCCGCCGCCTGGCGGCCAGCGCCGACATGGTGGTCGAGAGCTTCCGACCGGGCGTGGCCGAGCGTCTCGGCCTCGGCTACGAGGACCTGCGCGCCATCGACGACCGCCTCATCTTGGTGTCGTGCCCCGCCTATCCGCCGGGCACCCCCTGGCCAGCCGTCCCGCCTACGACGCCCTCGTGCAGGCGTCGAGCGGCCAGATGTGGGCGCAACCGGGATGGCGCGAGGGCCCCATCTTCCTGCACATGCCGGTGCCCTCGATGGGGGCCGCCTTCCTGGTCGGCGCCGGCGCCCTGGCCGCTCTGTCGGCCCGCCAGCGGACCGGGCGCGGCCAGCACGTGCAGACGTCGCTGTTCCAGGGGGCGCTGCTCTACACCACGCAGCTCTACCAGGACGTCGGCCAATCCCGGGGCGGGCTACCACGAGCTCATGGCCAAGACGTATCCGCCCGGCATCCACCAGACGATGCTCTTCGAGTGCGCCGGAGGCGGTTGGATCCACATCTCGGTGATGTCCGGTCTCCCCCCGCTCAAGACCCTCGACGAGGTCATCGGTCTCGACGACGCTCCCGACGTCCTCACCCTGATGGGCCTGTCGCCCGACGAGCGTGCCGCGCTCGACGTCCGCCGCCGGCAGCGGATGCGGTCGTGGGACGTCGACGAGCTGGTGGAGGAACTGCGCCGCCACAACCATGCGGCGGAGGCGGTGGTGCCGGCCCACGAGGTCCTGCGTCACGTCCAGACCGTCGCCAACGGCACGGTGGCGACGGTGGACGATCCCGACCGGGAGTCGACCCGGCAGATGGGCGTGCCCATCCATCTTCTCGGCACCCCGGGGGCGGTGAAGGGACCGCAGCCGCGCCCCGGGGAGCACACCGACGAGGTGTTGCGCTCGCTGTCCGGTCCGGCCGCGGCCCGGGAGGGCGCCGTCCCCACCGGCACCGTGCGCCCCCCGGCTCCGCCCTTCGCCCTCGGTGACGTACGGGTGATCGATTTCGGCCAGTACCTGGCCGGCCCCTTCGGTCCCATGATCCTCGCCGACCTGGGCGCCGACGTGGTGAAGATCGAACCGGTGAACGGTGACGCCATGCGCTTCTCGGCCAAGCCGTTCATCGGTTGCCAGCGGGGGAAGCGGTCGCTGGCCCTCGACCTCAAGCATCCGAAGGGACTGGAGGCGGCCAGGCGCCTCGTCGCCGCGGCCGACGTCGTCCACCACAACATGACACGCGGGGTGGCATCACGGCTCGGCATCGATTACGCGGCGTGCCGGGCGCTGCAGGCCGACATCATCTACTGCAACACCTACGCCTACGGCCTCGACGACCCTCTGGGCCGGTTCGGCGGCCTCGACCCCCTCTATCAGGCGTCCTCGGGCATCGAGTACGAAGCGGGTGCCGTCTGCCACGGGAACGACCCGCTGTACCTGCGCTTCGGGATGTGCGACACGGCCAACGCCATGCTGTCGGTCGTCGGCGTCCTGTTGGCCCTGGTCCACCGGGCGCGCACCGGCGAGGGCCAGGAACTGTGGACGTCACTGCACGACGGCGGCATCGTGTTCACCTCTGACGCGTGGACCGGCCCCGACGGGGCCGCCTGGGACCGGCCCCACCTCGACCCGGGCCTCCACGGCGTCGACGCCCTCTACCGGCTGTACCGCACCGGCGGCGACGGGTGGATCTGCGTCGCCGCCGTCACCGACGGCCAGTGGCGGCGGCCTGTGCGCCGCACTCGGTCTCGACGCCCTCGGCGACGACGCCCGTTTCTCCACGGCGTCGGCCCGGCGCGGGAGTCGCCAGGAGTTGGAAGACCTGTTGCAGGCGGCGTTCATGACCCGGCCGGCGTCGGAATGGACGGCGGTCCTCGACGACGTCGGGGTGCCCAACCAGGTGCCGCGTCGACACCGACGACGGGCGCCAGATCCTGCGGGACGCCGACAACGTCTCCCTGGGGCTCGTCGCCGACTACGAGCACGGGGTCCTCGGTCGGCTCCGCCAGTTCGGTCAGCTGATCCAGCTGTCGGACACGCCCGGCCGCATCGCCGGGCCCCCACCCCTCGTGGGGGAGCACACGCGCCCGCTGCTCCGCGAGGTCGGCTACCGCGACGCCGACATCGACACGCTGATCGCCGACGGAGTGGCCTACGAACCCGACGACGCCTACGCCGAGCGGTTCGTCACCTGGTTCGTCACCCGATCCGGACACCGGGCCACGCCGCCGGCGGCGTCGCACCGGCCCCGGTCCACGGGGCCGGGTTCAGGCCGACGGGTCGGCGGGCCGGGCCGGGCCGTAGGGGCGCGGGCCCCGCAGCGTCACCCGGTGGGCGATGCGCAGGGCGTCGCCGTAGTCGTCGAGGGCGTAGTGCAGGGTGGCCCGGTTGTCCCAGAAGGCGACGGCGCCCACCTTCCACCGGAACCGGCAGCTGAACTCGGGACGCTGGCAGTGGCGGTAGAGCAGGTCGAGCAGGGCGGTGCTCTCGAGGGGGGAGAAGCCCTCGATGAAGCGCGTGAACTGCGAGTTGACGAAGAGGCCGTTGCGCCCCGTCTCGGGGTGGGTGCGGACCACCGGGTGCGAGGTGGGCAGCAGCTTCTCGTGGCGCTTGCCGTCCCACTCGTAGCCGCCGTTGGCCTCGACGTCGGCGGCGAACCAGGGATCGTGGTGCCAGGCGATGAGCCCGTCGCAGAACTTGCGCATGGGCTCGGAGAGCGCGTCGTAGGCGGCCTGCAGGCTCACCCACATGGTGTCCCCCCCGACGGCGGGGACCTCGCGCATGTGGAGGATCGATCCGAGCGGCGGCGTGGCCAGAAAGGTGACGTCGGTGTGCCACCACGAGGCGCGGTCCTCGCGTCCGTCGATGGGGAGCACCTCGGGGTGACCCTCGAGCGAGGCGATCACCGGGTGGGCCGGGGTGACCTCGCCGAACTGGCGGGCGAAGGCCGTCTGGACCTCGGGGCTCAGGTCCTGATCGGGGAAGAAGAGCACGAGGTGGTGCGCCAGAGCGGCCCGCACCTGGGCCACCACGGCGTCGCCCAGCGGTCGCGCCAGGTCGAGGCCGTGGATCTCGGCCCCGATGACGGGGGAGATGGGTCTGATGTCGAGATCGGTCGCGATGACCACCTCGACCATGGTGCCCCAGCCGACCGGCGGCCACAACCTGCCCGGTGCGCCGGGTGCGAGCCGCCTATCGTGTGCGACCGGCGAAGCACCGGTGGCGTCCTGACGCTGCGGACGCTCGGCGACGAGGAGGGTGTGCGCGATGGCGAGGTCGGACCCCGGAGGGTCGGCAAGGTCCCGGCGACGTCTGAGGGGCCGGCCGGTGCGGTGCCGGATCGGAGCGCTGGTCGTCGTCGTCGTCGTCGTGGTGGCGATCGATCGTGGCCGTGACGGCCGGACCATCGCAGAGCTCGGCGTCGACCGGCCTCGGTCACAGGCGGCCGGCATCGCCGCTCTGGACAACGCCAGCACCGAGCAGCCGGGGCGTCACCGACCACGCATCAACGTCGTCTTCCCGGTGTCGAACCTGACCACCCTGGCGTCGAACTTCGGGTTCGCCGGCGACGCCGAGTTCGCGCAGCAGAACAAGGCCATCCACACCTTCGTGAACGCGGCCAACGCCGACGGTGGCATCAACGGCCGCAAGATCAACCCCATCATCGTCACCTTCGACCCCACCAGCGAAACCGCGATGCGGGCCGATGTGCCAGCAGTGGACCGAGGGCAACCCCGGCCGTCTTCGCCGTGGTCGACGGGCTGGGATCGTGGACGGGGGACAACCAGCTGTGCATCACCCAGGAGGGGCACACGCCCTTCATCGGGCAGTGGACGACGACCACCAACTGGACCGAACAGGGCGCCCCCTACCTGTGGTGGACGGGGCCCGACCAGGCGTCGATCCTGAGCCACCCTGGTGGCGTGGGCCAAGGGTGCCGGGTTGATGGGAGGGACCCGGAAGGTGGCCATCGTGGCCGGGGACCGCGCCAGCGACCAGACGGCGTTGAAGGACTACCTGCTCCCCGATCTCAAGCGCGCCGGGATCCCCACACCGATGATCGAGACCATCCCGGCCAATCCCTCGGACACGGCCGTCGACCGGGTCGGCGGCACCTCTGATCGTGCAGCGCCTGCAGGCGGCCGGCGTCAACGTCGGTGATCCCGCTGATGCCGTTCAACGCCATGTTCCCGTACCTGCAGGCCGAGTCCCAGCAGCAGTACTACCCGAAGCTGCTGCTGTCGGACTACGAGGGCTCCATCGCGTCCACGCTCGGGCTGATCCCGATGCCCTACGAGAAGGAGCTCAACGGCCAGGAGGGCGTCACGGCGGAGACATTGGGCGGGACGGACGCGCCGACGTCAGTGGTGGGCAAGGGCGGCTACGACCCCGGTGTGGAGAACTGCTACAAGATCTGGCACGCCGCCAACCCCAAGCCCATCCCCGGACAGACCCTCATCCACGGAGAGAAGGCGTCGCCCTACATCGAGGAACAGGGACCCATCGCCGGATGGTGCCAGGGGATCGAACTGTTCGCCGCGGCGGCGAAGAAGGCCGGGCGCGACCTGACGCGGCGCAGCTTCGTGAAGGCGATGGCGAGCATCAAGAACTTCCAGGGCACGTACTCACCGACGCTTGAGCTACGGGCCGGGCACGTACGCCGGACCCAACGAGTACCAGGTGGTCGAGATACACAACAACGTCCCGCCGTCCTCGGCCTGCGTCCTCACCTACCAGAAGATCACGCAGGGAACCTGCTGGCACGTCATCCAGAGCTGGAGAGCCCCTTGTCACGGGTTGAGGCGTCACCGCCGGCGGACACACAGCGTCCGGCACCGCAACTTCTCGCCCTGGTACTCGTGGATGGTCCGCCTCCAGGCGCAGGGTCTCGACGACCCTCTGCCGACCGAGGGTGGCCGCGTCCTCGAGGAATGGCGGGTGCGGTGCCGGACCCGGCTCGGCGAGCTCCTCGGCCCGATGCCCGACCGTGTCCCGCTCGAGCTCGAGACGCTCGAGAGCGTCGAGTGCGACGGGTACCGGCGCCACAAGATCGTCTTCGACACCGAGGAGACGATGTCGGTTCCGGCCTATCTCCTCGTCCCCGACGGCCGCGTGACGCCGGGCCCCGCCGTCCTCGCCGCCCACGGTCACGGTCCGGGCAAGGCGCTCGTGTGCGGGCTGGCGGAGACCCCGGCGCCCAACGGCGACTACGCCGTCCAACTCGTCCGGCGCGGCTACGTGGTCCTCGCCCCCGACATGCGGTGCTTCGGCGAACGTGAGCCGACTGGAACCCGCCGGACCACTACGCCTGTGACACCAACCTCGTCCACGCCGTCATGGCCGGCGAGAGCCCCCTGACGCAGAACCTGTGGGACCTGGCCCGGTGCCTCGACGTCCTCGAGGCCCACCCGCTCGTGGATCCCGAACGGATCGGGCATGGTGGGCCTCTCCTACGGCGGCACCGTGACACTCTTCCTGGCCGCCTGGGACGAGCGGGTGGCCGCCTGCGTGGTGAGCGGGTACTTCTCGTCGTGGGCCGAATCCCACAAGATGCCCTGGAACATGTGCGGCTCGCAGGTGCTCCCGGGGATGTTGGGCCGGCTCGAGCACGTCGATCTCGGGGCCCTCGTCGCTCCGAGACCGATGTTCGTCGAGAGCGGCCTCCATGACGATCTGTTTCCCGCCACGGCGGCCGCCGCCGGGTGCGAGAGACTGCGCGCCGTCTACGAGTCCCTCGGTGCGCCCGGCGACCGGATCGTCCACGACGTGTTCGACGGAGGCCACCAGTGGTACGGGGTCGGCGCCTTCGCCTTCCTGGAACGCTGGCTGGGAGGTGCCGCCACACCGGTTCCGTAGAGCGGCATCGGACGGGGCGTCGTCTATCCCGGGACCTGCCAGTGGACCAGGTCGGTGCTCCGGGCGATTCCGATCCGGGCGTGCCCCCAGCCGTCGAAGGCGGTGAGCTCGGCGCTGCCGGCGTAGGTGGCGTAGTAGTAGCCGTCGGCGGCTCGGGCGTCACAGAGGAAGACCGAGTTGGCTCGCTCGTAATTCACGCTGGACAGGCCGGGCCCGGAATCCCACGCCCGTGCCGGGATCTGGAGTTCGCTCCCGGCCGTCCAGTGGAGCCACGACGCCGGGTCGCCGGGGTTGCCGACCAGTGAGAACAACCACGGCTGGTCGAAGGTGTTGGACGTGGCCACCAGGGCCCACCGGCCATCGAGGGTGAGGAACTCGAGGTTCTCCACCGTGTCCCCGTACAGGGAGATGTCGGGCCGGCCCACCGAGACCCAGGGTCCGGCCACAGAGCCGCTGCGTGACCAGGCGATCTCGAAGTGCTGGGCGCCGGTGGTGGTGGGCGGTCCGTCCTTGTACCCCAGGATCAGGCCGTGGCCCGTCCACGCCAGGGCCGGGTCGATCATCCGTTGCGCCGGGGCCGGGTGGAGGCTCGGCGCCAGTTGGTGGGGAGCCGACCACGTCCGGAGGTCCGCCGACGTCCGGTAGTAGAGCTTCGCCTGCCCTCCGCCCACCTCCCCCGGACCCGAGTCGTAGGTGACGACGAAGGTCCCCGTGGGGCTGCGGACGATGTCGGGGGACACCACTCCGATCACCCCGCGCTGGCGCGGCCACAGCACGGGGGGCGACCAGTGCACCAGATCGGTGCTGGTGGAGGTCCCGATGCCCCAGCGCACCCCGCCGGGGAGGTGCGCGTCGTCGGTCACGTCACTGAAGAGCATGTGCCACCGCCCGCCGCGCCCAGATCAGGGCCTGGTCCTTCACCCCTGCGTGCGGCTCGCTCAGGACGGGGTTGGTCAGCCGGGACCACGCCACGGACGGGACACCCGAGCCGGGGACGACGCAGGCGTGGTCGGCGCCGGGCGGGACGACCGGCGCGGCGGTGGGGGCCGCCGGCCTCGTCGCGCACCCGGCCGCGCCCAGGACGAGCGCGCCGAGGACGAGGGCACCCCGGGCGGTCAGTCCCACCCGAGGCCGGCGGCCGAACCGGGGTCGAGGTGGAGGGCGACGTGGGGCTGGGTGCGGAGGACGGAGGCCGGGCAGGCCGGCGTCACCGGACCGGTGAGCGCCAACCGGACCGGTTCCGCCTTCCGGCCCTCGGGGACGATGGCCAGAACGGTGGCGGCGTCCAGCAGCGCCGGGATGGTGACCGTGACCGCTTCGCCGGGGACGTCGGCGAGGGTGGCGAAGTGCCCCTCGTCGACCTGCTGCCGGCGGCATGCCCCGTCGAGCTCGACCACCTTGACCAGCAGGGGATCGTCGAAGTCGGCGACGGGGGGGTCGTTGAACGCCAGATGGCCGTTCTCCCCGATGCCGAGACAGCAGAGATCCAGGGGATGGCGCCGGAGAAGCTCGGCGTAGCGATCGCACTCGGCTCGGGGATCGGCCAGTCCGTCGAGGTAGTGGGCGCCTCGGGGGCGGACCTGGTCGACGATGCGCTCCCGGATCCAGCGCTGAAATCCGGCCGGGTGGTCGGGACCGGCGCCCACGTACTCATCCATGTGGAAGACGATGACGTCGGACCACGGCACGTCCCCGGTGGCATGGACCAGGTCGTCGACGAACGCCAGCTGCGAGTTGCCGGTGGCGAACATGGCATGGGCCACCCCCCGGTCGGCCACGGCGCGACGCAGCACGGCGGCGGCGGCGTCGGCGGCGGCACGACCGAGGGCGCCCACGTCCCGGTGGACGTACACCCTCATCCGGTCGACGGTCCGGACCCGTGTCCCGTCCTCCATGGGCCGCACTGTAGGCCGACAGCCCCGTGGCCCGGTCGGCATCCGGGGCGGCACCGAGCCCCCGTGATCGTGGAACCGGTTCTACAGGGCGTCGACAGAGCCCGGAGGACGATCCCCAACTAGGGTGTCGTCGTCTCGCCGGCGGGACCGGCAACCAGGGGAACAGGGGAGGGATTCGACATGATCCACAAGGGCGCGTTGATCCGCATCGGGGCGGTCCTGATGCTGTCGGGACTACTCCTGGCGGCGTGCAGTTCGAGCAACAGCCCGGGCTCTGCTTCGAGCAGCACCACCACACCGTCGTCCGGTAGCTCGGCCGTGGCGCTCAAGGCCGCCATCGCCGCCACCAACGCCGGCTACCAGGGGACCAGCACCGACGTCGATCCGACGTCCCGGCCGGCGGCCAAGGACAAGACGATCGTGATCATCTCCGCCGGTCAGGGAGCCGACAGCAACTCCGTGCCCTCCAACGGCGCCCTGCAGGCGGCCCAGGCCATCGGCTGGCACGCATCCATCTACGACGCCCAGCTCAACCCGTCCAAGTACGCCGGCCTGGTGGACCAGGCCATCGCCGCCCACGTGAACGGGATCATCCTCGACGCCATCGACTGCTCGACGGTGAAGGGACCGCTCGAGCAGGCCAAGAAGGCGGGCATCGCCGTGACGGCCATGTACGCCTTCGACTGTAACGACCCCCACTCCGGCGGTGGCACGACGACCCTCTTCGGCGGGGTCACCAACTACGGGGCCAAGAACGCCAACCTCGACAAGTTCACCGAGTCCTACGGGTCCGACCAGGCCGACTACATCATCGCCAAGTCGGACAACAAGGCCAAGATCATCGTGGTCCAGGACCCCGAGTTCACCGTCCTCTACTACACGGCGCTGGGCTTCGACAACACCATCGCCGCCTCCCACGGGTCCCAGGTCATCGCCACCCTGGACATCACGCAGGAGGATCTCGTCGACGGGCAGGTGGTGCCGATCATCCAGGCCGAGCTGGCGCGGTATCCCCAGGCCACGTGGATCAAGAGCCCGTTCACCTACGCCACCACGCTGGGCATCGTCCCCGCCCTGGGGACCAACCCCAACCACGTCAGCGTCATGGGTGGAGAGGGGTTCCACGACGAGCTGGACGACATCAGGAACGGGAAGATCGTGGCCACCAACGCCATCTCGTCCAACTGGACGGGATGGGCGGCCGTGGACACCCTGAACAGCATCTTCAACCACACGAAGCCGGTCGACAGCGGGATCGGCTGGACCCTCGTCGACGCCACCCACAACCTCCCCTCGGACCCGACGGCCGACTACCAACCAGCCATCAACTACCAGGCCGAGTACAAGAAGGCGTGGGGAGTGGGCTGATGCCCGGCCCCGGCCAGCCGGGTGATCCGCAGGACCCTCCACCGACCGCACCGGCTCACGACGAGTCACCGACCGCAGGGTCGCCCCCCGGGGCGGCCCTGCGGGTCGACCATCTGTCCAAGACGTTCCCCGGGACGCGGGCGCTCATCGACGTGTCCTTCGCCGTCAGGCCCGGTGAGATCCACGCCCTCGTGGGAGGCAACGGGTCGGGCAAGTCGACCCTCATCAAGATCCTGGCCGGCGTCTACCACGCCGACCCCGGGGGCACGATCACCGTGGGGGACACCACGTTGGCCGCCGATCACACCACCCCGGCCAAGGCCAGGGCCCTCGGCCTGCATTTCGTGCACCAGAACCCGGCGGTCTTCCCCGCCCTGTCCGTGGCCGAGAACATGGTCATCGGCCACGGCTTCAACACCACGGCGGCCGGGTCGATCCGGTGGCGGGCCCTGCGTCGGCAGACCCAGGCCCTGCTCGACCGCTTCGAGATCAACGTGCGCCCCGAGGCCCTGGTGAACTCGCTGCGGCCGGCGGAGCGCGCCATGGTGGCCATCGCCCGGGCCCTGCAGGACCAGGAGGGTCAGCACACCGGGGTGCTCGTCCTCGACGAGCCCACGGCGTCGCTGCCGCGTGCAGAGGTGGTGCGGCTGATGGGGGCCCTGAACCGGTTCGCGGCGGCCGGACAGACCATCTTGTTCGTGAGCCACCGGCTCGACGAGGTGATCGACACCGCCGCCGAGGCCACGGTGCTGCGCGACGGGCGTCTGGCCGGCACCCTGGTCGGTGACGAGATCACCGAGGAACGGCTCATCGAGCACATCGCCGGCCGCACCCTCGACCGGATGTACCCGGTCATGCCGGCCGTCGAGAGCGAGGAGGTGGCCCTCGAGGCCAAGGCCCTGACGGGCGGGCCGCTACGCGGGGTCGATTTCCAGCTGCGGCGCGGCGAGGTCCTGGGTGTCGCCGGCCTGCTCGGTTCGGGTCGGTCCGAATTGCTGAAGATGATCTTCGGCGCCTACCCGATCAAATCGGGAACCCTGCTTCTCGGTGGGAAGCCGGTGCGGTTCCGGGACATCGGCGACGCCATGGCGGCCGGGATCGCCTACGTTCCCGAAGATCGTGGCGGAGAGGCCGCCTTTCTCGATCAGAGCCTGGCCGACAACGTGGTGGCCTCGTCCATCAGCCGGTACTGGCGGGCCCTGCGGTTGCGGAACCGGGCCATCGACCACGATGCCCGTGACATCATCACCCGGTACTTCATCCGGGCGTCGTCGGAGAAGCAGGTCATGGGCACCCTGTCGGGCGGGAACCAGCAGAAGGTGGTCCTGGCCCGCTGGTTGAGCCGGGGGCCCCGCATCCTTCTGCTCGACGAGCCCACCCAAGGTGTCGATGTGAACGCCCGGGCCGAGATCTACGCACTGATCAGCAAGGCCGTCGGCGAGGGCTGTTCCGTTCTCCTGGTCACCAGCGACTTCGAGGAGCTGTCGCGGGTGGCGGACCGCGCCATCGTGCTGAGCGGCGGGAGGGTCACGGCCGAATTGCGCGGGGCCGAGATCGAGCCCGTCCGACTGACCGAACTGGCCTTCAGCACCCAGGAGGTGGCCTCATGACCGTCGTCTCGGACGCCGCTGCCGAGAAGGGAGGAGCCACCGGCCACCCCCCCGTCCCCGACACGTCGGACCCCGTGGGGCGGAGCCGGGGCCGGGAGATGCTTCTCGAGTTCACCGAGCGTTATGCGCTGGTGGTGCTGTTCATCGCCACCCTCGTCTTCTTCAGCGTGTGGTCGAAGACCTCGAGCACGTTCCTCACCTCCAGCAACTTCAAGAATGTCCTCGGGGGCGAGGCCTATTCGGGCATCCTGGCCCTGGCCATCATGATCCCCCTCGTCTGCGGCGAGTTCGACTTCTCGGTGGGGAACAGCGCCGGTCTCACCCAGGTCCTGTGCGCCGGCTTCATGGCCCGCCTCGGCATGCCCGTGCCCCTGGCCGTCCTCCTCCCGATCGGCGTCGGTGCCTTCATCGGCGTGTCCAACGGCAACACCGTGGCCCGGATAGGGGTCAACTCCCTCATCGTCACCCTGGGGATCTCGTCGGTGCTCCTCGGGATCGTCCAGTGGTACACGAACGGCCAGTCCATCAGCAACAACATCTCGCCCTGGTTGACCAACATCGCCACCGACCAGTGGTTCGGGCTGCCCGTGACCGTCTACCTCCTCGCCGTCGCCGCCATCATCGTGTACTACATGCTCGAACACACTCCCTACGGCCGCTACCTGTACAGCATCGGCTCCAATCGTGACGCCGCCCGCCTGGTCGGGTTGCGGGTGGAGCGCTATGTGCTCACCGCCTTCGTCCTGTCCGGGACACTGGCCGGTGTGGCCGGGATCCTGCTGGTGGCGCGCAGCGGTGGTGGGAACCCCCAGGCCGGACAGATCATCGACACCCTGCAGGCCCTGGCCGCCGCCTACCTGGGGGCCACGGCCATCAAGCCGGGACGCTTCAACGTGTTGGGGACGATGATCGCCATCTACTTCCTGGCCTTCACCGTCACCGGCCTGTCCCTGGCCGGTGTCGCCGACTGGATCAACAGCGTCTTCGACGGCGCCGCCCTCTTCGTCGCCGTCCTCGTCTCCACCATCATCGGCCGCCGCCGGGCGGGGACCAGCTGACCGACCACCGGGCGCACGACTTCACCGACAAGGACCGCACCATGGCTCGCAACACGAAGACGGATCAGCTGCAGGGTGTCCAGATGTTCTCGGCCTGCACGGACAAGGAACTGGCGCAGATCGCCCGGGCCTGCGACGAGGTGACGGTCGAGGCCGGCGCCGTCGTCGTGGAGGAGGGTACCGCCGGTGAGGACTTCTACCTGATCGTGAGCGGCGAGGCCGAGGTCTCGCGTGGGGGGCGCCCGGTGGCGACGGTGGGCACCGGCCAGTACTTCGGCGAGCTCTCCCTGCTCGACGAGGCCCCCCGCAACGCCACCGTCACGGCCCGGACCCCGATGACGCTCCTCAGACTGCGGCGGCGGGAGTTCGCGGCCGTCCTCGACTCCTGGCCCGGTGTGGCCCACAAGCTGCTCCAGCAGATGGCCCGGCGACTGCGCCAGGCCGACGAGCAGTCGGTCTCCAACTGAACGCCACCGGTCACGCCCCGGTTCCGGCGGGGGAGGTGACGGTGAGCCAGCTCGTCCCCGGGCGCGTCTCGACGAGGCGGTGCGGCGTCCCCGCCGGGAGCAGGACCCAGTCCCCGGGTCCGAGCGGCAACCGCTCGTCGTCGACGTCCAGCGTGGCCCGTCCCTGCAGGACGATCGACCCACTCGTCGGCGTCCTGCCGGTAGTCGACGGGCCCGTCGAGCCGACCACTCAGGATCTGATCGACCCCGGCGTGACCGAGGTCGGCCAGCCGGACGACGCGTTCGCCGTTCGTGGGTGCGGCGTCGGGCTGCTCGAGCCGGCCGTGAACGAGGGGCATCGCACGACGCTACCGCCGGCGTGCGGCGACCGTCCGGACCGTTTCGCTATCGTCGCACGATGGCCACGGCCCGGATCCGGTGGTTGCGGGCGGGGTGCTCCGTGGCGGTGGCGGTGGCGGTGGCGGTGGCGGTGGTGGTGGTGGTGGTGGTCCTCTCGCTCCCGGCCGACGACGGCGTCGTCTCCCCGAGCGCCACAGGAGGCGGCCGGTGCCCCTCGGGCCGGGACACCGACGGACGACCCGAGCGTCTCCTCGGCGTACCGGTTCCTCGATCTGATGATGGACCGGTACGCCACCGGGTCGACGCCGCGGCTCGTCCAGAGCTTCACGGGGGGCCGTCTGGGACGGGAGGATTTCACCGACTCCGAGACGTACGACGATGCCCTCGTCATCGACGCCTTCCTGGCCGAGGGGACGCCGGACGGGCTGGCGCGGGCGGAGGTCGTGGGCCACGCACTGCTCGACGTGCAGGCGCATGATCCCGACCATGACGGCCGGATCCGGGAAGCGTACGCACCCACGCCGTTGGCGGGCCCGCACGGGGTGAGGATCACGGACCGCACCAGCGATGTGGGCAACATGGCCTGGGTCGGTCAGTCCCTGATCGAGCTCTACGTCGACACCGGGGCGCCGTCGTATCTGGCCGGTGCCGTGGCCATCGGGACGTGGGTCCAATCGCACGCCTACGACAAGCGCGGGTCCGGTGGCTACACGGGCGGGGACACGCGCGCGGGGCGAGCCCATCAAGTGGAAATCGACGGAGCACAACATCGATCTCGCCGTCATGTTCACGAGCCTCGCCACCGAGACGGGCGACCCCGTCTGGTCGACCCGGGCGGCTTGGGCCCGGGCCTTCGTCGAGTCGATGTGGGACCCGTCGGCGGGGACGTTCTACGTGGGGACGACGGACAACGGTGTCACGCCGAACGACAGCGAGCACCCCGAGGATGTCGACAGTTGGTCGTACCTGGCCTTCCAGGACCCGGCCTACTCGGCGTCGATCGACTGGGACGTGACGAATCTGGCCGTGACGGCCGGAGGGTTCAGCGGGGTCAGCTTCTGCAGCGGGGACCGCAGCGGTGTCTGGTTCGAGGGGACGTCACACCTGGCCGACGCCCTCGAGATGAGCGACGGCCCCGGTGACGCCGCCCGGGCCGGTCAGTACCTGTCCGATGTCGCCGAGGCCCAGGCCGACGGTCCGGACAGCGACGGCATGGGCATCATGGCCGCGTCGAAGGACCGGCTGAGCGATTGTGACGGCGACTACTACTACGCATCTCTGCACACCGGTGCCACCGCCTGGTACATCCTGGCCGCACAGCGGGTGAACCCCCTGTCGCTGTTCGCGTCGGCCTGATCGGGCGTGACCAGGGGGCGTCCCCGACCCCGCGGCTCGAGAGGGTGCACCACGGCCTATCGTGATGAGCCATGGGGTGCCTCGTCGCCGTGTTCCTCTTGCTGGCCCTGATCTTCGCCGGGTTCGGTTTCGCGGTCCACCTTCTGTGGATCATCGCCGCCGTCTTCTTCGTGTTCTGGCTGGCCGGCTTCGCCTTCGGACGGGGTCACCGCCGTGGTGCGCGGCGACGCTAGCGACGACGCCGTCGCCAGGCGCGACGGCGGGACCCGCCTTTCGGATCAGGCCCGGTCGAGCTGATCCCGCAGAGCGGCCCACCGACGCCCGAGAGCGGGCAAGGCGAGGGCGCCGGCGGTGGCGTCGGCTTCATCGGTGAGCTGAGCGGCCCAGGCTGTCTCGCCGCGTTCCAGCCACGTCTGGGCCCAGTCGAGTTGGCAACGGGCGATCCAGACGGGACTGATGAGGGCGCGGCTGAAGGCGATGGCTTCCGCGAAATGGCGATCGGCGTCGGCCGACCGACCGAGCAGAACCTCCAAGTTGGCCAGCAATCGTGACGCTGGTCCGCAGCCGACGCCGCCCGAGGTCATCTGTATGCCGTCATGGGGTCGGAGGATCTCGCACAGGTCGGCGGCAGCACGCCGATCACCGATGTAGGCGGCGACCTCGGACCACAGGGCCACCGCCAGGGGCCATTCGATATCGTCGGGGATGTCACCGAAGCCGGCGTGACTGGCCCTGTGAAGCAGGATGGCGGCATCGTCGCGATGGTCGCTCTCGACGAGCGCAAAGGCCACCACCGCCGCCGCCGCCGCCGAGGGTGGTCGGGATGCGACGTCGGCCGTCAGGGCCGGGATGAGCTCCGGAAGCCGCTCCTGTTCGCGCCGAAGAGCGAATTGGGAGATGGCTCCTTCCTTGTCGGTCTGGGCCGTTCCCGTCATTCTTCGCATGTCGGACGCCTCGGTGGACAGCGTCTCGGCGTCGGCCAGGCGACCTTCGATGACGGCGAGCATGTGGCCGAGCACGAGGTGGGAACGCTGTGCGATCTGGTTCTGGCCGCCGGCTGATGTCGCGGAGAGGGCCGTCACCTGAGCCCGGAGCTGTTCTCCGTCCCCCGCCATGAACGTGCAAAAGGCAGCGTTGGCCTGCGTGGTGGCCACCCAGAGCGGGTCACCCAACGTCAGGGCGGCGTCGAGCGCCTGGCCGAAGAGCGGGCGGTCGAGCATGAACTGTCGCGCCGACCAGGTCGATCGCGGGCGGGCCACGAACTCGGCGGCCGACAGCTCGATGAGGGCCTTGTGGTCGCCCGACAGGCGGGCCTGCTCCCGTGCCTCGTCGAGGATCGGGACGCGGCGCGTCGAGGCACCGAGGAAGATCGATTCGACGGCGAGGGCGCTGAGCAGACGCGCCCGACGGGCTGGGGCCCCGCCGGGCAACCCGAGCGAGTAGTCCAGAAGCTCGATCTTCTCGGGATCGCTCTGCTGCTCCTCGTCGAAGGACGTCCGCACGTTGACAAGGAGCGCCTCGATCATCGCTTCGTCGAGGTCCGCCTTCCGAGCCAGGACGATCGCCTCCCGCAGATGTGCCCCGGCGTCTCCGACCCCGGAGACCAGTTCGGCCCTGGCCAGGAGGGTGAGGAGGTCGACGTCGTCCCGGGCCGTGTCGGCCTCTTTGTCGGAGGGGTTCGACCGGAGGCGACGACGGACTCCCCGGATCGGAGTGCCGTCCGAAGCGGCGGCGACACCGTCGGCCGGGCCCACCTGGGCCGAGATCGTGGCGGCGAGCTCGGGTCCGTCGACGGACACGAGGACCCCGTCGGCGAATTCGACCCCGCACCGGTAGACGGTGGCCCCTGATTCGACGTAATAGGCGTGGCCGGCGTCGTGGGTGTGCTCGAGGATCATGCAGTCGTAGCGCCGTGCCAGACGAGCCAGCTCGTCGAACGTCTCCACGTCGACCACGAGGGGGGCCTTGATGGCCGGACTGGCCGTCACGGCGACGAGGTCGGGTCGAAAGGCGGCGTGGATGCGACCGGTCTCGTCCATGCGCCGGCGGCGCATCCACCAGGCGACAGCGCCGAAGGCGGCGAGGATCGAGAGGATCAGGCCGACAAGGGCCAGACGCCTGGCCTCCGACACGGCGACGGGACGTCCGAGGATCGTCATCTGCGCCGGCACCCGCGTCGGGCGTTCGACCGACCCGGGGCTATCCGGGGTGAGGGCGTGGTCACCGGCGACGCTGCCGCCCTGCACCACGTCGATCTCCTGTTCGTTCACCGGGAAGGTGAGAGACGGGTCGAACGTGTCGGCGACGGGCGCGCCGTCGAGCGTCCCATGGATGTGCACGGTCGGCGTCACCACGATATTCGGGTTCCCGAGAGGGATCCCCGTCTCGGTGCCGAAAGCCTTTTCCAACACGGCGATCTGGGTCAGGTCGAGCGGGATGTCGACGGTGGCCGTCGAACCGGAGAACGCGACGGGAGCCACGGTGCCCAGCGGTCCGCTCCATCCGTCGGGACCCTCGACGACGGCCGTGGCTCCTATGGTGCCCGACACGGCCACCGGGGCCTTCGACGCACCACGCGTGGTGACGTTCAGCGCATAGCGGGCCGTCACATCGAGGGAGTGGACGAGGTGGAGGAACACGGGGTCGCCCGTCGTCACCACTCCCGTCGGGTAGGTAATGCCGGCGGGGGCGAGGGCGGCGTAGGAGAAATCGACGTGCTGGTCGAAGGTAACGGAACTCTGGCTTCCTCGGGTGGTTGGCCGCGTCCACGTCACCGCCGTCAGAGCACCGAACACGACGACCAGGGCCAGGCCCACGGCGATGGGCCACCATCCCACCCGGACGGTCTCGCGCCCCACCCGGTCGGTCTCGCGCCCCACCCGGTCGGTGCCCGTCACCGTCTGCCCGGTTCCCAGGGTGGCCGGAGCGGAACCCGGATCGACGGAGCCGGGAAGGGTGGCCCGTCCCGGGCGCCGGCGCCGGCGCGCCGTCTGGCCGATGCCGAGGGCGACCAGGAAGAAGGCGAGAAGGCCGAGGACGATCGGAGACCGCACCCAGCCGAGGACGGTGCCGCCGTCGGGGACGTGGAGCCACAGGCGTCCCTTGACGGCCGAGGGGGGCAGCGCCTGGGGATCCTTGAACGAGTTGTTGTCCCCTTTGAAGGTGAACAACCCGTTGTGCTCGGCCACGATCCGGTGGAGCACGGTGATGTCCAGTAACGGGCTGTGGTACCCGACGATCTCGCCGACGTGGTAACTGGCGCTGGGCACGATGACGGCGAGGTCGCCGGTGTGGAACCTCGGCTCCATACTCACCCCGTGCGTGGTGACCAGCGCCACCTCGCCGGTGGCCATCGCCACGATGGCGGCGAGGCCGATCACGACGACGAGGGCGGCGCAGATGCTTCGCAGCCGTCGCCCCCTCATCGTCCCACCTCCCGAGGTGGGGTGGTGCGGGCCGTCAGGCCCACACCACCCCGGTTCGGATACTTCTCCTAGTTAACTTGTCTGGGCAACCACGATGTCGGTGGCCTGGATGCCGAGGACCAGGGAACCACCCACAGGGGTGTAATCCGCGATCTGCTGCGCGATGCCGCCCGTGGCACCGGAGTTGTTGCAGGTCCACGTGGTCGCTCCGCCATCAGCGGGGCTGCTGGTGTCGGCGGCCGCCGTGCAGTACGTGGTGGCCGTGAGGGTGGCGCCAGCATCGTCGAGTGTGAATCCTACCGAAGCGTCGTAGCGCGTGGTGGTGTCCTGCACCGTCGTGAACGTGACCGTGTCGATCTGGGACCCGGTGGCACTGTCCTCGTAGGTGTAGTTGATGTTGTCCACGGTGGCGCCGGTGGTGTTCACGGTCCCGTAGCCGATCCGGTTCACGTTGGCCTGTGAGCTGAACAGTAGGCTCTGGGTGAATGCCGCCGAGCCAGCGAGCACAAGTGCCCCGACCCCGATAGCGGCGATAAGCGTCCTCTTGTTACGTCGCACGACTACTCCTCTCGTCCGTGAGATGGCCCGGTGGGCCTGGTGCGGCGGAACCCCCCCACACCCTTCTTCTATGCGCACTTCCTTGCGCGCAAGGTCTCCAATCGGCAGGTGGGGCGGAAAGCTGAAGTGCTCTGATCGACGCCCCGTTCGAAGCCCCGCC
Source organism: uncultured Acidimicrobiaceae bacterium (assembly GCA_963842145.1). GTDB lineage: Bacteria > Actinomycetota > Acidimicrobiia > Acidimicrobiales > UBA8190 > CAWJFJ01. Next base: position 151,102 of record CAWJFJ010000018.1, read on the forward strand.
CACACGCCTCGAGAAGCGGCCTCTCCTTCGACGATCGCCGCGGCGCCGGGATCGGAGAGGGACAAATTTTGCACAACGATCGGTTGTCCTCTGCACCTATTGGCGACGGTCACGATCGGTCACGACGTTCACCCCGCAATTGGTTGTCCCGTCACATGCCGTGCGGCGACACTGGTGACCTCCGGTCACAGCCGACGAAAGGGGCATCCATGTTGCGCAAGGTGATTCTCTCGGCCGGCGTGGTGGCACTCTGCGCCGGGCTCCTGGTCGTGGTGTCGGCGGTACCGGCCAGCGCCGCGCCTCCGGCGACTGGCACGGTCCTCTGCGGTGTGACCATCGGGGGCGGCGGCGCCGTTCACCCCGGCTTGACGACGGCGGGTAGTGCCGGGGGCGTCAAGATCTCGTTCTCGGCGAAGCTCTCGACGGGAAACTGCAGCAGCCACGTGACCTCGCCGAGCGGCGTCGTGGTCACCGGCGGCCATCTCACCGGCAGCGGTTCCTACGGCACCAATGTCGGCAGCTCGTGCGCCAATTTCGACGGTCCGGACACGGTGGGCAAGATCACGGTGGTCATCCACTGGACGACCACCGGCGGGTCGATCGCCAATACCAAGGTCACCTACAAGCTCAACCTCGGCACGACGTCCGGTTTCCCTACCGACACGATCGATCTGGTGGCACCGTCGGGAACGGCTCACAAGAGTGCGGCGTCCTCGTTCTTCACGCTCCCGACGGTGGGTCCGAACGAGACCAAGTTGGTTACCAACCTGCCCGCTCCCGGCTCACCGGGGTGCACGGCCGTTCCCTTCGTCAACTTCCAGATCACGGGTGGTGACGTCGACATGTGAGGACGGCGTCGACCCGGGGTGGGGAACGGGGGCAGCGGGTTCGGCTTCTTGACCTGGGAATACGCCCGACGGACTGATTGTCTTACGTTGTCTCGCGATTCCAAATGGGGGCTTCCAACGGATCGATCGGCAAAGGTCCGCGGCGTTGTTCACTCTGACGGCCGCTAGGCGGTCGATCGTCCTGACCCGGAACGGGCATTGGGATCGTCCAAGAGAAGCGTGCGTGTGCTTGCGACGCGAAGGAAAGGGGTTGTTCAGACGCAGCCCGTAGACAGGCCGAGAGAATCGAAATAACGTTCCGCTCGCCGTGGATCATTGGGTGGGATCTTGACACGGCCGGCGGGGGTGGGATATGGCGATTTCGGATGGAAGGCCCCGTGCCTTTCCGATGAGATGGGGCATCGCATGTCTGGTCGCATCGGTGGGCCTCGTCGTCGGGGGCTTCTTGGCGTTCGCCCTCGGTGCCCCCAGACATATCGATCTCGTTTCACTCCAATGGGCCGGGTCCGCGACCACAGCCAGCGGCGTGGTGGGCGACCGAGCAGGCGCGTTCCGGACCGGCCTCTACTGGGACTTTCCCCTCATCGTGGGCTTCACAGGCGGCCTCCTCCTTGCCTGCTACTTGGGACGGAAGGTCTTCTGGACTGCGGGACTCCTCCGGTGGGCGCTCATCGGCTACTTCGCCGCGGGCTTGGCGGGGTTGACCAACGTCATGCAGGACGCGCTGCTCCTCAGCGCCCTCAGGTCGAATCCCCTCCAGGGCACGTGGATCTTCCGGATCGCGGCGGCTGCCTCATTCGTCAAATTCTCGTCCCTGCTGGTGGCCGCGTCGATCGGACTGCTCGCGCTGGGGGCTGGCTTCTCGCGGCTGGTGACGCACAAGAGGTTCGTTGAGCGATGGAGCAAGGCGGAGAACAGATCTGCCCACGCGACGCCCCGGATCATCCCGCCACCACCGATCGAGTCGGACAGGACCGAGTCGGTCAGAACCCGACGGGACGGACGAACTGAGAAGCCCGCGTCAGAGGACTGGGGCGTGTCGCGGATGCTCGACCTGGATGCCTCGATCCAACGCCAGTGGTGGTGCGAGCAGAACCGGAGCGCCTCCCCCGTGCACTTCACCCAGGACAGCCAGTCGCCGAGCAGCGCGGCCGGAGGGTCGGCGATCTGCCTCTCCGGGGGCGGTATCCGATCGGCCTCCGTCGCCCTGGGCGCCTTGCAGTCCATGCGGTCCGCTCCGGGCGGCCTGGGGGACGTGGCCGACATCGTGTCGGTGTCGGGGGGCGGCTACACCAACGGAGGCGTGCAGCTCGCCCTGACGGGCAAGGGCGGCCGGCCCGAGGGGCCGGGCGGGGCCCACCCGGATGACGTCTTCGCACCGGGCTCCGTCGAGGAGGATCACCTCCGCCGGCACAGCAGCTACCTTTCCGACGGGCTCGGCCAGTGGCTGGTGGCCCTGGGCGTGCTCCTTCGCAACCTGCTGGCCTCGCTCCTGGTCATCGGGCTCACCGTCGCCACGGTGGGGCTGGCAATCGGCTCTTTCTACCGCCATGTCCCGATCGTCCACCGCGGCCTGCAGACCCTCCGCACCCGGATGCTGGCCGGCGCCGGTACCCACGCACCGGGCTACCCCTCGGTGCCGTGGGGCGTCACTCTGGGCATCGCCGCGCTGCTCGGACTCGCACTGCTCCTCTATGTGGCCGAACTGGTGTGGTGGTCGCTGAAGGGATCGCGGCCGGCGGCGATGGCGCGGGTGACGGCGGGCGGGGCAATCGCGGCCCTGCTCCTGGTGGTGGTGGGCCTTGTCATCCCCGCCATGGTGTGGGTCAGCTCGTGGGTCACCTGGCACATCGGGATCTCGTCGACGCCCATGGTGGCTGCGGGCAGCGTCTCGGCGACCCTGTCCTACATCGCTGTGCTGGCGGCGGCCCTGTGGCGCAAGAAGCAGGTGGCCACCACTGCCATGGCGGACGTAAAGAAGGGCGAGCAGGCCGTGAGCAGCGTCCTTCCCAACAGCATGGTGCAGAGGATCCTCATCTGGATCGCCCTCCTCGCCCTGTTGGTAATGGCGCTCATGGTGGCCAGCTGGGTCGCCACCAGCGGGCTCGACGACTCGTGGTGGGCGTTTCTGGTGGTCGGGCCGCTGGTGTTCCTGGCCGTCTTCCTGGATCAGACCTCCATGAGCCTCCACCCCTTCTACCGGCGCCGGCTGGCCAGCGCCTTCGCCGTGCGGCGGCGGATGGTGGACCCGTCCGCCGGCTGGCAGCCCGACCCGAACGGGGTCGCGGTAGCCGTCCCCTACTCCTACGACGAGGTCACCGACCTCAGCACCTACGGCGGCGAGCGGCCTGGATGGCCCCGGGTCACCTTCGCGGCGTCCGCCAACCTGTCTGGGCAGGCGCGGACCCCGCCGGGACGCCGGTCGGTCTCCTACGCTCTCGGCGCTGACTACGTGGGCGGGCCTCAGGTGGGCTGGATCCGCACCGACTTCCTTCAGCAGCTGGTCAGCAGCGTCATCGGCAAGGACCTCACCGTGGAGGCGGCCATGGCCATCTCCGGGGCGGCCCTGGCGTCGGCCATGGGCGCGCAGACCCGGTACTACGAGGTGTTCCTGGCGTTGACCAACGTCCGGCTGGGTGCCTGGCTGCCCAACCCGCGCTTCGTGGCCCTCAAGGAGGCCAACCTGGACGACTGGACCGTGCCCGGCCTGCCGAGGATCAGGGGTCTCGCTTACTTCGCCAGGGAGGTTTTCGGCATCCATTCCGACCACAGCCGCCTGCTCCTTTGCACCGACGGCGGCCACTACGACAACCTCGGTCTGGTCGAGACGCTGCGGCGTCGCTACGAGCTGGTTTACTGCTTCGACGCCAGCGGCGCGACGGAGCCCATGGCGGACACCCTGGCGGGCGCGCTGATGCTGGCCCGCGAGGAGCTCGGCGTAGAGATCGAGCTCGACGATCCGGAGGACCTGGTTCCCGGTAGCGGGAACCCGTTCGATCCCCCCGGACCTTTTTCGAAACTCAACTCCCGGCTCGCGAAGTCAGCGGTCATCAGCGGGACGATCCACTACCCCCCAACGGGGAACCAGGAGGCAATGGAGGGTCGCCTGATCTTCGCCCAAGCGGACCTCACACACGGCCTTCCGTACGACATCCTCGAGTACACCCAGGACGACCCCGGGTTCCCGAACGACGGGACCGCGGACCAGTGGTTCGACTGCGACCGCTTCGACGCCTACAAAGCACTCGGGACGTATCTCGGTGGGCGGGCGGTGGACAAGAAGAGGGCGCTGGATGAGACGGCTAGCGGCGGGGGGACCTCCGGCGCCACGGCCCCAGGTGGGGGAAGCGTCCCTGTCGTGCCGACCCGGATGTACCTGGTGGAATTCACATAGTGAGTGTGTCGCCCCGGGCTAGACGAGTGCACGGCCTTTACGGAGATCCGCCGGCAGCGTCCCTGTGGCCCGCCCGAGATCGAGACGACGCTACCGAGAGGATCTGGGCTGTGCCTCGGGCACCATCGAGAGGGGCGTCGGGTTTGAAAGTGGTGCATCTGCTGGTCGACGAGAGTTGCCAAAAACAGGCCTCTTACCAGGTACAACGTTGTGATGGCGACAACAGCGGAGTGGTTGGGACTGTATTCAAACACGTCCGAACAGGTGATCCGTTTCCTGGACGGATTCGTTGATCGTTAGACCAGGCCTCAGGGACCACCCTGACCCGCGATCTCGTGAGTCAGGTGAGGCAAATGCTCAGGCTGCGCTGCGTCCGACGTAGATCAGACCGGCTCCGAGGAGGCTGACCCCGACGATGGAAAGGGCGACCTTCTGGCCTTCTTGCTGCTGCATGCGAGCGGCCAGCTTCAAGCCGTCTACCGCCAGGTCGTACTCGGGTTTGTACATCGGAGGGATGACCATGCCGACGGCGGTCGTGATGACTTCGCCGTCCGTGGTGCCGAGCCAGGTCCCGAGCTGGAATGAACGGAACTCAGCGTCCGCCACGAGGTCCTTGGCGAACTGCTCTGCGGTGGGCAGGGTGTGCCACCCGGCGTACGCCCGGCCCCACGGGTGGCCGTAGGCGTTCTGAGCGAAGACGACACGGCGCCGGAGGAAGTCGGCGATCTGGCTGGCCTTGGCAACTTGGGCTTGGTTCATGTCAGGTGATTCCCCTTCGGAATAGCTCTTCGAGGGCGACACCCAAAATGGCGCCCAAGGCGATTGCCAGTAGGACCTTCGGTTCGCTGAGGCCCTTCTCGATGTTGACAACGGTCTGGCGGCTGACTCCCAGCTCCCTGGCGAGGGCTTCCTGGGACAGCCCAGCCTGCAGCCGGTACTCCCGGACGTTCGACTGGTACGGAGGCACTCTTCGAGTGTGCCGCCGGGAGCCCGGTATGTCAAGAAGACTATACAAAGTGGACTTGACAGCCTTCGGTACGCACTCCCTGCGTATGATATAATGCTTTGAGTCATGGAGATCGCCGATCACATCAAGCAGGAGCGAGAGCAGCGGGGCTGGACGCAGGCCGAACTGGCTGGCCGCGTGCCGATCGGACAACAGACCGTCAGCCGTTGGGAGCGTGGGAAGACCCGTCCTAACCGCGACCAGGTCAAGCGGCTGCTGGAACTCTTCGAAGTCGACCCCGACCAGCTGGAGGTCTGGCTGGACCAAGGCGACGAGACTGCAGGGGGCGCGCTCCCGCCGGCCCGTCCCCTCAACCCGGACTTGCCGATCGGCAGCTTGACCGCCGCCGATTTCGAGCGGTTCTGCCGATCCCTCGTCAAGGTCCTCCACCCGGCCGCTGAGGTCCACCGTTTCGGCGACCAGGGTGACCGACAAGACGGCATCGATCTCTACGCCGAGGAGCCGGACGGGACGATCACCACCTACCAATGCAAACGGTACGGGCCGCGAACCGACTTTGGACCGGCCAAGGTCACGGCTGCGATGACGGCCAACACCATCACGGCCAAGCACCACTACATCTTGCTGACTCGGACCGCGACTCCGGGGGCCCGCAAGGTGGTCTTGGGCAATCCGGACTGGTCGCTTTGGGACCTCGAAGACATCGCCGAGGTGATCCGCACCGACTTGGACATGGACGCCCGGATACAGCTGGTCGATCGCTTCTTCCCTAACCACCGAGAGGATTTCCTTGGGCTACCAGAACGGGGGCCCTGGCTGACCGCCGAGGAATTCTTCGGGGCGTTCGATGATCCGCTCAAGCTGCTCAACCACACTTGGTCGTTAGTCGGACGGGAACAGGCCGTCGATGATCTGACTGCCTTCGGCGCCGGGACGGAGGCCGACCGACTGGCTCTGGTGATCGGACCGGGTGGGAGCGGCAAGAGCCGGCTCCTCCGGGCGGTGGTGGCGGCGCTCGAAGCGCATCCAGAGCTACGGGTTCGCTTTCTCCTACCGGGCACCACGGTAGCGGCGGGCCTCGTTGAACAGCTGCCGGAGGGCCGGTCCCTCCTGGTTATTGATGACGCTCATGAGACTCCCGCCCTCGACGCCTTGTTGTACGCCGTGGCGGCACTGCGACCGGAGATCCGGGTCATCGCCGCGAGTCGCCCTTACGGGGTCGCCCGCATTCGCAGCGTTGCCCAGCGCGCCAACCTGGTGGACAAGCCGCTGGAGATCGGGCTCAGCGACCTTTCGCTTCCGGAGGTGTCGGCGCTTGCTGCCGAGGTCCTGCAGGCGGAGGGCTTCCTCGGACCCGTCAGCGAGTTGGCTCGTAACATCGCCGCGCTGACGCGAGATTGCCCGTTGGCGACGGTCATCGGAGCTCGACTGGTAGCACGAGGCAAGATCCTGCCGCAGGCTGTGGCCTCCGACCAACAGTTTCGGGACCGTCTGTTCACCGCCTTCAGCGAGGTGCTCACCGGTGAACTCTGCGAGCCCGGTGAGCGCGACGTGCTCGACCGCCTGTTGCAATTCTTCGCGCTGCTCCAGCCAGTGGCACCTGACGGTCCGGAGTTCGACGCGCTGCTCCAGCTGATAGTCGGAACGTCTCATGCTGAACTCAGACGACTACTGACGCGGTTGGAAGACGCGGGAGCGCTGATCCGCCGGGGAGGTCTGCTCCGTTTGGTGCCCGATGTCTTGGCGGACACCATCGCCGAGAAGGCCTGCATCGACGAGCGCACGGGGCAACCGACTGGGTATGTTGACGAACTCTTCGACCAGTTGGCGGGCAAGGCGCTGCAGAACCTGCTCGTGAACGTCGGCAAGTTGGACTGGCGGCTGTCGAACACCACGACCGGTACGCCCGGAGCGCGGTTGCTTGATCGCGTATGGGCGCAGATGGACAACCACCTCGGGAAGGCAGGGCTTGGAGCAGCGCGGCGAGCCATCTTGGAGACCATCGCCGACGTCGCCTACTTCCAGCCTGAACGGGCGCTGGAGCTGGCCGCTGAGTCCATTCACGATGCGGGCCTGGACCAGGACGCGGAAGGGCAAGAACTAGACCCCGAAGCCATCAACCTGATCCCGGCGCTGGTGCCGATCCTGCGGCATGTGGCCTACACCTACCAGTACGTCGGTCCGGCCGTCGATCTGCTGTGGACCTTGGCCAAGAGCTATCGACCATCAGTAGGCGCATCCTCGAATGCCGAGCCGCTGCGCGCTCTACAACAGATCGCTTGCTTCGGGCCCGGGAAGCCAGTCACGTTCCATGAGGCCGTCATCGAGCGGGCGCTCAGTTGGGTTGCCGGCCCCACTACACCAGCTGGTCCTTCGCCGTTCGACGTACTCGACGGCTTCCTCGCCACCGAAGGCACCGACGACAGCTTCGATGAGCACCAGATCACCATGCGGGGGTTCCTGATCACCGCTGATGTCGTGCGTCCATTGCGGGAGCGGGTCATCGAGTCGGCATTCTCAGTTCTGGAGCATGGTCCGTTGCAAGACGCCGTGCGGGCTCTCAAGACGCTGGAACACAGTCTGCGCCTCCCCATCGGTCTGGCCGGAGCGCAGCCCAGTAACGAACAGCGCACGCAATGGGCCCCGGACCATCTGGCGGTGCTCAAGCGTTTGGCTGACCTTGTGGGCTCGACACCACTCGAACCACTGCTGTACGTCGAGATACGCCACGTCGTGCGCTGGCACGCCGTCCACGGACAGGGCGAGATCCAGGAGGCTGCTCGGCAGGTGCTGGCTAGCCTGCCAACCGATCTCCGATCCCGCGTCACTCGCTGCCTAATCGAAGGGTTTGCGTGGGCATCCGACGAATTGACTGACGATTACGAAGCCGCAGAGCAGCATCACCAGCAATATCAGGCCGAGACGGCGAACCAGCTGCTCGGCGAGATCTTGGATGCTTCTGCCGTCATTGGCTATGTGCGGGAACGGCTGAGCGTCATCGGGTCGGTGAAGACCGGCCGGGCGGTGATACCTGGGCCCTTCCTGGCGGCCCTGATCGAGCGCGATTCGGGTGTCGCTCGTGAGGTCATCAAGGCGGTCCTCGCTGATCCGACCGACCTGCTCGGGCAGGTGCTGAGCGTGGCGCTGTCTCAGTTAGCGCTGACAGCGCCCGCCGAGTCAGTCGAAAGCGCCAATCAGCTGCTGCTTCTGGGAACACTTGAAGTTGATCGCAATGTCGCTTTCGCTTTCAGTCGCGGACTTGGGGGCCGCACCGATCTGCATAACGACGAGGTCGTCCTGATCGAATCCCTGGCCGAGCATCCTGACCCAGACGTCCGATCCGTCATCGTCCACGCCGCGGACAACCTTGCCGCCGCAAGCAAGGCGCGGGCCGTTCGCTTCCTGCTGAGCATCGATTTTCAGGACTCCACCGCGGTCGCCGCCAGCGTGCTCGGCGAGTTCAACCGTCACGGCTTCAGTGTCGAGGACCTCGGTTCCAAGGAACGGACTGACCTACTCAAGCGGCTGGAGGCCTGCCCGAGCTTGGACGACTACGCCATCGGGCTCTTCCTCAGTGCTGTCGCGCTAGACAATGCCGAGGAAATGGTCGCCATGCTCCGAGCTCGCGTCGACCACCAAGCTGCGACAGAGTACGGGAGCTTCGAGGGATTGCCGTGGGCTTGGGGGTACGCCGGCCAGTCTCCAGTGATCCTGCACAACAACGCGAGGTTCGACCGGGTTCTCGGGCAGCTGCTCGACTGGCTGCGTGGTGTTGATGCGCTGCAGGCGCACCACAAGACCCCGCTCGTTAAAGCGATCGTCGGCACCTTCGACGATCCGGTGATAGCGGCGTTGAGAGCGTGGCTACAGCAGCATCCTGATCGGGAAAGCCTGGAAGCCACGAGCCTGGCCCTCAGCGAGGCACAGCGCTCGATCGTCTGGACCCAACAGGCCTTGGTGATCGAGTTGCTCCATGCTGCTGAAGCGTTCGGCACGGAGTGTCAGCAGACGGTGGGTTCCAACCTCGCCAAGGCGGCGATGTCCAACTCCGGGCTTGGTACAACGCTGGGTGGACAAGCAGCAGGCGAGGGCGAGCTGATGGCCAACGCCCGGCGCATCATGGCCGAGCTGCCGATCGGCTCATCTACGCGGCGTTTCTACCGAGAGCTCGCCGACCATGCTGAGCACATGATGCAGTGGCTCTCGTCGTCAACATTTGCCTGATCAGGGCGACAACTAGGCGCCGGGCCGGTGAAGACGCTCGTGGGTTAGGACCTTTACCGGAGCCTGGATGGGCCGGATGGTCACCTACGAGGTGCAGGAAGTTCTCCGGAACTCGTTGCCGAGCCCGGGCACCTGGAATCTGATCAGCTCGATCCACGCGGTGCTTCAGGTGTTGGTTGGCTGAGTAGCAAAAGAGTTGTTATTGCAAATAACGGGTTCAGAGCTTATCCTTAATTACGGATATATGGCTCAGATAAATACGAACACAGGTGGGTTTACTTTTGTTGAAGTCCTCTTGCTGTTAGTGGCCTTTATCATCATTTGTGGCACTGGGTATCTCGTTGCCAAACACGCTGGCACGAAGAAGCCCACGGCGTCGACTCAAGCCATGTCGAACGCCTTTGCCCTTCCGAGTGGCTGGAGCTGGTATCGGAACACAGCTTACGGGTTCATGTTTGGTTACCCGAACTCGTGGGGACAACCTCAAGTGAATATAGGTACCGGGAGTACAGGGACTGACTACTACATCAACTTCTCACCAGGACCTGCATACAACTCGTCCAATGGACCATCTGTAAGCAGAAACCAAATGAGTCTAGATTTCTCTAGTGATGACTACAGCGTCCCAGGACAGAATGGGAATCCACCATCCGGTCCTCAAGCGAGTAGGGCTGCAATCCTGTCGACGATTGCCGCACATAAAGCAGGAACCTTGTTAGGAGACAACATCATCTCCGTCACCAGTACTTCTTACGTTAGTTTGACCAGTTCAAACGCGGCTGGCGCAACTGATGTGCTCGGATACGACGAAATAATCTCCCTTCCCAAACTAAAGGTGAGTGGAGCTTCTGACTCGTACCAGATCGTCGACTCCCCAGCGAGTTGCTCCCAGAACGGCCTGTCCTCTGATTCGCAAGAATGGTGTACGACACACAGCATTCTCAATGAGCTAACCGACGTATTGAATAGCATCCGGTCCACGTAATTCTTCCAAATCTTCTTCAGCGCTTAGAACACCTCAGGGCGCTCTATGACCGAGCGCTGCGGCCAATGACGGCAACAGTGGCGGACTGTTCACGAACATCAGTCGGTACAAGTCAACCCACCCCTTCCGGGGTACAAGGGTCCGGTGTGCCGCCGCCCGCCGATAGTCGGCATTCATGGTGGCGAGTAGGTCAGCTATCGGGGAGAGCGCAACGAGATCGCAGCCATTGTCGGTCAGAACTGACCGGGCCATCTGGTAGACGGGTTGAGTGCCCGATCCAACGGCCTCAAGCAGTATCCGCACGAAATGCCCTAACGAATGCCACCCATGCGGGTAGGCGCTACCGGCTTTCGCTTTAACTGGATCGATGAGGCGATCACTCAGGATCGACTCGGCAGCCGCGCACAGCCCGATGACGGGCCCTGAGAAATCGGCATCACTGCCGAGGCTTTGCCCGACATGGAGCGCGGTGGCCATCATGTCCTGCTGGTCCTTCGTCAGCTCGTTCCAGACGTCATCTGTGAAGTGACCCTGCACCTGATTGAGCCAAGGTTGGAGCCCGGCGGCTCCGAGGTGCTCGGCCACTGAGGCAAGCATGGCCAGCGCCGACTGACGGCGGCGAACGACCAACCCGTCTTCATCATTTGCATTGGCAGACTCGGCTTCGGGAGCTGGCAGGGCCTGCACGTCGATATCTAGCGTTCGCAAGGCCAGCCCGACCAGAGCCGAGATGCCTTGCAGGTTGGCGGCAACGGAACCGGCTGGATTCAGCGCGACTGCCAGCAGCTCCCCTCCGACCTCCGTCTCGTACCGGTAGATGGGTAGCCCCGATGACTTCTGGCTGTAGAAGACCACCGCGCCGATCCCCGTGTTCCCAAGCCCGAAGTTCAGGAAATAGCCGAGAATCTTGTACAGCTCTTCCGCAGGAGCTGACGAGCGCTGTCGCAGTTTGGGGTCGATGATCGCCAGCGTCTGCACGTCGCCGAGCGTCTTACCGCGCATCACTAGGTCCGGTACACCCTGCAGCGCTCCGCCTCCCTCGGGGTGACGCCACTGGGGCACCCGATCTGAGTCGACGGTCGACAATGCCTTCTGGAAGAACAGCTCCAAGACGCCGACAGCCGTTGCCCATCGATATGCAGGCTTCCCTGAGGTCCTGAGCAAGTTTGGTGACGGAACCTCCAGCCCGACCGCACTACTGATGGCGTCGGCCAGCTTGCTCAGACACCAGATTTCGAACAGCTTGGTATCGAAGCGGTCATCGTAGAAATCCCATTCGATCTCGCCAGGTTCGGCAACCGGCAGGCCTTCCAGGCATCCCCGTAGCCAGGCGGTCACCTCCCGATAAGCCCGCGGGTCAGCTACGTGCCCTCCAGATAGCCGTCGTTCGACGGAGGCGACGAGGGACCGCTCGGAGCGACGGCGAAATACCTCCCTGACGGCGGGCGCGCAGATCGCGAACATCGGCACGGAATGGATACGCCGCAGATCGCTCAGTACCTCGTCCACCTGGCGCCGCTCGGCGCCCTTGGCTGGCAGGGCCAGGTGAGACGTCACGAAGCGGAGCTCCCGCTCGATCCATGTGACGGCATAGGTGGTCAGCACGTTCTCCGGCGTCAGCGCTCTGCGCTCAATCGTGAGCGTTGGATAGCTGAAGGGGACCTCCCTTGTGGCCAGCCGCCGCGTGTACTTCTCGGCGTCGATTTGCCCGGTCACCACGCCGACGACATCGAGCGGCACCAGCCGGTAACGGAAGTTCGGTCGCCGAAGGACATGACGTAGGTACTCCCGAAGACGCTTGGCGGCAGCGAGGGCCACGCGAAGCCGGAGGGCGAGCGCCAGATCATCGTCCGGACTACTCGGGGTTCCCATTGCGACGCTCTCACGAGTGGACAGCTGTATGTGCGCTCCGGATGAGAAGTAGGTGCCGAGCAACGGCAGGCTCGACGCGATTGCCGCGTCCCGGGCAGCGGGCGTGAGGAGCCCCGCGTCTTCGTCGGCGAAGAAAGTGTCCGCCTCGGAGAGCAGGTCAGGTGCCACGGCCAGCCCGCTCCTCAAATCCTAGAAAGCTGCGTGGGTATCACGAAGATGGTTGATGGCACTTGCACTCCGGGCCATCGACGCACCTTTGAGCAACGCCGAGAAGGCATCCAGCTGCTCGCTCTGAAGCGTCCCCATCTGCGGCACGACCTGGTCGGCGAAGGCGCGATCGAGTCCTTCCGTAAGGCTCTCGGACGTGGTCGAGCCACCGTGGAACTCCAACACCAGCGCCCGCATGACATCGACCAGCTGGGCAGTGCCGATCGGCCAGCCCTTCTCACCGTTCTCGGGTGACCGCAGTTCGGCCACGATGTCGCCCAACGCCGTCGCCGTTGGCGTGAGGGCGTCCACGGTCTCGTCCCACGACTTGATAATGACCGACTCGTCGTATTCGGCTTCGAGCCAGTCATGGGCCTGGCGTAGGGCAGCCACGATCTCGGCGGACAGCCCCGTCTCGGCGGTTGGCACGCCGACCACGATGAACTGAAAGCGTCTAGTCAGGCCTTGGGAAATCGGGTTGACGAACGAGGTGTCAATGTCGTTCATCGAGCCAATGATGCGAAAACGCTTCGGGGACCACAGACGCCGAGCCTCGGGACTGGCGTTGAACCAGAGATCAAGGGGCGTCTTCTGCAGGTGAGAGGTCGAAGTCGATGACAGCAACGTATAAAGGGAGCCGATGGCCTTGTCGATGTCGGCTCGGTTGAACTCATCGATCAGCAGCCAGGTCGCTTGCGGTCCGCGCTCACCTTCGACAGCTTCCTCATAGGCACGGACTGTCTCGGCACAGAGCAACATCGCCTCGGGCACAGCTCCGAGTACTGGAGAAAGTTTGCCCTCCCGGTCCGGCCGGAGGCCGCCGATGACGTGGTAGCTACTCCAGTCCCCCGTTGCCGTCGTCTCCTGCAAGGTGGCATCGAAGACCTCGGCCAGCACGCGGGCCAGGGTCGTCTTGCCGGTTCCGGGTGGCCCCTGCAGAATGAGATGGCCGAGAATCAGTCCGGTCACACAGCGGTGGACCAGGTCTTCGACGTCGGGAAACACGAGGTTGTATGCCTTGATCTTGGTCAGTGCCGCGGCGGACAAGCTGTCGACATCGATGGATGCGAGCGGGACCTTGCACAGGGCCAGCGTCCAGGAGAAGTCTTCACTCTCAAGTTCTTCACCAGCCGGGGCCAACGCTGTCGGCAGGTCTGCGGCGACGGGTTGAGCCAGCGGCAGTGCGGCAAGAATCGCCGCGTCTGGGGCCACCGTCGGTGAGAGGGCTATCGCCTTGTAGCTGTCGGGAATCTCGTCGGTGTAGAGCGTTCCGATGAGATCACTGTCACCCGCCGGGAAGTGCTGGTGAAACCACTGGAGGAGTGCATCAAGGTCATTGACCTCCTCGCGGCGCCCGTACCAGATCGCCAGGTCGATCGTTCGCACTGTCCGGTTGTAGGCCTGCTGCAGGTGGCCGCCGGTATCGGGCTTGAGACCGAGCTCCTTCAACCGATTGTTCTCCTTGAACCGATCAAGAGCCTCGATGGCGGGAACGCTGTCCCGCTGCTTCTGCAGGCTGGAGCCCGCAAAGTCGGCATTGACCCAATCGCGCTGCCCGCTCCAGACCGCTCGGAAGATTGTCTTGGTATTCGGAGCTGGCTCCAGTTTGAAGGCCATGTCCAGGAGAGCGGTCTCGGCCTCGCCGGCGAACGGCACCCTGGCCGGCTGAACGACGCCCTCCTCGGCCGACAGACGCAGGATGGCCGGGATGGTGATCACGGTCACCGGGCTGGCTCCGCGCAGCCCGTCTGCGGCGGCTACCAGGAGTTCTATGGAGACGTAGGGCACGCTCAGACTCTAGGCGAACCTCTGCGCGAGCTGAGAGAGTTCCATGACACCAGTCGCCGGCGGCTGCGAACGGGGCGCTGGGCGGTGTCGTTACGGTCGGGTCAAGGTCTGAGAGATATGGCTGCAGAACTCGCTGCTGAGTTCAATGCCGATGGCCGATCGCCCCATCTCCAGAGCGACCGACATCGTCGTACCTCCGCCAACGAAGGGATCGAGGACCACGCCACCCTCCGGACAGCCAGCTGCAACGCAGCGACGAACCAGCTCCCGAGGGTAGGGGGCGTAATGAGTGCCACGGGCGATGGAGTTGCGCTCGGGCTCGATGAACCAGACGTCCTCCTCACCCTCCAGCGCATCCCGATCGAAGAGGTAACGCGGGCTCTGCGAGAACAAGAAGATGTGCTCGTACTTCCTCCAGGGCCGATCCTTAGCGGTCGGTTCAGGGATGGCCGAGTTGCGGACCCAGATGATGTCACTTCGCAACGTCCAGCCGTCCTCCTGAAGGCCTAAGGCCACTCGCCATGGGATGCCGATCAGGGACTTTCTTGGTAACCCAAGACCAGGCCCGTCAACGGCACGTAAGCCGGGGAGCCTGCGGCTGCGATGCTTGGCATCGTGGCCATGTGGGCGCCCCTTCGCCGAGTAGTAGGTGTCACCGAGGTTGAGAAAGACCACGCCGTCCGGAGTGAGGACATGCCTCAGACCCTCGAAGGTCTTGCGGAGATTGGTTACGAAGCCGTCGATGTCGGGCTCCATTCCGAACTGCCCATCGACTCCATAGTCCCGTTGCCAGTAGTACGGCGGACTGGTCACGACGCAGTTGACTGATGCCTCCGGGAGCTTTGGCAGAACGACGCGGTTATCTCCTTGGTAGAGACGCCACAACTGATCGGATCGGACCCCCTGAGCAACCGGCTTCGGGCTCCGTTTACCCTTCCATGCCTCACGGGCATCGGTAGCGGAGGGATGGGGTGCTTCGTCGGGGACCGGCTGAAGGAGGGCCACGCCAGGAGTGTAAGAGATCTCCGACGGAGATTCAAGCATCGCGGCGGCCATGGGGATAAGTCCTACGACGAAGGTGTGACACCCCTAGGTTTGCGCCATGCGGGGAGCCGAGCATCTCGCCGGGCCGGCAGAGATCGCCGAGGCTCTGGGGGTACATCCCAACACGATCAACCAGTGGAAGATCCGGCACCCAGACTTCCCTCAGCCAGTGCGCGTGCTCCGATTGGGGAGCATCTGGGATCTGCGCGAGGTTGTCGATTGGGCTCAGCGAACCGGCCGCTTGGAGCGACAGGCTGACTTACAAAGGTCGAAATGAGTTGCCGCTCACTGACAAGTCGTGAGGTGACCAAGCTGCTAGTCGATGGACCCCAGGCGGACGCCGCCAGCCCTCTTCTCTTGGACCCTGCGACCATCGCGTCTCCCTTCAGGAAACTACACGGCTGTCATTCTAACTCGGGTGGTCTGTGAAAGCGAACACCTGTTCGGCACACACATCAGGAAGCAGCCGCCAGAACGTTGACTCGGGAATCTGGTCGAGGTGTTGGCCAACAGCGAACGTGGGTTCCGCCAGTCATGACCATTATCCAAAGAATCCTGCGGGTATTAGATAGTTGAGGATCGCGTAGGCGAAGATGTAGATAAGTAGTGCTAACAGGGAGGTCTGTATCCGGCCTCTAGCTCTGGCTGCTGCTTCGGGATTGTCCCTGGCGAGGCTGAATTGAATGCCGCCGACGATTACCGAAGCGACCACGACGATTCCAACACCATCAGACAGAAACTGGATAATGGCGAAGATACCGTCCAGTACTGGGTTGTGGTAAGCGGAACAGTACGGGTGTGAACACCGGTCGAAAACGGGAGCGCGCGCCGGTCGAAACCGGGAGCACTTCGTTAGTTGAAAGCTACTTGGCGGCCTGAGCCTCGTCCACCGTCGGGGCGGGCTTGGACCGTCGGGCCCGGGCCTTGGCGTCGTGGAGCCGGTAGCTCTCGCCCTTGGTCTCGATGATCCGACAGCGGTGGGTGAGCCGGTCGAGGGTGGCCCCGGTGAGCCGCTCCGATCCGAGGACCTCGGTCCAGGACTCGAAGGGCAGGTTGGTCGTCACGATCAGGCTGGTGCGCTCGTAGGCGGTGGAGATGACGTCGAAGAGCAGCTCGGCGCCGACCTTGGAGGCGGGCACGTAGCCCAGCTCGTCGAGCACGAGCAGGTCGAGCTTGGCCAGCTGGCCCTTGAGGCGCAGGAAGCTGCGCTCGTCTCGGGCCTCGATGAGGGTGGTGACCAGCTCGGTGGCCCGATAGAAGCGCACCTGGTAGCCCCGGGCGCACGCCTCGGCGGCCAGGGCCGTGGCCAGGTGGGTCTTCCCGGTGCCGGGGTTGCCGACCAGCAGCACGTTCTCGCGCTTGTCGATGAACTCGCAGCGGGCCAGCTCGGCCACCAGCATCTTGTTGACCGAGGGCCGGGCGGTGAAGTCGAAGTTCTCGAGCGTCTTCATGGTCGGGAAGCGCGCCGCCTTCAAGCGCCGCTCCGCCGCCCGCTTCTCGCGGTCGAGCAGCTCGAGCTCGAGCAGCTGCAGCAGGTAGGTCAGGTGATCGACGTTGTCGGCGGCGGCTTGTCTGGCCACCTTCTCGCACTCGGCCCCCACCGTCGGGAGCCGCAGGGCTTTCAGGTGGTGGCGCAGCAGCACCAGGGACTTGGCTTCGAGGGTCTTCATGCACTTGCTCCTTCTGGGTGAGGGGTCCGATAGGCGGAGGTCGGGGGGGTCGATGGCGAACGCCTTCAGGTGCGGGTGGCCGTCGAGGCTGAAGAGCCCGACCGGACGCTCGGCCGGCGGTGGAAGAGGATCAGCGCGATGGCGTCGGACGCCGGTGGCCCCGATGGCCAGGGCCTCCTCGACCGCAGCGGTCAGCTCTCGCGATCGACGCCTTCTCCATGCAGGCGCAGCACCTTGATGTACTCGCGGGTCCCGCCGATGCCCAGGTCGGCCTCCAGGCGCCGGCGCAGGACGGCGAAGCACTCCGGGAGGTCCCAGCCTTCAAGGGGCCGGGCCATAGTCGAGGGCCCCGGGCTTGCGCTCCAAGAGGGCCAGGTAGTGGACGGGGGTCGAAGGTGACCTGCTCCCTGCCCCAGTAGCGTCCGGTGGGTGGCCACGACGTCGGTGCCCGAGACGATGCGCGACCTCCTCGATCCCGCCGAGGCGGTCACGCTCGTGGTGGGCATAGGCGGTCGGCACCGAGTAGTCGTTGCGGTCGAAGCGCACGAGGGAGAGCGAGTTGGCCGTCGCCTGGGCCACCCGGCGGGGCTCGAAGGACTCGGTCGGAAGGGCCAACATGGCGGCCCGGTCGACTCGAGGCGCTCGGCCTTGGTCTCGGGCTTGCCCCGCACCCGGCGGAACAGATCGGCGTAGCAGGCGGCGGCCAGGTACTCGTTCAGCTCGGTGAAGCGAGCGAACGAGGGGACGGGGACCAACAGGTTGCGCCGTGAGTAGCCGACGTGGGTCTCGACATGTCCCTTCTCGTTGCCCCGCCCCACCGTGCAGAAGTGGTGCGTCGAAGAGGTGGTGGCTCTCGAGGCGCAGGAACTCCCGGGTGAGGAGACGCTCGCGGCCGACGACCTTCGACTCACGGCGATGGAGGTGTTGTCGTAGCTGATGCGCCGAGCGGCACGCCACCGAAGAACTCGAAGCCCGCAGCTGTGCCCGGCCTGGAAGGTCTCGGTGCACTCGCGGGGATAGGCGGAGAGGAAGTAGGTGTCCGAATACGGCAGCGTCATGACCGCCAGGTGCGGCCTTGCGTTCGACACCGGCGATCTCCACGACGGCCTCGCCGAAGTCGAACTGGGCGTGGCCGGGCGGATGGCTGAGCGGGACGAAGACCTCCTTCGAGTGGCGCCTGGCCTGGGCCACCGCCACGCGCACCTGGGTGATCCCGCCGGTGTAGCCGTATTCGTCGCGCAGGCGCTCGAAGACCCGCCGACCGGTGTGGCGCTGCTTGGGCGGGGCGCTCTTGTCGGCCTCCAGGATCTCGTCGATGACGCCCAGGAACGGCCCGAGCTTGGGCTTCGGGCGGGGTTCGGCTCTCTGGTAGCCGGGGGCTCGGGGTTGAGAGGATCTTCTCCAGGACCTCGGAGCCGATCCTGTAGTCCCGGCGGATCGAGCGCTTCGAGACGCCCTCCACCAGGACCTTGCGGCGGATCTCTGTCCATTCGTCCATGTCGGTGTCGCACCTTTCTCCCGTTCTGCTCGTCCGCTCAGGCACGAAGCCTCGAAGCGGGGTCGAGCAGACCCGGGGATGCTCAGGTGCTCCCGTTTTCGACCGGCGCGTTCTAGTTCAGAGGTGCTCCCGTTTTCGACCGGCGTTTACAGTTTGGAGCGACGGGTCGGCGGAGTCCGCGCTGGTTCGGCCTCGTTTATCTATGCGCTCGGTCCCATCGGTCAACGTGTGCTGAGTGCCGAAGGTGCCCGGCATCGCTTTCGGGAGCCGACGGAGCGCTTTGTCGATCACACCCTGGCTATCAGCCAAGTGGTGACCGACCTCACCAGGGCCGAGCGGCAAGGCATCTGCAAGCTTCAGGAGCTGGAGGCTGAACCGCGCTGCTGGCGCAGTTTCTCGGAGATGGGCGGACGGGTGGTGCTGCGACCCGACCTGTTCGTAGATCTACTGGACGACGACTACTCCTATCGGTTCTTCATCGAAGTCGACATGGCCAGCGAGAGCCTGCCGGTGGTTATCCGGAAATGTCAGGTCTATGAGCAGTACTACCGCTCGGGGATCGAGCAAGCGGCGCATGAAGTCTTCCCGCGGGTGTGCTGGCTGGTGCCCAACGAGGTCCGGGCCGAACGCTTGGGCCAGGCCCTGGAGCGTCACCCCAATCTCGGCCCAGAGATGTTCCTGATCGCTACTGGGGACCAGCTGCTGGCCACCCTGCTCGGAGGCTCATCGTGAGCGGTCGGGGGCCAAGAGGGTCGGGGGATCAGCCCGTTGTGGAATGGTCTACGAGGGGATGCATTTACGCATCGTTCCTGGTAGAATCCCCTTATGTATTGGGTAACCACGCCGTGAACAAGGACCGCCGTGTATCGCTCGGCACCTTCTTGCGCCAGGCTCGCACAACCGCCGGGCTGACCACCCGAGAGGTTGCCGCGGCCTGTGGCATCGATATGGCCACGGTGGTCCGCATCGAGGGCGGCAAGATCGCCTCTCCGGCACCGGAGAAGTTGCGGGCCATCGCCGCCTGCTTCGGGATCAGCCTGGCTGACATCTTCACCATGGCTGGCTACGTCATTCCGGACGATCTGCCGAGCATCGATCTCTATCTTCAGACCAAGTATCCCCAGCTGCCGCCAGTTGAGATCCAGACCATCTCGACCCATGTTGAGGCGTTGGTGGAGAACACACCCCGTGCAGTGGATACGACGATGGAGTCAATCTCATGAGCCGGGCCGCTGCAGCAACCACGGGACCTGACGATCGCCAGCACTCCTCGACTGGTTCAGCTCATGCCACCGCCGTGCTTTATCTGCGGGTTTCGACCAAGGAGCAGGCTCATCGCAACGGACTGGCCGAGGGCTACTCGTTGCCCGCCCAGCGCGACCTGTGCTTGCAGCGGGCCGGCACCCTGGAAGCGACTGTTGTTGAGGAGTTCGTGGAGCGCGGGGAGAGCGGGACCAGCTCCAACCGACCGGAGCTGCAGCGCCTTTTGCAGTATGCCGAAGAGGAACGACCGACCTACCTGATCGTCCACAAGCTCGACCGCCTGATCCGCAACCGCTTCGACGACCTGCTCATCACCGTGGCGCTGGAGAAGGCCGGGGTTCAGCTGGTGTCGTGCTCCGAGCACCTGGACAAGTCACCGTCCGGCAAGTTCATGCACGGCATGATGGCGCTGATTGGCGAGTGGTACTCCGGCAATCTCTCGCAAGAGATGAAGGTCAAGATGCGGCGCAAGGCCCTGGCCGGGGGCACCATAGGGAAGGCTCGCATCGGCTACCTCAACGACCGCCAGGTCATCCAGGGCCACGAGATCCGCACCGTCAAGCTCGATGACCAGCGGGCACCTCTGGTGCAGTGGGCCTTCGAGTCCTATGCCACCGGGGAATGGAGTTTGACGGCGCTCACCGAGGCCGTCGTCCAGAAGGGCCTAACGACGGTTCCCACCAAAGCCATGCCGGAGAAGCCCATCTCGCGGTCCGTCCTGCACCGCATGCTCTGCAGCAACTACTACACGGGGAAGGTCACCTGGGATGGCGTGGAGTACGACGGTGCCCATCCGGCGCTGGTCAGCGACCAGACCTTTCAGCGGGTGCAGGAAGTCCTCGCCAGCCACAACCTGGCCAAGGACCGCAAGCGGGTCCACGATCACTACCTCAAGGGCAGTGTCTTCTGCGGGACCTGCGGCAGCCGATTGTGCATTACGAGGGCCGTCAACCGGCACGGCGTCGAGTACCTGTACTTCTTCTGTTTGGGCAACTACCGGAACCTGACAGATTGCCGACAGCGGGCTATCCCGGTGGCCGAAGTAGAAGCCCAGGTAGAGGACAAGTGGCTGCACGTCCGCATCAATGACAAGTACGCCGACACCATCCTCACCCTCTTCCAGGAAGAGACAGCCAAGCTGCGTGAGGATGCCGGTCGGGATCGGGCACAGGCCACCCGCAAGCTCGCCCGCCTGGAGAAGGAGCGCGACAAGTTGCTCCAGGCCCACTACGCCGATGCCGTCCCCCTGGGGCAACTCAAGAAGGAACAGGCTCGGATCACCACCGAGGTCGAAGCCACCGAGCGGTTGCTGAGCCGAGCCGAGGTCAAGCTGGAGGTCCTCGAGGATCGGCTGCGCCGCTTCCTGGACTTTTTGCAGCACGGCCACCAGTCCTACCTGGATGCGCCCTCGCAGCTCCGACGTCGGATGAACCAGGCAGTCTTCGAGCGGTTCGAGGTCACTGAGGACGGGACGACCGTCGCCCAAGTGTCGGAGCCGTTCCGGTCCTTGCTGAGCTCGGATCTGCTGGTGCGAAGCGACCAGGAGCCGAAGACGGGGAACAAGCGCCGGCAACAGTCTGCCGAGGGCGGCCACCGAAACCAGGACTGGCACGAGCAGGGTGTGCCCGTCTGGCTGCGCGACTGGTGGCAGGAGCATGAAGGCAAGAAGCCCTCACCACGTGTCGCACGTGGCAAGGGCTTCGCTTCCTGCCGACCCCGTTCGCCCCATACGTCTGGCCTGGGTTTGAATAAGGTCTATCTGGCGGAGGAGGTGGGATTCGAACCCACGGTGGCCTTGCGACCACAACGGTTTTCGAGACCGTCCGATTCGTCCGCTCTCGCACTCCTCCAAGTGGACTTTTCTGTTTCCTTCACTCTCAAGTCCCCATTTGGATCCCCAATCTGTTAGGTTCGTCGGACTGACCATCGTATCGAGGGGGGAGCGGTGGGGACGACTGCGAACGGTGGCCGTCGGGAATACAACACGGGAAGTCTTTCCGAGTTGCGGCCCGGGGTGTGGCGCTTGCGTATCAGGACGACCGATGCGGCGGACCAGCCCGTCCAAAGGCAGCGCACGCTGAAGGGTGACCGCAAGGCAGCTGAGCGAGCGCTGAGGGCGTTCCTCAAAGAAGGGGACGATGGAACGACGGCCGACGGTGCGTTGATGTTTGGTCAGTGCCTCGACGGGTGGTTGGCCCACATCGAGCTTCGGGGTCGCCGTCCGAGCACGATCGCCGAAAACCGGCGCAAGATCGAGAAGTCCATCAAGCCTCGCCTCGGGAACCTTCGACTGGCCAAACTCACACCAGGCAACCTCAATGACGCCTACGACGATTGGCTTCAATCAGGGCTCTCGCCAACGACGGTACATCACCTGCACGCCATCATCTCGGCCGCGCTAAATCACGCCGTTCGCCGTGGAGATCTCGCGGTATCGCCGGCGGCTCGGGCGGAACCTCCGCCGAACGAGTCAAAGGTTCCGACTGTGCCGACAGTCGAAGAGTTGGCAGCCCTTATCGGTTGTGCGGCAAAGGACGATGCTGTCTTCGCTACCGTGATCCTCCTCGCCGCGGCGACCGGGGCACGAAGAGGAGAACTAGCCGCACTCCGGTGGAGCGATGTTGACCTTGTCGCCGGCACCATCACCATCGCGAAATCCCTCACGGTCACCGGTCGAAGAGCTGACCAGAATATTCACGTCGGTCCGACCAAGACCCGGCAACAGCGGAGGATCGCTCTGGGTGACCGCGGCGTCGAAGTGCTGTCGCAACATTGGCACTACATGTCGGCCCTCTCGGAAGAGGTCGGAGCGCCCTTGATAGATGACCCGTATGTGTTCCCTCGCCCATATCAGGTCAGCGGAGCCGAACCGTGCTTGCCTGACACTTGGACTACGAAGTTCGCGGTTCTGTGCAAGAAGGCTGGTGTCGGCCACTACCGTTTCCATGACCTCCGACACTGGAATGCGACTCAGCTCATCGGGGCCGGGCACGATGTTCGGACCGTCAGCGGTCGCCTGGGACATGCACAGACGAGTATGACCTTGGATAGGTACGCGCACGCTCTGCCGGCTGGAGACACCGCCGCCGCTGCAGTCATCGGGGCGTTGCTCCCAGCGTGACCAGGTTCCGGTAACGCAGTTCTTTTAATCCGATCTGGACCGTCTGATTGGACGACAACGTACCGTGCCAAGCGGTCTGAACTGGGACGATGCTGACGCCTCACGTCGGCAGAAGGCGGCAGACGGCGTTAATTGTAGGACAAAGAGTAGGACAGGATGCCAAGGCCGGCGACCGCGAAAGCCCTAGTTCGCTGGACCGGCGAAATGGACAACGTATGAGTTCCTCCAAGATCTGTTACGGGTCGGCCGGCATGGCGTGGCCGGACGATTTGTAAAACTCGCGTACCAGCACCGAGCCGAGCTTTGGCGGTTCCGGCGGAGTTACCGGAATCGCATCAACGCGGCGCTGCGACAACAATGGCATCACCCGTAACGTGGACCACGGCAGTTCGGCTGGTGGGCCGGGAACCGAATTTTGTCGACCTCAAACTGAAGACGAAAAAGATGCGAACAGCATCCTTGCACTTGTTGGGCCGACATTGCTGGTTCTGAACGCAGATTCGGAATAGGCCATTCGTAGCCCTTGGTTCGACCGCCAGAAAGTGGTTCGACGATCGGGGCATTGGATCTAAATCAGTACGACGGGGAGGGCCAAATGGACCTGACCAAGCGGTCGCGGCGCGCGTCGCGGATCGAACAATCCGGAGCCTGTTGCAGGTTCCCGCCCACTGGGTCCGCCTCCTTCGGCGGCCCCTTACCGCAGCCGGGCCCCTCGCTGTCGTCGTAGCCCTGATGCCCTTCGTCAACGTCATTTCCAATCCCAGCACCAGCACAGTTGGCTCATCTCATGGGAAGGTCGCACTTCGCCATGCGGCTCTCACGGACACTTCGCTCACGTGGGCGCCACAGTTCTCGCCACCGTCTTTCGACGCCGCATCCTGCTTCGATGCCCAGCATTGCGAGGCGGTGGGCTCTCAGGTCACCGGTACCCCAGGGGCTATCCCGGTGGTGTACTCCACCACCAATCAGGGTTGGACCTGGACCCAAGCCCAGTTCACCCCTCCAGCAGGTTCCCTCCGATCCGTCTCGTGCATCTCGGACACCACCTGCTGGGCCGTTGGCAGCACCGTCGTCTCCGGCTCGATCGAGCCTGCGGTTTATGAGACCAGTTCGACCGGTACCACGGCCCAGTCGTTTGGAAGCGGGCTCACGGGCACGATCATGTATTCGATTTCGTGCCTGGTCATCTCGAGCAACGATGACTGTTGGGCTGCCGGATTGTCGGCTTCCTCCGCTCTCGTGGTCTACGCCACCACAACCGGAGGAAGTTCGTGGAGCCTCCAGACAACTTCGACCAGCGGGACCCTCACCAACCCGTCCATTTCGTGTCTGAGCAACGGCACGAATGGCACGTGTGTGGTCGTCACCGGCGACAACGCCCTGGCCACGACGGATGGTTCGACCTGGAATGCGACGTCGCTCACGGGCATTTCCAGCCCCCTGGATGGCGTGAGCTGTCCCACTGCCAGCACGTGTTTTGCCACCACCACCAACGGGAGCGTCAGCGGCGTGGCGAAATTGTCCGGCGGTACGAGCTTCTACGGCACCGGGGCCAGCACCTGGAGCTCCCTCACGCTCGGACTGTCGGTCACATCATTGTCGGGTATCTCGTGCGCCAGCTCCTCGGTGTGCACGACCGGCGGACTGCAGGACGCCACCGACACCGTCGGGACCGGGGTGATTATCGGCTTCCAGGGCGCCACCATTGCCACCAGCAACGGCGGGACGAGCTGGACCAGCTCGCTCACCAACGGGAACCCGCCGACGAACCTGCTTCCGAATGCTGTGCTGATAGATGGCCTGAGCTTCTTCTCGTGCCCAACCACCACCGTCTGCATGGGCGGCGGGCCAGAGGGCCTGGTGGCCCAGAATGCCAGTGCTGGACCGTGGACCGGTGCCTTCCTGACGCCGGTCATGTCAACCACCAACCAGATCAACTGTGCGTCGCCGTTGGCCTGCTTCCTGTCTCCGGCCAGTGACGTCACCTACCGCTCGTCCGGTGGTGGGGCGGGCTGGGATCCCGAGAATCTTCCCTCGACAGAGACGAACACCTCCACTACCAAGAGCGGGCCCACCTCGTTGATCTCCGAATCGTCCTGCAATACAACCTCCATGTGTGGCTTTCTGGGCACCACAACCGATGGTGCCGACGTCGATGGGTGGAGTTCCGACGGCGAGACCTGGGGGGCCATCGCGGGCAGCGCCATGGGCAACGATTACGCTGCGCTCGGCTGCCTGACCAGCTACTGCATCGACTTCAACGATGACGGTTCGTCCCCTGGGGTCACCGCCTTCGGACCGTGTAGCCCGAGCGCCACCTGTCCTACCTTGGCCACGCCGCCATCCATGGCCTCGGCCGCCAGTACTTCGTGCGTAGGAAGTCTGTATTGCTGGGTTGTAGGTATGACGACATCGTCCGTCGCCGGCGTGTGGGGGTCCACCAACAGCGGCGCGACCTGGGCTCCGGAGACGTTGCCCACCGCCCTCACCGGGGCGATCGGCTTCTCGGCGTCGTCGATCTCCTGTGCCGACGCCAACGACTGCGTCGTCGCCAACACTGCCGGCAAATTCGCCGAAACCACTAATGGCGGAGCGAATTGGTCATCGTTGACCGTCTCGGGATCGGTCACCTCCGAGAGCAGTCTGTCGTGTCCTGACGCTGACGACTGTGCCGCCATTGTCGGCACCGGCTCGGGTACGGAGCTCCTGGCCCTCACCGACACCGCTGGTGTCTGGTCGTCCATTCTTACGAGTCTCCCGGCGCCGTACACGACGGCGTCCAGCATGACCTGCGCCGACGCCGCCGAGTGCTGGGTGCTGGCGGGAGGAAGTAGCGGCGGCCCCGAAACCGTTCTGTCCACCAATGAAAACAATGGCCCTCTGGACGGCCCGCTCACTCCCGGTGAGTCGTTCGTCGGCAACCAGGCCGAGTCCCAAGGGCAGGTGCCCCAGGCCCGGGTTGGCAACGTGAACACCGCCGACGGCGACTACAGCGAGAGCCTGTCGCTCGAAGACATCCCGGCGAAGGGTTCGTCCTTCGGCTTGAGCCTCACCTATGACGCTCAGCTGGCTCAGGACCAGGTGGCTTTCGGGGCCACCTCCCCCGGCCGTTACGGATGGGGTTGGACCGGCTCGAACGATCTGGCCATCACCACGGGACCCCTCTCGAACGAGGTCTCAGTGAACCAGGAGGGAGGATCTCAGACCGTGTACACCGAGGGATCGACTGTCGGTGGTGTCACCTCGTATACGCCGGTGGATCAGCACCGGGTGCTGACCACGCTTACATACTCAACCGCAAGCGGCGATTACGCATTCTCGTTCAACGGTGGCCTGGAGGAGGACCTCTTTAGTGCCTCGGGGCCTCTGGCGGCCGGGACGCTCGTGAAGGAAGAGGACGCCAGCGGCAACACCACCACCTTCGGCACCGAGGCCAAGAATCACGGTGCCTGTCCGAACACGAGTGGGGACGCGTGCTACACCATTACCGATCCCGCCGGACGCACCATCACCGAGGTATACGCCACGTCGACCGGTCTGGTATCCAAGGTCATCGACCCACTCGGCACCTTCTGGAAGCTGACGTATACCACCAAGAATCTTACCAAGGTGGAGGACCCGAACGGCAAGGACACGAGCTTTGCTTATGACACGGGAAACGCCAATGCCAATCTCGTTCACGACATGATCAAGATCACGAGCCCCAACGCCCAGACGGGAGGTCCCGACGCCGGAGATATCACCTCGATCGCCTATGACTCCTTGGGTCGGTATCCGGTCTACCGCGACCCGGTGCACGACTTCGGCTTCTACCGCTACGACCCGAAGAAGCTGCGTTTCATCAAGCCGAAGGCGTTACCGCTCTATCCTGAAGGTGCGCAGATCGGGCGCGAGATCCGCGTGGTGGGCAACAACGCCGGCGAGCAGCTGTCGATTCTCGCCGGCACGCTCGCCCGGCTCGACCGCGATGCCCCCGATTACGGCATCACCAAGTACAACGACTTCAACACGTTCTACCTGCAGGCCGCTTCGGGCACCTCCGGGGGCTCCTCGGGCTCGCCGGTGATCGACATCCGCGGGCGCGTCGTGGCGCTCAACGCCGGTGGCGCCAACGGCGCCGCCTCCAGCTTCTACCTGCCGCTCGGGCGCGTGCGCCGCGCGCTGACCCTCCTCCAGGAGGGCAAGCCGGTCACGCGCGGCACGCTGTACACGGTGTTCAACTACACGCCCTACGACGAGCTCGAGCGGCTCGGTCTCGATGCGGCCACCGAGGCCATGGTCCGCAAGGACTTCCCGCGCTACACCGGCATGCTGGTCGTCACCGAGGTGCTGCCGGGCTCGCCGAGCGAGCAGGTGCTGCAGCCCGGGGACATCCTGCTGCGCGTCAATCACCACATCGTGGCGCAGTTCCAGCCGCTCGAGGAGGTGCTCGACGACTCGGTCGGCGGCCAGGTGGAGCTGGAGCTCGAGCGCGGAGGCAAGTTCGTGTCCGCGAAGCTGCCGGTGGGCGACCTGCACGCCATCACCCCGAGCGCGTATGCAGAGTTCGGTGATGCGGTGGTGCACACGCTCTCCTACCAGCAGGCGCGGCATTTCAACGTGCCGGTGCGCGGGGTGTTCGTCGCCAATCCCGGCTACGTGTTCGGCGCGGCCGCGATTGCCGCGCGGGGCCGTGATCATCGACCTCAATGGCAAGGAGACCAACACGCTGCGGGACTTCGAGGCCGGCATCGCGCAGCTCGGCGACGGCGATCACGCCACGGTGCGCTTCATCACCATCGACGATCCCAACAGCAGCGAGCTGCGCGCCATCCGCATGGACCGCCTGTGGTTCCCGGCGCGCCACTGCGATCGCAACGACACCGAGGGCCTGTGGGACTGCGTACCACTGCCGGCCGGTCCGGCGCCGAAGCCGCTGGCGGTGAGCTCCACCGTATTTCCCGCACTTCAGCGATCCGCGCATGGACGCGCTCGCGCCGTCGCTCGTCATGGTGACCTTCGACATGCCGTACTCGGTGTCGGGCATCATCGAGCGCAACTACCACGGCACCGGGCTGGTGGTGGATGCGCAGCGCGGCCTCGTGGTCGTGGACCGCAACACCGTGCCGGTTGCCGTCGGCGACGTCACGGTGACCTTCGCCGGCACGGTGCAGGTGCCGGGGCGCGTGGTCTACATCCACCCGCTGCACAACTACGCAGTAGTCGCCTACGACCCGCGGCTCATCGGCACGACGCCGGTGAAGTCCGCGAAGCTGCTGCCGCGCGAGCTCACTGCCGGCGAGCCGGTGTGGGTGGTGGGACTGGGCGCCGACAGCCAGATGCACTCGCGCAGCACCGAGATCGCCAGCATCGAGCCGCTGGAGCTGCCGCTGTCGCGCACCATGCGCTTCCGCGACAGCAACCTCGAGACCGTGCAGCTGGTGAATCCGCCCGCCGAGTTCGACGGCGTGCTCGCCGACAAGGGCGGTAACGTGCTCGGCACCTGGTCGAGCTTCGCCTACGAGAACGGGCGCGAGCTCACCCAGGACACGCGCGGCGTGCCGATCGACCTGGTCGCCGACATGCTCGATCGGGTGCGCACCGGACGCCCGCTGCATTCGCTCGAGGCCGAGCTCGACGTGCAGCCGCTCGCCAGCGCGCGGGAGCTCGGGCTGTCGGAGAGTGGACGCAACGCCTGGCGCAGCACACGCCGACGCGGCGCCAGGCGCTCACCGTCGTGCGCCTGGTGGGCGGCTCGCCGGCGGCCGAGCTGCTGCAGCAGGGCGATCTGCTGCTCGCGATCGACGGCGAGGTGGTGACGCGCTTCCGCGAGGTCGAGCGCGCCGCAGCCGACAAGGAGCGCGTAACGGTGACGGTGTGGCGCGGCCAGGCGGAGCAGACCCTGGACATCGCGACCGCGGAGCTGCCCGGTACCGACGTCGACCGGCTGGTCGAGTGGGCGGGCGCAACGCTGCAGGCGCCGCATCGCGCCATGAGCGCGCAGCGCGGCATCGCGCCGGTCGGCGTGTACGTCGCCTATTTCGCCTACGGCTCGCCGGCGACGCGCTACGGCCTCTATCCGGGGCGGCGCATCGTCGAGGTCGACGGGGTTGCCACGCCCGATCTCGATACGTTTCTCAAGGCGGTGACCGGCCGCCCGGATCGCTCCTCGGTGCGGCTGAAGACCATTACCTGGAACAATGCCCCGGAAGTCATCACGCTGAAGCTCGACAAGCACTACTGGCCCGCCTACGAGCTGACGCACACCGGCGGGGGTTGGGTCAGGCGCGCGCTCGAATAACTGTCACGCCGCGCCCGCGAGCCTGCTGGCAGCAAGGGGCGCCCCGCGTCGGTGCAGCGCGACGCTGATGCTTTGCTGCAACACGCAGTCGCGCAGCCGCGCCGGCTTGCTAGAATTCGCTTCCTCTATGGTCCGAGCCGTCAGAGCCACCCAGGTCGAGATCGAGACCGCCGTGCAGGCGCTGCGCGACGGCGAGCTGGTCGCTTTTCCGACCGAGACCGTCTACGGACTCGGCGCGAACGCGCAGAACCCCGCCGCGGTACGCAAGGTCTTCGAGGCCAAGGGGCGGCCCGCGAGCCACCCGGTGATCGTGCATCTGGACAGCCCGCGCTTCCTGCACCGCTGGGTGCGGGAGGTGCCGCGAGCGGCCACGCGGCTCGCCGAGAGCTTCTGGCCGGGGCCACTCACCATGGTGATGCCGCGCGCGCCAGCAAGTGCACGACGTGGTGACGGGCGGACAGGACACGATCGCTATCCGCGTGCCCGCCCACCCGATGGCGCAGCAGCTGCTCACCGCCTTCGGCGGTGGCATTGCCGCGCCGTCGGCGAACCGCTACGGGCGGCTTTCGCCGACCCGCGCCGAGCACGTGCGCGAGGAGCTCGGCGATGCGGTGCGCATCATTCTCGACGGCGGGGAGTGCCAGATCGGGCTCGAGTCCACCATCGTCGTCGTTCGAGGGCGCAGCGTACGGCTGCTGCGCCCGGGCAGCGTCACCTCGGCGCAGATCCGCCAGGTGGTCGGCGAGGTGCTGATCGGCGCGGCGCGTCTCGCCGCGCGTGCCGGGCAGTCACGCCGACGCACTACGCTCCGTTGACACCCATGACCATCGTGCCGGCGGGCGAGATCGACGCGCAGGCCGATGCCGCCTCCGCCGGCGGACGGCGCATCGCGGTGCTCGCGCAACGCCTGCCGCTGCGCTCACACAAGTACGTCACCTGGATCAACGCCGGGCGCCGTCCCGAGAGCTACGGCCGCGACCTGTACACGAACCTGCGCACGCTCGATCGGGCGGGCTGCCAGCGCATCCTGGTGCAGGAGGTGCCCGACGGCGAGCGCTGGGAGGCGGTTCGCGACCGCCTGCTGCGGGCCGCGACCAGCATCGCGGAAAGCGACGACGGCACCACCGGCACCATGGCGGTGCTGCCGTAATCCGACTTCCGCCGGTGCGCCGCCCGCGATTCATCGATCCGTTTCAGCCCGCGGAGATCCGGCGCCTGGTGCGGGAGTTCGGCTCCCCGCTGCTGATTCTCGACTGCGAGCGCGTGCGCGCGCAGTACCGCAAGCTCAGGAAGGCCCTGCCGCACGTCGATCTGCACTACGCGTTGAAGCCGATGCCGCACCCGGCGGTGGTGCGCACGGTGATCGCGGAGGGCGGCTTTCTCGATCTCGCCACCAGCGGCGAGGTGCAGCTGGTGCAGCGGCTCGGCGTCGCGCCCGAGCGCTGCATCCACACCCACCCGATCAAGCGGCCGCGGACATCGCCAACGCGCTGCAGTTCGGCGTGCGTACCTTCGTCGCCGACAATCCCGACGAGGTGCGCAAGTTCGCCGCGCCTCGGCGCGCAGGCGCAGCTGCTGCTGCGGGTGTCGTTCCGCTCACCCGGCGCGGTGTGCGACCTGTCGCGCAAGTTCGGCTGCGATCCGGAGGACGTGCTGCCGCTGGCGCGCCTGGCGGCGGACCTCGGCATCGGCGTGCGCGGTCTGTCGTTTCACGTCGGCTCGCAGACCCCGGACGCCACCAAACACGTCGAGGCGCTGCAGGCGTGCGCGCGGCTGATGGCGGCTGCGCGCCGCGAGCGGCTCGGCGCCTCGACACGCTCGACATCGGCGGCGGCTTTCCGATCGACTACGCGCAGCCGGTGCAGGACATCAGCCGCTTCTGCGCGCCGCTGCGCGCAGCGCTCGCGAGGCTGCCGCAGCGCGTGCGGGTGATCGCCGAGCCGGGGCGCTACATCGTGGGCCCGGCCGCCATCGGGGTCGCTTCCGTGATGGGACGCGCGCAGCGCGAGGGACACTGGTGG
>CAWJFJ010000019.1:0-303939 GCA_963842145.1 uncultured Acidimicrobiaceae bacterium
TGACCGTGTTGAACACGGGACGCTTCGGCTTCTCCCGCTCAGTGTCCTCCACCGGCACCCAGTCGCAGGCTGCCACCCTCACCATCGCCGACGTCAACAAGATCTCCAACCCCAACAATGCGCCCGACGTCGAATCGGTGTCACCGGTTCTCTCCACCTCGGTCACCGCCACCTACCAGAGTGCGACCTACACCACGACCGTCACCGGTTCGACGCCGTCGTATCTCACGGCCAGCGATTACACCGTGGCCTCGGGGCGGTCCATCACGGAGCACTGATGTCGCCCGGCACGCCCAGGTGGTCGACATCGGTTCCGAGGTGGCCAGCAATCTCTTCGCCGTGGGGTCGAATCCCATTGGGCAGCAGATCATGCTCGGATCCTCGAATTTCCTCGTGGTCGGCGTTCTCGCTTCCAAGGGCACGAGCGGCATCACCGACCAGGACGCTGTGGCCATCGCCCCGTACACGGCGGTGCAGGACCAGCTGACAGGGGAGTCCCAGTCCTTTACCGAGCTCTTGGTCCAGGGGAAGTCCTCATCCACCCTTGCTCTGGCCCAGAGCGAGGTCGAGGACATCCTGGCCGCCCAGAACGACACCACGGTCGCGGACCTTCCCTTCCGGGTCGTGAATGAAGCGGATCTGCTGTCCACGGCGACGTCGACGACGAGCACCCTGACCTTCCTCCTAGGGGCAGTGGCGGCCATCTCCCTTCTGGTCGGGGGTATCGGTGTCATGAACATCATGTTGGTGAGCGTGACGGAGAGAACGAGAGAGATTGGCATTCGCAAGGCCATCGGCGCTCCCAAGCTTGCCATCCTCACGCAGTTCCTCATCGAGGCCGTGGTGATCTCACTCCTCGGTGGCGCCGTGGGGGTGGCCGTCGGCTTGATCGGCTCGCGATTCAGAATTTGACGGCATCCAGCCGGCGGTGGCTCCGATCTCGATTGCCCTCGCCTTCGGAGTCGCCATCGCCGTCGGTGTGTTTTTCGGCTTCTACCCCGCCAACCCGCGCCGCGTTGCCTCGGCTCATTGACGCGCTCGCTTCGAGTAAGTACCGAAAGGCATCATCCATGCCCGAGTCCGACACCACTGCCAGCCCCCCCTCCGCCTCCGGCATCGAACCGCCGACTCAGGAGATCTTCGTTCCCCGGGCCGACGGCCACAGCGCCGTGGCGTCGGCGGCGGGACCCGGTGAGCCGCCGTGGGACGAGAACGTAACCGATGACGACGAATGGCCGGTACGGGGACCGAGGAAGGGGATCCGAGTTTCGGTTCCCACCATGGTGCTCTTCGGGCTGTTGATCGCCGCTGGCGGAATCTGGGGTGGCGCAGCGCTCCAGCGCACCCGTGGGACCACGTCCCCTACATCGGCTGCATCGTCGTTCGCGTCGTTGTTCCGGAGTGCGGGCGCTTCGGGCACGACTGGGTCCGGCGCTTCGGGGTCGTTCGGCGCCGCCGCTGCTACCGGTACCGTCACCGAGGTCTCCGGATCCACGCTGTACGTGACCAACTCGAGCGGCGACCTGGTGAAGGTGACAGTGGGCCCCGCCGCGACGGTGACCAGAAACGCCAAGTCGAGCCTGGGAGCGCTGCAGGTCGGTGACACCGTCATCGTAGAGGGAACGAAGGCCAGTAACGGATCCGTCTCAGCCACGTCGGTGTCCGCCACCGCCGCCGGCGTCACAACGGGCCGCTTCGGCGGATTCGGCGGGTAGACCCGCCGACGTAACGGGGGGGTTCCCGCCGAGCCAGCGACAGTGGGTCCTTCGGGCGCCGTTCGATGCGACATTAAGGGGATCGGGATGCGACCGGTATCGTCGGCCACGCGTTACGGAAACTCAGCGACGGACAGCCCATACTGCCGGTTCTGTCCGTCCTGGCGTGGGTCAGCCCGACCAACCTCAGGCCGGCCGGGATCAAGCCCGCTACCGGGTGTCCCGGTGACAGCCTTGGAGCGTGAGGGCCTGGCGTCTCGAAATCGGGCCACAGGTAACGCGTTCCCGAGTGAAACCATCCGGTGTCGCCATCGGCGACTCAAGTCTCCTCTGCGTGGAATCGCGCAGTTCGCCCTTGTACGACTTCAAGGACAGCGATCGCTCCCTCGATCCGGTACCTCATCGCCGTCGTTGCATCGAGGTCACCTGCCTCGATGGAGGCCAGCATCCTTTTGAGGTCGTCAGCGAGGGCGGCTACCTCCGCCCGGCTAAGGGCCTTACTCATCGTTATCCTGGGAAATGGGACCTGCCCCGATCTCACCCGCAGGCAAGGTCAACTTTTCCTTCAGCCGCCTGATCTCAGCGTCCACCATGTCCGCGGTGATGACTCCGACGCGGAACTTGGCCGGCTCGTCAAGCCCGCACAGTCTCGCTCGCCGTTCCTGGACGCGAAGAAGACCGAACGCGGGCTTGGATACCTGGGCGGTCGTCGAAAACGGGTCTTCCCTCGTCCATGACGACGTGACCGTGGTCCACCCTGACGTGCTCCTTGGCCATCACGCCAAGTAAGTGGCGCTCGATACGGTCGAGCTTAGCGAGCTCGACCTTCTTTGCCTCGACCATGTCCTCAGTGGGTATCAGTGCCGCGCCGCGCATCGCCGACTCATAAGCCGTGGATTCGGCGATCCCAAGCTCGGCGCCGATCTGTGCGTAAGTGAGTGAGGCCGTTCGCAGTTCCCATGCCCTTGTGTCCTGCTCGACGGTGAACGCGGAGCGCACAGCGCGCCCGTTGCTACTCCGCTGTCGAATGACCATCTTCGGATGGTAGGGCTTCGGACGGATGGGAGCGCACTACACCCCAAGCGCAACCCATTCATCGCCCCACTTCTTGGGAGCGGGAAGCCGCCAACTCGCGGCAAGCGGGCTCCATCCTTCTCACGGGCCTCGGCCCATTCGATCAGTTTGCTCGGCGTGGCACATTGCTCCCATTCCTCCCGGACACGTTGCAGCCGTTCCCAGATTTCTCGACCTGTGATCTTTGAGCCCGCCCGACACTTGGAGCAAAGCTGTTGGGCAGCTCGGCGTTCGGCAGCACCGATCCGGCTAGGAGTTGCTCTCATTCCTGATCCTCTTCGTTGATCCCGAGGTGCTCCTCGATAACGGCGAGTCGCTCAGAGAGTTCGGACTCCGCCCGAAGTCGAATGCCGTACTCCAAGATGGCCTTGGCGGCGCCGAGGCGCACAGACGGCGACACGTCCGGCGTCATCAGAGCGCGCAAGGTATCGACGGCGGCCACGGCGGACGCCGAGACGCGGGCGACAGCATTATCGACCACCTCCACTCGGGCAGCTTCAACCTTGCAAACGAAGGCGACATCGGCCAACCGACGTCGGACGGTCCGCTCGCTCACGCCAGCAGTCTCGGCCGCCTCCAAAGCCGTAGCGCCACCGGCAAGGGCCGCCACAAGCACGGCATCGGCGCCGCGACGTCCATCCTGGGTACCGTGAGGTGTCATTGCGTGCCACCAGGCCGCCGCGAACGGGCGGTCATGGAACGGTGGCCACGGCGTGTCCGTTGGCATCGGGATCGTTGGGTAGCGGTAGGAGCGCGTCCAGATCGTCGAGACTCAGGTCCCCGACGTCGCCGTCGGGGTCAAGGTCGGCGTCGTCCTCACCGTGGGACGAAAAGTAGGACGGCATACTCTTACTTGGGGGGGAGGGGGGGGTGCTTCCCACTTTTCGTCCCACGACAGAGCACCGTTCGTGTTCCAGAACCACGCGCCGGATCAGGACCCCGGCCGCGCCGTGGTCGAGGGCCCACGGACGCGCCGCGAACGACGCCTTGCCGTCGCCCGAGTCGTCGGCGTCGTCGGATTCGATGGCCACGCCGATGGCGGCCAGCTCCTCCAGGGCCATCTTGGCCACCTTGCGGTCGCAGCCGGCCAGGTTGGCGACGGTGCTCTGTGTCGCCTCGCCGAACTGCGCCAGCACTGTCATGGCACGGCGCCGGGCCAAGGGGATGGAGTCGAGGGCACACCGTCGGCACAGAGCGACGGCGTCGTCGGCATCCATCCCCAACCCGAGCAGCGCCCGGGCCAGGAGGTCGAGCTGGCCCGTCAATCGGGGCGGCTCCTCGATCACGGCCATTGAGCTGATCTCACGGCGCCCGTATCCCTCGCGCTCGACGGCGGCCCGGCCGTAGCAGGCGACGATCGCGGCGTCGAGGATCTGCTCGCCCATTGCCGTGTCGAGCGCGGTGGGCACGCGGGCCAAGGCGTCTCGGACGATGCCGGCGGCGAGGTGGGCGGCGCGGGAGCGGCGCTGGCCGAGCCTCCCGGCGCTGAGCGCCTTGCGTCCGGTGGCCCGTTTCGTGTCGGTGTCCTGGGCGTCGACCCGGCAGTAGAGCCAGCGTGGTCCGAGGGCGTCGGCGTGCGAGCTGTAGGAGTCGATAATCGGCGTGCACGCGGCCAGCAGAGTGAGCCGGCCCCGCCACGTCAGGGGCCGGGGGCTGTTGCCGAGGTCGCGGCTCACGGCGCCGTCGAAGGCTCGCCGCAACAGCGCGAAGAGCTGGTCGCGCCCGCCTCGGTCGGACGTGGCCAGGACCGTCGAGAAGTCGGCCACGGTGAGCAGGCCGGGGCTGGGCAACCGGGCGAGGATGCCGACGGGCTTGGGGTCCTTGGCGGTGCCCCGGGGCCACGACAGCAGCGACGGAGCGGTGACCTCGTCCGGGTGCTCGTCCGCCACCGAGTCGAGCATCCTGACGGCCTCGGTCTTGCCCGACGACGGTGGACCGATGATGAGCCCCCACAATGGGTCCCCGCCGTCGAGGCGCGCCGCCACCGCCACCGCCAGGGCGAACAGGACGTGGTCGACTGTTTCGAGGTGCAAGTACGCCCGCAGACACTCGAACAGCTCGACGAGCATCGGGTCGGCGCTCGTCACGGGAGCGGACCCCGGGGCACGAGTGTCTCGAAGTGTGCGGCCAGGAAAGCGTCAGGGTGTATCCGGTCGAGGTCGGTCCGCAGCGGTTCTGCGACGTCGGGGTCGAGACGGTCGAGGCGGCGTTCGATGTTGGCCCGAAGCTCGGGGTCGATGGCGCGCACGGCGCGTACGGCCTCCAGCTCGGCCCAGGCGCGCTCCAGCCCGGCGATGTCGTTGAGGTCGACCAGCCGCGGGGTCACACTCTTGGCGGTGGTGGGCGGCGACCGCACGTCTCCGCCGACGGCGCGACGCTCGGCCCACGCGGTGACGCGGGCCACCTCGGTCCGGTGTTGCTCGGCGGGGGAGAAGGCACCCCGTTCGCCGGTCATGCGCCGCTCTGCGCCCGGAACGGCACCACGGGGGCAGTGGCTTCGTCGGCCACGGGCTCGGGGTCGAGCCCGAGCAGCACCCGGGCCCGGGCCACCGGTACCCTCACCGAGCGACCGAAACGGAGCGTCGGTATTTCGCCGCGCCGTGCCGCGTCGTAGGCGGCCGAGCGACCGAGGCCGAACCACGGGGCCGCCGTCTCGACGGAGACGGTGGGAACGACCGAGGGGTCCGGCACGGGAACGGCGGGACCGCTCACGCCGAGGCCGCCCGTTGTAACACGTCGAGGGCCGCGGCGTAGGCGAGGGCCAGCTCTCCATGCGGTGCCCGCTGCCCCGTCTCCCAGCGCTGGACTGTGGCCGGGCCGACGCCGTCGGGTCCCACGTTCGAGCCCAGCTCGGCCAGCGACAGCCCGGCCCCGATGCGGATGGCCCGCGCCGCCCCTGACTTGGCCAACCGCCGCACCCGGGCGAGTGCCAGCATCTCCTCGTTCGTCACATCGCCCACCCTCAGCCTTAGCCGAGGCGATGTCAAGACTTCCCCCCACCCGTTTTCTGGGTCGCAGATTAGGGGAAGTTACGCCCGGACAGAGATTAGCCAGAACTTCCCCGTTCCAGGTACATTGGAGAGCGTGGAAGTAACCCACGCATTTACCGAGGAGGTGCGCTGGCCCGACCCGAAGCGGGGTCCGTGGCGGGTGAGCTGCGAGTGGGCGAACGTCGACGGGTACGCCCGGTTGGTCGGGGTCTACGTGCGCGGCTTCGATGGCGAGCGCATTCCGAACCCGGGTGGGCCGGTCGAGACTCTTACCGCAACGGTGTTCCGGGCCTTACCCATCATCGAGCTTGCTGACCGGGCGTTCGCTCAGGCCAAGGCGCGATGGGGAACGTTTCGGGTCGGACCAGTGGTGGACGACGACGTGGACATCTTCGGGAGTTACACCCCAACGGCCAAGCGAGGGGGCCGGCGTCCGCTGACTGCCGACGACCTGGCCCGGGTGGCGGTGGTCTACCGGTCGGGGGGCACGAAGCCGACGAAGGCGGTGGCCGACGCGCTGGGCATCTCCGTCTCGGCGGCCGGAAAGCGGGTGGCCCGAGCCCGGGAGGCCGGACTGCTCGAACGGACGACGCAGGGCCGGGTCGGGGGACCGACGAAGGCGACGAAGAGGGGGAGCAAGTGACCAAGCGAGCCTCGAGCGCAGCACCGAAACGGGGCCCCGACGGCCGGTGGTCGTTCGTCGTCGACCTGGGCCCCGGACCCGACGGCAAGCGCCGCCAAGCAAAGCGGCGCGGGTTCGTGACGAAGAAAGCGGCGCAGGAGGAGCTGGACAAGCTGCGTCGTTCGGTCACGACCGCGACTTACGTCGCGCCTAAGCGCCAGACGCTCGGCGCGTTCCTTACCGACGACTGGCTCCCGGCCGTCCGACGGGAGCTGGCCGCCTCGACGTGGGAGTCCTACGAACGAAACATCCGCGTGCACGTGGTCCCGAGGATCGGCCTCGTCCAGCTCCAACAGATCGACGGCGCTCTCCTCACCCGATTCTACGGTGACCTGTTGGACTCGGGCCGCCAGCGTGGCAACCAGTCAGCCGGACTCAAGGCGCGCACCGTCCGGTACATCCACACCATCGTGTCAGGCGCCTTGGGTGACGCCGTGAAATGGCAGCGCCTCGTTGTGAACCCGGCCACCCGCGCGACACCGCCATCAGCGGGAGAGTCCAAGGCACCGGAGATGCGGACGTGGACGGGCACCGAAGTGCGTCGGTTCCTCGACCTCTGCGAGGGTGATCGCTATGCGCCTGCCTTCGTCTTCCTGGCTCTCACCGGTTGTCGACGCGGAGAGGCGCTCGGATTGCGGTGGTCCGACGTCGACCTCGCCCGCTCAACGGCTTCGATCCGCCAGTCGGTCATCCCTTTGACGAAGGCCAGCGGTAAGGGTCGCGAGGGCCGGATTGTCGCCCGGACCAAGACGGACCGCGCTCGCGTCATCGAACTCGACGAAGCCACCGTTTCGACCCTGCGGACATGGAAGGCCCGCCAGGGTGAGGAACGCCTCCTACTCGGCCCCGGTTACGA
Organism: uncultured Acidimicrobiaceae bacterium; assembly: GCA_963842145.1. Classification (GTDB taxonomy): domain Bacteria; phylum Actinomycetota; class Acidimicrobiia; order Acidimicrobiales; family UBA8190; genus CAWJFJ01. The sequence continues at coordinate 7,318 of CAWJFJ010000019.1, forward strand.
CGACCACGATCTGATCTTCTGCCGGCCCGACGGGCGCCCTTATCACCCGGAAGCGTTCTCCAAGACCTTCGACCGCCGACTACGTCAGCCGAAGTACGCAGGTCTGCCAACGATCAGGCTCCACGATCTGCGCCACACGTGGGCGACGCTCGCACTCGCGGCTGACGTCGATGTCGCCATTGTGTCGAAGCGCCTAGGTCACGGGTCGCCGATGACGACCTGGCAGACCTACCAGCACGTCGTCGCCGGGATGCAGACTGACGCCGCCGAGAAGGTGGCGGCTCTGATCTTCGGGGCCTGACGTGTCGCAGGACGCGGGAGGGATACTCGTTTCTCGCTGGGTCACGCTTCGAATCGGTGGAATTACGATCCGATCTACCGAGCTCGGCATCGAGGTGGACCCGGTGACCGTCGACGTCAGCCTCGAATCGTGGGCACCTTGGCTAGAGATTGCCCTGCAGCACGCTATCGACGCGGACCAGGCTCACGACCAACTGAGAGCGGCGCTGAGCGCCGACGCGCAGACGGAAGTCCACAAATCGTTGGAGGCGGAGTTCCGATCCGCCATGCAGGCGATCTCTGCCTGCGCGTTCACCCTCGACGCCCTCTACTCCTCCCTTGAGTCACAGCTCCCAATCCCCGCCCCAGTGATGGCACAGTGGACTGCGAATCGCACCCCACGCGCAGCTCGCATCTGCTGGGTCATTCACCGTGCGGCACGAATAACGAACGCTGACATGAAGACGGTCCGAACTGGCGTTGGAAGTACGTTCAAATTTCGCAACTGGGCAGTTCATCCTCCCCATGAGTTCCGACAACCAGTTCTTCACCCAGATCTCAGATCGGGAGTCGACTGGCGGTTCGTCGCGTTCAGCGCGTCGAACTCCCACAACGTTGTCACCGCGACCTTCGGGGCCCTGCTGAGAACATTTGACAACCCGCGACCCCAACCGCCAGGACTCACCGAGTGGGCCGCTGGTCAGAAGGTAATCCTCCAAACCATCCTCACGGAGGCCGGGATCACCGTCACAAAGAACGGTGTAGCAGAGGCGCTGTGACCAACTTGTGACCACAGACTGAACTTCGTTGCATTCCACACACGCGGCAAAGCCCGTCACCAGCGGCTTTGCCTTGCAGATTGAGCTCGGGGGGGAGGACTCGAACCCCCAATAACAGGGCCAGAACCTGCCGTGTTGCCGATTACACCACCCCCGAATGGGCGGTTCCCCAACCTAGCCGATGGGCCCCCGTACCCGGGGGAAAGCGAGACCGAGCGCCCGGGTCCCACCGACCCCCGCAACGGAGAGGCCCAGCCGGTGCAAGCGCTGGTACCCGACGATCCGGCCCAGGGCCACCCCAAGGGTCTCCTTGGCGAAGTACGGCACCGTCGACCACCCCGTGATCGGGGAGAAGGTGGTCGGGACGGGCCACGCCCGCAACCCGACATCGGTGGCGATGGCCAGGCTCCGGTCCTCGTGGAACCCGTCGGTGACGATCAGGACGCGATCGAGGCGGCGCGCGTGGAGGGCGGCGGCGGCGTCGGACAGGTTGGCCCACGAATCGTCCCCACCGACCTCGACGACGGCGTCCGCCGGCACCCCCCGGGAGACGAGCCAGCGCTCCGACGCCTCGGCCTCGGTGAACTGGTCGCCGGGTTCCTTGTACCCGGTGACGACGATCAGGGGAGCGAGGCGGCGACGCCACAGGTCGTCGGCCTCCTGGAGGCGCCCCGCCAGGTCGGGGGACGGCAGCCCGTCGTACTGGGCGGCGCCCATCACCACGGCCGCCTGTTCGGCCCGTGCCTCGGAATGGCGCGAGGTGAGCCAGACCTGGACGGCGGTGACGGCCAGGTATCCGACGACGAGGGCGAGCGCCACCAGGACGAGACGGAGGAGTCTCCACAGCATCCGCACCAGCCGTCCCGCCGCCACCGCCACCACGGCCGCCACCGTTCCCGACCTGTCGCGTCGATCCCGGGAGCGGTCAGCCGGCCCGGAGGCGGTCGGCGACCGCGCTCAGGCGGTCGAGCACGGCGTCGCGACCGAGGACCTCCATCGATTCGAACAGCGGCGGCCCCACCCTCCGGCCGGTGACGGCGATCCGGACGGGCGCCTGCGCCTTGGCCAGCTTCCGACCGACCGCATCGCCCACCGCCTGGGTCACCTCTTTCAGGGTGCCGGCCGACCAGGCGCACTCCCGGTAGGCGTCGAGCGCGCCCCGGAGGATGGCGGGGGCGACCTCGTCGGCTTGGAGAAAGGCCCAGGTGGCGTCGTCGATGGCCGGACGGGCGACGAAGAGGAAGTCGATCATCGACGTCACCTCGGAGAGCACCGTCACCCGCTCCTGGACGAGCGGTGCCATCCGGCGGAAGACCTCCTCGTCGAAGCGATCGGCCGGCCACGGCGCCACCGGCGGAGAGGTCCACGGTCTGGCGGCGGCGACGAAGTCGTCGACGGCCATGGCCCGGATGTACTCGCCGTTCAGCCACCGGAGCTTGTCGACGTCGAAGAACGCCGGCGAGTGGTTCACGTCCTCGAGGCGGAAGTCGGCGACGAGCTCGGCGGCGGAGAGGATCTCGCGGCCGTCGGGGTGGCTCCATCCGAGGAGGGCCAGGTAGTTCCGCATGGCGTCGGCCAGATAGCCTTCCTCGCGGTAGGACTCGACGGCGACGGTGTCCCGGCGCTTGGACAGCTTCTGCCGCTTGGCGTTCACCAGCAGAGGGAGATGGGCGAACTTCGGCAGCGTCGCACCCGGTCCTTCGAGCGCCTCCCACAGCAGCACGGCCTTCGGCGTCGACGGCAGGAGATCCTCGCCCCGGATGACGTGGGTGATCCCCATGGCGATGTCGTCCACCACGTTGGCCAGGACGAAGAGGGGGGCTCCGGAGGACTTCACGACGACGAAGTCCTCGAGCGAGCCGCACTGGAAGACGACGTCGCCGCGGATCATGTCGTGGACCACCACCTCGCCCTCGTCCGGAGTCCGGAAACGCAGCGCGCCGGCCGTCCGGGGCAGTCCCCGGTCCCGGCAGAAGCCGTCGTATCCCGGCGTGGCGTTGCCCTTGGTCCGGGCCTCGACGACCTCGCGGGTGCAGTCGCAGGCGTAGACGGCGCCGGCGGCCCACAGGGCGTCGACCGCCCTCGTCGTCTCCTCGACGCGCTCCGACTGGCGGTACGGGCCCTCGTCGGGCTCCATGGCCAGCCAGGCCAGCGACGTGAGGATCCCCTCCACCCACTCCTCACGGTTCCGCTCGGCGTCGGTGTCCTCGATCCGGAGGATGAAGGTCCCCTCGTTCTGACGGGCGAAGAGCCAATTGAACAGTGCCGCCCGCGCGCTGCCGACGTGGAGGAACCCCGTGGGCGACGGCGCGAAGCGGACCCGGGGCCGGCCGCCCCCGGCCTGCTCCCCCACCGTCGTTACTCGTCCTCGACGAGCGTGAGGGCGCCGGTGGGGCAGTTGTTGGTCGCCATCCGGACCTTGTCCCACAGCTCGGCCGGCGGGTTCTCGTCCAGGACGTAGAGGAACCCGTCGTCACGGACCTCGAACACCTCGGGCACGATCCCCATGCACACCGCGTTCGATGCGCACGCGTCGTAGTCCACGACAACCTTCATGGGTCGGACCTCCACTCTTCGCCGCCGGCTGCCCCGGGTGTCGTGGCGCAGTGTAGCGGTGCGTCGATCAGGGTTTGTCGGCGCCCAGGACCCACATGGCGAAGAACTGGGACCCGCCCCCGTAGGCCTGGCCCAGGGCCCGGCGGACCGTCTCGACCTGGTGCTCGCCGGCCTGGCCGCGGACCTGCATGGCCGCCTCCAGGAAACGGAGCATCCCCGAGGCACCGATCGGATTGGTCGAGAGCACCCCGCCGGAGCAGTTCCAGGGGATGTCCCCCCCGTCGAGGGCGGTGGCCCCGGCGTCGGTGAGCTTCCATCCCTCTCCCTCCGGGGCGAAGCCCAGGTTCTCCAGCCACATCGGCTCGTACCAGGAGAAGGGGACGTAGACCTCGGCCACGTCGATCTCCCGCCGCGGCTCGGTGATCCCCGCCTGGCGGTAGACGTCGGCCGCGCACTCCTTCCCCGCCAGGGGGTTCACCTGGTCGCGCCCGGCGAACATGGTGGGCTCCGACCGCATGGCCATCCCGTGGATCCACGCCGGCGGGTGGCCGGACGACGATCCGTCGGCCACCCGTTCGGAGGCCAGCACCATGGCGGCGGCGCCGTCGGAGGACGGGCAGGTCTCGAGATAGCGGATCGGGTCCCACAGCATGATCGAGTCCTTCACCATCTCGAAGGAGATGTCCTCGATGTGGAGGTGGGCGTAGGGGTTCTTGAGCGCCTGCTTCCGGTCCTTCACCGCCACCAGGATCCCGATGTGGTCGGGTGCCCCCGACCGGCGCATGTAGGCGCGGATGATCGGTGCGAAGTATCCCCCCGCCCCGGCCAGCAACGGCGCCGAGAAGGGCTGGGGAATGGACAGGGCCCACATGGCGTCGGAGTCCGACTGCTTCTCGAAGGCGACCGTGAGAACCCGCTCGTGGGTGCCCGAGGCCACCAGATGGGCGGCCACCAGAGCGGTGGATCCCCCCACCGAACCGGCGGTGTGCACCCGGATCATCGGCTTCCCGACGGCACCGAGGGCCGGGGCCAGGTAGAGCTCGGGCATCACCACGCCCTCGAACATGTCCGGTGCCTTCCCGATCACGACGGCGTCGATGTCCGACCAGTCCATCTGAGCGTCCTCCAGGGCGCGGACGGCCGCCTCGCGGACGAGCCCGGCGATGGAGACGTCCTGGCGCTTGGCCCGGTGGTAGGTCTGCCCGACACCGACGACGGCGGTCCGTTGCGCCATCTCATCGCCTCCCGTCGCCGGCGGGCTCGGCCGCCAGGGCGCAGACCAGGTTCTGCTGCAGGCACGGACCCGAGGTGGCGTGGGCCAGAGCGGTCCGGGCCGTCCCGTCCATGATCCGGCCGGCCGCCTCACCGATACGGACGAGGCCGGCCACCATGACCCCGTTGGCCGCCAGCGCGCCCCCCGACGGATTGACCGACACCCCGTCACCGAGTCCGAGGGCGTCGCGCAGGATCAGCTCCTGGTGGGCGAAGGGGGCGTGCAGCTCGGCCACGTCGACCGTCACCGACGCCCCGCCGCCATCACCGTCGCCGTCCAGGAGCCCGGCCCCGCCGGCGGCCCGACGGGTGGTGGGCGACGTCGTCAGGTCGCGGGCCCCCGAGCGCGTGCGTCTCGATCCGGTGGTCCATCCCCGTGATCCACGCCGGCCGTTCGCACAGGGCGCGGGCGCGTTCGCCGGCGGCGAGGATGACGGCGGCCGCCCCGTCGGTGATGGGTGGCAGCGCGTGGCGCCGCAGGGGGGCGACCACGTAGTCGTCGCCCAGGAGCTCCTCGGGCGAGTGGTCCCCTTTCACCTGGGCGTGCGGATTCTGGCGGGCGTCGCGCCGGCTCCGGGCGGCCACGGCGGCGAAGTCGGCTTCGCCGTAGCGCCCGGTGTCGATCAGGGCCTGCGCCTGCAGGGCGGCCAGGGCGACGGGGTCGGGCCACAACGGGGCCATGTAATAGGGGTCGAGCTGGAGCGTCAGCACCCGGCCGAGCTGGCTCATCGACGACCGGCCGAAGGAGAAGACGAGGGCCGTGTCGATGTCGCCCTCGCGCAGCTGCGTCCACGCCTCGTAGAAGGCGAAGGCCCCGTCCATCTCGACGTGGCTCTCCCGCATCGGGGGCCACGCGCCCACCGCGTCGAGGGCCTGGACGAAGCTGAAGGGCGCACCGACGAGGTAGTCGCAGCTCCCGGAGCAGACGAACCCCATGTCGTCCTTGGTCAGTCCCACCTTGGCGAAGACGTCCTGGATCACGGGCTGGAGCATCTCGACGTCGTTGCGGTGCTCTTCGCGCCGCACGCTGTCGGACTGGGCGAACGAGACGACGGCCACCGGCCGCACCGGACGCCCCTGACCCGACGGCGGGGCCATCAGAGGTACTCCTCGTACGTCTCGTAGGCGGCGTCGGGCTCACCGGAGGGACGGAAGTACTTCACCGACGCCATCGTCGGGCCCAGGTCCTTCTTGTCCACCCAGACGGCCTCGACCCGCATCCCCATCCGGATCTCGTCGGTCGGGACCTCCTGGATGAGCCCCATGAAGGCGATGTTGGCCCCGTCGAGGAGGATTTGGGCGCAGATGTAGGGGATCTCGATGGACTGGCCCTGGAAGGGGACGTTCACCACGCAGTACGTCGTCACGATCCCGGTGTTCCCGAGGACGACCTCGTCCGTGGTCGGCACCCCGTCGGTCGGGCACGACCCCGCGGCGGGACGTAGACCTTCCCGCATTTCGGGCACCGCTGGCCGAGGAAGCGGCCTTCGGCGATCCCCTTCAGGTACCGGGACTGGGCCAGGCCGGCGGTGAACTCGTAGTCGATCCGGATCGGCGTCTCCAACATGGTGACCGGCTCGCTCATCCTCGAGCCCCCTCGGCCACGAAGCACTCGATGTCGCGCAGGTGCCCGATCCGGTCGCCGGCCGACCGCCACCGGGCCGTCACCCGCATCCCGCTGGCCATGGCCTCGGGACCGGCGGCGTCCACCACGTGGAGCATGCCGGTGTCGGCCCCGTCGAGCTGGACGAGCGCCCAGGCGAAGGGCCGGTCGAGCGGCTGGTCGGGCAACGGCCTGGCCGCCCACGCCCACGTCGTCACGATCCCCGACGGCCCCACCTCGACCAGCTCTCCGACATCCTCGGAGGTGATCGGGTCGTACTCGGTCGGGGGCACCACGACCCGCCCGCCGCCCGTCGTCGCCCCCAGGATCTTCCCGTCGCGCAGTCCCGTCAGGAAGGCGCCGATCACCGGGCCCACCGAGCGCGTGTAGGTGTACTCGATGGTGTGGGGCGCCCTCAGCACCTCGCTCTCGGCCATCGGCTGAAAGTAGAACACATTTCAGTTCCGTGCCAGCGAGGGCCCGGGCGGACAGGACCGGCGCCGGGGCGGCCGCCCGGATCGGGGCCGCCCGGATCGGGGCCGCCGGGATCGGGGCCGCCGGGATCAGGGCAGGGTGACGCTCGTCGTCCCCGGCGGCGGCGACCAGGCGAAGGCATGGACGCCGGCCCCCGCACCGAGGAGGCGGGCGTCGAGTCGCCTCGCCACGAACCGGGTCGCCCCGGTGATCCCGGTCCCGGTCAGCTTCTTCTGGAAGGACTCGTAGGGGCTGAAGACGAAGACGAGGGTCTTTCGATCGACCGGGACGGTCTGGTGGTCCTCGATGAACCCGTAGACGGAGCTCCGCTGGGCGAAGCGGCCCATCACCGGCAGGGAGACGACGACCTCGGCGTCCGGCGGGATCAGGGGCTCGATCCGGGCCAGCTCGGCGGCCGCCGGTGGGGAGACCCACAGCCAGGCCCGGGGCAGGCCGGGCAGGGCCACCACGGCGAACATGACCAGAAAGCCCGCCCACAGGGCCGCGGTGACGGCCGCCACCCTCCGCGCCACGGCGCCCCTCTCGAGCAACCGGATCAGGACCATCACCGAGCCGACGAGGATGAACGGCATCGCCGGCCACGACTGGAAGGCGGCGCCGTAACGGATGAAGGAGCCGCTCCCGTCGAGGACGTTCGGGACGAGGACCACCAGCGCCATCCCGATCCCCCACGGAGACAGCAGACCGATCACCCCGAGGACGACGAGGAAAGAGACGATCACGGCCCAGTGGGTGGCGGCCACGTGGGCCACCGCCCCGGGGTGCGTCAAGGCCCCGGCGACGATGTCGACGAGACCGATCCGGCCCCGGTGGCCGGGAACGAGGTAGCCGTATGAGGAGCTGACGAATTGGCCCTTGACCCCGGCGGCACCCACGGTCGTGAACACGAAGACCCAGGCCAGCCCCACGGTGCCGATCACGACGCCGGGGCGCCGGGTCCGCCGTCCGGCCAGGACGCCCGAGAGGCCGATCCCCAGGAGATAGGTGCCGGCGAGGACGTGGCAGATCAACGCCAGCGGGACCAACCACCACAGCCGCCGGGTCCGACCGGCCCAGAGGTTGTAGCCGACGAGGACGCAGAACAGGGCGGCGATCGGTTCGAAATGGAAATCGAACGCCACCGTCTCGTAGGCCCAGGGGTCGAGCGCCAGGGCCACGGCGGCGCCGACGGCCAGCACCGGGCCGACCCCGTCCGGGATCCTCCCACCGGCGCGTTCGACGGCCCTCCTGATCCAGACGAAGGTGACGACCTCCGTCATCACCACGACGACGTCGTTGACCCAGAGAAGGTCGATCGGGTGCGGGTAGAGGTAATAGAGGAGCGACAACGGATAGAGGACGAACTCGGCGTTGTCCCGCCAGAAGGACACCCCCAGGCCCGAGACGTAGGGATTGAGATGGCCGTGGGCGATCGACCACCAGGCCTGGGAGTAGTTGGCGAAGTCACCGGTCAGGGCGAAGCGCCGGTACTGCTCGGTGCTCAACGCCACCATGGCCAGAAGTTGGGCTCCGAGAAGGACCCACCCCACGGACCGGACCCACCGGGGCAGCAGACCGACACCGTCGTCGGGGTCCACGGGTCTGGGGGCGACGATCACGCCGGTGCCGGGCGAGGGATGTCGCGCATCGATCGGACCGTCGTCGATCGTGACCACCGCTCCCCCCTTTCCCCGGTCAGGGCGCCGTCGCTGGCCGTCATCGGGGGAGCGTCACGGTCGTCGTGCCCGGTCGCGGTGACCAGGCGTAGGCGTGGACGCCGGAGCGCGATCGGAGGACCCGGGCACCGAGCCGGTGGTGGACGTAACCGGAGACGGCGGTGATCAGCGACGGCGTGAGCGGTTTCTCGTACGGGTCGGGGGGACCGAAGACGAAGACGACGAGCTTCCGGTCGACGGGGAACGTCTCGCCTCCGGACCGGAAGTCGTAGACCGATTCCCGCTGCGCGAACCGTCCCACGATCCCCTGGGAGGCGATCACCTCGGCATCGGCCGGCACGGAGGCGGCCACCTGCGTCAGCACCGCCGCCGCCGCCCGATCGACGACGATCCAGCTCCCGGGAATGGTGGGCAGGTCGAGGACGGACAACTCCCCCAGGACGGTCGCCCAGACGACGAGGATCACGGCAGCCAGGCGCCGTCGCCGGCCGTCACCTTCGAACAGACGCAGGAGGACCATGACCGAACCGACGAGGATGAAAGGCATCGCCGGCCACGACTGGAACGACGCACCGGGACGGATGAAGAGCCCGGTGTTGTCCAGGATGTTCGGCACCATCACCACCAACGCCATCCCCGCGCCCCACGGCGACAGGACTCCGACGGCACCGACGACGACGAGGAAGGCGACGACGACGGTCCAGTGTGAGTCGGCCACCTGGAGCACCGCACCGGGATGCGTGAAGGCGCCGGCCATGACGTTCACCATCCCCGCATTCCCCGGGTGGGGACCCAAGAGGTAGCCATACGACTTGGTGACGAATTCGCCCCTGACACCGGCCGCCCCGACGGCCGTGAAGACGAACGTCCACACGAGCCCGACGGCGGCGATCACGACGCCGGGTCGTCGGGTCCGCCGGCCGGCCACGATGCCCGACAGGCCGATACCCACCAGGTAGGTCCCGGCCAGGACGTGCGAGACCAGAGCCAGCGGCACCCACCACCAGAGGTGCCGGAACCGGCCGGCCCAGAGGTTGTAGCCGACAAGGACGCAGAACAGGGCGGCGATCGGTTCGAAATGGAAGTCGAAGGCGATGGTGTCGTAGACCCACGGGTTGGCCACGAGGGCGACGGCGGCGCCGACCCCGAGCAACGGACCCGACCAGTCGGGGATCCGGCCCCGGGACCGCCCGATGGCGTCGAGGATCCAGCGGAAGGCCACCAGCTCGGTGGCCACCACCACCAGGTCCTGCACCCAGAGGAGGGTGACCGGATGGGGGTAGACCCGTCCGAGCAAGGCCAACGGCCAGAGGATGAACTCGGCGTTGTCCCGCCAGAAAGGCACTCCGAGTCCGGTGATGTAGGGATCGAGATGACCGTGACCGATCCCCCACCAGGCCTGGGAGTAGTTGGCGAAGTCCTCGGTCAGCGCGAAGCGGCTGTACTGGACGGTGCTGAAGACCAGCATGACGAGCAGCTGCGCTCCGAGGAGGCCCCAGCCAGCGTGCCGGACCCAGGAGGGCTGGTGGGCCTCACCGACGTCACCGGCCTCACCGGCCTCACCGAGCCCGACGTCACCGACGTCACCGACGGCGGCTTGACCCCTCTCATCCATCTCACGGTCGTCACGGGGCGTGGCAGTCGTCAGCACCGCCGGAAGGGGGTGAGAGCCGAGCGGGCGATCGGAGACCACGGAGGTTCCCCGCCCCGCGCCCAGTCGCCCCATCGTCGAGGTATCGGCGCGCCGCTCCCCGCCCTAGAGGTGATCGGTGCCCACCGGCACGCTCCGTGACGACGATCGGCCGGCGGGGGGACGGCCGAGAGGGGATCGTCCCCTACCCCTCCACGCCGTCCGCCGCCGGTAAGGTCCTCGTGGCGCGTGCACCGTAATCCATCACCGAAACCCCGGAGGCGAAGCCCGAGATGCCGACGATCCAGGCCCGGGGGCTGACGAAGCGCTTCGGCGGTGACGTCCTCGCCGTCGACCACCTCGACTTCGACGCCCTCCCCGGCGGGGTCACCGGGTTCCTGGGGCCCAACGGGGCCGGGAAGACGACCACCCTGCGGATGCTCCTCGGGCTGGTCAGGCCGACCTCGGGCTCCGTGCTCATCGACGGCCACGCCTACCGCCACCTGCCCCAGCCGACCATGAAGGTGGGCGCCGTCCTGGAGGCATCGGGCTTCCATCCCGCCCGGACGGCGCGGAACCACCTGAAGCTGATCGCCACGGTGGCGGGGATCCCCTTCGGTCGGGTCGACGAGTGCCTCGACCTCGTCGGCCTCTCCGACGCCGGGGACCGGAAGGTCGGCGGTTTCTCGATGGGAATGCGCCAGCGCCTCGAGCTGGCCCGGGCCCTGCTCGGCCGGCCCGAGATCCTCGTCCTCGACGAGCCGGCCAACGGCCTCGACCCCCAGGGGATCGCCTGGCTCCGCGACTTCCTCAAGTGGTACGCCGCGGAGGGGGTCGGGAACGGCGGGGAAGGACGCATCGTGATCGTCTCGTCGCATCTCCTCTCGGAGGCCCAGCTGACCGTGGACGACGTCGTCGTCCTCGCCGGTGGCCGCCTGGCCGCCCAGGGGAAGCTGCAGGACCTCCTCTCGGGGACCAAGCGGGCCGTCCGGGTGCGCACGCCCGACGCCGATCGCCTGGTGGCGGCGCTGCACGCCGCCCATCTGCCGGCGTCGGTCCGGGACGGTTACGTCGTCAGTGAGGGGGCCACGCCCGAGGCGGTGGGACCGATCATGGTCGAGAACCGGATCGAGGTCCACGAGATGGTCTCGTCGACCGAGTCGCTCGAGTCGCTCTTCTTCGAGTTGACCGGCGGTGAGGGGATGCACCCGGGGCACGGTGCCGGCTTGATGGGCGACTTCCGGCAATGAGGCGGTTGCTGGCCGCCGAGGTCCGCAAGCTCTGGACGGTCTGGTCGACGTACGTCCTGTTCGGGATCGTCGTGGTCCTCGACCTTCTCTTCGGGTTCGGCTTGGCCCTGGCCCGGGGGGGACGCCACGGTGGGAGCGCCGGCCTCGCCCCCCACGGCTCCTCGCAGTGGTTCGCCAACGTCTTCGGGGTGCTCGACAATTCGCGTCTGCTGGCCCTCGTGCTCGGCGTGCTGATCATCACGGGCGAGTACCGGCACAAGACCGTGACCCCGACGTTCCTGGCCGAGCCCCGCCGGGGTCGTGTCGTCACCGCCAAGCTGGGGGTGGCGTTCGGGGGCGGCGTGGCGCTGGGGATCGTCACCATGGTGACGGGCCTCGTCCTCGGCTTCGTGCTGGTCGGCCTCAAGGTCCACTCGTGCCTCACGTCCCTGACGCGCGGCGGCGTCCAGCAGGGGATGTCGCAGGCGCTGTGCCATGCCCAGCACGGCATCTACTTCGTCGCCACCACCCACAACCTGTGGCACGACTGGTCGCGGATCGCGCCCGGGGTCATCCTGGGGACGGGGCTCTTCGCCATCTACGGCCTCGGTCTCGGCGCGTTGCTCAAGAACCAGGTCGTCGGTATCGTCGTCGGGCTGGGCTTCACCCTGGTGGTGGAGACGATCGTCACGGCCATCTGGCCGACGATCGGCGAGTACCTTCCCGGCCAGGCCGCCACCGCCCTCGAGGACGCCGGCCGGACGGCCTTCAACGGCGGCACCGCCCAGCTGCTGCCCTGGTGGGGCGGGGCCGTGATGGTCCTGGTCTACGGGGTGGCCCTGGCCCTCGTCGGGACCTTGACGACCCTGCGCTCCGACATCACCTGACGAGCCCGGACAGCCCGGTGAGCCCGGGTCTGCCGGCAGCGCGGGTCAGAAGGTGAGGATCTGGCGGATGGTCTCGCCCCGCTTCATGGCGTCGAAGGCGTCCTGGGCCTTCGAGATGTCCATCCGGGCGGTGATCATCCCCTCGAGGTCGAGGCGGCCGGCCTTCCAGAGGCGGATGAGGCGGTCGAACTCGGTGCGGACGTCGGCCGAGCCCCAGTAGGAGCCGAGGAGCTTCTTCTCCTGGAAGAAGAGCTCGAAGGCGTTGAACTCGACCATGGCGTCCATCTTCCCGGCGCCCACGATCACGGCCGTCCCGCCGCGGCGGACGGCGTCGTAGGCGGCGCGGATGGTGAGGGGGATCCCGATGCACTCGAAGGCGTAGTCGAAGCCCTCCCCCCCGGTGATCTCCCCGGAGGCGTCGTCGAGCTGGTCCGGCTTCACCCCCCGGGTGGCCCCGAAGCGCTTGGCGTCCTCGAGCTTGGAGTCGATGGTGTCGACGGCCACGATCTCGGCGGCACCGGCGATGCGCGCCCCCTGGATGGCGGCCACCCCGACGCCGCCGGCGCCGAAGACGACGACGTTGGCACCGGGCTGGACCTTGGCCGTGTTGAGGGCGGCGCCGACCCCGGTGGTGACGCCGCAGCCGATCAGGGCGCCGATCTCGTAGGGGACGTCCTTGTCCATCTTCACCACCGCCTGCCGGGGGACGACGAGCTCCTCGGCGAAGGTCCCCGTCCCGACGAAGCCGAAGAGGGGGGTCCCGCCGCGCGAGAAGTGGGTGGAGCCGGCGATGTTGAACATGATGTTCACGCAGAGGTTGGCCTGACCGCGCAGGCAGGCCTTGCACATCCCGCAGGGTGGGGTCCAGGCGATGATGACGTGGTCGCCGACGGCGATGTCGGCCGCCCCCTCGCCCACGGCGATCACGTCGCCGGCCCCCTCGTGGCCGAGGATGGCGGGTGCCGGCTGGGGCAGGGTCCCGTTCATGGCCGAGAGGTCCGAGTGGCAGACACCGGCGGCGTGGATCTTGACCTTCACCTCGCCCGGCCCCGGGTTGTCGACCTCGACGTCGTCGTGGTACTCGATGACTTCCGACCCGGCTTCGTACCAGACGGCTGCGCGCATGACAGCTCCCCCTCTTCTTTCGGTTCCTTCGGTTCCTGGTTCTCTCGGCTTCTGGGCTGGACTCTACGTCGCGATCAGGCCCGGCGTGCCAGCCCGGTGAGGATCTCGGCCGGGAGGAGGAGGCGGACGGCGACGGCCAGCTCGTCGCGGACACGGTTCATGTCGGACCACCCGTTCACCCAGCCGACCAGGGCCGAGTACCAGACGTGGCCGATGATCCGGGTCCGCTCGGCGTGGTCCGGGGGCTGGGGCTCGCCGATGGCCCGGGAGATGATCCCGTCCATGAGGGCCCCCATCTGCTGCTGGCACTCGATGGCGGCCCGGTCCGGTGAGGCCAGGGACATGAAGACGGCCGAGACCAGCTGGGGCTGGCGGGCCATGGCCCGCAGGGCCCGGTCGAGGACGTCGAGGACGCGCTCGGAGGCGTTGGCGCCCCGGGGGGGCATCTGGGCCAGGCGCTGGTCGAGCTGCTCGACCCAGTGGACGAGGGCGGCCGCCAGGAGATGGTCCTTCGAGGTGAAGTAGCGGTAGACGGTCCCCATGGCCACGTGGGCCCGGGCCGCCACGTCGCGCATCTGGACCGCCTCGTAGCCACCCTCGAGCCCGAGCTCCATGGCGGCGTCGACGACCCGTTGCCTGCGCGCTTCCTGAGCGCGTGTCAGGGTGCGCGGAAGGGTGCTCTCGTGCACGGCCGTTCACCCTACTCGGGGCACTGCCAGGGGTGACATCCCGAAATCGAACGCCCGGTGCGATGACGGACCTGACCGTCCGTCAGCTCCGGAACTAGCCTGGACCGGGCATGCCCCGCGACGCCGGCACCCTCGCCACCACCGACGGACGGGTCCCCGGACGCCGTGGCCGCGCCACCCGGGAGCGCCTCCTCGGGTGCACGGCCGACCTCCTCACCTCGACTCCGTGGCGGTCGATCAAGGTGATCGACATCGCCCGCCAGGCGGGGACCTCGCCGGCCACCTTCTACCAGTACTTCGAGAACGTCGAGCAGGCCATCCTGGTCCTGGCCGAGGAACTGATGGAGGGGGCCGCCCTCCTGGCCGAACTGGTCGATGGCGACTGGACCGAGGATGCCAGCTGGGAGACGGCCACCGCCGTGGTGACGGGCTTCATGGACTACTGGGAGACGAACCGGTCCGTCTTCCGGGTGGTCGAGCTGGCCACCGAGGAGGGCGATCTCCGGTTCCAGGGACTGCGCGTCCGCGCCCTGAACGCCGTCACCGTGACCCTGGCCCGGGTGATCGGGGCCGGTGGCGTCGCCGCCAGCCCGGCGGGGACCGATCCGATGGCGGTGGCCGCCACCATCATCTCGATGCTGGCCCACGTGGCCGCCCACCAGTACGGGTTCGAGTTCTGGGGGATCCGGACCACGGCGATGGTCGACTCCCAGGCCCGGGTCCTGCACTGGGCCGTCACCGGCCGCGCCGGACCGCCGTGAGCTCCCACGCCGAACCGCTCTCGGAGTCCGACCTCGACCGCGACCCGCTGGTCCAGTTCACCACCTGGTTCGACCGGGCCTCGCCTCTCGTCCGGCTCCCCGAGGCGATGGCCGTGGCCACCGCCGACACCGACGGCCGGCCGTCGCTGCGGATGGTCCTCTGCAAGGGATTCGACGCCGACGGCTTCGTCTTCCACACCCACTACGACAGCCGGAAGGCCCGCGAGCTCGCCGTCAATCCGGTCGCCGCGCTGCTCTTCCACTGGGACCCCCTCGGACGGCAGGTCCGGATCGAGGGGACCGTGGAGAAGGTGAGTGCCGGGGAGTCGGACCGGTACTTCGAGACGCGTCCGCGCGGGGGGCAGATCGGCGCCCACGCCTCGGAGCAGAGCCGACCGGTCGCCTCCCGCCATGAGCTCGACCGCCGGGTGGCCGAGCTGCACCACCCTCTACGAGGGTCGCCCCGTCCCCCGGCCCGAGAGATGGGGGGCTTCCGCCTCCGGCCCGACGTCTACGAGTTCTGGCAGAGCCGCGACGACCGGCTCCACGACCGGCTCCGGTACAGACGGGCCGGGGAGACCTGGCTGATCGACCGCCTCCAGCCCTGAGGGGGGCCGTCCCCTTCACCGTCACCTGACCCCCGTCCACTCGCCGACGGGTCCGGGGCCCGTCGAGCGACCCCGACTACTTGACGGCGACGGGATTGACCGGTGAGCCGAGCGCGTTGGTCAGCGGGAGCGGGGTGGCGTCGAGGAGGAAGGTGTAGACGCCGTCGGCGGCGCAGTCGGCGGCCAGGGGGTCGAGGAGCCAGTTCTGGCCCTGGGTCATCCCCATCTCGACGATGTGGAGGAGATGGACGGGGAGGTAGATGGCCTCGTCCTCGCAGGGGAGGACCTCGAGCGAGAGGGTGTCGGTGGCCACGGCGGCGACGTCGCGGTCGTGGAACCACGGCGCCGTGGCCATGGAGAGCCCGGGGGCGAAGCCCATGTAGCGGAGGACGTCGTTGAAGGTGAGCATGTTGGCGTGGGGGACCGTCGCCCCCCCGTCGGGGAACCGGCTCGGGAGCTTCAGGTGGGCCATCTGCCCGGTCCGGACGAGAACGATGTCCCCGGGCTCGATCCGGACACCGCCGAGCTCGCAGGCGGCGTCGAGGTCGGCCGGTTGGATGGCGTAGCCGCCGTCGAGGACGTCCGTCTCCTTGGCCCGGGCCACGTCGAGGAGGACGCCCCGGCCGACGAGCGACTCCACCAGGTGGATCCCGCACCGGCTGGCCCCGGCGGAGGTGACCGACGTCTGGGGGAACCCGTTGTAGAGCTTCCCCCCGTAGCTCACGTGGGCCAGCCCGTCCCAGTGGGTGGCGCACTGGAGCGGCATCGTCACGACGTCCTCGTTCGAGCAGATCCACTCCGGGTCGTCGCTCAGGGGAACGTTCACGTACGACATCGTCCGGATCGGGTTGAACCGCCCGGGGACGATCCCCTTCTGAACCCCCTCCGCCTCCGACATGGCCAGGCCCAGAGGGAAGGCCTTCCCCGTGGTGACGCACCGCGCCGCGCGCCGGCGGACCTCGTCGGTGATCAGGTTGAGCGTCCCCAGCTGGTCGTCGGGACCCCACCGGCCCCAGTTGTTCACCTGGGCGGCGACGGCGGCGAATTTCTCGGGGACTCCCACTGCCGCCGCACGATACTCAGCCCCGCCACGCCGCCGGACACCGTCCGGCACCGTCCCCGGCGCCCGTCGGTGAGGATAGGCCACTCTTGTGGCTGGTCGAGCACTCTGAGTACGATAAAAGAGGGATCCAGAGCGTGTCCGGGTTGTCCGATCCCGCCTGGAGGGTCTGGGGGGGCCGAGAGATGCGCCGATGGGCGGCACTGGTGACTGTCTCGATCGTCCTCGCCACGACGGCGGGGACGGCCGACGGGGCCGCCGCGTCGGTCCGCCCGGCGTCGGTCCCGGCGTCCTCGTCACGGGTCGGTCCCGGGACCGTCTGGGTCCTGTGGACGGGGGCCGCCTGCGAGACGGAAACCTTCGGCCCCCATCACACCTTCACCGCCACCGGCAACGACACCGGCGCCGCCAACGGGGACCAGGGCGTCTACGCGCGGGGCGGGAGGACCGGGAACAGGTTGACCATGACCTGGACGGCCGGCGCCAGCGCCGGCGCCGTCTTCCACGCCCGCTTTTCCCGGGATGTCGACATCTACGGAGGTCCCGACACCGTCGACGGACAGACGGTGGTGGCCAACCTCGCCCCACCCTCCTACCGGGCCTGCCCCGTGGTCACCTCCACGCTGACCGCCGCCTCCACCGTCTACGGGAGCGACGACGGTGTCACCGTCACGGTGACGGGAACCGGCGGGGTCACCCCGACCGGGGAGGTCCAGTTCTGGGCCTGCCGAGACGTCGCCGGTCCGTGTGACCCGAACGCCGTCGGCGCCACGGATCTGGGGACCATGACCCTGTCCGGCGCCGGCGACGCGGCCACCGCTTCGACCGGCTTCGCCCCGAGAACGGCCGGCCGTTACTGCTTCGCCGACGGCTATGGCGGAGACGACCACTACCGGTCGATCTTCACGGCGTCGGACAGCCTCTGCTTCACCGTCGACCAAGCCACCTCCGGGGTGTCGGCGGCACCGGCGCAGACCCAGATCGTGCTGGGCGGGAGCGAGACCGACACGGCCACGGTGACCGGCGCCGGAGGCTTCACCCCGACGGGCACCGTCGCCTTCTACGTCTGTGGGCCCTCGCCCTCTCCTTCGTCGTGCACCACCACCGCCGGTACCGAGGTCGGCGGCCCGGTCGACGTCGGACCCACCGTCGGGTCTCCTCCGTCGGCGGCGGCGACGAGCGGAGCCTTCACACCGACGGCCGACGGCGTCTACTGCTTCCTCGCCGTCTACTCCGGTGACGCCGGGTACACCCCGGGGTCCGACGGATCGGCGTCCGACCAGTGCTTCACCGTCTTGTCGCCCGCCACGGTGACGGCCTCTCCTCTGACCGCCGCGATCGTCCTCGGCCAGAGCGATCCCGCCACCGCCACGGTGGTCGGTGAGAACGGGATCACCCCGACGGGGACGGTCCACTTCTTCGTCTGTGAGGACGACCCCGAGGAGTGCGGCCCGGGTACCTTCGGGTTCGCCGACCTGGGGACGGCGCCCTTGTCGGGCTCCGGCACCACGGCCAGTGCCACCGTCGCCGCCTACACGCCACCGACGGCCGGCTGGTACTGCTTCTCCGCCGTCTACTCCGGCGACGCCGACTACGCCCCGGCGTCGGCCGCGACGAACACCGACGACTGCTTCACGGTGACGTCGACGGCGCCACCCTCGAGCGTCCCGCTCGGCAGCCCCGAGAACTCGTTCGGGACCGGCGATCTGCCACTGGGCGTCGGTAGGCCCACCAACGTCTGGGCGGCGGTCAACGGGTACTGCACCTCGAAGGAGAACGGCGACGAGTTCCTGAGCGCCTTCGACGCCACCTACAGCGGCGGCTCCACCTATGACTGCCCGGCCAACCCGGGTGATCCGAGAACGCCGGACGCCACGACCAACGACGAGTACGACCCGTCGGGCTACACCTACGACATCGAGACGCCGGACCAGACGCCGGGGGGAGTCGTCCAGTCCCCGCTGACGGTGGCGGCCTATGACCCGAGTTACAACCCCCGGGGGTGTGCGGGTGGGGGCGAGACCCCGGACAACGGCATCGACGGAGCATCAACGACGATCACCACCACCTTTTCCCTGTACGACGCGCCGGTCCCATCGGATCCCCCGTCACCGAGCAACCTCATGACCACCTACACGGCCGGCACCGACGACCCCGCCTCCTGTGGCCAGTGGGTGACCATCGGCACGATCCCCGCCGGCGCCCCCGACGGGACCTACCAGCTCCAGGTGGCCACCCAGGCCGGACAGCCGGACAGCGACGGGACGAACGCCTACGGCCTCGAGGTCTACCAGGGGTCGGCCTTCCAACGGTGCTCGACCATTCCCTCCGTGGCCTGGTACTCCTCCTCGTGCCCGGTCATCCAGGGGCAGTCGGCGCTGTCCGTCTACGTCGACTCGCCGTCGACGACGGGCTCGTTCTACCTGGCCGACATCGACTCCTCGCACGACGGGCAGACGATGGCGGTGAACCTCTTCGACCCGGGCGAAGGCGACCACTACATCCAGATCCTCGACCCGAACGGGAACCCGGTGCCCTTCATCTGGCAGACCACCGACGCCTGCCCGCTCCCCGCTCCCGACCAGGACAGCACCGACTGCGCCGGTGGGCCGGGCATCGCATTTCCCCAGACCACGATCGCCGGGGTGTCGGCCACGGGGAACTTCAACGGGCAGAACCTCTCTGACGTCCTGGATGTGAGCGGGACGATCCAGCCGCCGGCCGGAGAGGAGAGCGACTCGGAATTCAACGACCGCCACCTCCAGCTCGCCGTCACCATTCCCTCCGGAACGGCGGGCTGGTGGCAGATCGTCTACTACTCCGACAACTCGGTGACCGACCGCACGACGTGGACCATGTCACTGGCCGGGACGCCGACTTCGTCAGCGGAGGGATCGACCACGAGCGGGTCGCCGTTGCTGCGGGCCCACGACGAGCGGGTCGCCACCGGAGGTCGGCGACCCCGGCGACGGAGCGGGCGGCCAGTGGCCGGTGGTCAGCCGATGCCGGGACGGACGACGTGGCCGGGGAGGTTGGCGGTGAGGACCTCGCCGTCCTTCACGATGGGGACGCCGTTCACGATGGTCCAGTAGATCCCCCGGGGACGGGCCGAGTAGCGGGCCTCGCCGCCGGGGAAGTCGCGGACCTGCTTCTTGGACTCGAGCTCGATGGTGTCGGGGTCGAAGATGAAGGCGTCGGCGAAGTGCCCGGGGAGGAGCATCCCCCGCGACTCGAATCCGAGGAGGGCCGCCGGGACCTGGGTGATCTGGCGGACCGCCTCCTCGAGGGACCAGAGCTTGCGGTCGCGGACCCAGAAGGCCAGGAAGGCGGTCGACCAGTCCGATCCGTCGTCACGGTCGAGATGGGCTCCGCCGTCGGAGACGCCGATGATCATGGCCGGGTGCTTCTGGCCGTCGGCCACCGACTCCTCCCAGGCCCGGGACTTGTTCACGTACCGGAAGGTCGTCTCGAGCCCCTCGTCGATGGCCAGGTCGAGGAAGGCGTCGGCCGGCTCGACGCCGAGCTCGGCGGCGATGTCGGCGATGGTCCGCTTGACGAACTTCTCGTGCTCGGGCTTCACCACCTCGTCGACCTCGACGACCTTCCACCGCGGTGGCGGCAGGGTGGAACCCTTCGATCCGTCGGTGTTCGGGTGGTCCACGGCGTGGCGCATCTCGTCGCGCCGGCCGGGCTCGGCCAGAAGGGCGAGCTTCTCCGCCACCGACAGGCCGGGACCGAGAACGGGGTGGAAGGCGGGGACGCCCTCGTAGAGGTTCGTCCCCGACGAGATCCGGAAGTCGCGGTCGAAGGGGTGGTTGCGAAGGAGCGAGAAGATCCCGATCCCCTCGTGACCGATGTGATCGATCCAGGCGGCGACGTCGTCCCATCCCGCCCCGGGGACGTCGACCTTGGACCGGCCGCCCAGGCCCTGGAGGATGATCGGCAGCCGCGAGGCCCGGCCCAGGCGTTCGAGGAGGTCGCGGTCGTCCTGGTCGAGTCCCCCGATGGCCGAGCGGTGGAGGTAGGAGATCGATCCCCCCCGGTGCTGGCCCGCCTCGCCGACGAGGACCTCGAGTTCGGCCAGGGACGAGAACCGTGAGGGGACGGGCCTGTCATCGCCGTCGAGCTGGGTGGGTCCGTGCGACGAGGAGAAGCCGGCCGCTCCCGCCTCCATGGCCTCGGCCACGACACGGCGCATCTGCTCGATCTCCCCGTCGGTCGCCTCCCGCTCGGACCCGGCCTCGCCCATGACGGTGCGCCGGACGGCGGAGTGGCCGACGTAACAGGCCATGTTCACGCCGAGCTTCCCTTCTCGGCTGGCGAGGAATTCGGGGAAGGACTCGAAGTCCCACTTGACCGCCGACAACGCCACCGGTGACATCCCCTCGACCTTGGCGAACATCCGGGCCAGGTAGTCGCGCTGGTCGGGCCGGTTGGGGGCGACCGAGAAGCCGCAGTTCCCGGCCAGGACGGTGGTGACGCCGTGGTAGCACGACGAGGTGGCGTGCGGCTCGAAGGTGAGCTGGGGGTCGTAGTGGGTGTGGGCGTCGACGATCCCGGGGGCCACGTGGAGTCCGTCGGCGTCGATCACCTCGTCGGCGTCGGCCGGGTTGACGAAGCCCACCTTGGCCACCCGTCCGTCCTTCACAGCGATGTCGCCACGGCGTCGGGCCAGACCGGTCCCGTCGACGACGATGCCGCCCATGATGGCCAGGTCGTAGGTGCTCACGTGTCTCTCCTCAACTCGTCCAGATGATCGACTGCATCTCCGAGTAGGCCTCGAGGC
This sequence comes from uncultured Acidimicrobiaceae bacterium, assembly GCA_963842145.1. Taxonomy (GTDB): domain Bacteria; phylum Actinomycetota; class Acidimicrobiia; order Acidimicrobiales; family UBA8190; genus CAWJFJ01. The sequence continues at coordinate 28,732 of CAWJFJ010000019.1, forward strand.
CGTAGTCGCCGCCGTCGCGACCGACACCCGACATCTTGAACCCGCCGAAGGGCGCCTCGTGGTTGCGCTGGGCCGAGTTGATCCCGACATGGCCGGCCCGGAGGAGCTTGGCCACCCGGAAGGCGCGGGCGGTGTCACCGGAGAAGACGTAGTCGTAGAGGCCGAAGTCGGAGTCGTTGGCGATGGAGATCCCCTCCTCCTCGTCGTCGAAGGCAACGACGACGACGACGGGACCGAAGATCTCCTCGCGGGCGACGACCATGTCGTTGGTGCCGGTGAAGAGGGTCGGCTCGACGTAGAAGCCCGTCTCGAGCCCGGCCGGGCGCCCCCCACCGGTGATCAGCTCGGCCCCCTCGGAACGTCCGGTGGCGATGTAGCCCTCGATCCGGGCCCGGTGGGCGGCCGAGATGACGGGGCCGACGATGGTCTTCGGGTCGGTCGGGTCACCGACCTTCAAGACCGACGCGTACCGGGAGAGGCCCTCGACGACCTGATCGAAGACGCCGCGCTGGACGACGGCGCGGGTGGGGGCGGTGCAGATCTGACCGGAGTGGAAGGACCAGGTCGACCCGATGCAGCCGATGGCGCCGGCCACGTCGGCGTCGTCGAAGACGACACAGGCACCTTTCCCGCCCAGCTCGAGAAGCAGCCGCTTCATCGTCGCCGCCCCCGACTCGACGATCCGGATGCCGACGTCGGTCGATCCGGTGAAGGAGATCATGTCGACGTCGGGTGACGAGACCAGGGCGGCGGCCGCGGCGGCGTCGTGGGCGGTGACGAGGTTCACGACGCCGGGGGGGAATCCCACCTCGTCGAGGATCCGGACGAGCTCGATGACGGCCAGGGGATCCTGGGGAGCGGGCTTCACCACCACCGTGTTGCCCATGGCCAGGGCCGGGGCCACCTTGCCCGCCATGTTCACCATGGGGAAGTTGTAGGAGGTGATGCAGGTGACGACCCCGACGGGGGCACGGACGGCCAGCGCCGAGATGAGGCCCCCCGGGGCGAGGGGGGTCGTCTGGGCCACCTGGGGGGGCAGCGACCGTTGGGCCACCTGGCGGAGGTCGCGCGAGTAGCGGTCGAAGCGGTCGGCCGCCACCGGGACCTGCATCCGGGACCCGACGGCGGCGGTGGCACCCGTCTCGGCGATGACCAGGGGGAGGAGCTCGCCGGCCCTGGCCCGGATGGCGTCGGCCGCCTTGGCCATCAGGGCCAGCCGCTCGTCGGGAGCCGTGGCCGACCAGCCCGGCAGCGCATCGCGCGCGGCGGCGGCGGCGGCTTCGGCGTCGGCCACCGTGGCCTGGGGGGCGGTCCCCACCACCTCCTCGGTGGCCGGGTTGACGATCTCGTAGGCGTCGCCGGAGGCGTCGACCCACTTCCCCCCGATCAGAAGCTGGCGCTCCTTCTTCACTGCCGCGCTCATGGGCCGCGATCGTAACGGCAATCTGACGTGCCGTCAGGAGCGGGGCCGGGGGCGCTGCTACGGTGCCGGACGAAACGGAGCCCGGGGCCGCGCAAGGGCGCGACGAGACGTGGACGCCTCAGGTGGCCCGGGGAGGAGGTGGGGCGGATGAGCCCGGCAGTCGGATTCAGGGACTCGACGGCGATCGCCGGGATCGCCCAGACCGAGTTCGCCAAGCATCTGGAGCCGTCCGAGGCCCAGCTGGCGTGCCAGGTCATCGTCGACGCCTGCGCCGACGCCGGGATCGACGTCTCGGAGGTCGACGCCCTCTGCTCGTACACGATGGAGGCCACCGAAGAGGTCGACATCGCCCGGAACATCGGCTGCGGGGAGATCACCTTCTTCAGCCAGATCGGCTACGGGGGCGGGGCCGGGTGCGGGGTCGTCGGCCACGCCGCCATGGCGGTGGCGACGGGTCAGGCCGAGGTGGCCGTGGCCTGGCGGGCCCGCAAGCGCGGATCGGGGCCCCGGCCGTGGACGAACACATCCACCCAGTTGCACGTCCCGGGTCAGTGGACACGACCGGCCGGACTGCTCCGGCCGGTGGACGAGATCGCCATGCTGACGCGCCGGTACATGCACGACTACGGGGCGACGCGCGAGCACCTGACCAACGTGGCGACGGCGGTCCGGAAGCACGCCAACATGAACCCGAACGCCTTCATGCACTCCAAGACGATGAGCCGCGACGACTACATGGCGGCGCGCTGGGTGTCGGAGCCGTTGTGCCTCTTCGACAACTGTCTCGAGACCGACGGGGCGTTGGCCTGTGTCGTCGTCTCGGCCGAGCGGGCCCGCGACCTCCGCCATCCTCCGGTCTATGTCCACGCCTTCGCCCAGGGTCTCCCGCCCGAGCACCAGACGATGGTCAATTTCTACACCGACGACCCGTTGACCGGACCGGCCTGGGCGTGCGCCAAGCGGTTGTGGGCCAATGCCGACTTCGGTCCGGACGATGTCTCGGTGGCCCAGATCTACGACGCCTTCACGCCGCTCATCCTGCTCTCCCTCGAGGGCTACGGCTTCTGCAAGCGAGGGGAGGCGGGTCCCTTCACCGACAACGGGAACCTCGAATGGGGACGGGGATCGCTCCCGGTGAACACCTCGGGCGGGGGGTTGTCGGAGGCCTACGTCCACGGGTTCAACCTGATCAACGAAGGGGTCAGGCAGATGCGGGGGACGTCGACGGCACAGGTCGAGAACGCCGAGACCTGTCTGGTGACGTCCGGCGAGGGCGTCCCGACCAGCGCGCTGCTTCTGCGCCGATAGCCAGCGCACTTCTGCTGCGCCGATAGCCAGCGCACCTCTGCTGCGCCGATACGAGGAGGAACAGTCATGGCCAATGCGGCGGCGTTCTCGGGGGCCTACGTCTCCAATCTGGGCCCGTCGGTCGAGGGGTTCCTCCTCCCGGCCGGGGACGAGGACGGGGGATTCTTCTGGGAGGGGACGGCCAACGGCGAATTGCGGATCCAGAAGTGCAACTCCTGCGGTCATCTCCGGCACCCACCGCGGCCGATGTGTCCGCGGTGCCGGTCCACCGACCGGGGCTTCGCCACGATGTCGGGGAAGGCGACGGTCTGGTCCTACGTCATCCCCCATCCGCCGCTCTTGGCGCCGTATTCCGACCTGGCCCCCTACAACGTGATCGTGGTCTGCCTCGACGAGGATCCCAACATCCGCTTCGTCGGCAACCTGGTCACCGGCGCCGGCGGAGCCATCAACGAGATCGACCCGCACAGCATCCGGATCGGCGAGCCCGTCGAGGTCGTCTTCAAGAAGTTCGTCCGGGCCGACGGGAGTGAGCAGACGCTCCCCTTCTGGGTCCGTCGCCCATAGATCCGGGTCCGTCGACAGGAAATCGGGGGCGGTCGCGCCAGGCGAGACGAATCCGGGGCGGGCCGGAGCCGTTCACCGGCGGATGACCCGGGAAGACCTCATGCCGGGCTCGTCATGCCGATGACCGGTTGGTCGAGACGGAACGGGGCGGCGGAACCGAGGAAGTTGGCATCGCCTTCGGTGAAGACCCCTCCGTCGGAGGCCACCAACCAGTAGCCAGCGCCGTCGGGGGTGGCGGCCATGCCGACCACGGGCTTGTCGAGCGGCTTCCCGGCCGCCGACCCGAAGAAGGCGGCATCACCGTAGGTGAAGACCCCTCCGTCTGCCGCCACCAGCCAGTAGCCACCGCCGTCCCGGGTCACCGCCATGCCGACGACGGGTTGTTTCAGGGGAAGGCCCGCCGCCGATCCCCACGCCTCTGCATCCCCGAACGGAAGGACGGCGCCACCTCTGGTGGCCAGGAAGTAACCCAGGCCCGACGGGGTCCCGGCGATGACGGTCGCCGGCGCTGTGAGATGACTGTTGCCGGCCGAGCCTTCGAAGGGGGCGCTGCCGAATGCGAAGACCCCACCATCGGCGGCGGCCAGCCCGTAGCCGTCACCGCCGGGTGACTGGGGACACGGGGACAGGCCGGAGGAACCCGACCCCGTCGTGTAGGTGAGGACGACCCGGCCGACGGCCGCGTTGACACCCGGGTTGAAGGTGACGGCGGTGGCAATCGATTCCGCATATCCGGATCCCCCGCCGCCTCCGGCGCCCGAACCGGAGGTGTCGCCCGCGGCGACACCTCCGCCTCCGCCGCCGCCGAACAATCCGGCCCCACCCCCGCCCCCGCCGCCGCCCAGGGCAGCGGTATCGCCGGTCTCCCCGGCTCCGGCACCTCCGAAACCAGGCAGACCCGAAATCCCCGTTCCGAACGTTCCGGCATCGTCACCGACGGTTCCGTCGGCCACCGCCGTTCCGCCTCCACCGCCCGTGGACGACCCGGCGACGCCATTCGCTCCCGCCGCGCCGGAGGTGCCGCCCCCGGCGCCCCCCACCGCGTTGGGCGGGGCGGTGACCGTCCCTCCACCCCCGCCTCCCGCCGCGACCACCACCCGGCTGGAGAGTCCGGTGCCACAGCGCCGCACGTCGGATGCACCACCCCCTCCACCGGCACCGGCCGAGGAGATGTCGGTGGTCTGGGGACTACCGGCTGATCCCCCGGGCCCGCCGCCGTTGAACCCACCCCGACCCCCCAGAGCCAACCCGGCGGTGACGGCCCCATCGCCACCGCGCCCCCCGACCGTCACCTCGAGCACATCACCCGCGGCGACGGGGATTGTGGCGACGGTCTCGCCCCCGGCACCCCCCGGCACCTCGCCGCCGAACGCCCCCCCGCCCCCGCCGCCGCCACCCACGGCGTCGACCTGGACGGAGCTCACTCCGGCCGGGACGGTGAAGAATTGCGGACGGCCCGCGTAGTTGAAGGTGACCGCCCCGTCGGCGTCGGCGCGCGCCGCCCCGAGAACGAGGATCGAGAGCACCGCCACGGACGTCAGGGCCGTAACACGGAATCTCATCGGAGGTCGCCTTCCCCTCGACGGTCCGGAACCGGCAAAAAGGCGAGCCTACGCCGACTCCGCTGAAGCTTGACGGCCCGGCTGACGCACCCGTCGGGTTTCCTCACGACCGGTCGGAGGTCGACACGACCGGTCGGAGGTCGACTCGACCGAACCGCACCGGAGGCCCTGGCCTCCGGTCGGAACCCGCGCCATTCCCATTTGCTCATCGGCAGCGGCGGCGCCGACCTTGAGCGAATTTCTCACAAATTCCGGGAACTTCTCTCAGGCACGAAATCGAGTCCCGTCCCGTAGTAACTGATACATCCTCATGTCAATCTGGTCCCGTGATGTTGACGATCCTCGAACGGGCCCTGGGCGATGTCCGGGGGACGGTCCGCGAGCTCGAGCCCGACCGGCTGGCGGCGGGCGACGCCGCCACCCTGTTCGAGATCTTCACCGCGCTCGAGCGGGCCGTCGTCGCCGGGAAGACCCTGCTGGCTCCCCGGGCGTCGGACTCCGGGGTCTGGCGGAACAAGGGGCACCGGAGCCCCGCCTCCTGGGTGGCCGAGGTCACGGGTACGAGCGTGGGTGAGGCCATCACCATGCTCGAGACGGCCGGGCGGCTGCAGTCGCTTCCCGAGACCACCGATGCGCTGCGTCGGGGGAGCTCTCGGCCCCCCAGGTCAAGGAGATCGTCACAGCGGCGGCAGCGGATCCGTCGACCGAGGGCGAGCTGCTCGCGGCGGCGGGGGCGACTGGTCTGAGGGGACTGAAGGATCAGTGCCGCCGGGTGAGGGCACGGTCCGCCGGCGAGGCCGAGTCCCGGGCCCGGTACGAGGAGATCCGCAGGAACCGGTTCCTCCTCATGTGGACCGACCGCGACGGGGCGGGACACGTCGAAGCCAGGCTCACCCCTGACGCCATGGCCCGGATGACCGCCGCCATCCGCAGAGAGAGCAACGCCGTCTTCGAGGAGGCTCGGAAAGCGGGGCAGCGGGAGCCGACGGTGGCGTACGAAGCTGACGCCCTCGTGGCCCTCGTCACCGGGACGAGCGTGACCGGCGGGAGTGTCCCGGCGACCGGGTCAGCACGGCCGACGACACTGATGCACCTCCGGGTCGATCTCGCCGCCCTCCGTCGGGGGAGTCTGGGGGACGGCGAGACGTGCGAGATCCCCGGCGTCGGCCCCGTGCCCCTCGCCACCGCCGTCAACGAGCTCGGTAATGCCATCACCAAGGTGATCGTCACCGACGGGGTCGATGTGACGACGGTCTGCCATCTGGGCCGGACCGTCCCGGCGCACATCCGGAGCGCTCTCGAGGAGCGCGACGAGAGCTGCGTGGTACCGGGGTGTGACGTGACGAAGGGTCTCGAGATCGATCACCACGTCATCCCGTTCGCCGAGGACGGACCCACGGAGTTGTGGAATCTCTGCCGACTGTGTCGATGGCATCACTACCTGAAGACCCACTGCGACTACGAGCTCTCCGGCGAACCGGGATCGTGGGAGTGGAACGCGCCCCCGATCAGAGGGCCGGCGGGCGAGACGTGACTCGTGGGACCGACGACGACGTCATCTCTTAGCGGGCGGCGGCGAAGGGGTCGCCTCGACGTCGTGCAGCACGGCGAGCGCCGATGACAGGTCCCTCGTCCCCGTGGCGCAGATGAGCCCCAGGGCCGCTTCGTGCAGCTCCACCACGTCGAGATTCGTCGGGCGGCGCCCCTCGACGCCGCGCCTGCTCTCCACGTTCCAGGCTTCCTTGAAACGGGTGGCGGCAGCGATCATCTTCTTGGCGGGCATGGCGGATCAGTCTCCCGGCAGCGGCGTGAGGCTGATCGACCTTATACCCGGGATCCCTCGCGCCTCCGTCGGCGGCCACCGGCGGAGGCCCCGTTGGGCATCCGATCCGGTGGGAACGGACTCACTTCCGAAGTGGGGGCGGCATCAGCGCGTAGACCATCGACACCTGCGCCGTCTCCTGCTGGGAACCCGGCTCGAGGGGCACCGAGGCGGCGGATTTGGCCACGCCGGCGGCCTGGTCGGCGAAAGGCTCGGGCGCGTAGATTCCGGTCTGGGACTGGTCGCTCAGAGAACAGACCGGCCCGAGCCGTTCGCCGGCCGCCTCCGCCATCGACTTGGCGTGGCTGACGGCCTGACGGACGGCGTCGGTCCGGGCCTCGTCCTCGAGACCCCGTGTGTCCTCGACCGAGAAGTCGACCGAGTTGAGCTGGGTGGCGTTCCCCGCCGCGCCGGCGATCGAGTCGATCACGGTGCCGGCCGTGGTGAAGTTGCGGATCACCGCCGTCAAGGTGTTCGTCACCTGATATCCGGTGATCACTCCGTGGATGTTGTACTGGGGATTGATGGAGAGGTCCGAGGTCTGGACGTCCTTGCTCGCCACTCCCGCCTGGGTCAGGACGCCCGTGACGGCCGCCGCCTTCGTGTTGTCGTCGGCGAGCGCCTCATTGGCGGTGGGGTCGGTGACGTTGATCCCGACCGACACCGTCAGGATGTTCGGCGTCCCCGTGGCCAGGCCCGTTCCCTGAACCGTCAGCTTGGGTGACGAACCGCCGCAACTGGGCTTGGCGGCCACCGGGGCGCCCGACGACGAGCAGGCGGCGGCGACCGACCCGACCGCCACCACTCCGACGACCAACCCGGCCGTTCTCATCGCCCTCGACGTCCGTGCCGCCCTCCGGATGGTCTTCCTCGTCTCTCCCATGCCGGAACAGACGTCGCGAACGGGCCCGAAGTTCCCCGACGAGGAAAGACGTCGGACGGTCGGTCTCCGGCTCAGGCGCCGAGGAGGGGTCCGACCTGCTCTCCGAAGGCGGCCATCTGGTCGCACATCTCCTCCACCGACCGGCTCGGGAACCGGAGCTGGAGGTGGGAGCAACCGAGGGCGGTCACCTCGGCCAGGTCCTCGGCGATCCTCTCCGGGGACCCCGAGACCGTCCCGCGCGGGAGCTCCCAGGACGGCTCGCCGACGTGGAAGGTCCCGGCCAGTGCGCCGATGGCGATCGGGGCGCCGCCGCCGAGCTCCTTCCGGAGCTCGAGGAGCTCGGCCACCTGGGTCTTCAGCTCGGCCCGCTTGGCCGTCTGGGGGAGCCAGCCGTCGCCGCGGGCGGCGGCCCGACGCAGTGCCGGCCGCGACGACCCGCCCACCCAGATCGGGGGACGTGGTCGCTGGACGGGACGGGGCCCCACCCCGAGATCGGTCGCCGGCCACCGCGGTCCGGGAAGCTCGGGGAATTCGTCGACGAGGGCGGCGGCGATGGCGTCGATGGACTCGTCGAGCGCTCTCCCGCGTTCGGCAAATTCCGGTCCGAGAAGGGCGAACTCCTCGAGGACGTGACCGGCACCGACCCCGATCACCAGCCGTCCCCCCGAGAGGAGATCGAGGGTGGCGAATTCCTTGGCCGCCCGCAGCGGGTGTCGGAGCGAGGCGATATAGACGTGCGACATCAACCGGACCCGGCTCGTGATCCCGGCCAGCCAGCCCAGGGTGGCGATCGTGTCGTACCAGGTGGTGCTCATCGCCGTCGCCAGCAGCCTCGGGATGAAGGTGTGGTCGCAGACGGCCACGTAGAAGAAGCCGCTCTCGTCGGCCTGCCGGGCGATCCGCGCCAGTTCGGCGGGACCCGACGACGGTTCCCAGTCCTCGCAGTAGATCGTCGACTGCGACTGGATCGGCAGCTGGATCCCGTAGACGACGGATCCTTCCGGGATGATCGACACCGTTTCCACCAGAGTCCTCCTCGTCCGGGCTCGACCCCGGAGAGCGAGCGCATCTTTGTCAGTAGAGCTCGGTAATCAGAGGCCCTCAGTAGAGCTCGGCGACGAGCTCGGCGAGGTCGTCGACGGGACCGATGGCCTGGGCCAGGACCCGGGCCCGCATCAGGTAGAGATGGGCCGGCACCTCCCAGGTGAAGCCCATCCCCCCGTGGACCTGGATGGAGGTCTTCCCGTTCCTGATCGCCGCCTCCGCCGCCAGCAGTCCCGCCCCGGCGGCCGCCCGGTCGGGGTCTCCCACCCCGGGCTGGTCGATGGTGACGGCGGCGGCGTGGACGGCCGCCCGTGCCGTCTCGGCCGCCACCAGCATGTCGGCACACATGTGCTTCACCGCCTGGAACGACCCGATCGGCTTCCCGAACTGCTCCCGCTGCTTGGCGTAGGCCACCGCCATCTCCATCGTCCCCTCCGCCAGACCCACCAGCAGGGCGCCGCCGAGGACGGACTCGGCCCGCCGCCAGGCCCTCGCCTCCTCCACCCCGCCGACCGGTCGGCCGACGGGGAGCGGGCCGACCCGCCACAGCGGAGTCAGGGGGTCGAGGGCCCGCTCGATGGCCACCGCCCCGAGCTCGTGGGGGTCGACCGCACTCAGCCCGTCCGCCCCCACCACGACGAGGACGTCCAGAGAGGAGAGGTGGCCGACCAGGACGGGGGCGAGGGCCCCGGGCCCCGACGGCTCCGGCCGGCGGACGGCTCCGACCACCACCTTCCCCTCGGCCACCCCCTCGATGATCCCGGCCGCCACGTGCGACGCCAGGATCGGGCCCGGGACGAGAGCGCGGCCGAGCTCTTCGAAGACGACGGCTCCCGCCGCCATCCCGAGGCCCACCCCGCCGGCGGCCTCGGGGACCTGCAGCGAGAACACCCCGGCCTCGGCCAGCTCGCCCCAGGCCTCGGCGTCGAGGACCCCGGCCCCGCCCTCGGCGGCGCGCAGCCGGTCCAAGGGGAACCGGCCTTCACAGAGACTCCGGATGGCGTCGGCCAGGGCCGTCTCGTCCTCGGAGAGCTCGAAGTCCACCCCGCTCCCCCTAACCCTTCGGGAGGCCGAGGATCCGCTCGGCGATGATGTTCCTCTGGATCTGCGACGTCCCCGCCGCGATGGTCCGGGAGAACCCGTGGACCCAGGTGTTCACCAGGTCGGCGTTCCCGATCCGGCCCCCGCCGTCGAGGCCGTCGAGCTCGTCCCAGGACAACCCCGCCCCCCCGATCAGGTCCATCCCGAATTCCCCGATCCTCTGGCGGAGCTCCGAGAGACCCAACTTGTAGACGGACCCTCCCACTCCCGGGACCCCGGTCCGCGCCGCCTGCGAGACGTTGCGCCGGGCCAGGGCCCAGAGGGCGTCGAGCTCGGCGCCCAGATGACCCGTCCGGCGCCGGACGTCCCTTTCCTCCCAGGCCCCCGTCCGATGGGCCAGGGCCCGGAGCTCCCGGAGGAATTCCATCGACTGGAGAACCTCGGAGACGAAGGCCGTCCCCCGTTCGAAGCTCAGGGTGACCATCGTCACCCGCCATCCGTCGTTCTCCTCGCCGATCCGGTTCCCGACCGGGATCCGGACACCGTCGAGGAAGAGTTCGCCGAACTCCGTCGATCCGGCGATCGTCTTCAACGGCCGGAAGTCGATCCCCGGCCGGTCCATCGGCATGGCCAACCACGTGATCCCCCGGTGGCGGCTCCCCTCGTCGCCCGTCCGGACGAGGAGCTCGCAGAAGTCGGCCACCTCGGCGTGCGACGTCCAGATCTTCTGTCCCGTCACGACGTACTCGTCGCCGTCGCGGACGGCCCTCGTCCGCAGGGAGGCCAGGTCGCTCCCCGCCCCCGGTTCGGAGAAGCCCTGGCACCAGACCTCGTCGCCCCGCAGGATCGGCGGGAGGAAACGGCCCCTCTGCTCTGCCGTCCCCTCGACCACGATGGTCGGCCCGGCGTGGAGAAGTCCGACGAAGTTCACCCCGACGTAGGGGGCGTGGGCGCGCTCGAGTTCCTCCAGGTAGATCAGCTGCTCGACGGGACCGGCGGCGCGGCCGCCTCCCTCGACGGGCCAGTCGATCCCGGCGTAGCCGGCGTCGAAGAGCATCCGCTGCCAGGTCGTGTCGTAGATCCGGCGAGCCGGCCAGTCGAGCGCCGACGGCTTCGGTCCGATCTTCGGGAGGACATCTCCCAGCCACTCCCGGAGCTCGACCGGAATTTCTCTTCGGCCTCGGAATAGCGGAGGTCCACGTCCGGGTCCCGGGCCGCGCGTCTCTCGGACCGCCGGCCTAGGAGGCCAGGTGGTCGAGCCCGAACAACTTGATCGCGTTCCCCCGGACGATCTTGAACCGCGTCTCGTCGTCCAGGTGGGCCATCTGCCGTTCGGCGATCTCTTTGGTGTGCGGCCAGGTCGAGTCCGAGTGGGGATAGTCGGACTCGTAGGTGATGTTGTCGGCACCGATCTCGTCGACCGACCGCAGCCCGTGGGCGTCGTCGAAGAAACAGCCGTAGATCTGGCGGTGGAAGTACATCGAGGGCTTCTCGGGGACGATGTCGGCCACACCGCCCCAGCCCTCGGTTCTCCTCCCAGACGGTGTCGGCCCTCTCGAGGATGTACGGGATCCACCCGATCTGCCCTTCCGAGTAGGCCAGCTTCAGGGTGGGGAACCGGACGAACACGCCCGAGAAGAGGAAGTCGACCATCGACAGCGTCGCGTTGGTGTGGACCAGGGTCGAACCCACGGCCGGCGGCGCGTCCTCGGACGTCGAGGGCATCTTCGAGGAGGATCCGATGTGCATGTTCACGACCGTCCCCGTCTCGGCGCAGGCGGCGAAGAAGGGATCCCAGTAGTGGTCCGGGTCGTGGACGGAGGGAAGGCCGAGGAAAGGCGGGATCTCGGAGAAACAGACGGCCCGGACACCGCGCTCGGCGTTGCGGCGGACCTCGACGGCCGCCATCTCGGCGTCCCACAGCGGGATCAGGGTGAGCGGAATCAGGCGGCCGTCGGACTCGGCACACCACTCCTCGACCATCCAGTCGTTGTAGGCCTTCACGCAGAGCAGGGCCAGCTCCTTGTCCTTCGCCTCGTAGAAGGTCTGACCGCAGAACCGGGGGAAGGTCGGGAAGCAGAGCGACGCCTCGAGGTGGTTCACGTCCATGTCCTCGAGCCGGGGCTTCACCTGGAAGGAACCTGGCCGCATGTCCTCGTAGGTGATCCCCTTCATCGTCACCTCGTCGCGGGGGACCCCGACGGCGGCGTCGACCCGGAGGAGGGGACGGCGGAGCTCTTCGTAGTACCACCAGTCGGTCGGCGCGCCCTTGCTCCCGGCTTCACCGTCAGCTTCCCCCCGATGTAGGTGATCTCCCCCATCGGAGCGCGGACGATCCGCGGACCGATCTCCTTGTACTTCGACGGGAGTCGGTCCTGCCAGACGTCGGCCGGTTCCACGACGTGGTCGTCGACCGAGACGATCCTGGGCAGTTCGGCCATGCGGACCGAGCATAGCCACGGATCTGACGGCCTGTCAGGTGACGATCGGACCCCCGAGGGGCCGCCCGCCGCGGCGCTCCGGGCCTGGCCCACCGCGGCTCGTCGTCCGAGCCGAGTCGGGAGGTCGCCGTCCGTCAAGACGTGGCCGGGCTCGGCCACCACCGACCACTGAAGTTCATCGGGCCGTGACCGGCGGTCCACGCCATTGTCCGTTCATCGGCCTGACCGGTGTCCACCCATTGCAGATCCTCGGCCCCGCCGGGGTCGCCGCCGCGGCCACTCGTCGGCCGCCCCGGGGTCGCTCCGCTGCCGTTCGCCGGTCGGCCCCCGAGCGGGCGCCGCCGGGACCGGCGCAGTGTCGCCGGTACGCGTCCCGGGGTCGCCCCACTGGAGTTCGCCGGTCGGTCCGGCCGGTCGCCCCACTGTGAGTTCGCCGGTCGCTCCGGGGTCCTCCCCTGGAGTTCGCCGGTCGCTCCGTGGGTCCTCCCACTGGAGTGTCGCCGGTCGGTCCGGGGTCGCCCCACTGCAGTTCGCCGGCTCGCCGCGAAGGTCGCGGTCCCGTGGCCCCGTTGGCCGCCACGGCGAGGGCGGCCGCCACCATGTCGGCGACGTCGACGTCGACCGGTTCGGTTCCCCGCCCGGCGTGCTTCGTCACCTCGGTCGTCGGTTCTCCAGGTCCTGTCGCGTCATCGTCGATGACGAACCTTCGACTGATACGTCGTTCGGCTCGGTGCCGACCCGTTCGGTGCCGACCGTTTCGGTGTCGACCGGTTCGGTGTCGACCGGTTCGGCTCCGACGGACGCGCCGTCCGCAGATGCACCGTTCGCAGGAACACCGTTCGCGGATACACCTGCGCAGATGGGCCGTCCGGTGACGAGGACGTCGAGGAGCGCGTCGTCGAATGCCGTCCGGTCGAGCGACTCGATCTCGGGGAGATCGAAGTTCGGCGGATCGGCGTCGGGAGGTACGGCGACGGCAGACCGGGGGGGCGAAGTCCGAGGTCGGCGACGTTCCTTTCGACGCCCATCGCTTCTCGGCCGCCGTCTGCAGATCGGCCAGATGGGGAACGAGGATCTTGCTGACGGCGGCGGCGAGTCGGCGGTGTCCTTCGTCACCGGGGTAGATCCCGTCCTCGAGGTCCTCTGGGTCGACGACCGATCGCCCGTCGACCAGGAAGAGCATCTCGTCGTCGGCGGCATCAGGTCGAGGACGGTCTCCTCCATGGCCCGTCGCAGTTCGGCGAGGGTGGCGCCGACCCGGTTGGGCGAGTCCTCGGCGTCGGGTCGCGCCGTCGGGCTCACCACCACGATCGGGATCTCGGGATGACCGTCGCGGACGACGGAGAGAAAACAGCGGACCTCTTCGGCCATCAGCCCGGTCGTGTGGGGAACGCGGCTCCAGTTGTTCAGTCCGAAAGCGATCGAGACCACCTCGGCCGGGGTCTCGGCCAGCATCAGCGCCGACGTCGTCTCTCCCCGGGCCGTCCCGGCGTAGCCGAGATTGCAGACGTCGAGACCGAGCTTCCGACCGGCGACGGCCGGCCACGCCATGGCCGGCGCCGAGGCCAGCCATCCCTGGGTGACGGCGTCGCCGTAGGCCAGCCACCGGGGCTGGAGCGGCGCCGGGACCATGGTGTCCTCGACTCCGGCCACGCCGGTGATCGAGGGGCTGCATCCCCTCGGGGATGTAGACGGTGACGGGGAGCTCGGGGCGGCCCGGAGAGGGCCAGCTCGGCCATCCCCTCGCCCATGACGGCGTCCGCCACCGCCACCTTCTGGCCGCCGCGGTAGGCCACGAAGGAGCAACCGGCCGACTCCCCCCGGTACCCGAGGCAGGCTCTCGTCGTCTTGTACCAGACCCGGATCGTCCGGGCGGTCCCGACCATCTCGAGGCGGACCCCGACCGGCAGCTGGGCGGCGTCCCAGACGTCGGCCGGCAGGTAGTCGGCCCCGGCCGGATCGGCCTCGGGTACGGCGCGTCCGTCACGGCGGGAAAGACGCAGCCGCGTAGGAACGGCTCAGGTTGTTCTGGCCGGATACTCACTCGGACCCCCCACATCGTCTTCCACGACTGCCCGGTGCGGGCTCGTCTCGCCCCGAGCGAAACGGTCCTCCCCCTCCGGTTGATCCACCGTGGACGACGGGCCGGGGAACCCGGTCACCGAGGACGGCCTGGCATCGCGACCGATGTCTCACCCCGATGGACCCCCCGTCCTCGATCGTTGTTTTGGTACCCGCCTCATCGGCGCGCAGTGGTCGCCTCTTAAGCACTGAGAGTGAGATTTTCCCGGGACGCCACGGAGGCCAGGCACCCGTTCACTTCCCCCTCCTGAGGACGGAAGGGCCCCGGTACCCTGTCCGCCCGGTGTGCCTCCTGGTCATGGTCTTCGGTCTCGATCCCGACGGCTCCCCTGGTGGTGGCGGCCAACCGCGACGAACGCCTGGACCGCCCGGCCACGGCCATGGCCGTCCTCGGCGCCGGCGAGCCCCGGATCCTCGGCGGCCGCGACGAGGAGGCCGGCGGGACCTGGCTGGCCGTGAACGACCACGGTCTGGTGGCCGGGCTCACCAACCGGCCCGTCCCCGACGGCCGCGACCCGTCCAAGCGGACCCGGGGCGAGCTCCCCCTGGCCCTCGCCCGGCACCGCTCAGCCGACGGAGGCCGTCGAGGACTTCGTCGGGACGGTCTCGCCCGGCCGACTACAACCCGGCCTGGTTCCTCGTCGGCGACCGGACCGTCGCTCTCTTCATCGACCTGACCGACGGCGACAGACCGGTGGCCACCCCGCTCGGCCCCGGCGTCCACATCCTCGAGAACAGTCCCCTGGGCGCCCCCTCGTGGAAGGTCGATCACGTCCGCTCCCTCCTCGGCCTCCCGACGGCCGAACGGCGCGGTCCCGCCCTGATGGAGACCCTCCGCCTCGTCCTGGCCGACCACAGACGGCGGCCTCCGGGCCAACGACCCCCGGGAGACGACGGCCCGAGACCCTCGCCGCCTGCGTCCACACCGAGTACTACGGCACCCGGTCGTCCACCCTCATCCGCGTCCCCGCCGATCGCCGGAAAGTCCCCCGCAGGTCCTCTACGCCGACGGCCATCCCTGCACGTCACCGTTCGTCGACGCCGGACCCCTCTGGACGGCTTAGCGGCGCGGCGCCGTCTGTGGCTGCGGCGGGCGGCGGGCGGTGCAGCGAGGGACGAGCAGCGAGCAGCGTCGGAGGGTCAGCGATTGGTCCCCGGATGACGGGTCAGGTCCGAGGCCTTCGTCATCCGCGGTCCGGGGGCCGTCCCCGATGACTTCGGCGCCACGTCGACATCGGCGGCCCCGGCCCGCAGCGCCCCCACCGTGCACTGCTCCTTGGGCCGTCACGGCGAAGGGGTCGAACCGGAAGTGGCTCATCGCGTTGGCGTGGGTCATCTTCACGATCTCGTTCTCGGGGACGCCGTCGAGCGACGCCCAGAGGGTCTCCGGCGAGATCGGCCATGTCGAGTCGGAGTGGGGATAGTCGGCCTCCCAGCAGATCTTGTCCATCCCCACCCGGTGCCGCAGCTCGACCCCCGCCGGATCGTCGATGAAGCAGAGGACGACCCGCTCCTGGAAGACCTCCGACGGGAGCATCGACCCGAAGTCCTGGCCCGTCCATCCGTGATGCCGGGTGTAGATCCAGTCCATCCGGTCGAGGAAGTAGGGGACCCAGCCGATCCCGCCCTCGGACAGCGAGACCCGGAGGTCGGGGAACTTCCGCAGGACCGGCGACCACAGCAGATCGGCGGCGGCCTGGAGGATGTTCACCGGCTGGAGAGAGATCAGGACGTCGATCGGCGCGTCGGGTGCCGTCACCACCAGCGAGGACGACGATCCGATGTGGAGACAGACGATGGTGCCTTCGTCGGAGCAGGCGGACCAGAAGGGATCCCAGTGGTCGGAGTGGAAGCTCGGCAGCTTCAGCTTGGCCGGGTTCTCCGAGAACGAGACGGCGTGGCAGCCCTTGTCGGCCACCCGCCGGACCTCGTCCCCCATGGCCTCGGGGTCCCAGATCGGCGGCAGTGAGAGCGGGATGAAACGGCCCGGGTAGGTCCCGCACCATTCGTCGATGTGCCAGTCGTTGTAGGCCTTCAGGACGGCCAGCCCGAGGGCGGGGTCCGACGCCTTGGCGAAGAGCTGGCCGCACAGTTGGGGGAACGAGGGGAAGCACATCGAGGCGATCACCCCGTTGGCGTCCATGTCACGGACCCGGTCGTGGATGTCGAAGCAGCCCTTCCGGATCTCGGCGAAGGAGGTCGGCTCGATCCCGTACTCCTCGACCGGACGGCCGGCGACGGCGTTGAGCCCGATGTTGGTGGCCTCCTTCCCGTCGAATCGCCAGATCTCCGTCCCGTCGTCGCGGCGGTCGACGACGGGGACCTCGTCGGCGAACTTGGCCGGCATCCGCCCCGAGAACATGTCCGGGGGCTCGACGACGTGGTCGTCGACGCTGATGAGCACCAGGTCTTCGAGCTCCATGTGGCCCTCCTCGTCCTCCGCTTCGGCCCCAGTTCCGGCCGCTCGTCCCGGCGCCCCCCCGGGCCCGCGATCCCTGACACGAATGTCAAGGTTCACACTATCGTCGGGCCCGTGACGACAGAGGGCCGGGGCACCGACGCCGTGGCCCCCGACGGCGAGATGGCCCTCACCGGGCTGCGGATCCTCGACTTCACCCGACTCGGCTTCGGGGCCCAGGCCACCCTGATCTGCGGCTGCCTCGGCGCCGAGGTCATCCGGGTCGAGTCCACCCGCCACCCCGACGCCATCCGGGTCATGCCGCCCTTCGTCCCCGAACCCGGTGAACGCGGCGAGGGCTTCGGTGCCGCCACCCTGGCCAACGCCACCGGCGCGGCCTCGGCCAACCGCGGGGGGATCTTCTACAAGTACAACACCGGGGGAAAGAAGTCGATCACCGTCGACGCCCGTCATCCGAAGGGTCTGGCGCTGCTGAAGGACCTGGTCGCCGTCTCCGACGTCGTGACCGAGAGCTTCGCGGCGGGGACCTTCGACCGCTGGGGTCTCGGCTACGAGGTCCTCCGAGAGCGGAAGCCCGAGATCATCTACGTCTCGATGTGCGGGTTCGGTCACTCCGGGCCCGACGTCTCCCACGTGACGATGGGACCGACGGCCCAGGCCCTGACCGGGCTCACCTTCATGGTCGGTCTCCCCGACCGGCCGCCGGCGGGCTGGTCCTTCTCCTATCTCGACCACGTCGGCGGCTATCTCGGCGCCGTCGCCATCCTGACCGGCCTCCTCCACCGCCGCCGGACGGGCGACGGCCAGCATCTCGACGTCTCCCAGCTGGAACCGGCCACCGCCCTCTCCGGCGCGCTCCTCCTCGACGCCCTCGTCAACGGACGGCCGTCCCGGCGGCCGGGCTTCCCGACGGGGAACCGCCGTCTCCATCCCCCGACGGCGCCGGGCGGCGCCTACCGGGCGGCGGGGACCGACCACTGGGTCGTCATCTCCTGCCGGACCGAGGCCCACTGGGGCGCCCTTCGTGACGGCCATCGGTCGGCCCTCCTGGACGGCCGATCCCCGCTTCGCCACCCTGGCCGGACGCGTCGACCACGCCGACGAGCTCGACACGCTTCTCGAGACCTGGACGTCCGAACGCGACCGCTACGAGGTCATGGACCTCCTTCAGGCGGCCGGCGTTCCGGCCGGGGTCGTCCAGGACGCCGCCGACCGCCTCGAACGCGACCCCCAGCTGGCCGCCCGCGGTCACTTCACCGCCCTCTCCAACGCCGAGGTCGGACCCCTGCCCCTCGAAGGCGTCCCCTTCCGGATGTCGGCCACCGTCGCCCCGGACGGGCGGCTTCCTCGACCGCGGCCCGCCCCTGCCTGGGCGAGGACACCGACGCCGTCCTCGGGGAGCTCCTGGGCATGACACCCGACGACGTCGGCCGGCTCCGGCCGAAGAAGGTGTCCTCTCGTGACGACGGACGCGACCGTCACCGCCCCGCTCGACGGGGTCCGGGTCCTCGAGCTCACCGACGAGTCGGCCGACTACTGCGGCCGCCTCCTGGCCGGACTGGGGGCCGACGTCGTCAAGGCCGAGCCGCCGGAGGGATCCCCGGCGCGCGCCGTCGGTCCCTTCCTCGACGACAGGCCGGGCGACGACGGTGACCGGACCCTCGCCTTCTGGGCCGACAACGTCGGGAAGCGCTCGGTCGTGGTCGACGACGACACCGACATCGGAGACCTGG
Source organism: uncultured Acidimicrobiaceae bacterium (assembly GCA_963842145.1). Taxonomy (GTDB): domain Bacteria; phylum Actinomycetota; class Acidimicrobiia; order Acidimicrobiales; family UBA8190; genus CAWJFJ01. Next base: position 47,057 of record CAWJFJ010000019.1, read on the forward strand.
CGGCGGCGGCCGACGTCCTCGTCCACACCCTCCGCCCGGCCGAGCCGGCCGCCGCGGCCTCTCCTTCGAGGCCCTCTCGGCCCGCGTCCCCGACCTGATCGTCTGCGCCGTGACGCCTTTCGGCCAGGACGGGCCCTGGGCCGACTACCTCGCCGACGACCTCGTCCTCATGGCCCTCGGCGGCTCCATGGCCGCCTGCGGGTACGGCCCCGCTCCCGACGGGACCTACGACACCCCGCCCCTGGCCGCCCAGGGGGACCAGGCCTGGCGGACGGCGTCCACCTACGCCGCCATCGCCGTCCTGGCCGCCCTGGCCTGGCGCGGCGAGCCCGACCGGCGCGCTCCCGCGCATGCGCACGCCACAGCGCGGCCAATTCATCGACGTCTCGGCCCACGAGTGCTCGGCCTCGATGACCGAGTGGCACCTGATGACCTACCTCTGCTCGGGCACTCCCTACCACCGGGGTCCCCACCCCACCCTGACGGCGGCCGACGGCCGGCAGGTGGCGGCGCTCACCCCCGACTTCCTCGGTCCCCACGTCTTCACCCGGATGCTCGAGATGCTCGAGGCCGAGGGGGTGGCCGGCGCCGCTCTCCGACCCGGCGTTCGCCGACCCCGGCCATCGCGCCCGCCACTACGGCGAGGTCTGGCGGGCGCTCAAGCGGCTGGCCGCGAAGCACGACGCCGAGGACGCTCTACCGCCTCGGCCAGGGCGCCGGTCTCCCCTGGGGCGTGATCCGCTCCCCGGAGGAGGTTCTCGACGACCGCCACCTGGCGGCGCCGGGGCCACTTCGTCGACGTCGGTCATCCCGATCTCGACCGCACCGTCACCTATCCCGGTGCACCCTTCGTGGCCCACGGCTTCCCCTGGGTCATGCACCGTCCGTCCACCGCGAGTCGGCGAGCATACGGCCGAGGTCCGTTCGCAGTGGACCCTGCCGAGATGAACGCGGGGCCGCGATGAAGGCGGGACCGAGATGAACGCGGGACCGGGCGCCGCCCGGCGCGGGGCGTGCCTCGTCGGAATCGGTGAGACCCGCTACGCCAAGTGGGGCGGGATCGCCGAGACGAGCGAGTACCAGCTGGCTATCGCCGCCATCCAGGCGGCCGTCGCCGACGCCGGACTCTCGATGGACGACGTCGACGGTCTCGCCTCGTTCGCCGACGACCGCAACGACGCCACCTTCGCCGCCGCCGATCTGGGCCTGCCCGAGCTCCGCTACGCCACGATGTCCTGGCTCCCCGGCGGGGGCGGGGCCTGTGCGGCGATCGCCAACGCCTCGATGGCCGTGGAGACCGGTGCCGCCGAGGTGGTCGTCGTCTACCGGTCGCTGTGCCAGGGACAGTTCCACCGGTTCGGACAGGGTCCGGGGGGACGGCCGACGAAGGGTCCGGCGCGCCGGTCCCGGGACTGCGGAAGGCCCGGACCCTGTTGGAGGCGCACCTGGGCTTCACCATGCCCTTCGGGATGTTCAGCCCGCCCATCGCCTACGCCATGGTCCTCCAACGTCACATGCACCGCTTCGGAACCACCGCCGAGCAGATGGGCGAGGTGGCCGTGACGACGCGCGCCCACGCGGCGCGCAACCCCCGGGCCGTGATGGGCGACCGGCCGATGACGATGGACGACTACATGGCTTCGCGGTTCGTCTCGGAGCCCTTCCGCCTCTTCGACTGTTGTCTCGAGAACGACGGGGCCTGCGCCGTGGTCGTGACCACCCACGAACGCGCACGGGATCTGGCCCGACCGCCGGTCGAGGTCGTGGCCAGCGCCCAGGGGACGCCGCGGGGCTTCGGGCACGGCCAGTACTCCAACGTCGGGATGCCCGACGACGACTACACGAGTGCCGGGGCGCGGACCGTGGCCGACCGGCTCTGGGCCCGCGCCGCCGGCGCCGGGGTGGGGCGCGACGACATCGACGTGGCCCAGATCTACGACCACTTCACCGGCCTCGTCCTGTTGAGCCTCGAGGACTTCGGCTTCTGCGGGCGCGGCGAAGGCGGTCCCTACGCGGCGTCCGGCGCGCTGGCCTGGCCCGACGGGGCACTGCCGACCAACACCCACGGCGGGAGCCTCTCCGAGGCCTACATCCACGGGCTCAACCACGTGGTCGAGGGGGTCCGCCAGCTCCGCGGCGACTCCACCTGCCAGGTCGACGGGGCCGAGACCTGCCTGGTGACGAGCGCGGCGGGCGTCCCCACCAGCGCCCTGGTCCTCGGGCGGCGGTGAGGGCGGCGGTGAGCGAACGATGAGCGAGCGCTGGTTCCCCGACGAGATGCCCGTCCCGGCGGTCAACGCCGAGACGAACGGTTGGTGGGAGGCGGCCGCCCACCACCGGCTGGTCGTCCAGCGGTGCACGGCCTGCGGCGCGACGCGGCACCCCCCGGGTCCGGTCTGCCCGACCTGTCGATCGACGGCGTCGGAGTGGTCCGAGCTACCGGGGACCGGATCGGTCTTCACCTACACGGTCGTCCGCCAGGCCTTCATCCCGTCGCTGGCCGACCGGATCCCCTACGTCGTGATCGCCGTCGAGCTCGACGGTGCCGAGGGGGCGAGGATGGTCTCCAACCTGATAGATATCGACCCGTCCGACGTGTCCATCGGGATGCGCGTCGACGTCGTCTGGGAGGACATGGGACCCCATCTCGCCCTCCCCCGGTTCCGGCCGGCGGCCGATGCGAAGGAGAGCGAGCGATGAGTCAGAACGGTCGGCGGGCCGTCATCGTCGGCGTGGCCACCTCCGACTACCCCAAGCTCCCCGAGATGTCGGAGCACGCCGTCCACGGGCAGGCGGCCGACCGGGCCCTGGCCGACGCCGGACTCACCATGGCCGAGGTCGACGGCTTCGCCAGCACCGGCTTCTTCCCGATGTACGCCACCGGGGTGGCCGAGTACCTCGGCCTCCATCCGACCTACTACGACGAGACCAACGCCGGCGGGGCCTCCTTCGAGGTCCTGGCCGAGCACGCCGCCTACGCCATCGAGGCCGGCGCCGCCGAGGTCGTCCTCATCACCTACGGGAGCATCCAGTTGTCACAGATGGGCCGGCGGCTGGGGACCGGCGGCGGGGGCGGCAGCGGGTTCGCCCCGGGCCCGGCCATCTACGACGCGCTGTGGGGCAACACCCTCGTCGGGAGCTACGCGCTGGCCGCCCGTCGGCACATGGACCAGTTCGGGACCACAGCCGAGCAACTGGCGTCGGTCGCCGTCACCATGCGGGCGCACGCGGCGGGCAACCCGCAGGCCCAGGAGCGCGATCCGATCACGGTGGAGGACGTCGTCTCCTCCCGGCTGGTGGCCGATCCGCTGCACAAGCTCGACTGCTGCGTGATCTCCGACGGGGGCGGGGCCTGCGTGATGACGACCGCCGAGCGCGCCGCCGACCTCGAGACCACGCCGATCTACGTCCTCGGCGCCGCCCACGCCACCACCCACCACATGAACATCTCGTCGATGCCCGACCTGACCGTCTCGCCCGCCGCGCAGTGCGGACCTCTCGCCTTCGCCCGCGCCGGGATCGGTCCGGCCGAGATCGACGTGGCCCAGCTCTACGACTCGTTCACGATCACGGTGGTCCTCACCGTCGAGGATCTCGGGTTCTGCGCCAAGGGCGAAGGGGGCGCCTTCGTCGAGAACGGCGGGCTCGGCCTCGGTGGCCGGTTGCCCACCAACACCGACGGGGGCGGCCTCTCGGCCTGTCATCCGGGGATGCGGGGGATGTTCCTGATCGTGGAGGCCGTCCGGCAACTGCGCGGCCAGGGCGGGGCCACCCAGGTCCCCGACGCCCGGATCGCCGTGGCCCACGGGACCGGCGGGATGCTCTCGACCGGTGCCACCCTCATCCTCGGGAAGGAGGCCCCGTGACCCAGACGACGACACCGACCGACGAGCGGCCGCCCAAACCGCGGCCGGCACCGGTCCCGGACCACGACTCGGCGCCCTACTGGCAGGCGCTCCACGACGGACGACTCCTCGTCCAACGGTGCCGGGACTGCGCCGCCGCCCAGCTCTATCCGCGCGACCGCTGCCTGGCCTGCCGGGGCCCGGTGACGTGGGAGGAGGCCAGCGGCCGGGGCACCGTCTACAGCTTCACGGTGATCCGCCAGAATTATTCGCGACCTTTCCGCGACTGGATTCCCTACGTCGTCGCCCTGGTCGACCTGGAGGAAGGACCGCGGGTCATGACCAACCTGGTCGACTGCGATCCCGACGCCGTGCAGGTGGGGATGGCTGTCCGGGCCCGTTTCGAGGTCGTCTCGGACGAGGCCGGCATCGCCCTCTTCGTCCCGGATTGAGTGACCTCCCGACTTCAGTCCGTGAATTGTCCTGTGGTTGGGTCTTTCGTCTCGACGACCGCCGTATGTGAAGGAAAAGGGCCGAGTACTGTCGACTCATCGAGACTCTCGCCACCCACCGTGGTCGGCTCCCGGTGCTGGCGCTCTCTGCCGATCACTTCGGGCACGACAATTCCGTTCTCCACATGCCGTCGCCGCGCGCCGCGCTGCGGCATGCCGCGCCGATCGTCTTCGAAGGCGTCGTCGGTCCGCTGGCCCTCTTCTACCTCACCCTCTTGGTCTTCGGCTTCCGGGGCGCACTGATCTCCGCCCTCTGTTGGTCCTACGGCGCCGTGATCCGCCGGGTGAGGCGCGGCGAGCGGATCACCGCTCTCCTCATGCTCGGGACCCTCCTCCTCACGTTGCGGACCACGGTGGCCTTCGTCACCGGGAGCGCATTCGTCTACTTCATCCAGCCGACGGCGGGCGCCGTCCTCGTCGCCATCGTCCTTCTGATCTCGGCCGCCCTGCGCCGGCCCTTCACGCAACGCTTCGCCCACGACTTCTGCCCGCTCGACCCCGAGCTCCTGGCCCGGCCGCGGGTCCAGAGGTTCTTCGTCCAGATCTCCGTCGTCTGGGCGGCGGTCCTCCTCCTGAACGCCGGCCTCGTGATGTGGATGCTCCTGTCCTCGTCGCTGCGGATGTTCATCCTCGAGCGGACGGCGGCGACGTGGTCGCTCACGGCGGGAGCCATCGCCATCTCCATCTTCGGCTTCACCGCCGCCATGCGCCGGGACGACGTCACCGTCCAATGGGGCTCCTCCGTCCGCGCCTGAATCGGTGCGCCGGTGAATCCGCCCGCGCGTGACCCGCGCTTGAATGGCCCGATGAGTGCACTGCTGACCGAGATCGTCATCGAGTCCACCGACCCCGCCGGCGCCGCCGCCTTCTGGAGCGAGGCGCTCGGCTGGGAGCTCCACGAGTACATGCCGGGGAACGTCCCCTGGATGTCGGCGTCGGGGGACAGCACCCAGCACGACCTCAAGCTCGTCTTCGTCCCGGCCCGCCCCGGGCGCCCTCCGGCCAATCGCCTCTACCTGAATCCGGTCGGCTGCGAGCTCCCCGACGAGGTCCGGCGGCTGTCCTCCCTCGGCGCCACCGAGGCGGCCGACGGGTCGAAGACACCGTGGGTGGCGTTGGTCGACCCGGGAGGAACGGGGCTCACCGTCCTCCCCGACCGGGTCGGATGAACGCCGCGACCACCCCGTCGGCATCCGCCCTCCCGGCGAAGCCCCGCCGGTACTCTGGGGAAACGGCCTAGAGGGGAGTTGGGGACATGGCTGTTCTCGACGTCTTGGTCGGTCGCCAGCCGATCTTCGACCGGGACCTCTCGGTCATCGGCTACGAACTCCTCTTCCGGACCGTCGGGGCCGAGACCGCCGACGGCGGGGGAACGATCGACACCGCCGGGTCCGAGGGAGACCGGCTGACGGCCGAGGTCCTCTTCAGCTCGGTGAGCATCGGCATCGATCATCTCGTCGGGAACAAGAAGCTCTTCTGCAACGCCAGCCGCGGCGTCCTCACCGGGGCCGTCCCGATCCTCCTCCCACCCGGGCGGACCGTCGTCGAGATCCTCGAGTCGGTCGTCCCCGACGACGAGGTCCTGGCCGGCTGCCGGCGGCTGCGCGACGAAGGCTTCACGTTGGCCCTCGACGACTTCACCTGGTGCGCGGGGGCCGAGGCGCTCCTGGAGCTGGCCTCGATCGTGAAGATCGACCTGAGGATCACCGAGTCGGCCGATCTGCCCGACCTGCTGGCCAGGTGCCGCCGGTTCGACGTCGCCCTGTTGGCCGAGAAGGTCGAGACCACCGACGAGCTCCGCCGCTGCGAGGCCCTCGGCTTCGACTACTTCCAGGGTTACCTCCTCTCGCGGCCTCTCGTCGTTCCCGGCCGGGCGCTCGACTCCGGCCATCTCAGCCGCCTGCGGGTGGCGGCACGTCTGCTCGACAGCGAGTGCCCCGTCGCCGAGCTGGTCGAGATCGTCCGCAGCGATCCGGCCATGACCCACCAGATCCTCCAGCTGGCCGGGATCGGGGCCGCCAGCGGGATGCAGCGGACCGTCCAGACGGTCCACGAGGCGCTCGTCCTCGTCGGCTGGCGGCGGCTCCAGAGCTGGGTGGCCCTGCTCCTCATGACCGGCAAGGGCCGGACCTCGGAGGAGGGGATCACGACGGCGCTGATCCGGGCCCGGATGTGCGAGCTGGTGGCCCCCGCCGTCGACTCCTCCCTCGAGGAGAGGGCGTTCACGGCCGGCATGCTCTCCTGCTTCGGCGTCCTCCTCGGGATGCCCCTCGAGACCGTTCTGGGGTCCCTTCCCCTCGACGACGACCTCCGCGACGCCGTCCTCACCGGATGCGGGACCCTCGGGGCTCTGGTCGCCGACGTGACGGACTACCTCCTGGGCCAGCCCGACGCCGCCACCCGCAGCGGGGTCGGCGAGGACGTCCTGTCGGCCGCCTCGCTCGAAGCCCTCACCTGGGCGGTGGAGATGACCTCCGGATTCGACGAGTCCGTCCACCACTGATCACGAGGTTCTCCCCGCCTCGAGCATCTCCCGTAGGGCCGCCTTGTCGAGCTTTCCCATCGCCGTCCGCGGCAGGGGCCCGTGGGTGAGGACGATCCGACGCGGACGCTTGTAGTCGGCCACCCGGTCGGCCAGGAAGACGCCGGCGGTGGCCACGTCGAGCGATCCGCCGGCGCGCAGGCGGACCACGGCGGCGACGTCCTGGCCCAGAACGGGGTGGGGAACACCGAGGACGGCGGCCTCGACGACGTCGGGGTGCTCGTGGAGCGCCGACTCCACCTCGATGGAGGAGACGTTGTAGCCGCCGCGGACGATCACGTCCTTCTTCCGGTCGACGAGATAGAGAAAGCCGTCCTCGTCGAAGTAGCCGAGGTCCCCCGACCGGACCCAGTCGCCGCGCCAGGTGGCCGCCGTCGCCTCCGGGTCGTTGTGGTAGAAGCGCTGGCCCGCTTCGACCTTGATGGCCACCTCGCCGGTCGTCCCGGGCCCGACGACGTCGCCGACCTCGTCCACCACCCGGACGACGTCGGTCCCCACCGGTCGTCCCACCGAACCGGGACGGCGGAGCGCCTCCCCCGGCGGCATGGTGACGACGGAGGTCCCTCCCTCGGTGAGGCCGTACCCGTTCATCAAGGTGGCCCGGGGGAAGGCGGCGGCCAGGAGGGCGACGGCGTGCCGGGGCATCGGCGCGCTGCCGTAGATGAGCATCCGGACACAGGAGGTGTCGACCCGGTCGAGCATCCCCGACTCGATCAGGAGCAGGGCGTGGGCGGGGACCATCACGATCCAGGCCGGGCGCTCGCTCTCGACGAGGCGGGCGAAACGGGTGGCGTCGAACGAGGGGAGCAGGAGGTTGGTGACGGCCAGCCGGAGGCACAACGTCTGGGTCCCGTGTGTCCCCAGGAAGGTGGCCAGCGGGATCGAGTGGAGCAGAGAGATCGGCTTCTCGATGGGCATCAGGGGATGGGAGACGAGGGCGGAGCGATGGGTGGCGGCCACCCCCTTCGGCAGTCCCGTCGTCCCCGACGTGTAGAGGATGTCGGCGATCTCGTCGGGGCCGACCTCGGTCCGGACCTCGCCGGGATCCCCGTCGATCAGCCGCTCCCAGTCGAGCTCGCCGGGCCCCGAGGCGCCGGGGCCGATGATCAGCGAGGGTCCGGCCGGCCGGGAGGGCCCGGGCCCGGTCGAGCTCGCCGGGCCCGGCCACCACGGCGGTGGCCCCGCTGTCGGAGACCATGTGCTCGAGCTCGCGGCGCGCCACGCGCGGGTTGATGGGGACGGCCACGGCCCCCGCCTTCAGGACGGCGAAGTAGGCGACCTGGTAGAGCGGGGCGCAGTCGTTCCCGACGAAGAGGGCCACCCGGTCCCCCCGGCCCACCCCCGCCCGGTCGAGCCCCCGGGCCACGGCGTTGGACCGGCCGTCCCACTCGGCGTAGGTCATCTCGGTGAACGCCGTCCTCCCGTCCACCGGCAGGGCGCCGTCCACCGGCAGGGCCCCGTCCACCGGTAGGGCCCCGGCCACCCGCAGGGCGACCCGGTCGGGGAACCGGGCGGCCACGGTCCGGAGGTGATCGGGGAGGATGGCCACGGGGCCCCAACCCTGGCACTGACGGTCACGTCAGTAAACTCCGGCCGGCCGACGGGAGGAGGTCAGATCATGTCCATGACGCCGGGGTCCGCTCCGCCGGTGGCGGCGCCGATCCTCATCGGTGTCCTCTACGACTTCCCCCAGGCCGACGGGGGCGCCTCGGTCGAGGAGGCGATCCGCCTCGGTCTCGCCGAGGTGGCGGGGACGGGGCGGATCGACCGGGCCGTCGAGCTCCTCCCCCGCCAGGCGCGCGGGCTGCCGGGGGGGACGGCCCACGACGTCGAGACGACCTACGCCGAGCTCGTCGACAACGGCGTCCTGGCCGTGGTGGGACCGTCGATCTCCGACAACGGGCTCATCGTGGGACCGCTGGCCGACGCCGCCGGTGTCCCCACCGTCAATTACACCGGCGGGGAGCAGACCCGGGGCGAGTTCATGTTCCACTACCAGGTGGGCTCGCTCCAGGAGGAGCCCGTCGTCCTCGTCGAGCACCTTCTCCGCCGGGGGATCTCCACCGTGGCCGCCGTCTACGACAATTCACCGGTCGGACGCGGCTACGCCGAATCGCTGGCCGACGCCTGCGCCGTGGCTGGGCTGGAGATCACCGGCGCGGCGGCCATCGCCCCGCTGGCCGAGGACGTCTCCCCCACCATCGGCCGGCTCCGGGCCGGCGGCCCCGAGAGCCTCGTCTACCTCGGCCTGGGGGTGGCCGCCCGCGCCGTGGCCCTGGCCGTCGAGGACGAGGGCTGGCGGCTCCCGATCGTGGCGAACTCCTCGCTCATGTTCGGCTACACCCGGCGCGACTGGCGGGCCGGCTGGGAGGGCTGGGTCTACGTCGACGGCGTCTCCGACGAGAATTCGGCGCGCGCCCGGCTGGCCGAGAAGGCGCCGAAGACGGCCCGCGGTCCCGTCGGGGTGGCCGCCTACGACATCGGTCGGCTTCTCGGCGAAGCCGTCGCCCGCGCCGCCCACCTCACCCGGGGCGGGATCAGGGACGCCCTCGAGCGGGTGAAGCGCCTCCCGGCCGCCACCGGGATGGAGGGGACGACGATGGGCTTCGGCCATTACGACCACGGGGCGCTGAAGGGTCGGTACCTGGTCCTGCGCCGGTGGGAGGACGGGAAGTCCGTCCAGGTCGAGGACCAGTGACGCGCCACCGGCGCGGCGCCGCTCAGACGGCCGGCGGGGTACGGCCGAGGGTCTGGATGTAGATGGAGATGTGGGCGATGAGCCCGGCCTCGTCCAGCTCGAAGACGAGGGCCTCCGGGGTCACCAGCGGCGCACCGTCGACCTCGACCGTCTCGGTCAGCTCCACCACCACCAGGTCGTCCTTCTCGACCACCCGGCCGATCTCCATGGAATAGCCGGGCAGGCTCGGCATCAGTTTCGCCAGCATGGCCACATAGACGTCGCGCGGCGTGTAGGTGTCGCCGAAGGGCCCGACCCGGACCACGTCCTCGGCCAGGCAGGCGGCCATGGCCTCGAAGTCGTGGGCCACCATCCGGTCGAGGTACCTCTCCACGATGGTCGTCACGTCGCCTCTCCCCGTTCGACGCCGTCGAGCAGACGGGCGAGGACGCGGGCGCGGTGGAAGCCGGCGTCGCCCCAGGCGGCGGCCAGGGCCCAGGCCTTCTTCATCCAGAGATGGCTGTCGTGTTCCCAGGTGTAGCCGATCGCCCCGTGGACCTGGAGCGCCACCCGGGCGGCGCCGGTGGCGGCGTCGGAGGCCAGGGCCTTGGCCATCGAGGCGTGGCACCCCGCCCCGGGGTCGCCGGCGTCGAGCGACCAGGCGGCGCGGTAGACGGCGGGCCGGGCGAATTCGAGACGGATGAGGGCGTCGGCCAGATGGTGCTTCACGGCCTGGAAGGATCCGATGGGGACACCGAACTGGACACGGTCGACGGCGTAGGCCGCCGTCATCGTGATCAGCCGGTCGGCCACCCCGAGGAGGACGGCACCGGAGCCCATGGCGGCACGGTCCTCCAGGGCCGCCACCAGAACGGCGGCGGCGTCGCCCGAGACGATCAGACTCCCCGGCGACGGCTCCCACGAGACCACCGCCGGTCGGCGCGCCCCGTCGAGGGCGCGGCGCGCCACCCGGGTCGTCGCCTCCCCCGGGACGGCGTGGAGGTCGCCACCGCGTTCGAGGATCAGGAGATCGGCGGACCCGGCGCCGGGCACGGCCGCCATGGCTTCGGTCCCCACGGCCAGAACGGCCTCACCGGCGGCGGTCCTCGGCAACCACTCGGCCCGCAGGGCGTCGGCCCGCTCCCCGGGGGCGTCGACGAGGACCGGCACGCCGAGCGCCGTCGTCTCCAGGAGCGGCTCCGGCAGACCGGCCCGCCCGGCCTCCTCGAGCAGGAGGACCAGGTCGACGAGCCCCAGGCCGAGACCGCCGGCGGTCTCGGGGACCGTCAGGCCCACCACCCCCATCTCGGCCAGCGCCGCCCACCGCACGGGGGACCACCCCGTCTCCGACGCCCACGACTCTCTGATCTCGGCCGCCGTACAGGTCTTGTCGGTGAGGGCACGCAACTGGGCCCGGAACTCGAGCTGGCGTTCCCCGAAGGCGAAGTCCACCGGCCGGCCTCAGGGCCGCGGCAGCCCGAGCACCCGCTCGGCCACCACGTTCCGCTGGATCTCGTTCGTCCCGGCGTAGATCGGACCGGCCAGGGCGAAGAGGAACCCGTCCAGCCACGGCCCCGGCGTCCCGTCGTCGCCGAGGAGCCCGGCGTCCTCACCGAGCAGCCTCATCGCCGCCTCGTGGATGGCCAGGTCCGTCTCGGACCAGAAGACCTTGTTCATCGACGCCTCCGGGCCGACGCTCCCGCCGGCCAGGACACGGGTGGCCGTCCAGTAGGTGTGGAGCCTGTAGGCCTCGGCGTCCACGACGGCGCGGGCCACCTCGTCGGCCACCCGGCCGGCCCCGGCCGGGTCGTCGGCCCGGCGACGGGCGTAGAGGGAGAGCAGTCGCCCGGCCGCCTCGGTGTACCGGGCCGGACTCCGCAGGGAGAGTCCGCGCTCGGAGCCGGCCGTGGCCATGGCCACCGACCAGCCCTGATTCACCGTCCCCAGGACCTGGTCCCCCGGGACGACGACGTCCTCGAAGAAGACCTCGGCGAATCCCGTCTCCCCGTCGAGCTGGGCGATGGGCCGGACCGTCACCCCGGGGGCGTCCATGGGGACCAGGAAGTAGGTCAGCCCCCGGTGCCGCTGCGCCTCGGGGTCGGTCCGGAAGAGCCCGAAGACCCAGTCGGCGAAGGCGCCGCGGCTGCACCACGTCTTCTGCCCGTTCAGCACCCAGGTCCCGCTGTCATCACCGACGGTGCCTCCGTCGTCGCCGCCCCCCCGCCACTCGGCCCGGCTGCGGATGGCGGCCAGGTCCGACCCGGCGTCGGGCTCGGACCAGCCCTGGCACCAGATCACCTCGGCCGAGGCCATCGACGGGAGGAACCGGGCCTGCTGGGCCGGTGTCCCGAACTCGAAGAGGGTGGGGGCGAGGAGGAAGATCCCGTTCTGGGAGACCCGGGTGGGGGCACCGGCCCGGTAGTACTCCTCCTCGAAGATCAGCCACTCCATCAGGCCGACGCCGCGGCCCCCGAACTCCTCGGGCCACGAGACCACCGACCAGCGGGCGTCGGACATCGCCTTCTCCCAGGCCCGGTGGGCCTCGAAGCCGGCGGCCGTGTCGAGGGAGGGCAGGGGCCCCCTGCCGTTGGCGGCGGTGGGGACGTTCGCCTCCAGCCAGGCCCGCGCTTCGAGACGGAACTCCTCCTGTCTCTCTGTGAACCGGAGGTCCATGGCCCGTCGAATCTGACACACCGCCAGATCCGCGGCAACAATGGTTGGCCGTTCCAGAGGAAGAGGTCCCATGCCCACTGCCGTGATCGTCGACGCCGTCCGGACGCCGGTGGGACGCCGTAACGGGCGCCTGGCGGGATGGCACCCGGTCGATCTGGCCGCCCAGCCCCTCCGGGCCCTCGTCGAGCGTTCGCAGCTCGACCCCGGCCTCGTCGAGGACGTCGTCATGGGCTGCACGATGACGGTCGGCGAGCAGGCCATGAACATCGGCCGCAACGCCGTCCTGGCCGCCGGCTTCCCCGATTCGGTCCCCGGGACCACCGTCGATCGTCAGTGCGGCTCGGCCCAGCAGGCCGTCCACTTCGCCGCCCAGGCCGTGATGGCCGGCGCCATGGACATCGCCATCGGGGCGGGGATCGAGTCGATGACCCGGGTCCCCATCGGGTCGACCACCGACCCGGGACCGGGCGAGGCCTACGGACCGACGGTCCACGCCCGCTACTCCTTCATCCACCAGGGCCTCTCGGCCGAGGAGATCGCGGCGCGCTGGAAGGTCACCCGCCCCGAGATGGACGCCTTCGCCCTGGAGTCGCACCGCCGCGCCGCGCTGGCCCAGGACGAGGGCCGCTTCGCCGACGAGATCATCCCCCTGGTGGCCGGGACCGAGACCGACCCGGCGGCCGTCCTCGACTTCGACGAAGGGGTCCGGCGGGGGTCGACCATCGAGAAGCTGGCCGCCCTGGCCCCCGCCTTCGCCGAGGACGGCCTCGTCACGGCGGCCTCCTCGTCGCAGATCTCCGATGGGGCGGCCGCCGTCCTGATCATGTCCGAGGAGCGCGCCGCCTCACTGGGGCTCCGGCCCCGGGCCCGGTTCCACACCTTCGCCGTGGCCGCCAACGATCCCGTCATCATGCTGACGGCGGTGATCCCCGCCACCCGGCTCGTCCTCGAGAAGGCCAAGTTGAAGCTCTCCGACATGGACGTGATCGAGATCAACGAGGCCTTCGCCTCGGTCGTGCTGGCCTGGGAGTCGGAGTTCCACCCGGACATGGCCAAGGTCAACCCCAACGGCGGGGCCATCGCCATCGGCCACCCCACGGGATGCTCGGGCGCCCGCCTGATGGCCACCATGCTCAACGAGCTCGAGCGGACCGGCGGCCGCTACGGGCTCCAGACCATGTGCGAGGGCGGCGGCCAGGCCAACGCCACCATCATCGAGCGACTGGGCTGACCGCCACCGCGTGGCCCGCGTCCTCGTCACCGGCGGAACGGGGACGCTCGGTTCGGCGTTGGTCCCCCGTCTGGCCGCCCGCGGCCACGACGTCCGTTCGCTCAGCCGGCACGGACCGGCGGCCGCTTCGACGTCGGATCCGACGGCCGGTGGCGCCGCGGTCTCCCAGGTCCGCGGTGACGTCCGCCGCGGGACCGGTCTGGCCGAGGCGATGGCCGGGGTCGGGACGGTCATCCACGCCGTCACCTCACCGCGGCTCTCGCGCGCCGTCGAGATCGAGGGGACGGCCAACGTGGTGGCCGAGGCCGCCAAGGTCGGCGCCCATCTCGTCTACATCTCCATCGTCGGCGTCGACACGATGACGTACTCCTACTACCGGGCCAAGCGGGACGCCGAGAAGATCGTCGAGTCCGGCTCCGCGCCGTGGACGATCCAGCGGGCCACCCAGTTCCACGACCTCCTCGACCGGTTCCTGGGCTGGCGGGTCTTCCCCGTGACCAGGAACCTCTCGTTCCAGCCGGTGGACACCGGTGACCTCGGTGACCGGCTGGCCGATCTGGTCGACGCCGGCCCGAGCGGTCGGACGGAGGACTTCGGCGGCCCCACCGTTCTCCCCCTGAGAAAGCTCGCCGCCGCACGGCGCCGGATCCGTGGCTCGGCCGCCGTCCTCGTCCCTCTCCCGCCTCTCGGTCCCTTCCGGGACTTCGACAGGGGCCGCCATCTCTGCCCCGGTCACGCCGAGGGACGCGTCGGCTGGGAGGAGTGGCTCCGGCGGCGGGCCGGCCAGAGCTAGCTGCGAGAGGGCGGGATCAGCCCGGCCGCCGGCCGGCGGCGGCGAGAACGGCGATGAGGGCCTTCATCCACGGGCCGAGGTCGGCCGGCGTGCGGGCCGAGATGAGGTTCCCGTCGACGACGGCGGCCTCGTCCACCCAGTCGACCCCGGCGTTGACCATGTCGTCGCGGATGGCACCGACACTGGTGGCCCGGCGGCCTTTCAGGATCTTGGCCGAGATGGGGACCCACCCGGCGTGGCAGATGAAGGCGACGGGCTTCCCCGCCGTGTCGAAGGCGCGGACCAGATCGAGGACGGTCTCCGACCGCCGCAACTTGTCGGGGGCGAACCCCCCGGGAATGACGAGGCCCTCGAAGTCGGTCTCCTTCACCGCGTCGACGGTCGTGTCGACGGCCAGCGGGCCGTAGCCCTTCTTCCCGTGGACCGGCTGGTCGTCGAGACCGGCCACCGTCACCGTGGCCCCCTCCTCCTGGAGACGGGCCACCGGGTAGAGCAGTTCCATGTCCTCGAAGAGGTCGGCGGCGAGGACGAGTACCCGGATACGGGAGAGATCGGCCATCTCCCGGACCTTAGGTGTTCGAGGCCCCGGTGAGCCGGGCCAGGGTGGCGTTGGCCTCGGTGACGATCCGACCGATGAGCTCGGCCACCGTGGGGAGCTCGTCGATGACGCCCACCACCTGGCCGGTGGGGAGGATCCCGACCTCGGGACGGCCGTCGACGAGCGCCGCCTTCGTCATCATCGGGGCGTTGGCCGCCATGACGACCTGGGACCAGGTCAGTTCGTTGCCCTCCTTCATGGCCAGTCCCTCCTTGGCCAGCGCCCGCATCGAGGTGTGGGTCTGCCGACGGAAGGCCAGGGCGTTGCGCAGGGCGCGGGGCAGGGCGCCGATGCGGCCCGCCCCCTCGAGGTGGTCGACGAGCGTGGTCCGGATGACCCGTTGGGGGGCGCCGTCCACCCGCGTCGTGACCACCGTCCCGGTGACGGCGGTGCCGAGGTAGACCTGCCTTCACGGCGTCGGGGACCGTCGACTCGCGGGTGAGGAGGAACCGGGTCCCCATGGCGATCCCCGTCGCCCCGTAGGCGAGGGCGGCCACCAGCCCGCGGCCCGAGGAGAACCCGCCGGCGGCGATCACCGCCACCTTGTCCCCCACCGCCTCGACCACCTGGGGGAGCAGCAGCGTGGTGGGGACGGGCCCGGTGTGGCCACCGCCCTCGGCGCCCTGGGCGATGACACCGTGGACGCCCCACTCGGCCACCTTCTCGGCGTGGCGCCGGGCCCCGACGGTGGGGATGACGACCACCCCGTCACCGGCCAGCCGGGTGACGAGGTCGGGACGCGGCGCCTGGGCGAAGCTCGCCACCTTCACCCCCGACGCCACCAGGAGGGCCACCCGCTCCTCGATGTCCGGCGCGTCGGTCCGGAGGTTGACGCCGAAGGGATTGGTGGTCCGCGACCGGACCTCGGCGATGGCGGCGCTCAGCTCGTCGAGGGTCATGGTGGCCGAGGCCAGGATCCCGAGGCCGCCGGCCGCCGGCGGTGGCCGCCACCAGCCGGGGACCGGCCACCCAGCCCATCCCCGTCTGGACGATCGGATAGCGGACCCCGACCAGATCGCACAGCCGGGTCCGCAAGGCCGGATGGGGATCCGGACCGTCTGTCACGCCGGCAGCTCCTTGTCCCGGAGCCGGCGCGGGTCGAGGACCTCGCGGATCAGTTCCAGCTCGTCGGGATCGGGGAGCCGGGTGGTGGGGACGTCGTCGGGGACGACGAGGTCGAAGCCGGTGGCGGCGGTGACCTCGTCCACCTCCACCCCGGGATGGACCGAGCGCAGCCGCATGGCATGGTCGGGCGTCGCGAAGTCGAAGACCCCCAGGTTGGAGATCACCACCCGGATCTCGTGGAAGCGCTCCGCCGCCGGTCCCGCCGCCCGGGCCCTGTCGTAGCCGACCCCGCCGACCATGTCGACGTGCTCGACGAAGCTGCGCGGGGAGTGGGCGGGGACCCAGTAGCTCGTCGTGTGGTTGATCGTGTTCCCCGGCGCGCCCCGGACCCCGATCAGCTGGGTCTTGGGCCGGGCCCAGTCCCCGATGCAGGTGATGTTCTGGTTCCCGTACCGGTCGACCTGGGTGGCCATCATCATCACGTGGCGGCGACCCGACCAGACCACGTCGAAGACCCGCCGGTAGGGCATCCACGCCTCGAGGACGAACGCCGAGCGGTCGGCCGAGACCGACGGCGTGTTGGCCATCAGGGCCGCCTCGCCGTCGGTGAGGACGAGGTCGGGCTCGAAGGTGAGCCGGGCCAGGCGCGCCCCGATGGAGGGGATCGTCCCGAAGGGGCTGGCGATGATCTCGCCGTCGCCCCGCCACGCCTCGGCGCACGCCACCGCCACCACCTCGGCCCGCGTCACCTCGGTCCCCGTCCCGGTCACGCCGCGCCCCCCGCCTCGGCGGCGGCGGCCTGGTATCCGGCCTCGTCGACCCGGAGGAAGCGGTCCGCGAACGCCGTCCACGCGTCGGGGTCGGCACCCGATCCGGCGTAGAGCTTCTGGAAGCCCTCGTCGCGGTCGTAGTCCGGGGGACACGAGGTGAAGTGCGCGCCCCGGGGGACCTCCGCCACCGCGTCGGTGAGGAGTCGGCTGATCGTCACCGTCTGGATCGGTCCCTCGTCGAGGAGCGCCCCGGGGGCCACCACCTTCTCGGCCGTGACGAAACGACGGGTGGCGGCGCCGAGGAAGAGCTCGTCGAAGAAGGGATCGGGTCCGAGGATCTGGCCGTTGCCGTGGGTGTCGGCCCGGTTCAGGTGGACGAAGGCGGCGTCGAGCTCGAGCGCCGGCATGGCCACCAGCTCCTCGCCGTCGCCGTAGGGCGAGGTCACCGTGCGCAGCTCCGGATTGACCCGGAGGACGTCGGACCCGAGACCGGCCCGGGTGGGGAGGAAGGGAAGGCGTTGGGCGGCGGCCAGGAGGCCCAGGTAGAACATGCCCTCGTCGACCTCCATGGCGGCGATCCCCCCCGACTGACGGGCGGCCCGGAAGTGGGGGTCGAGGGCGATCGAGTCCAGGGTGACGAAGCCGTAGACGACTTTCCTGACGAGGCCCGCGGCGCAGAGGACGCCGACGTCGGGACCCCCGTAGGAGACCACGGTGAGATCGCCGATCCCGGCCCGGACGATGGCCCGGACAGCCGCCATCGGCTTGCGACGCGAGCCCCACCCACCGAAGCCCACCGTCATCCCCGGTCGCAGCTCGGCCACCATCTCGTCGAGGGGGGCCCGCTTATCCCCCATGTCCGTCCCCGGTCCTCGCCCCGTCGGGGACCCGGTCTCACGTCGGGGACCTCATCTCGAGACGTTCGGATCGCGCTTCTCGACGAAGGCCGCCCGCTGCTCGTCGGCCACGCCCGAGACGTGGAGCTCGTAGGTGAAGCCCTGCTCGAAGCGGTAGCTGCGCTTCACGTCGACCGGATCGATCCCGTTCAGCGACTCCTTGGCCCGCCGGATGATCGTCGGGCTCTTGGCCGCGATCACGGCCGCCACCTCGTAGGCGGCGTCGACCAGGTCGTCACGGGGGACGACGCGGAGGACCGACCCGAAGCGCGGCCAGCTCGGCGGCCGTCGCCGCCGTGGCCGTGTAGACCATCTGCCGCATCTTGTGCTGGGGGACGAGGCGCGCCAGATGGGTGGCGGCCCCCAGTGCACCGCGGTCGACCTCGGGCAGTCCGAAGGTGGCGTCGTCGGAGGCCACCACGATGTCGGCGTTCCCGGCGATCCCGATTCCACCCCCGAGGCAGAAGCCGTGGACGGCGGCGATCACGGGAACCTCGCAGTCGTAGACGGCGGCGAAGGCCGCCGCACAGCCGCGGTTGACGCCGACCAGGGCGGCGTCGCCGACGGCCTGGATCTCCTTGATGTCGACCCCGGCGCAGAAGCCCCGCCCTTCGGCGCGGACGACCACCACCCGGACGTCCGGCTTCCGGCCCGCCGCCAGGACGGCCTCGGCCAGGGCGAACCACCCCGCCACGTCGAGGGCGTTGACCGGGGGGGCGTCGATCACGACTTCGGCCGTCCCCGGCATCCGCTCGCCCGTCTCGATGCTCACTGGTCCACCATTTCTCCGTCGGCTTCTCGCCGCTTCTCGGCTTCTCTCTCGGATTCTCCGTCGGGTCCGGATCTGATGCAGCGTCAGGAAAGCGACAGAAGGATAGGGCAGGGAGCCGGCCCCCGGTAGTTTGTGCGCCCGGGCCAAGGAGGCACTCGTGACCGAATCGGGGAACCCCCTCGACTGCACCGGGAAGGTGGTCGTGGTGACGGGGGGATCGCGGGGGGTCGGCCGCGGGATCACCGAGGCCTTCCTGGCCGCCGGGGCCGAGGTGGTCATCTGCGGGCGGACCGAACCGGCGGCGGACGCCCTCCCCGCCCACGAGGGCCGCCGCGCCGTCTTCGTCACCGCCGACGTCCGCGACGCCGAGCAGGCCGGCGCCGTGGTGACGCGGGCGACCGAGCGCTTCGGCCGGGTCGACGTCCTCGTCAACAACGCCGGGGGATCGCCGTCGGTGCCGGCGGCCGACGCCTCGGCCCGGTTCGTCTCCCAGGTCATCGCCCTCAACCTCGTCGCCCCCTTCTACTGCGCCCAGGCGGCCAACCGGGTCATGCAGGAGCAACCCGAGGGGGGATCGATCGTCAACATCGGGAGCGTCTCGGGGCTGCGCCCGTCGCCGGGGACGGCCGCCTACGGGGCGGCCAAGGCCGGACTGGTCAACCTGACCCGGAGCCTCGCTCTCGAGTGGGCCCCGAAGGTCCGGGTGAACTGCGTCGTGGCCGGGATGATCGCCACCGAGGCGGCCGACGCCCACTACGGCGGCCCCGAGGGCTTGCGAGCGGTGGCGGCCACGGTGCCCCTGGGTCGGCTGGGCACCCCGGCCGACGTGGCCGGGGTCTGCCTCTTCCTGGTCTCCCCCCTGGCGTCCTATCTGTCGGGCGCCGCCGTCGAGGCCCACGGGGGCGGCGAGTGGCCGCCGTTCCTGGCCGCCGTCGACTCCGTCCGATGACGGGATCGCTCGGCATGATCACGGGGCCACCCAGAATGATCACGGGGTCGGTCAGAGTGGAGACAACCCGTCCGGCGTGCTCTGATAGCGCCTCGTGAAACTCGCCGTTCCCACAGAGACCCGTCCCGGCGAACGGCGAGTCGCCATGATCCCCGACGTCGCCGGACGGTTGAGCGGGTCCGGGGTGGACGTCGCCGTCCAGGCCGGGGCGGGGGCCGAGGCCCATTTCACCGATGCCGCCTTCAGCGAGAAGGGGGCCACCGTCGTGGCGACGGTGGCCGAGCTGATGGCCGGGGCCCAGATCGTGGCCCGGGTCCAGGCCCCGACGCCGGAGGAGGTCGCCGCCGGGCCCGACGGCGTGACGGTGGTGAGCTTCCTGGCGCCGGCCGCGCAGCTCGACACCGTGAAGGCCCTCGTCCAGAAGGGGGCCACCGCCTTCAGCCTCGACCTCCTCCCCCGGATCAGTCGGGCCCAGTCGATGGACGCGTTGTCGTCGCAGTCGACGGTCTCGGGCTATCTGGCGGCGCTGGCCGCCGCCGAGCGGCTGCCGAAGTTCTTCCCCATGTTCATGACCGCCGCCGGTACCGTCCCGCCGGCCAAGGTCCTCGTCCTCGGGGCCGGCGTGGCCGGGCTCCAGACGATCGCCACCGCCCGCCGCCTCGGTGCCCAGGTCCGCGCCTACGACGTCCGGGCGGCGGCCAAGGAGGAGGTCCAGTCGCTCGGGGCCGCCTTCGTCGAGCTCGGCCTCGAGTCCCAGGAGGGTTCGGGCGGCTACGCCCGCGAGCAGTCCGAGGACTTCCTGGCCCGCCAGCGTGAGCTGATCGGCAACGAGGTGGCGGCGTCGGACGTCGTCATCACCACCGCCGCCGTCCCCGGGCGCCAGGCCCCCATCCTGGTCACCACCGCCATGGTCGACCGGATGGCCGAAGGTTCGGTCATCGTCGACCTGGCCGCCGATTCGGGCGGCAACTGCGAGCTGTCGGAACCGGGGCGTGACATCATCCACCATGGCGTCTGCGTGGCCGGGCTCTCCAACCCGCCGTCGGCCATGCCCACCCACGCCAGCTTCCTCTACTCCCGCAACGTGGCCAACTTCCTGGCCCTCGTCATCGCCGACGGCGAGCTCCGACCGGACTTCGACGACGAGATCGTCGCCGGCTGCTGCGTGGTCCGCGCCGGAGAGGTCGTCCACGGGCCCACCCGTGATCTCATCGAAGGCGAGGGGAATTAGATGGTGATCGTGGCCGGACCGGGCCTGATGGGATTCATCACCATCTTCGTCCTGGCCGCCTTCGTCGGTTACGAGGTCGTCTCGAAGGTCCCGAGCATCCTCCACACGCCGCTGATGTCGGGCTCCAACGCCATCCACGGCATCATCCTGGTCGGGACCATGCTGGTCCTCGGTGAGGCCAGCGGCGCCGCCCAGCTCACCCTGGGTTTCCTGGCCGTCATCCTCGCCACCTTGAACGTCGTCGGAGGCTTCGTCGTCACCGACCGGATGCTCCACATGTTCAAGCCGCGGAGCGAACCGAAGCCGAAGGCCGACGACGGTCCGACGTCCGGTTCCTCCGGTTCGCCCGCCGGTCCGTCCGCCGGTCCGTCCGCAGGACCGACCTCATGAGCCGGGCCACCGCCACCGATCTCGTCTACCTCATCGCCATCGTCGGCTTCATCTTCGCCCTCATCGGTCTGAGCTCCCCCAAGCACGCCCGGACGGGGAACCTGGCCGGGGCGGCGGGGATGCTCGTCGCCGTGGCATGGACCTTCTCCCTGCCGTCGGTCTACGGCCACACCCGGAACCTCGTCCTCATCATCATCGCCGTCGTCATCGGCACCGCCATCGGGGTACCGGCGGCCCGGAACGTGAAGATGACCGCCATGCCGCAGATGGTCGCCATCTTCAACGGCGTCGGCGGCGGCGCGGCGGCGTTGGTCTCGGTGACCGAATTCATCTCGCTCCCCGGGAAGACGATCGCCGTCTACAAGATCTGCGAGATCCTCTTCGGCGTCCTCGTCGGCGCCGTCTCCTTCGCCGGCAGCGGCGTGGCCTTCGCCAAGCTCCAGGAGCTGATGACCGGGCGTCCCATCACCTATCCGGGCCAGCAACCGATCAACGCCGCCGTGGGTCTGGCCATCCTCGCCGTCCTCCTGGCCACCATCGTGACGGCCAACACGGTCCTCCTGGTCGTGGTGCTCGTCCTCTCCCTGGCCCTCGGGATCATCTTCGTCCTCCCCATCGGCGGCGCCGACGTCCCCGTCCTGATCTCGTTGCTCAACTCCTTCACCGGCCTGGCCGTGGCCGCATCGGGCTTCACCTTGAACAGCAACCTCCTCATCGTGGCCGGCACCCTGGTGGGGGCGTCGGGCATGCTCCTCACCCGGATGATGAGCAAGGCCATGGGCCGCTCGCTGCCGAACATCCTCTTCAGCGCCTTCGGCTCGGTGATCACCGCCACCGGGGCCGACGGCGGTCCCGAGGGGCGGACGGTGCGGTCGGGGACGGCCGAGGACATCGGCGTCCTTCTGGCCTACGCCCGCAAGGTGGCCATCGTCCCCGGCTACGGCCTGGCCGTGGCCCAGGCCCAGCACGTGGCCCGGGAGCTGGCCGACACCCTGGCCGAACGGGGCGTCGAGGTCTACTACGCCATCCACCCTGTCGCTGGCCGGATGCCGGGACACATGAACGTCCTGTTGGCCGAGGCCAACGTGCCCTACGAGCAGCTCGTCGAGATGGACGACGCCAACCCCGAGATGTCGACCACCGACGTGGCCCTCGTGGTGGGGGCCAACGACACCGTCAACCCGGCGGCCAAGAACACGCCGGGCAGTCCCATCTACGGGATGCCCATCATCAACGCCGACCAGGCCACGAACATCGTCTTCCTGAAACGGTCGATGCGTCCCGGGTTCGCGGGGATCGACAACGAGCTGCTCTACGACCCGAAGACGACGATGCTCTTCGGCGACGCCAAGGACTCCCTGACCGCGCTGGTCGCCGCCGTCCGATCGGCCTGACGACCGCCCGAATCCCGGAGCGGCGTCAGACGGAGACGGTCTGGTTCTTCGACACCGCCGAGGGGCCGCCTTCGACCAGGGAGGCGAAAACCAGGAAACCCTGGCTGGTCTGGCGGGCCGAGGAGACGACCACCTCGACGTGGTCGCGGCCCACCAGGTGGGAGGCGTCGTTGACGACGACCATGTCCCCCTCGGGCAGGTAGCCGACGGCCTGGCGCGGCTGGCGGCCCGACTTGACGAGATCGATGACGAGTCGCTCACCGGGAGGGTGATCGGGCGCCAGCTCGGACATGAGCCGGCGCAGATCGACGGCGTCGATCCCCTCCGACTCCGCTCTCTCGGCCAGGTCGGCCGAGCACGTCGCCAGGCGGACGTGCATCCGGTGGGCCACGACCAGGGCCCGGTCGCCGGCGTCGTCGAGCTCGGGGACCTCGTCGTCGCTCATCCGCACGGTGACACCGCTGGCCCGCAACGAGTCGATCGCCTCGAGGCCGCGCCGGGCCCGGCGGGAGGAGACGGGATCGGGGCTCTCGGCCAGCGCACGGACCTCATCGACGACGAACCGCGGGACGACGATCCCCCCGGCCAACAGGCCGGACCGCCCCAGGACGAGCAGATGGCGGTCCATGACGGCGGAGCTGTCGATCAGGAGGGCGGAGGGCGGCGGCGGATCATCGGGGCGCTCGACGAGATGGGAGAACCCGGCCGCCCGGATGATCTCGCGGCCCTTCGTGACACCGAGCCGGGTACCCCCCACGCACAACACCCACGCCAGCGCGGCCACGGCCGGGTAGTCGACCGTCGAATGGACGAGGGCGACGAGGGGAAGGCCGGCCACCAGACCGGCCAGCAGCCCCGTGGTGCCCACCACCGAGCCGGCGAAGACCTCGCTGGCGGGCATGGACCGGAGCTCGTGGACGGCACCGGCGACACCGCGATCGAGGAACCGGCCGACGATTCCCCCGGCGAGATAGGTGACCAGGGCGCCCAGGGTGATCCCGATCAGGGGCGCCGTGTTGTTGCGGCCCGAGTGCCCCATGTGGTTGCCGATGGCCAGGCCGCCGATGACCCCGGCGATCACGAGGAACAGGCGGAAGACCTCGACGAAGATGACGTCGCCGACGCGCCGGAGTGCCGGGTCCTGGCCCGGGGCACCGTCGCCGCCCGCCCTCCGGAGCCGCCGGAAGAAGCCGGGGTGGTCCGACGGGCCGACCACGGCGGCGGCGTCGGGGCCCCCGGCGGCGTCGTCGGGGAGGTTGTCAAGAGCTCCCTCGGAGGGGGTGGGGGCGGCGCTGCCCGATGCCTGCTCGAGAGTCACCCCGAATTCATCGACCGTCGGGGCCGCGCGCTGAAGGTCCGGGTCGGAAATGCCGACACCATTTCTGCAATTCTCCGCCCGCCCTTGTCACCGCCTGCCACAACAACCACACTGGGAGACTTTCACGAGCAGACCGAGGACCATGATCCGACGTAGGCGATCGACCACCCCGCCGCCACTCCTGATCCCCGTGGTCCTTCTCACGGCGACGGACCAGGGGGAGGTCCGCATCCCCGGTCTCACTCTCCGCGCTGTCCAAAGACTCCCTCTCCGTGGCGGGCCCGGCCGGGAAGGTCTTGCGGTCATGGTCATGGTCGGACGTGACTGCGCTGCGAGCCGACGGACACGACGGGGCCGACGCATTCGACGCCGACGCATCCAACACCGACGCATCCAACACCGACGCATCCAACACCGACGCATCCAACACCGACCGAGAGAGCACCGACGGAGAGAACACCGACGGAGAGGAGACCGAGAACGATGACGACCAGGGCCTCCTCCTCCTCGAGCTCGGCGCCGGCGGGCGGTGCCACCGGTTCCTGGTCGGCCGCCGCCACCTCCCGCCGTGGCGGCGCGCTCGCCGCCGGCTGGTGGGGCGGACCGGGCACCTTGACCGGAGCCCCCGCGTACGCGGTGTCGACGAGTCGCCGGATCCACGGCTTCCGGCCGTGGCGGGCTCCGCGTCACGCGCAGGTGCGACAGGTGAGACCGGTCCCGGCCTGCATCGGCGCCGCCGTTCTGGTCGCCGCCGCCGCCACCTTCGGAACCATCGGCACGGGCGGGGCCCAAGCCGCCAGCCCCGCCCGTCCGGGCGGCGACGTCTCGATCATGTCCCGGATGGCGAGGGAGTACGCCGCACGGGCCACAGCCGTCGCCCTGCCGGCGGCCACCACGGCTCCCGCTCCCGCCCCGCCGTCGCTGGCGGGGGCCCCAGCGCTCAAGTCCCACGAGATCTTCGGCTTCGCCCCGTACTGGACCCTGCCGCGGTCTTCGGGCTTCGCCGTCTCGGACCTGACGACGATCGCCTACTTCAGCGTCGACGTGAACGGGGACGGGTCGATCCAGAACTCGGGGCCCGGCTGGACGGGGTACGAGAGCCAGGACCTCGCCGACCTGATCACCCGGGCCCACGCCGCTGGTTCCCGCGTCGTCCTCACGGCGACGTGCTTCGGCCAGACGGCGCTCAACCAGCTCACCTCCGACCCCACCGCACCGAAGCGCCTGTCGGCCAGCCTGATCCAGCTGGTCTCGGCCAAGAACCTCGACGGGGTGAACCTCGACTTCGAGGGGGAGGGCAGCGGCGACCAGGCCGGACTCGACACCCTGGTGGCCCAGGTGTCGGGCGCGTTGAAGGCGGCCAATCCGCACTGGCAGCTGACGATGGACACCTACGCCTCGTCGGCCGGTGATCCCGGAGGGTTCTACGACATCGCCGGTCTGGCCCCGAGCGTCGACGCCTTCTTCGTGATGGCCTACGACATGAACGCCACCACACCGTCACCGACGGCGGCACTGACGGGATCGGGCTTCACCGACCTCGAAGCCCTCCAGCAGTACACCGCCGTCGTCCCCGCCGCGAAGGTCATCCTCGGCGTGCCCTACTACGGCTACGACTGGCCCACCACCGGACCGGGACTGGGCGCCACGGCGACGGGACCGCCCGCGCCGCTCAGCTACGCCCAGATCGCCGCCGCCGACCATCCCCTGTACTGGGATCCCGCCACCCAGACGGCGTGGACCTCGTACCAGGTGGGGACGCAGTGGCATCAGACCTGGTTCGACGACCCCACCTCGCTGGCACTGAAGGCACAGCTGGCCAACTGGTTCCACATCGCCGGAGTCGGTGTCTGGGCCCTCGGGATGGACGGGAACGACACCTCGATGCTCGCCGCCCTCCTCGGCAACGCCCCGGTCGTGAAGAACTTCGTCCCCGGTCCGGGGACGTCGGCGACGGCCACACCGGGCGCGTCGAGCACGACGACCACCACGGACGCCGCCGGCGCGCCCTACAGCTACGCCGGCATCTGGAACGGATCACCGGTCTCCCTCGGTGCGGTCGACCCCGCCACCCTGCCCGACGACGGGCAGGGCGAGCCGGCGGGAGTCCTGAGCGCCTTCACCACCGACGATCCGGCCGACGCCTGCCTGGGCGCCGGTGCGCCCCTCGACGTGAGCGAGCTCGTGGCGGAGCCCGGGGTCTATGTCGTCACCGCCCAGACGCCGGCCGACTGCACCGACGGGTCGTGGACGTTCGCGTCGACCACGGGTCCGGGCGGGGGCTCCGGAGACGGCGGATCGGGTCCGACCACGACCACGACGAGCACCACCAGCACGACGACGACGTCCACCAGCACCACGACCACCACCAGCACGACGAGCACGACGACGACCACCGCGCCACCGGGCTGAGAACGGCGGCCGGCGGCCGGACGCAGCGCCCCTGAGTCGCCACCGGACGTACACCGGTGCGAGGATGGCGACATCGCGAGCAGGGAGGCTGACCGTGACGACCCGCCAGACGCTGTCCGTGGACGACATCGACCTGTCCGACCTGGAATTCTGGGCGGCACCGTGGGCCCACCGGGAGGCGGGGTTCAAGACCCTGCGCCGCCAACGCCCGATCGCCTTCTTCGAGGAGGCCGAGATGCCGGAATCGGCCATCGCCCTGCCCCCGGGTCCCGGCTACTACGCCATCACCCGCTACCACGACATCGTGGAGATGAGCCGGCACCCGGAGCTGTTCTGTTCCGGCCAGTCGGGTTCGACCATCGTCGACATGCCCCAGGAGTTCCTCGAGTTCTTCGGGTCGATGATCAACATGGACGACCCCCGTCACGCCCGGCTCCGCAGGATCGTCTCGGCGGCCTTCAACCCCCGGATGGTGTCCAGCGTCGAGGCGAGCATCCAACAGGTGGCCGACTCGATCATCGACACCGTGCGCCAGGCGGGCGAGTGCGACTTCGTCACTGAGGTCTCTTCGCGGCTGCCCCTCAAGGTGATCTGCGACATGATGGGGATACCGGAGAGCGACTACGACACCGTCTTCCACGCGTCGAACGTGATCCTCTCCATGGGCGACACCGAGTACATCCCCGAAGGCGAGGACCCGCTCCTCGCCCTTCTGAACGCCGGGAACGAGCTCAACGGTCTCATGGAGGGTTTGGCCGCCTTCCGGGTCGACAACCCGACCGACGACCTCACCTCGGAGCTCCTCCATGCCAACGTCGACGGCGAGTCGCTCACCCACCAGGAGCTGGCCTCGTTCTTCATCCTCCTCCTGGTGGCCGGGAACGAGACGACCCGCAACGCCATCAGCCACGGGCTGTGGGCGCTGACCGAGCACCCCGACCAGCGCGCCGCCTGGATGGCCGACGTCGAGGGCGTGAGCCCCACCGCCGTCGACGAGATCGTCCGTTGGGCCACACCCGTGATCTTCATGCGGAGGACGGTGACCGGACCCACCACCCTCTCCGACCACGAGTTCAAGGAGGGCGACAAGGTCATCCTCTTCTACAACTCGGCCAACCGCGACGAGGACGTCTTCGAGAACCCCGACCGTTTCGACGTCACGCGGACGCCCAACCCCCACATCGGTTTCGGGGCGCCTGGCCCCCACTTCTGCCTCGGGGCCCATCTGGCCCGGCGCGAGATCACGGTGATGTACAAGGAGCTCTTCAAGCACCTGCCCGACATCCGGGCCACGGGCGAGCCGGACCGGCTCCTCTCCAACTTCATCAACGGGATCAAGCACCTCTCGTGCAGCTTCTCCCCCGGCGGCGGGTGAGCGGCGGTGACCGACATGAACGCCCGGATGGGCCACGGGATCAAGCAGCGCGACATCATCAAGATGACCGACGCCGAGGTCGACGCCTTCCTCCACGAACGGCGGCCCATGGCGCTGTGCTCGATCAACCACGACGGGTCGATCCACGCCGTCGCCATGTGGTACGGCTTCCTGGAGGGTGCCATCGCCTTCGAGACGAAGGCGAAGTCGCAGAAGGTCCAGAACCTCCGTCGTGACCCCCGGATCACCGTCCTGGTCGAGGACGGTGACTACTACGAGGAGCTGCGGGGGGTGGAGCTGGTCGGGACGGCCGAGATCGTGGAGGACCCCGACCGGATGTGGACCCTCGGGGTCGATCTCTTCGAGCGTTACTACGGGACCTACACCGACGAGCTGAAGCCCTTCGTCGAGACGATGCTCAACAAGCGCGTCGTCATCAAGGTGAACGTGACCCGGGTGGTGACGTGGGACCACCGCAAGCTCGGCCTGGGATCGACCCGCCCGGCCCCGTAGCGAGACCGCCGATGCCGGCCCACGAGATGACCGCCGACGAGATCTGGGCGTTCCTCGACTCGTCGCCGCCGCACACCGGGAAACTGGCCACCGTCCGGGCCGACGGGCGCCCGCACCTGGCGCCCGTCTGGTTCGCCGTCGACGGCCGGGAGATCGTCTTCACCACGGGGTCGGGGACGGTGAAGGGCAGGGCCCTCATGCGCGACGGGCGGGTGGCGCTGTGTGTCGACGACGAGCGGCCGCCCTTCTCCTTCGTGACCGTGGAAGGGACGGTCGACCTCGTGGAGGACGCCGGCGAGCTCCGCCGGTGGGCCGGGATCATCGGCGGCCGCTACATGGGCGACGACCGGGCCGACGCCTATGGCGAGCGCAACGCCGGGGCGGCGGAGCTCCTCGTCCGCCTCCGTCCGACCCGGATCGCCGCCGTCGCCGCCGTCGCCGACTAGCTGAAACACGTTCCACTCCCACTGCTACTGTCTCCCCTTGGCCGGGGCCGGTCGAGAAGGGGAGCGACGATGATTCTGGACCGTTTTCGTCTCACAGACCGCGTCGCCGTCGTCACCGGGGCCGGCCGGGGGATCGGTGCCGCCGCCGCCGTCGCACTGGCCGAGGCCGGGGCCGACGTCCTCATCTCGGCCCGGACCGACGAGCAGCTCCGCGAGGTGGCGGGGCGGATCGAGGGGGCCGGCCGCAAGGCCGTCGTGGTCCCCGCCGACCTGAACGACCTCGACGCCGTGGCCGCCCTGGCGCCGGCCGCCCAGGAGGCCCTGGGCCGGCTCGACATCGTGGTCAACAACGTCGGCGGGACGATGCCGAGGGGATTCCTGGAGACGTCCCCCCGCTTTCTCGAGCAGGCCTTCCACTTCAACGTGAGCACGGCCCACGCGCTGACACGGGCGGCGGCGCCGCTCATGCTGGCCGGCGGTGGCGGCGCCGTCGTCAACATCTCGTCGGCCATGGGACGGACCCAGGCCCGGGGCTTCGTCGCCTACGGGACGGCCAAGGCGGCCCTGGCCCACTACACCCGGCTGGCCGCCACCGACCTGGCCCCCCGGATCCGGGTCAACGCCATCGCCGTCGGCTCGGTCGCCACCTCGGCCCTCGAGGTCGTCCTCACCGACGACACCCTCCGGACGACCATGGAGTCGGCCACGCCGCTGCGCCGGATCGGGGAACCCGAGGACATCGCCGCCGCCATCGTCTACCTCTGCTCCCCCGCCGGCGGCTACGTGACGGGGAAAGTCGTCGAGGTCGACGGTGGCCTCGACCACCCCAACCTCGACATGGGTCTCCCCGATCTATGACACGTCACCGCGTGGTCGTCTGGGGGACGG
This sequence comes from uncultured Acidimicrobiaceae bacterium, assembly GCA_963842145.1. Taxonomy (GTDB): domain Bacteria; phylum Actinomycetota; class Acidimicrobiia; order Acidimicrobiales; family UBA8190; genus CAWJFJ01. The sequence goes on from CAWJFJ010000019.1 coordinate 76,347, forward strand.
GGAACGTGGGCGGGCACGCCATCATCGGGGTCGACGCCCGGCCCGACCTCGACCTGGTCGGGGTCTGGGTGTCGAGCGAGGCCAAGGCCGGGCGCGATGCGGGCGACCTCGCCGGCCTCGACCGGACACTCGGCGTGGCGGCCACCCACGACGTCGACGCCATCCTGGCGCTGCGGCCCGACTGCGTCGTCCACACGGCCATGGCCGACAACCGTCTCATGGAGGCCATCGACGACCTGGCCCATCTGTTGGCGGCCGGGATCAACGTCGTCTCGAGCGGTCCGGTCTTCCTCCAGTATCCCGAGGGGACGGTCCCCCCGACGATGATCGAGCCCCTCCGGGCCGCCGCCGCCGCTGGCGGCGTGTCGCTGTGGGTGAACGGGATCGACCCCGGGTTCGCCAACGACTGGCTCCCGCTGATGCTCACGAGCGTCTGCGAACGGATCGACGAGGTCCGCTGCTACGAGATCCTCAATTACGCCACCTACGACCAACCGCTGGTGATGTTCGACATCATGGGGTTCGGCCGGCCCCTCGACGACATCCCCATGCTTCTCCAACCGACGGTCCTGACCATGGCCTGGGGCAGCGTCGTCCGGCAGTTGGCGGCCGGGCTCGGTGTCGAGCTCGATGCCGTCGAGGAGACGTACGAGCGGTTGCCCGCCCCCGAGACGTTCGCCATCGCCTCGGGGACCATCGAGAAGGGAACGGCCGCCGGACTCCGGTTCGAGGTGCGGGGGATGAAGAACGGGAAACCCCTCGTCGTCCTGGAACACGTCACCAGGCTGCGCGACGACATCGGACCGGACTGGCCCCAGCCGCTGGGCCAGGGTGGCTACCGGGTGAGAGTGACCGGAGAGCCCAACTACACCCTGGACCTCCAGATGCTCGGGAGCGACGGCGATCACAACACCGCCGGCCTGAAGGCCACCGCCATGCGGCTGGTCAACGCCGTCCCCGCCGTGATCGCCGCGGGGCCGGGGCTCCTCACCGCCCTCGACCTTCCCCTCGTCACCGGCCGGGGACTGGCCCGCTGACCGTGACGGAACGGCTGCCGGCACTGTTCGTCGGCCACGGGAACCCCATGAACGCGCTCGAGCGCAACAACTACACCGACGCCTGGCGGGCCCTCGGGGCGTCGCTGCCGCGCCCACGGGCGGTCCTCTGCATCTCGGCCCACTGGTTCGTGGAGGCCACCATGGTCACGGCCATGGCCTCGCCCCGGACCATCCACGACTTCGGCGGCTTCCCCCCCGAGCTCTTCGCCGTCCGCTACGACGCCCCGGGCTCGCCGGCCCTGGCCGCCGAGGTCCGCGACCGGCTGGCCCCGGTCGACGTTGCCCTCGACGAGACCTGGGGTCTCGACCACGGCACATGGTCGGTCCTCGTCCACATGTTCCCCGGGGCCGACGTCCCCGTGGTGCAACTCAGCATCGACCGGACCCGGCCGGCGTCGTTCCACTACGGGCTGGGCGCCGCCCTGGCGCCGTTGTCGGACGACGGGGTGCTCCTGATCGGGTCGGGGAACGTCGTCCACAATCTGGAGACCTACGCCTGGGGCGGCCGGCCGGCCGAGCCCTTCGACTGGGCCGTCCGTTTCGACGAGGAGGTCCGCCGGCTCCTCGACGAGGGGACCCACGGCCCTCTCGTCGACTACCACGCCCTGGGGCCCGACGCCCGCCTCGCCGTCCCCACCCCCGACCACTTCCTCCCTCTCCTCCCCGTCATCGCCGCCGGCCGGGGACGCGACGTCTCCTTCCCGGTGCGGGGGATCGAGGGCGGATCGATCTCGATGTTGGCGGTCCGCCTGGACTGACCGGCGCTACGTTTTGGCCACACCGGAGGCCGCCACCCGACGTCCCCGGCGGTGGTCGCCCCGCTCGTGCCCGCAAGGAGACCCCATGCCCGTCCCGCTCGACGAGTACCCCGTCCACCAGGTGCCGCTGTCCATGCGGCACATGGCGACGAGCGACCGCAACGCCTACGACCGCTGCTACCTGAACGCCCACGACCGGACGGGCGAGATCTTCCTCGTCTCCGGTCTCGGTGTCTATCCGAACCTCGGCGTCATCGATGCCTACGCCACGGTCCGCCGCGGCGATCGTCAGCTGTCGGTCCGGATGTCGGACGCGCTGGGTGACGACCGGACCGTCCAGCAGGTGGGCCCCTACCGGATCGAGGTCCTCGAACCCCTCGAGCGGCTCCACGTGGTCTGCGACCACGACCGGCTCGGCTTCGACCTCACCTGGACCGGCTCCTTCCCCGTCGTCGACGAACCGCCCCATCTGATGCGTCAGGGCGGGCGCGTCATCCTCGACGCCCAACGCTTCGCCCAGGTGGGGACGTGGTCGGGGATCCTGCGGATCGACGGCGAGGAGATCACCGTCTCCGACGACCGCTGGCTCGGGACCCGGGACCGGTCGTGGGGCATCCGTCCCGTCGGTGAGGCCGAACCGGCCGGCCGGAGCGCGGCGGAGCCGGCCGAGGACTTCGGGTTCTGGTGGGTCTACGCCCCCCTTCGCTTCGACGACTACGCCCTGATCGTCATCGCCCAGGAGACGGGCGACGGGACGCGGACCCTGAACGAGGCCACCCGGGTGTGGCCGGCCGCCACGGGGCGGCCGCCCGAGCAGCTCGGGTGGCCGGAATTCGAGATCCGCTACCGGTCCGGAACCCGCCACCCCGAGGGCGCGGTGCTCCATCTGACCGAGCGCGGCGGCCGCGCCGTGACGGTCGAGATCGAGACCCTCGGCTTCGTGGCCCTCAATTGCGGCGCCGGCTACGGCGGCGATCCCGACTGGGGCCACGGCCAGTGGCGCGGCCGCGGCTGGGTCGAGGCTCTCGACCTCGACATGAACGACCCGGCCGTGGCCGGACGGGTCCCCTTCGGCGTCGTCGACCACGTGGCCCGGGCCGTCTGCGACGGATCGGTCGGATGGGGGATGTTCGAGCACGGGACCTTCGGCCGTCACACGCCGTCGGGCTTCGCCGACTTCGGTTCGGTGGCACCGTGACGGCGGAGACCACAGCCGACGAGTCGGCGGCGAACGGACCCAGCCAACGCCCGACGACGTCCACCCGCGATCGCCGCGAGCTCCACGACCGCCTGGTCGGATGGTTGGCCGGCAAGGTGGACCACCCCCGGATCTCCGAGCTGGTGGTGCCGGAGTCGAACGGGATGTCGAGCGAGACACTCCTCTTCGACGCGTCGTGGGACGACGACGGGACGCCACGGACCCAGTCCTGCGCGGCACGGCTGCGGCCCGATCCCGCCAATGTCCCCGTCTTCCCCGTCTACGACCTGGAGCGGCAGTTCCGGGTCATGGGACTCGTGGCCGAGCACTCCTCGGTCCCCGTCCCCAGGACCCTCTGGTACGAGCCGGACGACACGGCGATCGGTTCGCCCTTCTTCGTCATGGAACGCGTCGACGGGATCGTCCCGCCCGACATCATGCCGTACCCGTTCGGCTCGTGGCTGTCCGAGGCGTCGCCGGCCGACCAGCAGCGCCTGCAGAACGCGTCGGTCCGGGTGCTGGCCGAGCTCCACGACATGGACGTGACGGCCGACGACCTCGCCTTCCTCGAGCTCGACCGGCCCGGCGACAGCGCCCTGCGCCGGCACGTCGCCGACTCGGCCGCCTATTACCAGTGGGTGGCCGGGGAGGGGGCGCGGTCACCGCTCATCGAGCGGGCCTTCGTCTGGCTCGACGACCACTGGCCCACCGATGAGGCAACGGCCGTCCTCAGTTGGGGCGACGCCCGGATCGGCAACATGATGTTCCGCGACTTCGAGCCGGTCGCCGTCCTCGACTGGGAGATGGCGGCGGTGGGCCCCCGCGAGGTCGACCTGGCGTGGATGATCTACCTCCACCGCTTCCTCGACGATCTCGCCGTCCAGATCGAGCTGCCCGGGATGCCCGGTTTCATGCGGCTCGAGGACGTGGCCACCACCTACGAGTCGTTCACCGGTCACACCCCCAGGGATCTCGAGTTCTACACGCTCTACGCCGCCCTCCGGCACGCCATCGTCATGTCCAGGGTGGCGCGCCGTTCGATCCTCTTCGGCGAGATGGAGATGCCCTCTGATCCCGACGACCTGATCATGCACCGCTCCACCGTGGAGCAGATGCTGGCCGGCTCCTACTGGAGCGGCCGGTGAACCCCGTCGGGCCCCTCGTCGCCGGCGACGAGGGCTTCACCCACCAGATCGCCGACACCTTCTCCGTGGTGGGGACGAGCGATCCCTCGTGGACGGAGAAGGTCTGCGCCATGGCGGCGGCCAAGGACGGCAGCCTCCAGCTCGGCTTCGGACTGGGCAAGTACACCAACCGGAACGTCATGGACGGGTACGCCGGCATCTCGCGCGGAGTCGAGCAGATGACGGTCCGGGCCAGCCGGCGCCTCGACAGCGCACCCGAGACGACGGTCATCGGGCCCATCCGCTACGAGGTGGACACCCCTCTGCGGACCATTCTCTTCTCCCTGGATCCGAACGCCACCCAGCCCGTCTCCTTCGAGTGGGCCTTCGAGGCCACCGTCCCGCCGTTCATGGAGGACCGCACCCACATGCGTCGCGGTTACCGGGTGGGCGCCGACCTCGTCCGCTACCACCAGATCGGCGTGGCCCGGGGCTGGGTGGAGATCGAGGGTGAGCGCACCGAGATCTCGCCCGAGAACTGGGTCTCGACCCGTGACCATTCCTGGGGCGTCCGCTACGACGTCGGGCTCCCCCCGCAGGACCTCGAACCGGGCGACCCCCTGGCCGGGCTCTCGTTCCGGATGATCTGGAGTCCGATCGCCATGGAGCGGCCCGACGGGAGCCGCTACGGGCTGTTCCTCCACTACCAGATCTTCCAGGGACCGGGATTCGTCCACAAGCACGTCGTGATGGGCGGCGTCGAGTCACCCGACGGCGGTCACCAGCCGTTCGTCGACATCGACCCCGAGCTCTCCTTCGACCCCGTCACCCGTCGGCTCCGCGGCGGCCGGCTCCACGCCCGGACGGCCGACGGATCGGTCCGGACCCTCGGCGTCGAGGTGGTCTCCGACACGGGCTTCCACCTGGGGGCGGGGCTCTACTTCGGCTTCGACGGCCATCACCACGGCGAATGGCGCGGCGACCTCCTGGTCGACGGTGAGCGCATCAGCCCCTGCACCGACCCGGCCACCGCCCGTCGGCTGCACCAGATCCGCGACACCGTCGTCCACGTCACCGACCCGACCGGAGGAGGTGAGGGCTGGGGCAACTGTCAGCCGATCATCACCGGCGGCGACGACGCTCTCGGCCTCTCGGCCGACGACAGCTTCATCTGACGACAGCTTCATCTGACGACGACTTCATCGAGGGCTTCATCGAGGTCCCCGCCTCCACCGGCCACTCAGACAACTCAGACAACTCAGACAACTCAACCCAGAATCCTCGTCCACCCCTCCCCCACCGGTGTCATGAAGACGGTGGTGAGTCTCATCGAGCGATGGAGCCAGGATCCATCCACGAGCGTGTACTCGTCGTCCTCGTAGCCACCCATCCAGTACGACGTTCCGTCGTCGCGCCGGCAGGGGCTCAGCAGATCCCATCGGCCCCTGGCCGCATCCCCGTCCACCTCGATCTGCGGGTTCATGAAGAAATGGCGGGAGAAGGTGAGGGTGGGGTCGCGCAGCCGCGTGGCGATGGCTCCGCGGCCCGTCGCCACCCCGAGGGCCGGGCCCCCGTCCCAGACCCCATCGGCGGTGAACAGTCCGGCGATGGCCTCGGCCACGTCCGCCAGGGTGCCGGCGTCGACGACGGCACCGCCGGAGAACCGCCGGTCGACCAGCTCGCCGTAGCGGGCCTTCAGGGCCTGGATGGCCAGAACGCTCTCGCTCGAAGCGACCCGTCGCCGCAGCGTCGCCACCTCGGCGGCCAGTTCCTCGACCGTCGTCATGGCGACCGGGGTAGCTCGTCCTTCACGAAACGGCCGTCCTTCATGACGGCCAGGATCCGGGTCCGATCGGCGAGCACCGAGATATCGGTGATCGGGTCGCCGTCGACCACGAGGAGATCGGCCACCTTCCCCGCCGTCACCGTCCCCAGATCGTCGGCCCGGCCCATGAGGGCGGCCCCGTTGGCGGTGGCCCACCTCACCACCTCGAGAGGGGCGATCCCGGCCACCTTCACGTAGAACTCGAGCTCCTCCCCGTAGATCCCGTGGGGGAAACCGGCGGCGCCGTAGTCGTCGCCGAGGACCATCCTGACCCCAGCCTCCTGGGCCACCGGGAGGATGGCCAGGGCGGCGTCGAGCTCCTCCTGCATCGCCTGGGCCGCCGCCGGGTTCTGGTCCTTCATCAACTCGGCGTACCGTGACAGGAAGAAGATGCTCGGCACCACGAACGTCCCGGCGGCCACGATCCGGTCGATGCATTCACCGTCCATCCCGTCGGCGTGGTCGATCACGTCCATCCCGAGCTCGACGGCCATGAGGATGGCGTCGCGGTTGGCGATATGACCCCTGACCATCGCCCCCCGGAGGTGGGCGGCCTCGATGGCGGCCGCCATCTCGTCGCGTGTCATCTCGATCCGCTCCGGTGACCGGGGGACACCGTGGCCGCCGGTGACGAACATCTTGATGATCCGGGCACCCTCCTTGATCTCCTGGCGCACCGCCTTCCGGAACTCGTCGGGTCCGTCGCACAGGTGGAGGGCGCCCGGTTCACCGACCCGCCAGTACCACGGTGCGAAATCGTTGGCATGGCCGGTGGTGCTCACGTCGCGGCTTCCCGGGACGAGACGGGGTCCGACGATGGCCCCTTCGTCGACGGCCCGGCGCATCGAGGCGTCGATCCCGAACGGCGCGCCGGCGCTGACGGCCGAGGTGAACCCGCTCATCACCACCTTCTCGAGGTTCGTCACGGCCCGGACGGCCTGGAGGGCGGGCGGCTCCGAGAGCCCGAACGGTCCCGGGAGGAGGCCGAGCTCGTGGTAGGTGGCGTGGAAATGGCACGTCACCATCCCGGGCATCAGCGTCCGCCCGTCGAGGTCGACGACACGGTCGTCGGGGCCGACCTCCACCGAGTCCCTCTCACTCACCGACGTGATCCGGTTGCCCTCCACCACCACCGTCAACCGGTGCTCCGGGAGGTGCTCGCCGTCGAGCACGGTGGCCCCTCTGAACAGGACCCGTCCCACCGTCGCCCCTATCCCCCGACCGTCCGGACGGGATCGGATCCGTCCCACTCGGCTGCGGCAGCCCGGATGGCGTCGAAGAATCCTCCGAACTCCACGGTCTCGATGAGCTCGGAGCAGGTTCCCCCATGGGTCTCGGTCTCGAAGTAACAGAACCGCTGCTTCTCGGTCAGGCCACGGCCCCCGAAGTACGGCTCCATCCCCCGCGCCGCATACCCGGCCACGGCGCTCGTCGTAGTCCTCCACGAACCGGGCCACATGGTGCAGGCCCGTCCCGTGGGTGGCCATGAAGTCGCGGTACGGCGTCGGGTCGTCGTCCAGGGGCTGGATGAGCTCGATCTGCAGAGGTCCGGAGAAGCTGAGCGCGACGGCGATCCGTGCCCCCGTCGGTCGACCCCGGTAGGTCAGGTCCTGCATCGGCGGCGACGGAAGGAAGTAGAACGGCCCCACCCCGAGCCGATCGACCCACTGGCCCATGGCCGCCCTCGATGTCGTCGACCACGTAGCCCAGCTGGTCGATCGGGCCGAGCCACTTCTGCATCTCTCGATCGTGCCACAGGCCGGTAGAGTGCGGGACCGCAACCCGGCGCCACGCGGTGCCGGGACCGACGGAAAGGACCGAGCCATTGCCCACCCCCGTCTCCGTGCCCGGTTACTCCCACGTGGCCATCGCCGTGACCGACATCGACGCCGCCCGTGAGTTCTACGCGAAGAACTTCGGGTTCGAGGAGCTCCGCCGACCCGACTTCGGCTTCCCCGGCATGTGGCTCAAGGTCGGCGACCTCCAGCTCCACTTCATCGAGACCGACGAGATGCCCACCCCCGGCAAGGGCTTCCCCCACTTCGCCCTCTACATCCCGACGGAGACCTACCACGACACCGTCAAGTCCCTGACCGAGGCGGGTGTGGCCGTGGGCGTCCCCCAGTCGCGCGACGACTGGGGGACGACGGTCTGGCAGACCTTCCTCACCGATCCCGCCGGTAACGTCATCGAACTGACCAATATCTGACCACCCTCTCCGACCTCCGGCGGCGGTCCGCGCCTCGTCGTGCCATCGGCAGCCGGGCGGACCGTCGCTGAATGTCGCTGAATGTTCTGCCCTCTGGCCCGTAACCACCACCACACTCATCCGACACGAGGGGACACGACCCATGGCCTCACCGACACACAGAGCCTCACCGGCACACAGGACATCCATCGACCGCTCCCGGCGCCTGCTCTCGCTCGGTCTGATCCCGGTGGTCGGGCTCCTCGCCGCCGCCTGCGGATCCTCCGGCGGACAGGCCGCCACCACGACCACGACGACCACGACCTTGGCCCCTTCGGTGACGGCTCCGACACCGACAACCGGGTCCCATCCGGTGGTGACCACCATGACGGTCGACAGCCTGGGCAAGATCCTCGTGAACGCGCAGGGCCAGGTCCTCTATTCGTTCACCAAGGACGGGGTCCCGGTTCCCTGCAGCGCGTCCTGCCTGGCCGTCTGGCCGGCGGTGACCCTCCCCGCCGGCGTCACCACGCCGACCGGGAGCAGCCGGGGTGGGCACCCTCGGCACCACGACGAGCCAACGGTGTCACCCAGGTGACGGTGGCGGGGCTCCCCCTGTTCACCTACGCCGGCGACTCGGCGCCCGGCGTCGCCAACGGCAACAACCTCGTCAGCTTCGGCGGGACCTGGAAGGTCGTCAAGGCCCAGTGACCCATTCGGCCATCGTCGCCACCGACGTCGACGGCGCCTCGCGCGGCGCGCTCACCTCACTGACCGACGCCGACCTCCCCGACGGGGACGTCACCGTGGCGGTGGCGTACTCCAGCCTGAACTACAAAGACGGCCTGGCCGTCTCGGGCAAGGGCCGCATCGTCCGGTCCTTCCCGATGGTCTGCGGGATCGATCTGGCCGGCACCGTCGAGGAGTCCGACTCCCCGGCCTGGAAACCGCGGCGACGAGGTGGTCCTCACCGGTTGGGGCCTGTCCGAGACCCACCCCGGCGGCTACACCCAGCGCCAACGCGTCCGGTCCCAGTGGCTGGTGGCCAAACCCGACGGGCTCACCCTGCTGCAGTCGATGGCCATCGGCACCGCCGGGCTCACCGCCATGCTCTGCGTCCTGGCCCTCGAAGCACGGCGGCCTCCGGCCCGGCGAGGGCGGTGAGGAGGACGAGGTCCTCGTGACCGGGGCGGCGGGGGGCGTGGGGTCCGTCGCCGTCGCCCTCCTGGCCCACCTCGGCTACCGGGTGGCGGCCTCCACCGGTCGCAGCTCCGAGACCCACGGGTTCCTCACCTCGCTCGGGGCCACCACTCTCGTCGACCGCGGCGATCTGGCCACCCCCTCGGGCCGCCCGCTCGACCGCGAGCGCTGGGCCGGCGCCGTCGACGTCGTCGGCGGCGAGACCCTGGCCGTCGGTCATCCGCCAGACCCGCTACCGGGGCACTGTCGCCGCCTGCGGCCTGACCGGGGGGAACGACCTCCCCATCACCGTCCTCCCCTTCATCCTCCGGGGCGTCAACCTGATGGGGATCGATTCCGTCTCGTGCCCCACCGACATCCGCACCGAGGCGTGGGGCCGCCTGGGCCGCGACCTCCCCACCGACCTCCTCGACTCGCTCACGACCGTCGAGCCGCTCCGCCGGGTCCCCGAGCTGGCCGAGGAGATCGTGGCCGGGCGCACCCGGGGGCGCGTCGTCATCGACGTGAACGCCTGAGCACGACACCTGACGCCTATGTCAGTATTCGGCCCGAAAAGGGGGATGCCATGACACAGGTCAACGACACCATCGAGTTCGACACGTCCGACGTCGACCGCCACATCGGCAAGCCGGTCGGCGGCGGTCAGCTGAAGGAACCGGTCACCGTCACCGACATCCGCCGCTGGGTCCAGGGCATGCAGTACCCGAACCCCCTCCACTACGACGACGACTACGCGGCCAGGACCGTCTTCGGCCGTATCGTCGCCCCCCAGTCCTTCACCATCTGCTGTGACGTCGGCCACGGGGCGGGCCCGGCCATCGTCGGGAACATCCCCGGCACCCACATGATCTTCGGGGGCGACCAGTGGTGGTTCGGCGGTTCCCGGATCTACCCCGGTGACCATCTCCGGATGCGCCGGCGGTTCGTCGACTACAAGGTCTCCGACACGAAATTCGCCGGGCCCACCATGTTCTCGCGCGGCGAGACGATCTACACCAACCAACGCGGCGAGCGCGTGGCCCGTCAGTGGTCGACGGCCGTCCGCTACCGCGCCGATCTGGCCCGGGACAAAGGCTTCTTCGCCGAGGCCGCCCCCTTGCCCACCTGGACCGAGAAGCAGCTGACCGACATCGAGACCCAACGGATGGACTGGATCCGCAGTCGCGCCGGTGCCACGAGCCCCACCCTCGAGGCGCTGACCGTCGGCCAGAGGCTCCCCACCCGCCCCATCGGACCGCACTCGCTGCCCAGTCTGGCCAGCGAGTGGCGCGCCTACACCTTCACCGTCTGGGGTTCGAGCGTCCACGAAGGCCCCGATCATCTCCAGGAGGCGGGCTGGCTCCCCGAGATGGACCGCGACCTCGAGGGGGCCAAGGACGACCCCGAGCTCGGCGACGGGCTCTACCACGGCCCCTCGCGCGGACACACCGACGAGGAGCACGCCAAGCTCATCGGGATGCCCCGCGGCTACGGCTACGGAGCGTCGATGGGCGCCTGGGTGCTCGACTACGTCGGCGGCCTGGGCCGGGGACAGCGGCTTCGTCCGCCACTCGAACGTCCAGTACCGCTTTCCCGCCTTCGACGGTGACCTCACCCTTCTCGACGCCGAGGTCACCGAGACCCGCCACGACCCCATCCTCGGCGCCGCCCTCGTCACCCTGGAGGTCACCATGACGAACCAGGACGGTTCGATCATGGCCAAGGGACCCGTCACGGTGGAACTGCCGAGCTAGGCGCCGGTCGTCCTCCCGCTCGAACAGGTCGTCCCGAGCACGTCGCGCCGAACGGGTCCGCTCCGTGACCACCTTCACCGGACCCCCCGTCGATACCGAGCCCGGGATCGGCGCCCTGACCCTCGGCGGCCTCCTCGACGACGTCGTCGCCCGTCACGGGGCCCGGGAGGCCGTCGCCTTCCACGAGCGCGGGGGTCCGGAGCTGCACTGGACCTACGCCGAGCTGGCGCGTCGAGTCCCGGCGCTTCGGCCAAGGCCCTGGTGGCGGCGGGCATGGACAAGGGGACCCGGGTGGCCCTGCTCATGGGCAACCGGCCCGAGTGGGTGGTGGCCGCCTTCGGCGTGGCGTTGGCCGGCGGCGTCCTCGTCCCGGTGAACACCCTCTTCGAACCGCCCGAGATCGCCCACGTCCTGGCCCACTCGGACACCGCCATCCTGGTCCACCAGCAACGGCTGGCCCACCACTCCTACGACGACCAGATCCGGACGATCGAATCCGACCTTCCCTATCTCCGACGCCGCGTCTGCTTCGGCACCCCCTCCTACGACGAGTTCCTGGCCGCCGGGGACACCGTCGGCGACGACGAGCTCGACGCCCGCTCGGGCGCCGTCTCCCCGTTCGACGACGCCCTCGTCATCTACACGTCGGGATCGACCGGGGTCCCCAAGGGCGTCCTCCACGGGCACCGGGCGGCGGCCCTCCAGAGTTGGCGCTTCGCCCAGCAGCTCTGTCTCGACCCAGACGGTCCGGGTCTGGAGCGCCTTCCCCTTCTTCTGGACGGCCGGCTTCTGCATGGTCATGGGCGGCACCCTGGCGGCCGGTGGCTGTCTCGTCCTCCAGGAGATCTTCGACGCCGGTGAGGCGCTCTCGCTGATGGAGACGGAGAGGGTCACCTCGCCCCACGCCTGGCCCCACCAGCTGGCCGCCCTCGAGTCCCACCCGGACTGGCTCCGCTCTGACCTCTCGTCGCTCCGCCAGGTCGTCTCCTTCACCAGCCTCGGCCGTCATCCGACGGTCCACGTCGACGACGTCTGGAGCCCGCGCGCCGCCTACGGGCTCACCGAGACCTTCACCATCATCAGCTCGATGCCCGCCGACACCCCCCCGGCCCGGCGCGACGGGCACGAAGGGGCGATCCTCCCCGGGCAACGTCGTCCGCATCGTCGACCGCGACACCGGCGAACCCCAACCGGTCGGGGTGCCCGGGCGAGATCCGGGTGAAGGGCCCGACGCTCATGAAGGGCTATCTGAAGGTCGCCCCCGAAGAGATCTTCGACGTCGACGGCTTCTTCGCCACCGGCGACGCCGGGTTCGTCGACGACAACGGCATGCTCCACTGGGTGGGGCGGACGAACGACCTCATCAAGACCGGAGGCGCCAACGTCTCACCCGTCGAGATCGAGAACGAATTGCTCCGCCATCCCGACCTCAAGACCGCCCTCGCCGTCGGCGTGGCCCACGACACCCTCGGGGAGGTCGTCGTGGTCTGTGCCGTGGCCCATCCCGACCGCGGTGTCGACGAGGACACCGTCCGCCAGTTCCTCCGGGGCCGCCTGGCCTCCTACAAGATCCCGCGCCACGTCCTCTTCTTCGACGAGGACGACCTCGTCCTCACCGGGAACGCCAAGATCCGCACCGAGGACCTCCGCCGCCTGGCGGCGGACCGGCTGGGTGCGCGTCCCTGACGACGGGACAGCGCCCGGCCGCGTCTTTCTACGACGTTGGTTCGGAGGGACCCGGCGTGACGTCGGACCACCCGGCGCCATCCCATCGTCGTCTCGCCGTCCAGCTCCGGCCGTCCCAGTAGCCCTGATCGTTGTTGGTCACCCCGACCTGGTGCCAACCGGGATCCTGCGCCCTCGTCGGGAGAGGCAGGAACTGATCCTGTGACCGCTCTCCGGCGGAAACCGGGAACCGACCTCGCGACCGCCGGAGCGCCGGCCATTCGGCGAAGGCGAAGATCAGAAACAGCACCTCGGAAACCAGCGCGCTGACCCAGTCGACTACCACCAGAGCACGGACCCCCTCGACATCCGCCGAGGTCACCGAAACGGTTCCGCCGACGCTCCGAAGACGAGGGTGGCGAACGTCAGCACGACCGGCGCCACGGGAGCCAGGATCCACCAGCCGGAGTACCCGGCCTTGGTGATGATCTTCACCGTGGCGATCAGGTTGAGAACGGCCACACTCAACGCCACGACGGCTCCCACGGCGCCAAGGTTTCCACGACGACCACGGCGACGCGAGGCATCAGGCCGGTGGATAATGCCGAGATGACCGCGCCCGTCATCATCCGCACGGCAGAACCGGGCGACCGAGAGGAAGTCCGGGAACTCGTCCGAGAGGCGTTCTCGAGTGAGGACCGTGACGGACTCGAGGAGGTCGGCATCGTCGACTCCACCTGGACGCTGGACGCCGCACGTCGCGACCTCGAGCTCGTGGCGGTCGAGGAAGGTGCCATCGTCGGTCACGTGATGGCGGCTGACGGGGATCTCGCCGGCCGGGAGGTAGTCGCCGTCGCCCCGCTGGCGGTGACGCCGACCCGTCAAGGCGAGGGCATCGGCCACGCGCTCATGACCGAACTTCTTCGCCGGGCCGACGAGGCGAAGCTTCCCCTGATCGTTCTGCTCGGTTTCCCCGACTACTACGGGCGCTTCGGTTTCGAACCGTCCGGACCGCTCGGGATCTCCTATCGCCTGAAGCGCAACCCGCACTTCCTGGTCCGCCGGTCCGCCACCTACGAGCCCTCCTACCGGGGCAACTTCACCTACTGCTGGGAGGCCGGCGGCGAAGGATCGTGACGGCTCCGACTACACCGGGTAGGTGGCGTCCGGAGGGGTCTTGGACGTCCACATCAGACCGAGGCACATCTCGTCCGAGGACCCGTCGCCCCATGTGACGAAGTGGGGCGGGACCTTCCGCAGGATGGGCAACTGCTGAGCCAGCGTCGGATTGTAGGTGCAGTTGACCTGGATCGAGTCGCCGGGCGCCACCTCCACGGGAGTCTTCAGGTTGTAGGCCTTCTGGTAGTGGAAGTTGTAGTCGGGCACGTTCAGGATGGTCCTCGCGTCGGGGGTACCCGGGTTGAGGATCATCTTGAAGCTCACCCCCAACAGATGCATGTGGGCACCCACCCTGACGATGTACCCGTGGCTGTAGATGGGCCAGATGCACGACGTCGAGTCGCCCGCCGGAGGGTTGGTCGGGTTCCGTCCGCACACGGACTCGATGGTGTTCACGAAATCAACCGCACTGGCGCCGAAGCGCTTGCCCAGGTTGGTCAGCGAGGCCGCCCGGTTGCACAGGGGCCCGGTGACTCCCGCCGGGCACGGAACGTCCGGTGGGGCGGGCATCAGGTCGAGCTTGAGGGGGAGCAGCGGCGTCGACATCGGCACCGTGTGGAGGACGAGCGAGTTCTTCACGGGCTTGTCGCCCACGAGCAGGTTGAAGTGGACCTGCATGATCACCAGGCTGCCGGCGGGCAAACGGATCCCGGTCCCCTTGGGCAGTCTGTCCACGCCGTGACCCGGTGCCCAGGCACTGAGCCACGGGGTGTTCGAGATCTGGGCCAGCGATGTGTCGGGTAGTGGCGCTTCTCCGAAGCATGTCCAGCCGTTTCCGTTGTTGGCGGCATTGTCGCGTTCGGCCGTGGCCGCCAGGGCGGGCGGCACCAGGAACAAGATGGCGTGGTGGTCCTCGGCACTCCCGGCGAAGAACTGGCTGGAGATCACATAGGAGTTCCGGGTGACGTGGGGGTTCAACAACGTGCAGTGGTAGTCGTCCGTCGCCCCCGCCGGAGCCTTGGGCTTGTAGGCCTTCGACATGTTGAGGGTGATGGTCGAGACCGGGTGCGCCGTGGGCACCGATGCTGTGGCCGTTGTGGCCACCGTGGCCAGGGTGGCTCCGACGAAAACCAGACCGGCAGAGAGGAGCGCGACACGAGGGATCCGCATGGCGCCAGGATACCCTTCCGCCGGTGGCAGATGTCGGCGTCGGAGACCTACCACCGGTGGCCCGTCCGGGCCTGACGATCCGGCCCTGGCCGACCGACCGAGGGCGCTCGTCAGCGGAAGTCGAAGGCCACCTTGATGGCATCGCTTCGTTCCTGGGTGGCCAGAACGGAGAAGGCCTCACGCCATTGGTCGAGCCGGAAGGTGTGTGTGAGCATCCCGGTCAGGTCGATCCGGCCCTCTTCCACCAGTTTCAGGTAGTGGGCGATGCCGTGCATCCGGACACCGTCGACCTCCTCGACGCCGAAGGCGTTCGATCCCACCCACGAGATCTCCTTGAAGTACAACGGTGACCACTCCCACCGACCGGGTCCGTGCACCCCGCTCTTCACGAGGCTCCCCCGTTGCTTGAGGACGCGGACGCCGACCTCGAAGGTCTCGGGCTTCCCGATCGTGTCGTAGACGACGTCGATCCCACCCGGGTGGGCCATGGGCAGACCTTTGTGCGTCTGGCTGCAGGACACCACCGGACCACGCGGCGGCCTCCTCGATCAGCGTCTGACGGGGCTCGGGGGCGACGACGGTGGCTCCGAGGCTCCGGGCCAGGTCGGCCTGGGCCTTGAAGCGGGCGACCACCATGACCTCGACGTCGGGATGCAGGGCGCGCAGGATGGCCGTGGCTGTGGTCCCGAGGGCCCCGGCGCCGTAGACGAGTGCCTTCCCCCCCGGCGGCGGTGGATGACGGGTCACCGAGTGCAGTGACACGGCGAAGGGATCGGCGAAGACGGCCAGCTCGTCGGGGACGGCGTCGGGAACGGGGATGAGCATGGAGTCGTGAGCCGGGAAGTAGTCGGCGTACCCACCGGGAGCGTCCTTGCACGTCCCGGTGTGGATACCGGCCGCCAGCTGCCCGTCGGTGAAGTGCCAACACAGGCTGTAGTCACCGTCCTGGCAGGATCCGCACGGGGGATCGATGCCCCGGGGTCCGCACGATAACCATGGGTTGAGCACGACCCGCTGTCCGACCTCGAGCCCGCGGGCGCCGTCGCCCAGCTCGGTCACGTCGGCCACCACCTCGTGCCCCAGGATGGTCGGAAAGGTGAACAGGTTGCCCGAGCGGACTGTCGGAGTTGTCCTCGCCGAAATCCATGAAGACCTGCTTGGCGTCGGATCCGCAGATCCCCGTCATCCGCGTCTTGGCCATCACCCACTGCCGCCGTGACGGATGGGGTTCGTCCATCTCGACCAGCTTCATCGGCGTCCGGGCCAACCCCACCAGAAGAGGGTTGGACTCGTCGGGTGCGGCCCACGTGTCGGGCTTCACCCCGTACAGCAGTCCCTTCACGACTCCCACCACCTATCTTTCTGACGTCGGTGTCAGGCTGGGACGCTATCCCAGAGCGGGCGGTGAGGGATCCTCCGCCGGCATCGCCGTCCGGGGGTGAGGACGGCGTGGGCGGCGTCATCCACGGCGGACCGGTGGGCCCGCACCGTCGACTCCCCGTCGGCGGCCCGGAAGACGGGGACGACGCCGTCGAGCTTCAGAAAGGGCCAGAGCGGGGAGATTCTGAACAGGGTGGACTTCCCGAGGAAGCGGGGAAACCGAGGCGGCGTGGCCATCAGCAACAGGGCGTCGACCAGCCCGTTGATGTGATTGGCGACGAGCACCGTCGGGCCCGTCGACCGGAAGGTCACCGAGATCTTCGACCTCGATCCGGCGAAAGAACATCCGGACGAGGAGCCGGGCCAATCGTCTCATGGCGCACCAGTCCGAGACTCCGGCCGCACCCGTCTTGTAGAGTACGGCCGTGGCCGACACCTGCACCCACCTCGACCAGATCACCAACGGCTCACCCACCGCCACCGGCTGCGAGGACTGTCTGGCCGCCGGGCACCACGACTGGGTCCACCTCCGGGTGTGTCAGTCCTGTGCCCATGTCGGCTGCTGCGACAGTTCGCCGGGTCGTCACGCCACCGCCCATTTCCACAGCGCCGACCACCCGATCATCCGTTCCTACGAGCCGGGCGAGGACTGGTACTTCTGTTACCTGGACGACATCGCCTTCGAGCTCGACGACGCGCCTCCGGCGCCGTCGCATCCTTAGGGCCCACGCCCGTCGGGCCCACGCCCGTCGGGCCGACGTCCATCGGCCACCCTCAGGTGGCCACCGTCTCGTCGCCGAGTCCGGCGGCGATGGCGACGTCGAGGCTGTAGTCGATGGGAACGACGATGACGCTCGGCACGTCGAGGGTGAGGGCGTGGGCGAGACGCTCGGAGAACTCGTCGGCGTGATCGATCCGCCATCCCGGCAATCCGAAGGCGCCGGCGAGGGTCACGAAGTCGGGATTGGTGAAGTCGACACCGAAGCTGCGACCGAAGCGTCGCCGTTGCTTCCACTCGATCGATCCGAACTGGTCCGTTCTCCCAGATCACGTTCACGAAGGCCGTCCCGAGCCTCTTGGCGGTCTCCAGCTCCTGGGCGTTCATCACGAAGCCACCGTCGCCACTGACGGCCACCACCGAGGCCGACGGACGGACCAGCTTGGCGGCGATGGCGGCCGGAACGGCGAAGCCCATGCCGGCCAGACCGTTGGCGATCAAGGTCGTGTTGGGTTCGTAGGCGGGATACATCCGTCCGATCCACAGCTTGTGCAGCCCGACGTCGCTCACCAGGATGTCGTCGCGTCCCAGCCGGCCGCGGATGTCGGCCAGGACCCGGGGCGGGAGCATGGGAAACGAATCGTCCGACCTCGATCGTTGCAGCAGACCGGAGGTGGCGTCGCGCAGCTCGGGACGATCCGCCGGGACGAACCGCCCCCCGACACTCCTCGGCCAAGCCGAGCAGGACGTGGTAGATGTCGCCCACCAGCTCGACGGCCGGTGTGTAGTAGGCGTCGATCTCGGCCGGGAGGGTGTCGATGCAGACGATCGCCTTGTCGCGCCGCGGGTTCCACTGCTGCGGTGACTGCTCGACGAGGTCGTAACCGATCGTCACGACGACGTCGGCATCGGCGAAGCCCGCCATCTCGTAGTCGCCGGCCTGAAGGCCCGTGGCGCCGAGAGCCTCGGTGGAGTCGGCGGCCACGAGCCCCTTGCCCATGAACGTCTCCGCCACCGGGATGCCGGTGGCCCGGCAGAACTCGCGCAACGCCCCGGCGGCTCCGCCCGCGCACGGCACCGTTGCCGGCCAGGGCCACGACCTTGGCCCCGTTCCGGATGATGTCCGCCGCCCGCAGCATCTCCCGGGCGGCCGGCTCGGGGCGCACCGGCGGGTGCACCGGAAGGGGGACCCAACCCTCGCCTCCGACGGTGGCCAGATCGGTGCCCATGACGTCCTCGGGGAGCTCCAGATGGGTCGATCCGGGCTTCTCCGCCTGGGCCACGGCGAAGGCCTTGCGCACCGCTTCGGGAACGATGGCGGCGTCCGAGCACGCGTGCGTTCCACTTGGTGATGGGTCGCATCAGGCTGACCACGTCGATGTACTGGTGGCTCTCCTTGTGCATCCGGTCCAGGTCGGCCTGCCCGGTGAGAACGACCAGCGGGGCCCGGTCGAGGTAGGCGTCGGCCACGCCGGTGACCAGGTTGGTGGCCCCGGGTCCGAGGGTGCCCAGACAGACTCCGGCCCGACCGGTGAGCCGGCCCACGGTGTCGGCGATGAAGGCACCGGCCTGCTCGTGGCGGACGGGGACGAACTCGATCGACGACTCGTCGAGGGCCTCGTTCAGGTCGAGGGTCTCCTCCCCCGGGATGCCGAAGACCCAGCGCGCCCCTTCGGCTTCGAGACACTCCACCAGCAGGTGGGCGGCGCGCCGAGCGCCATCTCACCCCCCGCCCGTCCCGTCCGGCGGACCCAGATGGGTGGCCAGGAATGTCGAGCATTCGGCTCCACCCGTCGGTCGCCGCCGCCTCGTCGTAGCTGGCCGACCCGTCGCGCATGAAGCCGTGACGCGCCTCGGGATAGACGACGGTCTGGGGATGATGGGCGACGACGGCCTCGATGTCGGCGACGGGGATGTACTCGTCGTCCCCCCCGAAGATCAGCAACGTCGGGCACCGCGGCTCGCCCAGTTCGGCGGCGATCCGGGCGCCGTAGAAGCCCGACGGCGGCATCGCATCCGGTCGACGAGAGCGCCGTCCGGTAGGCCTGCAGCCCACCCATGCAGAATCCGACCGACCCCGACGGCCCGAGCACGTCGGAGATGGCCGATGGCCTCGGCGATGTCGGCCGCGGTCTGTTCGCGCGTGAGCGATCCCATCAGGGTGACGACGTCGCTCGCCTCGGTACCTCCGGCACGGAAGAACAGGTCGGGGGCGATGGCCGCGTACCCCTCGTGGGCCAGTCGCTGGCACACACGGAGCAACTGCGATGAGATCCCGTTGCCCTCGTGGATCACGACGACACCCGGTCCGGGTCGTTCGCCGGCGGGGCGAGCGACGAAGTACGGAAGGTCGATGTCCGACATTCCCCGATCCTGTCATGGCCCCTCGGACGGAGGCGAGGCGCCGGCCACCGGGTCGGCCACCGGCTCGCCGCCTGGCGGCAGCCGGCTTCGACGTTCGCACCGATCATCTCTAGTCTGATCGCCGTGCCCACCGGATCCGATAGGTCACTCGACCTCGGCAGCCAGGCGCGGCGCCACCCGGAGGCGACCGGCCATCGTCATGGGAGGCACCGGCGAGTCGCTGTCGTACGGGGAGGTCGACGCCGGCTCCAACCGGTTCGCCCGGCTGCTGCGGGCCCGGGGCATGACGCACCGGTGACCATGTGGCGTTCCTCATGGAGAACAACATCCGCTATCTCGAGTTGGCCTGGGGGGCCCAGCGCTCGGGGCTCTACTACACGGCCCTCAACAACCATCTCCGCGCGAGCGAGGTCCAGTACATCCTCGACGACTGCGGCGCCACGGCCCTGGTCACCACGCCGGCCATGGCCGAGGTCGTCTCTCTTCTCGACCTGAGCCGGGTCCCGATCCGGCTGGTGGTGGGCGGTGCCCTCCCGGGCTTCGAGGACTACGAGTCCTCGGCGCAGCGCTTCGAGTCCGACCCCCCTCGACGACGAATCCGAAGGACGGGAGATGTTGTACTCGTCCGGGCACCACGGGAAAGCCCAAGGGCGTCCGCAAGACGCTGCCGGCCACCTCGCTCGGTGACCCCTCCGCCGCTCCCGTCCAGATCGCCTGGGCCTGGCGACGGCCGGCGTCGGGCCGGGATCCGTCTACCTCTCGCCGGCACCTCTCTACCACTCGGCGCCGCTCGTCTACTCGATGTCGATGCTCCGCCTCGGTGCCACCGTCGTGGTCATGGAGAGCTTCGACGCCGCCGCCTGCCTCGGGCTTGATCGAGCGCCACGGGGTGACTCATGCCCAGTTCGTCCCGACGATGTTCGTCCGGATGTTGAAGCTGCCGGCGTCGGAGCGAGACCGATACGACCTCTCGAGCCTCGGCTACGCCGTCCACGCGGCAGCCCCCTGTCCCGTCGACGTCAAGCGTCAGATGCTCGAGTGGTGGGGCCCCATCATCCACGAGTACTACGCCGGCACCGAAGACATCGGATCCACCTGGATCACCCCTCACGAATGGTTGGCGCACCCGGGTTCGGTGGGACGGCCCGTCACACCCGCCCATATCGTGGGCCCCGACGGCGAGGAGCTGGGCCCGGGGCAGGAGGGAGCGGTCTACTTCGAGGGGGGCCGGCCGTTCGAGTACCACAACGACCCGGCGAAGACGGAATCGATCACGAACAGTCGCGGTTGGCGAACTCTGGGCGACGTCGGTCTGCTCGATGACGACGGATACCTCTACCTGACCGACCGTCAGGCCCACATGATCATCTCGGGGGGGGTCAACATCTACCCCCAGGAAGCGGAGAACGTCCTCGCATCACATCCCGCGGTCGTCGACGTCGCCGTCTTCGGTGTCCCCGACCCCGAGATGGGCGAAGCGGTCAAGGCGGTCGTCCAGCCCCTCGACCCATCGTCGGCCGGCCCCGAGCTCGAGGCCGAATTGATCGACTACTGCCGTGGCCAGCTCGCCACCTACAAGTGCCCACGGACGGTCGACTTCTCTTCCGAGCTGCCCCGGGATCCGAACGGCAAGCTCTATAAGCGGTTCCTCCGCGATCGCTACTGGGAGGGCCACGACACCCGGCTCCTCTGAGCCGAAGGGACCGCGAGAAGTGGCAGACTGATCGCTCTCCGCATGATGAACGCTACCGGCGTAGACGACGCAACGCGAAGCGGTCATCTTGCATGTCCGGCTCCTCGAGCTCTTCGCCGAGGGCGCGCGGAATCGCTCGGAGAAACATTGCCGAAACAATGGACTCACGCCCAATTGTGGTGTTGGCTGACATCGTGGGGTGTGGGAGCGACACGATAGGCGACAAAGCCGCCGCGGGAGGCGGTTGATGCGGAAAGCCGTCCGTGACCCAGGCTTGCCGCGGACCCCACGCCACGAACGGGACCGACGACTTCGAGGAGTTACTCCCTCTCGCCAAGAAGGGCGACGCGGACGCATTCGCCGCCATCTGGCGGACGTTCCAACCGGGCCTTCTTCGCTACCTCAGGGTGATCGGAGGTCAGGCGGCCGACGACATCGCGGCGGACACCTGGCTGCAGGTCATCAGGAAGCTCACCACCTTTCAGGGAAACGACAAGGCCTTCCGAGCCTGGCTCTGCACGATCGCCCGTAATCGCCACATCGACTGGCGTCGGCAGACCACCCGCCGGAAGGAGTCCCTCGTCGAGATCGAAGTGTTCGACCGTCTTCCGACCATCGACGACACCGAGACCTCGATGTCGATGCAGACGGCACTGGCACTGATCGCCACGCTCCCCGCCGACCAGGCTGAGGCCGTGATGCTACGCACGGTGGCGGGACTTTCAGTTTCCGCGGTCTCTGAGATCATGGGGCGACCCCCCGGTACCGTCCGGGTGCTCTGCCACCGGGGTCTCCGGCGCCTCGCCTTCACCCTCGAGGGAATCGTTCCCGATAAGGAGCCGGCGGCGAAGGATCCCCAGGCTACGGAAGTGGTGGTGTAACGGTCCATGGCCAGCCAGCGTTGGGTTCCTGATATGCATCGCCACCCCTCCTCCGACTCGGTTCCGGAGGCGGGTGGGGCGACGCTGGCCGACAGCGGCATCGGGGGCAATGTCGTGCCCCTCTTCGCCCCTCATCGCGGCAGCGTGGCCGCACTCCTCTTGGCCGCTTCGGGGCCGGCCGAGCCCCGCGAGCTCCGGGGGGAGAGCGAGATTCGCGCCGCCTTCCGAACCGCCGTGCTGGAAAGGCCCCACTCGGCTCGCCGGCGCCGTCAGGTGGGCTCCCATCGCCATCGCCGCCAGCTCGGTCGCCGGTCTGGTCGCTGGCACCGCCGGGCTCTCCGCTGCCGCCGTTCTTCCCCCGGCGGCCAACCAGGTGGTCGCCCAGGTTCTCAGCCGGGTCGGTATCGACGTGGGCTCGAAAACCACTCAGACCGCCATCGCGGCCACCAGCCGGATCCCCGCCACGAATTCCGGTCCTTCCGTTCCCCCCGTCACGGACCCGTCCGGACCATCTCGTTCGGCTCCTCGGACCTCTTCCGCGTCGCCCACCGCGCAGCCGTCGGCTCACAAGGTCCAACGCGCGTCCAGCATTCCGGTTTGTCATCTCTCATCACCCGATCCCGCCGCCGCGGGCCCTGTCGCCAGTCAGCTCTCTCGCGCCGTCGAGGCTTCGGCCGTCAGGCAGGACCTGCCTACCCACGCCCAGCCATCGTGCACGGTCACCGCAACGCCGCACCGGGGCAAGCCGTCGGGAGCCGGCTCGGGCTCGAGAGGCACCGGCCGCACGGGGACCGGCAACGGGTCGGGGACCGGGACCAACAAGGGTGGGAACCAAGGCGGAGGTAAGGGCGGGCGGTGCGGCACGGGGACCGGGACCGGGACTGGCACGGGGACCGGGACTGGCACGGGGACTGGGACCGGCACGGGGACTGGGACCGGCACGGGGACTGGGACCGGCACGGGGACTGGGACTGGCACGGGGACTGGGACTGGCACGGGGACTGGGACCGGCACGGGGACTGGGACCGGCACGGGGACTGGGACCGGCACGGGGACTGGGACCGGCACGGGGACCGGGACTGGCACGGGGACTGGGACCGGCACGGGGACTGGGACCGGCACGGGGACTGGGACCGGCACGGGGACTGGGACCGGCACGGGGACTGGGACCGGCACGGGGACCGGGACTGGTACCGGCACCGGTACCGGCACCGGGACTGGCACGGGGACTGGGACCGGCACGGGGACTGGGACTGGTACCGGCACCGGGACTGGAACCGGGACCGGGTGCGGAGCCGGTCACCACAGAGATCGCCACGGCAACAAGGGCGGTGGGGCGGGAACAGGAACCCCTCCCTCTGCCTGAGGGAGCTGACCCAAACACCTCGCGGCGAACGGTTCGCCTTCGTCGCCGCGACTGCCGGATTCTCGGTCGATAGCTCGTCGTCTGTCGGCGAAGGAGTCGAGGGGATCGAGACAACGATCAAAGTTTCATAGGCGACCGATCTCTCCGGAATCCGCGACCTGTGACTCCGGCACTCGATCAGTACATCCGGTACATCGGAGGCGTCCGACCCGACGGATAACGTGAGGATCCCCTCAGGCGCCCACCCGGCAATGCTCTAGTTGTGGTCCCATGTGACCCTGAAACTCGTTTGTGAGAGCGCCATCGTCGACGCTTTCACTGTTTTTCCCTTCGTCATGTCGATCGGCCACGCGGTGACGTTTGACGGCGACGAACTGGGGGTATCCGTGATGCCGCTGAATGTGGCGGTCCCGAAATCGGCAAGCTTCACGGGAGCACAGCCGTGGCACTTGGATGGAGCCTCGACGATCCATTCCGCCGACAACTCTGGCGGTGTCGTGACCGGCGTCTGCACGGTCGAGAACGTCCAGCCTTGGGTGGAATCGGTCAAAGTCAGAGTGAACGATGATCCTGCGATCGATACCTCAGCAATCATGATGTCTCCCGGAAAGACCCGGTACTGCGGTGGCGGCCCACTCGTCGTGATCGTATTGGAGGGTGCCGGATACATCTCCCACCAGGCGTAGTACGTCGGACCGCCGGTCTTGAGCTTCTTGTTCTTCTTGTCGCAGTCGGAATCGGTCCCGATCTGCTCGACCGTCGACGAGCCCTTCAGGAATCCGTCGATGCCGACCCAGAAAGATGAATCTTGTTGCGCGTTGGTGGGGCAGGTGACCGCTGGCTGCACCCATGACCCGATGACCTCTGAAAACGTGACCGGTGGACTGACACCGGCCTTGCCGGTGTTCGCATAGCCAGCCCAGTTCGTCGATGTGGTCATGGTCGTATTGAGAGTCGCATTCTGGATGGGAGCGTGGACTAATCCCGGTGCCGGTGCGACCCCTCTGCCGGGTTCATGGACGACCCTTCCCGGGGCGTCAGGGGAGCCCCAAAGGGTCGTGCTCGTCAAGAGAAAAACGGATCCCGCCGCGACCCACCATCCCAGCCGTGTGAGGGGTGAGCGAGTCCGCCAGTGCGACCGAGGTGATCGGGCCGGGTTCTGCCCACTGGAGATCCCGATGGCCCCATCGGAGGCGACCGTCGACGAAATCGCGTCCCCACCGGGCCGAAGTCGACTGAGCGGGCGATCATCGGGAAGCCACGATGCACCCGTTTGGGCGGGCAGGCCGCTGCGGTTCTGCATTTCGTCAATCCAACGCTCACCGACAATTTACCATTACACCGAGACCTCCGACGCTGACAAGATGTGCCGTGAACAGGGAAAAGACACTGACCGCACAGCTAAGGGCTGACCTCAGAACATCGGTCACAGATCCCCGTGATCTCGAGAACATGATCGAGATGTCGGAATCCGTGCCGCCCTCCTACCCGCCGAGCCCAGGTCTCGACCTCGGGTGCGTCGAGCTCGACGGCGTGCCCGCACCGGCGACAGACCAGATGGTGATGGTGGGAGACGAGGTCACACCGTCGATAGAGGGTCTCACCGCTGTCCCCTCTGACGCTGTCGATCTCCCCGGCGTCAGCGAGAGTCCTGAGTTGGCTGTAGATCGTCGCCAGACCCACCTTCTCGCCTGTCTCCTTCAGACGGGCATGGAGATCCTGGGCGCTGCTGAACTCCCCCGTCCCCGCCAGGAGCGCCGCCACGGCCCGTTTCTGGCGGGTCATCCGTGAGCCGCGAGCCGCCTGACCACCGCCGGGCGACGGGACCACTGCCTGTCCTTCCGACTGAGCCGTCACCGATGCTCCTCCTACCCTCTGGTGCTCAGCTTACTCATAACAGTTCCAGCTAAAGCGGACGGCCGGCGCCCCTTCGAAAGGGGTCCGGCGGGCACTCGTCCGACCGGGGACGACCCGCAATCCTCGGGCCCGGAGGCTCTACTCGGAACGGCTCGAGCCCACGACGCGCACGTCAGCATCCACGGCCTACCCCGCGCCGGGAAACCCGTCCGTCGGGTACGTCCCCGCCAGGCCCGCACCTTCGACCCTGCGAAGCCTCGGAATCAGCTTCGGAGTCGATCGGCCCTCATGCGCCGAGCCGCGGGATGAATTGTCGCAGCTTGCCGGCGGCGAGCCGTTCGAGACGATCGACAGCCTGAACGGTGACTTCGGGGTCCCCGAGTCCGGCGATCCGCAACGTCCGTACCAGCCTGTTCCGGATCTGGTCGAGATCCGTCGGCCAGTCCGTTACCACCTTGACGCAGACCCCTTCGGCCGTCTGCCGGACCTGGTACTCGGTCACGTGGCGCTCATCATGGAGCTCCAACCGCAGGACCATGGGATGGACCCTCACCGAGTTGTCGTACTCGAACACGATGTCAGCACGTCCCGTGAGATCAGCGATCCGGCGGTGAGCGGAACCGCACGGACAGATGCCCTCGAGGACGGTCAGCCCGTCGGCGATCTCGAATCGGATGAGGGGTTGGGTGCGGTTGTAGAGATTGGTGAGGTAGAGCTTGGTCGCCGGCTCACCCGGTGGCACGGGTCGACCGGCCTGATCGACCGGTTCGATGATGACGAGGTCGTCCGGCAGGTGCATGGCACGACTCGACGGGCACGAGAAGGCATAGGCACCCTCGACCACCGCCCAGGAGTCGTCGATCTCCATGCCCCACAACTCGCGTACCGCCACGCGGGTCCTGTCCATCAACAGCTCACCGCCGGTCTCGACGAAGCGAGGGGAGATCCGGAGTCGACCCGCCTGAGCCTCGCGCACCACCAGGTCGAGGGCGGACGGATATCCCATCAGCAACTCCGGCTGAGCGGCGTTCAATCCACGGACCACCTCGGCCACCGGAAGCGTCATGGGCAGATGGTGGACCTCGTCGCCCGGCTCAGCCAGGAAGGTTCGCATCACTCTCGACAAATGGGCGCCGGCGCCGGCGAAGAGGCTGGCGGTGGCCATGCCCCGGGGACGGGAGGAATTGTCGGCCGTCCCCAAACGTGAACGACTCTGCATGAGAGCCAACGTCGTCCATTCATCCCAGTCGTAGACGAACACACCTCGTCGGCCACTGGATCCCGAGGACGTCACGGCACGAAATCGATCGAACAGGTACTCGTTGTCATCCACGTTTGCGACATGGTCCTCGACGACGTCGAGCGTCAACCGGCGGTCGGTCACGACCGAGGAGAAATCGGACATCAGATCGTCTTTGGTCATCACCGGGAGCGTCTCCATCTGCGCCTCGGTGAAGTGAGCGGGATCCACTCCGGCCAACCTGTCAGCGTGAAACGGCGAATACTTGATGGACCAGGTCAAGAGGTCTCGCAGGCGCTCCTGGCGTTCGGACTCGAGTCGTGACGGTGACCAATGCAGTCTCTTGGCGTGAGCGAGTACCCCGGCAGCAACGTCAGCGCGTTGCGAGCGCCGCAGATCTTCATCGTGTCTCGACGTGGTCAACATTCCTGCTCCCTCACTAGAGGGTCTTTACCCATGTTTGGGGTGAGCGTCGAGGATCGGTCGGTGACTTCTCCCGCCGCTCCCTGCCGATGCCACTTCTTCGACAATGTGCGCGGATGCGTAGTTCTGCTTCTCGTAGAGCAATCGCCAGCGGTCCCGCAGGGCCCGTCGGCTCGGTGCGACGGCACTCTCGGCGTGGATGATCGGGCATCCAGCGAAAGCGGCGTCGATCATGCGAGCCGACGAGATTGCGTGGCGCAGCTTCCGGCCCTGATAGCGGGGATGCGTCGCGTCGAAGCCGAGCCACCCCAGTCCATCACCGAGGAAAAGCGCTCCTGTAGCCACGAGGCGATCACCGTCGAAGACGCCATAGTGCCGCACGCCGTCCATGCCCACCGTGGCCCCGAACCAGGCGGTCATGGAGACAGGCATGCTCCACGCGCCCCATGCGGCGACGTTGATCGCCGTCAGGGAGTCTCTATCGCGAGGACCGAGTCTTCGCACTTCGATGTCCGGCGCAACCGGAGGTGGGCGCTCGACCGTGCGCCACATCTTGAAGGTGCCAAGGCCTGCGCAGACAAGACCCTGTGCCGTGGTCCAGCCGGCCAGTTCGACTGGACGGGTGAGAGGTGTCACCTCTAT
The DNA here is from genome assembly GCA_963842145.1 of uncultured Acidimicrobiaceae bacterium. GTDB lineage: Bacteria > Actinomycetota > Acidimicrobiia > Acidimicrobiales > UBA8190 > CAWJFJ01. The sequence goes on from CAWJFJ010000019.1 coordinate 103,949, forward strand.
CCGGAAGTTCCGTTGGTGGTGAGTCTCGTAAAACGAACAGATCGTCCGGAGATCTTCAGGCCGGGCCGCCGTGCGGACACCGAGAGCGACGACTCGGTTGATATCCCCCCGGTCGACGGCGCACAGCGCCACCAGAGGCAACGGCCCCGATCGGTCGATCACGGCTTGCAGTGGATTGCCCGGAAGAGCCGCCACGGCATCCACACAGGTCGCCCAGACGGCGAGCTCGTGCTCTTCCATCCTCCTGGCCAGTTCAGACAGTTTTCGATCCACGCCGTCCCCGTCGTTTCCGATCCTCGTGTCCTTCGGCCTTCTCCGTCGTACCCATGGCGAGGACGTCCGGGCCCCCCTCGTTCACGGCCTTTCCCCAGGACCACTCGTCCCGGTTCCCCCTCTTCCTCTCACTCCCGACCGCTCAGGCGGATACGGGCAATATCGGTCCGTTCGTCCCGGATCTGAAGCCGCCGTGACGGGCCCCGGCCCGCTTGGCCCAGCCCGCACCAGGAGGGGGCCGGGGCGGCGCCGATGGCGGCACTCCCGGGGGGGACGTGGGCTCTCGTCATCGGCCATGAGCCCGGTGGTGGTCTGTTCGGGAAGCCGTCAGCCGGGGCTCCGCCGCTGCCCGAGGTGAGGCGTGACCCGTCTGGCGACGGTACGCGACGGGAGCCTGGCCCGGGCGATCGTCGAGTGGTGAATCCTGGACAGATCGTTCACCATGGGGGGACATGCAGACCCGAGGAGACGCAGTGTCGGAGTCCTTGCCCGTCGCAGCCCACGACATCCCCATCCGGTGGTGGCGGACAGGGTTGCTCTACCAGATCTATGTCCGCTCGTTCGCCGACAGCGACGGAGACGGTGTGGGCGACCTGCGCGGCGTCCTCGACCACCTCGACCATCTTTCATGGCTGGGGGTCGACGGCATCTGGCTGAGCCCTATCACGCCTTCGCCCAATGCCGACTGGGGTTACGACGTGTCCGACTACTGCTCCGTCCATACCCAGTACGGGACCCTCGAGGACCTGGACGAATTGGTGACGTCCGCCAACCATCTCGGGATCCAGGTCCTGATCGACCTGGTCCCGAACCATACGAGCGATCAGCACCCGTGGTTCATCGAATCGCGAACGTCGAGAGATTCGGACCGCCGAGAGTTCTATGTGTGGGTCGACCCGAAACCCGACGGGTCTGAGCCGAACAACTGGGTGGGGTGTTTCGGTGGACCGGCCTGGACATTGGACGAGACCTCCGGGCAGTACTACCTGCACAACTTCCTGCCCGAACAGCCCGATCTGAATTGGTGGTGCCAGAATGTCCGGGCCGCATTCGACGACATCCTGCGTTTCTGGTGGGGCCGCGGCATTGCCGGTTTCCGGATCGACGTCTGCAACATGATCGTGAAGGACGCGCAGCTGCGGGACAACCCGACGGCCACAGAGGACGATCCGTTCATCATGCAGATGTTCGGTCAGCGCCCGGTGTTCACGAGCAACCGACCGGAGGTCCACGAGGTTCTGCAGCACTGGCGCCAGGCTGCCGATGGTTACGATCCCTCGCGGGTCCTCCTGGGAGAGACGAATGTCGAGGCGCTCGAAACCCTGGCGACCTTCTATGGCGACGGTGATGACGAGCTGAACCTCGCCTTCAACTTCCCGTTCATCGAATCCCCGCTCGAAGCAGAGCCACTACGAGCCATCGTGGAGAGGACGGAGGAGCTCCTCCCCTCGGGGTCGTGGCCCGTCTGGACGGGGTCGAACCACGATGTCTCACGGCTCGCCACGCGCTGGGCCGGCGGGAACCCCGACAAGGTGCGCGTGGCTTTGCTGATGCTCCTGACCTTGCGGGGTACACCCGTGCTGTATCAGGGCGACGAGATCGGACTGACCGACGTAGAGTTCACCCGCGACGATGTGCTCGACCCCGTCGGCCTGCGCTTCTGGCCGGCCTACCGGGGCCGCGACCCGGAACGGACACCGATGCCGTGGACTGGCGGTCCGAACGGCGGCTTCACGGTCCCCGGGGCTACCCCGTGGCTGCCCATGGGCGATCCTTCGACGTGCAATGTGGCCGACCAACGGCTCGAACCGGGATCGGTCCTCCAATTGGTCCGGGACGTCGTGGCGCTTCGACGCCGGACACCCGATCTGGTCACCGGTGATTACGAGTCCCTGGCATCGCCCCCGGGTGCATGGGTGTGGCGGCGAGGCTCCAACACCGTGGTGGCCCTCAATCTGTCCGATGACCCGATCGACCTCACGTGGCCGGCGCCGAGCACTCAGATCGCCATCAGCACGGACCGATCCCGAGACGGGGCCCCGGTCGGCGGGACCATCAACCTCCGGCCTTGGGAGGGAGTCGTCGCTCTGGTGAGTCACTGAACGGCCGTCTCGACCGGGAATCGAGTCCCGCCCTCCGTCTGGGCGGCCGTCGACCCGAACGCGCCGTCACCTCACGCCGTCCGCCAGAGCTTCTGTCAGCAGCGAGGCGATGAGCGCCGGCTCCTCGAGAGAGGGGAGGTGAGCCATGTCCTCGGGGACACGATGACGACCTCGGCGCAGACGTTCGGCCAGCTCTCGACTGCGGGTCATCAAGGACAAGACGTCGACTCCGCAGGCGATGGTCGTGGGAACCGGCACCGCTCCCATCGTTGCCGCTTGGTCCGGAGCCGTCCGCGAGGTGGTGGGTTCAGGAACGCCGGTCGTCCCCGCCGTTGGACGACGCCACTGTCGCTCTGGCCAACGGCTTGATGAGCCTTGCCCAGCCGATCAGAATCTCGGCGCCCTCGTCATCAGCGACACCATCGAAACGGGTGACCTCGGCGCCGTCGTCAAAGTCCGACGACGATTTCTCCCGAAGGAGACGGCGCCGGCTCGCTGCATTCGTTCGACAGAGGGAGAACGGGGATTGATGTCATGGTGGCGAGGGCAAAAGCCTCGTCCGCCACGAGCGGGGGGGCGAAGAAGTAGCCCTGTCCGACGTCGGCTCCGATCTCCCGCAGGATGGCGGCCTGACCGGCGGTCTCGACGGCTTTGGCGACCGTACAGAGATCCAGCGAGTGAATCACCTTCACGATCGTCTCGACGATCGATCGATTGGCACCTCCGACATGTTCGAGTCCACCGATGAACGACCCGTTGATCTTGACCGTGTTGACGGCGATGCACTTCACATTGGCCAAGGACGCCCAGTCGGAGACCATGTCGTCGAGGGTGAGCTCGACGCCGAGCAGCGAAAGGGCGCGAAGATCAGAAAGGGCCAGGTCGTCAGTGAGTGCCGTCTCGGTGAACTCGATGGAGACGCGGCCCGGATCCAGGCCCGAGGCCTCGAGGGCGGATGCAACGGCAGCGGACGCTTCGTGACGCCGGAGCTGGAAGACCGAGCAGTTGACGGCCAGCTGGATCTCCGACCGCCAACCCGCCGCCCGCGAACAGGCCTCGGACAGCACCCAGTCGTTCACGGCCGTCATATGGCCGTTGGCTTCGGCGCAGGGGATGAGCTCGTTGGGCGAGATGTACCCGGGAACGGGGACGCACCGCTTCAACCGCAGAAGGGCCTCGAACCCGAGAAGACGCCCCGAGGCGAGGTCGACGGCGGGCTGAAAGAGGAGCTCGGGATCGCCGTCTATGCCCAGGTCGGGCCACGGATTGACGTCGTTTCGACGCGATGAGTCCACCACCTCTTTTCTATCGTCGACCGCGTTCGCGGCCTTGAGCCCCGAAAAGTCGGCGACGCCTCCGCGGCACCGCCCCCGACGCCGGACGGCCGACGGTCACCTCATCCAAAGGTGGCGGCGTCGAGCCCCGTGGTCATCTCGATCCCCCAGGCCAAAGCGTCGAAGCACGCCGACTGCAGCGCCTGTGCGCCGAGACCCGAACGCGTGGCGCACTCGGGTCGCCCCAACTGGTAGTCGATCACGTCGGCCACGAGATGACCGACGGGGCCGGAATGCTCCAACACGGCATCGCGGACGTCGTCGTCAAGGGGAAGGTCGCGCAGGACCTCCTCGAGCGGCACGCCGAGGAGGAGGTCGAGACCGGACAACATCCCGGCTGTGAACGCCATTTCGGCGCGATCGCCCGCGACCTGACGCCCGAGGAGCTCGCACATACGGGCCCGTACCAGTGCCGAAGTCATCGACTCCTCCGAGATCCCCTGTCCGCCGGCCACCAGGAGCAACGCCACCCATGCTTGGAGGCGCCGCCAACCGACGAGGACGAGGGCCTCGCGTACGGTGCTCACCGTTCGACGCATCCCACCGGCAGCACCCATCCCTGCCATGTGGAGGAGTTGGAGGCTGAGTGCGGGATCGGCCCGCACCAGTGCCTCGATCTCAGCGATGCCGGCGTCAGGTTCGAGCAACCGGGCCGCCAGGCGGGTCTTGGTGAACTCACCCGGGTCGATCACACGGCCGGGATCGGGCTGCGGCGTGGACAGCAGATACCCCTGAAACAGGTCGGCCCCGAGCGCATCGGACTCACTCAGGGCTGTCTCGGTGTCGATCGACTGCACGAGGACCCGGACGTCGAACGCCCGGCAACGTTCGATCACGGCCGCCATTCCATCTGGTCCGTAGCGCCGCGGGTCGAGCTTGACGAACGAGAACAAGGGGAACATCTCGTCGGCCCCGTCGGACCACCAGAAGTCATCGAGCGCCAGCGTGTAGCCCTCCTCGGTGAGACGCCGGCACACGAGACCCGCACCGGCCACCGCGTAGCTGCCGTACACCGCGCCGGTCGGGACCTCGAGCACGGTCCGCTCCGGTGGCAGCAGCAAGGCAAGATCGCCGGTCAGAAGGTCCTCGTTGACGTCGCAGAACATGAGCTTGTCGCCGACGAACCGGTCCACGCCCACCTCCAGCGAGCTGAACAGCATGCGCGACGTGAGGAGGTCGCCGTCTGGGTTAGCGGCTCGCCTGTCGGGCCCGGCGTGGACATCGCCGTCCGGGCGAAGCACGAGCTCGTACCCGTGGACCTCACGGCCACGGTCGAAGATCGGCTGACGCCCTACGAGAACGTCGGACCGGCTCACGAACGCCCCACTCTCCTGAAGGCCATCCCCTCGGATCGGTCGGCCCAGGTCGATACTTGAGCCGGCCTCGGGGCTCGTGGGGTCGTCGCGGTCTCGGCCCCGCCATCACCCGCTCCCGGTCTGTCTTTCGGCAGGCGCGGAGGCGTCGAGTCGAGCGTATCGTCTGGGCCAGTTCCGAGATCTCCGCATCGCCTGGAGGAGGGGGGGGTCGTGTCGAAGAGCCACCACCGTCCTATCGGTCCACAGAGCACCAACAGTCCCCCCGACATCTGGCTCGACCAGAGCGGAGCGGCTGTCACCCGGGGTCGGTGGTCGTGGCGGGCTGTGAGCGGAGTGGTCGTCTCCGTTCTCTGCATCGTCGCGGTGGCCGTCCCGCTGTCTCTGGTGCTGACATCGGCCACGTCCACCACTGCGGGTGTCAGGGACCGGACGGGTCCCGCCCGACACCGGGTGCTCTCCGCCCTCAGCGCCACCATCGACTCGGGAAGCTTCGACATGACCTACTCCGACCAACCTCCGACGTCGCCATCGTCGAGCGAGACCAGCAGCACGTGTGCGAGCTCCTCCTTCCCGAACGAAGGCTGTGGCTACCCGGACTCGCAAGGTGTCGTCATCGCCGGACAGGGCACGATCGACACCGACCCGTTCGCCATGGTCGCATCGTCGGACGTTCCCGGGATCGGCCCCGTCACGGCGCGCGCCGATGGAACCGATGTCTGGGAGATCGGGGGCGCCAATTACGGCTTGTCGCCCGGTTCGACGACGGGCCCGGGCTCGCCCCTGTCGGGATTCGCCCGTCTCGTGGAAGACACTCTCGGGTCCCGACAGGGTGCCCTGGGAATGATGGGCCTCGCCAGCCCCACTGGTTACCTCGAACTCGACCAGAACGCCATCACGAGCACGAGCCAGATCGGGACAGGGGTCGTCGACGGTGTCGCGGTGACCGTGTACCAGGTCACGCTTGACGCCGCGCGGCAGGCGACGGTGCCCGGCGCCACGCCGGAAGAAGCCACCACGATTTCAGACGCACTCGCCGTGTTGGAGCAACAGGGGTTCACGGGGAGCACCATCAAGGTCTCGATCGACGCCGCCGGGTACATCCGCCAGACCGTATCGATCGCCTCTTTCGCCGATGGCGTCACTCAGACCAGCCAGACAACCTTCTCCGATTTCGGGTGCGCCGGCAGGGTTCTCATGCCCGGTCAGAGCGGTCCGACCTCCCCACCCTCCGGATGCGTTTCTCCTGACACCGCGGCCCCCGCCCGTTCCTCGACGGCGACGACGGGCTGAGCCACACCCCCGCCGGGGCCCCGGCCCTTCTTTCACCGGCGGAATCCGTTCCCACCAGGACGATCGCCGTGGGTTCCGGCAGCACCCCGGTGGCAGACCCGCCATGGGCGGCGAAGGGGCGGCACGAGCGTCTCACGGTGGCGGTCAGTTCCTTCGGGAACTTCTCATGGCCCAGGGACGTCCAACCACCCGAGGACGAGTGAACGCAGGAGCTCGTCGCGGAGGTGATGGCAATGCGAACGGGAATTGACGGAGGTCGGCCTGGTGCGACGGGATCTGAGAGCGAGGACATCGCCGGCCCTGCGAGCCGCGTCGGTGCCCAACAGAGCCACAACCGGTGGGCCGATCTCACCGGAATCCGTCGGATCCACAGTCGCCACCTTCTCCGCCTTGCGGTCGTGGCCGCCGTGTTGGTGGTCGCCACGGCGGGTGGGTACATCGGGCTCACGTCGGCCGGCGTCCTGTCCTCGTCGGATCGCGGTCTTCTCGCTGACCTCCATCTCGCCAGCTCCCCCTCGACTTCTCGAGGCGGGCACCTACCCGCCGGTGCCACCGCGGGCGTGGCGAGCTCCGGTGCGGCGGTCTCCGGTGCCATCGCCTGCCCGATGATGCCGAGCACCGTCAACATGACCGGAGGAGACCAGAGCGTGGGGAGCGCCACACACGTCTTCACCCGCACCACGACGGGGGGCGTGACGATCCGGGCGTATCGGCTCCCTTCGGCGACGTCCTGCGGCTGTGGTCCCCTACCGGCCGCCGCCGCACCATCGCCGTCGTCGGGCCGGTCTTCAGAAGCACCCGGGGGGCAGATCGTCCGGGGGGCTCCGCTGGCCGACCCGGAGGTGTCACTGGAGCTGTCGGACGCCATCGCCGTCGGCCAGGGTGACCTGCTCGACGCGACGGGCGTCTCGGCCACGACACCCAATGCCACCACCGAGCCGACCGCCGTCATCTCGAATGCCTTCGGCATCGTCGAGGGTGCGCCGGTCTGGTGGATAGCAGTGTCGGTGGGACCCGAGGTCGCCAGCGCCCAGGTGACGTTCGCTGACGGGTCGACCGATCAGATGTCGCCCATCGACGGTATCGCCGTGTTGGCCCATCAGATCGACCCGTCCGTGGCCTCATCGGGAGACGGGCCGTACGAGGTGCGTGGAACGCTTCAGCTGCTCGATTCGTCCGGCCAGGTCATCAAGACCGTGGACCTCCCCGCATCCCTACCCCCGCTCGTGCCGTCAGGGGTATCTGTCCCCGGATCCCCACCTGGGACCGTTCCGGGGACGACATCATCCGCCTCGATCCCGATACTGGCGTCACCACCGGTATCGAACGATTCCATGGTCGCCTGCCCCGAGATGACGATCCCGGCCAAGGCTCCACCGGGCAATTCCTCTGGGACCGGGTCACAACCGGCGGCGGCCGGCCTGAGGAGCTAGAAGTTCTCCTCATCGACGCTGTCTATCGGTTCTGATAGCCCGAGAGCAGGATCGGCCGTGTACACGGCGACGCTGGGAGCCGTCTGCATCGGTTGGCCTCCACTCGCCTTGCCCAGCGTGATGGTCAGGGTGTTGTGTCCGTCCCAGTGGATCGTCGAGCATCCCGTTGTCTTGCCGTTCCTGCACCCACTCACGGTCCCGCCAAACGAGGCGCTGCCGTTGAAGTAGCCCCTCTGGCCCAGATCGATGGTGCCGAAGTGGAAGCCACCACTGCAGTCCGCGGCGTCCGTGACCGTGACGGTGTCGTCTCCCGATAACGGCTCTGTTCCCTGCACCAACACACTCTTGTCGGCGAGATCGGGAAACGATGTCGTCGTCCACGCGCTGCACATGGAAGTGGGTGACGGGGCCGGTGAGAATGTCACCACGATCTCGTCCCCGGCCCCGGGTCGCCCGGCCTTGCCGTCACCGTTGACGATGCTCAAGGTCGCAGCAACGGGTGTCACCTGGGACGAGGGCGCCGACGGGGTGCTCGAACCCTCGGCGTTGGTGGCCGTCACCGTGAACGTGTAGGTCGTGCCGTTGGTGAGCCCGCTGACGACCTCGGACGTGGCCGCCGATGCGAACACATGAGGGGCTTGAGCCGCACTCCCCACATATGGCGTCACCGTATACGACGTGATGGCACTGCCCCCGTCGTTGGGCCCGGTCCAGGACACGGCAACTTGCCCGTTCCCCGGGGCCACCATGACTCCCGTCGGTGTCGACGGCACCGTCGCCGGTGCCACGGGGAGTGTTGTGGTGCTACCCGGGCCTCCACCGTCGGAACCTCCACCACCCGAACCACCGTCGCCCGAGCCCCCCGAGGCGACGACCGTCGACGTGGTCGATGAGGCCCCGGGGCCCTGCCACTTGGCCGCGGAGCCATCGAACCCACCGGCGCCCTGCCTGCGCTGCGTTCCCGTTCCCGCTGAAACTGACCCCGACGCCTGCGGAACGGTACCGATCGGGAGCAGCACCTGACCACGATGAGGTGCGGCGTGCAGGGTGCCCGCCGCCACCGCCCCCGTTACCACCACGGATGCCGCTCCTACTCTCCCGAGCACGGAGACCGCCTGGGGGATGTTGCTCACAAAGGGCAGTGAACCGAGCCACGCCAACGGGCCGGCGACCGGCCGGAGACGTCCGATCGAGACATCGAGAAAAGCGCGCACCACCCTGGGGTCGAAGTGTGTGCCGGCGCAGGCGGCAAGCTCCGCTCGGGCCGCCTTCGGGCTCATCGACGTCTTGTAGGTGCGGACGTTCGTCATGGTGTCGTAGCAGTCGGCGACGGCCACGATCCGACCACCGAACGAGATCTGGTCGCCTTTGAGTCCGTAGGGATACCCGCTGCCGTCGTACTTCTCGTGGTGCTCGGCGATGGTGTTCGCCCATTCCCCGAGCCAGCCCGCCAGGGGTGCGGTCAGCTTGGCCCCTTCGAGCGGGTGTCTCTTGATCACCTCCCACTCCGCGTCGTCGAGCTTGCCGGGCTTGTTCAGGATGTCGGGATGAACGGCGAGCTTGCCGATGTCATGGAGAAGTGCGGACCAACGCAGGCGATCGCGGTCGGCGGCGGGAAGATCGAGTTCGTCGGCGATGAGGTCCGTGAGAACACGTACCCGCTCGGCATGTCCCCGAGTGAGCCGATCGTGCGCGTTGAGCGCGCCCGCCAGGGCCAGGATCTTCTCGGCGGCGACAACGGGCTCGTCCTCGATCCCGTGCGTCCGGGCCTCCTCCACACGCCGCGCGAGGTCCCGCGTGCTGCCGGACTTGCGGGCCACGGCCAGGCGCTTGGGTGCCCGGTCGGGGAAGACCATCGTCATCTTCAACAAGACGGCCAGTGGCAACGCCCGACGGGCGAGACGGTCGGTCGTCAGCAACACGATGGTCGGCACCCCGAGAACCACCACCCACCACCCGGCCAACCAACCGGTGGTCCGTGGCCGGGGTAGGACGTGCGCCGTTACGGTCGCCGCCACGATGGACAGCGCAATGGGCGTGGCGAAGACGGCGACACTCACCATCGCAGACAGGACCGGTCGACCGTGCCACCGGTCGTCAGTCTCTCCCACGGTGGGGGTTCTGCGGATCGTCACCATGGGGCCGCCCAACCTCCACGACTGGTCACCGCCCAGCTGCTCTGGGACAGTCGACCTGAGGTATCGGCCCTCGGCGACCAGGGATTGAATGGCTTTTGGACGATCCGATCGATGGTCCGGGAGAGGCGGGAGTCCAAGGCTCGGCAGCCACCCACGATGACGACGAGGATCCCGGGTGACCGCTCTGCGTCGACCCCAGGACGATGCGGGTTTCGGCCGATCCGGAGTCGGCCGCCACCGAGCGCCTCGGGAGCCGAATCTCAACGCAATCCCAAAAAAGCGCCCCCGGCAGGACTCGAACCTGCGACGCACGGTTTAGGAAACCGACGCTCTATCCTCTGAGCTACGGGGGCAGTTCCAGGTAGATCGCTACTTCTGGGTGGTCACCGGACTCCTTGTGAGTCCAAACCCCAGGAAAATCCCAGAATGTCACAACCGAGGGGTACCGTCCGTCGATGAGCGGCTCGCTGCGCGAGAAATCCCCGGGAGTGTGGGAGATCCGAGTGGCCCTCGGCCGTGATCCCTTGACGGGCACTTATCAATCTGTGAGCCGGACCGTTCATGGCGGGAAGCGTAAGACACAGGAAGAGATCGCCCGGCTCGGCCGCCAACGGCAAGTTTCAGGGCACGAGAGCGAACGTGCGCTACCTGACCGAGCACTGGCTGGAACACCTCGAGCGCCTGGGCCGGTCCCCAAGACACTCGAGGGCTACCGGAGCCTGATCAAGAACGGCATCGATCCCGCCCTCGGTTCGATCGAACTGGCCAAGCTCTCGGCCTCCAACATCGACCGGTTCTACGGCCTGCTCCAGAAGAAGGGGCTGGCCAACAACACGATCCACCATTCTCACGCCTGTCTTTCGGCGGCACTGCATCAGGCGGTCCGTTGGGGATGGATCGACCACTCGCCTACCGTCCGGGCCACGGCCCGTCGCTCCGGCCCCGAGAAGTCCGACCCCCGAGCTTGGATGACGTCCGCCGGGTCCTGGTGGACCTCGAGAAGCGCAATCCCGACCTCGCTTGTCTGGTGTTCGTGGCCACAACGACCGGGTGCCGGCGGGGAGAGCTCTGCGGCCTTCGTTGGACGGACCTGGATCTCGTCGACGGGACCCTGACCGTAAGCCGGGCCATTACCGAAACCCGCTCCAACGGACTCGTTGAAAAAGACCCGAAGACCCACAGATCCCGGGGTATTGCTCTCGATCCGTCGACCGTCGCCGCTCTCGAATCTCATCGGCGTCTTCTTGACGTTCGATCGGATCTGACCGGCGTCCCGGTCCCTGCTGATGGTTACGTCTGGTCACCAGCGCTCGATGCCTCTCGCCCTATGCGGCCGGACCAGGTGACGGGCCATTGGCGGCGCCGCCGGCGTCATCGTAGGCGTCCGGCGGTACGTCGCGTCCTGACTGCGTTCTCATCGTTGGCTTCTGCAATGTCGAATCGGCTTCAAATTGCACCTTTCGGGCGTGGGGGTTCGCTTCGGAGAACCGACTTCCCCGATCTCCGACTGGCGTATACAACCGTGGGGATAAGCGAGGAAGAGCAGGCAGGGCGCCCGAAGGGGCAACTGGAGAAAGCATTTCGATCTTCTACCGAAGCGCCATCAGCCTGTCCGTGGCCATCAAGAAGTACCCGGTTATGGCCAGCTGATGTACCCGCTGGTGGCCAGATAAGTACCCGGTTTTGGCCACGAGAAGTACCCACCCCTCACTGAACCATCCACCTGAGGGTTCCCCCGGCCGGTGACGGTGGCGGTGTCTAGCCAACCGCCGCACCGACCGAGGGGACACCTCTATGAAACCAGTGAGGGAACGCATGGACATGACTTCTGCCTATCGGGAGGTGGGCTCGTATCGAGGGGCCGCTGAGATCTGCGGCACCACCCACAGAACGGTCAAGAAGGCGGTGCTGGCCGCCCAGAGGGCCCAGGCCGGGCTCGATCCACCGCTGGCCCACAACTACGACACCGTGCGGAACGTGGTGGCCGAGCGGGTGGAACGGACCAAGGGCAAGATCTCGGCCAAGCGCCTCCTGCCCGTCGTCCGGGCCGCCGGCTATGAGGGCTCGGCCCGCAACCTGCGTCGTCTGGTGGCCGAGACGAAGGTCCAGTGGCGGACGGAGAACCACCGGGGCCGGCGCCCCGGGGTGTGGACGCCGGGCGACATGCTGGTCTTCGACTGGGGGGAGATCGGTCCGCTGTTCGTCTTCTGTGCCGTGGTGGCCTGGAGTCGGGTGCGCTTTGTCTTTTTCACCGACAACCTGGGAGCCGACGCCACCATGAATGCGCTGGCCGAGTGCTTCGAATACATCGGCGGCGTGCCGAAGACGGCTCTCACCGACCGCATGGGCTGTCTGAAGGGTGGCACCGTGGCCGGCCTCGTCATCCCCACCCCGGCCTACGTGCGTTTCGCCGTCCACTACCGGTTCCAGCCCGACTTCTGCGAAGGGGCCGACCCGGAATCGAAGGGTCTGGTCGAGAACCTGGTCGGTTATGTGAAGTCCGACCTCATGATCCCAGAGGAACTGACTGTCACCGAGCTGGCCACGGCCAACGCCAAAGGGAGGCTGTGGCTCGACGAGGTGAACAGCGTCGAACACTCCGAGATCTGCGCCATCCCCAACGAACGCCTGGCCGTTGAGCGGAAGCTCTTCTCGGCCCTTCCCACCCTGCGGGCGACCATCGGCAAAGTCGTCACCCGCAAGGTGAGCAAGCTGAGTTGTGTCCGGTTCGGATCGGCCCGCTATTCAGTGCCGACGTCGCACATCGGTTCCGATGTGGAGCTCCGGGTCAGAGACGGCGTCATGACGATCGTCTCCCACGAAGAAACCGTCGCCGAGCATCTGGTCGTTTCCCCTGGTGAGACGTCCATTGACGATGCCCACTACGGGGGACCCCGACCGCTCCCCGCTCGGGCGGTGCGCCCCAAGAGTGCGGCCGAGAAGGCCTTCTGTGATCTCGGTCCGGCAGCCGTTGCCTTCATCAAGGGAGCCGCCGCCCACGGGATGACGGGTCTCGCCCGTGACCTCGACGAGCTGTGCCAGCTGGAGGCCATCCACGGCCGGGAACCGGTCACCTCCGCGCTGGAGAGGGCCGTCGCCTTCAGCCGCTTCCGGGCCGCCGACGTTGTGTCCATCCTGGACGCCGGTCACGGCGCTCCTCATCCGACGCGTTCAGGCGAGGCCCTCATCATCGAGTTGCCGGCGGTCCCGGTGCGCTCGCTGTCGGACTACGCCATCGGCGGGCAGTCATGACCGCCACCCCGCCGCCGCTGGCGGCCGACATGGAGGCGGGACTGCGTCGGCTCCGACTCTCAGCCATGCGCAAACTCTCGCCGGAGCTGCTGATCACGGCCAAGACGCAGCGCTGGAAGCCCGAGGAGTTCCTACGCACCTTGATCGAGGCCGAGATCGAGTCCCGCGACCAGTCCAATGCACGAGCCCGGATGAAGATCGCTGCCTTCCCGGTCAGAAAGACGCTGGAGGAGTTCGACGTGGCCGCCTCGTCGGTCGAACGCGCGACGTTCGACTACTTGGCCAGCCTCGAGTGGATCAGGGCCAAGGAGAATTTGTGTCTGGTGGGGCCGGCGGGGACGGGCAAGAGTCACCTCCTTGTGGCCCTGGGCCACCAGGCCGTCGACACCGGCCACCGGGTCCGCTACTTCACCGCCACCGAACTCATCGAGACCCTCTACCGGGCTTTGGCCGACAACTCGGTCGGGAAGGTCGTCACCCAGATCCTGAAGGCCGATCTGATTCTGATCGACGAGATCGGATTCGCTCCGATGGACGGCACCGGCGCCGAACTCTTCTTCCGCATCGTGGCCGCCGCCTATGAACGCCGGGCCCTCGGTGTGGCCTCGCACTGGCCCTTCGAGGAGTGGGGGAAGTTCCTCCCCGAGCACACCACCGCCGTCAGTCTCCTCGACCGGTTGCTCCATCACCGGGTGATCGTGATCACCGACGGGGAGTCATTTCGGATGAAGGAAGCGCGTCAGAAAGGAGGTTCACCTACGCTGGACAAAACCTGAACATCCGCTCCGAGGGGTGGGTACTTCTGGTGGCCACCAGTGGGTACTTCCTCATGGCCATGGACACAGCCGTCCATAGGTGTCTCTCGCCTCTACCGTTAACTCACGTCGTGACGCAGTGACGTGACGATGTCCATTGGGTTCCGACGAGTAGCCGCTGTCGATATAAACAGCAAACCGATTGAAGCGAAAGAGAATCGAGCGACCGGCGGTGCCTTCCAATCCGACCGCATTTGGGACACCTGACACATCGAACTGGCCAACGGGGAACAAGGGAGGCGGAGTCTCCGTTGTCCCTGGTGACGGTGCCAGATTCGCCTCCTTGATGTCCTGGGTCAGGAGCTGAATCTCCTTTGAAGCAGCTTCGGCGGATCGCATGTCGACCACACTGCAAGAGATAGGGAACTGGGCTGCATCTCCCCGGAGGGTCGAATTGGCAACCGTGTATGTCCCAAGCGATGGATTGTGTTTCGCGACGACGCTGGGTGAGGTACTCGAATATCCAGGAAGATCACCAGGCTGGCACGCCGATGTGGAGAGTACGGGGAGCGCTGCCTTCACTGTTCCGCAGGCACCCAGAGCGGCGCCCAAAACCAGGAGAGCTACCGCCATCATCAAGCCAGGGGTTCGGCTGCGTTGCGCTGAAGCTCCTATAGACGTCAAGTGGTTCTACGCGGCGGACGCGAGCACGATCGGAACGCTGGGTGCAGGCAGCAGTCCGTATATCTCGCGGGCGAGGAATCGCTTGAGACAGCGGATGATGTCCTTCTTTGAGAGTCCTTCGGCGGTCCGGCGCTCGACGTAGGTGATGGTCGGGGGGTGCCAGCGCATGCGAACGACGATCGTTCGGTGCAGGGCGGAGTTCGCTTGGCGGTTTCCGCCACGGTTGAGCCGGTGTCGCCCGTTGGTCTTGCCCGAGCCGGCCGGGATCGGACATGCACCGCAGAGCTTGGCGAGGGCAGCGTCGGAGCGGATGCGATCGGTGTTGTCGCCGGCGGTGACCAGCATTTCAGCGGCGACATCGGGCCCGATTCCAAAGGCGGCGACCAGGTCTGGCGCGGCAGCCTTGGTGAGCTTCTTGAGCTGACGGGAGTGGACCTTGATCTCCTCGTGGAGCTCGAACCATCGGCGGGCCAGAGAGCCGAGGACGTGGAGCATCGCCTGGGCGGGGTCGCCGAGGTCACCATCGGCTTGCAGGCCGGCACAGGCGGTTGTGAGCTTGAAGTCCGTGAGCGGCTCGAGCTCGCCACGCAGCTCGTCGGAGGCGGTCACCAAGGTGGCCTTCAGGGTGATCATGGCCGTGCTGTGGGCTTTCACGGCCGTATCACGGGCGATTTTGACCAGTCGGATCGCCTCGACCAGCCCGTTCGCCAGCTTCGGAGTGGCGGTCGCCTTGCCAGCGAGCACCTCCCGGGCGGCGTGCTCGGCATCGATGGCGTCGCTCTTGCCTGACATCCTCCGCTCGCCCTTTCGGGGAGGTCGACTGACCTCAATCACGTTGTGACCGTTGCGGCGTAGGAAACGGGCCACCCCGCTGCCATAAGAGCCGGTGCCCTCGACGCCGAACCGGGCGACGGTCCCGAACCCGACGGCCAGGCCACCATTTGAGCGTAACCGCCGGGGTTCGCCGGCAGATTGAGATCGCCGAGGCGGCCACCGAGACCGTCGATGGCAACAGCGACGTGTTCATTCTTGTGGGTGTCGACTCCGATGATGACGTCACGGCGGCCGAGTGCGATGCTGGGCATGGTCGTTGGTCTCCTCAATGTGGTCAATGGCCATCGCTCGCCGGTCGGGCGGACGGACAGGACTGCGAGGGGACCTGTTGCGATCAGGCTCCTATTAGGTCACTGCCCGCCCGGCTGGCGGGCAGTATTAGGGTGCGCTGCCTCGACCGGACGACACGTCAACGCCTGGGCACTAAGCCGGTCATAACATGGGTCAGGCCGGCCGAAGCAACGCAAGAGCATCATCGCAGTCATATACAAAGCCTTGCAGACACCCAAGGTTATCGTCGGCGGGTGCGGCCCCTGTAACACAGCACCCCTAAATACAAGAGCGACCCAAATGCACAGCAACGATTTCGTCCCGTGCGCCCTGGAAGTCGGGTTCCTCCCTTACGGTGGCCGAGCGCCCTGGCCATGCCCAGGCCACCATGACGCTCAACCGGCACGGCCAGGCCTTCCCGAGCGAGACCGGGAGACTGCCGGAGTCCCCGGACGGGCGATCAGCACGGAAAGGGCCTCGAAACAACGAAGCGTCCCGCTCGAATCACCATTCCGACCAGGGATCGGCTGCTGAAACCGATCTTCGGTCGGATAGGCTGGTTTCTGTGAGTCAGGTGGAAGGCAGACCCGTGAACGCCGTCGAGGCCCTCGAAGACCTCGACTCGGCGGACCGCGTCTGGCTGGAGGAACGGCTGGTCGAGTACGAGGACCTTCTTCGTTACCTGCACGACCATTGAATCGACCTACCGTCGACCTCGTGGTGGCGATCAACCACGTTGTCCGTCGAGACGACGAGTGGTTCGACGAACCCGATGAACTCGACCGGGTCGCTCGTGCTCTCGCAGCCATCGATCTGATCGAGGATCCTGTCGAGGCCGCCGCCGTATTGGCTTACCGAGTGGCCCGAGCGCAGGCCTTCGCTGAAGGGAACAAGCGGACTGCGTTGCTCGCGGCTCGCTGGGTTCTTGACCGAAACGGCCTGGAAGGCGCCACCTTCCTGCCCTCTGACGATCGGGAGATGGGTGTGCTGCTGGTCAAGGCGGCCAGTGGCCAGGACGTGGGTGCTGACTTTGTCGCGCTTCTGTTGGCACGCAGGTAGCAACAAAGATCTTGACCTTCTGTAAAGAACATGCTCACACACCGGGGCTCCCCGCTGACCTGCAGCAACACTGTCCATGGGCGTCTTGATTCCGTAACACTGGCCCGACCGTACGAGCCGGCCATGACTGCACAGCTCCAGGCGACGCCCGATGCCGTAGGCAGAGAGGGCGTCGCCCTTGGGATGCTGGAACACGAGATTCACTGCAACAACCGTTTCATACGATCCCGACGATGGGACGAGCAAGTCGGACCAAACGGGAAAGACGGGAAAATCGATCGAAGGTTGCCGCTAAGTCGGAGGCCGTTTTCGCCACGGACACGGTCCCCGTGGATACGGCTGTCGAGGACGTCCCAGCGGGCCCGGATGTCGGCTGGGGAGGCCGCAGGGCCGGTGCGGGTCGCCCTCGGATCTATCCCACGGCTGCAGCCCGCCAAGCCCGTGTACAGGACCCGGAAGCCCCTTAGAGGTTCAGCGGATAGGTGACGGGACTCGTGACCAGCGATTACGCCAATCGATGAGCTTGGCGATGAGCAGCAAGGCGACCGCCAGGGCGAACTGAGCAAGACGATGGATGGTTTTCCGGTCGGTGTTTCGCCTCAGCTGACCAAAGTTGCTGAGCCAGGAGTTGGTGCGTTCGACCGGCCATCGCAGTCCCATCGAGTGCTTCTTTTTGCCGTCGGTCGCGCCGCGCTTGCGCTTCCTGGCGATCACCGCGTCGTCGATGCCGAGGGCCGAAAGACGCGTCCGTGTGACGTCGGAGTCATAACCACGATCGAGCCACAGCGTCTCGATGTCAGCGAGCAGGCCGATGTCCTGAGCGGCCTGTAACGTCGGCTCGAGCATGACGGAGTCGTTGCGATTGGCGCCGTCGACGGCCCAGCCGATGGGGATGCCGTTTCTGTCGGTGAACACCGACCACTTCCATCCGAGCTTGGCTCTGTCCGTCGGATTCTTGCCCGTTCCCTCACCTCCGGCTGGACTTTTGTGCAGTGACCCGTCAATGGCCACGTCGGAGAGATCGAGGCCGATCATCTTGTCGTAGCCCTCTCTGGCCTCGGCGGCGATGGCGTTGAACACCCCCGCCTTGATCCACTCGTCGCGTCGCTCTCGTGCCGTGGTGTCCGACACCTTGTTCTGACACAGCCGCTCGGCGTCCTCCCAGGAGCACCCGGTCACCAGGCGCACGAGCATCACCTCGAAACAGTCCCGGTCATCGGCACGGGGCCGATGGCAGCCGAGCGGATGGTGATCGACAGGTGCGGGGATGAGCGGTTTGATTCCAGCCCAGACGACATCTACCACTTCGGGTTCGAGCGCGCGGATGATGTGGGGGGACCTCCACTCGGTCGTTTGGTGATTTGGGTCGCACCCCGATTGTCTCGGGGCCACACCAACGACCGGTGGATGGTCACCACTTTCAACGCGCGAACGTCCTGTTCAGAGGCTTGTCACCAATCCGCGCGGCCTCTTAGAGGATCTGTCGACGTCTCTGTGACGTGAGCACTGGCTCGGCCCTTTTCAACAGGTCGACGCCAAGCCGCCGTCGGCGGTGCGGCAGCCGACACGATGGCCACCGAAGACAACGAGCATGCGAAACATCCCAGAATCCATCCCAGAATTTTCGACGACTTGCGACGGCAGGGGACGACACCCGACGACATGAGCAAGAGAAATCCCTGGCCAGACCTACTGCGGCCGTCACTCCCGCGCCCGGGCGACCAGGATCCATGATCTCTAGCCTTGGGCCATGCCCAAGAGAAAACCATCGCTCCAATCCATGCTGGCCATCGTTGACTCTCAGGGAATCTTGATACTCGGAGACCTGGATGGTCTTTCCGGGTACCACCAGAGCCCCGTGGCCAAGCGAGGTCCGACAAGCGAGAGTCCGCCGATCCACCGTCGAATTCGGACACTTTTCGTGACGGTCGGAGGGCTGGCTGTCGTTGCCGCTGTCCTCTGGAGCCCTTGGCAAGCCGTGCGATCCGAATTGCATCCCAAACAGAGCCATGACACATGGGTGGCGCCGACTCTACTGATGACGGCGCTCTTCGCCTTCACTGCCATTCTCATCCTCGTCGTCTCGCGCTTCTACTTCGGCAGGACTGTCCGGGAGCTCGGGAAGGCGGGACGGCAAGCGACACGGGTGGCGGTGGTGACGACCGGCTTGGGACTGCTCTTTGCCCTCGTTCTCGCTGTCGTGCACATCACGGGAATAACCGTGGGGAGCTCAGCTCCACCGACGACAAGTGCGCAGACGACGGGTGCGCAGACAACGGCCGTCCCGACGACGAGCCCTCGGCCAGGGCCGGTCGTCACGAAGACCTCCGTTCCCTCTCTGGTCGGAATGACCGAGGGCGAGATGACTGCGGCACTTCTTCAACGACGACTCGTTGTCGCACCGTTCTTCGTAGCGGTCAGCAATGTGCCAGCGGGGCTGGTCGCCACCCAGTACCCGGCCGCAAACACACGTGTCCCCGTTCACTCTGTCGTGACCGTCGATCTCTCGGAGGCGAACGTCATCCCGGTCACGGGATGACGTCACCGACCGCCCGATGCGGCGGCGGTGAACCGGCGTGCCGATTGCTCCTCCCGTCGGTCGATCGTGGAGGGCCCACCTCGGATGGGTGGATACTGGAGTCTCGAGGGACCGCTGAAACAGGGAGCCTGTCCATGAGCGACACGCAACAAGGGCCGGGGTGGTGGCAGGCCACGGACGGACGGTGGTACCCACCCGAAACCCATCCCGCCCGGCAGGTCCCCCCGCCTGGCCCGCCCCCGGCCCCCGGTGTCCAGATCCCGACGGCGGGTCATCCGGTACCGCCGACCGCCTACTCGGTCCCCGCCGCCGGCTTCACGGTGCCGCCGCCGGGACCTCCGATGCCACCGACGGGACCTCCCCCGTGGGGAAGCCCCTATTCGCCCTACGGTGTCGCCGGCTCGGGGCCGCCGTTCACCACCACACCGCGGACGAACGGCTTGGCCATCGCCTCTCTGGCCTGTTCGGTCGGCGGGATCATCCCCTTCTTCTTCGGCATCTCCTGCGTCGTCGGGATCATCCTGGGCTTTGTCTCGCTCGGACAGATCAAGCGGACCGGCGGGGTTCAACAGGGACGCGGACTGGCCATCGCCGGGATCGCCGTGGGCTTCTCGCTCATCGCCATCTTCCTCCTGATCGTGATCCTCGCCGTGGCGACGGCGCACAACAATCAGGGCGCCTGACGAAGCAGGAGGTCCGTGACGGCACCGCCGACGGCGGTGACAGTCCGCTAGACCGAGTCGGTCAGACGTTCCCATCCCTCGGGTGGGGGGGCGAGCCGCCAGTACTGTTCGGGGACGTTGGCGGCCAGGCGTTCGCTCAGGACGTGGTCACGTTCGAGCGGTGCGACCTGGCTCTCGTAGAGGGCGATGGCGGCCCGCTTGCGATCCATGTCGGGCTCGATGGCCACGACGGCCGGGGTCGGCCACAGTCCGGCCTTGAACAACTTGGTGATCCGCCAGGCCAGGATCCCGGGGATGTGCTTGTAGCCGTGGTCCTCGTAACAGAACCACGCCGGTCCACCCCCGGATCCGGCCCGCTCCGACCGCACCATCAGACCGGCATCGTGGGTGAGGACGTGGTCCGGATTGGCCAGACCCATGGGAAGGAAGACGGCGGTCGCCCCGGCAGCGTCGACAGCCGATCCGAGCGCCGGCGCCACGTCCGCCGGCCGCGGCCGATGATCCTTGGACAGGTACTGGTGGTCGGCGAACTCGAGCCAGACGGGTCGTGGCGTCGACGAAGTCCATGGCGG
Source organism: uncultured Acidimicrobiaceae bacterium (assembly GCA_963842145.1). Taxonomy (GTDB): domain Bacteria; phylum Actinomycetota; class Acidimicrobiia; order Acidimicrobiales; family UBA8190; genus CAWJFJ01. The sequence continues at coordinate 124,483 of CAWJFJ010000019.1, forward strand.
CGCGATCCTCCTGGCGCCGTCGGGCCACCACGTCGTCGCCGGCGACGAACCCTCCGCAGGCGTCCCAATCGGTCGGCTCGGACGGATAAGCCGGCGGTCGACCGCCCAGAACCGTGACCACGGTGCTGCCCGGATAGGTGGCGAGCAGGTGGGCGGCCCCCAGGATGGCGTCGTCGAAGTGAGGTGAGACGACGACGATGCGGCTCAGGAGCGACGGCTCCACCAGACCCCAGGTCACGTCGTCGGCCACGGATGCACCGTACCGCGAGGTGCCCGACCGCGAGGTGCCCGACCGCGAGGTGCCCGACGTCGGCGGCGAGGCGCCGCCGTGACCTCAGGTGGCCGCTTCCGCCAGCATGGCCGGGCTCCGTCACCGGGCGCCGGAGCGGCGGGACGCTGCTGTTGGAAGTCCCTGCGCCGGACCAGGAGGGAGAACAGGGCCCCGATGAAGACGATGACGGCACCGGTCACCAGGAGGTCGTTGATCCCGGTGCTGAAGGCGGTCCCGGCGGCCCGGGTCAGATGCGCCTGGGCCAGCATCCGGGCATCGGCGCCGTGGGTCCCCTCGGCCGCCACGGCGCCGGCCACCGACTGGGCCGGTTGACCGATGGCATTCGACAGAGAGCTGGCGATCCGTCCTTGGAAGAGAGCACCGAGGCCGGCCACCCCCGTGGCCAGACCGCCGATGCGGAAGGTGTTGCTGATGCCCGACGCCATGCCGCTTCGTTCGGGACTGACGACGCCGAGTGCGATCTTGGCGATGGCCGGGTTGGCGATCCCGATGCCCAGACCGGAGACGAGCAGGCCGGCCAGCAGGGTGGTCCATGACGACGTCGCCGTCACCCCGTGCATGAGGGCCAGGCCCACCGACGACAAGAGAAGTCCCGCCCCGAGGGAGACCCCCGGTGGGGTGCGCTCGGCCAGGTTGCGCGTGGCCAGGGGCACGACGAAGCACAGGACGGTCAGCGGGAGGAGTCGGAGCCCTCCCTGGAAGGGGGACAACCCGAGAAGGTCCTGGAGATAGAGCGTGAGGTAGGTCAGCATGGCGAACATGCCGCCACCGATGGCGAAGGTGGCGAGGGACACGCCGAGGAAGGCCGGCTTGCGGAAGAGCGAGAGGTCGAACATGGGCCGGTCCTGGTGGAACTCGGCGAAGACGAAGGCGCCGAGGAGCACGGCCGAGGAACACAGGAGGGTCAGGATGAAGGCGCTCGCCCACCCGTCGTCGTTCCCCCGGGTCAGCCCCAGGACGAGAAGGAACAGAGCCCCGGAGAAAGTGGTCAGGCCGGCGACGTCGAGGCGCTTGGTGCCGGGGTCGCTGATGTTCACCATCCGCGTGAGAGCGAGGACGAAGGTGACGATCCCGATGGGGACGTTGACGAAGAAGATCCATCGCCATCCCAGACCGCTCGTCAAGGCACCACCGACCAGCGGACCGACGGCGACGGCACCACCGACGGTGGCGCCCCACGCGGCGATGGCCGTCCCCCGTTCCGGGCCTCGGAAGTCCTGTCCGATGAGCGCCAGGGAGGTGGCGAACATCGCCGCACCACCCACACCCTGGATGGCGCGTCCCACGATCAGGAAGGTGGCGCTGTCGGCCAGGCCGCACAGCAACGACGCCAGCGTGAAGACGGCCAGACCGACGACGAAGATCCGCTTCCGTCCGAAGCGGTCGGCCAGCGAGCCCTGGGTCAGGATCAACGCCGCCAGCGCCAGGGCGTAGGCCGAGATCACCCATTCGAGGTCGGCGAAGCTGGCATGGAGCTGGCGCTGCATGGTGGGCAGAGCCACCTGGACGATGGTGACGTCGACGAGGAGCATGAAGGTGGCGCCGCAGACGGCGATCAAGGTCCACCAGCGGCGGTCCAGTCCCGACCCCCCCTCGGCGGGGGGACCTCCGCCCGTCATCGTCGTCCACCCATGGCGTCTGACACCTTTCAGCCTCCCCGGCAGGGCGCCAAGTCTGAATGGCACGGTCCGCGATGTCCAGAGGGACGCCGGCGGCCCGGCCGTCCACGCCTACCGGACCGGAGCCCGTCGTCGGTAGCGTTGGACCGTGCACCGCACGACGGCCCGACGCCGGCATCTCCTCACCCACCTGACGGCGGCCGTCGTCGTCCCGGGCTGCGTCGTCCTCTGCTGGTGGCAGGTCACACGGGCGCTGTCGGGAAACACGCTGAGCTGGGCATACGTCTTCGAGTGGCCGATCTTCGCCGGCTACGCGGTGTTCATGTGGTGGAAGCTGATCCACGAACCCCCCGCCGGAGCCACCGACCCCGGCGCCGTCCCCCACCAGGGCACCGACGGCGCCGGGAGCCCGCCGGCCGACGACGAGAGCGCCGTCGTCGGCGCGCCGGACACCACCGGCGACGAGGAGGACGAGGAACTGGCCTCCTACAACCGCTACCTGGAGGCGCTCAACGCCAGCGGCCGCCGCAAGCACTGGTGACGCGGGCGAACGGGCCAGGGTAGCCACCGGCACCGGGGATCGCCGGCGGAGTCACCCGCGCGGCACAGGTCCACGCCAAGATGTCTCCGTGCACGACGATTCGCCCCGGTCGCTCCTGGCCCCTGTCCAGCCCATGCTGCCTCTGGACGTTCCGACCCGGGCGACCCCGCCGACGCCCGGGCCACCGCCGCCGGCCGCCGTTCCCGTCCCGGCCCGAGGTGCACGGATCCCGCCGTCCGCCGACCGGCCGGAGGTCGAGGTCCGCGTCAGCACGCGGCGGCGCAAGTCGGCCAGCGCCTTCTGGAGCGACGGTCGGGTGGTGGTCGTCCTCCCGGCCTCCATGCCCCGTTCGGCGCGGGCCGAGATGGTGGAGGACCTGGTGCGTCGCGTCCTCGGTCACCGGCCGCATCTCGCCGCCTCGGACGGCGATCTCGCCGCCCGCGCCGCCCAGCTCGCCGACCGCTACCTCGACGGGGTCCGGCCGTCGTCCATCCGGTGGGTCACCAACCAGCGCAGCCAGTGGGGCTCGTGCACCTCCGGGACCGGTGAGATCCGGATCTCGGACCGCCTCCGGGTCGTCCCCGGTTGGGTTCTCGACGCCGTCCTCGTCCACGAGCTCGCCCATCTGGTGGAACCGAACCATTCGCCGCGCTTCCGGGCCCTCGTCGACCGGTACGCGCGGAGCAGGGACGCCGATGTCTTCCTCGACGGGTTCTCTCTCGGACGCGAGTACAGCCCCCGGTGAGACCACGACGGCGGGGGGTTCGCTCGTGAACTGGGTGCTCCATCACGACCTGCGGGCCCCGGATTTCGGCACCCCGCGGCCCGCGCTCTATCGCGAGGCCATCGAGATGTCGGCGTGGGCCGACAGCCGCGGCTGCCCGAGGGTGGTGGTCTCCGAGCACCACGGCTCCCCCGACGGCTACCTCCCCTCACCGTTCGTCTTCGGTGCCGCCGTGGCGGCGCGGACCGAGGAGATGAGGATCATGGTCTCGGCTCTGGTCCTGACCCTGCGCGATCCGGTGTCCGCCGCCGAGGACGCGCTGGTGCTCGACGTGGTGAGCGGCGGGCGGCTCGAGCTGACCCTGGCGGCGGGGTACGTCCCGGCCGAGTGCCAGATGTTCGGTGTCGACTACGCCGGGCGCGGTGCCGTCTTCGCCGAGAAGGCCGGCGCCTTCGTCCAGGCCCTGACCGGGGAGCCGTTCACCTACCGGGGCCGGACCATCCGGGTGACCCCGGGCCCGGTCCAGCGCCCCCGGCCGTTCGTGGTCTTCGGCGGGTCGGCTCCCAAGCGGGCCGCCCGGCTGGGCGACGCCTATCTGCCCCCCGTCCCCGACCAGGCCCTGGCCGACACCTATGTGGCCGAGTGCCGCCGGCTCGGGAAGGGCGACGGGATCCTGCTGTGGCCGGACGGACCGATGTGGGTCTTCGTCACCGACGACCCCGAGCGGTCGTGGGCCCAGATCGGGCCCCACGCCGTCCACGAGACCAACGGCTACGGCGCCTGGTCCGCCCACGACCCGGGTGCCAATCCGTGGCGGGAGGTGACGAGCGTGGACGAGGTCCGTCGGGCCGGGCTCTATGCGGTGGTGACCCCGGAGCAGTGCGTGACGCTCGCCCGTTCTCTCGATCCCCGGGCCGGGCTCAAGCTCAAGCCGCTCGTCGGCGGTCTCGACCCGGCCGTCGGTTGGCCGTCGTTGGAGCTCTTCGTCGACAAGGTGCTCCCCCGACTGGCGGAACCCGGTCCGGCGGTGCCGTGACCACCCCGGCGGTCAGGCGCCGGCGCCGCCGTCGAGGACGGCCGCGGCCACCAGCTCCTCGAGGTAGCGGGTGTCCCACCACGAGATCTGGAGTTGCTTGGCGCGGCGGAAGTAGAGCTGGATGTCGAACTCGACGCTGAAGCCGATACCGCCGAAGATCTGCTGGGCCATGGCCGTGACGTCGCGGTAGGTCTGGCAGGCGAAGAGCTTGGCCATGGGGGCGAGCCTGTCCACGGGCCGGCCCACGGCGCGGGCCCAGGCCGCCTCGTGGACGAGGGTGGTCCCCCCGTCGACGGTGGTCGCCGCGTCGGCCAGGTAGTGGGCCAGCGCCTGGAAGGCCCCGAGGGGCTTGTCGAACTGGTGGCGGTCCTTCGAGTACTGGACGGTGATGTCGAGCGCCTGGCGGGCCCCGCCCATGGCCTGGGCGCCGAGGAGGATGCAGCCGTCGTGCATGACGGCGTCCCACGTCCGCCAACCCGAACCGGGCTCCCCGATCCGGTCCTCGGCGCCCACGTGGACGTCGGAGAGGTCGACGCGGAACTGGGCGTCGGACCCGATGGTGTGCTGCTGGGTGAGGGTGACACCGGGCGCCGTCGGGTCGACGAGGAACAGGTCGACGTCCCCCGGCGCCGTCCCCGGTGCGGGCCAGGACGACGAGGCGGGTGGCGGCGGCGGCGAAGGCGACGTGGCGCTTGGTGCCCGAGATGCGGAACCCGTCGCCGTCGGGCACCGCCCGGACCTGGACGCCGGCGGGCGCGCCGCTGTTCTCGGGCTCGAACCAGGCCGGGGTGAGGATGGCCTCGCCCGTGACGATGGGCCCCATCCAGGTCCGGCGTTGGGCGGCCGACCCGGCCCGGGCCAACGCCCCACCGCAGAGGACGGCGCTCACGAAGTGCGGGGTGGGGGCGAGAGAGCGACCGAGCTCCTCGTAGAGGACGACGCCCTCGATGAGGGTCATGCCCGCACCGCCGTGCTCCTCGGGGAGCAGGAGGCCGATGAGGTCGAGCTTCCCGAGCTGCTTCCAGAGCTCGGCCGGGTACCCGATCGGGTCGTCCTCCAGCTGGCGGACGACCGACAGGGGGCAGTGGGTGGCACACACCCCGCGCACCGTGTCGCGGAGCATCTCCTGTTCGGCGTCGAAGTCGAGATCCAGCACCGTCAGCTCCTCCCTCTCACGATGGCCGCCGTCACGGTTGCCACCGCGCCCCGGTGCGGCTCCACGGATTGTCGTCGGTGTCGACGGGCACGGCCACCCGTGCGTCGCAGGTCGTCTTCACGTCGCCGCCCACCGACAGGGTGACGTCGACCCCCACCCAGCCGCAGCCGGCGTCGTCCACCGTCACCTCGTCCACCACCCCGGACAGGACCATGGTGTCGCCGGGGAAGACCGAGCCGAGCATCCGGAAGGTCATCCTGCCCAGGCGCCCGTGGGGACCGGTCCAGTCGGTCAGGAAGCGCTCGAACCAGGCCGCCTGGTTGGGCGTGTTCAGGAAGATGTCCCGGGTGCCGTTGCGCTCGACGGCGAAGTCCTTGTCGTGGTGCATGGGCCGCCAGTCGCGACTGGCCAGCGCGCCGAGGACGACGGTGGTGGCGGTGACGTCGTAGGCGAGCTCGGGGAGCCGGTCGCCGACGGCCACCTCGCCCGAGCAGCACCGGAGCGACGGTGCGCGGTGGTCGACGTCCGGGCTCATCGGCGCGGTGCCGCCGCGTCGGGGCCGGTGGCGCGGCGCGCCGGTAGCCGAAGCCGGTGTAGGACTCGACACCGACCAGGGCACCGGACTGGTTGGTGTACTCGACGTCGATGACCCAGAACCTCCCGGTCCCGAGCTTCGTGGTCTTCTCGTCGGAGACCGAGCGCAGGATCTGGCGCGTGGTCAGGACGTCGCCGGGCCGGACGGGCTCGTGGAAGACGATGGTGTTGTCGCTCATCACCGCCTCCGGCAGACCGAGGCGCTCCTTCAGGTCGAAGTGGATCTGGAGGGGCAGATGGGGGGCGTCGCGACCGGGGGCCCAGTGATGGGGTCGGAACCAGACCGACAACATCGTGGGCGGCGCGATGGGCCCGCCGGTGATCGCCCGGGCGACGTCGTCGTCCCAGAAGAGGGGGTTCCCGTTCTCCACCGACGCACAGGTCGTCCAGATGTAGCCCCGCTCGACCGGGAACTCACCGGTCTCCTCGTACTGGGGCACACCGATGAGGGCGCGGACCTCGGCCACGTGTCGGCGGCGGCCGTCACGCCACGACCCCCTGCCGGCGCAGCTCGGCGATCCGCGTCCGGGTCGACCCCGGCCGCCTCGAGGAGCTCGTCGGTGTCGGTGACGGCCGGGTCGCGGACGATCACCGGTGCGGACACCGGCGGCATGCCGGCCAGGACGGCGCCCACCTGGCAGAAGGAGCGCCCGTCGGTGTCCGATCGCCTCGACCACGGCCCCGCGCGCGGTGAACTGGGGATCGTGGGCGATCTCCGACACGGCCTGGACCGGGGCCACGCAGGTGTCGTCGCCCGAGAGGGTGGCCACCCACGTGTCGCGGTCGCGCCGGGCGAAGGCGGCGGCGAAGGCGGCCCGCACCTGGTCCTGGGCGTCGTCGTCGTACTGGCGGTCGGTCCACTCCTCGCAGCCGAGCGCCCGGCAGAGGTTGGCGAAGAACTTGGCCTCGATGGCCGCCACCGCCAGCCACCGTCCGTCGGCCGCCCGGTAGGTGTCGTAGCAGGCGTAGCGCCCGGTCAACACGTCGTGTCCGGGGCCCGGCTCGGTCCCGGTGGCCAGGTGCTCGTCGACGGCCAGGGACATGAGCCACAGGGCCCCGTCGGCCACGGACACGTCGAGGAAGGTGCCCTCACCGGTGAGCTGACGGGAGAACAGCGCGGCCGTGATGGCCAGTGCCGCGTGCATGCCGCCGGCGGCCGCGTCGGCGATGGTGGCGCCGGGGATCGGCGGGCCCCCGTCGGCACCGGGGCCGCTGGTGGCCAGGTAGCCGGCGACGGCCAGGTAGTTGAGGTCGTGACCGGCCCAGCCGGACCGGGGCCCGCCCTGGCCGTAGCCGGACTGGTCGAGCAGTAGACGATGCCGGCGTTGACGGCCCGGACGTCGTCGTAGCCGATCCCGAGGCGGTCGACGACGCCGGGACGGAAGCTCTCCACCACCACGTCGGCCCCGGCGGCGAGGGCGAGGAAGGCCTCGAGGCCCGTCGGGATGGCGGACGTCGAGCTGGACCCGGCGCATCCCCCGCTGCGGCGCTGTAGGCGAAGAAGGGCGGCGTCACCGGGGCGGGACCGCGGCCGGGGACGGCCCCGACCTTCACCACGGTGGCGCCGTAGTCGGCCAGCAGCCGGGTGGCGCGCGCCGCGGGGCCGACACTCGACAGGTCGAGCACCGTCACCCCGGCGAGCGGGCCGGGGCGGGGGCCCGGTGCGGACTGCCCATCAGAAGTTCTTCGGGAGCCCGAGCTTGCGGCGGGCGATGATGTTCTTCTGGATCTCCGACGCCCCGCCGCCGATGGTGTCGATCACGGTGTAGCGGTAGGTCGACTCGGCCCGGCCCTCCATGGGGGCGTCGGCCGTCTTCACCCGCAGCTGCGCGCCGGGCCCGCCGATGTCCATGGACGGCGCTGGCCAGGCGCTTGGAGAGCTCGGTGGCGTAGAGCTTGTAGGCCGACGCCTCGGCCGTCGGGGCGGCACCGCCCTTGGACGACTTGTGGACGAAGGAGAGACCGAGGACCCGGGCCACCTCGGCCTGGGTGGCCAGCTGGGCGATCCGCTGGCGGACGACGGGGTCGTCGCGTAGCGGCGACCCGTCGCGCCCGGCGTGGGCCACGTAGTCGCACAGGACGTCGAGGCGCTGGGCGATGGGGGAGAAGGTGAACATGGTGAAGCGCTCCAGGTCGAGCGCTTCGGAGATGTACTGGAATCCGTGGTTGAGCTCACCCACGACGTAGTCGTCCGACACCCAGACGTCGTCGAGGTAGACCTCGTTGGTCCGTTCGTCACCCATCGTCCAGATGGCCTTGACGGTGATCCCGGGGTGGTCGAGGGGGACGAGGAAGAGGGTGATCCCGGCGTGCTTGGGCGCCTCGGGATCGGTCCGGGCCCCCACCCAGTACCACTCGGCGAAGTGGGCCGAGGTGGTCCACGTCTTCTGACCGTTCAGCCGCCAGCCGTCGCCGTCGCGGGTGGCCTTCAGCTGCATCGACGCCGCGTCGGAGCCGGCGTTGGGCTCGGAGTAGCCGACGGCGAACTCGACCTCGTTGCGCAGGATCTTGGGGAGGAATTCCTGCTTCAGCTTCTCGCTGCCGTGACGGATGATCGTCTTGCCCACGATGCCGACGCCCTTGCCGATCTGGGGGCCGCCCCGGCGGGCCAGGGCCTCGTTCAGGAGGTGCTCGTAGACGCCGTCGCCCTCCTGGCCCCCGTACTCCTTGGGCCAGGTGATCCCCAGCCATCCCTGCTCGCCCAGCTGGGCCATGAAGGCCCGGCGGGCCGGGGTGTCGACGATCTGGGCCATGTTCTCCCGGGTGACGTCGAAGACCTCGGGATCGTCGTGCTCGTCGAGGAACCGCTCGACCTCCTCCACGAAGGCGAGCTGCTCGGGCGAGAACTCGAAGTCCATGGCTGGGACCCTCCACCATTCGGCCACCCGTCCCCCGGCCCTCGGGCCGGACGCACCGGGCCGTATCTGACTGGTCGTCAGATCAGGGCGCCATCATACGGGCGGCGACGCCGGGCCACCAACGCCCCCGGCTACCCGGCGGGCGGAGCCCGTCGGGGTCTGGTTGCCCACCGGGACGTAGGCCCGGCACGGCTCGCCCCGCAGCGCCCCGCAGGCCGGCAGGGTGGCGGTGGGGACGACGCCGCCCACCTCGTTCGACGACGAACGACGAGCCCGCCGTACGCGCCGAGGGCCACGGTGTCGACGACCGCACCGTGGGTGGCCGGCGTCTCGAAGGTCCACGACGGGCGGTCGCCGCCGGGCGCCGAGATGACGATGCGCAGACGGGTCCCGGCCCGGAAGGTGTGGGCGATGGGATCGACGGGGATCCGGACCAGGGTGAAGCGACCGGCCGGCAGGTTCCTCTTGTCCGATCGCCAGGTAGGTGGGGACGGGGTCGAGGGCGGTCGACGCCGCCGTCAGCGTCCGGTTGGAGCTCCGGAGGAAGCCCGAGGTGACGTACTCCTCCTCGGGTCCCCGCCCGGCCGGACCTCGGTCACCGTGACCTGGAGGTCGGTGACGGGCGCCGTCGACTTGAGCATCAGGTCGAGGCTGGCGGGACCGACGATCGTCGTCGGCCGTGGTGAAGGCCGGGGTCTGGAAGGCGATCCCGTTGGCGGCCGGGACCGGTCGTCCAGTGGTACGGCGGTTGGGCGGCCCACGCGTTGGCCGACGACGACAGGTCGTCCGCCGGCCGGACGGCCGGGTCGGGACGGAAGGAGGCCGTGGAGGCGCTCGCTCGGCGGCGCCGTCGAGAGCGACCCGTCGGGGCCGAGGTTGAAGCGGGTGACGGTCCCCGCCGGCGGCCACGTCGAGAAGCCGGCGGAGAAGGTGGGCTGGAGGGCTCCGGGGCCGAGGCTGCCGCCGCCGTTGTCGAAGAGGACGCGGACCCGGGGATCGGCGCCGCGAACGCCTTCTCGGCGGCGGCCACCGAGGGTTCCGTGGTGAAGCGGACGGCGGGGACGGGCATGGCCGGCGCCCCCCCGGTGAGGCTCGAGTAGAGCGCCGGGGCCAACGACCGCCAGGGTCGGTGACGCCGTCGGTACCTCCCCGGCGACGTAGATGTCGAGGAACTCGAGCCACCGCGAGATGGTGTCGGGCCCGAGCGAGTCGGTGTGGGTCCCGTTGTCCATCGTCACGTAGACGTTCTTGTCACCCTTCAGGGCGGTGATCAGCGCCGGCCACTGCGGCCCCACCTCCTCGTCCTGGAGGGAGCCGACCAGGAAGACGGGCACCTTGATGTGGGTGGCCCAGACGACCGGCGACCGTCGGTCGAACAACGACGGGGTCCGGGCCAGCCCGGGGCCGACCAGTGTCTCGAGACTCTCGGCCTGGAGATGGAGGCGCTGATTGGCCAGGCAGGTCTTGTCACCGGCGGCGATCTCGGCCTTGGCCCACGGCTGGCCCCCCTGGGGCGCCGGTTCGGCGTCGGAGATCCGCTGGTCGATCCAGCTCTTGGCGAAACCGTCGTTGTAGATCCCCCCGGGGTAACCGGTCGAGAAGAGGTCGTCGGTCGGGCTCAGCGGGGCGATGGCGGCCAGGTCGGGGGGATCGGTACCCGCCACCGGGAACTGGGAGAGTCCGGAGTAGGAGATCCCGACCAGACCGACCTTGTGGTGCGAGCACCCAGGGTTGGGCCCCGACGGTCTGGACGACGTCGTAGCCGTCGTAGTCCGACGGGTAACCGAGGAGGTCGAAGGCGCCGCCCGAACATCCCGTCCCCCGCATCTGGACGCTGACGGCGACGAACCCGAGCAGGGGCGCCACCAGGGCGCCGACCACGGTGGAGGTGTCCGGCAGCAGCGGGTCGTTCGACGGTGCCTTTCCTTCTTCGGCATCGATCAGGCTGTGGGGGGCGGCGGTGCCGTACCCGGAGTACTCGATCACCGTGGGGAAGGGCCCGTCGGCCAGGGTCTTGCCCGGTGGCAGCCGGACGGTGGCGGCGATCAGGATCCCGTCGCGCATCCTCACGTAGTTGAGGCCGACGTGGAGGTGCTGCGACGAGTAGAACGACGCCGGCGGCGTGGACCCGGTGGTGGACAGGACCGAGAAGGGCGGGGTGGCCCGTCGGCTCGCTCCCGTCCCCTCGTCGAAGCGGTATCCCGACCCCGGGGTCAGATTGCGGACGATGAGGCTGCCGAGCCGGTCGACCACCCCGGACCCGACCCTGGCGCCCGCCCCGTCGACCAGGGTCAGGTGGGTGCGCGGCGGCGGCGCCGACGACGTAGGCCTCGTCGATCGATCCGTGACCGCGGAACGAGGTCAGGACCACCGACGCCCCGGCCGTTCCCGGCGGCGGCGCCACCACCGCGGTGGCGACCGCCGAGACGGTGACCACGACCGCCCCCAGCCACCTCCTCGCCGCGCCCCTGACCGGGAACTTCGCCACCGGACCACCCCCGTCGTCGTCGGCGTCGCTTGGGCCGCGGTGGCCCGCGGCGACAGGGTAGCTGTGGGCCGACGGTGCGAGGGGCCGGGTGACGCCGGCCGCTCCCCGCTCCCGCCTCTAACCGGCCGACAGGGCGAGGCCCATGACGACCCGGCGGGCCAGGTCGAGGCCGAGGGCGCCGTCGCCCTCGAAGACGGCGCGCAGCCCGGGCGTCCACCGCTCCTCGGGGAGGACGACGAAACCCAGGTGCTCGTAGAGGGGACGGTTCCAGTCGACGTCCGAGAAGGTGCACAGCGTCACCGCCGTCATGGCCTGGTCCCGCGCCCAGCGGCAAACGGTCTCGACGAGCCGCCGACCGACGCCCCGGCCCTGGAAGGCCAGCCGGACCGACAGCTGGGCCAGGTGGGCGGCGCCGTCGACGCGCTCGACCAGGGCGAAACCGATGATCTCGCCATCATCCGACGTCGACCCGGGCAGGTCGCCGACCGTCGGGCACGCCACCCAGAGCCGACCGTCGCGCCGGGCTCGTCCAAGGTGGACGGCGCCACCGTGTCGTCGAAACCGGCCGGGACCCCGTCGTAGCCGGCGTAGCGGCGATCGCCGTCGCGCTCGACGTCACCGAGAAGGGCGATCTCGTGGGGCAGGGGCGGCCGGATGACGACGTCCACGGCCCGACAGTACGGTCGCGAGACCCGACAAGGAGGCGACGATGGCCGAGATCGAGCGCCCCGACGATGCCCTCCCCCGGCTCTACGCCGTCTATCTCGGCGGGGATCCCGCCCCGGGTCGCCTGGGCGAGGATCACGAGGTGGTCTTCGTCGTGACCACCGATCCCCGTGCGGCGCGTCGCGCGGCGCGGGCCAAGTGGTCGGGGTCCGACCCGAAGCCCCACGTCGACATGGTCCAGGAGCTCGACGCCGTCGACGGCTACGAGGTGGCCCTCACCCAGACGGGCCGGGCCAGTGCCAACCCGCCGACCCCACCTACGAGCCGACCCCGCCCGACGACGCCCTCTGACGGGGCGTCAGAGACGATTACCATCGACCGCCATGCGAGGGATCATCAGTGCCGCCGGTTACGTCCCCTACCGCCGGCTGTCCCGGTCCTCGGTGGCGGCCTTCCTCGGTACCGGCGGCGGGAAGGGCACCCGCTCGGTCGCCTCCCACGACGAGGACACCACCACCATGGGCGTCGAGGCGGCCCGGCTCGCCCTGCGGGCGGTCCCGGCGGCGGCGCCCGACGGCCGCTCTGGTTCGCCACCGCCACGCCCGCCTACCTCGACAAGACCAACGCCACCGCCGTCGCACGCCGCTCTCCGCCTGCCCGCCGAGGTCGGCCGCCTTCGACTTCGGCGGTGCGCTGCGCTCGGGCATCGGCGCCCTGCGCGACGGCGCTCGACGGGCGCGGGCACCGACCCTGGTCGTGCCGTCCGACCTGCGCGACGGGCTGCCCGACGTGCGGCCGACGAGTCGGCCGGCGGCGACGGCGGCCGCCGCCGTCGCTGGTCGGCGACGACGGCCCGGGCGCGCCGGTGGTGGCCGAGTTCCTCGGCGCGGCGTCGGCCACCGACGAGTTCCTCGACCGCTGGCGCACGCCCGGGCGACCGGCGCTCGAGGCGTGGGAGGAGCGCTTCGGCGAGACCCGCTACGTCCCGCTCGGCCGCGAGGCCTGGCGAGCGGCCCTCAAGGCCGCCGGGCGTCGAGCCCGGCGACGTCGGACCAGCGTGGTGGTCACCGGCATGCACGGCCGGGCCGTCGAAGGCGCTTGCGCCGCAAGCTCGGGCTCGGCGCCGGGCGTCCTGGCCGACGACCTCACCGCGACCGTCGGCCAGACCGGGCGCCGCCCACCCGGGGCTCGTCCTCGGCCTCGATGCTCGAGCGGCCGGCCCCGGCGAGGTGATCGCCGTGCTCGTCCACCTGGCCGACGGCGCCGACGCCCTCGTCTTCCGCACCACCGAGGCGCATCGCCGACTGGTCGCCGCCCGACCCGGTCGCCGACCAGGTCGCCGCGCGGCGCCCGGTCGCCCTACGGCACGTTCCTCTCCTGGCGGGACATGCTCACGCCCGAGCCGCCGCGCCGGCCCGAGCCGCCGCGGGTCTCGGCGTCGGCCGCCTGGCGCAGCGAGGACTGGAAGTTCGGCTTCGTCGGATCGCGGGACCGCACGAGCGGCGCCGTCCACCTGCCCGCCGGCGCGCGTCTCGATGAAGGGCGGCGCCGTCGACGACATGGAGCCGATGCGCCATGGCCGACGCCCGCGGCACCATCGTCACCTTCACCGTCGACCGGCTCGCCTACTCGCCGAGCCCGCCGATCGTCTTCGCCGTCGTCGACTTCGACGGCGGCGGCCGCTTCCCGGTCGAGCTGACCGACGTCGACGCCGACGCGGTCCGGCCATCGGCGACCGGGTGGAGATGACCTTCCGCCGGCTCTTCACCGCCGACGGCATCCACGACTACTTCTGGAAGGCCGGCCGGTGCGCGACGCCGGCGACCGGCTGACCGACGAGCGGACGAGGAGGGACGCCATGGCATCGCACGGGATCAAGCGACCGGGTGGCCATCGTCGGCATGGGCTGCACCCGGTTCGGTGAGCACTGGGACAAGGGCCTCGACGACCTGATCGTCGACGCCGTCGAGCGAGACCTTCGCCTCGGCCGGGGTGACCAAGGACGACGTCGACGCCTACTGGCTCGGCACCGCCCAGTCGGGGATGAGCGGGATCACCCTGGCCCGTCCGCTGCAGCTCGAGGGCAAGCCGGTCACCCGGGTCGAGAACTACTGCACCACCGGGTCCGAGGCACTGCGGGCCGCCGCCTACGCGGTGGCCTCGGGCGCCTACGACATGGCCATGGCCGTCGGCGCCGAGAAGGTCAAGGACAGCGGCTACCAGGGCCTGAACGCCGTCCCCATCCCGAACGACGGCACCGCGCGGACGCTCACGGCGGCGGCCATGTTCTCGATGGTGGCCCCGGCCTACGCGCAAGAAGTACGGCGTCGACGCGGACCAGCTGACCGACGTGCTGGCCCGCATCTCGTGCGAAGAACCACTACAACGGGGCCCGCAACCCGCGGGCGCAGTTCCGCAAGGAGGTCTCCAAGGAGACGATCTGCGCCTCGCCGCGCGTGGCCGGGCGCCTCGGCGTCTTCGACTGCGCCGGCGTGGCCGACGGGGCCGCCGCCGCCATCGTGGTCCGGGCCGAGGACGCGCTACCGCTACACCGACAAGCCGCTCTACATCAAGGCGCTCGTCGTTCGTCGACCGGCAGCGGCTCGGGGCTGATCGACCCCGACTACGACTACACCCACTTCCCCGAGTGCGAGACGGCCGCCGCCGACGCCTACGCCCAGGCCGGGATCACCGACCCCCGGCGCCAGCTGGCCATGGCCGAGGTCCACGACTGCTTCACCCCGACCGAGCTCGTCCTCATGGAGGACCTCGGTTTCGCCGAGCGCGGGCACGGCCTGGAAGGAGGTCCTGGCCGGGACCTTCGACCTCGACGGCGAGCTGCCGGTCAACCCCGACGGCGGCCTCAAGAGCTTCGGCCACCCCGTCGGCGCCTCGGGACTGCGGATGTTCTTCGAGTGCTGGCTCCAGCTGCGCGGCGAGGCCACCCCCGAGCGCCAGATCGACCACCGACCGGACCCTGGCCCTCACCCACAACCTCGGCGGTTACCCCGGCGAGATGGTCTCCTTCGTCTCCGTCGTCGGCACCGAGCGCGGCTGACGGGCCCGAACCCGCCGACAGCCCCGCCCGACGCGCCGAACCCGACCGGCACCGACACCGACCGGCACCGACACCGACCGATGTCCGTCGAGGCCGACGACGCCCTCTTCCACCCCGACGGTGAGCGGTGGGTCCCCACCGACTTCGCCCGGGGGCCGTGGTCCCCCGACGCACTCCACGGTGGGCCGGTGGCGGCACTCATCGGACGCGCCGTCGAGGGGTGCCCGTCGGACGACCCCATGCACGTGGCCCGACTGACGGTGGAGCTGCTCCGACCGGTTCCCGTCGTTCCCCTGGCCGTCACCACGACCGTCTCGCGCCCGGGCCGGAAGGTCCAGCTGGTCGACGTCCGCGTCTCGTCGGACGACCAGGACCTGGCCTGGGGCCGCGCCCTGCGGATCCGCCGGTTGCCCGACGGGTCCGCCGCCGCCGAGGGTCTCGCCCACGTCACCACCACGGGACCCGTCCCCGGCCGGGACCCCGCGGCCCCGCCCGGCCCCGACGACGGGCACCACTCCCCCGAACCGGTCGACGGCTACACCGCCTTCCACTCCGACGGCGCCGAGCTGCGCTTCGTGGTCGGCGAGTTCGGTCGCCGGGGACCCTCGACGGTCTGGGTCCGCCTGGCCGTCCCCGTCGTCCCCGGCGAGGAGCCCTCGTCGCTCGAGCGCGTGGCGTCGGCCTGCGATTTCGGCAACGGCGTCAGCTCGCTGTTCGACTTCCTCAGCTATCTCTTCATCAACCCCGATCTCTCCGTCTTCGTGCACCGTCCCGCCGTCGGCGAGTGGGTCTGCCTCGACGCCCGCACCTCGCTCGGGTCGCCCGGGGTCGGGCTGGCCCAGTGCGCCCTCTGGGACGTCCACGGCCCTCTCGGCACGTCGATCCAGAACCTCCTCGTCGAGAGGCGTACCCGGTAGTAAAGGTCGCTTGACATTGCAAGGTAGTCAAGGTACCTTGACATAATGAAGAACCGGGTGCGCGAGTTGCGGACCGGCCGGGACTTGTCGCAGGCGGACGTGGCCGCCGCCCTCGGGGTCTCCCGCCAGACGGTCATTTCCATCGAGAACGGCCGTTACTCGCCTTCGCTGCCGTTGGCCTTCCAGATCGCCAGGTTCTTCGACTCAACGGTCGACGAGATGTTCGACGCGTCCCAGGAGGTCCGCAGATGATCGCCACCGCCAGTGCCCGGCTGCGAGTCCCCGCTGTCATGGCGATCGGCGGCTCGGCCATCGCCCTCGGCTCGCTCGTGGGCGCCGGATGGAAGAGCGGCCTCGGCGTCGAGGTCGTCACCGTCATGGCGACGATCGGTTACTACGTACTCGGCGGCCGAGATAGCGACGCTGGGGCTCTCTTCGGCTCTCGACCCGATGAACGACAGGCGGGCATCGCCATGCGCGCCACGACATCGACGGGCAACGTGTTGTGCGTCGTTGTGCTCGGCGGATTCGTGGTCACGACGGCATTAGGTCGTGACGTCTGGCCCTTTGCGCTGATGTCCGTCGTCGGCGGAATCACATTCGTGGTTGCCCTCGTGTACTACCGGCATCACTGATCGTCGGGAGCGTCCGACGGAAGCGCGTTCGCGCCCGAGCAGACGGTGTCAGCCGGGACGGTCGGCCACCATCACGGCCAGATCGCCGCGCTGCCAGGCCACGCTGGCCTCGAAGCCGGCGTCACCCAACCACCGGAGCTGGTCGTCCACGGTGTCGGGCCGGTCGTACTCGCCGTCGACGGGCGTCACGGCGTCGCCGGGCCTGTCGGGCACCACCACGTCCCCGAGGACGAAGCGGCCTCCGGACTTCAATACGCCGTGGACGCGTCCGAACAGCTCCGCCTTGGCCGTTCCGTCGAGGTGGTGGACGGCCAGAACGGAGACCACCACCTCGAAGGGACCGACCGGGAGAGGGTCCTGCAACCGGCCCACCCTCAACTCCACCCGCGCGGCGGGAAGGGCCCGCCGGGCCATCGTCAGCATCTCGTCGCTCTCGTCCACCCCGACGAGGAAGGCGTCGTCGTGCAGGGCCAGCACCCGGTTGGCCGTCTCCCCCGTCCCCGTGCCCAGATCGAGGACACGCCGCGTGGCCACCGGGCGGGTGGCTCCGGCCACGGCGTCCTGGAGCTCCTCATAAGCGGGCACCTCGGTCCGCATCAGGTCGCGGTACGTCGCCGGGTCCCAGTGGAATTGCGCCATGTCCGCCATTGTCCCTCGCCGGTACCCCGGTGCCCGTCACCGGTGGCTGACGGCGGGCCGTAGGCTCACCCGGGTCACGGACCGACGGACGGAGGGTGATCGATGGGAGCCGAACCGCTGCGGGGAGCCAAGGTGGTGGTGACCGGCGTCACCGGTCAGGTGGGCGGGCCGGTGGCCTGCGCGTTGGCCAAGGACAACGACGTCTACGGGGCGGCCCGCTTCCGCGACGGGACCGCCCGGGAGCGGCTCGAGGCGGCCGGGGTGCACTGCGTGGCCATCGACCTCGTCACCGGTGACGTCGGCGCCCTGCCGGCCGACGCCGACTACGTCCTCAACTTCGCCGTCACCAAGACCAACGACTGGGACGTCGACCTCCAGGCCAACAGCGGCGGGCTCGCCTGGCTCATGGAGCACCACCAGAAGGCGCGCTCGTTCCTCCACTGCTCGACGACGGGGATCTACAAGCCGATGGGGCACCACGTCTTCACCGAGACCGATCCCCTGGGCGACAACCACGGGGTCTGGCCCTTCCTTCGCACCTACAGCATCAGCAAGATCGCGGCCGAGGCCACGGCCCGGTGGGCGGCGCAGCGCTTCGCCCTCCCCACCACCATCGCCCGGCTCTCCGTTCCCTACGGGGACGGCGGCGGCTGGCCCGCCATCCACCTCGAGATGATGATCAACGGATCGGACGTCCCCGTCCACGTCGACGCCCCGAGCATCTACCACCCCCTGCACGAGGACGACATCATCGCCATGGTCCCCGGCCTCCTGGGCGCGGCGTCGGTGCCCGCCACCATCGTCAACTGGGGCGGGGACGAGGCGGCCAGCATCGAGGACTGGTGCGGCTACCTGTCGAGCCTGACCGGGGTCCCCGTGACGTTCGCCCCCACCACCGACACCATCGACAGCGTCGACATCGACCTCACCCGCATGCACGAGCTGGTGGGATCGACCACGGTGCCGTGGAAGGAGGGGATGAAGCGGATGGTCCGCGCCCGGCACCCCGAGCTGCTGGCGGACTGATCCTCAGACGGTGGGCGCCGACGGCGGCGACGCACCGTCGGCCACGGTGAAGCCGTCGGCGGCGGCGTTCGGGTCCGACGGCGTGGCGATGACCGTATTGCCGTCGTTGGCCGTCATGACCACGTCCCACAACGTCGTGTCGGGCAGGTCGGTGGTGAGGAGGGCCTCGTTCTCGGGGGCCGCGCCGGGCGGGGCCTCGCTGAAGGACCCAGGGTCGAAGGTGACGTCCGAGGTCTGGGCCAGGTCGGCCAGGTCGCCGGCGGCGTTGCACGGCGCCTTGATGCACGGACGCTCGTGGATGGCCTCGACGCTCAGACCTTTGGAACGGTAGGGGACGGTGCGGACCCCGCTCAGGCCCGTCGTGGTGTCGTCCACCGTCATCGTCCACATGTTCTTGGCCGTCTCCTGCACGGTGACGGTGACGACGTCCCCGGCGGAGATCGTCAGGCTCAGTGGATCCTCGGCCTGGGGCAGGATCTCCGTCCAGGCGCCGTAGGTCACCGTGCTCTTCTTGTCCTTCTTCTTGACCACAGTCTGGAAGCCGGCCTGGACCAGGGTGGGATCGCTGAAGCCTCCGATGCCCACCCAGTCGGCGGCGAACTGGCGCCCGGCGGAGACGGCGCTCACCGTGGGCACGACGAAGGTGTCGGTGACCCCCGTGAACGTGTGCGGCCCCGACGTCTGCGCGTAGCCGGACCAGTTGGTCGACGCTGACGGACAGGGACCCGGACTCGGGCACAACGGACCCGTCGCGCCGGGAGCCTTGGCGGCGCGCATCAGGGGAGCGCTCACCATGGTGGCGGTCCCCGGAGTGCCGGCCGACGCCGACGCGGCGGCCACCACGACCAGGGACGAGCACGACACCACGGCGGACGCCGCGCACAAGATCAGCCGCTTCACGAAAACGCCCCCTCGACCGGTGTCCCGTCGTGTCGGCCCCGGTCGGCGGCCGGCAGCGCACGGGAACTACCCCAGATGAAGGTACAGCAGCGTCATCAACGGTCTATCAACCGGGACTCAACGGTTGCGCGTCGACCGACGGTGCCGCTCACGCGTCTTCCAGCCGGTCGCTCGGGTCGTAGTAGAGCTCCTGTTGCGAGATGAGGCCGTCACGGTAGCGGTAGACGACGACGTAGACCGATCGCAGGTGTCGTCCGCCGGCGTCGAAGTCGAAAAGGATCCGCGTGTAGGCGCCGGCATCGGCGATGACGGCCCGCTCATCGAGCACGTAGTCGATGTTGGCCACACCGGTGATCGTGAGCTGGATGAACTCCAGGGCCCGGTGGCGGCCCTCGATGCGTCGGGGCCAGCCGAAGAGCCGGGTGGTGGGGCTCAGGTAGACGACGTCGGGGTGGTAGAGGTGGGCGGCCCGGGAGATCTGGCCCGCTCCGAAGGCGGCGGCGAACACCTTCTCCTGCTCATCGATGGCCTCGAGGGTGAGGCGGACCGCCGTCATGGCGCCGGGGTCAGAGGAGATGGATCCGCGACAGCGGCCAGAAGCCGAAGACGGCTCGCCCCACGATGAGCGACTCGCTCACCGGCCCGTAGTCCCGGCTGTCGTCGGACAATCCCCGGTTGTCCCCCATTACGAAGATGTCCCCGGCGGGGATCCTCTGTGTCCGGATCGGGGGTCCCGGATCGGCCCGGGCGCTCGCCGTCAACCAGGGCTGGTCGATGACCTTTCCGTTGATCAGGACCTCGCCACGCGGACCGGAGGAGATCGTCTCTCCGGGCAGGCCGATGACCCGCTTGACCAGATCGTTGACCATCAGGACGGAAAGCTCCTTGGGCGGGGTGGCGAAGACCACGACGTCACCCCGGTGCACGGGGTGCAGGTGATAGCTGAGCTTGTCGACCAGGATCCGGTCACCGACCATCAACGTCGGGATCATCGACCCGGAAGGGATCGAGTAGGTCTGGATGACGAACGTCCGCAGCGCCACGGCCAGGCCGAGCGCCGCCACCAGGACCACGGTCCACTCGAGGATCCACCGGTGTCGACGGGTTTTCTCCACGCGGTCCGGCGTCCCCACATCCTGGTCGAGGTCACTGGCCACGCAACGACCAGGGTACTCGGGTGTCGGACCGACCGACCCCCGCCCTCGCTCCCTATCCGGGCTCCTCGGGCCCCACCGCCTCGTCGGCGCGCACCGCCGCGTTCTGCCGCGGCCGGCGTCCGCTCATGGTGGCCATCAGGGCCCGGACGTCCGAAGCACCGCTGCACAGCGCCACCAGGTCGGTGGACTGCTGCAGGTGGACCCGCATCCCCATCATCTCCCATGCTCTCTTCAGACCGGCCTTGGTGGCCAGGATGGTGGTCAACGGCATCTGGGCGATCGTGCGGGCGATGTCCTCCACCGTGGCGTCGAGCTCGGCCCGGGGCACGACACGGTTGACCATCC
Source organism: uncultured Acidimicrobiaceae bacterium (assembly GCA_963842145.1). Lineage (GTDB taxonomy): Bacteria > Actinomycetota > Acidimicrobiia > Acidimicrobiales > UBA8190 > CAWJFJ01. Next base: position 145,134 of record CAWJFJ010000019.1, read on the forward strand.
CCCAGTCGAGCGCCTGGGCGGCGTCGATGGTGGGCGCCAGGAAGAGGTACTCGGCGGCGCGCTTGAAGTTCATGAGAACCCAGGGTTCGATCATCGTCTGCGCGCCGGGGAGGCCGAAACCCTGGGGCAGCGGCATCTGGAAATAGGCGTCGTCCGAGGCGATGGTCAGATCGGTCAGGAGGCCGTAGACCGTTCCGCCGCCGACGCAGTAACCGTGGATCTGGGCGATCGTGGCCTTCGGGAACTCCCACAGGCGTAGCGGTGGCCACAGGAACAGGCCGTAGTGGTGGTGCTTCCATGTCCGCTCCGGCGTCGGCCCCGTGGTGGGATAGACCTCGCTCATCTCGTCGGGACCGACGATGGCGTGGCCGGCGCAGAACCCTTCACCGTTCGCCTTCAGGATCAGGACCTTGACGTCGTCGTCACGATCGGCGAGCTCCAGGGCCTCGTCCATGTCCCACACCTGCTGGGCGGTCTGGATATTGGCCTTCTCGGGGACGTTCAGGACGATCCGGGCGACGGGCCCGTCCTTCTCGTAGACGATCGTCTCGAATGGCACGCGCTCCACAACCACCCTCCCTGTCGTCCCGGCGACCCGGGCCTGGTCGGCCCGACCGGGGCCCTGATGCTACGACGTCAGTATCGTTGGTACATGACCGCCACCGAGGTTCTGGCCACCGACGCCGAACGGCTCGTCCGGTCGCAGCTCGAGGAGCTCCTCGCCACCCACGACCCGGCGTCGACGCCGGCGGCGGCATTCGCCGGCGCCCGCTACGACGCCGGCCTGGCCTGGGTCTGGTTCCCCGAGGGCTTCGGGGGCCTCGGCGTGAGCCCCGACCTCCAGGGGATCGTGGAGCGCCGGCTCCGACAGGTGGGAGCGCCCGACGAGGTCGAGCGCAACGTCATCGGCTACGGGATGGCGGCCCCGACGATCCTCACCCACGGCACCGACGAGCAGCGCCGACGCCTCCTGCGTCCCCTGTTCACCTGCGAGGAGATCTGGTGCCAGCTCTTCAGCGAACCGGGGGCGGGCTCCGACGTGGCCGGCCTGGCCACGCGCGCCGTCCGCGACGGTGACGAGTGGGTGGTGAACGGCCAGAAGGTGTGGACCACCCTGGCCCACACCGCCGCATGGGGTCTCCTCCTGGCGCGCACCGATCCCGAGGCCGAGAAGCACCGGGGGATGACCTACTTCGTCGTTGACATGAAGGCGCCCGGGGTCGAGGTACGGCCGCTGCGCCAGATGACGGGAGAGGCCGAATTCAACGAGGTCTTCTTCAGCGACGTCCGCGTCCCCGACAGCGCGCGCCTCGACGACGTCGGCGCCGGTTGGCGGGTGGCCATGACCACCCTGATGAACGAGCGCGTGGCCATCGGCGGTGGGGTCTCGGCGCGCAATTCGGGACCGATCCACGACGCCCTGGACATCTGGCGCCAACGCGGCGGTGGGACGCCGGTCGAACGGGACCGGCTCCTCCGCCTGTGGGTGGAGGCGGACGTCTCGCGCCTCACCAACATGCGGGCCCGCGAGCTGCGGCGGGCGGGGACTCCGGGGCCCGAGGGATCCGTGGCCAAGCTCATCGGGGCCGAGCTCAACAAGGACATCTACGACCTCTGCGTCGACCTCCTCGGGATGACGGGAACCCTCTACCCCACCCACTACGAGATGAGGCGTCCCGAGCGCGCCGGCAACGGCGGCGACACCCGACACTCCTTTCTCCGGTCCCGGGCCAATTCCATCGAGGGTGGGACGTCGGAGATCATGCGCAACATCCTCGGCGAGCGCGTCCTCGGTCTCCCCGGTGAGCCCCGCGTCGACAAGGGTCTGCCCTGGTCCCAGGTACCCCACAGCTAGCGCCCAGCAGGCAACGTTGCCAGAGGCCTGGTCCGTCCTGGCCATTGGTTGGCAATCTGGTGGTTGGAAATCTGGGGGGGGTGTGGCTACGCGATCTCTGTCCACGTCGTGCCGTCGGTGGTCCGCCAGAGCCCGTCCCCGGTCGCTGCCCAGCCATGGGTGGCATCGAGAAACGAGACAGAGGGCGGACCGAAGGCGTCGGCGTCCGGATCGCGAAAGGCGAACTGCCAGTCCAGCCCACCGTCGGTCGTGACCAGGAGTCCGCCCCGATCCTCCGCCAGCCATGCTCGGTTCGGTTCTGAGGCCAGGACGCTCAGGGGCCCGAAGTCCCCGGTCGAGAAGATGTGGCCGGTTCGCTGGTCAGGATCTCCGAGGGTCTCCGAGGCCATGAGGGTCCAGTGCACCCCGCCGTCGTCGGAGCGGTGGACCCACTTGGAGGTCATGTCGGTCGCCGGTTGGGCGAACTGGACAAGCCACAGGTCGTCCGTCGACAGGGCCACCAGGTCAGACCACTCACTACCCCCGGAGCAGCCCGGGGGGACGGCGAGGGTCTGCCAGGTCTTGCCGCCGTCTTCGGTGCGAGCCAGATCTCCTTGGGGGCCGTTCTGGTTGATCTCATCGCAGCCCAGGACATAGGCCACGCTGGTGTTCACCCGGCTGAGGACCGCCGGACGGGACACGGGCGGTTGGACGGCCTCCTGCCAGGTGGTCCCACCATCGGCGGTGGACTCGAGCACACCCGATGACGAGATCGCCCAGACGCTCGTGCCGATGGGTGACACGGCTCCGCTGCCTGTGCCGACGGCGAGCGACAGCTCCCAGTGCCGACCACCATCGTGGGTGACGTCGAGCCCTCCAGAGCCCCAGGCGTAACCGTCGTCGGAGTCGACGAACTCCAACGTGGAGGCCCAGGCCGGAAGGGGGATGGACGTGGCCACCTGCCAGGTGACGCCACCGTTCCCGGTCACGACGAGCTGCTGGGCCGCCGACAGCCCCGTCGTATCGAACTCGACCAATCCGTAGCCGCGAGATGGGGAGACGAAGGACAGCGGACCCACCCGGTGCCCTGGCACCGGGGTCCCGGCGGCCAGGGGCGGGGAGGCGCTGCGGGTGGCTGTCGTAGCTGGCGGAGTCGTCGGTACCCCCCTCGTCGACGGCTCCGTGGTGCCCAGCCTCTGGGGCGAGGAACACGCAGAGCCCAGCCCGATCAGAAGTGCCGTCACGAGTCCCCGAACACAACCTCCTCGGAGCACGGCGCCTCTCGGAAGAGCCCGACGAAGAGTCTCCACGATGCACTCACGCCTGACGATCGGGAACGGTTTACGTGTGCGGCGTCGTCAGGCTTCGAGCGGCTTCCAGAGGAAGAGTCGTGAACGGCCAGTCGGGTGTCGAGCGGCCCGTTGGCCGAGGCACCGAGAACCGAGATCCTCCTAGACCGCCAGCGCCTGGAAGTCGTACGTATCCTGGAAGTCGTACGTATCGAGGTGAACAGCGTCGCAGCCGCTTGCGACCGCCGTCGTTGGCGCGTCATGAGTGCGCGACCGATGCCCTGTCCTCGAAGCTCGTCGGCCATCCAGAGAACCGGGGTGTCCAGACAGCGAGGAGGATGGGGTGCTCTCGAATCCGGGATGGGCGGATGGGTGGTGCCGTGCGCCCCGCGCACCCCGGGACCGATCGGGTGCCCCGCCGGCAGACGCTCGTCGCCGAACCCGGGCAAGACGTTGCCTGATGTGACACAAAGGACCGGTACTCTTCACCCGTGCACTGGACCGGGGAGGACGTCGTCGACAAGGCGGTGCGCGAGCGCCGGTTCGACGTCACGCACGACGGACGGACCATCCCGGGACTGCTGTGGACACCTCCCGACGCCGACGGACCCCGACCTCTCGTCCTCATCGGTCACGGTGCATCGGGTAGTAAACGCGAGGACTACGTCGTGGCTCTCGGGAGGCGGCTCGTCCGTCACCTCGGATATGCGGCGGCGGCCATCGACGGCCCTGTCCACGGCGACCGCCGGACGGGCCGCGGCTCCGGCCCCGACCTGCCCTTCTTCGACTTCGCCCAGCTCTGGTCGTCCGACGACATGATGACCGACGCCATGGTGGGCGACTGGCGGGCCACCCTCGACGCTCTCCAGGCCGAGCCCGACATCGGCGCCGGCGCCGTCGGCTTCTGGGGCCTGTCCATGGGCACGATCCTGGGCCTGCCGCTGGTGGCCGCCGAGCCCCGGATCGTCGTGGCCGTCCTCGGCCTGATGGGGCTCACCGGACCGACCAGGACCCGGATCTCCGCCGATGCGCCGAAGGTCCGCTGCCCGGTGCTCTTCCTCATGCAATGGCACGACGAGCTCTTCCCCCGCCAGGTGGCCGAAGCCCTGTTCGAAGCGCTCGGGAGCACCGACAAGCGCCTCCACGCCCATCCCGGGAAGCACGGCGACGTCCCCCCGGAGGAGTTCGAGGCGTCGGAGCGTTTTCTCGCCCTCCACCTCAGCCCCTGAACGGACCGGTCAGCCGGACGCGCCACCGGGCCTCACCTGACGACGGGCGTCAACCCAGGAGGGCGGTGGCGGCCCGCGCCGCGAGAGCCACCAGCGTGAGAGTGGGACCGTAGCCGGCGGACGTCACGAAGACCGACGAATCGGCCACCACGACGTTGGGCAGATCGTGCATCCGCCCGAATGCGTCCACCACGGAGGTGGAGGGATCGGTCCCCATCCGCGTCGTCCCCATGACGTGACGGCTGGCCGGAATGGCCGATATGGGGCCGCGGTAGTGGGCCGCGTCGCCGAAAGGCGAGGAGAAAGCGGCTCCCTCGACGAGAGGTGACGTGGTGGTCGCCGTCCACGTCGCCCCCATCTCCTCGAGGACGCGAATGTGGCGCGGACCGTGGTGGTCGGATGCGACGAGCTCGTGGCGGTGGGGGCGGTAGGTGATCCGGGCGACGGGGAATCCCCGCACGTCGCGGACCGTCGGGTCGAGGTCGACCCGATTGGTGGGCTGGGGCAGATCCTCCCCCTGCATGATGAAGGCCCACAACCGGTCTCGCAGCGGTGAGGCCGCCATGAGCTTCTTGTGGGAGCGACCCCACGGGTAGAACTGGGCCTCCATCACGGGATGACCTCCTCCCCCGTGCTCCACCATGCCTCCGCGGATCCACGGCAGGCCGGCCGCTCGCGCCGTCAGGCGGGCGTCGTCGTCGACGAGCATGCAGTCGTCGTGGACGTGGGTCACCGACCGCCCCTTGTGGGCGTGGAGCCGTTCCGGCAGGATCCCCACGTTCATCGTCTGGAAATGCATCATCAGATGGCGTCCCACGAGAGGGTGCTCGATCCCCGACAGCAGGAGCAGGCGCGGTGTCTCGATGGCCCCTCCGGCCACCACCACGTGGCGGGCCCCCAGTGTGCGCTCGACGCCGTCGGGACCGATGACATCCACGCCGGTCGCCTGACGCCCGTTGGTCCGCAGGCGCGAGACGAAGGTCTCCGACAGCAGCTCGGCCCGGCCGGTGGAGAGGGCGTGCTGCAACATGGCCACCGGATCGCCCTTGGCGTGGATCGGACAGCCGAAGTAGGCGCAGTGCCCGCAGTTGTTGCACGCCGGACGCCCGTCGTAGGAGATGGAGTTGGCCGCCGTCGGGGCGGCATAGGGATGAAGGCCGTGGCGCTCGGCGGCCGCCGACGACAGCACCGCCCCGTACATGGGTGCGCCCGACGGCATCGGGTAGGGACCCGACCGCCAGGCGGCGAAGGGATTGGCACCCGCCGTGCCGGCCACGCCCACGAGCCGCTCGACCTCGGCGTAGAACGGCTCGAGCTCGTCGTAGTCCACGGGCCAGTCGGCCACGGCGGCGTCGTCGACGGGGCCGTAGGTACTGTGGAGCCGGAAGTCCTCGGGCCGGAAGCGGGGCACCTTCCCGTCGGCGTGGGTCCCGCCGCCCCCCACCGTGGACGGTATGGAATTCACCTCTCCGACGTGAGTGCGTTCACCATCCTCGATCCTCGTCCGGAACGTCCGGGGCTCGATGAGGGGGTCCGGGCCCGAGGAAGTGCCGGTGCAGGAACTTGAGCTCGTCGTTCGAGTAGTCCTGCGCCAGCCGGCTCGGGTCATCGGGGTCGATGAGATGGTTGCGGCCCTTCTCGATGATGGTGACCGTCCATCCCGCCCGGGTGAGGACGTCGGCCACGGTGGCACCGCCCGGTCCGGAGCCGACGATGATGGCGTCCACCGTCACGGGCCGGAGACCTCGGCGTCGGTGAACCCCCGGGGCTGGACGTCGCCCAGGAACTCGATGGCCTCCCAGGCCACCGTCGCCCGGTTGCCCCCGTACTCGGGCGCCCCGTACATCCCTTCACAGCAATGCCCGTACAGGAGCACCGTGAATTCCTCCTCGGCCCGCAGTCGCTCGTCCTGCTCCTCGCCGCTCACGTCGCAGAAGTCGGGCCCGAGGGCGGCCAGTCCGTCACGGTAGAGCTGCTGCCAACCGACCACGGGACCGTTGAACTCGCGTTCGGGGATCCCGAGCGATCCCTCGATCCGCATCCGCCAGGCCAGCTCGTCGAGGGCACCCAGCCGGTGGAAGGTGGCGAACCCCGGCGCACCGCCGAAGCGTCCCGACGTGGGACCACCGGCCCAGATCCGCGGGGGATCGACGGCGAAGGCCCCGAGCAGGCCGTCGATGTAGTCGGGCACGCCGGCGTCGGTGGCCCCGGCCGTCTCGTCGGAGGGGATGAGCCGTTCGCAGGCGGCGGTGAGCGTCCGGTATTCGTCTTCGCTCAGCCAGATCGGCATCAGCGGTTCCCGATCCCTGACACGAGCGTCACCGTAGCAGCGGCCGCCGCCCGTCGGCATTCCTGTCTCGCTCCCGCGGCGCGACCTCGGTCGCTAGTCTCCTCGCCATGCCATCGGCGCACCGGGCCTGACGGTGCATGTCGCCGCGTTGGAGATCGAGCTCCACCTTCCCGGCAGCGGCTCCCTCAAGGAGAAGCGCTCTGTCATCCGCCACCTCCTCGAGACGTCCCGGCGACGCTTCGGCGTCTCGGGATCCGAGGTCGATCACCACGATCTCCGCCAACGGGCCTCTCTCGGATTTGCCTTGGTGGCTCCCACGGCGGGGCGGGTCGAGGAGGTGCTCGACCGCGTCGAACGCTTCGTCTGGTCCGATCCCCGGGTCACGGTCCTCTCGAGCGCGCGACACTGGCTCGATCTGGATCCCTGAACCCTCAACGTGGTGACGCCCCCGTCGGCGAGCCCGGCGCGACCGGCGGGTGCGCCCCGGCGGGGCGCGACCTGGCTGGCGTCGTCGATGCACGGATACCAGCGGGCCTGGCTGGGTGCCGACCTGGGAGCCGGCGTGATGCTCCTGGCCATCGCCGTCCCCGAACAGCTGGCCACGGCCCGGCTGGCGGGCATGCCCCCCATCACCGGCTTCTTCGCCTTCGTGGCCGGAACGGTCCTCTTCGCCCTGCTCGGTTCCAACGCGCTGATGTCGGTGGGAGCCGACTCCACCATCGCCCCGCTCTTCGCCGTGGGCATCGCCCATCTGGCCCCCACCGGTTCGCCCGACTACATCGGCCTCGTCGGGCTGCTGGCCGTGGAGGTGGGCGTCCTCGTGGTCCTGGTGGGCGTGCTGCGCCTGGGCTGGATCGCCGAGTTCCTCTCGGCGCCGATCATCTCCGGCTTCCTGGCCGGAGTGGCCGTGATCATCGTCGTCCATCAGCTGCCCGACCTGTTCGGCCTGCCCTCCGTGAGCGGCACCACCCTGCACCGGGTGACCGACGTCGTCCGGCACCTCGGTTCCGCCAACCGCTGGACGCTCGGCATCGGCGTCGTCGTCTTCGCCGTCGTCCTCGCCGCCGAACGCGTCGACCGGCGCCTCCCCGGTGCCCTCTTCGGCCTCGTCGGCTCGACCGTCGTGGTGGCCGCCGCCGGCCTCCACGACACACGGCGTCGCCGTCCTCGGCACGGTGGCTCACGCCGCACCGCATGTGGGGCTGACCGATCTGTCGTGGTCGTCGCTCGGTCACGTCCTGCCCGTCGCGGCCGTGGTGGCCCTGGTGGTGGTCAGCCAGTCGGCCGCCACCACCAGCGCCTTCGCCGCACCTGGCGGCTACGAGGTTGACGTGGGTCGCGACTTCATCGGCGTCGGTGCCGGCAGCATCCTCTCCGGACTCGTCGGGTCCTTCGCCGTCAACGCCAGCCCGGCCCGCACGGCCGCTGTGGCCTCGACCGGAGGCCGGACCCAGGCAGCCGGGCTGGGCGCCGCCGCCGTCATGGTGGCGTTCATCCCCGCCGCCGGGCTCCTCACCGATGTCCCGCTGGCCACCCTGGCCGCCGTTCTCATCTACGTGGCCACCCGCATCTTCCACGCCAGGGACCTCCTGCGCGTCCTGCGCTTCGACACCTTGGAGTTCGTCCTGGCCCTGCTGACGCTCGTCGTCGTCGCCGTGGTGGGCGTCGAACAGGGCATCGCCGTGGCCGTCGGGCTCGCCATCCTCGACCGCACCCGGCGCAGCGCCCGGCCCAAGACCTTCGTCCTCGGTCGCATCCCCGGGACGACCAGCTGGGAGCCGACGGAGCGACCCGAACAAGCGCCGCCGTCGTCCCCGGCGTCGTGGTCTTCTTCTTCGGCGCCCCTCTGTACTTCGCCAACGCCGGTTTCTTCCGCATGGCCGTGCACTGCCGCCTTGGCGACGGCGTCGCCCCCGCCACGCCTTCTCGTCCTCGACGCGGTGGCCATCGGCGACATCGACTTCACCGGTGCGGTGGCCTTGTCCGGGCTCCTCGACGAGCTCGACCGGCTCCCATGTCGACGTGGCCGTGGCCCGGGCCATGGCCGGCGCCCCGGAGAACCTGGCGCGCAGCGGGCTCCTCGACCGGATCGGGCGCGACCATCTCTTCCCGTCGGTGGACGAAGCCGTTCTGGCTCTCGGCCCGGGGACGCCGGCGCCCGGGACTCTTGAGCCCGGGACTCTTGAGCCCGCCGACCCGGGTCCTCCGGAGACGCCCCCAGGGCACTGACGAGAGCATGGACCGCACCTCCCGGGGGTCCGGTCCGTCGATCCCGGGGATGCCGTCGAACGTCAGCGCGGGAGGTCTTCCATTCGCGTTCGTAGACGACCCAGATGAGGCGCCGGCCTTCTTCACCCGGAGCTTCGGGCTCGTGGTCCTCGGAGCCCACCATCCGGTAGCCGAGCTTGGCCGGCACCGCCGCACTGGCCACGTTGGCGGCGTCGCAGTGGATCTCCATCCGACGGATGCCGGGGAGCGCGAAACCGATGTCGGTGAGCGCCCGCGCCGACGTCGAGGCGATGCCCCGGCGGATGTGGTCGACGTGCACCCAGTAGCCGATCTCGAGCGCGCCCGGACCGACCCGGCGATGGAGTCCCAGCGCACCCACCAGCCGGCCGTCGGCCAGGAAGACGCCGTACCCGTAGTCGCCGTCGGGCGCCCACGACCACGCCGGGCCTGACATCCGCAGGCGCTGAGCCTCGACCGAGACCCCTTCGGCGGTGGCCCACGGCATCCACGGCCGCAGATGCTCCAGGCTCTCGTTGGCGGCGGCGGAGACCGCCGGCGCGTCGCGCACCGACAACCGCCGCAGGATGTACCCGGGGAAGTCGATCCGTTCCGGGGGGACGACGCGCCGTGCGCTTCTCCGCAGGATCAACGGCGCAGCTCCCGCAACCGATCGCACCCCGTGCAGCCGGAGCTCGGCGAAGGGACCGCACTCGACCGACGAACCGGCGACCGCCACCGGTTCGCCGTCCACGGATGCCGTTTCGGCCACGAGCCCGTGGAGCACCACCCGCACGACACTCGGCGGCGGGAAGTCGCCGCCGCGCTCCCACGTCAACACCGCCGATCCGCCGGCGACCGCGCCCGTCAGGCGCAGCGTGTCACGGCGTACGGGCACCGTACCCGTCGCCGGCGTCGTCGACGCACGAGCCGGCGGCGTCGCCGCCCTCGGTGGGCCAGCAGTGAAAGGACAACCGCCCTGGCGCGTGATCGAGACCCAGGATCTTCGGGGGCCCTCCGCCGGCGCCCTTGGGGCGAACGTGGTCGTCGCCGAGATCGCCGTCGGCGTCGATCCCGCACACCGGTCACCGTGGCCGGATCCAGCCGTCGTCGAGGGGCACGATCGATCCGTCGCGGACGAGGACGGGGATACGCCCGGCGGGGGCGTCGAGACGGACGACGGTGCCTCCCGCACCGCCGCTGCTGTCGTCCGCCCACAGGCTGCCCCATCGACCGCGGCGGCAGCCCGACGGTCCGCTCGGTGGCTCCCGGGACGGTGACCGGCGCCACCAGGAGGGCGTCGGCCGAGGAGGAAGGCGTCGTCGACGTCGTCTGCCGCCTCGTCGTCCTCGGCTCGTCCGGTGGGTGCCCCACCCCCGGCCGGCGCGTCGGCGCCGCCCTCCGGCCACCACAACGGACGGACCAGGGGCGCCCCGCTGGTCGTCGCCTCGTGGGCCAGCGTGTACAGGTACGGCAGGAGGCGGTAGCGCAAACGCAGCCAGGCGACGATGATGCTGCGCGCCGGCTCGTCGAAGCGCCACGGCTCACGTGCCGGCGCCCCCAGGACCGAGTGGGTCCGGCAGTAGGGAAGCAGGACGCTCATCTGCAGCCACCGGATGTAGAGCTCGTCGTCGGGCACGCCGCTGAACCCGCCGATGTCCGGACCCGAATAGGGCACCCCCGACAACCCCAGGCCGATCACCGTCGCCATCTGCTGGCGCATCGACGCCCACGTGCTGGCCACGTCGCCGGTCCAGTTCCACGCCCAGCGCTGCATACCGGCCCACCCCGAACGCGACACGATGAACGGTCGTCGTTGCGGGACGGGCCACGCTCAGGCCCTCGTGGCCGGCCCGGTTCATGAGCAGTCCGTACAGATTGTGTCCCTCGCCGTGATCACCACCGCGACCGTCGAAGTCGTGACGCGTCGACAGCGGCAGGGAGGGGTCGCCGAGCAGGGAGATGGATGCGGGTTCGTTCATGTCGTGCCAGATCCCGGCGATTCCGGCGTCGGTGAGGACGACGGTAGTACCCGGCCCACCACCGCCGTGTTCCAGGGGTCGGTGAAATCGGGGAACGCCACCCGTCCGGGCCAGACCACACCCTCGACCGGCCGTCCCGTCCCGTCGACACAGAACCGTCCGCCGTCGAGACCCTGGCGGTAGACGTCGTAGCCGGCGTCCACCTTCACCCCGGGGTCGACGATCGTCACCAGGCGAACCCCCGACGCCGCCAGCTCCGACGCCAGCGCCGCCGGGGTCGGGGAACCGTGACCGGTCGAAGGTGAAGACCCGGTAGCCGTCCATGTAGTCGATGTCCAGGTGCACGGCACTCAGCGGCAGCCCGAGAGCCCGGTATCCGTCGACGACCTCGCGCACGTCGGCCTCGGTCTTGTATCCCCATCGGCTCTGGTGGTAGCCGAGCGCCCACCGGGGCGGCAGCGCCGGGCGGCCGGTGAGCTCGGTGTAGCGGTCGAGAAGGTGGGGAACGTCTCCGACCATGACGTAGTGGCGCAGGACTCCGCCGGCGAAACCGACCGATGCCGTGCCGCCGACGGCGCGCCGCTCCGCCGGCACTCCGGGCTGTCCCGGCTCGCCGAAGGAGAAGACGCCGCGGGTGGAGTTCTCGTAGAACGTGAGCGTGTCCCCGTCGGGGTGGGTGGCGACCACCACGGGGATCCCCAGGTACAGCGGCCCCTGACCCGAGCTCCACGAACCACCGGCGTCGGTGTTCCACAGCACGTGAACCGCCCGCCGCGCAGATCGACACCGGCCGACTGCTCTCCGAGCCCGCTGAAGCGCTCGCCGGGCCGCATGCCGTGACGCAGTTCCCATGCGTCCCCGCGCCGGACCGGGGGCGCCTCGCTGCGCAGAACGGTCCCGTCGGGTCGCGACATGCGGACCGACCCCTCCCCGTCGACGGTCACGACCAGCTCGGCACTGCGCAGGACGAGTCCGCCGTCGGCCAGGGCGCTGGTGGCCACCTCGGGCGCGGGCCAGGCCGCCTCGTCGACCACGGCGTAGGGGACCGGCATCGGGCCTGGACCCCACGACAGGCGCACGACGTCGGCGGCCAGGAAGCGGACCTCGAGCTCGGCGTGCTCGAAGACCAAGCGGGCGCCGGTGGCGTCGGGCACCACCTGGCGCAGCCGACCCGGCATCTGCCCGACGGCCGTGGCACGCCCGGCCAGCGGCGCCGCGCCACGCCGCCACCTGGCGACGGGCCGAGTTGGCCGCCACCAGCCCCACGGTGGGGAGGCCCAGCTCGGTGACCGTCCGGGTGACCAGCCGTACCCGGGCCAGGGCCCGGCGGTACGAGAGACGCAGGTCGCCCATGGGGCCGAGGCTATGTGGCTCAGCCACCGCCGGTGGCGCCCCCGGCCCGCGCCCCGCTAAGACTGGCCTCCCTGCAGGGAGGCACCCAATGCGTACACGACTCACCCAGATGCTCGAGATCGAGCACCCCGTCATGCTGGCCGGCATGGGCGGCGTGTCCTACCACGGCCTCGTCGCCGCCGTGTCCGAGGCCGGCGGCTTCGGATGCCTGGGCGCATCCACCATGTCGACGGCCGGCATGGTCGAGGAGATGCGCAAGGTCCGCGAGCTCACGGCCAAACCATTCGGGGTCGACCTGCTCACCGCCATGCCGGGGGACATGGCGGACCAGGTGGAGAAGATCATCGAAGGCGGCGCGTCGGTCTTCGTCGCCGGACTCGGCGTCCCGACCGAGGTGGTGGATCTGTGCCACCGGCACGGTCTCCTCGTGATCAACATGTGCGGCCGGGTCGACCATGCCCGACGTGCCGTCGACGCCGGATGCGACATCGTCGTGGCCCAGGGCACCGAAGCCGGCGGTCACACCGGGCTGATCGCCACCATGCCCCTCGTCCCCCAGATCGTCGATGCCGTCGGCGACCGGGTGCCCGGTGGTGGCCGCCGGCGGCATCTCCGACGGACGAGGCCTGGCCGCCGCTCTCACCCTGGGAGCCGACGGGGTCTGGGTGGGAACCCGTTTCATCGCCACGCCCGAGGCCCGCGCCGTGCTCGGGCTACAAAGACGCCCTCCTGGCCACGGCCGAGGACGGCACCACCATCAGTCGGGCGTACTCGGGCAAGACGATGCGCGTGGTCCGCAACACCTACACGGCGTACTACGACGACCACGGCGAGGAGCTCGAGCGGTTCCCGGCCCAGCTCGGGCGCTCCATCGCCGAGAAGGCCTTCCACCTCGGTGGCGACGACACCACCGCCGAGGTGGACCCCACCCGTGAGTGCTACCCCGCCGGCCAGGGGGTGGGCGCCATCCACGAGCTGGTGCCGGCGGCCGACCTCGTCCGCCGGTTCGTCGCCGAGGCTGAGCGACGCTCTGGCCCGGGCCACGGCCGTGACGACGGGTGCCTGAGAGTCAGATCCCCGGGAGCCCAGGGGGTGCTGCAGTAGCCTCGGAGCTCGTCGCCATGCGTGTCCCTGCATTCACCTCTCCCGCGGGCCGGGACCGGGCCGACCGGTCCCCCACCGCTCACCACACCGGCGGGGTCTTCTCGTGGGGGCACGGGGCGGACCGCACCCGGGAGCCGTGGAAATGGTGCCGGGCAAGATCATGGTCGACGACCGCCGCATGCGCTACGCGGTGACCGACAACGAGGAGGCCTTCGGTCCCGAGGGTCCCGGCAGCGCTCCCGTCTGGGCCGTCAACCTCCACGGGTACTTCGCCGGCGGTGGCATGTACTGGCGCGAGAGCATCCACCTGGCCGACACCTTCGGGTGGCGCGTCATCAATCCCAACCTTCCGGGATTCGCCGGGAGCGACCCCCTGCCGTGGGAACGGGTCTCGATCCGGGAGTTGACCAACGAGATCATCCGTCTCCTCGACCATCTCGGGGTCGAGCAGGCGGTGCTCCTCGGTCACTCCATGGGCGGGGCCGTGGCGGTGCAATTGGCCGACGCCCACCCCGAGCGCACCCTGGGGATCGTCTACCGCGACGGGGCGGCCACACCCGAGTGGAAGCAGCGGCACGGCATGCTGGTGTCACTGCTCTCGCCCGTCGTCCCTGACGTGGCCGGCGTCGCCGACCTGATGCTGGCCGTCCTGCTCGACACCCCCGGCCTCCTGATCGGACGGAGGCTGCCGTCGACCCTGCGGGGACTGTGGCCCGACGCCAGCCGCAACCTGCGCACCATGGGACGGTCGCTGCCGGTCGGTTCCATGATCATGACCATCGACCTCCGCGACGAGGTGCGTCACATCGTCGACGAGGGGGTCCCCATCCTGCCCGTCTGGGGCTGCTTCGACCGGATCGTGAACGCCGCCACCGCCCACGAGTTCTCCGAGCTCGTCCACCGCGACGTGGTCTGGGTTCCCGGGGGGCACTCGTGGATGCTCCCGCGCCCCCAGGCTCAGGCCGACATCCTCCGGTACCTGGGACAGGGTCGCACCTTCTTGGAGGAGGTGGCCGAACGACGGCGGAAGCTGACCGGAGCCGGCGCCGTCCACCGACCTTCGGTGGTCTCGGCCACCCGCTGACCCTTCTGCCCGGGTGCAGGCGATCCGGATCTGCGCCCCGTGCGTCACCACCCGATCGTCGGCTCGCTGCCGGTGATCCCGGTGAACGTGAGATCCCGACCGCGTCGCACGGTCGGGGCACGACAGACGAGATCGCTTCTGTCCCTGCCGCTGCCGAGCCGGTGGTGCCCGTCGGACGACCTCCCCTAAGCTCGAAGCGCAGGGCGATGGTGGTGCGACTGTCGACGGCAGGGTCGCTGCCGCCACGTCGCCCCGAGCACCGTGGCCGTTTCAGTGCCGCGGTCCGGTACCGCCGTGAGAGAGGGAGTCGAGAACATGCGCTGGGAGATCGAGGACACTCCCGAACGGACGGCGTTTCGATCCGAGTTCCGCGCCTGGCTGGGTGAGGCCCTCCCGGCCACCTGGATGGACCTGGTCGACGCCGGAGACGACGGCGCCGTCGAGCGGCTGAAGACCGACAGCGGGTTCAACCCCTTCGTCTGGCAGGGAACCATCGGACGCAGCCCGTACGCGGCGCCGCTGTGGCCCAAGGAGTACGGCGGGCTGTCGGGCGAGACGTGGATGCAGCAGGTGATCCGATCGGAGCTCGTCCGGTACCGCCTCCCCACGGTGTCCATCAATCTCCTCGGCGTGGGACTGGCCGGTCCCACCATCATCGAACACGGTACCGAGGCCCAGAAGGAGCGGTACCTCCGCAAGATCCTCTCGGCCGAGGAGATCTGGTGCCAGCTCTTCTCCGAACCCGGTTCCGGCTCAGACCTGGCGTCACTCTCGACACGCGCCGTGCGCGACGGCGACGAGTGGGTGGTGAACGGTCAGAAGGTATGGACGACCATCGCCCAATTCGCCGCCTTCGGGATGTTGCTCGCCCGCAGCGATCCGGACGTACCCAAGCACGAGGGACTCACGTATTTCATCGTCGACATGAAGGCGCCGGGAGTGGAGATCCGGCCCTTGCGGCAGATGACGGGGTCGTCGGAGTTCAACGAGGTCTTCCTGACCGACGTCCGCATCCCCGACGCCAACCGGGTGGGCGATGTCGGCGACGGCTGGCGTTGCGCCCGCACCACCTTGATGAACGAGCGGGTGGCACTGGCCGGCGTCTCTCTGGATCCCGTCTCGTTCACCGGGGGCGTCCGCCGCGACGCATGGCAGACCTATCTCGATCAGATCCCCGACCGGACCGACCGGCGCGTCCGCCAGAGCTTGGCCCAGTTCTACATCGAGTCGGAGGTCAAGGAGATCACCGCCTTCCGGGCCAACTCCGCCCGCATGCGGGGACAGCAACCGGGACCCGAGGGAGCGGTCAACAAGGTCTTCAACGCCGAGTACAACCAACGACGTTCGAGCTTCGCCGTCGACGTCAACGGCATGGCGGGGATCGCCTGGGCCCCCGACGACGGGCAGGCCCAGGCGCGGGCCACGACGTTTCTGCGGGCGCGCGCCAACACGATCGAAGGGGGCACCTCGGAGGTCTTGCGCAATCAGATGGCCGAGCGGATCCTCGGCCTTCCCCGCGACGTCGAGGCGGACAAGGGAGTCGCCTGGGCCGAGGTCACCCGCAATTGACCGCCATCGAAGATCCGAGCGCCACGGCCGGCACCGACGGTCCCGGGACCCAGGTGTCGCCGGCACGGCTCGCCGCCGCCGCCGCCATGCGCCGGCTGGGGCACGCCATCGTCGGACACGACGTCGAGGACGAGGCGTTCGACCGGTTGACGATCACCGTGGAGGAGCTTCTGGCCCGGGTGGAGGCGTCGCCACGTCGCCAGCGCCCGACGTTGAACATGAGTCGCGACCTCTTCGTCGTGCCGCCCCCGCAGGGGAGCACCCGGGGCAGCCATTTCACCGACTGCATCGTGACGGGTCCCGCCAACCCCATGGGCGTCGCCGCCAAGGTTCTGCGTGACGGCGACGACGCCGTCCTGCGCAGCACCCTCGGGGAGGCCTTCGAGGGAGCCCCGGGCCGGGCCCATGGCGGCATCGTGGCCGCACTCTTCGACGAGGCCATGGGGTTCGTCCTGTCGATCACCTGTACCCCGGCCTTCACCGGGCGTCTCACCGTGACCTACCGGGCCCCGGTCCCGATCGGGGTGCCTCTGGAGTTCCGGGCCCGCCTGACGGGCCGGGACGGCCGGAAGCTGCTGATGGCCGGCGAGGCCAGCCAGGACGGCACCGTCCTGGCCGAGGCCGAGGCGCTGTTCGTGGCCGTCGATCCCGAACGGTTCGCCGCCGGACAGGGTTGAGCACCACCCGTCTGCCGTCTCACGGTGTTTTCAGGCGGTTCCCCCGGTCACGGAGCGGTCGCCCGCTCGCAGACCGTCGATGATCGACCGGTAGGCACCGGCGGCGTCGGCCCCCATGGCGTCGGTGTCCAGGACGCGCACGCCCCGCTCGCGATCGACTCCGTGGATCCCGAAGCGCGGCTCGTAGCTCCCCCACTCGTAGTTGTCGGCCAGGGTCCAGTGGTAGTAGGCGCCGAGCGGTACCCCGGCGTCGATGGCGTCGAACCAGCGCCGTCAGGTTCTCGCGCAGGTAACGGATGCGGTCCCAGCCGTCGAGGCGCGGATAGGACCGACCCCGACGCACCCGGTTGCACATGCCGTTCTCGACCATCCACAGGTCGAGGCCCTCCGTGGCGTTGGCCCGGCAGTAGCGGGCCAGCCCGGAGGGGTCCACGAGGTCGTCCCACAACTCCCGCCCCGGCGCCCACGAGCGGCCCCCGGCGGTGCGGGTGCCCGGGATCCGGACATGGTGGGAAGCGACGGGGTCGTAGTAGTCGATGCCGATGACGTCGAGCGTGACCTCGTGCGGACTGGACCAGACGGCCTCGAGGGTGGTGCGGAAAGCGTCGGCGGGATCCTTCGACGCGCGCCTGCCCCACCGGCGCAGCATCTTCTCGACCGGATCCGGCGCCGGTAGCGCCGCATACCACGAGGCACGCCGTTCGGAGAGGTACGTCCCGACGTCACCGGGGGCGACCCCGGCGCGTCGCATCAACAAGAGGTCGATGAGCATCCGGTCCAGCTCGTACACGCTGACCGACGCGTTGTTGGTCGTCACCGTGGCGTCCGGCTGGAGCCGGTGGAGCACGTCGTAGGCCGCCACGTGGGCGGCGAGAAGGTTGTCGAAGGCCCGGGTCATGTCGGGCACCGCCAGAGAGCGGCCGGGTGGGAACATGCCGAGAAGGTACGAACCCATACCCATGACGTTGATCTCGTTGAGGGTCACCCAATTCCGACAGCGCGACACCAGGCGCCCGGCCACGAGCTCCACCCAGTCGGCGAAGCGGCGCGGACGAATCGGCCGACAACCAGAAGTCCTCGCCCAGCCAGGCCGGATGCGTGAAATGGTGCAGCGTGACGAGCGGTTCGAGGCCGCGCTCGTGACAGGCGTCGAGCACCGCTGCGTACCGGTCGAGGGCGGTGTGGTCCACGACGCCCGGCGAAGGCTCGACCCGCGCCCATTCGACGCCGAGCCGGAAGGCGTCACAGCCCAGCGCCGCCACCCGGTCGAGATGCTCCTCGTACCGATTCCAGAAGTCGACGGCGATGCCCGACGGCTCCACCCGTCCGGCGCGCTCCCACCGGACCCAGTTGTTGGCCGGTTCGCCCGGACCGTTGAACCCGCCCTCGATCTGGAAGCCGGCGGTGGCCACACCGAAACGGAAGCCCTCGGGCAGGACTCCCCCGCCGCCGGTATCCGGTTGTGCCCTCGCCGCCCGGTCCGCCGCGGACACGACGATCAGCATGACATGCCCGAAGCGGCCTGCCTACCCTGTTCACGTGGGCGGGCCGGTCGCCACGCCGCCACCCCTTCGGACCGAGGAGCAGAGCCCGTGACATCGGACGACCGACTTCCCGTGGTGGTGGCGACGGGACAGTCCATCGAGCGCACGGACACGGTCTCGGCGCTCGATCTGGCCGAGCGGGCGGCGCGGGCGGCGCTCGACTCGGTCCCCCGGCTCCAGGCCGACGTCCAACAGGTCTCGGTCGTCAACATCATCTCCCCGGTCGGGCTGGCCCCGGCCGCCGATCTGGCGCGGCGCCTGGGGCTGTCACCGACCCGTACCGAGACGACCACGGTCGGCGGGAATTCGCCGCAGTGGCTCGTCAACCGGGCCGCGGCGGCCATCGCCGCCGGCGCCGTCGACGTCGTCCTCATCGCCGGGGCCGAGGCGCAGCGTTCGGCACGCTCGGGCGGACCGGACCACCACGACGCCGGGCACGGCGTGGCTGCCCCCGATCCGGTCATCGGCGACGACCGACCGCCGGTCAGCGCGGCCGAGCTCCACGCCGGCCTGATCGCCCCCGTCCATCTCTACGCCCTGTTCGAGAGCGTCCTCGCCCACCGGGCCGACCGGAGCTTCGCCGAGCACCGCCGGCATCTCGGTCGGCTCATGGCTCCGTTCACCGCGGTGGCCGCCACCCATCCGTACGCCTGGTTCCCCGACGTCCGCACGCCGGCCGAGTTGTCGGACATCACCCCCGACAACCGGCTCGTCTCCGAGCCCTACAGCAAGAACATGTGCGCCATGTTCACCGTCGACCAGGGCGCCGCCGTCGTCGTCAGCCTCACTGGCGGCGGCCCGTCGGGCGGGCGTGGACGCCGGTGCCGTGTTCTGCTGGTCCGGCGCCGAGTGCACCGACGTCTGGTTCCCGGCGGCCCGACCGGATCCGGGATCCTCGCCGGCCATGAGGGCGTCGATCGGCGGCCGCCTGCGAGGCGGCCGGGACCGCCGTCGACGACATCGGCGCCTTCGACCTCTACTCCTGCTTCCCCTGTGCGGTGGAGCTCGGGCGCCGACGCCCTCGGCCTGGCCCCCGATGATCGCACGGGGGCTCACCGTCACCGGCGGGCTCCCCTACTTCGGTGGACCGGGCAACAACTACTCGCTCCACGCCGTGGCCACGATGGTCGACCGTCTTCGCCGCACCAGGGCGGGACCGGTCTCGTCACCGCCCTCGGCTGGTACCTGACGAAGCATGCGGCCGGGGTCTACGGGGCGGATCCTCCTCGGCGCGGGTGGCGTCACGGTGACACGACGGCGGCCCAGGCCGCCATCGACGCCACCGCCGTCGAGATCGCCCCCGACGCGACCGGTCCCGCCGTCGTCCTGGCGTCGACCGTGGCGAGCGGCCGCGGACGTCGAGATCACGGCGGCGCCGGTGATCGCCCGCCTCGACGACGGACGCCACGTGGCCGCCGCCGCCGACCCCGCCGAGCTGCCCTCCCTGGCGGCCCGCAACCTGGTGGGCACCCGGATCGATGTCCACGGCACCCCGTTGCGCTACTCGGTGCCCGGATGATCCCGCCACTCCGGGGAGCGCCCCAGGGCCGGGGCCCGGGGCTCGGCCCGGGGGCGGCGCCACAGCCGGATGGCGGCGCGGCCCGGGTGCGGCGAGACTCACCGACGAGGGCGCACCCAACGGCCAAGCCCGGCGCCGTGCCGACGGCGGTGACCACCGAAGCGACGGACGAAAGGGAGCGGAGATGTCAGCAGTCGAGCGTGAGCGTCGCGGTCACGTCGAGATCCTCACCATCAATCGGCCCGAGGCCCGCAACGCCATCAACGGCGCCGTGAGCCAGGCCATGTCGAGCGCCCTGGACGAGCTCGAGACCGACGACGACTGCTGGGTCGTCATCCTGACCGGATCCGGGGACAAGGCCTTTTCGGCCGGCATGGACCTGAAGGCCTTCGCCTCGGGGGAGGGAGCGTCGATCATGGGCGCCACCGGGGGATTCGCCGGCATCACCCAGCGCACCTTCTCGAAGCCGATCATCGCCGCCGTGAACGGCGCCGCCCTGGCCGGCGGCTGCGAGATCATGCTGTCCTGCGACCTGGTGGTGGCGGCCGATCACGCCACATTCGGCATACCCGAGGTCAAGCGGGGCCTCCTGGCCGGGGCCGGGGGCCTGCTGCGCCTGCCCAAGCGCCTCCCGCTGGCCATCGCCCTGGAGCTGGCCCTCACCGGCGAGCCGATCGACGCCGAGCGGGCGCTGGCGCTCGGCCTCGTCAACCGGGTGGTCCCGCCGCACGCTTGATGGAGGAGGCGTTGGCGCTGGCCGATCTCATCGCCGACAACGCCCCCCTGGCCGTGCGGTGGACGAAGAAGGTCGTGGTCGGTGCGGCCAGCGTCGGGGACGACCGAGGGTTGGGCCTTGAACGCCGAGGCGGTCGGCGTCGTCTTCTCGTCGGCCGACGCCATGGAGGGCCCGGTCGCCTTCGCCGAGAAGCGCAAGCCCCAGTGGCAGGGGAAATGACCGGAGGGATCCGGGGAGATGACCGGACGGGACAGGGCCGCATCGTGACGACAGCCGGGCCGGCGGCGCTGGCTCCCGCCCTCGACGGGATCCGGGTGTCGATCCACGTCCTGGCCGCCTCCGTGTGGGTGGGCGGTCAGTTGACCCTGGCCGGGCTCGTCCCCACGGCCCGTGGACTCGGCGAGGGTGCCGCCCGCTCCCTGGCGCAGGCCTTCGCCCGCATCCAGTGGCCGGCGTACGGCGTCCTCCTCATCACCGGGTTGTGGAACGTGTCGGCCACCCACGCCGGCCAGCCCGGGGCCTGGCAGGTGGTGCTCGGGGTCAAGATCGCCGTCGTCCTGGTCGCCGGACTGGGGGCCGTGGCTGCACAGCCGGGCCGACCACCAAGGCCGGGCTCGCCGTCTGGGGGGCGGTCACGGCCGTGGCGTCGGTGGCGGCCCTGGTCCTGGGGGTCTTCCTGGCCGGTTGACCGGCCGGGGCGGCCTGACCGGGGCCGCCCGGTGGACGCCGACACGGCGCCTGTCGCCGGCGGCCGGAGCAGGTCTAACCTGGTGGAGAGGGTCCCGCCCATCCACGGGCTCCGGAAAAGGGAAGGCACCCGTGCACCC
This sequence comes from uncultured Acidimicrobiaceae bacterium, assembly GCA_963842145.1. Classification (GTDB taxonomy): domain Bacteria; phylum Actinomycetota; class Acidimicrobiia; order Acidimicrobiales; family UBA8190; genus CAWJFJ01. Next base: position 166,397 of record CAWJFJ010000019.1, read on the forward strand.
AGTCCTGGCTGAAATCTTCGGTGTGGACGGCGTCATCGTCCTCGTCGTCATCGTCGTCGTCCTCTTCGGTGGCTCTCAGATCCCGAAGCTGGCTCGTTCTCTCGGTTCGGCCCAATCGCAGTTCAAGAAGGGCCTCGAGGAGGGAAAGAGCGAGACCACCGATACGGGGAGCGACAAGGCCACCTCGGCCGACGGTGACGGGCCGAGCGCGTCAAAGGGATAGAGCTCCCATCACGACGCCGGGCCCGGGCACGACCGCCGGCGCCCCGCGCCGCCGGCGCCCGATCGCTTTCGGCGTCCACCAGCTCTTCGAGTACTTCTTCGCCGTCGCGCTCGTCGTGCTGTCCGTCCACATCGGACGCAGCGAGCTCCTGCTTCTCGCCGCCGGAGCCGTCCTCGGGCTCCTGGCTCTCACCGCCCGGGGTCCGCTCGGGATCGTCCGGGTGTGCGGATCGCGCCTCCACGCCGTCCTCGACGTCACCGCCGGCATCCTCCTGGCGGCGTCGCCCCTGGTGCCGGCCCTGCGGCCCGGCGTCCGTCGGCATCGTGGCCGTCGAGCTGGTCGCCGTGGCGTGGTTGCGCGTGACGACGCTGACCCGGTACGCCGCCCGGCGCCGATCGCTCCCGTGGCCGCCACCGTGCCCCCCACGGCGACCGTGCCGGGCCCGGCCGCCGGCGGTGTCCGGGGGGCCGGGTCCCCATCGGGCCCGCCACTGTCGGCCATCCGCCGGTTGGGCCGCATGACGGCGGGTGCCCGGAACCGGCTGCCCGAGGCCGACGGCCACGCTCGATTCCGGCGCCCGCCGGATGGGCGGGCACGCCGGACGTCTGCAGCGCGCCTGGCGCCGCGCCTCGACGCTGAGACACGTCGTCACGGAACGGCGCGGCCGGCCTGGTGACGGAGAGCGTCACGTAGGATCACCCCACCTTGGCGAGGCGGGAGGGGCCATGGCCGACGACGTGCTCGAGCTGGCCGACAAGCTGTGGCGCGGCGACATCGACGTCACCGAGATCCACCCCGTCGGGGGTTACATCGGTGGCCTGGCCGAGATCACCGACGGGGTGGCCTTCGTCCCGTCCTTCGCCAACGTGTCGGCCTTCTCCACCGGGGACGGACTGGTCCTCGTCGACACCGGGTCGGCCTTCGTGGCCACCGCCGTCCACGACACGCTGCGGGGGTGGTCGGAGCTCCGGCTCGACACGGCGATCTACTCCCACGGCCACATCGACCACGTCTTCGGCGTGCCCGTCTTCGAGCAGGAGGCGGCGGAACGAGGCTGGCCCCCGCCCGTCGTCGTGGCCCATGACGCCCTGCCGGCACGATTCGATCGCTACATCTTCACGGCGGGCTACAACGAGGTCATCAACCAACGCCAGTTCGGCGTCCCTGGGCTGCGCTGGCCGACGACGTACCGCTATCCGGACCGCACCTACGCCGACCGGCTGTCGCTCGAGGTCGGGGGCCGGCGGTTCGATCTCCACCACGCCAGGGGGGAGACCGACGACCACACCTGGACGTGGGTGGCCGACAAGAAGGTGCTGTGCAGCGGTGACCTCTTCATCTGGGCCTCCCCCAACGCCGGCAATCCCCAGAAGGTCCAGCGTTACCCCCGGGAGTGGGCCGTGGCCCTCCGGGAGATGGCGGCGCTCGGACCCGAGGTCCTCCTCCCCGGTCACGGTTTCCCGGTCCTCGGGGCCGACCGGGTCCACCGGGCCCTGACCGACACCGCCGACCTGCTCGACTCGCTGGTGGACCAGACCCTGGCCCTGATGAACGCCGGTGCCCGCCTGGACGAGATCCTCCACACCGTGGCCGCTCCCGCCGACCTGCTCGACCGGCCCTATCTCCGTCCCGTCTACGACGAGCCCGAGTTCATCGTCCGCAACATCTGGCGCCTCTACGGCGGGTGGTGGGACGGAAACCCGGCCACCCTCAAACCGGCGCCCGAGACGGCCCTGGCCGCCGAGCTGGCCGACCTGGCGGGCGGAGCCTCCACCCTGGCCGACCGGGCCCTCGTCGCTGGCCGAGTCGACCACCGCCGGTGCCGACGGGGGCAGGACCGGTGCCGACGGGGCGGCGGCCCTGCGGGTCGCCGCCCATCTGGCGGAGCTGGCGGCACTGGCCGCCCCCGCCGATCCGGGGGTGCACAGGGTGCGGGCCAGGGTCTTCACGCTGTGCGCCGAGGCGGCGACCTCGACGATGGCGAAGGGGGTCTTCAGCTGGGCCGCGCGCGAGTCGGACGGGCACGGCCCCGACCGACTCCTGAGGCGGATCGACCAACTACTACTTGCGGGGCGCGGTTGGCTAAGGTCGGCGCCGTGAACGCCCCGACCACCGGCTCGACCGGCGCCGCCGCGCTCAAGCGTCATCCCCGTCGTCTCGCCCTGCTCGGCGCCGTCGCCCTGCCGCTCGTGCTCGGGGGATGCCAGCTCCCCACTTTCTGGGGCTACCGCGGATCGACCAGCCAGGCCCACGACGAGTTCAATCTCTACTCCGGGACCTTCATCGCCGCCATCGTGGTCGGGGTCATCACGGCCGCCCTGATCATCTGGTCGATCGTCCGCTACCGGCGCCGGTCCGACGACATCCCCCGCCAGTTCCAGTACCACTTCGGCCTGGAGATCGTCTACACGATCATCCCCGTCGTCATCGTCCTCGTCCTCTTCGGCTTCACCGTGGTCACCGAGAACGCCGTGGACAACGCTGGCCCCCCATCCGGCGGTGACCGTCGACGTCAACGCCTTCCAGTGGGGGTGGCAGTTCACCTACTCAGGGCAAGAACGTGAGCGTCGAGGGCGAGACGCTGAACGACCCTGACCCGGTCGGGCTTGAACGGCGGCGCCTGCGCCCCGGCCAACGACTGCCTCGGTCCCGGACTGATCGTCCCGGCCGGCCAGACGGTCCGCATCTACCTGCGCTCCAAGGACACGATCCACGGCTTCTACGTGCCCCAGTTCAACTTCAGCCGCTACGCCCAGCCCGGGGTCCTCAACAGGTTCGACCTGACCGTGGAGAAGACCGGGGTCTACCGGGCCCAGTGCACGCAGTTCTGCGGTCTCTACCACTCCGAGATGTTCTTCCACGTGGTGGCCCTGCCCACTGCGCAGTTCCAGCAGTGGCTGAGCTCCGAGCAGAGCCTGACCACGGCGGCGGCGCGGTCGCCGTCACCCACGTCGACGGGCGTGGCCACGACTGCGGCCGGCTCCGTGCGCCACGCATCGACCACCCAGGGAGGCGGCAGCATGACCGTTCTGGCCGAACGCGCACGCCGTCGACGACCACCCCGAGCACCACGAGGGCCCGACCGGGCTGCTCAAGTGGATGACGAGCACCGATCACAAGGTGATCGGGATGAACTACATGTTCACGTCGCTGGTCATGTTCTTCCTGGCCGGCCTCATGGCCCTGTTCATCCGCTCCAGCTCCTGAGCCCCGGGGGCGGGACCAGCCTCGGACGTCTGTCCAACCAGCAGTTCAACGAGCTGTTCACCATGCACGGCAGCCTGATGCTCTACCTCTTCGCCGGGCCCTTCGCCTTCGGTGGCCTGGCCAACTTCATCCTGCCGCTCCAGTGCGGCGCACCGGACATGGCATTTCCCCGCCTGAACGCCCTGTCCTACTGGCTGTACCTGAGCGGATCGATCACGATGATGCTCGGCTTCCTGACCGCCGGCGGCGCCGCCGCCTTCGGCTGGGTCGGCTACGCCCCCCTCTCCGAGTCCACCTTCTCGCCGGGCGCCGGGCCCGACCTGTGGATCCTGGCCATCGCCCTGACCGGCTTCTCGGCCATCTTCACCGGGGTCAACCTGGTGACGACGATCTTCTATCTGCGCGTCCCCGGGCTGACGATGTTCCGGCTGCCCCTGTTCACGTGGGCCATGCTGGTCACGGCCATCCTCATCCTCATCGCCTTCCCCATCCTGACGGCGGCCATGGTGATGCTCTTCGCCGACCGCCACTTCGGGACGCACATCTACACGGTGGCCGGCGGTGGGGTGCCGGTGCTCTATCAGAACCTCTTCTGGTTCTTCGGCCATCCCGAGGTGTACATCCTGGCCTTACCCTATTTCGGCATCGTCTCCGAGATCATCCCCGTCTTCTCGCGCAAGCCGATGTTCGGTTACAAGGGCATGGTGTTCGCCACCATGGCCATCGCGGCGTTGTCCACGGGCGTCTGGGCCCACCACATGTTCACCACGGGCACCGTCCTCCTCCCCTTCTTCTCGCTGCTGTCGCTCCTCATCGCCGTGCCCACGGGGATCAAATTCTTCAACTGGATCGGGACGATGTGGCGGGGTCAGATCAGCTTCAAGGTGCCGATGCTCTTCTGCGTCGGGTTCCTCTTCGCCTTCCTGATGGGCGGACTCACGGGCATCATGCTCGCCTCGCCTCCCATCGACTTCGCCACCCACGACACCTACTTCGTCGTGGCCCACTTCCACCAGGTGCTGTTCGGCACCGCCGTCTTCGCCGGTTTCGCCGGCTTCTACTACTGGTACCCCAAGTTCACCGGGCGGATGCTGCGCGAGAACCTGGGCAAGTGGCATTTCTGGCTCATGTTCATCGGCTTCTGGCTGACCTTCATGCCCCAGTACCAGCTGGGCCTGGAGGGCATGCCCCGGCGGGTCGCCACCTACGACCCCGGCCTCGGCTGGCAGTTCCTCAACCAGCTGTCGACGGTCGGTGCCATCATCATCGCCGTCTCGTTCGTCTTCATGTTGGTCAACGTGCTGGTGTCGTGGCGCATGCCGGTCCCCGCCGGCGACAACCCGTGGGACGGCCACACACTGGAGTGGTTCGCCACGTCCCCCCCGGTGCACCACAACTTCGAGAGGCTCCCGCCGGTGCGCTCGGAGCGACCGGTCTGGGACTTCCACCACCCGGACGCCCTGGCCATCACGCACAGCACCAATGGCAACGGCAAGGTCGGTGAACCGGTCGGTGTCGGTTCGGCTCCGACGACGGACACGAGTAGCAGAGGGAGACGAGCGGTGCGCATCGAGGCCCTGTTCCTGATCGGTATCGCCGTCTTCTTCGGCATCGTCGGCACCATCTACTGGTTCTGGTCCTACGAGCAGGGCGGGACCATGATGCTGGCGGGCACGACGGTACTCGGTCTGCTCCCGGGCGGCTACTACCTGTGGTGGTCACGCCGGATGAAGCCACGGCCCGAAGACCGTAACGACGCCTCGATCGAAGAGGGCAATGGCGTCATCGGCTCCTTTCCGAGCTCGAGCATCTGGCCCTTCGTCCTCGGCATGGGCCTGTTCCTCGTCGTCCTCTCCGCCGTCTTCGGGCTCTGGCTCCTGGCTCCCGGATTCGCCCTCGTCATCTCTGCTGCCGTCGGCGTGACCGTCGAGAGCAGACGGGGTGGCACCGTCTGACCCCACACGGGCCGACGCCGGATATCGGCGGGCCCGGCATCACCGACGGGGCTCTCATCATCGATGCGTGGGACCGGACCCCGAGCCACACGTCGGTGAGCCGAGAAGGGCACCGCGCTGGCTAGGGTGTCGACCGTGGCGGCGGTCTTCGAACCAGCGAAGCTCGGTCCGGTCACCGTCCGGAACCGGATCATCAAGGCGGCCACCTTCGAGGGCGTGATGCCCGACGGTCTGGTCAGCGACAAGCTGGTCGACTTCCACCGGCAGGTGGCGGCGGGTGGCGTCGGGATGACGACCGTCGCCTACCTGGCCGTCTCCCCCGAGGGACGGACCGACAAGCGGTGCATCTGGCTGCGCCCCGAGGCCCTCGACGGACTGCGACGGCTCACCGAGACGATCCACGGCCTGGGAGCGGCCGCCGCCGCCCAGATCGGCCACGCCGGGCCGGTGGCCAACGCCCGGTCGAACGGGGCACCCGCCCTGGCACCGTCGAACGGCTTCAGCCCCATGGGAACGAGGCTCCGGGGGGCCACCGAGGCCGACATCGACCGGATCATCGAGGACTACCGGCGCGCCGCCGGCATGGTGAAGGAGGCGGGATTCGACTGCGTCGAGATCCATCTCGGACACAACTATCTCCTGAGCGCCTTCCTGAGCCCGAAGCTCAACCGTCGCTCCGACCGCTTCGGCGGGAGCCTCGAGAACCGGGCCCGGTTCCCCCGTCGGGTGGTGGAGGTGGTGCGCGAGGCGGTCGGGGACCGGATGGCGGTGACGGCCAAGCTGAACATGTCGGACGGGGTGCCGGGAGGGCTGTGGCTGGACGAGAGCGTCGAGGTGGCCCGCATGCTCGAAGCGGACGGTTGCCTCGACGCCCTGGAGCTCACCGGGGGCAGCTCGTTGGCCAACCCGATGTACCTCTTCCGCGGCGAGGCGCCGTTGCGGGAATTCGGCGCCACCCTTCCGCCGGCGCTGCGTCTCGGGTTCCGCTTCTTCGGCCACCGGTTCCTCCCGTCGTACCCGTTCGAGGAGGCCTTCTTCCTTCCCTACGCCCGCCAGTTCCGCGACGCCCTCACCATGCCGCTCATCCTGCTCGGTGGCGTCAATCGGCTGGACACCATCGAGAACGCCCTGGCCGAGGACTTCGCCTTCGTGGCCATGGCCCGGGCCCTGCTGCGCGAACCCGACCTCGTCGACAAGATGCGCACAGGGGCGACGCGGCGGATCACTGTGCATCCACTGCAACAAGTGCATGCCGACGATCTACCGCGGCACCCGCTGCGTTCTCGTCACCGGTCCGGGGCAGGCGGTCGGGCGTCGCCACGGTCACTGATGGCGATCTCCCCCTACATCGAGCGGCTCCGCCAGCTCGTGGGCCACGAGCTGCTCGTCCTCCCGTCGGCCGGGGTCATCCCCCGCGACGACGACGGCCGGATCCTGCTCGTCCGGCTCATCGACACCGATCAGTGGGCCGTCATCGGCGGCGCCATCGAGCCGGACGAGTCACCCGCAGGAGGCGGCCGTGCGCGAGGCGGAGGAGGAGGCCGGTGTCCGTGTGGCCCTCGGACCGGTCCTGGGTGTCGTCGGCGGGCCCGAATTCCGCATCACCTATCCGAACGGCGACCAGACCTCCTACGTCTCCACCGTCTTCGACGCCACCGTGATCGGGGGCTCCCCGCGACCCGACGGGGACGAGACCTCCGCCGTGCGGTGGTGGCCCGGCGACCGGCTGCCCTACGACGAGATGAGCGGATTCACCCGGGCCCTGCTGGACGCGGTGGGGGTGGCGCCACACGTCAGTGCGATCCCGTGAGGGAGAGCATCCCCACGGCGGCCGCCATGGACAGGGGCACGGAGACGACTCCGAGGAGACTGGCCCGGGACACCGACGGGTCGCGCGCCCACGGTGCGGGCGGCCCGTAACCACAGGATCCACGCCAACGATCCGGTGACGAAGAGGTTCGGACCGACGTCGAGCCCGACCAGGAGCGCGTAGGGGCGCGGCGGGACGCGCGACGCCAGGAGCGAGGCGGCCGGCAGGTTGTTGACGAGGACGCTGGCCACCGCCGCCGCCGCCGCCGTCCCCCAGGCGTCGAGATGGGACAGCACGGTGGCCGGCCCCGACCACGATCGCCCCAGGGTGCCGAGGGCCACGGCCACGCCGAAGAGACCGACGAGCACCGGGAGGCCGAGCACGTCGGCCACCCGGTGTCCCTGTTCGCGCCGCGTGACCAGGCGGATGCCGACCACCACGATCCCGACGGCGGCGACGGGGACGGCCGGCGAGCGCAGCGCCAGGACGAGGACGGTGACGACGACGACCGCCACCAGGCCCAGGCCGACCACCGTAGGCTGCCGCTCGGCCCGGTCACCGGTCCCCGGACGCAGCGATCGACGCTCGACGACGCCCACCACGACGGCCGTGACCACGACGGCCGACGACCCACGCCGGTGCCATCCGATCGAAGAAGGCGGCCCCCGAGACGTGGAGGTGGCCGGCCACGATCAGGTTGGTCAGATTCGATCCCGGCAGCAGCAGGGAGCCGGCATTCGACAGCAGCAGGCAGCCGTAGAGCAAGGGCCCCTCGTCGTGACCGCGACTGCGTGCCGCGTGGACGAGGACGGGTGTGAGGAACACCACGGAGGTGTCGAGGTTCAGGACCGCGGTCACGAGGGCGACCAGCACCGACGCGCCGGCGAAGAGGGCGAAGCCGTTCGGCGCCAGGCGGGCGATCGGTAGCCCGCCGCCCGGAAGAGCCCGTCGCGCTCGGCCACGAGGCCGACCAGAAGGAGGCCCGGCCACGAGGACGAAGGGGGACCACACCTGGTACGCCGCCGATGCGGCGTGGTGGGGCTGAGGCCCACCGCGGCCACGGCCCCGGCAACGCCCCACCCCGGCGGGGGCCCAGCGGCCCCGACGCGTTCCGGGGACCGTCACCGACGGGGCCGTCCCCGACACCCCGAGGCGGGCCAGGAGGCGCCGTCCCGACGGACGCAGGGCCAGCGCCGTCAGGCCGAAGACGGCCGCCAGGAGGACGAAGGGGAAGGCGTCCACGGTGGCCTGGGCCAGGGCACCGCTGGAGGCGGCCGCCACCCCCTGGCCGGCGGCCCAGGCCAGGTTGGCCAGCCCGAAGGCCAGGCCCTGGTGGAGGTGCCGGCGGTCGGCACCGTCGCTGATCATGGCCGACGCGGGGACGAAGAGGACACCGAACGCCGGTAACCCGACGACCAGCAGAGCCACCAGGAGCCAGGACGGGGCTCACGAAGGGGATGAGGACGCTGACGGCGACGGCCATCACCAGGGACACCCGCACGGGCGCGAGCGAACCGCGACGGTCCGAGAGTCGACCGATGAGGGGGGACAGCGCCGCCTCCAGGGCGGCGGCGCCGAGGAAGGCGGCGCTGATCACCACGGCGGAGGCTCCGAGCGCGCTGAGACGCAACGGGACGAGGACGTCGACCACTCCGAAGGCGATCCCGGCCAGAGCGGTGAGCCACATCCCGGCCGCGATCCCCGGCTCGACGAGGGCGGGCAGGGCGTGGCGCAGGCTCTGTGGTTCGCCGGGGGCGGGCTTCGGCATCGTCATGCTCATGACGAGGAGGAAGACGCCGGCGACGCCGGCGGCGGCGAAGGCCGGACCGGTCCCGACGCGACTGGCGACGGCTCCGACGACCGGACCGACGAGGGCACCGCCGAGAGCGGCGGCGAAGGCCACCCCGAGGACCCGGCCGCGTCGCTCGACGGGGGCGGCGGCGGCCAGCCAGGCCAGGCTCCCGGCCCAGGTGCAGGCACCGGCGACGCCCTGCACGAAACGGGCCCCGTCGAGCACGGCGTGCGACGTGCTGAATCCGAAGACCAGGGTGGCGACGCTCATGACGGCCAGACCGAGGACCAGGGCGGGCCGGACCCCGAGTCGGGAGGCCAGGACCCCACCGGGAAGGGCGCCGATCAGCGTGCCCACCGGATAGGAGGCGACGAGGATCCCGGCTCCCGCCTTCGACAGGCCGAGGCCGTGGACGTAGTGGGGCAGCAACGGCGTCAGCGCGCTGAAGAAGACGGTGTCGACCAGCACCGCCGCGCAGATCAACGGCAGGAGTCCCCGAGGCAGGCCCGGCGCCGACGGTGCTCCCGGCTTGCCCTGACCGCGCACCCGCCCAGTATCGCCCCTGATCGACTCCCCGGCGGCGGTCACCGAGCGGTCGAGGACCCGGCCGTGCAGTTGGCGGGATCGGTGGCGCCGGAGTCGGCGCTCACCATCAGGCACGATTCGTCCACCACCTCGAAATCGGAACCCGTGATCTGGGTCAGATCGTGCAGGGTGTCGTTGTTCCAGTACGAACTGGGCACTCCGCTGATGAACCAGGGCGATCCGTTGTCGGCCACGATCATCCCGTACGTCTTGAGCGCCTGAAGAATGACCTGGTCCATGGCCGGGAACTGCGAGATGTCGACGCTGGCTTTGAGACGCAGACGCAGCCCCATGGGGGAAGAGACGGGTCCGGTGTTCCCGCCTCGTGGCGGGCCGGCCAGATGTAGGTGTCGTCGGACGCCGGCACCGTCACACGGATGGCGTGGTCGATGACCCCGGCCGCCACTTCGTCGGGGCGGACCAGTCCGGGCAGGATGGGGAGGCCGGCGGCGTCGGCCGACGTCCACCCGGCCGGGCGCAGTGTGTCGGACCCCAACGGGAACTCGGCCCCCGACCCGGCGTGCCACGACTTCCCCCCACGACGCGGACGGGCGGAGAACAGTTCGTAGTCGGTGCAGGTCCCGGCGTCGACGACGAGAACGTGTCGGTCACCGGTGGAACGGGGCCCGCCTTCGATGAGAGGCGTCTTCGGGATCGGGTACGGACCGGGGTCGCTCTGCGAGGCGTACGTGAATTTCACCGGGACGAAGGGCTGCGTGGCGGGGACCACGTTGTCGGGAATGCCGATCGGCTCGCCGTCGTACTTCCCCGCCCCGAAGTCGGGGTGCAGCGGCGCCGTCGCCCCGATGCTGGCGATGTAGGTGGCCGAATCGGGATCGACCGGCAGATCGGACACGTCGGCGTGCCAGACGTCGTCGGCCGGCAGGACGGTGCACCCCGGTGCCCCGGGGAGCGTGTCGGCGTGGCCGACACCGGGGGTGAAGACCAGGACCAGTGCCGTGATCACGCCCGGCCAGGCGATGCGGCGTGCCCTCCTCGACGACGTCATGGGCCTCCCACGCTACCGGGGCCCGATCCGCCGACGGCAGGAGACAGCGACAACGACCGGACAACCCCCGACCCGGCGCCGGGCCGGACGAGGAGGCCGGTACCGTCGGGGTGATGTCGGCGGGGACCACGATCTTCGACCTCGACGACACCCTGATCGTCGAGGAGGAGGTGGCCCGGTCGTCTCTGCGCCACGCCGCCGGACTCCTCCCCGACCTCGACCCCCGTCGGGTCGAGGAGGTCGTGCTGGACAGTGCCCGCCGGCTGTGGCGGGCCGGTCCCTGCCGTCAGCTCTGCTGGGATCTCGGCATCGCCTCCCGGGAAGGGCTCTGGTCCACGTTCGAGGGCGGCCACCCCGTCCTCGACGACCTCCGGCGGTGGGCGCGCCGCTACCGTCCCGCCGTCTGGCGCCAGGCGCTGGCGGCGCTCGGCGTGGAGGACCCCCGACTGGCCGGCGCCATGTCCGACGCCTACGTCGAGCGACGCCGCAGACCACGGTGATGGTGGGTGACAGCTGGGAACGCGACGTCCTCGGCGCCCTCGGAGCGGGCCTGTCCGCCGTCTGGGTGGCCGGCGGCCGCACCCCGCCCGAGGAGTTCCCGAACGTGACCGTGGTCGACAGCGTCGGCGAACTCACCGACGGCGTGCCCTCATGGGGGTCGACCACGTAGACGGCGGGATCAGCGCCTCCGTGGCGACGTCCCCGCCAGGTGCCGCCGGACCTCGTCACGCCGCTCGCGGCGCCAGACGAAGCGCAGACCCGACCAGTCGTCGCCGATGGCCGCCACCTTGACGTCGACCAGACCCGTCTCGAGGGCGGCGCCGCGCACCAGATTGTCGCCCAGATCGCTCACGTGGCCGGCGGCCTTGCGGGGCCAGGCCAGCCACAGGGCGTCCTCGGGACCGAGGACGGGGACGACCCGGGCCAGGACCGTCTCCAGGTCCGACGCCCGGCGCAGGAAGGCGATGACCACGTCGGCCGGGCCCCGCAGTCCCCGGCGCAGGCGGGCCCCCTCGGGGAGCTCCCCCGCCGACCAGGCCGGCGGTGCGCCCACGAGAGCCACGACGTCGTCGGGGCGGATCCCGAGCTTGCGGGCGAGACCGGGGGCGGCCGAGGAGGACGAGGCGGCGGTGGCCGGTACGGGAGATCGAGGTGTCCCCGGCCGCCGGGCCACCGGGACTAGATCTGACGCGGAATGCGCCGGACCCCGGACCCCTCGCCGGCGGCGCCCACCGGTTCCGGCTCGGGCTCGATGAAGGCGGGAACCGGCTCGGGGTCGAGCTCCGGATGGCCGTCACCGGGACGCGGCGGCGTCGGCACGGTGGCGTACTCGCCACCTTCGGAGCGGGTGACGACGACGGCGCGCTTGCGCTTGCCGATGCCCTGGAGGCCCGTCATCTCCCGGCAGATCGACCACGTGACGAGGCCGACGACGACGGGGATGACGAAGACGGCGAAGCGGAAGAACCACAGCACCGTGTTGAGCGAGACCTGGGTGAAGTTGGCCAGGACGTCGGTCGAGCTGGCGGCGAAGAGCATGAAGTAGAAGGCCAGCCCCGTGGCCCCGACCGCCGTGTGCAACGGCCGGTCCCGGGGTCGGTCGAGGAGGTTGTGGGACTCGCGGTTGCCGGTGACCCTCGACTCGATGAAGGGCCACAGATAGAAGAGGGTGAACGTGAGCCCGGGGAAGAGCACGGCCGGCAGGAAGACCTCGAACGGGATGGTGTGCCCGAAGCCGGAGAACTCCCAGCTGGGCATGATCCGAAGGGCCCCGTCGAGCCAGCCCATGTACCAGTCGGGCTGGACGGCGTAGCTGATCACCGTGGGCTTGTACGGACCGAACTGCCAGATGGGGTTGATCTGGACCAGACCCCCGAGGGCCCACAGGACCCCCGCCACCATGAAGAGGAACCCGGTCGTCTTCAGGATGAAGGTCGGGTACATGGGGGTCCCCACGACGTTGTCCTCGGTGCGGCCGTGGCCGGGGAACTGGGTGTGCTTCTGCTTCACCAGCAGCCCGAGGTGGCCGGCGATCAGCCCCAGGAGGACCAGGGGGATGATGAGGACGTGGAGGATGAAGAAGCGGGGGATGATGATCCCGTTGCCGGGGAAGTTCCCGCCGAAGACGAACGTGGCCAGGTAGCTCCCGACGACGGGGATCGACAGGATGATCGAGTAGGCGATGCGGATCCCGGTCCCCGAGACGAGGTCGTCGGGCAGCGAGTAGCCGAGGAAGCCCTCCACGATGGCCAGCGTGAGCAGGGTGACCCCGATGAACCAGTTGAGCTCGCGCGGCTTGCGGAAGGCGCCGGTGAAGAAGATGCGGGCCATGTGGACGGCGATGGCCCCCACGAAGACGTCGGCCGCCCAGTGGTGCATCTGGCGGATGACGAGACCGCTGCGCACGGCGAAGGAGATGTCGAGCGACGAGGCGTAGGCGGCCGACATGTGGATGCCGCGCAGCGGCAGGTAGGCGCCGTTGTAGACGACGTCGGTCGACGAGGGGACGAAGTAGAGCGAGAGGAAGACGCCGGTGGCCATGAGGATGATGAACGAGTAGAGGGCGATCTCCCCGAGGAGGAACGACCAGTGGTCGGGGAAGATCTTGTCGAGCATGGTGCGGCCGCCCTTGGCCACACCCAGCCGGTCGTCGAGCCACCGGACGGCCCCGTCGACCGGCTTGTTCCTGGTCGCCCGCTGGCCGTTGGCGCTCCCGTTGCGCGACGTGCCCGTCGCCGCCGTCGTCGTCGTGCTCACGACCGCTCCCAGAATCCGGGCCCGATGGGCTGGTCGTAGCCGGCCCGGGCCCCCAGGTACCCGTCGCCATCGATCATCAGCGGCAGCTGGGGCAGCGGGCGGGGGGCGGGGCCGAAGACGGGCTTGGCCCCCTGGGTGACGTCGAACAACGACTGGTGGCAGGGGCAGAGCAGCTGCAGGAGCTGCTCCTGGTAGAGACCGACGGGGCAGCCGGCGTGGGTGCACACCTTGGAGTAGGCCACGTAGGCGTCGGGGATCCAGTCCCGACGGTCGGCGGGGACCGGCCAGGGCTCTTTCAGCGGCTTGATGAGGACGGTCTGGTCGTAGGCCGAGTGGTTCTCGTCGGTGAAGCCCTCGGGGAACACGGTCATGAACCCGCCGACCTCGAGGTCGGCGCGGTGGACGCGACGGCCGTGGATGTCCACCAGGTGGATCCCGGCCTTCCAGTTGGTCGTCTCCAGCGTCGTCCCCGGCTTGGGCCCGAGCGAGCGCAGGAGGGGGAAGACGAGGACGACCCCCATGATGCCGGACCCGGCGGCCAGGAGCCCACCGAGGAAGCCGCGCCGGCGCACCACCATGGTGCCGCGGTCGACCACGGCGGCCGTCATGGCCTCGATGTCGGTCTCGCTGGAGCGAAGGGGTGGCGGTCCTCCACGAAGGGTCCCTGCGGGAGCAGGTACTTCCCCCAGGCGGACATGCCGAAACCGAAGCCGAACAGGCCCACCCCCAGGACGACGGCCTGGCCCGGGCTCGATCCATTGACCCAGTACAGGGCGCCGTAGGCGGCGAAGCCGGCCACACCGATGAGGAGGAGGACGGCCACGACGAGCTCGGTCCGGCGGGGGTTCTTGGCCAGGGGCAGCATGTGGGGGTCGTCGAAGCGGGCCACCGGATAGGCGACGGGCGTCTTCGTCATCGGAGCCGAGTCCTCGGGGGTGTCGACAGAGGGGTGGTCGCTCATGTCCGGTCCCCGATCCAGAAGGCCACCAGCATCAGGCCCCCGACCCCGATGAAGAGGCCGATGAACCCCTCGGCCACCGGTCCGATGCCGCCGAGCCCGATCCCACCGACGTTGTCCGGATGCTGGATGGGCCCGGTCACGTAGGCCACGATGTCGGCCACCTGCTGGTCGTTCAGCTGGCCGGGGCCGAAGTGGGGCATGTTGGCCGGCCCGATGCGCAGGGCCTCGACGGCCTGGTAGGGGTCGCCTTGTGCAGCGACGGGGCCGAGTTCCCGTCGGCCAGGGCATCGCCCGATCCGGTGATGGTGTGGCAGGCGGCGCAGTTGAGGACGAACATCTGATTGCCCTCGGCCAGGTCGGCCCCCTTCAGGTTCACCACCGGGATGCCGTCGGGGAACCCCGGCGCCGTCGGACCGAGCGACCCGACGAAGGCGGCGATCTCGAGGATCTCCTTGTCCGGGAAGCGCGGTGCCTTCTGGATCGGTTGGGTGGCCGGGTTGCCGAGCGGCATGCGCCCGGTGGACACCCAGAAGTCGGCCGTGGCCGGGCCCAGGCCCACCAGGTCCGGCCCGTTGGCGGTCCCCGTCCCGTCGACGCCGTGACAGCTCGAGCAGTTGGCCTCGAACAACTGCTCACCGGGCGCGATGTACGACTTGGGCAGCTTCCGGTAGGTGACGGGGTCCGGCGGGTTGAGGGCGTCGGTGGCCCCCGACGCCGTCGAGGCCGATGCCGTGTGGACGACGGCCCCGGGACTGAGCAGACCCACCACCGCCACGCCCACGACGACCAGAGCCGGCAGGAGGAAGAGCCGGCGGCGCCTCGTGATCATCGCCCTCCCCGTCTCCCGAGTCATCAGCCCGACTTGAAGAGGAAGAGGCAGCTGAAGATGCCTATCCACATGAAGTCGACGAAGTGCCAGTAGTAACCGACCGCCTGATAGACGTTGGTCTCGCCCGGGTCGCCCTCCTGTCCCTTCATGCGGCCGAGAAGGAAGATCATGGCCACCAGGCCGAGGGCGACGTGCAGACCGTGGATGCCCGTCATGATGAAGAAGAGGGACCAGTAGGCGTTCAACGAGGGGCCGTGGTGCGAGGAGGCGAAGTCGTGCCACTCGTAGAGGGTGTTGGCCAGGAAGCCGGCCCCCAGGATGAAGCTGGTCACGATCCACCGTCGCGCCTTGCGCCGTTCGCCCCGCTCCTCGGCCCACACCCCGAACTGGAAGGTCGGGCTCGACACCAGGAGGATGACGCTGAAGATGCCGGCCTGGACGTAGTCGAGATGCTTGCCGTCGAGCGGGGGCCACGGCACATGGGAATTGGCCCGGATGGTGAAGTAGGCGGCGAAGAGGCCGCTGAAGAACATCAGCTCCGAACCGAGCCAGATCATGACGCCGACGGCCAGCAGGGGCGGCCGTTCGGGGACGTGACGCTGCCCTGGCGCGGTCTGTTCCAACGACAAGGCCTGCGTCACGGCGTCTTTCCTAGCGGACGGCGACCCCTCCGCGCCAGAACCGTGGCGGACCTGGGGCGGTCACCGCTAGTCGGGCGCCGTCAGGGGTGGAGGCACGCCGGCAGCGGCTGCGCGTGGATCACGACGAGGCGCTGGGTCGGTCGTGTCAGGGCGACGTACAACGCCCGCAGGCCCTGTGGTGACTCGTCGGCGATGGTGGACGGTTCGACCACCACGACGGCGTCGAATTCGAGACCGTTGGCCAGATCGACGGGGAGGAGGCTGAGCGGCGAGCCGAGGCCGTCACGGCGGGGGTCGATGGCGTGGTAGCCGGCGTCGTCGAGGGCGAGGGCCAGCTCGCCCACCAGCGACGGCGGGGGCGAGGACGGCCGCCGTTCCGGGGGCGACGTCGGCCACGGCGGCGGCCGCGGCGGCGACGACGGCGCCGGCCAGGTCGCCGGGGCTGGTGCTGACGAAGCGCGGCTCGTGGCCGGACCGGCGGACGGGGCGTGGGGGCCGCAGGGCCGGGGCCGCCTCGGCCAGGACCCGCGACGCCACCTCGACCACCTCGGCCGGGGTGCGGTAGCTGACGGTGAGCTCGACCAGACGGGAGGGACGCTCCCCGGGGAGGTGGGCCGTGACCTCGTCCCAGCTCGAGGGGGCCCAGGGGCCGGTGGCCTGGCCGATGTCGCCCACGACGGTCACCGAACCCGACAGCGACCGGCGGGCCACCATCCGCAACTGCATCGGGGAGAGGTCCTGGGCCTCGTCGACGACGATCTGACCGTAGGTCCGCGGACCGTCCTCGGGTTCGGACCCCGCCCCCGTCCGCGGGCGCCGTTTCCCCAGGAGGACCCGGGCCTCGTCGATGAGGGCCAGGTCCGCCGCCGTCCACGGGATGTCGGCCAACGCCGTGCTCCGGTCCCGGACGAGCATCGCCTGGTCGGCCGGCGTGAGGACGCCCCGGGCCGCCAGGGCCAGCAGGGGGGGCGACCCGAAGAGGTCGTGGAGGAGCTCCTCGGCGCTCAGGCGCGGCCACATGCGGTCGAGGGCGTCGGCCAGCTGCGGGAGGAGGCGGATCTGGCGGGAGAACTCGGCCAGGTCGAAGACGGGCTCGTCGGCGGAGACCGCCTCCGCCTCGTGCCCGGAACCGGCGCCCCCGGCAGCCGGGTGGCCCGGACCGGCGTGGCCGTTGTGGGCACCGGCGGAGCCGTCGGCGGCGGCGTGGCCGTTGCCGGTCCCCGGCGCCCAGGGGTCGGGGGACGACGGGGCCGCGGCCCCCGACGACAGGGCCAGCCAGGCGTCGGCGGCGGCATCGGCGGCGGCATCGGCGGCGGCATCGGCGGCGGCATCGGCGGCGGCATCGGCGGCGGCATCGGCGGCGGCATCGGCGGCGGCATCGGCGGCGGTCTCGGCACCGGTCGGAGCGAGGTCGGACGGGCCCCGGTGGAGCCTCGTGGCCCGGAGGTAGTCGTCGGCCAGGCGGCGGACGACCAGCTGCTCGACGAAGCGGCGGCGGGCGTTGTGGGTCCCGGGTCGGCGCCGGGCCTGGGCGATGGCGGCGGCCGAGGCCTCGGTCGTGAGACGGAGGATGGTGGAGCCGTAGGGCAGGTCGACGTCGTGGCGCAGGGGCCGCTGGCGGGTGCGGACGGCCTGGGCCACCACCGTGGCCATCCGGGCCTCACCCTTCAGGCGGGCCACGGCGGGGGTCTCCTCGGCCCGTTGCTGGACGCCGTGGACGATGCCGGAGATGGTGGACAGGGTGACCCCGCTCTCGCCGAGGGAGGGCAGGACGTGCTCGATGTAGCGCAGGAAGAGGGGGTTCGGACCGATGACGAGGACGCCCTGGCGCTCCAGGGGGAAACGGTGCGTATAGAGAAGGTAGGCGGCCCGGTGGAGCGCCACCGCCGTCTTCCCCGTGCCCGGGCCCCCCTGGACGACGAGGACGCCGGGGAGCGGGGCCCGGATGATCTCGTCCTGCTCCCGCTGGATCGTCGAGATGATGTCGCGCATGTAGCCGGTCCGGGCCCCCTCGAGGGCGGCCAGGAGGGCCCCGGGGCCACCGAGCTCGAGTCCGGCCTCGTCGTCGGCGCCCGCCGTGGCACCGCCGGCCGTCGTGGCGCCGGGTTCCCCGGGGAGCGACGTCCGCCCGAAACGCTCGTCCTCGATCCCGACGATCCGCCGGCCGTGGGCGGCCAGGTGGCGGCGGAGGACCAGGTCCATGGGCTCGCGGCCGGTGGCCCGGTAGAAGGGCTCGGCCACCGGGGCCCGCCAGTCCACCACCAGGGGGTCGACGTCGTCCCCGGAGATCCCGAGCCGGCCGATGTGGAAGCTCTCCACGGTGTCGTCGTCGGCCCGGCGGTCGATACGGCCGAAGCAGAGGGCCTGCTCGCCGATGTCGAGCTGATCGAGGCGGGCCAGGCTGGTCCGGACGATGACGTCACGCTCTTCGCGGAATTGGTGGGTACCGCCGCGGCCCTGGTCGAGGACGGACCGCAGGAGCTCCTCGGCGTCGGACCGAAGCTGGTCCAGCCGCTCGTAGGCACGGTCGATGTGGGCCTGTTCCGCCTCGAGCTCCGGATGTGCGCCCACAGCCGCTCCCCCTCCCTGCTGCGCGCAGTGAACCATCGATCATACCGCCGCGGTCCCGCGTTCCCACGGGCCGGTCGGCGGAATCGGCGCCGCTCGGGTGACGAGGAGGACCGCCCGAGGTCGTCGGGTAGCGTCTCGTGTCAGTGGGCGACTCGGCATTCCTGCGCGCCTGCCGGTGCTCGACCGACCGAGAGGGTGCCGGTCTGGTTCATGCGCCAGGCCGGACGGTCGCTGCCCGAGTACCGGGCGGCACGGGGGCCGGGCAGCATCCTGGACGCCATCCGCCGGCCCGAGCTGGCCGCCGAGCTGACCCTCCAGCCGGTGCGCCGCTACGGGGTGGACGCCGCCATCCTCTTCTCCGACATCGTGGTCCCGGTGGCCGCCGTCGGGTTCGGGGTCGACGTGGAGCAGGGCGTCGGGCCGGTCGTGGCTCCGAGCCTTTCCGTTCGGCCGACGACCTCGCCCGGCTGCGGGCCCTCGACCCCGACACCGACACCCCCTACGTCCTCGAGACCGTCCGGATCGTCACCGAGGCGCTGGACCCCGCTCGGGGTCCCGCTGATCGGTTTCGCCGGCGCCCCCTTCACGGTGGCCAGCTACCTGATCGAAGGCGGCCCGTCACGGGATCACGCGCGGACCAGGGCGCTCATGCACGAGGACCCCGGGCTGTGGGCCCGGCTGCTCGAGACACGCTGGCCGACCTGGCCCTCGCCTCGCTGCGCTCCCAGGTGGAGGCGGGCGCCTCCGCCGTCCAGCTGTTCGACAGCTGGGTGGGCGCCCTGTCGCCCGATGAGTACGAGACGCAGCGTCCTGCCCGCCAGCCGCCGCGTCCTCGGCGGGCTGGCCGACCTGGGGGTGCCGCGGATCCACTTCGGGGTGGGGACCGGCCATCTGCTCGCCGCTCATGGCGTCGGCCGGGACCGAGGTGGTCGGGGTCGACTGGCGGGTGCCGCTCGACGAGGCCCGGCGGCGGATCGGACCCGGCTACGCCCTGCAGGGCAATCTCGATCCGACCACCTGTCTGGGGTCGTGGGAGCCGGTGCGCGACGAGGCCCGCGATGTCCTCGCCCGAGGCGGTGGGACCGGTCACATCTTCAATCTCGGTCACGGTGTCCTGCCCGAGACGGACCCGGCGATCCTCGAGCGGCTGGTGTCCTACGTCCACGAGCAGACCCCGGATGTCCCCGCCGCGGTGGCGGAGACCGGATGACCGACAGCGCCGACGGGCACGACGGACCGCCGACCGGTGTGCTCGTCATGTCCCACGGCACGCCCCGTGCGCTCGACGAGATCGCCGGCCTTCTACACCGAGATCCGCCGGGGCCGTCCCCCCTCGCCCGAGCAGCTGGCCGAGCTCGAGGGGCGGTACCGGGCCATCGGGGGGACGTCTCCGCTGAACGAGCTGACCCGCGCCCAGGTGACCGGGATCGCCGCCGCCCTCGAGCGGCGGGCCCCGGTCGGTACACGGTGGTGGGCGGGGCCAAGTTCGCGCCGCCGCGGATCGAGGACGCCGTGGGCGCGCTGCTCGGGCGGCCGGGGTCGACCGGGTGATCGGTCTCGTCCTCGCCCCCCACTCGTCGACGGTGAGCGTGGGCGAGTACGCCCGCCGGGCCCGGGAGGCGATCGCCGCCGGCCAGGCGACCCCGCCGGACCCGGTCGAGTTCGAGATGATCGACCACTGGTACGACGGCGCCGGGTTTCGTGTCGCTGGTGGCGGCGCGCGTGGGCGACGCCGTGGCCTCACTGGGCGACGGTGCCGGGCGCGCCACCGTGGTCTTCACCGCCCACAGCGTCCCCACGCGGGTGGTGACGGCGGGCGACACCTATCCCGAGCAGCTCGAGCAGTCGGCCCGGGCGGTG
Source organism: uncultured Acidimicrobiaceae bacterium (assembly GCA_963842145.1). GTDB lineage: Bacteria > Actinomycetota > Acidimicrobiia > Acidimicrobiales > UBA8190 > CAWJFJ01. Next base: position 186,597 of record CAWJFJ010000019.1, read on the forward strand.
GCCGACGCGGCCGGGATCCGGGACTGGTCGGTGGGTGGCAGAGCGCGGGCCGGACCGACGACGAGTGGCTCGGACCCGACGTCAACGCCGTGATCAGGGCGATCGCCGGCGCCGGCGGGGCGGCGTGGTGGTGTGTCCCATCGGGTTCGTCTCGGACCATCTCGAGGTCCTCTACGACATCGACGTCGAGGCGCGCGTCCACGGCCACCCGCTGCGGGATCGTCCTTCGCCCGGACCGCGTCGCTCAACGACGATCCGCGCTTCTGCGAGGTCCTCGCCGACGTCGTCCTCGCCGCCGGCGGCCACGGCGCGTCGCCCGGCTGACGTGCACCCGACCACGACCGACGGTGGCCGTCGTCGGCGGCGGCATCGCCGGCCTGGCGGCGGCGTGGGAGCTGTCCGACGCGGCCGGACGCGGACACGCGGGTGATCGTCTTCGAGGGCGACGTCCCGTTCGGCGGGAAGCTGCGGACGGAGACCGTTCGGCGGACGCGACGTCGATCTCGGTCCCGACGCCTTCGTGGCCCGGCGCCCCGAGGCGCTGGCCCTGTGCACCGAGCTCGGCCTCGACCCCGACCTGGTGGCGCCCGGGGCGCGCCGGGCCTACGTGTGGGCCCGGGGACGACTGCGCCCTCTTCCCGCCGGCCTCGCCCTCGGGGTGCCCGACGCGCTTCGGTCCCCTGGCCCGCTCGGGCATCTGCTCCCCCGTCGGCCTGGTGCGTCCCGCCCTCGACCTGCTGCGCCCGGCCGACGGGCCGGCCCGCGGTCGGCGTCGGATCCCGACCGGGCCGTGGGCGACATCGTCCGGGAGCGACTGGGCCGGCGAGGTCACGACCCGCCTGGCCGGCCCTCTCGTCGGGGGGATCCACGCCGGGACCGTCGACACCATGAGCGCGGCCGCCGTCTTCCCGGCGTTGCTCACGGCCGACCGACAGCCCGGGAGCCTGATGCGGGCCCTGCGGCGCCTCGGATGCCGTGGCACCGGCCGCCGGCCGGGGCGACGCCGATCGACGGCGCGGGCGGCTCCGGTCTTCCTGTCCGCTGCGCGGGGGGCTCGGTCGTTGGTCGACGAGCTGACCCGCGGCTCTCGACGAGCGCGGGGTCGAGCTGCGCCACGACACACCGCGTGCCTCGGGCTCGGGCGGGTGGCGGGGGACGACGGCCGACGGTGGGTGATCCGGACCGACGGGGACGAACGTGGAGGTCGACGGCGTCGTCGTGGCCGTGCCCGGCCCCCGCCGCCGCCGGCCTCCTCCGACCGCACGACGGCGCGCTGGCGGACCGTCTCGACGAGCCGTGACCTACTCCTCGGTCGCCCTCGTCACGCTGCGTTTCGGCAGACGACGCCGTCGACCGCCCGCTCGACGGCAGCGGATTCCTCGTCCCCCGCGGCGAGGGCGCCGGTCCCGATCCCCTCGTCACGGCGTGCACCTGGCTCACGTCCAAATGGCCCGAGCTCGGTCGCGACGGCGACGTCCTCCTGCGGGTGTCGGTCGGACGCCACGGCGACGACCGGTACGACGTCGCTCGACGACGACGAGCTGGTGGCGCGGTGCGTGGCCGAGCTCGGCCGTGATGATGGGCGTGACGCGGCTCCCCGGTCGACGACGCTCGTGACCCGGTGGCCGCACGCCTTTCCCCAGTACGCCGTGGGCCACCTCTCCCGGGTGGCCGCCATCGAAGCCGCCGCCGGCCGTCTCCCGTCGGTCGCCCTGGCCGGGGCCGCCCTCCACGGCGTGGGCATCCCGGCCTGTATCGGCAGCGGACGACGGGCGGCCGCGGGCCGTGCTCGGTGGGGATGGACGCTCAGCGCCGGTGCGGGCCCGGTGACGGTCGACGCCGGGACGACGGGGACGTCAGTCCCCGGACGTCGAGCGGGCACCGGGTCCGCAGCGGCGGCGCCGCGGCGCCGGCGGCGCGGGCCGGGACGGGGCGGCGGCGGGGACGGGTGGTGGTGCCCGCCGTGGTGGCCGGGGTCGGACTCGCCCTGTCGCTTCCTCCGTGGGGGTCCTGGATCCTGGCCGGACCGGCGGCCGGCCTGCTGTGGTGGCGGCTCGGCGGTCTGCCCTGGCGCCAGCGCCTCCTCGCCGGCTGGGTGGCCGGCCTGGGGCTGTTCGTGCCCGGCCTGTGGTGGGCGACTCTCCTTCAACGTCTACGGCGGCGTGATCCTCATGGTGGTCCGAGGCCCTGGCCCTGGCCCTGGCCTGCGCCGTGTGCCCCGCCCGGCCGCGGTCGGGTTCGCCGCCCTGGCCGGCGCCATGGTCCTGGCCGAGGCCCTGCGCTCGAGCTGGCCCTTCGGGGGCCTCCCCCTGGGAGGGATCGCCCTCGGCCAGGCCGGCGGACCGCTGGCCGGCGCGGCCCGGCTCGGGGGGCCCCTGCTCCTCGTCGGGACTGGTGTGGCTGGGGGGAGCCGGCCTCGGCGGGGTGGCCACCGCCGTCGGGCGTGTCGTGGTCCGTCGACGCTCCCGCCCGGCGCCGTCCCGGCGGCGGGCCGAGGCCCCGTCCCGCCGGGCCGCCACCGTCGTCGCCGCCGCCACCGCCCTGGCCGTGGTGGGTGCGGTGGCCCTCTGGGGCGCGCGGCCCCCGACGGCGGGGGCGCGGTGGCGACCGTGCGGGTGGCGGCCGTCCAGGGGGGAGGTGTCCGGGGCCTGCGCAAGGCCGAGGTCGAGCCCGGCCGTCGGTCTTCCAGCGCCCAGCTGGCCGCCACCGACGAGATCCCGACGGTCGACGGCGGGGACCCACCGACTCTCGTGGTCTGGCCCGAGGACGTCGTCTCCCTCGACGTCCCGCTCGGTCGAGTCGTCGGCCGAGACGACCCTGGCCCAGACGGCCCGGCGACTGCACGCCACCCTCACCGTCGGGGTGACGGAGACGGTGTCGGCCACCAGCTTCCGCAACGAGATCGTCGCCTTCGCGCCCGGACGGCGCACGTGGTGGCACGCTTCGAGAAGGTCCACCGGGTCCCCTTCGGCGAGTACGTCCCCGACCGGGCCTTCTTCGCCCACCTGGCCAATCTCTCGGCCGTCCCGCTCGACGCCGTCCCCGGTCACGGCGAACGGCGTTCTGCACACCCCGGCCGGCCCCCTCGGGACGATGGTCTCCTACGAGGTGTTCTTCGCGCCGCGTGGACGGATCGCCACCCGGGCCGGGGCGCAGCTGCTGATCGTGCCCACCAACACCGCGTCGTACTCGACGAGCCAGGTCCCGACCCAGGAGATCGCCGCCTCGCGCCTGCAGGCCATCGCCGAGGGACGCGACCTGGTCCAGGCCTCGCCCACCGGCTTCAGCGCCATCATCGACCACCGCGGCCGCGTGCTCGCCCGTAGCGCGCTCGGACGGCGCCAGGTCCTCGTGGGCGAAGTCGACCTGCGGACGGGCCGGACCGTCTACGAGCGCTTCGGCGATCTCCCGGTGCTCATCGGCGCCGGCGGCCTGCTGGTCGGCGGGTGGCTGGCCGAGCTCACCGGCACCGGCTCGTCGGAGACGGCCGCCCGCGAACGCCGGAACCGACGTCCGGGCGGCCCCGGTCCGCTGACCCGGATCAGGCTCCGGTGACCACCGGGGCCGGTGCCTCCGCCACCGGTGCCGGTGGTCACTCGTAGTAACCCGAGTGGATGTAGATGCAGGGGATCCCCTCGGAGTGGAACATGTCCCGGTTGCGGGGATCGTCCTCGAAGGCCAGCCGGAGATCGAGACCGTGTCCGCGCAGGCCGGCCACCACCGAGCGCTTGTAGTGGGCCACCGGGGCACCGTCGCCGCGGCTGCGCATGACGAGGAGGTCCCAGCGCAGCCGGTAGCGGGCCAGCCAGGCCAGGGTCTGGGGCTGGACCCGCAGAGGGCGACCGGTGAGCAGGACGATGCGCAGCCCGGGATCGAGCAGCTCGAGCAGACGGGCCACCTCGTCGATCACGCGGGTCGTCGGCGCAGGCGTCGAAGAAGGCGTCCCAGTCGCGCCGGCCCCATTCGAGGAAGTGCTGACGGCCGGCGGCGTCGGACAGGACGCCGTCGATGTCGAAGACGACCGTCGGCCCCGGGGAGACGGCCCCGGTCCGCCATCGCCAGTTGGGTGGTGTCGGCTGCGACGGCGTCGACGACGGGGTCGGTGGCGTTCATTCCTCGGTCGGTCGCTCGGCCGAGAGCCGCCTGATCTCCTCGACCACACGCGGGTCGGCCAGCGTCGTGGTGTCGCCCAGGTCCCGCCCCTCGGCCACATCCTTGAGCAGCCGGCGCATGATCTTCCCCGAACGGGTCTTCGGGAGCTCGTCGGTGAAGATCACCGTCTTGGGTCGGGCGATGGGCCCGATGAGCTGGGACACGTGGCGACGCAGCTCCTCGCCCCGCTCGGTCGTCTGCTCGTGCCCGACGCGCAGCGTGACGAAGGCGATGATGGCCTGTCCGGTGGTGTCGTCCCTGGCCCCCACCACGGCCGCCTCGGCCACCGACGAGTGGTCCACGAGCGACGACTCCACCTCGGTGGTGGAGATCCGGTGTCCCGACACGTTCATGACGTCGTCGACCCGGCCCAGCAACCACAGGTACCCCTCGTCGTCGAGCTTGGCGCCGTCACCGGCGAAGTAGCGACCCTCGAACCGGCTCCAGTAGGTCTGCCGGTAGCGCTCGGGGTCGCCGTAGAGGCCCCGCAACATCGACGGCCACGGGGCGGGTCAGGGTCAGATAGCCCCCACCCCGGGTCACCACCGCACCGGCGTCGTCGACCAGCTCGGCCGAGATGCCCGGGAGGGCGAAGGTGGCCGATCCCGGCTTGCAGGTCGTCACCGCCGGCAGGGGGGCGATCATGATGGCGCCGGTCTCGGTCTGCCACCAGGTGTCGACCACGGGGCAGCGCCCCCCACCGATCGTCCCCCAGTACCACGTCCACGCCTCGGGATTGATGGGCTCGCCCACCGAGCCGAGCACCCGGAGCGACGACAGGTCGTGGCGCTCGGGATACTCGCTCCCCCACTTCATGAAGGTCCGGATGGCGGTGGGCGCGCAGTAGAGGATGGTGACGCCGTAGCGCTCGATGATGTCCCACCACCGGTCCTTGTCGGGGAAGTCGGGGGTCCCTTCGTAGAGGACACCGGTGGTGCCGTTGGCCAGGGGGCCGTAGACGATGTAGCTGTGACCGGTCACCCAGCCGATGTCCGCCGCGCACCAGTAGACGTCGCGCTCGGGATGGACGTCGAAGACGGCCCGGTGGGTGAAGGCGACCTGGGTGAGATAGCCCCCGGTGGTGTGCATGATCCCCTTGGGCTTGGCCGTCGTCCCCGACGTGTACAGGAGGTAGAGGAGGTCTTCGGCGTCCATGTGCTCCGGCGGGCACGACGGGTCGGCGCCGGCCATGAGGTCGTCCCACCATTGGTCGCGCCCCGGCGTCATGGGTGTGGCGCCACCGGCGTCGCCCGTGCGGCGGGCCACGACGACGTGCTCGATGGAGGGTGTGGCCGCCACGGCGGCGTCGGCGTTCGCCTTCAGGGCCACGACGGCTCCGCGGCGCCATCCGCCGTCGGCGGTGACGAGCACCTTGGCGGCGGCGTCGTTGATCCGGTCGCGCAGGGCGTCGGGCGAGAATCCGCCGAAGACGACCGAGTGGGCCGCCCCGATGCGCGTGCAGGCCAGCATGGCGACGGGCAGCTCGGGGATCATCGGCATGTAGATGGCCACCCGGTCGCCGCGGCGCACTCCGAGACCCTTCAGAACGTTGGCGAAGCGCTCGACGTCGGCCAGGAGTTCGGCGTAGGTGATGGTGCGGGTGTCGCCCGGCTCACCTTCGAAGTGGTAGGCCACCCGGTCGCCGAGCCCGGCGTCGACGTGGCGGTCGAGGCAGTTGAACGACACGTTGAGGGTCCCGCCCACGAACCACTTGGCGAAGGGCAGGTCCCACTCGAGCACGGTGTGCCACGGCTCGAACCAGTGGAGAGCGGCGGCCTGGTCGGCCCAGAATCCCTCGGGATCGGCACCGGCGCGTTCGTAGAGGGAGGAGTCGGCCACCACCGCCGTGGGCGGCGAAGCCGTCGGGCGGCGGGAACCGGCGCTCCTCGAGGAGGAAGTCGTCGATGGCGGCATGGGTGTCCGACATGGGTGGGCCGTCCCTTTCGCTGTGACGCTCCCGGGTGGCGTCCGCGGCCGCCCCTCGCCGGTCGATGGTAGTGATTCGACCCGCCGGCGACAGCCCCGGAGCACGTCGTCGGGCCCTCCCGCCGCCCGGCACCGGCCCGGGGACCCCCGGCGGGGGGTCCGGGGGTCTTCCCGGCCGGTTCGGGGGCCGGGGGCTGGCAAGATGGGGGGACGATGCCCGAAGGCGCCTCCGCGGCACTCTCCCCCGCCCCCGGCCCTCGTCCGTCCGTCCCCGACGACCTTCTCGTCATCCCCGTCGGCGTCGGGCGGCGCGTCGTCGTGGTGGCCAACTTCGCCCTCGGTCCGGAGGCCACGCCGGCCACCACCTGGGCCGTCTCGGGCTTCGCCCGGGCCCTCGACACCTGGGAGGGGCCCGGGTTGGTGGTGGTGGCGGGCAACCTCTTCGACCTGGGGACGACCGACGACGGGCCGACGCGGGCGCGGACCGCCCTGGCCGCCCATCCCCGTCTGGCCCAGGCTCTGGAGCGCTTCGCCGGCGGGCCGGAGCGGCGTGTGGTGTGCCTGCCGGGTGCGGGCGACTCCGCTCTCGGTACCGACGACGCGGTGCGGGCACCGCTCGAGGCCCTGGGCGCCGAGATAGCGCCCGGTGTCGACCTCCACATGGCGACGGCGGCAGGGACCCGGATCGTCAGGATCGACGCCGGCGTGCCGGCTGTCGGGGTGACGCCGAGGACGGCGCCCGACGTGGCCGCCGTCCTGGCGGCCACCGAGAACCCGACGGCGCCGTGGCAGGACGGCATCGACAGGCTGGCCGATCCCGCCAGCGTGCACCGCTTCCTCACGTCGCGCCTTCTCTACCGCCGGTTCGCGCGCTTCGGCTGGTGGTTGCTCGTCCCCTTCGTCGTGGCCCTGGGCCTCAGCCTCCCCTTCGTGGCCGACGGGCTCACCCATCTCTTCGTGAACCAGCCCCGGACGGTGAGCGCCATCAGCCGGGCGAGCCACGCCTCCTGGGGGACGCGGCTGCTGGTGGCGGCCGTCGTCTGTGTCGTCGAGGTCGTGGTGATGGCCGGGGTCCTCGGGTGGCTGGCTCGCCAGGCGTGGCGGACACTGGGGGGAGGCCGTCTCGACAGGCTCTTCGAGGAATCGTGGTCCGGCGCCGGCGCCACGGCCAACGACGCCGGGCGCGACGCCGGGCGTCTCCTCGGGGCGGAGGGCTACGCCGCCCTCGTCACCGGTGCCACCCTCCAGGCCGAGCTCACCCATCTCACGCCCGGCGTCTTCGCCTGTGCCGGTGCCGCCGGTGAGGTCGTGGAGGAACGCGCCGGGCGCCTCGGGATGCTCCCCGTCTTCCTGCACTGCCGCCAGCTCTCGTGGGTGGAGCTCGAAACGGGCGCCGAGCTCCACGCCCGTCTGCTACTGGCCCGGTCGGAGATCTCCCCGGTCACATTGCTCGAGCGGGTGGCGGCGCGCGACAGACGCGTCCATGACCATCACCCGGTGGTCGTGGCCGCCTACCCGCGTGGGGCGTCGTGGCCACCGGGGCCCGACCTCCACGCCGTGCGGCGGCGGTCCCGGCGGGTCCGGCGCTGGGCGTCGGGGGCCATCGCCGTGGCCGGGGTGGCCGACCTGTTGTCGGCGGTGACGCCACCGCTGCGCAGCCGCCTGCACCTCGTCCTCCAGATACTCCCGCTGGGCGCCACCCAGGCGGCCGGCGCTCTCGTCACCCTGGCCGGGATCGGCCTGCTGGCCCTGGCCCGCGGGGTGCGCCGGGGGCAGCACCAGGCCTGGGCCATCGCCTCGGTCGTCCTGGGCCTGACCCTCGTGCTCCACCTGGTCCGCGGTGGCGACGTCGGCGAGTCGGTTCTGGCCGCCGCCGTGCTCACGCTCCTCCTCGTCTTCCGCAGTGAGTTCCGCGCCGCCTCGGACCGGCCCTCGCTGCGGTCGGCCGGCATCGCCCTGGTGGCCGGGGTCATCGGCATCACCGTGATCACCACCGTGGTGGTGGAGCTGACGCTGCGCTTCGATCTCCACCGCCCCCACCTCAGCTTGTGGCGGTGCGGCGAGGCCGTCATCGAGCGCCTGGTGGGGATCACGAGCATCGCCTTGCCCGACCGGTTGGACGATTTCCTGGCCCCGAGCCTCCTCACCGTCGGGATCAGCCTGTCGGTGGTGGCCGTTCTCCTGGCCACCCGGCCGGTTGTCGACCGCCGACGGTCGGGTGGCCGCGCCGCCGAGACACGGGCCCGCGACATCGTGCGTCGCCATGGCGAGGGCACCCTCGACTACTTCGCCCTGCGCAGCGACAAACAGTGGTTCTTCCACCGGGACAGCCTCGTCGCCTACGCCATCTACGGCGGGGTCTGCCTCGTCTCCCCCGACACCATCGGTCCGAACGCCGAACGCGAACAGGTCTGGGGGGCGTTCCGGCGGTTCGCCGACAACAGGGGGTGGGTGGTGGCCGTGATGGGTGGGGGCGAGGACTGGCTCCCCGTCTACCGGGCCACGGGCATGCACGAGATCTACATCGGTGACGAAGCGGTGGTGGACGTCCAGCGTTTCTCGTTGGCCGGCGGCCACATGAAGGGTCTGCGTCAGGCCTACAACCGGATCGTCAAGTACGGCTACACCGTCACCTTCCACGATCCGGCCCGACTCGACCGGGCCACCGCCGAGAGCCTGACCGGGCTCATGTCGCAGGGTCGCCGGGGGGAATTCGAGCGGGGATTCTCCATGGTCCTCGGGCGGATCTTCGATCCCCGCGACGAAGGGCTCGTCCTGTGCATGGTGACGGGGCCCGACGGCCAGCCCGCCGCCATGTGCCAGTTCGTCCCGGCGCGCGGGATCGGGGGCTTCTCACTCGACCTCATGCGCCGCGACCGGGGCGACCATCCGAACGGGCTCATCGACTTCGCCCTCGTCTCGACCATCGAACATCTCCGCCAGCTCGGTCACCGGGGTCTCAGCCTCAACTTCGCCGCCCTGCGGTCGATCCTCGACGGTGAACGCGGGGACGGGGTCACCCAGCGGGTGGAACGGTGGGCCCTCAAGAAGATGTCGACCTTCTTGCAGATCGAGACCCTGTGGCGGTTCAACGCCAAGTACGAGCCCGAATGGCTGCCGCGCTACGTGGTCTACGACACCGCTGAGCACCTCGTTCCCGTGGTGCTGGCCATCCTGCGCGCCGAATCGCTGTCCGAGGTGCCCGTGATCGGCCGGATGATCGCCGCCTCCGATCGACGCGCCCACGCCGGGCTCGAAGGCGTCGGAGCCGGGCCCGCCGAGACGGGTGCGTCCCTGCTCCCCGGCCCCGACGACTGCCACGAACCGGTGGCCACCCCCGGACCAGAACCCGGAGAGGCACCGGTACTCGGATCAGCGACGGGCCCCGACCGGCACTGACCGGCACTGACCGGACGTGGACGACGTCGGCCCCATGACGGTCCGGCCCGCCACGCCGGCCGACGCCCGGGCCATCGCCACCGTGCACGTCCGGTCGTGGCAGGCCGCCTACCGCGGGCTTCTCCCCCAGGACTACCTCGACGCCCTGGATCCGCACCGACGTCTGGCCCAGTGGGAGGACCGTCTCCTCGCCACCGCGTGGCCGTCGACGGGGACACTCGTCCTCGTGGGCGTCGGAGACTCCCGGACCGGCACCCCGGCGGCGGAGAACGACCCGGCCCCCGTGGTCGGATTCGCCGGTCTCGGCCCCACCCGGGACGACGACGACGATCCCACGACGGTCGGCGAGCTCCGGACGCTCTACCTCGATCCCGACGTCTGGCGGCGCGGTGGCGGATCGACCCTCCTGACCGCCGCCCGGGACCAACTGCGCCGGGCCGGCTTCCGCTCGGCGTCGGCCTGGGTGCTCGGGACCAACAGCGGGGCGCGGACCTTCTACGAACGTCACGACTGGCGTTTCGACGGCACCACCAAGCCCCATGACTGGGGGGCCTTCGTCGTGACCGACGTGCGGTACCGGGTGCCGTTCTCCTGACCGGCGTTGTCGTCGGGACGGCCAGGTGGCAAGGTGAAGAATGGCGCGGGACGGGGGGGTCCGGGGCGCGACGGGGACGCTCGTCCCCCTGGTGGTCCTGGTGGGCGCGCTCTCGTACGCCACCGAGTCGCAGGGGGCCTTCTACCCCGGTCCCTTCCACGTCTTCGTCGTCCTGGTCGGCGTGGCCCTCGTGGCCGGCATCGTCAGCACCCGGGCGTCGGCGTGGCCGCGCCGGCTTCTCGCCGACCGACTGGTGGTGACGTTGGCCGCGCTGGCTCTCGTCACCGTGGTCAGCTCCGCCCTGGCCGGGCATCCGGCCGACGCCGTCGGCACCGTGGCGCTGCTTCTCACCATGATCGCCGCCGTCGCCGTGGTGAAGGCACTACGCCCCGAGGACCGCCGGTTGCTGACGGCCGGGATCGTCGTCCTGGCCGTGATCGTGGCCGCCGTCGGTTGGGCCGCGGTGGTGGCCCGCCGGCAACCCGAGGCCCTGACGAGCCAGGGACTGTGGCGGGCCGCCTCCACGCTGACCTACGAGAACGCGCTGGCCGCCTTCCTGACGGCACCGGCCCTTCTCTGCCTCGACCGCGTGATGACGGCCCCGGCTCGTCGCGGGGCGTGGTCCGAGGCCGGCTACGTCCTGCTCGTCGGGATCGGAGCGGCGCTCAGCCGGGGCGGCCTCCTCGGGCTCCTGGTGGGGATCGCCGTCCTGGGCGCGCTCCGGGGACCGCCGGCACTGCTCCGCCTGGTCCCACCGGTGCTCGGCGCCGTCGTCGCCCTGGCGTGCCTGGCGCCCAGCGTGCCGGTGGACTCGTCGAGGCACGTCGTCCTGGCCTGTGCCGGCCTGGCCGTCGGCGCCGGCGTGGCGCCGTGGACCAACGGGTCCCGGCGGCGACGCGTCGGCACCGCCGTCGCCGGCGTGGCCGTCGTCGGTGGTGCCGTCGCCCTGGTGTCGACCGGCCACGTGGCCGCCGAGATCAGCCGCGCCCGCCTCTCGGCCTCGTCCTCGGACCGCGCCCACGAATGGGCCGCCGCCTTCGACGTGGCCCGCCACCACCTCGTCCTCGGAGCGGGAACGGCCCGGGTGCTGTTGCAGTGGGACAGCGGGGGGAAGGTCTTCACCGCCTCGTTCGCCCACAACGAGTACCTCCAGCTCCTGACCCAGGACGGCCTTGTCGGGCTCCTCGTACTCCTCGTCGGCCTGGCCTGTGTCTTCGTCCGTCTCGCCCGCCTCCGGGGTCGAACCACAGCGTGGAGTGCCCCGTGCGGGATCGCCTGTCTGATCGCCGTGCTCGTCCAGAGCTCGCTCGACTTCCTCTGGCACATCCCCGTCATCCCCGTCCTGATGGCGGTGGTCCTGGCCCTGTCCACCACGGCGGAGCCGGTCGCGCGCCCGGAGCGGGCATCCCCGCCGGATTTCGTCACCGAACTGCAAGGATTCTGAGAGCGTTCTCACAGCCCGGTGGGCGACGATCGGGGTGATGGGCTACCTCACCGTCGACTCGTGCAACTGCCGCTGGGTCTTCGATACCGAGCGCCGGCGCTTTCGTCGCGTCCCGAAGGGTCCCGGGCTCGAGCTCCTCATGGCCATGACGCCGTGGCGTCCGTACCACGATCTCCACCTGGATCCCGGCTCGGACTCCTTCGTCGTGACCCTGAACGCCGCCGGCACCCGGATGCTGCGCTCGTGGCGCCACACCGAGTCCGTCTGCCCCCAGTGCGGCGTCGCCCGGACCGAGGAGCTCTCGGTGCGCGACATCGCCCTGGTCGAGGGCGACTGAAGGGATCCCTCGGACGGCGCCCACCGTCCGACGGACCATGCCGGCGCCGCCCTCCTCCTGGCGGAGCGTCGCCCACGGGACCACCATGGTCGTGGTGACCGAGTTCGATCCTCTGGCCGAGCACTACGACGAGACCCGTGGCGGGGAGAGCCGAGGGGACGAGTATGCCGCCGACGTGGACGCGCAACTCCCCCCGGGAGAGGGTCCGGTTCTCGAGATCGGGGTGGGAACGGGGGTGGTGGCCGTGGGATTGCGCCGGCGCGCCGTGGTCGGCCTCGACCTGTCGGCGCCCATGCTGGCGCGCGCCCGGTGGCGACTCGGACCCGTCGTCATTCTCTCCGACGCCATGCAGATGTCCATCGCCACGGCCAGCGTCGCCCACGCCGTGTCGGTCTGGGTGGTCCACTCGGTCACCGATCCCGTCGCCCTCTTCCACGAGGCGGCCCGGGTGATCCGTCCGGGAGGCCGCTACGTGGTGTGCGCCAACCAGCACCCGTCAGGTGGTGACGAGGTGGGGAGGATCATCGCCGAGATGGGTGCCCGGGTCGACGCCCGTCGGGGGGCGTCGCGTCCACGCGGGGTGTCGGTCGACGAAGTGCTCGCCTGGGCGGGGGCCGCCGGCTTCACCGGTCACGTCCACCAGCTCGAGCGCCGGTGGCGCTCGTCGCCGACCGAGGAACTGACGGCCATCGCCTCTCGCGCCTGGCCGGCCCTGCGCGAACTCGACGAGGAGGCCGTCGAGGAGGTCACCCGACCGGCCGTCGAGGCATTGCGGGCCCTGCCGTCCACCGACGCCGACCGACGGGCCACCGCCGAGATGAGTCTTCCGACGACCCTGACGCGGCAGCGGCCTCCGGGGTACGTGACCGTCCCTCCCGCGTCGCCTACCAGCTCCCGGAGCTTCCGGTGAGCGACGCCGACCCCAACCCCACCGCCGTGGCGCAGGCGGCCGTCCATGCCGCGTAGGACCACCCTCCGGGTCCGGTCAGGGTCTCGTTCCCGGCGAATCCGGCCGGGAATGAACCCGTCGCCGCCGTGTTGGCGATGGCGAAGTCCACCAGATTGCCCGCCAGGTGGTTCACGGTGATCGTCGTGAACTTGAATTTCGTGGGCACCCCGACCGGAGCGGTCCAGACGATCTTCCATGTGGGAGTGGTGGCGGGAACCCAGGGATTCGCTCCTCCCACGGCGGCCGGGATGATGGTGTTGCAGTCGTTCTCCGTGACCCCCGTCGGCGAGGTGAAGGTCGCTTTGCCGGTGAGGTGGCCCTTCTGGAGCGTTCCCGTCGTACCGGCGCATTTCAGATGGGCGTTCACCTTGACGGTCTCGATCGGACTGAAGTTGGCTGCCACCGTGGTCAGCGGGGGAACGAAAGTGATCGTTCCCGTCCACGTGCCGACAGGGCACGTGATGACTCCGGGAAGTATCGGCACCGCCTCGGCGGCCTCGGGCTCCACCACCACCGATGCCGCCAGCGCCAGCGCCACAACCGGGCCGAGGAGCGCAAGCCTCCGAGCCGATCGAATCCCCATTTCGAACCCCCTCGCCTCGTCACCTCACCGGATATGGGGCCCATTGCTACCCGCGTGGTGGGCCCTCGTGTCGACCCGATACTCGACGTGGCCGTGGCGGCCCGCTCTCTGATCGCAGACTCCGCCCGTCACCACGCAGCGTGAACTCGGTGACGGAGGTCGTCCCCGTGCCTCCGTGCGGCCGCCGACACGGGGGGCCAGGTTCAAGATGTCCGGTGGCCATGCCGACATCACCTCCATGGCGGTCGGCCCCGTGGCGCGTCGGTAGATGGCTCGGGTGCCTCTTCACGAGAGTGCCTTGGCCCGCTACGACGAGGCGCAAGAAGCCAGGGAGAGACTGCTCGCCAGTTTGGAGGAACTCCGCCGACGCGCGGACAATTTTCTCACCGTGGCCGCCTCCACCACCACCATGCTCGTCACCCTGGCGCGCGCCGACCCTTACCTCGGTCCGTCGCCCGACGACGTGAGCGCCACCGCGACAGCGGCTCCGGTTTCCGATCCCACGCCACCGGGGCGGACTCCGCCCACCGCCACGGGGACCGTCGACAGGACGTGCCCAGCAACCGCCCCGCGTCCCGGCGCCCCGTACCCGGACGGCGCCCGGCGCCGCCGCACCGCCCCGTACCCGGACGGCGTCCGGGGCCCGGCGGCCCCATACCCGGACGCCGAGTGTGCGATCGGGACCGCCGACCCCGTCGTCCCGCGGGCCATCACCAGTCCGAACCTTGTCGAGTTGACGACGGGAAGGCCCTTTTCGTTCACCGTCACCACGACAGGTACGCCCGTGGCGTCGCTCACCGAGAGGGGAGAACGACCGAATCACTTCATCTTCGCTGACAACGGCGACGGAACGGCGATCTTGTGGGGCACGCCCCGGAAGGCCGGCGTCTACCACATCTCCTTCAGGGCCACCTTCGGAAGAGGGCCCGCCAAGTACCTCGTGATCCAGGCGGTCACCCTGATGGTCGTCTCCAACGGCTGAGTGTTCGAGACGGCATCCGTTCAGACGGCGAAGACGAAGTCCTCGATGAGCGCCGCCAGCTCGAGGGGGGTGTCGCCCTGCAGGCTGTGTCCGGCCCCCTCCACGTGGACGACCCGGGCCGAGGGTAGGCGGCGCCGCAACTCCTCCTCGTCCTCGTCGCCCAGCACCGAGTCGGACCGCATCCCCCGGGCCAGCAGGAGCGGCACGGCGATCGACGACACCGACTCCCACAGTCCCCCGTACGGCGTCTCGGACCCGGCGCCCTGGTCCGCCCGGCCCGCCACCGGCGCCGGTCGGTGGCGGGCCCACCGCCACACCCACGTCCCGTCCTCCCGCTGGACGGCGTTGTGCAGGATCCCCCGCCGCAGCGACGACAGGGAGCGGGTCGGGTTGAACTGCGCCGTCAGCTCCAACAGCTCGTCGAAACTGGCGAAGCTCGGGGGCCCGTTCACGAAGTCGGTGATGTGCCGGGACCGTTCTCCACTGATCCCCGGGACCACGTCGACCAGGATGAGCCTGCGCACCAGCTCGGGCGCCTCCGCGGTGAGGGCGATGGCCGTCAGCCCGCCGAGCGACATCCCCACCACCGCTTTCGCCGCCGGGGCCAGCTGACGCACCACGGCGGCCACGTCGACGGCGTTGCCCTGCGCATCGAGCTCTGCGTCGGGCCGCTCCCCGGGCCCGTCGGAGTGCCCGTGGCCGGGCAGGTCGATGGCCACCAGCGGACGACCGAGGGCCATGGCCACGGTGTCCCAGGTGTGGGCGTTCTGGGCCCCCCCGTGCAGGAGCACCAATTCGGGCTCTCCTTCCTGCCAGACGAGCGCGCTCATCGTCCGGCCCGGCGCCACCTCGACCCCCACCCGCCGGACCGTCGGGGGACCGTCGAAAGCCAGGCCGTACTCCTCGGCGTTCTCGTGGAACATCCCGAACTCGTCGTACTCGATGCGGTCCACCACCGGCCGAACCCCTCTCCAGCCCCGAACCGGCGACCGTCTCGTCGGCCGCCACCGCGGGGGATTGGCTAGCGTACGCCGGTCGGGTCGAACCACCCCAGGAGGTGCACCGTGGGAGCTGCCGAAGAGGCCGAACGAATCGTCCGCCAACTGTGCGACACCTTCGAGAAGCACGACGCCGAGGCGTTCCGCCCGTTGCTCACCGACGACGTCGTCTACCACAACATCCCCATGGACCCCGCTGTCGGCATCGACGCCGCCATCGCCTTCCTCGAGGGCTTCTTCGGCATGTGCGAGAGCATGGTGATCGAGACCCTCCACCTGGCCGTGCGCGACAACGTCGTCCTCACCGAGCGGATCGACACCTTCACCATCGGGCAGACGGTGGCCCCCCTCCCCGTCATGGGCACCTTCGAGGTCCGCGACGGCAAGATCAGCGCCTGGCGTGACTACTTCGACATGGCCCAGATCACGGCGATGCTCTCGGGCGGCGCGTCGGTCTCAGGCGTCGGGGCCGGCCCCGAGCAACCGTGACAGGTCCGCGGCCCGGGCCTCGCACAGGTCGGTCAGAAGGGTCAGCCGTTCAGCGGGATCACCGGTCTCGAGAAGGCGCTGCCCGTCGAGCGCGGTGAGCGGCGCCATCGAGCACAACCGCCACAGTGCGCGACGCCTCGGTCCCGGCCCCGGACGCCCCCAGGTCGGCCACCACCGGCGCCGGCGCACCCAGCTCCGACAGCAGGGTCCGGACCCGCCGCACGGCGGCGGTGGCCCGCTCGAACCGGGCCTCGTCCCCGGGGTCGCCCCCGTCGGGGAGATCGTCCACCTCGGCCCGCGGATAGGGGGCGTCGGCCAACCACCGGGCCACGGCGATCCGGTGCGTCCCCACCACCAGGAGGGCCCACCGGCCGTCGTCGAAGCGCGAGGCGGCGACGATCCGGGCCACCGTGCCCACCGCGAAACGTTGGTCCCCGCCACCCACCTCCGATCCCGCGGGCGATGAGCACGACCCCGAATCGGCGGTCACCGGCCAGGCAGCGGTCGGTGAGCTCCCGGTACCGGGGCTCGAAGACGTGGAGGGGAATCTCGGCGCCCGGGAAGAGCACCGAGGAGAGCGGGAACATGGCGAGCGGCCGGCTTCCGCCCATCCCCTCTCCCGCCGTCGGTCAGCCCGGGGCGGTGGAGTACAACAGGGCGTGGTGGGCGAAGTTGACGATGGGCGCCGGCCACACGCCGAACAGGACGGTCACGGCCACGCAGACGGCGATGGCCACCGCCACCGACGGCTCCACCGGGAGGCGATCGGCCGGCTCCGTCCCCACGGCGGCGGCCGCCGGCGCCTCCAACGTGGCCAGCGCGCCCCGGCCCCCGGGCCGGCCACGGTGCCGGTGGCGGCCGACGCCTCGCCATCGGCGGCGGCGAGGCCGGCGGCGGACGAGTACATGAGCAGGATCACCCGCAGGTAGAAGAAGGCGGCCACCACCGCGGTCACCATGGCCACCACGGCCAGCGCGCCCGAGTTGGCCTTCACCGCCGCTTCGATCACCTCGAGCTTGGCCAGGAACCCGGTGGTGAACGGGATCCCGGCCTGGGCCATGAGCAGCACCGTGAGGGCACCGGCCAACCACGGTTGACGCGATGCCAGTCCCCGATACCGGTCGAGGTCGTGAGCGCCGTCGCCGCGCCCGCCGACCACCATGATGACGGCGAAGGTCCCGATGACCATGAAGGTGTAGACGAACAGGTAGTAGAGCGATCCCTCGACGCCACGGGCCGACGCCGCCTGCAGTCCGAGAAGGACGAACCCGGCGTGGTTGATCGACGAATAGGCGAGCATCCGCTTGATGTCGCGCTGGACCAGGGCCACCGACGCACCGAGCACGAGGGTCACGATGGCGATCACCCACACCACCGGTTGCCAGTCCATCCGCAGGGTCCCGAACGACGAGATGAAGACGCGTAGTAGGGCGGCGAATCCACCGGCCTTGGCGATGGCGGCCATGAAACCGGTCACCGGGCTCGGTGCCCCCTGGTAGACGTCGGGCGTCCACAGGTGGAAGGGCACCGCCGCCACCTTGAACAGGAATCCCACCAGCAGCAGGGCCATCCCCGCCAGCAGCAACCCGTTGTGCAGCAGGATGTTCCGCGACAGGTAGTCGCCGATCTGGGGGAGGTTGGTCGAGCCCGTGGCCCCGTAGACGAGGGCGATCCCGTACAGGAAGACGGCCGAGGAGAACGAGCCGAGCACGAAGTACTTGAGCGCCGCCTCGCCCGACTCGTTGCGCCGGGCGTTCATGGCCGTCAGCACGTACAGGGCGATCGACATGATCTCGAGGCCGAGGAAGATCACGATGAGGTCATTGGCCTCGGCCATGATCACCGCCCCCGACGCCGACGCCAGCATGAGGACGTGGAACTCGGGGCCCACGACCTCCTCGCGCCGCATCCACCCGTCGCCCACCAGGGCGGCGACCAGGACGGCGCACGACACCAGGATGGCCATGAAGGCGCTGAACCCGTCCTGGACCACGGCCCCGTCGATGGCCACGTGGGGGCCGTTGTTCTGCACCTGGAACCACTGGACGAGGGCCAGCGACAGAGAGGCCAGCGCCGTGAGAACGGTCATCGTGGTGGCCGTGGCGTGGTCCATGGGCCGCCGCACGAACGAGCTTCCGGCCAGCATCAGGACGGCCCCGCCCAGCAGGACCAGCTCGGGGAGGATCGAGAAGTAGGCGATCTTGGGCAGCACCAGCGGCGCGGAGGCCAGGAGGATCACATGGCTCATGGCAACCTCCCCAGGAACCCTGGCATCACCGCACCGACACCGACGGCGGCCGGATCGGTGACGACCCTCGTGACCCCCACGGCGGCGGTGGACCGAGCCGTTCTGTGCGCGTGCCGGGCGGCCTCGTGCGCTGGCGTCCTACCCGTCGACGACGTGACCGACGACGCCTGGGGGAAATGGAAGGAAAGGCCGCTCGCCACGACCGGCTTCCCTGTGGCCTGGTCGACGTGGCGGACGAGAAGATCGACCGACGGGGTGATCCGGTCCAGCACCGGCTTCGGGTACACGCCGAGGAAGATGATGAGGACCACCAGGGGTGCCACGATGGCGCCTTCACGCCAGCCGATGTCGGGCGTCGCCGCGTTGGCCGCGTCGGGCTCGTGGTGGAAGGCCTGCTGGTAGGCCCACAGCATGTAGATGGCGGCCACCACGACCCCGCCGGTGGCCACCACGGCCCACCACCGGTGGGTCAAGAAGGTCCCCACCAAGATGAGGAACTCGCCCACGAAATCGTTCAGACCGGGCAGGCCGATGGTGGCCAGCAGGGCCACCATGAACACGGCGGCCAGGATGGGCGCCGGCCGCTGCAGGCCCCGCAGCTCCGACGCCTGCCATGTCCCCCGGCGCTTGTAGATCCAGCTGATCACGATGAAGAGCAGGGCGATGATCAGTCCGTGGTTCACCATCTGGATGACACTGCCGGTGAGAGCCTGGGTGGTGAGGGCGAAGGTCCCGAGCACGATGAAACCGAGGTGGGCCAGCGACGAATAGGCCACCAGTCGCTTCAGGTCCTTGGTGGCACAGGCCACGATGGCCCCGTAGAGGATCCCCACCACGCCCATGGTGAGAAGAAGAGGGGCCAGGTCGACCACGGCCCGGGGGAACAGGCTCAGGTCGAACCGGATGATCCCGTAGGTCCCCAGCTTGGCCATCACCGCGGCCAGGATCACCGATCCCCCCACCGGGGCCTCGGCGTAGGCGTCGGGGGACCAGGTGTGGAACGGGAAGATGGGGGCCTTCACGGCGAAGGCCGAGGTGAAGGCCAGGAACAGCAGGATCTGCGACCCGAGACCCAGGTGGGTATGGGTGAGGGTCACCAGATCGAAGCTGAAGACCCCGGTCTGCCGTTCGTGGATGACGGCCACGGCCACGATCCCCACCAGCAGGAAGGCCGAGCCGAGGAACGTGTAGAGGAAGAATTTCATCGCCGCGTAGGCCCGCCGGGCGAAACCCCAGCCGGCCACGATGAAGTACACGGGCACCAGGGTCAGTTCGAAGAACAAGAAGAACAGGACCAGGTCGAGGGCGACGAAGCTCCCCAGACAGGCGGACTCGAGCAGCAGCAACCAGGCCACGAAGGCCCGGGGGTCCCGCCGTTCCCGACCGGCCAGCAGCACCAGCGGGAACAGCACGGCCGACATGAGCAAGAGGAACACCGAGATCCCGTCCACCCCCAGGTGCCACCCGATCCCCAACGTCGACGCCCACTGGTGGTCGCTCACCAACCGGTAGCTCCCGTTCCCGGCGTGGTACCGCACGGCGATGGTGACGGCCAGGGCCAGCGTGGCGCACGTCCCCACCAGGCCGACGATCTCCACCATCAGCCGCTGCCGCTTCTCCCCCAGGGACCGGGGCACGAGAGCGGCCACCAACCCGGCCCCGGCGGGCAACAGGACGAGGACGGTCAGGAAGGGAAAGGCGCTGTCGTGGGTCACGACACCCTCGTCAGCATGTAGGCGAGCAGGGCCACGGCCCCGACCACGATCCCGAGCGCATACTGCCGGACGAACCCGGTCTGGATCCTCCGCAGTCCCCCCCCGACCCCCCGGGCCAGACGGGCCACCCCGTTCACGGCCCCGTCGATGACCTTGGTGTCGAAGACGGCCGCCAGCCGGGCGAAACTCTCGGCCGGTCGACCGATGGCCGTGTCGTAGATCTCGTCGATGAAGTACGACTTCTGCAGCACCACCGGTTCGAGGGCCGGGTTGTCCACCCGTCGCCCCCACAGCGCGTAGGACACGCCCAAGCCGCCCACGGCCACCACGGCGTCGACCACGGCCAGCACCCACTGGGTGCTCCCCGACTGGTGGGCCTGGTAGAGAGCGGTCCCGAACACCGGCGCCAGCCAACCCAACGGGTCGAAGCTCAGGTGCCCGGGCAGATCGAGCAGTCCCCCCACCAGGGCCAGGGCGGCCAACACCACCAAGGGCAGTGCCATCACCCAGGGCGACTCGTGCGGTGCGGTCTCACCGGAGCCGTGCCCGGCACCGGCCGACGCCTTCTTCCACCGGTCCTCGCCGTAGAAGGTGAGGACGAAGAGCCTCGTCATGTAATAGGCGGTGAGGGCGGCGGTGACGAGACCCACCACCCACAGCGCCGGATAGCGGGCGAAGGCGTTGTCCAGGATGTCGCCCTTGGCGAAGAAGCCCGACAGCGGCGGGATCCCGGCGATGGCCAGCCAGCCGATCCCGAAGGTGAGGAAGGTGAGCTTCATGTACCGCCGCAGGTTCCCCATCTTCTTCAGGTCCTGCTCGTCGTGGAGCCCATGGATCACCGACCCGGCCCCGAGGAACAGCAACGCCTTGAAGAAGGCGTGGGCCACCATGAGGAAGATGGCCGCCTCGTAGGCGCCGGTCCCGACGGCCAGGAACATGTAGCCGAGCTGTGACACCGTCGAGTAGGCGAGCACCTTCTTGATGTCCTGCTGGGCGCAGGCGATGGTGGCGGCCACGAAGGCGGTGGCCGCCCCGATACAGGCCACCACCAGCCGGGCATCGGACGACAGGGCCAGCAGCGGGCTGATCCGGCACATCAGGTAGACCCCGGCCGTCACCATCGTCGCCGCGTGGATGAGAGCCGACACCGGCGTGGGGCCCTCCATGGCGTCGGCCAGCCAGGGGAACAGCGGGATCTGGGCCGACTTCCCCACGGCGGCCACGAAGAGAAGGAGGCAGATGGCCGTCCGCGCCCCCGAAGAGATCTGCGAGGCCTGGCTGAAGATCCCCAGATAGTTGAGCGTCCCCGTCTTGTCGAAGACGAGGAAGATGGCGATCAGGAAGCCCACGTCGGCCAGCCGGTTGTAGAGGAAGGCCTTCTGCCCGGCGCTGGCGGCGGTGTCGCGTCCGAACCAGAAGGAGATGAGCCAGTACGAGCACAGCCCCACCCCCTCCCACCCCACGAAGGTGACGAGGAGGTTGTTGGCCAGGACCAGGATGAGCATCGAGGCCACGAACAGGTTCAGGTAGACGAAGAACTTGGGGTAGTCCCGGTCCCCCTTCATGTACCCGATCGAGTACAGGTGGATGAGCGTCGAGATCCCGGTGACGAACAGCACCATGGTCACCGACAACGGATCGACGAGCAGGGCGGCCTTCACCTGGAGACCGCCCACGGGGATCCAGCTGAACAACGTCTGGGTGAACTCCCGGCCCGGCCCGGCGTGGCGCGCCAGCAGGCCGACGTAGGTGATGACGGCCACCACGAAGGCCCCGCCCACGGTGGCCGTCCCCAGCCATCCGGCCCACGGGTCCCCGAGCCGTCGGCCGGCGGCGGCCAGCACCACGAAGCCGGCCAGCGGCAACAACGGCATCAGATAGGCGGCGTGGATCACCGTCAGCCCTTCAGCATGTGCAGGTCGTCGGCCGTCGTCCCGCGTCGGCGCCGGAAGATGGCCACGACGAGGCCCAGGCCCACCACGACCTCGGCGGCGGCCACCACCAGGACGAAGAACACGAGGGCCTGGCCGCCGATGTCATCGAGCATCCGGGCGAAGGTGACGAAGGTCAGGTTGGCGGCGTTCAGCATGAGCTCGATGCACATGAACATCACCAGCACGTTCCGCCGCACCAGCAGGCCGACGGCGCCGATGCTGAACAGCACGGCCCCGAGGGCCAGGTACCAGTGCCCGGCGATGCTCACGGCGTCACCTCCCCGGTCTCCACGGCGTCGGCATCGGCCCGGCCGTGGGCGGCCGACACCGTTCCCGCCACGGCCCGGGCCACGGACTCGGTCGACTCGACCGACCCGTCGGCGGCCGACGGTGCGCCGGGACCGCCGCCGTCGGTCTCGGCCTCGACCTTGTCCCCGTCGCGGGGACGGCGGGCCAGCACCACCGCACCGACCACGGCGATCACGAGCAGGGCGGCGGTGATCTCGAAGGGGAACAGGTAGGTGGTGAAGACGCTGCGGCCCAGCGCGGCCACGTCGCCGCCGTGCTGGGCCTGGGCCGGTCCGGCCACCGACGGCGCACCGGTCGACCAGTGGGACCCGATGGCGAGGACCAGCAATCCGGCCAGACCGAGCACCACCAGGGTGATGGCCAGCGGTCGCTGCAGGGGCAGCGGCTCCTCGGCCAGGTTCTCCTGGCGGTCCACCCCGAGGAACATGATGACGAAGAGGAAGAGCACGACGATGGCGCCGGCGTAGACGATCACCTGGACGGCGGCCAGGAAGTTCGCCCCTTGTTCGACGAACAGCACCGCCACCCCGAACAGCGTCATCACGAGCATCAGGGCGGCGTGGACGGGATTGCGCGAGATCACGACCCCGATGGCCCCGAGTATCACGATGGTGGCCCCGATACCGAAGGTGATCCGGTCGACGACGCTCGCCGCCGCCAACACGGGCAGAAGAGACGGGGGCACGAGACCGGGCATCACCGCTCCGCCTTCGGCCGGGACCGTCCCGGGATCCGGATGGTGGCCTTCCGCAGCGCGATGTGGGCCTTCAGCCGGTTCCGCACTCCGAGAGGCCCCCGCTGGTCGGCGTTGCGTTCGTAGTCGTCGAGGTGGGCCGAGAAGACGTCGCGGATCTCCCGGATACCGGTGGCGGCGTCGTCACGGAGCCCGCTCTGTCCTCCCTCGGGGGTCCGCACCCCGTAGCCGAGCTCTCCCGACCACTGCACCCGGCCCTCGTAGGCGGCGTTCCCCGACGGCGAGGTGGCCCGCATCCAGGCCGACGTGAACAGATCGTCCCCCTCGCGCCAGTCCTCCCAGGGCAGGTGCTTCGGCCGGCCGTCGTCCCCGACGAGTAGCTCGTTCTTCGTGTAGATGGCGTCGGAGCGGTTGGTGAACGAGAACTCGAAGAGCTTCGTCTCGGTGATCGCCTCGGTCGGGCACGCTTCCACGCACATGTCGCAGTGGATGCACCGCAGGTAATTGATCTCGTAGACGAACCCGTAGCGCTCTCCCGGGGAGACCGGGTCGCCGGCGGGGTTGTCGGCGCCCCGGACGTAGATGCAGTCGGCGGGACAGACCCCGGCGCACAGCTCGCAGCCGATGCACTTCTCCATCCCGTCCTCGTAGCGGTTGAGGACGTGACGGCCGTGCACCCGGTTGGCCTTCGGCTTCTTCTCCAGGGGGTACTGCCACGTGACCCGGGTCCGCGCCATCTGCTGGAGGGAGACCTTGAAGCCGCCGAAGAAGCTGAAGAAGCTCACGGCCCGACCGCCCGCGGTGACTGTCCGGGGGGGCCGCCGGCCACGGCGCCCGTCTCGTCGTTGCGGGCCCTGCCCACCACGACCGCTCGCACCAGGAACCCGAAGCCCACGGCGATGGCCAGGAAGACCCCGATACCCCACCAGCCGCCCACCCGGCCGGCGGCCACCAGGAGGACCCAGCCGAGCGACAGCGGGATCAGGACCTTCCACCCCAGGTCCATCAGCTGGTCGTACCGCAGCCGGGGCAGGGCGGCCCGCAACCACACGTAGAGGAAGAGGAACAGCGACGTCTTGCCCAGGAACCAGGCGATCGGGATCACCCACGAGAGGATGAACACGTGTGCCGTCGGCCCGTCGGGCCCGCCCAGGAACAGCGTCACCGCCACCGCCGACATGGTGATGACGTTCATGAACTCGGCCATGTAGAAGACGGCGAAGTGGAACGAGGCGTACTCGGTGTTGAAGCCGCCCACCAGCTCGCTGTCGGCCTCGGCCAGGTCGAAGGGGGGTCGTTGCAGCTCGGCCGTGATGGCGATCATGAAGATGACGAACGGGACGATCGCCGTCCGGATCAGGTTCCAACTGGTGAAGAAGGTCGTGCTCTGGGCGTCGATGATCCCGCGCGTCGACAGCGTTCCGGCGATGAGCACCACCGTCACCACCGACATCCCCATGGCCGCCTCGTAGGAGATCATCTGGGCCGACGCCCGCACCGAGCCGAGCAACGGGTACTTCGACCCCGACGACCAGCCGGCCAGCATGACCCCGTAGACCGAGATCGAGGACATGGCCAGCAGGAACAGGATCCCCACGGGGGGATCGGCCACCTGCAGCTCGAAGCGGTGACCGGCCACGGTGACGAGTCCCCCGATGGGGACGATGGCGAAGGCCATGAACGCCGGCATCAGCGCCAGGTAGGGAGCGAGCTTGTAGACGGTCCGGTCCGCCTTCTCGGGGATGAAGTCCTCCTTGAAGATGAGCTTGGTCCCGTCGGCGAGGGTCTGGAGCAACCCCCAGGGCCCGGCCCGGTTCGGTCCGATCCGCGCCTGCATGTCCGAGATGATCTTCCGCTCGAACCAGATCATGAGCGTGACCGTCCCCATCAGGGCGGCGAAGGCCACCACCACCTTGATCACCACGATCAGCAGCTCCACCCAGTGGACCCCGTTGGCGAACAACGGGTCGCCCAGGGCCAGCACGTGGCCGACGACGGCGAGGGGGCCGGTGCTCACGGCGTCTCCATCCGGACGTCCACGACCGGTTGCCGGCAGTCGATCAGGGCCCCGGCGGCGGCGGCACCGTCGCTCTCGAGGTTGAAGTCGACCGAGGCCACCCCGCGGCGGCACCGTCTCGTCGGCGGTGGCGCCGAGAACGACATCGCCGCGCGCCGAGCGGACCCGGACGGGACCTCCCGCGCCCACCCCGAGCTTCTCGAGGTCGTGGGGATGGGCCCGCAACCCGGCGGACGGGACGAGCGATCCCAGCGACTCGCAGGCGCCGAGCAGGATCCCGCCGTCGTACAGGCGCCGGCCCGACACCAGCCGCACCGAGTAGCTGTCGGGCGCCGGCAACGTCGGCGCCGCCACCGGCTGGGGCCACCGCAACGGCCGCGGACGCGGGGCTCCGCCGCCGTTGCTCCCGGGGGGGCCGCCGGACCCGTTCTCGGCGCCGTCGCCTCCCGACGGTTCGGCGCCGCCGGCGCGCGGCGGCGCCCCCTGGGCCTCGACCGATTCGATCCCCGGGGTGGCCATCGGGTCGAAGGGCTCGGGCGACAGCCGGCGCCCCAGCGCCACCGGGGACGCCGCCAACGGGGCGATGATCCCGTCACGGGCCGAGGGCGCCTCGAGCGCCGCCCGGGTGATCCCGGCGTGGGACGGGGCCAACCGCTCGATCTCGTCCCACAGGTCGGAGATGCTCCCGACGCCCAGGTCCCCGTCGAGCCGCTCCGCCAACTCCGCGGCGATCATCCAGTCGGGCCAGCACTGGCCGGGGGCCACCAGCTTCTGCCCCAGCCGGGTCACCCGCCCCTCGATGTTCGTCGTCGTCCCCGCCCGCTCGTGGACGATGGCGGCGGGCAGGACGACGTCGGCGCGCGCCGCCGACGGGGACAGGAAGCCGTCCACGGCCACCACGAACTCGGCCTTCCCGAGCGCCTCGGCCGCCAGCGTGGCGTCGGGGAAGTCACCCAGCGGATCGGCCCCCACCAGCAGCAGGGCCGACATGGTGCCGTCGGCCAACCCGCCCAGGATCCCGGCCGCATCGCGACCTCGGGCGGCGGGGACCGAACCCCAGGACTCCTCGAACCAGGGCCGGCCGTCGTCGAGCGACACCCGACCGGGCAGGAGACCGGGGGCCAGGCCCATGTCGATGGCCCCCATCACGTTCCCCCGCCGCAGTGCCGGGAGGAAGCGCGCCGCCGGCCACGCCTCGGCCACGGCGGCGACCGCCTCGGCCACCAGCGCCCCGTCCTCGGCCACCGACGGCCGCCCCACGATGACCACCACGCCGTCCCCGTCGGCCCCGGCCCGCCCGACGGCCCCGGTGGCCGCCGCCCATGCGGTCCCGTCCACCGTCGCCGGCCGCTCCCCGCCCCCGGCCAGGGCCCCCAGGACGGCGGCCGCCTCGCCGGGCCGGTACGCCACCGACGCGGTGGCGATCCCGGTGAGCGATCCCGCCCGGGGGGCCACCTCGACGAGGGCCACCCCGTTGTCGACCACCGCCCCCCGGACCCGGAGGAACAGCACTGGCAGCTCCTCCTTCAGATCGCCGGCCAGGACGACGATGCACCGCGCCGCGCAGGCCTCGTCGACGGTGGCCCGGGGGAGAGCCACGACCACCTCGGCCGGAAGCCCGTCGCCGATCTGGGCGTCGACCGAGTCGGTCCCGAGAACGCCCTTGGCCAGCTTGGCCCAGGCGTAGGCGTCCTCGTTGGACAGCCGCGCCCCGCCGATCAGGCCGATGGCATCGGCGCCGCGAGCGGTCCGGACCTGGCCCAGGCGCTGGGCCACGGTGGCCAGGGCCTCCCCCCACGACGCCGGCTCGAGGACGCCGCCGCGCCGCACCAGCGGTTCGGTCAGCCTGCTCCCGGCGTTCGGTGCCTCGGCGACGAAGCGCCCCTTGTCGCACAACCACGACTGGTTCACCGGGTCGCTGTCCATCCCGAGCAGCCGGGTGATCCGGTTGGCCGACGACTGCACGGCGGCCCGGCACCCGAAGGCGCACAGCGTGCAGGTCGACTCGACCTGGTCGAGGTCCCAGGGACGGGCGGTGAACCGGTAGGGGGTGGCCGTGAGCGCCCCGACGGGGCAGATCTGGACGGTGTTCCCGGAGAAGTAGGAGGAGAAGGCGTGTCCCTCGAAGACGTTCACCTCGACGGCGTCACCGCGTCCCAGGAAGTCGATCTGCGCCTCGCCGGCGATCTCGTTGGCGAACCGGACGCAGCGCCCGCACTGGATGCACCGCTCCCGGTCGAGCAGGACGAGCTCGGAGATGGGGACGGGCTTGGCCCAGTGCCGCTTCTCCTCCAGGAACCGGCTCTCCCCCGGCCCGTAGGCGAGGACCTGGTCCTGCAACGGGCACTCCCCGCCCTTGTCGCAGACGGGACAGTCGAGCGGATGGTTCACGAGCAGAAGCTCGAGCACCCCGTCCTGCGCCTTCTTGACCTTCGCCGACGTCGTCACCACGTCCATCTGGTCGGCGACGGCCACGTAGCAGGCCGGCTGCAGGGTGGCCCCGCGCGGACCGCTCACCTCCACCAGGCACATCCGGCACATCCCGACCGGCTTCATCCGCGGGTGGTAGCAGAACCGGGGGATGAAGACCCCGGCCCGCTCCGCCGCGGCGATCAGGAATTCGCCGGCCCCGGCCGTGACGGAGCGGCCGTCGATGGTGATCTCCACCGTGGCGCCGGCCTCGGCCGGCGGCGCCGTGGCGTGGTGGGAGGTGACGACGGGATCAGCCACGGGGGCAACCCCCGTCCTTGATGTGCACGAGGAACTCGTCGCGGAACATCCGGATGGCCGAGGCGATCGACGAGGGGATGGAGGAGCCGAGGACGCAGATGGTGGTCTGCTGGGGTGGCCAGCTCACGCCGGGGGCCAGGTTGTCGCTGATGTCCATGAGGAGCTCGAGATCGCTGTGGCGTCCTTCCCCGTCCTCGATCCGCCGCAGGATCTTCTCCAGCCAGCCGCTCCCCTCGCGACACGGCGTGCACTGGCCGCATGACTCGCGCCAGAAGAACCGGGTGATCCGCCAGGCGGCGCGCACCACGCAGGTGGCGTCGTCCATCACCACCACCGAGCCCGACCCGAGCATCGAACCGGCGGCGCCCACCTCGTCCTGGCCCAGCGGGAGGTCGACCTGCTCGGGACCGAACCACGGGGCCGACGCCCCCCCGGGGATGAAGGCCTTCAGCTCCCGCCCTCCGGGGATCCCGCCACCGAGGACGGGGGCGTAGATCAGGTCGCGGAAGGTGGTCCTCACCATCTCCACCTCGTAGACCCCGGGCCTCTGGACGTGACCGGCCAGGGCGAACAGCCGCGTCCCCGTCGACCGCCCCTCGCCGAGCGCCTTGAAAGCGTCGGCGCCGTTGGTGAGGATCCACGGCAGGTTGGAGAGGGTCTCGACGTTGTTCACCACCGTCGGCTCCCCGTACAGGCCGATGGCGGCCGGGAAGTACGGGGGTTTGATCCGGGGGAAGCCGCGCTTGCCCTCCAGACTCTCGAGCAGCGCCGTCTCCTCCCCGCAGATGTAAGCACCGGCGCCGGGATGGACAACGATGTCCACCGAGAAGCCGGAGCCGAAGATGTCACGACCGACGGCCCCGTGCCGGTAGGCGTCGTTGACCGCCTCCGTCACCCGCTCCAGACCGAGGGCGAACTCGCCGCGCACGTAGATGAAGGCGGTCGTCACCTGCAGGGCGTAGGCGGCGATCACCACACCCTCGACCAGCTGGTGCGGGTCGCGCTCGACCAGGAGATGATCCTTGAACGTCGCCGGTTCGCTCTCGTCGCCGTTCACCACCAGATAGCTGGTGGGAGCCTTCCGGAGCATCGACCACTTCCGGCCGGCCGGGAATCCGGCACCGCCGCGGCCCAGCAGGCTCACGGCGTCGACCTCGGCGGCCACGGCTTCGGGTGTCATGGCCAGCGCCTTGCGCAGCCCCTCGTACCCGCCGGTGGCCAGGTAGCGCTCCAGCGTGTGGGAGTCGTCGTAGCCCAGACGCGAGGTCAAGATCCGCGGTGCGTCGGTGATGGCCATCAGCCACCCCCCGGGGGGCCGCCGCCCGGCGCGCCCGGACCGGCCGAGGCCGCCGCCCGCCCGGCGATGGCCGCCGCCGTCGCCTGGCGCTCGGCGCGCAGTGCCTCGCCCTCGACGCGCAATCCCCCGTCACGCCGGACCCGCACGAGCGTCCCGTGGTGGGGCACCACGCCGTCGAGTCGCCCGGCGCGCAGATCGTCGGCGAGTCCGTCGAAGCTCTCGGGGGTGACGTCGCCGAAGAACCGGTGGTTCACCTGGAGACACGGGGCCCGGCCGCAATCGGCCAGGCACTCGGCGTCCTCCAGCGTGAACATCCCGTCGGCCGTCGTGGACCCGGTCCGCGTCCCCAGGGACCTCTCGGCGTGGTCGAGGAGCTCGTAGGCCCCCCGGAGCATGCAGGCGATGTTCGTGCACACCGAGACCACGTACGTCCCCACCTCCTCGGTGTGGAGCATGTCGTAGAAGGTGGCCGTCCCGAGCACCTCGGCCGGGGTGATCCCCACCAGCTCGGCGATCTCGGCCATGGCCTCCGGACGCAGCCAACCGTCCTGCTCCTGGGCCAGGTGGCACAGGGGGATCAGTGCCGAGCGCGGATGGGGGTAGAGGGCCACGATCTCGCGGGCGCGCGCCATCACGTCGGGGGTCAGGTGCTGCTCTGTCATCGAGCGGACCCTGTCATCGAGCGGACCCTGTCATCGAGCGGACCCCCGTCATCGATCGGACTCCCCCATCACGGGGTCGACCGACGAAGTGGTGGCGATGGCGTCGGCCACGAGCCCACCCCGGAGCATCACGGGGAGACTCTGCATGTTCACGAACGAGGGACCGCGGATGTGCATCCGGTACGGCTTGGCCGACCCGTCGGAGACCATGTAACACCCGATCTCGCCGCGGGGGGACTCGATGGCGGTGTAGACCTCCCCCTCGGGCACCTTGAAGCCCTCGGTGAAGATCTTGAAGTGGTGGATGAGCGCTTCCATCGACTCGTCGATCCGGGCCCGCGGCGGTGGCGTCACCTTCTTGTCCTGGACCCTGTAGTCGCCGACGGGCATCCGCTCGACAACCTGACGGATGATCTTGATCGACTCGCGTACCTCGTTGAAGCGGATGGCGTACCGGTCGAAATTGTCGCCGAAGGTCCCGACGATGACGTCGAAGTCGACCTTGTCGTAGTCCAGGTACGGCATCGTCCGGCGCAGGT
Source organism: uncultured Acidimicrobiaceae bacterium (assembly GCA_963842145.1). Lineage (GTDB taxonomy): Bacteria > Actinomycetota > Acidimicrobiia > Acidimicrobiales > UBA8190 > CAWJFJ01. The sequence continues at coordinate 216,596 of CAWJFJ010000019.1, forward strand.
CCCAGGCGATGCCGGTGGAACGCAGGATGGGTCCGGTGGCCGACAGCGCCAGCGCTTCCTCGGCCGTGATCGCCCCCACCCCCTCGGTCCGCTCGCGGAAGATCGGTTGCCCGGTGATGAGCTGGTCGTAGTCGTCGAGGCGGGCCTCGATGGTGTCGATGATCACCGCCACGTCGTCCTCCCACCCGTCGGGGAGATCGGCGGCGGTCCCACCGGGTCGGATGAAGTTGTGGTTCATCCGCAGCCCCGTGGTCTTCTCGAAGAAGCCGAGGACCATCTCGCGCTCACGGAACCCGAAGATCATCATGGTGGTGGACCCCAGGTCCATCCCGTTGGTGGCCAGCCACATCAGGTGCGACGCCACCCGCTGCATCTCGGCCAGGAGCATCCGGATCCAGACGGCACGCTGGGGCAGCTCGATCCCGAGAAGGGCTTCGGCGGCCATGGAGAAGACCAACTCGTTGGTGAGCGGCGAGAGGTAGTCCATCCGGGTGACGTTGGTCGACCCCTGTTGGTAGGTGAGCTCCTCGCCCGTCTTCTCCATGCCGGTGTGCAGATAGCCGATCACGGGCTTCGACCGCAGCACCGTCTCGCCGTCGAGCTCCATCATCAGCCGGAGCACCCCGTGGGTGGAGGGGTGCTGGGGGCCGAAGTTGATGATCATGGTCTCGTCGTCGGGCACCTCGACGTCGACGTGGGCCGGGTCGCCGGGCATGGCCTCGGGAACGCGCAGGACCGACCCCTTCTCACGAGACAGCTCCTCCGGCGGCGTCCCGGCCCGGGGCAGCAGCTCCTGGCCGCCCTCGTCGGTCTCCTTGACCAGATCGATCGGGTCGTCGGTCATCGGGGCCCCGGAGCCTCCTTGAACTGGACGGGGACGCGGCCCACCCCGTAGTCCTTGCGCAACGGGTAGCCCTCCCAGTCCTCGGGCATGAGGATCCGGGTGAGGTCCGGGTGCCCGCCGAAGCGGATCCCGAACATGTCGAAGACCTCGCGTTCGAGGGCCTCGGCCCCCGGGTAGAGGTCCCAGAGCGAACTGATCACGGCCGCCTCTTCGGGCACCTGGACGCGGACGCGGACCCGCCGGGCCGCCGACAGCGACAGCAACGAGGCCACCACCTCGAAACGCTCGGCTGCCACGCCGTCGGGGAGCGTCCGCCCGGGGTGGATCAGGTAGTCCACGGCGGTGAGATCGCTGAGCATGGCGAACCCGGCCACCTTGTAGGACGTCACCGTCTCGTGGTAGTCGGCCAGAGGGGGGAACACGACGTCCTGCCCGGTGGAGGTCGACGTCGGGACGCTCACCGGCACACTCACCGGGGCGTCCCCAGGCGGACGTCGTCGGGACGCTCGGGCGTCCAGCCGGTGAGCTCCTCGGACCGCGACGAGGCGGCCTGGCGCCGCCGGGTGATCTCGCCCGTCCGGATCTTCTCGTGGAGGGTCAAGATGGTGTGGAGAAGGGTCTCGGGGCTCGGCGGGCAGCCCGGGGCGTAGACGTCGACGGGAACGATCTGGTCGACGCCCTGGACGATGGCGTAGTTGTTGAACATCCCCCCGGTCGACGCGCAGACGCCCATCGAGATGACCCATTTGGGCTCCATCATCTGGTCGTAGACCTGACGGAGGACGGGAGCCATCTTCTGCGAGACGCGGCCGGCCACGATCATGAGGTCGGCCTGGCGGGGCGAGGCGCGGAAGACCTCCATCCCGAAACGGGAGATGTCGTAGTCGGCCGTGCCCACCGCCATCATCTCGATGGCGCAGCAGGCCAGGCCGAAGGTGACCGGCCAGACGCTGTTGCGGCGGGACCACTTGACGAAGTCCTCGAGCCGGCCGGTCAGGAAGTTGTGCTGCAGGTCCTCGAGGCCCACGTCCGCAACCCCGCCGCTACGCCGCCCGGCCCGTCGGGGGCCCGGCGTCGGGCCCGACACGGGCGATGGTCGATTGGGTGGTCCGGCGCTCGTCGGAGAGGGCGGGGCGCAGGTGCTTGGCCGGGCCCCAGTCGAGAGCGCCGTTGGACACCAGGTACAGGAAGGAGGCGAAGACCACGACGGCGAAGACGATCACCTCGACGAGGCCGAACGTCCGGAGCTGGCCGTAGATCACGGCCCACGGGTAGAGGAAGACGATCTCGATGTCGAAGATGATGAAGATCATCGCCACCAGGTAGAAGCGGACCGGGAAGCGCTGGGGAGGCTCCCGGTCGGGGACGATCCCGCATTCGTAGGGAGCCAGCTTGGCCGCGGTGGGCCGCTTGCGCGGGGCCAGGAGAGAGGACGCCACGAAGGACAGGGCCGCGAAGAGAAAGCCCAGCACCAGCAGCACCACGATGGGCAGGTATTGGTCCATGGCCGGTCTGGTTCTACCACGACGCCTTTGCGCCAAGCACATCGGGAAAGACGAGGGTACAGCCCGAATCACGCCGGTCGAGAGCCGGGCCGGATGTCCCCGGTGACCGGCGGGACCTACGATCACAGACGTGAACGGGGCACCCGGCGGAGCTGGACGCGACGCGGGGCCGGCCCGGCAGCCGATCGCCGACGACGGCTCGGTCCACGACGTCCTCGTCATCGGCGGGGGCCCGTCGGGCTCCGCCTGCGCCTACTGGCTGGCCGACGCCGGCTGGGACGTCGTCGTGGTCGAGAAGAAACACTTCCCGCGCGACAAGACCTGCGGTGACGGACTCACCCCTCGGTCGGTCCGGCAGCTCGCTGACATGGGTCTCGAAGGGACGCTGTCGGGGGCGCACCGCTTCGACGGCCTCCGCTCGTGCGCCTACGGGATGACAATGGAGCTGCCCTGGTCCGAGCACCCCTCGTTCCCGCCCTACGGCTACGTCATCACCCGACACGATCTCGACCAGCTGGTCTCCGAGCGCGCCGCCAAGGCGGGGGCGACGGTCTGGGAGGGCGCCGAGGCCGTCGAGCCGATCTTCGAGGGCGACGGCGACGGCGCTGACGGCCGCCTGCCGCCGTGCGTCGGCGCGGTGGTGCGCGACCTCGACGCCGGCCGGACCCTCGAGGTCCGGGCGCGCTACGTCGTGGTCTGCGACGGGGCCAACTCGCGCTTCGGCCGCGCCCTGGGCACCAGCCGTGACCGTTCCTACCCCATGGGGATGGCCCTACGCGGGTACTACCGCTCGCCGCGCCACGACGACACCTTCATCGAGTCCCATCTCGACCTCCGCGACGGGTCCGGGAAGGTGGTCCCTGGCTACGGATGGATCTTCCCCCTCGGCGACGGCCGGGTGAACGTCGGCGTGGGCCTGCTGAGCGTCGAAGGTCGCTGGAAGGGCGTCAACACCAGTCACCTCATGGACACCTTCGTCCGCCGTGCCCCCGAGTCGTGGGAGCTCTCCCCCGCCGCCTCGTGCGGAGCGCCCACCGGCGGGAAGCTTCCCATGGGGTTGTCGGTCTCCCCCCGGACGGGGCCGACGACCCTGGTGGTGGGCGACGCTGCCGGCGCCATCAACCCCTTCAACGGCGAGGGGATCGCCTACGCCTACGAAACCGGTCGGCTGGCCGCCGCGTGCCTCGGCCGCGCCCTCTCGGGCGAAGGCTCCGCTGCCCTGGCCGACTACCAGTCCAAGCTCGAGGAGGCCTACGGCCTCTACTACCGGGTGGCGCGCGACTTCGTCCGCATGATCAGCAATCCGGAGGTGATGCGGGCGTGTGTCCAGACGGGGATGCACTCCCGGAGCGTCATGGGCTGGCTCATGCGGATCATGGCCAACCTGTTACGGCCCGACGAAGTCGGTCCGGCCGAGGCCGCCTACCGGGCGATGGCCACGATCGCCCGCTCCGTCCAGACGTCCTGACCGTCGGTCCCGGTCCACCGGACCGGGACCGCTAGGTGGACGGGCTCGCCGCCACCCGCCCCTCGAGGGCCGTCACCAGCGAGCTCTCGACGGACGCCGGGAACGTGGTGGGGCTCGTCATGGCCACGGTGGTCTGGACACGGCCGCCGAAGATGGCCACGGCGGTGGTCACCACGGACGCCCCCGTCCGCGCCCGTGTGATCCGGAAGGCCTCCACCTGGATCCGGCTGGCGGACGCCACGGGCACGGCGGTCGCCTGCACGGCCACCGATGTGAAGGGCGCCGCCGAGGCGGGCTCCACGTACGGCAGCATCGTCTGGGCGTAGGGCTGGTAACAGCTGGCGAACAGGGCGGGGTCGGCGAAGACCTTGGAGTCGTCGGTCACCGTCGCCGCGTCGCGCATCACGTCGACGACCGAGCTGGCCGTCGTCCCGGGCGTTCCCGGGTCGTTGAAGGTGGGGGTCACCGCACCGGCCGAGCGGGCCGGCGACGGGACGCCGAAGGCGGCCGTGACCTCCGCCGTCGGCACATGGAGACACTGGCCCAGAGCCGTCGACGCCCGGGCGGCCGCCGCCGTGGCGGCGGCCGAGGAGACGGCCACGGGCGCGAAGGCGGCGACCGAGCCCGGCGTCGTCGTCCAACCCGGGAGATCGGTGGCGTGGACGCCGAGGCGGGTGGCCAGGACCAGATCGGCCTGCGTCTGCGCCGAACCCTCCACCGCCGTGGCCGACGAGGAGTGGTTCCGCTTGTAGTACCAACCCCCGATCGCCCCGATCACGAGGAGCACGACGACGAGGAGAATGAAGACCCGGCCCGACACCCGGCGGTGACCGACCGGACCGGGCGGCGTCGCCGGCTGGTCCTCCCCGTCGGTCAGCGGCGGGGCCGCTGATCCGGCGTCGGCCGTCCCGGCCAGGGCGGCGGCGCCGACGAACCGGCTGGTGGGGGTCCTGGAGCTGTCGGCCTTCGGGGATCCGGCGGCCACAGGAGCGTCGACCTTCACCGGTCCTCCGTCCGTGGCGGTCGTCGACCCGACCTCGTCGCGGCGGCCCATCGGCGCCACCTTCTGGTCCTTCCCGGTCGGCGGGGTCATCACCTCGGGGATCGCGCCCCTGGCCACCGGCCCCACTCCGGCGGGCGTTGAGGCCGCTGGCGGCCCACCGGCCAGGACCGACGGTGGCGGGGGGGGCGTCAGGACCGACGGTGCGGGCGGCGCGGTCGGTTCGCTCCCCGTCCTCTTGCCCTGCTCCGCGACCTTCCCTGTCTCCCCTGACCCCCCTTTCTCCTTGCCTTCCTCGGGCCCTCCGGCTCCTTCTGACCTGCCGGGGTCCTTGGACCCCCCGACCGGTGTCCCGACACCGCCGCCATCGGCTTCGGTCACCTTGGCGCCCACGACCCCGATGGGCGGAGGCGGCGGGGGCGGGGGCGGGGGCGGGGGCGGGGGCGGGGGCGGGGGCGGGGGCGTCGCTCCGGTCGGCTCGGCCGGGTCTCCGACGACGGTCGGAGCGGCGGCGTCAGCGACAGGAGGAGGCGGGCCGGCCGAGCTCGGCTTGGGAGCCCCCACAACGGGTGCGCTGTGAGCCCCGACGACGGGCGGCGGCGGGGGGGCCGGAGCGGCAGAGCTCGGCTTCGGCGGAGCAACGGGGGGCGCCGGCGGAGGGGGCGGTGGGGGTGGGGGTGGAGCGGCGGCGGTGGGGGCGGACTGCGAGCCAGCGACGGGCGGCCGACCCGACGGCGGCGCGGGGAGAGGTGGGTTCGTCGCACCGTACCGGGTGGCGAGTGCCGTGACCTTGGCTTCGAGATTGGAAGCCAGATCGGTGGGGACGGCGTGGGTGGGAACCAGGAATTCGAGGGGACGGCCCCCGGCGTGGACGGCCAGAACGGTCGCCGGGGTGCCGTCGGGAAGATTGGCCGAGGAGCGGAACCGGGGAATCGTGACGCTCGTCCAGGGGGCGGTACGTGGCTGACCCCCTCCGGGGACGATCACTGTCATCCCCCGGGCGTCCATGACGAGGGAGAGGCCCCCGACGGCGGTCGGCCCGTCGGGAGTCGTCCCGGACACGACGACACCATCGAGTCGAAGGTCCTCGGCGTCGGTCACTGGCGACATTGTCACATCTCCGTTCCTGTGCCGGTCCCGCCGACCGGGGGAGGGCGCGCGTCACATGATCGTGTTGTGATCAGCTTCGGCACGCCCGGGGCGAGACCTGAGCCCCTATTCATTGCCTATGACAATTATCAGCCGGGGACGGGCACGAACTGCACCAATTCCATGTCCTCGTAGATGACCGAGGAGTTCAGGACCTGGGTGAACGGAAAGATCTCGTGGGCACGGAGAGACTGATCGGCCAGGAGGTCGTTCTCGATCTGCTCGCACTTGGTGTGGAGCGTCTCGTAGCCGGGCGCCCAGACGTACCAGATGTCGTGGGTGGACCGGCTGAGGCTCTCCAGTCGGGACACGAACCGGGCGGGATTGCCGGCCGCCGTGGCCTGGGCGTAGTCGATCCAGTTGACGTACTGGGGCCCGGTCTCCCGCGGAAACGTGATCTGCCGGTACCGGCCGGCGGGCAGCAGGTGGTAGACGGAGGGTCCGAGCTGATCGGGGCAGTAGGCGACGATGTCGCCCGTGTGGCCGTACCGGGCCAGGGCGGCGGAGACCTGGCCGGCCTGAGTCCGGCTGGTCCAGACGTTGGGAAGGCTCCCGGCGATGCCGAAGACGACGGTGGCGGCCATGACGCCGGCGCGGATGCGGAGATCGGTGAAGGTGGCGAATCCCATGGCCACGAGAAGCGTCAAGAGGACGAAGATCACCGACGCGTAGCGAGCCTGGAAGGCGCTGCGACTGATGTAGCCGCATATCACGGCGACCGTCAACGTCCCCACCGTGACGATGGCGAGCCCGCGTCCGTCAGGACGCGTCCGCAGGTCGAGGACGATGTGCCGGATCCCGCCGGCCACACCGAACAACCCCAGGCCGGCCAGGGCGAAGTACAGAAGAGCGAGGGCCCGTCCCTGGTTGGTGGCGCCGCCGGCGAAGGAGGTCACGGCATTGACGAGTGCGGCGAAGTCGGCCGGGATGGCCCACGGCGTCCCGGTGTGACGGGACTGGAACACGAACGTCGGAACCCACGGGAGGAACGTCGCACAACCCACGGCCAACGCCGCCAACGCCGCCCGCGCGCCGCGGCGGCGGGACTGCAGGCCGCGCCACGCCTGCCAGGCCAAGCAGAGGGCGGTCACCCCGATGAGGTACAGCGACCAGTACTGGCTGTAGAGGAGGAGCGACACGGAGACGGCGACGCCGATGAGATTGCCGACGGCCGGGCGTTCGAGCGCCCGTTGCAACGCCACCAGCCCCGCCGCCGTGAGGAGGGCCACGAGTGAGTACATCCGGTTCTCGGTGGCGTACTGCACGGCGAAGGGCGAGGTGGCGACGAGGACGACTGCCCCGATGGCCACCGTCCGACCGCCGATGCGACGCCCGGCGATCCACACGAACGGCAGAGTGGCGCAGCTCAACACCCCGGAAAGGGCACGGACGGCCACGTTGGAGGTGCCGACCGCCATGATCCAGAAGTGCAACATGACGTAGTACAGCGGCGGTGCGCCGTCACGCTTCAGGGCTCCGGGGATCTGGTCCACCGGCAGGCGGGCGATGTCGAAGGTGAGGGCCTCGTCGAGCCACATGTCCGAGCGGGTCCAGAAGCGCAGGACGAGACCGACGGCGACGGCGGCCACGGCCCCGACGACGAGCAGGCGGACGAACCAGGTCGGCGCCGCCCAGGGCGTCTCGGGATCCCGGGGAAGGGTCCCAGCCGACGACGGCGGCTCGGGAGGGGCGACCGGTCCGCCCGCCACCACGGTGGCCCCGCCAGGCGACACCGTCCCCACGCCGACCGCTGACGCCTCCACCGTGTCCATGACCGCATGGTAACGAAGGGCCGAGGGGGTCCCTCCGCATCCCCGACGCCAGGATCGTCGAACGGTGTCAGTGGAGACCGGCGGCTTCTTCCCTGCCCACGACGGCCCACATCCGGTCCTGCTCGGCCTCCGACATATGGGGGTCTCTGACCTTCCACTCCACCACCGCCCGCAGCGCCGCCCTCACCGGAGCCAGGTCGAAGGAGTTCAGGAAGCCGGCGACGAGCGCGCCCCGGGCCCGTCCCATCATGGCGGCCTTGAGACGGTTGCCGGGGATCTCCCCCGCCTCCATGAGCACCCACGTGAGAGCCACGTCGGTCACGCCCTCACCGGCGGTGGCGTTCGTCCAGTCGATGACGACCGGGCCCGCCGGTCCCAGCAGCACATTGAGAGGGTGGAGATCGAGGTGGAGAAGACACCTCCCCTCGGCCCCCGGCCCCGGTGCCACCCAGTCGGGGGCCGGGATCTCATGAAGGCGTCGGTGCAGCCCGCCCAGGAGTTTCCCGTTGTCCCTCAGCGTCCACGGTTTGCGCGCCGAGAACCTCGACCATGGACCGACCGTCGACGCGCTCCATCACCAGATCGGTCCCGTCGTCGCTCAGGTGGTCGATCGCCGGCACCGGGTACCCGTGGCCACGGACGTACTCCATGACCTTCGCCTCGGCCATCATCGACCGGCCCTGACGGGACCGCCGCAGAACCAGACGGTCACCGTAGGCGAAGATGTCGGCGTCGCGACCGGCCGCGATGAGGGGCCCGAGAGACGTCACCCGCGGTCCGAGGCGATCGCCTTCGCCGCGTCGGCGGCGATCGCCACCACCGTGTCGAGCACGTCGTCGGTGTGGGTGAGACCGGGGAACATCGCTTCGTACGGACCAGGGGCGAGGGCGACGCCGCGTTCGAGCATGGCCCCGAAGAAAGGCGCGTAGAGGCCGCCGGCCACCGATCCCCGAGCCCCGGCGTAGTCCGTGACCGGCTCGTCGCCGAAGAAGAGCCCGACCAGGGGCCCCGTCACCGGCACCTGCACGGACACGCCGGCCGATCCGATGGCCTCGGCCAGCCGGCCGGCGAAACGCGCCGCCCGGCCGGCCAGCGCCTCGTGATCGGGGGGCCCGAAGGCCTCGAGCACGGCCAGGCCGGCCGCCGTGGCCAGGGGATTGCCCGACAGGGTGCCGGCTTGGTAGACGGGGCCGCCGGGGGCCAGGACCTCGAGAACGTCGCGCCGGCCGCCGAAGGCGCCGACGGGGAGGCCGCCGCCGATCACCTTCCCGAAGCACCACAGGTCGGGCTGGACGCCGCACCAGGCGGTGGCACCGCCGGGCCCGAGGCGGAAACCGGTGATGACCTCGTCGAACACCAGGAGGGCGCCGGCCTCGTCGCAGGCACGACGCAGGCCCTCGATGAAGCCGGCGACCGGGGTCACCAGCCCCATGTTGGCGGCGACGACCTCGACGATGACGCAGGCCACGGTGTCGTCCACCGGCGGCACGACGTTGTAGGGCACGACGATCGTGTCGGCCACGGCCGACAGGGGCACGCCGGCGGAGCCCGGGAGTCCGAGAGTGGCCACTCCGCTCCCGCCACCGGCCAGGAGCGCATCGGCATGGCCGTGGTAGCAGCCGTCGAATTTCACCACCCGGTCGCGCCCCGTGTAGCCACGGGCCACCCGGATCGCGCTCATGGCCGCCTCCGTCCCCGACGACACCAGACGCACCTGCTCGCAACCCGGCACCCGGTCACAGATCGTCTCGGCCAGCCGCACCTCGCCCTCGGTGGGCGCCCCGAAGGTGGTCCCGTGGGCGGCGGCGTCGGCCACGGCCCTGGTGACCACCGGATGGGCATGGCCGAGGAGGACGGCGCCGTAGGACTGGACCAGGTCGACGTACCGCCGCCCCTCGACGTCCCAGACATACGGCCCCTCGCCGCGCACCACCGTGTACGGGGTCCCACCGACGGCGGCGAACGACCGCACCGGGGAGTCGACCCCCCCGGGGATCACCCGGCGGGCCCGTGCGAACCAGGCCTCGTTGGTGGCCGGCGTCGAGCCGGGCTCACCCATGCAGGGCCTCGGCCACCTCGCCGGCGAAGTACGTGAGGATCATGGTCGCCCCCGCCCGCTTGATCGCCGTCAGGTGCTCGAGGGCCACGGCGTCGCCGTCGATCCAGCCGCGTTCGGCGGCCGCCTTCACCATGGCGTACTCCCCACTCACGTGATAGGCGGCGACGGGCACGTCGACGGAGGCGGCGACCTCGGCGATGACGTCGAGGTAGGCGAGGGCCGGCTTCACCATGACGATGTCGGCCCCCTCGGAGACGTCGAGGGCCACCTCGGCCAACGCCTCGCGCCGGTTCCGGAAATCCTGTTGGTAACCCTTACGGTCCCCACCCCCGGCGATGGTCACGTCCACGGCGTCGCGAAACGGCCCGTAGAGCGCCGACGCGTACTTCGCCGCGTAGGCCAGGACCGCCACATCGCTGCCACCGGCGTCGTCGAGCGCGGCACGGATGGCCCGAACCTGACCGTCCATCATCCCGCTGGGGGCGACCACGTCCGCCCCCGCCGCCGCCTGGGCCGCCGCCACTCGTCGATAGAGCGCCAGGGTGGCGTCGTTGTCGACGCTGCCGTCGTCACGGACCACTCCGCAGTGGCCGTGGTCGGTGTACTCGTCGAGGCACAGGTCGGCGATCAGCACCAGCTCGTCACCCACCGCCGTCCGCAGCTCGGACAGTGCCACCTGGACGATCCCGTCGGGGTCCCATGCTCCGGACCCGGTGGCGTCCTTGGCCGCCGGCACGCCGAAGAGGACGAGAGCGGGAACGCCCAGAGACGAGAGGCGCTTGGCCTCGACCACGAGCGAAGGCACCGTGTGCTGGACCTGGCCCGGCAAGGAGGCGATGGGGGTGGGCTCCGAGATCCCTTGACGGACGAAGAGCGGGGCGACGAGGTCGTCGACGGAGACCGTCGTCTCGGCCACCAGCCGGCGCAGGGCCGGCGTCCGGCGCAGGCGACGCAGGCGCCGGACCGGGTACTGGGCCGCCGACGTCGGCCGCCACCTCGGGGTCTCCACCGCGACCAGCGTACCGGCGCCCTATCCCGGCACCGATGGTCCCGGGCCGGGCCCTCCCTCGGCCCGGTCGGCGGCGGTCGTGGCTTCCCGGCGACCGACGAGCCCGGCGACGAGACCGGCGGCCGTGTGCTCGGCGGCCACGACGTCGACCTCGAGCCCGGCCCGCCGGGCCGCCTCGGCGGTCACGGGGCCGATACAGGCCACCACCGGCGGGACCCGTCCACCGGACAGGGTCAGATAGCGGTCCACGGTCGAGGGCGAGGTGAACGTGATCACGTCCGCCGCCGCGGCCGCCTCGAGAACGTCGGCGGTGGCGCCGTCGGTCGGGCCGGCCGTGACCGTGCGGTACGCCTCGACCTCGTCGACCAGCCAGCCCTTGGCCCGCAGCCCGGGGGCGAGCACGTCGCGCGCCTCCGCCGCGCGCGGGAAGAGGACCCGGCCACCGGGCGCGTCGGTGGCGTCACCGGTCACCGGTGCCGTGGGCATGGCGGCGACCAGGCCGTCGGCGGTGGCGTCACCGGCGACGAGGTCGGCCACCAGACTCGCGCGCCGCCAGCGCCGCCGTGGTGGCCGGCCCCACGGCGGCGATCTGGGCCGCCCCGAGGGAACGCCCGTCGCGCAGGAGCGGCACGAAACGCTCCACGGCGTTGACCGACGTGAAGACGATCCAGTCGTACTCGGCGCTCCGCCCGGCCGCCTGCTCGAGCGCCCGGGGGTCGACGGGACCGGCGATGGCGATCACGGGGACGACCACGACCGTGGCACCGGCGTCGGCCAAGCGCGACACCAGGTCCTGTGCCTGAAGGCGCGGTCGGGTCACGACGACCGACACACCCGACAGGGGTCGGCGGCCGCGGCCGCCGAGATCGAGGCCGGCGACGGCCCCGACGACGATGGTGGCCGGCGGCTCCAGCTCGACGGCGTGCAATTCATCGAGGCGCACCCGCACCGAGCGTTGCGCGGGCGCCGTCCCCCATTCCACGACGAGGACCGGTGTGTCGCGACGTCGTCCGCCGGCCATGAGGAGGCGGGCGATCTCGGCTCTGTTCTCCATCCCCATCAGGATCACGAGCGTCCCGTCGGCGCGGGCCAGCGCGTCCCACGCCACCCCGCCGGGGGCCGACGGGTCACCGACATGGCCCGTCACCACCGTGACCGACGTGGACAGGCCGCGGTGGGTCACGGGCACGCCGGCATAGGCCGGGACGGCGAAGGCGGAGGTGACGCCGGGGACGACCTCGTAGTCGACCCCGGCGGCGCGCAGGGCCTCGATCTCCTCGCTGCCGCGCCCGAACACGAAGGGGTCGCCCCCTTTCAGGCGGACCACCGTCTTGTGGGCGCCGTGTTCGATCAGCACGGCGTGGATCTCCTCCTGGCGTCCCCTCTCGCCCGGGCCCTTGCCCATGTCGACGCGCAGCGCCGTCGGTGGTGCCAGCTCGAGGAGGGCGGGGAGCACCAACCGGTCGAACACCACGACCTCGGCACGGGCCAGGATGTCGGCGCCCCGGCGGGTGAGCAGACCGGGGTCACCGGGGCCGGCGCCGACGAGATAGACGGTCACCGGTCACCACCACCGCCGGCGGGGGCCCAGTCGTCGAGCACCCGCCCGCCATGGTCGAGAAGATCCGAGGCCAGGCGCCGACCCAGCTCGACGGGATCGCCACCGGTGGCCCGTCGGCGCAACAGGACGCGGCCGTCCCGGCTCGCCAGCATGCCCTCCAAGGCGACCTCCTCGGGAGCGTGGGCACCGGTGGGGGCGGTACCCCGGTCGGGGACTCCGACGGGGCGGAATCCCGACGGGGTGGCGAGAGCGCCGACCGGAAGGGTGCACCCGCCACCCAGGGCGGCGAGGAAGGCCCGCTCGGCCGTCACGGCGAGATGGGCCACGGGGTCGTCGATACCGATGACGACACGCCGGACCGCGTCGTCATCGGCGCGGCACTCCACGGCGAGTGCGCCCTGCGCCACCTGGGGCAGCAGTGTCCCCGTGTCGAGCACCTCGGCGATCTGCCCGGCGAGCCCGAGGCGTTCGAAGGCGGCCACGGCCACCACCCCGGCGCCTTCCCGCCGGGCGCGCTCGAGCCGGGTGGCCATGTTGCCGCGCAGTTCGGCGAAGGTGAGGTCGGGACGCAGCCACGACAATTGCGCCCGCCGCCTCACCGATCCGGTGGCCACGCGGGCCCCGGGTCCGAGGTCGGCGAGACGTGAGCCCACCAGTGCATCGCGCGGATCGGCCCGCTCGGGGACACAGACGAGCTCGAGGCCCGGCGGTGTGACCGATGGAAGATCTTTGGCCGAGTGGACGGCGATGTCGGCGCGTCCATCGAGGACCGCCGTCTGGATCTCGGTGACGAAGGCCCCTTGGCCCCCGAGGCGATCGATGGGCGTGTCGGTGAGACGGTCGCCAGTGGTCAGGATGACGACGACCTCGCACGTCGGCGGATCGGGGAGGGCGCCGAGCAGGGCGGCGACACGTGCCGCCTGCCACCGGGCCAGCGGCGATCCCCTGGTGGCCAGACGAAGGTGGCGAGCACCTCGGCCCGGGCGCGTGGCCATGGTCGGTCGGCGGCTACAGGTCGAAGAGGCTGCGCAGCGCCTCCACCAGCCGCTCCCCCCGTGGCGTCCCGGCCGCCTCCTTGAGCGCCACGGTCGGCTGGTGCAGCACTTTGGCCAGGATGTCGGTCACGACGGACTCCACCTCGTCCCACTGACTCTCGTCGAGATGGGCCAGGCGGTGCCGGTGCCTTTCGAGTTCGGACCGACGCACCTCCGCCACCCGGTTGCGCAGGGCCGAGACGATCGGTGCCGCTCCACGGGCCCGCTCGTCGGCCCGGTACCGCTCGACCTCCTGCTGCACGATGGTCCGGGCCGCGGCCACCTCGCCACGCCGGCCGTCGAGGGCCCGTTCGGCCAGCTCGGAGAGGTCGTCCATGTCGAGCAGCTCGACTCCGTCGATGAAGGCCACGGCCGGATCGACGTTGCGGGGGACGCTCACGTCGACGACCACGAGAGGGCCACGACCGCCGTCCGCCGCTTCCCGGCCCCTGACCACCGACGTCATCATGTCGACGTCCAGCACGGGCAACGACGAACCCGTCGACAGCAGCACGGCGTCGGCCGCCTCCAGCGCCCTGACCAGTCCCGACATCCCCACGCCGTCGCCGGCCACGCGGCGGGCCAGGCTCCGGGCCCGGTCGACGGTCCGGTTGGCCACCACGATCTCGGCCCCGCCGTGGGCCTGGGCGAGGGCGTCGACGATGCCCTCGCCCATGGTCCCCGCCCCCACCACCAGCACCCGCCGGCCGGCGAGACTTCCCCCCAGGCGGGCGGTGGCCAAATCGACCGCCACGTGCGACAGCGAGGTGGCCCCGCGGGCGATGGCGGTCGACGACCGCACCTTCCGCCCCGCCTTCACGGCCCTCTGGAAGAGTCCCGACAACACCGGGCCGGCGGCCCGCTCGGCCTCGGCCCGCTCGGCCGCCCGGCGGACCTGACCGAGGACCTCGGTCTCCCCGAGCACCGACGACCGCAGCCCCGCCGCGATCTCGAACAGGTGGACGGTCACGGCATCGTCGAACAGCACCGCCTGGTGGCCTTCGATGACATCGACAGTGGTCCCGGCGCTGGTGGCCAGGAATTCCTGCAGATCGGCGACGCCCTCGTGGAACCGCTCCACCACGGCGTACAGCTCGGTACGCAGGCAGGTGGACAGGACGACGACCTCGGACAGGTTCGACCGGTCGTGCAGTGCTCCGAGCGTCTTGCCGAGCGCCTCCTCGGGTACGGCCACCCGTTCGAGCAGGTCGAGGGGTGTGCTGTGATGCTCGAGACCAACGACGACGACGGACAACCTGTTGCAGAGCTCCTCGTTCGGGACCGACGATCAACGGTCGGCGGGGCCGGCCCACTCCGGCCCGGTCCTCGACACCTCTCCCTACAAGGATGCCGGTCGGCGGGACCGACCGCCAGATCGGGCCGTGGGGGGGGCTCTCAGCCCGGTTCCGCCGGGGTGAGGCCCACGGCGAGCGAGAGCGGCGACCAGTCGTCGCTCGAGCCGGGTTGGTCCCGGTGGGAGAGGTAGAAACTCATCACCTGGAGCTCGATGGAAAGGTCCACATACCGCAGCAGCACGGTCGGGGGCACGGTCAGGACCTTCGGTGCGAAGTTGAGTAGGGACCCCACGCCGGCGGCGATCATCCGATCGGCCACCTCCTGGGCGGCGCCGGCGGGGGTGGCGATGACGCCGATGCTCGGCGGGTCGGCGGCCACCACGGTCTCGAAGTCGTCGATATGGTGGATCGTGAGCCCCTGGATGCGGCTGCCCACCAGCGAGGGCTCCACGTCGAACAGGGCGGACACCCGGAACCCGCGCGACGTGAAACCCTGCGAGTTGGCGAGCGCCCTCCCCAGGTTCCCCAGGCCCACCACGGCCACGGGCCAGTCGCCGTCGATGCCGAGCTCGCGGTCGATCTGTGAGAGCAGGTACTTGGTGTCGTAGCCCGAACCCCGGGTGCCGAACGACCCCAGGAACGACAGGTCCTTGCGCACCTTGGAGGCGTTCACCCGGGCCATCTCGGCCAGTTGGTCCGAGGCCACGGTGGCGGTGCCGGCCCGCACCAATTCGAGGAGGATGCGTTGGTAGACGGGCAGTCGGATGACCGTGGCCTCGGGAATGCGGCGTGGCTTCGCGTCGGCCATGGTGAGGCGGATCGTACCGACGGGCGAGCCATGAACACCAAGTCGGGGTCAGACGACCCGGTCGGGAACGATCCGTCGCCTAGGCCGGCTGCTCCCGGAGGGCTCGACGCAGCGCCTTCCCGGCCAGGCCGTGGGGCAGCTCGGAGACGAACCGGACGGTGGTCGGACACTTGTAGCGGGCCAGCCGGCTGCCACAGTGGTCACGGACCTGCTCTTGGGTGACCCGGGCCCGGGGGGCGACGACGACCACCACCTCCACGGACTCGCCGGTCGCCGGATCGGGCCGTCCCACGGCCACGGCCTCCGCCACACCGGGCACCGAGGCGACCACCTGCTCCACCTCGGCGGGGTAGACGTTGAAGCCCGACACGATGATGAGGTCCTTCCCGCGGTCGACGATGAAGAGATCGCCCTCCTCCCCGATCACGCCGATGTCGCCCGTCCGCAGCCATCCGGTCGGGGTGAGGACGTCGGCGCTGGCGTCGGAGTCGCGCCAGTACCCGGCGAAGACGTTCGGACCCCGTACCCAGATCTCGCCGGGGTCGCCCGCCAGGACGTCTTCGTCGTTGTCGTCGACCAGGCGCACGGAGACGCCGGGCAAGGGGAGACCGACCGAGCCGGGCCGGTTTCGCCCCGTTCCCAGGGATGTCGACACCGCCGGGGCCGCTTCGGTCAGGCCGTAGCCCTGCCACACGGGAACCCCGAAGGCGCTCTCGAAACGGGCCGCCACGTCCGCCGGAAGCGACGCGGCGCCGGAGATGGCCAGTCGCACCCCCGACAGTCCCCCGGCCCCGACGACCGTCGGGTCGTCCGTCGGCCAGCGCCACCCAGGCGGCGAACATGGCGGGAACGCCGAGGACGTTCGTGACCCCGAGCTCGCGCACCATTCGCAGGCGAGTCGGCCGGGTCGAACCGTTCCTCGAGAATGAGGGCGGCCCCCGACGCCAGCGACAGGCCGAGGGCCACGTTCAGTCCGAAGACGTGGAAGAGGGGCACGACGGCGAGACTCACGTCGTCGGCACGCGACGATCTCGCCGGGCAGGGCCAGCATCTGTCGCAGATTGGCACCCAGGTTGCCGTGGGTGAGCATGGCCGCCTTGGGGGAACCCGACGTGCCCGACGTGAAGAGCAGGACGGCGATGTCGTCCTCGCCACGCGCCACCACCGGGAGCGCAGCGTCGGCGCCGACGGGTCCGGGCAGGTCCGCCGACAGCTCCTCCCACGAGACGGGCGTCCCTCCCCCCGTCGCCGATCCCGCAGCCGCCGGTCGGGGGCCGGCGGGCAGCACGATCAGCGGTGAGACGGTCAGCGCTTCGCCCACCGCGGCGGCGCCGGCGGCGGCGGGGCCGCCGGCGAGCAGGACGGCGGGGGTCACCACCTCGAGCTCGCGGGCCGAGCTCGGCGACGGGGCTGTTGGGGTTGAGGGGGACCGCCACGCTCCCGGCCGCCAGGACGGCCAGATACGCCACCACGAAGTCGACCGACGTGGGCCAGGCGATGGCCACCCGGTCTCCCGGGCCCACCCCGAGAGCCGCCAGACCGGAGGTGGCGGCCGCCACCCGGCGGCGCAGCTCGCCCCACGTGTGCCACGTCCCGCGGTCGAACAGGGCGTGCCGGTCGGCCGGGTGACCTTCGATGAGAGTGGCGAGGTTCACCGGCCTCCCCGTCCTCCGTCGCGCTCGGGGGCCCTCGGAGACCGTCCTCCCACCCGGGACCCGGCTGACGGTGACCATGTCTCCCGCGTGCACGCCGAGCACGGTAGCGGCCGGCCGGAGATGGCACACCAGGGAGAGCCGCCCGTTGGCGTCGAGCATGAGCCCGACGTCGTCGTCATCGAGAGCGGCGAACGACGTCACCAGCCGGGCGCGTCTCGTCGCCGCACCGACACGGATCTCGACGACGCCGTCCAGTCCCGCCCGTGCCATCTCGGCGGCACCGGCGGCGAGCTGCGCGTTGCCGAACCGGTCGACCCACAGAACCTCGGCCTCCACGGAGCCCGACCCCGGTCCCGACCCCGCCGGCGCCACCGCCACCCGGGGAGGGGGCAGGCGCAAGAGGCTCTCGGGATCGATGGGCAGGCCCACGTCGTTCAGCGTCGCACCCGACCACAGGCGGGCGGCCACCGGTGCGAAGAGATCCCGTCCGTCGAACGTCCCGCCGGTCCGTCCGGCCCCCGGCAGCACCACGGCGGCGGTCGGCCCGCCGAGGGCGTCGATGGCCCAGCCGAGGAGGCCGTTGTCGGGCCCGACGAGATGGTGCGGCCCCGAGGCCGAAGGGCCCGGACCGCCCCGGACCGCCACGGCCACGGCCCGTCGACCGCTGCCGACGCCGGGATCGACGACCGCCATCACCACTCCGGGGCCGAGATATGCCACGCAGCGTGACAACGCGAGGGCGCCGGCCCGCACGTCGAAGGGCGGCACACCGTGGGTCAGGTCCACCACCGGCGCCCCGGGGGCGTGGCGCAGGACAACGGCCCTGGTCACGCCTGCGAACTCGTCCTGATAGCCGTAGTCGGTCAGAAGGAAGACGGCATCCCGACGACCGCGGTCGTCACCGCAGGACCGTCCTCGGGGGAGGCGGCCGGAGGCTGGTCAGCCAGCCTGCGTATACCGGTCGGACAAGTAGCGGTTCACGTCGTCCTCGCGGAGGCGAAACGACTTGCCGACCCGCACCGCCGGAAGGTCACCGGCGTTGATCAGCCGGTAGACCGTCATGTTCGATACTCGAAGCGTGCTCGCCACCTCGCGAACCGTAAGGTAACGAGCGCTCGTCGCGTCATCCGAACTCAGTGGAATCACCCCTCTCCGCCTGATTCGACTGTACGTCACTGTGGGTGAAGTTGGAAAGGGGGCGAACAATGCTCCTGGGGCACGCTGGCCGAATCGGGCCGGACAACACCGTCACAACGCCTCTGAACTGGTCTTATGGTCAAGTCCCGAATCACGGACGGCGCCTCCTCACGAGCCGCTCATGGCCCGTGATCGCTCCGTGGCGGCGCGTGACGGCCTCGTCGAACGCCCTACGCAGCCCGTTGGCCTCGAGCCGGGCCACCCCGGCCTCGGTCGTTCCCCCCGGGGACGTGACCTGGGCGCGCAGGGTCACCGGCTCCTCGCCGGTATCGAGCAGCAGCCGGGCGGCCCCGGCGATGGTCCCCAGAGCCAGGGTCCGGCTCACCTCCCGGGCCAGGCCGACCCGGACCCCGGCGTCGATGAGCGCCTCGGCCACGAGGAAGATGTAGGCGGGTCCGGAACCGGAAAGGCCGGTCGCCGCATCCAGAGAGGGTTCGGGCAACCGCACGACGCTGCCCACGGCGCCCAGGATCTCCTCGGCCCAGGCCACATCGGACTCCCCGGCGTGAGTGCCCCCGGCCAGAGCGGACACCCCGGCGCCGACCAGGGCCGGGGTGTTGGGCATGGCCCGCACCACGGCCGCCGACGGTCCCAGCCAGGCCTCGAGGTTCGCCAGGGGCACGCCGGCCATGATCGAGAGAACCCGGACGGCGCCGACGGCGGCCAGTGACCGGCACGCGGACTCGGCGTCGCCGGGCTTGACGGCCACCACGGCGCCATCGGCGGCCAGCGGCGCCAGCACCACCGGGACGCCGGGAAGGATCTCGGCCAGCGAGGTGCGTCGCCCGGCGTCGGCTTCGACCACGGTGACACTGCCCGGGGGCCAGCCGGCGGCCACGAGTCCGCCCACCAGCGCCGTCCCCATCCGTCCCCCACCCACGACGACAAGTCTCGGCCGCATCGTCCGCTCCTCCGGCGTCGACTCCGCCCCGCGGACGGTGACGCCGTCGAAGGCTATCGCCGACGGTCCGAGCGACACCGACGGTGCGACGGTGCGACCGACGGGGCGACCCACGTCCGGGGGTCCGTCACGCCGTACCGTCGAAACGTGTGACAGCGCGACACAACGCACTCGGAAAACGGCGTCACGGCGCGGCTCGGCCCGAGGAACCCAGGACACCGGTCGCACTTCCCCGATCGACCGGCATCTCAAACCCCTCGGGCCGTGCCGGGGCGCACCCTAGTCGCAACAGCGGTGGCGCGTGAAGGTCGGCGCGTCCACCGAAACGAGAAGCGGCGCCAGGGCGCGTGATGTAACGCAACCGGGACGCGACGCGCCTCGGTCTGGAGGAGGTCAGAGCGGGCGTCGGCGGTAGCGGCCGGCGAAACCGATCGCCATCGCGGTCGGGAAGTACGCGTCGACATAGGCGAGTGACGACCCCACGATCCGATCGAGCTCCTCCTCGGTCACCGACGTCACCGGTACTTCGCCCACCAGGTAGACGGCGTCCTCGGCGCCCAATGCGAAACGCATCCGGTGCAGATCGGCGTTGCGTCGCAGCAGATACTCGAAGGTCCCGCCCACATTGACCTCCGGGGCGGGCATGACCTGCGTCTCGTGGTGCAGCGTGCGCTGGCGGACGGTGAGCCAGACCGTCACGAAGTCCTTCTCGTCGGCCCGTAGCCGCAGGTACCAGCGTCCGAGCTCCTCCTGACGATCGACGGCGACCACGGCTCCGTTCTCGGCGAGCCGGTTGGCGGCCCACCGCTCGATGAGGGCGTCGCACGCGGCCCGCTCTTCGGGGGTGGCGATGTCGGCGACGGGCAGGGCAGGAACCGATCCGGGCCGGTCAGCGGCAGGCCACGAGTCGCTCGGCCGTGAGCTCCTCGTAGGTGGTCCGCAAGAGGGCCGCCGCGTCGGTCCAGGTATAGCTCCGGGCCCGAACCACGGCAGCGGTGGCCAGGCGCTCCCCGAGGAGCGGGTCGCCGAGCACGCGCCCCACGGCATGGGCAAAAGCCTCCGGTGTCGGGTCCTCGACCAGGTAGCCGGTGTGTCCGTCGTCGACCAGGGTGGTCAATCCCCCCACTGCACCTGCCACCACCGGCGTGCCGCATGCCGCCGCCTCCAGGGCCACCAGCCCGAACGACTCCGAACGGCTCGGGACGACGCAGACGTCGGCGGCGCGGTAGTACGTCGAGAGCAACTCGTGGGGTTGGGGGGGAACGAGGTGCACCCGATCGTCGACACCGTGGCGACGTACGATCTCCTCGACGTGAGCCATGTGCTCCTCGCCGCGCGGTCCGCTCGGGCCGCCGACGATGACGAGATGGGCGTCGGGATACGCGGCCAACGCGGCCAACGTCCTCACGGCCACGTCGGCGCCCTTCAACGGCTGGATCCGGCCCACGAACAGCAGGAGCGGAACGTCGGGCGGCAGGCCCAGGGCGCGACGGGCCTGCGGCCGGTGTCCCGGTCCGAAGAAAGCGTGATCGACACCGGGAGCCACCACCCGGATCCGTCCGGGTCCGAGTCGTACAGGTCAGCCAGTTGCGAGGCCTCCACGCTGCACGAGGCCAGCACCACCTCGGAGCACCGCATGATCGTCGCCTCGGCCTCGGCCCGACGATGAGGTTCGTCACTCGAGACCTCCTCGGGACTCGCCTCCGCCTTCACCCGGGCCAGGGTGTGGAAGGTGGAGACGAGAGGGAGGTCGAGCTCGTGCTTGAGTCGGTGACCGGCCAGACCCGACAGCCAGTAGTTGGCGTGAAGGGCGTCGTAGCCCGTCTCCTCGTGGAACGCCGGATCGACCCCGACGCCCGAGACCATCAGGGACCGTACGTTGTCGGTGAATTCGTCCACGACGGCCGGAAGCTGCTCCTTGGCCACGGGCCCCAGAGGACCGGCGGGGACGTGGTGGACGCGGAAGCCCGGTTCCACGGTGACGGTGGCGGGCAGACTGGCCGACCAGGCCCTGGTGTAGACGTCACACTCCACCCCGGCACGGGCCAGGGCGGTGGTGAGCTCGCGGACGTAGACGTTCATCCCCCCGCCGTCGCCGGTCCCCGGTTGGGCGAGGGGTGAGGTGTGCATGGAGAGCACAGCGAGACGGCGCACCGGCGCCGAGCCTACCTGTCCCCCGAACATGCTCAGCCGGCCGCGGTGGCCCTCTCGTGGTGGCCGGCCCCGTCGTCGTGAACGGCCCTGTGACCCTGGTCGCCCTCCTCGTGGCCGGCGCCCTCGTGGCCGGCGCCCTCGTCGGCCCCGTCGTCGACCCCGCCGTCGCCTTGAGCGCCGGACTCGTTCTCGTGCCGGAACGACAGGTAGATCCGGATGAGGGCCTGCTTCTGGTCCTCGGTGAGGAAGGGGTCGGCCAGGATCTCGCGAGCCAGGTCGGCTTCGCCCGTTCCGGGCTCCAAGATCCCGGCCTGGACATAGAGCGTCTCGGCGGAGATCCGCAGCGCCTTGGCGATCTGCTGAAGAATCTCCGCCGACGGTCGCCGCAGCCCACGCTCGATCTGGCTCAGGTAGGGATTCGAGATCCCCGCCAGCTCCGACAGACGGCGCAACGACAGCCGGGCCGTGCTCCGCTGCTCACGGATGAAGGCCCCGAGGTCCCCGAACCTTTCCGGCAGCTGCTTGGGCATCTGCGGTCCGACTGATGCTCAGTGGTTCTGAGACTCGGGCGGTCTCGGCACGAGCAGCCCGTCGACGGTGGCTTCGCCCGTCTTGTACCGACTGACGATCTCGCGCCTGCAGGACGTCGATCCTCTCGTGCAGGGCCCTGCGCTGGTCGGAGATCCGCTCTTCGATGACGGTGAGCCGACCGGCCAGGGACCGCAGTTCATCCTCGGTCATCGTCGGGCAGCTTCCCGATACCGTCGGCGTCGAGGACGTCGTCGATCTCCCTGGTGAGGTCCACCTTCTCCATATCGGGGGACATCTGAGAGGGGAGGCGACCCGTACCCGAAGGGCGGGCCGGGCCCGATCCGATGATCGACGACAGGTCCTCCACGACGGCGTCGAGGTCCCCCACGCTGTGACCGGTGTCCTGATGGTCGATGAAGCTGTGGACGACGTCGAGCCGGCCCTGCACCACCCGCCGCAGGTAGGACACCATCTCCTCGACCTCTTGACACTCGGCCCGCATGGCCCGGACCTCGTCGAGGGAGCGTCTGTCCACCCCGTCGAGGTAGTCAGAAGCGAAGAGGCGTTCGAGCTCCTGGTCGAGTGTGGTCACGTAGCGACTGTACCGCGCTCCCTGTCCGCCCCGACGGTAGACCGCCGGCCGATCCCGGTGGACGGACCGTCCGAGCTGCCCGGAGACGACCCGCTCAGCGCAGCGGACCCGAGCGCCCGGGGGGCCCGTAGCGGTAGACGGCCCGGCCCACGACAGCCCGACGGTCCACGGGTCCGAAGTCACGGCTGTCGGTGCTCCATGGGGCGTTGTCTCCTTCGATGCCGATCTCGTCGCCGACCACCGAGACCACCCGCTTCACGAGCAGGCGACCAGCACCGCCCCGATCACGAACGGCCACGATGTCGCCGACCCGCGGTGCCCCCCGGCGCACCACCAGGAGCCGGTCACCGCTCGTGAGGGTGGGCTCCATGCTCGGTCCCACGACGGCCACCCGCCGGGGGCGGACGAGGCAGGCGACGGCTCCGGCCGCCACCAGCACCGAGATCCCCATTCCGGGCCACGCCCGGTTCACCGGACCATGCCCGTGGGTAAGGTGACGCCCGTACCTAACGTTTCCACCCTGGACGAAGGAGTCCTACACATGCGCATCGTGGATCGCCTGCTCTCGACCATTGACCGCCTCGCCCCCCCGGTGACGGCCCACGCCCACTGCGACCTCCCGTGTGGCGTGTACGACCCCGCCCAGGCCCGCATCGAGGCCGAATCGGTCAAGGCGTGCATGGAGAAGTTCAACGCATCGGACGATGAGGTGTTCAAGGGCCGCGCCGTGTCCATCAAGGAGCAGAGGGCCGAGCTCGTCAAGCACCACCTCTGGGTCCTGTGGACCGACTACTTCAAGCCCGAGCACGTGGCCAAGCACCCACAGCTCAATGACCTGTTCTGGAAGGCGACCAAGGCCGCCGGTGAGACCAAGAAGACCAACGACGTCAAGGTCGCCGAAGGGCTGCTCGGGCAGATCGCGCGAGATCGACAAGATCTTCAAGGAGACCAAGAAGGCCTGAACGGCGGCGACCGCGGCCGCTACGACAGATCGAGCGGGAGGTGGGTCCGACAGAATCGGTGGGCGGGGCCGGATTCGAGCTCATCGTCGGTGAGGACCTGGCCACAGGTCTCACAGCGCCCGTAGCTGCCGTCCCCGAGACGCTCGAGGGCCAGCTCCACGTCGGCGAGGTCACGCTCGATGGCATCGAGTTCGATGTCGACGTCGACGGGGGCGAGCTCGACATCGCCGATGACGTCGGCGCCGGTGGCGAAGCGGCCGGCATCGGCGTGACCGGCATCGGGGTGATCGTCATCGGTGCGGGCGGCGGAAGGATCGGTCTCCACGAGAGGTGATCGTACCGGTGCGTCGCGGGCCCGCCGGACCACGCCGCGCCGCAGGGACGACCCGTACACTCGTCCCGACAGACGAGGCGACCACGGAAGGGGCCCGGTGGAGGAACCGCCCACGACGATCACCGAGAGCTCCCCCAGCCCCGGTCTCCCGGCGCGCCTCGTGGGCGACGGCGAAGCCGTGCCCTGCGTCGACGGGTCCGAACGGCCCTACGTCAATCTCGACTTCGCCGCCTCGACGAGCGCGCTCGTGGCGGTGGCCGACGCCGTCACGGCCTTCGTCCCGTCCTATGCCAGCGTGCACAGGGGAGCCGGCTTCAAGTCCCGGGAATCGACAACCGCGTACGAATCGGCGCGTGCCAGCGCCCTGGCCTTCTGCGGCGACCGGTACACCGACGACATCGCCATCTTGTGCCGCAACACCACAGAGGCGATCAACCACCTGGCGTACCGGTTGCGCCTCGACCCCGATGACGTCGTCCTCACCACGGTCGTCGAGCATCACGCCAACCTCCTACCCTGGGGTCGAGTGGCGCGTCGCCGCTACGTGGAGTGCGGTCGCGAAGGCACCTTCGGGGTCGACGACGTCATCGCCGGGCTCGACCGATCCCCCGCACCCCGGCTGTTGGCGCTGACCGGTGCGTCGAACGTGACGGGCTGGCTGCCGGCGTCGGGCGCCATCGTCGACGCCGCCCACGACCGGGACATACCCGTCTTCCTCGACGCCGCCCAGTTGGCACCGCACCGACCCATTCCCGCCGACGTGGACTACGTGGCGTTCAGCGGGCACAAGATGTACGCGCCCTATGGCACCGGCGTGCTGGTCGGCCCCCGGGCCACCTTCGTCGACGGGGACCCCTTTCTGGCCGGCGGAGGGGCGGTCGATCTCGTCGACCTGGACGAGGTGGTGTGGACGGAGCCCCCTGAACGCGAGGAGGCGGGCTCACCGAACGTCGTCGGGGCGGTCGCTCTGGGGGCCGCCCTCGACACCCTGGGTCACATCGGCTGGGACAGAATCGGCGCCCACGAAGCGGTGCTGGCCCGTCGGCTGCGGGCCGGGCTGCACGAGATCGAGGGCGTCCGTCTCCTGGGACCGGGACTGGACACCGAGACGCTGGCCATCGGCACCTTCACCGTCGAGGGGGTTCCTCATTCCTTGGTGGCGGCGCGGCTCAGCGCCGAATGGGGCATCGGCGTCCGCCACGGGTGCTTCTGCGCCCACCCCTATCTGATCCGCCTGCTCGACCTGTCCGAATCGGAGATCCAGACCTACCGCCGAGAGGTGCTGAGGGGTGACCACAGATCCCTTCCGGGTGCGGTGCGTGCCAGTTGCGGCATCTCTTCCACGGAGGCCGACATCGACGCACTCCTCGCCGCCGTCACCGTGGTGGCACACGACGCGGCAGCGGGCCGCCCACCACCGGTCCCCTATGAGCAGGACCCACGCACGGGTGACTTCTGGCCGATGACGGACCGGGCGGGATGGTCGCGCCACGATCGTGACTCGTCGATGTCCTGCGCTCGGGGATGACAGCACCCACCAACGCGCCGGAGCCTGACCTGGCGGTGCCGGCGGATCCGGGACTCGATCCCGAACCCGCCGGCCGACCGGTCCTCCCCCCGCTTCAGACCAGCTTCAAGACCGCTTCATCTCAACCGACCGAGCCGTGGAACGGCACGCCGAAGCTGAACACACCACCGTCGGACGCTGCCAGCCAGTAACCGACCTGGGAGGGCGCCGTCATGCCGATGACCGGTGACGTCAATGCGGTGCCGCCCGTCGAGCCGCGGTAGGGGGCGTCGCCGAAGGCGAAGATGCCACCGTCGGAGGCGACCATCCAGTAGCCGTTGCCGTCGCTGGTGGCCGACATGGCCACGACGGGCCGGAAGAGCTTGATCCCCCCTGTCGATCCCCGGTAAGGGGCGTCGCCGAAGGCGAAGATGCCGCCGTCGGTCGCCACCTCCCAGTAACCGCGACCGTCAGGAGCGGAGGCGATCCCCACCACCGGCTTGTTCAGGGGGTGACCCCCCATGGAGCCGAAGAAGTGGGCGTCGCCGAAGGCGAAGATGCCGCCGTCGGAGGCGACCTCCCAGTACCCGCGACCGTCGGGGGTGGAGGCGATCCCCACCACCGGTCGGGTCAGAGGGTGACCGCCCATCGAGCCGTAGTACCCGGCGTCGCCGAAGGCGAAGATGCCGCCGTCGGAGGCGACCAACCAGTACCCGTGGCCGTCAGGAGTGGCGGCGATCCCGACGATCGGCGCCGACAGTCGGACCCCGGCCAGGGAGTTGTAGAAGGTGGCGTCGCCGAAGCTGAACACACCGCCGTTGGCGGAGGCGAGCCAGTAGCCACCCCCGTCGGGGGTCGAGGCGATCCCGACCGCCGGCGCCGAGAGTCCGGCGCCGCCGGCGTTCCCGGGCAGGTAAGGAGTGACCTGGCTCCAGCTGAAGTCGACGGCGGGGCTACCCGACGTGTCGACGAGCAGCTCGGCCCAGCCCGGATAGCCCTGGTACCCGGTCGGGTCGAATGCGCTTCCCATCTCACAGGGCTGGCAGCTGAGGTTGAGTAGCACGTTGTCGCGGTGGCCCCAGCAACCGGGGGCACCGGCCTGCTGGCAGTCGACGTTGGACGAACCGAGACCGTCGTCGTACATCCAGAAGTACATGGCCTCGAGGGGGTTGCCCACGGCACCGGCCCAGTTGCTGCCCCACTGCGTCCACGGGAACCCACCCGGAGGCGACGGGTCGTTGCTCTGCTCGGCACCCACGAGGGTGGAGCCGTCGAGAGCGGTCGCCATGGCGCTGAGAGGTGGCAATCCGCGGACGGTGCGCTCCAGGTTGGTGGCCACGAAGAGCTGCTGCGGCGGCGTGAGCTGGCTCCAGTCGGTGGGGAGGATCATCCCGGGAAGACCTTCATGCTCCCGACCGTTGGCGATCGCCTGGAGGACGGCGGTAACGCATCCTGACGTGTCGTCGTACTGCTGGCCGGCGCAATCGCTCAGGAAGTTCGGGGAAGGAGCGATGTTCGCCGACGGATTGCCCGGCGGCAGGATGCCCTGGCGGGGATACGCCTTCGTGACCGGAACGGGATGGTCCGACCGTGGCACCGCCGGGGTGGCCGATGTCGAGGAGGCCGGTGGCGCCACCACCAGGACCAGGGGCAGTACCGTCAGCCCGGCGATGGCGAGGGACATGCCGAGGTGGGGGAACGAGCGTCCGAAGCGGAGGGCTCCGGTATCCGTTCCCTTCCTTAGGAAGATCTTGAGAGTAGTCACTAAGTGAAGCTATCGGACCACACAGAGCGTTTATTGATGGTTCTGAGGGAGAAATTGCCACTAATTGTGAAAGTTGTGACCACTTTGGGGCTCATGTCTGTGGTCACGGGGTGTGGCAATACCACTACGACAGCGGCCGCCGACCTGGCCAGAAGCGCCGCGAAGGGCGCCGAGGCCTATGTCTGCAACTTCGGCTACGACGACCAGCCGGGCACGACGATCACCGCCATCGACCTCACCACCCGACATGTGGGCGCCTCGGTCCCCACGGGGTCTCTGCCGTCGGCCCTCGCCGCCACACCCGACGGGCGTCTCCTCGTCGTGGCCGACCAGGGAGACGACAACGTCGCCGTCGTCGACACGGCCACCGACAAGGTGTTGGTCCACATCCCGACCGGTGTCGAACCCGATGCCGTGGCCGTGAGCCCCGACGGCAAGTTGGCGCTCGTCGCCAATGTCGACGACAACACGGTCACGCCGGTCAACCTGACGACCCTGCGCGCCGGTCGTCCCCTCGCCGTGGGGACCCGACCCGATGCCGTGGCCATCGGTGGACCGGGCGGGCGGACAGCCCTGGTGGCCGATCTGGAGGGCGACACGATCACACCCGTCGATCTCGACACGATGACAGCCGGAAAGCCGATCGCGGTAGGAACGGAACCGGACGCCGTGGCGATCAGTCCTGATGGTCGGACGGCGCTGGTGGCCGATTTCGGCAGCGGCACGGTGACACCCATCGACCTGGTCACGATGCACGCCGCGGCGCCGGTCCGGGTGGGTCCGGGACCGACCTCGGTGGCCGTCACCACCAGCGGACCGGGCGGCGCACCGACGGCCTGGGTGACCACCGGAGTGGATCTCGTCCCGCTCAATCTCTCCTCGTTCACGGTCGGCGCACCGGTCATCGTGGGCCACCTCGCCGAGGCGGTGGCCGTCAGCGGCGACGGGTCCACGGCATGGGTGGCCGGACAGGACGCCACCGTGACCCCCGTCGACCTCTCCACCGGAGTCAGGGGGGCCTCGATCTACGTGGGGGGTCGCCCAGCGGCGATCGTCATCCCCGCGCCGCGGCACTGAGGCGGTCGAGCGGGAACGGCGGCGGGCTCGGCTCCGTCATCAGGATCGCCTGACCGCCGGGTCCGATAATCTCGCCGCAGATGCTCATGTCCCGCCCGAACGCTTGAGAGTCTCGAGGAGAAGACCGTCATGGCCAGCGAGGGCCTTCACGAGCCCCAGGAGTTCATTCAGGAAGCGACGATCGACCGGCACCGGGCGATCGTCTCCATCAGGGAGGAGTTCGAGGCCGTCGACTGGTACGACCAACGCGTCGACGCCACCAGCGACGGGGAGCTGGCCGCCATCCTCGCCCACAACCGGGATGAGGAGAAGGAGCACGCCGCCATGACCCTCGAGTGGCTCCGTCGCAACGACCCGGTGCTCGACCGGCACATGCGCACCTATCTGTTCACCACCGAGCCCGTCACCGAGATCGAGGCCGAGGCCGAGACCGACGCAGCGGGAAGCAGTGGGGCCGGCGACACCGGTCCCGGCTCGCTCGGCATCGGAAGCCTCAGGGGAGTCGATTGATGGACCACCTACTACGCGACCAGGCCCCCATCTCCAGCGACGGCTGGCAGGCGATCGACCAGGAGGCGAAGGCGCGCCTCACCACGTACCTGGCTGCCCGCAAGCTCGTCGATTTCGTCGGGCCCAATGGTTGGTCACACTCCGCCACCAATCTCGGCCGCGTGACGAAGGTCACGAAGACGCCGACGGAAGGCGTGACCGCTCGTCAGCGACGGGTGCTCCCCCTGGTGGAGCTGCGGGCCGAGTTCACCGTCTCACGGACCGAGATCGACGACGTCGATCGTGGAGCGGCGGACGTCGACCTGGCCGACCTGGACCAGGCGGCGAGGCGTATCGCCCTCGGTGAGAACGTCGCCGTCTTCCACGGCTACAACGCGGCGGGCATCAAGGGCATCGTGGATGCGTCGTCACACAAGGTCATCGACTTCAACGGTGAATTCGAGCGCTCACCCACCGTCGTGGCCAAGGCGGTCGACGTCCTTCGGCAATCAGGGATCGACGGTCCGTACGGCTTGGCCATCGGACCGGCCGGGTACACGGGGATCATCGAGACGACCGAGCACGGCGGCTTGCTGCTCCTGGACCATCTGCGCCAGATACTCGGGGGACCGGTGATCTGGGCCCCCGGAGTTGAAGGCGGCGTCGTCCTCAGTCTGCGTGGTGGTGACTTCGTCCTCGACTGCGGACAGGACCTCTCCATCGGATATCTCGACCATGACGCCGACAGGGTGCGGTTGTACTTCGAGGAGAGCATCAGCTTCCGCGTCGTCGAACCCGATGCCGCGGTCCCGGTACGGCTGGTCAGATCCTGACGCTGGTGCGGCCTACATCTACGCCGGCTCCATGCCGTGGCGCCGCATGAGGGCCAGTTCGGCGTCGCGGTCCGGCGGCTCCGGCGCAGCCCACAGCCGTTCGAGGTCCTCGAAGTAGCGATCCAGCGCCGGGGCATGCAGGACGAGGAGACGGGCCGCCTCGGCGCCGGTGTTCCCGAATGTGTGCGTCTCACCCGCCGTGACCAGGACGAACATCCCCTCCGTGCCCTCGAATACCTCGCCCGCGACATGGAACTCGACGGTCCCGTCCAGGACGAAGTACGCCTCGTCGTTCCCGACGTGACGGTGAGCCGGAGGCATTCGCCCACCGGGCGGCAACGTCCTCTCCATCAGGGAGAACCGACCCTGTGTGCTCGAGGCCGTTGCTTTGAACCACATCTCGCTCCCACGCGCCTCACGGCGCAGTCCCTCACCGCTCTTCCAGAGGAGCACCACTCACCTCCAACGTCCGCCACACCCGGCCGGAGAAGCCTACGGAAGGGGGGGCAACATCGCACGGCGGTGGCGACGGGTCGTGTCGTCACCCGATCACCGACCGATGGCTCATCACCGACATGATGCACCCGACGTTTCCGGAGACAACATCGGCATCGACGTCGGCCACTTCCACGCCGGGTTTCACCTCGGCGGGGCCCGGTCGACCGGTTACTGTTGTCCGTTGACTCCCAGCGGGGCCGCTAGCTCATCGGGTAGAGCAGGGGACTTTTAATCCCAAGGTGCCGGGTTCGAGCCCCGGGCGGCCCACAGGTCAGATGCCCGACGAGGGAGAGTCTGTGTCCATGGAACGGCGGCTGCTCGACGGTCTGGACGAAGAGGTCCGACGTGACGTCCTGCGTCGGACTCAACGACGCCGCTTCGCCCGTCGACAGGTCCTCTTTCACGAGGGTGACCCGAGCGACGGGATGCACCTCATTCAGTCCGGCTGGGTGGCCGTTCGTCTGACGACCCCCCTCGGCGACGTGTCGACCGTCGCCGTGACCGGTCCCCGCGAGCCGTTGGGCGAGCAGTCCCTCGTCGAGGAGGACGGTCGCCGTTCCACGTCGGCGGTCAGCCTCACCCCGTGGAATCCCTCTATCTCAGCCGTGAGATCTTCGACGACCTGCGACGACACCACCCGTCGGTGGACCGATTCCTGGCCACCTTGTTCAACGACCGCTTGCAGCGCGTCTCGGCCCGCCTGGTCGAGGCGCTGTACGTCCCCGCCCCGGATCGCGTCCTGCGGAGGATCTCCGAGCTGGCCGAGACGTTCGGGCCGGACGGTTCCATACCGCTCACCCAGGAGGACCTGGCCAGCCTGGCCGGCACCACTCGACCCACCGTCAACCGCGTGATTCGGCAGGCCGAGAAGGCCGGCGCCGTGCGGGCGTCACGGGGCAATCTCGCCGTCCTCGACAAGGATCTCGTCTCGAGGCTCAGGCACTGAGCCCGGTCAGGTCACGCGGTCCCCGTCCCGGGTGGCCACCAGTACGCCGGCCCGTCGGGGAGGGCGACAGGTCCCATCTGGCCCGGGCTGGAGGCGAAGCCGAGGGCCTCATAGCCCGCGTGGCACGCCGGCGAGAAGTACACCTGGCCCGTGACGGGCTCGAGGGCGCCCGCCCGGACGCGACCGGGGACCGGCTGCGAATAGGGTGAGCCCATGCTCGATCATCTTTCCATCCAGTGCGCTGACGTGGCGGCCAGTGCCGCCTTCTACGACGTCGTCCTCGCCGCGCTGGGCGGGGAACGGGTCATGGACTTCGGGGACGTCATCGGTTTCGGGGTGGCGCCGAAGCCGGAATTCTGGATCGGACCTCGAACGACCGGTGACGGCTTCCGTGAATCCCATATCGCATTTGCCGCGGCCGACCGCGCCGGCGTGCGGGCATTCTTCGACGCCGGCGTGGCCACCGGTGCCGAGATCCTGCATCCCCCCCGGCTGTGGCCCGAGTACCACCCCCACTACTACGGCGCCTTCCTTCGGGATCCCGACGGCAACAACGTCGAGGCAGTCAGCCACGGGCCCGAATAGCCCCGTCGGACGGCGCCGGGCGGTGCGCGCTCCCGCCGTGGGGGTCAGTAGGACGTCATGGTGCTGTCGGTGCCGATGACGATGACCGGGTTCTCGCTCGGCTGAAGCCAGTCGAGAACACTGTCCAATTCCCCGGGGGGCAGGCTCACGCAGCCGTCGGTCGGGCCTCCGACGTCGGCGTGGAGGAAGATGGCGGAGCCCAGACCGGGGACCCGACCCGGGTTGTAGTTGATGACGGCGAAGGACGGGTAGGCCTCCGTCTCGGTCCACAGAGCTTCGGACGAGCCGTTGGCAAAGGGCGGATCCCCCTCTGCGCAGGGGACCTCCTGGAACGTGTTGTACGTGGGCGACGACGAGTCCTCGTCCCACCAGTCACCGCAGGCGAGCCGGCGGTACGGGTAGTGCACGCCCGGATCGGGGGCGTTCCCGTACATCGTCGACTGGAAACCGAAGATCCCGACCGGCGTCGATCCGTCCCCCTCGTGTTTGTGGGTGCTCAGCCCCGTGTAACCGAGGCGCGCCGTCCAGGGACCGTCGACCACGATCCAGCAGGAGCCGGAGAGTTGCCAGGCCGTGAGTGTGGTGGACGTCACGCCGAAGCCGGGAGCGTCGACGGTGACGATCTGATCGGCGCCGCTCGTGGTGGCGAGCCGAGCGGGAAGGGCCGATGCGCACCCCGTCGGGCCCAGCGGTGGAGGTGCGGTGGTCGGGATCGTGGCGCGGGCCACCGTGGTCGTGGTCGTCGGCGGTGGCTCGGTGGCGGCCCCGGTGGTCGACGGGGGCGTCACGATCGTTGTGACCGGAGGCGATGTGGTGGACGCGGCGGCTGTGGACGCGGCGGTTGTGGACGAGGACGGCATGGCTGCCGACCGTGCCGTGCCGTTCGCCGAGTCGAGCGAGCGCGGCGGCCCGAGTCTGGCCGGGCTGCCCGTGGGGGTCACGGCGACGGCCGACGCCGTGCCCACCAGCGAGACGACGAGCACGACGGGGAGGACGCTGACGAGGCCACGGCGTCGAGCCAGGCCTCCGATGGTGCGGTGACGTCGACCGGGTCGACCACGAGCCATTGCCACAACTCTGGCCCACCCGGCACCCGTCGATGTCCCCGCTCCGGCTAGTGACGAAGGTTGTGCGAACGCAGGGGGACCAGCCACGTGTCGAGGCCGGGCACGGCTGCACCGGGCACCTTGCCCGCCTCGTCCGCTCGGCGCAGCACGATCGCATCGGCGGCGAGCGGCTCGCTCTCGAAGTCGAGAACCTCCTGGGGGGACATCTCACCACCCTGGCGCTCGAGACTCGTGACGCTCCCCTCGTCGAGCCGCCGCCTGTACAGGGGATCGGTCGTCACCAGATACCGCTTGGCCGGTACATGCAGGCGGACCAGCTCGGCGATCCTCTGGCCCAGGACCGGCCCCACGAAGACGGCCCCGACGTCGGCGTGTTCCTCATCCCGGTAGGGCGGCAGCATGTGGCCGATGTCGTGGACGAGCCCCGCCACCTGGAGTCCGGAGTCGTCAGGGTGCGACCGGCGCAGGATCTCCGCCGTCTGGAGGCTGTGGTCGAGCAGGTCGTGGTGGTGCCCCGGCACCGGCGTCAGGTCGTAGGCCGTGCCCGCCCGGAGGATGTCCACGACGGCGCCGAGCGACGGTGCTGTCTCAGCTCTGCCGGTGCCCGTCACGACCTCATCATCGCACCGGTGCCGGGGTACGGTTCGTCCGTGTTCGCCGTCACCCGCCAGCGCTTCGAAGAGCTGGTCGCCGACGCTCTCGACTCGCTCCCCCCCGACCTCGGAGCGGAGATGGAGAACGTGGCGGTGCTCGTGGAGGACCGGGCCGAAGGACATCCGCTCTTCGGGCTCTACCAGGGAGTGCCGCTGACCGCGCCGGGGCCCGAGCAGCTACGCGTGGGTGATGCCAGACCGCATCACCCTCTACCAGGACGCCATCTGCGGGGTCTCTTCCTCGGAGGCCGAGGTCGTCGACCAGGTCCGCAAGACCATCATCCACGAGGTGGCCCACCACTTCGGGATCAGCGATCCCCGGCTCGAAGAGCTGGGCTGGGCGTGACACGGCGCCAAAAGTTGTGCGATCAGAGTTTTTTGTGAGGGAGCACATCTTCAGGGCGACTCCGTCGATGTCGATACCCGACCGTGACTCCCGTTCCTTCCTCATCCGAGCATGCGAATCGCGCCGACGAACCGGGACCGACCAGCGCGCCCGACGAGGCATCCACCCCGCTGTGCGGAATACCGGCGTCCGAATCCTCGCGCGGTCTCGCCCCGATCCTCCTGGCCTATGCTGTCAGCCCGGCCGCCTTCGCCATCATCGTCGTCCTCCGGCACCTCGGCCTGGTGGCCCGACTGCCCATCTGGGCCTATCTAGCCGTCCTGGTGCTCGCTCCGGCGACCAGCGTCCTGGTCGAACCGTGGCGCGATCCGACGCCCAGGTCCGTCCGGATCCACGTCCGTTTCGCCATCCATATCACCGCCGTCACCGTTGTGATCTACATGACAGGGTGGGGACCCGTTCTCCTCATGACGTATGCCTTCGCCGTCCTGGAGGACATGGAGACGTGCGGAGCGGTGGTGTGGCAGCGCCATGATGTGCTGGACATTCGCCGGCATCGCCGTCGGCCAATTCCTGGTGTGGCAGGGTTGGGCACCGTCCTTCCTTGATCGCAGCCAGGCTCTCGGTGTCGGAGTTCTCGGAGTCATCGCTCTCGCCATGGTCATCCGGATGGCCGGAGCCACGGGGCTGAAGAAGGAGCACGCCGAGTCACTCCTCGGGCATCAGGCTCTCCACGACATGCTCACCGGTCTCCCCAACCGCTCGTGCTTCTACGACCGGACGGAGCAGGCGATGCGGCAAGGAGCCCGCGACGGCTCCAACAGCGCCGTCATGCTCTTCGACCTGGATCGATTCAAGGAGATCAACGACACCCTCGGCCACAAGTACGGCGACCGGGTCCTCTTCGAGGTGGGCCCGAGGATCCATCGGATTCTCCGGGACGCCGACACGCTCGCACGCCTGGGTGGCGACGAGTTCTGCGTGCTCCTCCCCCGGATCGACGCGCTGAGCGACGCCATGGAGGTGGCCGAGAGGATCATCGCCGTCCTCGGCGGAACCGTTCGAGATCGACGGGATGGTCCTCGGCATCGAAGCCAGCTGTGGCATCGCCATGGCCCCCGACGACGGGGACAACGCCGACCTGCTCCTGCAACGCGCCGACGTGGCCATGTACGTGGCCAAGGGCTCGAACGTGAACGTCGTGGCCTACACCGACGAGCTCAATGTCAACACCCCGGGCCGGCTCACCCTCCTCGGTGACCTCCGGACGGCCATTGCCGACAACCAGCTTCTCCTGCATTACCAGCCCAAGGCGAACCTGGAGACCGGGGAGATCCAGGGTGTCGAGGCACTGGTGCGCTGGCAACATCCCACCCTCGGCCTGCTCCCGCCGGGCGAGTTCATCCCGGTGGCCGAGCACACGGGACTCATCAAGCCGCTGACGACGTGGGTACTGACCACGGCCCTGTGCCAGTGCCGACAGTGGCTCGACGAAGCCCACGCCCGGGGGTGGAACGAACTGTCGATGGCCATCAACCTGTCGACCCGCAGCCTGCTTGACGACGGCTTCCCCGAGGAGGTCAGTGCCGCCCTGGACCGCTGGGAGATTCCGCCCCACCTGTTCGAGCTCGAGATCACGGAAAGTGCGATCATGACCGACCCCATGAGGGCACGGCGCCTACTGACAGACCTGGCGGAGCTCGGGGTGCTCGATCGCCATCGACGACTTCGGGACCGGTTACTCCTCGTTGGCCTACCTGAAGGATCTCCCGGTCAATCAACTCAAGATCGACCAGTCCTTCGTCCAGCACATGCACCAGGACCTGAACGACGCCATCATCGTTCGCTCTGTGGTCGACCTCGGCCACAACCTCGGTCTGCAGATCGTGGCCGAGGGCGTCGAGGACCACGAGACATGGGACCAACTGGCGCAACTCGGCTGCGACGACGCACAAGGCTACTTTCTGGCGAAACCGATGGCGCCGGGCGAGCTCATGGCATGGCTCGAGACGCCCGGCCACCCCATCGCCACGAGGGCCAACTCCGTCACCGGCGGCATCACCGCCTAGACCGGGTCCCCCTGGCGCCGGTGGCGCGCCCCGCCTATGGATCGCCCGCTACTTGGACGCTTTGCGCCACCGCTCGACCACCTCGTTGGAGATCCGGCCGCGGGGGGCGACCTTGATCCGATTCGCCTTGGCCCAAGCCCGGACCTCGGTGCGGTCATAACCTTCCGAGCGCCGGGCCGGGCCGCGACCCCCTGCCGAGCCTTTGACGGCACGACGCGACGCCGGTGCACGGCGAGCCGCACGCGAGCGGTCGATATACGGTCGCAATGTCCGACGTAGCTCGTTGGCGTTCGACTTGGACAGATCGATCTCGTAGTTCTTCCCGTCAAGGGCGAACTTGATCGTTTCGGACGCCTCGGTGCCATCAAAGTCGTCGATCAGCGAAACGGTCACTTCTTCAATCCTTGCCATTCTGTCTCCCTTCCATGCAACTATTACAAAGTAAGAAACACGGACTGTACCCGGCCCGATGAGCAATAGAAGACCACGCGAGGCTGTTTTGTGACGAATGACGCCACAAAGAGCTCCCCTGCTGCTCTTATCATGAACGCCCACACATCAAGGCACTCACGACCCTCAGACGCATCAGCGGCGCTGACGGCTCATATCTCGCCGGGTTCACGGTGATCAAGCGGTGAGTCGGTCGCCGAACATCTGACCAAGCCGACGCACGGCGTCCGGTCCCGATGTCGGCATGTTGAAGATGAAGTAACCCGACCCCCGCGGCGTGCAGTTCTTCCACCTGTTCCAGGATGTCGTCTTCACGGCCGACGTTGAAACCGCTCTCCTCTCCGACGGCGTCGCGGAGGAACGCCCTCGTGGTCACCGTCTCCTCCGCCGAATCGGTCAGAACGAGGGTGCTCGAGGCGCGACACGGTGATCTCCGCCGGATCACGGCCCTCCGATTCACAATGACGACGAAGGACATCGACTTTGCGTCGGATCGTCGAGAGGTCGCCGATGACGTTGCAGAAGTCGGCGTACCGGGCGACGAGACGCAGAGTGCGCTTCTCGCCTCCACCGCCGATCAGGATGGGAGGACCGCCCGGTTGGAGCGGCGGCGGAACATTCCAGGCGGCGTCGGTTCGGAAATAGCGGCCGGCGAAGCTCGGTCGCTCGCCGCGGAACATCGCCCGGCAGATCTGGACCGCCTCCTCCAGGCGATCGAGCCGATCACCGTCGGACGGAAAGTCGACGCCGAGACCCTCGTGCTCGACGTCGTACCAGGCGGCGCCGATGCCGAGGATCGCCCGTCCGCCGGAGATGACGTCCAATGTCGTAACCGTCTTGGCCAGGAGCGCGGGGTTCCGGTACGTCACCCCGGTCACGAGAGTGCCCAGCCTGACCCGGCGCGTCCGGGCGCCGATCGCACCGAGAAGGGTGTACGCCTCGAGCATCGGTTGCGAGGGTCCCCCGAGGGCGGGGAGCTGGAAGAAGTGGTCCATCACCCACACCGAGTCGAATCCCGACTCCTCGGCGGCCACCGCTCGGTCGACAACCTGCTCGAACAACTGCCCGTCGGGTGTCCCGAAAGTGAAATTGGGGATCTGCAGTCCGATCTTCACGGCCGCATCATGGTCGGCGCCATGCCTCGCTGTCGAGCGGACCGGGCTCCCGGTCCATCTACTTGATGGCGAGAGCGTTGGGTGGCGAGGCGACGCCGGCCGACAGGTTGAGCGGCGCCGAGGTGAGCAGGCACGTGTAGCGACCGTCCGACGCGCAGTCCTCGGCCAGGCCGTCGAGATCGAACAACTCTCCGATGGGGATGCCGAGGAGACCGAGGAGGCTGAAATGCAGCATCGTCTCCGCCGCCCGTCCGGGGTCCTCCTTCCAGGTGCCGTGACTCGTCTCGGTCCCCGAACCCGAAGGGCATGACCTCGAGTGCCGGATTGTCGGCGGCGATGGCGGCGATGTGCAGGTTCCACAGCGCCCGGGCGCTGTCGAACGCCCCGCTGCAGACCG
Organism: uncultured Acidimicrobiaceae bacterium; assembly: GCA_963842145.1. GTDB lineage: Bacteria > Actinomycetota > Acidimicrobiia > Acidimicrobiales > UBA8190 > CAWJFJ01. Next base: position 254,223 of record CAWJFJ010000019.1, read on the forward strand.
CAGGCAGGGGCATGCGGGGCGTCGGCCAGCTCGACCCGTGCGTCGGTCCCGAGGCTGCGGTACCAGCTGACCCATCCGGTCCGGACGAGAAGGATGTCGCCCACCTCGACCTCGACCCCCTGGTCGTCGAGCGTCGCCATGAGGTCCGTCGATCTCGATGGCGCTCGGGCCGGCCGGATCGATGGGTCGGCCCACCGACTCCCGCCAACGGGCCACGTCGGCCAGAACGGCACGTCCGACGATGCCGCGGCGGGCCCAGTGGTGGATGCCGTGGTCCGCGTCGTCGACGCCGTTGTAGTGGCCGTAGACGGGATGCCTCATGTGGCGGAAGCCGTCCCACTGGCTCGAGCTCTGCGTGTTCCAACCCGAGAGCTCGTCATCGTGGCCGAGCGGTGAAATCGTGGACCACGTGCTCGAAGGCCGACCGGGAGAACAGCGGAGGGCTCGGGAGGCTCCAGGTCGAGGTTCAGGTTGAAGACCGCCCCCCGGACGGCGCAGGCCACCCCGGCGATCACCCGCTCCGGTGTCAGGAGGTTGAGGCAGCCCGAACTTGTCCGAGGTCCCCCAGAGGCCCCACGAGGACCCTGGTGGCGCCCCGGGAGCGGCCGGGAGCTCGTCGTAGGAGGGCAGCGGGGCGGTGGCCACGTCCGGAATCTAGAGCCTGTCGAAGGGTCCGTGGCGAGCGGGTACCGTCGGTGCACGTCCCGACCGACCGTCACGAAGGAGTTTCCTGACTTGAGCTCGCCCGAGATGCCGTCACTCGAGATCCCCGACGAGGTGCTCGCCGCCGTTCCCGAGTTCGGCGCCGAGGACACGCCGGTGGTGATCGTCGACTTCCAGGGGATCGTCCTCGGGATGAACAAGCCGGCCGAGGAATTCTTCGGCATGGACAGCGACGACATCGCCGGCGAGTTCGTCGAGATGCTCGTCCCCACCAAGAAGAGGTGGGGACATCAGGCCTACCGGCGCGGCTACCTGGCCGAACCGCAGGGACCGGGAGATGGACCCGGGCCTCTATCCCGAGGCCGAGACGGCCGAGGGCGAGATCATTCCCATCGTCGGACGGCTCCAACCGGTCCGGGTGGACGGGAAGCTCTTCGTCGCCGCCCACGTCGCACGCGACGACGCTCCCCGACCCGACTCCCCGTGACCTCGACCTCACCCGGAGGCGTCAGTGGCCGTCGGCCAGGCCCACGATGATCGTGACGACGATGAGCGCCACCACGGTCCCGACGACGGCCATCACCACGTTGCCGACGAGGAACGCCGCCCACTGCAGGTGGGTCAGTCTCGTCGAGCTTCGGAGGGCGGATCATCGTCCCGCGGCGTCTCGGGGTCATCGGGTTCTTCCTCCTTCGGCGTCGGCCGACGCGGTCAGTGGTCCGTGAGCATGTTGTCACAGCGGCCCACCCTGTCGACACCAGCGGCGGCGACCACCCGCCGATCCACGCACGCCGGCGACGACCCGGACCCCGCCTGGCGGTGGCGACGGTGCCCCGGCGGCGGCGATGGTGCCCCGGCGGAGCCCAAGAGGCGCCGTCGGCGTGCCGACAATAGGCTCACGGTCAGCGGACCTCGCATCCACGGGAGGACCATGGCTCACGAGCCCGAGACGGTGCGCGTCTCCGACAACAGGGAGCGCCATCGCTACGAGGCGTACGTCGGCGACGACCTGGCCGCCTACGCCACCTACGAGGAGGTCCCCGGGGGGATCATCTTCGTCCACACCAGGACCGAGCCGGAATTCGAGGGCCGCGGTGTAGGTAGCCACCTAGCCGAAGCCGCGCTCGACGACGCTCAGGCGCCGCGGTTTACGCGTCACCCCGCGGTGCCCCTTCATCGCCGCCTACATCGAACGGCACCCGGCCTACGCCGACCTGGTCGACAGTGCGCCGTGACGAGCCGGGTAGCGGAGGACACCGGGCGGCAACCGGCCGACGGGTCAGGCCACCTCGACGATGATGCGCACGAGAATCCCGTTGACCCGGCGCAGGGCCGAGGCCCGGCCCCGCGCCTCGGCGGCGACGGCCAGCGCCACGACGTCCTCACCGAGGTCCTCGACCGAGGCCTCGCGCTCCTGCGTGGTGGTCTGGCCCCGCCCTCGGCCCATCTGACCCGTCCCCCCGGTGGCGTCACGGAAACTCACGACACCATCGTGCGCCCGGAGACTCAACCCACCTCCATGGGGCGGTCAACTTCCCGGCAACACCGTAACGACGGGGGCGCACATGGCGTTGAGGGAGCGATGGTCATGTGGCGGTGGTGGCCCAAGGTGCCGTGACCGACGGCGCTCCTCCCGGTGACACCGGGGCTCTGCCCTCGCTGCCGGACGCGTTCGTCGTGACGCGCGCGTCTCTCCACCTGGTGGCGGCCCGCGTGCTCGGCGCCGCCCGCTTCTCGGCCGTCGGGCGCATGGGCCTCATCGTCGTTCCCGGAGGCTTCGGCACTCCCGAGTTCGACGGACGCCGTCTCCTCGTCGTCGACGGGATGCTGAGCGACGGGAATCGACGTCAACCGATCACGAACCTTCTCGACGCCTGTGCCTTCGCCGGCGTCGACCCCGCCATCGCACCTCACCCCGTGCTCGACATCCCGGCCGACCCCACGGCACCCATGACGGTCGATAGCGGTGCCGCCCGGGTCCTCGCCCGGTGGTTCTCGTTCTGCCACTCGGGTCTGGAGTCCGCCGTGGCCGACTCCGAACCGACGGACCAACCGAGTGCCATCCAACTGTGGCCCGAGCACTTCGATCTGGCCCTGGAGTGCGGACCTGCGGGTCTGCGGGCGAACTACGGGGGTTCACCGGGCGATGCCGCCATCGAGGAGCCCTATCTCTACGTCGGACCTCATGACCACCGCGACGGTCCGTTCTGGAATGCGCCATTCGGTGCCGCGCTCACCTACGAGGAGATCCGACGGGGTGCGGATCCGGCCGCCTTCTACCGCCGGGCCCGCGAATCGCTGCGCCAGGCGTGACAATGCCGTGACAAATGCCCGGCGGGACGCTCCCTCTCCTTGTTTTGGTGGCCCGACCGTGATAATCGTGGTCGATGGCCGATTCCGCTCGTCTCGGCATGCGTGACGCGGCGGACCCGGTCCTGAAGGTCGTCCCCGCACCCGGACCGGCCCCGATCGACCGCCCGGACAGGAGCATCGGACCTCCTCCCGGACGTGACGGTGGCGTTGCCCGTCCTGAACGAAGCCGCCCTACATCGACGGCTGTCTGCAGGCGGTCGTGGAACAGACGTATCCGCGCATCGTCGAGATCCTGGTGGTGGACGGCGGCTCCGAGGACGCGACCCGGGAGATCGCCGCCCGGTTCCCCGGCGTCCGCATCGTCGACAATCCCGACCGGCTCCAATCGGCCGGCCTCAACGTGGCCCTGCGCGAGGCCCGCGGCGACGTCCTCGTCCGCGTCGACGGTCGGACCGTGGTCGCCCCCGACTACGTCGACCAGTGCGTCACCGCACTGACCCGGTCAGGGGCGGCCCTCGTGGGCGGACCGCTCGAGCCACGAGGGACGACGTGGGTCGAACGTGCCGTCGGGGCCGCTCTCACCTCGACGCTCGGTGCCGGCCCGGCCCGGTTCCGCAACGCCGACTCGCCGGCCGCCTGGACCGACATCGTCTACCTGGGCGCGGCGCGGGTCGACGTCCTGCGTCGTCTCGGTGGCTACGACGAGGACTTCGCCACCAACGAGGACGGCGAGCTGCTGCACCGGCTCGGCCACGACGGCGGCGTCTGGTTCGACCCCGCCATCCGGTCGACCTACCGGCCCCGGGACAGCTTCGTCGGCTTCATGAGGCAGTACTACCGGTACGGCGCCGGGCCGGGCGGCCACGGTGCGGAAATACCCCGACTCGCTCCGGCTGCGCCAGCTGGCCGCACCGCTGCTCGTCCTCGGCCTCCTGTCGCCGTGGCGACGCCGGGTCGCCCTCGCCTACCTGGCGGTGGTGGTCGTGGCCTCCGGCATCGAGATGGGTCGGGATCCGGCGCCGGCGGCGGGCCTGGCCGTGGCCCTCCCGGTCATGCACCTCTCGTGGGGAGTGGGCTTCCTGGTCGGCTGGTCCCGGCGTTCCCTGGCGTCTCGCTGACGGACCGGCACCCGAGCCGGTCGCCGTCAGGACGTCCGGGAGGAGTTCAGCGAATCACCCCGGGGGGGACGGGCGTGCATCCACCGCGAGGCACGACTGGGTTGGGCGGCGGCGAGCTCGCGGAAGGCCTTCAGCCTCTCCACACAGGCTCGGGCCTCGGCCGTGAGTTCCTCGTCCTCGGTCTCGGCGGCGATGTTGAAGGCGTCGATCGCCCTGCTCACGGCGGTGTCGATGGCCGTGAGGAGTCGGGCCAGTTCCGCCTCGCGAAGCATGAGCCACCCTCCTCTTCCCCCGTCATCGCCGTCGCCCGGTCGGGCGGCGTCCCCGGGCGAGACGCCCCGAACCGGTTGATCCGGACGTCGCCACGATCAACACTTGCACAACGCTCATGGTACGCCCACCGGCCGTGGTTTGAACAGCAAGGTCATTGATCACCCCCACCTCACCCGCCTCGCGGCCACGACACCATCCCCCGACCCAACGTCACGTCTGTCACTCCTGATCTCTTGGACAACAGCCATCCCTCGAACCACATCGTCATCGTCTGTCGACACCGTGCACAGGACCACCAGGGCACCGTCGCCGGGCCTTGACACGGCGTGCGCGGATCGGACGGACGCGGCGTCCGCCGATCGGACCGGACACGGCCGGCGCGGGAACCCACACGAACGCCCGGGTCGTCACCACTGTCAGCAGTCAGGTGGAACCCGCCCGCACGAGACAGCACTGAGCGCGCGCAGCCGCGGTCGTCGAGGGTGGAAACGGCTCAAGGAGCCGTCTGGCCACGCCGATGTTCACGACGAGAGCCACCAACGGTGTGCCCGTCTCTGTTCCCGCCGACGGACACAGAACCTTTCTCGGGCCTGGGGGAAACCACGTTGAAACCGATGCAGTCGTCCGCGCTTTCGGCTCGACCCCACCGCCGACGTCGGTATCCACTCCCCGGCGCCCCGAGGAGGTAGGCGAGATGCGTCGCCTGCGTCGTCTCCACGAGATCCTCGGACGACCCAAGGAGATCGTCGCCGGACTGCTGATACTGGCGGTGGTCGCCTCGGCCACCGGGATCTTCGCCTCACCCCACCACCCACGCGCCAGGGAGGCCGCCTCGGAGGCCGGTGGCGGTGGCGCTTTCGTTCCCGCCACGGTTCCTCCCACCACCACGACCTCGACCGCGCCTCCGACGACCACCACCACGCCGCCACCGCCGCCCACGACACAGCCAGCGCCCCCCACCACGGCACCGCCGGCCACGACACGATCGGCCGCACCGTCGCCGCCTCCACCGGCGCCGCCGGCGCACGGCCCGACGCCGTCGGCGGCCCTCGGCGTCTACACCGGAGCCGCCAACCCCGCCGGAGCGGCCAGCTTCGCCGCCGCCACCGGTGCCCACGTCACCGTGGTCGAGGACTATCTTCCCGGCTCGGGATCGTGGAGCGGCATCGACGGCGCCGGAGGGTCGCTCGACTGGATGTTCGGAGCCTGGCAGGGCTCGGGCTACCAACTCGTCCTCGGCGTGCCCATGTTCGACGACTCCGATCACCCCCCGACACGTTGGCGGCAGGAGCCGCCGGTGCCTACAACTCGTACTTCGTGACCCTGGCCCAGACGCTCGTCTCGTCTGGCCAGGGCGACGCCATCCTGCGCCTCGGTCAGGAATTCACCGGCAACTGGAACTCCTGGCGCGTCACCGACACGACCGACGCGGCCAATTACGCCGCCTACTTCCGGCAGATCGTCACCGCCATGCGCACCGTTCCCGGGCAGGCGTTCAGGTTCATCTGGGAGGGGGCCGACCCCCAGGACGGTTCCTACAGCGGCGCCTACACCGCCGACGACGCCTATCCGGGTGACGCCTACGTCAACTACATCGGCTCCGACACCTACGACCAGTCATGGAGCGGCGGGTGCGGTCTGTCGTTCAACAACACCACCACCGCCGCCCAGTCACAGTGCAGCTGGGCCAACACCCTCCTCCCCGGCCTCACCGGGTGGCGGACTACGCCGCCGCTCACGGCAAGCCGGTCGTGTTCCCCGAATGGGGCCTGGCCATCCGTGGGGACGGCCACGGGATGGGCGACGACCCCGCCTACGTCCAGGAGATGGCCGCCTGGATCTCGTCGCACGACGTGGCGTTCGACATCTACTTCAACTTCGACGTCAGCGGACAGGTCGACGCCATCACCGACGGCCACTTCCCCGCTTCTCTGGCCACGTTCCGTTCCGCCTTCGGCTGACCCCGTTCCCACCACCGGCGAGACGCCGACATCAGCGGCGTTCGCCGCTCCCGGCTCGTAGTGTGGTCGGTGGTGACGACCCCCGATTTTCAGGTCATCTGCGAGGTGGAGCCGGCCACCCGACCGGACCTCATGCACGTCCGGCACCAGATCGGCGTGCTGAGCCGTGTGGCGACGGCGTTCCTGATCCCCGACAACCACATCGGCCGGGCCACGGTGTCGAGCATCGCCGTGGCCCACGAGGTCGCCCTCATGGGAGGTCGGTCCATCGCCTGCCTCAATGCCCGTGACCGCAACGTCCTGGGTTTCCGTCGCGACCTCCTCACCGCGGCGGCCTACGGGGTCAACGAGTTCCTGTTCGTCTACGGCGACCGCCCCGAGACCGGTACCCGATCGGATGATCTCTCGGTCCGATCGATGATGGCCGAAGCCCGGCGGTTCGCCGAGGACGACGAGAAGACCGGGGGGCCCCTCCGCATCGGCGTGACCTCGGGGCTCCGGGCGTTGCCCGCCTGGAAGCACGACGCCGACTTCCTCCTGACCCAGGTGACGTTCTCCCTCGGCCACCTCTTGGAGTGGCGAGCCTCGGTGACCTTCGAAGGACCCGTCTACGCCGGCGTGATGGTGATCGCCAGCGCACCCATGGCCCGGAAGTTGTCGACCGAGATCCCTCAGCTCGCCGTACCGGAGGCGATCATCGGACACATCGAGCGTGACCCGACGGCCGGCGTCCAGATGGCCTGCACCCTGGTCGACGAGATCAGGGAGTCCGGCCTCTTCGACGGCGTCCATCTGATCCCCGTGTCGAAGTACCGGGAGATGGCGGCCCTCCTGGACAACGGCGTCCCTGGGCGGCCGGGATGAGCGAGTGGGCCCGGTCCACCTACGGCGACCCCTGTCGTCAATGCGGCTTCCGCTGGACGATCACCCGGGAGGAGGCCGTGGCCACCGTCGAGGCCACCCCGGCGCAGCTCACCACGCTGCTCGGCGGTGCCGACGGCTCGGAGCGTCACCCCGATCTGACGTGGTCGGTGGCCGGCTACGTGTGCCACGTCGGCGACAATCTGCGCATCTGGGCCGAACGGCTGGCCGCCCTGGCCTCCGGTGACGGGCGAAACGTCGCCCGGTACGACCAGGACCTCCTGGCCCGGGCTCGTCACTACGACGAGATCGCTCTGGCCGGTGCCCTCTGGTCGCTCGGTCGGGCCGCCGGCGACTGGGCGGACGCCGTTGCCCTGGCGGACCGCGCCGGTGGCACCCTCGTTCATCCCGACAGAGGCGAGCAGTCCGTTCTCGATGTCGTCCGTTCCAACGCCCACGACGCCTGGCACCACCGCTGGGACATCGCCAGGACGATCGAGGTCAGCGCCAGGAGCTGATCGTCGCCCGGGCCATCCTCACCACTCCGGCTGACGCCGTCGGGGCTCGTTCTCGCCCGCGCCGTTGGCACCGCCGCCGACGGGATCGTCGGGGCCGTTGCCGGCCGGCGAACGGAAGACCGGCGGGCGCCCCGGCGACCCGCGCCGACCGGAGTGGCGGCCGACGGGCTGGACGGGCCTCTCGGCGGTGGGCGGTGCGCTCAACCAGCGGGACCGGGCCACGGCGCTCGGTGTGGGCTCGCCGGGGGCCGGTACGGGGGCCTGGGGGACCAGCTGGCTGTCGTCCTTGCCGTAGTAGCCGTACTGGTAGCTCCCCGCACGACGCCGGCGACGGGTGCGGTTGAGCACCACGCCGATGACGTTGGCGCCGGCGCCGTCCAGCCGCAGCAGGCATTGCTGGAGCCGATCGGGGTGCAGACGCCGCGTGTCGACGACCACGACCACCATGTCCACCATGGCGGCGATCAGCACGGTCTCCGCCACCCCGATCATGGGTGGGCAGTCGACGATGACGGTCTGCTGGCGTTCGCGCAGGCTGTGCAGCAGGGGCGGCAGGTAGGCGGACACGACGTCAGCCGGGTGCTGGGACGGGATCCCGGCGGGGACCACGTCGAGATAGGGGTTGGTCGTCTTCGAGGCGTGGCGGAGGGCGTCGGCCGCCCCCCCACTGGCCAGACCCGGTCCGAAGGGCACCTCGAGCTCGAGGTGCAGCATGGGCTTGCGGAGATCGGAATCCACGGCGGTGACATGACGGCCCTCGGCGGCCAGGACCCAGGCCATGTTGGCCACCACCGACGTCTTGCCCTCCGACGGGTCGCACGAGGTCACCGCGATCGACGTCGGACCCCCGTCGGGAATGCTCAGGAGCAGATTGCTCCGGAGTTCCTGGAAGGCCTCCATCACCATGGGCTGGCGGCCCAGGACGAAGAGGCTCGACGGCCGGATGTTCCCGCTCATGACACGGGGGATCTCTCCCAGCACGGTGGCGCCGATCCGCTCCTTCAACTCGGTGACCCGGCTGAATCGGCGCCGCACCCCGGCGGACGCCAGCCCGGCGAACACGGCGGCGATGAGACCGAAGCCGACGGCGGCGAAGAGGACCGGCGTGGTCGGATTGGCCGGGGAGGTGGGCGTCTGCGCCGACAGGATCGTCTTGGTGACGTAGATGCCGTTGTTCCCCTGCAGCGCCGAGACCTGAGCGGCGATGGCGGTGGCGAAGGCGGCGGCGACGGCCGGGTTGGTGGCCTTCACGCTGATGGTGAGGACGTCGGTGGTGGCCGGTGCGGAGGCCGTGACCGAGACGTCGGCGTTCGCGTCGGCGGGCGGGATGAAGCCCGATTTCCGAGCCGCCGTCAACGTGCTCGAGTTCGTGGCCTCGGTGGGCAGCTGGAGCAGGACGTACTGGATGACGGCGATGGCCGACTGCGCGTTGGCGGCGTTGACCGGCTTCAGGACCAATTCGGTCGAGGCCTGGTACTGCTTGGCCGGCAGAAAGGCGGCGGCGCCACCGGCGACGGCGCACAGCGCGAAGGCCAGGAAGACCACGATGAAGTTCTGCCGCAGGTCGCGCAGCAGCTGGCGGATGTCCACGGCGTCAGACCTCCCCGTAGGCGTGGGTCCGGTGCAGGGCCAGCCGCGTTCCGCCGGCCGACGTCACCGCGCTGCGCAACAGACCGAGGGAGAGCCCGAGCATGGTGGCCAGGCGGTACTTCTCGAAGATCGACTCCACCATGCCCTTGGCCACGAACCCGACCACCACGGCCACCAGGGCCAACGCCAGGACGGCCACCATCCGATCGGGATGGAGCCGCCACGCCATGAGCCCGTCGAAGGCCGAGAAGAGGAAGGCCAGCAGGAACAGGCCCAGCCCGATCAGACCCGCCCTCATCCACAGGTCGAGGCCGATGTTCTCGGTCACATCAGTCATTGAGAAGATATTCGGCCCTGGGTCGTAATAACTGAACTCGACGCCCAGCCCGTTGCCGATGATCGGGTGCTGGCGAATGTAGGAGGCGGCCACCTCCCATTTGCTAGCACGGTCCTCGGCGGACTCGATCTTGCCCGTGGTGTCGAACGTCCGGGCCAGGGTGGACTTGAGCGGCACCTGGACGGGGTTCTGGCCCTCGACGGCCGGGACCACCGCCACCGCCAGCACCACCGCCACGACGGCCAGGGCGCTGAGCAGGACCTCTGCCGACGTGACACGAAGGCGCCGGCGCGCCGTCACCCCGGTGGCCACCACCAGGACCACGGTGACCGATGCCCCCAGCATGATGAGAACGGCCCGCTGGTCGCTGAAGAAGGGGCTCATCAGAAGCGGGACGCAGGCCAGGAGGGTGAGCCGGCTGCGTGTCTCCTTGGCCAGCTCCAGCAGCAGCCCGATGAGCCCGATGGCGGCGAAGATCGTCGCCGCGTCGCTACCGTCCACCCCGAAATCGGGGAGGGGGAGAAAGGGCAGGTGGATGGCGTATTCCTTGTGGGCAATGGTCATCACCACAACCACGGTGGCCAGGATGGCGGACAGACGGACCAGCCGTTCGAGGGCCCGGCCCTCGAAGAAGCGTTGGACGGGCACCCCGGCCGCCAGGGCGTAGCCCCCCACCACGTAGATGATCGCCTTGCCCTCGTAGGGGATCTGGGTGAGGTCGTTGTGACGCAGGACCCCTTCGACGAGGGCCACGGCGATCCAGGCCCCGAACGCCGCCCACGCCAGGGCCGGGAGCCCCACCCGGGTCGGTCGTCCACGGACCAGGAGACGGGCCAGCAGGGCCAGCGTGATGATGACCTCGGGCAGGCGGAACTCGAAGGCGCCACTGCCCGGATGGAAGAGGTCACGGGGCATGTTGTCCTGGTTCTCGTACAGGCTCGTCTCGAGCACCAGCATGCCGAGGAGCAACAGCACGGCGTAGTGCTCCTTGCCCATCCGCTCCCAGTGGACGAAGACGCCGAGGAGGACGGCGGCGGCGGCCGCCGCCACGAGAAGAATGGCCGCCTGGGTCATCGGGATACCGCCTCCAGGAGCGGGGCCAGCGCGCCGTCCCAGGAGTGGTCGGTGGCGACGGCGTCGTGGCCTGCTCTTCCCATATCGGCGGCCGCCTCGGGGTGCTTGAGCAGCTCCACCAGGGCGTCGGCGATCCCGGCGCTGTCGTCGGCCACCATCACACCCCTCCCCACCAGGTCCTCGAGTCCGTCGGCACCGATCGAGGTGGCCACCACCGGGCGGCCCACACCGAGGGCTTCGAGAAGCTTGAGGCGGGTGCCACCCCCGGATCGCAACGGAGCCACGGCGACGCGTGTCTGGGCCAGGAAGGGTCGAACGTCGGCCACCGTACCGGAAACGTCGATCGTGGCCGACGCCAGGGCCCGGACCGCCGCCGTCGGGTCGCGCCCCACCAGGAGGAGGCGGGCCTCGGGGACCCGTCGCTCGACCCGGGGCCAGATCTCGCGGCCGAGCCACAAGGCGGCGTCGGTGTTGGGGGCCCAGCCCATGGTGGCCACGAAGGCCACCGTCGGCGTGGGCGCCTCCGGGAGGAGCTCGGGCACGTCGATGCCGTTGGGGCAGACCACCACGGAACCGGCCGTGGCCGACAGCCGGTCCCGTTCGCGCCCGCTCACCACCACCACGGTGTCGAACGCTCGGAGCGCCCGACGTTCGAGGGCCCGCAACGCGGCCGCCTCGAGGTGGAAGGGGATCGACCACGGCAGCCGGCGTCCCCGTGCGTAGCTCGCCGCCAACGCCGATTCGACGTTGTGGAGGTCGAGGACGCGCCGGGGCACCGCCACCTGATCGACGTAGGGGGCCATCTGCACGTACTCGACCTGCAGGAGATCGAAGGACCCCTCGGCGCCGGCCCGGCGGATCTCGCCGGCCAGCCGTGGGCTCCAGAAGCGACCGGCCGAGATGCTCCTGGTCCGGGCCAGGCCGCGTCCGGCGCCGACGACGCCGGGGCGCCACGGGACGGCCCGGACGTCGACCCCGAGCTTCTCCAGGGCGTCGAGATCGGCGGTGCCGTCGTCGAAGGCGCACAGGACGAGGTCGTACCGCTCCGCCAACCGCCGGGCAATGGCCAGGGAGCGCTGCTTGCCCCCGGAATCGTCCGGGAGGGGTACGAACTTCGTGACCATGAGCGCCCTCACCGACCGGTCCCCCCACCGACAGGACCCGGCCGCCGACGGGCGAGGCGGCGGTACAGCGCGGCCAGGTCGTCGGCGAACCCGTCGATCCCGTGACCGGCCTCGGCCAGGGCCCGCCCCTGCCGGGCCAACCGCGTGGCCAGATCCGCATCCGTCAGGACCCGCTCGAGCGCCCTGGCCATGGCGGGGGCGTCGCCCGACGCCACCAGAAGGGCGTTGTCCCCGTCGGTCAGGAAATCGGTGACCCCCCCCGAACGGGTGGCCACGACGGGGATACCGCTCGCCTGGGCCTCGAGCACCCCGAGACCGAACGGCTCGGCCACCGAGGCGTTCACCACCACGTCGAGGGCCCTGAGCGTCTCGGGGACGTCGTCGGTCCGGCCCACGAACCGGGCCCGGTCTCCGAGCAGCCGACCGGCCTCGGCCCTCAGGTTCTCCAGATAGGCACCCGAATCGAATCCGGGGCTCCCGATGACGGCCAGGTGGGCGCGCCGGGCCGGCCCTTCCAGGGCCGAGACGGCCCGCACCACCAGATCCACCCCCTTTTCGGGATCGATCCGGCCCACGATGCCGATGACCGGGTCCGTCTCCGAGGAGGTGAGAAGCCGGCGCACCTCGGGATCGGGCGGCCCGGGCCGGAAGCGGTCGAGCTCGACGGCCGGAACCATGATCCGCAGCCTCCCGGCGCCGGCCGGTCCCACGCAGTCGGCCACGGCCTGGCTGACCGAGATGGCGGCCGACGACAGGCGCACGGCGGCGGTCAGGACCCGACGCCCCGTCCCCGGTCGGACGATGTCGTGCATGTCGAGCACCACCGGCCGGCGGGCCAGCCGACCGGCCACGGCACAGTCGAGGTGGGTCCACAGGCTGCTCGAGATGACGATGTCGGCCTCCCTGGCCACCCGGGCGATTGCCCGCACCGAGCGGACTGTCGCCGCCAGCTCCCTGGCCAGCTGCCGGGCCGACGGTCGGGAATCGCCGTCGTCGGCGCGGATCCCCTGACGAGCGGGGATCTCGAGGGGGACGTGGCGAAGGCCGAGCTTCTGCCACAGCTCGGACAGCTCGCCGCCAGGGGGCGAGGCCAGCACGAGGTCGATGCCCCGTTCAGCCAGCGGGGCGGCGAGCGCCATGATGGCGAACTCGGCGCCCCACGCCTGGCGTGAGTTGCTCACCTCCACGACACACAGCCGCTCCCCGTCGCCGTGCCCGGTCGTCACCAGCGGAGCCCCCCGTTCAACGGTGGCCGATCGGTGACGGCGAGAACGCCGGCGGGCGACGAGCCCCCGCCCGGTGCGCCCGCCGGGCCAGGACGCCCCGGTAGACCGCCAGGGTGGCCAGGGCGGTCCCCCGGCCCGTCGGTGGCCGGGGTCGGGGCGCGGCGGTGCGGGTGAGCGCCGTCACGAGGGCGTCGGTCCAGGCGTCGGCGTCGAGGGGGACGACCAGGCCGGCGCCCGTCCGGTACACCTCGTCGGCCAGGGACGGCGAGGCCAGGACGGGCGTGCCGGCGGTCACGGCTCGATGGAGGATCCCCGAGTGCGAGCCGTGGTGGTAGGGCAGCACGATGACGTCGGGCACGGCCGCCCAGCTGTCGAACTCGTCCTCGGGGACGAAACCCCGGCGCACCTCCACCCCCTCCGACCGCTCGAGGCGGTCCAGCCCCGCGCTGGCGTAGGGCTCGCCGACCAGCAGGAGCCGGGCGCCGGGGACCCGGGACCGGACGGCGGGCCAGGCGTCGGCCAGCAGATCGATCCCCTTGTAGGGACGGATGAGACCGAGGAGCAATGCCGTCGGGGCGCCGTCCAGACCGAGGCGCCGTCGGGCCTCGTGGCGCGAGACGGCCGGACCCCCGAGGGCCAGGTCGACGGGGACGACGTGGACGGGCACACCGGGCGCGCACCGTTCGACGAGACCACGGGGTCCCTCGCCGTGGATGATCACGGCGTCGGCCGCCCGCCAGCGACGCGCCTGACGGGCCAGGGCGCGCTCGCCACCCTCCAGGGGCTCGGGATCATGGGCCGTGATCACGACGGGAAGGCGGCGGGCGATGGCGCGCACGGCCAGGTGGTCGAACGGGGGGACGACCTCGGTCTGCAGATGGACCACGTCGCATCCCGACCGGACGACGGCGCGGGCCAGGAGCAGCGCCGAGGGGCCGATCTCGGCCAACCGGCGCCCGCGCAGTCGGAGCCTGGCCATGCCCGACACGTCCGGCCCCCACCGGTGACGGGCGAGGGCCAGGCCCTTGTCGGCCCGGGGCCCGGGCGCCGCCAGCGCCACGGCCGCTCCCTCGGACCGCAGGGCGTCGCGCAGCCGGTCCGAGTACCGGGCGATGCCGCCCCGGTCCGACACGTCGACCAGGAGCACCCGCAACGGATCGGCGGACACCGTCGGGCCCGGTCCGGCCGCGTCCTCGCTGTCCGCCGCCTCGACCACATCCCACGTTATCGCCCGATCACCGGCGCCATACCGGGTTCGACCGGGATTCAGCCCGTCGTCCGGACCGACCCCACGGGCACGGCACCACCACTGCCGCTACCGCCGCCGCCGGCGGCGCTGTACTCCGCGACCTGAACCCCCGGAAAGCTCCTGATCCCCACGGGGACCAGCCCCGCCGCCCGCAGACCAGCCAGGAGGTCCCCGTCCTGCTTCGGGTACAGCGTCTCGGCGCTCAGGACCAGCCAGACGCGGTCTGTACCCGTCGACGGCGCGGTGGACGGCCGTCTCGGTGACGGGGATCGACGTGTCGTAACGCAGCGCGTCGGTGTCCCACGGCCCCCCCGGGAAGAGCGGTCGCAGGCGCCTCTCGGCCACCGGATGATCGTGCATGTACCACTCGACGGGAACCCGGTTGTACGGCGCGAAGACGACGAGACCGTCGCCCGGTCGGGCCCGGGCGGCGACCGACGCCACCGCGCCACGGAAGTCCTCGGGTGCGCCGCGGGCGTACCAGGCCGCCAACCCGAGGCCGGAGACGACCACCAGCGCGGCCACCGCCAGGCGCGTCACCTCCACCTTCAGCCGGGACACGGCGAAGGCCACCAGGATGACGAAGGGCGGGAAGCAGATCCCGAGGTAACGGAGCACGAGCACCGGCTCGTAGGCCAGGGACAGAAGCACGACGATGGCGACGGGAACCACCAACCAGCACAGCGCGAACATGACGGGCCACCGGTCCACGACGATCGTCGTCCTCGGGTGCCGCCTCACCACGGCCACGGCGGCGACGACGAGGACGACGACCAGGACGATGACGATGTCGAGCACCGGATGGGGCACGTCGGCACGGACCTTGGTGAACAATTTCCCGGCCGACGATCCGGCGGCCCAGTTCACTCCTCCCTCGTAGGCGGTCCGGATCAACAACGCCAGCGGAACGAGGAGGACGCCGAGACCGACGGCGGTGGGGACGAGGCGCCGCCACGGGGCCGTGCCCGGTGGGAGGAAGGCGACGGAGGCGCCGTGGCCCACCAGCACCAGGGCGACCCAGAAGTTCGTGTAGGTGGCCAGGACCGACACCAGGCCGTAGGCCACCCATGTCCCCCAGCCCGCCCCGGCGGTGACGGCGCGCGGCGAACAGGGCCGACGACGCCGTGACGAGGAGAAGGCTCAGCGCGTACCCGCGTGCGTCCTGCGCGAACACGACGATGAGAGGATCGATGGCCAGGATCACGCCGGCGATGATCGCCGTCCGCCGGTCGAAGAGTTGACGGGCCACCACCATGATGGCGGCCACGGCCCCGATGCTGGCCACCACCGAGAACGAGCGCACGACGGCCTCCGAATGACCGAGCTCGGTCCAGAAGCGCAGCAGCAGGTAGTAGAACGACATGTTCGCTTCACGGCGCAGAATGGTGTGGGTGAAGCTGTGCCACGAGGCCCGGGCCAAGGTGGCGCTCACGCTCTCGTCGAGCGAGAAGCTCCCCCGGCCGATCGTGACGAGGCTCAGGACGGCGCTCACGAGCACCGCCGCCGCCACCGGAAGCTTCAAGGATCTCGGCTCGTCCTGCGCCGCGGCCTCCATGTCAGGAGCCGGCTGCACGACGGTCGTCATCCGATCGGCGCTGCCTCGTTCGATTCGTGGACCACCGGAGCGGTCGGCCCGTGTTCCGCTTCGTTCTGTTGGCGATCCTCCGAGCGTACGGCACCGACCGTCGACCCCGTGGTGACGGGGGTGACGTCGCCGACGGCGGTACCCGTGGAGGCCGGGGGGACGCCACCGGCCATCGCATCGGTGGAGACGGCACCGAGCGTCGATCCGGCCGTGACGGTGGTGGCCACCGGACCCGACGACCCCGCCGACCCGATGTTGCGGACGACGGCGAAGAAGGTCTGCATCAAGATGGTCACGTCGCGCCACAGGGACCAGTTCTCGATGTAGTGGTTGTCGAACCGGGCCCGCTCCTCGATCGACGTGTCGCCTCGCAGACCGTGGACCTGGGCCAACCCCGTGAGACCTCCCGGCACCCGGTGCCGGTCGTCGTAGTGGGGGATCTCGGCCTTGAACTGCTCAACGAAGAAAGGGCGTTCGGGCCGGGGGCCCACCAGCGACATCTGGCCGCGGAGGATGTTCCACAGTTGCGGGATCTCGTCGAGGCCGAGCACCCGCATGACGCGGCCGATCCGGGTGACCGCCTCGTCGGCGATGGTCCACTCGGTGTCGGAGTCGGAGTGGACCTGCATGGAACGGAGCTTGAGGATCTCGACCGTCTCGCCGCGCTGGCCCACGCGTTGCTGGCGGAAATGGACCGGCCCCGGGCTCGAGAGCTTCACGGCCACCGCCAGCACGGCGTAGAGGGGAGCGGAGAGCAGCAGACCGACGGCGGCCACCGACATGTCGAGGGCCCTCTTGGCGGCCCGTGAGAATGTCCGACGCACCGGTCGGCGCAGGCGGACGAGGGGGAAGCCCCAGACGTCGTCGACGTCGGTGGCGTGCACGGCCGAACCGAGCTCGAAGAAACGCGGGAGGATGTGGATGTCGACCGACGCGTCCTCGCAGGCGCGCAGCACGTCGACCATGTCCGCTTCACGGGCCCGGCCGAAGGCCACCACGACGCGGTCGACCTTCTCCTCGAAGAGAACCATCCGCAGCAGAGCCACACCGCCGAACAGCGGCAGCGGGAGATCGGCGCCGTCGACGTCGTCGAGGAAACCGATCGGGCGCAGTCCGTACTCGCGGTGTTCCTCAAGCGTCGCCGCGAACGTCGTCCCGATCTGTCCCGCTCCGATGATGAGGGTCCGCTCGCCGTAGACCCCCTTCGACCGCAGGCGCCGGATCAGCGCGTAGAGGATGCAGCGGAGGACGAGCATCGAGAGCACGACGCAGAGGCCGGCTTCGATCAGCCCCACGCTCGAGACACCCTTGATGTGGACGGCGGCCAGGATCAGCAGCGGCACCGCCGTGCAGGCGGCGATGGAACGCGCTTCACGGGCGATGTTCAAGGTGATGCGACTGCGGTAGTGACCGGTGGCGGTGAGCAGGAGGACGACCGAGCCGACGAAGGCGTAGCTCCACCACGTCGTGGCCAGCGGGGCGACGATCATCACGAAGGCGGCCAGGGCGGCGAAGTCGGCGAAGGCCACGACGGCCATCTCCGGACGCGCCGGTGCGCGCCACCGACGGCGTGCGGTCACCGGACGGGCGCGCGTCGGCGACGTGGTCGCCCACGACTGGAAATTGAGCCCGACGGCCATGACGAGCGACGCGTTCGAACGGACTAGCTACGCGTGGGCACGATTGCGGCGGCGGCTGCGCCGCACGAGAACGCCACCCACCACGAGGGCTCCCGCACCGAACGCCGTCATCTCCTCGATGTCGGCACCGGTGAACGCCAACTCGGTCGACGAGACGGCGCCGGCGGCCTTCGTCGCCGTCGTCGGCACGTGCCCGGACGGCGGCGGCGACGCGCACCCCGTGTAACAGGTACTGTCCGCGCTCGCCGTCACCGACGGAACCACCACGCCGGCCAGGGCCAGGACGGATCCCAGACCCAAGCCGAGCAACCTGATCTTCATCTCTTCACCCCTCGCCCGACGCCACCCTGGGGGCGACGACTCCTCCATCTAACTTAGTCACATGCTGTGGTCTTTGCCTCATCATGGCCACCGGCGGCGGTCGATTTTCGGCCTCGAACTCCAGGTTCGACGCAAATAACCACGCTCCGTGGCGATCGGTGCCATTGCTGTGGTTGGGCTCCGCGGGGATGTTGCGCCCTCCGTGATGGTTGCGCCCTTCGTGAACGCTCTACGACGCATAGTGCCTCGCGTTGCTCACCAACAACACTATGGAATCCCAATTCCCGGTCAACTGCATCCCAGAACCCCTCCGACCGCCGACCACGTTCCGTGGCCAACGAAGATCAGGTGTCCTGGACGGCGGCCCGCCCGACCCCCCGGGCGAGGCCCGGAACGCCGGCCGGATGGGCCGCCACCACCGCCGCCACGACGACCGTGGCCGTGTCGGCCTGGGCGGCGGCCCGGGTGTAGGAGCGGAACGCCCACGCCTGGAGGAGCACGAACCGGACCAGGGCGGCCACGGCCGTGCCCGCGATGATGGCGGCGACCTCGGCGGTGGCGGACCGGGCTCCGAGGAACCCGGCCAGGCCCAGGGCCAGGCTGGTGAACCCGACCCCGATGGCGAAACCACCGAACCCCACGGCCAGGGCGTGGCGCAGCCCCGGGGACCGGGGCCCGAAGGTGAAGCGGGCGTGGGCGATCGTGTTGCCGACGGTGCACAGGGCGAGGGCCAGGGCGTTGGCCCCGTAGGTGCCGACGGCCCGGTGCAGGAGCAGGTAGAGCACCAGATAGAGGGCGGTGCTCACGATCCCGACGCTGGCGTAGCGCGACAGCTCGCCGGCGTGGACGGCCTTGGCCGGCCGGCGGTCCGGCCCCGGTGCGGCGTCGTCCCCCCGCCCCCGCCGGTGCACCATCCGCCAGACGCCCAGCAGGTCGTCACGGGCCGTCCGGGCGATGTGGACCCGGGAGTCGGGGTCGTCCACCCAGTCCACGGGGACCTCGTGGATCCGCAGCCCCCGGCGTTCGGCCTGGATCAGCAGCTCGGTGTCGAAGAACCACTCCTGGTCGTCCACGTGGGGCAGGAGCACCGCCGCCGTGTCGCGCCGGATGGCCTTGAACCCGCACTGGGCGTCGGAGAAGCGGTTGCCGAGGACGGTGCGCAGGATCAGGTTGTAGGAGCGGGAGATGACCTCGCGCTTGGGGCTGCGCACCACGTAGGCCCCCGGCGCCAGCCGGCTGCCGATGGCCAGGTGGCTGTGGCCCGACAGCAGGGGGGCCACCAGCGGCAGCAGGGCGTCGAGGTCGGTCGACAGGTCCACGTCCATGTAGGCCACCACGTCGGCCCCGCTGGCCAGCCAGGCCGTGCGCAGGGCCCGGCCCCGGCCCTTCTGGTCGAGGTGGACGGCCGTCACCCCGGGCACGGTCCGGGCCAGGTCCGAGGCGATGGCCCAGGTCCCGTCGGTGCTGGCGTTGTCGGCCACGGTGACCACGCTCGAGAAGGGGAAGGAGCCGTCGAGGTAGGTCCGCAGCCGCCGGACGGAGGCCTCGAGGTCGGCCTCCTCGTTGTAGACGGGGATCACGATCTCGACGACCGGGTGCCCCGTGTCGACCTGGCTGTCGGATGTGTGTGACTCGGTCATGGCCGCCGCGGACGGGGGTGGTGGGCTGGGAGGACAGGGGGAAAGTCCCTGGTTACACCCAAAGATCGAGCGTTGTCACGCGCGCTGTTCCGGATGGGGGACCTGAGGACTTTCGACTACTCAGTGTACCCGATCATGCGTTTTGGGTGGCTGGAGAACAGCCGTCCGATCAGGACGGAGAATGGCGGTCCTACCAGGACAGGGTGAAGGGGGCGGCGTCGCTGTAGGAGGCCCCACGGTAGTGCCAGGACACCGGTGACACCCGGGCCGAGGGGACCACCGTCATCGACCCGTGGCCGGCCGGGAGTCGGAACGTGACGACGACCTGCTGCTGCGCCCCGGCCCCCACGTCCACCGGCGTGGCCAGCAGCCAGACGGGACCCTCCGCCCCCAAGGCGTCCACCGTCCCCCCTCCGGAGACCTCCAGGTGGGAGGCCTCGGGCGGCAGGTTCACGGCCACCAGGCCGACATATTGGCCGTAGGCCGTCCCGAGCCCCGGGAAGGGGCCGGCGATGAACTGGGACTGACCCGGTGGGGTCCGGTTCTGGAGGTCGACGGTCAATGTCCCCGCCGTCGCACCGGCGGCGGCCGTGAGCCGGAGGTCGGCCTCCACCGAGAGGTACTGGTCGAGCTTGTTCCCCCCCCTGTTGATCACCGCCACCATGGCCGACGCCGGCGACAGCCGACCCGCCACCCCGCCCGCCTCCCAGGCCGCCTCCACCGCCGACCGGGCCGACCACAGGAGGAGATGCCGGCCCTGGGTGGCCGTCGTCATGGCCGTGGCCAGGCTCTTCAGATCGAGGGACTCGGTGTCGAGGGCGTCCAGGGCGGCGGTGGCGAGCGACCCCAGACGGTCCTCGCGGACCTGGGACCCGGCCTGATCGGACAATCCCGCGTACTGGTCGTGGGTCAGGTACTCGATGACGTTGAAGGCGTTCAGGGTGGTCCCGTCGGTCAGCGTCACCGGCCCGGTGACCTGGAGGAACTGCTGGAGGGTGTCGACGTCCACGGCCATCACCCCGTCGACGGCCTGACCGGTGGCCGCCTCCCACATCCGGGCCGCCAGCGGCCCGTTGACGTCGAATTGCGGTGTCAGCCCGATGTTGCGCCAGTCGACGCCGGGCAGGAGCCATCCCCAATTGGTCTCCAGGTCGCCGGTGACCGGGACCCTCCCCCGGGCCACGGGGATGGACGCCGTCGGCACCACGTCGCTCAGGTGGAGCTCGCCGTCGGACGTGGTGAGCAGGCCGGCCTCGAGAAAGGCACCCGATCCGGCCCTCATCTCGGCGTTGTTCCCCATCAGGACGAGGTACCTCTCCGGGCCCTGGAGGATCCCGGCGACGGCGTCCGCCACCGTCGACGCGTGCGCCAGCTTGGTCTCGGCCTGCGACAGCTGGCGCAGGAAGTCGTCGCGCTTGGAGGCCACCGGCCCGATCAGAGCCTCGGACGGGCCGGTATCGATCCTGGTCAGGGCGGCGTCGGTCCGCCGTCCGAGTACGGCCAGCCGGCGCAACGCCCTGATCCGATCGGGCCCCAGGTGGTGGGGGGCGTCGAGGACGGTCCGCGCCTCGGTGACAGCGCCGGCGCCGATCTCCGACACCCGCGCGGCGGCCCCGGCCAGATCCTGGACCGAACGGAGCTGGCGCCCGAGGACGGGGAGGATGTCGATAGGGGCCATCAGCGGCGAATCGAGCAGGCTCTTGGCCTGGCGGAATTCCGCCCCCGCCGCCCTCAATGCGGGCCCCGGGCCCCCGGCGACGAGATCGGCGGCCGACAGGTGGGCCTTCGCCGCCGTGATCCGGCCCATGGCGTGGCTGGCGTCGCGCAGCCCCAGGGCCCCGACGACCGCCACGGCCAGGGCCCACAGGACGACCACGGTGGCCACGCCCCAGTACGTCAGCCGGCGCCGGCGCGACCGGGGAGGGCGGGGCGCCCGGGAGGGGCGGCGGGGCCCGTCCTCGGGAATGTCGGTGCCGGGCATCACGTCGGTATCGGCACGCCGGGGCGGCGGGCCAGAGGAGCCTGGCCAGGCGCTGGACCAGATCGGCGAGCTCGGCGGCCGTGGCCCGGTAGGCGGCCAGGTCGCCGCCGAGCGGATCGGCCACGTCGTCCTCGGGGGAGCGGCCGACCAGGTCGGTCCGTTCCCGTCCGTCACCGACCACCGCCAACCAGGCGTCGAGCGGCTGCCCGGCCGGGCGGGGCCCGACCTTCTCGCCCCGCCGGACGAGCTCTTTCAAGGTGAAGGTCCGGGGCCAGGCGGCGGGAACGAGGAGGACGGCCTCGCGCCCGTGGCGACGTTCCATCCCCAGCACCAGATCGGCACCCTCGACGCGCGGCGGCCGTCAGCCGGGTCGAACGGTGCCCGGACAGATCGATCCCGAAAGGGGCGAGGGCGGTGACCACCTCGGGCGAGACGGGGCGCCCCCCGTCGAGGAGACCGGCCGAGGCGGCGGCGACCGGTTCGTCGAGGTCGCCGGCGACCTCACCGGCCACGAGGTCGAGGAAGGCCGCCGCCATCGGGGACCGGCACACGTTCGCGGTGCAGACGAAAAGGACGAGGACCCGGGCAGTGTAGGCGGGCCCGGCCCGAGGTGGCGGGACAGTAGTGTCGATGCGTGCGACGGGGGCAGCTGACCGGCGCGCTGGGCCGTCTCCTGCTCTGCGTCGGAACCGTGATCCTGCTCTTCGTGGCCTATCAGCTGTGGGGCACCGGCATCGCCGAGTCCCACAGCCAGGCCGTCCTGCGGACACAGTTCGACCATGAGCTGCACCGCGCCGACCGCCGGCGCACCGGGTCGACGACCGACGACGACGATCGCCGGGCGAGGCAATCGCCGATCCCGCGCCGACCACGGCCCAGCCGGCGGAGGGCCAGCCGGTCGGCCTCCTCCAGATCCCGAGGATCGGGGTGGACAAGGTGATCGTCGAAGGGACCTCCACCACCGATCTGCGCCAGGGCCCCGGCCATTACGGCAGGGGGACGCCGCTGCCCGGACAGGCCGGGAACGCGGCCATCGCCGGTCACCGGACCACCTACGGCGCCCCCTTCTACAACCTGAACGAGCTGGCGCCCGGGCGACCCCATCGTGATCACGACCACCCAGGGCGTCTTCACCTACAAGGTGACGTCGCAGCCTGGTGGTCTCGCCCTCGGACGACTCGGTGACTGGCGGCCGAGCACGACACCGGAGTTGACGCTCACCACCTGCACCCCCCGCTTCAGCGCCATCGCAACCGTCTGGTGGTCCAGGCCACCCTGGCCTCGTCGCGGTGACGGCGTCGGCCGCCGACGACCACGCCGACGACGACCCCGACCGGTCGGCACGCCGGTCGGGAGCCGCAGGCGGCGACGATCTGGCCGGCGGCCAGGGCGACTGGGTGCCGGCGCTGTGGTGGGGGGTGCGGTGCTGGTGGCCGCGAGCTGGTGCGTCTGGTCGGTGGCCCGTCGCCGCACGGCGACCGACGTCGGCCTCGTCTACGGCGCCGGCGGCGCCGGTGTCCTCGTCGTCCTCTTCTTCTTCTTCGGCGCCGTCAGCCCGCTCCTGCCGGCGAGCTTCTGACCCGGTGGCCGCGACGGAGCGACGGAGACGGCAGCGGGTGGGCCGACGGTCTCGGTGTGCATGCCGATGGCACGCACGGCCCCCGAGGTGGAGCGGCGGTGTCGCAGCGTGCTGGCCCAGGACTTCGGCGACTTCGAGCTCCTCATCGGCGACGAGACCGGCGCCGCCGCGGTCGCTGGTGGCCGATCTCGCCGATCCCCGGGTCGACTACCGCCACAACCCGACCCGTCTGGGTTTCTCGCCGAACCACGTGGCCCTGCTCGACCGCGCCCGGGGCCGGTACATGGCCGTCCTCCACGACGACGACCGGTGGGAGCCCGACCTTTCTGTCGCGCCTCGTGGCCGTCCTCGAGCGGCGATCCCGAGATCGGGCATGGCCTGCTGCGCGCGTCGTGCTCGACCGCGGGGCCGGCGACGACGACCGAGCTGTGGCCCATCCCGCTCTACGTCCCGGGCGCAACGACGACCTGCTCGACCTGGTGCTGGCCGAGGAGTGGTTCATGCTCCTCGAGCAACGCCGTCTGGCGGCGCGAGGTCTGGGCGGGACCGGCGCGGCAGTGGCCCGACCTGTGCTGCGGCGACCTCCAGTTCTTCCTGTCGGCCGGCCGAGGCGCGGTGGCCCGTCTACTTCCTCGACACCGCCCTCATGGCGTACACGCATGCACCGCGGCCAGTCGGGGGCATGGCGGGGACCGGACCGCGGGCTGGCCGTGGCCGACGACGTCCTCGCCTTCTGGGACGGCTGGCTCCAGGGGCGCCCGGACCAGGTTCGCCGCCCTGACGGCACGCCAACGCGCCCGCTGGCACCTGCGCCGGGCCCGGGCCCTTCTCCTGGCGGGACGGACGTCCGACGCCCGCGGGGACGTCGCCCGGGCCGAGGACCTCGGCGGGTCGGAGCTCCCCGACCTCCGCCGACTGAAGCTGGCCGTGGCGCTGCCGAACTCACTCGTCCGGGGCGCCGTCGCCCTCAAGCGCGGCGTGACCGACCGGGCCGGCTCGGTCGGCCGCCGGTAACGCTTCGGCCCGCGGTGGTCGCGTAGGGTCTGGGCGTGTGACGGACGGAGACCCCACCGGACCAACCGACGGGCGGAGCCGAGAGCTCGCTCCCCCACCGGTTCGGGGCCAACGTCTTCAGCAACTACATGGCCTTGGGGGTGACGGCGGTGTCGGCCATCGTCGTCACCCCGCTGCTGCTGCACCATCTGGGCCGGCCCGCCTTCGGCGTCTGGGTCCTGGCCAGCACCGTCGTCGCCTACCTGGAGCTCTTCGAGCTCGGTTTCGGGGGGGCCACCACGAAGTTGGTGGCCGAGGACGCCCACGTCCGGCCCGACCAGGCCGTCCGGATGATCAACACCACCTTCTTCGTCCTCGTCCCCATGGGTGTCGTCGCCCTGGGCGTGGGCATCGTCATCGCCTTCCTCTTCCCCGGCATCGTCCACGTGGGTGCGGGGCTGCACGACCAGGTCATCATCTGCGTCGCCGTCCTGGCCGTCGGACTGGCCGTCTCCATCCCCGGGGACACCTTCGGCGGATCGCTGATGGGCCACCAGCGTTTCGACCTGCTCTCGCTCTCCAACGCCTCGATGGGGATCGCCATCGCCGTGGCCAGTGTCGTCATCGTGGTGCTCGGAGGCGGGATCGTCCCGTTGGCCATCGCCACCACGGTGATCTCGGTCTCCTTCCAGGGCGTCCGGTGGGCCATGGTCCGCCACATCATCCCCGAGGCCCGGATCCGCCCCCGGCTCGTCGACCGGGTCCGGCTGCGCGCCGCGGCCAACATCTCGGGCTGGTTCCTCCTCTCCGCCGTTCTCCAGGCCACCCTCGCGGCCTGCGACGTCGTCATCGTCGGCATCGTCCTCGGCGTCCGCCCGGCCGCCGTCTACGCCGTCGGGGCCAAGTTGGCCAAGGCGGCCAACCAGTCCATCGATTCGCTGGCCGTCGTCTTCTTCCCCTACGCGTCGGCCACCGTCCGCAACAGAGACGCCGGGGACCTGAAGGACATCGTCATCGACGGCGTCCGGGTGACACTCCTCGTCGGCATCCTGATCGCGCTGCTCCTCATGGTCCTGGCCGGCCCGGGGATCCGGGCCTGGGTGGGACCGGGCTACGACACCTCGGCCCACGTCCTCGTCATCCTGGCGCTGGCCGTGGGCCTGGCCTCGCCGGTGAGGAGCTTCGCCCAGATTCTCCTGGGGTCGGGCTACCTGAAGGTGGTCTGCGCCGTCTCCGGCGTCGAGGTCCTGACCAACTTCACCCTGTCGGTGACCCTGGCCCACGTGATCGGACCGGTGGGCGTGGCCGTCGGGACGCTCGGCGGCGTCCTCCTCGTCCGGTTGCCAGGGATCCTCGTCATCGGGACCAGAGCCGTCGACGTCCGCATCTCCAGCCTCGTCCGCGGCGCCATCGTCCCCCACATCATCCCGGCCGCCGCCTGCGCCGCGGTCCTCCTGGCCGGGCGGACCGTCACCGGCTACTCGTTCCCCGGCGCCGTCCTGAACGGCTTGGCCGGGACCGTCACCTACATCGGGTTGTACCTGGCCACCGGGGCCACGCCGGGCGAGCGTCAGCGCGCCGCTGGGATGGTGAAGCGCGTCCGGGCCATGATCGTCCGATGACGGTGCTCGTCCGATGACGGTGCTCGTCCGATGACCATGTCGGCGACGCGGCGGCGGGTGGAGGCGGCGCTGGTCCCGGTGAAGCTCCCCATCGCCGCCCGCATGGGCGACGCCATCAGCCGCCGCGGCACCGACGTGACGGCCA
Organism: uncultured Acidimicrobiaceae bacterium; assembly: GCA_963842145.1. Lineage (GTDB taxonomy): Bacteria > Actinomycetota > Acidimicrobiia > Acidimicrobiales > UBA8190 > CAWJFJ01. Next base: position 280,036 of record CAWJFJ010000019.1, read on the forward strand.
TGTCCACCTCGCGGTCGTGTCTCGTCCTCGCCCCCCATCCCGACGACGAGACCCTCGGGTGCGGGGCCACGATGATGCGGAAGGTCGACGCCGGTCAGGCCGTCGCCGTCGTCGTGATCACCGACGGCTCCACCTGGCCGCCCGGGCACGACCCGGCCGACAACATCGCCACCCGCGACGCCGAGCTCCGGGCGTCGTGCCGGATCCTCGGTCTCCCCGACGACGCCGTCACCCACCTGGCGTTCCCCGAGACCCGCCTCGACACCGCCGGCGACGCCCTCGTCGACGCCGTGGCCGAGGCCATCGCCGCCCACACCCCCGACGACGTCTTCGTCACCTCGGAGGCCGATCCACACAGCGACCACGCCGCCCTCGGTGCCGCCACGAGGCGCGCCGTGGCCGGGACCGGGGCGCGGTTGCTGGCCTATCCCATCTGGCAGTGGACCCGGCCCCGGTCCTGGACCCGGACGCTGGCGGCGGCCTCACCGGCCGAGACGGTCCGCACCGACGGCTACCTCGAACGCAAGCGCCGCGCCATCGCCGTCTTCCACTCGCAGATGTCGGCGGCCGCCGGGGGAGATCAACAAGAGGGACTGACGCCCGGATTCCTCCGTCACTTCGCCGCCGACCGCGAGATCTTCTTCCCCGTCCCCGTCCACTGACCCGTCGCCTCCGACCGCCGGCCGGCGCCGGGGGTCAGATGGCGTGCTCGGCGTGGGCGACGGCGGCCCCCCGCTTCGTCCGGCGACCCCGCAGGGCGCCGGGGGCGGCCGGGGGCGCCCACCCGGAGGGCGACGGCCGAGGTGGCCACCTCCATGCTCCGCTCGAACCACGTCGCCAGCGGCGCCCCGCCCGCCGTCGCAGGCGTTGGTCAGCTGCTTCACCCACCGGTGGGCGGCCTTCCCGAGGTCGTCGTCCACCGGGGAGAACGGGACCCACGTCTTCACGGCCAGCTCGGCCACGGGCCGGGCCCTCTCGTACCAGGGGCTGACGAGCTCCGGCGGTCCCGGCGGGCAGGAGCAATTCGATGGGAGCGCCGGGCCACTGCCGGAAGACCCAGGCCGACCACTCCACCAGCAGGTCGACGGGAGCCCCCACAGGGCCTCGTCGATCCCGCGGGGGACGGCGGGGCGTTTCGGTCGCAACCCGCAGTCGTCCGCGGCTGCGGTGCCGGTGGCGCCGGTAGCGGTGCTCGGCCACCATCTGCCAGGCCACCAGGACGGGGTGCTGGCGGCGCTCCGCCCACCGGGCCACCGAGACGGATGGCCGGATCTCCCACCGGCGGGGCGGCCGTCAGTCCCCACGAGGGCGAAATGGGTGGCGTCCCAACGCGAGGGAATCGGTCGCTGATCGCTGGCCGTCGTCCCAACGCCGCAGGAGCTCGGCGCGCGTCGCGCACACGCAGTCCGGAGTCGGCGTGCTCGATCAGGGCCTCGGGCCAGTCGTCGCCCCGCAGGGTCGTGGTGATCTCGGCGATGATGGCGTCGGTCCCGGCGTCCCCGGTCGCCGTCTCCGCCGACTCGTCGGCCGCCACCGTCCGGTGGGCCTCGCCGATCGGGATCACGACGTCCTCGGTCACCGCGCCGGCCTCATGCACGATCGGGTCCGGATACGGCGCCGACGGGGCCGGGTCCGGCGCAGTCGGTGTCGGCTCCGGTGCCACCGGGGCGAGGTCGTGCGCCACGGCGCGATCGGGCCTCGTGGTCCACCGTCATGGCCACCCGGGGAATCGGCGACAACACCACCCGGGGCGCGATCGAGAATCCGGGGACGTCGTACGCCATCTTGGTCATCCGCTCGAAGATGGCCCCGGGGTCGCCGTGCCGGGCCACCTCGTCCACCAGGTCGCCCAACGCGTCGCGCTCGACGTCCACGGCGAAGTCGACCTCCAGAAGACGCAGCAACGTGGTGTTCAGGATCCACGGCCCGCTCAGCCCCAGATCGAAGTCCTCGGCCGTCCCGACGTGCCGGCTCACCGACGCCTGACGGAGAACGACGGGGGCGGCGGGGACCGTCGTGCGACCGTTGTCCCAGGTGGCCAGGCCCCAGGCCAGGCACAAGGTGGCGGGCGAGCCCTTGTCGACATCGCGCCGGGCCCGGTAGGAGATCGACCGTACCCGTTTGGTGGCCCCCCGCAACGCCTCGAGGTCGGCGTCGAAGAGCTCGGACACCGCTACCCGCTCGGACCCGAGGAGGCGGCCGACGGCGGCCGGGGCGGCACCCGATCCCGGCGTGAGATCGAGTGTGGCCTTCAGGTCCCTGTAATAGAGAAGGGTGTTCCGAACCCCGAAATCGAGGTGCTCGATCCCCCCCGCCATCACCGCTCCCCGCCCGAGGTCGCCGCCGCCACGCGCGTCGGCGGGTGCGGACGACGGGACCTCACCGCGGTCACTCATCGGGCTTCACGCACATCGGACTGGCCTTCAGTTGTTTCGAGTATTTCGAGCTCGTCCCAACGAGCACCGATGTTCAAATGGTACGCGTTGAGACGTCATTTGCCCAACGCGCCGACAACACCGCCACCACGGTCCGGCGCCCGCCGTCCGTTGCTGTCACAGGAGTGGGGAGAGTGTCGAATGGGACGGACCGCCCCTCTTCCGGCCCGCCCGGCCGCCGCCGACCGCGCATGGGACAATGGCCCGTGGGCCTGACAACGACCAGGTGGCCACGCCCGGCGACCACGGGGCTGGTCTTGTCCGTCCTCCTCGTGGTGGCGGCGGCCTGCGGTGGCCCCTCGCACCCCGCACCGGGGAGCACCACCACCTCCACCACGACGACGTCGCCCACCACCACGGGCGCCTCCTCCTCCCCCTGGTCGCGCCCGTCGCCCGTGGTGGGCGCCGACCGTCCGATCGCGGCGCTCTCCTGCCCGTCGACGACCTTCTGCATGGCCCTCAATTCCGCCGACACCGCCTACCGCTACGACGGCACCTCGTGGTCGTCCCCCCTGCCCGTCACCCCCGCTTCACCGGCGCCGACGCCACCGACGGCCGACATCTCCTGCACCAGCCCGACCTTCTGCATCGCCGTCCCCGGCGGCAACGAGGTCGTCCTGTGGGACGGCCTCTCCTGGGTCCGTCCCCAGACCCTCGGTGGGGCCCAGGGGCTCCAGGCGTTGGCCTGTGCCAACGGCGCCTTCTGCGTCACCGTCGACGGTGACGGCGACGCCTACTTCTACGACGGGAGCTGGTCGTCGGCGGTCAACGCCTGGGGCGGCCCGAGCTCCATCTCCTGTCTCGGCTCCACCTTCTGCATGGCCACCGCCGGCGGGACGGCGCAGTGGAACGGCCGGGACTGGTCGCAACCGCAAGACGTCGACACCTCGGGTCAGCTCGACACCGTTTCGTGCACCAGCCCGACCTTCTGCGTGGCCGCCGACAGCGTCGGGAACGTCCTGACGTGGAACGGCTCGTCGTGGTCACCACCGCAACCGGTCGACCCGGTCCCTGTCGGCGGCGCCGTCGCCGACAACGGGATCACCGCGGTGTCGTGCGTCGGTTCGACGTTCTGTGTCGCCGTCGACAATGGTGGGCGGGCCCTCACCTTCGACGGAACCACATGGTCGAAGCCGTCGGACATCGACGACCGGAACGCAGTGGTCGCCGTCTCCTGCCCGACGACCTCGTTCTGCCTGGCCGTCGACAAGCTCGGTCGCGTCCTGACCTACCGCTGAGCGTCCTGTTCTACAGCTGAACGGTCACCCGGACAGGGTCACAGCGTGTACAGGAAGGCCGACCCGGCGCCGGCCTCGGCCCCGTCGGCCCCGATGATCGCCGTCGTCCCCGACAGCGACGCCGAGTACCCGAACTCGTCGGTCGTCCCCCCGTCGTTGGCCGCCAGCTCGGCCCGCTGGCGCCACTTGGAACCTGTCGTCGTGAACATGTAGGCGGCGCCGCTGTCGGCATTGGTCTGTTCGGCCCCCACCAGAACGGTCTTCCCCGACACCCCCACCGCCCATCCGAAGCAGTCATCGGGTCCGCCGTCGGACGCCGTCAACTCGGCCACCTGCCTCCAGCTGGCGCCCGAACCGGTGAAGACGTAGGCGGCACCCTGCTCGGAGTCGTGGCCCGGAGCACCGGCCACGATCCGCGATCCGGAGATGGCCACCTTGTCCCCGAAGTAGTTGTTGCCGGCGGCGTCCGAGGCGGTGAGCTCGGCCTCCTGGGCCCACGCACCACCGGCGTCGGAGAAGACGTAGACGGCGCCGGTATCGTCGTGGGCCTTCACGGCGCTCACCAGGAGGGTCGGACCCGACACCGCCATCGACCACCCGAATTCCTGGCCCACACCGGCGTCGGCGGGGGTCAGCGTCGCCTCCTGGTTCCAGGTACCGCCGGCATCGGTGAAGACGAAGACGGCCCCGGCCTTGGCGTCGTAGCCGTCGGCGCCCACCATGATGGCCGCACCCGACGTCACCACCGAATAGCCGAACTTCACCTCGGACGTCACGCCCAGGCCCGAGGGGGTGAGCTCGGCCTGATCGGCCCAGCTGCCACCGGAGTCGCTGAAGACGTAGGCGGCGCCGATCCCGAAGTAGTGGTCCGGAGCGCCCACCACCACGGTGGAGCCGGAGATGGCCACGGACCATCCGAATTCGTCGCCCGGGGCGCCGTCGCCGGCGGTCAGCTCGGCCTGCTGGGTCCAGGTGCCCCCCGAGTCGGTGAAGACGTAGGCGGCCCCCGTGTAGGAGTTGGCGTAGGGGGCGCCCACCACGGCGGTCGACCCCGACACCGCCACCGACCAGCCGAAGTCGGCACCGGGCCAGGCGTCGGAGGCGAGCACCTCGCCCAGAGGGCTCACCGCCCTGGTCTTGGCGGAGGCCGAACCATGAGAGCGGCCGGCCGCCTGGGCCGTCGAGCCCAGGAAGAGGATCAGGCTGGCCGTCATGGCGACCACGACGGTGAAGAGCACCGTGGACATCACGGCGCGACGGTGACTCTGCATCCTGAACCCCCCCTCGACGTTCAGATCGTTTTGCTTCTCACCCTCGAACGGGTGGGTCCGATGGCACTGTGCGCCGCGTCGGTCCCGACGCAGCAAACCTTTCCCAAGAGCCGGGAAGGGGGGCGCATTGCGCCCCCCTTCCCGCTCTTACTGTGTTGCAGTACTGCCCGTCGAAGCCTTTAGGCGACGGTCGGCGTCGGAGCGGTGATGGTGAACACGGTCGAGTACGTGTCGTGCGTACCCTGGACCAGGTCACCGACCACCGTGGACGGCCCGGGGGCACACGAGATGCCCTCGAAGATGAACACGGCGTTTCCGTCGTTGTCCAGCGTGGTCGTCCCACCGGTTCCGTTACCACTCCCGCCGTTCCCGGCTTCCCAGGTCTCGCCACCGAGGCAGCGGTTCTGGAGCTGAGCGGAGGAGATCTGCACCGGAGTCTCCGCGTACACGGGATTGTCCTCGACGTAGAAGACGGCGTAGACGTTGGACCCGGTTGTGGTTCCATCACCCACTTCGACCTCAGGGTTCGGGAACGCCGTGAGACTAGGAGCGGTCACGTTCGGCGGCGATGCCTGCAGCGTCGTGGTGGCGGTGTAGTACGGCGCGTTCACGAGGTCGGCCTCGACCAGGCTGGGCCCGGGGGCGCACTCGGACGCGTCGACCTCCACCGTGGCGTTGCCGTCGTTGTCGAGGTTGACCGTGGCGCTCGAGCCCTGATCAACCGACGTCGAGTGGCCTTCGTTCACCTTGAACTCAACGCTCCCGGCCTCGCAGGAGTTGATCAGCTGCTGGGAGTAGATGAACACCGGGTCGCCGGCGAAGGCGGGCTGCGCCTCGACCTGGACCACGGCGTGGATCTCCGAGACACCCGTCTCGATGACGGGGTTCGGGTCCACGGTCACCTGGATCTCGGTCACGGGCGGAGGACCGCCTGTGCCGCCACCACCGGTGCTCGGACAGCCAGCGGCCTTGCCGGCCTTGCCGGGGTGCTTCGCACACCATGCTGGTGAACCCTTGGCAGCCGCCGAGGCGACCCCGCCATGCCCAGCACCGGCATGCTCACTACGACGGTCAGTGCAATCAACCGTGTAAGACGACTATGACGGACGTTCATGTGTTTCCTGCTCCTTGTCGACGGTTTTGTCGGCGGGAGGCCTACGTCCAGGGGCCGTCGTAGCTTCGCCCTCCCTCGCGAGCCTCCTTGTCGGGCCCACGTACAGTGCATTGTCCATCGGTCGGGGCCATAGCGGACATCACCACTTTTAGGGATCTTGTTGGCGAAACATTGTCCAACTTCACGCCTGCTGGTGGTTTTTGGTCCACTTGACGTGGCTATTGCCACCTGATTACCCACGGAGAGTGCCCTCACTGAGCCTTGACGTGGCATAATGACCACTACTCACAGTGTTTCCCGGACCGGCCGACCACCGAAACGCGGATCGCCCGCCACCCTGAGCGGGAACCCGGGCGCCCGGTCCCTACCGACGGGCACGTTAGAGGGTCAGAACCCCGTGATGCTGTCCTTGTCGGTGGCGCTCACGGCCCCCCCGACGGTAGCCAGGGGATTGGTGTTGGTGAAATTGGCCGGTGGCGTCAGCGTCACCGTGTTCGAAAGCGTCCCCGTCGCCGAGGAACCGATGGTGGCCACCACCGTGTAGGTGACCGATCCGCCGGCTGGGATAGTCACGATGTCGTCGATGCTCCCGGATCCCGACGGGGTGAAGCCGGTGGCGCCCCCCGTCCCGATGGCCGTCCAGATGTCGGATGTGAGGCCATGGATCACCGACACGGGATCGTAGATCTCCGCTCCGTTGACGGTGCTCGGTCCCGTGTTGGAGGCGGTGATCGTGTAGGTGATCGAGCCGCCGGCCGCCACCGTCCCGGTGGCGGGGGTGACGGACGAGCCTCCGTCGTTGTCGGTCATTGCAATTGTGACGTCTCCCTGATTCCCCAAGCTGTCGGTGTCGGTGGCGCTCACCGAAGAGGCGTCAGAGGCGGAGGCAGAGGCGGAGTCCGCGTAGCTCGATCCCGTCGCTCCTGGTGGAACCGTCCCCGACAACTCGAGGGTGATCGACTGACCCGCCGCCAGTGACGAAAGGGTCCAGGTGTCGGTGAAGGAATTGAAGGTCACCCCAGAGGGCAGGTTCGGGCTCGAGACACCGGTGAACCCCTGGGTCGGGAAAGTGTCGACCACGTTCAGGTTGGAGGCGATCGACGGCCCGGTGTTGGTCACGACGATCATGTAGGTGTCGGCGCCACCGGCGCCCGACCGAGCTCACGCCGTCGGTGTCGGTGATGGTGAGATCAGCCTGAGCCAACGAGTCGCTGTCGGTGGCACTCACCGCCCCTCCGACGGTGACCAGGGGGTTGGTGTTGGTGAATCCCGCCGGGGGTGTGAGCGTGACGGTGTTCGACAAAGTCCCGGTCGCCGAGGAACTGATCGTGGCCACCACCGTGTAGGTCACGGAGCCGCCGGCGGGGATGGTGATGATGTCGTCGATGCTCCCCGATCCCGACGGGGTGAACCCGGAGGCGCCATCGGATCCGGTGGCTGACCAGGTATCCGAGCTGAGATCGTGGATCACCGTCACCGGGTCGTAGATCTCGGCTCCGGTCACGTCGCTCGGTCCTGAGTCCGACGCCACGATGGTGTACGTGATCGACATCCCGGGGGCCCCCGAACCGGTCGTCGGGATCACGGACGACCCACCGACATCGTCGGTCATGGTGGTGGTGACATCACCTTGGATCCCCAAGGTGTCGACGTCGGTGGCGCTGACCGGCGAGGCGTCGGAAGCAGAGACCGTGGCTGTGTTGCGTGTACGTTCCCCTCGCCCCGGACGGGACCGTCCCGGCCAGCTCGATGGACACGAACTGCCCGACCGCAAGGGACGACAGGGTCCAGGTGTTGGTGACGGAATCAAAGGTCACCCCCGAGGGCAGGTTCGGGCTCGAGACACCGGTGAGACCCTGGGTGGGGAGGGTGTCGACCACGCTCAGGTTGGATGCGTTGGCCGGTCCCGCGTTGGATACGACAAACGTGTAGGTGTCGGAGGTGCCGGCCACCACCGAGCTCACGCCGTCGGTGTTGGTGATCGTCAGGCTGGCGTTCGAGTTGAGCGTGTCGGTATCGGTGGCGCTGACGGTGGAGGCGTCTGACGCCGAGGCGGCGGCCGTGTCGGCGTAGGTCGACCCGGTGGCCCCCGACGGCACCGTGCCCGAGAGCTCGAGGGTGACCGACTGCCCGGACGCCAGCGACGCCAGGGTCCAGGTGTCGGTGGCCGACGTGAAGGTGACCCCCGACGGGCAGGCTGGGGCTCGAGATGTTGGTGAGGCCCTGGGTGGGCAGGGTGTCGACCACGCTCAGGTTGGCGGCGTTGGACGGCCCGGTGTTCGTGACCACGACCGTGTAGGTGTCGGCCGTGCCGGCGGTCACCGAGGCGACCCCGTCGCTGTTGGTGATGGCCAGGTTGGCCTGGGCGTTCAGGGTGTCGGTGTCGGTGGCGCTGACCGTGGAGGCGTCGGACGCCGAGGCGGCGGCCGTGTCGGCGTAGGTCGACCCGGTGACTCCCGACGGCACGGTCCCGGCCAACTCGAGGGTGACGGACTGGCCGGACGCCAGCGACGCCAGGGTCCAGGTGTCGGTGGCCGAGGTGAAGGTGACCCCCGCGGGCAGGCTGGGGCTCGAGAGGTTGGTGAGGCCCTGGGTGGGCAGGGTGTCGACCACGCTCAGGTTGGCGGCGTTGGACGGCCCCGTGTTCGTGACCACGACCGTGTAGGTGTCGGCGGTGCCGGCGGTCACCGAGCTGACCCCGTCGCTGTTGGTGATGGCCAGGTTGGCCTGGGCGTTCAGGGTGTCGGTGTCGGTGGCGCTGACCGTGGAGGCGTCGGTGGCCGAGGCGGTCGCCGTGTTGGCCATCGTGCCGGTGGCCGAGGAGTAGATGGTGGCCGTCACCGTGTAGGTGACCGACCCGCCCGGAGGGATCGTCACCGAGTCGGCGATGCTCCCCGACCCCGAGGCGCTGAAGCCGGTGGCTCCCCCCGATCCGGTGGCCGTCCAGGTGTCGGAGGCGATGGCCGGGTTGAGAGTCAGGGGATCGGTCACCGACGCCCCGGTGGTCGTCGAGGGTCCGGAGTTCGAGGCCACGATGGTGTAGGTGATCGACGTCCCTGGGACGGCGGTGCCCACGGCATTGGTGACGGAGGATCCCCCGTCGTTGTCGGTCTTGGTGATGGACAGCGTCGCCTGGGCGGTGAGCGTGTCGGTGTCGGTGGCCGAAACGGTGGAGGCGTCGGTGGCCGAGGCGGCGGCCGTGTCGGCGTAGGTCGACCCGGTGGCCCCCGACGGGACGGTGCCGGCCAGCTCGAGGGTGACGGACTGGCCGGACGCCAGCGACGCCAGGGTCCAGGTGTCGGTGGCCGACGTGAAGGTCACCCCCGCGGGGAGGCCCGGGCTCGAGATGTTGGTGAGGCCCTGGGTGGGCAGGGTGTCGACCACGCTCAGGTTGGTGGCGTTGGACGGCCCGGTGTTCGTGACCACGACCGTGTAGGTGTCGGCCGTGCCGGCGGTCACCGAGCTGACCCCGTCGCCGTTGGTGATGCCCAGCGTCGCCTGGGCGGTGAGCGTGTCGGTGTCGGTGGCACTGACGGTGGAGGCGTCGGACGCCGAGGCGGTGGCCGTGTCGGCGTAGGTCGACCCGGTGGCCCCCGACGGCACCGTGCCCGAGAGCTCGAGGGTGACCGACTGCCCGGCCGCCAGCGACGCCAGGGTCCAGGTGTCGGTGGCCGACGTGAAGGTCACCCCCGCGGGGAGGCTCGGGCTCGAGATGTTGGTGAGGCCCTGGGTGGGCAGGGTGTCGATCACGCTCAGGTTGGATGCGTTGGACGGCCCCGTGTTCGTGACCACGACCGTGTAGGTGTCGGAGGTGCCGGCGGTCACCGAGCTGACCCCGTCGCTGTTGGTGATCGTCAGGCTGGCGTTCGAGTTGAGCGTGTCGGTGTCGGTGGCCGAGACGGTCGAGGCGTCGGTGGCCGAGGCGGTGACCGTGTTGGACAGGGTGCCGGTGGCCGAGGAGTAGATGGTGGCCGTCACCGTGTAGGTGACCGAGCCGCCGGCGGGGATGGTCACCGAGTCGGCGATGCTCCCCGAACCCGAGGGGCTGAAGCCGGCGGCTCCCCCTGATCCCGTGGCCGTCCAGGTGTCGGAGGAGATGGCCGGGTTGAGCGCCAGGGGGTCGGTCACCGACGCCCCGGTGGCGGTCGAGGGTCCGGAGTTCGAGGCCACGATGGTGTAGGTGATCGACGTCCCTGGGACGGCGGTGCCCTTGGTCGAGGAGACCGAGGATCCCCCGTCGCTGTCCGTCTTGGTGATGGACAGCGTCGCCTTCGAGCCGAGAGTGTCGGTGTCAGTGGCGCTGGCGGTCGGAGGCGTCGGTGGCCGAGGCGGTCGCCGTGTTGGCCAGCGTGCCGGTGGCCGAGGAGTAGATGGTGGCCGTCACCGTGTAGGTGACCGACCCGCCCGGAGGGATCGTCACCGAGTCGGCGATGCTCCCCGACCCCGAGGCGCTGAAGCCGGTGGCTCCCCCGATCCGGTGGCCGTCCAGGTGTCGGAGGCGATGGCCGGGTTGAGAGTCAGGGGATCGGTCACCGACGCCCCGGTGGTCGTCGAGGGTCCGGAGTTCGAGGCCACGATGGTGTAGGTGATCGACGTCCCTGGGACGGCGGTGCCCACGGCATTGGTGACGGAGGATCCCCCGTCGTTGTCGGTCTTGGTGATGGACAGCGTCGCCTGGGCGGTGAGCGTGTCGGTGTCGGTGGCCGAAACGGTGGAGGCGTCGGTGGCCGAGGCGGCGGCCGTGTCGGCGTAGGTCGACCCGGTGGCCCCCGACGGGACGGTGCCGGCCAGCTCGAGGGTGACGGACTGGCCCGGACGCCAGCGACGCCAGGGTCCAGGTGTCGGTGGCCGACGTGAAGGTCACCCCCGCGGGGAGGCTCGGGCTCGAGATGTTGGTGAGGCCCTGGGTGGGCAGGGTGTCGACCACGCTCAGGTTGGTGGCGTTGGACGGCCCGGTGTTCGTGACCACGACCGTGTAGGTGTCGGCCGTGCCGGCGGTCACCGAGCTGACCCCGTCGCCGTTGGTGATGCCCAGCGTCGCCTGGGCGGTGAGCGTGTCGGTGTCGGTGGCCGAGACGGTCGAGGCGTCGGTGGCCGAGGCGGTCGCCGTGTTGGTCAGCGTCCCGGCGGCCGACGACCGGAGATTGGCCGTCACCGTGTAGGTGACAGAGCCCCCGGCGGGGATGGTCACCGAGTCGGCGATGCTCCCCGAACCCGAGGCGCTGAAGCCGGTGGCTCCCCCTGATCCCGTGGCCGTCCAGGTGTCAGAGCTGATGGCCGGGTTGAGTGTCAGGGGGTCGGTCACCGATGCCCCGGTGGCGGTCGAGGGTCCGGAGTTCGAGGCCACGACGGTGTAGGTGATCGACGTCCCGCGACGGCGGTGCCCTTGGTCGAGGTGACCGAGGATCCCCCGTCGCTGTCGGTCTTGGTGATGGCCAGGGTGGCCTTGGTGCTCAAGGTGTCGGTGTCGGTGGCCGAGACGGTCGAGGCGTCAGTGGCCGAGGCGGTGACCGTGTTGGACAGGGTCCCGGTGGCCGAGGAGTAGATAGTGGCCGTCACCGTGTAGGCGACAGAGCCCCCGGCGGGGATGGTCACCGAGTCGGCGATGCTCCCCGACCCCGAGGGGCTGAAGCCGGCGGCTCCCCCTGATCCCGTGGCCGTCCAGGTGTCGGAGGAGATGGCCGGGTTGAGCGCCAGGGGGTCGGTCACCGATGCCCCCGTGGTCGTCGAGGGTCCGGAGTTCGAGGCCACGACGGTGTAGGTGATCGACGTCCGCGACGGCGGTGCCCTTGGTCGAGGTGACCGAGGATCCCCCGTCGCTGTCGGTCTTGGTGATGGCCAGGGTGGCCTTGCTGCTCAAGGTGTCGGTGTCGGTGGCGCTCACACTCGACGCGTCTGACGCCGAGGCGGTGGCCGTGTCGGCATAGGTCGACCCGGTGGCTCCCGACGGCACCGTGCCCGAGAGTTCCAGGGTCACGGTCTGCCCGGCCGCCAGCGACGCCAGGGTCCAGGTGTCGGTGGCCGACGTGAAGGTCACCCCCGAGGGGAGGCTGGGGCTCGAGATGTTGGTGAGGCCCTGGGTGGGCAGGGTGTCGATCACGCTCAGGTTGGATGCGTTGGACGGCCCCGTGTTCGTGACCACGACCGTGTAGGTGTCGGCCGTGCCGGCGGTCACCGAGCTGACCCCGTCGCTGTTGGTGATCGTCAGGCTGGCGTTCGAGTTGAGCGTGTCGGTGTCGGTGGCCGAGACGGTGGAGGCGTCGGTGGCCGAGGCGGCGGCCGTGTCGGCGTAGGTGGCACCGGTGGCCCCCGACGGGACCGTGCCCGAGAGCTCGAGGGTGACCGACTGCCCGGACGCCAGCGACGCCAGGGTCCAGGTGTCGGTGGCCGACGTGAAGGTCACCCCCGCGGGGAGGCTGGGGCTCGAGATGTTGGTGAGGCCCTGGGTGGGCAGGGTGTCGACCACGCTCAGGTTGGCGGCGTTGGACGGCCCGGTGTTCGTGACCACGACCGTGTAGGTGTCGGAGGTGCCGGCGGTCACCGAGCTGACCCCGTCGCTGTTGGTGATCGTCAGGCTGGCGTTCGAGTTGAGCGTGTCGGTGTCGGTGGCGCTGACCGTGGAGGCGTCGGACGCCGAGGCGGTCGCCGTGTTGGTCAGCGTCCCGGCGGCCGACGGCCGGAGATTGGCCGTCACCGTGTAGGTGACAGAGCCCCCGGCGGGGATGGTCACCGAGTCGGCGATGCTCCCCGACCCCGAGGGGCTGAAGCCGGCGGCTCCCCCTGATCCCGTGGCCGTCCAGGTGTCGGAGGTGATGGCCGGGTTGAGCGCCAGGGGGTCGGTCACCGATGCCCCCGTGGTCGTCGAGGGTCCGGAGTTCGAGGCCACGACGGTGTAGGTGATCGACGTCCCCGCGACGGCGGTGCCCTTGGTCGAGGTGACCGAGGATCCCCCGTCGCTGTCGGTCTTGGTGATGGCCAGGGTGGCCTTGCTGCTCAAGGTGTCGGTGTCGGTGGCGCTCACACTCGACGCGTCTGACGCCGAGGCGGTGGCCGTGTCGGCATAGGTCGACCCGGTGGCTCCCGACGGCACCGTGCCCGAGAGTTCCAGGGTCACGGTCTGCCCGGCCGCCAGCGACGCCAGGGTCCAGGTGTCGGTGGCCGACGTGAAGGTCACCCCCGAGGGGAGGCTGGGGCTCGAGATGTTGGTAAGGCCCTGGGTGGGCAGGGTGTCGATCACGCTCAGGTTGGATGCGTTGGACGGCCCCGTGTTCGTGACCACGACCGTGTAGGTGTCGGCCGTGCCGGCGGTCACCGAGCTGACCCCGTCGCTGTTGGTGATGCGTCAGGCTGGCGTTCGAGTTGAGCGTGTCGGTGTCGGTGGCCGAGACGGTGGAGGCGTCGGTGGCCGAGGCGGCGGCCGTGTCGGCGTAGGTGGCACCGGTGGCCCCCGACGGGACCGTGCCCGAGAGCTCGAGGGTGACCGACTGCCCGGACGCCAGCGACGCCAGGGTCCAGGTGTCGGTGGCCGACGTGAAGGTCACCCCCGAGGGGAGGCTGGGGCTCGAGATGTTGGTGAGGCCCTGGGTGGGCAGGGTGTCGATCACGCTCAGGTTGGATGCGTTGGACGGCCCCGTGTTCGTGACCACCATGGTGTAGGTGTCGGAGGTGCCGGCGATCACCGAGCTGACCCCGTCGGTGTTGGTGATGGCCAGGGTGGCCTGGGCGCTCAAGGCGTCGGTGTCGGTGGCAGTCACCGGCGGCGGCGTCGGTGGCCGAGGCGGTTGCGGTGTTCGTGTACGAGGTTCCCGTGGCTCCCGACGGGACCGTCCCGGCCAATTGCAGTGTGACCGACTGTCCGGTGGGCAACGAGGACAGACTCCAGCTGTCGGTGGCGGCAGAGAACGTCACCCCCGGCGGCAGGTTCGGGCTCGAGATGTTGGTGAGCCCCTGGGCCGGGAGGGTGTCGACGACGTTCAGGTGCGAGGTGTCCGACGGACCGCCGTCCGACACGACGATCTTGTAGGTGATGGGGGTGCCGGCCGTCACCGATCCGTGGTCGTTGTCCGTCTTCGTGATCGACAGGTCGTCGGTGGGCTTGAGGGTGTCGGTGTCGGTGGCGCTGTTGTTCCCAGGGTTGATATCGGAAAACCCCGGCGGCGGGGTGACGGTCGCCGTGTTCGTCAGAGTGCCCATGGCCGACGATTGAATGGTGGCGACCACGGTGTAGGTGACGGATCCCCCGGCCGGGAGGTTCACCGAGTCGGATATATTGCCCGATCCCGATGCGCTGAAACCAGAGGCGCCGCCGGATCCCTTGGCCGTCCAGGTGTCCGAGCTGATGGTCAGGGTTGAGGGCCAGCGCATCGGTCACCGATGCTCCGGTCGCGGTGGTCGGTCCGGAGTTGGAGGCGACGATCGTGTAGGTGATCGATGTTCCGGGCACCGCTGTCCCTGTGGTCGGGCGCAATCGAGGATCCACCATCGTTGTCCGTCTTCGTGATGCTGAGATCGCCACTCGCTGAGAATCCAATTTCGGTGACGGGAGTCGGGCTCAGTGTCAGAGTCACCGGTACCGTCGCCTTGGCCGCTCTGGGGGCCGCATTTGGTGGTTCGCCTTCGACGACGGTGGCTTGATCTTGAAGGTCGTGGTGTAGGTGGGATGTGAGCCGGCGAGGACGTCGGCGATGACGGTCGAGGGACCCGAGGCGCAGGATGAACCCTTGAAGACGAAGGCGGCGTTCCCGTCGTCGTCGAGGGTACTGACGGCGTCGCCGATCGTCGGGCGGAACGCCGCTCACTGCCGCCCCTCCGTTCGGCTCCCAGCGCCAACCCTGGCCGCATCGGTCCTCGAGCTGGGGCGAGGAGATCTGGACCTGCTGGCCGGCATAGACGGGATCAGCCGAAACGGTGAAGACGGCATAGACGTCGGACTCGCCCGTGGTCGGCGTCTGACCGGTTTCGACCTCTATGTTCGGAGATACCGTGAGACCGGCCCTCATGACCTCGGGCGGCGCGATCTTGAGCTTGGCGGTGGCGGTGTAGTACGGGGCGGCCACGTAGGTCGGCCTCGACGATGGCCGTCCCGGGGGCGCAGTCGACCGCATCGACCGTCAGGTCGGCGTTTCCGTCGGAGTCCAAGACGACGGTGATGCTGTTCGGACTGGTCCGGGGCGAGGACGTCGAGCCGCCTTGCAGCGTCTCGTAGGTGACGCTGGCGCACTCGAAATTCAGTTGAGACGACTGAACGAGAATCGAATCGTTGGCGAAAGAGGGCTGCGTGTGGATCTGCAGGACGACATGGATTTCCGCACCCACCGTGCCGACGATGCCGGCAGACGGGCCGGTGCTCGCCCACGCCGCGAGCGCGCCAAGGACCACGCCCAGGAACACCCCGGGCGCGAAGGCCAAGGCCATCCACGTTCTTCGGCAGAAGCCCTTCACAACCCCCCCATCGCCCAGCACCAAGAAGCAGTGCTGGACGCGCCAAAACCTCGCTACCTACCCTGGATATGAGGTATCGGACAATGGTCTTTCACCGCGATCAACTGATCACCACCAGAGGGTCAACTTACGGACAACCCCCCTGCTCCGACGGACAGTGCTCCGACGGACTCCGTGGAGAGCAACCGCAAAGCTCGTCGGCACGCCGACGGCATCCGAAAAGCGCGCGATGAGTCCCGGGTTGTGTCGAAGGTGGTGTCATCGTCTGATGGACCGCGCTTGCGGTCCATCAGATCTCCTACTTCAGGATTTCGACCCTCAGCCGTCCACTTGCAGGCGGTCGTCACCTTAAGGTTGAACGTGCCCGTGTCGTAATTCCGGTCGATTCCGGCCGTTCCCGGGCCCACCGGCTCGGTCACGCCGCCATCGGTGGTACCCGAGGCGGATCCATGACCGACCACTGCGATGGCGAAGGTTCCGGTCTTGGCGGGCGCGGGGCAGCCGTAGTAGACCCAGTCGATGTCCCACTCCCTGGCCTGGGACGGAATGCTGAACTGGGCCAATGTGGCCGGTCCACTGCCCGTGTGGACCTCGGAGACCGAGAACGGAACCGTCCCCGGCGTGGTCGCCGGCGGTGGAGCCGTCGTGGTGGTGGAGCCGCTGGTCGGAGGCTTGGTCGTGGATGAACCGGTTGAGGCGACAGTGGTCGACGTCGACCTGTCCCCTGTGCTCTTTGCGCCACCACAGGCGGCGAGCACCAACCCAGCCGTCATGATGACAAGCACCACCGTGCCGGACCGACGTGAACGTCGTGTGTGATCGTGACCGTTCCGCACGCAACCCGCTCCCTTACGCGTCCACGGACGGATGCCGTCCGGTCCCCAGGTCAAAGAGAACATTCTAGAACACCACCTTCCCCTGATGGTCCCAACGGACGCACATTTCGTTGCCGTTCGGAACAAGACCCGACCCGCTCGTATCGGAGTCGTTGCTACCGGTCGCCGCGATCAGTGGGGACCGGAGGTGCGTAGGGAGAAGGGAAAGCAGGTCCGTGAGGATCGGCTCCGCCTCGGGAGGATCCTCGATGTGGAGATGTGCGCCTGTCCCGTCCAATCCGATCGAGAAGAGGAAGAATGAGCAGCAGGCCTTCTCTCGCTCGGCCAGGTTGGTGGCCGTCAACAGGGGTTCGCTCCCTCCGAGGAGCGTCAGGTCCGCGTCGTTCGTCCCCGTCTCGACGCTCTGCACCATCGTAGCCAGAAAGGCCTTCCATTCCGAAGTCGATCGATCACCGCATCGGCGGCAAGGGTGCAGGCGATCGGGGTCTTGGTCACCCCTTGCTTCTCTTCCCTGCCGAGGTGAGATTGGTCCCGCCACAAGGGTCAAGAACCGCCCTGGGGACCGGTCCGGGTCAGGTCCCAACGGCGAAGCGCCACCACAGTCCAGACCGCCTCGATGGCCCCGAAGGGCCAGGCCCCGGACAGAAACCCGTAGCTGCTCGAAAGGGCGCAGCCGGCGGCGAAGGCCAGGACGAAGCGTGGGCCCCGCTTTTCGAACAGATACATGAGCATCATGAAGCTGAGCGCCAGGACGCCGTAGAGGGTGATCATGGTCCCAGTCTGCTGCGTGGCCAGTCGAGAGTGGCGCCGCAGTCGTTCTGACCCGGAGGGTGGGAATGAGAGCACGCTGGCCCCGTGAGCAGTGCTTCGGGTCCCGGGTCATTTCGTCTTCATCTATGCCGTACCGACGGAGGTTCGTCCGTTGGCGAGGACGCTGCAGCTCAATAAGCGACATCCGTCGTCCACGACTTTCTGAGCCGTCCGACGCATGTCATTCGGATGGCCACACTGGCGAGAGGATCCACGCTGGCCATGGAAACGGAGGCCGATGCCGTCATCGACGCCTTGTCTCAGCCGTGACTCTGGCAAGCCTTAATTCGAGACACCGAGGTCGAAAGGCCGCAGCTCAGTAGGCTCGAAGTGCGACGAGCTCATTTGACCACGTTGGTATCGGCGCAAATGGCGGGATTGGTTTGGAAATTCATGCTCTCAGTATCTTGAGCAGGATTGCCGAACACCTCGAGGCCAGCGTCGGTAGTGGCCATCGCGGCCGCTCCCGGTATGTGAGCTGGAGCGGGTGGATACACATACACGCCGCCCTGTCCGTCGGTCACAATCTGATATTCCTGGGTGGACGGCAGCTCCCGCATGAGTGCCCCTACGCTGACCCCGTTCGGGGCCGTCCAGTTCCCAGACGGATTGGCGGCGGTGACGTTGCCCAGAACTCCATAGACCGGGCTTGGAGTCGTTAGCATGTGTGCCCAGGTGTTCCCGTTTCCCGTGGCCGGAGGATTGGAAGCGCTCGTCTGGAGGGTTGGATCGCCCGGGTACACTCCGACGGCCGATTTGTACTCTTCGAGCGCATTCTCAAGTGTCTTTGCGTCAGATTGACACGCCGATGTCGCAGCGTTGGCATTCGAGGAGCCCACCGAGAAGACGACGATTCCAGCCAGGATGGCCAGGATGACTATGACGATGAGAAGTTCGAAGAGGGTGAATCCCTCGTCACTCCTCCGTTGACTCAACCGATCCTTCATGTCCCCCCCCGGCGCGCCTCGGCCGATCGCCACAGTCACGAGGAACGTTCCATGTGGGAGGACGTCCGCTACTTCAGTTGCGGTGACTGTTGACAATCGTGCTCCACACGATCGCTCTCGGCCACTTTGTCGGATCGTTCTCACCCGCCCGGCAATGGGGGCCCAACTCTCTCCCAACGGCGACCTCCTTTGGCCAGCCGGCGCCCGGCTCCAACTCCACCTGCCCCTCCCGTGCCGGAGAGAGGGGCCGAGTCTCAAGATCGCCATGAACACGGGAACCTCAGCCGCGGCTGCGACCTTTGGCTTGCGGGTACAGGGAGTCGGGTTCCCGGAGCCGCCAACCACGAAGGACGAGGTCACCTGAGGTTGACCGCTTCCCAGAGAGCCGGCCCGTCGACTAAATCGGTGGATGAGCCCCCCGCTCTTGCCTGGGCATGGAAAGGACGGGATACTTGGGCGGCGGATCGAAGCAGTTGTCGAAGAGTTGAGTCCTGATAGGGCAAGGTGTGACTCGTGCCGCTCACAATGGGTCGTCGTGGGACGTAACACACATGGCGCCGCTGCGAGCCCCAACGAAGGCCTTCCTTTCGACGCGTCCGATGCCGTCCAACGAGAGAGTGCGACATGTCAACACACAGCGGGACGACCGCTACGCTCCGATGCGAGAGCCGACGTCCTGACCCGGTGCGGACGAGGAATAAGGCGGTGGGGATCTCCATGAAACTACGCAGAGGATGCTGCGCCTGATTCGCCTGCCTCCGAGGTCGATTCTCTCGATCGTGACGATCGCAAGTCGAAGAAGAAGGCAGACGGCGCTGGCATGCTCGGAGAGCTCCTCGTCGGGGCCCAGCTCATCAGCCATGCCCAGCTCGCGGAAGCACTGCTCCAGCAGTCGGCGACCGGAAAGCGGATCGGCACCCTTCTGGTCGAAGAGGGCGCCATCGACGAGCGGGATCTGGCCCACGCCCTCTCGGACCAGCTGAAGATTCCCTTTGTCGATCTCTCACAGCAGGCCCCCAAGGCCGAGGCCATCGCCTTGCTGCCAGAGAGCGTGGCGCGAGCAAACGTCGCCATCCCCATCGATCGTCGACGACAAGAGCGTCACGGTGGTGGTCGCCGATCCGAACGACGAGACGCAGGAACGGCTGGCGGCTGCCACCCACCGCACGGTGCGGCTCGTCATCGCACCGCGCTCCGACGTTCAACGAGCCATCGATGCCGCATACCGGGCCCTGGGCAACATCGAAGGGTACGTCCGCAGCTTCGAGGAGTCGGACACCGGTCGGCGGGCGCCGGACGCGTCTGCCGTCGTCGATCGCCGCCGACGACGCCCCGGTGGTGCAGGTGGTCAACCTCCTGATCACTCAGGCCTTGCGCGATCGAGCATCGGATATCCATCTCGAACCTCAGGACAAGCAGTCTGCGGGTTCGATTCCGTATCGACGGCGCGCTGCACGACACCGTCGAGCTGCCCATGGCGATGGCACCGGCTCTCGTGAGCCGTCTCAAGATCATGGCCGGGATGAACATCGTCGAACGACGACGCCCACAGGACGGGCAGATCACGATGGAGATCGACGGCCGCGAGATCGACATCCGAGTCGCCACGGTCGCCACCATCTGGGGCGAGAAATGCGTTCTGCGCGTTCTCGACAAGAGTCGATCCTTGTATCGGATGAGCGATCTGGGAATGCCCGCTGCCACCCACCAGCAGTTCGCCCGCCACATCCGTGCGCCGTTCGGCATGGTCCTCTGCGCCGGACCGACAGGAAGTGGCAAGACCACGACCTCGTACGCCGCTCTCAGCGAGATCGACGATCCGAGTCGCAACATCATGACGATCGAGGACCCGGTCGAGTACGTCTTTCCCTCGATCAATCAGATCCAGACCAACGAGCAGGCCGGACTCACCTTCGCCGACGGCCTCAAGTCGATCCTCCGTCAGGATCCCGATGTCATCCTGGTCGGAGAGATTCGCGACGTCGAGACGGCCCGCATCGCTGTCCAGTCGGCGCTCACAGGGCACTTCGTGCTGTCGTCGCTGCATGCCACCGATTCGGCCGCCGCTCTCCACCGCTTCCTGGACATGGGGATCGAGTCCTTCCTCATCGCCTCGTCGGTCGTCGCGGTCGTCAGTCAGCGTCTTGTGCGCCGCATCTGTCAGCGATGCAAGGCGACCTACCAACCGAAGGACGAGGAGCTCGCCTTCTACGAAGAAGGCGGGCGGCGAGGCCGAAGACGGAGTTCTGGCAGGGCGTTGGCTGCAATTTCTGCGCCGGCACCGGCTACGAGGACCGCATCGGCGTCTACGAGCTCATGCGCCTCTCCCCAGAGATCAAGCGACTGATCGTCGGCTGGGCAACGCAGGAGGAGCTGCAGCGAATGGCCATCTCCCAGGGTATGCGGACCCTGAAGGACGAAGCGATCCGCCTCATCACCGAAGACGTCACGACCATCTCCGAAGTCGTCCGATCGATCTACGCCGTCTGAGGACCGAGGATCCAATGCCGAAGTTCAAATTCACCGCCACCACCGCCGACGGAGCCACGGTCAGCGGGTTGGAGAATGCCCTCACGGTGGGCATGGCTCGGCGCGCCCTGCTGGCCAAGGATCTCTCGCCGGTCGACGTTCGGGAGAAGAAGAGCCTCCTCACTCTCGAGATCACCAAGAAGAAGGTAAAGCGTCGGGAACTGATGCACTTCTCTCGACAGATGGCCGTCTTCATGAGAGCCGGCATTCCGGTCCTCGAGTCGATGGAGGTCATGACAGACGAGGTCGGCGACAAGGTCTTCCAGCGCGTCCTGGCCGAGATGTCCGATTCACTGCGCGCCGGTGAGACGTTTGCCGGCGCCGCCGACGAGCATCCCGAGGCATTTCCGCCCTACTACCTGGGCATCCTCCGATCCGCTGAGCTGACCGGAAATCTCGACGTCGTCCTCGACCAACTGTCGGAGTACATCGAACGCGATCTCGAGGCCAAGCGTAAGGTCACCTCAGCCCTGATCTATCCGGCCATCGTCATGGTCATGGCCATCGTGGCTGTCGTCGTCATCGCCGGATTCGTCCTTCCTCGCTTCAAGACCTTCTTCGCCTCGCTCGACGCCAAGCTCCCGCTTCCGACACGGATGCTGCTCGTCTATCGCCAATTTCTTCACGAACGATTGGTACGTCCTCGTCGGCATCGTCGTTGCCGTTGTACTGGCGCGTGCAATTCTGCTCACGGTGACGACGCCGCGGTCGCGAACTCCGCGACACGGCCCTTCTCCGCACGCCCTTCTTGGGCGATCTCATCACGACGGCGATTCTCGAGCGATTCTGTCGGATTCTGTGCACGATGGTCGACGCCGGTGTACCGATTCCCGACGCGCTGCAGGTCACCGGCGATGCCACCGCCAACTCCGTCTTCCGGCGTGGCCTCTTCAACGCTCGTGAGGCGATGCTCAGGGGCGAGGGACTCGCCGCCCCTCTGGCGGCCACTCAGCTGTTTCCGACGGCCGCCCGACACATGTTCGTCGTCGGCGAGAGCACGGGAACACTCGACGAGCAACTCGGCTCGGCCGCCGCATACTTCGACGAGGAACTCGAGTACAAGTTGAAGCACTTCACCAGCCTGTTCGAGCCGGCCGTCATCCTCTTCGTCGGACTTGTCGTCGGCTTCGTCGCCATCGCCCTGGTCTCTGCGATGTACGGGATCTTCCGTCAGGTCACAGATCACATGACTCGACTCGTGATCATGCGCGGGCGTCAAGCCGGACGAGGAGGGCTTCTATTCGACCTGATTCGTTCACACGACACGGAATTCAACAAGCCGCAGTGTAGCGGTCGATATCTCGAACAGGTCGGCAAGCATCGCCGACACTCAACCAAGAGGGGATACAGAGTCATCATGTGGGATCGAATGATTGAAAAGAGGAACGAAGGGGGATTCACCCTCATCGAACTCCTCATCGTGATCATCATCTTGGCCATTCTTGCCGCCATCGTGGTCTTCGCCGTCGGGACGCACCGGGCAGCAACGCCAAGACCGCCGGCTGCAACGCCGACGCCAAGACGTTCGAGACAGCGCTCGAGTCGTACAAGGCCGAGGTCGGTTACTACCCAGGAGCTGCGCAGTTGACGACCACCAGCACTGCTCAGATTAACAACGGGCAGACGTGGCCCAATGCAACTCCTCCGAGCGGTGCTCCGGCCGCCGCTGGTGCGGTGTTCGGCCTCCTCGGCGATACGGGCACCTCGGCGAGCGGCGCCACGGTGAATACCTACCCGATCGTCAACGGAGTCAACGGCACCGTCGGAACGTGGCAGTCGCCCACGAATAACACGATCGTCGGGGCGTTCCTTCGCGAGCTTCCGAGTGGGGCGGGCAGGCAGCACTACCAGATAGTGACCGACGGAAACGGAGGGGTCTTCGCCATCGCACCCAGCACGTCGGGAGCCATGCCGCCCACTCTCAGCCCGCTTTGGAACTTCGACACGAACCCAAGTGTCTGTTCGAACTTCAGCTAGGAAAGTAATGCTTCGCTGTCGAAGCGCAATCCGCGCCGCAGCCCCATCCGAGCCAGAAGGGCGAGTCCCGTCCCCGTGCGTGATGGCGGACGGGTAACGAGCCGCACTGACAGAACGGGGGTGGCCCAACGAAGGGTCTCCCCCGTTCTGTCAGGTGAATCCCATGACAGTTCCGCACTGAGCGTGGCCGTATGGCCGCAGGACGACTACGATGATGCAGGGAAACGCGCAATACGGGGAGGCCAGAGGAACCGGCAATTCACCTAGCAGCGGTTGGAACACCACAGTCAGCCGGGGCCATCCGCGATGAATCTAACCAGCCAAGGGACCGCCGAGTCAGGCAGGGATCACATGGGAGTCGGACGGTCATGAGGGTCCGGAACCGGTTGCACCCCAAGACGAAACGCCATGCCGGCTGCCGGGGTGACGAGGGGTTCACTCTCGTCGAGCTCCTGATCGTCATCGTGATACTTCCGATCGTCGTCGGCGGCATCGCGGCCGCTCTGATCACAATTCTTCAGAACGAATCCACCACCTTCAACCGCGTGGCCGACTCGGCCGACGCGCAGCTGACCTCAGTGAACTTCGCTCGTGACGTCCAGAGTGCCGCCTATGTCACCACCAGCGGCAACGTGTCGTCGCCTAGCGGACAATGTTGGCCCACGACGTCCTCGAACTGGCCCTCGACTCCTCCGGCGGGCAGCGAACAACTCATGGGCCTGCGATGGGGTGAGACGGTCACCCGAACCTTCACAGACGGGGAACTACCGGGGACCTTCTGGCTCGATTCCCGTCCCAGGCCGACTTCGTGCCGGCCGAATCTCTACAGCTCGGTCACCGACACCCTCGGATTGATTCCCCCTGGAGACACCGTCGCATTAGTGACGCCCGGGAACACCCAGTCGGTCAGGTTGCAACCCACACAGACTCATTCCACCCACGGCCAAGCGGACGACACGGTCACGCTTACTCTGAACAAGGGCTGGTTGGCCTCTTATTGGTACGTTCCTGTCACGTCAGGTCAGATAACGACGTACGAACTCGTGCGACAATTCTGCCGGACAATCGGCTTTGGACCGAACACGTTCCTCAGCAGCTCTATCGTGGCTCATGATCTGCCTTCGAGCCAGGGATTCGCCTCGATAGAATGTGGCCCAAGTATTTCGGCGGCACTCTGTACGCCCGCCAGTCTGCGGTCCAGTTGGCTTCCGACCGCAGGCGTGACCAGCATCTCGTTGTCCGCCGATGAACCGGGCAGTGGTTATCAATTCAACTTGTCGGCGACGCCCCGGACTTCCAATTCCGC
>CAWJFJ010000020.1:0-588556 GCA_963842145.1 uncultured Acidimicrobiaceae bacterium
GTTCAAAACCACAAAGAAATACGACGGAGGAGTTGGGCGAGAGCAGCATGGTTATCCACCGCCGGAGCAACTCCCGCTATGACTGCGGATTGAAGTCTCGATCTATTCGACCTCATGATTTCAGACCACCAGTAGGAGGCATCCGTGAGATCTTTCAGAAGCGTGACGCTGGCCCTCGCGTTCGCGGCGGGGCCGGCGAGCATAGCAGCGGCGCAGTCCCCGACTCCGCAGCCGCTTCACTACTGGCACGTCTGGGTTGATAGCGCGGGGACGACCCATCAAACCCAATGCGAGTTCAAGGATTTCAGCCCGCTCTCCCTCGGCAAGGGCGTGGAGCCGATCTTCATCGACAAGCTGCAGGACACGCCAGCTCACGTCGTGATCGCTCAGTTCCCGAAGGGATGGGTCGGACAATGGCATGAAAATCCTGCACCGCAATGGATCATCCCGCTGTCGGGGCGCTGGTTCGTCGAGACGATGGACGGACACCGGGTCGAGATGGGACCGGGCGACGCCTCGCTGGGCGAGGACCAGGGCTCGAAGCCGGATGCCGCCGGTCATGTCGGCCACCTGTCGGGGACGCTGGGCGACGCACCCATCACGCTGATGTTCGTCCAGTTGGATCACAAGGTGACCCTCAACGACGCTTGCAGGGACAAGTGAGATCAGCGATTGGTCATCTCCTCTATGATTCCCGCAACTCATTATCGTGCCAGTTCCTTTATTGAGTATTTAAGAACCGACCGCGATGTTGTACTGGACAGGGATTCCTAAAAGCGATACGTAAAGCCGACATTCGCGGCGATTGGGCCCGCATTGTAGGTTGGCGTATTGAAAAAGGTCCCTGGCTTAAAGCCGGCCAAGTTGAATGCAAGGATGATGTGAGGCGCGGGAGCCCAGCGAATCTCTAGATCTCCTTGAATGACAACTTAATTATCAAGCCGCTGGCGCGGCACTGTGAGAGGTTCCCTCGTGCCTTATCCACTCCCGACTGTCTGACCGTGCAGTGCGCGGAAGAAGCGTTGGTTGGGATCTCGTCGCAGCCATAAACAGCAAGCCACCCATCATAGCTGTGTTCTTGAAGAAGTTGAGCAACTGCGGAGTAAAGCTGGCTGTGCCGGATACCTGCCAGAAGGCGTGTGCTGTGAACGTTGCAGGAAGCAAGAAAGCCAATATTGCGACAGCCGCCACTCGTGGATAGATACCTAAGGCCAAACTAAAACCTGCGAGTATCTCGATGGTTCTGGCGCTCAGCATGAGAAATGGCACTAGGCTGGCGGGAGCTCCGTGTTCGAGGAGCTCTTTTGCAGCAACTGCCTGGTTAATGATCCCGAGACCATTCAGCAGAAATACGATTGCCATGAGAACGCGAGAAAGGGCTAGAACATATCGCTGAAGAGAATTCATCGGAAACTCCTTCGGTGTACGGCTGAATTTACAAATTGTTCGTTCTGACTCTGTCGGTGATCTTCCAGGTCGTGCATAAGGCACGTCAGGTTCCAATCAATTGTCCCAGGTCTGAGCTGCGGATTTCTGAGACATGGGCGACTACGAAGTTTGGAATCGCCTTGTAAGGATTCATGTGAGTGTCCAGCGGCTGACACGATGTCCGAATTCCGGGATGAGAGATCGGAATTCGCTCGGCCATATTGTGGTGGCGACGCAAACCTCTAGGGAAGCGTAACTACACAGAAAGAAATTACTGGACACTCAAGCAACGCTGAAGCTTGTCGTTGGGTGGAGCATCGCAGCATGCGAGGACGAGCTGTGTGCAAAAGAACTGTGGAACCCGGAATCTGGTAAGCGCTCCCGGTCTCAGCTCTCGACTTTGGCATTCGTAGTGCAATAGCAGCGGCTGGTGACAACCGCACAACGAGGATTTATGGAACGGGCAGCAAAAGCGATGGGAGGAGAAGACAGTGAGCGCAATGAACGCACCAGCAACGTGACGGTAATGGGCATACGGAAAGAGACCGACAGCCTCGGTGAAGTCGATGTGCCGAGCGCCAAGCTGTGGGGGGCACAAACGCAACGGTCGCTTGAACATTTCAGCATAGGACAGGATCTGATCCCGCGCGAGATGATTGCAGCGTACGCGACTCTCAAGAAAGCCGCCGCGAATGCCAATCATGCCGGTGGCCGGCTCGACGACGAGCGGCACAGACTCATCGTTAAGACGTGCGACGAGATCCTCGCGGGCCAACATGGCGACATGTTTCCTCTGCATGTCTGGATGACGGGCAGCGGCACGCAATTCAACATGAACGTGAATGAGGTGATTTCCAACCGCTGTTGCCAACTCGCAGGCACACCGCTCGGGAGTAAAACGCCGGTCCATCCCAACGATCACGTCAACATGTCGCAGTCGTCCAACGATTCGTTTCCCACTGCGATGAACATAGCGGCAGCAGTCAACGTGAAAGAACGACTGATACCCGCGGTCAAGGCCCTGCGAGATTCAATCGCAGCAAAGGTTGAGGAGTGGAAAGACGTTGTGAAGATCGGTCGCACGCACATGCAGGATGCCACGCCGATCACGCTCGCCGAGGAATGGTCGGGTTACTCAGGAATGCTCAGCGACAACCTTGAGCGTATAGAAGATGCACTGCGCGGTGTGTATCGACTGGCGCTTGGCGGAACGGCAGTGGGAACGGGCATCAATGCAGCTCCCGGATTTCGGCGAGGCGGCCGCTGCCGAGATTTCGAAGCTCACCAGTCTGCCCTTTATCAGCGCTCCCAACAAATTCACGGTGCAGGGCGCCCATGATGCGCTGGTACAGCTCTCGGGTACACTTCGCACTCTCGCGGTGCCTAAGGGCGCCCTCACCGTCCGGTGGACCATGAGGAGGTGTTTGCGGAGGCAATTGGAAGAAGGGGCGCTGGCAGGCGCCCCTCCTTCACTCCCAACGTCGGAGAGATTGACGTGAGAACTCTGATCCTTCTCCGTGGTCGGGATCCGAGGACAATCCTCCTCCTCGTGACCGGGATGCGCATCACCACCGATGATGATCCTCGCAGGGCAATTGCTCGCCCACGGACAGCGCGATAGCGGCCGAGCGCTCGGCCCCCGGGGGAGGCCCGGCGACCGGCGGACGGACCCCGACGGCCCCGGGGGCGGACCGGAGGGGAGTCGGGCGCGGGCCGGGCACCGTCGGTGCATGCTGGGGAACCATGGCGCTGCCCCGTTCTCGATCCGCGGCGCCACAGGTGCCGGTGGAGGGCGAGACCGTCGTCTACACCGACGGGTCCTGCCTCGGGAATCCGGGGCCCGGCGGGTGGGCCTGGGCCGTTCCCGGCGGCCCGTACGCCAGCGGGGCCGAACCGCAGACGACCAACCAGCGGATGGAGATCACCGCGGTGGTCAAGGCCCTGGAGGCGCTGGACGGGCCCGTGCTGGTGATGAGCGACTCGACCTACGTGGTGAATTGCTTCCGGGACCGGTGGTGGGAGGGATGGCGCCGGCGGGGATGGCGCAACAGCGCCGGGAAACCGGTGGCCAACCGTGACCTGTGGGAGCCGCTGCTCGAGCTGGCGCTCGATCCGGACCGGTCCGTCCGGTTCGGCTGGGTGAAGGGGCATTCGGGCGACACCATGAACGACCGGGTCGACCTGCTGGCCACCGAGGCGGCGGCGACGCAGCGGGCGGAGTCCGGCGAGGAGTTCCCCGGCTGACGCTCGCGGGAGCGTGACGGGCTGTTGGCGGCGCCGGGAGGGCGGCCCGTAGCATGCGGCGCATGGAGCTCAAAGGATCGTCAGCCGTCATCACCGGTGGAGCGTCGGGTCTCGGGGCCGGGACGGCGCGGACGCTGACAGTCGCTCGGCGTCCGCTGCACCATCTTCGACCGCAACGAGGAGGGGGCCAAGCAGCTGGCCGACGAGATCGGCGCCAACTACGTCGGCCGGTGACGTCACCGACCCCGAGGACTGCCAGCGGGCGGTGAACCAGGCGGCCGAGGGGGGGAACCTCCGGGTGGCGGTCAACTGCGCCGGGACCGGCTGGGTCGGTCGGGTCATCAACCGGGACAACTCGCCCCACGACCCCAAGGCGTTCAAGTTCATCCAGGAGCTGAACGTCATCGGGACGTTCCACGTGATGACGATGGCGGCGTCGGCCATGGCCGGGACCGAGCCGCTGGCCGACGGGGAGCGCGGCGTGATCGTGAACACGGCGTCGGTCGCCGCCTTCGACGGTCAGGTCGGCCAGCTGGCCTACTCGGCGTCCAAGGGGGCGGTGGTGGGGATGACCCTCCCCGCCGCCCGCGACCTGGCCCCGGTGGGGATCCGGGTCGTCACCATCGCCCCCGGACTCTTCGACACGCCGTTGCTCGGGATGCTCCCCGACGAGCAGCGCGACGCCCTGGCCCAGTCGGTGCTCTTCCCGAAGAAGCTCGGCCAGCCCGCTCCAGTACGGGCAGCTCGTCGCCCACATCGCCCAGAACTCCTATCTGAACGGCGAGGTGATCCGGCTCGACGGCGGGATCCGGATGCCCCCGAAGTGAGCGAGCTCTCGGTGTCCCGCCGATGGAGGTACGGGAGCGCCGATGAAGTACGTCGAGGTGGGCGGGGCCCGGATGTCGGCGATCGGCCTCGGGACGTGGCAGTTCGGGTCGCGGGAGTGGGGCTACGGCGACGAGTACGCCGAGCGCGACGCCGTGGCCATCGTCCACCGGGCCCTCGACGTCGGGATCACCCTCTTCGACACGGCCGAGATCTACGCCTTCGGCCGCTCCGAGCGGATCCTGGGACGGGCCCTCGACGGCCGGCGCGACGAGGCCTTCCTGGCCACCAAGATCTTCCCCGTCCTCCCCGTCGGGCCGGTCGTCCTGCAGCGGGCCCGGGGCAGTCTCCGACGACTCGGTGTGAAGAGCATCGACCTCTACCAGATCCATCAGCCCAACCCGGTCGTCCCGTTGACCGTCGACGATGCCGGCCTTCGGCCAGCTGATCGACGAGGGTCTCGTCGGACACGCCGGGGTCTCGAACTACGCCCTGGCCCGTTGGCAGGCGGCCGACGCCGGCCCTCGGGCGGCCGGTGCTGTCCAACCAGGTCCCCTACAACCTGGTGGACCGCCGCCCCGAACGCGAGCTGCTGCCGTGGGCGCAGGCCAACGACCGGTTGATCATCGCCTACAGCCCGCTGGCCCAGGGTCTCCTCTCCGGCCGCTACGACGCCGAGCACCGTCCCGGCGGGATGGTCCGGATCAACTCGCCCGCCTTCCTTCCCGAGAACCTCCGTCTGGCCGAGCCGCTGATCGACGTCCTGAGGAAGGTGGCCGCCGCCCATGACGCCACCCCGTCGCAGGTGGCGCTGGCCTGGTTGATCCGTCGGCCGAACGTCGTCGTGATCCCCGGTGCCAGCTCGGTCGCCCAGGTCGAGGTCAACGCGGCGGCCGCCGACCTCGAGCTCTCCGACGAGGAGGACGAGGCCCTGGGCCGGGCGTCGGACGCCTTCCACCCCCGGGGGATCCGCGAGGTATGGCCGCAGCTGGCGCGCGAGCGGATCGTCGGGCTCGCCGAACGGCTCAAGGAGCGGCGGCCCGGCCGCCGCCTCGTAGAGAGGACGGCGGTGCGGTACTTCACGGAGGAGGAGGCCCGGGCGTATCTGCCGCGGCTGCGGCGGATCCTCTCGCTGCTGCGGCGGTCGGCCGACCTGAGCGTCCGGGCGGGGACGAACGGCCATGCCACCGTACAGCGCGCCGGCGACGGCGGACGACGCGCCGCTCGACCTCGATCCCGGGCAGGCCCTGGCCGAGCTCGAGGAGGAAGGGATCGTGCTGCGCGATCCGGTGCGCGGACTGGTCGACTTCCCCTGCCTGCACCCGAGCGGGCGCGTCGTCCAGCTCTGTTGGCAGCTCGGCGAGGACGATCTCGCGTGGTGGCACCTTCCCGAGGACGGATTCGCCGGCCGGCGTCCGCTCCCGCTGCCCCCGGAGCTCTAGCGAGATGCCCGCCCGTCGGTGCCGCGGCGTGGTCGGCAAGATGGTTTCCGGGCCGATGCGCCCCCGGTAGGCTGGCCCGCGGATCCGGCCGAGCCGGGTGGGTTCGCCCACAGGAGGTGATGACGACGACCGGAGGGACCGAGTTCGATGTCGTCGTGATCGGTGGCGGTCCCGCCGGCTACGCCACCGCCCTCTACGGCGCTTCGGCCGGTCTTGTCCGTCGCCGTCGTCGAGCGGGACAAGGTGGGGGGGACCTGCCTGCACCGCGGCTGCATCCCGGCCAAGGAATTCCTGGAGACGGCCATCGGTGATGCGGACGGTGGCGGGAGCCAAGGAGTTCGGCGTCCAGGCCGGCCAGCCGATCGTCGACTTCTCCGTCAGCCAGGGCCGGAAGCAGAAGGTGGTCGACACCCTCTTCAAGGGACTGGTGGGCCTGATGCAGGGCCGCGGGATCACCACCTTCAGCGGGTCGGGCGAGCTCCTACCCGACCGGCGTGTCCGTGTCAGCGGGTCCGGATCAGACCATCGAGCTCTCGGGCCGGAACGTGGTGCTGGCGTCGGGGTCGGTGCCGCGGACGATCCCCGGCTTCGGGGTCGACGGACGGTTGATCCTCACCTCCGACGAGGTCCTGTCGCTCAACACGGCACCGGCGTCGGTGGCCATCATCGGTGGCGGGGCGATCGGTTGTGAGTTCGCCTCGATGTTCTCCGACCTCGGCAGCCAGGTGACGGTCCTCGAAGCGCTGCCGTCGTTGCTGACGGGCTGCGACGAGGACGTGGTGGCCGTCGTGGCCCGGTCCTTCCGCAAGCGCGGGATCGACGGTCCACACCGGTGTCACGGTCACCGGGCACACCCCGAACGGCTCGGGGACGACGGTCACCTTCGGCGACGGGGAGCAGGTGGCGGTGGACGCCGTCGTGGTCTCGGTGGGCCGTCGTCCGCTGACCGCCGGTCTGGTGGCCGAGGGGACCGGCGTGGTGGTGGACGACCGCGGTTTCGTGGTGGTCGACGAGTACATGCGGACGGGGGCCGACGGGGTCTGGGCCGCCGGCGACGTCGTCGACACCCCGCAGCTCGCCCACGTCGGGTTCGCCGAAGGGATCTTGACCGTCAAGGGGATCCTCGGGTGAGCCGGCCGTCCCCGTCGAGTACGGGCGCGTCCCCTGGTGCATCTACTGCCATCCCGAGGTGGCCTTCGTCGGGATGACCGAGGGCCAGGCCCGCCAGGCCGGTATCGACGTGGTGGTGAAGAAGGACCCGTTCGGCGGGAACAGCCGGGCCCGGATCGTGGGGGAGACCGACGGGCTGGTGAAGGTCGTCACCGAACGCACGCCGGACGGGCGGGGCGGGGAGGATTCTCGGAGTCCACATGGTCGGGCCGTGGGTGACCGAGCAGCTCGGTCAGGGATACATGGCGGTGAACTGGGAGGCCACTCCGGACGAGATCGCCCAGTTCATCCAGCCCCATCCGACACTCTCCGAGTCGTTCGGGGAGACGATGCTGGCCCTGACGGGCAGGGGGTTGCACCTTGGCTGATGTCGTGATGCCGCAACTCGGCGAGACGGTGACCGAGGGCACGGTCACCAAGTGGTTGAAGGCCGTGGGGGAGACCATCGCCCGCGACGAGCCCCTGTTCGAGGTGTCGACCGACAAGGTCGACTCGGAGGTTCCCTCGCCCGCCGCCGGCGTCCTGGCCGAGATCCGGGTCCCGGAGGGCGACACCGTCGACGTGGGGACCGTTCTCGCCGTCGTCTCGGACGGCGTCACCGCGCCGGTGCCGGCACCGGAGGTGGCCTCGCCGCGCCGGCGCCACCGACGTACCAGGCCCCGCCCGCCCCGACGGCCTACCAGGCACCACCGGCTCCGGCCGCCTATCAGGCGCCGCCGCCCCCCGCCGCCTACCAGGCCCCGTCGGAACCGGCCGCGCCCCGCACCCCGGCCGTGGTCGCCGCGTCCGTGGCGCCGCCCCCGCCACCGGCGCCGAGCGCGCCTCCGCCACCGCCGGCGCCGCCCATGCCCATCGGGACGGCGCCGCCGGCACCACCGGCCCCGGTGCCGGCGCCACCCCCGCCTCCCGTCGGGGGGGACACCAACGGGAGCGGCGGGGTCGGCAACCTCGTTCTCTCCCCGGTGGTGCGACGGCTCCTCGACGAGCACGGTCTGGATCCGGCCGAGGTACGCGGGACGGGCCTCGGCGGAAGGATCACCCGCTCCGACGTCCTGGCCCTGATCGACGAAGAGCGCGCCGGCCGCCCCCGCCGCCCGCCCCGGCACCGGCGCCCCCTCCGGCACCGGCGGCCGTCCCCGAGGCACCGCCACCGGCGCCCCCTCCGGCACCGCCGGCCTCCGTTCCCGTTGCGCCGCCGCCGGCCTCCGCCCCCGTTGCTCCGGCACCGCCGGCTCCTGTTACGGCCCCCGCCCCCGCCGTGCCGACGGCGTCGCCGGTGCGGGCGGGAACCGACGAGGTCGTGCCCTTCACCAACATCAGGCGTCGGACGGCCGAGCACATGGTGCGGTCGAAGGCCACCTCGCCCCACACGCTCGTGGTCCTCGAAGCGGACTACGAGAACGTCGAGCGGGTCCGGCGCGCCCACGGAAAGCAGTTCCGGGCCGAAGAGGGCTTCTCTCTCACCTACCTCCCGTTCGTGGCCCGGGCCTGTGTCGAAGCGCTCCACGAGTGGGTCGACCTCAACTCGTCCGTCGGCGACGACGCGCTGATCGTCCACCATCAGGTGAACCTCGGTGTCGCCGTCGACCTCGACCATCAGGGACTGATCGTCCCGGTGGTCCCCCGGGCCGAGGAGCTCACGCTGCGGGGCCTGGCCCGGCGGATCCACGAGCTGGCCAACCGGGCCCGGACCAAGAAGTTGACGGCCGACGACATCTCGGGCGGGACGTTCTCGATCACGAACGCCGGTCCGTTCGGGACGTTCCTGACGGCTCCGATCATCAACCAGCCACAGGTGGCCATCTTGTCGACCGACGGCGTGAAGCGCCGTCCGGTGGTGGTCACGGGTGACGACGGCACCGAGGCCATCGCCATCCATTCGATGGGCCTGCTGTGCCTGTCGTGGGATCACCGGGCGGTCGACGGCGCGTACGCGGCGGCATTCGTGGCGCGGATCGCCGAACTGCTCGACACCCACGACTGGGCCGCCGAGCTCTGACGCGGCGGAGGACCGAGCATGCTGCGGGTCCGTTGGCTCGGCCGGGTCCCGTATCACGAGGCCCACGCTCTCCAGAGCGCGCTCCACGCCGGCAGTCACGACGACTACGTCCTGCTCCTCGAGCACCCCGACGTCTTCACGCTCGGGGTCCGGGGCGACCCGAGCCCACGTGCTCGTCGACCCGGAGTCGGTGGGGGCGACGATGATCCGGACCGATCGCGGCGGCGACGTCACCTACCACGGTCCCGGCCAGCTCGTCGGCTATCCGATCGTCTCCGTGCCCATGGGGCCGGGGGCCGTCCCCGGCCACGTCCACGCCGTGGAGCAGGTGGTGATCGACACCCTGGCCGAGTTCGGTCTGCCGCCGGGCGTCAGCGCCGGGTACCCCGGTGTCTGGGTCGACCCCGACGGACCGGATCCCCGGAAGATCTGTGCCATCGGCGTCCGGGTCAGTCGCGGTCGTTCCATGCACGGACTGGCTCTGAACGTCGATCCGGACATGTCCTGGTTCGACCGGATCGTGCCCTGCGGACTGGCCGACAAGGCGGTGACGTCGTTGGCCGCCGAGGGGATCGACGGCCACGGTGGCCGATGTCGTCGACGTCCTGGCCCGCCACGGCGCGGTCACGCTGGGCTCCCGACGGCGTCGTCGACCGCCAGGACGTGGACACCGGACCGTCGGCGCGTCGCTCGGTCGCCGGTCGGCCACCGGTCGGGTCGGCGCGCCGCGGGTGGACGGCTCCGGATCCGTCTCCGTCAGGCCGGCGTCGATCCCGACGGCGGGCTGGCCCTCGCCGAGCGCAAGCCCCCGTGGCTGCGCGTCCCGGCCCGGATGGGCGACGACTTCCTGGCGCTGCGCCGGACGATGCGCGACCTCGACCTGGTGACGGTGTGCGAGGAGGCGGGCTGTCCGAACATCTTCGAGTGCTGGGCCGACGGGACGGCCACCTTCATGATCAACGGCGAGCGGTGCACCCGGGCCTGCGGGTTCTGCCTGGTCGACACCCGCCATCCTCTCCCGGTGGACCCCGACGAACCCGAGCGGGTGGCCGAGGCGGTGGAACGGCTCGGTCTCGCCGCACGCCGTCGTCACCGCCGTCGCCCGCGACGATCTGAGCCGACGGGGGTGCGAGCGGTTTCGTCGCCACCATCGAGGCCATCCGCCGGCGGTGCCCGCGGACGACGGTCGAGGTCCTCGTCCCCGACTGCAAGGGGAGGCAGGACGGCGCTCGCGGCGCTGATCGGGGCCGGGCCCGACGTCTTCAACCACAACCTCGAGACGGTGGCCCGGCTCCAGCGGGCGGTGCGACCGTCGGCCGGCTACGCCCGCAGCCTCTCCGTGCTGGCCCGGGCCAAGTCCGCCGGTCTGACGGTCAAGTCGGGGCTCATCCTGGGAATGGGGGAGACCGAGGAGGAGGTGGTGGGCGCGCTGGCCGACCTCCGGGGGGCCGGGGTCGACATCGTCACGATCGGGCAGTACCTCCGACCGAGCGCCTCCACCTGCCGGTGGCGCGTTGGTGGACGACCGGAGGAGTTCGACCGGCTGCGAGAGGTCGGTGAGCGCCATGGGCTTCGCCCACGTCCAGTCGTCGCCGCTCACCCGTTCGAGCTATCACGCCCGCGCCGCCGCCGCCGGCGTCGGCCTCGTCGGGGGAGGTCGAGGCGCTCGTGGGGGAGGCCGGCGCGTGAGCCGGTCGTCACCCCCTCCGGCCCCGGCGTCCGCCGATGGCGCCGTGCCCCGGGCCCGGCGGCTCGACCAGGTCCGTCAGCAGATGGCCGCCCGCGGCGTCGACGCCCTCCTGCTCTCCCACGGAGCCGATCTGCCGTGGCTGACCGGCTACCGGGCCATGCCGCTCGAGCGGCTCACGGTGCTGGTGCTAACCCGGGAGGGCGACGCCGTCCTCGTCGTCCCCGGCCTCGAAGCGCCGCGCGTCCCGGAGGGATCGGGCGCCTTCACGGTCCGCCCCTGGGCCGAGACCGAGGACCCGGTCGCCGTCGCCGTCGCACTGCTCGGGGACGGGTCGGCAACGGTCGGCATCTCGGACCGGGCCTGGGCGACCTCGCTCCTCGCCTTCCAAGCAGCGCCTGCCCACCACGGGCTGGGTCGCCGCCTCGACGGTGACGTCGTCGCTGCGGGCCGTGAAGGACGCCGACGAGATCGACCCAGCTCCGGGCCGCCGCCCAGTCGGCCGACCGCGGTGGCGGCGGCGCTCCAGGCCGGCGAGATCCCCCTGGTCGGGCGGACCGAGGCGGAGGTGTCCGAGGAGATCGGCGACCCGGCTGCTCGCCGGAGGTCACCGGCGGGTGAACTTCGCCATCGTGGGGAGCGGGCCGAACGGCGCCAGCCCCCACCACGAGGCGGGACCGCGGCGGATCGGCCCGGGCGAGGTCGTCGTCTGCGATTTCGGCGGCGAGTACGACAACGGGACCGACGTCGGCTACTGCTCGGACATCACCCGCACCGTGGTCACCGGCGAGCCCGACTCGACGGTCAGCCGACTGCTACGCCGTGCTCCTCGGCGGCCCAGCAGGCGGCGGTGGCCTGCGTTCGGCCCGGGGTGGCGGCCGAGGAGGTCGACGCCGTGGCCCGTGGCGTGATCGAGGACGCCGGCTTCGGGGAGTACTTCATCCACCGGACCGGACACGGGATCGGCATCGAGGAGCACGAGGATCCCTATCTGGTGGCGGGGAACCGGACGCCGCTCGCCACCGGCCACGCCTTCTCGGTCGAGCCCGGCATCTACCTCCCGGGTCGTTTCGGGATGCGCCTCGAGGACATCGTCGTCGTGGGCGACGAGGGCCCGGACTCCCTGAACACCGTCGACCACTCCCTCGTCGTGGTGGACGCGTGAGCGCCGGTCGAGGTCGCCGGCGGCGCACCACCGGGACGGGCTGATCGACGTGGATCTGGGCATCGACGGCCGGGTGGCCCTGGTGACGGCCTCGTCGCGTGGACTGGGTCGGGCCAGCGCCGACGCCCTGGCGGCCGAGGGGGCCCGGGTGGTGGTGAGCGCCCGGGGGGCGGAGTCACTCGACCACGCCGAGGAGGAGCTGCGCGCCAGCCGGAGCCGACGTCTTCGGGATCGTCGCCGACGTCACCGATCCCGAGGTCCCCGAACGGCTGGTGACGGCGACCGTCGAACGGTTCGGCCAGATCGACATCGTGGTCGCCAACGCCGGCGGGCCGCCGCCGGGCCGGGCTCTCGACGTCGACGACGACGCCATCCGCGCCGCCGTGGAGGCCAACCTCCTGAGCGCGGTGCGGCTGGTCCGGGCCGCCGTCCCCCACATGCGGACCGGGGGTGGGGCCGGATCTGCTGCATCTCGTCGTACTCGATCGTCCAGCCCCTGCCGGGGCTGGCGCTGTCGAACACGGCCCGCGTCGGGTTGTGGGCGCTGGGCCAAGACGGCCGCCGCCGATCTCGCCGCCGAGCGAGTCGGGATCACCTTGAACCTCGTCTGCCCCGGGCCCCACGCCACCGAGCGGATGCGCCAGCTGGCCGGCTCCGGGGGTGGTGGCCCGATGGGTGACCCCGCCGACTTCGGTCAGGTGGTCGCCTTTCTCTGCTCCCGTCAGGCCGGCTTCGTGAACGGCGCCGCCGTCGTCGTCGACGGCGGGGCGACCCTGGCGCTGTGACGGCGGCGGGACCCGCTGGGCTAGGCCACGAAGTACTTGGCCCGGGGATGGTGGCAGATGATGGCGTCGGTCGTCTGTTCGGGATGGAGTTGGAAGCCCGTCGCTCACGATCACCCCGATCCGGTCCCCTCCGAGGAGATCGACGACCTTGGCGTTGTCCTCGAGATCGGGACAGGCCGGGTATCCCCACGAGTAACGACCGCCCCGGTACTGCTGGCGGAAGAGCCCGATGAGGGTGGGACCGTCCTCGTCGGCGAAGCCCCACTCCTCACGGATGCGCCGGTGCCAGTACTCGGCCAGGGCTTCGGCCATCTCGACCCCGAGCCCGTGGAGGCGGAGGTATTCCGTGTAGCGGTCCTCGCCGAAGAGGACGGCGGCCGCCTCGGAGACGACGGGTCCCATGGTGACGAGTTGGAAGGCGGCGTAGTCGAGGTCGCCGGACTCGACCGGCCGGAAGAAGTCGGCGATGCAGAGCCAGGGTTCTTTGTTCTGGCGCGGGAAGGAGAAGCGCTGGAGTTCGGTGCGGCGGGTCTCGTCGGTCCACAGGACCAGGTCGTCGCCCTCGGCGTTGGCGGCGAAGTAGCCCCAGGCCACCTGGGGGACCAGGAGGTCCTGGGCCTTGGCGTTGTCGAGCTCCTGGCGCAGGACGCTGCGGACCCGGTTCTTGAAGGCGCGGATCGTCCTCGCCCTTCTCGGGGCGGTATCCCCACTGGTTGCGGAAGAGCGCCGTCAGGTTCAGGTAGCCGGCGATGTCGTCCAGGGCGATCCCCTTGGCCACCCGGCTGCCGAGGAAGGGCGGGGTGAAGACGGGGTTGTCCTTCACGACCTCGGGGGAACGGGTCGGGACGCTCCACCACGGACAGCGGCCTCGGTCTGGCTCTTGCGCGGGGGCAGGGACCGGCCGCCGAGCTCGCGCCCGAAGGTGGGGTCGTCCTCGCCGCTGCGGAGGAGCTCGACCAGGCGGTCCATGGTGCGAGAGGCCCTCGAAGGCGTCCTTGCCGTAGAAGACGCGGCCCTCGTAGACCTGGCGGAGGTCGCGTTCCACGTACGTCCGTGTGAGGGCCGCCCCGCCGAGGATGACGGGGATGTGGGTGAGGCCGCGGCCGTTGAGCTCCTCCAGGTTCTCCCGCATGATGAGGGTGGACTTGACCAGGAGGCCGCTCATCCCGATGGCGTCGGCCTTGTGCTCCTCGGCGGCCTGGAGCATCTCGGCGATGCCGACCTTGATGCCGAGGTTGACCACCTCGTAACCGTTGTTGGTGAGGATGATGTCCACCAGGTTCTTGCCGATGTCGTGGACGTCACCCTTCACGGTGGCCAGAACGATGGTCGCCTTTCCGCCCTGGTCGACCTTCTCCATCTTCGGCTCGAGATAGGAGACGGCGGCCTTCATGGTCTCGGCCGACTGGAGGACGAAGGGCAGCTGCATCTCGCCGGAGGCGAAGAGCTCACCGACCGTCTTCATGCCGGACAGGAGGAAGTCGTTGACGATGGCGAGCGGGGTGTGGCCCCCGGAGAGCGCCTCGTCGAGGTCGGCTTCGAGGCCGTTGCGTTCGCCGTCGACGATCCGGTGCTCGAGCCGCCGCTCGACCGTCCAGCCGGTGCGGTCCTCGGCCACGACGGCGCCGGCGGAGACCCCTCGAACATGAGTGAGCAGTTCCGAGAGCGGGTCGTAGCCCTCCCGGCGCCGGTCGTAGATGAGGTCCAGGCAGACCTCCCGGGCCCTCTCGTCGATCTTCGACAGCGGGAGGATCCGCGCCGCGTGGACGATGGCGG
This sequence comes from uncultured Acidimicrobiaceae bacterium, assembly GCA_963842145.1. Taxonomy (GTDB): domain Bacteria; phylum Actinomycetota; class Acidimicrobiia; order Acidimicrobiales; family UBA8190; genus CAWJFJ01. The sequence continues at coordinate 14,522 of CAWJFJ010000020.1, forward strand.
CGTCCAGGCCGGCCTCGACGCACTCGTGGAGGAACATCGAGTTGAGGACGTGCCGGGCGGCGGGGGTCAGGCCGAACGAGACGTTCGACAACCCGACGATGGTGAACACGCCCGGGAGCTCGGCCTTGATGCGCTTGATCCCCTCGATGGTCTCGATGCCGTCGCGGCGGCTCTCCTCCATGCCCGTGGACAGCGGGAGGACGAGCGGATCGAAGATGAGGTCCGAGGGCTCCAGCCCGTAGCGGTCGACGGCGATGTCGTGGATGGCCTTGGCCGCCCGGACCTTCCAGTCGGCCGTCCGGGCCTGGCCCTCGGTGTCGATGCAGGTGCAGACGACGGCGGCACCGTACTCCCGGGCCAGGGTGAGGAAGCGGTCGAGGCGGGTGCCGGGATCGTCGCCCTCCTCGAGGTTCACCGAGTTGAGGATGGCCCGACCGCCGATCCACCGGAGGGCCGCCTCGACGACGGGGGCCTCGGTCGAGTCCACCATGAGCGGGACGCTGGCCTGGGTGGCGAAGCGGCTGACGACCTCGTTCATGTCGGACACGCCGTCGGCACCGGTGTAGTCGACGCAGACGTCGAGGATGTGGGCGCCCTCCTTGATCTGGTCGCGGGCCACGACCATGGTCGAGTCCCAGTCGGCGGCCAGCATGGCGTCGCGGAACTTCTTCGACCCGTTGGCGTTGGTGCGCTCGCCGACGACGAGGAAGGAGGTGTCCTGGTGGAAGGGGACGGCACTGTAGATGGAGGCGGCGGCGGGTTCGTGCTCGGGGTGCCGTTCGTGCGGGGTGAGGTCCCGGCAGCGCTCGACGACGGCCCGGAGATGTTCGGGGGTGGTGCCGCAGCACCCGCCGATCACGCTGACGCCGAGCTCGGTCACGAAACGCTCGAGGTGGTCGGCCAGCTGGTCGGGGGTGAGGTCGTAGTGCATGGCGCCGTCGACGACGGTGGGCAGCCCGGCGTTGGGCTGGACGGCGACGGGGAGCCGGGAGTGCTGGGCCAGGTGCCGGACGGCTTCGCCCATCTCGGCCGGACCGGTGGCGCAGTTGAGCCCGATCACGTCCGGCCGCATGGCCTCCAGCGCCGTGAGGGCGGCACCGATCTCGGTGCCCGGCAGCATCCGGCCGGTCAGCTCGATGGTGACCTGGACCTGGAGCGGGACGCGCCGTCCGGCGGCGACCATGGCGCGGGTGCAGGCGTTCATGGCCGCCTTGGCCTGGAGGAGGTCGAAGACGGTCTCGATGATCAGGAGTCGACGCCGCCGGCGAGGAGGGCGGTGGCCTGCTCCTCGTAGTCGTCGCGCAGGGCGACGTAGGGGATCTGACCGAGGGTCGGGAAGCGCGTTCCCGGCCCCAGGTTCCCGGCCACCCACCGCGGGCGCTCGGGGGTGGACGACTTCGTCGGCCGCCTGCCGGGCGATGCGGGCGGCCGCCACGTTGATGTCGGTGACCCGGTCCTCGAACCCGTACTCGGCCAGGACGACGCCGAAGGCCCCGAAGGCGTTGGTCTCGATCACGTCCACGCCGACGTCGAGAAAGGCCCGGTGGACCGACGTGACGGCGTCGGGGCGCGAGAGGACCAGGGCCTCGTTGCATCCTTCGAGCTCGGGACCCCCGAAGTCCTCGGCGCTCAGCCCGGCCAGCTGCAGGGTGGTCCCCATGGCGCCGTCGAAGATGACGACCCGGTTGGCGGCGGCGTGGAGATAGGCGGCCCCCCGCTCGTCGAGGGCCAGCGCGTCGTGGGCCAGCACCGGCGGGAGTACCTGGTGATCGTCGGACACGGTCGGACCAGTCTAGAAGGGCCGGCGGATGCGGCCGGTAGCATGCGCCCCCGTGGCCAAGATCTACACGCGGAAGGGTGACGACGGCACGACGGGCCTGTTGTACGGGGGTCCCCGGGTGTCGAAGAACTCAGCCGGTGATCGAGGCCAACGGCGTGGTCGACGAGGCCCAGGCGGTGATCGGGGTGGCCCGGGCCGAGGCCCCGCCCGGCGGTGAGCTCGACTCTCTGCTGATCGGGGTCGAACGCGACCTCTGGGTCCTGATGGCCGAGGTGGCGACGGCCCCGGCCAACCGGCGCAAGCTCGTCGCCGGGACGTCGCTCGTCACCCCGGAGATGGTGACCGCCCTCGAGGCGCCGGATCGACGAGCTGAACGAACGCTTCGAGATGCCCGACCGAGTTCGTCGTCCCCGGCCAGAACCGGGTGGCCGCCCTTCTCGACGTGGCCCGGACGGTGGTCCGCCGGGGGGAACGTCTCGTGGTCACCGCCATGGCGGACCTCGACTCTCAGGTGGGGCCCTACCTCAATCGGCTCTCCGATCTCTTGTGGACCATGGCCCGCTGGCAGGAGGGCGAACACCTCCTCTCCGTGCCGACGCACGGCCCCGACAACGAAGAGCGCGCGACCAAGAAGAGAGCGCGACCAAGAAGAGAAGGAGAGCTGAACCCGATGACGACAGCACCGCCACCGTTGGAGGTCGTCTACGCCGCCGACGAGATCGAGGCCGAGCGGCTGGCCGCCGGCCCGGTCGCCTCGGTGGGGGTGGTGGTCTTCGAGGACGACGACGGGCCGCGGCTCGGTCGACGGGATTCCCGATCCGGTGGTCATCGGGGACGTGGCCGTTTCCGCTCGCCCTGGACCGCGAGCTGTCCGAGCCGTCGCGGGTTCACGGGCAAGGTGGGTCGGACCCTCGTCGCCCTCGGTGCCGGCGACGCTCCCACGGTGGTCTACGTCGGCGGCGGCGACGCGTCGAGAAGTTCGACCTCGAGACGCATGCGCCGGGTGGCGGCCGCCTTCGTCCGGGCCGCCGGCCGGTCGGGGACGGCCGTGATGGTGCTGCCGGAGTCGTTGACGACGGGGACGGGCGAGGATGCCGACCGCCGCGCCGCCCAGGCGGTGGCCGAGGGTGCGGTCCTGGCCACCTACCGGTTCGTCGGGCACAAGAGCGAGGACGACGGTGGGCGGGTCGACCGGCTCGTCGTGATGGGAGTCGGGCTCGACGCCGACGCCGCCCGACGGGGGGTCGACACGAGGGGTGCGGATCGCCCGGGCCGTCTAGCCTGGCGCGAGATCTGGTGAACGAGCCGCCGAGCTCGATGACGCCGAGGCGGCTGGCCGAGATCGCCGAGCGGGAGTTGGGTGCTCAGGACGAGGTGACGCTCGAGGTGTGGGACGAACAGCGGATCGCCGACGAACGACTCGGCGGCCTGCTGGGCGTGGCCCGGGGATCGGCGGAGCCGCCGCGTCTGATCCGGGCCACCTACGAACCGGCCCGACCCGGTGGAGGTCGACGGCCGGGTGCCCCACGTCGTGCTCGTGGGCAAGGGGATCACCTTCGATTCGGGCGGTCTGTCGCTCAAGACGGCCGGCGGGATGGAGACGATGAAGACCGACATGAGCGGCGCGGCGGCGGTGATCGCGACGCTGTCGGCGTGCGGCGATCTCGGCGTCCGGGTGCGGGTGACGGCGGTGACGCCGGTCACCGAGAACATGCCCGGTGGTCGGGCCACGAAGCCGGGCGACGTGCTCACCATCCGCAACGGGAAGACGATCGAGGTGCTGAACACCGACGCCGAGGGTCGGCTGGTCCTGGCCGACGGGTTGTCGCTGGCGGCCGAGATGGAACCCGACGCCATCGTCGACCTCGCCACCTTGACGGGGGCGTGCGTCGTGGCGCTCGGCGACCGCGTGGCCGGACTGTTCGGCAATGACGACGACCTGAGCGCAACGGGTGGAGGCGGCGTCGGCCCGGGCCGGGGAGGCGACGTGGCCACTGCCGATGCCCGAGGCCTACGAGAAGCACATCGATTCCGAGGTCGCCGACATGAAGAACATCGGGAAGGCCGGGCAGGCGGGGGCGATCTCCGCCGCCCTCCTCCTGGCCCGGTTCGTCGGCGAGGTGCCGTGGGTGCATCTCGACATCGCCGGTCCGGCGCGGTCCGACGACGACGACGGGGTCGTCACCAAGGGCGGCACCGGCTTCGGCGTACGGACGCTTCTCGAGTTGCTCGACGGCTACGGCCGAAGCGACGCCGTGAATCGACGGGCGCCGATCCGGGGGGAAACGGATCAGGCGGTATGGCTGGGATGGGAGAGGCGGGCCTCGCGTTCGGAGAGGTCGACCCAGCGGGCGTCGGCCAGGCGGGCCAGGGAGCTGCAGCCGGCTGCGGTCCCTGGCTCCGAAGGGCCAGGTCGGTCGGCCCGACGACCAGGGTGAGATCCCACGCCGCCAGATGGACCCAGGCGATGTCACCGTCGTCGGACTGCAGCGCGGCGTCGACTCGCGGATGTGGGCCGCCAGCCACGGGGCCGCCGGGGGATGACCGGCGGAGGCGATCACCATGTGGTTCTCGCCGTCGATGATGGCCACCCAGGAGGCGTCGAGCTCGTGGCAGGTGCGTGAGGCCAGGGTCGAGAGGACACCGTGGGGGGCGCGCTCCTCGAGGATGGCGACGGCGGTGTCGTAGGCATCGAGACGTTGGTCGGTCACGCCGACGGCGACGGGATAGACGGTCTCGACCGAGACGCCGTCGACCTCGGCGATCTCGACGAGGAGCAGACGGGACGTGGTCGGCGTCGGCCAGCTCGACGACGAACTCGTCGACGCGCCCGCCCGTCCTGGCGGCGGATGATCTCGATGGAGACGACGTCACCGCGGACGGCTCCGATCCGGCTGGCCACCGCGCCGAGGGCCCCGGGTCGGTCGGGGAGCTCGATGCGGACCAGGAAGGTCGCCATCTCTTCAGGCTACGTGGACGAGGTGAACGGTGTGTTTCGGGGCGGAGTCCGTGCCGTTACAGGGCTCTCCCCTTGTGGCCGGGCGTACGGGGTGCGGTGGTGACTCTCGTGGACGGGCGGCCGGCGGCCGGACCGGGAGCGCAGGGGGTGGAAGCCTTAGGGTGGAGAGGGTCGGCGGTGCGATCGGCCCGGTCGGCGAGGTGGTGGGACGGAGGAGAGCGATGGGGGACCTCGTCGAGCAGCTGGCCGAGGTGGTGGGAGGCGACAACGTCCTGACCGGGACGGCCGTCCACGACGACTACACGCACGACGAGGCGCTGACGGCGACACCGGTCGTCCCGTTGGCTCTCGTCGCGACCCGGGATGCACGGCCGAGGTGGCCGGTGTCCTGCGGGTGGCCGACGAAGAACCGGACGCCGGTGATCGCCCGGGGCAGCGGGACCGGTCTCTCGGGGGCGTCGGTGCCGAGGCCGGACGGGATCCTGGTGTCGTTCGAGCGGATGAACGAGATCCTCGAGATCGACACCGACAACCACGTGGCCGTGGTGCAACCGGGGGTGACGCTCGAGGAACTGGACCGGGTCACGGCCGGGCACGGGCTCGTGTACCCGGTCTTCCCCGGTGAGAGCAGCGCGTCGCTGGGGGGGAACGTGGCCACCAACGCCGGGGGGATGCGAGCCATCAAGTACGGCGTCACCCGGCACCAGGTTCTCGCCCTCGAGGCCGTCCTGGCCACCGGGGAGGTGATCCGGACGGGAGGGAAGTTCGTGAAGTCGTCGACGGGCTACGACCTCACCCAGCTGATCGTCGGCTCCGAGGGGACGCTCGCCCTCGTCACCGAAGCCACCTTGAAGCTCCATCCCCGCGCCGCCCACAGCGCGACCGTCCTCGTCCCCTTCGCCACCTTCGAGGAGGTGACCGCTGGCCGTCCCGCCGATCGTGGCCAGCGGGGCCGGCACCGGTCATTCTCGAGTACATCGACGTGCTGACGATGGCGGCGATCACCGCCAACGTCGGCCTCGACCTCGGGATCCCGAAGGAGGTCAAGGACGCGGCCGCCGCCTACCTGGTGGTCGTCCTCGAGAACGCGCACGAGGACCGTCTCGACGAGGACATCGCCACCCTCGCCGAGCTGCTGGTGGGGCTCGGGAGCGATGGAGGTCTACGTCCTTCCCGCTCAGGCGGCCGGGCAACTGATCAGCGCCCGGGAGAAGGCGTTCTTCGTGGCCAAGGCGCACGGTGCCGACGACATCATCGACGTGGTGGTGCCCCGGGCTGCCATTCCCGCCTTCCTGGCGACGCCGTCGGAGGTGGCCGACGCCCACGCCACGCTGGTGACCGGGTGCGGGCACGTCGGCGACGGGAACGTCCACCTTTCGGTTTTCCAACCCGACGACGGGACGACGGGCCGACGTGCTGAGGGCGATCTTCCGTGCGGGGATGGAGCTCGGCGGGGCCATCTCCGGCGAGCACGGGATCGGGACGGAGAAGAAGAAGTACTTCCAGGAGCTCGAGGACCCGACCAAGGTGGCGCTGATGCGGCGGATCAAGGAGGCCTTCGACCCGCACGGGATCCTCGGACCGGACATACTCTTCGACCGATGAACGGGGCCCAGAGACTGATCCGGACGCTGGTGGAGTGCGACGTCGACGTCTGCTTCATGAATCCGGGGACGTCGGAGATGCACTTCGTCGCCGCACTGGACGACGTTCCCGAGATGCGGGCCGTCCTCGGGCTCTTCGAGGGGGTCGTCACCGGCGCCGCCGACGGGTACGGCCGGATGGCGCGGTCGGCCGGCCGCCACCTTGCTGCACCTGGGACCGGGACTGGGAAACGGGATCGCCAACCTGCACAACGCCCGCCGGGCCCGGACCCCGCTCGTGAACATCGTGGGCGACCACGCCACCTACCACCGGCGTCACGACCCACCGTTGGCGACGGACATCGAGAGCCTGGCCCGCCCGGTCTCGTCGTGGTACCGGTCGTCGTCGTCCCCCGGTGCGGTGGCCGACGACACCGTCGACGCCGTGGCCGCCGCCTGGGGCCTCCCGGCACGGTGGCCACCCTGGTGGTCCCGGCCGACGTGTCGTGGACGGAGGTGGGTGACGACGGTCCGACACCGAGCGGTCCGCGGAAGGCCACGGGCGCCGGCGCGCCGGCCCCGGTGGCCGCCGACGTCGTCGAGAGGCGTGGCCAAGGCGCTGCGGTCGGGCGAACCGGCCGTCTCCTCCTGGGGGGCAGCGCCACCCGCCGGCCCGGCCTGATGGCGGCCAGCCGGGTGGCCGGCGACGACGGGCGCCAAGCTCATGTGCGAGACGTTCCCGGCGGCGCTCGAGACGAGGGGCCGGGCTGCCCGGGAGTCGAGCGACTCGGCTACCTGGCCGAGTTCACGCAGGCCCAGCTGAACGGGGCGCGGCACCTGGTCCTCGTCGATGCCGTCGGCCCCCGTCTCCTTCTTCGCCTACCCGGGCATACCGGGCTATCTCGTCCCCGACGGGTGCGAGGTGCACGTCCTGGCCGCCCCGGGCGACGACGCGCCCGGGGCCCTGGAGGCGGTGGCCGACGTGCTCGGGGGCACCGGTCGACGGTGCCGTTCTGCAGCCCGCCGTCCGACCCGACCGGCCCACCGGCGCCGCTCACGGCCGAGGCGGTGGCCGCCGCCATCGGCGCCCTCCTCCCCGAGGGGGCGATCGTGTCCGACGAGGCGAACACGTCGGGGATCTTCGTCCCCGGGGCCACCGCCGGCGCGCCCGTCCACGACTGGCTCTGTCTCACCGGTGGCGCGATCGGCCAGGGGATGCCGGTGGCGACGGGGGCGGCGGTGGCCTGCCCCGGACGCCGGGTGCTCTCCCTCGAAGCGGACGGGAGTGCGATGTACACCCTGCAGGCGTTGTGGACCCAGGCGCGCGAGGGCCTCGACGTGACCACCGTCATCTTCAACAACGGGTCCTATGCGATCCTCGAGATGGAGCTCGGTCGGGTCGGGGCGGGAGCGCCCGGTCCCCTGGCCCACGGGATGCTCGACCTCGCCCGGCCCGATCTCGACTTCGCCGCACTGGGACGGGGGATGGGTGTCCCGGCCACGCGGGCCACGACGGCCGAGGAGTTCACCGATCAGCTCGAACGGGCGCTTCGCCAGGAGGGGCCCGTCCTGATCGACGCCGTGCTGGCCCGCGGCGGTTGGTAACCGTCGGCGGCCGCTCGGTCAGCGCAGGGCGTCGACGTGCTGGACGTGGCCGGCGTGGCGGGTGAAGAGGACGTCGTTGTAGCCCTGGCCGGGGCCGATCATCTCGAAGGTGAGGGGCGGGACGAAGGAGAGGTAGAGGGCGCGACGGCCCGCCGCCGTCCGGTCGGCGGGCGGTGGGGCGGCGTGGAGGGTGTGACCGAAGTGGACGGTGACGTCGCCGGGCCGCGTGGTGAGCGCCACCACGGGGAGGCCGTCGGTCTGGTGGGGGCCGGGAAGCCGTGAGGTCCCGCGGTGGGAGCCGGCCAGGACCTGGAGCTGACCGGCGCCGGCGGTGGCGGCGTCGAGCTGGATGCCGATGTTGAGCATGGGACATTTCACCGGGTGTCCGCCCATGCCGCAGTCGCGGTGCCAGGGCAGGTCGGCGAGACCCGAGGTGGCACCGGGCACCTTGATGACGACGCCGTTGCCGTCGAGACGGTCCGGCGCGTCGCGGCAGGTCGGGGCCGCCCAGGGCTCCGATGCGGCGGAAGCGTTCGTCGGCGCCCAGGCCGGCGATGAGGGTGGACTGGTCGTTGAGGTAGTTGACGCGGTTGCAGGTGTCGACGCCGTCGACGATCGTCCACCACGAGCGTCTGTCGTCGGGTCGGGCGCGCTCGACGGCCGTGGTGACGTCGGCAGCGAGCATCTGGAGCTCGTCGGCGTCGACCACGCCGCGGAGATGGAGAAAGCCGGCTCGTCCGAGGAAGTCGACCATCTCGGCGTCGGGGTCGTCGAGAGTGAAGGTCCGGTCGAGGTCGAGGGGTCGACCGGCGTCGTCGACGACGGCGGGTGGGTCGTCGAGGTCGTAGACGACCTGTCCGTCGAAGGCCACCCGCATGGCCGGTTCCCAGCGCGCCAGGTGCCCGAAGGTGCCCCGGGGGAACGTGAGGGCGTCGGCGTAGAACAAGGCGAAGCAGGAGCGCAGCTCCCAGGTGAAGGCGGACCAGTCTTCGGACGAGAGGGTGACGACGGTGTGGGCGTCGTCGTCGCCGGGGGCGATGGTGAAGCCGTCGCCGGAGGGTAGATAGGTGTAGGCCCGTCCGTCGTCGAGACGGAAGGCGAGGGGACGGACCGCCCGCTGGTCCGATGCCGTGAAGACCTGGGGTCTCTCGGCCAGACGGCGGGGGAGGTCCTGGCGGTGGAACCGATCGAAGTCGAGGGGGCCGAAGCGATCGTTCGTCACAGTCGTCAAGATAGCCCGGGTCCCGGCCGACGGCGCAGGGAGGCGGACCGAGAAATGAGACCGAAGCAGGCGCATCCGACCGGATCAGTCGTCCGTCCGGTCGGATGCGCCTGCTTCCGGTGCGCCGATCTGATCAGTTGGTGAAGGCGATTCAGTTGGTGAAGGCGATGGTGACCCCGGAGAAGGTGGAGTTGCCGCTCGGGCAGACACCCAATGAGTAGGCGTTCTGGGTGTTCACCACCCGGTCGGCCGTCGCGGTGTCCTCGACGGTGGCACATCGGAGGAGGGTGACGAAACCACGGGAAGGGGATCAGGTGTTACGGGCGACGGCCCTGGGGCATGAGATCGGACTGGCCCCACTGGCCCAGGGCGTTCAGCTGGACCTGGTCGCCGGTGGCCTCCACGATCCGGCCACCACCGACGTAGAGGGCGGTGTGGTAGACGGTCGAGCCGTCGGTCTGGCTGGTGCCCCAGAAGACGAGGTCGCCGGCGACGAGATCGGGGAGGGGGACCGGCGTCCCCGCCGTCTGGTACTGGTCGTCGGCGACGCGGGCGAAGCTGACGCCGTCGGCGTGCTCCCACGAGGCCAGGGCCAGTCCGGAGCAGTCGTAGCCGACGGGCCCGTTGCCGCCCCAGATGTAGGGCTTGCCCAGTTGGGCGAAGGCGAAGAGGACGGCGGCGTCGCCCGGGGTGGCCGCCCGGAACATGAGACCGAGGGTGGGCGGGGTACCCGACGCGTCACCGAAGGCGGTGGCCGTCCCGTTCTGATCGACCACCCAGTAACCCTGACCGGATGGGCTGGCGACGATGCGCTCGGTGGGCTCGGTCGAGGGCGCCGATCCGGTGGAGCCGTAGAAGCCGGCGTCGCCGAAGGTGAAGATCCCGCCGTCGGAGGCCACCATCCAGTAGCCACCGCCGTCGGGGGTGGGGGCCATGCCGACGATGGGCTCGTTCAGGTGGACCGATCCGGTGGAGCCGTAGAAGCCGGCGTCGCCGAAGGTGAAGATCCCGCCGTCGGAGGCGAAGAGCCAGTAGCCGTGGCCGTCGGGGGTGGGGGCCATCCCGACGATGGGCTGGTGGAGATGGACCGAACCGGTGGAGCCGTAGAAGCCGGCGTCGCCGAAGGTGAAGATCCCGCCGTCGGAGGCCACCAACCAGTAGCCACCGCCGTCCGGAGTGGGGGCCATGCCGACGATGGGCTCGTTCAGGTGGACCGACCCGGTGGAGCCGTAGAAGCCGGCGTCTCCGTAGGTGAAGATCCCGCCGTCGGAGGCGACCAGCCAGTACCCCGCGTCGGAGCGGGTCGGGGTGATCCCGACGATGGGACGGGTGAGGGGGGTGGCCGCCGGCGAGCCCAGGGCGGCCGCTGCACCCATGGCGTAGACGTCCCCGGAGGAGGTGGCCAACCAGAAGTTGGTGGGGATGGGGCTGGTGACCGGCCCGGGGTCCTGGACCACGGTGGCCGCCGCCGGACCGGAGCCGACGGCGAGAACGAGAACGGGGACGACGAGCACGCCGGCGAGCGCGGCGAAGAACCCTCTCTGAAGCATCATCTCGATAAACTATCGTCACGGAGGGTGAAGAACTTGAGAATGACGACGACGGTCTGTGGTGGTCGACGAACCAGGGAGCCGGGCTGAGCGACGAGGGCGGGAGGCCCCGGGGCAGGGCGGATACCGTGCGCCATGGCCGACTGCGTCCTGTACGAACGAACCGGCCATGTGGCCACCATCACCTATAACCGTCCCGCGGTCCTGAACGCCGTCAACGGCCAGATGCGCCGTGATCTCAACGAGGCTTTCGCCCGGTTCCGCGACGAGGAGGAGGCCTGGGTGGCCGTCGTGACCGGGGCCGGCCGTGCCTTCTGCGCCGGCGCCGACCTGCGCGATGGCGCCGGGTCGATGGGAGAGTTCGCCGGCAGCTTCTGGGAGAAGCCGACGCTGAATTCGTTCGAGAGCGGGTGGGAGATCTACAAACCGGTGATCGCCGCCGTCAACGGGCACTGCCTCGGCTACGGGCTCACCCTGGTCACGTGGTGCGATTTCGTCCTGGCCAGTGACCGGGCGCGCTTCGGGTATCCGGAGGCGGTGCTCGGGATACCGGCCATGGTGGGCGCCATCCGCTTGCCGCAGAAGATCGCCTGGGCCGACGCCATGGAACTGCTGATGACGGGTGAACCGGTCGACGCCGAGCGGGCACGTCAGATCGGCCTCGTCTGGCGTGTCGTCGCCCACGAGGAGCTCATGGCCGAGGCGCGGGACCTGGCCGGCCGGCTGGTCAGAGGCGCTCCGCTGGCGCAGCGGGCCATGAAGGAGATGGCCATGCGCGCCCCTCACCTCTCCTCACCCGAGGCGATCAGGATGGGCGAAGCCATGCGGTTGGCGGTGGCGTCCACCGACGACGCCGCCGAGGGGATGCGAGCCGCCGCCGAGGGGCGGACGCCGCAGTGGCGGGGCCGGTAACCCTCGTCACGGGTCACGACGAGGTCGCCGGTGAGGCCGGCAGGGACAGGGCCCACTCGGTGGCCTCGTGGGCCATGGCCGGGTGGACCCGCCAGCGGACGAGTTGCAGCTCGACGGCGTGGCGGTCGGCCCCGATGTCGAGGAGCTTGAGAGCGAGCCGCCGCGAGCCGACGGCGGGCCTCGTCGAGGACACCGGTCCGGTCTTGCGCGGTCGACCAGTCGTCGTGCATCTTCTGGAGCGTCGGGGGAAGCCGGTCGAGGTGCCGACGGGCGAGCGGAGGGATCCGCCGCCGGACACCGAGGGCGCCGGGACCCTGTGGACGGGCCAGCTTGAAGGTGACGCAACGGGCGAGGGCCCGCTGGAAAGGGGAGTGGCGACCGTCGCGGCCCCCCAGACCGAGTCCCCGTGCCGTTTCGTCGAGGTTCAGGTCGAAGCCGTCCGGCGCGGCGTCGAAGCGGGCCACGATCCGGCGCAGGAGCCAGGTCGACGTCGGACCTATGACTGGCAACCAGAACTGCTCGACGTACCAGGACCGGGGATCGTGGCCGAGGGTGTCGATGACGGGATCGGGCCACGGAACGATGGCAAGGGTGTCCGGACCGTCGGGCGGGGCGCCGACACCCGGCGGAACGTCAGCGGCATCGTGACGGGGTGAGGCGGTGAGAGAGGTTGGATCGGGCACGGACATTTCCTCCTATGCGAGCAGTGACAACGGACAGGGTCACTCTTCACGTTCCGCTTCGCCGGGAACCTTGCCCGGCACCTACCTCAGCCGAAGTCCGTCACCAGAACAGCGGTGAGCAACAGTTCTCGTTCCGATGGTCCTGGTGGGACAATGCACGTGTGCGGAAACAAGTGGCGTTGGGTGTGGGTTCCTTGGCGTTGGCCGCGTTCATCGCAGGCTGCGACGGGAGTCCCCATGCGGCTCAGGGGTCAGTGGCGACGACAGAGCCACCTACGTCGACCTCCACAGTGCCGCCGTTGACCACGACGGTGCCTCCATCGACCACCACAGCGCCCGAGTCAGCGTTGCCGGGAGTCATTGCCGACTGCACGGCACCACCACCTCAGGCTCAGCAATCTCAAGTGGAGCCGACTTCGATTTCTTTGGCGTGCGCAGACAACGGCGTCGGCGTCGAGAAGCTCGTCTGGACTAGGTGGACAGAGACCAATGCCATTGGTAACGGAGAGGTCTGGGAGAATAACTGCACGCCCAATTGTGCCAATGGCACGATCGAGACGTATTCGGCATCGATGTCGCTCTCAGGTGTTGAGACGACGACGGCTGGCCGCCTGTTCTCCCATTTGACAGTTGCGTATCAAGGCAAAGGGCCGAACGGGCGCACCTCCGAGCAGTTCTCGTTGCCCTTGCCTCCCGAGTGAGGCCTGTAAACACCAGGCAAGGCCGTGGCACCAGGTGTCTTTATGGCTGTTTGTCGATAGTCGGAGGACCTATGACTGGCAACCAGAACTGCTCGACGTACCAGGACCGGGGATCGTGGCCCAGGGTGTCGATGACGGGATCGGTCCACGCCACGATATGAAGTGAGTCCGCCCCGCCCAGCGCGGTGCCGACGTCGGGGGGGGACGGCGTCGACACCGCGCCGGGCTGGGGCGGCGGGGGAGGCTGAGATGGACGTGGGCACGGGACCCTCCTGAGCGAGCGGTGACGGAACGGACACGGATTCATCGTCCGGGTTCGGCCTTGCTCGGGACCTTGCCCGTCACCTCCCGGGCGGGGAATCCGGAACGTGGCGTCATCATGCGAAGCTGGATACGGCGTGGACGACGTGATGAGGAGGCGCTGAAGCGGGCGACCGGCCCCAGTGAACGGCCGGCCGATCCTTGCTACGACGGGGAGATGGCCCCGACCGACTCGCGCCCGTGTCCGCAGCCTCATCCTCTCGACCCCCTCACGGCCGACGAGCTCACCCTGGTGCCGTCGGGGTTCTTCGACGCCAACCCGGCCCTCGAACTCCGCCCGCGGCCCATGGCCACCGGGGGGGGGACCGGGGGCCTTCCGGACCCGGGGCCCGGGTGTTAGCTTCCGGTGCGTGACGGGTGGCGCCGTTTCGACGACGGGGGTGTCGTGTGGGTGTTGACCGGTTGAGTCCACTGGATGCATCGTTCCTCCACGTCGAGGACTCCGTCAGCCACATGCACATCGGGTCGGTGATGGTCATCGAGGGTCCCTCGCCTCCGTACCGGGACGTGGTGGCCCGGGTCCGCAGCAAGCATGGTGCTGGCGGCCGAAGCCGTCGTCGACCTGCTGCGGGACCCCTACGAGCAGTTCCGGGCCGTCCGGGCCAGCACCCGGGTGCCCCGTCAGGCGCTCCGCCAGGCGGTCGAGGTGACCCGCGGACTGTCGGCCATGGCCGGGCTCGTCCGACCCACTCCGGTGTCGAGCCTCAACGGCCCCATCGGCCCCCACCGTCGCTACGGATGGGCGTCGACGTCGGTCGACGACATCAAGGCGGTCCGCAAGAGCCTGGGGGGGACGTTCAACGACGTGGTCCTGGCCGCCATCACCCACGGCTTCCGGAGCCTCCTGCTGGCCCGTGGCGAGTCGGTCGAGCGGGTGGTCCGGACCCTCGTCCCCGTCTCGGTGCGGCCGCGCGACCGAAGCGGCCGGGCCGTGGGCGACGGGACGTTCGAGAACAAGGTCTCGGCCATGTTCGCCGAGCTTCCCGTCGGGATCGGTGATCCGGTGGAGCGCCTCCACGCCGTCACCACCCAGATGGAGGGCCTGAAGGAGTCCAAGCAGGCGGTGGCGGGGGAGGCGCTCACCTCGATGGGGGGCTTCGCCCCGCCGATGCTCTTGGCTCTCGGGATGCGGCTCGCCACCCGGGTGGCCCAGCGCAACGTGAACACCGTCACCACCAACGTCCCCGGGCCCCAGATGCCGCTCTACGTGGCCGGCCGCCGGATGGTGAAGGCCTATCCCTACGTCCCGCTGGCCGGTCAGATCCGAATCGGCGTCGCCATCTTCTCCTACGACGGCCAGGCCAACTTCGGGGTGACCGGTGACCACGACACCACCGAGGACCTCGACGTGATGTGCGGTGGGATCGAAGGGGGCATGGTCCGACTGCTCGCTTCGTGCACGTGACGTCTCGCCGCCTGTCCATGACCGCCCGCCCGGTCACCTCTCCCTGACGACGGTGGCACGGATCGGGGTTGTCCTGAGCGCCGGTGGTGAAGCGGGTCTCGCCTTCCACGCCGGCGTCCTGGCCGGACTGGCCGAGGGGATCGGATGGGATCCCAATGCGGCCGATCTCCTGGTGGGAACGTCGGCGGGGTCGGTGGCGGCCGCCGCCCTGCGGGCCGGGCTCTCCCCCAACGACATGGCCGCCATGGTCGAGGGGTCGCCACTGTCGGCCAAGGGCGCCGCCCTGATCGCTCCTGTGGGCGACGCCCCGCCGCAGCACCCGCGACCGGCGCGCCGGCGCCTGCCGGCCTGGGGACCGGCCGCCCCCCGGGTCGTGCTCGCCGCCGCCCGCCGTCCCTGGCAGGTGCGCCCGGCGTCGCTGATGGCCGGCCTCCTGCCCGAGGGGACGGTGCCCACGTCGGCCATCAGCGAGGGGGTGAACTCCCTGCTGGGCGACATCTGGCCGACCCGCCCGCTGTGGGTGTGCGCCGTCCGGCTGGAGGACGGGAGGCCGGTGATCTTCGGCCAGAACGGTGCCCCCCCGGCGCGGGTGGGCGAGGCGGTGTCGGCGTCGTGCGCCATCCCGGCCTACTTCGCCCCCGTCCAGATCGACGGTGTTCGCTATGTCGACGGCGGTGCCCATTCGCTCAGCCACCTCCTGGAGGTGGCCGGTGAGGGTCTCGATCTGGTCATCGTGATCGCCCCCATGTCCCGGACGGGGCACCGCAGCATCCCCGGGCTCCTGGCCGGCTGGTCGGCCGGCAACGTCTTCGTCCGGGAGGCCAGCCGTGCCCAGCTGGGCCTGGAGTCGCTCGTCGTTCGCCGACGGGGAACCCCGGTCGTCGCCTTCCAACCCACCGCCGACGACCAGAAGGCCATGGGCCTCAATTTCATGGATCCCCGGCGGCGTGCCCAGGTCGTCCGCCAGGCGCGGTCGTCCACCTTGCGCCGTCTGGACCGCCCCGAGTTCCGCCGGCGTCTCTCGGCCCTGATCGGGGTGTGACGAGAGGGGAGGGTGATCTACCACTGTCGCCAGTGGACGGCCTCCTCGGCCGAACGACGGCCGCGGGCGAGCGACGCCGACGGAGGGTCGTCACCGCCGGGCTCACCGAGGAGGACGGTGCCCACGTAACGGCGGTCGCCGGGGACGCCGAGCGCCGTCGCCAGCGCTGTCTCGCCCCGGAAATTCCCGAGGAAGCACGCCCCCAGGTGGGCGTCGACGGCGGCGAGGAGGAGGAGAAGCACGGGGAAGCCGCTGTCCACGAACCAGTAGGGGACGGGCCAGGGCTCGGCCCGTCCCGCTGGCCCACCCACTCCCGCCCCGAGCCCCGACGACTCCTTGTCCGGCTCGGCGTACCTCTCGGCGTAGGCGTCGGGATGGGCGAAGAGGACGACCGCCACCGGCGCCTGTTCCAGCCCCGGCCACCGCCGCGAGGTGGCCCGCCACGGCGGCGTCGTCGTCGCCTCCCAGAAGACGGCCGTCTCCGACGGGCCCTGGAGGACCACGACGTCCCACCCGCCGGTGTTCCCGGCCGACGGCCCGCGCAGGGCCAGATCGAGGAGCCCCTCGAGGACGGGCCGCGCCACAGGGCGACCGGAGAAGCTCCGGACCATCTTCCGGCGCCGGACCGCGTCGGTGAACTCCACGCCCGGCGACGCTACCGAAGTGCCCGACCCCGGCCGTCCGGGACCCCGGTGGCCTCCCGGGAATGCCGACCCCGCTGGTAGGGTTTACGGATCCGCAGTGTCATGGGAAGTGCAGTGTCGTGGGGAAGTGCAGTGTCGTGGGAAGTGAGGTCCTGATCAGCGTGGCCACCACACGGGAGCTTCTGAAGGAAGCCAAGTCGTCGATTCGCGAGGTCCAGCCCGACGAGGTCGAGCCCCGTCTGGGCGAGGCCGTCCTCCTCGACGTCCGCGAGGCCGACGAGTACGAGCAGGGGGCCCTGCCGGGGGCGGTCCACGTGCCCCGGGGGTTCCTCGAGTTCCAGGTGGAGGGTCGGATCCCGGACAAGTCGGCACCCATCGTGGCTTACTGCGCCGGCGGGTCCCGATCCGCCTTCGCCGCCAAGACCCTGGCCGAGATGGGCTACACCGACGTCGTCTCCCTCGTCGGGGGCTTCAACCGGTGGAAGGACGAGGGGCGACCCTGGAAGTCGCCGCGGACACTGACCCCCGAACAGCGCAACCGCTATCAGCGCCATCTCCTCCTGCCCGAAGTCGGCGTCGAAGGTCAGCTCAAGCTCCTCGACTCGAAGGCGCTGCTCCTCGGGGCCGGTGGCCTCGGATCGCCCGCCGCCCTCTACCTGGCGGCGGCCGGGGTGGGGACGATCGGGATCATCGACATGGACGTCGTCGACGCCTCCAACCTCCAGCGCCAGATCCTCCACAACATGGACCGTCTGGGTGAACGGAAGGTGGACTCGGCCAAGAAGACACTGTCGGCTCTGAACCCCGACGTCGATGTCGTCACCTACGACGTCCGCCTCGGGGCCGACAACATCCTGGACATCATCGACGGCTACGACGTCATCGTCGACGGGACCGACAACTTCCCCACCCGCTATCTGGTGAACGACGCGTCTCTGCTCAAGGGGATCCCGGTCATCCACGGTTCGATCTTCCGGTTCGAGGGCCAGGCCACCGTGTTCGACCCCTACGTGGGCCCCTGCTACCGGTGCCTCATCCCGGAGCCGCCGCCGGCGGAGCTGGCCCCCTCGTGCTCCGAGGCCGGCGTCCTCGGCGTCCTCCCGGGGATCGTCGGTTCCATCCAGGCCGTCGAGGCCATCAAGATGCTGCTCGGGATCGGGGACCCGCTCGTCGGGCGTCTCCTGGCCTACGACTCGCTGGAGGAGTCGTTCCGGACGTTCAAGGTCCGGCGCGATCCGCAGTGCCCGGCGTGCGGACCGGACGCCGCCCCCATCGTGATCGCCGAGTACGACGACCTCTGCATGCCCCATGCCGTGGCGCCGGCGACGGCCTGACGTCAGTCGGGGATCGTCAACGTTGTCTTGATCGTTCCGTCCGTCGGGTCCACGACCTCGATCACGGGGCGGTCGGCGTCCACCACATAGGCCGTCGTGGTGTCGCCAGAGAGTGCCACTGTGACGGGGTCCCGGCCGACATCGCCGGAGATCCGGGCATTGTCCGTGGCGAAGTCCACGGAGCCGAACGCGTTGCCGGCGTGGTCTTGGTTGAACGTGTGGTCGCTGCCGGTCACCGTGTACACGAGGTTGTCGTCCGGACCGGCGGCGATCCCGAAGGGACATCCATGAGACGACGGCCAATCAACGGTGCTGACGACCCGGAACGTGGCGGTCTCGATCTCGCGGACGTCGCAGCTCGACTTGTCGGCCACATAGGCGTCACGACCGTCGTGCGAGAGGGTCATGAAGTACGGTCCGGTCCCGACGGGGATCCTGGCCATCTGTGCCCCAGTAGTCGTGTCGAAGACCGAGACGGCGTCGGGAGTGGTGGACGATCCGTCAGCGTCGTCCACTTCACTGACCCACACCTCCTTGCCGTCAGGAGTCACGGCCACGCTGGTGGGGTTCGATCCCGCCGAGGCCGGTGACGGGGCCGGCGTCGGCGTCAGGGTTCCCACCACCTCGAGGGTGGTGGTGTCGATCACGCTCACCGAACCGGGAAGGAGGACCCCGTTGTTCGTGACGTAGGCCGATCGTCCATCGGGGGAGAAGGCGACATCGATCGGCCCGGAACCGACCGGGATGGTTCCGAGCACGTGGTCCGTGGCTGTCGAGACCACCGAGACCGATCCGGGTCCTGCGCCCGACGAGGACCCCGTGCCGAACGAGGACAACGTCGTGTTCACGACCCAGACCTGGGAGCCGTCCGGTGAGACGGCGAGACCGGCGGGGTCGTCTCCCACCGCCACGGTGGCCAGGACCCGGCCCGTGGCGGCGCTGAGGACGAGGAGGCGGTTGTTGTTGGGCTCGGTCACGTAGGCCACAGAGCCGTCGGACGAGAGGGCGATGTCCATCCCGTCAGACGAGGGAGGTGGGGGAGCGAGGTTGACGGGGCCGATGTTCAGGTGGAACCCGCTCACCAACGTCACCAGCGAGGCGACGGCGATCACCCCCAGGAGCCCGAGCAGGCCGAGGATCACGAGAAGGACGACGAAGGCCACGTGGCGGAGCCGGGCCAGAAGTGCTCGCCCGACGTCTCGGTGCGTGTCCCAGGGCGGGTCGTCGAACAGGTCGACGCCCGGTTGGCGATCCCGGTCGTTCATCGTCATGCATTTGTAACATGACGGGCTGGGAACAGGCGGAGAACCGGCTGGGGATTCACTGCGCCTGAATCGACGCTCCTGGACAGGCGGAATCCGCTGGTTGTCCGTAATCTGGGTGTCGTGAGCGCGGCCAGACAGGGGGACGATCCCGACGTCCGGATGACGGACTCCGGGATCGAGATCCGCCCCGTCTACGACGCCTCCGACCTGGACGGATGGGACCCGGCCACCAAGCTGGGGGAGCCCGGATCACCGCCGTACGCCCGGGGGATCTACCCGTCGATGTACCGGGGCCGCCTGTGGACCATGCGGCAGTACGCCGGGTTCGGCTCGGCGGAGACGACGAACGAGCGGTTCAAGTTCCTCCTCGGAGCCGGCCAGACCGGCCTGTCGTGCGCCTTCGACCTCCCCACCCAGATGGGCCTCGATTCCGACCACCCCCGGGCCGAGGGTGAGGTGGGCAAGGTGGGCGTGGCCATCGACTCGCTGGCCGACATGCGGCTGCTCCTGGCGGGGCTCCCCCTCGACAAGGTGACGACGTCGATGACGATCAACGCCACCGCCGGGATCCTCCTGCTGCTCTACGAACTGGTGGCCGAGGAGCAGGGGGTGGCGCCGGCCGCACTCGGGGGGACGATCCAGAACGACATCCTGAAGGAGTACGTCGCCCGGGGGACGTACATCTACCCGCCACGCCCGTCGATGCGGCTCATCACCGACACCTTCGGCTACTGCGCCGAGCGCCTCCCCAACTGGAACACGATCTCGATCTCCGGCTACCACATCCGCGAAGCGGGCTCGACGGCGGTCCAGGAGATCGCCTTCACGATGGCCAACGGGATCGCCTACGTCGAGGCGGCGCCGGCAGGCCGGGCTCGACGTCGACAGCTTCGCTCCCGCGTCTCTCGTTCTTCTGGAACGCCCACAACAACCTCTTCGAGGAGGTGGCCAAGTACCGCGCCGCCCGGCGGATCTGGGCCCGGATCATGACCGAGCGCTTCGGGGCCCGCGACGAACGGTCGAGGCTACTGCGGTTCCACACCCAGACGGGCGGGTCGACCCTGACGGCCCAGCAACCCGAGAACAACATCGTCCGGGTCACCGTCCAGGCCCTCGCCGCCGTCCTCGGCGGGACCCAGTCGCTGCACACCAACGGGTACGACGAGGCTCTCGGACTCCCGACGACGAAGGCGGCCAAGATCGCCCTGCGGACCCAGCAGGTGATCGGCTACGAGTCCGGGGTGGCCGACACCGTCGATCCGCTGGCCGGGTCGTACTTCGTCGAGGCCCTCACCGACGAGGTCGAAGCGGGGGCGTGGCAGTACATCGAGAGGATCGACGCCCTCGGCGGCGCGGTGACGGCCATCGAGCAGGGCTTCATGCAGGACGAGATCGAACGGGCCGCCTACGCCTACGCCAAGGCCATCGACGACGGGGAGAAGATCGTCATCGGTGTGAACAGGTTCACCGACGAGGCCCTCGAGGCCGACGACGTCTTCCCCATCGACCCCGAGCTCCAGAAGGCCCAGATCGAACGGACCCGCTCGGTCCGCGCGGGCGCGACCAGGCCGCCGTCGACAGCGCCCTGGCCGATGTGGCGGCGGCGGCCCGGGGGACCGAGAACGTCCTCGTCCCGGTCCGCGAGGCCCTGCGGCGGATGGCGACCCTCGGCGAGGTCTCCGATGTCCTGCGCGAGGTCTTCGGGATCTACCGGCCCGGCCACTGACCGGCCGTGGCGCGGTCGCTCACGACCGGGCGGCCAGCAACCGGTGGCGCAACGCCGGATCGGTGGCGGCGTCGATGGCCGTCCAGGCCATCCCCAGAGCGCCGTCGACCAGGGCCGCCTCGGCCGAGGGGCCGACGCAGGCGACGGCGAACTCCGGTTGGTGGTTGACCGCACCGCCGGCGTCGACGCCGATGAGCGGATGGATCGACGGGAGGGCCAGCGAGACGTTGGCCATGTCGGTCGAGATGGTCGGGAGCGCCGCTCCCTCGTCGTCGGCCCGGTAGCGCCGGCCGAGGTCCTCGGCGTTGGTCCGCCACTTGGCCAGGAGGCCGTCGTCGCCCTCGAAGTGGGAGTAGGTGGGCGAGAGGTCCCTGATCTCCAAGGTGGCCCCGGTGGCCAGGGCCCCGGCCTCGAAGCAGCGTTCGATCCTCGGCCGCAGCCGGGCCAGGTCCTCCAGGGTGCGGGCCCGGATCATGAACCGACCGGTGGCCTCCTTGGGGACGATGTTGGGGGCGTCCCCGCCCTTCTCGACGATCCCGTGGACCTGGTTCCCGGGATCGAGATGCTGGCGGATCAGGCCGATGGCCACCTGGGCCACCACGAAGGCGTCCCCGGCGTTGACCCCCTTCTCGGGTGAGGCCGAGGCGTGGGCGTCGCGGCCTTCGTAGCGGATGGCCAGATGGTCGACGGCCAGGCAGGTGGCGCCGAGCCTGTCCTCGGGCCAGGGGTGGACCATCATCGCCGCGTGGGCCGTCTCGAAGGCACCCCGGTCGAGAAGGAGGATCTTCCCCCCGCCCCCCTCCTCGGCCGGCGTCCCGAGCACGGTCACCGTGAGGCCGATGTCGTCGGCCACGGCGGCCAGGGCCAGTCCGGCCCCCACCGCCGACGCGGCGATCAGGTTGTGTCCGCAGGCATGGCCGATCCCGGGCAGGGCGTCGTACTCGGCGCAGATCACGATCGACAGCGGACCTGATCCGGCGCGCGCCTCGAGCGCCGTCGGGATCCGGTAGGCACCGGTCTCCACCGAGAAGCCGCCCGCCGCCAGGGCCTCGGCCACCCTCTCGGAGGCGAACGCCTCCTCGAAGCAGAGCTCGGGACGGTCGTGGATCTGCCGGGACAGGTTCACCAGGTCGGGACGCGCCGACTCGACCACCGCGCTGGTCGCCGACTTCGCCGCCGGTACGTCCACCACGGGCGACGTCACCTACTCGATGACGGCGATCACGTCGCCGGGACCGACCGAGTCACCGGCGGAGACCCGGACCTCCTTCACCGTCCCCGCCTTCTCGGCGTTGATGGCGTTCTCCATCTTCATCGCCTCGAGGACGCAGACGGTCTGGCCCACCTCGACGGCGTCCCCGGGGGCGACGAGGACCTTCACGATCGTCCCCTGCATGGGGACGACGACGGTTCCCGACCCGGTTCCCGTCATGGCCGTCCGCGGCTTCGCCGGCCTCGTCCCCGCCCGCCCCGTGCCGCCCGATCCGGCGGCGACCTCGGGGACCCAGAGCTTCACGGCGTAGCGGCGCCCGTCGACTTCGGCCGTCACCTCGCGCAACACCCGCGGCTCGGGATCGTCGGTGCGCGCCGTCTCGCCCAGAGGCGTCACCGGCGCAAACGAGTCGTGATCGAGCCGTTCCTCCACCCAGTTGGTCGAATGGGTCGCCTCGACGAAGTCGGGGTGGGCCAGGATGGCCAGGTCGGCCGGGATGGTGGTGGCCACCCCGGTGACCTCCATCTCGCCGAGGGCCCGGATCATCCGCCGCCGCGCCGCCTCGCGGTCGGGGCCCCAGACCACGAGCTTGGCGATGAGGTTGTCGTAGTACTGGGAGATCGTGTCGCCCGCCTCGTAGCCGGCGTCGAGCCGGACACCGGGCCCGGCCGGGGTCCGGAAGGTGGCGATGGTCCCGGGCGACGGGGTGAACCGGCCCCCGGTGGGATCCTCGGCGTTCAGCCGGACCTCGATGGCGTGGCCGCGGCGGACGATGTCCTCCTGAGTGAAGCCGAGAGGTTCGCCCGACGCCACCCGGAGCTGCCACTCGACGAGGTCGAGCCCGGTGACGAGCTCGGTCACCGGGTGCTCCACCTGGAGCCGGGTGTTCATCTCGAGGAAGAAGAATTGACCGTCCCTCGTAGAGGAACTCGACGGTCCCGGCGTTCACGTAGCCGCAGGCCTTGGCCACTGCGACGGCGGCCTCCCCCATGGCCCGGCGGACGTCGTCGGGGAAGGCCGGGGCGGGGCTCTCCTCGATCAGCTTCTGGTGGCGGCGCTGGCAGGAGCAGTCGCGCTCGCCGAGCCAGACGGCGTCGCCCTGGCTGTCGGCGAAGATCTGCATCTCGATGTGCCGTGGCCACGCCAGGTACCGCTCGAGATAGATCTCGGACCGTCCGAAGTAGGCCTGGGCCTCACGCTGGGCCGACTCCATGGCGTCGGCCGCCTGGTCGGGACCGGAGACGACCTTCATCCCCCGGCCGCCCCCGCCGAAGGCCGCCTTGATGGCCACGGGCCAGCCGAACTCGTCTCCGAAGGAGATCACCTCGGCCGGATCGGTCACCGGTTCCGTCCGACCGGGGACACCGGAGACACCGACCGCCTCGGCGGCGTGGCGCGAGGAGATCTTGTCCCCCATGACCTCGATCGCCTCCGGAGGAGGTCCGATGAAGGTGACGCCGTCGGCCGCCACCTGCCGGGCGAAGTCGGCGTTCTCGGAGAAGAAGCCGTAGCCCGGGTGGACGGCGTCGGCCCCGGAGCGGGCCACGGCGTCGACGATGGCGGGTGTGTTGAGGTAGCTCTCGGCCGCCGTCTGGCCGCCCAGGGCGTAGGCCTCGTCGGCCAGCCGGACGTGGAGGGCGTCACGGTCGAGCTCGGAGTAGACGGCCACCGTGCCCACCCCGAGCTCGCGGCAGGTCCGGATGACCCGAACGGCGATCTCGCCACGGTTGGCGATCAGGACCTTCTGGAGCACGCACTCTCCTTCGATTGACCAGGGCGCATCAGGGCGCGGCGCGAAGCTCCAACACTGGCACGGCCCGTAGGGTGGCTGCCATGTACGGCGGCGGACGGTTCGAGGTGCGTCGCTTTCCCGAGCTTGACTCGACCAACCGGTACCTCCTCGACGAGGCCCGGGCCGGTGCCCCCGAGGGCCTCGTGGTCACCGCCGACCACCAGACGGCGGGCCGGGGCCGGCTCGGCCGCCGGTGGGAGGCCCCGCCCGGGGCCAATCTCCTGGCCTCGGTCCTCCTGCGGCCGACGCTGCCGCTCGAGCAGCTCCACCTGTGCACCGTGGCCATGGCTCTCGCCGCCCGGGCCGCGGCGGCTGCGGTCGCCGGTATCGAGCCGGTTCTCAAATGGCCCAACGATGTCATGGTGGGGGAGAGGAAGCTGGCCGGCATCCTGGCCGAGGCCATACCCGGAGCGGTGGTCGTCGGCATCGGGGTGAACGTGGCCTGGCCGCCACCCGACGGTGGGCCCGGCTCCGACCAGGTCCCGCCCGCCTTGCGCAGCGCCACCTCTCTGTGGCGCGAGGCCCGGGGACCGGGACCGCAGATCCTGCCCGACGTCGGTGTCCTGCTCGATGTCCTGCTCGACGAGCTGGGCGACCGCCTGAACGACCTGGCCGACACCGAGGGCAGACGCCGGCTGGCCTCTGACTACCGCCGGGTCTGCACCACCGTGGGGCGTGAGGTGACGGTCTCGCTCTCGGGGGATGAGACGGTCACAGGCACGGCCCTGGATATCACCGTCGAGGGCCATCTCCTCGTCGACATCGGTGCCTGCATCAGGACGATCACCGCCGGCGACGTCGTCCACCTGCGCATTTGACGGCCACTCGTCACCGACGTCCAACCCCTCACCGACGTCCGCCTGACCGCCGGGGTCCTCCGCCGGGGCACTCGGGTGACCCGGTCTACGATGGCGCCCCGTGCATCTGCTCGTGACCGGTGGCGCCGGTTTCATCGGCTCGAACTTCGTCCGTTACTGGGTGGAGCATCACCCCGACGACGTCGTCGTCGCCTACGACGTCCTCACCTACGCCGGGAACCGCCCCAACCTGGTCGACGTCGAGGACCGGATCTCCTTCGTCCACGGCGACGTCTGCGACGGGGCGTTCGCTCTGGCCACCTTGCGGTCCCACGCCATCGACACCGTCGTCCATTTCGCCGCCGAGTCGCACAACTCCCTGGCCATCCTCGACCCCGGTCTGTTCTTCCGGACCAACGTCCTCGGGACGCAGACGATGCTCGAGGCGTCCCGCCACGCCGACGTGACGCGGTTCCACCACATCTCGACCTGTGAGGTCTACGGCGACCTGCCCCTCGACTCCGACGACTCCTTCTCCGAGGACGACGCCTATCGGCCCCGGACCCCCTACAACGCGTCGAAGGCCGGGGCCGACCACGCCGTGCGCGCCTATATCGAGACATTCGGGACCGCCGCCACCATCACCAACTGCTCGAACAATTACGGCCCCTACCAGTTCCCCGAGAAGGTCATCCCCCTCTTCGCCGCCCGCGCCCTCGACGACCGACCCCTTCCCCTCTACGCGTCGACAAAGAACATGCGCGAGTGGCTCCACGTCGTCGACCACTGCCGGGCCATCGAGGCCGTCCTCGAGCGCGGCCGCATCGGCGAGACCTACCACGTCGGCTCCGGGATCGAAGCCTCCATCGAGGAGATCGCCGACGCCGTCCTCGACGCCCTGGGCAAGCCGGAGTCCCTCAAGGAGATCGTCCCCGACCGGCCCGGCCACGACCGCCGGTACCTCCTCGACTGCACCAAGATCCGGACCGAGCTCGGATGGGAACCGACGGTCTCCTTCGAGGAGGGCCTGGCCGACACCGTCCGGTGGTACGCCGCCAACCGGTCGTGGTGGGAGCCGCTGCGCGACCGGGCCCCGGTGGTCGAGACCTCGTGGGGCGACGATGCCGACGGGCACTCCGACCCGGCCTGAGACCGGCCGCCCGTGAAGGTTCTCGTCACCGGCGCGGCCGGCCAACTCGGTCGCGATCTCGTCGACTCTCTCTCCGGTGCCGTCCCGAGCGCCGGCCTGGCCGGCGCGGCGTCGACCGGCCGCCTCGGGGAACGCTCCCCGGTCGACGTCATCGCCACCGACTTCGCCGGGCTCGACTCCGTCCCCACCGGACAGCGCGCCCAGCTCGACATCACCGACCGGGGTGCGGTCCGCTCCGTCATGGAGGCCTTCCGCCCTGACATCGTCATCCACGGGGCGGCGTGGACGGCGGTCGACGCCTGCGAGTCGGATCCCGACCGGGCCTTCACCGTCAACGCGCTGGGTACACGGAACATGGCCGAGGGCGCCCGCCACCACGGGGCCCACCTCGTCTACATCTCGACCGACTACGTCTTCGACGGGACCTCGCCCCGGCCCTATCTCGAATGGGACGCCCCCCATCCCCTCTCGGTCTACGGCCGCTCCAAGTGGGGCGGCGAGCTCGAGGTCGACACCGGCGCCACCATCGTCCGGACCTCGTGGGTCTCCGGGGCCCACGGCGCCAACATGGTCGGGACCGTCCTCCGGCTGGCGTCGGGTTCCGCCCCTCTGCGTTTCGTCGACGACCAGCACGGGAGCCCGACGTTCACGGCCGATCTGGCCGGCGCCGTCACCGTGCTGGCCACCGAACGGCTCCCCGGTGTCTTCCACGTCACCAACCAGGGCGCGACCTCCTGGTACGAGTTCGCCCGGGAGGTCCTCTCGGCCGCCGGCCACGATCCGGCGCGGGTCGAGCCGATCACCACGGCCGATCTCGTTCCGGCCTACCCCGCCCCCCGCCCGGCCAACTCGGTCCTCGACAATGCCGCCCTCCGACTGTCGGGTCTGCCGCTCCTGCCCGACTGGCGCGACGCCCTGGCCCGGCTCGTCCCCGTCATCGCCGCCGGGGGGCGCGCTGATGGGTCCTGCGGGCGATTCCGATTCGTCCGACCTCCACCTGACCGTCATCGGCGCCGGCTACGTGGGGCTCACCACGGCGGTCTGCCTGGCCCACCTCGGCCACCGCGTCTGCTGTGGCGAGCTGGACGCCGAGAAGGTGGCCCGCCTGTCGCGCGGCGAGCCGACCATCCTCGAGGACGGCCTGGCGGAGCTCCTGCGGGAAGGGCTCGACTCGAAGCGACTGCGCTTCGTGGCCGGCGCGGCGGCGTCCGTGGAGGGCGCCGACTTCGTCTTCCTCTGCGTTCCCACCCCGCAGAGATCCGACGGGTCGGCCGACGTGACCGTCCTCGAGTCGGTGGCCGGTGAGATCGGTCCCCATCTGGCGGCCGGCGCCGTGGTGGTGAACAAGTCGACGGTCCCGGTGGGCTCGGCCCTGCGGGTGGAGCGTCTTTTGAACCGGCCCGGCGTCTGTGTCGTCTCCAACCCCGAATTCCTGCGGGAGGGGACCGCCGTCCACGACTGCCTTCATCCCGACCGGATCGTGGTCGGGGGCGAGGACCCGGCCGCCGCGGCGCGCGTGGGCGCGCTCTTCGCCGGCACCGGTGCCCCGCTGATCGTCACCGACGCGGCCACGGCGGAGACGATCAAGTACGCCTCCAACGCCTTTCTGGCCACCAAGCTCTCCTTCGTGAACGCCGTGGCCAACCTCTGCGAGGCGGTCGGCGCCGACGTGCGTGACGTGCTCCTCGGGATGGCCTACGACCACCGGATCGGATTCGACTATCTCCGCCCCGGCCCCGGGTGGGGCGGGTCCTGCCTGCCCAAGGACACCCGTGCCCTTCTCTTCATGGCCGAGACCGGCGGTTACGAGTTCCCCCTCCTCCGGGAAGTCATCGAGACCAACGCCACCCAGCTGTCGGCGGTCGTGGCCAAGATCCGCCACGCCGTCGGCGGGTCCCTGGACGGCCGCCAGATCGCCGCCTGGGGCCTCACCTTCAAGGCCGGGACCGATGACCGCCGCGACTCCCCGGCGGTGGAGATCGTCCGCCGGCTGGTGGCCGAAGGGGCGCGTCCAGGGTCTTCGACCCCACCGTGGCCGGTCCCCTGCCAGAACTTCCCGACCACGTCGAGATCGCCGCCGACGCCTACGCGGCGTGCGACGGGGCCGCCGCCGTCGTGGTCCTCACCGAGTGGGAGGAGCTCCGCTGGCTCGATTTCGCCAAGGTCCGTGCCCTGTTGGCCGAGCCGTCCGTGGTCGACGCCCGCAACCTGCTCGACCCCGCCGCGCTGCGCCGGATGGGGTTCGCCTACGTCGGCGTGGGACGGCCGTGACGTCCCCGGGCCCGGCCGACGGCCGACGCGTGGTGGTCACCGGGGGAGCGGGGTTCCTCGGGCTCACATCTCTGCGACGCGCTCGGTGGCCCGGGGCGATCGCGTCGTCTGCGTCGACGACCTGTCGACGGGCCTGGCCCGCAACGTGTCCGGCCTCGCCGGTCATCCCCGTTTCGAGCTGGTCGTCTCCGACGTGAGCGTCGCCCTCGACGTCGACGGACCGGTCGACGCCGTCCTCCACTTCGCCAGCCCCGCCTCGCCGCCGGACTATCTGGCCCGTCCCCTCGAGACCCTCGCCGTCGGGAGCGAGGGGACGCGCCACGCCCTGGCCGTGGCCGAGAGCCACGGTGCCCGGTTCCTCCTGGCCTCCACCAGCGAGGTCTACGGCGACCCCGAGGTCCATCCCCAGACCGAGACCTACTGGGGCAACGTCAACCCCGTCGGACCCCGCAGCGTCTACGACGAGGCCAAGCGGTTCGCCGAGGCCCTCACCATGGCCTGGCACCGGACCCACGGCACCGACGTCGGGATCGTCCGCATCTTCAACACCTACGGACCACGGCTGCGACCCGGTGACGGCCGGGTGGTCTCGAACTTCCTCACCCAGGCCATCGAGGGCCGGCCCCTCACCGTCTACGGCGACGGGACCCAGACCCGGAGCCTCTGCTTCGTCACCGACGAGGTGGCGGGCATCCTGGCGCTGCTCGACGGCGCCGTCACCGGTCCCGTGAACATCGGTAATCCCGACGAGCACACCGTTCTCGATCTGGCCCGGACGGTCCTCGAGGTGACCGGCTCCTCGTCGCCCATCGTCCACGCCCCCCTTCCGGTCGACGACCCCACCCGGCGGCGTCCGGACATCTCCATGGCCCGCCACCAGCTGGGCTGGGAGCCGGTCGTCGACCTCGACGAAGGCCTGAGACGGACGGCCGCCTTCTTCTCGGCCACCTGACCGGCCGAAGGGTGAGAACGGGAATGGGGAACGGGGACGGGAGCGGCCATGATGGGGACATGTCGGGTCCCGAGCCACACGTCTTCCGCCGCCTGTCGGTGATCGTCCCCGTCTTCAACGAGCGCAACACGGTGGCCGAGATCGTCCGGCGGATGCGGGCCGTGACCCTCCCGGCCGACCTCGATCTCGAGGTCGTGGTGGTCGACGACGGCTCGTCCGACGGGACCGACAAGGTCCTCGCCGCGCTCGAGGACTCCACCGTCCGGGTCGTCAGCCCACGGGAGCAACCTGGGCAAGGGTGCCGCCATCCGCACCGGTCTCGAGCAGGTCCGGGGCGATCTCGTCCTCGTCCAGGACGCCGATCTCGAGTACGACCCCGACGACTGGCCCCGGTTGATCGAACCGATCCTGAAGGGAAAGGCGCAGATCGTCTACGGGAGCCGGTTCACCGGTGAACGCAAGAACATGTTCCCGTCGCACTGGTTGGGCAACCGTTTCCTGACCCTGGCCACCAACATCCTGTACCGGTCGACACTGTCCGACATGGAGACCTGCTACAAGCTCTTCGACCGACGCGTCCTCGTCGGCATCACCATCCGGTCGGAGCGTTTCGATTTCGAACCCGAGATCACGGCCAAGGTCCTGCGCCGCGGCTACCGGATCTACGAGGTCCCCATCTCCTACGCCGGTCGCGAGATCTCGGAAGGCAAGAAGATCTCGTGGCGCGACGGCGTCGGCGCCATCGTGGCCCTCGTTCGCTACCGCTTCACCCGGCGGATCTGATCGCCCTGACCCGGGAGCCGATCGAGACCGTGGCCGAGACGGGCTCCCCACCACGACGCCCGGATCTGGCCGTCGTGGTGGTGAACCACGACGCCGGTGACGCGCTGGCCGACTTCGTGACGTCGTTGCGGGCCGAGGGCGTCAGCGAGGTGATCGTCGTCGACAACGCCTCGAGCGACGGGTCGTCCGACCATCGTCGACACCGACCCCACCGTCCGCGTCGTCCGCACCGGCGCCAACCTCGGCTACGGCGCCGGCGCCAACCGGGGGATGGCCGCCACCGAGGCCGAGCTCGTCCTCGTCTCGAACCCCGACGTCTCGGTGCATCCGGGCGCCCTGGACGCCCTGGCCGCTGCCTTCGACGCCGACCCGACGCTCGCCATCGCCGGGCCCTGCATCCTCGGCGCCGACGGGACCCGCTACCCCTCGGCGCGCCGGTTCCCCTCCATGGCGGTGGCCGCCGGCCACGCCCTTCTCGGGTTGCTGGCTCCCCGGAACCGCTTCACCCGCCGGTACCGGATGGCCGATCTCGATCCCTCGTCGACGGCGAGCGTCGACTGGGTGTCCGGAGCCTGCTTCATGGCCCGACACCGTGCCCTCGACGAACTGGGCGGGTTCGACGAGTCGTACTTCATGTACGTCGAGGACCTCGACCTGTGCTGGCGGGCACACCGGGCCGGATGGACCGTGGCCTACGTGCCGGCCGCCGTGGTCACGCATCTGCAGGGCGTCTCCACCGCCCGCCGGCCCTACCGGATGCTCTTCGCCCACCACCGCTCGGCCTTCCGTTTCGCGTCGCGCCGGGCCGAGGGCTGGCACCGGATGGCGTTGCCGATCGTGGCCCTGGTGCTGGCGATCCGCCTCGTCCTGGCCTGCTGTCAGGCAGGCCCTGGGCGACCCTGCGCAAGACGGCACGCCCAGGGCGACTAGGGTTTCAGGCCGATCATGGCGCGGAAAGATACAGGCAAATGGGTGGCGCGCGCGGCGGCCACCGGAGGCGGCCGGAGCTATCGCGGCCAAGATGCCGGTGAAGTGGTACGGCAGCCTCTTTCTCATCGTCCTGGTCGGGATCGTCTCCGTCGTCTACAGCCGTTACGAGCGCGGAGAACCCGTGGCGGGGACCCCGCCGACGATCGGCAACACCCACTGGTACGCGGCCTTCGCCGTCGACGTCTGTGGGACCGTCCAACCGGACCTGCCCACCAATCCCAACTCGACGGCGAACCCGGGGATCCACACCGACGGCGACGGGGTGATCCGGATCGAGCCCACCAAGGCGGCCGATGCCGGCAACAACGCCACCCTCAGCCGCTTCGTGACCGATTACCCCAAGTTCGGGCTCACCTCGACGTCGCTCACGATTCCCGGTGAGAAGGCACGGACCAACGGTGAGACGTGTCCCAAGCTGACACCGGACGCCGGCAGGAAGGGCCAGGTCCAGATCAAGGTGTGGCCGAGCGCGCAGGCGCCCGGAGTGAACCACCCGAGCACGACGACCGATCCCACCAGCGTCAAGCTGGCCGACGGCCAGTTGATCACCGTGGGCTTCGTCCCCGCCGGCAGCCGACTCCCCAAACCCAGCGCGGCGACGATCACGACGATGCTGCAGGCCATCTCCCAGGCCGGGAGCACCACGACCACGACCACACCACTCACGGCCACGACCACACCCGCCTCGGCCACGACGGCACCCGCCTCGGCCACGACCACGGCACCCTCGGCCACGACGTCGACGAGCAAGCCGTGAGCACGTCCAGCGCGGCGCCGACGACGACCACGACGAAGGCGGCCGGCGGCGGGCAGTCCGGCACGTGAAAGCCGTCGTCCTGGTGGGCGGCGAGGGGACCCGACTTCGTCCCTTGACGTACACGACGCCCAAGCAGTTGCTTCCCGTGGTCGAGGTCCCGCTCCTCGAGCGGGTGCTCATCCACCTGGCCACGGCCGGGGTCGACGACGCCATCCTGTCGCTCGGCTACCGACCCGACGCCTTCGTGGCCGCCTACCCCGACGACGTGGCGGCCGGCATCCGGTTGTCGTACGCGGTGGAGCCCGAACCGCTCGACACGGCCGGGGCCATCCGCTTCGCCGCGTTGCACGGGGCCGTGGACGACACCTTCGTCGCCGTCAACGGGGACGTCCTCACCGACGTCGACATCGACGACGCTGTTGGCCTGTCACCGACGCCACGACGCGTCGGCCACCCTCCATCTCACCGCCGTCGACGATCCGTCGCGCTTCGGGGTGGTCACGACCGACGCCGACGGTCGGGTCCTCGCCTTCGTCGAGAAGCCGTCTCCCGGTCAGGCGCCGTCCAATCTGATCAACGCCGGGACCTACATCCTGGAGCCCGACGTCCTGGCGCAGATCCCCGACGGCCGGCCGGTCTCGATCGAGCGGGAGACCTTCCCGGAACTGGCGGCGGACGGTCGCGTCTACGGCGTGGCCAGCGCCGCCTACTGGCTCGACGCCGGGACGCCGGCGGCGTACCTGCGGGCCCATGCCGACCTCCTCGACGGGACCCGCGGTGGTCCTCCCGCCCCCGGGGCGTGGCGACGCTGCCGACGGGGTGTGGGTGCTCGGCACGCCCACGATCGACGGCGAGGTCCGTCCGTTCTCGCTCATCGGCAGACGGTGCCGTCGTCGCCGCCGGCGCCCGCGTGGAGTCGAGCGTCGTGGGGGCCGGGAGCGTCATCGAGAGGGGAGCCGTCGTCGAAGGGTCGGTCCTCCTGCCCGGCGTCCACGTCGACCGCGGCGCATCCGTCACCGGGTCGATCCTCGGCCGCAACGCGGTCGTCGCCGAGGACTGTGTCGTCTCGGCTCTGACCGTGGTGGGCGACGACGAGGTCCTCGGTCGAGGCGTCCAACTGAGTGAGGCTCGGGTCCCGGCATGAGGGTGCCGAGATGAGGGTGCCGAGATGAGGGTGATGGTGACCGGAGGAGCCGGCTTCATCGGTTCGAACCTCGTCGACCGCCTCCTGGCCGAAGGACATGCCGTGGACGTGGTCGACGACCTGTCGAGCGGATCACTCGCCAATCTCGCCGCCGCCCGTGCCGAACAGGCCCACGCGCTGACCTTCCACCAGCTCGACGTCAGGTCAGGCGAGCTGGTGGAGATGATCGCCCGGCGGCGACCGGAGGTCATCTTCCATCTGGCCGCTCAGGCCGACGTGCGGGTGTCGGTGACGCGCCCGGTCTTCGACGCCGACGTCAACATCCTGGGGACCCTGCGGGTCCTCGAAGGGGCGCGTGCTCTGGACTCGGCCCGGGTCGTGTTCGCGGCGAGCGGCGGAACTCTGTACGGCGAGCCCGATCCCGCCGATCTCCCGGTCCGGGAGTCGCATCCCCACCGGCCCCTCTCGCCGTACGGGGTGTCCAAGAAGTCGGCCATCGACTATCTGGTGGCCTACCGGGAGCTCCACTCCGTCGAGTTCTGCGCCCTGGCCCTGGCCAACGTCTACGGCCCCCGACAGGACCCCCACGGCGAGGCGGGGGTGGTGGCCATCTTCGCCGACCGCATCCTGCGCGGCGAGCCGGTCACCATCTTCGGCGACGGCGAGCAGACCCGCGACTTCGTCTTCGTCGACGACGTGGTCGACGCCTTCGTCCGTGGCGCCACCCGGGGCGGCGGCCTCGTGTTCAACATCGGGACCGGGCGCGAGCTCTCGGTCAACGAGCTGGCCCGTGTGATGTCCGAGGTGGCCGGGTCGACGGTCCCCCCGGTCTACGCCCCGGCCCGGCCCGGTGAGCTCCAACGCAGTGCGCTCGACCCGGAGCGGGCGGGCATCCATCTGGGTTGGTCGGCGTGGACGGATCTCTCCCGACGGGGTGCAGTCCGTCCTCGACCACGTCCGCAGTCGAACCGCCGACTGACGGGGCGCCGCCGGGCCCTGATCGACCGCCGGCCCGGTCAGCGGAACAGATCCTCGGCGGGGGAGCGGACGATCTCGTCGGCCACCGAACCGCGCCGGAGCCATCGCCGGTCCACACCCCGGACGACGGCCACCGGGATCCCGGTCGCCTTCCCCATGACGAGCTCGGCGGCCGAGGCGATCTCGTCGGCCACACACACCTCGGTGGCCTGGAGCTCCCGACCGAAGGCGTCGCTGCTCCCCCGGAGGTCGACGACGGCGGCGATCCCGGCGCAACCGATGGCGACGTCGGTGACGCCCTGGCGCCACGTCCGCCCGAAGGTGTCGGAGACGATGACGCCGACCTCGGCACCGGTGGCGGCCCGCAGGCCGTCGCGGATGCGTCGAGCGGACCGGTCGGGATCCTCGGGGAGCAACGCCGCCCACCCGGCTTCGACGTTGGAGAAGTCCACGCCGGAGTTGGCGCAGACGAAACCGTGGCGGGTCTCGGTGATGAGGAGGTCGCCGCGCCGGCGAAGCACCCGTACCGACTCCCTCTCCACCAGGCGGACACGGTCGTCGGGGTCATCGGGATCGACCTCGACCAGCCGGCCCTCGGCCTTGGAGACGATCTTCTGCGTGACGACCACGACGTCTCCGTCCGCCACCTCGCCATGACGGGCGATGAGCCGGGCCAGATCGTCCCCCGGCCGGATCTCACCGATCCCCGTGACCGGTACCACGGTCAGGGACCGAGGTTCCCGCCGGCCCGTCATCCGATGAGCCCCGAGACGGCGTCGAGCACTGTGGCCGACAAGCGCTCGGCGGCATCCACGGTCGACATGATGGTGGGCGCCACGATGCACCGGACCCCGTGCCCCTCGACATCATCGGCCAGCGCCTCGTCGGCCTGGTCGACGACCAGGGTCCCCGCCACCTCGGCGTACATCCGCGCCACTCCCACGACCGACGGCTCTTCACCGAGTTCGGCCATCAACCGGTCGGCCGGGCCCTTCAGGGCTGCTCCGGCCACGATGGGCGAGACGGCGACGACGCGGGCCCGACGCCGCCGGAGAACGTCGGCGATCCCCGGGACGGCCAGGAGGGGACCGATCGAGACGACGGGGTTCGACGGGCAGATCACGACGACATCGGACCGGTCCAGGGCGTCGAGGACGCCGGGAGCGGGCGTGCACTGTGCCGCACCTTCGAAGCGGACCGACTCGACGGCGACGGCGTGCTGACGGCGGACGAAGTACTCCTGGAAGGAGATCTCGGGACCTCCCGCCAGCGTCACACGGGTGCGGACGGGGTCGTCGGACATGGGAAGCAGACGGGCGCCGATCCCCACGGCGGCGGTGATCTGGCGCGGTGACCTCAGACAGCGTCGCGCCGTCGGCCAGCCGTTGCGTCCGGTAGAGATGCGTGGCCAGGTCCCGGTCACCGAGTCGGAACCAGGTCTCGCCACCGAGGCGTTCGAGCGCTTCCATCACCGTCCAGGTCTCGCCGGCCAGGCCCCAGCCGCGCTCGTCGTCGTTCATCTGCGCCAGCGTGTAGGTCACCGTGTCGAGGTCGGGGCAGATGACCAGGCCGTGCAGGACGGTGTCGTCGCCGGTGTTCACCACGGCTGTGACCTCGGCCGGGGTGACGACACGGACGAGGCCGCGCAGGAGGCGGGCCGCACCCACTCCTCCGGCGAGGGCGGTGATCATCGAGCCAGGCTAACGGTCCGCCGTAGGACCGAGGGCCCGAGCCCCGGTGTGCAAGGCTCCCCGGGTGTCGCTGGGTGATCCGAAGGAGCGCGACCGGCTCACGGTGGCCGTCGACGCCACGCCTCTCCTCGGGGTGCGCACCGGTGTCGGGATGTTCTGTCGGGGCGCCCTCGAGGCCCTGGGGCAGCGGCCCGATCTCGACGTGGCCGCCTTCGCCGTGACGTGGCGGCGTCGCCATCTCCTGGCCCCCCTGGTGCCGGCCGGCGTCCGGGTGGTCGAGCGGGCCATGCCGGCTCGACCTCTCCACCGGATCTGGTCCCGCGTCCCCGGTCCCCCTGTCGAGTGGTTCACCGGGCCGGCCGATGTCGTCCACGGGACGAACTTCGTGGTGCCACCGACCCGGCACGCCGCCCGGGTCGTCACCGTCCACGACCTCACGGCCGTGCGCTTTCCGGCCATGTGCGACGAATCGACACGGATGTTCCCCGACGTCGTCCGCCGCGCCATCGCCGAGGGTGCCTGGGTCCACACCCCGTCGCAGTTTCGTCGCCGACGAGGTGGTGGCGCGAGTTCGGCGCCGCCCCCGAACGGGTCCGGGTGGTGCATCACGGGATACCCGGGCCACGAGCCGGTCTCGGCGCGTCTCGTCGGCCCCGGGCCCGCCGGCCGGAGTGGCCTTGCCCGAGCGGACGCGCCGATACGTCCTGTCCCTGGGCACCGTCGAACCGCGCAAGGATCTCCCGGGACTGGTCCGTGCCTTCGACCGCCTCGCCGGGGACCACGGCGACGTGGCGCTGGTCCTGGCCGGCGCCCGCGGATGGGGCGACGACGCCCTGGAGCGCGCCGTGACGGAGTCGCCGTGGCGCGACCGGATCGTCCGACTCGGCTACGTCGACGACGACCGCCTCCGGGTGATTCTCGGCCGGGGCCTACGTCCTCGCCTACCCGTCGGTGTACGAGGGCTTCGGTTTCCCCCCGCTCGAGGCCATGGCGGCCGGCGTGCCGGTGGTGGCGACGGCGGTGGGGGCCATCCCCGAGGTGGCCGGGGACGGGGCGCTGCTGGTGCCGCCCGGCGACATCGACGCCCTCGCCGCCGCCCTCGCCGACGTGCTGGGCGACGAAGCCATCCGTGACGCCCTGATCGAACGAGGGCGGACACGCGCCGGGCTGTTCACCTGGAAGTCGTGCGGCGACGGGCTGGCCGACCTCTACGCGGCGGCGGCGCGGTCGCCGCGATGACGATCGACCGGCCATGACGAACCCGGACGACTCCGTCATGATCCGGCGGGGAACGGAAAGGCCGGAAAGGAGACGGGCCGCGGTCGTCCTCGTCGTCGAGCAGCTGCGCCGGTCCGTCCCGGAGGCATCGGCCGGTACATCACCGGTCTGCTCCAGGGGCTCTCCGACATGGTCGACGCCGGCGACGACGTCCCGGAGGTGATCCTGTACGCCAGCCGGCCGCCGCCGGGCGCCGATCCGCTCGCCGCCTACGGGCTGGAGGTGATCACGTCGCGCCTGCCGGGCCCGGCTCCTCACCCGGGCCTGGGACCGTGGCGTGGTCGACGCCCCCGGCGCACGGCGACGTCATCCATGCCCGTCGTCGCTGGCCGACCCCGCCGGCCCGGCACGCGCCACTGGTCGTCACCGTTCACGACATGGCCTGGCGGCACGGTCCCCGAGACCTTCCCGGGCCGGGGCCGGCGGTGGCACGAGGCGGCCTTCCTCCGGGCCCGACGACGGGCGGCGCGGCTCGTCGTCCCGTCGGAGCCGGCGGCCCGCGACGTGGCCGACGCCGGTGTCGACGCGGCGCTCGATCGTCGTCATCCCCCACGGCTCGGACCACCTTCCCGGCTGCCCGACCAGGCGTCGGCGGACCGCACTGCTCGCACGACCTCGGGGTGGACGGCGAGTTCCTGCTGTCGGTGGGAACGCTCGAGCCCCGCAAGAACCTGGCCCGGCTGATCGAGGCCTACGGGCGCGCCCGCCCGCGGCTTCCCGGCGCCCTGGCCGCTCGTCGTGGTCGGTCCGGAGGGATGGGGCGACAACGTCCGCCGTTCGGCGGGCGCCGAGGCGGGCCGCGTCGTCGGCGTCGTGCCGACCGGTCCGGTCGACGACGGCACCCTGGCCGGTCTGTACGCGCGGGCCCGTCTCCTCGCCTACGTGCCGCTGACGGAAGGATTCGGCTTCCCGCCGGTGGAGGCGATGCGCCAGGGCATCCCGGTCGTGTCGAGCCCGATGCCCAGTCTCGGTGGTGCGGGACTGGTCGTCGATCCCGAGCGGGTCGACGACATCGCCGTCGGCCCTCGTCACTGCGGCCACCGACGAGACGCGGCGCGCCGAGCTCGTGGCCGGCGGTCTCGAACGGACGCAGACCTGACGTGGCGGCAGTCGGCGCGCGCCATGTGACGTTGTGGGAGTCCCTCGCATGAACGACAGCGCCGTGGACGACACCGTCCCGTGGACGACACCGTTCCCGTGGACGACACCGTTCCCGTGAACGACACCGTGCGGGTCTCGCTCGACGTCAGTGCCGTGCCGGCCAACCCGGTGGGCGCCGGGCGCTACACCATCCACCTGGCCGAGGTCCTGGCCCGGCGCGACGACGTGGCTCTGCGTCTGTGGTGCCGTCGGGGCGACGCGGTCGCGCTGGAGGGCCGTCACGCGTGCGGGACTCGGTCTCCCCGGGCGCGTCGAGCTCGGCGTCGTCCCCACGGTCCGGGCCGTCGTTCCCGCCGTCCGCCCGGTGCGCTTGCTTGGGAGCAGATGCGCCTTCCCGGACTCCTGCGGCACACCGACGCCGATCTCCACCACGGACCGCACTACACGATGCCCGAGAGGGCTCGTCTCCCGACGGTGGTCACGATCCACGACCTCACCTTCCTCGACCATCCCGAGTGGCACGAACGCAGCAAGGTGCGGGTGTTCCGGCGCGCCATCGCGGTGGCGGCCCGCCGCGCGTCGGCGCTCGTCTGCGTGAGCGCCACCACGGCGGCAGCGGTTGCAGCAGCTGTGCGACCCGACGGGACGGGTCTTCGTCATTCCCCACGGAGTCGACCACGCCCAATTCCGTCCCCACGAACAGGCATCGGGTGCCGACGACGAGATCCTCGAACGGCTCGGGGTCCGCCCGCCATACATCGTGTTCGTCGGGACCATGGAACCGCGCAAGGCGGTGCCGGATCTGGTGGCCGCCTTCGACCGGATCGCCGACTCCGACGCCGGAGGTGTCTCTCGTCCTCGTGGGTGGGTCCGGATGGGGCCTCGCCGACATCGAGACGGTCGATCGCGTCGGCCCGCCACGCGACGCGGATGGTACGGACCGGGCTACGTCCCCGACCGCGCCGTTCCGGCGCTCGTGCGGCGGGCGGCCGTCGCCGCCTATCCGTCCATCGAGGAGGGATTCGGGCTTCCCGGCTCTCGAGGCCCTGGCGTGCGGGACGCCCGCTCGTGACCACGGCGGCCACGGCCATGGCCGAGGTCAGCGGCGACGCCGCCGTTCTCGTCGCCGCGGGATCGGTGACCGACCTCGCCGAGGCGCTCGTGGCCCAGCTCTCCGGTGGTCCCGACGTCGACGACCGGCGACGTCGCGGTATCGAACGGGCGGCGTCCTACACCTGGGAGCGGTCGGCCGACATGCATATGGACGCGTACCGGTGGGCTCGCCCGTGCG
The DNA here is from genome assembly GCA_963842145.1 of uncultured Acidimicrobiaceae bacterium. GTDB lineage: Bacteria > Actinomycetota > Acidimicrobiia > Acidimicrobiales > UBA8190 > CAWJFJ01. Next base: position 53,442 of record CAWJFJ010000020.1, read on the forward strand.
CACGACGGTGGCGGACCGGGCGCCGTCGGCGGCGACCGATAAGGTTCGACGCGTGCGCGCTCTCGTCACCGGTGCCAACGGTTTTGTCGGGTCGTGGCTGACCGCGTACCTGCGGGAGCAGGGTGACGAGGTCCGCGGGATCGACCGCGAGGTGGACATCACCGACGGTGCGGCGGTCCGCGACGCCTTCATCGCCGCCGCACCGGACGCCGTCTACCACCTGGCGGCCAAGGCCAACGTGGGCGATTCGTGGGTCGATCCGGAGGACGTCCTCCAGGTGAACGCCGTCGGGACGCTCCATGTCCTCGAGGCGGCCCGGGCCTGTCCGGCACCGCCCCGGGTGCTCCTCACGAGCTCGGCCGAGGTGTACGGATCGGTGGCCGAGGATCAGCTCCCGGTGACCGAGGCGACACCGCTCGCCCCCGTCACCCCCTACGCGGCCAGCAAGGTGGCGGCGGAGTACCTGGGGGTCCAGGCCCAGCTGGCCCACGGACTGCCCGTCATACGGGTCCGACCCTTCAACCACGTGGGACCGGGACAGTCACCCGGCTTCGTGGTGGCCGCGCTTGGCGGCCCGCATCGTCGCCGCGGCACGGGCGGGAGCGGCCACCATCGCCGTGGGCAACCTCGCCGCCCGACGCGATCTCACCGATGTCCGCGACATCGTCCGGGCCTACCGGTTGCTGATGCGGTCGGGGATCCCCCGGAGACGTCTACAACGTGTGCTCGGGTCGCGACGTGGCCATCTCCGACGTCGCCGACCGGCTGTTGGATCTGGCGGGCGTCGCGCTGCAGCTCGTCCCCGACAGCGAGCTCATGCGACCGGTCGACGTCCCCGTGGTCCGCGGCGATCCGTCGAAGCTCCACGACGCCACCGGTTGGCACCCGAGTACGACCTCGACACGACCCTGCGCGACGTTCTCGAGCAGTGGCGCGAGCCGGTGGCCTGAGAACGTCGAATCCCCCGCCGGGGGAGGGCGGGGGATTCGGAGATTCGGGGACACGTTCCGGCGGCGCAGACCCTCGGGTCCGCGATCGCGTTGCCGGAGGCGGATGCTCAGGCGGCGACGTTGTGGAGAAGTGTCCGCAGTTGCTGGCGGGCTTCGCGGGCCTGCTCATGTGCCTGCTTGACCAGATCGCGGGCCTGCGTCGGTAGGCGGCCCTCGATGGGCTCGAGGGTGGCCTCGAGCCGGCCGATGACCTGCTCGACGGCGGAGTCGACCTCCTTGACCCGCTTGGTGATCTCGCCGCGGGCGTCACCGAGGCGGTCCTCGAACTGGGTCCGGGGCTCGGCCAGGCTCTTCATCAGCTCGTGGCGGCGGACCTGGGCACGCTGGACGCCGAGTACGCCGAGGCCGACGACGACATAGGCGGCGTCACGGACGGCCTTGGTGATCTCCTGCGTGATGTCCTTGATCTCGGGCATCGGGTGTCCTTCCTGTCGGGGGCATTCTCTGGGCGGTCTGGGCGGGGAGTCTGCTCCTCCGGGCCTGCTAGCAAGTGTAGCTCAAAGTGCTAACAATGGCAAGCACCATCGCGGGAGCGGCCCTGGGGGGTGACGGTGGGCGAAGGTAGCCTCGGGCCCCTGATGGAGACGCTGGCTCCTCCCGTCGTCGCCGTGATCGTCACGTGCGATCCGGGACCTTGGTTCACCGAGACGCTGCGCGCCTTCGCCGCCCAGGAGTACCCCGAGCTGTCGGTGCTGGTTCTCGACGCCGGGAGTGCCGACGACCCGACGCGCCGTTGTGGCTCGTGAGCTTCCTGGGGCGTTTGTGCGTCTGCTGGGCGTGAACCGGGGCTTCGGGGCGAGCGCCAACGAGGCCCTGACCATGGTCGAGGGAGCGTCCTACTTCCTCTTCTGCCACGACGACGTCGCCCCCGCCCCCGACGCCGTCCACCTGCTGGTCGAGGAGTCCTTCCGTTCCAACGCCGGGGTGGTGGCCCCGAAACTGGTGAGCTGGGACGACCCCGGGCGGTTGCTCCACGTGGGCATGGCCGTCGACAAGGGTGGAGCGGTGGTCGACCGGGTCGAACCGGGCGAGGTCGACCACGGCCAGCACGACGCCGTGCGCGACGTCTTCCTGGCCCCCGGTGGCTGCACCCTCGTGCGGGCCGACCTCTTCGCCGAGCTCGGCGGATTCGATCGCCGACATCTTCGCCATGGGGGAGGACCTCGACCTCTGCTGGCGGGCGCAGATCGCCGGCGCCCGGGTCCTGGTCGCCCCCCAGGCGCGGGTCCGGCACCTCGAGGTGCTGGCCAGTGGCCGGCGTCACGCTCCCCGAGTCCGTCGTCGTCGACATCCCGGTCGGGCAGAGCGGCGTGGCGCGGTCGGGGAACGGGTCGACGCCGACGCCGACGCCGACGCCGACGCCGGGGCGGCGGCGGTGGCCGGCCGACGCCGGGGTGCCCGACTCCTCGACGGCGGGTCCCGTCCCGTCGGTGACGACGCTCGGGGAGCTCTGCCGGCACCGACGGCCGGGATACGCCGTTGCCGTACCCGGGAGCGCAGGCGGCGGCGGATTGCCCACCGTCACCCTGCAGTCGCTGCAGACGACGTCACGAGCTGCACGTGGTGCTCAAGTCGTACGGGCGTCTTCCATCTGATCCGGGTTCTGCCGCAGCTGATGGCGCTGGCGTCGGCCGAGTACGTGCATCGCCCGGGCGTCGGGACACCGCGACCGTGCCGCTGGCGGTGGCCCACGCGTGGCGATGGAATCTCGTCCGTCGCCGCGCCATCCGTTCCGAGCGCGTCGAGGTGCAGTCCCACCGGCTCCTCGACGACGCCGAGGTGAGACGGCTCCAGCTCCACGGCAGCGCCCGGCTCAACGCCTACGTCCGCCGGGCCGTCAACCAGGGCCTGAAGGCCGCCCATCTCGGAGCGGAGAGCGACGTGGGCGAAGGGGAGGCGGCCCGCGACAGTGCCCATCGCCGCCGGATCCGGGCCGACGCTCTGTCGCTGCGCGTCGTCGCCGGGGCCGTCGCCGTCGTGGTGCTCGTCTTCGGGACGCGCCAGCTTCTCGGTTCCGGCTTCCCCTACGTGGGCCAGCTGCTCCCATTGCCGTCGGCGGGGACGCTCCTGCATCGCTTCCTGTCGGGATGGCAACCGTCCGGCGTGGGGACGACGGACCCCACCAGCCCGGCCACGGGCATCCTCGGCGTCGCCGGGATGGTCCTGTTCGGCGGCGTCGGGCTGCTCCAGAAGATCGTCGTCCTCGGTTGCGTCCCGGCCGGCGCCCTCGGCATGGCCCGTCTGGTGCGGCCGGTGGGCTCGCGGCGTGCCCGGCTGGTGTCGACCCTCGTCTACCTGGCCGTTCCGCTGCCGTACGACGCGCTGGCCACGGGACGGTGGGACGCCCTTCTCGGCTACGCCGCAGGCCCCTGGATCGTCGGTTTCCTCGCCCGGGCGTCGCGGTGCGCACCGTTCGGTCCTCCCGACGCCGACGAGGGTCCCGCCCCGGTCCCGCCCCCCTCGGTCACCGCCGGCGCCGGCGGCGGCGGTGGCGCCCAGGCCGTGCAGGCGGACTCGGACGGTGTTCCCGGCTCTCAGGCGCTCCCCGACGCCGTGGCCGCGAGCGGCGTCGAGGGTGCCGGCCCGTCCGGGGCCGACCGGCACACCCGGCGTTGGCGCACCACCCTCATGGGCCAGATCGTCTGCCTCGGTCTCCTCGACGCCCTGCTCACGTCGGCGGCGCCCTCCGGAGCCCTCCTGGTCCTCGTCACCGCTGCCGGTCTGGCTCTCGGATCACTCGTGACCGCTGGACACGGGGCCCGACGGGCGGCGGCCCGGATCCTCCTCACGGCTCTCGGTGCCACCGCGGTGGCGTTCGTCCTCCTGGTCCCGTGGTCGACGGCCTTGCTGTCCGGCCCCGACCGCTGGCAGGCATTGACGGGCCTGGCCACCGCCCCGTCGGCGGCGGCGGGGTGGGGGGCCATCCTGCGCCTCGCCCTCGGACCCATCGGAGACTCACCGCTGTCGTGGGCCTTCCTCGCCTCGGCGGCCCTGCCTCTGGCCATCGGTTCGCGGTGGCGTCTGGCCTGGGCGGGCCGGGTGTGGGTCATGGCCGTGGTGGCGTGGGTCCTGACCTGGGCGGTCGGACACGGCTGGCTCGGTCCGGTGGCCCCCTCGCCGCAGGTGCTCCTGGTCCCCGCCGCCGTCGCCATCGCCTTCGCCGTCGGGCTCGGCGCGGCGTCGTTCGAGTCCGATCTCCCGGGCTACCGGTTCGGTTGGCGGCAGATGGCCACCGTGGTGGCCGCCGTGGCGGCCGCCATCGGTGTCATCCCCGTTCTCCTGGCCAGCTCCAACGGACGATGGGACCTCCCGCTCAGCGGGTACGGCGAGGCGACATCCTGGATGGGGGCGCACTCCGGCAACGGCGCTTTCCGGGTCCTCTGGCTCGGTGATCCCCGTGTGCTTCCCGGTGGCGGCTGGCAGCTGGCACCGGGGTTGGCCTACTCGATAAGCGAGAACGGCCTCGGGGACGCCACCGAGATCTGGTCGGGATCGTCCCCGGGGGCGGCCGCCGCCGTCGGGGACGCGGTGGACGTGGCCCGCCGGGGGGCGACGGTCCGCCTGGGCCGACTCCTGGCGCCCTATGCCGTCCGTTACGTCGTGGTCGTCGACAACCTGGCTCCTTCGATCCCGGGGTACCAGTCGCCCCTGGCGGCCGGACCGCCGGCCGACCTCGACCCGGCGCTGCTCTCCCAGCTCGATCTGCGCCAGATCATCGGTCAGGGGGGCTTCGAGGTCTTCATCGACGACGCCGCCCTTCCCGAGCGCGCCGTCCTGGCCAGCGGACACCCGGCGGTGCCGCCGCCGCCCTCGGCCGCCACCACGGCGACGCCGACCACGACCACGACCACGACCACGACCACGACGACCTCCACCACGACGCCACCTTCGCCGGTCGGCGCCGATCAGGCCCTCATGGGCTGGAGACCAGCCCTCGACGGCACTGCGGGGGCGACGCAGGCCTCCGGCCGGGTACCCGCCGGGACGGTGCTGGCGGCGGTGGCTCCGTCGCGGGCATGGGAATTGGTGGAACCGGGCGGAGATGTCCAGCCCTCGAAACAGATCTTCGGCTACGCCGCCTCCTTCGACGTCGACCGACCCGGTCCGGTCACCGTCAGCTTCCGGGGCTCGTGGGTCCACGGACTCGAGGTCGCCGTCGAAGTCCTCCTGTGGCTGCTGGTGGTGGCCCTCCTCGTCTGCCGGCGGCGGTCGCTGGCGCGTCTGTCGAGCCGGCATCAGGCGTCCGGCGGGCCCGGCGGGCCCGGTCGAAGACGGCTCCTGACGGTGGTCCCCGACGCGGTGGGTGACGACGTGGGTGAAACGCCCGGCCTCGCCGTGCCCGACACCGGCGTCGCCAGCAGGAGCGGCACCGAGATGAGCGACACCGATGCGGCGCGCCCTGCTCATCCTCGGGGTCCTCGCCGTCCTGGTGGGCATCGGGGTGGCCGACGGCGGCGGCGGGAGCGCATCGGTCGGACCATCGACACCCGGTGGCACCTCGTCGGCGTCGAGCATCGGCGTGCCACCCATCGGCGCCGAGTCCTCGGCGTGGTTCTGCGCCGGCGGTACCGGCGCCGGCGGTGACGCGCAGGCCACCATGATCCTCACCGATCCCACCCACCGACCGGTGACGGGGACGGTGACGACCGTCTCCCGACGGCCGCCTCGACGAGCGCCGTCCCCACGTCGTGCCGGTGACCGGTTCCCGCCAACGGCCAGATCGCCGTGACTCCCGCCCCGGCGGTCCCCGGCGGGTCGCTGGCGTCGACGGTCGTCTTCGACGGCGGTGGGATCGGGGTGACCCAGGTGGTGTCCGGCCCGCTCGGTTCGAGCGCCGCACCCTGCGTGTCGACCACCGCCCGTCACTGGTACTTCGCCGACGCCTCCACGGCGCCGGGCGACACCCTGTCGCTGTCGTTGTTCAACCCGACCGACACCATCGCCGTCGTCGACGTCTCGTTCGTCGTCGTCCACCGGCGTGGTGGCCCCGCCCGCCTATCAGGGCATCGACGTCCCCGGCCGATCACCTGGTGGTGGAGAACGTGGGCGACCATGTGCAGAACAACCCCGACGTGGCCACCGCCGTGACGACGCTGTCGGGGCAGGTGGTGGCGGCCGAACTCGAGGCGGCCGGCCCGGCGGGCAGCGGTGGTCCCTCGGTGGTGCTGGGCAGCGACGGCGTCGTCGACGACCTGGTCCTTCGCCCAGAACACCGACGTCACGAACGGAGGCACCGTGTTCCACGTCTTCAACCCGTCCGACCGCCGGCCCGGGTCACGGTGAGGATCGGGTTGCAGCAGGGGGAGGCCGAGCCTCTCGTCATGCGAGTCGCCGTCGGACTCGGTCGCCACCCTCGACACCCGGGACTGACTCGCATCCCGATCGACACCCCCTTCGCCGTGACGTTCGTGTCCGCCGGGGGGGTCGGAATCGTCGTCGATCGGCACGTGTCATCGCCCCGCCGGCTCACCGGCGCCGGAGGCGGGTGACGTGGCCGGAGTGGCTGGCGGCGCCGCCCGGTGGTTGCTGCCGGCGAGCCTCCCCACGCCTTCACGGGCGTGTCGGCCCTGGCCGTGGTGGACCTGAACCGGGAGCCGGTCACGGTGCGGTCTGTCGATGCTGTCCCCGGCCGGACTGGCCCCGGTGCCGGGCTTCGGGCATCAGCGCATCCGGGCCGGGAGGCCTCTCATCGTGAGTCCGAGTCCGGGCGTTCCCGTGGGAACCGTCCCGATGGAGCTCGTCGCCGAGCGCGCCGGTGGCGGTGGAAGTCGACGCCGTACCGGTCGGGAGCCCCGGTGTCGTCGTGAGTCCCGCCCTGCCCCTGCGCTGACGGCGATCAGTCGGCGGATGTGCCGGCGGGCGAGCTCGTCGGCTCGGCGGTCGCCGCCGGGGCCGGCGCCGGGCCGTCATATCCGCCGTTCCCGCCCGCCGGGTCGGCGGCGGCGGCGGTGCGGGGTCCGGACACCGGTTCGGTGTCGGACGGGGCGAAGTGCGGGACCACGGCGGCCCCGGCGTCGTGGACCGGTCCGCCGTAGGCGGTGTCGACGAGGCGCCCGACCTCTTCGCCGTCGAGCGTCTCGCGCTCGAGCAGGCCCCGGGCGACGGCGTCGAGGCCGCCGCGGTGACGGCTGAGCAGCTCGACGGCCCGCTCCTCCTGACGGCGCAGGATCCGCGACACCTCGGCGTCGACGACCCGGGCCGTGTCCTCGGAATAGTCCCGGGAGTGCAGGAGGTCCTCGCCCAGGAAGACCATGCCCTGGGAACCCCAGGCCATGGGCCCGAGCTCCTCGCTCATGCCCCATTCGCGGACCATCTTGCGGGCCAGCTCGGTGTTGCCGACGAGGTCGTTGCTCGCACCGGTGGAGAGATCGCCGTAGACGAGCAACTCGGCGGCGCGCGCCCGCCCATCCGGACGGCGAGGGAGTCCTCGATCACCTCGCGCGGGTAGATGTGGCGCTCTTCGATGGGCAGCTGCTGGGTGACGCCGAGAGCCATGCCGGTGGGGAGGATGGTGACCTTGTGGACGGGGTCGGCGTGCTCGAGGACGTAGGCCAGCACGGCGTGGCCGCCCTCGTGGAAGGCGACCCGCTCCTTCTCGGGCTCGGAGAGGACGAGGCTCTCGCGGCGCTGGCCCATGAGGACCCGGTCGCGGGCGGCCTCGAAGTCCCGCATGTCGACCTGGTGGGAGCCGCGCCGGACGGCATGGAGGGCGGCCTCGTTGACCAGGTTGGCCAGGTCGGCACCGCTCATCCCCGGCGTGCCCCGGGCCACGAGCTCGAGGTCGACGTCCTGCCCGATCCGCTTGTCCTTGCAGTGGACCCTGAGGATCGGGCAGGCGCTCCTCGAGGTCGGGGAGGGGGACGACGATCTGGCGGTCGAAGCGGCCCGGGCGGAGGAGGGCGGGGTCGAGGATGTCGGGGCGGTTGGTCGCGGCGATGATGACGACGCCCTCGGCCGGGTCGAAGCCGTCCATCTCGTTGAGCATCTGGTTGAGGGTCTGCTCGCGCTCGTCGTGGCCGCCGCCGAGCCCGGCCCCGCGCTTGCGGCCGATCGAGTCGATCTCGTCCACGAAGATGATGGCCGGCGCCTGCTTGCGGGCCGTCTGGAAGAGGTCGCGGACACGGCTGGCGCCGACGCCGACGAACATCTCCATGAAGTCGGACCCGCTCACCGACAGGAAGGGCACGCCGGCCTCGCCGGCCACGGCCCGGGCCAGGAGGGTCTTGCCCGTCCCCGGAGGACCGACGAGGAGGATCCCCTTCGGGATCTTGGCCCCGATGTCGCGGAAGCGGTGGGGGGACTTCAAGAAGTCGACGACCTCGGAGATCTCGACCTTGACGCCCTGATAGCCGGCCACGTCGGCGAACGTGGTCCGGGGTCGCTCCGTGGTGTAGAGCCGGGCCCGGGACCGGCCGATCGACATGATCCCGCGACATCTGGCCCTGGGCCCGACGGCTGATCCAGAAGAAGACCCCGACGAAGAGGACGAGGATGATGATGGTGGGGAGCCATTGGCTCAGGAAGCCGACCGTCGGGGTGTTGTAGGTGAAGTTGGGGACGTGCGCTTGCTTCATGGTGGCGACGTCGGACGACGGCGGCGGCGTGCCCCCGTTGACGGTGTATCCGTCGCCGCCGTTGACGGACGCTCTTGAAGTTCCCGGTGATGACGCCGGTGGCGTTGTTGATCTGGGCCGACTGGATCTGCTTGGCTGCTGACGTCGGGAGGAAGGACTTGTAGGAGAGGTTCTTGACCACCTTGTGCTGGAGCAGCGGCGGGAGGAAGAGGACGGCGATGACGGCCACGATGAGGAGGGCGAAGACCCATCGCCAGCTCTGATCGTTCGATCCCGGTCCCGATCCGAGCGGAGGCGTCCCGCCCGAGGCGGGACCACCGGTGCCACCAGGCGTGGGACGCCCGGAACGTCGGTCGGGGAGCGACGGGCTCATTCCTCCATGGTAGGCGCCGGGGGCGTCCGGATATGCACGGACGCGGAGCGTGACCGACCGGCGTGCTCACTAACCTTGCTCCGATGGCGAAGGGCGCGGCCGGCTCGGAGAGTGCCGGAGCGGCGGGAGTCCCACCACCGTCGGTGCTCCCTGACGACCCGATGCCGGCGCCTGGCAGCGGGTCTCGGGCACGAATCCCACGCTGCGAGGTCCCCGAGTGACAGGACCGCCGCCCCGGACGACGGTGACGCGGCCACCTGGCTCTTCCTGGCGGCCGGGGGGATTCGTCGTCGGTCAGGTCCTGAGCCTCGTCATCCTCTCGGTCGTGGCCGCCCTCAACGGACACTGCTCGGACCTGTCGGCACTGACGGCGCGGGCCGTCCCGCCGGCGTGGGTCGTCGTCGGTGGGCTGGTGGGACTGTGGATCGGCTTCATCGGCGCCGTCGTGGTGGCGAGCCGGTGGCGCGGGACGTGGAGCATCGTGCGCCGACATGGGGCTGCGCTTCCGGCCGGTGGGACCCGCTGATCGGACTCGGGGCCGGCCTGGTCGGCCAGTTCGTCCTCGTCTCTCTGCTCGTACCTCCCGTGGGAGCACGTCGATCCGCAATCTCTCCCACGAGCTGCAGCAACCGGCCAAGCATCTGACCGGGGGGTTCCCCGGGGTCGACCTGGCCGTGATCGCCGTGCTCACCGTCCTCGTCGTCCCCGTGGTCGAGGAGCTCTTCTTCCGGGGCCTGGTTCTGCGGGGCTTCGTCCGGATCTTCGCCGGTGCCGGCCGGATCCTCGGTCCGTCGCTGGCGGTGACGACGACCGGGATCGTCTTCGGCCTGGCCCACTGCGAGCTCCTCGAGCTCCTCGGCCTGGCCGCCTTCGGGATCGTCCTGTCGGTGATCGCCTACCGGTTCAAGCGCCTCGGTCCCTGCATCTTCGCCCACGCCACGTTCAATCTGGTCGCCATCCTGTCCATCGCCTTCCCGAGCGGCATCGTCCACTGAGCCGGGCCACCGCCGCCACTTGGGCCGCCGAGTCGGGCACGATGGGTCACCATGCGTCGCCCGGCCGCCCCCTCGATCATCACCTTCGGGGCCGTCGGCGGTGTCATCGCCGTCGTCCTGTGGCAGCTGCACCCCTCGTTGCTGCTGGCCAACACCACGATCACCGGCGGCGACACCGGCGCCCACGTCGGGCTGGCCGGGTTCCTGAAGTCGAACCTCCTGCCCCACGGCCACGTCACCGGGTGGGACCCCGGGGCCTACGACGGCTTCCCGCTGAACACCCTGTACTTCCCCCTGCCCGACTTCATCGCCGCCGCCGTCGGCTACGTCATCCCCTTCAACATCGCCTTCAAGCTGGTGACGATCCTCGGCTCCCTGACCCTGCCCGTCGCCGCCTGGCTGTTCGGTCGGCTGTCGGGGCTCGAACGGCCCCGGCCGGCGGTGCTGGCCATCTTCACCCTGCCCTTCCTGTTCGAGCAGTCGTTCACGATCTACGGCGGGAACCTCTACTCGACGATGGCGGGCGAGTACGCCTTCTCCCTCGGCCTGTCCTTCGCCCTCGTCTTCCTCGGCCTGGCCGTCCGGGGGATGAAGACGGGTCGGTTCCGGGCCGTCGACGGCGGTCGTCCTGGCCGTCTGCATCCTCTGTCACCTGCTGACGGCGCTGTTCGCCCTGGCCGGCGCCGTCGTCATCTTCCTCCTGGCGGGACCGACCCGCCGCCGGCTGTGGTGGATGGTGGCGAGCGTCGGTGGAGGGCTGCTCCTGGTGTCGTGGTGGATCGTCCCCTTCGCCCTGGACCAGGCCTACAGCACCAACATGGGTTGGCTGAACGTCTCGACCTACGTGTCGGTGCTCTTCCCGGGCGGGGATCTGTGGGCCATCGTCCTGGCCGGGATGGGAACGGTGGTGGCCGTCGTGGTGGCCGTCACCAGACGGCAGTCGGCGCCACTGCTGCTGGCCGTCCTCGGCGTCACCGCCGCCCTCGTGGTCCGCTTCGATCCCCAGTGGACGCTCTACAACGTCCGTTTCCTTCCCTTCTACATGTTCTGCGTCTACCTCCTGGCCGGTTACGTCGTGGCCGAGGCCGGTGTGGCGGTGGCCACCGGCGTCCGTCGACTCCGCCTGGCCCTGTGGCGAGACGCCGTGGCCGCCGCCCTGGTTCCGGCGGTCCCGACCGAGGGGGCCACCGAGACCGCCGAGCCGAGGGTGCCGTCCGAGGTCGGTACCGTCGACCCGGCCCGGGTGGCATGGCCCCGCCCCCGATTCGGGCCCTGGGCCCCGGGGGCGGTCACCGTTCCCATCGTGGCTCGATGCTGGCGGTGCTGGCGGTCGTCCTGCCCCCCCTCGTCCCGTGGATGGACTCCGACGTCGGCGGTGCCCTCCACCACCAGTTCTCACCGAGCAGCGTGGCGTCATGGGCGCAGTGGAACTACTCGGGCTACCAGAACACGCCGGGGGCCAAGGAGCTGTACGACGGGATCATCCCGACCATGCAAGCGGTCGGCCGGCGCCACGGCTGCGGACGGGCCATGTGGGAGTACAACGTCGACCTCAACCGGTTCGGCACCCCCGAGTCGTTGATGCTCCTGCCCTACTGGACGAACAATTGCATCGACTCCATCGAAGGTGTCCTCTTCGAGTCGTCGGCGACCACCCCCTACCACTTCATCAACCAGGCCGAGTTGTCGCAGTCGCCGTCGGAGGCCGTCGTCTCCGAGACCACCGGGATCCAGTACGGACCACTCGATGTGGCGCTGGGCGTCCGGCATCTCCAGCTGCTCGGGATCAAGTACTTCATGGCCTCGTCTGCCGCCGTCCAGGCCCAGGCTGACGTCGATCCGGCGTTGTCCCTGGTAGCCACCACGGGGCCGTGGCGCGCGGCGTACGGGGGCTCGGAGCTGGCCACCACCTGGAAGATCTACGAGGTCCACGACGCCTCCCTCGTGACGCCGCTCACCAGGACGCCCGACGTCCTCACGGCGACGGCGGCCGGGCAGGGGTCGTGGCTGCCGGTGGCGCAGAAGTGGTACGCCGATCCGGCCCGGTGGGATCAGCAGCTGGTGGCCGAGGGCCCGGCGTCGTGGGCCCGGACGGCCACCCCGTCGTCCGCCCCGGCCGGCCGTCGCCTACCCGCCGTGCACGTCTCCCAGGTGAAGGTCGGGATCGACACCCTCAGCTTCCACGTCGACCGGACCGGGGTCCCCGTCGTGGTGGGCGTCTCGTACTTTCCCAACTGGCGAGTCACGGGGGCGAGCGGTCCGTGGCGGGCGGAGCCCAATCTCATGGTGGTCGATCCGACCTCGCACACCGTGACGTTGACCTACGGCTCAACGGGGGCCGACCACGCCGGGCTGGTCCTGACCCTCGTCGGGCTCCTGGTGGTGGCCGAGATGGTCCGACGACGTTCGTTGGTCGCCGGGTGGTCGCCCCTGCGGCCTCTCACCAGACGACGCCAGGGCAGACAGAGATAGGCTCACGGGCGCCATGCCCGCCCTCGATGCCGTGTTCAAGGCGTACGACGTCCGCGGCACGGTCCCCGATCAGCTCGATCAGCGTGCCTGCCGGGCCATCGGCTGGGCCTTCGCCCGCTTCGCCGGGACGCAACGGCTGGTGGTGGCCCGGGACATGCGTTCCTCGGGGGAGGCCCTCTCGGCCGCCTTCATCTCCGGCGCCCGGGCGGCCGGCGTCACCGTCGTCGACATCGGTCTGGCGTCCACCGACACCATGTACTTCGCCTCCGGTCGTCTCGACGCCCCCGGTGCCATGTTCACGGCGTCGCACAACCCGGCGGCGTACAACGGGATCAAGTTCTGTCTGGCCGGCGCCAAGGCCGTCGGTCAGGACACAGGTCTGGCCGAGGTCCGGGTGGCGGCCGAGGAGGCGCTGTCCACCGGCGCCGACGACGGGGAGGAGACGGGTGGGTACGAGCGCCGGGACTTTCTGAGCGAGTACGCCGACCACGTCCGGTCCTTCGTCGACGTCGCCGCGTTGCGGCCGCTTCGTATCGTGGCCGACACGGCCAACGGGATGGGGGGGCTGATCGCCCCCGAGGTCTTCGCCGGACTGCCCTTCGAGGTGACCTTCCTCTTCGCCGAGCTCGACGGGACGTTCCCCAACCATCCCGCCGATCCCATCCAGCCCGAGAACCTGCTGGACCTGAAGAAGGCGGTCATCGAGAACCGGGCCGATGTCGGCCTGGCCTTCGACGGCGACGCCGACCGGGTCTTCCTGGTCGACGAGAAGGCCGAGACCGTGTCGGGGTCCTTGACCACGGCCCTCGTGGCCCGGGCCATGTTGGCGGCTTACCCCGGGTCGACCGTCCTCTACAACCTCATCTGCTCCAAGGTCGTCCCGGAGACCATCGTCGAGAACGGCGGGACGCCGGTGCGGACGAGGGTGGGCCACTCCTTCATCAAGGAGATCATGGCGGCCACGGGCGCCGTCTTCGGCGGCGAGCACTCGGGGCACTACTACTTCCGCGACAACTACCGGGCCGACTCCGGGATCATCGCCGCCATGGTGGTTCTCGAGGTCATCTCCCGGGCGGCCGAACCCCTGTCGGAGCTCCTCGCCCCGTACCGCCGGTACGCCGACTCCGGGGAGATCAACACCAAGGTCACCGATCCGGCCGCCTCGGCCGAGGCCGTGGCGGCGCACTTCGCCGCCCTCGGCGCCGAGATCGACCGGACCGACGGGATCACGGTCGACCGGGGGGACTGGTGGTTCAACATCCGGATCGTCCAACACCGAGCCCCTGCTCCGGCTCAACGTCGAGGCGGCGACCCCCGCCGAATGTGAACGGCACGTGGACGAGATCCTCGGTCTGGTGGACAAGCTGTCCGGCGGCTGACGGCGTTCCCCCCATCGGGTCTGACCCCCCACACAGACCGACTTCCCAAACAGACATCGAGAGAGAAAGGACCTGTCACCATGGCGCTGGACCACCTGTTGCTGGAGGTGCTGGCCTGCCCCGAGGACAAGGGCCCGCTGCATCTACTTCGCCGACGAGGACCGCCTCTACAACCCGAGGCTCCATCGGAGCTACGCCGTGCGCGACGACATCCCGGTCATGCTGGTGGACGAGGCGACCACGGTGGACGAGAGCGAGCACGCCCGCCTGATGGCCAAGGCCGAGAAGAACGGGCTGACCACGACGCTCGCCGGTGAAGGCTCGTCGTGACCGAGATCTCCACCGTCGAGGTCCTCGACAGCCTGGGGATGTTCGCGGCGACCGCCGCCCTCCCCGAGCAGGTGGCCCACGCGGCGGGCGCCGGGCGCGGTCTGGAGGGGCTCCCCGACCACGAGTACGTCGAACAGGTGGTCGTCCTCGGGATGGGGGAAGCGGGATCGCCGGCGACCTCATGGTGGCGGTGGCCGGCCCCTTCCTCCCGGTGCCGGTCGTCGTCGTGAAGTCCTACGACCTGCCCGACTTCGTCGGTCCGGGCTCTCTCGTCTTCGCCCTCTCGTTCTCCGGTGACACCGAAGAGACCGTCGAGGCGGCGGGGGAGGCCGCCGCCTCCGGGGCCGACGTCGTGGCGGTGACCTCGGGCGGGGAGCTGGCCCGGCTGGCCGGGGAGTGGGGCGCTCCCGTGATCCCCGTCCCGGGGGGCATCCCCCAACCCCGTGCCGCCCTGGGCGCCATGGCCATCCCGCCGCTGATCGTCCTCGAGGAGATCGGCCTCTTCCCCGGAGCCACGCGCTGGGTCGAGCTGGCCGTCGATCAACTGGGCCACCGCCGCGACGCCCTCGTCGCCCCCGGGAACGTGGCCGAGAAGGTGGCCCGTTCCATCGGGCGGACCATTCCCCTCGTCCACGGGGCCCAGGCCCTCGGAGCGGCCGCCGCCCTGCGGTGGAAGACCCAGGTCAACGAGAACGCCAAGTCCCCGGCCTTCGCCGCCGTCTATCCGGAGCTCTGCCACAACGAGATCGCCGGTTGGGGCCAGAACGGCGACGTCACCCGCCAGATCATGACGCTCGTGAACCTCCGCCACGACGCCGAACACCCCCAGGTGGTCAGGCGGTTCGATCTGGTCGCCGACATCCTGCGCGAGGTGGTGGCCGACATCATCGAGGTCCGAGCCGTCGGCGAGGGGGACCTGGCCCAACTGCTCGACCTCATTCTCGTCGGGGACTTCGTCTCGCTCCACCTGGCCGCCCAGGAGGGGATCGATCCGGGCCCCGTCCCCGTCCTCGACGAGCTCAAGCACCGGCTGCGCCAGGCCTGACTGTCCACCGGGGTCCGACCGACGTCCGGTTCGCTCGCCGGCTGATCGCGTGCGAGGATTCTGCGCATGCCTACGCCCCTGCCTGCTCACGACGTCGCCGATCTGGGACTGGCCGATCTCGGCCACCAGCGGATCGCCTGGGCCGACTCCAACATGCCCGTCCTGCAGTCGATCAGAGAGCGGTTCGCCAAGGAACGCCCCCTGGAGGGCGTTGTCGCCGCCGCCTGTCTCCACGTCACCACCGAGACCGCCAACCTCCTGCGGACCCTGAAGGCCGGAGGCGCGCTCGTGCTCGCCTGCGCCTCGAACCCGTTGTCGACCCAGGACGACGTGGCGGCCTCCCTGGTGCGCGACGAAGGCATCTCCACGTGGGCCGTGCGCGGTGAGGACACCGAGACGTACTTCGCCCACATCGACGCCGTCCTCGACCTGCACCCCACGGTGACGATGGACGACGGCTGCGATCTGGTGTCCCGCCTGCACAAGAACCGCCCCGAACAGGTGGGCGAGGTGATCGCCGGCACCGAGGAGACGACCACCGGCGTCATCCGCCTGCGGGCCATGGAGAACGAGTCGGCTCTCAAGTTCCCGATCGTCGCCGTCAACGACGCCGACACGAAACACATGTTCGACAACCGGTACGGCACCGGTCAGTCGACCCTCGACGGGGTCATCCGGGCCACCAACGTCCTCCTCGCCGGCAAGAGGATCGTCGTCGCCGGCTACGGTTACTGCGGGAAAGGTGTCGCCTCCCGGGCGCGCGGTCACGGGGCCCAGGTCATCGTGACCGAGATCGATCCGTTGCGCGCCCTGGAGGCGGTGATGGACGGTTTCCGGGTCGAGTCCATGGAGGATGCGGCGGCTGAGGGTGAGATCTTCATCACCGTGACCGGCAACCGAGACGTTCTGCGGGCCGAGCACTTCGAGCGGATGCCCGACGGGGCCATCGTGGCCAACTCGGGTCACTTCGACGTCGAGATCGACCTCGTCGCCCTGGCCCGCCTGGCCGAAGGGCAGCGTCGTCACGTCCGGCCCATGGTCGAGGAATTCCAGGTCCGGGGCAAGCGCATCCTCGTCGTCGCCGAGGGCCGGCTGGTGAATCTGTCGGCCGCCGAGGGGCACCCGGCCGACGTGATGGACATGAGCTTCGCCAATCAGGCTCTGGCCGCCGAATGGGTGATGAAGAACGTCAAGACCCTCGAACCGAAGGTCTACAACGTCCCCAAGGCCATCGACGCCGAGATCGCCCGCTTGAAGCTCGAGACGATGGGGGTCTCCATCGACCGCCTGACCCCGGCCCAGGAGGAGTACCTGGGTTCCTGGCAGACCGGGACCTGAGGCCCGCCGCACCGTCCCACGGGACCGAGCCCGGATTCCCCCGGGTCGGGCGAGAATTACCGCTCCAACATCGTCGAACTCCGAGACTTCCGCGCCCGGCCGGCGTACGATCGTTGTGTGGGCTGCGTCCGGGTCTGTGGTTGCAAGTCGAAGCCAGTCGCAGGCGAAACGACCCACGTAAGGCAACTCGTGGTTGCTGAGCATGGTGCGACTTAGACGTAAGACCTGCCCACCGCCGCGCCGGCTGTCGGCGCCCGGTGGAGAAGGGGCTAAGCCGGCCATCATGGTTGCCGCCGGGCCAAGCGTCGTGTCTTCGTGACGCGCGCATGGCCGCCGGTGACCGGCCGTGAACTCCTCTGCAGGCGAGTGTGGGGACAAAGACCAGGTCAGCCGGACGCGGCCCGCAAAGCGTCAACAGATCAGCGGCGCCGACACGGCGATCCAGGCGCCGGCGTGCCGAAGGAGGTGCAGAAGTGGACGTCTTCGTCCTCGGACGCAAGCAGACAGTGCCCGATGAGGTCCGGTCGTTAGCCCAGGCGAAGGTGGCCCGATTGGCCCGGCTGGCCCCCGTCCTCGAGCGGGCGGAGGTCCGGCTCACGGAGGGCCGGGACACCTCGGGAGGGACCCGGCAGGTCTGCGAGGTGACGATGACGGGCCACGGTCACACCCTGCGGGCACGTGCCGCCGCCCATGATGCGCCGGTGGCCGTGGATCTGGTGGTGGACAAGCTCGAGCACCAGGTCGAGCGCCTGAAGGGAAAGCTCGTGGGCCGGTCCCACCCCCGGCACTCGAAGCCCGTCGCCGAGGCTTGAGCCAGACGTCGCCCCGGCGCCACCGGTCCCGGCCGTGGTGAAGAGGTCCGGGCCGTCGGAGATCCTGCCGGAGCGCTGAACGGCGATGGACCGGCGGTAGACTCCTGTCCTCATGAGCGTCTTCGCGCGGGCTCTGCGCGCCGGTGAGGGGAAGAAGGTCCGCCGGCTGGCCGAGCTCGTCCCCCTGATCAACGACCTCGAGCCCGCCGTGGAGGCCCTGTCCGACCAGGACCTGGCCCACCGGACCGTGGAGTTCCGGGAGCGGATCGAGCGCGGCGAATCGCTCGACGATCTCCTCATCGACGCCTTCGCCACCGTCCGGGAGGCAGCCTGGCGGATCCTCGGCCAGCGCCATTTCGACGTCCAGCTCATGGGGGGGATGGCGCTGCACTTCGGATGGATCGCCGAGATGAAGACGGGTGAGGGCAAGACCCTCGTGTCCACGTTGCCCGTCTATCTGAACGCGCTGGGGGGCAGGGGCGTTCACCTCGTCACGGTGAACGACTACCTGGCGCGACGAGACGCCGAGTGGATGGGACAGGTCCACCGATTCCTGGGCTTGCGGGTGGGCCGGGTGAGCCCCGAGATCGACGATTTCGAGGACAAGCGCGACGCCTACGCCTCCGACATCACCTACGGGACCAACACCGAGTTCGGCTTCGACTACCTCCGCGACAACATGGCCCGGGCCCGCGACGCCATGGTCCAACGGGGGCACGCCTTCGCCATCGTCGACGAGGTCGACTCGATCCTCATCGACGAGGCCCGGACGCCCCTGATCATCTCCGGCCCCGGATCCGAGTCGGCCAAGCTCTACTACCAATTCGCCGGGCTGGCCCGGACGCTGATCCCCGAGGAGGACTATGAGGTCGACGAGGAGAAGCGGATCGTCGTCCCCACCGAGGACGGCATCGCCAAGGTGGAGCGGGCCATGGGCGTGGACAACATGTACGACCTCGTCTCGGTCAACTACGTCCATCAACTGACCCAGGCGCTGCGGGCCAAGGAGCTCTACAAGAGGGACAAGGACTATCTCGTCGCCGACGGCGAGGTGAAGATCATCGACGAGTTCACGGGCCGGACCCTCGATGGCAGGCGCTGGTCCGACGGGTTGCACCAGGCGGTCGAGGCCAAAGAGCGCGTCCGGATCGCCGAGGAGAACCACACCTGGGCCACCGTCACCCTCCAGAACTACTTCCGCCTCTACGAGAAGCTCGGCGGGATGACGGGAACAGCGGAGACCGAGGCGGCGGAATTCGCCGGCACCTACAACGTCCCCGTGGTGCCCATCCCCACCAACGTCCCCATGATCCGGATCGACCAGCCGGACCTCGTCTACAAGTCCGAGGCGGCCAAGTTCGACGCCGTGGTCGAGGACCTGGTCGAGCGGTCCGCCAAGGGACAACCCGTCCTCGTCGGGACGGCGTCGGTGGCCAAGTCCGAGCAGCTCTCGCGGCTGCTCGAGCGACGGGGCGTCCCCCACGAGGTCCTGAACGCCAAGCAGCACGCCCGGGAAGCCGAGATCGTCGTCCAGGCGGGCCGGCTCCACGCCGTGACAGTGGCCACGAACATGGCCGGACGAGGGGTCGACATCCTCCTCGGGGGCAACCCCGAGGGCCTGGCCCAGCGCGAGGCGATCGGCAAGGGCCTCGACCTCGAGACCGAGGAAGGCCAGGCCGAGTACGAGAAGCTCCTGGCCCGCTTCGAGAAGGAGTGCAGCGAGGAGGGTGACCGGATCCGATCTCTCGGGGGTCTCTACGTCCTCGGAAGCGAGCGCCACGAGTCGCGCCGGATCGACAACCAGCTCCGAGGCCGCTCCGGGCGCCAGGGCGACCCCGGGGAGAGCCGCTTCTTCCTCTCCCTGGAGGACGAGCTCATGCGGCTGTTCGCCACCGGCGCCATGCAGTGGGTCATGACCAAGACCCTCCCCGAGGACGTCCCCATCGAGGCCAAGATGGTGACCAAGGCCATCGAGCGGGCCCAGAACACCGTCGAGGGACGAAACGCCGAGATCCGCAAGGACGTCCTGAAGTACGACGAGGTCCTGAACGAGCAGCGCAAGGTGATCTACAAGCGCCGCCTCCAGGTCATCGACGGCGAGAACCTGAAGGAGGACACCGAAGAGCTTCTCGAAGCGACCATCGAGGCCCTGGTCCAGTCGGCCTGCCCGAGTGACTACCCCGAGGAGTGGGAGCTCGAGCGCCTGGTGGCCGAGGTCACCCAGTACTACCCGACGGCCTTCACGGCCGACGATCTGACAGCGGCGACCACCATCCCCCAGATCGTCGAGAGTTTCGTGGCCGAGGCCATCGACGCCTATCACGCCCGTGACGAGGTCTTCCCCGGCGGCGAGGCCGAAGCGCGTCAGGTCGAGCGGGAGGTGATGCTCCAGATCATCGACCAGCGTTGGCGCGAGCACCTCTCGGAGATGGACTACCTCCGTGAGGGGATCAACCTGCGCGCCATGGGTCAGCTGGACCCCCTGGTGGCCTGGCAGCGCGAGGGCTTCCAGATGTTCGGTCAGATGATGGATGCCATCGACGACGACTACCTCCGCTACGTGATGCACGTCCAGGTCGTCGCCGGCACCGACGCCGGGCCGGATCTCACCCAGGCCCGCTACGAAGCGGCCGAGGACCCGTCGGAGGGACCGAGCCTTCTCGACGCCTTCCGGGCCACCGCCCCCGACGTCGAAGCCGTCGCCGCCGGGGCCGGGGTGCCGGTGGGTGTGGGTGCCGGCGGGCAATTCGCCAACGGTGCCCAGCCCACCCCGCAACATATGGAGGAGACACTCCAGCCGGTGGTGAAGGCGCCGACCGAGAAGCTGGGGCGCAACGAACCTTGTTGGTGCGGGAGCGGCAAGAAGTTCAAGCTGTGCCATGGCGCGGGCTAACGAGACGTCCGGTGCCGGCGAGCAGCGCGATCTCAAGGCTGAACTGGCGGCGCTGAGGTCCCGCCTCGAAGAGGCACAGGGCTATCTGCGCCTCGACCACCTGCGCGAGCGTCGGGCCGAGCTCGAGAAGGAGGTGTCGCGACCTGACCTGTGGGACGATCCTGATGTGGCCCGCCGGGTCACCTCCGAGTTCGGTTCTGTCGGGGACGACATCGAGCTCCTCGAGGATCTCGGGCGGCGCCTGTCCGATGGTGAGGTCCTCTACCAGCTCATGGTCGAGGAGGGCGACGACTCCGTCGCCGGCGAGCTCACCGGTGTCGTCGACGATCTGGCCCGCCGCCTCGACGATCTCGAGCTACGCAGTCTCTTCACTGGCGAGTACGACGAGAACGACGCCATCGCCGAACTCCATTCCGGTGCCGGCGGGACCGACGCGCAGGACTGGTGCGAGATGCTTCTGCGGATGTACCAGCGGTGGGCGGAACGACGGGGCTTCGACGTCGAGATCGACGAAGCGACCGCCGGCCAGGAAGCCGGGCTCCTGTCGGCGACGTTCATCGTGAAGGGACGGTTCGCCTACGGGCTCCTGTCGGCCGAGCGCGGTGTCCACCGCCTCGTCCGGATGTCACCGTTCGATTCGCAGCACCGTCGGCAGACGAGCTTCGCGTCGGTCGACGTGACGCCATTCCTCGAGGACCTGTCCGACGCGGTGGCCATCGACGACAAGGAGCTGAGGGTCGACACCTACCGGTCATCGGGCGCCGGAGGTCAGCACGTCAACAAGACGGACTCGGCTGTCCGGCTCACCCACCTTCCCACCGGCATCGTCGTCTCGGTGCAAAACGAACGGAGCCAGCACCAGAACAAGGCCAAGGCCATGCAGATCCTCGGGGCCAAGCTGGCGGAACGCCAACGCGCCGAGCGCCGCTCGGAGCTCGACTCGTTGTCCGGTCCGCAGTCCGACGTGGCCTGGGGGAGTCAGATCCGTTCCTACGTGATGGCGCCCTATCAGCTGGTCAAGGACCTGCGGACCCAGGAGGAGACGGGCAACGTCGAATCCGTCCTCGACGGCGACATCGACACGTTCATCGAGGCGGAACTGCGTCGGCAGCGAACGGCCGGAGGCGGCGACGGACGCGCCGCCTCGCCCGACGCGTGAGCCAGAGGCAAGGTTGTCCTGTGCGCCGCGCCACACACGTGTCGTTTGTGACGGATGTGTCGTCTGCATGACACCGATGAATGGCGTCAGCATGTGGTGCGGTGGCATGACCAGCACATTCGCGCAGAGTGCGGTGCCGCCACCGTCGACCGCGCCAGTTCGATCACCCTTCGCGTCTGTCGTGTGCCGGACTGCTAGCCTCGAGGCGTCCTCGGGTATCACGCCCTCCATCGGTGGTGGCGGGACACGAAACACCGGGTGGTCGACTCGATGATCAGTTTCGAGAATGTGACGAAGGATTACAAGGGCGGGACCGTCGCGATACGCGACATGTCGGTCGAGATCGACAAGGGGGAATTCGTCTTCCTGGTCGGATCGTCGGGCTCGGGCAAGACCACCTTCATCCGCCTGCTGCTGCGCGAGGAGATCCCCACCCAGGGCCGTATCCTGGTGGCCGGGCGCGACATCGCCAACCTGAGTCAGTGGCGGATCCCCTATCTCCGGCGCAATATCGGCTGTGTCTTCCAGGACTTCCGTCTGCTGCCCAACAAGAACGTCTTCGAGAACGTGGCCTTCGCCCTGGAGGTCATCGGCCGACCCAAGCACGTGGTCGCCGCCCAGGTGCCGCAGGTTCTCGACCTCGTCGGACTCTCCAAGAAGAGAGACAGCCTGCCGGGCGAGCTCTCGGGTGGCGAGCAGCAGCGTGTGGCCGTGGCCCGCGCCTTCGTCAACCGACCCCTCATCCTTCTGGCCGACGAACCCACCGGCAACCTGGATCCCACTACCAGCCAGGGGATCATGCGGCTGCTCGAGCGGATCAACAAGACCGGAACGACGGTGGTCATCGCCACCCACGACTCCGGGATCGTCGACCAGATGCGGCGCCGGGTCGTCGAGCTCGACCACGGCACCCTCGTCCGCGACCAGGCCCGCGGTGTCTACGGCTATGGCACCTGAGCCCGCTCCGGCGACCTGCCCACCGGTGGCCGTGACGGGCAGGAGGATTCCGTAAGATGCCGGTCTCGTTGGACTACGTCGCCCGGGAGACGGCTTCGAACCTGTGGCGCAACCGACTGATGACGATCGCCGCCGTGCTCACGGTGGCGGTCTCGTTGTCCCTGGTGGGAACGGCACTGTTGTTGCGCCAGGGCGTCGCCCACGCCACCACCCAGTGGCAGCACGGGGTCAGCGTGGAGCTTTTCCTGAAGCCGTCGGTATCGGCCACCCAGGAGGCATCGGTCCGGCAGCAGTTGCACCAATTGCCCTACGTCGAGTCCTGCACCTTCCGGTCCCAGGCCTATGACTTCAGCGAGGCCAAGCGCCTCCTCACTCCGGACGAGTCCCAAGCCCTGACCGTCGCCACCACGCCGTCGTCGCTGCGGTGCGTCCTCAACAACCCCAGCCAGGCCCAGGCCATTGCCAGGCAGTTCGACGGCTATCCCGGCGTCAGCACCGTGAGCTATCCCGGCCAGGCCATCAAGAACATGGAGCAGTTCACCCGGATTCTCCAACTCGTGTTCGTGATCCTGGCCGTGATCCTGCTGCTGTCGGCGTCGGTCCTCATCCTGAATACGATCCGGCTGGCCATCTTCGCCCGACGGCGTGAGGTCTCGGTGATGAAGCTGGTGGGCGCCACCAACTGGTTCATCCGCGTCCCGTTCATGTTCGAGGGTGTCATTCAGGGGTTACTCGGCGCCCTGGTCGCCGCCGTGGTGGTCGTCGTCCTGCACCTGGTGCTTGACGCTCTGGGCAGCGGGCAGACGTCGAACGTCCTCTCGCAGATGCGCTTGTCCACCCACGAGGTGGTCTTCACGAGTCTGGTCGTCCTTCTCATCGGCGTCTTCATCGGGTCGATCGGGTCGGCCCTGGGTATCCGGCGCTTCCTCGACGCCTAGACCCGGGCGGACCCGCTTCGGCCCGGGCGGTGGTCTGTGAGACGTCAGCCCTTGTTGGCCCCGTTGGCCCGGACGAAGTCGTTGACGGCGTAGTAGCCGTCGATCGACTCCCCGGCGTCACCCCAGAAGCCTTCGAGGACGTCGAAGGACATCGTTCCCTGATCGACGTAGTAGTTGTTCACATCCGTGATCTCGAGCTCGCCGCGACCGGACGGTTCAAGGTTCCCGATCACCGAGAACACATCGGAGTCGTAGCAGTAGATCCCGGTGACGGCGTACGGACTGGGGGGATGCTCCGGCTTCTCGAGGATCCTCGTGATGCGGTTCGACTCGTCGAATTGGGGAACGCCCAGATGGCGGAGGTGAACGGGATCGCTCTCCTCGGTCAAGATGATGCGGGCGCCGCCGCCCTGCTCGGCAAATCGTTCCACCGTTGGTCGGAAGGTCCGCTCCACGATGTTGTCGGCCAGCATCACGAGAACCGGTTCGTCCGCCGCGAAGCGCTCGGCCAGACCGAGAGCTTCGGCGATGCCGCCGGCGCGGTCCTGGTAGGCGTAGGAGAGGCGGTCGATGTCGTACTCGTGGCCGTTGCCGAGCAGACGGAGGAACTCGCCGGCGTGTGTTCCCCCGGTGACGAGCATGATCTCCGTGATCCCGGCCAGAACGAGGGCCTCGATGGAGTAGCTGATCATGGGCCGGTCGTAGATCGGGAGGAGGTGCTTGTTCGTGATCCGCGTCAACGGATGAAGCCGCGTTCCCGTTCCTCCGGCCAGGATGACGCCCCTCATCGGCTTTCGAGGCTCGGTCATGGCGTGCAGACGCCCCAGAAGTCCACCGGTCGGATCCCCGGTCCCAGCGGCCCGTGCTCCTCGTCGCTCGACTCAGGTTCAGGCCCAGGCCCAGGTTCTGCGGGGGGGTGATCAGGTACTCGGGCCACCGCCTCTTGGCGCCGCTCGGCCATAGCCGGAATCCGGCGCCCGGCCTCGTGGTGCTCCCGGTCGGGGCCCTCAGATTCCGCGGCGAAGGCCTGGGCGGCCATCCTGGCTGCCTCGGTCCGTGCCCTGACGTCCTCACGGTCCCGTCGCCAGATCTCGGCCAGTTCGGCCGCTTCTCGCTTGAGTCGTTCGATCTCGGCCCGTTCGGCCGCCTCCCGCTCGAGTCGCTCCGCCTCGGCCCGTTCGGCCGCCTCCCGCTCGAGTCGCTCCGCCTCGGCCCGTTCGGCCGCCTCCCGCTCGAGTCGCTCCGCCTCGGCCCGTTCGGCCGCCTCCCGCTCGAGTCGCTCCGCCTCGGCCCGTTCGGCCGCCTCCGCGTGCTCCCGCCGCCGCCGTTCCGCCTCGGCCGCCGCTGTTTCGGCCGCCTCTCTCCGACGTCGTTCCGCCTCGGCCCGTTCGGCCGCTTGGCGCTCACGCCGCTCGGCCTCGGCCCGGGCCGCCTCGGCCTTCTCCCGCCGCCGCCGTTCGGCCTCGGCCACCGCTGCCAGTTGGGCCTCTCTCCGACGTCGTTCGGCCTCGGCCCGTTCGGCCGCCTCGCGCTTGCGGCGCTCCGATTCGGCCCGTTCGGTCGCCTCCCGCTCACGTCGTTCGGCCTCGGCCTGGGCCGCCTCGGCCTTCTCCCGCCGCCGCTCGGCCTCGGCCCGTTCGGCCGCTTCGCGTCGGCGGCGCTCAGCGTCGGCCGCCGCTGCTTCGACAGCCTCCCGCCGCCGCCGCTCGACGTTGGCCGCTTCCTGTTCACGCCGCTCGGCCTCGGCCGCCGCCTCGGCGACCTGGCGCTCGTGCCGTTCGGCCTCGGCCGCCCTCTTGTGACGACGGTCGATCTCGGCGGCCTCCGCTCGGGCCGCCTTCCGTTGACGCCGTCCCAGGGGGGCGGGTGCCGCTGGCTGCTCGGACCCGGGTGATGGCGGTGATGCCTCTTCGACGGGTGCTGCTGTCCATTGGTCGACGACGGCGTCGGCCAGCGTCGACCACTCGGTGACGGCCCACGGTCCAAAATCTCGATTCGACAGTGCCGCGCAGGCGAGACCGGTCGCCGGATCGACCCACAGGAAGCCCCCAGCCCGACCGAAATGGCCGAAGGTCGTCGCCGTCGTGCGTGTGCCGGTCCAGTGGGGCGTCTTGGCCCCTTTCACCTCGAAGCCCAGACCCCAATCGCACGGGTCGAACCGTCCGTAGCCGGGGAGCACTCCGCGTAAGCCGGGAAAGGCCACGCTCGTCGCCTCTGCCAAGGTGGTCGCCGAGACGATGCTCGGTGCGAGGAGTTCGGTGGCCAAGACCAGAAGGTCGCGTAGGGGACCCCGTGCTCCGGAGGCGGGCGAACTCCCAGGAGCCAGCGACGTACCTGACATGCGCAGCGGCGTGAGCACGCCGCCGGCGAGATAGTCGGAAAATGGCATGCGGGCACGCTGCGCCAGGGTGTCGGCCAGTTCCTCGTACCCGATGTTGGAGTAGATCCGCATCCGGACGAGGCCGGCGACGGGGACCGGCGAGTCCGGCCCGAGGCCCGAGGCATGGGCGAGAAGGTGACGGACCGTACTTCCCGGCGGTCCGGCCGGTT
This sequence comes from uncultured Acidimicrobiaceae bacterium, assembly GCA_963842145.1. Taxonomy (GTDB): domain Bacteria; phylum Actinomycetota; class Acidimicrobiia; order Acidimicrobiales; family UBA8190; genus CAWJFJ01. The sequence goes on from CAWJFJ010000020.1 coordinate 79,267, forward strand.
CGTCGAGCGAGATGGTTCCTTCCTCGACAGCCACGAAGACCGCCATGGCCACGAGCAGCTTGGTCATCGACGCCCAGGCGTACGGTCGCTCCATGTCCCCGATGCCGTCCACCATGGCGACGCCGCCCGCCCGGTCCCCCCCGGGAGGGTCGCCGGCGACCACGGCCGCCCCGGCGGCGGAGCCCCGCCGCCGCAGGACGCCGGCCGCCGCCGCGTCCACCGGCCATCGGGAGACGAGTTCGAGAGCGCCCATGGTCCTAGGGGGTCGACCTCACGCGCTCTTCGCCCATTCGGTCGTCTCCGACCGGTGGCGCGCGTAGTCGATCTTGCCGGCGGGCGACCGGTCGATGCTCTCGATGAAACGGACTCGCTTCGGTGCCTTGAAACCAGCGAGATGCTGCTTCACGTGGTCGATCAGCTCCCGCTCACTCGCCACTTCGTCCGATTGGAGCTCCACGACGGCCGCCACCACTTCACCGAAGCGGCTGTCGGGAATCCCGACGGCGACGGCGTCGCGCACGGCGGGGTGGGTCTTGAGCGCCTCTTCGACCTCTTCGGGAAAGACCTTCTCACCACCGGCGTTGATCACGACCGACCCGCGTCCGAGCAGCTGGATGGAGCCGTCGGTATCGACCGTGGCGAAGTCGCCGGGAATCGAGTAGCGGACACCGTCGATCTCCCGGAAGGTGCTGGCTGACTTCTGTTCGTCCTTGTAGTAGCCGAGGGGGTTGCGACCGCCGAGGGCGAGAACGCCCACCTCGCCCGAACCGGGGGTCACGTTCTTGCCCGTCTCGGGGTCGAGGACGCGGACATCGGGGCCGAGAGTGAAATGGGCGGTGTGCTCCGTCGACGTTCCGCTCGAAACGGACGCCCCCATTCCGAGGGCCTCGGAGGAGGAGAAGGCGTCGACCAGCATCATGGTGGGGTGGTGGTGCAACAGGCCCCGCTTGGTCTCCTCGCTGAACATCACCCCGGACGAGATCATGGCCAGGAGGGTGGACAGCTTCCAACGCCCGGGGTGTCCGTCGAGTGCGGCCAGGATCGGTTTGGCGAAGGCGTCTCCCACGATGGCGATGACGTTGACGTTCTCACGTTCGATGGTGTCGAGCAGCTCCACCGGGTCGAAATGTCGGTTCGTGAGGGTGACGACGCAGCCCCCGATGTTCAAGCAGCCGATCGACGTGAACGATCCGGTGCCGTGCATGAGTGGACAGGCGGGCACGATCAGGGGCCCGCCTCCCACGATGGCTTTGGCGACACCGTCGAGACCTCCGTCCTCGGGTACCCGGAGGAGGTTGCCGGCGTTGATCCGGCTGAAGAGGTCGTCCTGACGCCACATGACGCCCTTGGGCATGCCCGTGGTCCCCCCGGTGTAGAGCATGAGGAGGTCGTCGCCACTGCGGCCCCACGGAGCCGTCGCCTTGTCGGTGTCGGCGGAGGCGATGGCCTCGTAGGAGTCAGCCCAGGCGGGACACGGGCCGCCGCCGTCGTCGACCCACAGCCAGTTCCTCACGCGCGGGACGCGGTGGCGGAGGCCTTCGATGCGGTCGACGAAGGTGCCGTGGAAGATCACGACGGCGGCGTCGGCGTTCTCCCACAGATAGACCAGCTCGTCATCTGTGTACCGGTAATTGGTGTTGACCGGGACAAGGCCCACCTTGAAGATGGCGAACGTCGATTCGAGGTACTCGGAGCAGTTGTAGAGGTAGTGCGCCACCTTGTCCTGGCGCTCCACCCCGAGGTCGAGGAGGGCACGAGCCACGGCATCGGCCCGGCGGTCGAAATTGGCCCAGGTGACGGTCCGATCCCCGTGGATGAGGGCGGGCGCGTGAGGAACGGTGTCGGCGACGAGCTCCCAGACGTCGGCGAAATTCCAATCGGTCACCCGTACAGCCTACGCTTCGCGACGTGGATCTCGCCCTTCCGGGAGAAGAGCACCCGGCGCGGCTCCGGTTTCGTCGATGGCTGGCCGAACATCCCGGACCCACGGCGCACCAGCTGGCCGACGCCGGCTACGTGGCGCCGCACTGGCCCCGACCGTGGGGTCTCGGGGCCGACCCGGTCGAGCAACTCGTCATAGATGATGAGATGCGGCGTGCCGGGGTGCGTCGGCCGTCGAACCAGATCGGGATCGGGTGGGCCGGGCCCACGTTGATCCACGCCGGCACCGAGGCCCAGAAATCACGGTATCTGCGCCCGTTGCTGGCGGCTGAGGAGATATGGTGCCAGTTGTTCAGCGAGCCGGGGGCCGGCTCGGACCTGGCCGGCTTGACCACCCGGGCCGAGCGCGACGGTGACGAATGGGTGGTCAGCGGCCAGAAGGTCTGGACGAGCTTCGCCCACATCGCTTCCCTGGGGATCCTCCTGGCCCGGACCGACCCTGACGCGCCGAAGCACCGAGGCATCTCGTACTTCATCTGTCCGATGGATGCCCCCGGCGTCTCGGTCCGGCCCATCGTCGACATGACCGGTGATCACGCCTTCAACGAGGTGTTCCTCGACGGGGTGCGTCTCTCGGCGGACCATCTTGTCGGCGAGGTCAACGGTGGCTGGGCCCTGGCCAAGGTGACCCTGGGCAATGAGCGTGTCTCGCTGTCGGGGGAGGGGGCACTGTGGGGGCAGGGGCCCACCGCCGGAGATCTGGTCGACCTCGTCCGGCGCGCCGGCGGGACGTCCGACCGGCTGCTGCGACACCGGCTGGTGCGGGTCTGGGTGGAGGGGGAGATCCTCCGGCTCATCCGCCTGAGGACCGTGAGTGCCGCCGTGGCGGGCCGGGCGCCCGGCCCTGAGGCCTCGGTGCGCAAGGCCCTGGCCGACGACCATGGTCAGAACGTCATGGAGGTGGCGAAGGACCTCTCCGGTGCGCACGGTCTGACCGACGCCGGACCGTTCGAGGCGCTGGTCGCCATGAGCGGCTCCCCTGGTTCGCCCGGTCATGACGACGGCGGTCCCGACGCGACGAGCCATGCCTGGCCACCGGCGATCTGGTCCCAGGGGTACCTGTTCGCCCGGGCCCTGACCATCGGCGGAGGAACCGCCGAGGTTCAGCGCAACATCATCGCCGAACGGGTTCTCGGACTTCCGTCGTCATAGGCCGTCCCCCGTTCCCCGCGCCACGACGCGCCGGACGAAGGCGGCGAATGCGTCAGGGTGGGAGATGTGGGCGCCGTGGGTGGCGCCGGGGAACTCGATGACCTCGGTTGTCGGGAGAAGGCCGACCAGAGCGTCGATGGCCCGGCGGTGGTGGGGCAGTGACCGGCTCCCGCGACCGAGGACCACAGGAACGACGATGCTGGCCAGGTCGATCGGGGATACGGGGCGGCGGATGGAGGCGAGCTCGGCCGTGAGGGCCGGCCCGTCCGCCCGGCGCTCCGCACGGGCGTTCTCGGGCAGGCGATCCCACGCGTGGTCCCCGACGACCCGCCGGAAGAAGCCCTCGGCGAAGACGGCGGGATCCTCGGCGGCGATGGTGCTGCTCGATCGCCGCGGCCACCAGTCGGACCACGGCAGGGGCGGCTCGTAGGCGCCGACGGCCCGGACCCAGTCGGGCGCCGCCACCGCCGCACCGAGAGCGACGTCACCCCCGTAGGAATGGCCCACGAGGACCGATGGTCGGCCGTTCACGATGGCCACCAGGTCGGCCACGTGGTCCTCCAGGGAGGTGGCCAGCGGGGTGACGTGGCGGGAGCGGTGGTATCCCCGGCGGTCATAGGTGATGACGTGGAGATCAGGGAGTCGGCGAACGACGCGGGCGAAACTGGTGCCTCGGTCGAGTGACCCGTGGACGAGGACGACGACCACGGGGGGGCCGTCGGCTCCCGACGGCTGGTGGTCCACGATGTGCAGACCGACCGTGTTCGCAGGCACGGTGGCGGTGGCCGGGCGGGTTGCCGGCCTCACGATCCCGGGCCCAGCGGCGGCTGGGGCGTGGTCATGGCGGGGTGGGCACGCGGGGTCCCGGGAAGGAGGTGGGGCATCGAGGCAAGAGGGTAATCGGAGGGACCCGGTTCCACGGAGGTGCCCCGGTAGGATCGCGATCGATGGCAGATCAGCAGCGTGTCGCCCCCGGTTCCCCCGCCGGTGGCGCCTTCGGGCCGAACGCCTGGCTGGTCGACGACATGTACGAGGAGTACCGGAGCGATCCCACCTCGGTGAGCGAGAGCTGGCGGGAGTTCTTCGCCGACTACACACCTCCTGGTTCCTCCGCCCCCGACGCCTCTCCGGTCACGGCCAACGGCGTACCGTCATCACCCAACGGTGCGCCGGCGGGGATCAACGGCCCGACCCCGGACGGTGTGGCACGGGCGACGCCCCCGCCACCGACCGCCCCGGGCGTGGGAGCGCCGGTCCTGGCGCCCGCCGCTTCGTCCTCGACGGCCACAGCGACGGCGGTGGCACCCACGAGGCCGACGACCCCGGCCGTCCCGGCGGCGGAGGCCGACATCCGGGCGCCGGTGCCGCTGCGCGGCGCCGCCGCCCGGATCGCCGTCAACATGGAGGCGTCGCTGACGGTGCCCACGGCCACCAGCGTGCGGACGGTGCCGGCCAAGCTCCTCGAGGTCAACCGGTCGATGCTGAACCAGCACCTGGCGCGGACGTCGGGCGCCAAGGTCAGCTTCACCCATCTCATCGGCTACGCCGTCGTCCAGGCTCTTCAGGCCGTGCCGGCGCTCAACGCCACCTTCGTCGACGAGATCGACGACAAGGGCACCGCCGGAGTGGTCCGGCACGCCCACGTCGGTCTCGGTCTTGCTGTCGACGTCGGCAAGAGCGACGGGTCACGGACCTTGCTCGTCCCCGTCGTCCAGCGGGCCGAGAGCCTCGATTTCCGCTCCTTCGTCGTGGCTTACGAGGACGTGGTGCGAAAGGTCCACACCCAGAAGGTGACAGCCGACGATTTCGTCGGGGCCACGGTGACCCTCACCAACCCGGGCACCCTGGGGACGGTGCAGTCGGTGCCCCGGCTCATGCCGGGCCAGGGCGCCATCATCGGGGTGGGCTCGCTCGGCTATCCGGCGGAGTACCAGGCCGCCGATCGCCGGAGCCTGGCCGCCCTGGGTGTGGGTCCGGTGGTCACGATCACCTCGACCTACGACCACCGGATCATCCAGGGAGCCGAGTCCGGGATGTTCCTCACCCACCTGGCCGAGTGCCTGACCGGGGAGCACGGCTTCTACGAGACCGTCTTCGCCGCCATGGACGTGCCCTACGAGCCCGTGCGGTGGCAGGACGATGTCAACGCCGTCGACAGCGAGCACCAGCGCCTGGTGAAGCAGGTGCGCGTGCAGAGCCTTGTCAACATGTACCGCGTCCGGGGTCATCTCATCGCCGACCTCGACCCCCTGTCCGCCGAGCCGAGACACCTCCACGCCGAGCTCGACCCGACAACCTACGGGTTGACCCTCTGGGATCTGGATCGTGAGTTCGTGGTCGACGGGTTGGCCGGTCGTGACACCCTGAGGCTGGCCGAGGCGCTCGACATCCTGCGCGACGCCTACTGCCGGACGCTGGCCATCGAATACATGCACATCCAGGACCCCGAGCAGAAGCGGTGGATCCAACACCACGTCGAGGGCGTTCCGGCCACGCTGTCGCCGCCGGAGCAGCGCCACATCCTCGACCGGCTCAATGCCGCCGAAGCCTTCGAGCGCTTCTTGCACACGCGTTACGTGGGGCAGAAGCGGTTCGGCCTGGAGGGGGCGGAGTCCACGATCGTTCTCCTCGACACCCTGCTCGACGAGGCCGCCACGGCCGGGCTCACCGAGGCCGTGCTCGGTATGGCCCACCGGGGACGACTGAACGTCCTGGCCAACATCGTGGGCAAGTCCTACGGCGAGATCTTCCGGGAATTCGAAGGGGATCTCGATCCCGATTCGGTCCAGGGCTCCGGCGACGTCAAGTACCACAAGGGGGCGAGCGGCACGTTCGTGGCCCACGCGGGGGTCGAGCTGCCGGTGACGCTGGCGTCCAACCCCTCCCATCTCGAAGCGGTCGACCCGGTGGTCGAGGGGATGGTGCGGGCCAAGCAGGATCAGCTGCCGGACGACCAGTCGTTCGGCGTGCTCTCACTCCTCGTCCATGGCGACGCCGCCTTCGCCGGCCAGGGAGTGGTGGCCGAGACGCTCGAGTTGTCGCAGCTGGCCGGTTACCGCACTGGTGGCACCGTCCATGTGGTGGTGAACAACCAGCTGGGGTTCACGACGGCTCCCGAGTCAGCCCGCTCGTCGGTCTATCCCACCGATGTGGCCAAGATGGTCCAGGCACCGGTGTTCCACGTGAACGGGGACGACCCCGAGGCGTGTGCGCGGGCGGCGCGCCTGGCATTCGGCTTCCGCCAGACCTTCCACAAGGACGTCGTCATCGACATCGTCTGCTACCGGCGCTTCGGGCACAACGAGGGTGACGACCCGAGCTACACCCAGCCCCGGATGTACGCCATCATCGAGACGATGCGCTCGGTGCGCAAGCTCTACACCGAGGCCCTGGTCCGCCGGGGTGACATCACCATCGAGGAAGCCGAGCAGGCATTGGCCGACTTCCAGGCACGGCTGCAGACGGCTCTGGACGAGACCCGCCAGACGGCACCGCCGAAACCGACGACCCTGCCGGTGGAGGTGACCGACTCCCCACCGGGCGTGGAGGTGGAGACCGGAGTCGAGCGCGCCACGCTGGAACGGCTCGTCGTCGACGCCACCTCGGTGCCCGCCGGGTTCACGATCCATCCGAAGCTGGCCCGTCAGTTCGAGCAACGGACCGAGGTCGTGGTCCAGGGCGAGGTGGACTGGGCCCTCGGCGAGGCACTGGCCATCGGGTCGCTCCTGCTCGAGGGCACCGATGTGCGGCTCGCCGGGCAGGACACCCGGCGAGGGACGTTCAGTCAGCGCCACGCCGTCCTCGTCGACTACGCCACCGGTCACGAATGGGTGCCGTTGGCCCACCTCGAGGGAAGCGGTGTCGGGCACTTCGCGGTCCACGACTCGCTGCTGTCGGAGTACGCCGCGCTCGGTTTCGAATACGGCTACTCGGTCGAGATGCCCGACGCCCTGGTGGCGTGGGAGGCGCAGTTCGGCGACTTCGCCAACGGCGCCCAGATCGTGATCGACAACTTCCTGGTGGCGGCGGACGACAAGTGGGACCAGCAGTCGGGCCTCGTCCTCCTGCTCCCCCACGGCTACGAGGGTCAGGGGCCCGAGCACTCGTCGGCGCGCATCGAGCGGTTCCTGACCCTGAGCGCCCGGGGCAACATGCGCCTGGCCCAGCCCACGACGGCCGCCCAGTACTTCCATCTCCTGCGTTCCCAGGCACGCGGCGCCGGTCGCCAGCCACTGGTGGTGTTCACCCCGAAGTCGCTGCTGCGGGCCCGTCAGTCGCGCTCGCCCCTGGTCGATCTGGCCTCCGGGTCGTTCCGGTCCGTAGTCGACGACCCGGCCGTGGCGCGCCGCCTCTCGGACGGCGGACCGGGGCCCACCGGACCGGCTCCGGGCCCCGTCATCGACCCTCTGGGCGTGCAACGCGTGCTGTTGTGTTCGGGGAAGGTGGCCTTCGACGCCATGGCCCGGCGCGATCAACTGGCGGCAGAGATGCCCGGACTGCCCGACCCCGCGGTGGCGCCCACCGCCGTCGCCGTCGTCCGGGTCGAGCAGCTCTATCCCTGGCCCGAGGACGCCCTGGGCGCCGTTCTCGACCGTTACCCGTCGGCCCGTCAGGTCATCTGGCTCCAGGAGGAGCCGGAGAACATGGGGGCGTGGTCCTTCGCCCACGGACGGCTGCACCGGTTGCTGCGGGAACGATTCACCTTGACCCACGTGAGCCGGTCGGAATCGGCGAGCCCGGCCACCGGGAGCGCGGCGCTGCACCACCTCGAACACGAGGACCTCCTGGCCCGGGCCTTTGCCTGACCCGCCATCAGCGCAGCGGGATCCCGACAAGGGCCTCGAGCTCGACCAGGGCGTCGGCCGGTTCGACGACTTTGATCGTCTGCATGCCCAGGGCGCGGGCGGGCTTGAGATTCACCCCGAGATCGTCGAGGAAGACGGCCGCCGTGGGCCGGATGCCCAACTCGTCACAGGCCAGGAGATAGAAGCGGGGATCGGGCTTGCGCACGCCGACGACGGCTGACTGGACCACGACGTCGAAGAGGTCGAGGACGTCGTGGTGGCGTGTGGTGGTCAGAGGCGTGATGAAATTGTTGGTCAGGAGTCCCGTCTTGAAGTGCTCGTGGCACCGGCGGACGGCCTCGAGCATGCCCGGCCGCATCTCGCCCGCCATCGTGGCGAAGAGTGCCCGGGCATCGAGCCGGCCGCCGGCGGCCACGGCCTCGGCCTCGAACTCGGCGCAGAACTGATCGAAGCCGATGTCGTTGCGCTCCAGCCGGGCCCAGGCGTTGTGGTGGTGATTGGCGGCGTTCAGGGAGCGGATGAAGCCGGCGGGCAGACCGTGCGAACGCTCGTGATCCTCGAAGGCGTCGAAGGGGCTCGTCGAGAGCACCCCGCCGAAGTCGAAGAGGACGGCTTCGATCGGGAGAGGCATCGGTGGATCAGACCAGGGTGTCGCGCGCCACGCCGTCCCACAGCTCGGCCGACAGACCGAGCGACGTCACGTCCACGCGCTCGTCCACCCCGTGGAACATCGTGGCGTAGTCCTCGAAGGTCAGTCGCTTGCTGAAGAGCCCGAACCCGTATGCCACCGTTCCGAGCTTGCGGAAGAAGCGGGCATCGGTGGCGCCCACCGTGAGGAACGGTACACAGCGGGCATCGGGATACGAGCGACGGGCCACCCGCTCGAGCGAGTTCCACAAGGGCGTGTCGGCCGGCGATGTGCTGGCCGGATCGGTGAAATTCCACGTGGCCTCGACGTCGTCGGCCAGGTCGCCGAGCGCGTCCCGGAGCATGGCATCCACTTCGGGCTTGTCCCATCCGGGCAGGGTCCGGATGTCCACGTCCAGTCGGACCCGATCGGGGATCACGTTCACCTTTGTGCCCGCCTGCATGACCGTCGGGGCCATCGTGGTGTGTGTGCAGGCGTGGGCCTGACGGGCCAGACCGAGAGCGGGGAATTCGTCGCAGAAGGCGTCGATGGCCCCGGGGTCGAGCAGGGGCCCGGCGATGTCGGGAGGCAGGCCGATCCCTTCGACGAAGCGGCGCCAGGCGTCATGGATATCGGCAGCCGGCTGGTACTCGGCCAGACGGCGGACGACTTCCGCCGCTTTGACGAGGGCGTTGTCGGTGCGCAGTGGTTGTGACGCGTGTCCCGGGGTCCCCCGGACGGTCAAGGTGCACCAGAACACACCCTTCTCACCGGTGATCACCGGGCAGACGGACGCCGTCGGGAGACTGCATGGGAAAGCCGCCGGCCTCGGTGATGAGGTAGTCGGCGCGGACCTGCTCGGGTGTGTTGGTGGTGAGCCATTCGGCTCCGTGAATGCCGAGCGCCTCCTCGTCGGCCACGCCGATGAACACGAGATCTCCCTCGGGCCGGAAGCCGTCGTCGGCGAGGTGGCGTACGGCCACCGCCATCGAGGCCGTGAGGTTGAGCATGTCGACGGCACCGCGTCCCCAGACCTCCCCGTCGATGAGCTCGCCGCCGAAAGGGTCGTGGCGCCAGTCATCCCCGTTGGCCGGAACGACGTCGGTGTGCCCGAGGAGGGCCAGCGACGGTGCGCCCGGCTGTCGGCCCTCGATCCGGGCCACCAGAGAGGAACGTCCGGGAAGAGGCTCGTAGCACCTGGAGATCGAGGCCGGGGCGCTCGAGGACGGCCCGGAGGACCTCGGCGCTTGCGGTGCTCGTGCCCGGACTCGGGGCTTCCGTCGTTCACGCAGGCGTTGCGGATCATCTGCTGCAACAGCTCCGCCACTTCGCCGGCCAGGTCGCTCTCCACCGACCGCATCCTATGATGGACCCAGCCGAGCAGGGCTCGGGATCGCCGACCCGTCCCGCTCGGTGGCGGCCCAGGTCAGACCCCTGGGACCGTTCGAGTGGTTGACTGGGCGCAGTCATGTCCCCATCCCATGTCGTCGTCGACGGCTCGAACATCGCGACCGAGGGTCGTTCCACCCCGAGCCTCCAGCAGCTCGACGACGCCATCCGCCAGTTTCAGGCCGAGTTTCCCGACACCGAGGTGATCGTCGTGGTCGATGCCACCTTCGGTCACCGCATCGACCCCGGCGAGCGTGCCATCTTCGACGAGGCCGTCGCCCACGGCGAGCTGGTGTCCCCACCGGCCGGCGCCATCGGCCGGGGAGATGCCTTCGTCCTCCGCGTCGCCGAACGGGTCGGCGCCCAGGTTCTGTCCAACGACTCCTTCCAGGAGTTCCATGCCGAACATCCCTGGCTGTTCGACGAGGGCCGGCTCATGGGTGGGAAGCCGGTCCCCGGCGTCGGGTGGATCTTCACGCCCCGCCTGCCCGTCCGTGGGCCGCGCAGTCGCGCCGCCACGACCACGGGCTCGGGGCGAGGTGGCCGTCACCGCAAAGACGAGGAAGCCGAGTCGAAGCCGGCGCGCCCACGGGGCACGTCGAAGGTCGCCGCCGAGGCGATCGCCCTGGCCACGGCGGAAGCGAAGGGTTCCCGAGTGGTGAAAGCCACGAAGGAACCGGCCAAGGCGACCAAGGCGACCAAGGGGACCGAAGGAGCGAAGGCGGCCAAGGTCGCCAAGACGGCCAAGCCGGCCGAGGCCGCGCCGACGGCAAAGTCGACCCGGTCGGTCAAAGGGGCCAAGGTGGCCAAGGAACCGGTCAAAGCGGCCAAGGCGACCAAGGCGCCGAAGGCAGCCAAGACCGACAAGCCAGCCAAGACCGACACGACGGCCCTGGCGCCGGCCCGGGGGGGGCGGGTGGCCAAGGCGACCGGTGCGGTCGAGACGAGCCGGGTCACGGACGGGGCGCGGAAGGCGTCCACGGCACAGGCTGGAGACGCCGGCGGGTCGGTGGCCAAGCGATCGTCGACCTCGCGTCGCGGACGGCGGGGGAGAGGGACCGACGCCGCCGCTGTCCGCGCCGCCATCGAGGCGGCGACCGAGGAGGCTCTGGGCGCTCCCGCCCCGGACGCCGCCCCGTCGCCTCCGGAGGGGCGCCGGGGTCGTCGTCAGGCCGCCGGCGCCACGGTCGCCCCAGCGGCCGTCAATGATCCCGTTGACGTTCCTGACCTTTGTGACCGAGCATCCGCTCGGGTCGTCCGTCGTCGGGACGGTGTCCTCCTTCGTCTCCCACGGAGCGATGGTCGACGTCGACGGGATGTCGTGCTACCTGCCCCTCACGGGACTCGGAGATCCCCCGCCGAGGCGCGCCCGCGAGGTCGTCGATCGGGGGGAACAGCGTCCGTTCGTCGTGGTGGCCCTCGATCCGCCCCGGCGCGGAGCGGAACTGGCCCTTCCCGAGGTGGCGCAGGCCGGTGTGACCGCACCGGCGGCGCCGGTCGGGCGACCCCGCCGCGCCGGACCAGGGGAGCCGGCCGGACCGCCTCGTGAGGGATCTGACCCCGCCGCCCGGTGGCGGTACGTCGAGTTCCGACGGTCGGTCGGGATCATTGCCACGAATAGTGGTGGAATTTCCTCAAGACGGCCACTAAAAGTGTCGATATCGGCGGCACGAGCAACTGACCACGAGGGAGTTCTGACCATGCGCCTCTCCACAACCCTCGACCACTTGGGCATTCCTCGGTTCCACCACCACAAGGGCCACGGCAATTCGGTCGTCCTCATCGAGGCCCCCCACGAGCACCACCACGACGGGACCCGGGCCGGACAGGAACGGTGGCGGGCGGCGTCGTACAGCGACCCCTGGCCGGACCGGGCCTGAGACAGCCCGTCGTCACCGACCGGCCGGCGGTCGCGGCGGCCCGCCCGGAGCGTGACGGCCGCCGCCGCCGCCGGCCGACGACGGTCGTTCCGACCGCCGGCGCGGCCGGGCCGTGGATCGACGCCGACACCCTGCTGCCGGGGTGACGCCCGACCGGTAACCTCGGCGGGCGTGGTGCGCCCCGAGGATCTTCTTCCCCATCGCCCCCCCTTTCTCTTCGTGGACGAAGTGGTGGAGCTCGAACCCGGCCAGTGGGCACGCGGGCGGTGGCACCTGACCGGTGAGGAGAGCTTTCTTCGCCGGTCACTTTCCCGGACGACCCACACTGCCCGGCGTCCTCATGGTGGAGTCGCTGGCGCAGCTCGGTGGCATCGCCGTGCTGGCCGACCCCCGCTTCGCAGGCCGGCTTCCCTTGTTCGGCGGGATCGACAAGGCACGCTTCCGGCGCCAGGTGCTGCCCGGGGGAGGTTCTCGATCTCGAGGTTCGCCTGGGACGTCTCTCGGCGCGCGCCGGGACCGGGCACGGCCGGGCCACGCGTGGACGGGACACTGGCGTGCGAGGTCGACCTGCTCTTCGTCATGGTGGAGACCTGACCGCGAGCCTGACCGATATCGCCCCACCGACGACCGCCCAGACCGACGACCGCCCAGACCGACGACCGCCCAGACCGACAGACCGCACCGAGACCGACGACCCGAGGAGATCATGCGCATCGCCACGTGGAACGTGAATTCGCTCAACGCCCGCCTGGCGACGGTCGAGGAATGGATCGACTACGCCCAGCCCGACGTGCTCTGCATGCAGGAGACGAAGGTGGCCGACACCGCCTTTCCGGCCATGGCGCTGTCGGCGCTCGGATACGAATCGGCGCCCCACGGCGACGGGCGCTGGAACGGCGTGGCCATCGTCGAGCCGCGTGGGTCTCGACGACGTCGAGCGCGGCTTCGGCACCGAGGCCGACGAGCAGGGGAGCCGACTGGTGGCGGCGACCTGCGGCGGCGTCCGGGTGCACAGCGTCTACGTTCCCAACGGCCGGGAGGTGGGTGGCGAGCACTACGAGGCCAAGCTGGCCTGGCTCGAGCGAGCTCCGGTCGTATCTGGAACGGAGCTGCAAACCGACTCGGATCCGGTGGCGGTGTGCGGTGACTTCAACATCGCCCCCGACGACCGCGACATCTACGACCGGGTCGCGCTCGAGGGCTCCACCCACATCACCGAGCCCGAGCGCCAGGCCCTGCGCGAGCTCGAGGACTGGGGTCTGGTCGACGCCTTCCGGCTCCTCTACGACCAGGGCGACCTCTTCACCTGGTGGGACTACCGGGCCGGCAACTTCCACAAGCACCTCGGCATGCGGATCGATCTGGTCCTGCTCGTCGCGGCCCTGGCCGAGCGATGCACCTACGCCCTCGTCGACCGGAACGCCCGCAAGGGGAAGCAACCGTCGGACCACGCCCCGGTCTTCGTCGACGTCGCACCCTGACGCCACGGCGACCGGTCGCCCGACGGCGAACCGCCGTCGTCACCCGGCGGCGGGGAGGCAGTGGCCGGCAGGCGGGCGCGCAGGAGGCGATCCGGGCGGCGAACGGTCCGGGGGCGCTCGGTGCCCGGCGCCCGCCCGGCGGCTTCGATGGCGTCCAGTAGCGGCGACGGCCGACACGACCAGGTACCTCCCGGCCGCCTGGCGCTGGCTCGCCCAGGAACACCAGAGGTGCTCCTCGGCGCGGGTGACGGCGACGTAGAGCAGGCGCCGCTCCTCGGCTCGGGCCGCCGGCGAGGTGGCGTAGGAGATCGGGACCAGGCCGTCCTCGAGGCCGACGAGGGCGACGGCCGGCCACTCGAGGCCCTTGGCCCGGTGGAAGGTGGACAGCTCCACGGCGCACGGCGTCGGGATCGGCCTCCGACGCCGACGTCGCCGTCGTCCACGGTGGCGGCCAGCCAGGCCAGGAAGCCGCCCGACGGTGGCGCCGGGATCCTCGACGGCGTGCTCGTCGGCCAACCGGGCCAGCGCCGGCGGAATGCCGCCGGCCCGCTGCCGGAGTCCCCGTCGCCGGCGTCGGCAGGGCCGGTCGTGCCATCGGGACGGTCGGACCAGGGACGAGATCGGCCAGGGCGCTGCGCAGAGGCCGCGCCCGGGGCATGGCCCGCAGGGTCGATCACGGCCCTGATCTCGGCGCCGCACCCGGGCCGGGCCCGATGCGGAAGGGGATGCCGGCCGCTGCGAGGGCGGCGGCGACGGGTGCCGAGCCGGGCGTTGGTCCGGGCCAGCACGGCCAGGTGCGACCAGGGCCGTCCCGGACGGTGCATCACCCGCAGCCACCGGGCCACGGCGGCCGCCTCCTCGTCGTCGTCGTCGAATCCGCGCACGGCCGGGACCGGGCCGTCGGGTCGCCCGTCGGTCCCCGCCGCCGACGGAGCATCGGTGCACGGCGTCACCGGCGCTGTCGGCCCGGCGAGGACGGCACCGGCGGCGGCGATCACCTGGGGGGTCGACCGGTGGTTGGCGTCGAGCCGGAGCACCGTCGTGCCCGGGAGGAGATCGGGCAGGCGGTCGAGCAGGGTGGGGTCGGCGCCGTTCCAGCCGTAGACGGCCTGGCGGGGGTCGCCGACCACGAAGAGGTCGGGCCGGTCCCCGAGCCAGGCCGCGAGGAGCCGCCACTGGGCCGGGTTCACGTCCTGGAACTCGTCGACGAAGAGGTGGCGGATCCGCCAGCGGGCGGCGGCCGCCACGGCGGTGTCCGTCTCCAGGAGATCGGCGCAGCGGATGAGGAGGTCGTTCAGGTCGATCACCCCGTGGGTCCGCTTGGCCTCGACGTACCGGGCGTAGATCTCGGCCATCTCGTCGACCGGCAGCGGGGTCCGCCGCCCGGCCGGCCCGGCGCCGCCGCGGCGTAGGTCTCGGGCCCGAGCAGGCGGGCCTGGGCCCACTGGATCTCGGCCAGGACGGCGCCGGCACGGAGTCGGCGGCCGAGGGTCCTCCGGCGGCGGCGATGACACGCCGCAGCAGGCGGCGGGGATCGTCGACCACGGCGGGGGGCGGGCCGCCGGTGTCGGCCCAGTGCCGGCGGAGCTGGGCGTAGGCGGCGGCGTGGAAGGTGCCGGCCCAGACCGGCCCGGGGACGTCGAGAGCGCCAGAGCCGGCCCCGGAGCTCCCGGGAGGCCTTGCGGGTGAAGGTCACCACCAGGGTGTGCCCGGCCTCGGCCGACCCGTCGAAGAGGCGGCGGGCCACCCGCCGGGTGAGGACGGTCGTCTTGCCCGACCCGGCCCCGGCCAGGACGCAGAGGGGGGCGGCCTCCGAGGTGACGGCCTCGCGCTGGGGCCCGGTGAGGCCCCGCAGGAGCGCGGTGCTCTGGTCGGCGGCCACGGGACGGAACGTATCGGTGGGGTGTGACGCCGGGGGGGATGGGCCCCGGGCGGCGGGCCCGGCCGGTAGCCTCGCCCCGATGCTGAAGTCGCTCGCCGGTGGGGCACTCTTCGGCGAGGTCTGGGGGACCGGCGACCCCCGAGGTCCTGGTCCTCCACGGCTGGGGCCGGACCCACGCCGACTTCGCCGCCGTGGTCGGGCCCGACGCCCCGGGGGGACCGCTGCCGACGCTGGCGCCCGGACCTCCCCGGCTTCGGATCGACCCCCGCCCCCCCCACCGTCGTGGGGGGCGGCGGACTACGCGGCGGCCCTCGATCCCCCTGCTCGAGGAGGGCGGTCCGGGCCGGCCGGTGGTCGTCCTCGGCCATTCGCGCGGGGGCTGCATCGCCGTGGCCCTGGCCGCCGCCCGGCCCGATCTGGTCCGGGCCCTGGTCCTGACCGGGGCGCCGGTCGTCGCCGCGCCCGGCGGGCGCCGGCGGCCGGCCCCCGGCTACCGGGTGGCCCGGAGGCTGCACCGGTGGGGGCTGGTGAGCGACGACCGGATGGAGCGGGCCCGGCAGCGGTACGGGTCGGCCGACTACCGGGCCGCCGAGGGGATCATGCGCGACGTCTTCGTCCGGCTGGTCAACGAGCGCTACGACGACGAGCTGGCCGCGCTGCGCTGCCCGGTGGAGCTCGTCTGGGGCGACGACGACGCCGAGGTCCCGGTGGCGGTGGCCGGGCGGCCTGCTCGCGCCGTGCGCCGGGGCCACGCTGACGCTCTGCCCGGCGGCCGGTCACCTGACCCCGCTGACCGGTTCCCGGGGCCCTCCGGGCGGCCGTCGAACGGGCCCTGGCGCCGACCGTGACGGCCCGCGTGACCGGTCCGTGCGCGGCCACGGTGGCCGCCTGCTCGGTCGGCGACCGTCCTGGCCGGGATCCGCTGGCTGCGGGTGGCCCAGCGGGAGCACTACCTCCCGGGAGCCGTCTCCCGCTTCGCCCTGCGCTGGTGGCGACAGGACGGTCCGTGAGCGTCGTGGGGGCGGCGGCCGCCGTGGCCGGAGTGGTGGCCGCCTGGTGGTGGCCCGCCACCGGACTGGTCACCGCCGTGGTGGTGGCCGCCGGGCCGCCACGGCTGGGACTGCGGGGACGGACGTCACCGCTGGCCTGGACGAGACGGCTGCGGACGCTGGCCGCGGTCTGGGTCGCCCTCGTCGCCGTGGCCGTCGGCCGTCACGGTGCGCCGGCGTGGGACCGCTCGGTGGCCGCCGCCGCCGCCCTGGCCGTCCCCGTCCTCGTCGACCTCGGCCTGCGCCCTGACCGGCGCCCGTTCGAACGGGCGGCTGGCCCGGAGGCTACGTCCGCCGGGCCGCGCGAGCGTCTCCGGCGGGTGGCCCCCACCGTGGTGGCCATCACCGGCTCCTACGGGAAGACCGGCACCAAGGGATACGTGGCCCACCTGGTGGCCGGGTCGAAGACGGTGGTGGCCAGCCCGGCCAGCTTCAACAACCGGGCCGGCCTGGCCCGGGCGGTGAACGAGAACCTGGTCGAGGGGACCGAGGTCTTCGTGGCCGAGATGGGGACCTACGGGCGCGGGCGAGATCGCCGAGCTCTGCTCCTGGCTCGTCCCCGACATCGCCGTGATCACCGCCGTCGGGCCCGTCCACCTGGAGCGGTTCGGATCGGAGGACCGGATCGTCGAGGCCAAGGCCGAGATCCTGGCGGCGGCCGGGAGTGCCGTTCTGAACGTCGACGACCCTCGGCTGGCCGCCCTGGCCGACACCGGTCGAGGACGAGGGCCGACGGGTCCGCCGGGTCTCGGGGACGGCGTCGGGCGCCGACGTCTGCGTCCGTGACGACGGCGGCGGCCTGAACCTCTTCGTCGACGGCGCCGAGGTGGCGCGTCCGCCGGCGGGGGCGCAGCCGGGCAACGTGGCCTGCGCCGTGGCCGTGGCCCTCGAGCTCGGCGTCCCCCTCGAGGAGATCGCCCGTCGGGTCGGCACGCCTTCCCACGGCGCCCCACCGTCTCGAGAGCGGCGTCGGGACGGGCGGCTTCATCGTCCTCGACGACACCTACAACGCCAATCCGGCCGGCGCCCGCGCCGCGCTCCGACGCCCTCGAGACGATGGCCCCGCCGTCGGCCCGGCGGGTGGTGGTGACGCCGGGGATGGTCGAGCTGGGACCGAAGCAGGTCGAGGAGAACACCTCCTTCGCCCGGGCCGTCGCCGAGGTGGCCGACGACCTGGTGGTGGTGGGCCGGACGAACCGTCGTGCTCTCCTCGCCGGGGCCCGGACGGTCGGTGAGGGTGCGGCGCTGCGGTGCGTGGTGGTCGAGCGGCGCGACCAGGCCGTCGCCTGGGTCCGGGACCAGCTCGGCACGGGAGACGTCGTCCTCTACGAGAACGATCTTCCCGACCACTACCCTTAAGCGCCTTGAACGCCAGCACCGCCACCATCGCGTCGTCTTCGGCGGCCCCTCTCCCGAGCACGACGTCAGCATCCTGACCGGTCTCCAGGTGGTCCGGACCCTGGTCGGGGGCGCACGGGACGTCTTCGGTCTCTACTGGTCGAAGACCGGGGAGTGGTTCCGGGTGCCGCCCACGCTGGAGGCCGCCGACTTCCTCGACGGCGTCCCGCGCCGCGCCGATCGCCCTGCGGCTCGGCGATCGGGCCCGACGGTGGCTTCAGCGAGGGCGCCGGCCGGATGGGCCGGTCCCGCCCGGTCGCCCTCGACGTGGTCGTGAACTGCTGCCACGGGGGACCGGGAGAGGACGGGTCGCTCCAGGCGGCGTTCGATCTGGCCGGGATCCGGTACACCGGTCCGGGGGCGGCGGCGGCCGCCCTGGGGATGGACAAGCTGGCCTTCGCCGGTCTGGTGGCCGATGCCGGGCTCCCCGCCCTGGAGCGTCGGCTGCTCGGGCCGACGACCACCGATCTCGGGTTCCCGGGGCCCTACATCGTGAAGCCCCGTTTCGGCGGATCGTCCCTCGGGATCGACGTGGTCGAGGACGTCGCCACGGCCGTCGCCCGTCTCGACGCCAACCCCCATCTCCGGCGGGGCGCCGTCGTCGAGCCCTACCGGCCCGATCTCTTCGATCTGAACATCGCCGTCCGGCTCTGGCCCGGCCCCGAGCTTTCGGCCGTCGAACGACCGCTGCGGTCGACGGAGACGGCCGAGATCCTGAACTACGCCGACAAGTACGTCGGGGGCGAGGGAATGGCGAGCGCCCCGCGCCAGCTGCCCGGCCGAGCTGCCGGCGGCGTTGACGGCGGCCCTCGAGTCAGCCGCCCTCGAGATCGCCCGATTGGTCCCCGTCCGCGGGGTGGCCCGGATCGACTTTCTCTCCGACGGCGACGGCTGGTTCGTGAACGAGGTCAACACCGTCCCGGGCTCGCTGGCCCGGTATCTCTGGGTGGACCCACCGGTGACGTTCCTCGAGCTCCTCGACGCCATGATCGACGAGGCGCGGTCGTGCCCGACCTGGCGACCGAACGCCGTCGGGTGCCGACGGCGCCGTCCTGCGCAGCGCCGGGGGCATCGCCGCCAAGCTGGGCTGAGGCACCGCTCGCCGGGGACCCCCGGATACGCTGGACGGGCGATGACTGGCGATCCATGACGTTCCCCCGCCGTCTTCTCACCGAGGGCGAAGAGGTCGTGGTCGAGCTCCGGCCCCACTGGGCCTTCCTCGGCTGGCCCCTCGTCGCCACCGTGGCCGCCGCCGGCCTGGCCGTCGCCATCGACGTGGCGTTCCGCCACGCCCCCGCCGGCGTCGGCGACGTGCTCCTCGGTGTCTTCGCCGTGGCCGCGCTGTGGCTGGCCGGCCGGACGCTGCGGTGGGTCACGACCAGCCTGGTCCTCACCACGACGCGGATCGTCGAGCGGTCCGGCGTCCTCGGCCGTCGTGCCCTCGAGCTCCGGCTGGAGCGGATCAACGAGCTCTCCTACCACCAGTCCCTGCCCGGGAGGCTGGCCCGGACCGGTGAGCTGATGGTGGAGACGGGCGGCGAGAGCGGTGTCATCATCTTCGAGCACGTCCCCCGGCCGGCGGCCTTCCAGAGCCTCATCACCGAGCAGATCTCGGCCTTCCACGACGCCCGCCGGGTCCGCTTCGGCGGCCCCGTCGACGTCCCCGGCGTGGCGCCGGGAGCGCCGTTCCACGCCGACACCCCGCCGACGGGCGGGCCGGCGGTACCGATGACGCCGGCCCCGATGCCGGGGCCGGCCGCCGCCGCGCCGAGCGTGGCCGACCGGCTCATGCAACTGGGCGAGCTCCGGCGCCGGGGCATCGTGAGCGCCGCCGAGTTCGAGGCCAAGAAGGCGGAGCTCCTCCAACAGCTGTAACGGCCGGCCGCTCTCGCTGCTCAGAGGATCTCGACCTGCGCGCCGGCCGAGGGCCGGACGCGCCAGGCCGGCGTGGCCAGGGCGGCCAGGTCGACGGCTCCCGGCTCGGCCAGCACGACGACGCAGCCGCCGAAACCGGCCCCCGTCATCCGGGCGCCGTAGACACCGGGGATGGCCTGGAGATGGTGGACGAGGGCGTCGAGAGCGGGGGTGGAGGCGTCGAAGTCCTCGCTGAGGCTGGCGTGGCTGGCCGACATCAGCCGGCCGGCGTCGACCAGGTCGCCCGATCCGAGGGCGGCGGCGCACCAGCGGACGCGGTCGCACTCGGTGACGACGTGACGGGCCCGCCGTCGCAGGAGCGGATCGGGGAGACCGAGCATGGCGTCGGCGCCCAGTCGTCCGAGAGGACCGAGCCGGTAGGCCGCCGCCTCGCATTCGGCCCGCCGGGCCGCGTAGGGGGTGCGGTCGAGCGACCGGTGCTCGCCGGAGTGGACGACGACGATCTCGGCACCCTCGGGGACGGGGACCGGACGGAGGGAGAGATCGGCGAAGTCGATGAGGAGGGCCGCCCCCTCGACCCCGGCCATCACGGTCAGCTGGTCCATGAGACCGGTGGGGACACCGGTGGCCACCTGCTCGGCGCGCTGGCACAGGCGGGCCATGGTGACCGGCTCGGCCTCGAAACCGAGGGCGAGGGCGACCGCCACCTCGAGGGCGGCGCTCGACGACAGGCCCGAGCCGACGGGCAGGGTGGTCTCCACCGCCCCCCGGCCTCCCCGGCGGGGGCGGATGGAGGCGACGATGGCGGCCACGTAACGGGCCCAGCGCGGTTCGACCTTGCCCAGGACCTCGGGATTGAGGGGGATGTGGACGTCGACGTCGGTCGGTTCGGGTTCGCCCGTCGACCGCAGGAAGACGCGGAAGCCGGCGTCGGGCACGTAGGTCACCGTGGTCCCGAGGTCGATGGCCATGGGGAGGGCCAGGCCCTCGTTGTAGTCCGTGTGGTCACCGATGAGGTTCACCCGCCCGGGGCTGTAGGCGCGGACGGCGGGGCCGTCGCTGGCGCCGTCGTGGTCGGGATCGGGGGCGCTGTGGCCGTTGCCGCCCGTCATCGTGCCGGTCTCATCGGAGCGAGAGCATGGCACGGCGGACGGGGCCGGGCCCAGGCTCAGGCTTGACCCTCGCGCGTCCCACCGACCAGCATCCGACCATGACAGGTCCACTCGTTGGTGTCCGGGTCGTGGAATTGGCCGGGATCGGTCCCGGTCCCTACACGTGCATGCTGCTGGCCGACGCCGGGGCCGACGTCCTGCGGGTCGACCGGCTGACGGGCGACGTGGGGCCGTCGGCCACCGGACCCCATTGGGACCTGCTGAACCGCAGCCGCCGGTCGGTGGCCGTGGACCTGAAGGACCCCGACGGGGTCGCCCTCGTCCTCGACCTCATCGGAGGGGCCGACGCCCTGGTCGAGGGGTGGCGCCCGGGCGTGGCCGAGCGTCTGGGGATCGGACCCGACGACTGCGCGGCGCGCAACCCCCGCCTCGTCTACGGCCGGATGACGGGCTGGGGCCAGGACGGCCCCCTGGCCCAGACCGCCGGGCACGACATCAACTACATCGCCGTGGCCGGCGTCCTGTGGGCGATCGGCCGGGCGGGGGAGCGACCGGTGCCGCCGCTCAACCTGGTGGGTGACTTCGGCGGCGGCGGGATGATGCTCGCCTTCGGGGTGGTGGCCGCCATCCTCGAGGCGCGGCGGTCGGGCCGGGGCCAGGTGGTCGACGCCGCCATGGTCGACGGGGCCGCCTCGCTCATGACGATGACCTACGCCTTCCGCCAGGGCGGGTTGTGGTCGGAGGACCGGGGCGTGAACATGCTCGACACCGGCGCGCCGTTCTACGAGGTCTACGAGACCTCCGACGGGAAGTGGTTCGCCGTCGGAGCCATCGAGCGCCAGTTCTACGCCGAGCTCATCCGGCTGACGGGCCTGGCCGACGAGGACCTGCCCGACCAGATGGACCGGGAGCAGTGGCCGGCCATGAAGGAGCGCTTCGCCGCTGTCTTCCGGACCCGGACCCGCCAGGAGTGGACCGACGTCTTCGCCGGCACCGACGGCTGCGGCGCACCGGTGCTCTCGCCGTGGGAAGCGCACGAGCATCCCCACAACCGGCACCGGGGAACCTTCGTCGAGGTCGACGGCGTCGTCCAGCCCGGCCCCGCCCCGCGGTTCAGCCGGACGCCCGGGGCCGTCCAACGGCCGGCACCGGTGGCCGGGCAGGACACCGACGAGGCCCTGAAGGCGTGGGGAGTCGACGATGCCCGGGTGGCGTCGCTGCGCGATCGGAAGGCGATCGGGTAGCCGACGCGCTAGAGGTTCACCACCGGACAGGTGACGGTGCGCGTGATCCCCTCGATCAGCTGGATCTGGCTCACGACCAGACGGCCGAGGTCGTCGACCGACGGCGCCTCGGCCCGGACGATCACGTCGTAGGGACCGGTGACGTCCTCGGCCGAGACCACGCCGGCGATGGCGCCCACCTGCTGGGCCACGTTCGCCGCCTTGCCGACCTCGGTCTGGATGAGCACGTACGCGGTCACGGCCATGGTCGCCTCCTCATCGTCCGGGCCCCTGGGGACCGTCGAGCCTTCGCTCATGGTAGTGGCGGACGTGCCGTCACGACCTGGCCGTAGCATGGGCGTCGTGGCTCGTCGAGGGCGTGAGGCATCCGCCCGCATCGGGCGCATGGTGCGCGACGCGTTGGCCGACCTCCTCGACCAGAGGACACCGTTCGGTCGCCTCGCCCTCGTGCACGTGGTGATGACGGCCGGCGACACCCTGGTGACGGTGTCACTGGCCGGCTCGCTGTTCTTCTCCATCTCGCCCGAGGCGGCCAAGAACCAGGTGATCCTCTACCTCCTCCTGACCATGGCGCCGTTCGCCGTCGTGGCACCCCTCCTCGGTCCCGTCATCGACCGGAGCCGGGGGGCGCGGCGGGCCACCGTCGTGGTCTCGGCCGGCTGTCGGGCCGTCGTCTGCCTGATCATGGCTAACGGCCTGAAGAGCCTCCTGCTGTTCCCCGAGGCCTTCACGATGCTGGTGCTCTCAAGGTCTACCTGGTGACGAAGGGGTCGCTGGTCCCGCTGTTCATCGGCACCGGGTCCGAGTCCGGTCGCGGCCGGGGCGGACCGCCGCCGGGCGGGTATCCCGCCGCCGCCGGCGCCGCCGGTGTCGTAGGTGACCGTGGCGCGATGACGCCGGCGAACACACCGGGCGAGGCGACGGGGTCCGTCGACCACAACCGACTGGCCACGGCCAACGCCCAGCTCGGCCTCCTGGCCTCGTTGACCGCCTTCGCCGCCTCCCTCCCCGCCATCGCCGTCCTCAAGCTCCTGGGCGGACCCTGGGTGTTGCGCCTGGACATGGTGGTCTTCGTGGCCGGGACGGTTCTGGCCCTGCGTCTGCCTATCCGCCGACCCCAGCGGGTGGCGCCCGGGTCCGAGGCGGCGCCGGTGGGGACGACCGGTGTGCGGCCGGCGGCCGATTCCTGGGAACCGGCGGGACCCCTGGCCGCGCTGGGGCCGGCCGCCTCGGCCCACCCCGAGGTGACGTTCGCCCTCTCGGCCATGTCGGTCCTCAAGTTCGCCGTCGGGTTCCTCACGTTCCTGCTGGCCTTCGACCTGCGACGCGCCGACGCCACTATCTGGTACGGGCCGACGCTGGGCCTGTCGATCGCCGGTGCCGTCGTCGGGGTGCTCGTCGTCCCCCGGGCCCGGCGCGTCCTGAGCGAGCAGCAGGTGCTCGCCCTCGCCATCTGGTTGGTGGCGGCCACGGCGGCGGTGACGGCCGTGGTGGGGGGCGTGGTGATCCAGACGCTCCTGGCCTTCGTCATCGGGCTGGCCGGCGGAGCGGGGAAGCCCGCCTTCGACGCGCTGGTCCAGCGCTACGTGCCGACGGCGGCCCAGGGGCGCGCCTTCGCCCGGTTCGAGACCAGGCTCCAGCTGGTTTGGGTGATCGGCGCGTTGGTCCCCGTCTGGGTGGCCATCCCCCTGTCCGGCGGAGACATCGTGATCGCCGCCGTGGCCGGGGTGGGGGCCTTGTCGTACATGACGGGCCGCCGGGCCGTGCGCTACCTCCGCGCCGGCGCCCGCTGAACCCCCGGCACCGGAGCGGGGACCGGCGCCGGCAGAGCCGTTCAGGACAGGCGGCGCTCCAGGGCGTCGACCTGGTCGACCAGGGCCGATGGGAGGTGGTCGGCGAACGACGCGTAGAAGGCGCGGATGAGAGGGATCTCGTCGCGCCACTCCGACGTCGTCGACCCGCAGCAGCTCGAGCATGTCCTCTTTGGAGACGTCGAGGCCCTCGGTGTCGATGGCACCGGGAGCGGGGACGTTGCCGATGGGCGTGGCCACCGCCTCGCCCCGTCCCGCCGTGCGTTCGAAGATCCACTCGAGAACGCGTGAGTTCTCGCCGTAGCCGGGCCAGAGGAAGCGACCGTCGGCGTCCTTGCGGAACCAGTTGACGTAGTAGAGGCGGGGGAGTCGGGACGGGTCGCCGGCGGTGGCCCCGATGCGCAACCAGTGGGCGAAGTAGTCCGCCATGTTGTACCCGCAGAACGGGAGCATGGCGAAGGGATCGCGGCGCAGGTTCCCCACCGCCCCGGCGGCGGCCGCCGTGGTCTCCGAGGCCATGATCGACCCGAGGAAGACGCCGTGGGCCCAGTCGAAGGACTCGGTGACGAGGGGGACGACCGACCGGCGCCGGCCACCGAAGAGGACGGCCGAGATGGGCACGCCGTTCGGGTCCTCCCATTCGGGAGCGCAGGCCGGATTCTGCTCGGCGGGCACGGTGAAGCGGGCGTTCGGGTGCGACGCCGGCGTGCCCTCGTCCGGCGTCCATGGTTCGCCGCGCCAGTCGGTCAGGCACCGGCGGCGGGTCGTCGGTCATCCCCTCCCACCAGACGTCGCCGTCGGGGGTGAGGGCCGTGTTGGTGAAGATGCAGTTGGCGGCGAGCGTCTTCATGGCGTTGGGATTCGTCTTGTCGCTCGTCCCGGGGGCCACCCCGAAGAAGCCCGCTTCGGGGTTGATGGCGTAGAGACGGCCGTCGGGGCCGAACTTCATCCAACAGATGTCGTCGCCGATCGTCTCCACCTTCCATCCGGGAATGGTGGGGACGAGCATGGCCAGGTTGGTCTTGCCGCAGGCTGACGGGAAGGCGCCGGAGATGTAGCGGACGTCGCCCTCGGGCGAGGTGATCTTCAAGATGAGCATGTGCTCGGCCAGCCACATGTCGTCGCGGGCCATGACCGAGGCGATGCGCAGGGCGAAGCATTTCTTCCCGAGCAGGGCGTTGCCCCCGTAGCCCGAACCGTAGGACCAGATCTCGCGGGTCTCGGGGAAGTGGACGATGTACTTGTTGTCGGCGTCGCAGGGCCAGGGGGAGTCGGCCTGGCCCTGCTCGAGGGGGGCACCGACCGAGTGCAGACAGGGGACGAAGTCCCCGTCGGCTCCGAGGACCTCCAGGGCCTTGGTCCCCATCCGGGTCATGATCCTCATGGAGACGGCCACGTAGGGCGAGTCGGTGATCTCGACGCCGATGTGGGCGATAGGCGACCCCAGGGGGCCCATCGAGAAGGGGACGACGTACATGGTCCGTCCCCGCATCGAGCCCCGGAAGAGGTCGGTCAGGGTGGCCCGCATCTCGTCGGGATCGCGCCAGTTGTTGGTGGGGCCGGCGTCGGCCTCGTCCTTCGAGCAGATGAAGGTCCGGTCCTCGACACGGGCCACGTCGCCGGCGTCGGAGCGGGCCCAGTAGCAGTGGGGACGCTTGGCCTCCGACAGCTGGGTGAAGGTGCCGGTCTCGACGAGGAGGCGGCACAGGCGGTCGTACTCCTCGCTCGATCCGTCGCACCAGACCACCCGGTCCGGAGCGGTGAGCGAGGCGACCTCCTCGACCCAGGCGACCAGCTTGCGGTTGGCGGTGGGGGGCATGGTCGGGGCGCTACCTCTCTCGGGTCGGACTGGTGGTCGGGTGACCGGTCCGACGGCGAAGCCGTCGGCGGACATCACTCGGTGACCTCAATGGTAGGCATTCCCCATGGCCTGCCCCAACTCCGACGACCCCGACGGCGACGGCGCGGCGCCGTCGCCGTGGCGATGACGGCGGGGGTCCCGCCGGGAGGGGAATTCGCCATCATCGACCGGCTGATGCACCGTCTCCCCGGCCCGCCGGCCGGGGAGGTCTGGATCGGCGACGACGCCGCCGTGGTGGGGCCGGCCGGTGCGCAGACGCTGCTGACCACCGACATGAGCATCGCCGGGGTCCACGCCGACCTGCGCCTGATGGGTCTGGACGACCTGGGATGGCGGGCCGTGGCCGCCGCCGTGAGCGATATCGCCGCCATGGGCGGCCGGGCCACCCACGTCCTGGTGGCCGTGGCCGGGCCCCCGTCGACCGACCTGGACACCCTGTACGAGGGGGTGGCGCAGTCCGTGGAGGCCCACGGGTGCCGCGTCGTCGGCGGGGACCTCTCCAATGCCCCCCAGGTGGTCGTGGTGGTGGCCGTGACCGGCGTGGTGGGCGAGGGACCCGGTCCGGTTCTGCGAGGCGGCGCCCGGGCCGGGGACCACCTCTTCGTCACCGGTCCGCTGGGGGCGTCGGCGGCCGGGCTCAGGATCCTCCGGGGGCTGGCGGCGCCGGGCCGGCCACCGGCGGCGGCCTCCGCCGAGAACCCGCTGGTCCGGGCCCACCGCCGCCCCCGGGCCCGCCTGGCCGAGGGCACCGCGGCGCGCCGGAGCGGGGCGACGGCCATGATCGACGTCTCCGACGGACTGGCGGCCGATCTCGGCCATCTGGCGGCGGCGTCGGGCGTGGGGTTCAGCCTCGGCGACGTTCCGGTGGCCGGCGGTGCCACCATCGAGGAGGCCCTCGGAGGAGGCGAGGACTACGAGCTCGTCTTCGCCGCTCCCGACGACGATGCGGTGAGAAGAGGCTTCGACGCCGCCGGGCTCGCGGTGCCGATCGTCCTCGGGGAGTGCACGGCGGACCGGGACCAGAGGCAGTGGGCCGGGACGGTGCTGGCGCCGAGCGGCTGGGAGCACCGTTTCCGCTGAGACGGGGGTGCCGTCCGGAAGGTCAGGAAGCGGGAGTGGCCGTCCGCCGGGCCGGCTTGGTGACCTTGCCGGCGCGGATGCACGAGGTGCAGACGGACAGGCGACGCGGTGAGCCGTCCACCAGGGCGCGGACCTTCTGGATGTTCGGGTTCCAGCGGCGCTTGGTGCGGCGGTGGGAGTGGCTCACATTCATGCCGAAAGAGGGGTGCTTGCCACAGACTTCACACACGGCAGCCACGACGCGGACGCTCCTCGGCAGACTTCAGGACGAGCGCAAAGGTTAGCATCCTCGGCCATGGAGGCGATCGGAACGCTCACGGGAGCCGACATCGCACGGGCCCTCGGTGCGTACCGCCACGTCCTGCGCCTCCACCAGGATGCCATCAACCGTCTGAACGTCTATCCCGTCCCCGACGGCGACACGGGCACCAACATGGCTCTGACGGTGGAGGCCGTCGTGACCGAGCTCGCCGGCCTGGAGGGGATCGGCGACATGACCGGAAGCGACTTCGGCCCCGCCACCGCCGTCGCCCCGGGCGCCGGCGACCCGGAGATGGGGGCCGTCTGCAAGGCGATCGCCCACGGGTCCCTGATGGGGGCCCGGGGCAATTCGGGGGTCATCCTCTCGCAGTTGCTGAGGGGCTGCACCGGAGTCCTGGCGGCGGCGGCCGAGGTGGGGCCGGTCGAGGTGGCCCAGGCTCTGGGCGCCGCCAGCGTGGCGGCCCGGGAGGCGGTGCTCCGGCCGGTGGAGGGGACGATCCTCACCGTGGCCCACGCCGCCGCCGTGGGGGCCGAGAAGGCGACGGCGGCGGGGGCGAATCTCGCCGCCGTGCTCGAGACGGCGCGGGCGGCGGCAGCCGAGGCGTTGGCCCGCACCCCGGAGCAGCTGCCGGTGCTGGCCCAGGCCGGAGTCGTCGACGCCGGCGGAGCGGGTTACCTCCTGATGCTCGACGCCCTGCTGACGGCCGTGGACGGCCGGCCGTTGCCGGAGGCACCTGCCCCCGGGCCGGGAGCCCCCTCGGTGCTGGCCCTGGCGGCGGCGGACGACGTCGACGATCGGGAGGGGGGTACCGGCGCCACGGAGGCGAGTGCCGTGACGCACCTGCGGTACGAAGTGATGTACCTGCTCGAGGCGGCCGACGTGACGGTGCCGGCCTTCAAGGAGGTGTGGGCCGGGATCGGCGACTCCATCGTGGTGGTCGGCGGTGAGGGGTTGTGGAACTGCCACATCCACACCAACGACGTCGGGGCGTCGATCGAGGCCGCACTCGACGCCGGGCGGCCACGCAACATCCGCGTCACCGACCTGGTCGAGCAGATGGAGGAGGAGCGTTGGGTGCGCGAGGCCGCCGCGCTCGGTCCGGCGGAGGCCGACCAGCCGTCCGGTCCTCCGCCCCGGACGGCGGTGGTGGCGGTGGCCAACGGCGAGGGGGTGGGGCGGATCTTCCGGTCCCTCGGTGTGCACCACCTGGTGGCCGGCGGGCAGTCGATGAACCCCTCGACGGCGCAGATCCTCGAGGTGGTGGAGGGGGTGGAGTCGACCGACGTCGTCCTCCTGCCCAACAACGACAACATCCGTCCGGTGGCGATGCAGGTGTGCGAGCTCGCCACCAAGACCGTCCGGGTGGTCCCCACCAGCGGGATCGTCGAAGGGTTCGCCGCCCTGCTCGAGTACGACCCTGAGGCGGGGGCCGACGAGAACGCCGCCACCATGGCCGCCTCCGCCCGCCGGGTGGTGGCCGGGGAGGTGACGCAGGCCGTGCGCGACGCCACGGGCCCGATGGGACCGATCAGGGCGGGGGACTGGCTCGGCCTTTCGCGTGACGGCGTCGAGGTGGTGGGCGAGACCCTGGCCGAAGCGGCCTGCGGGCTCCTGGGGAAGCTGCTGCGTGACGACCACGAGCTCGTCACCCTGATCGAAGGGGACGGATCGGGGGCGGCCGACACCCGCCATGTCACCGAGTGGCTGGCCGAGAACCGTCCCGACATCGCCGTCGAGGTCCATCACGGCGGCCAACCGCTCTACCCGTATCTCATCAGCATCGAGTGACGGGCACGACACTGCATCGGCTGGCCGAGGTCCCGGTGCACGAGGTCAGGAGGATCGGTGAGAAGCGGGCGGAGTCCCTCGCCGCCCTGGGGATCAGGAACGTCCTCGACCTGATCACCCACTACCCGCGTCGCTACATCGACCGGTCGCGTCAGGCCGATGTCGTGGGGATGACCCTCGGTGAGGAGTCCCTGGTCCTGGCGCGCGTCGGATCGGTGAAGTCCCGGCGGACGCGCAACGGCCGGGCTCTGGTCGAGCTCGAGGTGGACGACGGGACGGGCACGCTGAAGGTGACGTTCTTCAATCAGGCGTGGCGGGCCAAGCAGCTTCCGGTGGGGACCGAGGCGTTGTTCTTCGGGAAGCTCGACAGCTACCGGGGGAGGCGGCAATTCACCAATCCGGTGGTCGATCTGGTCGGGAACCGGACCGGTCGGATCGTGCCGATCTATCCGACGTCGGAGAAGACGGGGATCGCCGGGTGGGAGTACGGGGAATGGATCGGGGAGGCTCTGCGGCGGGCCGGCGAGCTCGACGATCCGCTGCCCGAGAGGTTCCGGAAACAGCTCGACCTGATGGACCGGACCACGGCCTTCCGGGCCATCCACTCCCCGGAGACCTTCGACGAGAAGAACGAGGCCCGGAAACGGCTGGCCCTCGACGAGCTCCTCCGGTTGCAGCTCGAGGTGGTCATGCGCCGCCAGGCCAGTGAGCGCGATGCCCGCGGCATCCGGCACCGGGTCGCCCCGGCGGGGGCCGACGACGATCTCGTGGGCGGTTTCCTGGCGCGGCTGCCGTTCGTCCCGACGGCGGCCCAGAGCCGGGCCATGGCCGAGATCACCGAGGACCTGGGCGGTCCGTTGCCCATGCACCGGCTGCTGCAGGGTGACGTCGGATCGGGGAAGACGGTGGTGGCCGTGGCGGCCCTTCTGGTCGGTGTCCAGGGCGGGCACCAGGGCGCCTTCATGGCTCCGACCGAGGTCCTGGCCGAGCAGCACTTCCTCGGCGTGCGGGAGCTTCTCGACGGCCTCGTCGTCGCCGACCCCGGGACCCTCGCCGGAAGCCGCCCCCTCAACGTGGTGCTCCTCACCAGCCGGACGCCGGCGGGGGCGAGGGCGAAGCTGCACGAGGGCCTCGCCACCGGCGCCGTGGACGTCGTCGTGGGCACGCACGCGCTGCTGACCGAAGACGTGCGCTTCGCCAGCCTGGGCGTGGTGGTCATCGACGAACAGCACCGGTTCGGGGTGGAACAGCGCGCCGCGTTGCGGGCCAAGGGCCGCGACGCCACCAGCGGCGAGGGTGCCGACCCCGATCTCCTGGTCATGACGGCGACGCCCATCCCCCGGACGGCGGCGATGGTGGTCTTCGGCGACCTCGACGTGACGGAGCTCGACGAGCTACCGGCGGGGCGGGCGCCGATCCGGACGGCGTGGGCCCGGTCCGAGGAAGACGAAGCCGCCGCCTGGCAACGCGTGCGGGACGAGGTGGCGGCCGGTCACCGCGCCTATGTGGTCTGTCCCCTCGTCGAGGGTTCGGAGAACGTCCAGGCCAAGTCGGCCACCCAGGAGAAGGAGCGGTTGGAGAAGACCGTGCTGGCCGGCCTGCGGATCGGTCTGTTGCACGGCCAGTTGAAGGCGGGCGACAAGGAGGGCGTCATGGCCGCCTTCCGCCGAGGAGATCTCCCGGTGCTGGTGGCCACCACGGTGGTGGAGGTGGGCGTGGACGTGGCCGAGGCCACCGTCATGGTCGTCGAGGACGCCGACCGCTTCGGGATCGCCCAGCTCCACCAGCTGCGCGGTCGGGTGGGGAGGTCCGACCTGGCCTCGTGGTGCTATCTCCTCAGTGCCGGCTCGACCCCCGACGCCGTGACGCGCCTCGAGGCCCTCGAGAAGTCGACGGACGGGTTCGAACTGGCCGAGGTCGACCTCGAGCTGCGCGGCGAGGGCACCATTCTGGGATCACGTCAGAAGGGTCGCAGCGACCTCAAGCTGGCGTCGTTGCGCCGGGGCGACCGTGCCCTGGTGGCCTCGGCCCGGCAGATCGCCGAGTCGCTGCTCGGCGAGGACCCGGCGCTCGAGAGCACGTCGGCCCTGGCCGACGAGCTCCGCCTGTTCGTGGGCGAGGACGAGGCGGCGTACCTGCTCAAGAGCTGACCCGCTCGAGGACGCGCCCGGGCGTACAACTACGCTCACCTGGGTGGGTGCCTGTGCGTGTGATCGCCGGTCATAGCCGGGGCCGGCCCCTGCGGGCACCGGCGGGCGGGACCACCCGACCGACGGCCGACCGGGTCCGCGAGTCGATCTTCAACGTCCTCGGGAGCCTGCTGGACCTCGAAGGGGCCGACGTCGCCGACCTCTTCGCCGGGAGCGGGGCGATGGGGATCGAGGCGCTCTCGCGGGGAGCGGCGTCGGTGACCTTCGTCGACAGCTCGCTGCCCGCCGTCCGGGCGGTGAAGGCCAATGTGACCGGGACCGGGCTCGATCCCGCTCGGACCCATGTGGTGCGGTCGGACGTCCTCGGCTGGCTCCTGCGGCCACACCGCTTCGATCTGGCCCTGTGCGACCCTCCCTACGCGTTCGACGCCTGGGAGCAGCTGCTGGGCAGGCTCCATGCCGGGGTGGTGGTGATGGAATCGGACCGGGACGTCCCGGTGCCCGTGGGCTGGGAGATCATCAGGAACAAGCGCTACGGCGGTACGCTCGTCACGGTGGTCCGTTCCCCGCAGTCGCACCAGGCCCCGCCGTCGGACCAGGCCCCGCAGTCGCAGCAGAGAGGCACCTCGTGACCGTTGCTCTCATCCCGGGCTCGTTCGACCCCTTCCACAACGGCCACCTCGAGGTGGTGGAGCGAGCCGGCCGCCTCTTCGACGACGTCGTGGTGGCGGCGCTGAGGAACCCGCAGAAGGCCGAGCCCCTCTTCAACCTGGCCGAGCGGGAGGAGATGCTCAAGGAGGCTCTCGCCCATCTGCCGAACGTCCGGATCGTGTCGGTGTCGAAGCTGGTCGTGAACGTGGCGCACGACGTGGGGGCCTCGGCCATCGTGAAGGGCCTGCGGGCCGTCTCCGACTTCGAGAACGAGCTGCAGATGGCCCAGATGAACCGCCAGCTCTCGGGGATCGAGACGCTCTTCATCCCCACCACCTCGACCTCGGCCTTCGTCGCCTCGCGTCTGCTGCGCGAGGTGGCCCGCTACGGCGGCGACGTGTCCGCCTTCGTCCCGAAGGCGGTGTGGCTGCGCCTCCAGGAGAAGTTCTGCCCGTGACCGACGACATCTTCGTCGACGACCCCTTCGAGGAGACCGCCCCCGTCGTCGAGGCCGACGCCCAGGGACTGCTGCGACAGGCCGTCGATGTGGTGTCCACGGCGCGGACGATGCCGTTGTCGGCCTCCGTCCTGGTGGCGCGCGACGAGCTGCTCGAGATGCTCCAGGGTGCGCTCGACCGCTTCCCCGACGAGCTGCGTCAGGCCCGCTGGCTCCTGCGTGAGCGTGACGAGTTCCTGGCCACCCGTCAACGCGAGGCGGACAACCTCCTGGAGGAGGTCCGGGCCCAGGCCGAGCGGATGGTGCAGAGGACCGAGATCGTCCGACAGGCCAACCAGGTGGCCCAGCGGATCCTCGACGACGCCCGCGAGGAGGCCCGGCGCCTGCGCCACGAAGCCGAGGACTTCTGCGACCAGAAGTTGGCCTCGTTCGAGATCGTGCTCGACCGGACGATCAAGACCGTCCAGGCCGGGCGCGAGAAGCTTCACGCCATCCCGCCACCCCTGCCGGAGGACAAAGGGGCTCCGGGTGCCGGTGCGGCCGGCGCCGACCCCGACGAGCTCGGGTTCTTCGATCAGGACGACGCCTGAGGGGCCTGCCGTGAGCTCCCGTCCGTTCGTCGTCCACGTCGCCAAGCTGCGGCGCGTCCTCGGCACCCGTTGGCACGAGGTGCGATCCGGCCCCATCGACGACCTGGCCTGCTCGGGGAGCGAGGTGCCGGCCGGCGCCGAGTTGCGGGCCGACGTGACGCTCGAATCCATCGCCGGCGGGATCGCCGTCACCGGGGTCGTCGTGGCGCCGTGGACCGGTGCGTGCCGACGTTGCCTGGTGACGGCCTCGGGCACGCTGACGATCCCGGTGCGGGAGCTCTACATGCACGACGGTGACGGGGAGGAGACGTACCCGTTGACCGATGACGAGGTCGATCTCGAGGACCTCGTGCACGACGCCGTTCTGCTCGAGCTTCCGGCGGCGCCACTGTGCGAAGAGGGATGCCTCGGCCTGTGTCCGATGTGCGGGGTCAATCGGAACGAGCAGAGGTGCCAATGCGAGATGCCCCGTGACCCGCGGTGGGCCGCCCTCGACGTCCTGCGGGTTCCCGACCGGGGGGCCGGGAACTGACGAGCGGCCGACCGGGTATCGTGGACCGGCCCCCGACCTGAGGTGACCGACGATGGCCGTCCCCAAGAAAAAGACATCCAAGGCGAAGAGCCGTAGCCGGCGCGCCTCGAACTGGGTGCTCGGCCTCCCGGCCCGCAGCGTGTGCCCGCAGTGCCAGCACGCCAAGGTTCCCCACATCGTCTGTCCCAACTGCGGGTGGTACAAGGGCCGGCAGGCCGTCGAAGTCGACTAGTGGGCGGCGCCCGCGCCGGTCTCGGCGACGTCACGGGGCGCCCTTTGCCGGTGGTGGTCGACGCCATGGGGGGCGACCGGGCTCCGGGCGAGATCGTGGCCGGAGCCCGTCGGGCCGCCGATGAGCTGGGGATCGAGGTGGTCCTGGTGGGCCCCCCCGACGAGGTGGGCGACACCGGGGGTCTGGAGATCCTCCCCGCTTCCGAGGTCATCGGCATGGACGAGGATCCCGGACAATCGGTCCGCCGGAAGAAGGACTCCTCGCTCGTCCGGGCGGCCGAGGCCGTGCGCGACGGGCGGGCCCTGGCCATGGTCAGCGCCGGGAACACGGGGGCGACCATGGCCAGTGCCCTCCTGCGGATGGGACGGCTGAAGGGGATCATCCGACCGGCCATCGCCACGCCGATCCCGCAGATCGGTTCGCATCCCACCGTTCTGCTCGACGCCGGCGCCAACACCGAATGCACGCCGGCCATGCTCGTGCAGTTCGCCCAGATGGGGGCGGCCTATTCGACCGCCCGCTACGGCGTGTCGGACCCCACGGTCGCCCTGCTGTCGATCGGGGAGGAGAAGTCGAAGGGCACGCCCCTGGTGAAGGAGACGCACGCCCTGCTGGAGGCCACCCCCGGCCTGCGGTTCGTCGGGAACGCCGAGGGCCGCGACCTGATCAAGGACGCGCCGGACGTCGTGGTGACCGACGGCTTCACCGGCAACGTGGCCCTGAAGACCCTCGAGGGGGCGCTGCGGTTCTTCATGGACACCCTGCTCGAGGTCCTCACCAGGAACGAGGAGACGCGGAAGGCCTCCGACGTGCTCCTGCCCTACCTGGCCCCGCTGGCTGCCGAATTCGACCCGGACAACACCGGCGGGGCGGTCCTGCTGGGGGTCGACGGCGTCTGCGTCATCAGCCACGGGTCCTCATCGGCCCAGGCCATCGTGTCGGCCGTCCGGGTGGCCCACGACGTGGCCACGGCGGGCCTCGTCGACCGCCTGGCGCACGCCGTCACCGTCGCGTAGCCACCCCCCGGGCCGTCCCGCCGGGACCCCTCCCGGCACGCTCGGGGAGGATCCGACTTCCGCCCGTGGGCGAAGGGCAGCGAACGTTGCCGTCATGCCTGCGGCGACGTGGCAGAAGTGGCCTCCGACCAGGGATTCCGTCTGTCATGGGGCCGTCGTCGGGTAGGATGCCGCCGGAAACTTCAAAACCCGCAGGAGAACGACGTGCCCGCAGAGACTCATGTGGAAAAGGGTCCGCTCGACCGCCAGCAGGTCTTCGAGCTGGTCCGGGACCAGCTGGCCGACATTCTCGAGGTCGAGCCTTCCACGATCAGGGAGTCCGCCTCGTTCGCCGAGGACCTCGATGCCGACTCGCTGGCCCTGATCGAGCTGGTGGAAGCCCTCGAAGAGGAGCTCGCGGAGCGGACGGTGGGGTTCAGGATCGAGGACGAGGATCTCGAGGATCTCCGGACCGTCCGGGACGCCGTCGACTACGTGGTTGCCAAACTTGGAGTGACCTGAGACGGTCGACGATCCCGCCCCTGTGGCCGGCGCCGGGGGCGCCGGATCCGAGGTCATCACCTCGGCCCGCTCCGCGCCCACGGGCACGGGGCCAGGGGTCGCGGTCGGAGGTAATCCCCGCCCGGTGGGCGATCGGCGGCCACCGGTGGCCGACGTGAGCGACCTCGTCGGACGGCTGGGGCGGCCCTTCGACGACGAGGCCCTGCTGGTCCAGGCCCTGGCGCACCGCTCGTGGTGCGCCGAGGCAGGGGGACTCCCGTCCAACGAGCGGCTCGAGTTCCTGGGGGACGCCGTCCTCGGTCTGGTGGTGGCCGAGCACTGCTACCGGACCTATCCCGACATGCCCGAGGGCGCCTTGGCCAAGGTGCGTGCCGCGGTGGTCAACACGTCCGTCCTGGCCGAGGTGGGGCGGGAGCTCGAGCTGGGTCCGGTCCTGCTCCTCGGGCGAGGCGAGGACTCCTCGGGGGGCCGGGCCAAACCGTCGATCCTGGCCAACGCCGTCGAGGCGGTGATCGCCGCGGTCTACCTCGACGGGGGCTTCGAGACCGCCACGCGCTTCGTGCTCGGCCTGCTCGATCATCGGATCGAGGCGGCGGCGGCGGGGCCCGGGGCCGAGGACTTCAAGACCCGCCTGCAGGAGATGGTCGTCCGCCGCGCCGGGGCCCTGCCCCGGTACGAGGTGGCGGGGACAGGGCCCGACCATGCCCGCTGCTACACGGCGACGGTCATCGTCGACGGCACGGTGGTCGGCGTGGGCGAGGGCCGGTCGAAGAAGGATGCGGAACAGGCCGCCGCCCACGCCGCCTTCCCGGCCTTCGCCGACCCGGTCGACTTCGACCGGGCGGACGGCGGTGTGCCCTCCCATGCCTGAGCTCCCCGAGGTCGAAACCATTCGCCGCGATCTCGAGAAGGAGGTCATCGGGCGCCGGGTGAAGACGGTGGAGGTCAAGGGCAAGCGGTCGATCCGGCGGCACAAGAGCGGCCCGGAGTTCCGGGCCCGGCTCGAGGGCCGGAAGATCACCTCGATCCGCCGGGCCGGGAAGTACCTGCTCGTGGGCCTCGATGATGACGACATCCTCGTCGTCCACCTGGGGATGAGCGGCCAGTTGCTGCGGGCCAAGGGACCCAAGGAGCCCCTCGACCGCCACACCCACGTGGTCATCACCTTCACGCAGGGCGGACAGCTCCGGTTTGTCGATCCCCGCACCTTCGGGGAGATGTTCGTCACCGCCGGCGACGAGCTCGAGACGGTGCCCGAGCTCTCGCACCTGGGCTTCGACCCGCTCGAGGAGGTGATGAGCTGGGCCCGTTTCGGGCAGCTCCTCGCCGACCGGCACACGGCGCTCAAGACGCTGCTCATGGACCAGAAATTCGTCGCCGGGATCGGCAACATCTACTCCGACGAGATCCTCTTCGCGGCGGGGTTGCGCTACGACCGGGGATCGGACTCGTTGAGCGCGCAGGAGATCCGGCGGCTCTACCGGGCCATGGTCGAGACCCTCTCGGAGGCGGTGAAGTACCGAGGTTCGTCCCTGGCCGACGAGCAGTACCGCGATCTCTTCGGGGAGATCGGCGACTACCAGGGCCAACACCAGGTCTACGACCGCGAAGGCAGTGCCTGCCGGAGATGCCGGAACTCGATCGTGCGGGTGAAGGTCAACGGCCGCTCGGCCTTCCTGTGCGAACACTGCCAGATCTGACGCCGACGAATCTGACGCCGACGGATCGGACGGCGGGAGACCTGACGTCGGGTCCGACGGGCCGACCCGGCCGGAAGGCGAAGGCGCCGCCGCTCCGCCATCCCCGACCGGCGCTGTCCGACAGGTAGGGTGACCAACGGTGTTCCTGAAGTCACTGACCCTCAAGGGCTTCAAGTCGTTCGCCGACCCCTCGACGCTGCAGATGGAGCCCGGGGTGACCGTCGTCGTCGGGCCCAACGGGAGCGGCAAGTCGAACGTGGTCGATGCGGTGGCGTGGGTGCTCGGCGCCCAGGGCCCTCGCACGGTGCGTTCCTCGAAGATGGAGGACGTCATCTTCGCCGGCTCCGCCGACCGTCCCCCGCTCGGGCGAGCCGAGGTGTCGCTGACCATCGACAACCGGGCCGGGCACCTCCCCGGCGGGCTGGCCGAGATCACCATCACCAGGACCCTGTTCCGCTCCGGTGACAGTGAGTACGCCATCAACGGGCAGGCGTGCCGCCTTCTCGACGTCCAGGAGCTGTTGTCCGATTCGGGAGTCGGCCGCCAGCAGCACGTCATCGTCTCCCAGGGCCAACTCGACCAGATCCTGAACGCCCGCCCCGAAGACCGCCGGGCCGTGATCGAGGAGGCGGCAGGGATCCTGAAGCACCGCCGCCGCCGTGAACGCGCCGAGCGCCGCTTGGCGGCGACCGAGGAGAACCTCGAGCGGCTCGGCGACCTCCTGCGCGAGGTCCGTCGGCAGATGCGGCCGCTCGAGCGTCAGGCCACCGCGGCGCGGTCGCACGCGTCACTGGCCGAGGAGCTGCGGGATCTGCGGCTCTACCTGATCGGACGCGAGCTGGCCACCCTGGACGACCGTCGGCGGGCGGCGACGTCCGAGCGTGCCCGCCTGGCGGAAGAGGAGGCGACGCTGCGCAGCTCCCTCGACGACCTCGACGCGGCGGCCGACACCGCGGCCGGCCGAGCTGTCGGCACGCCGCGAGGACGGGCTCATCGTCGCGCTCACCCGTGTCCACGGGCTCGGTGAGCGGTGCCGGGGACTCGGCGGGGTCCTGGCCGAACGGCGTCGGTCGCTCGTCCAGGCGCTCGACGCCGCCGCCGACGCCGACGTGGTGTCGTCGCTCGAAGCCGATGCGGCGAGGTTGTCCGCCGAGCTCGAGGCCACGGCGCGCGACGCCACCGAGCTCGAGCCGGCGATGCAGGCCGTGGCCGTGGCCGAGGCCGAGCTGGCGCGTGCAGCGGGCCGCCCACGAGGCGGCCGCCGGCGATCAGACCGCCCTGCGATCGGCCGAGGAGGCCTTTGCCGCCGCGCCGGGGAGAGGGAGCCGCTGCGGCGGGCGCTCGAACGCGACCGAGGCGATCTGGAGACGCTCCGGGAGCGGGTCACCGCGCTGGACCGACGCCGGGCCGCCGTCGAGGCCGAGGCGGCCGACACGGCCGTCCGGCTGACCGAGTCGGAGGCCGAGGTGGCCGCAGCGGCGAACCGGGCCGACACCGCTCGGGTCGCGGCGACTGCCGCCGTCGAGGCCTGGGAGCGCGCCGACGGCCTTCGACGCCAGGCGGACGAGACCCGGCACCGACTCGAGGCGCGGGCCGAGGCCCTGCGCCCGCACGGCGGCCGAGGCGCGTGGGCCGGCCGGAGCCGACCTTCTCGCCGGCGTCCCCGGGGTCGATCGGGCTCTTTGGTGGAGCTGGTCGAGATCGACGACGGCTGGCAGGGTGCATTCGAAGCGGCCGTCGGAGCGGCCCTCGCCGCGGTGGTGGTGCAGGACACCGACACGGCGCGCGCCGCGCTGGCCCGGCTCCACGAGAGCGACGTGGTGGGCACCGTCCTGACGCTGCGCCCGTCGGTGCCGGTACCGGCGGCCGAGGACCGCGGCCTGCGCCAGGACGCCGAGTCGGTCCGTCGGCACGTCCGTTCCCGCACGCCGGGCATGGACGACCTGCTCGACCGCCTGCTGTCCGGCGCCGTCGCCGTGAGCGGCGGGTGGCGCGACGCCGTCGACTACGCCCTCGAGCGTCCGGACCTGGTCGTCGTCACCTCGTCGGGCGACCGCTTCTCCACGGCCGGCTGGATCGTGGACGCCGGGTCGGCGCCGGCCACGGCGGCGGCCACCGAACAGGCCCGTCGAGAGGCGGAAGCGGCCGCCGCCGCGTGCCGAGCATGCCGAATCGGAGCTCGACCGCCGCCCGGACCGCCGCCGACGACCGCCCGGATCGATGCCGCCGCCGCCGGCCGCGACGCCGAACGGGCGGTCGACCGCCGTCAGGCGCTCGAGGACGAGGCGCGCCCGCCTGAGGTCCGAGCTCGACGCCGTGAGGATCGAGGGGGAGCGAGGCCGTCCGTCACCACGGCGCTCTCGCCGACCGTGTCGAGCGGGACACGGACCGTCTGGACGAGCTCGAGGGGAGACTGCCGGAGCTCGAGCGGACCGCCGCCGCCGCCGCCGCCGCCTTGCGCGCCGCCGAGGAGACACGGCAACGCCAAGAGGACCGCCGGGTGGAGGTCGAGAGTCGCCGGCGTGACCTCGAGGTGCGGATCGCCGGGCTGGCCGAGCGGCGGGCCGTGCTCACCAACCGGCTCCAGGATGTCGAGCGGCGACTGGCCGGACATGTGGCTGAGCGTGACCAGGCGGGGGAGCGTCGCCGCCGGTTGGAGGCCGATGCCCGTGCCGTGGACCGCCTGGGGGAGGTGGTCGGTCGCCACGCCGCACGCCTGAACGGTCTGGGCGAACGGCTGCAGGCGGAGCGGTCACGACAGCTCGACGAGGTCCGGGCCGGCGGGGCCCGGCTCGAGGATCTCCGGCGGGAACGGTCGGCCGTCGAGGCCCGCGTCACCGAGACACGCGACGTCCTGCAGCGGCTGGCCCTCGAACTGGCCGAATCGGGCGTCCGTCAGGAATCGGCGATCGAAGCCCTACGTCGAGAGCTCGGCTGCGAGCCCGAGACGGCCATGAGCGCCCCTTGCCCCGTCCTGCCCGACGGCGTCGACGCCGAGTCCCGGGCCGCCGCCGTCGAGTCGGAGCTGGCGTCGCTCGGCCCGATCAATCCCCTGGCCCTCGAGGAGCTCGGGCACGCTCGAGGAGCGGCACCGCTTCCTCGAGGAGCAGGTGGAGGACGTCCGTCGCGCCCGTCGTGAGCTCCATCAGGTCATCCGGGCCGTCGACGACGAGATCATGCGCGTGTTCGCCGAGGCCTTCGCCGATGTGAACGAGCACTTCCAGGTGCTCGTGGCCACGCTCTTCCCCGGCGGGACCGGACGTCTGGTCCTCACCGACCCCACCGACCTCCTCGACACCGGTGTCGAGGTCGAGGCGCGTCCGGCGGGCAAGAACGTCCGCAAGCTCTCGCTGTTGTCCGGCGGGGAGCGTTCGCTCGTGGCCCTCGCCTTCCTCTTCGCCGTCTTCCGCAGCCGGCCGTCGCCGTTCTACCTGATGGACGAGGTCGAGGCCGCCCTCGACGACGTGAACCTCCATCGATTCCTGGACCTCCTCCACGAGTTCCGGGACGAGGCTCAGCTCATCATCGTCAGCCACCAGAAGCGCACCATGGAAGCGGCCGACGCCCTGTACGGCGTGACCATGACACCGGGCGGGTCGTCCAAGGTCGTGAGCCAGAAGGTCCGGCGCCAGCCCGACGACGAATCAGCTGCCGCCGCCACCAACTGACCGCCGGTGGCGGCGACCGGCGGCCACCTCGACTTCTCGTAGGCTGCCCTGGCCATGATCGCCCTGTGGATCGTCCTGGCCGTCGTCGTCCTGGTGACGATCCTGGTGTCCTCCGTGGCGCTGTCGCGGCGCGCCTCGGACGTGGCCCCGAGTCCGCCGCCCCGCCGCCGTCGGCACCGACGGCGACACCACCGCCGGCGCCACCGCGCCGTGCGACACCACCGCCGGCGCCACCGCGCCGTGCGGCCCCGCCGGTCCCGGCTCCTCCGCAGCCGGAGACGGGCGAACCGCCGCCCCCCGCCGTGGCGCCGACCGCCGAAGCACCCCCGCCGTCCCCGACCGTTGCCGTGCCCGACGACGGCGCCGGAGCCGAGGTCGTGGCGCCGGCCGACCTGCGCGACCGGATGGGCAAGACCCGGGGCGTGTTCTCGGGATATCGTGCGCGCCCTGCGGGGACGGGGTTCGGTCGACGAACAGACCTGGGACGATCTCGAGGAAGCTCTGCTGCGGGCCGATGTCGGGGTGGCCACGACGACGGCGTTGCTCGAAGACCTCCGGCAGCGTGTGCGCAGCGGAGAACTGCGCGGCCCCGACGCCGTCGTCGCCGCACTGCGCGACGCCCTGCGGGCGTCGCTCGAGGTGGCCGGAGGTGTCGATCTCCGCTTCGAGGAAGGGGTCACCAACGTCTGGCTCTTCGTCGGGGTGAACGGTGTCGGCAAGACGACGACGATCGGAAAGATCGCCCGACGGCAGGTGGCCCAGGGACGAACGCTCCTTCTCGCCGCCGGCGACACCTTCCGCGCCGCGGCGGCCGAGCAACTGGGGATCTGGGCGCAACGGGCCGACGTGGGGCTGGTGCGGGGGGCCGAGGGGAGCGATCCGAGCGCCGTCGTCTTCGACGCCGTGCAGCGGGCGTCCGCCCGCGGTCAGGAATTGGTGCTCGCCGACACGGCCGGACGGCTGCACACCAAGGTGAACCTGGTCGAGGAGTTGAAGAAGATCCGGCGGGTGGCCGACCGACCACCGGGGCGCGTGACCGAGGTACTCCTCGTCCTCGACGCCACGACCGGACAGAACGGGCTGACCCAGGCCCGGCAGTTCCTCGATGCCGTGGGCGTCACCGGCGTGGTGCTGACCAAGCTCGACGGGACCGCCAAGGGGGGCATCGTGGTGGCCATCCAGCGGGAGTTCGGTCTCCCGGTCAAGCTGGTCGGCATCGGAGAAGGTCCCGACGACCTGGTCGCCTTCGACGCCGACCGGTTCGTCGACGCCCTGTTCGAATGACGTCGAGGGTGAGAACGCCGGCCTGGGCGCCCGGAGGGGCCCACCGGCTCCGGTAACCTGAGCAGCCGCATGTTCGACGCCCTCTCCGACCGCCTCGAAGGGATCTTCGGGCGCCTGCGAAGCAGCGGGCGGCTCAGCGAGGACGACGTCGACGAGGCGTTGCGCGAGATCCGGACGGCCCTTCTCGACGCCGACGTCGATGTCCGCGTGGCCCGTTCCTTCGTGGACCGGATCCGTCTGCGGATCGTCGGCCAGGACCTGTCGAAGAGACTCAGTCCCGGCCAGCAGGTCATCAAGGCGGTCCACGAGGAGCTCATCGGGATCCTCGGGGGAGAGACGTTGCGCATCTCCTATGCGTCGGCGCCCCCGACCGTGGTCCTCCTGGCCGGTCTCCAGGGGTCGGGCAAGACGACGACGTCGGCCAAGTTGGCCCGTTGGTTCCGCCAGCAGGGACGGAACCCCATGCTCGTGGGAGCCGACCTCCAGCGACCGGCGGCGGTGGAGCAGCTCCGGATTCTCGGTGAGCAGGCGGGCGTGCCCGTCTTCAGCGAGACGACCGATCCCGTCTCGGTGGCCACCGCCGGCCTGAACGAGGCTCGCCGCCTCGGTCGCGACGTTCTCGATCGTGGACACTGCCGGACGCCTGGCCATCGACGAGGCCCTCATGGACGAGGTCCGTCAGGTCTCGGAGGCCGTGGTTCCCCATTTCACGTTCCTCGTCATCGACGCCATGACGGGACAGGACGCCGTGGCCACGGCCGAGGCGTTCCACGAGACGCTCGATCTCGACGGGGTCATCCTCACCAAGCTCGACGGCGACGCCCGCGGCGGCGCCGCTCTGAGCGTCAAGGAGGTCGTGGGCCGACCGATCGCCTTCGCCTCGACGGGCGAGCGTCTCGCCGACTTCGACCAGTTCCATCCCGATCGGATGGCCAGCCGCATCCTCGGCATGGGCGATGTGCTCAGCCTCATCGAGCAGGCCGAGCGTGAGTTCGACAGCGACGTCGCCCAACGGGGAGCCGAGCGCCTCCTGGACGGGAGGTTCACCCTCGAGGACTTTCTCTCCCAGCTGCAACAGGTGAAGAAGCTCGGGTCTCTGGGCGGCATCCTGTCACTGCTCCCGGGCATGCCCAAGGAGCTCAAGCAGGCGAAGGACAGCATCGACGACCGCCAGGTGGACCAGGTCGAGGCCATCATCCGGTCGATGACCCGGAAGGAACGCGCCGATCCGACGATCATCGACGGTGGCCGCCGCCGACGGATCGCCACCGGGAGCGGCACGACCACCCAGGAGGTCAACCAGCTACTTCGACAGTTCAAAGAGGCACAACAGCTCATGCGATCCCCGGGAATGCTCGGCGGGATGCTCGGCGGGCGCGGCGGGCGGGCCGCCCAGGCCCTCTCCGAGCAGATGGGTGACCTCACGGCGCTGGGGCCGGGCGGAGCGGACCTCCTGGGTAACCTGCCCCCGGGGCCCCCCGGTCTCCCCGGGGGGCCGACCCCCGGGCGGGGGCTCGGAGGCGGTGCGGCCAAAGGGGGCAAGGGAGGTAAGAAGAAGGGTGGCCGGGTCACCCCCAAGGCCGGCGGTGGGGGCCGGTAGCGCCTGAAAGGGGTCCCGGACGCCGTCGTGTCGCCGGGAGGGCTCGCTACGGGTCACAATGGAAGGTCCGCGCCCCCGGGCGCGTGACGCACACAGGAAGAGCAGGGAGTCAACAGTGGCCGTAAAGCTCCGTCTCATGCGGATGGGCAAGAAGAAGCAGCCGACCTACCGCGTCGTGGCGGCCGACAGTCGATCGCCGCGTGACGGTCGTTTCATCGAGATCGTCGGCACCTACGCACCTCGGGGGCGTTCGGCGGCCGACCCCGACGCCATTGTCGACATCGACAACGTCAAGGCGCTCAAATGGTTGCGACAGGGCGCGACACCCACCGAGAGGGTGGAGAAGCTCCTGCGCAAGTCCGGAGCGTGGGACGAATACCGCCCGGCGGACGCCAAGTGAGCGACGAGGTCTTCGACGATGATGGCACCACCGACGCCGTGAACGAGGTGGACGACGTGGACGACTTGGACGACATGGCCGGCAACCGCGTCGAAGGGGGAACCGCCCGGGCCGTCCTCGACTACATCACCCGGTCGATCGCCAGCGAGCCGGACGCCGTCGTGGTCGAAGCCGATGATTCCGGTCGCAGCGTGCGCTTCCGCATCCATGTTGCCCAACAGGACATGGGTCGCATGATCGGGCGCCGGGGCCGGGTGGCACAGGCGATCAGAACGGTGGTGCGGGTGGCCGGGTCGCGAGACGGGGTGGAGACAAACGTCGACTTCGTCGACGACTGACGACAGCGGCCGTGACCCCGTCCCCCCGGGGACGGATGAAGGGCTCCTCGACGTCGGTCGCGTCGTGCGACCGCACGGGCTGAAGGGCGAAGTGGTGCTCGATCTCGTGAGCAACCGTGCCGAACGGTCGATGCCGGGCTCGGTCTTCATGACCGACGGCGGGGAGTTGCGCATCGAGAGCTCCCGTCCCTTCCGGCACCGGTGGCTGGTCACCTTCGCCGGGGTCCGGGGCATCGACGCCGCCGAGGCTCTGCGCGGACGTGTCCTGCGGGCCCCTCCGCTCGACGACCCGTCCGCCCTGTGGGTCCACGAGCTGGTGGGATCGACCGTCGTCGACAGGGCGGACGGCAGCACGCTCGGCACCGTGGTGGCGGTGGTGGCCAATCCGGTCAGCGATCTCCTGGAGCTCGACATCGGCACCCTGGTGCCGCTGCGGTGCGTCGTCGAGCACCGGCGGGGACGGATCGAGGTCGACGTCCCGCCCGGCCTCCTCGACTGATCCGGGCCCATGGCCGACCGGGCGAATCCGATGCGGGTCGACGTCTTCACCATTTTCCCCGAGCTCCTCGAAGGTTTCTGTTCGGGCGCCCTGCTCGGTCGGGCCCGCCGCGACGGCGTGCTCGACCTGCGGGTCCACGATCTGCGC
Source organism: uncultured Acidimicrobiaceae bacterium (assembly GCA_963842145.1). Classification (GTDB taxonomy): domain Bacteria; phylum Actinomycetota; class Acidimicrobiia; order Acidimicrobiales; family UBA8190; genus CAWJFJ01. Next base: position 123,670 of record CAWJFJ010000020.1, read on the forward strand.
GAGGCGACGAGCGATGCCCGTCGTTCCGTGGACGACTCGCCGTTCGGGGGCGGGGCGGGGATGGTCCTCACGCCCGGCCCGATCTTCGCGTCGGTGGAGGCGGTGGACCCACCCCGGCCGCTGTTCCTCCTCGGGCCGCGGGGGCGTCGCTTCGATCAACACATGGCGGAGGAGCTGGCCGGCCCGGCGACAACGTCATCCGGCGGCTTCTCCTTGTTGTGCGGCCGCTACGAGGGCGTCGACGAACGAGTGTCCGCGCATCTCGTCGACGGGGAGCTGTCGATCGGTGATGTCGTGCTGGCCGGTGGGGAGGCGGCGGCCGTCGTGGTCATCGAGGCTGTCTCCCGGCTCCTCCCCGGGGTCATGGGGAACGAGGCGTCGGCCGCCGACGAGAGCTTCACGTCGGGGCTCCTCGAATACCCCCACTACACCCGTCCGGCAGTGTTCCGAGGATGGGAGGTACCAGAGGTCCTCCGCAACGGTGACCACGGACGGATCGAGAGATGGCGCCGGGCCATGGCCCTGCGGCGGACCATCGACGAGCGCCCCGACCTGATCGCCGCCCGCGGTGGGATATCGGACGAGGAGCGCCGGCTGCTCGACGCCGTGGGACCGGTCGACGCCACGGCCGACACCTCGGCCGCTCCCGACTGATCCGACGGGCGCCCTCCGGGTGGGGGCCGGCCCGGGGCCGCCCCGGCGGGTCGGGCCCCCGGTGGGTGCGCCCCCGGCCGGGTCGCGGCTATTCTCGTGAGTTCAAGCAGGCCCCGTCGGTCGGCCGTCACCCGGAGGTGGCTATCGCCGGGGGGCCGCCTGATCCGCTCGCCATCGACCCGCGAAGGGACGCGCGCCATGAATCCCACTGACATCGTCGATCGCGAGAGTCTGCGAGACGACATTCCGGAGTTCGCCCCCGGCGACACCCTCAAGGTCCACGTGAGGGTCGTGGAGGGCAACCGCGAGCGGGTCCAGATCTTCCAGGGTGCCGTCATCCGTCGACAGGGGACAGGGGCCCGGGAGACGTTCACCGTCCGCAAGGTCAGTTTCGGCGTGGGCGTGGAGCGGACCTTCCCGGTTCATTCGCCCATCCTGGCCAAGATCGAGATGGTGACCCGGGGCGACGTGCGTCGAGCGAAGCTGTACTACCTGCGTGGGCGCGTCGGCAAGGCGGCCAAGATCAAGGAGAAGCGGGCAGTCCGCCCGTAGGGCGATGAGTGAAGAGGACCTCGAACGCTACGAGGCCGACATCGAGCTGGCGCTTGTCCAGGAGTACCGCACGGTGCTCCCTCTCTTCAACTACGTGGTCGAGACGGAGAGACGGTTCTATCTCGCCAACGAGGTGAAGGTCTCGGTGGGCAACAGCTCGGCCCCCACGTGCATCGAGGTCGAGCTGACCGATGCGTGGGTGTGGGACATGTACCGGCCAGCCCGGTTCGTCCCGAGCGTGAAGGTCCTGACCTTCCGGGACGTGAACGTGGAGAGACTTCCCGAACGCGACACCTGAGGGGCCGGTGTGACCGGGCCCCGGCGACCCCGATGGGGCCGGGGATACGGCTCCGTCACAGCCACCGGGAACACTGGTGGCATGTCGAGGTCCCGGCTCGGAACCCCGTCGGCGCCCGACAGTCGTCGTGACCTCGGTCGCCGTGGCGAGGATGCCGCTGCCCGCTGGTACGTCCGTGCCGGCTACCACGTCGAGGCCCGCAACTGGCGGTGTTCGGACGGGGAGATCGACCTGATCGCCATCGACCGGGGCGTCGTCGTCATCTGCGAGGTCAAGACACGGTCCTCCAAGGCCTTCGGATCTCCCGAGGAAGCGGTGACGATGGCCAAGCAGCGGCGGCTCCGGCGTCTGGCGGCACGGTGGCTCTCCCATCAACGGGCTCGTGGGTCGCCGATGCGATCGGTGCGGTTCGACGTCGCCGCCGTCTGGGACGACCGGTCGGGAGGGCTCGTCGTCGACGTGCTGCAGGACGCGTTCTGACCGCCCGACCTTGGCCCGATCCTCCGTTCTGTGGCTAGGGTGTCGCAGTGGGCGGCGAGACCATCATCGTGGAGCGTGACTCGGGTGTCGTCACCGTCACCCTCAACCGACCGGAACGCAAGAACGCCGCCAACGGGGCGATGTGGCAGGAGCTGTACGCGACCGTGCAGGACGTCGCCCGCCGTCGCGACGACCGCGTCCTGGTTCTGACCGGGGCCGGAGGGGCATTCTGCTCGGGAGCGGACATCGGGGATCCCAAGGGGATCAGCGGCGACTCCGAGGATCCCCCCCTCACCCGGATGCGCTTTCTCGGTTCGGTCATGCTGGCCCTGTTCGATCTGCCGAAGCCCTCGATCGCCAAGATCCGTGGGATCGCCGCCGGTGCCGGCCTGAGCCTGGCCCTGTGCTGTGATCTCACCGTCGTGTCGTCGACGGCCCGGCTCTCGGAGATCTTCACCCGTCGGGGACTCTCCGTCGACGGGGGGTCGTCGTGGTTGTTGCCGAGGCTCATCGGGCTGCACCGGGCCAAGGAGCTCGCGTACTTTGCCGACACCCTGTCGGCCGAGGAGGCCGTGTCCCTGGGCCTCGTGAACCGGCTGGTGGCCGACGACGGGATCGACGCCTTCGTCGACGACTGGGCCAAGAGGCTGGCTGCCGGTCCGCCGATCGCCCTGTCGATGACGAAGAAGCTTCTGAACGCCAGCGCCTCGGTCTCGATGGCTCAGGCCCTGGAGGACGAGGCCCGCAGCCAGACCATCAACTTCACAACCGAGGACACGCGTGAGGCCATGCGTGCCTTCGCCGAGAAGCGGGACCCCAACTTCATCGGACGCTGACCGACCAGCTGACCTACCACTTGCGCGGCAGGAGGTGACGAGCACCCCCGCCCTCGGTGCCGTCGAGGTCAGCCGGCGGCCGCCAGCTTCAGCAGCTGGGCGATTCCGTCTTCGATGCCGTGGGCGAGGACATCGATATCGGGCGCCGAGTCATAGTCCCCCGTCACGCCGAACGCGATCTTGCCGTTGTAGGAGACGATCGCGACGCCGACCCGCACGCCATGGGCGATCGGGACGAACGGCAGGTACTCGAGCATCTTCCGGCCCGCCAGATAGAGCGGGTACTGAGGCCCCGGCACGTTTGTCGTCACAGTGTTGACACTGTGCTGCGGAAGACGCCGCAGGACCCGCATCACCGTCCGCTCGCCCAGCGCGATGGGGGCGAAGGGAGTGATCGCACCCATCGCGGTCAAGACTTCACCGGCGACCGCTTGGTGCGAGGCCTTCAATGCCTCCATCTGCTCCCGTACAGCCTCCAACCGTGACCGCGGATCAGCGATGGAGACCGGTAGATCGGCGAACATCGCCGATACCCGGTTGTTGTACTCGCCATGCTCGGAGTCTGACCGGACCGACACCGGAACCAGGCTGCGCACGACGAGTCGTTCGACGGGCTCGCCGCGAGCGAGCAGCTGCTCGCGCAGCCCGCCCGTGATCAAGGCGAGGATGACGTCGTTGACCGTTCCACCAAACGACTTCCTGATCGCCTTCACGTCATCGAGCTCCGCGCTGGCCCACGTCCACCGCCGATTGGGGCCGATGGCACCGACCAAGGACATCGGGGCGGTGGGCCGCAACCGGCCGGCGTAGGACCACATCCCGCCGACCGCCTCGCGCAGCTCGGTGAGCGCGCGGTGGGGCCCGTGTAGGAGTCGGCTCGCCGCCTGGAACTGCTCATAGGGGCTCGCCAGGAGATGCCAGGCCGCGCCCACCGCCAGGTGCAGGCTTGATGGCTCGGCTGCCGGCCGCCAGGTGTCGACCGGTGCAATTGCCGCCGGGCGGGGCTCGAGATCCAGGATCACGGCGAGCAGGTCGGTCCCGGCCACGCCGTCAGCCATGCAGTGGTGGATCTTGGTGATGAGCGCCCAATGTCCATCCTCGAGGTTCTCGACCATCCACACCTCCCACAAGGGCCGGTGGCGGTCGAGCTCTTGGGACATCAGGCGACCCATCAATTCCCGGAGCTCGGTCCGTCCTCCGGGCTTCGGCAACGCGGTATGTCGGACGTGGTACTCCAGGTGGAAATGCGGATCATCCACCCAAACGGGTCGGCCCAGCTGCATCGGCATGAAGCGCACGACTTGGCGGTACCGGGGTACCTGGGGGATCTTGGAGGCGATGGCATTCACAACGCTTCGGAAGTCGGGTGGCGGACCTTCGAACAATGCGCACGACGCGATGTGCATGTGGGTGATCCCGTCCTCGAAGTACAGGAAGGAAGCATCGAGCGGGCTGAGGCGTTCCATCAGGCCCTTCTCCTGACGGTCTCGCGCATCGGTAAGCGCACGGGGCTGTGGTCGCCACCGAGGTCGAGTACCTCCTCGAATCCGCCGAGGAGGCAGTCGGCCAGCACGGCGGCGTCGGGAGCGGCGGCAGTGTCGATCGTGATGCCGACAGAGCAGGTGCCGTTATAGGAGAGCAAAGTCAGATTGAGGGCCGAGCCGATGGTCGGTCCGAAAGCGACATACCGTTCCAGTCGGGCGCCTGCCAGGTACACGGGGAACGCGAAGCCCGGAACGTCGCTCGCCACGAAGTCGATGTGCTTGAGCATGCTGCTTACCGTCCCCCGGGGCAGCAGGTTGAGGGCTCCGGCGATGGCGTTGGTCAGCGGGAGCGAACGCTCTTCTTGTGCGGCCTGGCACAGGTGGCTCATGGACCTGATTCGAGACGCCGGATCCGGATCGGAGACAGGGACGGCGAAACGGATGAGCGTGATCCGATTGCCACCCAGCGGGTCCTCGGGCGTCCGGATGCTGATGGGCAGCGTCACCCGCAGCTTCTCGACCACCGCTCCGTGCTGTTCGTGGTAACGACGCAAGCCCCCGGCTACGGCCGCCATGAAAGCGTCGTTCACAGTCCCGCCTGCCACACCGGCGGCTCTCTTGAGGTCGCTGAGACTCACCTCGAGGATGTCCAGGCGACGGTCCAAGCCCCGTTCGGTCATTACCGGTGACAGCGTGGCGCGGACCGGCGCGACCGTGCGGGCGATCGAGCGCGCCGTGCTGACGAACCCGGTCAGGCTGGCCAAAGGATGGCGAGCCGTGCGCGCTGCCAACGGCGCGGCGAGCTCTGCCCCGTGGCCGACCACCTCGGCGAGCCGCTCCCAATCATGGGTCAGACTCTGGCGCAGAAGCTCGCCAGTCCCGACGTGCTCACTGGCGGGTCCGTCGGCCTTCAGAGGCGACGCCGTCGCCACGCGATCGACGTCGAACAGCAGCAGCGCCAACTGCATGCCCCCAAGACCGTCGGTCAGCGAGTGGTGCACCTTCATGACCAGAGCGGCCCCACCATCCTCCAAGTGCTCTACCAGCGTGAACTCCCAGAGCGGGCGGGATCGGTCGAACCCCGTCATTGCCGCGAGGCGTGCCAGGGCGACCACGGTATCGGGCGTGTGGGGCACCGGGGAGTCCATCCGGCGGAGATGCCAGGTCAGGTCGAAGCCGTCGTCCATGGTCCAACGGGGAGTGGCAAGGCGCGCCGGCGGTTCGAGCACCCGCTGGCGGAACATCGGCACCAGGCGAGTGGCCCGGTCGAGCTTGGCCACGAGCACATCCCAATCGGGGCTGAATTCCAGCCACGCCACGGCGACCACGGTCGCCCGCAGGACCGGGTCCCGCTCCATGTACCAGGAGAAGGCGTCGCTGTCCCGCATGAACACGTCCATCCCCACCCCTTTTTGGTGGATCCGCTGTTCCCAGCGTGGACGGACAGCGCACCAAAGGGAAGAGTCGAACGTCACCTTGATGCCACGAGAACGCAGAGCCGTAGGACTCTACCCGGGCGGGAGCGGTGGACGGACAATAAGACACATGCTCGGGACCGTGATCGACGTGTTTCGCCTCCGCCAGTATTTCAATGTCATCACCAGAACCAGGGAATTCGTGGACGGGGTACGCGAGGACGCCGGTCTGCTCGACGATGCCCGGCGTGCGCTCGTGACGTTCCCACTCGAGCGGCGCCCTCAGCCAGAGCTTCACCCGTTTCCCCCGGCTCGGCCCCTTCGGGTCGCCGACCTGAAGGGGCGCAGGCTGGCCCTGATGGCCACCGGGGGCAGTGGTGCCCTGGCCTCGGTGGTGGGAGCGGCGAGGGCGCTCGAGGAGGCGGGCGTCCGCCCTGCCGTCATCTCGCTGTGCTCGGGATCCGCACTCTTCGGGTTCCCCCTCGCCGCCGGCATCCCCGCCGACGAGGTGGCGGCCTTCACGCTCGGCCTGCGCCCCGACGACTACGTGGACGTGGACTGGCGTCTGTTGGCTTCCCTCATTCCCCGGGGGGCGAAGGGCTTTGCCGGAGTTGTCCGAGGCGAGCGGATCGAGGCGTCGTGCCGGCGGCTGCTGGGCGACATGACCCTCGGCGAGTTGCCCATCCCCGCGTACGCACCGATTTGGAACATCGAGCGCAACCGTCTCGAGTACATCGGTCCTCGCACCTATCCCGACATGCCTGTTGCCCGGGCGATCCACATGGCGATCGCCCTGCCCCTGTTCATCGAGCCGGTCAGGTTGGGCAGCGGGTACTGGTGCGATGGAGGCGTCGTGGACATCTTCCCGGTGCGGCCGGTGTTGGACATTGAGGAACCGCCCGACGTGGCGTTGGCGATCAACGGCTTCTACCCGCCGGGGTTCGTCGGTGAGGACGCATCCGGCTGGCAGGACCGGCGCGGCAGCATCCTCTATGTCGCCGGCCAGGTCCGTACCTGCCAGCAAGTGGAGCTGGCGAGGACCAACCTGGCGAGGCTCGCGCACCAGACCGACGTCATGATGATTGAGCCCGTGCCCTATACCAAGGTACGCGGGGCGGGTTTCTACCGGCAGTTCCTGAACAATGCTGAGTGGCCTGACTTCATGCGCGCCGGCCGGCGCGAGACGCGCAGTGTGCTCGCCACCCGGGCACGTCGGATCCGGGCATCCGCGTGATCAGATCGATCTTGGGGTTCGCAATGGAAGGTCCGCAGATCCCGCTCTCATGGGCGACTTCTCTCCACAGAGGGGACGGGGCGCTGCGATGGGCTTCCGGGCGCCGGGTCCGACCAAGCGCGACCCCCGAGGGACACGAGCAGCCGGCAGCCTTCCCGAGCCGTAGGGATGGAACGAGCGGCCAGGCGTGGGATTCGGTGGCCCGCCGGACATTCCCTCACCACCCCGATCGGGACGTTCGCCCCTGGTCGGCCCAGTGGGGAAGGAGTTGGATGGTGTTGAAAGACGCCTCCCGGAACGCCGATTGGAGGAAAGGTGAGGTTCGATGACCAGTTCTTCGATCCCGAGATTGGCGTCGGAGGTCTCCGTCTCCCTGATGGGCGTCGGTTCCTTCCTGCCTGAACACCGAGTGTCCAACGCGGAGATCCTCGAATACCTTCGCCCCGTTCGGCCCGACGGCCGTCCTCTCGAGCCCGAGTGGGTCGTCAAACACCTGGGAATCCATGAGCGGCGCTTGGACTATGAATTCGGAGGCCGTCACAAGCGGAGCCGGTCCGACGGTGGCCTCTTCGACGGCGATCTGGCGCTCCGTGCCGGGCGCGCCGCCCTGGCCGACGCCGGACTTGATGCCGCCGACGTCGACGTCATGATCCACGTCACCACCACGCCCGACCTCATCGCGTGCCAGGATCACTTCCGCTTCCTGGCGCCCGAGCTCGGACTCCGTCGGGACGCAGACCTCATCCACCACAACCTTGGGTGCGCCGGGCTGACGGCCGGCTTCCGCTCTGTCGCCTGCTCACTCGTCTCGATGGCACCCGCCACTGCCCTTGTGGTGGCCAGCAATTGCCCGTCGGGTTACTTCGGACCCGAAGTGCACGACTACTACTACAAACACGAGACCGGCCTGGGATGGCTGGCCCCGCTCATGTTTGCCGACGGTGCGGGTGCGTCGGTCTGGCGTTCGGTGCCTCGCGACCGCAGCCACGGTCGCACCGGCTTGCTGTCGGTGCGCAGCGAGACCAGCCCGGACATCGGTCTCGTGACATATCCCGGGGGAGGCTGTCTACACCACACCTCTGCCAGCAACTTGGCTGACCATGTGTTCCTGATGGACGGCGTCAAGGTAGCTGAGGTCTTCCCATCACTGATGGCGCGCGAATTTCCAGATGTTGCAGGAGGACTGGCCGACCACCGTCAAGCCCGTCACCGGCGCCGACTTCGACGTTGAGGCCGTGGCCCGCTGGTACCGGCACCAGGCCAATGGGGTCGTGGTCCGTCAGGCCATCGAGATGCTCGGTCTGCCCCCTGAGCGGGTACCTATCAGCGTCGACCACTATGGCAACACGTCGGCCGCCAGCACTCTGATCCTGCTGGACGAGGACCGTCGGGCCGGTCGCGTCAACGATGGTGACCTCGTAGCCTTCTTGTGGATCGGGGCCGGAAACGGTGCCATGAACGGGTACGCAGCGGTGGTGTTGTGACCGAGGATGACGTGTTGCCCGACCGGATTCGACCGATGCCGGTCTCCTCCTTTCTTGAACTCGGGAAGAGATGACGTGAGTGCGGACGGCCACCGGACCGTGCTGACCACCGGGGCGAACTCGGGCGTCGGTCTGGCGACCGTTGTGCATCTCGCTCGTCTCGGATACCGCTCGGTGGGCTCGGTCCGTTCGAAGGCCAAGGCGACACCCGTGATCGAAGCGGCCACCAGGGCTTCCGTCACCGTGGAGACGGTCATCCTCGATGTCACCAACGCCGAACGTTGCCGAGTGGTGGTCGACCGACTGCGACCCTGGGCGCTTGTCAATAACGCCGGATACGCGGGTGTGGGCGCTATCGAGGATGTCACCGACAGTGAGGCGCGCCAACAGCTCGAGACGATGGTAGTGGCGCCTATGCGCCTCGCCCGGCTGGCCCTGCCGTACATGCGCGCCAACGGCCAGGGTCGGGTGGTCAACGTCTCGTCGATCTACGGGCTGACCACGACGCCATTCAGCGGTTGGTACCAGGCATCCAAACATGCCCTGGAGGCCGCCTCCGACGCCCTGCGCGTCGAGATCGCCCGCGACGGCATCAAGGTCATCCTGATCGAGCCGGGTGGCGTGAGGACCCACATCTGGAAGGAGATGGAGGTCGAACTGGCCAGTCGTGTCGGCTCGAGCTACGAGACCCAATACCGTCGGGCCCTCACCCTCCTCGCTCCGTACATGGCTCTGATGGCCGATCCCGAAGCGGTAGCCAGAGTCATCGGCAAGGCGCTCACGACAACCTCGCCACGAGCGCGCTACCTCGTCGGCTGGGACGCCCAGGGCATCGCCGCCGCCCAGGGCCTGATTCCAACAGGCGTGAGGGACCGCATCACCCGGCTGTTTGCGGGTCTTTGAGGGGCGCCCACACCCCCCTCGTCGAAGATCGGCGAGACAGCAGGCCGAACGAGAAGGAAGGTCGGCGATCTGGTGCGATCATCCCACAGTGCGCACCTGCCCACCCACGCTCCGCGAGTGGTCGAAAGCCTCTGTTCGTGTTGTGGCGGGCTTGCCAGAGTGGAGTAGGAGAAGTTGGAACAGTCCAGCCGGAACGGAGAGGTATTGCCATGACTCCCACCCAGACCAAAGACAATGGCACGAAGCGTCTTGTCGAAACGATCGATCATGCTGAGCACGTGTCGCTCGAAGCGGTTCGGAACTTCCTCGACACGGTAGACAGTGTGTTTCCCGATCTGGCCGGCGACGAACGACCGCGTCGCAAGATCATCGACTCGGCCTTCAAGATGACTGAGCAGCTGGTCGCCTCTTCGACTCGGCTCGCCCAGAACATCCTTGATGTGACGGAAAAGGCCCTGACCGAGTCCGATCGCAAATCCACTTCGTCTACGAAGTAGGAGACAGTCGTCACCAGGGTGATGGTCGGGCCTGCGAAGACCGTGCGTTCCACCAGCTCATCGGCCATTGCGGCTCGCCGCGGTGGCACAGGAGCGGATTCTTCAACAACAGCCGTTCGACGCCAGCCTGCTCGTGTGGTCACTGAACCAGCGCCGATAGAGGCCGGTCCGTTCCATCCGCGCACAGTCCGGATCCATGGCCACGACGTCAGTTACCGGATGGCGGGGGAGGGGCCGACGATCCTGCTCATCCACGGGATAGCGGGGAGTTCGACGACGTGGCGGTCGGTGATGCCCGCCCTGGCCGAGCACTACACGGTGATCGCCCCCGACCTCCTGGGCCACGGGCAGTCGGCCAAGCCCCGTGGCGACTACTCGCTGGGTGCCTATGCGAGCGGCATTCGGGACCTGCTGGTTGTGCTCGGCAAGGAACGCGTCACGCTGGTCGGTCACTCACTCGGGGGTGGGGTGGCCATGCAGTTCGCCTACCAATTCCCGGATTGGGCCCAACGGTTGGTGCTGGTTGCGTCCGGCGGGCTCGGCAAAGAGGTTAGCCCGTTGCTCAAAGCGGTGACTCTTCCCGGAGCCGAGTACGTGCTCCCGCTCCTCCTCCACCGTCGGATACGGGAAATTGGTGAGTGGCCGGGCGTGATGGCCCGCCGGGTGGGCTGGCGTCCGAGCGACACGCTGTCCGAGGTGTGGCGCAGCTACACCACCTTGACCGACCGACACGGCCAGATGGCCTTCATCCACACCGTTCGTTCGGTGATCGACATCGCCGGTCAGCGTGTCAGTGCCCATGACCGGCTGTACCTGGCTGCAGCGGTTCCGACCCTCATCGTCTGGGGCGACCACGACCACGTCATCCCCGTGGCCCACGCCTACCGGACGGCCGAGGCCATTCCGAGCGCCCGGCTCGAGGTCTTCGAAGGCGCCGGGCACTTCCTGCCATGGCAGGACGCCGAGCGTTTCCTGGCCGTCCTTGAGGACTTCCTCGAGACGACGACACCCTCCCAGGTGTCCGAAAAGCGCTGGCGGGAGCTCCTTGTCAGCGCTCCGCCGGATGCCGAGGAGGAGTAGTGGCAACGCGCCCCGCTCTCGTCCATCGGAGCCACTTCGCCGGTCAGTGATGCGGTGTCAATGACCCCAGGGTGAAGACCCCCACCAGGCAAGAAGTGGAGATCCCGAAGGGTGTCGAGGTTGTCACCTCGATGTCCTGCCGTAGGCGAAGGGTCAGGCCATCCTCACGCTGCTCCACACCTCGGAGCGCTTGCTGCTCCGTGCGCAAGAGACGGGACCAGCCGCGCCGTACGGGCTGAGGGTTTTCGGCATGCAAGCGGTCGAGGGTCTTCTGTATAGCCCGGATGCGAAGTGGTGGTGCAGGGGTCGAGGTCTCGGGATGCTTGAATTGCCAGCAACGTTGCACCTCCAAGGACGCATCGTGCCGCCGCGGGGCGAAGGAACAAGAGACCGGCTCGGCGTACCAGCGTTACACCCTTGCCGTACTGTTCGACTCAGCGTCTCGTGCGGCCGGCGTCTCAGGGATATGGCCCTCACCGAAGAGATGGCGTTGGTCTTACCCTCGCCAGTTTCGTGGGAGTCTTCGTGCTCGCCTCCATACCATCCGCCACGCTTCACGGGGTCGACGGTCGTCCTGTCGCCGTGGAGGTCCATGTCTCAGGAGGCCTGCCCGGATTTACGGTGGTCGGTCTTCCTGACGCGGCCGTCCGCGAGTCGCGTGATCGCGTCAGGGCTGCCATGTCATCGAGCGGACTGGCGTGGCCGAAGCACCGGATAACGGTGAATCTGGCACCCTCGGGGACGCGAAAGGGTGGATCAGGATTGGACCTGCCGATCGCCGTGGGCGTCCTCGTGGCCGGTGGGACGCTGCCGGGAGCCCGTGTCGAGGGTACCGCGTGCATCGGAGAGCTCGGCCTCGACGGTTCGCTCCGCCCGGTTCCCGGTATCGTGCCCATGGTTGCCGCCCTGGGATGCCGGCGCGTGGTGGTGCCTGTCGAGTGCGCCGCCGACGCACGCCTGGTCGGGGGTCACGAGGTCCGGGGCGTGGCCAGCCTGGGTGAGCTCGTCGGCGCTTTGACAGGCAAGGGACCGTGGGCCGACAGGGTGGAACTCCCCGCCGAACGGAGGGTGTTGCCGCCGATGCCAGACCTGGCCGACGTCCGGGGTCAGACCGTGGGACGGCGTGCCCTCGAGGTGGCCGCTGCCGGTGGCCACCACCTCCTCCTGGTGGGACCTCCCGGTTCGGGGAAGACGATGCTCGCCACCCGGCTGCCCGGCCTCCTGCCGCCTCTGCGACAGCAGGAGGCTCTGGAGGTCACGCGCATCCACTCCGCCGCCGGGTTGGCTCTCGTCGGCGGAGCCCTGGTCGAGCGACCCCCGTTCCGGGCTCCACATCACAGCGCCACCGAGGTCTCGCTGATCGGCGGCGGCACGGCCTGGTTGCGACCCGGTGAGATCTCCCTTGCACATGGCGGGGTGCTGTTTCTCGACGAGCTCGGCGAATTTCCCGCCGTCGCCCTCGACATGTTGCGCCAGCCCCTCGAGGAAGGTGTCGTCCGGATCCGCCGTGCCCGACGGGCCGTCGATCTTCCCGCTCGTTTCCTGCTGGTGGGGGCCATGAATCCGTGCCCGTGCGGCGAGGGGAGCACCCCGGGGGCGTGCCGGTGCACCGACGCCGCACGCGCCCGGTACGCGCGTCGCCTCTCGGCTCCTCTGCTCGACCGGTTCGACCTCGCCCTCTCCCTCGGTCGTCCTGAGGTCGACGACCTTCTCGGCGGGCCTCGCGGCGAGAGCTCGGGCAGCGTGGCCGAGCGCGTGCGCTTCGCCCGTGTCGTGGCCGCCACCCGCGGCGTGCGATGCAACGCCGAGATCCCGCCGGAATCCCTCGACCAGTTCGGTCCGCTGTCCGCCGATGCGGCGGCCTTGCTCGAACGCCGTCTACGAGCGGGGGCACTGTCGGCGCGGGGTTTGCACCGGGTGCGGCGGGTGGCCCGCACGATCGGTGATCTCGACGGAACCGGTCCGGTGGTCGGCGCCCGTCAGATGGCCGAGGCTCTCCACCTGCGCGACGCCGGTTGCGCCCGGGCACCGGGTGCATCGTCATGACGACCGTCGGGTACCTCCCCGACGACGAGCGCTACGCCGCCGCCGCTGCTGCCCTCGGCGCCGGCCCGGTGCGGACGCGCCGCTTCCTCGAGGGGTGGGAGCCGGCCGAGGCCTGGGCGGCGCTGGTCGCCGGGCGCCACCCTGCCGACCCTGACGGGGCGTACCGGACGAAGGCCCGGCCCCCGCTCGTCGACGCCGTCGAGGCCCGCTGTGCCCGTGCCGGGGTGGCCGTCCACATTCTCGGTCGGCCCGGTTACCCGGCCTCCCTGGCCGCCGACCACGAGGCCCCGGGAGTCCTGTTCAGCCTGGGCGATCCGACCGCGGCCGATCAGCGGCCCCGGGCGGCCGTCATCGGCACCCGGAGCGCCACCCCCTACGGGCTCGGTGTGGCCGCCGAGCTGGGCCGGGGACTGGCCGAAGCAGGCGTGGCGGTGGTGTCGGGTCTGGCTCCTGGTATCGACTCGGCGGCCCACGCCGGGGCCGTGGCGGCGGCCGGGGCGGGCCCGCCGGTGGCGGTGCTGGGCACGGCGCTCGACGCTGCCGTGCGTCTGTCCGACGTCCAGCTCCAGCAAGCGATCGCCGACACCGGCGTTGTCCTCTCCCAACGGGCGCCGGGGTCCGCCGGCGCCCCCGCCTGGTGCTTCGTCGTGAGGAACCGCCTGATGGCGGCGCTGGCCCATGTGGTGGTGGTCGTCGAGTGCCACCGTACAGGGGGATCGCTGCACACGGTGAAGGCGGCGGCGGACCGTGGTGTCGCTGTCCTGGCCGTGCCCGGCTCGGTCCGGAGCTCGGCGTCGGCCGGATGCAACGCGCTGCTGGTGGACGGCGCCGCCCCGGTGCGCGACGTCCAGGACGTCCTCGCCGCCGTGGAGTTGGCCATCACCGGTCGACCCGGGATCGTGGCACCTCGAGCGACGGCCCCGACGCCGGCTCAGGGTGGACCCGTCCCGGACACGCCGGGCCCGGCGGCGACCCGGACCCTCGAGGCCCTCGACCAGGATCCGGCCAGCCTGGACACCGTCGTCCGTCGCAGCGGGCTTCCCCTCTCCGATGTCGCCACCGCCCTCGAGGAACTGGCGGCCGCCGGGTTGGCCGCTGGAACGGGCGGTTGGTGGAGACGGAACCGTGCGTGACAGAGGGGCAGCGCCGCCGCCGCGGCGCTGCCCCTGGTTCGACATCGCTTCCCCCCGGTGCGACGTCGAAAACTAGATCTGTGCCTCGAGGGCGGGTCCGACCGAGGCGATGACCTCGAGGATCTCCGCCCCGACGAGCTCGTCGCGCTCGAGCAGGGCATCGCGCAGGCCCTCCACCACGCACTGATTCCTCTCGAGCAGGTCCCGGACCGCGGACTTGGCGTTGCGGAGGACGTCCTCGACCTCGTCGTGCCCGTCCTCCGTGGAGAGGACCTTGGCCACGATGTTGCCGCCCCCGCCCATCTCGAGGGCCGCTCGGGAGATCAGGGTGCTACCCATGCCCAGGCTGCCGATCATCTGGCAGGCGGCGAGGGTGGCGGCCTTGAGGTCGCTCGCCACCCCGGAACTGGCTTCGCCGAAGAAGATCTCCTCGGCCACCATCCCACCGAAGGCGATGGCGATGAGGGCCTCCATCTCGGTGCGGGTCTTGAGGAAGCGCTCCTCCTCCTCGGAGTGGGCCAGCAGACCGAGGGCGTCTTTGCGCTTGATGATGGAGAGCACGTCGAGCTTGCGACCCTTGCCGACGAGCCAGGCCACGACGGCGTGGCCCGATTCGTGGGTGGCGATGGTCCGTCGCTCGGCCTCGGCGTACTCGACGGGCTGGGCCAGGCCGATCTCCTCGGTCATCTTGGCGTTCTGGATGTCGGCCCACGAGAGGCGGTCGCCCTGACGCCGGAGGGCCCAGATGAGGGCTTCGTCCAACAGGTGCTCGATCATCACCGGTGAGTATCCGAACGTCACCGCCGCCAGCGTGTCGCGCTGGGCCGGATCGTCGAGCTCGGGTTCGTGCGCCTTCTTCCCCAGGTAGTAGTCGATGATCTCGCGACGACCGGACCGGGTGGGCAGGTCGAAGTAGATGGTGCGGTCGAAGCGCCCCGGACGGACGAGGGCGGGGTCGAGATCGGCGGCCCGGTTGGTGGCGCCGATCACCAGGATGTTGGCCGGCGTCGTAGGCTTCTTCTGCAGTTGCCGACGGGCGGGCATCCACCCGTTCACCATGTCCCGCAGGGCGGCACCGAGGCGGGCCATCACCGGCGGCTGGTCGAAGGACTGGAGTTGGACGAGGAGCTCGTTGACGACGCCGGAGACGCCTTCCGCCTTCCCGACGCCCATGCCCCCGCGTGCACCACCGATGGCGTCGATCTCCTCGATGAAGCCGATGGCCCCGCCTTCGCGGCGGGCGTACTTGCGCAGGGCCTTGAAATAGGACCGGATCTTGCGGTTGGTCTGGCCGTAGTACATCGACTGGAAGGCAGACGAGGATACGAAGAGGAAGGGGACCCCTGCTTCGGCGGCCATGGCCTTGGCCATGTACGTCTTCCCCGTTCCCGGCGGTCCCTCGAAGAGGAGCGCCCGCCGGGGCGAGCCACCCATGTGCTCGGTGAACTTGCGGTGGCCGAGGAAGAGGTTGAGGGTCTTCACGACCTCGTCGACGACCAACCCGGCGCCGCGGACGTCTTCGAAGCGGACGTCGATCTCACTTGGCCGGTAGAGGATGTGTGGTGACCGGCCGGCACCGAGCAGGGGCACGAGGATGGCGACCGACAGCAATGCGATGAGGGCCATGGCCGGGAGGTAGGGCGTGAGGGCGTGAGGGAAATGGGGCACGGCAAGGGCGCCTCCCCCCCAGAAGACGGCACGCGCCACGAGGAGCAGGGCGATCGGGAGCAGGACGAGACCGAGCCGCAAGAGCCTCCGCTGACGGACCCGCTCACGGGTCTTTCCCACATCGGCCGTGGTGGCGCCGATCACATGGGTCTGTCCGAGGGTCCGAAGGTCGGCCGAGGCTTCCGTCGACCCCGCCAAGGATTGGCCGGAGTACGACTCACGACCTACGCGCCTTGTCATTTGGTTCGTCCCTTCCACCGCTCTTGCCATCCGTGCCGGGAACCTGTCGTGCCGCATCCTCGGCGAAGGCTGATGCGACGGGCCCAGGTCTCAGGTGGCAACGCTGGCCTTGTCCGTGGGCCCACTGTGCGGGGTCGATGTCATCCTCCCCGCAACCATTGATCAAATGTCCCCCAATACGGCACCGGTCGGACACACCGGTCGGACCCGCCGGTCAGCCGTTCGAGGTGGCCCCGACACCGGGCCGGGCGCCCCACCTGGTCTCCTCTCGGGGCCACCCCGGCCCCTCGGAGGCGGCAGGGCGGATGGACCGCCACGATGTCCAGAGGCCAGGCTGGGGCATGCCCTTCATCGTGGACGGGATGAACGTCATCGGCTCGGAGCCCGACGGGTGGTGGCGGGACCGGGGAGCGGCGCGCCGTCGTCTGGTCGCTCACCTCGCTGCTTGGGGCGACGATGCCGAGATCACCGTCGTCTTCGACGGTCGTCCCACGGCCGGGGAGGTGGAGGAGGCGGCGGTCACCACCGTGCAGGTCTCCTTCGCCCCGGGGGGACCGAACGCAGCCGACGACGCCATCGTCGCCATGGTCAGCGGTCTGGCCCGCCCCGCCGAGACCGTCGTGGTCACCTCCGATCGCGCTCTGGTGGAGCGGGTTCGGCGGCTCGGGGCCGCCGTCGAGAGCGCGAAGGTGTTCCGGGCGCGGCTGTCGATCGCACCGGGGACGAGGTGACCGCAGCCGGGAGCAGGCTGTGGGCACCCGGGGCCGGAGGTAGTCTGCGCCCCCGATGACACCCGTGACGCGATTCGGTCTGCAGATCCCGAGCTTCTCCGCCGCCGCCGGCGACGGCGGGTTGTTCGAACGGGTGGCATCGACCGCCACCACGGCCGAATCGGCCGGCTTCGATTCGGTGTGGGTGATGGACCACCTCTTCCAGATCCCGGGGATCGGCCAGGTCGACGAGCCCATGTTCGAGGCCTACACGCTCCTGGGCGGCCTGGCCGCCCGTACCCGCAGCGCCCGGCTGGGCGCCATGGTGACGGGGGTGACCTACCGCAACCCCGCCCTCCTGGCCAAGGAGGTGACGGCGCTCGACGTCCTGTCGGGCGGACGAGCCGTCCTCGGCATCGGTGCGGCGTGGTTCGAGGCCGAGCACCGTGGCCTGGGCTTCGACTTCCCTCCGCTCGGGGAACGCTTCGACCGGCTCGAAGAGGCGCTGATCATCTGCCGCGCCATGTTCACGGAGGACGCCCCGAGCTTCGAGGGGCGCTTCTACCGGATCCACGGTGCCGTCAACCGACCCCGCCCCGTGCGCGGCGACGGCCCGCCTATCCTGATCGGGGGCGGGGGAGAGCGTCGGACGTTGCGCCTGGTGGCGGAGCATGCCGACGCCTGCAATCTCTTCGGCGACGTCGACACCATCCGGCACAAGCTCGACGTCCTGGCCCGTCACTGCGACGAGGTGGGTCGTGACCCCGCCACCGTGACGAAGACGAGGCTCGGTACCCTGGTCATCGGCGAGACGACAGCGGACGCCGAACGGAAGATGGAAGCGCTGCGGAGGCAACGGGGCATGGACGATGCCACGGTCCGTTCCACGGTCACGGCTGGCGATCCCGTCTCGGTGGTCGAGCAGGTGGCCTCCCTCTTCGACGCCGGTCTGGACGGTCTCGTCTTCAACATGCCCGACGCCGACGATCTGGCCGCCGTGTCCCTGGCCGGGCAGACGCTCACCGGAGCGTTCGGTGCTCTCGCCGCCGACCGCTGAGTCCGGTCGGTCGGGGCCGATCCCGAGGGGGGAGCCGCGGGCGACGTCCGGAGGTGCGATGTGCACGTGACCGTGGATCTGGGGACGGTCCCGCCGGCGGTGTCCCTGGTGGAGCCCGATGACTGCGCCCGCTTCGACGTCATCGTCCACGGCACCGGCGGCCGCGACGACGTGGACCGGGCCCTGGTCGGCGCCTCGGTGGGCCGGACCGAGGGGAGCGACGCCCTGGTGGATGTGGACGGCGTCCGGCGCATGGCCGCCGGCCGGGTGGGCGAGTCGTGGGAAGCGGACTTCCTGGCCATGCTGGACTATGCGCGGGGCCGGGGCTGGCTGACCGACGACGGCGAACGGATCCGGGCGCACCTGGAGTGGCGGTAACGTCGACGGCGGCGAGCCGTCGTCGGCGGTCTCGACAGCGGATCGCTCCCGGGCGGCCCCCATCCAGACGGAAAGCCACGGCGAGAGGAAAGGCACGAGGTGGGCGCAACGCGCATCGAGACTGACTCCATGGGACCGATCGAGGTCCCGGCCGACCGCTACTGGGGTGCGCAGACGGCACGGTCGCTCGTTCACTTCCCCATCGGCGACGACATCATGCCCCGTCCCCTCCTGCGCGCCATCGGCATCCTCAAGGAGGCGTCGGCGTCGACCAATGCCGACCTCGGGAAGCTCGACCGTCCCCTGGCGGACCTCATCGCCCGGGCGGCCAGAGAGGTCACCTCGGGAGCTCTCGATGGCCATTTCCCGCTGCGGATCTGGCAGACGGGAAGCGGGACGCAGACCAACATGAATGCCAACGAGGTCATCTCCAACCGGGCCATCGAACTGGCCGGGGGGGAGATGGGATCGAAGGTGCCGGTCCACCCGAACGACCACGTGAACATGTCGCAGTCGTCGAACGACACGTTCCCGACGGCGATGCACATCGCCGCCGCCGAACAGCTGGTCCATGCGCTGCTGCCCTCGGTGCGGGCTCTGCGTGAGGCACTGGCGGCCAAGGAACGCGATTTCGCCGACATCGTGAAGATCGGCCGGACGCACCTGATGGATGCCGTTCCCTTGACGCTGGGACAGGAGTTCTCCGGGTATGTCGCTCAATTGGATGCCGACCTCACCCGTCTCGACGCCTGCCTGCCGGATCTCTTCGAGCTGGCTCTGGGAGGGACGGCCGTGGGCACCGGCTTGAACACCCATCCCGAGTTCGGCGACCGCGTCGCCGCCCACATCGCCGCCCTGACCGGACTGCCCTTCGTTTCGGCCCCGAACAAGTTCAGCGCCCTGGCCGCCCACGACGCCCTCGTCCAGGCGAGCGGTGTCCTTCGCACCCTGGCCGTCTCCCTCACCAAGATCGCCGATGACATCCGGTGGCTCGGATCGGGGCCCCGGGCCGGGCTGGCCGAGCTCGTTCTCCCGCCCAACGAGCCGGGATCGAGCATCATGCCCGGCAAGGTCAACCCCACCCAGTGCGAGGCCATGATCATGGTGTGCATCCAGGTGATGGGCAACGACGCCGCCGTCGCCGTGGCCGGCAGCCGGGGCAATCTCGAGCTCAACGTGTGCAAGCCGGTCATCATCCACAACGTCCTGCACGCGGTCCGTCTGTTGACCGACGCCTGCGCCACCTTCCGGCAATTCGCGGTGGAGGGACTCGAGCCCGACCGCGCCCGGATCAGGCAGAACCTCGACACATCGCTCATGCTCGTGACCGCCCTGAACCCGCTGATCGGGTACGACAAGGCGGCCGATGTGGCCAAGAAGGCACACGCCGAGGGGACCACACTGCGCGACGCCTGCCTGGCACTCGGATATCTGTCGGGGGAGGAATTCGACCGGGCCGTCCGGCCCGAGGACATGATCCACCCGTGACGGCAGCCCACCCGGGCGCCGGCGGGCGGCGGTAGCCTGACGGTCCATGGAGGTCCTCGACCCCGCCGCCGTGGACGCCTCACTGGCCCGAGGCATGGCCTGGGAGCGTGCCGGCCACCAGTTGGTCAAGGTGCACACCGGCCGGGCCTTCGCCGACGCGCTGGCTTACGTCAATGCCGTCGGCGCGCTGGCCGAGGAGATGGATCACCACCCCGACATCGACATTCGGTGGAACCGCGTCACTCTGCGGCTGTCGACCCATTCGGCCGGTGGGATCACCGAGGCCGATCTGGAATTGGGCCGTCGGATCGACGCCCTGCCCGTGACACCGGCCTGACCGGTTCGGTCTGGTCCCGGCTCTTGTCCTGCCCACCGGCGTAGAGCGTCCGGACCGACGTGTCGATCTTCCGCTACGTTCCGCCCCATCTGTTGGGCGGCCGGGCCCATGTGATCGTCGACGGTGCCCCGCGCCGGGGGACCGTCTCCACGTTGTCGCACTGGCCCCATACACCCACCCCCCCGGGACTGAGAGCCGACCTGTCGGCCGAGATCGCCCGCCGCGCCATGGCCCGGTCCGACCTGCTCCCGGCGGACGTGGAGGTGGCTTCGGTCGACCACTTCGACGTCGACGGCGCGGTGGCGTTGGCTCTTCTCGTCGTGGACGGCTTGGACGCCGAACACGGCCCGCTCCTGGTGGAGGCGGCCCGCGTCGGTGATTTCGACATCGTGACCGACCGCCGCGCGGCGCTCATCGCCTTCGCACTGAACGGACTCGCCGCCGCCGCCCCGGAAAGCGCGGTCCGAGCCTCGACGCCGTCCGGATCCTGCGACCCGTTGGAGCGCTGCGCCGTTCTCACCGGTGAGGCGCTCCGCATCGTCTCGGACCTGGCTGCCGATCCCGAACGCTTCGAGTCGTTGTGGGGCGCCGAATGGGACGCCTACGACACGTCGGCGCGGGCCCTGGAGGAGGGATGGGTCACCATCGAGGAGTTTCTCGAGAACGATCTGGCCGTCGTCCGCGTCGACTCGAGCCACCTCGGTGCGGCCAGGGCGGCCTGGGAATCGGCGCCGCTGCACCCCGCCGCCGTCCACAGCGTCACCCCCTGTCTGCGGGTGGTGACGCTGGCCGGCGACGCCATGGCGTTTCACTACCGCTACGAATCGTGGGTCCGCTTGGCGAGCCGCCGGCCCCGTCGGCGGGTCGATCTGGAACGGCTGGCCCACGACCTCACCGCCGTCGAGGGGGCGGCCGGCCGCTGGGTGTTCGACGGTGCCGGATCCATCACCGGTGGGCTCCATCTGGTCGGTGACGCCGCCAGCACCATCGAGCCGGGACGGTTCCTCGAGTCGGTCCGTGGAGAGCTGGCGACATTGGACGGCGGCCCGGCCGCCTGGGACCCCTACGAACCCGACTGAAGCGTTCTCAGAAGGCCGTCAGCGGTCCCGTCAGGTCACCGGCAGATCCCAGATGGGGAACCAACGACTCAGATCCGTCTCGACCGGCAGGTCCGTTCCCAGAACGCCCCGTAGGCGCAACTCGAGCTCGGTGTCGCGCTGCTCGTTCCCGGTGGGGGCGAAGGGGTAGAAGGTGCCCTGTTTGGCCAGGTAGACGAGGAAGACGGGCCGGGTCACGGCGGCCGATCCGTCCGCTCCGACCCCGGAGGCGTCGCCCGTGCTGGTGCCCGCCTGGGGATCCGGTGCGAACCCGAAGACCGAGCACAGCAGCTGGGGACTCCATCCGGCGTCCTCGAGCGACGAGTGCACCATGTGGACGCGGGTCACGAGGTCTTCGAGATCGCCTCCTTCGAGCAGGATCCAGCGGTAGCCGAAGCGGTCCCCGACGTGGCGCACGGTCAGGGTGCTCGCCGCTGGGGTATCCCCCGACGGGGTGGCGCCCGGGGTGGTGGTCGACGGGGGGGAATCGCCGGCGGGAGCGGCCGGCGTGGCGTCGCCCAGTTCGAGGAGCTTCTCGAGCTCGGTCTGCATGTCGGTGAAGGGCTGCCCGGCGGGGGGCTTGAAGCAGACCCCCGCCTTCCCCGTCGACACGAGGCCCGACGACACCTGGAGGGTGACCGCCGCCGAGGGCAGGGCGAAGAGGGCGTCGAGGTTGGCCCGTACCGGTTTGGTCCGCCCGAGGAGGGTGTCGAACAGCCCCATCAACGTACCCCGTCACCGTCGGAGAGGGTCACGGGGCCTCGTTCATCTCGGCCTCGAGCTTGGCCAGTGCGTCGAGCCGGGTCTGCAGGGGGGGGTGGGTGGAGAACAACGACGACAGGCTCGCTCCGTTGGAGATGGCGGGCGTGAAGTAGAAGGCGTTGAAGTGCTCGGCCGATCGCAGGTCGCGCGTCGGGATCCGGCTCATCTCTCCGGTCACCTTCACGAGGGCGGCGGCGAGCACCGAGGGACGACCGATCAGGATGGCCCCGGACCGGTCGGCCGCCAGCTCGCGGTAGCGGGACAAGGCCATGGTCAGGAGGAAGCTGATGGCGTAGACGAGGGCGGAGACGACGAGCACACCCATCTCGATCAGGGCGACCTGGCTCCCGCTCTGGTTGTTGCGCCCCCCACCGCCGCCACCGAAGCCGCCGAAGAGTCCCGCATACAACATCACGCGGGTGAGGAGACCGGCGATCATGCCCAGGAAGCTGGCGATGGTCATCACGGCCACGTCACGATGAGCCACGTGCGACAGCTCGTGGGCCAGGACGGCCTCGAGCTCCGGCTCGTCCAGACGCCGGAGAATGCCCCGGGTGGCGCAGACCACGGCGTTGTTCGGGCTCCGGCCGGTGGCGAAGGCATTGGGCATGTCGACCTCGGCGATGGCCACCCGTGGCTTCTTCATGTCGGCCAGGGCGCAGAGCCGGTCGACGACCCCGTGGAGCTCGGGCTCCTGCTCCGGCGTCACGATGTGGCCGTGCATGCCCCAGAGGGCGATCTTGTCGGAGAACCAGTACTGGCAGAACGCCAGGGCCACGGCGATGAACACGATGAGGCCGATGTTGTGGAGGAACGTGAACAGCAGCCCGACGACCACGGCGTAGAGAACGACGATGAAGAAGCCGGTGAGAAACATCCGGAACGTGAGCTCACGGTCGGCGGGGATGCGACGAGTGGTCGCCATCAGATAGTCACCTCGGGTTGGTTTGTGGTCGGGTCGGGCGTTCCCGGCGCCGGTGCCGGCGGTGCGTCAGCGTGGCCCGGTGATCCCGGGGCCCGTTCCGCCGCGTCGGACGAAGCGACCGGTGTGGTCGGTCCGGCCGGCAGTCCGGCCACGGGGGCGGCTGCGATCTCGCTCTTGAGTGCGGCCAGCTCGGCATCGACCTGTGAGGTGGCCGCCACCTTGTTCAGCTGCGCCTGGATGTCGTCGGTGCTCGAGCTCAGGTCGGTGAGTGCGCCCGAGGCCAGCAACTCGTCGATGGCGCCGGCGCGCGCCTGCATGGTGGCGATCTTGTCCTGAGCCCGCTGGATCGTCATCCCGGCGTCACCCATCGAGTCCGAGATCCCCGCCGCCGCCTCGCCGATGCGGGCCTGGGCCTGGGCGGCGGTGTACGTCGCCTTCATCGTCTCCTTGCGCGTCCGGAACGTGGCCACCTGCGACTGCAGGCGCTGGGCTGTCAGGACGAGTTTCTCCTCCTGATCGGCGATCTGTGCCTGCTGGGCCTGGAGATCGGTCAACTCGGCACCGATGGCGGCCCGTCGGGCCAGGGCTTCGCGGGCCAGGTCTTCCCGGTCCTGCCCCAGAGCCTGCCGGGCCTGGTCCTGCAGCTTCGCCCCCTGCTGCGCGAGCTGGGAGGCCTGGATCTCGATCCGTTTGCGGGCGGTCCCCACCTCGGCGACGCTCCGGCGGATCTTCTGGAGGTTCTCGAGCTGCTTCTCGTAGGAGAGGTCGAGTGAGTCACGGGGATCCTCGACCCGGTCCAGAACCTTGTTCGCCTTGGCCCGGAAGATGTTCAAGAAGCGCTGCATCACGCCCATGGCGTGCCGTCCCTTTCCTGGCGTGAGCCACCGTTTGGCGCCTCGGATTCCAGGTACGAGCATAGGGGAGGTCACGTTGGGGGTTGCCGCGGTGACCGCCGTCGCAGGGGGCGCCGGGGGCACCGCCAGGGGGGCCGTCCCGGGTCCGTCCAGGCACGCCGGAAGTCGATCAGGCGCGTCGGTCGCCGGGTACCGTGTGGTCATGACGCCGCCGCTGTGCCTCCTCACCGTGCACGCCCACCCCGACGACGAGGCCTCCAAAGGGCCCGGCACGGTGGCCCGCTACCACGCCGAAGGCGTGCGGACGGTGTTGGTCTGCTGCACCGGCGGCGAGGAGGGCGACATCCTGAATCCGGCGCTCGACACCCCCGAGGTCCGGGCCGACCTGGCCGCGGTCCGCATGGTCGAACTGGCGGCCGCCGCCGCCATGATCGGCTACGACGAGGTGGTCATGCTCGGCTATCGGGACTCGGGGATGCCCGAGACACCGGCCAATGCCCGGCCCGACTGCTTCGCCCGCGCCCACCTGGAGGAGGCGGTGGGCCGCCTGGTGGCCGTGATCCGACGGGAGCGACCCCAGGTGATCGTCACCTACGGGGACGATCAGAAGGGGTACCCCCATCCCGACCATCTCCGCGTCCACGAGATCTCCGTCATCGCCTTCGACGCGGCCGGCGATCCGTCCGCCTACCCGGACGCCGGCGAGGCGTGGACCCCGCTCAAGCTGTACTACGTGGGCTGGTCGGGGGCCCGGATCCTGGCCATGCACGAGAAGTTCGTGGAACTGGGGCTCGAGTCGCCCTTCGACGACGGCTGGTTGGAAAGAGCCACCTCGAACAACGCCTCCTACACGACCATGATCGACATCTCCGGGTACGCCGACGTCCGCCGCGAGGCCCTCCTGGCCCACGCCACCCAGGTCGATCCCACCTCGCCGTTCTGGTTCGGGCTCCCGCCCGAGGTGGCCCGCAGCGTCCATCCCGTCGACGAGTACGTCCTGGCCCGGACTCGGGTGGGGGGTCCCGACGGGTCGGGCGCCCCGGCGGCCACGCCAGCGGACCCGACGGTGCCGGGACCTCCCGAGGAGGATCTCTTTGCCGGTGTGCGGGACCTCGCCACTCGGTAGCATGCCGTGACGATGTGGCGATCGGTGGGCCCACCGGGCCCGGTGATGACGTCGCGCACACCGACGACCCAGGAGGGACGAGATGTCGAAGTGGCTTACCCAGGACTGGCTCGATGAGACGAGGAAGATGTCCGAGGGCCAGCCCGAGCGCGTCGGAGCGTCGGCCCGGATGCAGTACGTGGTGACGGGTGCACCCGATGGTGACATCGAGTACTTCTGGGTGCTCGAGAACGGCAAGCTGATCGAGAGCAAGCTGGGCCACCTTGATGACGCCGAAGTGACCCTCACCACCGGCTACGCCGACGCCGTGAAGATCCAGAAGGGCGAGCTCGACGCCAATGCGGCCTTCATGCAGGGAAAGGTGAAGGTCACCGGGAACATGGCCAAGGTCATGGCCCTGCTCCCGATCACGAACGCGCCCGAGTACAAGCAACTTCAGACGGAGATCGCCGCCATCACCGAGTTCTGATCGTCAGCCGGGCCCGCCACCGGCCGGGGAGTGTCTCCGCATCAGCGTCGTGCCGTCCGCCCCGCCGCCGGCGCCCGCATCAGGTCGCGTAACTGGCGGTAGCCGATGAGGGTGATCCCGGCCTCTTCGAGGGCGTCGCGCAGCTGCGGGTCGGAGACCAGGAGCCGATGGTCGTCGACCCGGTCCTCCCAGTCGGCGGCCATGGCCTGGAGCTCGGGGCTGGCCACGGCGGGGTGGAGGTAGGCCTCGGTCACACCGGGGCCTATCCGGGGAATGGCGTCGAGGAGGATCTGCCGGCTCCCCACGCCGGGGACGTAGACGAATTCGTCGGGAAAGACCACCTCGGCGTCGGCGGCCAGGGCTCGGAAGGGGAAGCCGATGAGGCTCTCCGTCTCGGGCCCCGAGAGCCGCAGCGGGAGGCGGAATTCGACGGCCAGATCGAGGTAGACGTCGAAGAACTCCGACTTGATCTGCATCGTTCCCATGTGGGCGTCGAGGTGGCTGACGTCGAATCCCCACAGGATGGCCCGCTCGATCTGGGCCCGGCACTCGCGGCGGACCTCGTCGAGATCGGCGTGGTCCCAGACGTCGGCCACCGTCCGGGGAAAGCCACCGTCACCGTCGAGAAGCGAGGGGGCATGGGTGATGGGGCCCCACCGGTAGAGGTCGTGCTCGGCGTTCACGGTCAGGTGTACGCCGACGTCCTCACCCCGGTACCCGGCCGCCGCCCCTCTGGCCCACGGACAGGGGACCATCAAGCTGGCGCTGGTGGCCAACCCCTGCCGGAGGGCTTCGTAGGTGCCGACGTTGGCAGCGTGGCAGAAGCCGAGATCGTCGCAGTTGAGAATCAGGAGCTTGGCGTCGGAGCGGTGTCCCAGGCGTTCAGCGAGCGACGGCATGTCTTGACGGTAGTGGGTACGACGGTCCCACCGGGCCGCCCGCACCACCCGGGAGGTCGCCGCCGATCAGGCGGCGTTCGCCTCCCGCCGATCCCCGGACGGCGCCGTACCGGCCAGGGCGGCTCGAGCGGCGGCCACGCCCCGGCGCCCGGCCAGACGGGTCTTCTCGTCGAGACGCCAGCTCGGGGCTCCGACCGGCGATGACCGGTGGGGAGCGGGGACGGGTCGCGGGTCGGCGCGACCACCAGCGGTGCTCCGACGCCGCTTCGTGGTCGGCCTCCGAACGTCTGTGCCGACGCGGCGGTCCGCCGCCGCCGCCGGGAGACCCGGGGCGGCCGTCCCGGGCAGCGGGGGCTGGTACTGCCCCTGGCCCCGGCGCTCGTTGGTGGTGACTGGCACAGCTCCAGGGTCGCAGGAGGGTGTAACACTTCTGGATCGTGGATCGATACGGAATCACCGTCCCCTTCGACGACGTTCCCCTGTCCGAGCACGGGCCCCTCTTCGCGCGTCTGGCCGAACTGGGCTACACCGACGTCTGGACGGGCGAAGCCAACGGCGCCGACGGGTTCACCCCGTTGGCCCTGGCTGCCGTGGCCGCCCCCGGCCTTCAGCTGGGGACGGCCGTGGTCCCCGTCTACACCCGGGGTCCGGGACTGCTGGCCATGCAGGCCGCCACCATGGCCGAGCTGGCGCCCGGTCGCTTCGCCTTGGGGGTGGGGTCGTCCTCCGACGTCATCGTCGAACGTTGGAACGCGGTCGCCTTCGACGAGCCCTACAAGCGTGTCCGCGACACGGTGCGGTTCCTCCGCAAGGCGCTCGCCGGCGAGAAGGTGGACGAGGAATTCGAGACCTTCGCGGTGCGGGGATTCCGCCTCGGGCGCCCGCCGGCCCAGGTGCCCCCCGTCTACGTGGCCGCCCTGCGGCCGGGCATGCTGCGGCTGGCCGGCCGGGAGTCCGACGGCGCCATCATCAACTGGCTCTCGGCCGACGACGTCCGCACCGTCGTCGGCGAGGTCGGCCCCGGGAAGGAGATCGTGGCCCGGATCTTCGTCTGTCCGACCGAGGACGCCGATCGCGCCCGTTTCGTCGGTCGCATGGGTATCGCCGCCTATCTCAACGTGGCTGTCTATGCCGCCTTCCATCGGTGGCTGGGCCGCGGTCCGCTCCTGGAGGGGATGTGGTCGGCGTGGACGGCGGGGGACCGCAAGGCGGCGCTGGCCGCCATCCCCGACGAGGTGGTCGACGCCCTCGTGGTCCACGGGTCGTCCGAGGAGTGCCGCGCCCACATCCGTCGCTACGTCGACAACGGCGTCACGGTGCCCGTCCTGGCCCTGCTTCCCGGGGGCGACGACCTGACCACGAGCATCCAGGCGTTGGCACCGTCGGCCGGTTGAGACGACAGGCGCCCGCCCGGGCCCTTACCGTCCGACCGCTTCGCCCAGGGCACCGGCGAGCGCCGGGTCCTGGAATCGGTAGCCGGTGGCGGTCAGGCGGGCCGGGACGACGCGCAGGCTTCCGAGAAGGAGCTCATCGGCCAATTGGCGCCCCAGCGCCAGGCGCAGGGCGAACGGCGGAGCGGTCAGCACGGCCGGACGGTGCAGGACCCGTCCCAGCTGGCTGGTGAACTCCCGGTTCGTCACCGGCGAGGGGGCCGACGCGTTCAGAGGTCCACCGAGTGACGGCTCGTCGATGGCATGAAGGATGGCCCCCACCTCGTCGCGCAGTGAGATCCAGCTGAGCCACTGGTCCCCGCTTCCGAGCCTCCCGCCCAGACCGGCCCGGAACAGCGGAAGCTGTTTGGCCAGTGCCCCGCCCTGACGGGACAGGACGACGGCCGACCGCAGGTGGACGACGCGGATCCCCGCCGACTCGGCTTCGCTCGTCGCCCCCTCCCAGGCCCGGCACACGTCGGCTTGGAAGCCCGTTCCCGGCCCACTGCCCTCCGTGAGCTCCTCGTCGCCCCTGTCGCCGTAGTACCCGATGGCCGACGCGCTCACCAGGACGGAGGGAGGCCGTGCCAGAGAGGCGAGGGTGTGGCTCAGGAGCGTCGTCGAGTCCACCCGGCTGCGGAGGATGACGTCCTTGCGTGCCGGCGACCAGCGCTTGTCGCCGATCCCGGCGCCCGCCAGATGGACGACGGCGTCGGCCCCATCGAGCGCCTCCGCCTCGATGCGGCCTTCCGACGGATCCCACCGTGCCTGCCCGGGACCCGGCGGCCGGCGGACGAGGACACAGACGTCGTGCCCGTCGGCGGTGATCCGGGACACCAGAGCCTGGCCGATCAGACCACTGCCACCCGTGACGACGATGCGCATGGAGACGATCCTGCTACATCGAGAAGCGGGTCCGGACCTCGTCGTCGGCCTGCCGCACCTTCGCCGCCATCTCCTCGCGGTGACGCGCCACGGCGTCGGCCAACCGGGCGTCGGAGAGAGCCAGGATCCGGACGGCCAGCAGCCCGGCGTTCCCGGCCCCGTTGATGGCGACCGTGGCCACCGGCACCCCTTTCGGCATCTGCACCATGGCCAGGAGCGAATCGAGACCCCCGAGCTCGCCCACGGCGATGGGCACAGCGATCACCGGCAGGGGAGTCACCGCCGCCAGCACGCCGGCCAGGTGGGCGGCACCACCCGCCCCTGCGATCAGGACGCGCCTCCCGTTCGTCGCCGCCTTCCGGGCGAAGTCGAGGGCATCGTCGGGGGTCCGGTGTGCGGAGAGGACCCGGACCTCGAAGGGCACGTCGAAGTCCCGCAACACCTCGACGGCACCCTCCATCACCGGAACGTCCGACGCGCTCCCCATCACCACGGCCACGCTCATCGGGATACCTCCGCCTCTCGTCTGTTCCCGCCGGCCCCCCGGACGGAGGACCTCGCATTCTGGCCTGTCTGTCGGCGACCGATCATCTCATCGCCGTTCCCGCTCCCGATCATCTGAGTCCGGCCCGCCGGGACGCCGAGGAGCGCCCCGTCGGGGTCACCGGGACGGGCCGGCATGTCGCGAACGGTACTGCCAGGATGGTAGGCCGGGTCGCCGCGTGGGCCCCGTCGAGGAGGCGATCGTGCGCATCGGGCTGGGACTCGAGATGAACGGAACCATCGATGACGTCGTGGCCCGGGCGAAGTCGCTCGGCTCCACCGGTGTCTCGTCGTTGTGGTCGTCCCAGATCTTCGGATGGGACACCCTGACGGCGTTGGCCGTCGTCGGCCGGGAGGTGCCGACGGTGACACTGGGGACGGCGGTCGTCCCTGTCCATCCCCGTCACCCGACGATGCTGGCGGCCCAGGCGCTCACCGTCCAGGCGGCGACCGGCGGCCGCCTCGCTCTCGGGATCGGGCTCTCCCACCAGATGGTGGTGGAGGGCATGTGGGGACTCTCGTTCGACCATCCGGCCCGCTATATGGAGGAATACCTCTCGATCCTCATGCCGATGCTGGCCGGGGAGCAGGTCTCGTTCCAGGGAGAAGTCCTCCGGGCCACCACGCTCGGTCCGCCCGAGACCGACGGGGCGACGCCGCCGCCCGTTCTGGTGGCGGCCCTGGGCACCACCATGCTGGGCATCGCCGCCCGGCAGGCGTCGGGCACGATCACCTGGATGGTCGGCCTGAATACGCTGGCCGACCACAT
The DNA here is from genome assembly GCA_963842145.1 of uncultured Acidimicrobiaceae bacterium. Lineage (GTDB taxonomy): Bacteria > Actinomycetota > Acidimicrobiia > Acidimicrobiales > UBA8190 > CAWJFJ01. The sequence goes on from CAWJFJ010000020.1 coordinate 153,403, forward strand.
CGTCCCCACCATCACCGCCGCCGCCGCCAAAGCCGGTCGCCCCCGGCCGCAGGTGGTGGTCACGTTGCCTGTCTGTGTCACCGCCGACACCGACGGGGCCCGAGAGCGGGCGGGTCGGATCTTCTCCGTCTACGGCCAGCTTCCGTCGTACCGCGCCATGCTCGACCGGGAGGGGGTGGCCGGTCCGCCCGACGTGGCCATCGTCGGCGGCGAGGAGGAGGTCTCGGCCGCCGTCAGTCGTTTCTCCGACGCCGGGGCCACCGAGTTCTCGGCCGCCGCCTATGGCACGCCGGAAGAGGTTCAGAGGACACATGCGCTCCTGGCCACGCTGGCCTGAGGCACGATCAGCGCGAGATGGTGGTGTGTTTGAACTCGTTGATCTCCGGATGGCCGACCAGCATCTCGAGCAGGTGCTCGATGGTGGCGCGTGCCAGCCCGGTGTCGCCCCCCGGTCTCGTCATGACCCGGACGAAGGCCGAGGTCTCACCGGAGATGAAGGTGGGGACGCCGAAGACCTGGTGATCGTTCACCGAAGCCTCGTGCACCTTGCGGAATTCCTGGCGAGGCCAACCATCGCTGATGGCGGCGAAGACCTCGTCCGCGTCGACGCCGTTCTTCTCGAGGACGTCGCGCACCACGGCGTCCTCGCGCAGGTCCCTTCCTTCGTCGTGACGAGCACCGAACAGAGCGAGGTGGACGTCGAGGAACCGGTCGGGGTGCCGGTCGCGGACCACCATCCCGGCCTCGATGGCCGTCAGATCCGACGCCTTGTCCGGTGCGTCCCAGACGGGAGCCCCGCCTTCTTCGACATGGGCCTGGGTCAGCGAAAAGGGGAGGAAGTCGACGATCCAGTCGGCACCACCGCGGACGGCGACGACCAGGTGCTCATGGACGTTGCGGGCGAACGGGCACCGGTAGTCGTAGGTGACGCCAAACGAAGGAGGGCTCACGGTACCTCCAACGCCTTCCCGGCGGACCTCATTCCACGGGGGGTCGATCTCCACCGCCACGGACGGGCCATCCGCCGCCCGGCATGTCCGAGAGTGATCCCGAGCACCGCTCCGGCCGCCACATCGCTGGCATGGTGCTGTCGCAGATGGACCCGGCTGACCGACACCGCCGCCGCCACGAGGTAATAGGCCGGACCCAGAGGATCGTCCTCGGCCAGGAGGGTGGCCGCGCACCATGCGGCGAGGGCGTGGCCCGACGGAAAGCTGGTCGACGTCGGCACCCGGACCGGTGGTGGATCGTCGTGCCTCGGGTCCGGCCGTCCCCGTCCCACCGCCGATTTCACGGCGGCGTTCACGACGGGGGTGACGATACCGCTGAAGATGACGGCCCAAGCGGCGCCGAACCGCCTCCCCGGTCGCCGCCCGCGGGCCAGCCCGATCAGGAACCAGACGAGGCCGTGATCACCGAGGGCCGATGCGCCGTAAGCCAGTCCGTCGGCCACCGGTCGGCCCCGCCAACGCCCGAACACCGCGTCCACCCGTTCATCGATGGCGTCGACGACGGCCCGGGACATCCCCCGAGGTTACGCGGACGCCGCCCCGGCCTGAACGCCCAGAGCCGACGCCCGAGCGGGGTCACCGCCGAAAGCGGGGCAGAAGGCCTGAAAGCTGCACCAGTTGCACAACGGCGAGGGCTTCGGCCGGAAGTCCTCGTCCTCGCACGCCCGCTCGATGGCCGACCACACCGCCGACGTCCTCTGTCGTAGACCGCGCAGGGCCTGCTCCGACGGCTCCGCCTCGATGACGACCGGGTCCTTCAGATACAGAAGCCGCACGCTGACGGGCCGCCGTCCGAGAACCTGCTCGCACAGCAGGGCGTAGAACTGCACGCCACCCAATCGACTGTGCTCCTGCATTTCGCTCGGGGTCCGGCCCGTCTTGTAGTCGACGACGATGAACTCCCCGTCGGGGGTCACATCGAGCCGGTCGATGATCCCCCGCAACCGGAGCCCGCCGACGTCGGCCTCGAGGAGGAGCTCGACGCCGACGGCGTCGACGGCGTCGGGATCCTCGAGGCGGAGGTAACCGGCGACGAGCTTCTCGGCATCGGCGAGGAAGGCGTCACGTTCGGGGGCGGACAGCCCCAGCTCCGTGAATTCGGGGTCGTCCTGGAGCGCTCGCCACGCCTCGTCCAGCGATGTCCTCGCCGCGTCCGGGGTCCGCGCCCCGCGCCGGTGATTCCAGAAGAGTCCCTCGAGAGCGCTGTGCACCAGGGTGCCCTTCACCATGTGGGGTGCGGGCGGCTCGGGCAGGCGATCGATGACCGAGAACCGGAAGGCCAGCGCGCAGTCCTTGAAGGTGCTCACCTTCGACGGTGACAGGGAGCGGGGGACCGGGAGAGCCATCGGCCCCGAGGCTACGCCGTCGGTGTACCGGTACCTCGACTCAACGCCTGCGCCAACGTTCGGGCCAGCCCATCGGGGTCGGCGAGGGGTCCGAAGTGGTCGAGGTCGGCGAACACCTCGACGCGTGAGGCGGGTAGCCGTCCGGCCACGAGCTCGAGGAAGGCGGGACCGATGGCGTCGGTCCCGGCGCCACAGGCCAGAGTCACCGGGCATCGGACCTCGTCCAGACGGGAGAACGCATCGTGGGCGAACCCGTGCGCGTACACCTGGGCCTCGTCGTGGGGTCGGCACCGCAACCGGATCCCGCCGCCGTCGGGCGCGAAGCCGTTGTCAACATACGCCGCCAGGACATCGGGGTGGAGCCGATCGAAGGGCGCCTTGGACGAGAAGTTGGCCAGCGCATCCCGGCGAGAGGCGAATCTCTCCCGCCGGCGTAGGGCACCGGCCGCCAGAGGATTGACCCCGAAGCTCGGCACCAGTGGGGTGTCCTCCGGGTACAGGACCGGCTCGTAGCAGAACAGGGTGCCAAACGTCCCCGGGCGCGCCTGCTCGGCCAGGAGAAGGGCAGCGGCTCCGCAGGAATGACCGAAGGCGGCTGGCCGGTCGAGTCCGAGATGGTCGACCACCGCCAGCACGTCGGCGGCGAATCCGTGCCAGCCGAAATCGTCTCCCGGCGGACGATCCGAGGCCCCGTGGGCCCGCTCGTCGAAGGCGATGCACCGGTAGCGCCCGCTCAACCGGCGGGCCAGGGGTCCGAGCACGGCCCCGCAGAAGCCGGTGGCGTGGGCGAGGAGGAGGACCGGTCCCCGCCCTCCGAAGTCGTAGTAGGCGATCCCGACACCATCGGACGTCGTGGCCCGGCCGGTCGGGTCGACGACCGGCTCAGCGGGTCCGGTGGCGACCGACGGTATGGTCGTCGAGGCTACCGGCCTCCAGCATGACCGGGCGGCTCACGCCGCCGGGGCGTGGCGACTAGAAAAGACGGATGGCGCACTTCCTCCACCACTGGGGTTACCTGGCCTTGCTCGTCCTCACCGTGGCCGAGGCGGCGTGTATCCCGATCCCCTCGGAAGTGACGGTGGGATACGCCGGCTATCTGGCCTCGACCGGGCGCCTCAACCTGGCGGCCATCATCGTTCTCGCCACCGCCGGTGAGACCGTGGGTGCGTACATCGCCTACGTCGTCGGTCGGACCGGCGGGAGGGCCTTCGTCGACCGCTTCGGGCGCTATGTCCTGTTGAGTCATGCCGACCTCGACCGCGCCGAACACTGGTTCGATCAACGGGGCGAGTGGAGCGTGGCCGTCGGCCGCGTCGTGCCACTGATCCGCACCTTCATCGCCTTCCCGGCGGGCGTCGCCGAGATGGCGCCGGTGCGTTTCGGTCTCCTCACCGCCGGTGGCAGCCTGGTGTGGATCGGTGCGCTGGCGGGAACCGGTTACGCCCTCGGGAACCGGTGGAACAAGCTCACGCACGGGTTCAACACCGCCGGCTACGTGATCGGCGGACTCGTCGTCGTCGCCGTCGCCGCCTTCCTCTACCACCGTTGGCGGCGGATGCGGGCCGAGCGGCGCCGGGAGCCGTTGGTCGAAGGAAGCTGACACCGGTGTCCGCGGGGACCCAGCGACTCGTCCGGCGCCGGGGACTGTCATTCGAGGGAGAGGACTCCCGGGGCTTCCGTCTGGTCATCAGCGGTGACCCCGAGATCGAAGGGGCCAAGCCCTCGGACCTCCTCCCTCTGGCCCTCGCCTCGTGTCTCGCCTACGACGTCGTCGTCGTCCTCGAGAAGAAGCGTCAAGTTCTCCGTTCCCTCGTGGTCCAGATCGAATCGGAACAGGAGGACGTGGCCCCCTCCCGATTCGTCCGGATCACCGTACGGTTCGACGTGAGCGGCATCATCGAGACGGCGGCCGCCGACCGGGCCCTCGAGCTGGCCCGGAAGAACTGCCCGGTCCTGGCCAGCATCGCGCCGGTCGTCGACGTCGTCACGTCGATCGGCGTCGGATCACCCTGACCCGGCCCCGTACGACTCGGGCCCGGGTCCGGTCAGCTGCCGGTGGTCGTTCACGCTGCTGGCACTGACGTGGCTCTCGACCGGGAGCGGGCGACGGTGAGCGGGCGACGGTGAGCGGGCGACGGTGTCTGAGTTCAAGACATACCGGACACCTGTCGCGAGACATCGTGGACACCTACCTGGGGGGTGTCCATGGAGCTCGCGTCCTACCTGGTCAAGGCGGTCCTGGTTGAGGGCGGCAGCCCTCGTGAGGTAGCGGCCGCCCACGGAGTGTCGAAGACCTGGGTCTACGAACTCCTGGCCCGCTATCGCCGGGACGGTGAGGCGGGCCTGGTGTCTCAGTCCAAGCGGCCGAAGTCCTCACCGACGAGGATGCCCGACCGTCTCGAGGACGAGATCGTCACCCTGCGCAAGGCGCTGGCCGACGAGGGCTTCGACGCCGGGGCCGCCACCATCCAGTACCACCTGTCGAAGAAGCACCGATCGGTGCCGTCGGTGTCGTCCATCTGGCGGGTGCTCGTGCGGCGAGGCTTCGTAACCCCCGAACCGCACAAGAGACCGAAGGGCTCCTACATCCGCTTCGTGGCGGCTCTGCCCAACGAGTGCTGGCAGCAGGACACCACCCATGTCCTGCTGGCCGACGGCACCGACGTCGAGGTCTTAGATGTGATCGACGACCATTCCCGGCTGTGTGTGGCGGCCACAGCTCGTCTCATCACCAAGGCGGCTGACGTGGTCGCCACCTTCCACGAAGCCGCTGCTCAGTATGGGTATCCGGCCAGTGTGCTCTCGGACAACGGGGCCATCTTCACCGCCGAATCACGCCACGGGGTGTGCGTCATGGAGAGCGAGTTGCTGGCTCTCGGGATTCTCTACAAGCACTCGCGGCCCTACCATCCGCAGACCTGCGGGAAGGTCGAGCGCTTCCACCAGACCCTCAAGAAGTACTTGGCCAAGCAGCCCCGCCCGAAGTCGGTGGCCGAGCTCCAGGGTCAGCTCGACCGGTTCAGGAGCTCACTACAACGAGGAGCGGCCCCACCGTGCTCTGGGCCGCCGGACTCCAGCCCAGGTCTTCGCGGCCCGGACCAAGGCTGTTCCCTCGGCGCCCACACTGAAAGTCCCTCCGCATTGCCGGGTGCGCCAGGACAAGATCGACAACCACGGCAGGGTCACCCTGCGCTACCGCAGCCGGCTCTATCACGTGGGTCTCGGGCGGGGCCGCAAAGGCACCCGGGTCCTCATCCTGGTGGCCGACCTCGACGTCCGGGTCATGACTCACGACGGGGAGCTCCTGCGCCACCTGACCCTCGATCCGACGAGGAATTACCAGCCCATGGGGCCCTCAAATGGTCCATGATGTCCCGCGACATCTGTCCACGATGTCCCGCGACACCACAGTGAGCGGGCGACGGGAATCGAACCCGCATGACCAGCTTGGAAGGCTGGGACTCTGCCATTGAGCTACGCCCGCAGAGTGGCTCCGAGGTTATCCGAGCAGGCGCCGCCCGCAGGCCGATGCGACGCCGTCGTGCTCTGATCGGGAAGAACGTGGTGTGGTCGGGGAGGGGGGATTTGAACCCCCGACCTCCTGCTCCCAAAGCAGGTGCGCTACCGTGCTGCGCTACTCCCCGTTCTTTCCGGGGCCTGACCTGGGAGATTCCCTGATCCGGCCCGATTAGTCCCCCACTCTCAGCGTTCCTTGCACACATGCTTGGAGAAGGAGGACTACCGATGGAAAGCGTAGGCGAACTGGACCGGCTGGCGCGATCGTTTGCCCGGCACCTGAGGGCCGAGAACAAGTCGTCCAAGACGGTGGAGACCTACGGCGAGGCCGTGGGCCAGTTGATCACCTATCTCGTCTCTCAAGGCGTTACAGGGGCGTCTCAGGTCAGCACAGAACGCGTCGAGTAAACCGGCCTGGGATCCCCGGAGCTCTGTCAAACCCAGGCCGGTTCAGATACGCCGGGACCGAGACCTAGCCCAAGCGTCTGCGCTACACGCTGCTCCATGTAGCGGGACGGATGATCACCACCGGGCGCACCGCCACCCTGCACCTCCAGTGCGAATGGCCTTGGGCCCGCCAGCTGGCCGAGGCCTTCAAGAGGCTGCGCACGCTGTCTTTCGTCACCTGACCACCTCTGCGACATCGACGAGAAGCACCTGAGCGCCCTCCGTCGGGGTTAGGGCGGTAGTTCGCTTCGCCATGAACGACACCGACACGACGGTTGTTCGCCGAGCGGTGCAGCCTTAGCGACTCGCCCTCGATGCCATCCACACTGCGACATCGAGCACTCTCAGGAGCGAAACATCTTCGGGTGGACAACGCTATCCGCGAGGACTCAGAACGTCATGGTGCCGACAGGGAAGACGAAGGGCGGACCGACAGGACACCCCGCAAGCGGCACCGTGATGCCCATGACGGTGTCTTGCACGATGCTGCCAGCGTAGGACCCCGCCACCACCGTGGGAGTAACCGGCACAGCGCCCATCTCCAAGGACATCGTCACACCAGCCACGGGTGCTTTATAAGGTCCGCCTAGACCGTACGTGACTTTCGACGGTACCACCGCAAGCGGAGGGCTGAGTGTCCATGTGACCTTCATTTTGATCTTGCCGACGCTGTCGGCGGGGATGGCACCTTGGAAGTTGGCGCACTTGCTTCCAGTGACTCCGGTAAAGTACCCCGACGCCTTGACTCTTCCACCAGTCACCGTATGGATGGCTCCGCCGAAGTTGATCGACCCGCCGGTGCACGCAGAAAGGGTTCCTTTGTAGGTGATCTTCACCCCGCCGGGACTTCCGACGAGTGTGAGTTTCGGGCCGAAAGTTCCCGTGCCCACGAACGAACTGCACGTGACGTTCCCAGAGAGCGCAGGAGCAGCCGCCGCCACGCCGCTGACCCCAACGATGAATCCGACTTGGCAAACAACGATCGCAATGACCGTGGCGAGCTTGCGAGACATATGATCCTCCTCGTTGTCAGCGCCCAGCCGAGCCCAGACTGTCTCGGACGGGCCTGTCCACGAGGTTTCGTCATCTGATGAACGATGAGACCGCCACCCCGCACGCCGGACTATACCCATTCGGAGCCAGGACGCAAGCCATTATGCGCGTCGGTGGGTGGGCTGCCGCACGCCGCGCACCTCGCATCATGGACCGCCCGAACGCCCAGGATGGGGGCTGCTCGGGGTAACCACCTCCACCTTTCTGATTGTGCTTCCGATAACAAGCTAAGGAAGACCGCGAGAGGGCCGATTCAGAACGTGTGGCGTCACTCACGCGAGAACGACGAGATCGGCAAGCAGAACTCAATACCCCTTTGTCACCTGCAATAGAGCCTCTGCGTCGCTAGCCGATCTTCCGGTGAGCTCGGGGTCTTCTACTGGTTCGCTACCCGGTCTGGACGCTTTCCCGGAGATGGTCTCGGACCCGGATCAGTTTGTTATCCCACAGGTTGCCAGGAATCGTTCCGGGAGCGATGCCCAGCGATCGTAGAAGGGGTGGCAGGCTGACTTGATCGCGGACTGATTCGTGCTGACACCGGTCGAACCACTGGCGACCGAGACGCCTGACCGACCGACAATGCTCACGGGCGATGACGCCCGTGGCCCACAGTCCGACGTGCCTCGGGAAGCCCTCGGCACGATACTTGTGGATCTGGGCGCCCAGCTGAGTCGCGTACTCCGGCATTGTCTTCAGTATCTCGGCCTCGTCATAGATGCAGTCACGGTCCGGGTGGGGAAAGAGGGCGAGGCCGTCTTGCATGGCATCGAGCGCCGTCGTCACGAATGTTCGTGACAGGATTTGCACGCTCGCATCGATCCAGATCGATCGGCGCCATTGTCCGACCCACCGGTGTGGGCGTGTCTTGACGTCCCGGGCGGCCAGACGATCGGCCATAGGTGATCGCACCGGGACGATGTCCCAACCCTGAACACTGATCGGCTGGTCGGTGAAGCACACAAAATCAATGCCAGACACCGCAGGCTGCGGTACAAGCCGATCGTAAGAACCAAACAAGGCTGTGTACACGACGACGGTTCCCATAGCACACAATAGTGTCAGGACGACCTGTTACCGCGGTGGATGCCGTCATCTGATCCTGGGTGGTGGGGTCAGTACATTGCTGGCTGAGACGAGGGCCCAAAACCCGTGTTCGGGGGACGCAGCGGGTCGCACGTGTTGCCGGGCCGGAGTGGTCAGAAGAGGGCAGTACGAATGCCTGATGGTGTCCGATATCACATTGATGTTCTGGTGTGGGCCTCACGCCGATCGGGATCGCCTGATCTGCGCCGCTGAAGTCTTTCGGCTGAGAATCCTCACTGACCGGTATGGCTATTCGGTCGGCGAAGCGGAACGCTGGGCTCAAGATTGAGATCGCAGCGTCCGATACCCCTAGAGCAACTCCCCTTGAGATGGCACGAACGCCCATGCCGCGACCCCCGACCTTCGCCCGTTGGGGGTCGTTGCGCGTTCGCAGTCGGGGCACCACAACTGGTTATTGTTTCGATGCCCAGCCCTTTGTCGAGTTCCGTGGGCTATGTGCCCACTTCGCCAAGAACTCTATGGGGTCACCATGTGCCCGAGGAAGTGCTCAGAGTCAAGACGCGTAGTCCGGCCGCCGATGCACACCCTGCAGGGACAGCTGCGGCCCAGTTGGCGTCGGAAAGCGTCGCTGTCGGGGCGGCGTACGGAGAGAAGGACCCGGTCACGGCAGCGCCGTTGATGGTGATGTTGGTCATGGCAGCTGCGCCGACAACGACAAACGGCCCGGGCGGCTGCCAAGTAGTCGGTGTGCCAGCGGGTGCCAACCAGTGCAGCTTGATCTTGGAGGGGGCAACGGGAGCAGGGAGAGCAACACCGCTGAAGATGGTGGCGCAGTTGTTGGCAGTGCCTGCATCGTTGATGATCAGCTTCCCCACGATCGCTCCGATTTCCGGGGTTCCCGCAAAGGTCAGACAAGGGCTCGTCGTGCTGCCCAATTTTGCGGCCACCTTGATCTTCTCGACGTTTGCGGTGCCGCCGTTCTTGAGAGGTGGGGCAAAGACCACTTTGCCTCTCCACGCACCGTTGGCGGCATTGCAAGTCACGCCGCCAAGAAGAACCGGGTTCGTCCGGGCGGCCTGGGCGATGCCGGTTTCGACCGTGACCAATAACAACGACGGCAGTGCGGTTGCTGCCAGCATGAGGAGAACCTTCCGAGCCATTCGAGCCCCCGTTTCGGATTGGGCCTCCCGCCACGACCCAGAGAGGATTGCCCCGCAGTCTTGCCCGGGATGACCGAGCACGCAAGGGCCGATTCGGCTCAGTAAGGGCTGAGGTATTTGTGGTTGCCGTTACTCATTCGATGACAGCGACGGACCGGATGCTGCTCACGAAGCGAGTTGCTCGGTCCACTCATGGTTGCAGGTGGCAATGGCACACACAACGTGGCGGTGGTTCTCGGACGTCGTTCCGGGAGGGCACTCGTAGTGCCAGTCCGCCAAAGCGGTGTTTGTCGGGAATGACTCCTCGGGTGATTACCGGACCCTGTTGTGCCCCCGTTGCTCCAGCCTTCGTCGTGAGCGGCCGATTGCTCAGCGATTCGCGGTGAAGCACAGCTGAGCCGCTTGTCAGCCCACGCCACGGACGGCGTGCGGAGGTACCGAAGGAGCGGTCATGGTGATGTGCAACGGATGCCTTGTCGTTCACGGTGACGGAGTGGTCGCCTATTGCTCCGAGGAACTCGACGGCGGACAGTGCGACGGATACGAGTTCGCTCATTTGGCCGGAATCATGTCGTGCCGGGTGTCGCCGCGCAGTGCTCGATGTTCCCACTGTGGAGATGTGATGCGTCAGCAGATCGCCGTAGCACCCGACTTTGTACCTAACCGACCAAACGGTCTCGCGCACTAAACTGTGGATACTGTCCCAGTGGAATGCCTCGTTGTGCGATTTGAGGTTGACTGATGCATCACGCGAGCGTTGTCACGGAGGCGCAGCTGTACGGGAACGCGGGGCTTTCTCGTCCTGGGTTTGACTCATCAGGACCGGCAGCCGCATTCACCGATGACAGCGCCACGACCTGGACGCAAGCCACGATTGGATAGGTAAGTGCTGGGGTCGCTCTTCGGCGTCAGCAAACGGGCTCCATGGGTATTGGGAAGCGGAATAGCCGAACACGACAGCCAGTCGGCCTTGGTGGGGGAGTGGACCACGGCTCAGGGGTCACTCGTTGGCGTTCAATCGGGCGTGGGATGGCGAGCGTCAACACAGGCTCCAGCAGGACGATCTCTTGGAGCACACATGACTCTGGTGGATTCGCTCGGACCTGAGCAGCGATCTCCCAGGTCATAACAGCGCTCAGTGGCCGATGCTCCCGAAGCAGGTGCGCTACCGTGCTGCGCTACTCCCCGTCTCTCCTGCACACGCCCGATCCGGCGGTCGTCGCGTCCGTGGCAGAGCTATGGCCCGCTGCTGAGCATCTGGCTTGTGCCGGGCGGGAGGGGCTCGGCTAACCTGGGGCCTCCGGGTCGACGGTCGCAGGGGGTGGCGATGCCGGACATCGTGGCAGGGGTTGTCGGGATCGGGTTTCTGGTCCTGTGGATCTACAGCATCTATGACGTCATCACGACCGATGATGCGATCATCCGCCATCTTCCCAAGGTCGTCTGGCTTCTCATCGTCATCGTCCTCTCGGACATCGGGTCCATCTTGTGGCTCGCACTCGGGCGTCCCCAGATCTGGACGCGCCAAGCCCATGATCCCCAGCGCTACGGGTCGCACCGCCTCCGCGCCTCCCCGGTCACCGCTCTCGACGACGGGTCACTCGATCACTTGAGTCCCATCGTCCGGCACCGCGAGGAGCAGACCCGGCTCCACATGTGGGAAGCACAGCTCAAGCGTCGTGAAGAGGAACTCCGGCGCCGGGAGCTCGGCGAGGGGTCCGGCTCGTAGCGCAGCCGGAAACGGGAGTGGATGCCAGCACCAGGAATCCCCCCGAGAAGGCCACCGGCGCCTCGTCGACGAACTCCGGCATGACGGCACGCCACGCCTCGTGTCCGTCGTCCAGGTCGTAGGCGAACAACGACGAGTCGCCCGTCGACCCTGACGCCTCGACGGCGACGAGGGAACCGGACCGCAGGACGGGCTGAGGTCCGGTCGGCGTGCCCGGGACCCTGACCTTCCATCGCAGCCCGCCGTCGTCGGTGGCCCGGTCCACCAGGTTGCTGCCCGGATACCCCTCCACGCCTCCCTCGACGCTGACGATGTCCCCGGCCAGGACGATGGGGAAGGTGTCCAGCGTGATGGCCGTCTCCGCCTCCCACCGCACGTCACCGTTCTGGAGATCGAGAAGATACAGACGCCGGTCGGGCACATAGGTGGCCACGGCGAGTCCGGCCGGTCCGGCGGACAGCACGGTCACCGCCGTGCCGGGATCGAATCGCCAGACCAGGCGACCCGTCACCGGATCGAGGGCGGTGAGAGCAGTCGGAGAGGAGGGACCCACGACGCCGCTGGTGACCACGACCAGTCCGGGGACGACCCTGTCCACCTGCTCCGGGGGAAGGCCGGAGACCGTCCACCGGTTCTGCCCCGTCTCGTCGTCGAAGGCCGTCAGCGAGCCGTCGTCGGCGGCGAGGACGAGCCCGTCAGAGGCGACGGGCAGCGCCTGACGGTTCCGGGCCACGGTCCAGCGGACCGACCCGGTCCCCAGGTCGACCACCTGGAGGGCGCCGTCGGAGCGCAACCAGCCCAGCCCGCCGTCGGCCGTCGCCACCGGGTCCCCGATCAGGCCACCGCCGGGAACGGCGAGCTGCCAGCGAACGGCACCGGTCCGTCGGTCCAGGCCCGTGAGGCGGGCATGGTCACTCACCTGGTCGGTGAGGACGGCGATCAGGCCCCGCCACACCCACATGCCGTAGACCGTCCGTCCCCCCGCCCAGGACCACATCGACCGCCCGTCCGAGGTGGCCAGGGCGTGAACGACCCCGCTCTCGGCCACGTAGGCGGTGTCTCCCGCCACGAGGGGGGGCACGTCGGCGTCGGGGTTCTGGCCCCTCGTCTCGAGGGCGGTGCTCCAGAGACGCCGTCCGGTGGCGGTGACGTCGAGCGCGGTGGCGTGTCGGGGAGGGAACGGCCCGCAGAGATTGACGACCGGCGGTTCTCTCTTCAGATGCCGGGTGACGGTCACCACGGTCGGTGCGCCGCCGACGCTGAACACGGCCGCGCCGGCCATCAGACAACCGAGCGTCACCACCGAGCCGACCGCCATCGCCCTTCCCCGCACTCGACCCATGGCCCTCCCTGACGGAGTCTCGGCGCCCACCGGACTCGCCTGTGGTCCGTGTCCGCCGTCCACCCTCGATCACCTCGGAGCGTAGAGGTGGGTCTGCCGCCGTTGTGGGAGCGGCCGTCGTCGCCGGTCCACCGCAAAGGCCCGGGTGGCGAACCGACGCCTTCTATCCTGGGGGACCGCATGAGCGAGGTCTGGCAGGGTCCCGGTTGATGGCTGGCCTCGGACGGCCGTTGGTACCCACCGGAGCAGCACCCCGGCTTCGTCCCCCCACCGCCGGTTCCGGTGACACCTCCGACGACACCGCCCCCGGCTTCACCCTACGGACCCCGGTCCCTCCCCGGTCCCGACGGATGGACCGTTCCCGGTCCCGACGGATGGACCGTTCCCGGTCCCGACGGCGCCGCCCCGTGGCCCCGCCAGCCGGCCGTCCCCATCACGAGCGGACTGGCCATCGCCGCACTGGGCTCGGCCATCTTGTGGATCGGCGGCCTCGGGTCCCTCGTGGCCGTCGTCCTGGCGGTCGTCGCCCTCTCGCAGATCCGATCCTCGTCCGGGCAGAAGACGGGGACGGGACTGGCGAGGGCGGGACTGGTGATCGGAGTGGTCGGACTCGTCGGCGCCGTGGCCCTCTATTCGTCGGGCGCCGTCACCGACCATTCCCCGCCGTCATCGGGGGTTCCATCCACGGCGGGCCCGCTCGAGCCTCCGCTCGGCCCGGCGTCGGCCATCGTCCTGCGGAAGCTCACGAACGTGGCGCCCGCTGTCGTGGACGCCGTCGGCCTGCCGCCGCAATCGGTGGTCACTCCTCCCACCGTCGAGGGGGGCCAACCCGATCTCGTCGTCGGCGGCAAGCCGGGTGCCGTCTTCATCGGAGGGGTCTTCTGCCCGTACTGCGCGGCCGAGCGGTGGGCGATCATCATGGCCTTCAGCAGGTTCGGCACGTTCTCCCACGTGCAGGAGACCACCTCCTCCCCCTGGGACGTCTACCCGTCGACGGCGACCTTCTCCTTCCAGGGGGCCTCCTACTCGAGCCGCTATGTCGCTCTCGCCATGGTCGAACACTCGGGCAACGACGTCGACGGTCCCGGGACGGACCCGGTCCTCGAACCCCTGACGAGGCAGGAGGCGGACCTGTGGCAGCGGTACGACGACAGCTACGGCTATCCCTTCCTCGACATCGGGAACGAAGCGTTCGTCCTCTCGCCCAGCTTCACCCCGGGACTCCTGAGCGGTTTCGATCAACGACAGATCGCGTCCCGCCTGTCGATCCCCGGTGACCCGAGCACCCAGGCCATCGTCGGGACCGCCGACTACCTCACGGCCGCCATCTGCGCCACCACGGGGCAGGCGCCCGCTTCGGTCTGCACCGCCCCCGTGGTGGTGAGAGCGGCGCGGGCCATGGCTCTGAAGGGAGGGGAGCGACTGGCGACACGGGTCGGGGCCGCGTCGCGGTGACGGCGGGACCACGGCCGGATCAGTGGACGGCGGGCAGGACCTCGGAGGCGATCATCTCGACGATCTCCTCGGGGTCGTTCCACACCGGGTCGTCGGCTCGAGGGTGGTGGAACACGATGTCGGTGAAGCCGAGGGCCCGGCAGCGGCCCACGAGGTCGGTGAAGGCACCCAGACTGGCCAAGGGCCGCTCGTCGGTGTTGCCGCTCAGATAGATCCGGTCGATGGACCGCGGGTCGCGGCCGAGGCGTCCGCACTCCTCTGTCAGCTGGTCGAGCTGCCGTCGGACGGCGGCGTCGGTCCCGGCGGCCGTCAGGTCACGGTGGGACGAGTCACCGTAGGTGATCCAGGCGTCGGCCCTCCGCGCCACCAGGCCCAACGTTCCCGGATCGCCGCCGGCGACGGCCAGGGGGAGACGGGGCCGTTGGACGCAGCCCGGGAGCATCCGCGCCTCCTCGGCCGTGTAGTACGTCCCGCGGTACGACGTCACCGGCTGGCGGAGCAAGAGGTCGAGCAGCTCGACGAACTCCCCCAGGCGTCGACCGCGCTCTCCCGCGGGACAGCACCGCGCCACCGAGGACCGTTGTGTCGAACCCCAGTCCCCCCGCCCCCACGCCGAGCGTGAGGCGACCCTCCGAGATGTGGTCGAGTGTCATGGCGTCCTTGGCCAGGGTCACCGGGTGCCGGAAGTTCGCCGACGCCACCATGGTGCCCAGTCGGATGGTCCCGGTGGCCGCCGCCAACCCGGTCAACCACGGGACGGTCGCGTGCCACGGCCGGTCCCGGTACCGGCGCCAGGAGAGATGGTCGTACGTCCAGAGGTGGTCGTATCCGAGGGCCTCGAGACGGGTGGCCCGAGCCACCGTCTCGGGCCACGGGTCCGTCGGGAGCATCAGGACGCCGATCCGCACCCGCGCACGCTATCCGGTTGCCGTCGCCCCGCAGACTGCCACGGCGTCAGCCGCGGTGGCATCAACTGTGGTCGTGTCAGCTCTGGTCGTGTCAGCTCTGGTCGTGTCAGCCGCGGTGGCGTCAGCTGCGGCGATGGGTGGGTCCGGCGTCCTCGTCGGGAGCGAGGGCGCTGCGCGGGACCTGGCACTTCGTGCAGAACCGCTCCTGGCCCACCGTCGGTCCCCAGAAATGGTGACACTGGTCGGTGCGCTTCCAGGCCGTGAGGAAGACGGCACTTCCGGAGTCGGGCGCCGGCTCGTCGGTCACGTCGGCCATGGCGGCGGCGGCGCGGTTGAGCTTCAGCGGGGAGAGCTCCTCGAGGTCGGTCTTCTTGAGGCGCTTGCCCTGAGCTTCGATGAACGCCAGGAGCGACGCTCGATCCTCTTCGCCGGCAGCCATCACGCGCGTGTCCTTTCGCCGACCTCGGGCGAGCGTGCCGCCGAGGTCACCGTCCAGGCTTCCACGATGTCGAGACGGTGGCGAATCAGGACGCGTCGCACGGGACCGGATGCGGCGACGTGGGATGACGTGCTGGCGACGGTGTCCGCACCGCCCGCGCCGATGCGGCTACGGTCGCACCGTGCCGGTTCGGGCCGCTGTCTGGGATCTCGGGAGCAGCTCGTTCCAGGTCCTGGTGTGTGATGCCGGCCCGTGCGGGACCCTCGAGCCGGTCATGCGACGCCGTGCGTTGTTGAACCTCGGATTCGCCGTGGGCGCCAGCGGATCGATTCCGGCCGACCGGCTGGCCGCGTCGGTCGCCGCCGCCACCCGTCTGCGCAGTGCCCTCGACGAGGTCCGGCCCGACGTGGTGGTGGCCCTCGCCACCGCCGCTCTGCGCGACGCCGGCAACGGCCCCCAGGTGGTGGCCCGGCTCGAACGGGTGGTGGGGACGCCGGTGCGCGTCCTGGACGGCGAGGAGGAGGCCCGCTTGTGCTTCGGCGGTCAGCGGGCCGGGATCTGGATGGGCGAAGGCCCCGTCCTCGGGCTCGACCTCGGCGGCGGGAGTTTCGAGGTGGCCGTCGGCAACGCCCACGACGTGGTCCTGGCCACCAGCGCCCCGGTGGGGGCGACACGACTCCAGGGCGAGCTCGCCACCGGGGACCCCTTGACGGAGGCGGACCGGTCGGCGATCCGGGCCCGGACGGTGGAGGCGCTGGCCCCGGTGCGGGCCGCCTTGGCCGGCCACCCCGGCGTGACGGCCCGGACGGTCGTGAGCGGTGGAACAGCCCGGGCCCTGGCCCGGTTGGCCACGGCCCGGACGCGGGGGCGACCGTCGGGACGGGCCGTCGAGGTCAACCAGGTCGAGCTACCCGCCCGCCAGGTGGCGGAACTCGCCTCCCGGCTCGCCGTCCTCGATCTCCGGGAACGGTTGGCCCTGCCGGGAATGCCCACCCGGCGGGCCCCGATGCTGCCCATCGGGGCGGCGATCCTCGAGACCTTCGCCACCGAGATGGGCGTCGACCACTTCGTGGTGAGCGAGTGGGGCTTGCGGGAGGGAGCACTCCTCGACGCCATCTCCCGGCGCTGAAAGAGTCGAGGGACGCCCCCGTCCCGAGAGCGCGTGAGCGCTATCTCGTCACTTCTTTCCCAGGATCCTGTTCATCTTCGTACCGCACGTCGGGCAGGTGCCTTGTGCGGCACGCCTACCGTTGGCCAGCTCGACCTCGTTGCCATCGAACTGCCGCTTCTCCCGACATTTAACGCAGTAGCCCTCGTACGACGTCACGTTGGCCTCCTCACTCTGCTGCGCCCCGCCAAGGGGTCGGGTCGAAGCTACCGCCGGGGGTGCCGGTGCACGTGGATGCTCAGGCGTGGGGCCGTTCCGGACCGTTCCACCTGCTCTTCCCAGGCCTCTGGCCACCACGTGGCCCACGGACAGTGGGCTGATTATCGCTTTGCGAGTTGTCCTCCCGACCCGGAACGGGGCGGACGCCGGCGCCGACGCGACGTCTCCGTGGTGGATGATGGCGCCCGGAGGTGCCGGGCGCCGTGGAAGGAGAGACCGTGGGCAACGGGTCGAAGGAACCGATCGTCGACATCCTCGACGAGGAGTGGGCGGCCATCGGCGAGCTCGGTGACGACCTCGAGGCCGGCGAATGGGAGCTGCCGTCGGAGTGCCCGGGGTGGACCGTCCGTGACGTGCTCTCCCACATGGTGGGGACGGAGCGCTCGCTGCTCGGGGACACGGCCCCCGCCCCGGTGTCAACGGCGCCGCACGTCCACAACGAGGTCGGTGCGCGCAACGAAGGATGGGTGGACTCGCTCCGCAGCCACACCGGTCCCGAGGTGCTGGCCGTGTTCCGTGACGTGACGTCGCGCCGGCTGGCGCAGTTGCGGTCGTGGCCCTCCTCCCGTTTCGACGAGTCGGGTCCGAGTCCGGTCGGGGAGGTGCCGTACCGGGAGTTCATGCGTGTCCGGGTGATGGACTGCTGGGTGCACGAACAGGACATCCGGGTGGCGACGGCACGACCGGGTCATCACCACGGCCCGGCGGCCACGTTGGCCATCGACCGGCTGGCGTCGGCCATGCCCTTCATCGTCGGCAAGAAGGCGGGAGCCCCTGACGGGTCCTCGGTCCGCTTCGAGCTGACGGGGAGCGAGCCTCGGCGTTTCGACGTCGTCGTGCGCGGCGGACGGGCGGCCGTGGACCAGGTGGCCGGGTCCGGGCCCACCGCCGAATTGCGGATGGACCTGGAGGTGTTCTGGCGCCTCGGGTGCGGTCGTGCCACGGGTGAGGCGGCCCGAGGTGCCGGTCTGGTCGAGCTCCGGGGCGACACCGAGCTGGCCGAGCGGGTGGTCGATTCGATGGCGTTCATGATCTGAACGCTCGGGCCGGCCCACGGGGACGAGGTGAGCGACGGGGGCCGGTAGACTGTTCCCTTCTTATGCGTGCGACAGCAGCCCCGGTCGAGGGCAACCGGGTCCGTCTCTCCGTCGAACTGGACGAGTCCGAGGTGGACGACGCCCTCAATTCGCACGGTCCGGCGTCTCTCCCGTGACGTCCGCGTCCCGGGCTTCCGGCCCGGTCGCGTCCCCCGTCCCGTTCTCGAGGCCCGGCTGGGCGGCGCCGAGGCGTTGCGCCAGCAGGCCATCAGCGACGCCCTTCCCGATCTCTATGCGCGTGCCGTGGTCGACACCGAAGTCGATCCGATCGCCGCCCCGGAGATCGACATCACATCGGGAGAGGAGGGGGGACCGCTCACCTTCGACGCGTTGGTGGAGGTCCGTCCGACCGTCTCCGTCGCCGGCTACGGCGGTCTGGTGGTCACCGTGCCCGCCGTCGACGTCACCGACGAGGACGTCGACGCGCAGGTCGACCGCGTGCAGGGAGCAGTCCGGCGAACTCGAGGTCGTCGGCCGACCGGCGCGTGACGGCGACTACGTGACCATCGATCTCCATGGCACCCGGTCCGGAGGTGACGACCTCGACGTGGAGGACTACCTCTACGAGGTGGGATCGGGATCCGACATCCCCGGTCTGGACGACCAGCTGCGCGGATCGGCGGTGGGCGACATCCTGCAATTCAGCGCGCCCGTCCCCGGCCCCGAGGGGACCGAGATCCCCACCTCGTTTCGTGTTCTCGTCAAGGAGATCAAGGAGAAGGTGCTCCCGGAGCCGACCGACGCCTGGGCGGCGGAGGCGTCGGAGTTCGACACCGTCGCCGGTCTGCGCGACGACCTGGCGACGAAACTGCGGCAGATCAAGATCATGCAGGTCCAGATGGCCCTGCGCTCCCGGGCCCTCGACGCGCTGATCGAGCTCGTCCAGGACGACCCGCCCGAGGCCCTGGTCGACGCCGAGGTGCGTGAAAGACTTCACGATCTGGGCCACCGACTGGAGCAGAGGCACATCTCCCTGGAGCAGTTCCTCCAGGCGTCGGGTCGGGACCGTGACAGCCTCCTGGCCGAGTTGCAGGCCGAAGCGGCCCGCGCCGTGCGCGCCGATCTCGCGCTGCGGGCACTCGCCGATGCCGAGAACATCGAGGTCAGCGACGAGGACCTCGATGCCGCCGTGGCCGAGATGGCCGAGCAGGCGGGAACGACAGGAGCGGATTTGAGGCGCCGACTCGACCGCGCCGGGAGGCTCCCCGCGGTACGCTCGGACAAGAGAAAAGCGATGGCGCTCGAGTGGCTGATCGACCACGTAGCGTTGGTCGACGAGGAAGGAAAGCCCGTTGACCGTGATGACCTGCATCCCGACTCGGTGATACAGGCGGTGGGCGACGACCTGGCCACCGACGGCGCCGAGGCGCCGTCGGGTGAACGAGGGAGTGACGACGTGGGAGCCGAAGAGGGAGCCACCGTGGAGGCCGAAGCATGAATGTCGTCGGCAACGCCCAGGGTTACCTGGTTCCCACCGTCATCGAGCAGACGAGTCGGGGCGAGCGGGGCTACGACCTCTATTCGCGGCTCCTCAAGGAGCGGATCATCATCCTGGGGACCCCGATCGACGACACCGTGGCCAACCTGATCTGCGCCCAGATGCTCTTCCTCGAGTACGAGGACCCGGACAAGGACATCTCCCTCTACGTCAATTCACCCGGGGGCGACATCACGGCCCTGTTCGCCATCTACGACACGATGAAGTTCGTGAAGCCCGATGTCTCGACGTTCTGCTTCGGGCAGGCGGCGTCGGCCGCCGCGGTCCTCCTGGCGGCGGGGGCGCACGGGAAGCGATTTGCCCTTCCCCATGCCCGCATCCTGCTCCATCAGCCCTGGGGAGGGGCCGCCGGACAGGCGAGCGACATCGAATTGCAGGCCAAGGAGATCATCCGTATGCGGGACCTTCTCAATTCGATGCTCTCGGGGGACACCGGTCAGGCGGTCGACAAGATCGCCCGCGACACCGACCGGGACTTCGTGATCACGGCGGAGGAGGCTGTGAACTACGGCCTGATCGACGAAGTGATCACGACTCGTGATGCCATCGCGGCCGCCGAAATCGTCGGCGTGGCTTAGGCTTGTCCGGAGGAAGGGGAGACGGTGGCGAAGTTCGGGGACGGCGGGGACCTTGTGAAGTGCAGTTTCTGTGGCAAGTCACAGAAACAGGTCAAGAAACTGATCGCGGGGCCGGGCGTCTACATCTGTGACGAGTGCATCGATCTCTGTAACGACATCATCGCCGAGGAGCTGGCCGAGACGACGGAGTTGTCGTTCGAGGACCTTCCCAAGCCCCGGGAGATCTTCGAGTTCCTGAACGACTACGTGATCGGACAGGAGTACGCCAAGAAGATTCTGTCGGTCGCCGTCTACAACCACTACAAGCGGGTCCAGGCAGGCCCCACCCAGTCGACCGAGGTGGAGCTGGCCAAGTCGAACATCCTGCTCCTCGGACCCACCGGGTGCGGCAAGACCTTGCTGGCCCAGACGCTGGCCCGGATGCTGAACGTCCCCTTCGCCATCGCCGACGCCACGGCGCTGACCGAGGCCGGGTACGTGGGCGAGGACGTGGAGAACATCCTCCTCAAGCTGATCCAGGCCGCCGACTACGACGTGAAGAGGGCCGAGACGGGGATCATCTACATCGACGAGATCGACAAGATCGCCCGCAAGAGCGAGAACCCGTCGATCACACGTGACGTCTCGGGCGAGGGTGTCCAGCAGGCGCTGCTCAAGATCCTCGAGGGCACCACCGCCTCGGTGCCCCCCCAGGGTGGGCGCAAGCACCCCCATCAGGAGTTCATCCAGATCGACACCACCAACATCCTCTTCCTCTGCGGTGGGGCCTTCGCCGGCCTGGACAAGATCATCGAGAGCCGGATCGGGCGCAAGGGAATCGGCTTCCGTGCCGAGGTCCGCCGCAGCAGCGAACCCCGGGACGACGAGGTCCTGCGCCACGTCCTGCCCGAGGACCTCATCAAGTTCGGTCTCATCCCGGAGTTCATCGGTCGGCTCCCGGTCGTCGGCGCCGTCTCCAGTCTCGACAAGGAGGCGCTGGTCCGAATCCTGGTCGAGCCCAAGAACGCGCTGGTGAAGCAGTACCGACGGGTGTTCGAGCTCGACGGCGTCGAGCTGGTGCTCGGTGACGACGCCCTGGAGGCGGTGGCCGAGCAGGCGTTGCTGCGGGGGACCGGCGCACGGGGACTGCGGGCCATTCTGGAAGAGGTTCTCCTGGAGGTCATGTACGACCTCCCCAGCCGGACCGACATCGGTCGGTGCGTGATCGACCGTGCCGTCGTCCTCGACCGCGTGCACCCCACGCTCATTCCGCAGGGTGAGTCGGCGAAGACGGTCCGCACGCGTCGAGCCGCCTCCTGACCCAGAGGGCCGGCGTCGGTGGGTCGTAGTCCCGACGAGGTCGGGACCGGTGTCCGTGGCGACGACGTCGTGGCGTGGCTCGACGAGCACACGAACTACGAGTCGGCCATGCCCACCCGGTTGGGGGCGCCCACACTCGACCGCATCACGGAGCTGTGTCGGCTGCTCGGCGACCCCGAGCGCGCCTGCCCCGTGGTCCACATCACGGGGACGAACGGCAAGGGGTCGACGGCCCGCATCCTGACGGAACTGCTCATGGCCAACGGCTTGACGGTGGGGACCTACACGAGCCCGAACCTGGAGACCGTCAACGAGCGCCTGGCCCGTGACGGGACGCCGATCGACGATGACGAGCTGGCCGAGGTCCTGGGCTCGCTGGCCCTGATCGAGCCGATGATGGCCGAGCGTCCGACCCGTTTCGAGCTCCTGACGGCGGCCGCCTTCCGGTGGTTCGCCGACGTGGCGGTGGACGTCGCCGTGGTCGAGGTGGGCCTGGGGGGGCGTTGGGACGCCACCAACGTGGTCCGTCCCGATGTCGCCGTGGTGACCAACGTCAGCTACGACCACGTCGAGGTCCTGGGGCCGACCCTCCGTGACATCGCCGTCGAGAAGTCCGGGATCATCAAGCCCGGGTGCCGGGTCCTGGTGGGGGAGATGGACCCCGGGCTCCGAGCCGTCTTCACCGACGCCGCCGACGCCGTCGGTGCGGCCGGGACGTGGGTGCAGGGCGAGGACTTCGCCTGCGAAGGCAGCCGGGTGGCGGTGGGGGGTCGCCTGATCGACCTCCGCACTCCGTCGGCCGAGTATCCGGAGGTCTACCTGCCTCTGCACGGGGCGCACCAGGCCGAGAACGCGGCGATCGCCCTGGGCGCCGCCGAGGCCTTCTTCGGCTCGGCCTTGGCACCGGAGGTGGTGGAGCACGCCTGCGCGTCGGTGACGATGCCCTGTCGGATGGAGGTGGTGGGACGTGCCCCTCTCGTCATCCTCGACGGGGCCCACAACGTGGCCGGCGCCCAGGCGTTGGCCCGAGGTCTCATCGAGGAGCTGCCCACCGGGGGAGAGACGGTGGTGGTGATCGGCATGTTGGAAGGACGGGATCCGAGCGCCATGGTGGAGGCTCTGATCCCGACCGGCGTCACGACCGTGGTGGCGTGCACGGCACCGTCGCCCCGGGCCATGCCGGGGACGGCCATCGCCGACGCCGCACGCGCCGCCGGGCTCGTCGGCGACGTGGTCGGCTCGACCGCCGACGCCCTGGCCCTGGCGCGCCGCCGGGTGTCGGCCGACGGACGTCTCGTCGTCACCGGCTCTCTCTACGTCGTGGCCGAAGCCCGACCTCTCCTCGTCCCGTCGGCCAGTCAGCGCCAGGTGTCGGACTCCCTGAACGACGCCTTTCCCGCCGGGGGCGGCTGACCCGGCCGGATGCGTTTCGACGCCGGGGGCTCCCCCCGGTAGCCTCCCGCCGATGACGCGCACCTTGGTGATCTGCAAACCGGACGCCGTCGAACGTGGACTGACGGGCGAGATCATCGCCCGTCTGGAACGCAAAGGCCTCCGTCTGGTCGCCGCCTCGCTGGTGACCATCGACGAGGAGACCGCCGCGCGGCACTACGAGGAGCACCGGGGCAAGGCCTTCTACGGCGAGCTGGTGGCGTTCATCACCCGGTCACCCTCGATGGTTCTCGTGGTGGAGGGTCCCGAGGAGACGTGGCGGATCGTGCGGACCTTGATGGGCCCCACCGATCCGGCCGACGCACCACCGGGAACGATCCGGGGGGATCTGGGGACGATCCTGACCGAGAACCTGATCCACGGGTCGGACTCGGCCGAGTCGGCGAAACGGGAGACGGTGATCTTCTTCCCCGATCTGAGGTGAGCGAGGGCCCTGTTCCGTTCCTGTCGACCCGAGGTTGGGCTCACGCCGTGGTCCGGGCGTCACGGGCAGCGACGTAGGGCGGAAAACAGCATCTTGTGTGATCCCCGTACGTCTCGTAGCCTGGGCCGACTCCCTAGCACTCCCCACGGGGGCCGATCCATGAGGTGACGGCCCCCGCGCAGATCACGAGGTGGATCGAAGCGCATGAAGGACAATCGGTTCTTTCTCCTCGGCCGCGACATGGCGGTCGATCTGGGTACGGCCAACACCCTCGTCTACGTCCGTGGCCGCGGGATCATCCTGAACGAGCCGTCGGTGGTGGCGGTGAACGTCAAGGACGGCCGTCCGCTGGCCGTGGGGGCCGAAGCCAAACGGATGATCGGGCGGACTCCCAGCCACATCCAGGCCATCAGGCCGCTCAAGGACGGGGTCATCGCCGACTTCGAGATCTGCGAGAAGATGCTCCGCTACTTCATCCAGCGGGTCCACCAGCGCCGGTTCGCCAAGCCACGGATGGTCATCTGCGTCCCGTCGGGGATCACCGGTGTGGAGCAGCGCGCCGTCATGGAGGCGGCCGAGTACGCCGGTGCCCGGAAGGCGTACATCATCGAGGAGCCGATGGCGGCGGCCATCGGAGCGGGACTCCCGGTCCACGAGCCGACCGGGAACATGGTGGTGGACATCGGGGGCGGGACCACGGAGGTCGCCGTGATCTCCCTGGGGGGAATCGTGACGAGCCAGTCGGTCCGCATCGGAGGTGACGAGCTCGACGAGGCGATCATCTCGTTCATCAAGAAGGAGTACAGCCTGGCACTCGGCGAGCGGACGTCGGAGGAGATCAAGATCGCCCTGGGTTCGGCGTTCCCGCTGGAAGAGGAGCTGCACGCCGAGATCCGCGGCCGCGACCTGGTGACGGGACTTCCGAAGACGGTCGTCGTCTCCACCGAAGAGATCCGCCGGGCCATCGACGAGCCGGTGTCGGCCATCATCGACGCCGTCAAGGTGACCCTCGACAAGACGCCGCCGGAGTTGGCCGCCGACATCATGGAGCAGGGCATCGTCCTCACCGGAGGAGGTGCCCTCCTGCACGGGCTCGACGCCCGCCTGCAGGAGGAGACCGGCATGCCGATCGTCGTCGCCCGCGACCCGCTGCAATTGCGTGGCCATCGGCAGCGGACAGTGCCTCGAGGAGTTCGACGCCCTCAAGCAGGTCCTCATCACCTCCTCCGCCGGGTGATGGGCGCCCGCGCCTGGCGCGGCGCCCGACCCGCCCCCGCCGTCCGACGGTCGTCGTGGCGCCCGCGGCCTGCCGGTGGAGCCGGCGGCATCGCCTGAGATCGGTTCGACATGGCCAGGACGCGCCGTGCCCGACGCCCCCGGCTGACAATCGGGCTGCTGGTGCTGGCGTCGATCACGATCATCACGCTCGACTACCGCGGTGACGCCCACGGGGCCATCTCCAGTCTGAAGAACACGGCCAACGACGCCTTCTCGCCCGTGCAGCACGCGGTCGACGCCGTGACCCGTCCGATCGGGAGCTTCCTGGCCGGGGCCTTCAACGGGGGGAGCTCGAGCAGGAGAACGCAGAAGTTGCGCGACGAGGTGGGCCCAGTTGCAACGGCAGACGCTGGCCGAGCAGGCCACGCAGAACGCGCTGCAGGCTCTGGACGCGCTCAACCACCTGACATGGACGCCGGGGATCCCGACGGTGACGGCCCAGGTGATCGATCTGAATCCATCCAACTTCGCCGCCACCGTCGAGCTGAACGTGGGGACGGCGAACGGCGTCGCTCCGGGAATGCCCGTCGTCGGCGGTGCCGGCCTGGTGGGCCACGTGACGGCCACGGCGTCGACGACGTGCACCGTGCTCCTGATCACCGACGCCGGCGCCGATTCCCCCGTCGGGGTGCGTTTCGGGCCGGCCAGCGCGGACGTCGGCCTCACGCAGGGTGCCGGGATCGGCAAGCCCCTGACGGTCACCGACATCACGCCCGGCGCCCCCCTGCACAAGGGCGAGGTACTCACGACGAGCGGACTCCAGAACGCCGCCTACCCCGCCCTCATCCCGGTGGCCAGGATCACCGGGTTCTCGTCGACGCCGTCGGCGACCGAGGAGTCGGTGACCGCCGTGCCGGTGGCCGACCTGTCCCAGTTGGAGTACGTCGATGTCCTGCAGTGGCCGCCGGCCCCCTGAGATGTCGGCCCGTGCACGCCACCACCGGTGGTCCGGACCATGACGACGGCCGATCTCGCTCGGTCGACGATCGTGATGGTCGTCGTCCTGGCCGTCCAGAACACGCTCCTCGACGGGGTCCGGGTGGCCGGCGCCCACCCCGACGCCATGCTCCTGCTGCCCATGGCGGCCGGCTACGTGGCCGGCCCCGACCGGGGGGCCGGGTTCGGATTCGCCGCCGGCCTGCTGGCCGATCTGTTCCTCCCCACCACGTTCGGGCTGTCGGCCCTGGTCGGCTGCCTCGTCGGCTACGGGACGGGACTGGCCACCAGGGGGCTCGTGCGCAGCTCGTGGTGGTTGCCGCTCATCGTCGCCGCCGGGGCGACCGCCGTCGGACTGTCGATGTACGCGATCCTGGGGGCCGTGCTCGGAGAACCGGGGGCCCTGCGGACCGATCTGGTGCCCGCTCTGGTGGTGGCCACCCCCGCCGCCGTCGTCCTGGCCACCCCCGTGGTGCGGATGGTGACGTGGGCCATGCCGCCGGTGACATCGGGCCGCGGCGCCAGCGTCGGCGCCGGGTCGAGATGAGACGGCGCCGGCGGTTCGCCCGCCAGCTGCGGACGGCCGACACACCGCGTCGCCGGCGCCGGCCGGCGCGTCCGGCGGGACGCCTGCGTCATCCGCTGCGCGGTGGGCACTTCTATCCGAAGCCGAAGACGTCACGTCCGAACCGCCAGAAGGAGCCGCGGACGCCGCGGATGCGCCCCCGGCGGTCGGTCGTCGACCGCGTCATGCCCACGAGCGAACCGTCGGCCCCCCGGACGATCGTGCGGCTCCGCGTCGTCGGCCTCCTGGTGGCCGCCCTCTTCGCGCTGATGTTCGTCCGGTTGTGGTATCTCCAGGTCCTCGACACCTCGGCCTACTCGCAGACGGTGGCCCAGAACCACGTCCGACCGGTCCAGGTGCCGTCGCCCCGGGGGCTCATCCTCGACCGGTCCGGCTCCACGCTGGTGGGCGACACGGTGACGAGGAACATCACCCTGGCCCGGGTGGCGGCCGAACAGCACCCGGAGGTGGTCGGCCAATTGGCGGCTCTGCTCGGTCTCACCACCACGCAGATCAACGACGATCTCAACAACGACCAGTTCAGTCTGTACGAGCCCGTTCCCATCCTGCTGAACGCCCCTCTGTCGGACGTTCTCTACATCGGCGAGCACGCCTCGATGTTTCCCGGGGTGTCGGTCTCGTCGGGGACGCAGCTGACGTACCCGGAGGGGGAGACGGGGGCCCAGATGCTCGGGTACGTCCGTCAGATCAACAGCGCCGAGCTGGCCGCCCACAGCGCCCAGGGCTACCAACTGGGCGACGAGTACGGTCAGGCCGGGCTCGAGAATCAGTACGAGTCGTACCTGCGGGGGACGCCGGGCACGAACGAGGTCGAGGTGAACGCCCAGGGTCAGGTCGTGGGGAGCCTGGGTCAGACGCAACCGCGGTCCGGTGACAACGTGGTGACCAACATCGACTCCGGACTGGAACAGACGCTGCAGAACGCGCTGGCCGACAAGATCAAGTCCCTGGAGGGGACGGTCGACGCCTCGACCGGCCAGGTCGAGCACCCCACCGGGGGCGCCGCCGTCGCCCTCGACCCCGAGACGGGGGCGGTGCTGGCCCTGGTGTCCGATCCGACCTACGACCCGTCCATCTGGAACAACTCCATCGTCACCCAGGCCGAGCTCAACCAGATCGGGAACGGCACAGGACGACAACGCCATCGACGGCTTCTACACGCCGGGGTCCACGTTCAAGCTGGCCACGGCCACCGCCGCCCTGCAGACGGGCCTCATCGGGCCGACGACCCCCTACTACGACGACGGCATCTTCACCATCCCGGGCTGTCAGACCGGCGGCCTCGGGTGCAAGCCGCTGCAGGACAACGACGGTGAGAACCCGCACGCCGACATCGACGTCACGCAGGCGCTCACCATCTCGAGTGACGACTTCTTCTACAACCTCGGCGCCCAGTTCTGGGACAACCGGGGCAAGTACGGCCAGCAGCCCATCCAGAACGATCGCCGCCCAGTACGGCTTCGGTCAGGTGACCGGTATCGACCTGCCCGGCGAGGACGCCGGGTACTACGCCCGGGTCGACTCCCCGTCGGTGGTGGCCAAGGAGCACGCCCAGGACCCGAAGGACTATCCCAACGGAGGCTGGTACACGGGCAACAACGTCGAGATGGCGTTCGGTCAGGGCGGGACGGCGATCACCCCCATCGAGGAGGCGGTGGCCTACGCCACCTTCGCCAACGGGGGCACCCGGTACGCGCCGCAGATCGCGGCCGGGATCGTCACCTCGACGGGCAAGGTGGTGAAGACGTTCGCCCCCAAGGTGGCCGGCCACGTGGCGCTGTCGCCGGCCGACCACCAGGCCGATGTTGGCCGGCTTCGAGGGGGTGGTGAACGACCCCAGGGCGGGACGCGCCTTCCGAGCTTCGCCGGCTTCGACTTCGGCAAGCTGTCCCTGGCCGGGAAGACGGGGACGGCCAGCGCCAGCGAGCAGGTCCCGACCTCGTGGTTCGTGGGCTGGGGGCCCAGGTGAACGACCCGCAGTACCTGATCGCCGTGGTCATCGAGAAGGGCGGCTACGGCGCCTCGGCCGCCGCCCCGGTGGCCGAGGCCGGCTTCAGCTACCTGGTGGCCAACCCGGTGGCCCCGGTGAACCTGAGCCCGCCCCGACCGGGTCGGGGACCGGCCTCGTCGACCACCACCTCGACCCGCCGACCCCGGTCGACCACCGCACGACCGGCCCGGAGCGACGTCGTCGACCAGACCTCCGAGGCGGCGGCCCGGACGGGCGGGGCCGAGGGGCCGCGGACGGGCCCCGGTCGCCCCGGGGCCGGCTCTAGACTCGGCGGGCACATGACCTCCTTGTGGCCACGGATCGAACCGCTCCTGGCCCACGTCACCAAGCCGGCCCGCTACATCGGGGGAGAACTGGGTGCCTGTGAGCCCGATCACGGGCCCGGACGCGTGGCGTGGCTGCTGCTGTATCCCGACACCTACGAGATCGGCCTGCCCAACCAGGGGCTGCAGATCCTCTACGAGATCCTGAACGAGCGGCCCGACGCCGTCGCCGAGCGCGCCTACGCCCCGTGGACGGACATGGAGGCGGCCATGCGGGCGGCCGGGGTGCCGCTGTTCTCGGTGGAGACGAGCCGGCCGGCGGCCGACTTCGACATCCTCGCCTTCAACCTGTCGGCCGAGCTCACCTACACGAACGTCCTGAACCTGATCGACCTGGCCGGCGTCCCGGTGCGGGCGGCCGACCGGTCGGCCGGAGCACCCGCTCGTGATCGCCGGCGGCCACTGCGCCTTCAACCCCGAGCCGATGGCCGATTTCGTCGACGCCTTCGTGCTCGGTGACGGCGAGGAGGCGGTGGGCGACATCACCGATGTCGTGCGGCGATGGCAGTCGGAGGGGCGAGCGGCGAGTCGCGGACCGGGACGACCTGCTCCTGGCCCTGGCCGAGCGTGCCCGGGGTCTACGTGCCCTCGTGCTACGAGCCCGTCCTACGACGGCGGTCGGCTCGCCGGCGTGGTCCCCGCGCTTCCCCGGCGTGCCGGAGAAGGTGGAGAAGCGGACGATCACCGATCTGGGGCCGTGGCCGTATCCGAAGCAGCAGCTCGTGCCCCTGATCGAGGTCGTCCACGACCGGCTGAACGTCGAGGTGTTCCGGGGGTGCACGCGGGGGTGCCGGTTCTGCCAGGCCGGGATGATCACCCGTCCCGTCCGCGAGCGCCCGGCGGCCCAGGTCGACCGGATGGTCGCGCGACGGTCTCGACCGGACCGGGCTACGACGAGGTGACGCTCACGTCGCTGTCGTCGGCCGACTTCTCGGGGATCGAGAAGACGGTGACCTCGATCATCAACGATCCCGAGTGCTCGGGCCAGGTGTCGGTGAGCCTGCCCAGCCTCCGGGTCGACGCCTTCACCGTGGGCCTGGCGGCCGAGATCCAGAAGGTGCGGCGGACGGGCCTGACCTTCGCCCCCGAGGGCGGGACCTGGCGGATGCGCCAGGTCATCAACAAGCTGATCCGCGAGGAGGACCTCTACGTGGCGGTGGACGCCGCCTTCTCCCAGGGGTGGCAGACGGGTCAAGCTCTACTTCCTCATCGGCCTGCCCGACCGAGACCGACGACGACGTGCTCGGGATCGCCGCCCTGGCCCGGTCGTGTGTCGAGATCGGCCGTCGCTACCACCGCAACGTCACCGTGACGGCCTCGGTGGGCGGGTTCGTGCCCAAGGCCCACACCCCGTTCCAGTGGTTCGGCCAGAACACGATGGAGGAGCTGCGGCGCAAGGTCATCCTGCTGAAGGACGCCGTCCGCGGCGTCCGGGGGCTGACGCTGCGGTGGCACGATCCCGAGGCCACGGCCGTGGAGGGTCTCGTCAGCCGCGGCGACCGCCGGATGGGCGCCGTCATCGAGGAGCGTCTGGCGGGCGGGCGGGACGTTCCAGGAGTGGTCCGAGCACTTCGACCTGCGCCTGTGGACCGAGGCGCTGGAGGCGGCCGGGTTGACCCTCGACGACGCCGTCTACCGCCACCGCCAGGAGGACGAGGTCCTGCCCTGGGACCACGTGTCGGCCGGGCTGCACCGCGACTTCCTGTGGCAGGACTGGCAGGAGGCCCTGGCCGAGCACGGCCTGGAGGACTGCCGGTGGACGCCGTGCTACGACTGCGGGGCCTGCACGGGACTCGGGGTCGAGCACGTGGTGGCGTCGTCGGTGGCCCCCGCCGGGGGCAGCCAGGGCACGGGCCAGGACCTCGAGACCGGCGGGATGGTGCCGGTGCGGTTCCTGCCCACACCGGCACGCCTCGGCCGACCCGGTGCTGGCCGGTGCGGGGCCGGCGGAGGCGGGGTCGTGAGACTGCGGATCCGATTCGCCAAGATGGGCCGGGTGCGGTGGACGAGCCACCGCGACGTGGCCCGGATGTGGGAGCGGGCCCTGCGCCGGGCCCGGCTGCCGATGGCCTACACCGAGGGCTTCTCCCCCCGGCCCAAGTTGAGCTTCGGCCTGGCCCTGCCCGACCGGATGCGAATCGGACGCCGAGTATCTCGACGTCGCCCTGCGAGAGCCGGTGTCGCCCGAGGAGGTCACCTCCACGTTCAGTTCTCTCCTCCCTGACGGCGTCGATGTCGTCGCCGCTCAGGTCCTCCCGGACGGGGCGGGGTCACTCCAGGAGGAAGTGACCTCGTGCCGATGGGAGATCGATGTTCCACAGGTGGACCCCGGCGCCCTCGGCGAGGTCATCGCCGCGGTGCTGGGCGCCGAGGTCCTCCCCGTCACACGCGAGCGCAAGGGGCGTCCGGTGACCGACGACCTGCGTCCCTCGGTGCTCGCTCTCTCCTCCGCCGGGCCGTGCGGGACCGGGTCCGTGCTCGTGGCCGAGCTCGGGACCCGACCCCGCGGGGTCCGTCCAGCCGAGCTGGCCCAGGTGATGGGCATCGAGCTCGGGCTGGCCCGCAGGACCAATCAATGGATCGAGCGCGACGGCTCCCGGTGGGAGCCCCTCGCGACGCCCGCGGCTGACGCCGCCGTCTGGGAGCGCGCCTCGTGAGCAGTACGAGAAGGGATTTTCCTCATGTCCGATCTGAGCGCCGGCCAGCCGGTGGCGGAGCCCGTGGGCCCGCCGCCGGGGCCTGCCCCACAGACAGCCCCGGCCTTCCCGGTGCCTCCGGAGCCACGCCGCCGCCCGGTGCCGGGCCGCGCTCGGCGAGCTCCACGGCGACCGAGCCGGGCACAGACCAGTCGGCGAGCGAGCCGCTCGCTGACCCGCCGGACCGGCCGGCGTCCCCGTCGGGGCCGGCGACGGCGAGGCCGACGGTCGCCGACGGCCGGTGGGCCGGATCGGGTCCGAACCCCCGCCGCCGCCGGCGGCGGCCCTCGACCGCCGCCGCCCCGGACGACCGCCCCGGACGACGGACTCGGACCCCGGCTCGGACCCGGAGACCGGTCGCCCTCGACGGGGGAGCCGGGAGCCGGTGGCGACGACGCCACCTCGACCGACGATCGCGCCGGCGCCGGAGCCCGCCGCCGAGCGGCCGCGGATCGGCGACACGCCGGCCGGCGCCGCCACCGGCGCCCGTCCCGGCGGCGGCGACGCCCCCCAGATCGCCCCGGCGCAGTCCGGCGGGGACGAAGGCGCCGGGGACGAAAGCGCCGGGACGAGGGCCCCGGGGCCAGAGGATCGGGGGACCGGACGGCGGGCCGGAGGCGGCCGCGGTGGGCTCCCGGGTCCCGAGGCGGCGTCGGCGGGGACGCCGACGACACGGGCGACGATCAGGTCGACGGCGGCGCCCGGGCGGCCGGGGGTCGGTCACGCCGACGCAGCGGACGCGAGCGTCGGGGACGCCCCGTGGGGCGGTACCTCATGTGCGTCCACGTGCGCCCCCACGCCACCCAGATCGCCGTGCTCGAGGGGCGGACCCTCGTCGAGCACCAGGTGTCGCGGGCGGCCGACGACGCCACCCAGATCGACGGGAACATCTACCGGGGCCGGGTCCAGAACGTCCTGCCGGGGATGGAGGCCGCCTTCGTGGACATCGGGACCCCGAAGAACGCCGTGCTCTACCGGGGCGACGTCCGCTTCGACCGCGACGACGTCGAGACGTCGTCCGGCGGCTCACCGCGGATCGAGCAGATGCTGCGGGCCGGCCAGACCATCCTCTGCCAGGTGACGAAGAACCCCATCGGGGCCAAGGGGGCCCGCCTGACCCAGGAGGTCTCGCTGCCCGGGCGCTTCGTGGTCATGGTTCCCAATTCGTCGGCCTTCGGCATCTCCAAGCGGCTCGACGACGCCGAGCGCAAGCGCCTGCGGCGGATCGTGGACGACGTCCGGCCCAAGGGTCACGGTCTGATCGTCCGGACGGCGGCCGAAGGGCGCCAGCCAGGAGGAGCTCGGCCACGACGTCGAGCGGCTGGCCGCCCAGTGGGCGGCGATCGAGGCCGAGGCGGGCCGGTCCACGGCCCCGGGTCTGCTCTATCGCGAGCCCGACCTGGCCGTGCGCAGCGTCCGCGAGGAGTTCAACCGCGAGTACCGCGGCGTGGTCATCGACGACGAGGAGCTCTTCCTCCAGGTCCGCGACTACATCGAACAGGTCAATCCCGAGCTGGCCGACCGCGTCGAGCTCTACGACCCGGTGGCCGAGAACATGCCCGTCTTCGAGCGGTTCCACGTGCACGAGCAGCTGCACAAGGCCCTCGACCGCAAGGTCTGGCTGCCGTCGGGTGGGTCGATCATCATCGAGCGGACCGAGGCGCTCACCGTGATCGACGTCAACACCGGCAAGAACGTCGGGACCTCCAACCTGGAGGAGACCGTCTACCGGAACAATCTCGAGGCGGCCGAGGAGATCGCCCGCCAGCTGCGGTTGCGCGACATCGGGGGGATCATCGTCATCGACTTCATCGACATGGAGATCCGCGAGAACCGGGACAAGGTCGCCGCCGCCCTGCGCTCGGCGCTGGCCCGGGACAAGACGAGGACCCAGGTCTTCGACATCTCCGAGCTGGGCCTCGTCGAGATGACCCGCAAGCGGGTGTCGGAAGGCCTGGTGGAGTCCCTGTCGAGCACCTGCGCCATCTGTGGCGGGCGGGGAATCGTCCTGGACGAGACCTTGCTGTAGAGTTGGCGGGCTATGTACGCAGTGATCCGATCCGGAGGCAAGCAGGAGCGCGTGGCCGAGGGCCAGCAGCTCCGCGTGGAATTGCTGGGCCTGCCCAGCCGGGAGCGACGTCGAGCTCGACCCCGTTCTCGTGGTCGACGACGACCGGGTGCTCGCCACCCCGGAGCAGCTGGCCGGGACGGTGGTGGCCGCCCGGATCGTGGGCGAGGAGCTCGGGCCGAAGATCCGCGGCTTCACCTATCAGGCCGAAGGCCCGTCGCCGTCGCCGGTGGGGGCACCGTCAGCACTACGCCACCGTGGAGATCACCGCCATCACCGTGCCGGCCGCGCGCTGAACGCGGCGGCCCGGACAAGGAGAACGAGACATGTCCAAGACCAAGGGTGGCGGCTCGACCCGAAACGGGCGCGACTCGAATGCCCAGCGACTCGGGGTCAAGGTGTTCGACGGCACCAAGGTGCTCGCCGGGGCCATCATCGTGCGCCAGCGGGGCACGAAGTTCCATCCGGGCGAGAACGTGGGCCGCGGCGGTGACGACACCCTCTTCGCCACCGCCGAGGGAACCGTCAAGTTCGGCACCCGCAAGGGCCGCAAGCTCGTGGACGTCCGTTCCGAAGCCTGAACCAACGCCGGCCCGTCGGTCGACGACGGCTGTCCCGTCGTCGAGCGGCGTCGGTATCCCCCCTAGGATCGCGGCCGTGTCGGGGTTCGTCGACGAAGCCCAGATCCACGTGAAGGCCGGTGACGGCGGCGCCGGCTGCGTGTCGTTCCGGCGCGAGGCCCACGTCTCGCAAGGGCGGTCCCGACGGGGGCGACGGAGGCAGCGGTGGCGACGTCTGGCTCGTCGCCTCGCACAACCAGGCCTCGCTCCTCGGCTTCCGCGACCATCCCCACCGGGCGGCGACGAGCGGGACGCACGGCCAGGGGAAGAAGAAGCACGGCGCGTCGGGGGTCCGACCTCGAGGTGCCCGTTCCCGTGGGGACGGTGGTGCGCAGCGCCGACGGCGCCGTCCTGGCCGATCTGGCGTCGGCCGGGGACCGGTGGATGGCCGCCCGCGGAGGGCGCGGCGGCCACGGCAACGCCCGCTTCCTCAGCAACCGCCGCCGGGCCCCCGCCTTCGCCGAGCAGGGCGAGAAGGGGGAGGAGCACTGGTTCGACCTGGAGCTGCGGCTCCTGGCCGACGTGGCCCTCGTGGGCATGCCCAACGCCGGGAAGAGCACGCTGATCTCGCGGATCTCGGCGGCGCGACCGAAGATCGCCGACTACCCGTTCACCACCCTGGAGCCGCACCTCGGCGTCGTCCGGGTGGGACGGCCCGGATCCGAGACGGAGATCGTGGTGGCCGACATCCCCGGCCTGGTGGCGGGGGCGGCGGACGGGCCGGGGGCTCGGGCACCGGTTCCTCCGCCACGTGGAGCGGGCGCGGGTCCTGGTCATCCTCGTCGACCTGGCCGCCGTCGACGGCGTCGCCCCGCAGGAACAGGAGCGGATCCTGCTCGACGAGCTGGGCCGCTACCGGGCCGAGTTGCTCGAGCGGCCCCGCGTGGTGGTGGGGTCGAAGGCCGACATCGCCGGCGACATCGCCAGCGATGTCGCTGCGGGCGACGCCGGCACCGGTGCCGAGCTCACCGAGCTGCAGATCTCGGCCGTGACGGGCCAGGGTATCGACGCCCTGCTCGGGCGCCTGGCCCATCTCGTCGTCGACGCCCGGGCGGCCGAGACTGGTGCCGTCGACCGACGGTGGTCGTGCACCGGCCCCTGCCCGAGGGCATCGAGGTGGTGCGTCGAGGACGACGGGTCGTTCGAGGTGCTCGGCCGGGCCGCCCTGCGGGCGGTGGCACTGTCCGACCTCACCGACGACCAGGCCGTGGCCTACGTCCAGGAGCGCCTGCGTCGGCTCGGCGTCGAGCGGGCCCTGGTCCGGGCCGGTGCCCGCGACGGTGACGTGGTCCACCTGGGGAAGCTCACCTTCACCTATCAGAGCGACGCCGGCGGCCTCGACGCCGCCGCCGCCGCCGTCGGCGGGACGACCCGGCGGGGGCCCCACAGGGGCAATGTCCGGGCCGGGACGACCGGCGGGCGCAACCGTGGTCGCGGGGACCGGCATCCCCGCTCGACGGGTCATGACCGGCACCCCGGGCAACGCCGGACCCGGCGCCGCCCGGACCGTGGTGGCCAAGATCGGATCGTCATCGGTCACGGCCGCCGGCGGCGGTGTCGACGCCGCCGCCATCGAGAGGCTGAGCGCCGACATCGCCGCAGGTGCGGGCCGCCGGGCACAGCGTCGTCCTCGTCAGCTCGGGCGCCATCGCCGCGGGGTGGGCGGCGCTGAGCGGGGGCCCGCGGCCGACCGATCTGGCCACGCTGCAGGCCGTGTCGGCCGTGGGTCAGCACCGGCTGATGCGCGTCTACGACGATGCCCTCGCCGCTCCACGGCCTGACCGTCGGGCAGGTCCTGCTGGCCCCGCTCGACTTCGTCCACCGCCAGCAGTACCTGCACGCCCGCCAGACCCTGGCCCGTCTCCTCGAGCTCGGTGTGGTGCCGGTGGTGAACGAGAACGACGCCACGTCGGACGACGAGATCCGCTTCGGCGACAACGACCGCCTGGCCGCCCTGGTGGCCCACCTGGTGGCCGCCGATCTCCTCGTCCTGTTGACCGACACCGCCGGACTGCTCACCGCCGACCCCCGGACCACGGACGAGGCCTCGCTCATCGAGGAGGTCGTCGAGGTCGACCACCGGCTGGAGATGATGGCGGGAGGGACGGGAAGCGCCGTCGGCAGCGGTGGGATGGCCTCGAAGTTGGCGGCGGCCAAGATCGCGGCGTGGTCCGGGCGTGGAGACCGTCATCGCCGACGCCGGCCGTCCCGGCGTGCTCCAGGCGGCCGTGGCCGGCGACACCGGGGTCGGCACCGTGTTCCGCCCGCGCCCGCGGCGACTGCCGGCCCGGAAGCTGTGGATCGCCTTCGCCGTGGCGTCGGCGGGGACGCTGGTGGTCGACGAAGGGGCCCGCCGGGCGCTGGTCGAGGGCGACGCGTCGCTTCTCCCGGCCGGCGTGGTGTCGGTGACCGGTCACTTCGACATCGACGCCGCCGTCGAGATCGCCGGCCCCGACGGGGTCGTCTTCGCCAAGGGACTCGTCCGCCATGCGGCCGAGCGGATCGGGTCGTGGGCCGGTCGGCGCACGAGCGAGCTGCCCGACGGTGTGGCCCACGAGGTCGTCCATCGCGACGATCTCGTCGTTCTGGCCTGACGACGCCGGTCCTGAACGTCTCCGTCCGGGCCGCCGGACCCCGGACCCCGGACCGGGGGCGACCGGTGGCGGAGGTACCCTGGGACATGGCCACAACGTCCGTGCCCGAGCTGGGCCGTCGGGCCCAGGCGGCCAGTCGGCTGCTCGCCACGGCCTCGGGTGCGGTGAAGGACACGGCGCTGCGTCTGGCCGCCGACCTGCTCGAACAGCACCGGGCCGACATCCTGGCCGCCAACCAGAGCCGATGTCCGGGCGGCGTCCGCCGACGGGGCGACGCCCACCGAGCTCGATCGCCTGCGCCTCACCGACGGCCCGGATCGCCGCCATGGCCGACGGTCTGCGCCAGGTGGCCGCCCTCCCCGACCCGGTGGGCGAGGTCGTCGAGGGATCGGTCCGTCCGAACGGCCTGCGGGTGGAGCGGGTCCGGGTGCCCGCTGGGCGTCGTCGGCATCATCTACGAGAACCGGCCCAACGTCACCAGCGACGCCGCCGGGCTCTGCCTGAAGGCGGGGAACGCCACCATGCTGCGGGGTTCGTCCTCCGCCGTGCGCTCCAACGTGGCCATCGTGGCGTGCCTGCGCGAGGCGGCGGGGAAGGCGGGACTGCCCGAGGACGTCGTCGTCCTCGTCGAGGACACCCGGCGGGAGGCGGCGGTGGAGTTCATGCGGCTCGACGGGCGTGATCGACTGCCTGATCCCCCGGGGCGGCGCCTCGCTGATCGCCACCGTCCGGGAGCAGGCGACGGTCCCGTGCGTGATCGACGGCGACGGGAATTGCCACGTCTACGTGGACGCCGCCGCCGACCTCGACATGGCCGCTGGCCATCGTGACGAACGCCAAGACGCAACGCCCCGGCGTCTGCAACGCGGCCGAGTCCCTCCTCGTCCACCGGTCGGTCGCCGACGTCTTCCTGCCCCGGGTGGCCGGGGCGCTGGCCGGGGTCGAGCTGGTGGGCGACGAGCGGGCCCGGGCTCTGGTGCCCACCATGGGGGCGGCCGACGACGCGGACTTCGCCACCGAGTTCCTGGACCTGAAGCTGGCGGTGGCGGTGGTCGACGGCCTCGACGCCGCCATCGACCACATCGCCCGGTTCGGATCGGGCCACACCGAGGCCATCGTGACCACCGACATCGAGGCGGCCGAGCGGTTCTGCCGCGAGGTCGACGCCGGCGCCGTGGTGGTGAACGCCTCGACCCGCTTCGTCGACGGCGGCGAGCTCGGGCTCGGGGCGGAGATCGGGATCTCCACCCAGAAGCTCCACGCCCGTGGGCCCATGGGAGTGCGGGCGCTCACCTGCACCAAGTACGTGATCCACGGCGACGGGCAGGTACGGGAGTGAGCGCCACCGACGAGCAGTCCGCCGCCCCCCGGGGCGGCACGCCGACCCCGCTCGGCTTCCCCGAACCGGGACCGCCGCGCTTCCGAGTCGGTGGCCGATGTGCGGGACCGGCTGGCCGCCGTCGGCTACCTGGCCGACGACGGCATCGCCGGTGTCGTCTACCTGGCCGACCGGTTGGCCAAGCCGGTGCTGGTCGAGGGTCCGGCCGGGACGGGCAAGACCGAGCTGGCCAAGTCGGTGGCGCGCGTCACCGACAGCCGGCTCATCCGGTCTGCAGTGCTACGAGGGCCTCGACGAGTCCAAGGCGCTCTACGAATGGAACTACAAGAAGCAGCTCCTGCGCATCCAGGCGCAGCGGGTGGTCTCCGACGCCGACGCCGAGGCGCCGCGCGCCGGCGGCGACGGCCGACGGCGTGACCGACGGCGAGATCCGCAGCGGTGTGGCCTGGCGCGACCTCGAGGAGGACATCTTCTCCGAGGAGTTCCTCCTGGCCCGTCCGCTGCTCGAGGCCATCCGGTCCACGGAGTCGGTGGTCCTCCTCGTCGACGAGGTCGACCGGGTGGAGCTCGAGACCGAGGCCCTGCTTCTCGAGGTGCTCTCGGAGTACCAGGTGTCGATCCCCGAGCTGGGAACGGTGCGGGCCGAGCGCATCCCGCTCGTGTTCCTGACGTCGAACAACACCCGGGAGCTGTCGGAGGCGCTCAAGCGGCGGTGTCTGTACCTGCACCTCGACTACCCGACGCTCGAACGCGAGCGTGACATCGTCCTCACCCGGGTCCCCGGGATCGGTGCCGAGCTGGCCGACCAGGTGGCGCGGATCGTCCGGTCGCTGCGGACGCTCGAGCTGAAGAAGTACCCCTCGGTGTCCGAGACGCTCGACTGGGCCCGGACCCTGGTCGTGCTCGGGGTGGAGTCGATCGACGCCGAGCAGGCCAAGGCCACCCTCCACGTCCTGCTCAAGTACCGCAGCGACCTCGAACGGGCGTCGAAGGAACTGACCGCGGCCGACGCCAAGGCCTGAGGTCGACCAGCGTGCTCGACGTCCTCACCGGTTTCGTGGCCGAGCTGCGTGCCGCCGGCCTGCCGGTGTCGCTCACCGAGTCGCTCGACGCCGCCGAAGCCGTCCACCACGTCCCGCTCGAGGACCGCGACGCCCTCAAGTACGCGCTGGCGGCCACCCTGGTGAAGTCGGCGACGCACTGGAAGGCCTTCGAGACGGCCTTCGAGGTCTACTTCGCCATGCGCGGCCCGCAGTACGACATCGACGCCGACGACGGCGCCGCCGCCGGCCGGCCCGACGAGAACGGCGAGATGCCGCCGGGCGACGGCCAGGGGCGCCAGGGCGGCGGCGGCGGTGAGGGCCTGTCCCCCGAGGAGCTGGCCGAGATGCTCTACCGGGCCCTGATGAACGCCAACGAGGCGCAGATCGCCGCCCTGGCCCGCCAGGCCGTGGGCCGGTTCGCCGGGATGGAACCGGGCCGGCCCGTGGGCGGGACCTACTACCTCTACCGGACGCTGCGGAACCTCGATCTCGACGGTGTGCTCGAGCGGCTGATGGAGTCCGCCCGCCACGACGCGCCCGAGGGCCGGCTGACGCCGCTCGAGGAACGCCTGGCCCGTGACGAGTTCCAGTCCCGGCTGGACCGGTCTGCGCAAGGAGATCGAGGACGAGATCCGCCGGCGGCTGGTGGCCGACCGGGGGACCGAGGCCCTGGCCCGCTCGTTGCGCAAGCCGCTGCCCGAGGACATCGACTTCATGCACGCCACGCGTGAGGAGCTGGCGTCGCTGCGCCGGGCCATCCATCCCCTGACCCGCAAGCTGGCCGTCCGTCTGGCCCGCAAGCGCCGGCACGGCCGCAAGGGGCCGCTCGACTTCCGCTCCACCATGCGCCATTCGCTGTCGACGGGGGGTGTCCCCGTCGATCCCGAAGTTCCGCTATCCCCGTCCGGCCAAGCCGGAGATCATCGTCATCGCCGACATCTCGGGGTCGGTGGCGGCGTTCGCCCGT
The DNA here is from genome assembly GCA_963842145.1 of uncultured Acidimicrobiaceae bacterium. Classification (GTDB taxonomy): domain Bacteria; phylum Actinomycetota; class Acidimicrobiia; order Acidimicrobiales; family UBA8190; genus CAWJFJ01. The sequence goes on from CAWJFJ010000020.1 coordinate 193,048, forward strand.
TTCACCCTGCACCTCGTCCACGCCATCAGCTCACAGTTCTCGAAGGTCCGGAGCTTCGTGTTCATCGACGGGATCGACGAGATCACCCGCTTCTTCGAGACGGCCGACGACGTGGCCGACGCCGTGCACCGGATCAACACCGAGGCCGACGTGGTCTGGGTCGACGGGCACTCCGACTACGGCCATGCCCTGTCGGTGTTCTGGGATCGCTGGGGCGACGAGATCACGCCCCGGACGAGCGTCCTGCTGCTCGGCGACGCCCGCAACAACTACCACGCCACCCAGAGCTGGGTGGTCCAGGAGATCCGGCACCGGGCCCGCCACGTGTACTGGCTCAACCCCGAACCCCGCGCCTACTGGGACACGGGTGACTCGGTGGTGGGGGAGTACGCCGTGCACTGCGACGAGGTCTTCGAGTGCCGCAACCTGCGGCAGCTCGAGCGATTCGTGTCCGAGCTGGCATGAGGCCGACCGGATCGGATCCGCCGGGGGCGCGCCTCCGCCGGGGTCCGCACCATTCCCCCCGTCCCGGTCGTCTCCACCCGGATCGTGCTGGTGCGCCACGGGGAGGCCCTGTGCAACGTGGCCGGTGTCGTGGGTGGTCGCACGGGCTGCACCGGGCTTGTCCCCCGCCGGCGTGAGGGAGGCCGAGGCCCTGCGGGCCCGTCTGGTGGCTCCGGCGAGCTGGCCGGCGCCGCCGCCGTCTACGCCTCGCGTCCTGCCCCGCGCCCTCGAGACGGCCGCCATCGTCGCCCCGGGGCTCCGGGGGCTGGAGGCGGTGCCCGACTGCGAGCTGTGCGAGCTGCATCCCGGCGAGGCCGACGGCCTCACGTGGGTCGAGTTCACCGACCGCTACGGCGGACCCGAACTGGGACGCCGATCCCGACGCCGTGCTGGCCCCCGGGGGCGAGAGTCTGGACGGGGTTCGTCCGCCGCGTCTCGACCGTGCTCACGAGCCACCGCCGCACGCCACCGCGGCGAGCTGGTGGTGATCTTCTGCCACGGTGGCGTGGTGGAGGCCTCGATGGAGGCCTTCTTCCCGGTGGCCCCGGGCCGCGGGACGTCTGAAGCTCCGCACCGCCCACACGTCGCTCACCGAATGGGAACTCGGTCCGGACGGGTGGCTGCTGTTGCGCTACAACGACGCCGCCCACCTGGCCGGCGTCACGCCGTGAACCCTCCGGGCGTCGCTCAGCAGGCGTAGTCGCCGTCGAGACCTGGTTGGCCGGGTCCGTTGGCCTGGTCGGTGTACTGCGTCACGAACACCGGTCCGGTCGGCAGCAGATCACCCGTGAACGTGGCGTAGGCTTGATGTTCTGGCAGTTCCACGGCTCCGCCCATGCCTGACCACCACGCCACCCACAGGGGGACGGCTGGCTGGTAGTCGCCGACGATGGTGTTCCAGATGTCGGGGCTGGCGTAGATCCCGACGTTGTTGATGCCCAGTCCCCGCAGGCCGTTGATGGCCCCTTGGACCACTTGCGCGTTCTCGGCGGTGTTCGAGTCGACCAACTGGGTTCGGACTCGACGTCGAGCCACCAGGTGACGAGCGGGTTCACCCGCTGGCTGGTGACGTAGTCGTAGGCGAACAGCGCCGGCCTGGTACCCGAAGTTGCAGGCCAGGTCGCCGTTGCACCCGGGCTCGTCCGTGGCGCTGGTGCCGTAGGTCAGGTAGGTGTACAGGTTGAGCCCGGCCCCGGCCCAGGCCGCCTCGTGGGCCAGGCACGGATTCGGTGCCCCGTCCGACGTCGCCGGTGGCCTGGACGATGCCGACGATGTGACCCGACGGCAGGGTCTGGTTGCACGTCGGCGGGTTGTCCTGGAACACCGAGATGTCGTAGCCGTAGGAGCCCGACGGGTAGGCCTCGTTGGCGCTCACCCCGGTGCCCGGACCGTCGGCCATCGACACCACCGGGGCGGTGAGGTGCTGGGGCGTCGAACCGAAGTAGCCGGCGTCGCCGAAGGCGGTGACGGCGCCGTTGGAGTCGGTCAACCAGTAGCCGTCCATGTCGGCCGCCGTCATGGAGACGATCGGGTGCTTGAGGGCGTGACCGCCGAGCGAGCCCTCGAAGGCGGCGTCGCCGTAGGCGAAGACGCCGCCGTCGGCCGCCACCAGCCAGTAGCCGCCGCCGTCGGGGGTGGGCGACGGCGCCGACCACGGGGCTGGCGAGGGGGATGGCGCCCGGCCGATCCGTAGAAGCCGGCGTCGCCGAAGGTGAACACGCCGCCGTCGGAGGCGAACAGCCAGTAGCCACCGCCGTCGGGGGTCGGCGCCATGGCGATGATGGGCTTGTTGAGGTGGATGGCGCCCAACGAGCCGTGGAAGCGGCGCGTCGAAGGAGAAGACCCCGCCGTCGGAGGCGACGGTCCAGTACCCACCGGTGGCCGGATCGGCGGCGATGCCCACCATGGGCTGCGTTGAGCGGCTTGGCCGCCCATCGATCCGTGGAACTGGGCGTTGCCGAAGGAGAAGACCCCTCCGTCGGAGGCGACGGTCCAGTACCCCTCACCGGTGGCGCCCGCCGGCGGTGGCCGTGGGTGCGATACCCACCATCGGCTTGTCCAGGGGGTGACCTCCCATGGAGCCCCAGAAGGGCAGGCCGCCGAAGGCGAAGACCCCACCGTCGGAGGCGACGGCGTAGTAGGCGGGAACGGTCTCGTTCGACGCCAGCGAGGCATGGGCGAGCCGGTGGCGCGCCGGCGGCGTCGGGCGACGGCGTCCGGGCCACGGACTGCGCCAGGGCGGCGACGAGCGACGGTGGTGACGACGATCGACAGCAGGCGCGGGAAAGAGCGAGGGTGAAGAGACATGGGGGGGAGTGTCAGGTCCTTTGGCTCCGCGCCATTGTCACGGAGATCGTGGGCCGAATCAACGACATCCCGGCAGAATCGACGCTCACCTGCACCGATGCCGACCAGAAATGTGTCGCCGGGGCGCCGGACGCCCGAATTGCCGGTGCCCGGCGGCACGACCACGGCGTCGGCCGGAGCGGGTGGAGCCGTCGCTCAGCCTCGCAAGAGCTCGGCGACACGGAACGACAGGTCGATCGCCTGGCGGGCGTTCAGTCGCGGATCACATGTCGTGGTGTACCGCAGGTGGAGTTGGTCTTCGAGGATGTCCCCGTAGCCGCCCAGGCACTCGGTGACGTCGTCACCGGTCAGCTCGACGTGGACACCGCCGGGCCAGGTGCCGGCGCCGTGATGGGCGTCGAAGAACCCGCGCAGCTCGTGGAGGATGTCGTCGAAGCGCCGCGTCTTGCGACCGCCGTCGCTGGTGAAGGTGTTCCCGTGCATGGGATCGCACGTCCACACCACGGGATGGCCGGCGTCGCGCACGGCCTCGAGGAGAGGCGGCAGCGCGTCGGTCACCCGGTCGGCGCCCATCCGGGTGATCAGGGTCAGCCGACCGGGGATGCGCTCGGGGATTGAGGCGTTCGCACAGGGCGAGGACCTCGTCGGCGGTGGCCGTGGGACCCACCTTGCAGCCGACCGGGTTGCGGATGCCGGACAGGAACTCGAGGTGGGCGCCGTCGAGCTGACGGGTGCGTTCCCCGACCCAGACCATGTGGGCCGAGCAGTCGTAGAACTCGCCGGTGATGGAGTCCTGACGGGTGAGTGCCTCTTCGTAGCCGAGGATGAGCGCCTCGTGGCTGGTGAAGAAGTCGACCTGGTGCAGTGACTCCTCGCTGATGAGATCGATGCCGCAGGCCGACATGAAGCGCAGGGCGCGGTCGATCTCGGCGGCGATCTGCTCGTAGCGACGGCCCTCGTCGCTGGAGGCGACGAACTGTTGGTTCCAGAGGTGGACCTGGGAGAGGTCGGCGAATCCTCCCTTGGTGAAGGCCCGCAGACAGGTTGAGCGTCGAGGCCGACTGGTGGTAGGCGGCGATGAGCCGGTCGGGGTCCGGGACCCGGGCACGCGGGGTCGGGAGCGTCGTCGTTGACCATGTGTCCCCGGAAGGTCTCGAGCTCCAGGTCGCCGACGAGCTCGGTGGCCGACGTGCGCGGCTTGGCGAATTGCCCGGCGATGCGCCCGACCTTCACCACGGGGACGCCGGCGCCGTAGGTGAGGACGACGGCCATCTGGAGGATCACCTTGAGCTTGTCGCGGATGCTGTCGGCCGAGAAGTCGGCGAACGACTCGGCGCAGTCGCCGGCCTGGAGCAGGAAGGCCCGTCCGTCGGCCACGTCGGCCAGGGCGCTCGGTCAGGCGGCGGGCCTCGCCGGCGAAGACGAGCGGGGGGAGGCCGCCCAGGGTCTTCAGGATCCGCTCGAGCGCGTCGTCGTCGGGCCACACGGGCTGTTGGGCCGCCGGACGTTGCCTCCAGCTCTGGGGGCTCCACTGCAGCGCAGTCATGGGCTACAGCGTAAGGCCTGCGGGCATAGTCTCGGGGCGTGCAACCCTTCCGATTCGCCGTGCAGGTCTCGAATGCCGAATCCGGTGCCGCCTGGCGTGCGCTGGCCCGCAAGACCGAGGATCTCGGGTACTCGACCCTCTTCATGCCCGACCACTTCGGCGAGCAGTGGGCGCCGCTCGATCGCCCTGACGGTGGCGGCCGAGGCGACGACCACCCTGCGGGTGGGGACGCTCGTGCTCGACAACGACTTCCGCCACCCCGTCGATCCTGGCCAAGGAGGCGGCCACGTTGGACCTGCTGTCCGAGGGTCGTCTCGAGCTCGGCCTGGGGGCCGGGTGGATGCGCGACGACTACGACCAGTCGGGCATCGCCTACGACCCGCCGGCGACGACGGGTCGATCGGTTGCGCGAGGCCATCGGCATCGTGAAGGAGCTGTGGGCCGACGGGCCGTTGCGACCACAAGGGTGACCACTACACGGTGACCGGGGCCGACGGGATTCCCCTCCCCGCACCGCCGACCCCATCCGTTGCTGCTGGTGGGTGGCGGCAGCCGGACGGTGCTCGCGCTGGCCGGGCGCGAGGCCGACATCGTGGGGGTGAACCCGCGTCTCACCGAGGGTTTCTACGGACCGCAGGCGATCGCCTCGGCCGCTCCCGAGTACTACGACGAACGGGTGGCCTGGGTGCGCGAGGCGGCCGGGGAGCGCTTCGACGCCATCGAGGTCCAGAGCCTCACCTTCGTCGTCCAGGTGGTCCCCAACGCCGCCGAGCTGATCGAGCAGATGGCCCCGGGTTTCGGGATGACCCCCGAACAGGCGGCCGAGACGCCGGCCGCCCTCGTCGGCAGCGTCGACGAGCTCGTCGAGACCCTCGAACGTCGCCGCCGCCGCTGGTCGATGAACTACTGGGTCGTCCACGAAGGCGACATGGACGCCTTCGCGCCCGTGGTGGCCCGGCTGGCGGGACACTGACGCCCGTGGGCGGAGCAGTCGACGAGGACGCCGACGGTCGAGCGGCGCATCGCCGCCGGACGCGTGGCATCCTCGGGGGGACCTTCGACCCCGTCCACGTCGGCCACCTGGTGGCCGCCACCTGGGCCCGCGACGCCCTGGCTCTCGACCGGGTCCTGCTGGTGGTGGCCAACGAGCCGTGGCAGAAGACGGGGCACCGGACGGTGACCCCGGCCGAGGACCGCCTGGCGGTGGTGGCCGCCGCCGTCGACGGGGTGCCGGGGCTCGAGCCGTGCCGGATGGAGATCGACCGGGGAGGTCCCAGCTACACGGTCGACACCGTCCGGGAGCTCGACCGACGGCACCCCGGGACCCGCTTCTTCCTGGTGGTGGGGGCCGACGTGGCCACCGAGCTCGACACCTGGCACGACGTCGGGGAGCTCGCCGGCCTGGTCACGCTGGTCATCGTCGATCGCGGCGGCGTGGACGGGCACCCGACCCCCCGGGCTGGCAGGTCGAACGACTCCGGATCCCGGCCCTCGACGTGTCGAGCAGCGAGCTGCGCGACCGCCTGGCCGCCGGGCAGCAGCGTCGACTTCCTCATCCCGGCGGCCGCCATCCTTTGCATCGGCCGACTGGGTCTGTACGCTGGCGGCAGATGAGCAGCCCGGCCGTCGAGACCACGGGGACGCATCCGTTGGCTACGAGGCGTGAGCTCCGACGGCAGCGGCGGGAGCGACGGCTGCTGGTGGCTGCTGGCCGCTGGTCCGTCCTCGTCGCCCTGCTGACCGTGGCCGCCGTGGTCGTCGATCACCAGCACCTCGGTCACCGGTCTCCGGCCCACCGGGGACGATCGACGTGTCCGTGGCCGCCCGCCGCCGCATGACGGTCCCGATCGGGCCGGCGGAGACGGGGACGGGCCCGGTGGTGCCGAGCGAGGCGCTCGAGGCCGCCCGCGCCGCCGACGAGAAGTTGGGTGAGGCGACGGTCGTCCTGGCCATGGGTGAGCTGCTCGGGGTCACCGATGCCTTCGTGATCACCCACGGTCGCAACTCCCGACAGGTGCGGACCCTGGTCGACGAGATCGAGCGTCGGGTGAAGGAGGTGTCCGGTCGGGCGCCGCGCGCGGTGGAGGGACTGCGGGACCTGCGATGGGTGCTCATGGACTACGGCGACTTCCTCGTCCATGTCTTCCACGAGGAGACACGCCCCTACTACGACCTCGAGCATCTGTGGGGGACGCGCCCCGTGTGTCGTGGGCCGCCGCCGCCCGTGCGGCACCCGACGCCTGACGACCCGACGCCTGAGCCCCGCCGGCTCTATCCGACGGATTTGTTGACGGGCAGGGGGGCGAGCGGCGCGAACTGCGTCCGGTTCGGCCACCGGGACCTGGGCGCCGCTGGCCATCGGTACGTCCACCGCCTGGCCCGCCAGCTCGAAGGTCACCCCGGTCACGCCCGGCAAGGCCGTGGCCGTGAACACGATCTGGGCCACCGCCTGGATCTGGGCCTGGCCCACCAGCTGTCCGAAGGTACCCCCGAGGTTGACGGTGGCCACGCCGCCCGCACCGACCACCGCTCCCAGAACCGTCGTCTGGGCGGGAACGGCGCTCTGACAGCGCCTGCCGCCGCCTCGGTGTTGGACGGGCCCCGGACGAGCGCGTCGAGCACGGCGGCGAGAGACTCCTGGGCGGCCGGCACCTCCCGGGTTACCGCCACCAGATGGCCCGAGGAGGTGACCAGGAAGATGGCCACCGGTGCCTGGACCGGGGAGGGGGCCGACGTGGTCGTGGTCGACGGGGGCGACGGTCGGAGCAGACCGAAGGGGATGCCGTTGCGCGGCAGGGCGGCGGGGGACCGGTCGACGGGAACACCGCATCCGGCGAAGGCGATGGCGGCCGCCAGGGCGGCCGCCCCCGCCCTGGCCCGCTGCCGGCCGCGTCGAGGAGGACGGGTTCTCATGATGCGTCAGGGGTCTCGAGGGGGAGCCGCCCGGGCCCGTCCCCGTCGGTCCCGAGGACGAGGGCCGTGGCCTCGGGGTCCTGGTCGGACGCCGGCAACTCGACCACGAACCGGTTCTCGTCGCCGACACCGCTCTCGACCCAGACGCGTCCACCGTGGAGCCGGACGTGCTCGGCGACGAGCGACAGCCCCAGTCCGGTGCCGTCGGTGGTGCCCCGACGGCCCGACGTCTGGCCCCGGTAGAAGCGCTCGAAGATGCGTTCGCGCTCGGTGGGGGCGACCCCGGGGCCGTGGTCGGTCACCACCAGGCGCACGCCGTCGGGTGCCGGTTCCACGCCGAGGCGGGTGACCCCGCCGGCGTACTGTGCGGCGTTGTCGACGAGATTGGCCACCACCCGCTCGATGCGCCGCTTGTCGACCCGGAGCCGGAGTCCGGCCACGGCTGGGTCGATGTCGACCAGGGCACCGCCGACACCGGCGGCCTGGGCCGCCTCGCGGACGAGCTCGCCGACCTCGACCTCGTCGAGCGAGAGCTCGGCCGACCCGGTGTCGACCCGGCTGATCTCGAGAAGGTCGTCGACCATGCGCTGGAAGCGTCGCAGCTCGGCGGTCAGCAGGTCGACGGCGGCCGCGGCTGCGCACGGGGAGGTCGTCGCGGTGCGACTCGAGGACGCCCAACGACGTGACCAGCGTGGTGAGAGGGGAGCGGAGCTCGTGGCTGACGTCGGACGTGAAGCGGGCCTCGCGCTCGATGCGCTCGAGAAGGGCGTCGGCCATCCGGTTGAACGATGCCGCCAGGGCCGAGAGGTCGGGATCGTCGGCCGCCACCAGACGGACATGGAGACGACCACCGGCGATGGTCTCGGCCGCCTTCGAGACCTCGTCGAGCGGGCGCAGAGCCCGACCGCTGGCCCACCGGCCGATGACGGCGCCGGCCGCCGTGGTGACGAGGGCGGCGCCGGCCAGGGCCAGAGCCAGGATCCGGAGGGTGCGGGCCAACTCGTCGAGCGAGAAGACCTCGAAGTAGGCGAAACCCACGCTCGGGACGGGGAGGCCCACCACCAGCTGGGGCGAACCGTCGAGGACGAAGTGCTGGGTGGCCGGGGTGCCCGAGAGGACGAGGGAGCGCAGCCGGGGGGGAATGGCGTTCTCGCCGACGGAGATGGAGGTGGCGTACCACTGCCCGTGCTGCTCGAGAACGGACAGCGACCCGGGCAGGGTGTCCAGGGAGTCGAGGAGCTGGCCGATGTTCTGCGTCGGTGACCGCAGCGACGAGCGCGCCAGAGAGGCGTTCACGTAACGCCTGGCGCAAGATGGCCGTCTCGCGCTCGTGCAGGATGAATTGCCGGGCGGTGAAGTAGGTGAGGCCGGCCATGGTGGCCGACAGGGCCAGGGCCCCCAGGCCGAAGGTCACGGTCACCCGGGCCCGGAGTCCGAGCCGTGACCACGCGGCGACGGCCCTTCGCACCCTGGTCGACCTGGCGCCGACGGACGTCGGACTCCACGCGCAGACGATGACCGCGCATCGCAGAGACCTCAGGCCGTCAGCTTGTAGCCCATTCCCCGCACGGTGAGGATGTGACGGGGATTGGCAGGATCCGGTTCGATCTTCGTCCGCAAGCGCCGGATGTGGACATCGACCAGACGTCCGTCGCCGAAGTAGTCGTAGCCCCAGACGCGGTCGAGGAGCTGCTCGCGACTGAGGACCTTGCCCGGGTTGGTGGCCAGCTCGCAGAGGAGACGGAATTCGGTCCGGGTGCAGTGGACCTCCTCACCGGCGCGCTCGCACCGTCCCCTCGTCGGGCCTGACCTCGACGTCGCCGAAGGTGAGGACGCTCGGCTCGTCGACCGAACGGGCCCGGCGCAGCAGCGCCCGGATGCGGGCGGCCAGCTCCTTGGCCACGAACGGCTTGGTCACGTAGTCGTCGGCGCCCGCTTCGAGCCCGGCCACCACGTCATGGGTGTCGGTCCGGGCCGTGACCATGATGACGGGGACGGCACTCGTCCGCCTCAGCTGTCGGCAGCACTCGAAGCCGTCCATGCCCGGGAGCATCAGGTCGATGAGCACGACGTCCGACGGCTGCTCGGCGAAGCGCTCGAGGGCGATCTCGCCCGAACCGGCCTCGTCGACCTCGTAGCCCTCGTCCTCGAGAGCGAGGCGCATCGAGACCCGGATGCGTTCGTCGTCTTCCACGAGGAGCAGACGGTTGGTCATGGCCCGCACCCGGCCCACAGCGTCGTCGGGGAGTGCGGCGAACGGCTCCGGCGTCGTGATCAGGTGTCGATCCAGATCTGGGGTGTCCAGATCGTTCCCACGATCATGCCGTAGGCCTTGCCCCCGGCCGGCGTCGTCGGGTTGTTGAAGTTCTGGACGTTCGACGGCGGAGACGATGGCCCAGGTGGCGCGGTCGTTCCAGATGTAGGGAAGGTCCTTGTTGAGGCGTTGGGCGATCTGCTGGTACGCCTTGGCCCGGACGGTCGGATCGGTCGACCGGCGTCCCTGTCTGCAGCAGGATCTCGATCTCGGGGTCCTTGTTCTGGGCGAAGTTGGGATTGAGTGCGCCGAAGATCTCCGTCGGGCTCCACCACAGGTAGTTGAGGTCGGGGTCGACGGCGGCGAACTGGCGCCACCCCACCGTCTGGTACTGGCCGGCCAGGGCGTCGTTGATCTCGACCGACTCGCTGGATCTGGGACAAGGTGACCTGCATGCCGACGGCCTGGAGCCGGCTCTGCATGTACTCCGCCGCCTGCACCGAGGACGGGTCCGGGGTCGAGATCAGGGTGAAGGCCACCGGCTTGCCCGTCTCGGCCGCCACCTCCTTCACCAGGGCGGCGGCCGCGGTGGGGTTGTAGGCCGGGTAGCCGCTGTCCGGTGCGTAGTAGGGAGACCCGGCGATGAAGGGCTGGTTGGTGGGGGCGTTCACGCTCTTGTCGACGATCTTCGAGTATTCCCGGGAGCTGATGGCCATGGCCATGGCCTGGCGGACCTTGAGGTTGTCCACGGGCGGCATCGACAGGTTGCACATGATGAAGTTCATGTCGGGTTCGCCCACGACGTGCTGGGAGTCGTCGATGTAGTTGTATGCGGTGTTGTCGCGGAATTGCAGGATCACCTCGGGAACGTCGGTGTGCATGATGTCGATGTTGCCCGCCTCGAGGGCACTGGCCCGGGAGTCGGCGTCGATGATCGGCCGGTAGGTGATCTGGTCCAGATAGGGGTATCCCGGCCGCCAGTAGTGGGGGTTACGCTTGGCGGTGAAGTGGTCGTTCGGCACCCAGTTGTCGAAGACGAAGGGTCCCGTCCCGATGGGGTTCATGCCGCCGTTCTTGTTGGCGATCATGGCGGGGGCGATGATGTAGCCGCCCTGGCCGCCGATGCCGCCGGTCAGGTAGGCGGGAAAGGGCACCCAGGGCTGGTTCAGGGTGATGGTCACGGTGTCGGGTGCGGTGACGCTGATGGCGTTCGTCTTGGCCAGCGACGGACTGAGGGTGATGCCGAGTTCGCCGGTGAGGAAGTGCTCGATGCTGCCGGCGATGGCGGCGGCGTCGCACGTGGTGCCGTCGTGGAAGAGCACCCCCGGACGGACGCCGATCGTCCACACCGAGTAGTCCTCGTTGGGTGTGACCGACTGGGCCAGGTAGGGCTGGATGCTCCCGTCGTCGGCGACGATGGTCAGCGGGTCGAAGACCGTCCGGGCGTAGAGGACCCCGGTCTCGTCGAAGCGGCCGGTGGCAGGGTCGAAGCTCTGGTCCTCGTCCTCGGTGCCGAAGACGAGGCTCCCGCCCTTCTTCGGGGTGGCGCTGGTGATGCCGTCGCGCGGGCCCGTCGTCTTCGGTGCACTGGTGCCGGTGCCCGAGCTGCAGGCGTCGAGGAGGCTGCCCGTCCCCACGCCGGCAGCGGCGACCCCGGCGGCGCCGAGGGCCCCACGGGCCAGAAACGATCTGCGGTCGATGCGGTCAGGCACGGTCCCTCCCCGTCAGCGTGTCCACGTCTCGGAGCCGGGGAGGCTTGGCCCTGCCGGGGTCGCTGGCACGCCAGATCGGGTTGCACCCTCCACCGGGGCCAGAGGATAGCTCCCGAGGGGCTTCGCCACAGGTAGCGTGGAGCCATGGCCTGGAACGTCGATGCGTTCTCGCGGTCATTGGGCGGATTGTCGCCCGAAACCGTGCGTGCCTACACCGGCGACGTCCGGAGCTTCGTCGAGTGGGCCGGACGGGGAGGTGTCACCGGACCGGCCGACGTCGACCGTCTCCTGCTGCGTCGGTACTTGGCCTATCTCTCGACGCGACGTCATGCCGCGGACGACGATGGCGCGCAAAGCCGCTTCGCTGCGGTGCTACTTCTCGTGGTCGGCGCGGCGTGGCGACGTCGCCGTCGACCCGGCCCGTCGGCTGACCGCTCCGAGCGGAGGTGCCCGCCTGCCACGCGTTCTCGACCGGGGAGAGATCACGGTCCTGCTCGACGGGCCCGCGTCCACCACGGTCGGGCCCGACGGATCGCCGACGCCACGGCCCCACCGGGGGGCACCGCCGGCCGCTGACGGCGCCGCCGCCACCGGGGCCCGCGACGATGCCGTCCTCGAGCTTCTCTACGGATGTGGTCTGCGGGTGGCCGAGCTGTGTGGCCTCGACGACGGCGACATCGACGTCGCCGGGCGGATGGTCACCGTCTGGGGTAAAGGTGGCCGGCCAGCGCCGCGTGCCGATGCACGATCTCTGTGCCCAGGCGGTCAGCCGGTGGATGGAGTCCGGCCGGGTCCACTACGCCCGTCCGGAGTCCCCCGCCGAGGCCGTCTTCCTGAACCGGTCCGGCCGGCGCCTCGGTCCCCGTGACGTCAGGAGGCTCCTGGACCGCCGCTCGCCCGTGCCGACGCACCCCCATGCGCTGCGGCACAGCTTCGCCACCCACCTGCTCGACGGCGGCGCCGACCTGCGGGTCGTCCAGGAACTCCTGGGGCACGCCAGTCTCCAGACCACCCAGGTCTACACTCATGTCAGCAAGGAGCGGCTGCTCTCGGTCCACGGAGCGACGCATCCCCGTGCGTAGGGAGAGTCGGTGACAGACGACGACGGCTCGACGGCTCGATTGTGGGTCGAGTACAAGCAGAGTGGTGACCGTCGTATCCGCGATCAGCTGATCGTCCTCTACTCGCCGTTGGTCAAGTACGTCGCCGCCCGTGTGGCCGTCGGGCTCCCGCAGCACGTCGACGGTGCCGATCTGGCCAGCTACGGGGTGATCGGGCTGATCGATGCCATCGACCGCTACGACCCGGTCCGCCAGGTCAAGTTCGAGACCTACGCCATCCCCCGGATCAGGGGCGCCATCATCGACGAGCTCCGCGCCATCGACTGGGTGCCGCGGTCGGTACGGGCCAAGGCACGGTCGGTGGAGCAGGCCTACGCGTCGTTGGAGGCCACCCTCCTGCGGACACCGACGGACGCCGAGGTGGCGGCCGAGCTCGACATCTCGGAACAGGATCTCCAGGACATCCTCCGGCAGATCTCCTTCGTGGGAGTGGCCGCCCTGGACGAGGTCTTTCTGGTGGGGGGCGACCGTAGCGAGCGGACCACCCTCGGTGACACCATCCCCGACGCCGCCGCCGGCCCGGTGGCGATGTTCGAGGACAAGGAGTCCAAGGAGATCCTCTCCCAGGCCATCATGCAGCTCGGTGACCGGGAACGGACGGTGTTGTCTCTCTACTACTACGAAGGTCTCACCCTGGCCGAGATCGGCGAGATCCTGGGGGTCACCGAGAGCCGGGTCTGCCAGATCCACACCAAGGCCGTGCTCCAGCTCCGGGCCCGTCTCAGTGACCGGACGACCCCGGACGGGACGGACCCGCCGGCCCGGGGCCGGTCCGGCGGCGGTCGGCGGGGATCCCAGCAGAGCGTCGCCAGCAGAACGGGCTGACCCGCCGGGCCGCCCCGACAGGGGCCCGACCACGGTGAAGCGGTGAGGTCCGGTCGAGTACCATGAAGAGCTCCCCACCTCCCGGTGGGGACGTCACGCACACCGAAGCACCCGGGCGCGTCCAACGGTCGTCCCCCTCGTGGGGGCGCAGCGCCGGGGAAGGACAACCGATGGGAGGACCAGCCGTGGCCGTTGTCACGACACGGCAGTTGCTGGAGGCCGGGATGCATTTCGGCCACCAGACACGCCGATGGAACCCGAAGATGCGTCGCTTCATCCTGGGCGAACGCAACGGGATCTACATCATCGATCTGAACAAGACCCTCGCCGGTCTCGAGGAGGCGTACGGATACGTCCGAGACCTCGTGGCCAAGGGTGGGATCGTTCTCTTCGTGGGCACCAAGAAGCAGACCCAGGGACCCATCGCCACCTATGCCCGGGCCTGCGGGATGCCCTTCGTCAACGAACGGTGGCTGGGCGGAATGCTCACCAATTTCACCACCATCTCGTCGCGGACGGGCAAGCTCCGCGAGTACGAGGCGATGGAGAGGGCCGGCGACTTCGACGCCATGCCGAAGAAGGAGGGCCTGAAGCATCGTCGTGAGCTGGAGAAGCTCCGGCGCAACCTCGGTGGTATCCGCGATCTCGACCGTCTTCCCGACACCGTCTTCGTGATCGATACGAAGAAGGAGCACATCGCCGTCACCGAGGCCAACAAGCTCGGGATGCCGATCGTCGCTGTCGTCGACACGAACTGCGATCCCGATGTGATCACCTACGTGATCCCGGGCAACGACGACGCCATCCGTTCGGGTGCGCTGATGTGCCGGGTGCTGGCCGAAGCGGTGATCGAGGGCCGGTGGGTGGCCGAACACCAGCGGGCGGTGGCGCCGCCGGCGCCGGCGGCTCCCGCCGCTCGTGGTCAGCTCCGTCGGGCCGGGGCCGGAACCACGGGCACCCTCGACCCCACTCCGCCCCCCCCCGCTGATGCCCCGTCGCCGGCAGCACCGCCGTCGGCGACTCCGGCAAGCGCCGACACGGCGGCCGAGGTCGCTTCCCCGTCGGGCTCCCCCGAACCGTCGTCGGCAGGCACATCCCCCGCGACCGGTGAGGAGTCGGCCGTCGTCGTCGCTCCCTCCGAGACCGCCCCGCCCACACCCGCCGCGCCCACACCCGCCGCGCCCACACCCGCCGCGCCCGAGCCCGTCGCCGGTCCGGCGTCCGTGGTGTCCGAGACCACGGCGGCGCCCGAGGAACCGTCGGTCGACGGTCCGTCCGAGGCGAGCTGAACGATGCCCCCCTTCACGGCCAAGGACGTCCAGGCCCTGCGTCGGGCCACGGGTGCCGGGATGTTGGACTGCAAGCGGGCGCTCGAGGAGAACGACGGCGACATGGAGGCGGCGAAGCAGTGGCTGCGCGAGCAGGGACTGGCCGGTGCCGCCAAGCGGGCGGACCGCGAGGCGACGCAGGGTGCCGTCGCCATCGGTGTCGCCGGACGCAACGCGTCCATCGTCGAACTGCGCTGCGAGACGGATTTCGTCGCCATGTCGGAGGCTTTCGTGGCCCTGGCCAACGACCTGGCACAGGCGGTGGCGGAGAACGGTGACGTGGCGGCCAAGGACGGCGCCGGTGCCATCGACGAGTTGAAGACGACGCTCAAGGAGAACATCTCGCTCGGGCCGGTGGTCCGCTTCGAGCTGGGTGACGACGCCACCTTGGGTACCTATCTCCACGTGCAGTCCGGTCGGGGAGTGAACGCCGTTCTGGTCGAGATGCGGGCGGCCGCCGACGAGCTGGCCCACGACGTGGCCGTCCACATCGCCTTCGCCCGTCCTCTCTATCTTCGTCGGGAGGATGTCCCCGAGGACGAGGTGGCGGCCGAGCGGGCCACCGTGGAGGCCATCTCCCGGAACGAAGGCAAGCCCGATGCCGCCATGGCCAAGATCGTCGACGGCCGGATGAACGGCTGGTTCAAGGAGCGGTGCCTGCTCGAGCAGCCTTACGCCAGGGACGAAAAGCGCACGATCGCCGACCTGATCGGAAGCGCCGAGATCGTGCGCTTCGCGCAGGTCGTCGTCGGCGGCTAGGTGACCAGGCCGCAACGGTGACGGGATCGGGCGGGCCGGTGTCGGGGCAGGGGGTGAAGGTGCGGCGCCGCCTCGTGCTCAAGATGTCGGGTGAGGCCCTGGCCTCGTCGGCGTCCGACGAGACGATCGACGCCACCGTGGTCGAGCGCCTGGCGGGCGAGATCGCCACGGCCCAGGCCGAGCTCGACCTCGAACTGGCCATCGTGGTGGGTGGCGGCAACATCTGGCGGGGCACGACGGGAACCGGTCAGGGAATGGACCGCACCACGTCGGACACCATGGGGATGCTGGCCACCGTCATCAACGCGCTCGCCCTGCAGGACGCCATCGAACGTCTCGGCCCGCCCACGCGCGTCCTGTCGGCCGTCCAGATGGCCGAGGTGGCCGAGCCGTATATCCGTCGCCGGGCCATCCGCCACCTGGAGAAGGGCCGCGTCGTCATCTTCGCCGCCGGGATGGGCAACCCCTATTTCACCACCGACACCTCAGCCGCCCTCCGGGCGGCCGAGATCGAGGCGGAGATGCTGCTGAAGGGTACGCATTCGGGTGTCGACGGGGTCTACAGCGCCGATCCCAAGCTCGATCCGGCGGCGTTGCGCTACGACACGCTCGGTTTCATGGACGTGGTGAACCGGGATCTCCGGGTCATGGACCTCACGGCCATCACCTTCTGCAAGGACAACGGCCTCCCGGTCCTGGTCTTCGACCTGATGGGGCCGGGGAACCTGCGCCGTGCGCTCGCCGGCGACGAGATCGGTACGCTGATCAAGTGATGGACGACGATCTGTCCCTGGTGGTCATGGCCGACGCCCGGGACCGCATGGAGAAGGCGGTGGGCCACACCCAGACGGAGTTCGGCGGCGTCCGGACGGGGCGGGCCACCTCCGGCCTGGTCGAACATCTCCGGGTGGACATCTACGGTGCCGAGGTGGAATTGCGGCAGGTGGCGGGCCTGAGTGTCCCCGAGGCACGCATGCTCGTGATCTCCCCCTACGACAAGTCGACCCTGGCGGCCATCGAGAAGGCGATCCAGGCCTCGGATCTCGGCATCACCCCCTCGAACGACGGGAACGTCATCCGCCTCGCCTTTCCGCCGCTCACCGAGGAGCGGCGCAAGGACCTGGTGAAGGTCGTCCGTCACAAGGCGGAGGAGGGCCGGGTCGCCATCAGGAACCTTCGGCGGGCGGCCCGTCACGAGCTCGAGGCGCTCGAGCGTGACGGCGACCTCTCCTCCGATGACCTCGAGCGGGTCGAGCGCGATCTGGAGAAGCTCACACACGACATGGTGGCGGCGGTCGACAAGCTCCTTGCCCACAAGGAGCAGGAGCTGCTCGAGATCTGACCCAGCCGGGCCCCGCGGGGCCGGTCAGGAGGCGATGTGGACGAGCGCGACGAGGACGGGTACGAGTCGGAGACGGAGACCTTCGCCGACCCGGTCACCGAGCGCGTCCGGATCATCGGCGCCGAGGCGGTGGGGACGGCTCCCGTGGGCCAGGGCACGCCGTCGACCCGGGCCGGGTCTTCGCCGGGAGCCGCCGCGTACCCCGACGACGTCACCGACCCCGTCACCTCTCTCGAAGGGCGCTCCGTCGCCCCGTCGGGCTCCGAGACCGACGAGGTGGACCGGTGGAGCACCCCCGATTCCGGCGGTCTCGGACCGCGGCGGTCGGTGACGGGCTGGCTGGACGAAGGGGGAGACGCGTTCGACGAGCCCGCGAGTGTCGACGGAGCTGCCCCATTGGACCGATCCGCCTACCGGTCAGGTGCCCGCCGTCCTCGAGCGGCGCAGCGAGAACGACGTCGATCCGGGATCCTGGTCGGCATCGGGGGATGCCGGCCCGGCCTGGCGGGAGCACCGGCACGAGTGGGACGACAGCGCGTTCGACCCGTCGCTCCTGGCCGACGAGACGACCCGTGTGGGTGCGATCGAGGAGGTACCGCTCGAAGAGCGCCAGCCGTGGGAGTTCGACGATCTCGGCACGCCGCCGGGCGGGACGCCGGTGTCGTGGGGTCCCTCGCCCGGACCCCGGCGGCGTCCGGCTGCGCGACGAAGAGGCCGGGCAGGCAATGGTGACCTCGTCGGCCCGGAGCACGGCGGAGCCGACGGAGGCCGGCTACCAGGTGGGAGAGGAGCCACCCGGCGGACAGGTCCCCCCGGCTGGAAACGGAGTCCCCTCGATCAGCTCGTCTCCCCTGCGGGGATCGCCCGATCCCCTGTCCCCGGCCGCCATTCCCGGGGCCCGGCGCCGCTCGGCGGCCTCCGGTCTCGGAGCCGTCGGGGGGTGGCGGTGGTCGCAACGTCCCGCTGTCCATCGCCACCGGGCTCGGGTTCGCGGCGGTGGCCGTCGCCTGCTTCGAGCTCGGCAGTGTCGCCACCGTGGCCCTCTCCACCGTGGTCGTCGTCCTGGCCGCGGCCGAGGCCTACGCCGCCTTCCGGCGATCCGGGAGCCATCCCGCCACCCTCCTCGGACTCGTCGCCACGGCGGCGGCCATGGTGGCCGCCTACGCCAAGGGCGTCGCCGCCCTCCCCCTGGTCCTCGTCCTGCTGATCGTCACCTCGATGGTCTGGTACCTGGTGGGCGCCGAGCGGGGGTCACCGGTGGCCGGCATCTCGGCCACCGTGCTCGGTTTCGCCTGGGTCGGTCTCCTCGGCTCCTTCGCCGGACTGCTCCTCGCCCCCAGCCAGTACCCCCAACGCCACGGTGTCGCCTTCCTCTTCGGAGCCGTCGTGGCCACGGTGGGTGCCGACGTCGGGGCCCTCGTGATCGGCGGGTGGCGGGGACGACATCCGCTGGCCCCGCGGGTCAGTCCCCACAAGACGTGGGAGGGCCTGATCGGCGGCACCGTGTTCGCCGTCGCTGGCCTCGGCGGCCATCACCGGCCAGGTCCACCCCTGGACTCCGGCCAAGGCGGCCGTTCTCGGGTTGGTGGTCGCCGTGGTCGCCCCCGTCGGCGACCTGTGCGAGTCGCTGCTCAAGCGCGACCTCGGCCTGAAGGACATGGGGTCGCTCCTGCCGGGCCACGGAGGCGTCCTCGACCGGGTCGATGCCCTGCTCTTCGTCCTGCCTGCGACGTACTATCTGGTCCGAGTGCTCCACCTCGGGTGAGGTGCGGAAAGGGGCCACGCCGATGACGGGGCGCCAGGGGCGATCGGGACAGACCGGTCACGGTCAGCATCGTGGGGTCCACCGGTTCGATCGGCACCCAGGCGCTCGACGTGATCAGCGGCGAGCCGGACCGGTTCCGGGTCGTCGCCCTGGGTGCGTGGCGCTCGGTCGATCTCCTCGTCGCCCAGGCGCGCCGGTTCTCGCCCGAGGTCGTCGCCATCGGCGACGCCGGTCTGGCCTCGGAGCTGGCCGTCGGCCCTGCCGCCGGGCACCGACGTCGTCACCGGCGTCGAGGGACTCGCCGCCATCGCCCCCCTCGGCGAGGTGGTCGTGAACGCCGTGGTGGGATTCGCCGGTCTCCCCGTCACGCTGGCCGCCCTGGAGGCCGGTCGCCGGCTGGCCCTGGCCAACAAGGAGTCGCTGATCGCCGGGGCGCCGGTCGTCCAACGGGCCCGCCTCACCCCGGGGGCGGAGATCGTCCCGGTCGACTCCGAGCACTGCGCGCTGCACCAGTGTCTGCGGGCGGGACGGTCCCCGGACGAGGTGGCCCGCCTGGTCCTCACGGCCAGCGGGGGCCCGTTCCGGGGGCGGACCCGGGCCGAGCTCCAGGGTGTCACCGCCGACGAGGCGCTGGCCCATCCCACCTGGCGGATGGGCCCCAAGATCAGCGTCGACTCGTCCACCTTGATGAACAAGGGGCTCGAGGTCATCGAGGCCCACGAGCTCTTCGGTGTCGACTACGACCGGATGGCGGTGATTATTCACCCGCAGTCGGTCGTACACTCCATGGTGGAGTTCACCGACGGTGCCACCGTCGCTCAGCTCTCGAACCCCGATATGCGCCTACCCATCGGCTACGCCCTCGCCTACCCCGACCGCCTCCGCCACCCGTTCGGGGCCATCGACTGGGCCACGCTGAGTCGTCTCGACTTCGAGCAGCCCGACCGTGAGGTCTTTGCCTGTCTCGACCTGGCCGAGCAGGCCGGGCGGGCGGGCGGACTGGCCCCGGCATGGCTGAACGCCGGGAACGAGGTGGCTGTGGCCGCCTTCCTCGACGGCCGCGTGGGATGGGGCGCCATCGCCGACGTGGTGGCCGACACCATCGACGCCTGCGAGCAGACCCCGGTCTCAGGGCGCCGGTGACGTGATCGAAGCCGACCGCCGGGCCCGGGCCCGGGCCGAGCAGGCCGTCCGGCGTCGCGGGCTGGCGGCGTGAGCGAGATCACGGGAACGCCCGACGCCGCCACCGCCGCCCCGTCGACCAACGGGGCCTTCGGCGGTGCCGCCGGCGCTGCCGGCAGCGGCGCCCGCCACGACGCCAGTGGCGTCGCCGGTCCGGCATCGGACCAGCGGGAGCCGAAGGGGTCCGTCGTCCAGCTGATCGCCGTGGTCGCCGCCGTCCTGGCCCTCTCCATGCTCACCCACTCCCTCGATCTCCTCCTCGTCATCGTGGCCATCATCGCCATGGTCATGATCCACGAGCTCGGTCACTTCGCCACGGCGAAGTGGAGCCACATGAAGGTCACCGAGTACTTCCTCGGCTTCGGTCCCCGCCTGTGGTCGTTTCGCCGGGGCGAGACGGAGTACGGGGTCAAGGTCCTGCCCCTCGGTGGCTACGTGAAGATCATCGGGATGACCAACACCGAGGAGGTCGACCCGGCCGACGAACCACGAACCTACCGGCAGCAGCCCTTCCACAATCGGCTCATGGTGGCGCTGGCCGGCTCCTTCATGCACTTCGTCATGGCCTTCGTCCTGCTCTGGGGACTCTTCGTCTTCATCGGCCAACCGCAGCCGAGCACCATCGGTGGCTGGTTTCTCGCCCGTGGCCCACGGCGTCGACCCGGCCCGCAGTGGCCGGGCTTCGTGTCGGCGACGACATCGTTTCCGTCGACGGCCACGCCGTGACGAGCACCCCCGACTTTCAACGGACCGTCGGCCGCAACGCCGGCGTGCCGCTTTCGATCGTCGTCAAACGAGGCAACCCGGCGCGTCTGGTGACGCTCACGGTGACGCCCGCCCGGCCCTCGGGCGCGACATCCAAGGACGACGCACGGATCGGGATCTACCTGGGCAGCTCAACGGTGACGGTCGCACCGATCCACGCACTGGGGACGGCGGCCGTCTGGGTGGGGCGGATCACGACGGGCACCGTGTCGGCGCTCGGCCACACGTTCTCGCCCCACGGTCTGAGTGCCTTCTTCGGGCAGCTCGACAACACCAAGGCGGCCGACGCCGCCGCCAAGGCGGACAGTCGGCCGGTGTCGCTCCCGGGGGCGGTTCGTCTGGCCGACCAGGCCGCCAAGGGTGGCGCCGCCGACCTGCTCGGCGTACTCGCCACCATCATCATCGCCGTCGGTCTGATCAACCTCGTCCCCATGCTCCCCCTCGACGGCGGGCACGTCCTCGTCGCCGTCTACGAGCGCATCCGCAGCCGGAAGGGCAAGGCCTACCACGCCGACGTGACCAAGCTCATCCCGGTGGCGTCGGCCTTCGTGCTGTTCCTGATCGTCTTCGTGGCCGCCGCCGTCTTCCTCGACTTCGCCCACCCCATCGCCAATCCGTTCCAGTGACGGCGCACCGACCGGACACCACACGCCGCCCGACCCGCCAGATCCGGGTGGGATCGGTGGCCATCGGTGGCGATGCCCCCATCTCCGTCCAGTCGATGACGACGACGAAGACGGCCGACGTCGAGGGCACGCTCACCCAGATCTACGCGCTGGCGGCCGCCGGGGCCGACATCGTCCGCTGTACGTGCAACGAACAGGAGGCCGCCGAGGGGCTGGCCCACATCGTGCCGCGCTCGCCGGTGCCGATCATCGCCGACATCCACTTCCACCACGAGATGGCGCTCGGCGCGCTGGAGGCCGGTGTCCAGGGACTGCGACTCAACCCGGGCAATCTCCGCAAGGAAGCGGAGATCAAGCAGGTGGCGTCCGAGGCCAAAGACCGGGGCGTGCCGATCCGTATCGGCGTCAACGCCGGGTCGCTGCACCCGGACCTCTACAAGCGCTACGGGGGGGCGACGCCCGAGGCGCTGGTGGAATCGGCCCGCATGGAGCTCGCCTACTTCGAGGAGGTCGGCTTCGACGATGTCAAGATCTCGGTCAAGGCCTCGTCGGTGACACTCATGATCGCGGCCTACCGGTTGGCGTCGGAGACGTTCGACCATCCCCTGCACCTCGGTGTGACCGAGGCCGGACCGCCGCCCGCCGGGTTGATCAAGGGCACCGCCGGGATCGCCACCCTCTTGGCCGAGGGGATCGGTGACACCATCCGGTACTCGCTGACCGCCGACCCGGTCGAAGAGGCCCGCGCCGGGCGGCAGCTTCTCGAAGCGATGGGGCTGCGCGAACGTAAGGGCCTCGACCTCATCGCCTGCCCGTCGTGCGGGCGGGCCGAGATCGACGTGATCGGCGTGGCCCGCGCCGCCCAGGAGGCACTGGAGTCGCGCAACCTGCCCATTCAGGTTGCCGTCATGGGGTGCGTGGTGAACGGCCCCGGCGAGGCCCGGGAGGCCGACCTGGGCATCGCCGCCGGCCGGAAGCGAGGACACCTCTTCATCAAGGGCAAGATCATCCGCGTCGTCCCCGAGGACGAGATGGTCGCCGCCCTGGTGGAGGAGGCGGAGAAGCTCGTGGCCGAGGGGATCGAGGCGCGGATGGCCGCCGCCGACGTCGGTGCCGAGGCCGAAGCGGAAGCGGATCGTCAGGCGTTGCTCGAGAACAGAGGCGACGACGCCAACCACAGCGCGGCGAAGGTCGAGATCATCCGCCAGAAGATCCACGAGGAACAGGGCGACACCCGGTAGCAGCGGGGTCGATTCGTCAGTAGGCGCGACCCACGGTGGCCGTCAACGGCGAAACGGTTCCCGCCCCGTCCTCGGGTCCGGGCAGGCCACCGTCGGCCGTCTGGACGCAGCGGATCGACACCCCCGCCCGGTTCAACGCGGTCTCCCCGTCGGTACCGATCACCGACATCGGCAGGACGGCGAAACCGGTCGCCGCCGCCTCCTCCGCCTGGTCGAGACTGTCGACGGCGATGGTGCGGTGGCGCGTCCGATCGACCGCCTCGTCGAACAGGGCGGCCTGGATGGCATCGAGCGCGTCGGCGACGGCGGTGGCCACGCCCGCCAGGGCCACGGGAGTCTTGGTCCCCGTGTCGCGGCGCGCCAGGACGACCATTCCCTGGGCGAGGTCGCGCGGACCGACCTCCAGACGTAGAGGCACGCCCTTCAGCTCCCAGTCCACCGTCCGACGTCCGAAGGACGTGTCGGTCCGGGCGTCGAGCTCGACCCGGACGCCGGCCCGGCCCAGCTCGGCCGCCAGGGCGCCGGCGGCGACGTCGGCACCGTCGTCGTCCTTCACCAGGATGACGACCACCTGCACGGGAGCGAGAAGGGGTGGCAGACGCAGGCCGTCATCGTCACCGTGGACCATGACCAACGCGCCCATCAGCCTGGTCGAGACGCCCCACGACGTCTGCCACACGTGGGCCTGCTGACCGGACTCGTCGAGGTAGGTGATGTCGAAGGCCCGGGCGAAGTTCTGTCCCAACTCGTGGCTCGTCCCCATCTGCAGGGCCTTGCCGTCGCGCATCATGGCCTCGCAGGTCCACGTCGTGGTGGCCCCGGCGAATCGCTCCTTGTCGGTCTTTCGTCCCTTCAGGACGGGGATGGCGAGCACGTTCACCATGACGTCCTCGTAGACGTCGGACAGGATCCGCAGCGCGAAGTCCCGGGCGTCGGACTCCGACGCATGCGCCGTGTGGCCCTCCTGCCACAGGAACTCCGTCGTCCGCAGGAACAGTCGGGGGCGCAGTTCCCAGCGCACGACGTTGGCCCACTGGTTGATGAGGAGCGGCAGGTCGCGGTAGCTCTGGATCCACTTGGCGAAGTACGAGTTGATGATCGTCTCGCTCGTCGGCCGGACGACCACCGGCTCCTCGAGCTTCTTGCCCCCCCCGTGGGTCACCACGGCCAGCTCGGGACTGAACCCCTCGACGTGCTCGGCCTCCCGGTGCAGGAAGCTCTCCGGGATCAGGAGCGGGAAGTAGGCGTTGGACACGCCCGCCGCCTTGATCCGTTGGTCGATCTCGGCCTGCATCCGCTCCCAGATGGCGTAGCCGTAGGGCCGGATGACCATGGTCCCCCGGACCGGCCCGTTGTCGGCCAACTCGGCCTTGGCCACGACGTCCTGGTACCAGCGGGGGAAATCGCTTGCCTGGGGGGTGAGGACGGTCTTGGCCATGTGCCCGCCGATGCTACGGGGTGCCGGGGTGGGGCCCGGGAACCGGCTCGACACGCGGAGTGAGGTGGCACCGCGACGGCGCGTCTCTGTGTGCAGACGAGCACTGTGCGAGACCCTGGACAGCCCGCGATGCGCGCCTGATCGGTGAGAGAAGGCGACTGGTATACTCGCTGCGCCGTTCAGACACGGAAGTGGAGTGGTGCGTCGAAGCGTGGGCGGGCAGCCCACGCTTCTTCTTTCACCACGTTGTTTCCGTCGACGCCCGGCACGGCCAGGGACCCGCGGGGTCCGAGGGAGCAGGGAAGGGAGGTGGCGACAGGTGGGTGACGAGCTTCAGGACCTCTTGGCGTCCACCCTGGCTCCGCTCGGGTTCGACCTGGTGGACGTGGAGCTGCGCCCGGGCACGGTCCGGGTCGTCGTCGACCGCACCGCCGGTGCCGACCTGGAGGCGATCGCCGAGGCCACCCGGGCGGTGTCCGCCGTCCTGGATACGCACGACCCCCTTCCCGGTCAGCGCTACACCCTGGAGGTCTCGAGTCCCGGGGTCGAGCGCCCGCTGCGGACGCCCGGTCATTTCATCCGGGCGGTCGGCGAGACGGTCACCATCCGTACCACCACGGGGAGCCAGGGTCGAGCGGCGGGTCACCGGCCAGGTGGCGGCGGCCGATCCCGAGGGGTTCGTCCTCGAGGGTGACGACCTGCCTGAGGGCGGCCGGCGCTTCTCGTACGCCGAGGTGGAACGAGCCCGCACCGTCTTCGAGTGGGGCGGCAAGCCGCGCCCCTCCGACGGTCGCCGTCACGGTTCCGCGCAGCACCGAGCGGTGCCCTCACCACTCGGTGCCGACAGGGAGAGGGTCACGACGTCATGAGCAAGACGAACTTCGAATTCCTCGACGCTCTCGGCCAGATCGCCCGGGACAAGGGTATTTCCGTCGAGACCCTGTTCGACGCCCTGGCCAACGCGCTCGTCGCCGCCTACAAGCGGCGTCCGGGCGCGGCGGAGGAGGCGGTCGTGACCATCGATCCCGAGTCGGGTGAGATCCGCGTCTACGGCCAGGAGCTCGACGAGGACGGCAATGTCATCCGGGAATGGGACGACACGCCGGGTGACTTCGGCCGCATCGCCGCCCAGACCGCCAAGCAGGTCATCCTCCAGCGCATCCGGGAGGCCGAGCGCGATCTCAAGTACGAGGAATACGCCGGGCGCGAGGGTGACATCGTCACCGGCATCGTCCAGCAGACCGACAACCGCTACACCCTCCTCGACCTGGGGAAGGTCGAGGCCCTGCTGCCCCAGGCGGAGCAGGTTCCCTATGAGCGCTATGAGCACGGAGCACGCCTGAAGGCCTACATCGTCGAGGTCCGCAAGACGACCAAGGGTCCCCAGATCGTGGTCAGTCGGAGCCATCCGGGCCTGGTGAAGCGCCTGTTCGAGCTCGAGGTGCCGGAGATCTCGTCGGGGGTGGTGGAGATCAAGGCCGCCGCGCGCGAGCCTGGTCACCGGACCAAGATCGCCGTCTGGTCCAACGACCCCAACGTCGATCCCGTCGGCGCCTGCGTCGGTGCCCGCGGATCCCGGGTCCGGATGGTCACCAACGAACTGCGCGGGGAGCGGATCGACGTCGTCCCCTTCTCCGACGATCCGGTCGAATTCATCCAGGCCGCGCTCCAGCCCGCCCGCGTGCGCGAGGTCCGGCTCGACGACGAGACGGGGACGGCGACGGTGGTCGTCAGCGACTATCAACTCTCGTTGGCGATCGGCAAGGAAGGGCAGAACGCCCGGCTGTCGGCCCGCCTGTCGGGGTGGCGGGTGGACATCAAGAGCGAGACCCAGCTGGCCGAGGAGGAGTCCCGCTACGGCGAGGAGTGGGCCGAGGGCGAGTGGGTGGAGAACGAGGCGGGCGAGATGGTCTGGCAGCCAGCCGAAGGGGGCGAGGCGGTGTCGGCCACCGAATGGTCACGGGTCGTCGCTGGCGACGACGACGGTGCCGCCGCGGCGCGCCCCCGATGCGCCGCACGCCGGACGAGTCCTCGGAGGCGCCGGTGCCGTCGGAGGGCGCGCGGCGCCGAGGAGACAGGACGAAGCCCAGGAGGGTTCGGCATAGCGGCGCACCGCACGTGCATCGGCTGTCGGCGAGTGGCGCCGACCGAAAGGCTGGTGCGGGTGGTGAGAGGTTCCGACGGTGAACTGCGCTGGGGCGCCGGACTGCCCGGGCGTGGCGCGTGGTTGTGCGCAGCCACGCCGTCGTGCGTGGAGCAGGCGGCGCGGCGGGAGGCCTTCGGTCGGGCTCTGCGGGCCCCGGTCACCCCGGGGGCGGTTGACCGGCTCCGGGAGGAGCTTCGAGCCGTCGCTCCCCAGGGAGGGAGGAGCCCCCAGGTGTGCGAGGATGGTGGCGCGGGCCGACTAGCCGGTTCGCGCCCACATGAGGAAGAAGGATCGTAGGAGCCGGTGCCGAAGAAGATCCGCGTCTACGAGCTGGCCCGCGAGCTCGGCCTGACGAACAAGGAAGCGCTCGACCTGTGCGTGTCGCTCGGCATCGGGGTCAAGAGCCACTCCTCCTCGATCGAGGACGCCCAGGCCGACCGGGTGCGCCGAAAGGCCGACAGCGAGGGACTTCGTCGCGCCGTCCAGCCCGAGGAGCCGGTCGAGGAGAAGGCCGCCGCCAAGACGGCCGAGGGCGCCGGCCGAGCCGGTCGGTACTCCCTCCGCCCCCTCGGCCCCCTCCCCGCAACCGGCCCCCGCCCCTCCTGCCCGCCTCGAACGGTCGGGTCTGATCACGAGCCGGCCGGCCAGCGAGGTCACCGGCCCGCCTTCCACCTCCGCCCCCCGTCCGCTGACCCGTACCGCCCCGGCGGCGTCGGCCGCCCCGCCGGCGCCTCCGGCCCCCGCGCCGCCCCCGGCGCCGTCCCGGGCCGTGGCACCGTCGCGGGCCCCGGCCCCCCCGTCGCCGGCGGCTCCTCCGACCGGCCCGCCCGACGTCGCCTCACGCCCGGCCGCCGCCGCCCCGACGACGGCTCCGACCCCGCCCCCGGGCCTGGCCCGACCCCCGGTCAGCGCCACGGGCAAGTCCATCCCCCCGCCCCCGGGCCCTCCGCGTTCCAACTCCGGGCGTCCCATCCCCCCGCCCCCCGGCCGCCGGGCACCGGCCGGTCCGCGCCCCGGCGGCCCTCCGGGTGGCGGCGGACGACCGACGACGGGTGGACGACCGACCACGGGCGGCCCCCCGGGCCGTTCCGGTGGCGGCGGCGGGTTCGGCGGCCGCCCCGGCGGCTGCCCCCGGCGGCGGTGGCGGATTCGGCGGCAGACCCGGTGGAGGACCGCCTCCCCCCGGGCTCCGGGGCGGTCCCGGCGGCCGTGGCCGTCCACCGCAGCGACGACCGCGTCGCCGACGTCGCAACCTCGAGGAGCTCGAGCCGACGCAGCTCACCACCTATACGCCGTCGAATGCCCCCGTTCCCGACGTCGAGGTGATCATCGAACGGGGCAGCACGCCGCGTGAACTCGGGCCGAAGCTCAACCGGTCGGCGGGCGACGTCATCCGTTTCCTCTTCCTCCAGGGTGAGGTGGTGACGGCCACGCAGTCGCTCAGCGACGACATGATCGAGCTCTTCGCGGCCGAGATCGGGGCCCAGATTCGCCTGGTCGACCCGGGCGAGGAACAAGAGGCCGAGCTCCAGGCCAAGTACTTCGAGGACATCGAGGAAGAGCGCGACGAGGACCTCCGTCCCCGCCCGCCCGTGGTCACCATCATGGGCCACGTCGACCACGGCAAGACTCTCCTGCTCGACCGGATCCGCTCATCGAACGTGGTGGCCGGCGAAGCCGGAGGCATCACCCAGCACATCGGTGCCTACCAGGTCGAGGTGGGAGGGCACCGGATCACGTTCATCGACACGCCCGGTCACGAGGCGTTCACCGCCATGCGCGCCCGGGGGGCCGACGTCACCGACATCGTGGTCCTGGTGGTGGCGGCCGACGACGGCGTCATGCCCCAGACGGTCGAAGCCATCGACCACGCCCGTGCCGCCGACGTCCCCATCGTGGTGGCCGTCAACAAGATCGACAAGGGCGACGCCGACCTCAACCATGTCCTGCAGCAGCTCTCCGAGCGCGGTCTCGTCCCCGAGGCGTGGGGTGGCGACACCATCGTCGTCCAGGTCTCGGCCCTCCAGAATCTCGGGATCGACGAGCTCCTCGAGCAGCTGAATGTGGTGGCCGAGATCGAGGAGCTTCAGGCCAGCCCCGAAGGCCGGGCCCGGGGGGCCGTCCTCGAGGCCAACCTGGAGGCGGGCCGGGGACCGGTGGCGAGCCTCCTCGTCCAGAGCGGGACGCTCCGGGTGGGAGACCCGATCGTGGCCGGAGCCGCCTGGGGCCGCGTGAAGGCGCTCATCGACGACCACGGCGACCAGGTGAAAGAGGCCCCTCCGTCCACACCGGTCCAGGTCCTCGGCTTCTCCGAGCCACCCGCCGCCGGCGACGAGTTCCGGGTCACCATCCGACCAGACCACGGCCCGCACGATCGGCGAGGCGCGCGAGCGCCGCTA
Organism: uncultured Acidimicrobiaceae bacterium; assembly: GCA_963842145.1. Taxonomy (GTDB): domain Bacteria; phylum Actinomycetota; class Acidimicrobiia; order Acidimicrobiales; family UBA8190; genus CAWJFJ01. Next base: position 221,221 of record CAWJFJ010000020.1, read on the forward strand.
CCGCGTCGCCGGCCACGCGCCGTCACCGACTGCGCCCGGGGCCAGGCTCGAGGACCTCTTCGAGCAGATCCAGAGAGGAGAGGCGGCCACCCTCAACCTCATCTTGAAGGCCGACGTCCAGGGCACGCTCGAGGCGATCACCGACAGCCTCCGCAAGCTCGAGCGTCCCGAGGTCAAGCTGAGCTTCGTCCACCGCGGGGTGGGCGGGATCACGGAGAACGACGTCCAGCTGGCGGTGGCTTCGAACGCCACCATCATCGGCTTCAACGTCCGTCCCGACCGCCGGGCACGCGAGATGGCGGTGGAGCGCGACGTCGAGATCCGGACCTACGAGGTGATCTACAAGCTCCTCGAGGACATCGAAGCGGCCATGGTCGGCATGCTCGCCCCCGAGTTCGAGGAGATCGTGACCGGGGAGGCCGAGGTCCGCGCCGTCTTCCGCGTCCCCCGTGTGGGAGCGGTCGCCGGGTGCTACGTCCGCGACGGCGTGATCACCCGTGGCTCGAAGGTCCGGTTCCTGCGCGACGGCGTCATCATCTGGAAGGGCACGATCACCTCGTTGCGCCGCTTCAAGGACGACGCCCGCGAGGTCCAGTCCGGGTTCGAGTGCGGGATCGGGTTGTCGGACTTCCAGGACCTGAAGGACGGCGACATCATCGAGACGTTCGAGGAGCGCGAGATCCCGCGTACCTGACCGGGCCGGGTTCCTGCCTGGCCAGCCGGAAGCTGGACGGTGCGGGCGGTGTCCATCGTGGGGCCCCCGGTGCGGTGTGGCCGAGTGGGTGTCGTCACCGTCGAGGAGGAAGTTGTGGCACGCGGTCGCCGGGGTCACGACAGGGCGCCATCGCCCTACCCGCGTACGGCGCGCGTCAACCAGGTGCTGCGCGAGGTGGTGGCCGAGGCGCTCGAACGGCTCTCCGACATCGACGACCGGCTCCGCCTCATCACGGTGACGTCGGTCGACACCACGCCCGACCTCTCGCCGGGCCACCGTCTACCTGAGCTCTCTCTCCGACGAGGCCGCCGCCGCCCTGGCCGACCAACGGGTGAGCCTCCAGCGCCAGATCGGTCGCCAGGTCCGGCTCAAGCGCACCCCGCTTCTCGAATTCGTGGCCGATCCGGCCGTCGCCCACGGCTTCCAGGTCGAGGAGATCCTCCGACGCCTCCAACGCTCGACGCCGCCGGAGTCCCCGGGGTCAGGTTCCGGCGAGGACGACGACGGTGGCCGGTAGTCGACGGCGCGATGGGGAAGAGGGCCCCATCGGGCTGGTGGTGGTGGACAAGGAGCCGGGATGGACGTCCCACGATGTCGTGGCCCGCTGTCGTCGGCTCTTCGGCCAGCGTCGCGTCGGCCACGCCGGCACGCTCGATCCCGACGCCACGGGGATCCTGCTGGTCGGACTCGGTCGGGTCACCCGGACCCTGCGCTTCCTCACCGCGTTGGGAAAGCAGTACGACGCCGAAGTGGTCCTGGGCACGGCCACCTCCACGCTCGACGCATCGGGTGAGGTGGTGGGGACATGGGACATGGGCGATGTCACACTCGCCGACGTCCGCCGCGCGGCCGCCACCCTCACCGGGCCTATCGAGCAGGTTCCACCCATGGTGTCCGCCGTGAAGGTCGGCGGGCGGCGCCTCCACGAGTTGGCGCGGGCCGGGGTGGAGGTCGAGCGGGCGGCGCGCCCCGTGACGGTGGACCGTTTCGACGTCCTGTCGCCCGGCGACGGCCCCGGCGCCTACCGTGTCGTCGTCGAGTGCTCGTCGGGCACCTACGTCCGCGTCCTGGCCGCCGACCTCGGGGCCGCCCTCGGCGGCGGGGCCCACCTGCGGGGACTGCGCCGGACGAGAGTGGGTTCGTTCGGGCTGGAGGAGGCCCATCGCCTCGACGAGCTGACCGATGCGCACATCCTCACCCCCGTCCAGGCGTTGCGGGATATGCCCCAGGTCGAGGTGGACGACGCCGTGGCGCGCCAGGTCTCGCACGGTCTGGCGCTCGACAAGGTGTCCACCGGGGCACGGGGGGCCGGCCCCTGGGCCCTGGTCGACCGTCGGGGTCGACTGCTCGCCGTCTACCAAGGCACCGACACCGACCGCATGGTCGCCGCCTGTGTCCTGGTGACGAGCGGATGAACAGCGGGGCCGACGCCGGAGACGGCCCAAGTAACCTCGGCACGATGGAGGTCGTCATCGGACCCGAGCACTGCGTAGCGCCGGTGGGCGGATCGGCCGTCACCATCGGGGCCTATGACGGGGTCCATCTCGGACACCGCCACCTGATCGGTGTCCTCCGGTCGATGGCGGAGGAACGTGATCTCGACAGCGTGGTGGTGACCTTCGACCGTCACCCCGCCACCGTGGTCCGTCCCGATTCAGCCCCGCGTCTTCTCACCGACCTCGAACAGAAGCTCGAACTGCTCGCCGGCACCGGCGTCGAACGGACCGTCGTGGTGCGGTTCGACGAGGCCCGGGCCAACGAGACGGCCGAGGACTTCGTCATCGAGGTCCTCGTCGAGGCGCTCGGCGCTCGGCTCGTGGTGGTGGGGGAGGACTTCCACTTCGGTCACGGCCGCAAGGGAAACGTCTCGCTCCTCACGGAGATGGGTGCCCGCCACGGCTTCGAGGTCGTGGGCCTCGGCCTGGAGGCGGACACGGCCGGCGAGGCCGTTTCGTCCACCCGCGTCCGCCGGCTCCTCGCCGCCGGTGACGTCGCCGCCGCCTCCCGCCTCCTCGGCCGGCACCACCAGGTCCGGGGGACCGTCGTCCACGGTGACGGCCGCGGTGGTCCGGAGCTCGGATACCCCACGGCCAACCTCGACGTCCCCGCCGAGGTGGAGCTGCCCGGCGAGGGCATCTATGCCTGCTGGTACGAACGGGCCGACGGGTCGGTCCATCCGGCGGCGGCGTCGCTGGGCCACCGGCCCACCTTCCACACCCGCCACGGAGCCCCCCTCCTCGAGGCCTTCCTCCTCGATTTCGAGGGCGACCTCTACGGCGAGCGGGCCCGGGTCTCCTTCGTCGAGCGACTCCGCGACGACAGGCGCTTCTCCGGCGTCGACGAGCTGATCGCCCAGATGGCCCTCGACGTGGCCGCCGCTCGTGCCGTTCTGTCGGCGGCGACCCCCTGACGCAACTCCGGGGCGGAGGCCCCGTTGACCAGGGTGGACGGCCCCGTCCGAACGGGGGAGGAACCGCCCTGCTACAGTCGTGTGCCAGCCGGGGCGCCGTCCCGGTGGGATCCGGGTGGGGGCGACGGGCATCGACGCCCGAGCCGCCCCCAAGCCATTCCGAGGTTGTTCTTCCCACATGCCCGACAAGCCCGCAACGATCGCCGAGTACCGCCTGCACGAGACCGACACCGGTTCTCCCGAGGTGCAGATCGCGCTCCTCACCGAACGCGTCACCCACCTCACGGAGCACCTCAAGGTCCACAAGGGCGATCATCACACCCGGCGGGGACTGATGAAGCTCATCGGTCAACGGCGTCGGCTTCTCGACTACGTGAGGGACAACGACGTCGAACGCTACCGGTCGATCATCGGCCGTCTCGGCATCCGCCGTTAGCGGTCCGGTCTCCGGCGCGGCCAACAGGCCCGACGGGGACCACCTGGGCGGGGGAGACCCCTCCCGACAGAGGGCGGAGCCCCCGCCCGACACAGTTGGATCAGGGCACCTGGTCAGCCGTCAGCTGCCAGTCGCCGGTCACCCGTACCGGCCGCACCGACCATCTGTCGCCGACGATCACCGACCACTCGATGATCACGGCGGCGGACGTCAGCGCCGGCACCGGGGTGGTCGACGACTGGGAACTGGCCTGACAGGTGTCCGCGACGCACACGAGGAGACACATGGCGGACGCCATCACCGTGTCGGCCCCCATCAGCGGGACCGATCGCACGATTTCATTCGAGACGGGCAAGCTCGCCGGCCAGGCCGACGGAGCTGTTCTGGGTCGCATCGGCGACACCATGATCCTCGTCACGGCGACCGCATCGAAAGGTGTCCGGGAGGGGACCGATTTCTTCCCCCTCACGGTGGACATCGAAGAGCGGATGTACGCCATCGGCAAGATCCCGGGATCGTTCTTCCGGCGGGAGGGCAAGGCGCCGGACCAGGCCATCTTGACGGACCGCCTGATCGACCGGCCCCTGCGGCCCTCGTTCCCCGAGGGATTCAGGAACGAGGTCCACGTGGTCGGGACCGTGCTCGGTTCGGATCTGGTCAACCCCCACGACGTCCTGGCCATCAACGGCGCCTCGGCGGCCCTGATGCTGTCGGGGATCCCCTTCGACGGGCCCATCGGTGCCGTCCGTGTGGCGTGGTCCCAAGAGGGGACCTGGATCCCGCACGCCACGTATCAAGAAGGTGACGAATCGTGCTTCGAGCTCGTCGTCGCCGGGCGGGCGCTGTCCGAGGAGGCCGATGCCGAGATCGCCATCATGATGGTCGAGGCGGGCGGCACCGAGAAGTCATGGGGGTTCTACGAGGCCGGTACCCCCCGGGTCACCGAGCAGGTCCTGGCCGACGGCCTCGAGTCGGCCAAGACGTGGATCCGGGAGTCGATCGAGCTCCAGCGTCAACTGGTGGCCAAGGCGGGGAAGAAGCCCACCATCTCGTACACCCTCTTCACCGACTACGAGGACGACGTCTACGCCCGGGTCACGGCCGTGGGGACCGACCCCATCACCAAGGCCAATGCCGTCACCGAGAAGGCGGACCGCAACGCCGCCCTCGACGAGGTCACGGCGTCGATCATGGCCGACCTGGCCACCGAGTTCCCCGATCGCGAGCGTGAGATCAAGGCGGCCGTCCGCGCCCTGACCAAGAAGATCGTCCGTACCCGGATCGTCGAAGAGGGCATCCGTATCGACGGTCGCGGCACATCGGATCTCCGCCCCTTGTCGGCTGAGGTCGATCTCCTCCCCACGGCCCACGGATCGGGCCTCTTCCAGCGGGGTGAGACCCAGGTCCTGAACATCACCACCCTGGGTATGCCCCGGATGAACCAGCTCCTGGACACCATCGGCACCGACGAGTACAAGCGGTACATGCACCACTACAACTTCCCGCCCTTCTCCACCGGTGAGACCGGCTTCATGCGCGGGCCCAAGCGCCGGGAGATCGGCCACGGCCTCCTGGCCGAGCGCGCCCTCCTGCCCGTCGTGCCCCTGCAGGAGGAGTTCCCCTACACCCTCCGTCTGGTCTCGGAGGTCCTCTCGTCGAACGGCTCCACCTCGATGGCGTCGGTCTGCGGATCGTCCTTGTCGCTCATGGACGCCGGTGTCCCCATCAAGGCGCCGGTGGCCGGCATCGCCATGGGACTGGTCTTCGACTCCGGTCGCTACGTGACCCTGACCGACATCCTCGGTGCCGAGGACGCCTTCGGCGACATGGACTTCAAGGTGGCGGGGACGAGCGACACCATCACTGCCCTCCAGCTCGACACCAAGATCGACGGTTTGCCGTCCGACGTCCTGTCCCAGGCGCTCAACCAGGCGCGCCAGGCCCGGCTCAAGATCCTCGAGGTCATGGCCGGGGCCATCAGCGGTCCCCGGCCCGAGGTGGCGGAGAACGCCCCGAAGATCGTCTCCTTCCAGATCCCGGTGGACAGGATCGGCGAGGTCATCGGCCCCAAGGGCAAGGTCATCAACACGCTCCAGGCCGAGACAGGGGCGGACATCACCGTCGACGACGACGGCATGTTCGGGCTCGTCACCATCGGAGCCAAGGACGGCGCCGCCGTCGAGGAAGCCAAGAAGCGCATCTTCCTCATCGTCGAGCCTCCCGAGGCCGACGTCGGAGGTGTCTACCCCGGCAAGGTCGTGAACATCACCAAGTTCGGCGCCTTCGTCAACATCCTTCCCGGCCGAGACGGGCTTCTCCACATCTCGAAGATCGGTGGGGGCAAGCGTGTCGACCGCGTCGAGGACGTCCTCTCGCTCGGCCAGGAGGTCGAGGTGAAGGTGGACGACATCGACCCCCAGGGCAAGGTGTCGCTGTCCCTCGTCGGAGAGCCGCCGGCGCCCACGGGGGGCGGAGCGCCCAGGGAGTCGAGCGACCGCGGCAACGACCGCGGGGGCAGCCGCGGCAATGACCGCGGTGGTGACCGCGGTGGTGACCGCAACAGTGGTCGCGGCAGCTCGTCGTCGGGACCGTCGACGGCGACAGCGCCGGCCGCCCCCGTGGCCTCGTTCGAATCGGCGTTCGAGGCCGAGCTCACCAGCGAGCTCGGTGATCTCGGTCCGGCACCGGTCTCCGGTGGTGGCGACCGTGAGCGCGGCGACGACCGTCGCCCACGGCGCCCTCGGCGTCGGTGATCGTCGGCGTCCAGACGTTTCCCGTCCACCGGCGGGCTGCGAGGTGATTCGGACCGAGGTGCTCGACTGTGGGATCCGGCTGGTCACCGAGCCCATGTCCGACGTCCGATCGGTGACGGTCGGTGTCTGGGTGGGGACGGGATCGCGCGACGAGGACGCCAGGCGCGCCGGGGCTTCTCACTTTCTCGAGCACCTGCTCTTCAAGGGCACGCCGACGTGGAGCTCGGCCGATATCGCCGAGGCCGTCGACGAGGTCGGTGGCGACATGAACGCCTTCACCACCAAGGAGTACACGGCCTTCTACATCAGGTTGCTCTCGGAGGATCTTCCCCTCGGGCTGGACGTCCTCGGCGCCATCATGACGGACCCGGCCCTGCGCCCCGAGGACGTCGAGGCCGAGCGCCAGGTCATCCTGGACGAGATCCTCATGCACGCCGACGAGCCCTCCGACCTGGCCGCCGAACAGTGCACCGGAGCGTTGTTCCCCGACCACCCCCTCGGTCGCGAGGTGCTGGGTGCGCCGGCCAGCGTCTCGGCCCTCGACGCCCCGGAGATCCGTTGCTTCTTCGACGACCACTACCGCACGGGCAACCTCGTCCTGTCGGCCGCGGGCGATCTCGACCACGACCATCTCGGTGCCGAGGTCGAGCGGCGCTTCGCCGGACGTTCCGGAGGCGGTGCCCCGGCCCGGGTGTCCCCCGACGTCCCGGCGCAGACCCTGGTCGTCACCCGACGCCCGACCGAGCAGGTCCATCTGGTGGTGGGGCTCCGGGCGCCGGGCCGCCACTCGGAGGACCGCTGGGCCCTGGCCGTGCTCAACCACGTCCTCGGGGGCGGGATCGCCAGTCGGCTCTTCCAGGAGGTCCGCGAACGGCGGGGCCTGGCGTACTCGATCTGGTCCGAGCGGACCCACTACGACGAGATCGGCTCTCTCGCCGTCAGCGTCGGGACCGCACCCGAGCACGCCCGCGAGGTCCTCGCTCTCGTCCACGCCGAGCTGGACCGGCTGGCGGAGGACGGCATCACGGCGCGCGAGCTGTCGGTGGCCAGGGGGCACCTGCGGGCCGAGACGCTCCTCTCGCTCGAGGACTCGGGCGCCCGCATGAGTCGCGTCGGTTCGAGCCTGCTGCTCCACGGGCACGTCCTGGACGTCGACGAACTCCTGGCCCGCGTCGACGCCGTGACCGTCGAGGACGTGGCCAGGGTGGCCGGCAAGCTGGCCGTCGAGCCACGCACCTTGTCGGTGGTGGGACCGTTCGACCGCCACGACTTCGAGACGTGAACGTCGCGGTCGGCGCCGTGGCGCCCGCCGGACCCCGCGCCGGCGACCGGTAGGGTCGGGCCATGGTGCGGGTGGGTGTGCTCGGGGCCGGGGGCCGCATGGGTCGCCAGGTGTGCCGGGCGGTGTCCGACGACAGCGAATTGGAGCTGGTGGCGGCCGTCGATCCCGCCCTGGCCGGGATCGATCTGCGCCAGGTCACCGGTTCCGACGGCGCCGGCATCCAGGTGGCCGGCGACGTCAGTGACCTCGAACGTGCCGGGGCCGAGGTGGCGGTGGACTTCACGGTGGCCGACGTGGCCGCCGAGAACATGCGGTGGTGCGCGGCGAACGGGGTCCACTGCGTGGTGGGGACCACGGGCATCTCTGATGTCGATGTCGGCGAGATCGAAGCGCTCTTCGCGTCGTCGTCGGCGAACTGCGTGCTGGCCGCCAATTTCGCCATCGGCGCCGTTCTCATGATGCGCTTCGCCGAATTGGCGGCGCCGTTCATGGACGGAGTCGAGATCGTGGAGCTCCACCACGACGGAAAGCTCGACGCTCCCTCGGGCACCGCCCTCAAGACGGCGCAGCGCATCGACGAGGCCCGGCGCGCCGCCGGTCGCCCGCCGTACCCGGCCGACCGGACGGCATCGGCCGTCGTCCCCGGAGCCCGTGGTGGCGACGGTCCGGGAGGGATCCGGATCCACTCGGTGCGTCTTCCGGGCCTTGTCGCCCACCAGGAGATCATCTTCGGGGCTCCGGGCCAGAGCCTGACCCTGCGTCAGGACTCCTACGACCGTTCGTCGTACATGCCCGGCGTGCTCCTGGCGGTGAAGTCGGTGGCCGACCGGCCCGGGCTCACCGTCGGACTCGACAGCCTGCTCTCCTTCTGAGGGCGCCGGCTGCGCCCGGGTTCCGGCGGGGTCGCCGATAACGTTGCCGCGGTGGACGGTGAACCCCGGCAGCGGATCCTCGAGGCCACCTACGCCTGTGTGGCGCGATGGGGGCTGTCCAAGACGACCGTCGAGGACGCGGCGCGTGAGGCCGGACTGTCGCGCGCCACGGTCTACCGCTACTTCCCCGGAGGTCGTGACGAGCTCGTCGACGCCGTCGTCTCCTGGCAGTACCTCGAGTTCTTCGGCCGGCTCTACGAGGAGGTCCACGGGGCCACGTCCCTCGAGGAGGTCCTCGAGCGCGGCCTCCTCTTCGCCCGGCGCCAGGTCCTCGAGCACGAGGTCCTCCAGAAGGTCCTGCAGACCGAGCCCGACGTCCTTCTCCCCAAGCTCACGGTGGAGTCCAACCGGACCGTCCGTCTGATCAGCGGCTTCCTCGTCCCGTACCTCCAGGAGCACGGACTTCCCGACGGTCTCGCCGTCCACGAGGCGGCCGACTTCCTGGCCCGGATGATCCTGTCCTACATCTCGGCCCCCGGCCGGTGGGACCTGTCTGATCCCGCCGAGGTCCGGACGCTGGTCCGGGTCGAATTGCTTCCTGGGGTGGTGAAAGAAACGCAGATAGTGGACAAATGAGGCGGGACCGGAGCGCCTGAAGACCGCCGGTTCGTTGACAATGAGACACTCATCGCAATATTGTCTCAGAGGTGGGTAGCGCGCGGTTGCAGGTCGTCCGTGATGACGTCCACGAACGCGCCGCGGCTCGTCGGCGCATCCCCGCGGACGGGTCCGACCCCCAGCGGGTGCGTCTGGCCGACGCCGCTCTGTCCTGCATCGCCCGACAGGGCATCGCCAAGACCACACTCGACGACGTGGCTCGCGCCGCGGGCTGCAGCCGGGCCACCGTCTACCGCGTCTTCCCCGGTGGCAAGGACGGCCTGATGTCGGCCGTGGTGGACACCGAGGTGGCCCGCTTCTTCAGCGCCCTGGCACTCCGGATGGGGGCGGCCTCCGACCTCGAAGACGTCCTGGTGGCGGGCATGAACGAGGCCGCCGTCCGCATCACCGGACACCCGGGACTGTCGTTCCTGCTCGAACACGAGCCCGAGGTCATCCTCCCGCATCTGGCCTTCTCCCACATGGACGACGTCCTCGAGGTGTCGTCCACCTTCACCGCCCCTTTCCTCGGCCGCTGGCTCGACCACGACGAAGCGAAGCGGGTGGCCCAGTGGGCGGCCCGGATCGTGCTCTCCCACCTCCTCTGCCCGGCCGACGGCGTCGACCTCACCGACGAGGACCGGGTCCGCCGGCTGGTTCGCACCTTCGTCCTGCCCGCCGACGGGTCCGAGACCCACGAGACGACCCGCTCCACAGCCACCACAGCCACAGTCCGCAGCGGAGGCGTCGAGGGAATCGACCGACCTTCACGATCTACCCGAGCAATCAAGGGGGAAGCGTCATGACAGATCAGATGCGCCCGACGATCGAGATCATCGGCCGCGAGGAGATCAACGACCTCGAGGCCATCATGTCGGTCGTCAACACCGACACCGACGAGCTGTTGCACTCGGTCCATTCGGTGTACGACACCGTCTTCACCTGGGACTACGAAAAGGGCCAGCGCCCCAAGCTGGACAAGCTGTACGAGAAGGCCAAGAAGGCCCAGTGGAACGGCCAGACCGACCTCCCCTGGGAGACCGAGGTGGACCAGGAGAAAGTGGTGGCGGCCAACGCCGTCGCCAACGGCGGCTTCCACGAAGGGATCGACGTCTCGGGAACCTCCGTCGCCAGTTGGGGCGACAAGGAGTGGCTCCAGTTCGGCGTGGAGAGCCAGAATTGGACGCTGTCGCAGTTCATGCACGGCGAACAGGGCGCCCTCGTGTGCACGGCCAAGATCGTCGAGTCCGTCCCGTGGATCGACGCCAAGTACTACGCCGCCACCCAGGTCGTCGACGAGGCCCGCCATGTCGAGGTGTTCTCCAAGTACCTGGACGACAAGCTGTCGGGCCACTACCCGATCAACGCCCATCTCCGCATGCTCCTGGACGACATCATCGCCGACAAGCGGTGGGACATGACCTACCTCGGGATGCAGATCATGGTCGAGGGCCTGGCCCTGGCGGCGTTCGGCTTCATGTACCAGATGACCACCGAGCCTCTGCTCAAGCAGCTCCTGCGCTACGTGATGTCGGACGAATCCCGCCATGTGGCCTTCGGCGTCCTGAGCCTCCAGGAGTACTACGACCAGCTCTCGGCGGGCGAGATCCGCGAGCGCCAGGAGTTCGCCTTCGAGGCGGCCGTCCGCATGCGTGACCGGTTCCTCCAGCAGGAGGTGTGGGACCGGATGGGGGCGGACCCCAAGGAGATCGTCCCGCTGCTCATGCAGGTGCCCGAACGCCAGACCTTCCAGACCCTGCTGTTCGCGAAGATCGTCCCCAACTGCAAGAAGCTCGGGCTCCTCGACGCCGCCGACGGATGGCTGCGCCAGAAGTTCACCGAGCTGGGCGTGATCGCCTTCGAGGACTGGGTCGACACCGGTGAGGAGTACGACAGCCTCCAGGCCACGGGGACCGAAGCCGTCGCCTGACCGGGACCACCGAAGCCGGTTCACCGTCGACCGACGGCCCCTGTCTCCGGCGGGGCGCGATCCCCGTTAGCCTGGCGCCGTGGCATCGATCCCGGGAGCCGGTCGCTTCGGCGCCGTCGTGACGGCGATGGTCACCCCTTTCGACGACTCGGGGGCGCTCGACCTCGAGGGGGCCGTGACCCTGGCCCGTTGGCTGGCGGCCCACGGCAGCGACGGGTTGGTGGTGGCCGGCACCACCGGTGAGGCCCCCGTCCTCTCCGACGCCGAGTGCGCCGATCTGTGGCGGGCCGTGGCCGAATCGGTCACCGTCCCGGTCCTCGCCGGAACGGGAACCAACGACACGCGACACTCCATCGACCGCACCAAGATGGCCACCGACGCCGGTGTGGACGGGATCCTGGTCGTGACGCCGTACTACAACCGCCCCTCCCAACACGGGCTGGCCGACCATTTCGCCGCCGTCGCCGACAGCACCCGTCTCCCGGTCATGCTCTACGACATCCCGGTGCGCACAGGCCGCAAGATCGCCCACGAGACCATGCTGAGACTGGCGCGGGCGGTGCCCAACATCCTGGGAGTGAAGGACGCCGCCGGCGACGTGGCGGGCACGGCCCGGATGGCGGCGGAAGCCCCCGACGGCTTCGAGGTCTACTGCGGCGACGACAACATGGCCCTGGCCTTCCTGGCCGTGGGGGCCGTCGGTCTCGTGAGTGTGGCCAGCCACTGGGCCGGTATCGAGATGGGGCAGATGGTGAGCGCCTTCGCCAAAGGCGACGTCGACGCCGCCCGCTCCCTCAACGCCCGCCTGATGGAGTCCTACGACTTCGAGTCGACCGACACCCATCCGAACCCGGTCCCGGCCAAGGCGGCGTGCCGCGCCCTCGGCCTGCCGGCCGGGCAGTGCCGGCTGCCCCTCGGTGCCGCCGCCCCCGAGCTCGACGGCCAGGCCCGGCTGGTGATGTCGCGTCTGGGCCGGACCCCGGGAGGCGCCACCGACACGCGGGCAGGCGGACCGCTTGCCTGAACCGGTTCGCGTCAGCTTTCTCGGCGGCCTGGGCGAGATCGGCCGGAACTGCGCCTGCATCGAGGTCGACGGACGCATGGTCGTCCTCGACTGCGGGATCATGTTCCCCGACGCCGACATGCCCGGCATCGACCTCGTCCTTCCCGACCTGTCCTATCTGCGCGACCACGCCGACCAGGTCGAGGCGGTGGTGCTCACCCACGGCCACGAGGATCACACCGGGGGCCTCGCCTATCTCCTCCGAGACCTGTCGGTCCCCGTCTACGGCTCGGCGCTGACCCTCGGACTGGCGCGCAACCGGGTGGAGGAGGCGGGACTGGCCGACCGGGCCGAGTTCGTCGAGGTCCACGACGGAGAGAAGCGGCCGGTCGGGCCGTTCGAGGTCGAGTTCATCCCCGTCACCCACTCCGTTCCCCACGGGTTCGCCACCGCCTTCCACACACCGCAGGGCATCGTCCTGCATTCGGGGGACTTCAAGCTCGACCTCACGCCGGTGGACGGCCGTCTCACCGACCTGGCCCACATCGGCGCTCTGGCCGACGGCCCCGGCATCCGGTTGCTGCTCTCGGACTCCACCAACGCCGAAGAGCCCGGTTTCACCGACTCCGAGAGCAATGTCGGCGCCACCCTGCAACGCCTGTTCGCCGTCCACGGGGGACGGCGACTGGTAGTCACCTGCTTCGCCAGCCACATCCACCGTGTCCAGCAGGTGATCGACGCCGCGCTCTCGTGTGGACGCAAGGTGGCGACGCTCGGGCGGTCGATGGCCAAGAACGTGGAGCTGGCCCGTCGCCTGGACCTGCTTCACGTCCCCGACGACGCCTTCGTCGACGTCGAGGACATCGACAGCCTGGAGCCGGGGCGCGTGTGCGTGGTATCGACCGGATCGCAGGGCGAGCCCTTGTCGGCGTTGTCGCTCATGGCGGCGGGGGAGAGCAAGTGGCTCAAGCTCCGTCCCGGCGACGTCGTGGTGATCAGCGCCCATCCCATCCCCGGCAACGAGTGGGCCGTCGGACGCGTCATCGACCGCCTCCACCGCCGCGGGGCCGAGGTGATCCACACCGGGATGGAGCCGGTCCACGTGAGCGGGCACGCCCGTCAGGGCGAACTCCAGACCCTCCTGGCCGTGGCCCGGCCCGAGTGGTTCATCCCCGTCCACGGCGAGTACCGCCACTTGGTACACCACGCCCGCCTGGCGGTGAGGATGGGGGTCGCCGAGGACAAAGCCCTGCTGTGCGAGGACGGCGACTCCGTGGTCATCGCCGACGACGGCGTCTGGCGGGGCGACGACGTCCCCGCCGGCTTCCTCTACGTCGACGGGACCGTCGGCGATGTGGGCCACGGGGTCCTGCGGGACCGCCGCGTCCTGGCCGAGGAAGGGGTGGTGGTGGTGGTGGCCACCGTGGACCCCCATGCGGCGGAGGTCGTGAGCGCACCGGAGATCATCACCCGGGGGTGGATCCACGCCCCCGAAGCCGAGGAGCTGCTCGAGGAGGCCAGCCTGGTGGTCCGGGTGGCCCTGGAGAAAGCCCTGGCTGACGGGGCCGTCGACCAGGAGACCTTGCGTCGCCACGCCCGGAAGGCCCTGGGCAAGCTGGTCGGCGAGCGCACCCGGCGGCGGCCCATGATCGTCCCCGTCGTCGTCATCGTCTGAACGGGTCCCTTCCCCGGTCCTCGGGGGCTGGTGGTACTGCTGTTACCGTTGTGGGCATTGTGGTGACCACGAAGAGTCGCGCCGCGGGCACCCGCCCGTCCGGACGGTCGGCGCCCAAGTCCCGGCGCCCCCCGACTCCCACCGGGAAGGGTCGCGCCCGGGCCACGACGCGGCGGCCGCCCGCCAAGCCCACGGCCCAGGCCCGTCGCCGGGCCACCGGTCGGTCATCGGCGCCCCGCCTCTTCGCCTCCGTCGGCTCGGTGTTCGGGTCCCACGCCGAGGACGTCTGGGGCATCGTGCTGCTCACGGCGGCGGTCCTCGGGGCCCTGGCCCTCTACGCCGACGCCCTCGGTCCCGTCGGCCAGGGCGTTCGTCACGGTCTCGGCGCCTTCCTGGGGGTGGGGCGCTTCGTCGTCCCCCTCGGTTGTGCCGGTGCCGGCGTCATCCTCGTGATCGGCCCCTTCGAGCGGGAGAAGGCGCGCGTCGGGGTCGGACTGGTCCTCACCGTGGTGGCCGTCTCGGGTCTGGCCGACATCGCCGGGGGTGCCCCCCGCCTGACGGCGTCATGGTCCGCTCTGGCCGGTGCCGGGGGGTGGGCAGGCATCGCCGCCGGAGGTCCCCTGCGCCGGGGCGTCGGCGACTGGGGGGCGTCGGTGGTCCTGGTCGCTCTCCTCGTCCTGGCGTTGGTGCTGTTCACCGGCATCACACTGCGCCGCGCCGCCGCCGCCGTGGCCGGGGCCGCCACTGACCTGTTCCACGTCCTCGTTCCCGAGGTCGACGAGGAGACGGAGGACGAACCCGATTCCGTGCTCGACACCTCCGACGCCGGTCCGCCCGCGGTGGCCGTGGCGCCCGAGCTCTTCGACCTGGCGCTTCCGGCGGTGGCGCCGGTTCCGCCGGAGCCCGATGAGCGGGCCGAGCCGGCGGCGGCGTCCGCCCCGTCCCCGACCGCCAGCCGGTCGCCGCCCACGGCGACCTGGAGGTCGATCTCGGGATGCCGGCGGGCGAGTGGCGGCTGCCCCCCCCGAAGATCCTGAGCCGGTCCAAGCAGCAGCACCTCGACCACAAGGAGATCGCCGTCGCCGGCCGTGCCTTGGTGGACGCCCTCAACGCCCACGGCGTGGCCACCCGGCTCGTCGGGAACACGGTGGGGCCCACCGTCACGCGCTTCGAGCTCGAACTCGGCCCCGGAGTCAAGGTGGCCCGCGTGACCAGCCTGGCCAAGGACATCGCCTACGCTATGGCGTCGCCCGACGTCCGCATCCTGGCCCCGATCCCCGGGAAGTCGGCCATCGGGGTCGAGGTGCCGAACCGCCGCCGCCAGCTCGTGACCCTGGGCGACGTCCTCTCCTCGGACGAGGCCCGCCGGGCCACCCACCCCCTCGAGGTGGCCCTCGGTCGTGACATCGCCGGGCGGCCGGTGATGGCCAGCCTGGCCGAGATGCCCCACATCCTGATCTCGGGGGCCACGGGAGCGGGGAAATCCTCGTGCATCAATTCCCTCCTCACGTCGATCCTCATGCGTGCCACCCCCGAGCAGGTCCGGCTCATCCTGGTCGACCCCAAGAGGGTGGAGCTGGGGCAGTACAACGGCCTCCCCCATCTGCTCACCCAGGTGGTGGTGGACCCGAAGAAGGCCGCCAACGCCCTGCAGTGGGCGGTGACGGAGATGGAGCGCCGCTACGACATCCTGGCCGAGGCGGGGATGCGCGACATCGACGGCTACAACGAGGCGCTCGACCGCGACGAGCTGGACACGATCATCTGTGGACCCGAGGACGAGGTCGACGACGAGGTCGACGACGAGGTCGGCGACGAGACGGACGACGCCGACGACGACGAACGGTCGACCGAGGATGTCCCGGTCCACGACACCGCCCCCGACGTCGACGTCGTGAGCGAGGCCGCCGACATCGTGAGCGCGGCCGCCGGACGCGCCGCGTCGCGGGTGGCGGAGTCGCGCGCCGTGGTCGACCCGCCCGTCCACCGGGAACGGCTGCCCTACGTCCTCGTCGTGGTGGACGAGCTCAACGACCTCATGATGGTCGCCGCCCGCGACGTCGAGGAATCGGTGTGCCGGATCGCCCAGATGGCGAGGGCCGTCGGGATCCATCTCGTCCTGGCCACCCAGCGCCCGTCGGTCGACGTGATCACCGGCGTCATCAAGGCCAACGTCCCCTCGCGTCTGGCCTTCTCGGTGTCGTCGCTGGCCGACAGCCGGGTCATCCTCGACCAGCCCGGTGCCGAGCGCCTGGTGGGCAAGGGAGACATGCTCCTGCTCACCGCCTCCTCCTCGGTGGCCCGGCGGATCCAGGGCCCGTGGGTGGCCGAGAGCGAGGTCCGCAGCGTCGTCGCCCACTGGCGGCGCCAGCACCAGCCCCAGTACGTCGAGGGTCTGGCCGGGGACGGCCGGACCGGAGCCGGTGGTGGTGCCCTCGACGACGAGGACGACGACCTGCTCGCCGCCGCCATGGAGCTGGTCGTTCGATCTCAGCTAGGGTCGACCTCGATGTTGCAGCGCAAGCTCCGGGTGGGATTCTCCCGTGCCGGTCGGCTGATGGATCTCCTCGAACGGCGGGGGGTCGTGGGTCCGTCTGAGGGTTCCAAGGCCCGGGCCGTTCTCATGACGCCCGAGGAGTTCGAGCAGCTGTCGGACCGGTAGGCGGCGTGGCCCTCCACCGGGGTCGACACGGCGTCCCGGGGTCCCACCGTCTGCGCTGGGGGGTGGCGGCCAGCCTGGTGGTCGTCCTGGTGGCCCTGCAGCTGACACGCGCCATCCCGGCCCCCGTCGTCCACCCGGCCATGGCCACCACGGCGGCCGTCCTGCCGGGAGATCCCCCGACTCTGCCGTGGCCGACGACGGGGCAGGCGGCGGTGGCCGTGCCGGGGCGGGGTCTGCTCGTGCAGTCGGGGCCCGAGACCCCGGTGCCCGTGGCCAGCCTGACCAAGATCATGACGGCCTACCTGGTCCTGCGCGATCACCCGCTGTCGCCGACGGCCCCGGGACCGGGTGTGTCCATCGACGCCGACGACCAGAACGAGGCGGCCGCCGACGAGGGCTCGGGGGCCACGTCGGTACCGGTCCAGGCCGGCGAGGTCCTGACCGAGCGCCAGCTCCTGGACGGCCTCCTCGTCCACTCGGCCAACAACTTCGCCGACGTCCTGGCCGAGTGGGACGCCGGCGGAGTCCCCGCCTTCGTGGCCCGCATGAACGCCACCGCCGTGGAGCTCGGGATGCACGACACCCACTACGCCGACCCCAACGGTCTCAGCCCCCAGTCGGTGAGCACCGCCGGCGATCAGCTCCGCGTGGCCGTGCGGGCCATGGCCGATCCGACGTTCGCCGCCGTGGTGGCGCAGACCAGCATCGTCCTGCCCATCGCCGGGGAGATCCCGAATTACGTGTCCTCCATCGGCACCGACGGGATCGTCGGGGTGAAGTCGGGGTTCACCCAGGCCGCCATGGGCTGCCTCGTCATGGCCGCCGATCGCATGGTGGGGGGCCGGACGGTCGTCGTGATGGCGGCGGTGACCGGCCAACCGGGTCTCGCCCCGTTGGATACGGCCAACACCGCCGACCTGGCCCTCGTCGACACCGTGGCCGGGGAGCTGCGCGAGCTCCCGGTCCTGGCCCGCCACGTCCGGGTCGCCACCGTCGGCACGCCGTGGTACGACCACGGAGTCCCGGCCGACACCACCCGGGCGGTGACCCTGCTGGAGTGGCCCGGAGACGTCGTCCGCATGTCGTTCGCCCCCGTCCACGTCCGCATCGGGGCCCGGGCGGGGACCCTGGCGGGAACGTTGCGGGTCAGCGACGGGGCCGAGCACGTCACCGTCGCCGTGCGGACCACGGCGGTGGTCACCGAACCACCCCTGACCTGGAAACTGAAACGCGGCTGAACTCCGCATCTTGACTACCGTTACGGCGTGCGCGCCCGGGTCCCCGCCTCATCGGCCAACCTGGGCCCCGGCTTCGACGTCCTCGCTCTGGCCCTCGACCTCTACGTGGAGGTCGAGGTGGAGCCGGCCACCCGCCTGACGGTCCGGGCCACGGGCGAGGGCTCGGACCTGGCCGCCGACGCCACCCATCTGGCCGCCAGCGTGGCCATCGACGTGGCCGGTCACGACCGCCTGTCCATCACCGTGCGTTCCGACATCCCGGTGGCCCGCGGTCTCGGCTCCTCGGCCGCCCTGGCCGTGGCCGCCGCCGCCGCCGCCGGGGCGCGCGATCCGCTCGCCGTCGCCGCCCGCGTCGACGGCCATCCGGAGAACGCGGCGGCGTCCGTGGTCGGCGGTCTGGTGGCGGCCACCTCGGTGAAGGGTGCGGTCCGCGCCGTGCGGATGCCGCTCGATATCGGGCTCGTCTTCGTGGCCATCGTCCCCGACCGCTCCCTGGCCACCTCGAGGGCCCGCCAGGCGCTGCCCCAGCAGGTGGCGCGGACCGACGCCACCTTCAATCTCGGTCGCTATTCGCTGCTCCTGGCCGGGCTGGCCGATCGCTCGCTGCTCATCCGCGAGGCCACCGAGGACCGTCTGCACCAGGACTACCGCAGCCCCCTGTTCCCCGAGGCCCCTCAGCTCCTGGCGCGTCTGGTCAACGAGGGTGCCCTGGCGTCGTGCTGGTCCGGGGCCGGCCCCACCCTGCTCGGTATCTGTGACGGCGCCGACGGCGAGACGCTGCGGACGAAGGCCCAGGCGGCCATGACCGAGATCGGTGTCGCCGGACGGGCCCTGCTTCTACGGCCCGACCTCGAGGGCCTCGTGGTGGACGGCGGCGACTCCGGGCTCTTCGACATCGGTCACTCGCTGCGGCCCTGACCGGGAGGCGGCCCTGACCGGGAGGCGGCTCTGACCGGGGAGCTTCGGACCGCCTCGTACACTGGGGTGATGGCCCGGACGTTCCACATCCGCACCTTCGGGTGCCAGATGAACGAACACGACTCCGAGCGCCTGGCCGGACTCCTGGTGGCCGACGGCCTCGAGCCCACCGATGATGTCGAGGCGGCCGACGTGGTGGTCCTCAACACGTGCTGCATCAGGGAGAACGCCGACAACAAGCTCTACGGTCACCTCGGTTGGCTGAAGAGCCTCCAGGACCGCCGGCCGGGCATGCAGATCGCCGTCGGTGGATGTCTGGCCCAGAAGGACAGAGAGACGGTGCGCCGGCGCGCCGGACATGTCGACGTCGTCTTCGGGACGCACAATCTGGCGCGGGCCCCGGTGCTTCTGCGCCGGGCGGTGACCGAGGGTCCGCTCGTCGAGGTCCTCGACGCGCCCGGACCCCGAGGGTGACCCCGCTCACGGGTCGGCTCTGACCGCCGTCCGGGAGGTGCCGTACCTGGCGTGGGTGACGATCCAGACGGGCTGCGACAATTCGTGCGCCTTCTGCATCGTCCCCCAGGTGCGCGGCGCCGAGGTCAGCCGGCCCTTCGACGCCCTGGTCGACGAGGTTCGGGCACTGGCGGCCCGGGGGGTGACCGAGGTCACGCTGCTCGGTCAGAACGTGAACTCCTACGGCCGCGACCTGACCGGGCGCCGACCTCTGTTCGCCGAGCTCCTCCGGGCCGTGGGAACGGTCGACGGTATCCGCCGGGTCCGGTACACGAGTCCGCACCCGAAGGACCTCCGTCCCGAGACCATCGCCGCCATGGCCCAGACGCCGGCGGTGTGCGAGCACCTGCATCTGCCGCTCCAGTCGGGCAGCAACCGGGTCCTCGCCGCCATGCGCCGCGGGTACACCGCCGAGCGGTACCTCGAGCGACTGGCCGGCGCCCGGGCCGGCATCGACGACCTGGCCGTCACCACCGACATCATCGTGGGCTTCCCGGGAGAGACGGAGGAGGACTTCACGAGGACGTTGGAGGTCGCCGCCGCCGCCGGGTACGACAGCGCCTACACCTTCATCTTCTCGCCCCGCCCGGGCACACGGGCGGTCGCCATGACCGACCAATTCGTCCCCGACGAGGTCATCGCCGAACGCTTCGAGCGGCTCCGTGTGGTGGTCGAACGCTCTGCGCTCATCCGGCACGAGGCACGCGTGGGCACCGACGGAGGAGGTCATGGTCGAGGGTCCGAGCAAGCGTGACCCGACGGTGGTGAGCGGGCGTACCCGCCAGAACAAGCTGGTCCACTTCGCGCCCGCCGGCCCGGCTCCGGCCGCCGGCGCCTACGCCCGGGTCCTGATCACCGGTGCCGCTCCGCACCACCTGCGCGGCGAGCTGGTCGAGGTCACCGCCGGCCCGTCCACACCCCGGCGCATCCCCGTCTCCGTCCGGTAGGTGGAGGTGGCGCACCCGGCACCCGTGGCCCTGGTCGGGCCCACCGCGTCGGGGAAGTCGGCCCTGGCCCTGGCGCTGGCCCGCCTCCGGCCGGAGGCCGAGCTCGTCTCGGTCGACTCCATGGGCGTCTACCGGGGCATGGACATCGGCACGGCCAAGCCGTCAGCGGCCGACCGGCGGGCGGTGCAGCTACCACCTGCTCGACCTGGTCGACTCCGAGGAGAACTTCAGCGTCCGCCAATTCCAGGACGCGGCGCGCCGGGCCCTGGCCCAGATCGCCGGTCGCCGTCACCGCGCCCTGCTCGTCGGAGGAACCGGGCTCTATCTCCGCGCTGTGGTGGACGACCTCGACCTCCCCGGTCGCTGGCCGGACACCGCCGCCGCCCTGGCCGACGAGGCGGACCTCCCCGGCGGGGTAGCGGCGCTCCACGCCCGGCTGGCCGAGCTCGATCCTCCGGCGGCGACCCGTATCGAGCCCGGCAACCGCCGGCGGGTGGTCCGGGCCCTGGAGGTCACGCTCGGGTCGGGCCGTCCCTTCTCCTCTTTCGGTCCCGGGCTCGCCGTCTACCGGCCCACCCCGGTGACCCTGGTCGGTGTCCGTTTCGCCCCGGCCCTCCACGACCCTCTCATCGAACGTCGGTTCCACGCACTCCTCGACGCGGGACTCGTCGAGGAGGTCCGCGCCTTGGCGGCGCGCCCCGGGGGGATGTCGCGAACGGCCCGTCAGGCACTCGGCTACCGCGAGCTCCTGGCCCACATCGAGGACGGGGTCCCCCTCGACGAGGCGGTGACCCGGGCCATCGCCCGGACGCGCGCCTTCGCCCGCCGCCAGTGGGCCTGGTTCAAGCGGGACCCGCGCATCGTCTGGCTCGACCCCGAGGGCGATCTCCTGGCCGACCTTCTCGAGTTGTGGGACGCCGGAGCGGGGGAGCCGTCCAACGCCGGGGCGGCCGCCGCGGTGGGAGAATGATGAGGTGGAGGACGGGGTTCGATGAGCTGGGCTCGATGAGTCCGGGGGCCCGATGAGCTCGGGGCAGTTGCGCCTCACCAAGCACCATGGCGCGGGGAACGACTTCCTCGTCCTGCTCGACTCCGACGATCTCCGGCCTCTGTCGCCCGCCGAGGTCCGCGTCCTCTGCGATCGACGTCGCGGGATCGGCGCCGACGGGGTCCTGCGCGTCCTGAGCGGGCGCCACGGCTCGGCGTTGACCATGGACCTCCACAATGCCGACGGAGGTCTCGCCGAGATGAGCGGCAACGGCATCCGCTGTCTGGTCCAGGCGGCCGTCGATGCCGGTTGGGTGGCTCCCGGGCCCGTCTCGGTGGCCACGGCGGGCGGCCTCCGCACCGTGATCTACCGCGCCGGGGATCGACCCGGTCTCGGGTTCGGGAGCGTCGACATGGGCCACGCCACCCTCGGGCCCGAGCTCGACGCCGGCGCCCTCCCGGCCCAGCTCGAACCGTCCGTCCGATTCGCCCGCACCGTCGATATGGGCAACCCCCACATCGTCCTCTTCGGGACCCCGGTCGACGAGGCCACGGTGACGACGGCGGGCGGGGCGCTCGAGCACTCGGTCCGGGGCCGGGCCAACGTGGAGTTCGTGTGGCCGGGCACCGGGTCGGACACCCTCACCATGCGGGTGTGGGAGCGCGGGGTGGGCGAGACATTGGCCTGTGGCACCGGTGCCTGCGCGGCGGCGGCGGCCGCGCACGGCTGGGGCCTGGTCGGGTCGCTCGTCTCCGTCCACAGTCCGGGGGGCACCCTCCAGGTCGAATTGCGGCCCGACGGCATCTCCCTGGCCGGTCCCACCCAGCGGGTGGGCGCGGTGGCCGTGGAGGACGCCGTCCTGGCCGAGCTGGCCGTGATCTACGACGACGAGACCGCTCTGGCGTCGGACGGCCCGGCCCAGAATTCGGTGGTGCGCGGCCCGTGACGCTGATCGAGCGCTCGTTTCGCGAGCGCATCGTGCTCGTCGGGGTGGTCTTCCCGTGGACGACGGTCGAGGCGGTCGACGCCGATCTCGACGAGCTGGCCCTCCTGGTGGGCACGGCCGGGGCCGATGTCGTCGGCCGCGTCGTCCAGCGCCGGGACCACCCGGATCCCGCCACTTACGTCGGGCGCGGGAAGGCCCAGGAGCTCCACGAGCTCTCGGTGACGGTCGACTCCGACACCGTCGTCTTCGACGACGAGCTCTCGCCGGCCCAGCAGCGCAATCTCGAGAAGATCCTGGGCCGGACGGCCATCGACCGCACCGCCGTGATCCTCGACATCTTCGCTCAGAACGCCCGCAGCCAGGAGGGGAAGGCCCAGGTCGAATTGGCCCTCCTGCGGTACCGGCTGCCGCGCCTGCGCGGCCGCGGTCGCGAGTTCTCCCAGCAGGCCGGAGGCATCGGAACGCGGGGGCCGGGTGAGACCCAGCTCGAGGTGGACCGCCGCCGCCTCCTCCAGCGCATGGCCCGGCTGGAAGTGGACCTCCGCCAGGTCTCGGCCACCCGTCGGACCCAGCGCCGCGCGCGCGTCCGCGGTCGGCACCGGTCGGTCTCGCTGGTCGGCTACACCAACGCCGGCAAGTCGACGTTGCTCAACCGCCTGACCGACGCCGGAGTCCTGGTCGAGAGCAAGCCGTTCTCCACGCTCGATCCCCGGACACGCCGTCTGGCGCTCCCCGGCGGTGAGACGGTCCTGTTGTCCGACACGGTGGGATTCGTCCGGAAGCTTCCCCACCAACTGGTCGAGGCGTTCCGCTCCACCCTCGACGAGGTCCGCCAGGCCGAGCTGCTCCTGCACGTGGTGGACGGGTCGGCCGCCGAGCCCGAGGCGCAGATCGAGGCCGTCCGACTCGTCCTCGAGGAGATCGGTGCGTCGGAGGTCCCCGAGCTCCTGGTGGTGAACAAGGCCGACCGTTCCCGCCGGGCCATCAAGGTGGCCGCGGACCACGAGGGCGCCGTCGTCGTCTCGGCCCGCACCGGTGAGGGCATCGACGACCTGATCCGTGCCCTCGGAGTCCAACTCCGCGTGGCCGACCGCGTCGTCGAGCTCCTCGTCCCCTTCGAACGCGGAGACGTCCTCGCCGCCGTCCACCGTGAAGGGGAGGTGGTCGACGAAGCCCATGGCGAAGGGGCCACCGTGGTCCACGTCGTCCTCGACGAAGCGGGACGGGCCCGCTTCCGCCAATTCCTGGCCTCGTGAGTCCCGCCGGCGGTTTCGTCCCGCCCCCCTATCCGTACAGCCGGCTGTCGGCCGTCGCCACCGTGGCCGAGCGTCATCCCGGGGGGATGGTCGACCTCTCCATCGGCACGCCCTGCGATCCACCGCCCGACGCCGTCGTCTCGGCCCTCGGGTCGTCGGGGACCGAGCGGGGCTACCCCGCGTCGGTGGGCAGCCCGGCGTTGCGCCAGGCGGCGGCGGGGTGGATCCGGCGCCGGTTCGGTGTCGACGTCGACAGCGCCCGCATCGGCGCCTGCGTGGGGACCAAGGAATTCGTGGCCACCGCGGCCTGGTTCCTCCGGCTGCGTTCTCCCGAACGCGACACCGTCCTGGCCCCGGCCATCGCCTATCCCACCTACGCACTGAGCGCCCAGTTGGCCGGATGCCGGGCCGTCGCCGTTCCCGAGACACCCGCCGGGGGACTGGACCTGGGTCAGATCTCGGAGCAGGACGCGGCGCGCGCCGTGATGTTGTGGGTGAACAGTCCGGCCAATCCGACCGGTTCTCTCACCGATCTCGGTGCGGCGGCGTCATGGGGACGGGCCCGCGACGTTCCCGTCTTCTCCGACGAGTGCTACGCCGAGTTCACCTGGGCCGTCTGGCCGCCACCGACCATCCTCCACCACGGAACCGACGGGCTGGTGGCCGTCCACTCGCTCTCCAAACGATCCAACCTGGCCGGCGTCCGGGTCGGCTTCTACGCCGGGGACGCCGACATCGTGAGCTTCCTCTCCCAGATCCGCCAGCACGCCGGCCTCATGGTCCCCGGTCCCGTCCAGGCGGCGGCGGTGGTGGCACTCGACGACGACGTCCACGTCGAAGCCCAGCGCCACCGCTACCGCCGGCGACTGGACCGCCTGGCGGACGTCCTGACCGCCGGCGGACTCGACGCCACCGTGCCGGCCGGGACCTTCTACCTCTGGGTGGCGGCCCCGGCCTGGGCCCTGGCCCAGGGGAGGACGGAAGGTCGTGACGGGGCGTGGGTCCTGGCCGAGGCCCTGGCCGAGGCGGCCGGGATGCTCGTGAGCCCCGGCGAGTTCTACGGCGAGGCCGGCGCCGGTCACGTCCGCATCGCCGTCGTCCAGCCCGACGAGCGCATCGATCTCGTGGCGCGACGCCTGGCCCAGTCGTCCGACCCCCGATTGTCCGACCGGTAACCTCGTCGCCGTGGCCGACCTCCAGTCCCAGATCGAGGAGCTGTGGGCGCGCGCCGGTGAGCTCGGCCCGTCCGACATCGACGCCCTGGACGTGGTGACCCAGGCCATCGAGCTCCTCGACGCCGGCGAGGCCCGCGTGGCCGAGCTCGACCCGTCGAGCGGTGACGTCGTGGTCCATACCTGGTTGAAGACGGCCATCCTCCTTCTGTTCCGCCTCCGCGCCGATCACGACCACCGAGCTGGGCCCGTTCGAGTTCGCCGACAAGCTCCCTCTCAAGACCGGCTACGCGGCGGCCGGGGTGCGGGTGGTTCCCGGGGCGTCGGCCCGGTGGGGATCGTTTCTCGACCGCGGCGTCATCCTCATGCCCTCCTACGTCAACATCGGCGCCCGGGTGGGGGCCGACTCGATGGTCGACACCTGGGCGACGGTGGGCTCGTGTGCCCAGATCGGCGCCCGGGTGCACCTCTCGGGCGGAGTCGGCATCGGCGGGGTCCTCGAACCACCGAACGCTGCCCCGTCATGGTCGGCGACGACGCCATGATCGGCAGTCGTTGCATGGTGACCCAGGGCGCCCGGGTCGGCGAAGGCGCCGTCCTCGGGGAAGGGACCATCCTCAACCCGTCGATCCCTGTTATCGACGCCGAGACCGGTGAGGAGATCAGCCGGGGGGTGGTCCCGCCCTGGAGCGTCTCGGTGGGCGCCGCCCGGCGCCGGGAGTACCCCGGTGGCGACTTCTTCGTCTCCTGCGTTCTCGTGATCAAGCGCCTCGATCCCGGCCGGCGCCACGACAAGTCGCAACTCGAGGCCGTGCTCCGTGAGCACCAGCTCTCGATCTGACGACCAGGGTCGTTCCATGTCCGATCTCTTGGCCCTGACGGCGCAGCTGGTGGACATCCCGTCGGTCAGCCACCAGGAGACCGCTCTGGCCGACCACATCGAGACGGGGCTACGTGACGCCGGTCACCTCACCGTCGACCGCTTCGGCGACACCGTCGTGGCCCGCACGACCCTGGGCCGGTCCCGACGTCTCCTCCTCGCCGGTCACCTCGACACCGTCCCGCCCTCCGGCGCCGGTGGCCACCGCCTCGACGGCGACATCCTCTCGGGGCTGGGCGCCGTGGACATGAAGGGCGGGCTGGCCGTCCTGTTCGACCTGGCCCGATCGACCCCCGCGCCGGTGGTGGATGCCACCTTCGTCTTCTACACGTGTGAAGAAGTCGACCGGCGCCACAACGGTCTCCATCACCTCGTCTCGGAGAGGCCCGCGGTCCTGGCCGCCGACGCCGCCGTTCTGGCCGAGCCCACCGGGGGGGTGGTGGAGGCGGGGTGCCAGGGGACGATGCGGGTGGAGGTGACGATCGCCGGTCGCCGTGCCCATACGGCGCGACCGTGGGCCGGCGTCAACGCCGTGCACCGCCTCGCCCCCGTCCTGCGCGTCCTCGAGGCCTACTCTCCGCGCCCCGTCGTCCTCGACGGCTGCGAGTTCATGGAGCAGCTCCAGGCTGTCGGTGTGCGCGGTGGCGTGGCCGGCAACGTGGTCCCCGACGAGGCCGTGATCACCATCAACCTCCGGTTCGCCCCCGACCGCGACGTCGCGGCGGCCGAGACCGAGATCCGCCGTCTCCTGGCCGGGGCCCTCGACCCCGCTGTGGGCGACGGGCTGGTGGTGGTCGACGCGGTGGCCGGGGCGCCGCCCGGCCTCGACCACCCGCTGCTCTCCGGGCTGGTCGCCGCCACGGGACAACCGCCGAGGGCCAAGTTGGGCTGGACCGATGTGGCCACCTTGTCGGCGGCCGGCGTCCCGGCGGCCAACTTCGGGCCCGGAGATCCCCTCCTCGCCCACACCCCCGACGAGCACGTCTCGCGCCACGAGCTCGTCGCCGTCCGGGACGCCCTGGCCCTCCTCCTCGACCGGCGCCGGCTCTAGCCGGGCCGGTGAGAGCCGGCCCGGCTAGAGCCGGCGCAGCACGGTGACGACCCGGCCGTAGACCGTGACGTCACCAGGGTCGAATTCCATGACCGAGAACACCGGGTTGGCGGGGGTGAGGACGATCCGTGCCCCCCCGACGGGTGAAGGTCTTCACGGTGGCCTCGTCGTCGGGAATCCCGGCCACCACGATGTCACCGTCGTCGGCATCGGGCTGCTGCCGGACGACCACGTAGTCGCCGTCAAGGATCCCGGCCTCGATCATCGACTCCCCCCGGACCCGCAGCATGAACAGCGAGCCCGTCCCGGTGAAGTCCTCGGGCAGCGGAAGCCATTCCTCGACGTTCTCGCTGGCCAGAACGCCGGTGCCGGCGGCGACGTCGCCGATCAGAGGAACGGTCCGGACGGGGCGGGCCGCCATCTGAGGGTCGGAGGACGGGTCGTGGGCACCTCGATGGCGCGGGGCTTGGTGGGGTCGCGTCGGAGGTAGCCCTCGCGCTGGAGGACGGCCAGGTGGGCGTGGACGGTGGACGACGAGGTCAGTCCGACGGCCTCGCCGATCTCCCGCACCGACGGGGGATAGCCGCGCTCGCGCACCCGGTCACCGATGAACTCGAGGATCTGCTGCCTCTTGCCGGTCAATGCTTCCGCCATGGCGCCGTGCCTCCGTGCCCGGGGTGCCCGCCGAGGTGGCCGTCGACGAACACCAGTTCGTGTCCACGGTAGCCGCACCGGTCCGCCGAGGCAAACACCTGTTCGTCGGACCGGATGTCACAGCCTCCTGTCACCATCGGACCATGAACGTTCGATCGGTCGGCCGGTGGGGGACACGAACCCTTGACACGAACGTGTGTTCGTGGTCAGATGGCTTGTATGACGAACACACGTTCGGCGAGCGAGACGAGCGGAGAGGGCCGGTGATCACGTCGACCGTGCCCGTGCCTGTAGGGGACCGGCCCGTCCGGCGCCGGAGGCCCCACACGACCTACCGGCGGGCACCGACCGGGTCCCCGGTCTTCCGGCCGGGCGGCCCGTGCCAACGGCCGGTGTCGGTCGTCGGCTCACATCGGCTCCGCCCCGTCCACGTCGGCTGTGACGACCCCCGGACGACGGCGCGTGCCGCCGCCGTCCGTCGCCGGCACGTCCTGCTCGGTTTCGTGGCGGTGGTGGCCGTCGTCCTCCTCGCCGTCCCCTGGGGTGGCCGGGGGAGTGCCGGGCTCGCATCGCCGGGTCCGGCTCCGGTGGGAGCGGTGCTCGCGGCCCACGCCACCTACGTCGTCCAGCGGGGGGACACGCTGTGGTCGATCGCCGAGAGGCTCGACCCGCAGGGTGATCCACGAGCGCTGATGACGAAGCTGGGTGCGCAGGTTGGTGGCACCACGCTGAGGCCGGGGGAGCGCCTGCTCCTTCCCTGACCTGTCTCCGGTCGGAACTAGGTTGGCCGTGTGCGGTGTCCGTGGTGTCAGAGTCTCGACGACAAGGTCGTCGACTCGCGCCTGGCCGAAGAGGGCATCGTCATCCGCCGGCGCCGGGAATGCCTGTCGTGCGGACGGAGGTTCACCACCTACGAGCGCCTCGAGGAGGCCCCCCTGTGGGTGGCCAAGCGCGCCGGCCAGAGGGAGCCGTTCGACAGGGCGAAAGTCGTCGCCGGCGTGCGCGCCGCCACCAAGAACAGGCCGGTCACCGAGGAGCAGCTCGAAGACCTGGCGCAACAGGTCGAGGAGGCGCTGCGCGGAGAGGGGGCCGAGGTGACGAGCCAGCAGATCGGGGTGGCCGTCCTCGAACGACTCCGCGCCCTCGACGACGTCGCCTATCTCCGCTTCGCGTCCGTCTACAAGGGATTCGCCGACATCGGCGATTTCCAGCGTGAAGTGGGCCTCCTGACGAAGACCACAGAGCCGAAACGAAAGACCTGAGCGGCGGTGGCGCAGCTGCTCGAGACGGTTCCCGACAAGGTTCTGGCCATCTACGCCCATCCCGACGACCCCGACGTCTCGTGCGGTGGCACTCTGGCCCGGTTCGCCCGGCAGGGCGCCGAGGTGCACGTCGTGCTGTGCACCAACGGCGACAAGGGCACCACTGATCCCACTGTGGACCCGGGACAGCTGGCCCGGCGGCGCGCCGCCGAATGTGCCGAGGCGGCCACGCATCTCGGACTGAGCGACCAGCACGTCCTCGGCTACCGCGACGGAGAGCTCACCGACGACGAGTCCTTCCGGGGAGAGCTCGTCGGGTGGATCAGGCGCCTGCGCCCCGGCATGGTTCTCTGCCCCGATCCCACCGCCGTCTTCTTCGGGGAGGACTACTTCAACCACCGGGACCACCGCATCGTCGGCTTCGCCGTCCTCGACGCACTGTCGCCGGCCGCCGCCCTCCCCCTCTACTTCCCCGACGCCGGGGCGGTGCACCAGGTGGAGACCGTTCTCCTGTCGGGAACCCTCGAACCGACGCTGTGGGTGGACATCTCGGCCACGATCGACGAGAAGGCCGCCGCCGTCTCGTGCCACCGGAGTCAGTTCGCCGACGACGGCGAGTGGGCGGCCAGCGCTGTCCGCACGCGTGCCGCGGCGGACGGGCGACGGGCCGGGGTGCCGTTCGCCGAAGGCTTCCGGCGGCTCCGGCTCAGCGTTTGAGCCGGTGGTCGGATCAGGCGTCCCCGAGGACCGGGCGGGCGGTCTCGACGCCTGCACGGTGATGCATGTCGACCTCGACGCCTTCTTCGCCGCCGTCGAGGTTCTCGACGACCCCACGCTGGCAGGGCGACCGGTGATCGTGGGCGGTTCGGGGAACCGTGGCGTCGTCGCCGCGTGCACCTACGAGGCGCGCGCCTTCGGTATCCACTCCGCCATGTCCTCCGTCGAGGCCCGCCGTCGATGTCCGCACGCCGTCTTCCTCTCGGGCCGGTTCGCCCGCTACGCCGAGATCAGCGTCCGGTTCCACGAGGTTCTCCACGACTTCACCCCAGTGGTCGAGGGCATCGGTCTCGACGAGGCCTTCCTCGACATCGCCGGCGCGCGTCGGACCTTCGGCTCGCCTCCCACCATGGGACGCGCCATCCGTGACGCCGTCCGCGACGCCCTGCACCTGAATTGCGCCGTGGGCGTGGCCCGCTCGAAGCTGCTGGCCAAGCTGGCCTCCCGGGCCGCCAAGCCGACGGCGGCGCTCTCGGGACCGCGACCGGGTCCGGGGGTGGTGGTCGTCCCCCCGACGGCGAGCTGGCGTTCCTGCACCCGCTGCCGGTGCGGGCGCTGTGGGGCGTCGGTGCCGCCACCGGGAAGCGGCTCTCCGATCTGGGAGTGGTGACGGTGGGGGACCTGGCCGCCATCTCGGTGGACACGTTGTGCCGGGTGGTGGGGGTCGCCCACGGCCGGCATCTGGCCGCCCTGGCCCGCGGCGAGGACACCCGGTCCGTGGTGGCGGCCCAGGAGGTGAAGTCGGTCGGTCATGAAGAGACGTTCGCCGCCGATCTCCACGACCACGACGCCTCGCACCGCCACGTCGTCCGGATGTCCGACGCCGTCGGGACCCGGCTACGGGAGGCGAGCCTGCGGGGCCGGACGATCTCGATCAAGGTCCGCTTCGGGGATCACGCCACCATCACCCGTTCCCACACGGTGGCCGGTGCCCTCGACTCACCCCGGGCCATCGGCGCCGTGGCCGGTGCCCTGCTCGACGGGGTCGACATCTCACCGGGGATCCGCCTCCTCGGTGTGTCGGTGTCCGGTCTCGTCCGTGCCGGCTCCGACGCCCACCAGCTGTCGTTCGCCGACGCCGGGCCGGGTGGCGACGTCCTCGACGCGGGGGTCGCCGCCGGGGACACGACATCCCGGCCGGCGGGTGCGCCCACCGACGGCGACGGGGGACCGGCGCCCGCCCGCTCCCCGGTCGACGTCCAGGGGCGGGGATGGGAAGAGGTGGAGGCGGCCGTCACCGCCATCCGCTCCCGGTACGGCCACGGTTCGGTCGGCCCGGCGACGTTGATCGGTCGCTCGGGTCTGGGTGTGAAACGGCGGGGCGACACCCAATGGGGACCGAGCGACCCTCCGGAGGCCCCCACCTGACGGCGCCGGCGGTCCGGCGCGTCACGGGAAAGAAACCTGACGCGGGGACGCCGCCACGAATCAGCTGCTGACCTGGCCCTTTGGTGCCCGACGGGCCGGGAGGCAACGAGAACCCGACGCCGGGGCTCCGTTGTCAGAGTGGGGTGGCTGCGCGAAGATTGAGCGAGCCGTATTCTGCATTCGACGACGACGCGGTGGGAAGGGGATTGGGGTGCCGCTCTCCGAGCACGAGCAACGAGTGCTGCAGGAGTTGGAGCAGGCCTTATACCATGACGACCCGGCCTTTGCCAACCGAGTCCGGCAGGAGAACGTCTACCGGTACGCCGGCCGCTACCTCAAGTGGTCCATCCTCGGCTTCGTCGTGGGCCTGGCCGTGATGGTCGTCTTCTTCACCACGTCGGTCTTCATCGGATTCCTCGGAGTCCTCATCATGTTCGCCTCCCTGGTGAGCTTCTGGACCAACCTGCGGCGGATGGGGAAGGCCGGCCTGGAGGATATCGGTCGATCCCTGCGCTCCGACGGGATCGGCAACGCCATCAACGACGCGCGCACCAAGATGCGCGAGCGGTTCCGCCGGAACCAGCCGTAGTCGCCGGACGTCGCGACGGGTCCGGCACCAGCCCGTCGCCCACCGCGGGCCAACGCGGCCGCCGCAGTAGCGTGCCGGGGCATGGAGGTCTGCCTGGCCGTCGACGTGGGCGGGAGCAAGATCGCCGCCGGTCTGGTCACGCGTGACGGCGACCTCCTCGACCACCAGCGCGTGGCCACGCCGCCGTCGGGTGACGCCGACGAGCTCTTCGCCGCCCTGCGGGCCGTGGTGGAGGCGGTCCTCGCCCCCGGGGCACGCCACGCGGGGCCGGCGCCGTCCGGGGTGCCACCCGATGTCGTGGCCTGTGGGATCGGGTGCGGGGGACCGATGGACCTCGACACCGGCACGGTCTCGCCCCTCAACATCCCCGGGTGGCGGGGATTCCCCCTCCGGCGCCTGGTGGCCGAGCTCACCGGCCTGCCCACGGCGCTCGACAACGACGCCAAGGCCCTCGCCCTGGCCGAGGGGTGGAGGGGCGCCGCCCGCGGACGTCGGAACTTCCTGGCCATGGTGGTCTCGACCGGTGTCGGCGGGGGCCTCGTCCTCGGTGGCCGGTTGGTGCACGGCGCGTCGGGCAACGCCGGTCACGTCGGACACGTGATCGTCGAGCCTGACGGCCGCGCCTGCGCGTGCGGGGCGCGGGGATGCCTCGAAGCCGAAGCGTCGGGCCCCGCCGTCGAGTCCCTCACCGGCCGACCGGCGGTGGACGCGCCGGCGGCCGTCGTGACCCGGTGCGGGCAGATGGTCGGTCGCGCCGCGGCCTCGCTCGTGAGCGCGCTCGACATCGACCTGATCGTCGTGGCCGGTTCGGTGGCCCTCGGGTACGGGGCCCCCTTCTTCGCCGCCGCCAACGAGGAGTTGCGGGCGCGCGCCTGTCTGTCGTTCACGCGGGCGGCCGCCATCGTCCCCGCCGGCCTGGCCGACCGGGGTCCGCTGGTGGGGGCGGGCGCCGTCGGTTGGGACGGCCGCGGTGCCGACGTCCTCGGTTCGGTGGCATGAGGCGGGTGGTGAGGAACGTGGTGACGACGGTGGCCGTCCGTCCCTGGTTGTGGCCCGTGGCCGTCACGCAGGTGCTGCGGCTGGCGCGTCCCGGATGGTGGCGACGGTGGCCCCCGGTGCCACTGCCGGACGAACGGTTGTGGCGCTTCCGTATGGAGACCGCCTACGGCGGCGACGGTGACGCCACGCCCGAGGCGTCGGACGTGAACTCGTTCCTCCGGTGGAGCCGGGACATGCGGCACTGGCGTCGCCTCTGACCGTGCCGGCGCACGGGTGGGGACAGCGGTGAGCGGCCACCGGCGTCGGCCCGGGTGGGCGCGGCGACGGGGTGAGCCGAGCGCTGAGGAGTAGCCTCGCGGTATGGGGGCGAGAGAGCCTGGTGCCGCGGGAACGAGTCGGGCGCTGGTGCTGAACGCCACCTTCGAGCCCCTCGGGGTGGTGTCCACCCGTCGGGCACTCCTCCTCGTCCTCGGGACCAAGGCCGAGTTGGTCCACGCCACCTCACGGACGTTCCGGTCCGAGCGGTTGGCCTTTCCCGAGCCGTCCGTGGTGCGGCTGGCCCGTTACGTCCGGGTACCGCACGACCGGACGGTGGCCGTCAACCGGCGGACCGTCTTCGCCCGTGACGGCCATCACTGCCAGTACTGCGGCATGGCGGCCGAGAGCATCGATCACGTGATGCCGCGTAGCCGCGGTGGTCTGCACGCATGGGACAACGTCGTCGCCGCCTGTCGCCGCTGCAACACCCGCAAGGAGGACCGCCTGCCGCACGAGGTGGGACTGGTCCTGCGCACCCAACCGGCGGCACCGCGCCAGCGGGTGTGGTTGCTCGCCATGTCCGGCGGGGCCCGTGACGAATGGGCCCCGTACCTGGGCGAGCAGTCGCTGACTGCGTGACCGCGCCGCCGCCTCGCCCGCTGGCGGGTGGAGCGGTGCACGGGACCGGCCGCCGTCCTTCTCGATCCGTGGCCGCCGGTCGAGAGCCAGGACCACCCCATCGTCCGCGCCAGCCGGGTGAGCGGGGGCGGTGCCCTCGTCCTCGGCAGCACCCAGGACCGGGCCGTGGTCGACGAGGAGCACGCCGCCGCCTCGGGAATCGACGTCGTCCGGCGACCGACGGGGGGTGGTGCCGTGCTGGTCGCTCCCGGGGCCCAGGTCTGGCTCGACCTCTGGGTGCCGCGCCGTCACGCGCTCTGGGACGACGACATCGTGCGGGCCGCCACCTGGCTGGGGGACGTCTGGGTGGAGGCACTCGAGGGCCTGGGCGTCGGCTCTCTGCGCGTGCACCGCGGTCCCGCCACGCGCCGCCCCTGGTCGGATCTGGTCTGCTTCGCCGGTCTCGGTCCGGGTGAGGTCCATCTGGCCGGCCCCCAGGGCGCCGGTCCGGAGGCGTCCGGTCCCAAGGTGACGGGGATCGCCCAGCGCCGGACGAGGGCTGGCGCCCGCTTTCACACGAGCGCACCGCTGGCCTGGGATCCCGGGCCCCTCTTGCGCCTTCTCACCGAGGCGGTGGACGTCGTCGACGACGACGACCGACGTCGGTCTGTGGGCAACGCCGCCGTCGGCCTGCGCGCCCTGGTCCCGCCGTGGCGGACGGGCGTGGCCGACGACGACGTGGTCGCCGCGGTGGAAGACGCCGTCGTCGACGCCCTGCCCTGAATCCGGGTCCGACCGCCGGCACCTGATTCCTCCCCGTCGTGGGGACCCTGCCGCCTCGTCCGGCGACCCCCGACGGAGCCGCCACCTGACGCCACCCTCCCCACCGGCCGGCTCCTGAGCCTTCGGCTCTGACCTTCCGCGGGGCGGGACCGGTCGAGACGACCGCGTGGGGGAAGGGGGCGCGAGGGCTGGGAAGGACCCACCGGTGGGGGGTGGGGGTGTTGACGGGTGGGGAAGTGTGGCGTAGGGTGGCGCGAAGTGGTTGGTTAGGGAGTGGTTGGTGGCATGGATGGTGCCCGCCGGAGGACGGGGGAGTCTCGTGGGAGTCCGCAGAGATGGATCGGTTCTTCGGCAGGTACGAGCACACGCTCGACGGCAAGGGACGAGTGATCCTGCCGGCGAAGTTCCGCGCCCCCTTCGCCGTGGGTGGCTACCTGACCCAGCACCTCGACGGATGTTTGGCGTTGTGGACGCCGACGGAGTTCGAGATCCAAGGCCAGCAGATGCAGGAGCGGGCGGTCCGTGGCCGTCAGGATCGAAACCTGGCCCGTATGTGGGCGTCGGCCTCCCAGGAGGTGGATATCGACCGACAGGGACGGATGGCGATACCGGCGCACCTGCGTCAGTACGCCGGGCTCCAGGGCGAGGTTCTCGTCCTCGGGGCCAACGACCGGGTGGAGTTGTGGGATCCGTCCCGTTGGACGGAGATCGTGGGACCACAGGAGCAGCGGCTCAGCGAGGGCATGGACGACTGATGGCCGTCGCCGGTCTGCGCGGGGGCGCCCCCTCCGACACCCTGACCGGGCTCCGGACAGAGGTTCGGCTCGACGAGAGGAGCGGCCCGAAGGCACGGCCACAAGGAGAGGCACGGCAACAAGGACAGGCAGCAGGACAGGCAGCAGGACAGGAATTGGTTCTGACAGGGATACGGCACAGTGACACCAGGCCCATGCGCAGCCCCTCGGCTGGCTCGGTGGAAGACTCCTCCTCCGCCCGCTTCCAACCGAGTCGCAGGAGCAAGACTCCCGACGGCATTCCGCCAGTCGAGGGGCTGCGGATGCGCCAGGTGTTCGATCACGAGCCGGTCATGCAAGCGGAGGTGGTGGCGCTCTTCGCGCCGGTGCCACCGGGCGTCGTCATCGACGCCACCGTGGGGGCCG
This sequence comes from uncultured Acidimicrobiaceae bacterium, assembly GCA_963842145.1. Lineage (GTDB taxonomy): Bacteria > Actinomycetota > Acidimicrobiia > Acidimicrobiales > UBA8190 > CAWJFJ01. The sequence continues at coordinate 255,993 of CAWJFJ010000020.1, forward strand.
GGGGGCACGCCAGTGCCCTTCTCGAGGCCCATCCCCATCTCCGCGTGCTCGGCATCGACCGCGACGCCGACGCCGTCACGGCGGCGACGGAGACGTTGGCCAGGTTCGGGGACCGCGCCACGGTGCGTCAGGCCCCGTTCAACCACCTGGCCGAGGAGATGGAGCAGAGTGCCGACTCGTCGGAGGACCGTGTCACGGGGGTCCTCTTCGACCTCGGCGTGAGCTCGCCCCAGCTGGACAGGGCGGAACGCGGCTTCTCGTACCGCCACGACGGGCCTCTCGACATGCGCATGGACCCTTCCTCGGGCCCGTCGGCCGCCGAGATCGTGAACACATGGTCCGTCGACGATCTGAGTCGACTGTTCGCCGCCAACGGGGAGGGCCGATTCGCCCGGCGGATCGCCCGGGCCGTGGTCGCCGCCCGTCCCCTCACCACCACCGGACAGCTGGCCGAGACCGTGCGCACCGCCATCCCCGCCGCCACCCGCCGCCACGGGGGTCATCCGGCCCGGCGGGTGTTCCAGGCCGTGCGCATCGCCGTGAACGACGAGCTCGACCTCCTGGAGCAGACCCTCCCGACCGCCATCGAGATCCTCGCCCCCGGGGGGCGCTGCGTGGCCATCTCCTACCATTCCGGTGAGGACCGGATCGTGAAGGCCGCCTTCGCCGGCGCCGACACGGGCGGCTGCGTCTGCCCGCCCGGCCTGCCCTGTGCCTGCGGGGCAGTGCCCGTCGGTCGGCTGCTGTTCCGCGGGGCGCGTCGGCCGACGCCGGAGGAGCGTGCCAGAAACCGTCGGGCCGAGAGTGCCCGCCTGCGGGCCGTCGAGCGCCTCGACCCCGCCGCCGAACCGGTCACTGCCGCACCGGCTGCCGCCCCGGCCGGAGACCCGGGTCGATCGGAGCGCCGCTGATGGCCAGCGCCCCCGCCCCCCGCCGGGTCCCGCTACCGAGTCGGGGTCCCGAGGCCGACCGACCCCATCTCCAGGTCGTCGGCCCCCCCGCCGCCGCCGCCGGGCCCCGGGGTCGCTGCGGCCCACGTTGGTGGTGGCCGTCGCCCTGGTCGTGGGCAGCCTCCTGCTGGTGGCCGGCGCCCAGGCCTACATGACCCAGCAACAGGTCCGCCTGACGCAGATCGAGACCCGCCTGTCGACCCAGGTGGGCGAGCACCATGACCTGGAACTGCGGGTGGCCCAACTCTCGAATCCGGCCCACATCGTCAGTGCCGCCCAGCAACAGGGGCTGACGGTTCCCAGCCAGGTCACAGACCTGACGCCGGTGACCGTGCCCCCGGCCGCCGACCGGCACCCGGCGTCGCACCCGTCGAGCACACCCCACGCCCCGGCCCACCGCGGCGCTCGCACCCGAGCGTCCGGAGCCGGTGGCACGTGAGCGTCCGTCAGGCGCGCTACCCGACGCTCGATAGGCGTCGCGTCCGGCGGCGCGCCGGCCGGTCCCGTCGGATGGCCCGGCGCCCCGTGGTGGCGGCGCCGATGGTCGGGAGGGCGGGGACGCGCCAGGGCGTGTCCGGCCGGGCAGCGCGGCGCCGAGGATTCGAACGCCGGCAACCCGTCGTGTCGGCGCGTCCGGCGGCGGCCAAGGCGACGAAGGCGCCCACGACGAAGGCCGTCACCGGAGCGGTGGCGCGACGGCGGCTCGGCGTCATCCGCGTCACGGTGATCGTCGTCTTCCTGGTCATCGCCGGACGCCTCGTCGCCGTCCAGGTCCTCTCCGGTTCGCGGTATTCGTCCATCGGCACCGCCGAGGTGACGAGCACGGTGCAGATCCCCGCCGTGCGGGGAGGGATCTTCGACCGCAACGGGGCGGTCCTCGCCACTTCGGTCCCCCGGACGACCATCGTGGCCGACCCGTTCCTGATCCACCGTCCCTGGGTCGAGGCCGCCGCCCTGGCCCCTGTTCTCGGTGTGTCGGAGCCGGTGTTGCGACGCGACCTGACCGAGCACTCGGGCTTCGTCTACCTGGCCCACAAGGTCGGAAAGACGGTGGCCGACGAGGTCGAGAATCTGAACCTGGTGGGGATCAACCTCCTCCCGGACAGCGAACGGGTCGATCCCGCCGGCCAACTGGCGGCGCCCGTCATCGGCGAGGTCGGGGCCGTGGGAACGGGGCTGTCGGGTCTCGAGTACCAGTACAACAACCTCCTGGGGGGCCGCGACGGCACCGAGAAGATCGAGCAGTCACCGAGCGGCGTGACGCTGCCCGGCAGCACGACGCAGCTGGCGACGGCCCGGGCGGGCTCGGGCATCGAGCTCACGCTCGACGAGCCCCTGCAGTACGTCACCGAGCAGGCGCTCGGCTCGGAGATCGTGGCCTCCCATGCCAAGAGCGGGATCGCCGTCGTCATGAACACTCACACGGGCGACATCCTGGCCATGGCCAACCTGGTGGACGGGAGTGCCCCGACGGGGACCGTCGAGGCGCCGTCCAACCTGGCCCTGACCGACGTCTACGAGCCGGGTTCGGTCTTCAAGCTGGTGACGTTCTCCGCCGCACTGCAGGACGGGGTCATCACCCCGAGTCAGGTGTTCACCGTCCCCAACACGCTGACCATCGACCAGTGGGTGTTCCACGACGCCGAGAACCATCCCACCGAGCAGCTGTCGGCCACCCAGATCCTGGCGCAGTCGTCGAACATCGGCACGATCGAGATCGCCCAGCTGTTGGGCAAGAGCCGGCTGGCCGGCCAGATCCAGGCCCTCGGCTTCGGGCAGTCCACCGGGCTCGACTACCCCGACGAGTCGACCGGTCTGGTGAAGAGGAACCCGGACACGTGGTCGGCGTCGGACATCGGGTCCACGCCGATCGGCCAGGACGACGCCGTCACCGCCCAACAGGTCCTCGACATGGTCAACACGGTGGCCACCGGCGGTGTCTACGTCCCGCCCCGGTTGGTCCAGGCCACGATCGGCGACAACGGGAGCCTGACGCCCACGCCCCGACCGGCGACGCACCGGGCGTTGTCCCCGGGCGTCTCGTCGGAGCTCACCACCATGATGGAACAGGTGGTCCAGGACGGCACCGCCGTGGCCGCCGGAGTCCCGGGGTACACGGTGGCCGGCAAGACGGGGACGGCCCAGGTGCCCGGGAACGGGGGCTACGTCCCCGGCGCCTACATGGCCACCTTCGCCGGCTTCGCCCCGGCCGAGGACCCGGCGTTGTCGGCCATCGTCGTCCTCGACCAGCCCCAGCCGATCTACGGGGGGGTCGTGGCGGCGCCGGTCTTCTCCGAGGTGATGCAGTACGCGCTCCACCGTTACGACATCCCGACGTCGCCCGGCGGCGGGACCACGGGTGGTCGTCCCTCGCCGATCGCGTTCCCTCCACCGCCTTCGGTGGCTTCCACTGCCGCGGCGACGACGGCGAAGGCGGTGCCCGGTGCGGCGGGTACGATCGTCCCCGCGGCCGGGAACGCCACGGAAGGGCCGTGATCCGTCCGGCGGCGGGGCCCCGACTGTGCGAATGGACCGGTTGTTCGAGGGAGTCGAGGTCGTCGACGCGCGCGGCGACGTCGCTGGCACCGAGGTGACCTCGATCGAGTTCGACAGCAGGCTGGTCACACCCGGATCGCTGTTCTTCTGCCTCCCGGGCCACCGGTCCGACGGGCACGACTTCGCCGCCGCCGCCGTCGACGCCGGTGCGGTGGGCCTGATGGTCGAGCGCCCCCTGGCCTTCCCGGTGGCCCAGGTCGTGGTGGCCGGAGGGACGGCCCGGTCGGCGATGGCCCGTGCCGCCTGCACCTTCTACGACAACCCGGCCCGGTCCCTCGTGACCGTCGGGGTGACGGGGACCAACGGCAAGACCACCGTCACCCACCTCCTGGCCTCGATCCTCGACCACCACGGACAGCCGTGCGCGGTGATCGGAACCCTGGACGGGGTCCGGACCACCCCGGAGGCCCCCGTCGTCCAGAGGATCCTGGACGAGGCCCGCCGCAGCGGTCGGCGGTCGGCGGCCATGGAGGTGTCCTCCCACGCCCTCACCGAAGCGCGGGTGGACGGCATCCGTTTCGACGCCGCCGTGTTCACCAACCTGAGCCACGACCACCTCGACCACCACGGGACGATGGACGCGTATTTCGCCGCCAAGGCGTCACTGTTCACCGCCGAACGCGCCGTCACGGCCGTGGTGAACGTGGACGACGAGTGGGGTCGGCGGCTCGTCGGGCAGCTGACCATCCCGGTGGTGACGTTCTCGTCGGAAGACGGGACCGATGTCGAGACCGGTCCGGGCCGGACGTCCTTCGTGTGGCGCGGCCGGAAGGTCGAGATGACCTTGACGGGCGCCTACCACGTGGCCAACGCCCTGGCCGCGGCCACCACGGCCTCCGTCCTCGGTGTCCCCGAGGACACGGTGGTGCGGGGTCTCGAGGGGCCCCGCCGGTGCCGGGGCGGTTCGAGGTGGTCGACGCGCCGGCGCCGTTCACCGTGCGTGGTCGACTACGCCCACACCCCCGACGGGCTGGCGGTCGCTCTCGACAGCGCCCGCCGTCTGGCCGGCGGGCACCGGGTCCTGTGCGTCTTCGGATGCGGGGGAGACCGGGACCGCGCCAAACGGCCGGTCATGGGAGAGATCGGCCTCGGCCGGTGCCGACGTCACGGTGATCACCTCCGACAACCCGCGACACGAGGATCCCGTCGCCATCATCGACGAGGTCGTCGGCGGCGTGGTCGACGGCGCCGAGGTGGTCGTCGAACCCGATCGGCGCCGGGCCATCGCCCGGGCGGTGGAGCAGGCCCGACCCGGCGACGTCGTGCTCGTGGCCGGCAAGGGCCACGAGATCGGTCATCGAGGTCGGGCGACCGCCGACTGCCCTTCGACGACCGCCAGGTGGCCGCCGAGCGCCGTCGGCGCCGCGGTGGCGCCGTGATCAGCCTCATGGCCTCGGGCGGGATCGCCCTGTGGATGGCGGTGCTGGGGACGCCGATGCTCCTCGGATGGCTCCGGCGCCGGAGCTTCGGCCAGCCGATCCGCGAGGACGGCCCCACCATGCACCAGGTCAAGGCGGGCACGCCCACCATGGGGGGCGTGGCCCTGGTCGGCGCCGGGGTGGCTGGTTACCTGATCGCCCACGCCGGGACCCATGTGGCGTTCAGCCGGCCCGGCATCCTGGTGGTGACCGTGATGATCGGGGCGGCCGGGATCGGGTTCGTCGACGACTGGATCAAGGTGCGGCACCAGCGCAGCCTGGGACTGAACAAGCGGGCCAAGTTCGGCGCTCAGATCCTGATGGCACTGGGGTTCGCCCTGGCCGCCGAGCACTGGGCCGGGGTGAACACCCACCTGTCGTTCACCCGGTGGAACTCCATCGGGATCGACCTCGGGCAGCGTGGGCTGGTTGGTGTGGGCGGTGTTCGTGGTGGTGGGAACGGCCAACGCCGTCAACCTCACCGACGGGCTCGACGGCCTGGCGTCGGGATCGGCCACGTTCTGCTTCGCCATCCTGGCCATCATCGGCTACTGGCAGTTCCGTCACTTCTCCATCTACCACGTGACCTCGGCACTCGACCTGGCCCTCACCTCCGTCGCGCTGGCCGGGGCCTGCCTCGGCTTCCTGTGGTGGAACGCGGCGCCGGCCCGGATCTTCATGGGGGACACCGGTTCGCTGGCCATCGGCGCCGCACTCGCCGCCTTGGCCCTGCAGATGAACCTGCAGCTGCTCCTGCCCGTGATCGGCGGGCTGTTCGTCATCGTCACCCTGTCGGTCGTCATCCAGGTGATCAGCTACCGGGTGTTCGGCCGGCGGGTCTTTCTGATGGCACCCCTGCACCACCATTTCGAGCTTCTCGGCTGGCCCGAGACCACGGTGATCGTGCGCTTCTGGATCCTGGCCGGCCTGTTCGCCGCCCTGGGCCTCGGCCTCTTCTACGCCGACTTCCTGTCGGTCACCGAGCGCGGTGCACTGACCGCCGTGGGAACCGGTCGAGTCCTCGTGTACGGCCTGGGCGTGAGCGGCAGCGCCGCCGCGCGCCACCTGGGGGCCGAAGGTTTCGACGTGCTCGCCGTCGACGACGACACCGGCCCCGGTCCCCGCCGAGCGCGCCGGGGCACTCGGCCTCGATCTGGTGGTGGCACCCGACCGGACGCAGCTGGCGTCCCTGGCCTCGGGGGTCGACGAGATCGTGGTCAGCCCCGGGGTCCCCGCCGGGCACGCCGTGTTCGGACTGGGCCCCGGAGTGCGGCTGGTGGGCGAGGTCGAGCTGGCGTGGCGCCGATCCCGGTCGACGATGGTGGCGGTCACGGGGACGAACGGGAAGACCACCGTCACCACCCTGATCGCGTCGATGTTGGTGGCCTCCGGGGTCCGGGCCGTGGCCGCCGGCAACATCGGCGCCCCGCTGCTCGACGCCGTGGCCGGCGACGCCGACGTCGTGGTGGCCGAGGTCTCGTCGTTCCAGCTGGCCTTGACCGACACCTTCCGCCCGGCCGTGGCCGCCTGGGTCAACTTCTCCGAGGACCACCTCGACTGGCACGCCACCCTCTCCGACTACCGCGCCGCCAAGGCCAGGGTGTGGGCCAACAGCGGGCCCGGCGACGTCGTGGTGGCCAACGCCGAGGACCGCGTCGTGCTCGAGGCCTCGGCGGCGGCGGCGGCCCGGGGCGCCGACGTGGTGACCTTCGGTCTCCGGCGCGGCGACTACACGGTGGAGAGGTCCACGCCGGAAGGTGGGACGCCCGAGGGGGCCCGTCTGGTGGGACCGGGGGGTCGCGTCCTGGCCTCCGTCGACGAGCTCCCGCGGGCCCGGCCGCACGACCTGGCCAACGCCCTGTGCCGCGGCGGCGGCGGCCCTGGCCGCCGGGGGGGAGCCCGACGGGTGCCGCCGTGCCCTCGGTGCCTTCCGGGGGCTCCCCCACCGGGTCGAGCTGGTGGGCGAGGCTGGTGGGGTGCATTTCTACGACGACTCCAAGGCGACCACGCCCGGCGCCGTGCTGGCCGCCCTGGACGGTTTCCGCTCGGCCGTGCTGATCGCCGGTGGCCGGAACAAGGGTCTGGACCTCTCGGTCTTGCGGGCCGCGGCCAGCCACCTGCGGGCCGTGGTGGCCATCGGCGAGGCGGCCGGCGAGGTGAGGAGCGCCTTCGCCGGGGCCTGCCCGGTGGTGGAGGCGCCCTCGATGGCCGAAGCGGTGACCCTGGCGGCGGGGCTGGCGCGGCCCGGTGACGCCGTCGTGCTGTCGCCGGCCTGCGCCTCGTTCGACTGGTACCTCTCGTACGGCGCCCGCGGTGACGACTTCGTCCGCAGCGTCCGGGCGCTCGGCGCCACGGCGATGGCCGCCGAGGGGGTGGACCGGTGACGCCGGCGTCGGGGACCTCGCCGGCCACTCCCGACCGGATCCGCCGCCCGCCGTTGCTGCGGGTCGTCGACGGGGGAGCGGCCCGCCGCCGCCGGTCGGGCGAGGCCCGACGACGCCGACCGATCGTCTCGACGCGCACCGCCCTCCTCGTCCTCATCGGGAGCCTGTGCGGGATCGGGCTGGTCATGGTCCTCTCGGCCTCGGCCTACACGTCGTTGGTGGAGGACGGGTCGGTGTGGACGATCTTCCTGCGACAGGTGCTGTGGATGACCCTCGGCGGCATCGCCCTCTACGTGACCGCCCGGATGCGGTACGACGGCTGGCGGCGGGTCCGCGTCCTGCTCCTGGTGGGAACCCTGGGGTTGCTGACGGCCGTGCTCGTCCCCGGCATCGGCGTCTCGGCCGGCGGATCGGCGCGGTGGCTGGGCTTCGGCCAGCTGCGGCTCCAGCCGTCGGAGCTCATGAAGCTGGCCCTGGCCGTCTTCGCCGCCGACCTGCTGGCCCGCCGGGCCGACCGCGTCCACGAACCGGGGGCCGTCGTCGTGCCGCTGCTGGTGGTCCTGGGGATCGCCGGGGTCCTGGTGCTGAAGCAGCCCGACATGGGCACGGCCCTGGTGCTCGCCTGCATCGCCTTGTCGATGCTCTACGCCGGGGGCGTCCCCCTGCGCCCGGTGCTCAAGGTGATGGCCGGCGTGGCCGTCCTGGGGGTGGGTCTGGGCCTGGCCGAGCCGTATCGGCGGGCGCGGCTGTTGTCGTTCGTCAATCCGTTCGCCCACGCCCAGGGCTCGGGCTACCAGGTCGTGCAGTCGCTCGTCGGACTGGGCTCGGGCCGCCTGTTCGGCCTGGGCCTGGGTGCCGGGAGGGAGAAGTGGGGGCTGCTGCCCAACGCCCACACGGACTTCATCTTCTCGGTGATCGGCGAGCAGGTGGGACTGGTCGGGGCGCTGATGGTGCTGGCCCTCTTCGGGGCCCTGGCCTGGTTCGGGTTGCGCGCCGCGGGGCGGGCCCCCGACCGCTTCGGGGCCCTGTTGGCCGTGGCCGCCACGTGCTGGATCACGAGCCAGGCCGTCATCAACCTGGGTGCCGTCATCGGACTGCTGCCCGTGACCGGGATCCCGCTGCCGTTCATCTCGTTCGGCGGGTCCTCGCTGGTGATCACCATGATGGCGGCCGGCATCCTCGTCAATGTGGCCGGCCACGAGAAGGAACCGTCCTGGCGGGTCCGGCCCGTCTCCGACACCCCGGCGGGGCCGCGTCGGTCAGCGGCGCGGTGATCCACCGCCGCTACGCGCTGGTGGCGGGGGGCGGGACCGGCGGACACCTGGTGCCGGCGGTGACCGTGGCCCAGGCCCTGGCGGCCGCCCGGGGGGAGGACGCCGTCGAGATCGTGGGCTCGCGCCGTGGCCTCGAGGGGGATCTGCTGGCCGGCACCGGCCTCCCCGTGACCACACTCCCGGGCCGGGGCTTCGCCCGGTCCTTCGGTCCCCGCCAGATGGTGGCCAACCTGGGGGCGGTGGCCGCCCTGGCGTGGGCGGGGGCGATGGCCCTGTCGCTCCTGCGGCGGCGCCGGCCCGCCGTGGTGGTGGCCATGGGGGGCTACGGGTGCGTCCCCGTGTCCCTGGCCGCCGCGCTGCTCGGGATCCCGGTGGTGCTCGTGAACCTCGACGCCGTGCCGGGCGCCGCCAGTCGGTTGGTGGGGCGGTTCGCCCGGGCCGCCGCCGTGGCCTTCCCCGGCACGCCGCTGCCGCGCGCCGTCGTCACCGGCGCGCCCGTCCGTCCCGAGATCGTGGCCGCCGCCCACCCCGACGCCGCCGCCCGGCGCCGGGCCCGGCGGACGCTCGACCTTCCCCCCGACCGCTTCGTGGTCGGGGTGGTGGGCGGGTCGCTCGGGGCGAAGACCATCAACGAGGCGGCCCTGGACCTGGCGGCTCTGTGGGCGGGGCGCGGCGACGTGGTGGTGTACCACGTGGTGGGCCGACGCGACGCCGCCGCCATGGCGCGATCGGCTCCCGTCGCCGAGGCCGGTGGCCTGGTCTACCGCCAGGTCCCCTACGAGGACCGGATGGCCGCCTTCTACCAGGCCGCCGACGTCGTGGTGGGACGGGCGGGGGCCAGCACCGTGGCCGAGCTGGCCGTGATCGGGGTCCCCGCCGTCCTCGTCCCCCTGCCCGGTGCGCCCGGTGACCACCAGACGGCGAACGCCGGCGCCCTGGCCGCCGCCGGCGGTGCCGTGGTGCTCCCCGACGGCCAGTGCAGCGGACGGCGCCTGGCGGCCGAGCTGGAGGCGCTGCGGTCACCGCCCGGGCGCCTCGACGCCATGCGCCAGGCGGCCGCCTCGCTCGGACGGCCCGACGCGGTGGCCGCCGTGGTGGCCGTGGTGGAGACGCACGCCCGCTCCGGCCCGAGACCGGGCGGCTCGGTCGGGGCCGCCCCCCGGGCACGCCACGGGGCCCCATGACGGCGGTGCCCGACGGCGCCGCGCCGGTCGATCTCTCGTCCCCGAGACGGATCCACCTCGTCGGTGTGGGCGGGGCGGGGATGAGCGCCATCGCGTCGGTTCTGGCCGCCATGGGCCACACCGTCACGGGCAGCGATCTGAAGGCGTCACCGACGACCCAACGGCTGGCCGCCGCCGGGGTGTCGGTGATGATCGGCCACCACGCCGCCCACGTGGGCGACGCCGAGCTGGTGACCATCTCGACGGCCATCGCGGCGACGAACCCCGAGGTGGTCGAGGCTCGGCGCCGGGGCGTGCGGGTTCTGCACCGGGCCGAGGTCACCGCCGCGGTGGCCGCCTGTCGACGGTGCGTGGCGGTGTCGGGGACGCACGGGAAGACGACGACGACGTCGATGTTGGCGCTCATCCTGGTGCAAGCGGGGCTTCGCCCGAGCTTTCTCATCGGAGGGGACGTCAACGAGATCGGGACCAACGCCGTCTGGGACAGCGGGGCGTGGCTGGTGATCGAGGCGGACGAGAGCGACGGGACGTTCCTGGCCCTCGACCCCGAGATCGCCGTCGTCACCAACGTGGAGCCCGACCACCTCGATTTCTACGGCGGCTTCGAGGAGCTGGTGGCCGCCTTCGACCGGTTCTGCACGGGGAGGCCCGGTGCGGTGGTGGTGGGGGCGGACGACCCCGTCGCCGCCCGGCTCGGGCGGGTCCACGGCGCCGACCTGGTGGGCACGGCCGATGACGCCACCTTCCGGATCGAGGCGTTGCGCGCCGGGCGCGACGGGGTGTCCTTCGCCATGAGCACCGGGGGGACGAGCCTGGGGACGATCTCCCTGCCGGTCACCGGGGCCAACATCGCCCGCAACGCGGCCGTGGCCACCGTGGCCGCCCTGCACGTGGGGGCCAGCTTCGAGGACGCCAGACGGGCGTTCGCCCGGTTCGCCGGTGTGGCGAGACGCTTCGAGCTCCGGGGGGAGTGGCACGGGGTGCGGTTCGTCGACGACTACGCCCATCTGCCCACCGAGGTGCGGGCCGTCCTGGAGGCGGCCCGCCAGACCGGTCCCGAGCGCGTCGTCGTCGTGTTCCAACCGCACCGCTACAGCCGGATCGAGGCGCTCGGCGAGCAGTTCGCCGACGCTTTCTCGGCCGCCGACGTCGTGATCGTGACCGAGATCTTCGCCGCCGGCGAGTCACCCCGGCCCGGGGTGACAGGGCGGCTGGTGGCCGACGCCGTGGCGGCCCGCCATCCCGACCTCGACGTCACCTACATCGCCGGTCGTGCCGAGCTGCGAGCCCACCTGGCCGGGGTGCTGCGACCGGGCGACCTGTGCCTGACCCTGGGCGCCGGTGACCTCACGTCGCTGCCCGACGAGTTGGTGGGAGCGGGCCCGTGGTGAGCGGGTCCGGTGCCCTCGACGCCGTGGCCGGTGCGCTCGGACGGCGGGCCGTGCGCCACGCCCCGCTCGGGGCGCGGACCACCTACCGGGTGGGCGGGACGGCCTCGATCCTGGTCGAGGCCGACGACGAGGACGATCTGGTCGCCGTGCACCGCGCCCTCGCCGCGGTCGACCAGCCGGTGGCGGTGCTGGTGCTCGGCAACGGGTCCAACATGCTCGTGGCCGACGCCGGTTTCGACGGGCTGGTGGTCGTCCCCGGGGCCGGACTGGCGGGGATCGAGATCACCGGTACGACGGTGCGGGCCGGCGGCGGCGCCGCCCTGCCCCTCGTCGCCCGCCGGAGCGCGGCGGCGGGGTTGGTGGGTCTCGAATGGGCCGTCGGGGTTCCCGGATCCGTCGGCGGCGCGCTCAAGATGAACGCCGGGGGGCACGGCTCGGACACCGCCGCCGTGCTGGTGCGCCAGAGGGTCTTCGATCTGACGACGGGAGCGGTGGCCGAGGACGGCCCCGAGCGCCTGGCCCTCGGGTACCGGAGCTCGTCGCTCCGGGCGGACGAGATGGTGGTGTGGGCCGACTTCGCCCTGCAGCCCGGAACGCGCGCCGAGGCCGAGGCCACCGTGGCCGAGATCGTCCGCTGGCGCCGGGCCCACCAGCCCGGTGGCTCCAACGCCGGGTCGGTCTTCACCAATCCCGAGGGGGACGCGGCCGGCAGGCTGGTCGAGGCGGCCGGCTTGAAGGGCTTTCGCCTGGGCACGGCCCGGGTGTCGGAGAAGCACGCCAACTTCATCCAGGCCGACGACGGTGGGAGTGCGGACGACGTCCGGCGGTTGATCGACGAGGTGCGGCGGGTCGTGCGCGAGCAGGCGGGGGTGGATCTCGTGACCGAGGTCCGGTTGGTGGGATTCGACGAAGGGGAGCGGGGGGAACCCTCAACCTCATGTGGAGGGTTGGGATCATGACACAGGTCATTGAGGCACCAGAGGCGGCGGCGACCCCGGTGGCCATCGAGCCCCGGATCCTGGAGCGACGCGAGGAGGTGGCGCGCCAACACAGGCGGAAGCGGGTCCGGGTGGCCGCCACCGTGGGTGCCGTCGTGCTGGTGGTGGCGGCCGTCTGGGGGATGCTGCACTCGCCGGTCCTCGCCGCCCGTCACGTCACCGTGATCGGGGCCATCCACACCGGCACCGGCCCGGTGGTGGCCGCGGTGGGGCTGACCGGGCAACCGCTCGTCGACGTCAACCCCGGCCGGGTGGCGGCCCGCGTGGAGGCCCTGCCGTGGGTGGCGCACGCCACCGTGGCGCGGCACTGGCCCGACGACATCACCGTGACCGTCGTCGAGCGCGCGCCGGCGGCCGTGGTGGAGAGCCCCGGCCACGGTGCTGTTCTGGTGGACGGCAGAGGGCACGTGCTCTCGTCGGCGCAGGAGGCGGCGCCGGGCACCCCCGTGCTCGTGGCACCGGTGGCCACCGGACGTCCGGGCTCGGTGCTGGGCCCCGCCGCCGCCCCCGGCCTCTCGGTGCTGGCCGCCGTCCCCCCTCGTTGCAACGGCGGGTGGAGCAGGTGGCGGTGGGCGCCGACGGCGACGTGAGCCTGGCCCTCACCGGACACGTCGGCGTGACCCTGGGCCCCGCCGTCGAGCTGCCCGCCAAGTTCGAGGCGCTCCTCAGCGTGCTGGTCGACGTCCCTCCGACGGCGCCGGATGTTATCGACGTCACCGTCCCCGACGCACCCGCCGTCGGTCCGCCGCCGCCCCCCGTGTCCAGGGTGACGAGGATCGCGCCGACCACGCCGGTCGTCCCGCTCGGCGCCGGCGGCCGCGCCCCGCAGATGCGGCCGGCGGGGGGAGGACCATCCTGACCTGGCCTTGCGCCTCGCCACCGTGCCTGAAGCTCTGCTTGACCGGTTCACGGAGCGGCCCTAGGGTGAGGCCACCTCGGCAGGCGCCAGTTGAAAGTTGTGGTCGAGGGTGAGGTGACTGGTGCTCGGTGCCGGCTCGGCCAGCCCGACCACCTGGCGGACGTACCCACCGTGAGGCCCGGCTGAGGGTCGAGGAGAGTCGATGACCGGTCCAGCGCAGAGCAGCTACTTCGCTGTCATCAAGGTCGTCGGCGTCGGCGGTGGCGGGGTGAACGCCGTGAACCGGATGATCGAGGCCGGGCTCAAGGGCGTCGAGTTCATCGCCGCCAACACCGACTCGCAGGCCCTGCTCATGAGCGACGCCGACCTGAAGCTGGACATCGGTCGGCAGCGGACGCGGGGGCTCGGGGCCGGGAGCGACCCCGAGGTGGGTCGAGAAGCGGCCGAGGAGCACCGGGCCGAGATCGAAGAGGCGCTCAAGGGCGCCGACATGGTTTTCATCACCGCCGGCAAGGGCGGAGGCACGGGGACGGGCGCCGCCCCGGTGGTGGCCGAGATCGCCAGGTCGGTGGGAGCCCTCACCATCGCCGTCGTGACCCGGCCCTTCGCCTTCGAGGGCCGCCAGCGCTCGGTCCAGGCCGAGGGCGGCATCCAGAAGCTGAAGGAGAAGGTCGACGCCATCATCATCATCCCGAACGACCGGCTCCTCACCGTGTCGACCGAGAAGACGTCGATGGTCAACGCCTTCAAGATGGCCGACGAGGTCCTGCTCCAGGGTGTGCAGGGGATCACCGACCTCATCACCATCCCGGGACAGATCAACACCGACTTCGCCGACGTGCGGATGGTCCTGGCCGACGCCGGGACGGCCATCATGGGCATCGGCCAGACCACCGGCGAGGGCCGGGCCGTGAACGCGGCCCGGGCCGCCATCACGAGCCCCCTCCTCGAGGCGCAGATCGAGGGGGCGCGCGGCATCCTGGTGAGCATCGCCGGGGGACCGGAGCTCGGACTGTTCGAGGTGAACGAGGCCATGGAGATCATCCACGGCGTGGCCCACCCCGACGCCAACATCATCTTCGGCAACGTCATCGACGAGTCGATGGGCGACGACGTCCGCGTCACGGTGATCGCCGCCGGGTTCGAGCGCTGGGAGGAGGGGGGACGCAAGAGCGACCCCAAGGCCGGCGGTGCTCCCGCCAGCCAGGTGCTCGGGCTCGATCCCGTCCACGAGGACATCTTCGCCACGCCCGCCGAGGACGACCTGGACCTCGGCGACGACGAGTTCGACGTCCCCTCCTTCTTGCGCTGAGCGCGCCGCACACCGGTTGGGCGCCTACGCGTTGGGAGAGACGCCGGTGGCGGCCTGGTGGTCGGGCCGCAGTGCGGGGGACCAGCGGACCGTCGACACCGGCACCCTGCCTCCGCCGGTCCCCGCCGGCCTGTCGGTGCACCGGCTGAGCCAGGTCCACGGGTCCGCCGTCGTGGTGGTCGACGGCAGGGCTCCCGCCGGGACCGCCGGCTGGGTGGCGTCGCCCGACGGCCGGCCCCCCGAGGCCGACGCCGTGGTGGCGGTGGGCTCGGGGTCGTGCCTGGCGGTCCTCACCGCCGACTGCGCCCCGGTGGCGCTCGGGTCCCCCGAAGGGGTGCACGGCGCCGTCCACGTGGGCTGGCGGGGGCTGGTGGCGGGCGTGATCGCCCGGGCCGTCGAGACCATGCGGGCCCTGGGGGCCACCGACGTGGTGGCCGGTCTCGGCCCCACCATCCACCCCTGCTGCTACGCCTTCGGAGGCGACGACCTCGACACCGTGGCCGCCGCCGTCGGCGGCGGGGTCCGGTCCGTCACCTCGGGCGGGGACCCGGCGCTCGATCTGCCGGCCGGCGTCCGGGCCCGGTTGGCCGCCGCCGGCGCCGGGCTCGTCGTCGACGTCGACCGGTGCACGGCCTGCGGGGGCGACGCGTTCTCCCACCGGGCGCGCGCCGAGGACGCCCGCCAGGCCCTGTTCGTATGGAGGGTGACGGGGGGCCCGGTCCCGTGAGCCCCGCCACGCCACTGGCCCCGGCCCCGCCGCCGGCCGTGGTGGCGGCGCGCGTCGAGGACGTCTGGCGGCGAGTCCGGGACAGCGGCCGTGATCCGGCCACGGTCCGCCTGGTGGCGGTGACCAAGGGTTTCGACGCCTCCGCGGTGACGGCCGCGCTGGCGGCCGGGGTCCGTGACATCGGGGAGAACTACCCCGCCGAGCTGCTGTCCAAGGCCTCGCTCCTGGCCGGTGACGGCGCCGGGTCGGAGCCGCCACCGCGGTGGCACTTCCTGGGCGCGGTGCAGCGCCGGCGGGTCCGGGACCTGGCCCCGGTGGTGGGGTGCTGGCAGACCCTGGCCCGCGCCGTGGAGGGTGAGGCGATCGCGGCGCGGGCCCCGGGGGCCCTGGTGTTCGTGGAGGTCGACGTGAGCGGACTGCCCGGCCGCAACGGCTGTCCCCCCGGGGGGGTCCCCGGACTGGTCGCCGCCCTGCGCCATCTGGACCTCGACGTGGGCGGCCTCATGGTGGTGGCTCCGCCGGGCCCCCCCGAGGTGGCCCGGACGGCGTTCCGGACCACGGCCCGACTGGCCGCCGATCTGGGGTTGGTGGAGGTGTCGATGGGGATGACGCAGGACCTCGAGGTGGCCCTCGAGGAGGGCACCACCATGTTGCGCGTGGGGCGGGCGTTGTTTGGCCCACGCCCGGAGGCCGCCCCGGGCCGTGACCGGCCGCCGACGCGGTGATCGTCGACGGGGCGGCGGCCGGCTCGTCACCCTGGTCCTCAAGCGCACGCAGTACGCTGTCGCCCAGGAGGGCGCGTCTCATGGCAGCTGGTTTCTTCAAGAGGGCCATGGTCTACCTGGGCCTGGTCGACGACGAGTACGAGGACTACGAGGAGTACGAGCCGCGGGTGTCCGTGGGCCCGCGCCTCGCGCCGCGCGCCGTCGACGAAGAGGACGAGCGCCCGGCACCGATGTCCACCACCACGAGCACCATCCGGCCCATGTCCCGCGACGAGTCGACGGCGACGATGGCGTCGGTCACGCCACGCGCCGTGATCCGTCCCGTCCCCATGGACGCCGGCGCCCGCGTCCACGTGGTGGCCCCGGTGCAGTTCGGCGACGCCCGCCAGATCGCCGACCGGCTCATGTCCAACCAGCCCGTGATCGTGAACCTGCAGGTCTCCGACCGGGAGCTGATGCGGAGGATGATCGACTTCTGCAGCGGCGTCGCCTACGCCCTGAACGGGAAGATGGAGCGGGTGGCCGACAAGGTCTTCCTGGTCACCCCGTCCAACGTGAAGGTCTCGGCCGAGGAGCGCCTGCGCCTCCAGGAGAACGGCCTCCTCCGGTCGTAGGGGCCGCCCCGGACCTCGCCCTCGGGACCCCCCGGAGCGCCACCTTCTCCATGCCCACACCCGCCTCTTCAGACCCATCCTGGCCGCCGTGCTGATCGCGGCGTCGAACGCCGGCCTGCAGCGGATCCTCACCGACATCGTCTGGATCTTCATCGTCGCCCTGGTGGCCCGCGCCCTGCTGAGCTGGTTCCCCTCCGAGCCGGGGACCACCCTGTACGGCATCGTCCGCGCCCTCGACCGGGTCACCGAGCCCGTCCTGCGACCGGTCCGGCGCATCCTGCCCCCCGTCCGGGCCGGTGGCATGGCCATCGACCTGTCGATCATCGTCACCATCCTGGTGCTCGAGATCGTGGTGGTGAACATCATCATCCGTGCCCTCTGACGGCGCCGGGGGCCGGGTCCGTCGACGGGCACGAGGTCCGGCGGGACATCCGTGGACCGCGCAGGTGCTTTAGGTAGGATCGTCCTCATGGACAGCCCGAAGTCGAGTAGTCAGCAATCGAGCCTCGACAGTCTCCGGACGGTCGAATTTCGCCAGACCTTGCGGGGCTACCACATCGACGATGTCGATGAGTACCTCGAACGCGTCGCCGTGGAGGCCGAGGCCCTCCAGGAGCAGATGCGCCAGTCCGGGGACCGGATGCGACAGGCGGCCGAGCGCATCGCCCAGCTCGAGCAATCGATGCAACTCATGGAGCAGCAGTTCGAGCAGGTGCAGGCGCAGCCACCACCACCGGCGGCCGCACCCGACGACGCGCTGCAGCGCACTCTTCTGCTGGCCCAGAAGTTCGTGGACCAGACCGAGGCCGAGGCCGAGGCCCAGGCGCGCGCCACGCTGGCCGAGGCCGAGGCACGGGCCCGGACGATGCTGACCGACGCCGAGGGGCGGGCCCGCGCGCTGACCGAGGAGACCGAGCGTCACCTGCGCGAGGACATCGCCCGCCTCGAGTCGATGCGCACACAGCTGGCGGGGGACGTGGAGACGATCGCCCGCCATCTCGACACCGAGCGCAACCGGCTGCGTACCGCCTTGGGCGACATGCTCACCTGGGTGGACGAGCACGTGCAGCCGGCGGCGTCACTGCTGGCGCAACCGTCGCCCTCTTCGGGGTCGTCGCCCGCCGATTCGTCGACGACGACGGAGGACACCGCCGGCCGCCGCTCCCTCGAGGAGACGTCGGGATCGGCACCGGTGGAGACGGGAGACCCCGGGGGGACCACCGGTCCCCCGGTGTCCGACAGCGACGAACCGCCGCCGCCGGGGGAGAGTCAGGGGATGATGCCGCTGGCGGATCCCGACAGCGCCCGGGCCGGCGTGCCCCGCTGAATCAGCGACGACGGCGGGTCACGAGCGACACGGAGCCTTGGTGATCCGGATGGTCTGGGCATCGGCCACCGACAGGCGGAGGTCGACGGCGAGAGTCTGCTCGGCCACGTAGTGGCGGTGCGCCTCCACGGCGCCGACGACGGCGGCCGGGGCGTCGAGCTCCAAGGTGATGCAGTCCGAGACGTGGAGGCCGGCCTCGCGTCGTTCGGCCTGGACCATGCGGACGACGTCACGGGCCGACCCCTCGGCCTCGAGCTCGGCGTCGACGTCGGTGTCGAGCGTCACCACGCCCACGTCGCCGGGGAGGGTGCGCCCTTCGTCGGGATGGCGGGGGCGCAGGACGAGTTCGTACTCGCCGGGCTCGAGTGAGAGGCCGCCGGCGGTGACGCCGTCGTCGGAGACGGTCCAATCACCGCGCTTCACGGCGGCGAACACCTTGGGGGCGTCGGATCCGAGCCGGGGACCGAGGGCCGACGGGACCAGCGTGAGGACGCGCTCGGCCACGTCACCGAGATCCTCGGAGAAGACCACCTCCTTCACGTTGACCTCGTCGGCGATCAGGCCGACGAAGGGCCGGAGTCGCTCCGGGTCGGCGGTGGCGACGGTCAGCCGGCGCAGGGGCAGACGGGCCCGTCGGCCCCTGGCCTTGCGGATGGCGTGGGCGGCCGAGCAGACGTCGCGCACGAGGTCCATGGTCTGCACCAGCTCGGTGTCGGCGGGCAGCTCCGACGCCGTCGGCCAGTCGGCCAGGTGGACGCTGCGCTCGCCGGTGAGGCCCTGGTAGACGCTCTCGGTGAGCAGCGGCAGCAGCGGCGCCGCCAGGCGGCACAACGTGGAGAGAACGGTGGACAAGGTGTCGTAGGCGTCGGCCTTGTCCCGTTCGGTCTCCGGCGACCCGTCCCGGGCCCGCCAGAAGCGGTCCCGGCTACGGCGGATGTACCAGTTCGTCAAGGCATCGAGATATCCCGTGATGGCCGAGCACGCCCCGAAGAGGTCGTAGGCGTCCATCGCCGCCGTGACCTCGTCGACGAGCGCTGACGTCTTGGCCAGGACGTAGCGGTCGAGGACGCCGTCGGCGTCGGTGCGGAAGCGTCCGCGGATCCTGTCCACGTTGGCGTACAGGGCCAGGAAGTACCACGTGTTCCAGATCCTGTTCAGGACGTGACGCCGGACGTCCTCGATGCCCTTGGCGTGGACCACGAGGTCCTGGCCCCGCAGGATCGGCGACGAGAGGAGGAACCAGCGCATGGCGTCGGCGCCCCACGTGTCGAAGACCATGTCCGGCTCGGGATAGTTGCCGAGGCGCTTGGACATCTTGCGCCCGTCGTCGCCCAGGATGATCCCGTGGGCCACGCAGTGGTCGAAGGGTCGGCGGTCGAACAGCGCCGTCGACAGCACGTGGAGCGTGTAGAACCAGCCCCGGGTCTGCGTGACGTACTCGACGATGAAGTCGGCCGGGAAGTGCGAGTCGAACCAGTCGGCACGTTCGAACGGGTAGTGCACCTGTGCGAACGGCATCGATCCCGACTCGAACCAGCAGTCGAGGACGTCGGTCACCCGCCGCATCGTGGCCCGGCCGTCGGGGTCGTCGGGATTGGGTCGGGTGAGTGCGTCGATGTCCGGGCGGTGCAGGTCGTCGGGTCGGACTCCGAAATCGTGCTCGAGCTCGTCGAGGCTGCCGTAGACGTCGACGCGCGGGTAGCGGGGATCGTCGCTCTTCCACACCGGGATCGGCGCCCCCCAGAAGCGGTTGCGGCTGATGGACCAGTCACGGGCCCCTTCGAGCCATTTGCCGAAGGCACCGTCACGCACGTGGGCCGGGACCCAGTCGATGTCCTTGTTCAGCTCGATCATGCGGTCCTTGATGGCGGTGACGGCCACGAACCAGGAACTGACGGCCTTGTAGATGAGAGGGGTGTCGGTCCGCCAGCAGTGGGGGTAGCTGTGCTCGTAGGCGCTGGCGTCGACGAGGGCCCCCTCCCGGCGCAGGGCCTCGGTGATCGGGGCGTTGGCCTCGAAGACCTGGAGACCGGCGTAGGGCGGGACCTCGCTCGTGAACCGGCCCCGGTCGTCGACGGGACAGACGACGGCGATGCCGGCGGCCTGGCAGGCGAAATAGTCCTCCTCGCCGAAGCCGGGGGCCATGTGGACGACGCCGGTTCCCTCGTCGGTGGCCACGAAGTCCCCGGCCAGCACCGTGAAGGCGCCGGGGTGGTCGGCGAAGAAGTCGAAGAGCGGGTCGATAGCGGCGCCCGACGAGAGCGGCGCCGCGGACCGTCCCGAGGGGAGAGGCGTCGGCGAAGAGCTCGGGGTAGGCGGCCACCCGCTCGGTGGCGATGGCGGTGGGCTTCCCCAGGAGCTCGTAGATCTCGTAGGAGATGTCGGGACCCACGGCCAGAGCCAGGTTCGAGGGCAGCGTCCACGGGGTCGTCGTCCACACGAGCAGCCGCAGCGGGCCGTCGGCCACCGTGCCCGGCGCCATCCCTGCGGCGGGCGGGTCGAGGTCGAAGGCCACCGTCACTGCCGGGTCGGTCCGGGGCCGGTAGGCGTCGTCCTGGCGCGTCTCGAAATTGGACAGCGGCGTCTCGCACTCCCAGCAGTAGGGCAGGACGCGCTCGCCTTCGTAGAGCAGTCCCTTCTCCCACAGCCGCTTGAACGCCCACATGACGCTCTCCATGTACGGGGAGGTCCATCGTCTTGTAGTCGTCGGCGAAGTCGACCCAGCGGGCCTGGCGGGTGACGTAACGGACCCAGGCGTCGGTGGTGCGCTGGACGAGGGCACGGCAGTAGTCGTTGAAGCGGTCGATGCCGAAGGCCATGACCTCGACGCGGCCCCGGCAGCTCGAGCTCCTTCTCGGCCGGCATCTCGGCCGGCAGGCCGTGGCAGTCCCACCCGAAGCGACGTTCCACCCGGCGGCCCCGCATGGTCTGGTACCGGGGAACGGCGTCCTTCACGAAGCCGGTGAGGAGATGCCCGTAGTGGGGGAGGCCGTTGGCGAACGGTGGTCCGTCGTAGAAGACGTACTCGTTGTCGCCTCCCGGGCCGGGCCGCCACCGACGCCGCGAAGGTGCCGTCGGCCTCCCAGAAGGCGAGGACCCGCTCTTCGAGGCGCGGGTAGTCGGGCTGCTGGACGACCTCGGGATAGGGGGTGTCGTCACCTCGGTCGTCGGACATCGGCACAGCGTATGCGGCGGGCACAACTCCTCATGACGATCCCAGGGGCCGCCGCCCGGACCAGAGCGGCGCCGCCGGGGACGGGAAAGACGCCCGCGGTGTTGCCTGGCCGGGCGGGCGACGCTATGGTCGCCCACCTTCGTCAAGCAGGTGGGAGGGCTCCGCAATGATCCGCACCGCACGTGACGCCGACGGGACATCGGCGGCGGGGACCTGATGGCCCCGGCGAAGAAGTCGTCGACGACGGCCAAGAAGGCGGCGTCCAAGCGGGCGACCCCGGCCAAGAAGTCGTCCACCACCAAGGCACCGGCGAGGAAGGCACCGGCCAAGAAGGCCACCACCAAGGCACCGGCCAAGAAGGCGGCGCCCAAGAAGGCACCGGCGAGGAAGGCACCGGCCAAGAAGGCCGCCACCAAGGCACCGCCCAAGAAGGCGGCGCCCAAGAAGGCTCCGGTGTCCAGGGCGCCGGTCAAGAAGGCGGCCCCGCCGGCCAAGAAGCAGGCGCCGGCCAAGAAGGCGGCCCCGGCGGCCAAGAAGGCGGCGCCGGCCCGCAAGCTCGGCGCCCCGGCCAAGGCGGCAACCCCGGCCCGACCGGTCAAGCCCACCCGGGGTCCCTATGCGGCCGATGCCAAGTTCCTCGACGAGATGCGGACCCTCCTGCTCGAGGAGCGCGAGGTCTACCAGCGCCAGGCCGAGGACCTGCGGGCCGAGGCGGAGTCGCTGGCCCTCGACCGCGAGCCCGGCGACGTCCAGTTCGACGAGGAGTCCGGCGAGGGTGGCACCGTGGCCGTCGACCGCGAGCGCGACCTCACCCTGTCGGCCCAGGCCATGGCCACCATCGACGAGGTGGACTTCGCCGTGATCGCCATCGACAAGAAGCTGTACGGGGCGTGTGAGAACTGCGGACAGCCGATCCCCAAGGCCAGGCTCCGGGCCCTCCCGTACGCCCGGCTGTGCGTGGCCTGCAAGAGCGGGGGCCTCCACCGCCGCTGAGCACCGGGTCACCCCGGTGGTCGGAGCCGCCGGTGGTGTCAGCCCTGGTGACGGCGCCCGTTTGACGCCCCGGCACCGGGCTCGGCCCCTGGTTAGCATTTTCGGCGCGACGGAAGGGGTCCGTCGGGAAGGGGGGCCTGCGATGCGTCGTGTGGTCCTGGCGGCGGCCGTGGTCGCCGCCCTGTCGGTATCGGCTTCCGTGGCGACGGTCGTCGTCTCCGCTCCGGCGTGGGCCGGTTCCGCCGTCACCTGCAAGAAGCTGCAGGGGTCTGCGACCGGTGCCTACAAGTTCCACCTGAAGAAGTGCACACCGCCGAATACCGAGACGACCCTGACGGGCCGGGGCACGGACCTGACGACAGTGGGAGGTCCGACCACAGATACGTGGAAGTGGAACGGGGGAGCGACGACCATCGTGTCGTTGACCGTCGTCCCCACGGCAGGGATCTGTTCGGCCGGATACACCGGGTACACCGACACGGGCACCGTCACCGGAGGTTCCTCCACCTACACCCAGACGAACGACACGGTGTCGATGCTCGTGTGCAAGAAGAGCGCCACTCCGTACAAAGACGAGCTCCGGTTGGCCGCCGCCTCCACGGCGTCGCTCTGAACGGCGAAGGGGGGCGGTCGCCTGCTGTCCGGTCGCCACCCGGATCCGAAACCAGGGTCCACCAGGGGCTTTGCCCCGGCGTCGGACGTCACGGTCAGGGTCGGGGCGGATCGACTCCTGCCACCTCCCGGTCGCGGACATGGTCGGTCCACGCGGCACCGTCCCAGTAGCGCATCAGGTGACGGCCGGACGGATCGACGAACCAGCCCGCCGCCGCCGAGGTCCCGGCGGGGGCGCCCGGGCCCGACGCCGCCTCGGCCTTGCGGGCGGCCCGGCTGAGCGAGGTGAGTTCCTCTACCAGTCGGTCCGACTCGTCGGCGGCCCGGTCGCGGAACTCGGCCCGGATGCGCTTCCCGGCGGCATCGAGGTGGACGGTGGTCAGTCCCAGGCGGCGCTGGACCGGCCCCTGGATACGGCGGATGCTCTGCGCTTTGACCATGGGCACCCACGTCGTCGTCCGGCGCACGCGGCCGGTGACGGCCATGACCAGGACGTCATTGTGCCCCGCCTCGAGGAAGTGATAGCTGAGCGGGGCCTTGAACCTGGCCCGGTGGGGCGGCGGTGAGGTGGTGGGCTGCGGTGCCGGGATGGCGGTGGCGATGAGGTGGTGGGCGAGGTCGTGCGATCCGACGGGCAGGAGGGCCTTGGTGGACGTCGTCGAGCGCCCGCTGCGCTCTTCACGACCGGCGGCACCGGCCACGTCGACCTCGAGGCGGCACCATCCGAAGAGGCGCCAGGAGAAGGGCTCGATCAGGCGCACGGCCTGGACTCGGCGGGCGGGAATGGTCTCGGCCACCGTCCCGAGGAGCCCCCGGCGGATGCGGATCCCGTCGGGGGCGTCGGCCACCGAGAAGCCGTACTGCGAGGAGATCCGGCGCCACACGCCCTGGACGAAGCCGAAGAGGTAGGTGGCGAAGGCGCTGCCGAAGACGACCGCCGCGGTGGACGACACCCTGACCAGGACGAGGAGCGCGACGACGGACGGGACGAACGTGATGCCGCCCGACAGCAGGACCGATCCGACGAGCCGGCCGGTCGGCACGGTCGTCAACGTCTGTTCGGCGGGCTCGGGAGTGTCGGGATCGATGCCGTGGTGGGTGGCCAGCAGCCGGGCCCGGAGGTCGGCGGCCACCTGCTGCGAGAGGTACGCCAGGCGCCCGTCGGCCGAACTCGAGCCGGCCAGGCGGACGCGCAGCTCCGAGAGGCCGAACAGACGGGCCAGGAAGGGACGGACGACGTCGACGGCCTGGATCCGCGCCAGGGGCAGCTGGCGCGAGTCGCGGCGCAGAAGACCACTCTCGATGCGCAGCGTGACCCCGTCGATCGTCCATCGGGTGACGAGCCAACGAATGGCGCCGGCGAGGACGACGATGACGACGAGCACGAGGTCGTACACACCGGCGGTGTTGTCGGTGGGGCCCCGGGCGTTGGAGATCACGAGCGCCACCAGGAGCACGGAGACGATCCGGCCGGCCCGGACCACCGGAGTCAGCGGATGGAGCCGCCGCCAATGGGTGGCGGTGGGCCCCGGGTGCGTCACAACCCGGCCGCCTTGGCCTCGCCGAGCGAGGCCAACTGATCACGCAACCGGGCCGCCTCGTCCCGTTCGAGACCGGGGATCCGCGCGTCGCTGGCGGCGGCGGCGGTGTGCAGCTTGATGGTCGAGAGCTTGAACAGGCGCTCGACGGGCCCGGCCGTGACGTCCACGAATTGCATGCGCCCGTAGGGAACGACGGACAGTCGTCGGAACGCAACCCCTCTCTTCACCACCAGGTCCTCGTCGCGTTCCTGGTACGCCCAGCTCCGGAAGCGGTTGCGCAGGAACCGCAGGACGACTCCGGTGGACAGCACCGCGCCACCGGCGGCGGCCGCCCCCGGGACGGCGCCGGCCTGGGCGCCCGCCAGGCCGGCGACCAGCGCCACCAGGGCGCCGACGGAGCCCGCCTCGAGGCACCGCATCTTCCACAGACGCGGGGAGGGCGACTTCCAGGTGGTCACGATGGCCGATTCCGTCATGTCGGCACACGTTAAGCGTGTCCGGGGGAGCTCCCGGGCGACCCGGGCACCGGGTTCCCGGCGTGTCGATAGTAGGAATGGGCCGTGGCCCGACGAGGAGGTGAGGTGGACGGCGGCAAGGTGGCACCGTCGCCGGGCGACGAGCGCCACCAACGGCCGGCGGCGCGGGGTCTCGTCATCGCCGGTTCGGTCGCCGTCGTGGTGGTCGTCGTCGACCAGCTGACGAAGTCGTGGGCCGTCCGTCGCCTCTCGCACGGCGACATCCACGTGGTGTGGAAGCTCGATCTGGAGCTGACCTACAACTCCGGCGCGTCGTTCGGCCTGGCCCGGGGCTGGGCCCCGGTCATCGCCGGGATCGCCGTCGCCGCCGTCGTGCTCCTGCTGTCCGCCGTCCGTCATGTCCGGTCGGACGCGCTCACCGTCGCCCTGGGTCTGGTCATCGGGGGCGCCCTCGGGAACCTGACCGACCGGCTCGTGCGGGGCCATCACGGGGCCGTCGTCGACTTCATCGCCCTGCACTTCTGGCCGACGTTCAACGTGGCCGACTCCTGCGTCGTGATCGGCGCCGTGAGCGCCGCTCTGCTCATCTCCCGCCGCCACGTGCCCGACGCCAGCGGTGGCGCCGCGCCGTGAGCGACGTCCCCGTCGCCGGAGGGGCGTTCGAGACCGTCGTCCCCGCCACGCTGGGGGGCGAACGCGTCGACCGGGCCGTGGCTCTTCTCACCGGCCTGCCCCGCAGCGCGGTGGCCGAGCTGGTGAACGAGGGCCGGGTGGCGGTGGACGGACAGCGCGTCGAGGCCCGCAGCCGGCCTCTCGTCGTCGGCCAGACACTGCGGGTGGACATGGCCCCGCCGGTCGACGTGGGTCCCCGGGCGGACGCCGGGGTGGTGTTCGCCGTGGTGCACGAGGATCCTCACCTGATCGTGGTGGACAAGCCGGCCGGCCTGGTCGTCCACCACGGCGCCGGCCACGGCGGCGGCACCCTGGTCGACGGACTGCTGGCCCGCTTCCCCGAGCTGGCCGAGCTGGCTCCGGCCGGCGCCGGCGACGCCGACCGACCGGGCATCGTGCACCGCCTCGACAAGGGCACGTCGGGACTCCTGGTGGTGGCCAGGACGCCCGACGCCTACCGTCTCGCTCAGCCGGCAGCTGCGCGAGCACACGGCCGGCCGGCACTACCGCGCCCTGGTGGCCGGGACGGTCGAGGACGACGCCGGGGTGGTGGACGCCCCGATCGGGCGGTCACCGCGTCAGCCCACCCGGATGGCGGTGACCAGGGGAGGGCGTCCGGCCCGCACCGCCTACACGGTGGTGGCCCGGTACCGGGAGCCGCTGGAGGCGACCCTGGTCGAGGCCACCCTCGACACCGGCCGTACGCACCAGGTCCGCGTCCACCTGGCCGCCATCGGCCACCCCGTGATCGGCGACGACCGCTACGGGTCGGCGGCGGCCCGTCCGGCGGCGGGCCGGGCCTGCTCGCCCCGGGCCGGCTGTTCCTCCACGCCTGCCGGCTGAGCCTCGACCACCCCGACGAGCGGCGAGCGCCGGACGCTGGGAGTCCCCGCTGCCCCCCGATCTCGACGCCGTCCTTGGGCAGCGCCTACGGAGCGTGACCGCCGGGCCGGCTGACTCAGGCCGCTTCGTGGGCGGCCTCCACCTCGGGCAGGTCGGCCAGGTGCTGCAGGGCGCGCGTCTCGGCCTGGCGGGCCCGGCGCACCCCGATGCCCAGACGGCTGGCGGTGGCCTGGAGCGACGCCGGGCTGCCGCCGTCGAGTCCGAAGCGGATGCGCACCACGTCACGCTCGAGCTCGTCGAGACCCTCGACGGCCCGTCGGACGCGGTCGAGGACGAGACGACGCTCGACGTCGTCCTCGAACTCGTTGTCGTCGGCCGCCACCAGGTCACCGAGGGCGGACCCGGTGTCGCCCCCGGTGGGCTGGTCGAGGCTGGCCACCACCCGGGCCACGCCCTGGAGGGAGCGCAGCGCCTTGTCGTCGACCCCGCTGGCCTCGGCCACCTCCTCGGGGGTGGGGTCGCGTTGCAGCTCGGTGGCCAGCTCCCAGGTCATCCGGTCGGCCCGTTGGGCCTGCTCGGCCACCTCCATGGGGACCCGGATGGTGGCGCCGTGCTGCTGGACGGCGCGCTGCAGCGCCTGGCGGATCCACCAGGTGGCGTACGTCGAGAACCGGAAGCCGCGCTGCCAGTCGAACTTGTCGACGGCCCGCATGAGCCCGAACGTGCCCTCCTGGACCAGGTCGGCGAAGTCGACGCCGCGGTCCTGGTAGCGCCGGGCCCAGTGGACGACCAGCCTCAGGTTGGCGGCGATCATGGCGCGCCGGGCCTCGTCGTCCCCGTCGGCCACCCGCTTGGCCAGCTCGGTCTGCTCGTCGGGGTCGGGCAGGGGGTACTGGTCCAGGTCGTCCAGGAAGTACCGGACGCTGTCGGGGGTGCTCGTGAATTTCGCCATTTCTGCCTCGTGATCGGAGGTACTTGCTCTCGCACAGAACAACACGGGTGTCGTCCTCCGCATTCCTGATACGGACGCACTGTCCGGTCCGGTTTGCGGGCCGGGCCGCCCCGGTGGTGCGCTCTGGAGGTGCCTGCGAACGCCCCGGACCCCCACGATCCCTCCGGCGAGCGCTCCGGCCGGCCCGACCCGGTGCCCGGGAGCCCGCGCCGGGGGGCGTGGCCGGCCACCGGGAGCCGGGCGGCTGGTGGCCGTCCGCCACGGGGCCACGGCCTGGAGCAGCGTCGCTGCGGCACACCGGGCGCACCGACGTCCCGCTCGAGCCCGAGGGCCGGGACCAGGCCCGGGACGTGGGCCGACGCCTGGCCGACCACCGCTTCGCCCTGGTTCTGGTGAGCCCGCTGGCGCGCGCCCGGGAGACGTGCGCGCTGGCCGGTTTCGCCGAGCGCCGAGGTCTGCGACGACCTACGGGAGTGGGACTACGGCGCCTACGAGGGCAGGACCACGGCCGACATCCGTGCTGAGCGCCCGGGATGGTCGTTGTGGCGCGACGGGGTGCCCGAGCGGGGAGACACTGGCTGAGGTGGCGGCGCGCGCCGACCGGGTGGTGGCGGTGGCCCGGGCGGCGGCGCGGCGACGTCCTCGTCTTCGCCCACGCCCACATCCTGCGGGTGGTGGCGGCCCGGTGGCTGGCGCTCCCGGCCGGCGACGGGTCGCGGTGGGTGCTCGGCCCGGCCAGCGTCAGCGTCCTCGGCTGGGAGCGCGAGACGCCGGTGATCGAGCGGTGGAACGACACCGGGGGGGACCCGTTGACCTGAGCCGGACGGAGGCCGGTCAGGCGGATCCGGACGCGGTCGCCCTCGGGCTTGTCGGGCCGGCGGTCGACGGGGCGTCGCGGGAAGCTGGTGGCGTCGGTGGCGTCCTCGGGATACCGCCGGCCGCCGGTCCACGCTCCCGGTGGGGCGAAGACGATGTTGGTCAGCGTGTAGGCGATCGATTCGTAGTTGATCCGCCATCCCTGGAAATGGGCCCACGCCTCCTCGGCGGTGCGCTCGAGGGGGACGCCGGCCTGTTCCAGGCGGGCCACGGCGGCGACGAAGTCCTCGAACGGCAGCTCGATGTCGGCGTCGGGCCGGGGATCGGGGTCGAACGGGATACGGATGACCCGGGCGATGTCGCGCAGGCAGGTGAAGCCCATGCGCACGCACAGCCTGGCCTCGGCCGGGGCCGCCGTCGGGCACACGGCCAGGTAGAGGGCGGCGGAGTCGAGGACGGCGATGAGGCCGACGAGCCACGAATTGGTGGGGTGCGGCGAGCGCATGTAGATCAGCGCCGGATAGGTGGTGTGGCTCTCGGCCACGTCGGCCGACCAGCGCTCCCACTCGCCGTAGAAGAGGGCGAGGTTCCCCTCGATGCCCACCAGGTAGTGGCGGGCCAGCAACTCCGGGCCCCAGGCGGGGGTGCCGGCCCGGCTCTCGAGCATGGTCACGAGGGTCTCGCGCCGGTTGAAGGAGTCGTAGAGGGCGGGGAGGTAGGCGATCTGGAGGGCGATGACGAGGAGACCGAAGGCCGCGGCCAGGAAGGCCACGACCTCGGGGGCGGGGTGGTTCTCGGTGGCGAAGCCGAGGGTGAAGATCGACGATCCGGCCTCGATGAACGAATGACCGAACGACGCGTTCCCGGTGCTCCAGATGATGAGGGCGAACCCGACGAGCCCGGCGGACAGCCAGATGCCGAGGCGCAGCAGCATCACCACCGGCTCGAGGGTGGTGAGCAGGTGATCGCGGGCGGCGAACGACCCGACCCGACCGACTACCGGCCTGCAGGGTGTTGCGGACCCCGCGCGACGCCACCGCCACCGGCCCCGATCGTGTGCGGCCGGGGGACGACCAGGGCGCGCACCAGGTCGTAGAGGTCGGCGACGACGAGGACGGCGCCGGCGATGCCGACGACCCATTTCACAACGGTCACCGGGCTGCGCTGGGCACGGAGACGGGGTTCAGTGCAGGGATCGGGCCGGGGCGTTGCCGCGCGACCGGTGGCACCATGTCGGCCAGGGTGAAGGAGTCGAGGTGCTCGCGCATGTGCTCGCCGACCTCCGACCAGACGGCCAGCAGGATGCACTGACCTTCGTGCTCGCAGGCACCGTTCTCGTGGGGACGGCCGAAGTCGCCGGCCACGATGGGGCCGTCGACGGCGTGCACGATCTCGCTCAGGGTGATCTCCTCGGGGGGGCGGGCGAGGACGTAGCCGCCGCCGACACCCCGCTTGGAGCGGACCAGACCGGCGCCTTTCAGGGCCAGGAGGATCTGCTCCAGGTAGGGCTGGGGCAGCCCGGTGCGCTCGGCGATGTCGCGGACCGAGGTCGGCCCGAGGGCGTCGCCGTGGAGGGCCAGGGAGAGAAGGGCACGGCTGGCGTAGTCTCCCCGGGTCGAGACTTTCACGGTCCGATGCTACCTGGCCGTCCCTGGCCGTTCCGCTGGACGGTGTGGGGACGCGGACCCGGGTGTGGATACAGTGCCGCTGTGCCCGACGAGCCCGTTCTGCCCGACTACGGGGGGGCGTGTCTGTCGTCGGTCGTCCCCGCCCTCTTCGACCGCTTCGCCCCCGAGGTCCCGTCGTGGCTCCCGGACCCGGCCCGCGGGGCCCGCCAGGTCGTCCTGCTCGTGCTCGACGGGCTCGGGTGGCAGCAGCTGGAGGCCGACGGGGCCCATGCGCCGACGGTGGCGGACGGGCGCGGCGGGCCCATCACGTCGGTCGTCCCCACCACCACGGCCACCGCCCTCACCTCCATCACGACGGGGCGGCCGCCGGCCGAGCACGGGGTGGTGGGCTACCGGGTGCGGGTGGACGGCGACGACGGCGGGCGACGAGGTGATGAACGTCCTGCGCTGGCGGACCGACGCCGGCGACATGCGCCGGCGGCGACCGGCGACCGACTTCCAGACGGCCCCGCCCTTCGGCGGTCGGGCGGTGCCGGCCGTGACCCGGACGGAGTTCGCCTCGACCGGGTTCACCGCCGCCCACCTGGCCGGGGCCCGGCTGGTGGGGTGGTCGGTCCCGTCGACCCTGGTGGTCGAGGTGCGCCGCCTGCTGGGCGAGGGCGAGCCGTTCGTCTACGCCTACTACGACGGCCTCGACAAGGTGGCCCACGAGCGCGGGACTGGGGGAGTACTACGCGCAGGAGCTGCGGACCGTCGACCGGCTGGTGGGCGACCTGATCGACGCCCTCCCCGCCGGGGCCGCCGCTCGTCGTCACGTCCGACCACGGCCAGGTCGAGGTGGGGACCTCGGCCCGCCTCCCCGGCCCGGAGCTGCTGGAGGCGGTCGGACTGCTGTCGGGCGAAGGGCGCTTCCGCTGGCTGCACGCACGCCCCGGCGCCACCGCCGACGTGGTGGCGGCGGCCGAGGACGCGCACGGCGACGAGGCCTGGGTCCGGACGCGCCGAGCAGATCGTGGACGAAGGATGGTTCGGCGGGCCGCTCAGCGCCGAGGTCGCCCACCGGCTGGGCGACGTGGCCCTGGTGGCGCGGGCGCCGGTGGCCTTCCTCGATCCGGCCGACACGGGCGAGACCCGGCTGCTGGCCCGGCACGGATCTCTCACGCCGGCCGAGATGTACGTCCCCCTGCTGGCGTGGGCCAACGCGGATGAACCGGCCCGCCGGCTTGGCCGCGGCGTGGGGCTCGTTTGGAAGGATCGTGGTCGTGGACGATAAGAGCCGAGCGGACAGGGCGGCAGAGACCGGCACGAGACGACCGAGGCCGTGCTCATCGAGCCGGGGGAGCGCGCCGAGCCTGCCCGACGGACTGGCCGCCGACGGCACGTCCGAGGAATCGGTCGAGTCGGTCGAGCAGCCGGCCAAGGTCATGCGGATCGGCTCGATGGTGAAGCAGCTCCTCGACGAGGTGCGCAACGCCCCCCTCGACGAGGCGAGCCGGACCCGGCTGCGCGAGATCCACGAGCAGTCGATCCGGGAGCTGGCCGGCGCCCTCAGCCCCGACCTGGCCGCCGAGCTCGACCGGATGGCCCTGCCCTTCGACGAGGCGGTCCCCTCCGAGGCCGAGCTCCGGATCGCCCAGGCCCAGCTGGTGGGCTGGCTCGAGGGGCTGTTCCACGGGATCCAGGCCACCTTGATGGCCCAGCAGATGGCGGCCCGGGCCCAGCTCACGGAGATGCGCCAGCCGGGGCTGCCCGCCGGGCCGGGGAGCCGGGCGAACCGGCGCCGACGGCCCGGCGCCTACCTCTGACCGCTCGAACCGCGGCCACCGCCGCACTTGGTAGGGTCGGAAACCACACGCTGTAGTTCACCGGTGCTGACCAGGCGGCGCCCGTCACAGAGGAGGGTCGACGGCGCATGGCCGGCGAGAGATCGTTCGCCCATCTGCACACCCACACCGAGTACTCGATGCTCGACGGGGCGGCCCGGATCGGCGACCTGGTCGACGCCGCGCTGGCCGACGGCCAACCGGCGCTCGGCATCACCGACCACGGCAACATGTACGGGGTCCTCGACTTCTACGCGCAAGTGCCAGGAGAAGGGGATCACGCCGGTGATCGGCACCGAGGCCTACATGGCGGGGGAGTCCCGCCACGAACGGCCGGTGCGACGGGGCAAGGTCGACGACACCGGCGGTGACGTCGAGGGCGGGGAGAAGCTCTACTACCACCTGACGCTCCTGGCCGAGACCACCCAGGGGTACGGCAACCTCATGAAGCTGTCGTCGGCGGCCTATCTCGAGGGCTACTACTACAAGCCGCGGGTCGACTGGGAGCTGCTCGAGCGCTACCACCCCGGTCTGATCGCCACCACCGGATGCCTCGGCGGGCGTCGTGCTGCAGGCGCTGCTGGCCGACGACGACGAGCGGGCGCTCAAGCTGGCCGGCCGCCTCCAGGACATCTTCGGGCGCGACAACCTCTTCGTGGAGCTCCAGGACCACGGGCTGGCCGCGCAGCGCCGGACCAATCCGGCCCTCGTCCGCATCGCCCGCCAGCTGGGCGCGCCGCTGCATCGCCACCAACGACAGCCACTACACCCACCGCGACGACGCCGTGGCCCACGACGCCCTGCTGTGCGTGCAGACGGGCGCCCTCATCGACGATCCGAAGCGGTTCAAGTTCGAGGGCGAGGAGCACTACCTGAAGTCGGCGGCCGAGATGCGGACGCTGTTCTCCGAGGTTCCCGAGGCGTGCGACAACACGTTGCTCATCGCCGAACGGGCGAACGTCGAGATCGAATTCGGGGTGAACGCCCTGCCGGAGTTCCCGGTGCCGGACGGAGTTCACCGGGGCCAGCTACGAGGAGCGGGCCGACGCCTATCTCCGTCATCTGTCCTTCGAAGGGGCGCGCAAGCGCTACGGCGACCCGTTGCCGCCCGGTGTCGAGGAACGGCTCGACTACGAGCTCGGCGTCATCACCAACATGGGGTTCTCGGCCTACTTCCTGGTCGTGTGGGACCTCATCCACCACGCCCGGACGAGCGGCATCCGGGTCGGTCCCGGACGGGGATCGGCGGCCGGGTGCTGCGTGGCGTACTGCCTCGAGATCGTCGACCTCGACCCCATCCGCTACGACCTGCTGTTCGAGCGCTTCCTGAATCCCGGGCGCAAGCAGATGCCCGACATCGACATGGACTTCGACGAGCGCTACCGGGCGCGAGATGATCCGGTACGCGGCCGAGCGCTACGGCGACGACCGGGTGGCGCAGATCGTGACCTTCTCGACCATCAAGGCCCGGGCCGCGGTGCGCGACGCGGCGCGGGTGCTCGGCCTGCCCGTACATCGTGGGCGACCGGATCGCCAAGGCCATGCCGCCGCTCATCATGGGCCGCGACACCCCCTTGCGGGCCTGTCTCGACCGCGTCGACGGTCAGGACGACGGCTTCGCCGCCGCCCAGCAGCTCGCGAGATGTACGCGTCGGATCCCGAGGCGCGGCGGGTGATCGACGTGGCCAAGGGACTCGAGGGACTGCGGCGCCAGGACGGCATCCACGCCGCCGCCGTGGTGATCACCAAGGAGCCGCTCACCGAGTACCTCCCCGTCCAGCGCAAGCCCGAGAGCGGGCAGGCCGTCACCGAGGCCCCGATCGTCACCCAGTACGAGATGCACGGCGTCGAGGAGCTGGGCCTGCTCAAGATGGACTTCCTGGGCCTGCGGAACCTGTCGGTGATCGAACGGGCCCTCGACCTGGTGGCCCGACACGGAGGGGTCGCGGCCCGACATCGACGCCGTCGCCCTCGACGACGCCGAGACGTTCGCGGCGCTGTGCCGGGGTGACTCGATCGGTGTGTTCCAGCTCGAGGGCGGCCCCATGCGGTCGCTGATGCGGTCGCTCGCCCCCACGTCGTTCGACGACGTCGCCGCCCTGGTGGCCCTCTACCGACCCGGGCCGATGGCGGCGAACATGCACAAGGACTACGCCGACCGCAAGAACGGTCGCAAGCCGGTGACGTACCTGCACCCCGATCTCGAACCGATCCTGGCCGACACCTACGGGCTCATGATCTACCAGGAGTCGGTCATGCGGGTGGCCCAGAAGTTCGCCGGCTACACGCTGGCCGAGGCCGACAACCTGCGCAAGGCGTGCGGCAAGAAGATCCGCAAGATGATCCAGGCCGAGCGCAAGAAGTTCGTGGCCGGCTGCGTCACCCAGGGTTACGACGAGACGCTGGGGACGAAGCTGTTCGACATCATCGAGCCGTTCGCCGACTACGCCTTCAACAAGTCGCACTCCTACGGCTACGGCCTGGTCGCCTACCAGACGGCGTGGCTGAAGGCCCACTACCCGGTGGAGTACCTCGCCGCCCTGCTGACGTCGGTCAAGGACGACAAGGACCGGACGGCGGTCTACCTCGGGGAGTGCCGGTCGCTCGGCATCGAGGTGCTGGTGCCCGACGTCAACACGTCGGCCGCCGAGTTCACCCCGCTGGTGGGCGACGACGGCACGCGGCGGATCGTCTTCGGTCTGGCCGCCGTGCGCAACGTCGGTGAAGGCCTCGTCGAGCGGATCGTGGCCGAGCGCGACGAGAACGGACCGTTCGTCGACTTCTACGACTTCTGCCGGCGCGTCGATCCGATGGTGCTGAACAAGCGGACGGTGGAGTCGCTCGTGAAGGCCGGGGGCCTTCGACTCTCTCGGCCACGTCCGCCAGGGTCTGTGCCTCGTCTTCGAGGACATCGTCGATCGCACTCTCGAGCGCCGTCGCGAGGAGCAGGCCGGGATCTCCACCTTGTTCTCCTCGGTCGAGGGATTCGCGGCCGACGGTGACAGCGTCCCCGGCGGACCGGCCGGGTACGCCGATGTCCGGGTGCCGATCCCCGACACCGAGTTCGCCAAGACGCAGCGTCTGGCCTTCGAGAAGGAGATGCTCGGGCTCTACGTGAGCGACCATCCCCTGCGGGGCGTCGAGGCCGCCCTGGCCCGGCTGGTCGAATGCTCGATCGCCGACCTGAAGGAGGAGGACGCCGGCGGCGACGGCCGCGCTGGGGCGCGAGGGCCAGGTCCGCACCGTCGGCGGCGTGGTGACGGCCCTGGTCCGTCGCTACACGAAGAGGGGCGAGCTGATGGCCACGTTCACCCTCGAGGACCTGCGCGCGTCGATCGAGGTCTTCGTCTTCCCCAAGGTGATGGCCGAGGTCGGTGCGCTGCTGGCCGACGACGCCGTGGTCGTGCTGCGCGGACGGGTCGACACCCGCGACGACCAGGTGAAGCTGGTCTGCATGGAGGTCACCCGGCCCGAGCTGGCCGTCGAGGGGGCCTCCGAGCTGCAGGTCCAGGTGCCGGTGGGGATCTTCACCGACGACGTCGTCGACCGGCTCAAGGAGCTGCTCGGCGAGCACCCCGGCGACGAGCCCGTCTTCCTCCATCGTGGGCGAGACGGTCCTGCGGCTGTCGGCCGAATTCAACGTGAACAGCCGCCGGGGGCTCGTCGGCGAGCTCCGGGTCCTGCTGGGCCCGAACGCCATCGCCTGACGTCCCGCACCGGCGCGCTACCACCGGTCGGCGACGGCCGGGGCCCAGGCACGAACGTCGAGGTCGGCACGTCGGTTGGGCTACCCCCGTGCACATCCCGTATCCTGTAGGTACACCCCGGGGCCGATCAGGTGGGCAGCGTCATCGCCCTCCGCCGGATGCCGGGAGCCGGGTCAGCGAGACGAGCACGGAGCACGGTATGCCGTTTGAGGTCGGGACCAAGGACTGCACATCACTCAGCGATGCCGAGCTGGCCGAGATGGCCGACCTGTGCGTCGACCGGGAACCGGGGTTCGACATCGGGTTCCTGTCCAAGCAGTGCGAGGAATGGGTCCTGATCACCCTGGTACGCGAGGGGCAGAAGCTCCGGGGCTATTCCTTCTCGACCCTGGAGCGCATCGGGGGGACGCCGTCGCTGCTGATCGGGCTGTCGACGGTGGACCGGACGGTGAAGGCCGAGCAGGCGTTGCGCCTCCTGCTGGGCGACCAGTACCGCCGGGCCCTGCTCGCCTTTCCCGACGAGGACGTCCTGGTGGGCACCCGCCTGGGGGTGGCCGAGGCGTACCAGGCGTTCGCCGGCCTGGTGGACGTGGTTCCGCGTCCCGACCACAAGGCCAGTGGCGAGGAGAGGGCCTGGGGTCGCCGGCTGGCCAAGCGCTTCGGCGCCGAGGGCCGGATCGACGACCGGACGTTCGTGCTGAAGGGCGACGGCAGCACCGCCGGTGCGCTCGATCTCGGTGGCCCCAAGGTCAAGGAACCCGACGCCGGCGTGGCCCTTCTCTTCAAGGGTCTGGCCATCAAGCGGGGCGACAGGCTGGTGACCTTCGGATGGGCCATGGCCGAGGACCTCGCCTCGGGAACGCTCGCCTCCGGCAGGGCGCGCTGACCCACCCGTTCCCCGCCTACGGGCGGGGCAGGATGGCGGTGACGGTCTTGTAGCAGTGGCCGTCGCGTGGCCGGCTGATCGACACCACGATGAAATGGGGCCGGAAGCCGAGTGCGGTGGAGAGCACCTTGCCCGACAGCCGGTCGCGCCGCGACGCCCACAGGGCGGCCATGGCCCGGCGGTCCTCCACCGGCAGCCAGTTGTCGCTGCGGGCGGCGCTGAACCGGGCCCAGACGGTCCCGTCGGCCTGTCGGCGGAACAGGACGGGGCCGCGGCGGGGGACCACGAGGGCCACCGACGGGCGCATCCCGTGGAACTCCCAGTAGGGCGCCGAGGTGCCCGGGAAGCCCGAGGAGGTGCGACTCGTCGGGGGCCACCAGGTGGCGGACCACCCGCCGGGCCCGGCGCCCCCGCATGGTCCCGATACGCGCCGGCAGGCCGGCCACGGTGACGGCCTCGGGCTGGGCCAGGTCGTCGCGCTCGGGATCGTCGGCCCACGCCGCCTCGATGACGTCGAACGGCGACAGATCGGCCTCCCGCTCGTCGGTCCAGTCGATGCGCAGCCGGACGACCGCTCCGGTGGTGAGGTCGACGCCGGTGGTGTCATCGGTCCCGCAGGCCAGCACCATGCACCGGTGGGTGCCCGGAGCCCGCGCCGGGGACTTCCTCCGACCGTGCCGGGGTGACGAGCGTCCCCGGCGTCGCCCGGCGTCCGCCGGTGCCTCGGCGGTCATGACGATGCCTCGGCGCCGCCTCCGGCGTGGGTGCGGGTCCCGGCATGACGGACGCGTTCGGCGGCCAGTTCACGGTCGAGCCGGGACGCCAGGGTTTCCGGGCTGGTCGACGGCTCCCGGCAGGCGTAGTGCCGGCACACGTAGGCGAAGCCGTCGACGCGTCCCTCCCACAGCGGCGACCCCGTGCGCTCGCCCGAGGCCAGGACGGCCGTGGGCTCGAACCGGCGTCGGACGGTGTCCACGAGATCAGGCCGGTCGCCCGCCACCACCACCTCGGTGATGCCGCCGCCGGCCAGCCCGCAGGCGGCGATGGCGTGGGCGGCGGCCAGGGGATGGGTGGCGGCCACCGGGACCAGGGCGTCCAGCAGACGCCTCGCCGGTCGCCGTGAGCCCGTCCTCCCCGGTGAGCGCTCCCAGTCGCAACAGGGCGCCGGCGGCGACGGCGCTGGCCGAGGGCGTGGCCCCGTCGAGGAGCTCCGTCGGCCGGACGACCAGGCTCTCGGCGTCCGATCCGGTGGTGAACAGCGGCCCCCCCTCGGTCGGCGAAGAGCCCCAGCATGGCGTGCGCCGTCTCGGCCGCCGTGGTCGAGCCATCGGGCCTCACCGGTCAGCTCGGCCACGCGGGTCAGGCAGTCCACGACCCATGCGTAGTCACCGGCGTAGCCCGAGGTGGCGTGCCTGTCCGGACTGCCAGGACCGCAGCCACCGTCCGTCGCCGGGGCGCCGGAGATGGGTGACCAGGAACTCGGCGATGCGCCGCGCCGCGTCGGCCCAGTCGCCGGCGGCCGGTGGCGCCGGCCGCCTCGGCCAGCGCCGAGCAGAACATGGCGTTCCACTCGGTGAGGATCTTGTCGTCGAGGCCGGGTCGGACGCGGCCGCGGCGGGCCTCGAAGAGGAGGCGGCGGGCCTCTTCGACGTCGGCCGGTCGCCGCAGCGGTGCCCCCGGGGGACGACGCAGGATCGAGCGGCCTTCGAAGTTGCCGCCGTCGGTGACCCCGTACCACTCCGCCGCCACGGCACCGAGCCCGGGGCCGGCCGCGTCGGCGATCTCGGCCGGGCTCCACACGTAGAAACGGCCCTCCTCGCCCTCGGAGTCGGCGTCCTCGGCGCAGTAGAGCCCGCCCTCCGGCGACGGCCAGGTCCCGCAGCACGTAGGTCACCGTCTCCTCGACCACCTGGTGCCAGCGGTCGTCGTCGCCGCAGAGGGCGGCGTGGAGGTAGATGCGCACCAGACCGGCCTGGTCGTAGAGCATCTTCTCGAAGTGGGGCACGGTCCAGGTGGCGTCGGTCGAGTACCGGGCGAAGCCTCCGCCGAGATGGTCGTAGATCCCCCCGGCGGCCATGGCGGCCAACGTCGTGTCGACCATGGCCAGCGAGCCGGCGTCACCGGTGACGCGGCCGTGCTCCAGGCACAGCTCGAGCTGAGCGGGCTGGGGGAACTTCGGGGCCGGGCCGAAACCGCCCCCGGTGGCGTCGAACCGCTCGGCCAGCTCGGCCGTGGCCGCCGCCAGGAGGGCGGGGAACCGCTCGCCGGGGCCGGAGCCGTCCCGGGGCGTCGGCCACCAGCTCACCGGGCAGCGTCACCCGCCGGGCGATGGCCGCCACCAGGGCGTCGGCCTGGGCTCTCGACCTCGCTGGCGGCGGTCGCGCCAGGCCTCGTCGATGGCCTCGAGCACGCGTGGGAAGCCGGGCGTCCCATGGGCGTCACGGGGAGGGAAGTAGGTCCCGGCGAAGAACGGCCGGCCGTCGGGGGTGAGAAAGACCGTCATCGGCCAGCCCGCCGCGACCGGTCATGGCCTGGACCGCGTCCATGTAGACGGCGTCGACGTCCGGGCGCTCCTCGCGGTCCACCTTCACGGCCACGAAACCGGCGTTCACCAGTGCGGCGGTCCGGTCGTCCTCGAAGGATTCGTGGGCCATGACGTGACACCAGTGGCACGACGAGTACCCGACCGACAGCAGCACCGGTCGGTCCTCGTCCCGGGCCCGGGCGAAGGCCTCGTCCCCCCAGGGGTACCAGTCGACCGGATTGTCGGCGTGCTGACGCAGGTAGGGACTCGTCTCCGACGCCAGTCGGTTCACGGTGACGTCGCGGTCGGTCGGCTCACGGGAGCGAATGCTACGGCGCCGGTGGGACCACGCGATCCGATCGGCACGGCCCCCGGCTCTCCCGCCATCGCCGAGCGGCCGGCGCCGTAGGGTGACGGCCCATGGACCTGCGACTCGACGGCAAGGTGGCCCTCGTCACCGGAGGATCACGAGGGATCGGACGCGCCATCGCCACCCGCTTCGCCGAGGCCGGCGCCCACGTCATGCTCGTCTCGCGCAAGGCCGACGCCCTGGCCGAGGCGGCGTCGGCCATGGCCGGGCTCGACGGCGACGTGGCGTGGCGGGCGGCCAACGCCGGGGACCCCGACGCCGCCGAGGCATGCGTGGCCGCCACCGTCGAACGGTTCGGCTCGGTCGACATCCTGGTCAACAACGCGGCGACCAATCCCTTCTACGGCCGCCTGGTCGACATCGACCTGGCCCGGGCCGAGAAGACGGTCCAGGTGAACCAACATGGCCGTTCTCACCTGGACCCAGTGGGCGTGGCGCGCCTCGATGCAGTCCGCCGGCGGCAACGTGATCAACGTGTCGTCGGTGGGGGCGTCTGATCGGTCGAGCCGGGGATCGGTTGGTACAACGTGACCAAGGCGGCGGTCGCCCATCTGACCGCGCCAGCTGGCCGGCGAGCTCGGGCCGGCGGTCCGGGTCAACGCCCTGGCACCGGGACTGGTGAAGACCGACTTCGCCCGCGCCCTGTGGGAACGCTGCGGAGGAGCAGATCGCCAAGCGACTGCCCCTGCGCCGCTTGGGCGAGCCCGACGACGTGGCCACGGCGGCGTTGTTCCTGGCGTCGGACGCGGCGTCATGGCTCACCGGTCACGTGCTCGTGGTCGACGGCGGCGCCCTGGTCGTTCCTTCCGGTGGAATCTGAACCGGGACGCGGATGCATCGGGGTCCCGCCGGGCCCGTGGCAGGCTGGGCCGATGGCGTCGCTTTCGGCTGACCTCGAGTTCCGGGGACTGATCCATCAGGTCACCGACCCGTCTGTCCTCGGCAGGCTCGATGGTGAGCGGCTGACGGCGTACATCGGATTCGACCCGACAGCCGACAGTCTCCACGTGGGCAGCCTCCTGCAGATGTGCAACCTCCGGCGCCTCCAGCTGGCCGGTCACCGGCCCATCGCCCTGGCCGGAGGGGGGACCGGGATGATCGGGGACCCCGGCGGCAAGAGCGAGGAGCGCAACCTCCTGTCGGCCGAGGACCTGGCCGCCAACGTGGCCGGCATCCGGGCCCAGCTCGAGCGCTTCCTCGACTTCGGCGCCACCGCCGGGCGATCACCGGCGCTGTTGCTCGACAACAGCGCGTGGCTCGGGGAGCTCGCTCTCGTCGACTTCCTGCGGGACGTGGGCAAGCATTTCACCGTGAACCAGATGGTGGCCAAGGAATCGGTGCGCGCCCGGTTCGACCGACCGGAGCAGGGGATCTCGTACACCGAATTCAGCTACATGCTGCTCCAGGCGTACGACTTCCAGCAGTTGTTCGACGCGCACGATTGCCGGTTGCAACTCGGGGGCAGCGACCAGTGGGGGAACATCACCATGGGGATCGAGCTCATCCGCAAGACCCGCCAGACCGAGGTCTTCGGGTTGACGTCACCGCTGTTGTTGCAGGCCGACGGTACCAAATTCGGCAAGACCGAATCAGGCACCGTGTGGTTGGACGCCCGCCGGACCAGCCCGTACCAGCTCTACCAGTACTTCCTGCGCACCGAGGATGCCACCGTGGGCACCGTCCTGCGCGTGCTGACGTTCCTCGATCACGACACCATCCGTTCGCTCGATGCCCAGACGGCCGAGCATCCCGAGCGGCGCGAGGCGCAACGGGCATTGGCCCACGAGGTGTGCACCCTCGTGCACGGGGAGACCGAAGCGCGGCGCGCCGTTGCGGCGGCCAAGGCCCTGTACTCCGAGGAGATCGCCGCCCTGGACGAGGCCACGTTGCTCGAGGTGTGCGCCGACGCCCCCACGAGCACGGTCCCGCGGACGGAGCTGGACGGGGGCATGACCCTCGTCGATGCGCTCGTCACCTCCGGGCTCGCCCCTTCCAAGGGACGGGCCCGGACCACCGTCGCCCAGGGGGGCGCCTACGTGAACAACCGCCGCGTCGACGACACCGACGCGCGTCTCGGTCCCCACCGACCTGCTCTTCGGTCGCTATCTGATCCTGCGTCGGGGGCAGCGGGACTACCATCTTCTGCGGTTCGAGTGACGGGCCCACCGGGTCCGCACGCTCGCCGGGAGGCACCATGGCTCAGCACGACCGGGACGACGACGCCGCCGGGACGCCGGCCGTCGTCGTCGGCCCGCGGCCGTTCGGGTGATCCTCCTCGTCCTACTCGGGGTGGGCGTCATCGCGGCGGTGCTGGTGGCGGCGGCCATGAGCCTCTTCCTTCGTCGTCACGGCGGGGCCGACGCAGCTGGGTGACGGTCAGGCCCTCCCTGGACCATTCCTCCGGGGTGACGCCGAGATGAGCGATCCCGTCGACCTGACCCTGGGACCGCCCGACACGGTGCTCGACCCGCCGCACGCCGTCGCCGCCGACCGCCTGCGCGACGCCCTGGAGGCGCCGGCCGAGAACCGGCGCGACGCCGTGGCCGACGTGGTGCGCGCCTTTCCCGACTGGTGTGAGGCGTGGGCCGCACTCGGCGGCCTGGCACGCGACGACATCGAGGCCTACGCCTGTTACCGGGTGGGCTACCACCGCGGACTCGACGCCCTCCGGCGTGCCGGCTGGCGGGGCAGTGGCTACGTGCGCTGGGCGCACCCGTCCAACCGGGGCTTCCTGCGTTCCCTCGACGGTCTGCGGGCCATGGCCGCCGTCATCGGAGAGCCGGACGAGGAGCAACGCTGCGACCTCTTCCTGCACCAGCTCGACCCGGCCTGGCCGCCGGAGGATCTGGGGGCCCCGCCCGGTGGAAGCCTGCGGTGACAGCAGGACATCGAACGGGGGGGCCGGTTGATCCGGGCGGCGCGCACGGACAGGTCCGGTTCCGCCGTCGGCGCCTGGCGTCGGTGGTGACGGTGGTGACGGTGACCATTCCCGGGTTGGGACTGGTCCTGGCCGCCTGCGGGAGCACCTTTTCCGGGACCACGCTGGCCCAGCAGGTGACGAGCTGGGCGACGACATCCGGGTTCTCGGCATCGGTGGGCACGTTGCAGGGCGACATCCGTCGCATCGACGCCGGCGCGGAGACGACCCGGCCGTCGCTGTCGACGGACTGCGACGTCCTCGTGACCGACACCCTGAGTGCCAACCAGAACCTGCCCACGCCCGATCAGACGCTCACCAACCTGCTGTCCGCCGCATACTCGGTCGCCGGCACCGCCGGACACGACTGCTTCTCGGGGCGCGTGACGGCGCCGCCGACCTCGCCCGGTCGGCCACCGAGCGGACAGACAGCGCGACGGGATCTGATCAAGGCGCTGGC
Source organism: uncultured Acidimicrobiaceae bacterium (assembly GCA_963842145.1). Classification (GTDB taxonomy): domain Bacteria; phylum Actinomycetota; class Acidimicrobiia; order Acidimicrobiales; family UBA8190; genus CAWJFJ01. Next base: position 298,107 of record CAWJFJ010000020.1, read on the forward strand.
GCGCTTCGACGTCGGTGACGCACGACCGATGACCCGGCCCGGCGGTGACGTCGTCGGTCCCGTCCCGCCGGGACGCGACGCCGATGCGTACGACCGGCTCCGCCGCCGGGTCCTGTGGTCGCTTGCCCTCCGGTCTCTACGTTCTCGGCTCGCGCGCCCGGACGTCGGCGCAACCTGATGACGGTGAGCTGGGTCACGCCAGGTCGCCCAGGTGCCCAAGCTGATCGGCGTCGGCGTCGAGCGCGCGGCGCGTACCCACGAGCTGCTCGTCGACGGCGGCGTGTTCGCCCTCAGCCTCCTGGCCCGCCGCGACCGGGCGCTCGTGCGCCACTTCGTGAAACCGGTGGAGGACATCGACGTCGACGAGGACACCGGCCTCGGGGACCATGAACGGCGTGCCCGTGCGCGGCGCGCCACCGGTGCGCCCATCCTCGCCGTGGCCGTGGCCTGGCTCGACTGTGAGATCCGTCACACCCTGCCGCTCGGCAGCCACACCTGGTTCGTCGGCGAGGTGGTCGACGTCGGGACGGCGGAGCGGGGGACGCGTCGAGCGACGGGACCGGGGACGACGGCATCCTGCGTATGGAGGACACCCGGATGAACTACGGCGGCTGAGCGCCCTTCGCCCCCGTCGGTCCCCGTCGGCCGGAGGTCGATGCGGAGGGTGAGAATGCCGTCAGCCAGGGTGGCCTCGGCGTCCCCGAGCATGGCGTAGTCCATGAAGTCGAGCTGGGCCTGCTCCACGAACCGCTGGCGCTCGGGCCCCTCGATGGGCGGGATGCCCCGGCTGCGCACGGCCACGGCCCGTGCCCGGAACCGCTCGATCATGGCCGTCGGGTCGAAATCGTCGGGCACGATGCGACTGTAGTTCGACAAAATCCGTGCCCAGGGCCGGTGTCGGAGGCCGCGCGCCGACGGGTACACTCGGCCTGTCGCTCGCCGTGGGAGACGCGCCCCGGCCGACGGAGGAGTCGCTCGTGAAAAAGGGACGACATCGCCGCTTCGAAGAGGCCCGCAGCCTGAAGCGCTCGGTCGCGACCGCGCCCGAACGCTGCGCGGAGTGCGGCGCCGATCCCGAGGACGAACATGCATCGTGGTGCATGGCCGAAGCGGACGAACTCGACGACACCCTGGGTGCCGACGCCGTCGCCCGGGAGCCCGAGGACGATCCGCTCGCCGAGTAGGAGGCCATCGCCCTCTCCGACCGGTGGGCGGGCCGCCGGATCGTTCAGCGACGGCGGACGGCGGGATGGGGGAGCGGGACGGGAACGGGCACCGGCGCCGGGGCCTCGGTGCCCGGAGCACCGCCACGGGTCCCGTTGGCGCTGGCGACGCGTCCGGCCCGGGCCTGGAGATAGCGGACGAGTCGCTTGTAGATCTTCCGACCGCTCAGGGCGACGAGCTCGTCGGCCAGCTCCTCGTAGACGGGCCGCGTCCCCACGAACGCGTCGGGGGCCTCGGTGCACCACCAGTGGAACTCGTCGCCGCCCGCGCCCCAGTCGCGTCGGTCCCACTGCCGGATGACCGACGTCACGTACCCGTCGTCGGCCACCTCGTCCTCGCGCCGTAGCGGGAGCTGCCAGCAGACGTCGGGCTTGAGCTCGAGGTGGGGCACGCCGCGGTCGATGGCGGCGCGGTGCAGAGCGCATCCGGCCCCGCCGGGGAAGTCCGGGCGGTTCAGGAAGATGCAGGCGTCCTTCACCAGTCTGGTACTCAGGTCGCCGTTCCGGGCGCGTTTCGACGACCCTCGGGCGTCCGCCGTCGCGGGGCTGACCCTGCCGCCAGAACTGCCACTGCTCGGGCGTGAGGGTGGCGGCCGCCGCCTCGACGCGGCGGGCGTCCTTGGGCCCGGTGAAATGGGCGCCGTACGAGCAGCACCCCTGCACCAGCTCGGGCGCCGGTCCCGTCATCACGCCCTGGCAGCCCCGACCGAAGATGCACGTCCAGTTGCTCTCCAGGAAGGTCACGTCGAAGAGCCAGGTCCGCTCGTCGTCGGGGTCGGGGAAGCTCATCCACTCGTGGGCGCCTTCGGGCGCTTGGCGCCACGCCTCGTCGGCCGGGGTGCGCGGCGGGCGGGTCTGTCGCTGGGCCATGGTTGTCAGCTCCCTCCGGCCGGCGACGTCGTCTCGACGTGGAGGGCCCGGAATTGTGCGTCGGTCGGCTCGGCGCAGCAGAACCACGCCTCGGTGAGCCGGGGTCTGTCGTCGGGCGCCAGCGCCGACCGCAGTCGTCCGTCGCTCACGGGGGGCGGTGCGTCGAGATGGCCGATGTCCCCGGCCAGACCGGCATCCACGGCCGCCCGGACGGCTTCGTAGGCCCGCCCGGCCGGCCACTCGTCGGCGGCGGCCCGGACGGCGACGGCGGCGACTTCGCGCTGCACGACGTCGAGGCGCGGATCGGGCGACCGCCACGTCCAGCTCAGTCCTTCGGTGTCGTAGGGACCGAGGGCGCCGTCGAGTGCGCCGGAGGCGAGCAGCAGGGATCCGGGCGGGACGAGAAGGCGGATGGCGAAGTGCACGGGGTCGACGTTGCCCACCAGGTCGCAGGACGAGACCAGGTCGAGAAGGTCGCGGACGTCGGTCGCCGTGGTCCAGGGGGTGAACGGCATGAGCGACGGTCGGGGCTCGATGCCCGACGCCCGCAGGACCGCCACCGCCTCGATCTCGTCGGCCACCGTGTGGCCCTTGTCCAGCATGGCCAGCACATGGTCGCTGGCCGACTCGAAGGCCGACACCACGAAGAGCAGGCCCGCACGGGCCAGCGCCGGCCACATGTCGCGGTGCCGCAGGACGTGCTCGACCTTGGCGGTGACGTCGAAGGTCAGCTCGGGGAAGGCCCCGTGGACGGCGGCCACCACGCGCACGGCGTGATGGGGACCGTTCAAGAAGTCGGGGTCCCCGAAGGTGATGTGACGGGCACCGAGGTCGACGAGCTGGGCGACGTCGGCCACGACGGCGTCCTCGCCCACCAGCCGGGTCCGGCCGTCGTAGACGACGGGAACGGGGCAGTGACGGCACCGGTGGGCGCAGCCGTGGCTGGCCTCCACGTAGCCGGCCAGCCGCAGTTCGCCGGCGACGGACAGCCGGGCGTAGCGGTCGAGAGGGGGGAGAAGACGGCGGGCGGGGAGACCGAACCTCCCCCGGCCGATGGAGGCCACGGCGTCCGCCCGTGGACCCTGCCGTCGGCCGCCTTCGGCGGCGAGCTCGTCGACCCAGGCCACCAGCGCCGGTTCGTACTCACCGGCGATGGTCCTGTCGACGAGGGAGCTCGTCGAGGACTCGACGCGCCCGGCGTCGAGTCCCGCATACAGGCCGTACAGACAGAGAGGGATATCGGGGTACCGGCCACGGATCTCGTCGCACACCGCCAGGGCCAGTCGCATGGCGGTGTGCATGGGGACCGAACAGGCCACCGCGTCGGCCCACGCCGAGGATGTCGGGATCGAGGGGATCGACGGACAGGTCCATGCAGCGCACGTCGTGGCCGGCGCGCTCGAGGGCACCGGCCGGTGACGCGACGTGAAGCGGCTGATGCCCGAGCTCGTAGGTGGAGATCAACAGGACGTGCACGCGGCCACGGTAGCGGGCCCCACCGCAGGTCGGAGAACCCGGGAACGAACCGATGATGTCGTCCTCCGACGCCACCACGTGGCGGGTGGCGCGTCAGGTGCCGGCAGGGATGGCCGACGCGTCCGGGTCGGGTGTCACGCGCACGTCGAGCAAGGTCTGCGCGTGCCGGAGCGCGGCTTCGACGTCGTCCGGGTTCCGTCCCCGGGCGAAGACGAATCCGAGGTACCGGTCACCCTCGGGGACCGGCACCACCGGTCGACCCGGGGCGATCGTGATCTGCACGTCGGTGACACCGGGGACCCGGAGGGCGGCGTCGCGGCCCTCGACCCCCTCCAGGATCCCGGCCCGGGGAATGGGCAACATGAGCACCCCCGACGCCCGGGCCTGGCGTTTCGTGGGTCCCATCTGTCGGCCCAGGGCCTGCGCCAGCACCAGCTGCTCGAGCGTGCGCCCGGTGGAGAAGGTCAGGGTCCTGGCGCACAGACCGCCGATCGTCCGGGCCGCCACCTCGATCACCGATGCCCGGCCGTCGCGCACCCGGACCTCGGCGTGGACGGGCCCCTCGGCTGAGCCCCAGCGCCCGGCAGGCGCCGGCGGCGACGGCGGCCACCGCCGACAGGTCGGCGGGGGCGAGGCGCGACGGGGTGACGTAGATCGTCTCCTCGAAAGCCGGACCGTCGAGCGGGTCGGGCTTGTCGAACACGGCGAGGACGCGCGAGGTCGCCGTCGGTGAGCAGTCCTTCGACGGCCACCTCCGGCCCGGCCACGAAGCGCTCCAGGAGCAGGGGGCCGTCGTCAGGCGGCCGTGGCCCCGGCGGCGATGCGACGCACGCGGTCCACCACGGCGATGGCGTCCTCGGTGGTGTCCGCCCGCAGGACGCCCTGGCTGGCCGAGAGCATGGTGGGCTTGATCACGCAGGGCAGACCGACGGTCTCGACCAGGCGGGCCACGTCGTCGGGCCCGGCCGTCGGCGGGACGGGGGCGAACGCCGGCTGGGAGACCTCGGCGGCCCCGAGCCGCAGCCGCATCACGAGCTTGTCCCGGGTGGCGGCCACGGCATCGGGGTGGTTGTGCCGCAGTCCCAGGCGTCGCGCCGCCACGGCGGCGGCCACGGCGCCCCGGTCGTCGACGGCCACCACGGCGTCGAGAGGGGCGACGGCGTCATGGGCGACGATGGCGTCCGCCGCCGCCTCGGGGTCGTCCAGGGGGACCTGGACCGATCGGCGGCCCATCAGATCCGGCCACGCGTGTGCCTGGTCCCCCCCGATCACGACGTCGACCCCGAGGGCCCGGGCAGCCTCCAAGAAGTCCGCCACCCGGTATGTCGCGGTCGGAACGAGGAGGAGAACGCGGGCCATGGCCCTATGATGGACCCGGGAGGTAGCGGCCATGGCCGAGGATGTCGGACCGGCCGGGAACGGCCACACGAGCACCACGGTGCTCACGATCACGCCTGCGGCGCGCTCCGTCGTCCTCGATGCCCGCGCCCAGGAGGCCGACGCCGAGAGGCTGGCCCTGTGGGTCGAGGTCACCGGATCACGCGACGGCGCCTACACCTACGACATCTATTTCCAGGTGGCGGCCGACGCCGCACGAGGCCGACTCCGTCGGGGGCAGCGACGACCTCAAGGTGGTGGTCCCCCAGTCGAGCGTGGCCCGCCTGGTCGGCGCCCGACTGGACTGGTCCGACGAGGGCGAGGGGGGCCTCGTCATCCTGAACCCCAACACGCCGCCGCGGACCGACGTCTTCGCCACCCGCCCGCCGGGCGATCTCTCCGGGTGACCTGGCCCAGACAGGTCCTGGCCGTTCTCGAGGAGCAGGTGAACCCGTCCATCGCCATGCACGGGGGTCGGGCGGATCTGGTGGCGGTGGAGCAGGAGGTGGTCTACCTGCGCCTGAGTGGCGGCTGCCAGGGATGTGGCCTGGCCACGGTCACCTTGTCCCAGGGCATCGAGGTGGCGCTGCGCGACGCTCTGCCCGAGATCGTCTCGGTGGTGGACGTCACCGATCACGCCAGCGGCGCCAACCCCTTCTACGAACCTTCCAAGAAGTAGCGCGCCGGCCTCCCTGTCCCACCGCCCCCGAAGGTCCGCGGGGAGCTCGAGGCCGTGAATTAGCGTGCCCGCGATGGACGCCCTCGTCACGGGGGTGAGTGCTGCCGGTGGATTCGTGCTCGGCGACGGGTTGGAGATCCTCGTCGACCGCCTGGGGGAGCGCCGCCCGCTCGACCGACCGTGGTGGCGGTGCGAGGCGTGCGGGCACCGCGCCACCGGGCTCGGTCTGGTGCCCGTCGCCCGCGTCCTCGCTCGGCGTCGTGGCTGTCCGTCATGCGCCGTGGCCGTGAAACATCCCTGTCCGTCCCGCCGTCCTGGCCGTGGTCAGCGCGGCGGTGCTGGGCCTGTTCGCCGCTCGACTTCGGCGCCGACGTCGTCCTCGCCGCCTACGCCGTCTTCGGCCTGTCCATGGTGGCCATCAGCGCCGTGGACCTCGACCGCTGGATCATCCCGAACCGCATCGTCTATCCGACCCTGGCGCTGCTCGTCCCCCTGTTCGTGCTGTCCTCGGCCGTCGATCACCGATGGGGTTCCCTCGAGCGCGCCGCCATCGCGGCGCAGTGGCCTTCATCGGCTTCTACGTCCTGCACGTGGCCGTTCCCAAGGGCATGGGATTCGGTGACGTCCGACTGGCCGGAGTCATCGGTCTGGCCACGGGCTGGCTGGGTCTCGGCCACGCCTTCGTGGGCTTCTTCGCCGGCTTCGTGCTCGGGGCGGTCGTCGGCATCGTCTTCATCGTGATCTCGGGCGGGGGCCGCAAGACCAAGATCCCTTTCGGTCCCTTCCTGGCCGCCGGTGCCGTCATCTCGATCGTGTGGGGGAGCCCCGCTGCTCACGCCCTGTTCCATCGGGGCGGCCTCTGACGGCACCGCCGTCGTCCGGTACCGGAGGAACACGTCCCGATCGCCCGGGGCGTGAGACCCCCGGCGGTAGATTGGGGTCGTGCTTCGCTTCCTGACCGCGGGTGAGTCCCACGGCAAAGCCCTGGTGGTGATCGTCGAAGGACTACCGGCGGGCCTGCCTGTCACGGTGGAGGAGATTCAGGGCGAGCTGGCCCGGCGTCGGCTCGGTTTCGGGCGCGGCCCCCGCATGCGATTCGAGGCCGACGAGGTGACGCTGGTGGCCGGCATCCGCCACGGGCGGACGCTCGGGTCGCCCGTGGCCATCGAGATCGCCAACACCGAGTGGCCGAAGTGGGAGGAGGAGATGTCGCCCCACGCCGGCGTTCCGGCCAAGGTGCTCACGAAGCCCCGCCCCGGCCACGCCGATCTGGCCGGGATGCAGAAATACGGCTTCGACGACGCCCGCGACGTCCTCGAGCGTGCGTCGGCGCGTGAGACGGCGGCCCGGGTGGCCGCCGGCTGCCTGGCCAAGGCGCTTCTCTCCCGGTTGGGGACGGCGGTGGTGAGCCACGTCGTGGCCATCGGCCCCGAGCAGGTCGAGAGCCAGGTCCGCCCCGGTGCGGCCGACCTCGACCGCGTCGACGCCTCCGATGTCCGGTGCTTCGACGCCGACACCGAGGCGCGCATGGTGGCGGCCATCAAGGCGGCGGCCAAGGACGGCGACTCCCTCGGGGGGGTGGTGGAGGTCCTCGTCTACGGGGTCCCCGTCGGCCTCGGCAGCCACGTCCACTGGGACCGGCGCCTCGACGGCCTGCTGGCCCAGGCGTTCATGAGCATCCAGGCGGTCAAGTACGTCGAGATCGGAGAAGGGGCGGCGGGCACGGCCCGGCGCGGTTCCGACGCGCACGACGCCATCTCGTGGGACGCCCAGTCGGAGAGCTACGAGCGGGCCACCACACGCGCCGGTGGCATCGAGGGCGGGCATGTCGACCGGTGGTCTGATCGTGGCCCGGGTGGGGATGAAGCCGCTGGCCACCCTCAACCGGCCCGTTCTCGGTACCGTCGACGTGGTGACGAAGGAGGCGACGGTCTCGTTCAAGGAGCGCACCGACGTGACCGCGGTCCCGGCCATGGGTGTGGTGGCCGAGACCATGGCCGCGCTGGTCCTGGCGTCGGAAGCGCTGCGGAAGTTCGGCGGGGACTCGGTGGCCGAGCTGGTCCGTAATCACGAGAGCTACCTGGCGTCACTGGGGGACGCCCCACCCTCGTCGGCCGCGGCGGCCGGCCATGGCTGAGCGTCTCTTGCTCGTCGGGATGATGGGAGCCGGGAAGATCGACGATGGCCCGGTTGGCGGCCGAGCGGCTCGGGTGGGGCTGGGTGGACACCGACGCCGAGGTCTCCCGGGCCGTCGGGGCGTCCGTGGCCGATCTGTTCGCCCGGCACGGGGAAGCCCGCTTCCGGCGGGAGGAGTCCGGCCGCGCTGGCGGACGTTCTGGAGCGCGACGAGCCGGTCGTCGTCTCGGTCGGGGGAGGTGCCGTGCTCGACGAGCGCAACCGGGACATGCTGCGCGCCGCCGGTACCGTGGTCTGGCTGCGGGCCCGGCCCGAGACCTTGATCGAGAGGGTCATCGACGACGTCGGCCGTCCCCTGCTGGTCGGGGCCACACCGCAGGACCGGGCGGAGACGCTCCGCCGCATCGACGCCGACCGGCGGACCCTGCTACGCGGAGGTGGCCGACGACATCTTGGACGTCGACCACCTCGACGCCGACCAGGTGGCGGAGCGGCTCCTCCAGCGTGCCGGTGGGGGCGTCCCCGATCGACAGGCGCGGGCGTGATCACCATCCCCGTCGCTCTCGGCGAGCGCGCCTACGACGTCGTGGTGGGACGGGGGATCCTCGGCCAAGTGAGCGAGGTCCTACCCGACGGAGTCCAACGGGTGGCGGTCGTGACCCAGGAGGGCATCGACGTCGACATCGACGCCGGTGTTCCCGCCGACGTCTTCGTCGTGCCGGCGGGTGAGGGGGCCAAGACGATGGCGCAGGTGGAGGAGCTCTGTCGCGGCTTCGCCCGAAGCGGACTGACGAGGTCCGACGCCGTGGTGGCGGTGGGGGGCGGGGTCGTGAGCGACCTCGCCGGCTTCGCCGCCGCCGTGTTCCACCGTGGTGTTCCCTACGTGACGGTGGCCACCACCCTGCTGGCCCAGGTGGACGCGGCCATCGGAGGCAAGACCGGCGTCAACCTACCCGAAGGCAAGAATCTGGTCGGAGCCTTCTGGCAGCCGGCGGCCGTCCTCTGTGACGTCGAGGTCCTCTCCACCCTGCCCGCCCGCGAGTGGGCGTCGGGGCGTGGCGAGATGGCCAAGTACGCCTTCCTCGGTGACTACCTTCCCGGAGCGCCGGGCATGTCGTTGCTGGACCTGGCGCTCGAGGAGCAGGTGGCGCGCTGCGTGGCCATCAAGGCGGCCGTGGTGGCGTCCGACGAACGTGAGTCGGATCGACGAATGGTCCTCAACTACGGACACACCTTGGCCCACGCCCTCGAGGCCGCCGCCTTCGGTCCCGACGCGCGGTGGGATCTCCGTCACGGCGAGGCGGTCGCCGTCGGGCTCGTCTTCGCCGCCCACCTGGCCCGCCGTCTCGGCCGGATCGACGACGCCCGGGTGGCACTGCACCGGAAGGTGGTGGGCGGATTCGATCTCTCGAGCGACATGCCCACCGGGGCCTCGGCCGGGCAGCTGCTGTCGTTCATGGCCCGCGACAAGAAGGCGCGCCACGACCTCACCTTCGTTCTCGACGGGCCCGCCGGCGTGGAACCGGTCCACGCCGTCCGCCAGGGCGATGTCCTCGCCACCTTGACGGAGATGGGGTGCGCACCGTGATCGGATCCGGTCTGTGACCCCAACGCCGCCGGCTCCGCTGGTGGTCCTTCTGTCGGGGCCGAACCTCAACCTCCTCGGCGAGCGCCAGCCGGAGGTCTACGGGCACGACGACCCTCGACGACCACGTCGCCGGGGCCACGGCCGAAGCCGACGTCTGTGGGCTGGCCCTCGAGCACCACCAGACCAACCACGAGGGGGAGCTCGTCGAGCTCGTCCACGGGGCCCGGGGACGGGCCGCCGCCCTGGTGGTGAACGCCGGTGCCCTCACCCACTACTCGTGGGCCCTCCACGATGCGCTGGCCGCCTTCGAGGGCGTCGTCGTCGAGCTCCACCTGTCGAACCCCGCGGCACGCGAGCCGTGGCGGCACGTCTCGGTGGTGGCCCCCGTGTCCGATGGCACCATCGTCGGCTTCGGAGGCCTCGGCTACCGGTTGGCGGTGCAGGCCGTGGCCCGTCTCCTGTCGAGCCGCCCGGTCGACGACCGGTGACGACGACCCCCGCCGCCGGTCCGCCGGCGCCCATGGAATGCGCCGGGCGCCTGCCGAGGCTCCGCCCCCTGGTGGCGGCCGCCGGGGCCGACTCCCTCCTCGTCACCACGCTGCCCAACGTCCGCTACCTGACCGGTTTCAGCGGATCGGCCGGCCTGCTGCTCGTCACCGGTGACGAGACCCTCCTCGTGACCGACGGGCGCTATCGCACACAGGCGGCCGAGCAGCTGGACGCGGCCGGACTGGCCCGCTCGGTCGACCTGGTGGTGGGCGGTGTCCAGGTCCAACGCGACGCCATCGCCGCTGTGGCCTCCCGGAGGGGAAGCCGGGTGGGGCTCGAGGCCGAGAACGTCACCTGGGGATCGCAGCGGCGGTGGGCCGAGACCCTTCCGGCGGCGGAGCTGGTGGCCACCGCCGGCGTGGTCGAAGGGTTGCGTCTGGTGAAGGACGCCGGCGAGGTGGACAGGATCGCCGCCGCCGCCGCCATCGCCGACGCCGCACTGGGCGAGGTGCTCGAGATGCTCGGAGACGGGCGGACCGAGGTCGAGGTCGCCCTGGCCCTCGACACCGCCATGCGCCGCCTGGGATCGGCGGATCGTGCCTTCGAGACGATCGTGGCCTCGGGCCCGAACGCGGCGAAGCCCCATGCCCGCCCCACGCAGCGGCCGATCGGGGCCGGGGACCCGGTGGTGATCGACTTCGGCGCCACCTTCGACGGCTACCGCTCAGACATGACGCGCACCTTCTGCGTCGGAGGGTCACCGGGACCCGAGCTCACCCGGGTCTTCGCCGTCGTCTCCGAGGCCCAGGCGGCGGGCGTCGCCGCCGTCGGCCCCGGGGTGGCCGGCGGCGACATCGACAAGGTCTGTCGTGACCGGATCGCGCAGTCGGGGTGGGCCGAGGCGTTCGAGCACGGGACCGGGCACGGCGTCGGTCTCGACATCCACGAAGCGCCGGCGGTGGCCCCGGGGTCGACTGCTATCCTCACGCCCGGCGTCGTGGTCACCGTCGAACCGGGCATCTATCTCGCCGGCGTGGGCGGCGTCCGTATCGAGGACACCGTGGTGGTGACCGACCAGGGTTGTCGTCCGCTCACCGCCTTCACAAAGGAAATCGCCGCCTGATGGCCGTCACCACCAACGATCTGCGCAACGGCATGACCATCGATCTTCCCGAAGGCCTCTTCTCGGTGGTCGAGTTCCAGCACGTGAAGCCGGGCAAGGGCGGAGCTTTCGTCCGCACCAAGCTGAAGAACGTCCGCACCGGAGCGGTCATCGAGCGCACCTTCCGGGCCGACGAGCGCGTCGAGCAAGCCATCGTGGACAAGCGGGAGATGCAGTACCTCTACCGCGACGGGACGGACTACGTCTTCATGGACAACGTCTCCTACGACCAGGTCCAGGTCTCCCCCGATGCGCTGGGAGAGGCTTCGCGGTACGTGAAGGAGGGCGACAGCGCCGTTCTGCAGATGTACGACGACGAGATCGTGGGCGTGGACCTCCCGGCGGCCGTGGAGCTGACCGTGACGGAGACCGAGCCCGGGGTCCAGGGCGACCGGGTCTCGGGCGCCCGGAAGCCGGCGACCCTGGAGACCGGCCTGGTCCTGCAGGTCCCGCTCTTCGTCAATCCGGGCGAACGCATCAAGGTCGACACCCGCACCGGCGAGTACATCACCCGGGCCTAGGCCGACGGCCGGCGGCGACACAGTGGCGCGTGGCGGCGGCCCTGCGCACACGGACGGCCCCACGCCCGAGGAGGGTCCGCGTCACGAGGCACGCGAGCACGCCGTCGCCCTTCTCTACGAGGCGGAGATGAAGCAGTCGTCGCTCCCCGACGTCCTGGCCGGATTGTCCGTCTCGCCCGATCCCTTCACGGTGGCCCTTCTCCTCGGGGTCGACTCCGAGGGGGCCCGGATCGACGATCTGCTGTCGTCGGCGGCGGTCGGCTGGGAGATCGGTCGCATGCCCGTGGTGGACAGGACCATCCTCCGCCTGGCCACATGGGAGCTGCTGGCCCGGCCCGACGTGCCGGTGGCGGTGGTCATCGACGAGGCCGTCGAGTTGGCCAAGCAGTACTCCACGGAACAGTCGGGCGGGTTCGTGAACGGCGTTCTCAGCACCATCGCGACCCACGTGCGACCCGCCCGATCGTGACGTCCGCCGCTCAGCCGTCACCCAGGCGCGCCAGCCGGACCGTCCGACGGCCGGGCGCGCCGCGACCCTGATCTCGGGTCCGCGGGGTGAAGGAGTCGTTCATCCGGCCCCGGAAGCTCACCAGGGCGCCGCCGGTGACGAGGACGTCGGTCGGCTCAAGAACGAGCAGTGCCGGGGCGTGTGCGGGACGCGCGGCATGCGCCAGACCGGGGGCCAGGGCGACGGCGCGGGCCGGCACCGGGACGGGCCGGCACCGATCCCGGTGGTATCCTCCTTCGAACCGTGAAGCGGGTCCCGAGAGGCCCGTACGGAACCTGGAGGAGCCCGAGTGGCCGAACGAGAGCGCAGACTGACCCCACCGCGCGGTGGGGTCTTTGTTCCTCGGGTCCAGGTCCTCGCCCCCGAGGACGTCCAGCGGGCCATCACGCGGATCGCCCACGAGATCGTCGAGCGCAACCGAGGTCTGGACGACGTCGTCGTCATCGGACTGCAGACCGGCGGCGTCCCCCTCGCCTTCCGCCTGGCCCAGGTCCTGGAGGAGATGGAGGCCACGGCCGTGCCCGTGGGGATGCTGGACGTCGCCTTCTACCGCGACGACATCGGCATCCGCCCCGTCCTGGCCGAAGCCATCACCTCCATCCCCTGCGACCTGGCCGGACAGTTGGTCATCCTCGTCGATGACGTCCTGTTCACGGGCCGGACGGTCCGGGCCGCGCTCAATGCTCTGGCCGACTACGGCCGGGCCCGTGCCGTCCAGCTGGCCGTCATGGTCGACCGCGGTCACCGTGAGTTGCCCGTCCGGCCCGACTACGTCGGGAAGAACATGCCGACACGCCTCGACGAACAGGTCGATGTCAGCCTCGACGGTGTCGTCCTCGGCGACGTCGTCCCCCGATGAGCTTCCGCACCCCCCGTCCCGAGACGCACGAGATCAAGGCGCCGGCCGTGGCCGGCAGCGGTCGGCATCTCCTGTCGATCGCCGATCTCGGTGCCGAGGGGATCGAAGAGGTCCTCCGGGTCACCGACGCCTTCGTCGAGGTCGCCCGCCGGCCCATTCCCAAGGTGCCGGCCCTGCGGGGACGGACGGTGGTGACCCTGTTCGCCGAGGAGTCGACCCGGACCCGGTTCTCGTTCGAGACGGCGGCCAAGCGTTTGTCGGCCGACGTCCTCTCCTTCGCCGTGGCGTCGTCGTCGCTCAAGAAGGGGGAGTCGTTGCGCGACACCGTGGAGACGGTGGCGGCCATGGGTGTCGACGCCTTCGTCGTCCGCCATCCGTCGGCCGGTGCCCCCGCCCAGGTGGCGCGCTGGGTGGACGCCAGCGTCATCAACGCCGGCGACGGGTGGCACGAACACCCGACGCAGGCCCTTCTCGACTGCTACACGATCCGCCAGGTGCTCGCCGAGCGGTCCGGTCGCCCGGTCGCCGATGTCGGCATGAAGGATTTCGGCGGTCTGCGCGTGGCCATCGTGGGCGACGTGGCCCACAGCCGGGTGGCCCGCTCGGGGGTCCTCGCCCTGGCCGCCCTGGGGGCCGAGATCACGCTGGTGGCGCCGGGGAGCCTCCTGCCGCCCTCCCTCGAGGGCTGGCCCGTGTCGGCGGTGTCGCACGATCTCGATTCCGTCCTGCCCACCGTCGACGTCTGCTACCTCCTGCGCCTCCAGACCGAACGCGGTGCCGGTTCGTTCGTGCCCTCGCTCCGGGAGTACACCGCCGGCTACGGGCTCACCGTCCGCCGTGCCGGACTCCTGGCCGAGGGCGCTCTCGTGATGCATCCGGGCCCGATGAATCGTGGCGTGGAGATCGCCGACGAGGTGGCCGACCTGCCCCGGTCGGTGGTGCTGCGCCAGGTGGCCAACGGCGTGGCCGTGCGTATGGCGGTGCTCTTCCTCCTCCTCGGCCAGGTGGTGGACGGTGATGCCGCCGGTGCCGTGGATCTGGGCCCGGGCTTCGGGGCCGGCGATGGCTGACCGTCGGCGGACCCCGGCGGTCGCTCGGCACGCCACGGTGATGGTCCGGGGCGGCACCGTCGTCGACGAGACGGGGGAGCGCCGGGCCGACGTCGTGATCACCGACGGCGTCGTCACGGCGGTGGGACCGGGTCTCGACGTCCCGACGGGCGCCACCGTGCTCGACGCCGTGGACTGCCTGGTGGCGCCGGGACTGGTCGATCTCCACACCCACCTGCGCCAGCCCGGTGGCGAGGAGGCGGAGACGGTGGAGACCGCCTCGCGGGCGGCGGCGCGCGGCGGCTACACGGCGGTGGTGGGGATGCCCAACACGAACCCGCCCATCGACAACGCGGCCGTGGCCCTCGAGGTCCTCGGCCTGGGCGAGCCGGCGTTGTGCCGGGTGGCGGTGGCCGGGGCCATCACCGTCGGCCGTGCCGGCGAGTGCCTGGCGCCCATGGGTGAGCTGGCCGCGCTGGGCGTCCGGCTCTTCACCGACGACGGGACGGGCGTCCAGGATTCCGGCGTCATGCGCCGGGCCCTCGAGTACGCCCGGGGCCTGGGCGTGACCCTCGGCCAGCATTGCGAGGACGGCGACCTGGCCGCCGGCGGGCACATGCACGAGGGGGCGTGGTCGAGCCGGCTGGGTGTCCCCGGTGTGCCGGCGGCCGCCGAGGAGCTCATGGTGGCCCGCGACATCATGCTGGCCCGCCTGACGGGCGGACGCGTCCATTTCCTGCATCTCTCGACGGCGGGGTCGCTGGCCCTGGTGGCCACGGCCAAGGCCGAGGGATTGCCGGTGACCGCCGAGGTGGCGCCGCACCACTTGGCCCTCACCGACGCCGAACTGGCCGGATACGACACCGTCTTCAAGGTCAATCCCCCCCTGCGCACCGAGACCGACGTGGCCGCCCTGCCGCGCCGGGTGCGCGGCGGGGACCGTCGACGCGGTGGCCACCGATCACGCACCGCACCCGTCCCAGGCCAAGGACGGACCCCTCGACACGGCCGCCCCCGGCATGCTCGGGCTGGAGACGGCCGTGGCCGTGACCCTGCAGGCGCTCGGAGCGGAACGTGACGGCATGGCCGAGGGCGACGGGAACGGAGCCGTCCCGCCGACCACGCGCCCCGGCGCCGCGGCGTCGATGACGGTGGGCGACGTCCTCGCCCTCATGTCCTGGCGCCCGGCGCGCATCGCCGGTCTGTCGGTCGACCAGGGAGGCGACCAGGGAGGCCCCATCGCCGTGGGCATGCCGGGGAATCTCTGTGTGATCGATCCCGCCGAGCGCTGGGAGGTCGATCCCGACCGTCTGGCCAGTCGCAGCCGGAACACGCCGTGGGCGGGCAGGACGCTCATCGGCAGGGTGCGTCACACCGTCTACCGGGGCGAGCCGGTCGTGGTGGGCACCGAGGCGCAACGATGACGACCCGGCCGTTCCCGGGCCGCACCACCCCGGCCCTGCTCGTCCTGGCCGATGGCGAGGTCTTCGAGGGGGAGGCCATCGGCGCCGTCCCACCGGGCGGCGTGGCGACCGGGGAATTGGTCTTCAACACCGTTCTGAGCGGGTACCAGGAGGTGATCACCGACCCCAGCTACGCCGGCCAGGCCATCGCCTTCACCTACCCCCACATCGGGAACTACGGCGTCACGGCCGACGACGACGAGGCGTCGCGCCCGTGGTGCCGGGGCGTCGTGGTCCGCGAGCTCACCACGCGGCCGTCGAACTGGCGGGCGACGGGCTCGCTCGGGGACCTCCTCGTCCGCCACGGGATCCCCGGCATCGCCGGCGTCGACACCCGGCGCCTGACCCGCCGTCTGCGCGACGACGGCGCCATGGGGTGCGCCTTCGGTACCGCTCCCGAGGCGACGCTGGCGGCGGCGGCGAAGGCCGAGCCGGGTACGAGCGGGCGCGACCTCGTCTCGGAGGTGACGACGACGACGCCCTACACGCGAGGATCGGGACACTTCCGCGTCGTGGCCTATGACTTCGGGGTGAAGCAGACGATGCTGCGGGGGCTCGAAGCCGACGCCCGCGTCACGGTCGTTCCCGCCGACTTCCCCGCCGACGAGGCGTTGGCGCTCGAACCCGACGGCGTCTTCCTCTCCAACGGACCCGGCGATCCCGCCGCCCTGTCCGTCCAGGTCGGCATCGTCGCCGATCTGCTCGGCCGGGTGCCGATCTTCGGCATCTGTCTCGGCCATCAGCTCCTGGCCACCGCCGTGGGGGGACGGACCTTCAAGCTGCCCTTCGGCCACCACGGCGGAAACCACCCGGTGAAGCATCTGGCCAGCGGTCACGTGGAGATCACCAGTCAGAACCACAACTACGCGGTGGACAGGGACTCTCTGCCACGGACGGGCGCGGCGGCCACCGAGATCACCCACGTCAACCTGAACGACGGTGTCGTCGAGGGATTCCGGTGCACCTCGGTGCCCGCCTTCAGCGTCCAGTACCACCCCGAGGCGGGACCGGGGCCGCACGACGCCCGCTATCTCTTCGCCGACTTCCGTGCCCTCATGCAGGGTGCCCGCCCGTGAGGGGGTCTGTCTGAATGCCCCGGCGGACCGACATCGAGAAGATCCTGGTGATCGGCTCGGGACCCATCGTCATCGGCCAGGCCTGCGAGTTCGACTACTCGGGGACCCAGGCGTGCCGGGTGCTGCGCGCCGAGGGGTACGTGGTCGTGTTGGCCAACTCCAATCCGGCCACGATCATGACCGACCCCGAGCTGGCCGACCGCACCTACGTCGAGCCGCTCGACGCCGACACCCTGAGCGCCATCGTGGAACGCGAACGGCCGGACGCGCTGCTGCCCACCCTGGGCGGCCAGACGGGGCTCAACCTGGCCATGGCCCTCGTCGAACGGGGCGTCCTCGACGCCTACGGGGTCGAGTTGATCGGCGCCAACGCCGAGGCCATCACCACGGCCGAGGACCGCGACCGGTTCAAGACGGCCATGGAGGAGATCGGGCTCGAGGTGCCCGCATCGGGCTTCGCCCGGTCGCTCGACGAGGCCATGGTGGTGGGGGAGCGGATCGGCTTCCCCCTCATGATCCGTCCCAGCTTCATCCTCGGCGGTGCCGGGACGGGGACGGCCCACGACCGCTCCCAGCTGGCGCGCGTGGCCGCCGAAGGTCTGGCCGCCAGCCCCATCTCGCAGATCCTCATCGAGCGCTCCATCGCCGGTTGGAAGGAATTCGAGCTCGAGGTCATGCGCGACCGCATGGACAACTGCGTCGTCGTCTGCTCCATCGAGAACCTCGACCCCATGGGGGTGCACACGGGGGACTCCATCACGGTGGCTCCCGCCCAGACCCTCTCCGACGTCGAGTACCAGGCCATGCGCGACGACGCCTTCGCCTGCATCCGACGGGTGGGGGTGGAGACGGGGGGCTCGAACATCCAATTCGCCGTCGACCCCCGTACCGGTCGGCGGCTCGTCATCGAGATGAACCCCCGCGTCTCGCGCTCCTCGGCGCTGGCGTCCAAGGCCACCGGCTTCCCCATCGCCAAGATCGCCGCCCGGCTGGCCGTGGGCTACACGCTCGACGAGATCACCAACGACATCACCGGCGTCACCCCGGTGAGCTTCGAGCCCACCATCGACTACGTGGTGACGAAGATCCCGCGCTGGGCCTTCGAGAAGCTCCCCGGCGTGACCGACCGGCTGGGCACGCGGATGCAGTCGGTGGGGGAGGTGATGGCCATCGGGCGGACGTTCCCCGAATCGCTCCAGAAAGCCATCCGTTCGCTCGAACAGGGTCGCTCCGGGCTGAACGCCGACCCGGCCGAGGCGGCCTACGACCTCATCGACGACGACGAGCTGGTGGCGAAGTCGTGCGAGCCCACACCGGATCGGGTCTTCCAGCTGGAGACGGCCCTGCGTCGGGGCATCACCCCCGACGCCCTGGCCGCCGCCACCGGGGTCGACCCCTGGTTCCTCGACCAATTGGCCACCATCACCGATGCACGGCGGTATCTCGAGGAGCTCGGTCACGAGGCGACCGGGCCCGACGCGCTCGGCACCCTCGACCGCCGCACGTGGCGCGCCGTCAAGCGGTTGGGCTTCTCCGACGCCCAGATCGCCTATCTCCTGCACAGCACCGAAGGCGACGTCCGCGCCGCCCGCCTGGCCGGCGGGGTGCGGGCGACGTTCAAGACGGTCGACACCTGCGGGGCCGAGTTCGAGGCGAGCACGCCGTACCACTACGCCACCTACGAGGACGAGGACGAGGTCAGGCCGAGCACGCGCCGGCGCGTCGTCATCCTGGGGTCGGGACCCAATCGCATCGGCCAGGGGATCGAGTTCGACTACTGCTGCGTCCACGCCTCGATGGCCCTCCACGCCGCCGGCTACGAGACGGTGATGGTGAACTGCAACCCCGAGACCGTCTCCACCGACTACGACACCTCCGACCGCCTCTACTTCGAGCCCCTCACGGCCGAGGACGTGTCCAACGTCCTCGACGCCGAGATCGCCGCCGGTGCGGGACCCGGAGGCGCCCCCGTGGTCGGTGTGATCGTGAGCCTGGGCGGCCAGACCCCGCTGAAGCTGGCCCACGCCATCGATCCCGCCCTGGTCCTCGGCACCAGTCCGGCGTCGATCGATCTGGCCGAGGACCGCGAGCAGTGGAACGGCCTGTGCGAGCGCCTCGGCATCCCGCAACCGCCGGGCGGGACCGCCGTCACGGTGGAGGACGCGCTGACGGTGGCCCGCAAGGTCGGGTACCCGGTCCTCGTCCGGCCCAGCTACGTCCTCGGCGGGCGGGCCATGGAGATCGTCTACGACGACGAGCGGCTCGAGCGCGTGGTGGGGGAGCTGGGCGCCTCGCTGGCCCGCGAAGGTGGGGTGTCGGCCGAGCGACCGGTCCTCGTGGACCGGTTCCTGGAGGACGCCATCGAGGTCGACGTCGACTCGGTGCGCGACCACACCGGCGAGGTTCTCATCGCCGGTGTGATGGAGCACGTGGAGGAGGCCGGGGTCCACTCGGGTGATTCCGCCTGCGCCCTCCCGCCCCAGACGCTGCTCCCCGATGTCATCACCGTCCTCGAGGCCCACACGCGGGCCATCGCCGAGGCTTTGTCCGTCGTCGGTCTCCTGAACGTCCAGTACGCCGTGAAGGACGGGCAGGTCTTCGTGATCGAGGCCAACCCTCGTGCCAGCCGGACGGTCCCGTTCGTGGCCAAGGCCACCGGGGTCCCCGTCGCCATGATCGCGGCACGCGTCATGACCGGGTCCACCCTCGAGGCCCTGCGCGCCGAGGGCCTGGTCCGCCCCCCGCCGGTCAGGGTTGGGTGAGCGTCAAGGAGGCCGTCCTCCCCTTCGGACGGTTCCCGGGTGTCGACACCCTTCTCGGGCCCGAGATGCGCTCGACCGGCGAGGTCATGGGCGTCGGCACCACCTTCGGACTGGCCTTCGCCAAGAGCCAGATCGCGGCGGGCACTCCGCTGCCGGCCGACGGCACCGTCTTCCTGTCGCTGGCCGACCGCGACAAGGCGGCCGGCCTCGACGCCGCCCGGCGGTTCGCCTCGCTCGGTCTCGCTCTGGTGGCCACGTCGGGAACGGCGGCCTTCCTCGAGTCCAACGGCGTTCCGGTGGCCACGGTGGTGGCCAAGGTGGGCGAGTCGGGCGCGGCCGACGCCGTGGATCTGATCGCCACCGGCCGCGTCCAGCTGGTGGTGAACACCCCGCGCGGGCGCGGCCCGCGTGCCGACGGGCTCCACATCCGCTCGGCCGCCCTCGCCCACCAGGTCCCCTGTCTGACGACGGTGGCCGCCGCGCGCGCCGCCGCCGCCGGCATGGCCGACTGGCGTGACCACGGGCTGTCGGTGGTCAGCCTCCAGGAGGTCTACCAGTGAGTCTCCGGCCACTGGCCCACGTCGATCTGCGCACCAGCGTGGGCTCGGTCCACCTGCCCAATCCGGTCCTCACGGCCTCGGGCACCGCCGGTCACGGTGCCGAGCTCTCGTCGTACGTCGACCTGGCCACCCTCGGCGCGGTGGTGGTGAAGTCACTGGCGGCCGACCCGTGGGCGGGGAACCCGTCGCCGCGCGTCCACGAGACACCGGCCGGCATGCTCAACTCGGTCGGCCTCCAGGGACCGGGAGTGGGTGCGTGGCTGCACGACGAGCTTCCCGCTCTCGTCGATCGGGGGGCGCGGGTGGTGGCGAGCATCTGGGGACGGCACGTGGAGGACTACGCGCGCGCCGCTCGGTTGCTGGCCGGCGCCCCCGGAGTGGTCGCCGTCGAGGTCAATGTCAGCTGTCCGAACCTCGACGACCGCTCCCGGATGTTCGCCCACTCGCCGGCGGCGACGGCCGACGCCGTGGCCGCGTCGGCCGCCTCCGGGCTTCCCCTATGGGTGAAGCTCAGCCCCAACGTGGCCGATCTCACCGACATCGCCGGTGCCGCCGTGGCCGCCGGGGCCGAGGCGCTCGTCCTGGTCAACACCCTCTTGGGCATGGCCATCGATCCCGTCCGTCGCACCTACCGGCTGGGTTCGGGCCCGGCCGGCGGCGGCCTGTCGGGCCCCGCCATCCGGCCGGTGGCCGTCCGCGCCGTCCACGACTGCCGCGCCGCCTTTCCCCTGGTCGGGATCGTCGGGGTCGGCGGGGTGACGCGGGGGGTCGACGCCGTCGAGATGCTCATGGCCGGGGCCGACGCCGTCGAGGTGGGGACGGCGACGTTCCGCGAGCCGCGGGCCCCGGCCCAGGTGCTCGCCGGTCTGAGCCGCTGGTGCCGGTGGCACGGTGTCGCCCGCGTCCGCAGTCTGGTGGGGGCCGTGCACGCGGCTCCGCCGGCGCCCGTCGGCGCCACCTCCGCTCCGCCGGCGCCCGTCGGCGCCACCTCCGCTCCGGCGATGTCCGCCGACGCGACCTCAGTGCACGCTCAATCGGTGGGCGACCAGTCGGTGGGCGACCGGTCGGTGAACGACAACACCGGTGGGTGACCATGACCGGTGAACCGCGCGACCGCCTCGCTCTGGCTCTCGACGTCGACGATCTGGTGGTCGCCCTCCGCCTGGCCCAACGCGTGCGCCCGTGGTTCGGCGTGGCCAAGGTCGGACTCGAGCTGTTCGGCGCGGCCGGACCCGAGGCCGTCGTCGCTCTCGGTGCCGAGGGGTACCGCGTCTTCCTGGACCTGAAGCTCCACGACATCCCCACGACCGTCGGTCGCGCCACGCGCGCGTCATCGGCGGACTCGGCGCGCAGTACACCACGGTGCACACGGCCGGCGGTGAGGCCATGGTCCGTGCCGCGGTGGAGGGTATGGCCGACGGGGCGGCGGCAGCCGGGATGCCGGCGCCCTGCGTGCTCGGTGTCACCGTTCTCACCAGCGACGTCGACGCGCCGCCGGCGACGCTGAGGGACCGGGCCGCGCTGGCGGCGGCCGCCGGGTGCGGCGGCCTCGTCTGCGCCGCCGCCGACCTGCCGGTGACCCGTGCGGCGGCACCGGGGCTCATCACCGTGGTGCCCGGCATCCGACCGACGGGGGTGTCGGCCGACGACCAGGCGCGTGCGGCGGACCCGGCTGCCGCCATCTGGGCGGGGGCCGACATTCTGGTGATCGGACGCGCCGTGACCGGCGCCGAGGACCCCGAAGGGGTGGCCGCCGCCGTGGCCGACGAGGTGGCGGCGGCCGCCGCCGACGAGCGAGGGTGACCCCCTCGCGTGACGGCGCTATGGTGACCCTCATGCCTCAACCTCCTGCACTCACCCCGGAGCAGCGCCAGGCGGCGCTGGACAAGGCCGCCAAGGTCCGCCGCGAGCGGGCCGAGGTGAAGGAGAAGCTCAAGATGGGGTCGGTGTCCCTGTCCGAGCTCCTCAAGAGATCTGAAGAGGACGAGACCGTCGGCAAGATGAAGGTGCTCTCGGTCCTCGAGTCGCTCCCCGGCCTCGGTAAGGTCAAAGCCCGCCGGCTCATGGAGACGGTGGGGATCAGCGAGAGCCGTCGACTCCAGGGTCTCGGGGTCAACCAGCGCGAGGCGCTGCTCGCCCACACCGCGAAGTCCTGATCCTCGTTCTCTCGGGCCCGGGCGGGGCGGGGAAGGGAACCGTCGCCGCGCGTCTCGTCGAACGCGATCCCGGCTTGTGGCTCAGCCGGTCGTGGACCACCCGCGCCCGACGTCCCGGCGAGTCCGACGACGACTACGAGTTCGTCGACCGCACCCGCTTCGAAGGCGCGTGGCCGACGGCGGCTTCCTCGAGTGGGCCGAGTTCCTCGGTCAGCTCTACGGCACACCGCATCCCGAGCCTCCCCCGGGGCGGGACGTGCTCCTGGAGATCGACCTCCAGGGTGCGGCCCAGGTGCGGGAGCGGGACCCCGACGCCCTGATCGTGCTCCTCCTGCCCCCGTCGCCCGAGATCCAGGCCGAGCGCCTGCGCCGGCGGGGCGACGACGAGGCCGAGGTGGCCCGACGCCTCGAGACGGGGGCGCGCGAGGAGCGGGTGGGACGGGCTCTCACGCCCTTCGTGGTGGTGAACAACGACGTCGATCAGGCCGTGGCCGAGGTGGCCGGTATACTGGAAGCCCACCGCAGAGCTGGCCCGGAGCCCCCGGGTGGCGATTCTCGTGGAGGAGCCTGATGCCCCAACGTCGCAACACGCTCATGGACCCTCCGATCGAGGATCTTCTCGACAAGGTCGACTCGAAGTTCACCCTGGTGGCCCTCTCGGCCAAGCGGGCGCGCCAGATCAACTCGTACTACAACCAGCTGGGCGAGGGCCTGGGCGTCGTGGTCCCACCCCAGGTGACCTCGGTCTCGGGAAAGCCGCTCACCATCGCCTTCGAGGAGATCTCGGCCGGCAAGGCGACGTTCCACCGGCCCGAGCCGGGCGAGGAGGACGAGACCGGGGAGATCACCGATGCCCTCGGAGCCGGCGGGACCCTCGGCCCGGTCGAGGCGGTCGCCGTGGACATCCTCGCCGTCGAGGCCAGCGCCCCGGGAGACGACGCCGCGGAGCCTCCCGCGGACGAGTAGGGACTGGACCGGGGTCCGGACCACGGTCGCGAGCGGGGGAGCACGATGAGCGGTCCCTTCGAGGGTCGACGTGTCGTTCTCGGCGTGACCGGGGGTATCGCCGCCTACAAGGCGGTGGAGGTCTGCCGCCGGCTGGTGGACGCCGGGGCCCACGTGGTCCCCGTGCTGACCGACGACGCCACCCGCTTCGTGGGCGACGTGACCTTCTCGGCCCTGGCCTCGGAGCCCGTCAAGCGGAGCCTGTGGACGGACGCCGATCCGATCCCCCACACCCGCCTGGGCCAGGGCGCCGATCTGATCGTGGTGGCCCCGGCCACGGCACGGTTCCTCGGCTCCTACGCCGCCGGCATCTCCGACGACCTGCTCACCGCCACCGTGCTCGCCACCCGGGCCCCCGTGGTGGTCTGCCCGGCCATGCACACCGAGATGTGGGAGCACGCCGCGGTCCAGGAGAACCTGGCCACCCTGGTCCGCCGGGGCGTGATCGTGGTGGCGCCGGGGGAGGGACGGCTGGCCGGCGGCGACGCCGGTCCGGGCCGCCTGGCCGAGCCGGCCGACATCGTGGCCACCGTCACGGCCGTCCTCGAGGGCGGCCGGGCCCCGGGGCGGGCCCGGGACCTCGAGGGGCGCCGACTGGTGGTCAGCGCCGGCGGCACCCGGGAGCCGATCGACCCCGTCCGCTTCATCACCAACCGGTCGTCGGGCAAGCAGGGCCATGCGCTGGCCCAGGCGGGTGCCGACCGGGGCGCCGAGGTGGTCCTGGTCACCACGACCAGGGAGGCGGTCCCCGTCGGTGCCACCGTGGTCCGGGTGGACACCGCCGCGTCGATGGAGGCGGCCATGCTGGAGCACGCCGCCCGGGCCGACGTCGTCGTCATGGCGGCCGCCGTGGCCGACTTCCGACCGAAGGCGCCGTCGGACACGAAGTTCTCCAAGGCCGACGGGCTGCCCGAGCTGGTCCTCGAGCCGACCCCCGACATCCTCCTCGAGCTGGGCGCCCGACGGCGCCCGGGCCAGGTCCTGGTCGGCTTCGCGGCCGAGACGGGCGACCCCCTGGACCGCGCCGCGGCGAAGTTGACGGCCAAGGGTGTCGATCTCATGGTGGCCAACGACGTGTCCGCTCCGGGGGTCGGATTCGACCACGACACCAACGCCGTCACGGTCCTCGGCGCCGACGGGACCCGCCGTGAGGTGGGCCTGTCGTCCAAACGACAGGTGGCGGACGTCGTCCTCGACTGCGTCGTCGAACGCCTCGACAAGTAAGGTGAGCGGCCCCGGCGGCCCCGGAGTCGCCACCATCCGGCAGCGTCAGGACGAGCACCCGAGGAGCGAGACGTGAGCACGCGCCACACCTTCACATCGGAGTCGGTGACCGAGGGTCACCCCGACAAGATGGCGGACCAGATCTCCGACTCCGTTCTCGACGCCGTCATCGAGCAGGACCCCCGGGCCCGGGTGGCCTGCGAGACGCTCCTCACCACCGGCCTCGTGGTCGTGGCCGGGGAGATCTCGACCGAGTGCTACGTCGACATCCCCTCGCTCGTCCGCGACGTCGTCTGCGACATCGGCTACGACACCGACGCCCACGGTTTCAACGGCCGGACCTGCGGGGTCATGGTGGCCCTCGACGCCCAGTCGCCCGACATCGCCCAGGGGGTCACGGCCGCCCACGAGCTGCGCACCGGATCGGGAGGCGAGGACCAGCTCAACGCCCAGGGTGCCGGCGACCAGGGGATGATGTTCGGCTACGCCTGCGACGAGACGCCCGACCTGATGCCGCTGCCCATCTGGCTGGCCCACCGCCTGGCCCAGCGCCTGGCCCAGGTGCGCCGGGTCGGGGTGCTGCCCTACCTGCGGCC
Source organism: uncultured Acidimicrobiaceae bacterium (assembly GCA_963842145.1). Lineage (GTDB taxonomy): Bacteria > Actinomycetota > Acidimicrobiia > Acidimicrobiales > UBA8190 > CAWJFJ01. The sequence continues at coordinate 322,886 of CAWJFJ010000020.1, forward strand.
CGACGGCAAGACCCAGGTGAGCGTCATCTACGAGGACGGCCGGCCCGTGGCCATCGACACCATCCTGATCTCGACCCAGCACGCACCCGGCGTCGACATCGAGACACTGCTCCTGCCCGATCTGCGCGAGCACGTCATCCATCCGCTGCTCCCGTCGGACCTCGACACCGACGGCCTCCGGGTCCTGGCCAACCCGACGGGCCGCTTCGAGCTCGGTGGGCCCCACGCCGACACCGGGCTCACCGGACGGAAGATCATCGTGGACACCTACGGCGGCATGGCCCGCCACGGCGGCGGCGCCTTCTCGGGCAAGGACCCCTCCAAGGTCGACCGCTCCGCCGCCTACGCGGCGCGGTGGGTGGCCAAGCACGTCGTGGCCGCCGGAGCCGCCAGCCGGTGCGAGGTCCAGGTCGCCTACGCCATCGGCGTGGCCCACCCGGTCTCGCTCATGGTGGAGACCTTCGGCACCGCCAGCGTCGACCCCGTCGCCATCGAGCGCGGTGTCCGTGAGGTCTTCGACCTCCGGCCGGCCGCCATCGTCCGCGATCTCGACCTCCTCCGACCGATCTACCGTCGGACGGCGGCCTACGGGCACTTCGGCCGGACGGACAAGGAATTCACGTGGGAGGCGACGCCGAGGATCGACGACCTGAAGCGCGCGCTCGGCCTCTAGCCGTCCGGCCGGTGCCGGACGAGGGCCTGTCCCCGGCACGCCCCGGGCGTGTCGTCCGGGTGGTCCCCGACGTGGCCGCCGTCCACAAGGAGTTCGACTACACCGTTCCCGACGACCTGGGTGACAGGGTCCGGCCGGGAACCCTCGTCCGCGTCCCGCTCCACGGGCGCCGGGTGGCGGGTTGGGTGGTGGCCGACGGTGTCGACCCGCCCGTCGGGGTCACCCTCCGACCGCTGGCCGGTGTCCGTGGCTGGGGTCCGCCACCGGAGGTCGTCGCCCTGGCCCGGTGGGCGGCCTGGAGATGGGCGGGGCCGCTGTCGTCGCTGCTGGGGACGGCATCGCCCCCGGTGGCCGTGCGCGGACTGCCGGTGGACCCGACGGCCGGTGGGGCCCGCCCCGCCCCCGCCCCCGCCCCCGCCCCCGGTGCCGACGGTCCGTCGCCGCTCCTCGAGGAGGCGCTCGCGGGGGGGACGGTGGTGCTCCGGCTCCCGCCGGCCGAGGACCCCTTGGCGCTGGTGCTCACCGCCGCCGACCGTCTCGTGGCCGGACCCGACGACGCCGGGGTTCTCGTCGTGGTCCCGAGCCAGCGGACGGCGTCGGACCTGGCGGGGCGTCTGCGGCGGGCCGGCCGGCGGGTGGCGGTGCTGCCCCAGGAGTGGCCGAGGGCCCGTGCCGGCGGCTGTGTCGCCATCGGGGCACGCGCCGCCGCCTTCGCACCGCTCCCGCGCCTGGCCGCCGCCGTCGTCCTCGATGCCCACGACGAGGTGTACCACGAGGAACGGGCCCCCACCTGGTGTGCGTGGCAGGTGGTGGCCGAACGGGCCCGACGCTCGGGTGTGCCCTGTGTACTGGTCTCGCCGTGCCCCACCCTCGACGTCCTCGCCGCCGGGCGCCTGGTGGCGCCGGCTCGTCGGAGCGAGCGCGGCGGTTGGCCGGCCATCGAGGTGGTCGACCGGCGCGGCGACGACCCCCGGACCGGCCTGTTCTCGGAGCGCGTGGTCGATCTGGTCCGATGGGGGGCGGCGGATCCCGGCCGGCGGGTCGTCTGCCTGATGAACCGGACGGGACGGGTCCGCCTGCTGGCCTGCGCGGCCTGCGGCGAGCTGGCCCGGTGCGACCGCTGTGAGGCGGCCGTGGAGCTCGTCGACCCGCAGAAGGATCGAGGCGCCGCCACCGACCAGATGGGAACGCCGCCCCTTCCGTTCCTGCGCTGCCGGCGCTGCGGGCGGGAACGGCCGGTGGTCTGCGCCCACTGCGGGGGGGCCCGGATGAAGGCGCTCCGGGCCGGGGTCACCCGCGTCCGCGAGGAGCTCGAGGCCCTGGCCGGGACGCCGGTGGCCGCCGTCTGGGGCCCGGCGCCGACGCCAGGGGCACGGGGCGCCGCCGGCGGCGGTGTCGACGAAGACCGCCACGCCCGGGTGGTCGTCGGGACCGAAGCCGTCCTGCACCGGACCGACACCGCCGACGGGGTCGCCTTTCTCGATTTCGACGCCGAGCTCCTCGCCCCCCGCCTGCGCGCCGGCGAGGAGGCCCTGGCCCTGCTGGCCCGGGCCGCCCGCCTGGTGAGCAGGTCCCCGGGCCCGGCCCCGGGGGGCCGGGCCCGGGGCCGGATCCTCGTCCAGACCCGCCTCCCGCACCACGAGGTCCTGGCGTCGGCATCGGCGGCCGACCCCGGACGCCTGTCGGAGGCCGAGCTCGAGATCCGGACGGCCCTCGACCTGCCCCCCGTCAGTGCCATGGCCCTCGTCTCGGGGCCGTCGGCCGACGCCTACGCCACGGCGCTGCGGGCTTCGGCGCCCGCCACCGTGGACGTCACGGGACCGGTCGACGGCGTCTGGTCGTTGCGGGCCCCGGACCACGGCGCGCTGTGCGACCTCCTGGCCGCCGTGCCGCGGCCGGCCGGGCGCCTGCGGGTGGCCGTCGATCCCGTCCGGGCCTAGCCGACACCGGCCGCCGGGCCCTTGCCGGGCCGGGGCGGTCGGGACAAGATCGCGGGTGGGTCGCGGTGTTCGGGACCCACGACCCAGAGAGGATCTGCGATGTCGGACTTCACCATGACCATCGGCGGCGAGGCGGTGGCCACCGACGGCACCTTCGGTGTCCGCAATCCGGCCACCGCCGAGGTCTTCGCCGAAGCCCCCGAGTGCTCGCGCGCCCAGCTCGACGCGGCCATGGACTCGGCGGCCAAGGCCTACCGGGACTGGCGGGCCGACGAGGACTACCGCCGCTGCTGCCTCCGTGAGGTCGCCGGCGTGTTGATGGGCTCGCTCGGGGAGCTCGCCCCCCTCCTCACGTCCGAGCAGGGCAAGCCGATCAACGACGCCAACCTCGAGGTCTTCGGCTCGGCCATGTGGTGCACCTACTTCGCCGATCTCGAGATCCCGCGCCAGATCCTCCAGGACGACGACGAGGCTTTCGTCGAGGTCGTCCACCGCCCCCTCGGCGTGGTGGCGGCCATCACACCGTGGAACTTCCCCGTGAACCTCGCCTTCTGGAAGATCGCGCCGGCTCTGCTGGCCGGCAACACCATGGTCCTGAAGCCGTCGCCGTTCACCCCGCTGTCCACCCTCAAGACCGGTGAGCTCCTGCGGTCGGTCCTCCCGCCGGGGGTCCTGAACGTCGTGAGCGGCGGCGACGACCTCGGTGCCTGGATGACGAGCCACCCCGTCCCCCGGAAGATCAGCTTCACCGGGTCCATCGCGACGGGGAAGAAGGTGGCGGCGGCGGCGGCGCCGGACCTGAAGCGCGTCACCCTGGAGCTCGGAGGCAACGACCCCGCCATCATCCTCGACGACGCCGATCCGGCCGTGGTGGCCGACGGGATCTTCGGGGGCGCCTTCGCCAACAACGGCCAGATCTGCTCGGCCATCAAGCGCGTCTACGTCCCCGAGCGTCTCTACGACGAGGTGGTCGAGGCGCTGGCCACCCGGGCCCGGGCCGTGACCGTGGGCGACGGGTCCGACCAACGAGAGCAAGCTCGGGCCCATCAACAACGCCCCCCAGTACGAGCGGGTGAAGGAGCTGGTGGCCGACGCCCTGGCCCACGGTGCCCACGCCGCCGCCGGCGGGAAGGCCATGGACCGGCCCGGGTACTTCTTCGAGCCCACCGTCCTCTCCGACGTCTCCGACGGCGTCCGGATCGTGGACGAGGAGCAGTTCGGCCCGGCTCTCCCGGTCATCTCCTACCGGGACGTCGACGACGCCGTGGAGCGGGCCAACGCGACCCACTTCGGCCTGAGCGGCTCGGTCTGGGGCACCGACACCGATCGGGCCAACGACGTGGCCGGGCGGCTCGAGGCGGGGACGGCCTGGGTCAACGTCCACCTGGCCATGGGCCCGCAGTTCCCCTTCGGCGGTTTCAAGTGGAGCGGCATCGGGGTGGAGAACGGCCCCTGGGGACTGGCCGAGTTCACCGACATCCAGACCATGCACCGGTCGCGTTCGACGTCGGGACTGTCCCCGGTCTCGTCGATGGTCGTGTCCTGATCGGGACGGCCGGCGCCGGCGCCGCCGGTACGATGCGTCAGTGACCGCGTACACCATCCGTCTGTACGGCGACCCGGTCCTGCGCCAGCGCGCCCCCGAGGTGCGTGGACATCGACGGGAGGCTGAAGGCCCTGGCCGACGACATGGTCCAGACCATGTACGAGGCACCCGGGGTGGGTCTGGCCGCCCCCCAGGTCGGTGTCCAGAAGCGCGTGTTCGTCTACGACCTCCACGACGATCTCGGGCCCGCGGACGATCGTGAACCCGGTGATCTCCGAGGCCCGCGGGGAGTGGACCTACGACGAGGGGTGCCTGTCGATCCCGGGACTGTCGTGGGAGATCGTCCGACCGAAGGAGATCCATCTCACCGGGCGCGACCTCGACGGCAACGAGATCTCCATCGAGGCCGACGAGTACGAGGCCCGCGTCTACCAGCACGAGGTCGACCACCTCGACGGCGTCCTCCTCGTCGAGCGGCTCGACGAGGACCAGCGCAAGGAGGCGATGCGGATCCTGCGGGCGCGGGCGCTCCACCTCCCGGGGGACGATCCCGACGGGCTCCGGCGCCTGGTCGGCACCGACGGCACCGGGTCCGCCGGAGGCCCCGGACCACCCCGGCCTGTAGTCACCACCCGCCCGCAACCGCCACCCACCACCCGGAGAGTGACCGCCGTGGCCCGGCTCGCCTACCTCGGATCGCCGGACGCCGCCGTGGCGCCGTTGCGGGCCCTGGTCGCCGCCGGTCACGAGATCGCCCTCGTGGTGAGCCGCGCCGACGCCCGCCGGGGCCGGGGGGCGCAGCACACCCCGAGCCCGGTGAAACAGGCGGCGCTCGACCTCGGTCTGCCGGTGAGCGACGCCCTCGACGACGTCCTCGACGCCGGGGCCGAGCTGGCCGTGGTGGTCGCCTACGGCCGGATCGTCCCCCAACGAGTTCTCGACGTCGTCCCCATGATCAACGTCCACTTCTCCCTCCTGCCGCGGTGGCGGGGGGCGGCCCCGGTGGAACGGGCCATCCTGGCCGGGGACGAGATCACCGGTGTCTGCATCATGCGCCTGGAGGCGGGTCTGGACACCGGACCGGTCCTGGCCACGGCCCGGCTCCCCATCGACGCCGACGAGCACGCCTCGACACTGGTCGACCGGCTGTCACGGGCGGGGGCGGCGCTGCTCGTCGACCTCCTGGCCGGCGGGGTGGACACCCTCGGCCCCGGCCGACCCCAGAAGGGCGAACCCACCTACGCCGCCAAGCTCGACCCCGATGACCTCCGCCTCGACTGGGCCGGTCCGGTCGAGGAGGTCCACCGGGTGGTCCGTCTCGACCGGGCCTGGACCACGTTTCGCGGTGAGCGGCTCCGCGTCCTCGAGGGCCGCCGGCGGCCCGACGGTCCGGGCGCAGACCCCCGGCCGGCGCCGGGGACGGTGGAGCGCGACGCCGACGCCGAGACCGTCCAGTGCGGGTCGGGCCGCCTGGAGCTCGTCGAGGTGCAACCGGCGGGCCGGCGACCGATGGCGGCGTCCGACTGGCGCCGCGGTGCCCACCTCCGACCCGGCGAACGTCTCGGGGAGTGGGGCCCTGACCCGGCACCCTGACGTCCTAGGCTCGCCCCCGATGCTGAAGATCGCGCCCTCGGTCCTGTCGGCCGACTTCGGCGGCCTGGCCGAGGCGGTCGGCGAGGTCACGGCCGAGGCCGACTGGTTGCACATCGACGTCATGGACGGCCACTTCGTGCCCAACCTGACCATCGGCCCGCCGGTCGTCGAGTCGTTGCGCAGGCACTCCGGGCTCTTCTTCGACTGCCACCTCATGATGACCGACCCCGGTGCCTATCTGGAGGCGTTCCGGCGGGCGGGGGCCGACGGGTGCACCGTCCACGTCGAGGTGGGGGACACCGCGGCGCTGCTGGACCGGGCCAAGTCACTGGGGCTCCGCGCCGGGCTGGCCGTCAATCCCGAGACACCCTACGAAGCCATCGACCCCTATCTGGGGTCCGCCGACCTGATCCTGTGCATGACCGTCCACCCCGGCTTCGGGGGTCAGTCCTTCATGGCCGAGGTCCTCCCCAAGATCGCCCGGACCCGCCAGGAGCTCGATCGCCGGGGGCTCGCCGCCGAGCTCGAGGTCGACGGGGGGATCGACGAGGAGACGGCTCCCCTGGTGGTGGCGGCCGGGGCCCGTGTCCTGGTGGCCGGGTCGGCCGTCTTCGGCGCCGAGCGCCCCTGGGAGGCGGCCCGTCGGATCCGCACGGCCGGGGAGAAAGCCCTGCCGGGAGCCCCGGTAGACTTGTGATCCCATGACACCGGTCCCGAACCCGTCGCCCGGTCCGGGTGACCGGGGCGAGGACCTCGATGCCATGCGCCGGGCGCTCGCCCTGGCCGCGTCGGTCCGGACCTCGACCGCGCCCAACCCGTGGGTGGGCTCCGTGGTGGTCGCCGGCGGACGCTGGTACGAAGGGGCCACCGAGCCCCCCGGCGGACCCCACGCCGAGGTGGTGGCCCTGGCCGCCGCCGCCGGTCAGGCCGCCGGGGCCACTCTCTACACGACCCTCGAACCGTGTACCCATCAGGGCCTCACCCCGCCCTGCACCGACGCCATCGTGACGGCCGGCGTGGCCCGGGTGGTGGTCGGCGTCCTCGATCCCGATCCGCGGGTGTCGGGGCGGGGCGTGGCCGAGCTCCGGCGCGCCGGCCTCGACGTCGTCGTCGGCGTGGCCGCCGAGGAGGCGACGGAGCTCCTGGCCCCCTACCTGAAACACCGTCGGACGGGCCGGCCCTGGGTCGTCCTCAAGCTGGCGGCCACCCTCGACGGCCGCATCGCCGCCCCCGACGGATCGTCGCGCTGGATCACCGGGGAGGAGGCCAGGGCCGATGCCCACCGGTTGCGGGCCGCCTCCGACGCCGTCCTGGTCGGTGCCGGGACGGTCCGGGCCGACGATCCCGAGCTCACCGTCCGGACGACCCCCGAGCCCGACCGTCAGCCCCTGCGCGTGGTCCTCGGCCACGCCCCTCCCGACGCCCGCGTCCTGCCGGCGCTCGAGCTGACGGGGGAGCCGAGCACCGTCCTCGACGAGCTCGGGGCCCGGGGGGTCCTCCAGGTCCTGGTGGAGGGCGGAGCGCCGCGTGGCCCACGCCTTCCACCACGGCGGCATGGTCGACCGCTACGTCCTCTACCTCGCCCCCGCCCTCTTCGGCGGCGACGACGCCGTGCCCATGTTCGCCGGGTCGGGGGCCCCCACCATGGACGGGATCTGGCGGGGCCGGCTGGTCTCGGTGGTCCGACTGGGAGACGATCTCCGTGTCGAGCTGGAGGCGGCGTGACATGGAAGGCGTGACATGGAAGACGTGACATGGAAGTCGTGACATGGAAGTCGTGACATGGAGATAGCTCGCGTCGAGGACGCCATCGCCGCCATCGGCCGGGGCGAGATCGTGATCGTCGTCGACGACGAGGACCGTGAGAACGAAGGGGACCTCGTCATGGCCGCCCAGGCCGTCACGCCGGAGAAGATCGCCTTCTTCCTGGCCCACACCTCCGGGGTGATCTGCGTGCCGCTCACCGCCGACCGGGCCGACCAGCTCGAGCTGCCCCTGATGGTGACGGCCAACACCGAGTCGCAGCGGACCGCCTTCACCGTCTCGGTCGACTACCGCCACGGCACGTCGTCGGGCATCTCGGCCGAGGACCGCTCGGCCACCATCCAGGCTCTCATCGACCCCCACACGCGGGCCGCCGACCTGAACCGACCGGGCCACATCTTCCCGCTGCGCTACCGGGCCGGCGGCGTCCTGAAGCGGGCCGGCCACACCGAGGCCACCGTCGACCTGGTGAAGGCGGCCGGCCTCTATCCGGCCGGCGTCCTCTGCGAGATCGTCTCCGAGGACAAGCAGGGCATGGCCCGCCAGCCCGAGCTCGAGGCCTTCGCCAAGAAGCACGACCTCCTCCTCATCTCGATCGCCGATCTCGTCCGCTACCGCCGCCGCAAGGACAAGCTCGTCCGTCGGATCGCCGGTCCGGCGCGCATCCCCACCGAGTTCGGCGACTTCACCGGCTACGTCTACGAGTCCGTCCTCGACGGCGAGCACCACCTGGCCATCGTGAAGGGCGACCCGGTGGGCCAGAGCGACGTCCTCGTCCGGGTGCACTCCGAGTGCCTCACCGGCGACGTCCTCGGCTCGCTGCGCTGCGACTGCGGACCCCAGCTGCACGAGGCCCTCCGTCTCATCGCCGACAACGGCACCGGCGTCGTCGTCTACCTGCGCGGCCACGAAGGGCGCGGCATCGGCCTGGCCCACAAGCTGCGCGCCTACCACCTCCAGGAACAGGGCCACGACACCGTCGACGCCAACTTGGAATTGGGTCTTCCGGTGGACAACCGCGAGTACGGCATCGGCGCCCAGATCCTCGTCGACCTCGGTGTGACCACCATGCGGCTGATGACCAACAACCCCATGAAGTACGGCGGCCTGGAGGGCTTCGGCCTCGACATCTCCGACCGCGTGCCGCTGGCCAACCACGCCAACCCCGAGAACATCGAGTATCTCCAGACCAAGCGCGACCGCCTGGGTCACATCATGGAGGGCCTCGATGACGAGCTCTGACGACACCGCGCTGCGCCGGGGTGCCATCGCCGACGTGGCGCAGATCGTCGGCCGGTCCTACGAGGGGGACGCCCGCGGACCGGCCCGCGTGGCCGTCGCCTGTGCCAAGTTCAACGGCGCCATCACCGTCCGCCTCCTCGAGGGGGTGCTCGGCGGGCTGAAGGACCACGACGTCCCGCTCGACTCGGTGGCCGTGGCCTGGGTGCCCGGCGCCGTCGAGCTCCCGCTGGCCGCCTCGCGTCTGTGCCGTTCGGGCGACTACGACGCCGTGATCGCCCTCGGCGCCGTCATCCGCGGCGACACCGCCCATTTCGACTTCGTGGCCGGCGAGTGCGCGGCCGGCCTCCAGCGGGTGGCGCTCGACACCGGCGTCCCCGTCGTCTTCGGCGTCCTCACCACCGACACCGTGGCCCAGGCCGAGCAGCGCGCCGAGCCGGACAGGACCAACAAGGGCTACGAAGCGGCCGTGACGGCGCTCGAGATGGTCCGGCTGCTGGAGCTCCTGCCGTCGTCCACGGGTGGACCGTCCTGATGCTGCGCCTCGTCCTGCCCAAGGGCTCGCTCGAGAGGGCCACCATGGAGCTCTTCGCCCACGCCGACCTGGCCGTCGTCCGCGGTTCCGACGTCGACTACCGGGGGACCATCGACGACCCCCGCGTCGACGAGGTCCGTATCCTGCGGCCGCAGGAGATCCCCCTCTACGTGGCCGACGGGCTCTTCGACCTCGGTATCACCGGTCGCGACTGGATCGAGGAGACGGGCGCCGACGTCGTCTCCCTCGGCACCCTGGCCTATTCGAAGGCCACGGCCGACCCCATCCGCGTCGTCCTGGCCGTGGCCCGCGACTCCCCGGTGGCGACGATGGCGGACCTCCCGCCGGGGTCCCGCGTCTCCACCGAGTATCCCGAGCTCACCCGCCGCCTGCTCGAGAAGCAAGGTGTCCGGGCCGAGATCCGCCTCTCCTACGGTGCCACCGAGGCGAAGATCCCCGACATCGCCGACGCCGTCGTCGAGATCACGGAGACCGGTCGCGCCCTGGCCGCCGCCGGCCTGCGGATCGTCGGCACCCTCCTCGAATCGTGCACCGAGCTCATCGCCAACCCCACGGCGGCCGCCGATCCCGTCAAGCGCCACGCCATGACGCAGCTCCTCACCCTCCTCCAGGGGACCCTCGAGGCCCGCGGCAAGGTCCTGCTCAAGCTGAACGTGGCCCGCAGTGCCCTCGACCACGTCATCGCCGTCCTCCCCGCCCTCAAGGCGCCCACCGTGTCGGAGCTCTCGGGTGGGACCGGCTTCGCCGTCGAGACGGTGGTCCCCAAGTCGGACGTCAACATCCTCATCCCGGCGCTCAAGGACAAGGGAGCCACCGACATCATCGAGCTCCCCCTCTCGAAGATCGTCCACTGACGGTGGCCGGGAGACGGCGGTGACCACCACCGTCCGGCCGAGGGCGGTCCGGACCGGTGTCGTCGCCGAGTTCGACGATCCCCGGGGACTGGGGACGGTCCTCGGTGACGACGGCCGCCGCTATCCCTTCCACTGCACGGCGGTGGCCGACGGCACCCGCCGGATCGACGTCGGCGCGCCGGTCGTCTTCGTCACCGGGTCGGGCCATCTCGGCCGGCTCGAGGCGCGCCACATCGTCCGGGCCGACGGGCCTCCGGGGCAGCCTCAGGGAACGACGGGCTGACCGTCGCCGGACCCGTCGGTCGGCGCGTCCTTCATCATCTCGCTGATCTGGACGAAGGTCAGCCGGATCTGGGCCAAGGCGTCGTTCAGCGATGCCTCGGCGTCCCCCAGCCGCCCGGACAGGCCACCCACGATGGCCCCGAGGGCGTCGACGGCCAGGCGGGCCTGGTCCAGGTTGGGGGGCTGCTGCGACAGGTGGATGGCGGCCAGCTCGAAGAGCCCGTAGGCGTGGTTGGCCACCACCACCTCGGCCGGGGCGGACACCAGTTGGTTCCGCAACTCGTCGAGCCGGGCGGCCAGCGCGTCGCGCTCCTCGGAGCTCAGCTCGTCGGGATCGTCCACCGGACCCCCGGCGGGCCGGTCGCCGCCACGACCGCTCCCCGGCGGTCCGCCGCCCGGGCCCGGCGTCGTCTCCCGCCCGACGCGATGCTCACCTTCGGGTGTCCACAGGCTGCTCACGCCTGGTAGCGTAGAGGCTCAAGTGAACAGGGAAGCGGGGTCGCACTTTCGTGCACCCCCACCCGGCCACCACGGGAGTGGTGCGTTCGGGTCACGGTGGTCCGTCGAGGACGACACCACGGGCAGCGGTCGCGCTTCCGACGAGGGCTCCGGGGAGACCCGGCGTCCACAATGACGGGAGAGATGCCGCATCGCCACCACCACGACCACCGGTGAGCCCAGGATCAACGACCGCATCCGCGCCCGAGACGTGCGCCTGGTGGACCCCGATGGTCTCCAACTCGGGATCCGCCCGTTGCCGGAAGCGTTGACCTTGGCCCGACAGCTCGATCTGGATCTGGTGGAGGTCGCGCCACAGGCGAACCCACCTGTCTGCCGGATCATGGACTACGGGAAGTTCAAGTTCGACGCCGCCCAGAAGGCCAAGGAATCGCGGCGGAAGACGACGAGCGTCGGGATCAAGGAGATGAAGTACCGGCCGAAGATCGGCATCGGTGACTTCGACACCAAGACCCGTCAGGTCCTCAAGTTCCTGGACGAGGGGCACAAGGTCAAGGTCACGATCATGTTCCGGGGTCGCGAGGTCTTCCATCCGGAGTTGGGCAAGAAGATCCTGGACCGCCTGGCCGAGCGGGTGGACGGCATGGCCCGGGTCGAGGCGGAACCGAGATTGGACGGCCGGAACATGGTGATGGTGTTGGCTCCCGACAAGCGGGCCAAGCAGTCGGCGGCGGCCCGGGCGCCGCGCCACGACGGTGGCGGGACGCCGGCGCCGGCGGGAACAGCAGTGGCGGAAACAGCAGTGGCGGAAACAGCAGTGGCAGACACGGCGGCAGACACCGGTCGGCGAGACACCGGTCGGCGAGACACCGGTGGCAGAGACAGCGGTGGCCGAATCGGCCGCCGGGCCGAGCACCAATGGCGCCGTGGCAGAGCCGACGGACGACGAGGTATCGACGGGCGGCACCGCGGTCCCGATCGAGGAGGGGACCTGAGATGCCGAAGATGAAGACGGACCGGGGGGCCGCCAAGCGGTTCAAGATCACCGGCACGGGCAAGATACGCCGGCTCAAGGCGAACCGGTCGCATCTGCTCGAGAAGAAGTCATCGCGCCGGACCCGTCGCCTCGGTCGCGAGACCGACGTGGCCTCGGCCGACCGGCGCGAGGTTCGGCGGCTCCTCGGCCGCTAGCGCCCACGGCGCAGCCGTCCGGCCCACAGCCGGGACGGCGGTGGTGGTCCAGCGGACCACCGGGACAACGGATCGACCTCAGGAAGGGAGCTGGGAATGGCCAGGGTGAAGCGCGCCATCAACGGCAAGAAGCACCGCGATGCCATCCTCGAACAGGCGCAGGGCTACTACGGCAACCGCAGCCGGAGCTTCCGGTCGGCCAACGAGGCGGTCATGCACGGGCTCCAGTACGCCTACCGCGACCGCCGGGCCCGCAAGGGTGACTTCCGCCGGCTCTGGATCCAGCGCATCAACGCCGGGGCCCGGGCCAACGGGCTCAGCTACAGCCGGCTCATCGCCGGCCTCCGCCACGCCGACATCACCGTCGACCGGAAGGTCCTGGCCGACCTGGCCGTGACCGACCCCGACGCCTTCGCCCAGCTGGTCGGCCTGGCCAAGGCGGCCCTCCCGCCGACGCCGGCCCCGGCCGTGGTGGGGGCCGAGACGGTGGACGCCTCCTGACGGCACCGCTCGGGATCCGGCATCAACGGGTCCAGCGCCTGCGCCGGCTGGTCCGGCGCCGCAGCGTCCGGCAGTCCGAGGGCGTGTTCGTCGTCGAAGGGGCGAAGCTCCTCGACTGCGCCCTCGACGCCGGCGCCGAGATCGAAGCCGTCTTCGTCGGGTCCGACGACTCCGGCGGCGCCCCTGCCCTGGCCGAGGCCGTCGGCCGCGCCCGGGACCGCGGCATCCGGATCTACGAGCTCGGCCCCGGCGTGGTGGAGAAGGTGGCGGACACGGTGACCCCCCAACCCCTCCTGGCCGTGGTGCGGACCCCGCAGGCCACCCTCGACGATCTGGCGGCGGCCACCTTCGTCGTCGTCTGCGTCGACGTCCGCGACCCGGGCAACGCCGGCGCCGTCATCAGGAGCGCCCACGCCGCCGGCGCCGACGCCGTCGTCTGCTGTGCCGGAACCGTCGACCCCTTCAATCCCAAGACGGTCCGGGCGTCGGCCGGATCGGTCCTTCGCCTCCCGGTGGTGACCGACCCCGACGCCACCGAGGTTCTCGACACCCTCCAGGGGCGGGGCCTGCACTGCCTGGCGGCCGTGGCCCACGGCGGGACCCCCTACACGGAGGTCGATCTGGTCGCCCCCCTGGCCCTCGTCCTCGGCAACGAAGCGTCGGGTCTCCCCACCGAGATCGCCGACCGACTCGGCCCCGGAGTGACGATCCCCATGGCCGGCGGGGCCGAGTCGCTCAACGTCTCGATGGCCGCCGCCGTCCTGTCCTTCGAGGTCCGTCGGGCCCGCGCCGGTGGCCCCCACGGGACGCCCGTGACGGCCGTGCCCTCGGACGACGATGACTAACCTGCACGCCCATGGAGAGGTCCCCGTGACGGACGGCGAGCTGGTGGCCGAGGCGTCGGCCCAGGTGGCGGGGGCCGTCTCGCTCGACGCCCTGGCCGTCGTCGAAGGGGAGCTGCTGGGCAGGAAGTCGCCACTGGCCGCCCGGCAGAAGACCCTGGGGGCCCTCGACCCCGACGCCCGGCGGGAGGCCGGTCAGGAGCTGCAGGCGGTCCGCGGGCAGATCGAGGCCCTCGTGGCGGCGCGGCGAGCCGTCCTCGAGGAGACGGCCTACGCCGAGCGGCTCGCCGCCGACCGGCTCGATCTCACCGAGGTCCTGGAGGGCGACCCACCGTGGCGGGGCCACCTCCACCTGGTCCAGCGGACGCGCGACGAGCTCGAGGACGTCTTCGTGGGGATGGGCTTCGCCGTGGCCGAGGGCCCCGAGGTGGAGACGGACTGGTACAACTTCGAGGCCCTCAACATGCCACCCGCCCACCCGGCCCGGGGCATGTGGGACACCTTGTACCTGAAGCTCGGGGAGCCGGAGACCGTCGTCCTGCGGACCCACACGTCGCCCGTCCAGATCCGGCTCATGCAGAGCCAGGCCCCGCCCGTCTACGCCGTGATGCCCGGACGCTGCTACCGCCGCGACACGCCGGATGCCCGTCACATCCCCACCTTCAACCAGATCGAGGGCCTGGTCGTCGACCGCGGCATCTCCTTCGCCGATCTGGCCGGGACCATCGAGACGTTCACCACCGCCTACTTCGGCGCCGAGATCCACTCGCGGCTGCGGCCGTCGTACTTCCCCTTCACCGAGCCGTCGGCCGAGTACGAGATCACCTGCACCATCTGCGGGGGGGCCGGTTGCCGGACGTGCTCGCACACCGGGTGGATCGAGCTGGGGGGATGCGGCATGGTCGACCCGGCCGTCTTCGCCGCCGTGGGGCTCGACGACGAGACGTGGTCCGGTTTCGCCTTCGGCTTCGGCATCGACCGCTGCGCGCAGATGCGTCACGAGATCCCCGACATGCGGGTCCTGCTCGAGAACGACGTCCGCCTCCTGCGGCAGATCTGAGGGGCCGTGCGCGTCCCGTTGTCGTGGATCCGTGACTTCGCCCCCTTCGAGGGCGACCCGTCGACACTGGCCGAGACCCTCGACGATCTCGGACTCGTCGTCGAGGGCGTGGCGCACGTCGGGAAGGGGCTCGAGGACGTCGTCGTGGCGCGGGTCCTCGAGATCGCCGCCATCCCCGGGGCCGACAAGATCCGTCAGGTGACGGTCGAGGCCGGGGCCGGAGCCGCTGTCGATCGTCTGCGGCGCGTGGAACTTCGCCGTCGGCGACCTCGTCCCGCTGGCTCCGGTGGGGGCCGTCCTCCCGGGGGACTTCGAGATCACCACACGGAAGATGAAGGGGGTCACGTCGAACGGGATGCTCTGCTCGGGTCGCGAGCTCGAGCTGACCGACGACCACGACGGCATCCTGATCATCGGGGCTCGGGCCGTCGCCGGGGGAGCGTTTCGTCGACGCCCTCGGGATCGTCCCCGACGTCGTCTTCGACATCGCCGTCGAGGCCAACCGGCCCGACGCCTGGTGCATGGCCGGGGTGGCCCGTGACCTGGCGGCCCGCCTGCGGCTGCCCTTCGCCGTCCCCGACCCGCCCGACCACCGGCGCCGCCCGACCGCGGTCCCGGGGTCGGCGCCCACACCGCTCGTCTCGGTCGAGGTGGTCGACGACGACCTCTGTCCCCGATTCACCGCCCGCGTCCTGACGGGGATCGAGGTCCGGCCCTCACCGGCGTGGGTGGCGCGCCGTCTCACCCTCGCCGGGATGCGGCCCATCAACAACGTCGTCGACGCCTCCAACTACGTGATGCTCGAGCTCGGACAGCCCACCCATCCCTACGACCTCGACCAGGTGGCGGGCCACGGCCTCCGCGTCCGTGCCGCCCGACACCGGCGAGACGGTCGACGACGCTCGACGGTGTCGAACGGACGCTGGGCGACCGGGCCATCGTCCCCTCCGACGACCGGCGGGACTGCGTCATCTGCGACGCCACCGACGTACCGCGTCGGCATCGGCGGGATCATGGGCGGGGCAGTTCCGAGATCTCGGACGACGACCTCCCGCGTCCTGCTCGAGGCCGCCTACTTCGCACCCGATGGCCATCGCCCGGACGACCAAGCGCCTCGGTCTGCGGTCCGAGGCGTCGGCCCGGTTCGAGCGGGGCTGCGATCCCGAGGGAATCGACCGGGCCGCCCGCCGCCTGTGCGAGGTGCTCGGCGTCCACCGCCGGGCCGGCATTCGGCGTGGCTCCGCCGGTCATCGACGTCCGGGGCCCGGTTCCCGGACCGTGTCGCGTCCGAGGTGCGGACGAACCGGGTGAACGACCATCCTCGGGCAGCACCTTGGACGACGACGCCGTCACCGGCTACCTGGAGCCGATCGGATTCGCCTGCCGGCGCGCCGGGGACGGGGGTCCTCGACGTCACCGTTCCCACCTTCCGCCCCGACACCTGGCGCGAGATCGACGTCATCGAAGAGGTGGCCCGCCACCACGGCTACGGCGCCCTGCCCCGCCGCCGCCCGACCGCCCCCCAGGTCGGGCGGCCTCACCCGCCACCAGAAGGAACGACGCCTGGTCCGGGCCGTCGCTGGCCGGCTTCGGCGCCCACGAGGCGTGGACGCCGTCGCTGCTGGCCGCCGACGACCACGGCCGGGCGGGCATCGGACGGCGGTGGCGTCGAGGTGGCCAATCCGCTGACCCCCGACGAGACGGTCCTGCGGCGCAGCCTCCTGCCCGGCATGCTGAAGGCCCTGGCCTTCAACGCCGACCGGCGCCAGGACGATCTCCGGCTGTTCGAGATCGGCCACGTCTTCCCACCGCCCGACGCCGGGCGCGTGGAACGGGCCTTCGCCCGCACGGGAGAGACGGTCATCGACGAGCGGGAGATGGTGGCGGTGGCCTTCGCCGGTACCGACGACGACGCCTACAGCGCCGCCGGCGCGTGGCTGGCCCTGGCCGACGCGCTCGGCGTGGACGGCGTCGACGTCGTCCAGTCGTGCGACGCCGCCCACCGGCGACCGGCGGCGGCCTGCATCCGACGCGCGGCGGCCGCTCTGGTCGTGCGCGGCCGACTCCCAGCGAGGCACCGTGATCGGCGTGGTCGGCGAGGTGGACCCCGCCGTCCTCGACGCCTTCGGGCTCGACTCCGGACGGCAGACGGGTGGGATGGCTGGAGGTCGATCTCGACCTGCTCCTCGACGACGCCCACCGGCGCCGCGCCGACGGTGACCCCGATCAGCCGCTTCCCCTCGAGCGACGTCGACCTGGCCTTCGTGGTGGACGACGGCATCCGCCGCCGCCGAGGTGGCCGGCGACGCTGCGGCGCGCCGGCGGCGACCTGCTCGAGTCGTTGGGCCTCTTCGACGTCTACCGGGGACCGGGCCTGCCGCCGGGGACGCGCAGCCTCGCCTACCGATTGCGATTCTGCGCCCTCGACCACACCCTCACCGACGTCGAGGTGGGGGAGTTGCGCGGGCGCTGCATCGAAGCGGTCGAGCAGGCGCACGGGGCGTCTCTGCGGACCTGATGCCACCCGTCGCGCGACGCCGGGCCCCTCCCGCACGGGGCTCCGAGGCGATGTGCGCCGGGGACACCGCAGGGTACCGTCGGAAACGCCGATGGCCTCCGTCGTCACGTCACCGGCCCCGGTCATGAGCATCCCCTGCGCCGCCGGGCGCCACGGCGCCGCGCCGGACCACGCTCGTGGTGGGCGTCGTCGTCGTGGCCGTGGTGGCCGTCGTCGGGCTCCTGGTGACCGCCGGGGACGGGCGCCCCGGGACCGCTGCCCAGTCGTCTGGGCATCACCGAGGACCGGGCCGTGCCGGCGTCGGTGCTCGCGCATCCCGCTCGTGAACGAGCACGGACAGACGACGTCGCTCGGTGCCTTCCGGGGGAGGATCGTGGTGCTGACGTCGTTCCTCACGTCGTGCCAGGAGACGTGCCCGCTCACCACCGGCGCCTTCCTCGACATGC
The DNA here is from genome assembly GCA_963842145.1 of uncultured Acidimicrobiaceae bacterium. Classification (GTDB taxonomy): domain Bacteria; phylum Actinomycetota; class Acidimicrobiia; order Acidimicrobiales; family UBA8190; genus CAWJFJ01. The sequence continues at coordinate 340,350 of CAWJFJ010000020.1, forward strand.
AGCGTGACCTGAAGGCGGCCGGACTGGCGCGGGAAGGTCATCTTCATCGAGGCCAGCGTCGACCCCGGGCGCGACGTCCCCGGACGCCTGGCCGCCTACGCACACGCCACCGGGGCGACCTGGCCGCTGCTGACGGGGACGCCGTCGAACCTGGCGGCGCTGTGGCGGTACTTCGGCGATCTACTACCAGAAGGTGGCCGAGGGCAGTCCGCCGGGCATCGACTGGCAGACGGGGAAGCCCTACACCTACGACGTCAACCATTCCGACGGCTTCATCGTCTTCGACCAGACGCTGCACGAGCGCTTCGTCACCGGCGCCGCGCCCGACCTCGGCGGTCACACGCTGCCGGGGCCCCTCCAGGACATGCTCGACGCCCAGGGTTTCAAGAACCTCTCCCATCCGGGCCGCGACTCGTGGACGATCCCCGAGGGGCTCGCAGGCCATCGGCTGGGTGGCCGGCCGCACCATCCCCCCGCTGAGCTGACGGGCCGGACATCGTGCTCCTGGCCGACGCCATCTCGCCCTCCGTCTCGGTCCACACGCTGCTCACCGGATGGCAGACCGACACGCTGAGTCTGGTGGCGCTGGCCGTCGAGGTGGCCCTGGCCGTCTGGTACCTGGTGTCGGTCCGCCGGCTGGCGGCGCGGGGCCGGAGCTGGCCGACGGCACGCACGGTCTGCTTCCTGGCCGGCAACGGCGCTGGTGGTCATCGCCGTCCAGTCCGGTCTCGCCGCCTACGACGACCAGGTGTTCTGGGTCCACGTGATCCAGCACCTGCTGCTCATGAATTTCGCCCCCATCCTGTTCGCCCTGAGCGCACCGGTGACGCTGGCCCTGCAGGCCTCGGAGCCGTCAGACGCAGCGTGTCCTTCTGGCCGTCCTCCACAACCCGGTGGTCGAGTTCCTCACCAGTCCGATCGTGGTGGTCGATCGCCGCCTACGGCACGATGCTCGTCTACTTCCTCACGCCCCTTCTACAACTTCTCCCTCGAGCATCCGCTGATCCACGATCTGACCCACCTGCATTTCCTGGTCTCGGGGTGCCTCTTCTGGTGGTTGGTGGTGGGCCGCGACCCGTCGCGGTGGCGACTGTCGTATCCGGCCAAGCTCGGGTTCCTGGCCGTGGGGATCCCCATCAACGCCATCCTCGGTGTCGTCGCTCACCGGCGCCACGACGTCGATCGCACCGCACTTCCACACCCTGGGGGACACCCACGTCGGTGGCTCGGTGCTGTGGGTGGTGGGGGAGCTGACGTCGCTCATCGCCATGGGGATCGTCCTCTACCAGTGGATGCAGTACGAGGAGCGCGAGGCGGTCCGGGCCGACCGCCGGTCCGACGCCGCCGGTCTCACCGGGGCCGTCCGTGGCGCCGAGGCCGCCGCCACGGCGGTGTCTCCCACCCACAACGGGTCATCGGGCCGCTCGGCCGACCGGTGACGTCACCGGTCCGGGGATCGGTCCGCCTCGTCGACGAGGAGCCGCGTCCGGGGACCGAGCCAGGGGTCGAGCCGGGAGATGTCGTCGGGTGAGAGATTGTCGAAGAAGGACCAGACGATGAGCTCCTCGGCGTTCTCGGAACTCTCGGCCACCGCCTCCACGGCGGCGAGGCAGCCCACCAGCGACGGGCGGAACCGCTCGACGCCCTCGGCCAGGCCGGCCGCGTAGTCGGCGAGCTCGACGAAGGCGGCGGCGGCCCCGGGGTCGCCGTCAGCGCCGTCGACCAGCTCCAGGTACCGGTCGATGAAGCCGGGCGCCCGCTCCAGCACCAGCTCGACCTCGGGGTCGCCCACGGCGTCGGCCGCCCTTCCCGCCCCGCCGTCGGCCACCCTTCCGGTCCTGCCGTCGGTCATGGCTCACATGGTATGAAACATCATGAAAGATAGCAATACCACCGGTCGCCGCGGCCGGCAGGGTGCGCGCCGACCAGGAGGTCGTCCGGGACGGCAGGGGGGCGGTGCCGGGCGGCGGTGCCGGTCGGGCACGGCGCGCCCGGGAAGGGGTCGGCGGCGGCGCGCGAACGCCCCGGAATTTCGATAACCCCGGGGTGCCGCGCCATCCCAGACTGCTGTGAGTTGGCAGGGGGCGCCGAGGTCCAGAGCGGACTCCTACTGGCGGGCATGGTAAGCCCGGCCGGGTCCGGCTTCAAGTGGCTTTCTGGCGGGGGCAGGGGCGATGTGTTCTGCTCGACGAGGTGCGTGCCGTCCACATCATCGGCCGGATGAACGTCGGTGGGCCGGCCGCCATGGTGACGGAGCTCGTCAGCCATCTCGACGCCGACGTCCATCTCCTGGTGGGCGACGTCGACCCCGGCGAGGCCGACTTCCTCCTCCTCCGTGCACCCTCGGTGGACGTGATCCGCGTCCCGGTCTCGGTCGGGCCGTGCGGCCCACCGACGACGTCCGGGCCCTGGCCGGACTGGTCGGGCAATTGCGGAGGCTGCGACCGGACATCGTCCACACGCACACGGCCAAGGCCGGTGTTCTCGGTCGGGCGGCGGCCGTCGTCGTCGGTGTGCGCTCACGGGTGCATTCATTCCACGGCCATCTGCTCCACGGCTATTTCTCCCCCGCCATGACGCGGAGCATCGTCGGGGCGGAACGGACCCTCGCCACCGTCACCGACCGCATGGTCGCCGTCGGCACGCGGGTTCGTGACGAGCTGCTCGAGGCCCGGATCGGCCGACCCGACCAGTACGTCGTGATACCTCCCGGCGTGTCCCTGCCGGCGCCGACACCGGACCGCACGCGGGCGCGTGCGGTCCTCGGTCTGCCGACGGACGGGACGATCGTCGCCTACGTCGCCCGGCTCACCCCGGTCAAGCGACCGGACCGGATGATCGCCGTCGCCCGGGAGGTGCCCGAGGCCACGTTCGTGGTGGCGGGCGACGGCCCTCTGGGCGACGGGCTGCGGGAGAGCGCACCGCCGAACGTGCGGTTCCTCGGGTGGCGGACGGACATGGAGAACGTGTACGCCTCGGCCGACCTCGTCCTGCTGACGAGCGACAACGAGGGTATGCCGGTCACGTTGATCGAGGCCGCGCAGTGTGGCGTCCCGGCGGTGGTCACCGACGTGGGGAGCACCGCCGAGGTCGTCGTGAACGGGCGGACCGGCCTCACCGTCGCCGCCGACGTCCCCCGGCTCGTCGACGCCCTCCGCGGGCTGCTGTCCGACGAGAGCCGACGCCGGGAGATGGGTCGACGGGCGCGGGACAGGGCCGAGGAGGTCTTCAGCGTCGAGCGCATGACGGCGGCCCACATGACGCTCTACGAGTCCCTGATGGCGGGGCCCCCCTCTCGACGTTGGCCACCGCACCCCCGGCGCCGGCACTGAGACGCGCTCCCCGGGGTCGTCCTCTTGCCTGACCCGGGGTCGTCCTCTTGCCTAACATGGAGTGAGGCCGCTGGAGGTTGGACGGGGTGGAGGAGGGGGGCCACCATATGTTTGCTCCGTCAGCCTGGGAGTACGCCGGCGTCCTGATCAGTTGTGTCGGCTTCACGGTCTTCCTGACCCCGTTCGCCTTCCGCCTGGCCCGGCGTCGCAACCTGATGGACGAGCCGGGTCCGGGCAAGTCGCACGCCGAGGCCGTCCCCTACCTCGGTGGTGTGGCCATCGTCGTCGCCTTCTCCGTGGTGATCCTGGCGGCGGCGCTGGTCCGGCCCGACGGCGGCAACACCGAGGCGTTGGCCGTGACCCTGGGCCTCGGCGTCGGACTGGCGCTCGTGGGCCTTCTCGACGACCTCCGTGGACTGCCGGTGTGGCTACGGATCGCCGTCGAGATCGGTGCCGCCGTGGTGGTCTACGCCACCGGGACCCGGGCCCACCTGGCCGGGGCCGGACTGGGCCTGGACGCGCTGGTGACGGTGGGATGGGTGGTCGGGATCACCAACGCCTTCAACCTGCTCGACAACATGGACGGGCTGTCGGCCGGTGTGGCCGCCATCGCCTCGTTCTGGTTCTTCGTGGTGAGCGTGGTGAACGGGCAGTACTTCGTGGCCATCCTGGCCCTGGCCCTCGTCGGGTGCGCCGCCGGCTTCCTGCGTCACAACCGTTATCCGGCGCGGATCTACATGGGGGACGCCGGGAGCCTCTACCTCGGTTTCGTCCTGTCGGTCCTCGCCCTCCGGCTGCGCTCGTACGAGAGCCTGCGGCTGACCTTCCTGGTGCCCGTCATGATCCTGGCCGTGCCGATCTTCGACACCGCGCTGGTCGTCGTCACCCGGTTGCTGCAGCACCGGAGCCCGTTTCGCGGTGGGAGGGACCACACCAGCCACCGACTCGTCTTCCTCGGCCTCCCGGTCCCCGCCGCCGTCGCCCTCATCTACGCCTTCACCATGGCCACCGGTTGGCTGGGGGTGATCATGTCCCAGGTCACGCGGGGGACCAGCTTCCTCCTGGCCGGATGGGTGGGTGCCATCGCCGCCTTCCTCGGCGTCCTGCTCGGGATGGTGCCCGTCTACGAGACCAGCCGTCGCCGTCACTACATGCTCCAGGAGGTGAAGGCGCACGAGCCGGAGCCACCACCTCCCTCCGAACCCGGTCCCCGTCTCCCGGGATTCGACGACGAGACCCCCGAGGACCGCAGCGCCTGATCAGCCGCCGCCCAGTGTCTTCTGAACGGATCTGATCAGGGGGGGCACCTTGGTGTTGAACGGATCGTCCTGGCGGGCCCGGCGAAAGGCGGCCAGAGCCGAACGGAGCAGGGTCGCGTTCGAGTGCTCCAGGCCGGCCAGGGTGGCCAGCGCGCTCCCGTAGCTGGTCTGCGCGTTGGTGTTGTCACCGTCGAGGGCCACCTCGTGCGCCATGAACCCGACGGCGGCGCGCATGATGGCCGGCGCGTCGGCGGCCCGGGGGTCGTGGAGGTAGGTGGTGGACGCCGACTGACCGAGAGTGGCGAAGTACGACGGCTCCCAGGGGTCCAAGACGGTGGCCCGCTCCAGGGAGCTCTGGGTGGACACCCGTTCCTGATGGTCCGCCCGCCACAGGGCGTCGGTTCTCCAGAACGTCAACCCGAGCGCGGTGAGCCCCACCACGGCGGCGGCGAGGGTGCCACCGGCACGGCGGAGGTCACGGCGCGCCCGTGACGGCGAGCGGCCGTAGGCCCCGACCGGTGCCGAGTGGACGGGGTAGGCGGGATCCTGCTCCGCCGCCGGCGCGTCGAGGCCGGCGCCGGCGTGACGGAGGGGGAAGGGCGAACGCAGCAAGGTGGCCGTCGGCCAGATGCCGCGATGGGCCGTCCCCATCAGTCCCAGCACGACGAACAACGTGAAGAGCGTCGCCACCTGCTCCACGTCGAAGCAGGCCTGGACGAAGTAGGCCACCAGTGCGGCCATCAACGCCACCACCAGGATCCGTCGGACCTCGTCGGACGACGGGGCGGGATCGCCGGCGGCCGCCGGTCCGCCCGTGGCGCGGCGGAGCGAGCGCCACGTCCGCGCCCCCCAGGCGACGGCGAAGACGAGCAGGGCGGCGACGAGGAGGAGGCCGGGCACCCCTTCGTTGGCCAGCCAGGACAGGAAGATGTTGTGGGCGCCGTTCACGAAGTAGGTACTGCCGAGGGTCTTGGCCAAGGCGGCGTCCTGATACCGGGAATAGGTGACGGCGAAGGTGTCGGGCCCGGTCCCCACCAGGGGATGGTGCCGGGCGAGACGCAGCGCCGCCGACCAGTACCCGTACCGCTGGGAGACCGAGCTCCCGGCCCCGAAGTGCAACAGCGCCGAGGCCTTGGCCCCGAGGAAACGGCTGCCGCCGGCGATGAGGGCGACGGCGACGACCAGTCCGGCGCCGGCCACCAGGCCCACCGTCCGGGCCCGGGCCCGGACCCGCGGGAGGAGTCCCGCCACCAGGACGGCCCCTGCGGCCAGGCCCCCCAACCAGGCTCCCCGGGCCGCCGTCTGCAGGAGCAGGACGAGGACGAGCGCCACCCATCCCCACAGCACCACCCGCACGGGCCGGCTCCTGGCCAGCAGCGCCGTCACCACTCCGAACGGCAGGACGGTGACCAGGAACCCCCCCAGATGGTTGGGGTTCCCGAAACTGGAGAAGACGTTGTGGAAGGCATTGTGCCAGGGGACGAAATCGATGTCCGAACCCTTGTGGACGTCGAAGCCGTAGAGCTGGATCGCCCCGTAGACGAGGACGGGCACGGTGGACGCCACCAGCACACGGAACACGGCGGGAAGGGCGTCGAAGGTGAAGCTCTCGGCCAGGCCCGAGGTGAGGACGGCGAGGGCGGCCAGGAGGATGAATCCCTCGTAGGTGCCGTAGCGCCCGACGAAGCTCTGGCGGGGTTCGACGCTCGTCAGGGTGGTCACCCCGAACCAGACGACGATGGCGGCGAGCACCCACTGCAGACCGTTCACCAGACGCCGCGGCCGCCATCCGGTCCAGGCGGCGTCCACGGCCCAGACGGCCACCAGGAGCACGGCCGCCATGACGAGCACGACGAGTCGGGGCAGGTTGTCGATCTCGACGGTGCTCGGATCGAAGAGCGACGGTATCGCCACCAGGACGACCACCAGGACGACCTGGCGCACGCGGAGCAGGGGATGGGCGGGGCCCACCGTCCGGAGCTGGTCGAGGCTGAAGAACAGCGCCCCGGCCACGGCGGAGAGGAAGACGCACAGCGGGACCGAGCGGATGGCGCCACCGGCGCGCAAGAGAAAGAACAGGACGGTGGCCGCCAACCATGCCCACACCCACACGGGCCACGACGGCATGGACCGACCATGGGGGGCGACCGCCTGGCGCGCGCGGGGCGCCCGTCGTGGCTCGACGCGTCGTTGAGGAGGGCGACCCTTCGGGCGTTGCTTCTTCTTCGGGGCAGCCACCGCCTCAAGATAGTTGTGATTTGCCTAACATGGTGCCCACGTGCCGACGTTCCGGACGGGGACTAGGGGGGTGTCGAGGTGGGTTCCGCAACCGGATTCTGGTCGGACCGGTCCGTGCTCGTCACCGGTGGATGCGGCTTCATCGGGTCGCATCTGGTGGAGTCACTGCTGGAGGCCGGGGCCCGTGTCCGCGTCCTCGATCTCTACACGTCGGACTCCGATCTCGGCCACCTGACGGCGGTGCGGGATCCCGGGCTCGAGGTGTTGCTGGGTGACGTGGCCGACTCGTATTTCACCCGCTCCGCCCTGGGCGGCGTCGACACCGTCTTCCACCTGGCCGCCCTCATCGGCATCCCGTACTCCTACCGGGCGCCCGCCCACTACGTCCGCACGAACGTGGAAGGCACCTTGGCGGTCCTCGAAGGAGCGCGGGGCGAAGGGTGCCGGCGACTCGTGCACATGTCGACGTCGGAGACGTACGGCAACGCCCGCTACTCGCCGATGGACGAGCACCATCCCACCGTCGCCCAGTCGCCCTATGCCGCCACCAAGGCGGGGGCGGACCAACTCGTGACGAGCTACTGGACCTCCTTCGGGCTGCCGGTGGCCGTGTGCCGGGCCTTCAACACCTTCGGTCCCCGGCAGTCCCTGCGCGCCGTCATCCCCACGGTGCTGTCCCAGGCCCTGTACTCCGACGAGATCCGTGTCGGTTCGCTCTCGCCCGTCCGGGACATGAATTACGTCAGCGACACGGTGGCCGGTCTCCTGGCCGTGGGATCGGTGCAAGGCATCGAAGGCGAGGTCTTCAACATCGGATCGGGAGTGGGGCGGTCGGTGGCGGAGATGATCGACGTGATCCTGACGGTGACCGGCGTCGACAAACCGGTGCGGTCCCTCGACGAGCGGGTCCGGCCCGACCGCAGCGAGGTGGCGGAGCTGATCGGCGACATCTCGAAGGCGACGGAGGTCCTCGGCTACCGGCCCACCGTCTCCTTCGAGCTCGGGATCGCCGCTGTGCGTGACTACCTGATCGAGCATCGGCCCGCCGATCCGTCGCTCTACCACGTCTGACATGGAGCCCCCCCGGACGCACGCGGTGGTCCTGGCCGGCGGGGAGGGTCGTCGCCTGCGCCCGTTCACCTGGGTCATCCCGAAACCGCTGGTTCCCGTGGAGGACATGCCCATCCTCGAGATCCTGCTCCGCCAACTGGCGCGGGACGGTTTCGACCGCGTGACCCTGGCGGTGGGGTATCTGGCCGCACTGATCCGGGCCTACTGCGGGGACGGATCGCAATGGGGGCTCACCGTCGACTATCTGGCCGAGGAGACGCCGCTGGGAACGGCCGGCTTCCTCGGGAACCTGTCCGCCGGTGACGCCGATCGGATCCTGGTGGTCAACGGGGACACCCTGACGGATCTCGACTTCGCCGAGTTCTCCCGCTCCCACGACCCGGGGGATGCGGCCAGCATCTGCGCCTATCCCCGTTCGGTGGAGATCGACTTCGGCATCCTGCACTTCGACGACGAGAAGAGGCTGGTGCGCTACGAGGAGAAGCCGGTCCTCTCCCATCACGTCAGCATGGGCGTCAACGTCCTGTCCCGGTGGGCGGTCGACCGCTACGTCCGGCCGGGCGAGAGACTCGACATGCCCGAGCTGCTGTGCCGGATGACCGACGACGATGCCACCGTCCGGGTGGTGAGCCCGGACATCTTCTGGCTCGACCTCGGTCGGCCCGAGGACCTCGAACGGGCCAACGAGGTCTTCCGGGTCGAGCGCGCCCGGTTCCTGCCCTGATGCCCCGGGTCCTGGTGACGGGAGCGTCGGGCCTTCTCGGCCGGCGGACGGTCCCGCTGTTGAAGGAGAAGGGCTGGGACGTCGTCACGACCGGTCGTCGTGATCCCGACCATCCCGCCGATGTGACCCGTCCCGGATCGCTGGCCGCCCTGGTGGAGTCGTTGGACCCGGACGCGGTGGTGCATCTGGCCGGAGGTGCCGTGACCGGGGACGTGAGCACCTGGGAGCTCAACCTCCTGCCCGGCGTCGAGCTTCTCCACGCCGCCGCCCGTTCCGCCCGCCGACCGCGTGTGGTCCTGATCGGCTCGGCCGCCGAATACGGCGTCGACGGCGACGGCGTCACGGAGGAGACACCGGCGCACCCGGTCTCCGACTACGGCCGGGCCAAGTCCGTGCAGACCGTCTGTGCCAGGCGATTCCACCAGAACGGCATCCCGGTCCTCGTGGTACGGCCCTTCAACGTCGTGGCACCGGACCTCCCGCCTTCCAGTGCGCTCGGGAACCTCCGGTCCCAGGTGATGGCCTGCCGGCCGGCACCGTCCTGCGAGGTCCGTTGCGGACGGCTCGACGTGGTCCGGGATTTCGTGACGGCCGACTTCGTGGCCCGGGTGCTCGTGAGATGCCTGGAGGCGTGGCCGGGGGTCCCTGTCCTCAACGTCGCCTCCGGTCACGGGATCGCGCTGGGCGAGGTGTTCGACGCCTTCGGCGCGGTGGTGGGCATGAGGCTGCGGTACCGTCCCGCCCCCGAGCTGACGGCCATCGCCGGGCCGGACGTTCTGACCGCCGACCCGGCGGCGCTCGAGGCGGCCACCGCTCTACGCTGCGAGGTCGACGCCCACCAACTGGCTCGCGAGCTGGCCGGTCCCGATGGGTCCCCATCGAGCCAGGGAGAAACCCCGTGACCGACGATGCCCGACCATCGCCGGAGAGCTCGTCGCTCCCGGAGTTGCGCGCCGAGCGGGATCGGCTGAAGAAGGAATTGTCGGCGCTCAGGGAGGCTCTCCTCGCCGAACGTCGTGACCACCGGCTCACCCGGTCCCACTTCGAGGACCTGAACCGCCAGATCACCGAGGTCTTCGACTCCACCTCCTGGAAGGCCGGCGCCCCGATCCGCGTCCTCGGGAACCTCCGGCGCCGGTCGGTGGTCCTGCCCCGCCTGGCGGGTGCCGTGAACAGGCGCCGGTTGACGACCACCTGGCGCCTGCTGCGTCAGGGCGACCTGGCCACCATCCGGCAACGCCTGACCGTGGTGGGGAGCATGGCGGTGCCCGCCGTGAGGGTCCGCCACCACCGCAGCGTCACGCAGGAGCCCTGGCCGCCCGACGCCCCGCTGGTGAGTGTCGTCGTCGTCTGTTTCAACTACGGCCGCTACGTGGCCGAGGCGGTGGAATCGGTTCTGTCCCAGACCGCGCCCCGTGTCGAGATCATCGTCGTCGACGGAGGATCGGACGACGTCGAGACGGTGAGCGTGCTCCACGACCTGGCCCGGACATGGCCTCCCCGTGTGCAGGTCCTGTTCCGCGACGACCGCCACCTGGTCGGTGACAACCGCAACTTCGGGATCGCCCGCGCCAGGGGGAAGTACATCTGCTGCCTCGACGCCGACGACCGGCTCTCGCCCGTCTACCTGGAGGTGGCCCTCTTCCTGCTCGAGAACCACGCCTACGACCTGGTGTCGACGACCATCGGGTGCTTCGGTGACGGTGACGAGGTCTACGGGCTCCTCCCGTTCCCCGACCTCGACGACATGACGAGGGGCAACAACGTGAGCACGGTCGGCGTGTTCCGGAGAGCCGACTGGGAACGGGCCGGGGGATTCGTCGACACCGGCCTGGCCCGGGACTACACCTACGAGGACTGGCGCTTCTGGATGCGTCTCGCCGCCCTGGGTGCACGGATCGCCAATATCGAACAGCCTCTGTTCCACTACCGCCGCCACGGTGTCCACAGCATCAGCAACCAGTCAGGATCGGTGGTCGACATGGCGGTCCAGCGGGCGGCGATCGTCGCCCACAACAAGGACGTTCTCACGGCGGAGGCCCTGTCGCTGTCCCGTCGGCACAAGGAGACCGAGTTCGAGGTCGTCGGTGGAACCGTCAACCTGGTGCCTCCGGAGGCGCAGCACCGTTTCACCGTCCTGCTGACCCTGCCGTTCTTCCTCGTCGGTGGGGCCGAGCGATTGATCAGCGGCGTCATCCGATTCCTGGCCGACCAGGGGATCAGGGTGGTGGTCGTCACCACCGTCCGCACGGCGCCCGACATCGACGGTGACTCTTCCGACTGGTTCACCGCCGTCGCCAGCGAGGTCTTCGCGTTGCCGTTGCTCCTGGAGCAGCGGCGGTGGGCCGACTTCATCCGCTACCTGATCGCCTCGCGCCGGGTGGACGTCCTCTGGCAGGTCGGTTCGGAGTACATCTACCAGCTGCTGCCCGAGCTGAAGATGGAGTTCCCCTCCCTCGGCGTCATCGACCAACTGTTCAACACCGGCGTCCACGCCCAGAGCAACCGTCGCCAACGCGCCTGGATCGACGCCACCATGGTGGAGAGCGAGGAGGTGGAACGCTGGCTGCTCGACCACGGCGACGATCCCGGGAGGGTCCGGCGCATCGAGAGCGCCGTCGACACCTCGCACTACGTCCCGCTCGAGGACAAGGACCTCTCCGACGAGAAGCACCCGTTGGTGGTCGGCTTCTCGGGCCGGATCTCCGAGGAGAAGGGGCCCGACCTGTTCGTCGATCTGGCCTCCCGCCTGCGCGACCGGGAGGCACGGTTCGTTATGACCGGGGCCGGACCCATGGATGCCAGCACCCGGAGGCGTGCCGGCCGCCTCCGGCTCGACGCCACCCTGGAATTCCGTGGCGTCGTCCCTGACATCGCCGACCACCTCCGTCATCTCGACGTCCTGGTTCTGCCCTCGAGACAGGACGGCCGCCCCGTGGTGGTCCTGGAGGCGCTCGCCTCGGGCGTCCCGGTCGTGGCCTCGGGTCTGGGTGGGATACCGGAGATAGTGCACGACGGCGTCAACGGTTTTCTCTGCCCACCGGGGGACGTCGCCGCCATGGCGGCCTGTATCGACCGGCTCATCGCCGATCGTCAGCTGCTGGCGACCATGAAGCGAAACGCCCGGCGTTACGCCGTCGACCACCTCGATGCCGGGGTCATGAACGCCCGCTATCTCGCCGCCCTGCGGGAGTTGCCACCGACGTCGACCTACGGCTGATCCTCGGCCACCTTCTGCCAGTTCTCGGCCTGCTCGTGCCAGTGGTCGCGTGCCGTCTGGAGCTCCTCGGCCACCTTCTGCCAGTTCTCGGCCTGCTCGTGCCAGTGGTCGCGTGCCGTCTCGAGCTCCTCGGCCACCTTCTGCCAGTTCTCGGCCTGCTCGTGCCAGTGGTCGCGTGCCCCGGCGTAGGCGTCGGCCCGGGAGTGCCAGAACGTGCTCGCCCCGTCCAGCTCCTGACGGACGGCGGTCGCGTCCACGACCATGTGCCAGAGGAAGGCCACGCAGGCGGCGGCACTCTCGGGACCGGGAAAGCGGCTGTGGACGGCCCGGTCGCGGGAGACGGCCTTCGTCACGTCGGCGACGTCACCGGCGACGTATCCCGACGCGGTGACGATCCGGTCGACATAACCGGCGTAGAGAGCCTCGATCCGGGCCTTGGTGGCGGCATCGATCTCCACGGCGCAGTCACACACGTGCGGGGGGACCCCGTGACGCCTGAGGGTCGAGAGCGCCGCCCCACGCCAGGCGGCCCGCTGCTGGAGCGATGCCTCGGGGTCGAACGCGTGAACGTTCAGGGTCTGGAGTAGGTGCAATTGGCAGGGGGTGAGCCGTGCGTTGACGGGTGGCACCTCGGTGAGAGCGATCGGCAGCTCGGCGCAGTCGGCGAACATCCGGCAGATGTCGAGGTCGGGGTGGGGGGCGAGGAGAAGAGTCCGCAGTTCGAAGTCCCACGGCCCGCGGCGCCAGAGGTCACAGGCGGAGTCGACGGTGAGGACGTTCTCGACGAACCACCCCGCCAGCCGGTCGACGGGCCAGCAGCCCCGGTCCCAGATGCCGCCCATGATGTCCTGTCCGTGCCAGGACAAGAGCCACGGAACCACGGGTCGCATGGCGTGGATCACGGTGAGCTTGCGTGGATTGATCCGTTCGACCAGTCGGAGGACCTCGGCGTGCGCGCCGCGGGTCGAGAAGATCTCGGCCGACAGCAGCAGGCGCGTGCAGTTGTTGCGCGCCAATTCACCCAGCGTGTCCGCGAGCGAGAGGGCATCCTGGGAGTAGGCGTAACGGATCTCGTACCGGCGATCGCCGACCACCTCGCGCAGGATGGGAACGTGGTGTCCCGGTGAGTCGCCCGACGCCAACGGAACGAACGTCCCCGCCCTTGTCAACGCCTCGGCCGAGGTGGCCAGGGACGCTTGGATCGTCGTCGTTCCCGTCTTCTCCGGTCCGACATGGAGGAGCAACTCGGCAAGCATGCCTTGCCTTCCTTGTTGGAGCCTTCCTTGTTGGAGCCTTCCGTGTTGGAGTCTTGACCCCTTCCCATGTTAGGCAGACCCACGGACTTTCCCGACGGGGACTTTGTTAGTTTGTCCGTCATGGCGTCACGGGCCCGGACGGCGGACCCGAGGATCTGGATGCCGGCGGTCGTCGGCGTGGTGGCCTTGGCCTACTGGCTCCCGTACTCCCTGCGGGCCGGCTTCGTCTACGACGACTGGGCCAGTGCCGCCGGCCAACAATTCCATGTGGCCCTCTTCACCAGTTACCGGCCCGGTTTCATCGTCTGGGAGGCGGTGGCCGTCCGGGTCTTCGGGACCGCCCCCGTCGGGTACTACGTTTCCTCGGCCGTCCTCATGAGCGCCATGGCGGTCATGGCCGTCGTCGCTCTGAACGGTCTGGGGATCCCGCCCCTGGCGTCGGCCGGAGTCGGGCTCCTCATGGTCGTCTCCTCCCTGGCCGACAGCCTGGGTCTGTGGTGGACGGCCAGCCAGATGAGCCTGGCCATGGTTCTGGGCCTGGCCGCCGTGGCCGCCGGAACACGGTGGACGAACCGTCGTCGACATGCCGGTGTCTGGCTCGGGGTGAGCCTGGTGCTGCTGGTGGCCGCCACGCTGACCTATGAAGCGGTGGCGCTGATCGTGCTCCTCCCGGTGGCCCTGATCGGCTTCGGCGACGATCGAAAGCGCGTGCTCCGGTGGGCGGCGCCGGCCGTCCTCACCGCCGGGGTGGCCGCCCTGTTCATGTTCGAGAGGGCGGTGGGCCCGAATCACAAGACGGCCCGGCCCGTCGCCCAGTACCCCGCCCGGATCCAGTCGCTCGTCCGCACCGGGACGACCACCTTCGTCCATCATCTGGTGGGATTCATCACCGTGGCCGACGGCCTCCTGGCGTGCGTCGTCGCCGCCGCCTGCTACGGCGCCTGGCGGGCGGCGGGGCGCCCGGTGCCGGAACCGAGGACGTCCGGGTGGTGGATGGGGGTGACGGGTCTCCTCCTCATCGACGGCACCTATCTGGCGTGGACCCCGTTCATCCCCGCCAACGACTACTACTCTCCCGACCAGTTCGGCATCGGGAACCGCGTCAACCTGCTAGCCCAGCTGTTCTTCCTCACCGCCCTGGTGCTGCTCCTCCTTGGTGTGGCCAAGGCGGTGGCATCGAGGCCGCGGGTGGCCGCCGTCGGGGTCGTCGTCATCGCCGGCCTCTTCACCGTCGTGTTCGCCAGCTCCTTCTCCCAGACGCGTCAGGACCAGGCCGACTTTCTCTTCGCCACCACCCAGAGGCAGCGGATCATCGCCGACGTGAAGAAACTGCTGCCCCGCGTCGACGGCGGTGACGAGATTCTCCTCGCCGGGTACCACCTGACGGCGTCGCCCCAGTGGGTACCGGTGCTGTCCGCCCCCTGGGACACCACCGGGGCCCTCGATCTCCTCTACGACAACGGGACGATCACCGCTCAGCCGGTCTCCGCCGCGCTCGGGTGTACGGCCGAGGGGTTGACCCAGCCGCTGCTGGAGCAGGTGAACAGCGTGCCCTACCGCCGCGTCGTCGTGGTGGACATCGCCACGAACCGCGTCGAACGGATCTCCGACCGATCACGCTGCCGGGCGGCCCTGGCCACCGTGACCGTGAACCCGAACCCGATTCTGGCGTCACCGTCGGCCTGAAGAGGCCGAGGTCACAGGGCCCGGCGCTGCTCCTCGACCACGAGACGGATGATGTCGCGCAGTCCGACGGTGGGACGGAAACCCACCAGCTCCCGGGCCCTCGACGTGTCGGGGACGCGCCGGGCCATGTCCTCGAAGCCCTCCTCGTAGGCGTCCTCGTAGGCCACGTAGCGGAGCTCGGAGGGCGAGCCCGTCTCCTGGCGCACGATCTCGGCCAGCTCCCGGATCGAGATCTCGTCGTCCGATCCGAGGTTGAAGACCCGACCGTAGGCGTCGGTGTTGGCCAGGAGGGCGGCCAGGGCGCCGGACGATGTCACCGACGTAACAGAAGCAGCGGGTCTGGAGCCCGTCGCCGTAGACGGTGATGGGCTCGTGGCGCAGGGCCTGGCCGACGAAGCGGGGGATCACCATCCCGTAGGCGCCGGTCTGGCGGGGACCGACGGTGTTGAAGAGCCGGACGATGACGGTGGGGAGGCCCTTCTCCTTCCAGTAGGTGTAGGCCAGGATCTCGTCGATGGCCTTGGCCTCGGAGTAGGCCCACCGGCTCTTCAGCGGCGAGCCCAGGATGCGGTCGTCGTCCTCGTGGAGGCGATCGGAACGGTTCTTTCCGTAGATCTCGCTGCTGGAGGTGACGAGAACCCGGGTCCCGTACTGGTTGGCCGTCTCGAAGACGATCTCCGAGCCGCGGATGTTCGTGGCCAGGCTCTGGAGCGGCTCGTTGACGATGAGCTCCACCCCCACGGCGGCGGCCAGGTGGAACACGGCGTCGCAGCGCCCGACCACGTCGTCGACGACGTCGGGATCGAGGATCGAGCCCAGGACGAACTCGAAGTCGGCCCGGTCCCGGAGGTGCTCGATGTTGGCATGACGGCCGGTGGAGAGGTCGTCGAGGGCGACGACCGAATGGCCTCCCTCCAGCAGGTGGTCGGCCAGATGCGAAGCGATGAAGCCGGCGCCTCCGGTGATGAGGACGCGCATCTCGTCAAACTAACAGCCGCCCGATTTGGGAGAAGTCCCTGATGGGGTCGCATGAGTATGCAGATATCTGTATAGTATTGCGCCATGAAGGTCGGGATCGACGGGGCGTCGGGGTACGCGGGGGCCGAGCTGCTGCGCCTGTGCGCCGGCCATCCCGAGCTCGACGTGGTGGTGGCCGGGGCCGACAGCCAGGCCGGGCAGCCGGTGGCCTCGCTCTATCCCGTCGCTGGCCGGTGCCTACCGGTCGCTGGCCTTCTCGAAGGTGGCGGCCGACGACCTCGACGGGCTCGACGTCGTCTTCCTGGCCCTGCCCCACGGGGAGTCCCAGCGCCTGGCCCCCGCTCTCGTCGGCCGGGTCGGGCTGCTCGTCGACCTGGCCGCCGACTTCCGCCTGCACGACCCGGCCGCCTACCCGACCTGGTACGGCGCCGAGCACGAGGCGCCCGGCCTGCTGGGCCGGTTCGCCTACGGCCTGCCCGAGCTCTTCGGGCCCGCACTCGAGGGGGCGCGGCTGGTCGCCGCGCCGGGCTGCTACCCGACGGCGGCCGCCCTGGCCCTGGCGCCGCTCGTCCGGGCCGGGGCCGTGGCCCGCACCGGCATCGTGGTCGACGCCGCCAGCGGGACCTCGGGTGCCGGACGGACGCCGTCGCCCGCCATGCACTTCGCCACCGTCGACGAGAACTTCACCGCCTACGGGCTGCTCACCCACCGGCACACGCCCGAGATCGAGCAGGCGGTGGGGGCCCAGGTGCTCTTCACCCCCCACCTGGCCCCCATGACCCGGGGGATCCTGGCCACCTGTTACGCCCGGCCCACGGGGCCGTGCACCACGGCGGATGTCCTCGGCATCCTGGCCGACGCCTACGCCGACGCCCCCTTCGTGGTCGTCTCGGAGTCGTCGCCGTCGACCAAGGCCACCCTCGGGTCGAACGCCGCCCACCTCACGGCGCGCGTCGACGAGCGCACGGGCTGGGTCCTCGTCCTCTGCGCCCTCGACAACCTGGGCAAGGGGGCGTCGGGCCAGGCCGTCCAGTGCGTCAACGTGGTCAAGGGATGGCCCGAGACGACGGGTCTGTCGACCGCGGGGGTCTACCCGTGAGCGTCACCGCGCCGGAGGGCTTCGTGGCCGCCGGCCTGGCCTGCGGGATCAAGGCGTCGGGGGCGTTGGACCTGGCTCTCGTGGCCACCGACGACGGGCGCGGCGTCCCCGCCGCCGGCGTCTTCACCACCAACCTGGCGGCGGCGGCGCCGGTGTCGGTGAGCCGGGCCCATCTGGCGGCCACCGGCGGACGGGCGGCGGCCGTGGTCATCTCGTCCGGGAACGCCAACGCCGCCACCGGGGAGCGGGGGACGGCCGACGCCGAGCGGATGTGCGCGCGGTGGCGGAGGGCCTCGGGCGTGGGCGCCACCGACGTCCTCATCTGCCAGACCGGACTCATCGGCATCCCGCTGCCCGATGGCGCCCATCGAGGCCGGCATCCCCGCGGCTGGTCGCCGCCCGCGCCGCCGGGGCGCCAGGCGGCGGAGCGGGCGGCCACGGCCATCATGACCACCGACGTCGTCCGCAAGGAGGTCGTCGTCGACGGCGGCGGATTCACCGTGGGCGCCATGGCCAAGGGGGCGGCCATGCTCGCCCCCCACATGGCCACCATGCTGGCCGTCCTCACCACCGACGCCGCCTGCGACCCCGCGGCGCTCCAGGCGGCGCTGGCGCGCGCCGTCGACGGCCACCTTCAACCGGCTGACCATCGACGGGTGCACGTCCACCAACGACACCGTCGTCGTCCTGGCCAGCGGGCGCGCCGGAGCGCCCCGAGACCCCGACGACGCTGGCCGACGCGCTGGCCGAGGCCTGTCGCGGCCTGGCCGGGGCCGATGGCGGCCGACGCCGAGGGGGGGTCCCGGGTCGTCCACGTCGTGGTCACCGGCGCCGTCTCCGACGACGACGCCCACCGCGCCGCCCGGAAGGTGGCCGACTCGAACCTGGTGAAGTGCTCGCTCAACGGTGAGGACCCGTACTGGGGACGGGTGGTGAGCGAGCTCGGCTCGGCCGGCGTCGCCTTCGACATCGGACCGCGTCGAGATCGCCTACGGCGACACGGTCGTCTGCCGGGGCGGCGTGGCCGCCGACCACGACGACAAGGCGGTCCGGGCCCACATGGCGCTGCCCGCCGTCGAGGTCCGCTGCGATCTCGGTCTCGGGGCCGGCACGGCGGCCGTCATGACGGCCGATCTCGGTCACGGCTACATCGACGAGAACAGGACGACGTCGTGACCGGGACCGTCTCGGCCGAGGGGACGCTGGCGGCCGACGCGCCGGCGGCCAAGGCGGCCATCCTGGTCGAGGCGCTGCCCTACATCCTGCGCTTCTGGGGCAAGGTCGTCGTCGTCAAGTACGGCGGCAACGCCCGGACCGACGACACCGACGACGATCCGGTCGCCCTGGCCCAGTTCGCCGAGGACGTCGTCCTCATGCGGTCGGTGGGGATGCTCCCGGTGGTCGTCCACGGCGGCGGACCGCAGATCGGATCGCTCATGGCCCGGTTGGGGAAGGTGCCGGAATTCCGCGACGGGATGCGGGTCACCGACGCCGAGACCCTCGAGATCGCCCGGATGGTCCTGGTGGGCAAGGTCAACCGCGAGATCGTCTCGGCCATCAACGTCCACGGCGCGCTGGCCGTCGGGCCTGTCGGGTGAGGACGCCAACCTGATCACGGCCGTGGCCCGGTCCGGCGAGCTCGGCTTCGTCGGCGACGTGGAGGTGGTCGACCCCTCGCTCATCGAGCGCCTCCTGGCCCAGGGCCTGATCCCGGTGGTGGCCACCATCGCCGCCGACGCGGCCGGGCAGGCCTACAACATCAACGCCGACGCCGTGGCCGGGGCGGTGGCCGCCGCGCTCCGGGCCGAGAAGCTCGTCTTCCTCACCGACGTCTCCGGCGTGCGCGCCGATCCCGACGACCCGCAGACGATGCTCCGGACCGTCTCGGTCGACGAGCTCGAGGCCATGGTGGCGTCGGGGGCGGCGACGTCGGGGATGGTCCCGAAGGTGGAGGCCTGCACGCGGGCGGTGCGCGCCGGGGTGTCGCGCGCCCACATCCTCGACGGCCGGGTGGCCCACGCCCTGCTCCTCGAGATCTTCACCGACGAAGGGGTGGGCACCATGGTCTCCGCCGACGTGGGCACCTCACTGCGCTCCGGCCCTCCCGACGAGGACAGCCGATGACCGAGACGACAGGAGCATCGGTCGCCGACGCCGTCGACCGCAGCGCGCTGATGCACACCTACCCCGAGCCCCCGGTGACCTTCGTCCGCGGCGAGGGATCGGTGCTGTGGGACACCGAGGGACGGCGCTACCTCGACTTCCTGAGCGGGTCTGGCCGTGACGTCGCTCGGTCACGCCCACCCGGCGGTGGCCGACGCGCTGGCCGAGCAGGCCCGGACGCTGCTGCACGTGTCGAACCTCTTCGGCAACGTCGTCGGACCCGGCGGTGGCGGCCACCCTCGACCGGCTCATCGGCGGCGGCGTCGAGCGCGCCGGCGGACAGGTCTTCTTCACCAACTCCGGGGCCGAGGCCAACGAGTGCGCGCTCAAGCTGGCCCGGAAGTGGGCCGGCCCCGGCCGCCACGTGGTGATCGCCAACTGGGACTCGTTCCACGGCCGGACCCTGGCCACGCTTGCACGCCACGGGCCAGCCGGCCAAGCACGCGCCCTTCGCCCCCCTGCCCGAGGGTTTCGAGCACGTCCCCTACGACGACATCGACGCCCTCGACGCCGCCTGCGACCCGGCCCGGGTGGGCGCCGTCCTGGTGGAGCCCATCCAGGGGGAGGCGGGCGTGATCGTGCCGTCGTCGGACTACCTGGCCGCCGTGCGCGCCCTGTGCGACGAGCGCGGCATCCTCTTCATGGCCGACGAGGTCCAGACGGGCCTGGGCCGGACCGGCCGCTGGTTCGGCTTCCAGCACACGGCGGTGATGCCCGACGTGATCACCATGGCCAAGGCCCTCGGCAACGGCGTCCCCATCGGCGCCTGCTGGGCGCGCGCCGAGGTGGCGGCCGCCTTCGGACCCGGGGACCACGGCTCCACCTTCGGCGGTCAGCCCCTGGCCACGGCGGCGGCGGCGGCCACCCTGGCCGTGATGGAGGCGGAGGACGTCCCCGCCCGCGCCCGCCGGGCCGGGGCCCGGCTGACCGCCGCCCTGGAAGCGCTCGACGGCGGTGGTCCACGTCCGCGGTCAGGGGCTCCTGCTCGGTGCCGTCCTCGACGGCGACCGGGCCGTGGCGGTGACGGCGGCGGCGTTGGCCGCCGGACTGGTGGTGAACGCCCCGCGTCCCGACACGATCCGGCTCGCCCCCTCGCTGCTGGTGACCGACGAGGAGATCGACGAAGGCGTGCGCGATCCTGGCCGGGGTGCGGGTCTCGTGACCCGGCACTTCCTCGACATCGACGACCTCTCGTGCGCCGAGCTCGAGGAGGTCCTGACCCTGGCGGCGCGACCGGCGGCGTCCTCGCCGGCGGTCCTCGCCGGGCGGGGGGCGGCCCTCGTCTTCGAGAAGCCGTCGGCCCGGACCCGCAGCTCGACCGAGCTGGCGGTGGTCGGCGCTCGGCGGTCACCCCGTCTACATCCAGGGATCCGAGGTGGGCATCGACAGCCGCGAGACGGCCGAGGACGTGGCCCGGACGCTGGCCTGCTACCACGCCGTCATCTGCGCCCGGGTCCTCGACCACGAGGTCCTCGTCCGGATGACGCAGGCTCTCGACGGGGGTGGTGTCCGAGGTGCCCGTGGTGAACCTCCTGTCGGACCGGGCCCACCCCTGCCAGGTGATCGCCGACCTTCTGACCCTCCGCCAGGTCTTCGGCGACCCGGGGGGACGGACCCTGGCCTACGTCGGGGACGCCAACAACGTCTGGCGCTCCCTGGCCCTCGGGGCGGCCATGGTCGGGATGGCGTTCCGCACCGCCTCTCCCGACGGCTACGGGCCCGATGCCGACGACCTGGCCCGTGTGACCCGTCTGGGCGGCGACGTCGAGCTGACGGACGACCCGGCCGAGGCGGTGGCGGGCGCCGACGCCGTCTACACCGACGTCTGGACGTCGATGGGTCAGGAGGAGGAGGCCGCGCTGCGACGGAAGGCCTTCGCCGGGTTCACCGTCGACGACGACCTCCTGGCGCGCGCCGCGCCCGGTGCGGTGGTCCTCCACTGCCTCCCGGCCCATCGCGGCGAGGAGATCTCGGCGGCGGTGATCGACGGCCCCCGCAGCCGCGTCTGGCTCCAGGCGGCCAACCGGATGCACGCCATGCGCGGCCTGCTGGGTTGGCTGATGGGAGCGGCCCCGGCGGGCCCGGCGACGGCAGGGCGGCGACGTGAAGCTCGGGAAACCGCAACGACAGCACCGGATCGCCCGTCTCCTCGAGACCAACGCGGTGACGAGCCAGGGTCAGCTGGTGACCCTCCTGGCCGACCGACGGGGTGGAGGCGACGCAGGCGACCGTGTCGCGCGACCTCGAGGAGATGGGGGCGGTGAAGGTCCGCGTCCTCGGCGGTGAGTCGGTCTACGCCCTCCCCGAGCTCCCCGTCCACCAGGTGGCACCGGAGGACCATCTCCGGCGTGTCCTCGGGGAATGGGTGGTCGAGGTGGCCCATTCGGCCAACCTGGTCGTCCTGCGGACACCGCCGGGGTCGGCCCACGTGGTCGGCTCCGCCCTCGACCGGTGCGGGTTCGAGGGCGTGGTCGGGACGGTGGCCGGTGACGATACGGTGCTCGTGGTGGCGGCCGAGGAGCCCGGTGGCTCGGTGGTGGCCACGCGCATCGCCGAAGTGGTCGGGATGACGACAGAGAACGGAGCGACGGTGATGGCGAAGCGCGTGGTGCTCGCCTACAGCGGGGGCCTCGACACCTCGGTGGCGGTGACCTGGCTCCGGCGAGGAGCTGGACCTCGAGGTGGTGGCGGTGGCCGTCGACGTCGGCCAGGGCGGCGACTTCGAGGTGATCCGCCAGCGGGCCCTGGCGGCCGGGGCGGTCGAGTCGGTCGTCATCGACGCCCGGGCCGAGATGGCCGGCGACTACGCGGCCCCCGCCATCGCCGCCAACGCCCTCTACGAAGGGAAGTACCCACTCGTCTCGGCGCTGTCGCGCCCCGTCATCGTCCGCCACCTGGTGGCCGAGGCGCGCCGTCACGGCGCCGACGCCGTGGCCCACGGCTGCACGGGGAAGGGCAACGACCAGGTCCGCTTCGAGGTGGGGACGCGCGCCCTGGCCCCCGATCTCGAGATCCTCGCCCCGGCGCGTCGGTGGGGGATGTCGCGCGCCGACTGCGTCGACTACGCGGCCGCCCACGGGATCCCCATCGAGGCGACGAAGGAGAAGATGTACTCGATCGACGAGAACCTCTGGGGCCGGGCCATCGAGTGCGGCGTCATCGAGGACCCCTGGGCACCGCCGCCGGCCGACGTCTACACGCTTGACGCGGCCGGTCCACTCCGACCCGCGCGACGTCGTCATCGGTTTCGAGGAAGGGGTGCCGGTGACCGTCGACGGTCGGGCCCTGGCCCTCCACGACCTCATCGCCGAGTTGGCCGCGCTCGTCGGCGGCTACGGCTGGGGCCGGATCGACATGGTGGAGAACCGGCGCGTCGGGATCAAGAGCCGCGAGATCTACGAGTGCCCGGCGGCACTGGCCCTCATCCTGGCCCACTCCGACCTGGAGGACATCACCCTGGAGCGCGACGTCGCCCACGAGAAGGCCCGTCTCGAACCGCGATGGGCCGAGCTCGTCTACGACGGCCTCTGGTTCTCGCCGCTCAAGGACGCCCTCGACGCCTTCTTCGCCTCCACCCAGCGGTCGGTGACCGGTGAGGTCCGCCTGTCGCTCGCCCCGGGGAGCTGCTCGGTGTCGGGACGGCGCAGCCCCCTCTCGCTCTACGACCACGGTCTCGCCACCTACGACTCGTCGGACACGTTCGACCACGCCGACGCCGAGGGATTCGTCCGGCTCTGGGGCCTGGGCGTGGCCACCTGGGCGGCCCGCCAGGGCGGAGGGTCGGGGCCCGTCGCCGGCCACCGGGCCGATCGGGGGGACGGCTCCCGGTGACCCTGTGGGAGGGAAGGCTCGGCGGGACCGCCGACGAGGTCATGGCCTTCACCGTCAGCCTGCCGTTCGACCGGCGCCTGGCGGCCGACGACCTGACCGGTTCGCGCGCCCATGTCCGCGGGCTGCGGCGCGCCGGGGTGCTCGACGACGACGAGGTGGCCATCCTCCTCGCCGCGCTGGACCGGGTCGAGGAGGAGCTGGCGTCGGGGACCTTCGCCTTCCGGACCGAGGACGAGGACATCCACACGGCGGTGGAGCGCCGGGTCACCGAGATCGCCGCCGACGTGGGGGCCAAGCTGCACACCGGCCGGAGCCGCAACGACCAGGTGGCCACCGACCTCCGGCTCTACACACGTCGCGAGCTGCTCCTCGTGGCCCAACGGGTCCTCGGTCTCCAGGAGGTCCTGCAGCCACCGGGCCGAGGAGGCCGGCGACGCCTACCTCCCCGGCTACACCCACCTGCAGCGCGCCCAACCGGTCCTCTTCGCCCATCACCTCCTGGCCCACGCCTGGGCCCTGGCGCGCGACGTGGACAGGCTCATGCACACCGTCGTCCGTCTCGACGTGAGCCCGCTCGGCGCCGGGGCGCTGGCCGGATCGTCGCTGGCGCTCGACCCCGACGCCGTGGCCGCCGACCTGGGTTTCGCCGGCCGCTTCGAGAATTCGCTCGACGCCGTCTCCGACCGCGACTTCGTGGCCGAGGCCCTCTTCGACCTGGCCCTGCTCGGCGTCCATCTGTCGCGGATCGGCGAGGAGCTGGTCCTGTGGTCGACCGAGGAGTTCGGCTTCGTCACCCTGGACGACGCCTACGCCACCGGGAGCTCGATGCTCCCCCAGAAGAAGAACCCCGACGTGGCCGAGCTGGCCCGGGGGAAGGCCGGACGTCTCATCGGCCACCTGACCGGGATGCTGGCCACCTTGAAGGGCCTCCCCCTGGCCTACAACCGCGATCTCCAGGAGGACAAGGAGCCCCTCTTCGACGCCGTCGACCAGATCAGCCGCGCCCTGGTGGCCATGACGGGGATGCTGGCCACGGCCCAGTTCGACACCGAACGGATGCGGACGGCGGCCGACGGGGCGCCGGGAGCGGCCGTCGACCTGGCCGAGTGGCTGGTCGAGCGGGGCGTCCCCTTCCGCCAGGCCCACTCCATCGTGGGATCGCTCGTCCGCGACTCGCTGCAGCGGGGGGTGCCCCTGGCCGAACTGGTCCAGGCCCACCCGGCCCTCGGGACCGACGCCCTGGGCCTGCTCGAGCCCGGGGTGGCCGTCACCCGCCGGACCTCGCCCGGCGGGGCCGGCCCCGGTCCCGTCGCCGTCCAGACCGAGCGCTTCGGCCACCGGATCGAGCTCGACCGCGAGCGGGTGGCCCACGCCCTCGACGCCGCCTCGTCCCCCCGGACCGTCGGTGGCGCCGAGGTCGCCGCCGTCGGGGTCGGCCGGCCCGGCCTCCGGCCGCGGACAGAAGCGCCGAGGGACCGGATCGTGACGGCCGGGGCGGCCCGACGTCGCCCCGGAGCCGTGCCCGGGCGACGTCGTCCCCCGCCGCTTCTACGCCGGCGACCCGGTGGTGGTGGGCCCCCTGCTGCTGAACAAGCTCCTGGTCCGGGGGACCAGGGTGGGCCGGATCGTCGAGGTGGAGGCCTACCGGGGCGGCGAGGACCCGGCCTCCCACGCCTTCGGCGGCCCCACCAGGCGCAACGCCACCATGTTCGGCCCACCCGGTCACCTCTACGTCTATTTCACCTACGGGATGCACTGGTGCGCCAACGCCGTCTGCGGACCGGAGGGGACGGGCCACGCCGTGCTCCTGCGGGCCCTGGCCCCGGTGTCGGGTCTGGCGGCCATGCGCCGGGCCCGTCCGGCGGGAACGACCGACCGCCAGCTGACGAGCGGTCCGGCCAAGCTCTGCCAGGCCTTCGGGATCACCGGCGCCCGAGGACGGGGCCGACCTGGTGACGCGGGGACCGGGGTCTCACGGTGCGCGACGACGGGACGCCCCCGCCGCCGGTGCCCGGGGTCTCCGGCTCGGATCGGCATCCGCCAGGCGGCCGATCGGCCCTGGCGGTGGTGGGTGCCGGGGGACCCCCACGTCTCCCGGGGCCGGCCCGGGTCCGCCGGCCAGGGTCCCTCGGACCGGCCGACGGCCGGGGCGTCACGGGCGCGCCCCGGGCCCCCGGGCGTAGACTGACGAGTGTCAGGACGGCCTCCCCGCCGACGGGCTCACGTGCCCGGGACCAGGGTGGGGGCAGTCGCCGGACGGGCCCGGACAGCCGGGTTCCTGACGCCATTGACACCCCAGGTCACTGCGGGTACCATGACGGTCCCCCGGTCGGGCAACCTACCGCGGGAATCCGGCACCAACGCCTCTGTCGTGGTGTGTGTCGCGTCGCTCCTTGAAAACGGAATAGTGAGAGCCAAAAGCCAGTGCGGGCAACTGCGCGGCTCGCTTCGGCGTGCCGGGCAGTTGAACCTAAGTAATTAAGCACTGTCACGGACAACAAAATCTGTGCTGTGCCAGTCGGTGAGGGGTAGCTAGACCCGAACCGGCTCTCCGATTTTCGTCGGTGACCCTCGGGTCACCGACGAAGATCTCGATGGAGAGTTTGATCCTGGCTCAGGACGAACGCTGGCGGCGTGCCTAACACATGCAAGTCGAACGAGGTCCAACCGGTGGCAACACTGGTGAAGACCTAGTGGCGAACGGGTGAGTATCACGTGAGCAACCTGCCCCGAAGACTGGGATAACACCGGGAAACCGGTGCTAATACCGGATATCCCCACCGGATCGCATGGTCTGGTGAGGAAATGAATTTCGCTTTGGGAGGGACTCGCGGCCTATCAGCTTGTTGGTGGTGTAACGGACCACCAAGGCTTCGACGGGTAGCTGGTCTGAGAGGACGATCAGCCACACTGGGACTGAGACACGGCCCAGACTCCTACGGGAGGCAGCAGTGGGGAATCTTGCGCAATGGGCGAAAGCCTGACGCAGCAACGCCGCGTGAGGGACGAAGGCCTTCTGGGTTGTAAACCTCTTTCAGCAGGGACGATGATGACGGTACCTGCAGAAGAAGCCCCGGCCAACTACGTGCCAGCAGCCGCGGTAATACGTAGGGGGCGAGCGTTGTCCGGAATCATTGGGCGTAAAGAGCTCGTAGGCGGCTTTGCAAGTCGGGTGTAAAACCTCCAGGCTCAACCTGGAGCCGCCACTCGATACTGCAATGGCTAGAGTCCGGTAGGGGATCACGGAATTCCTGGTGTAGCGGTGAAATGCGCAGATATCAGGAGGAACACCGGTGGCGAAGGCGGTGGTCTGGGCCGGAACTGACGCTGAGGAGCGAAAGCGTGGGGAGCGAACAGGATTAGATACCCTGGTAGTCCACGCCGTAAACGTTGGGCACTAGGTGTGGGACCCTATCGACGGGTTCCGTGCCGCAGCTAACGCATTAAGTGCCCCGCCTGGGGAGTACGGCCGCAAGGCTAAAACTCAAAGGAATTGACGGGGGCCCGCACAAGCGGCGGAGCATGTGGCTTAATTCGAGGCAACGCGAAGAACCTTACCTGGGCTTGACATTTAGGGAAAAGCCGTAGAGATACGGTGTCCTTCGGGGTCCTAAACAGGTGGTGCATGGCTGTCGTCAGCTCGTGTCGTGAGATGTTGGGTTAAGTCCCGCAACGAGCGCAACCCTTGTCCTATGTTGCCAGCGGGTAATGCCGGGGACTCGTAGGAGACTGCCGGGGTCAACTCGGAGGAAGGTGGGGATGACGTCAAGTCATCATGCCCCTTACGTCCAGGGCTGCACACATGCTACAATGGCCGGTACAACGGGCTGCTATCCCGCGAGGGGGAGCCAATCCCAAAAGCCGGTCTCAGTTCGGATTGGAGTCTGCAACTCGACTCCATGAAGTCGGAGTCGCTAGTAATCCCGGATCAGCAACGCCGGGGTGAATACGTTCCCGGGCCTTGTACACACCGCCCGTCACACCACGAAAGTCGGTAACACCCGAAGCCGGTGGCCCAACCCTTTTGGGAGGGAGCTGTCGAAGGTGGGATCGGTGATTGGGGTGAAGTCGTAACAAGGTAGCCGTACCGGAAGGTGCGGCTGGATCACCTCCTTTCTAAGGAGTCATTTCCTGGCCATTCGGGCCAGGGACTTCCTAGTCGATCACTGGTTATTCGGCTTTCTTTCGTTTCCCGGCGGCTGCCGTCCGCCCATGTCCTTTCGGGGGCATGCCCGGCCGGCCCCGTATTCCGGGCCGCGGAGGGGAGCCGGACCTCACTATTCCGTTTTGAGGGAGTGACATCGTCACTTCCGTCGCGATGCCGATCGTCGTTTCAGACGGTCGGCCGCTCGCGTATCCGTCCGGCCTGCCCCCAGCTCGTATCATCCGCTGCCGGGGCGCCGCGCGTCCCTTGAGAATTCCATAGCGAGCACGAGCATCTTTGTTCTCCAAGCTACAAAGAGCCAACGGTGGATGCCTAGGCGCCTGAAGCCGAAGAAGGACGTGGGAGGCTGCGAAAAGCCACGGGGAGCTGCCGACCAAGCTTCGATCCGTGGATGTCCGAATGGGGAAACCCGGCACCCGTCATGGGGTGTCACTCCGGTGTGAACACATAGCACCGGGAGAGGGAACCGGGGGAATTGAAACATCTCAGTACCCCGAGGAGAGGAAAGCAACAGCGACTCCCTGAGTAGCGGCGAGCGAAACGGGAAGAGCCTAAACCGAACTGGTGTCAAGCCTGGTGGCGTTGCCAGTTCGGGGTCGTGGGAGCCGACAGATGGGGCACCAGACCCGTCATGGAGTTACAAAATCTCGACCAAGCAGAAGCGGTTTGGAACACCGCGCCACAGAGGGTAAGAGCCCCGTACGCGAATGGTCTGAGATCTCCAGTTGGATTTCCCAAGTAGCGCCGGATCCGGGAAAGCCGGTGTGAATCTGCGAGGACCACCTCGTAAGGCTAAGTACTCTCAGGCGACCGATAGCGGACTAGTACCGTGAGGGAAAGGTGAAAAGTACCCCGGGAGGGGAGTGAAATAGTACCTGAAACCGTTGGCTTACAATCAGTCAAAGCGTCGCCGGCGCCCACCTACGCGTGGGTCGTCTCACTTCGGTGAGGCGTCTCCGCCACGTGGGCCTACGCCGGCCGTGATGGCGTGCCTTTTGAAGAATGAGCCAGGGAGTTACCGTGTGTGGCGAGGTTAACCCGAGAGGGGGAGCCGGAGCGAAAGCGAGTCTGAATAGGGCGTACAGTCGCATGTGGTAGACCCGAAGCCGAGTGATCTATCCATGGGCAGGCTGAAGCGGGGGTAAGACCCCGTGGAGGGCCGAACCCACCCTGGTTGAAAACAGGGGGGATGACCTGTGGATAGGGGTGAAAGGCCAAGCAAACTCGGTGATAGCTGGTTCTCCCCGAAATGCATTTAGGTGCAGCGTCGGGCGTTCAGCATCGGAGGTAGAGCACTGAATGGGTTAGGGGGCCTACAAGCTTACCGACCCCAATCAAACTCCGAATGCCGATGCTCCAGAGCCCGGCAGTGAGACCACGAGGGATGAGCTTCGTTGGTCGAAAGGGAAACAGCCCAGACCGCCAGCTAAGGCCCCAAATTTTTGGCTAAGTGGAAAACGATGTGGGAACGCAAAGACAGCCAGGAGGTTGGCTCAGAAGCAGCCATCCTTGAAAGAGTGCGTAATAGCTCACTGGTCGAGTGGTCCTGCGCGGACAATGTAACGGGGCTCAAGCCAAAAGCCGAAGCTGCGGATTTCCATTCCGCCTGAAGACGCACCGCTTGCGGTGCCGCTTCAGGAGTCACGGGTGGGAGTGGTAGGGGAGCGTCGAACTCAGCCGTGAAGCGGGGGTGTGAACCGTCGTGGAGCGGGTTCGAGTGAGAATCCTGGTATGAGTAGCGAGAGAGGGGTGAGAAACCCCTCCGCCGTAAGCCCAAGGGTTCCTGGGGAAGGCTAATCCACCCAGGGTGAGTCGGGAGCTAAGGCGAGGCCGAGAGGCGTAGTCGATGCACAGCTGGTTGATATTCCAGCACCACCGTGTCCGCGCCCAATCCAATATGGGACTCCTAAGGGGCTGGCCTTCGGGCCGAACCGACCGATCCCGTGGCGGATAGCGAAGAGGGGACGCAGGAGGGTAGGTGAGCCCAGGCGTTGGTTGTCCTGGGGTAAGCGTGTAGGGAGGGGTCTAGGCAAATCCGGACCCCGTTAATCCTGAGACGCGATGCCGAGCCGTTCAGGCGAAGTCACTAATCCCATGCTGCCGAGAAAAGCCTCTAGCGAGCTGACATGGTGCCCGTACCCCAAACCGACACAGGTGGGCGGGTAGAGAATACCAAGGCGATCGGGAGAACTGTGGTTAAGGAACTCGGCAAAATACCTCCGTAACTTCGGGAGAAGGAGGGCCCCGCTAGGGTGAAGGACTTCGCGTCCTGAGCCTGAGGGGGCCGCAGAAAATAGGGGAAAGCGACTGTTTACTAAAAACACAGGAGCGTGCGAAGTCCTAAGACGATGTATACGCTCTGACGCCTGCCCGGTGCCGGAAGGTTACGGGGAACGGTTAGCCTTCGGGCGAAGCTGTGAACCTAAGCCCCGGTAAACGGCGGCCGTAAAATACACACAGTTGCGGCTCCAGATGGGTGACCGTCTGGAACAAACCTTGCTATATGCTGGAAACCCCGAGTATCCGGCGGTACTCATTCATGTTGTTACACCGTCTTCTTAAGGTGTGGGCATGGATAGTGACAATCCGTCCGGTGCGGACAATCAGCAGGAAAGGCCCAGTTCCTCTTACTGGTTGGATCGAATCCCATGTGATCTGGGCAACTGGATCGCCGGATTCGTCGACGGAGAGGGAAGCTTCAAC
The DNA here is from genome assembly GCA_963842145.1 of uncultured Acidimicrobiaceae bacterium. Classification (GTDB taxonomy): domain Bacteria; phylum Actinomycetota; class Acidimicrobiia; order Acidimicrobiales; family UBA8190; genus CAWJFJ01. The sequence goes on from CAWJFJ010000020.1 coordinate 370,075, forward strand.
GTCCCCTTCCGTCGAGAGCGTGATCGCGGCTTGCCGTGGCGAGTCTCGTTGTCGTTCAACGTGTCGCAGATCGGGCGGGAGCTCCCAGAGCTCCTACGCACGACCTTCGACGTGGGAACGGTGCGAGATCGCGGAGACGGGATTCACTATTTCGAAGTGACCCGGCCCCAAGAGCTGGTCGAACGGATCTTTCCGTTCTTCGACCGGTACTTGCTACGAAGTCCGAAACGGCTGGATCTCATGAGGTTCCGTGAGATCACCGAGCTCGTCCTGACCGGTCGACACTTGACGCCAACCGGCGTTGTCGAAGCCTTCGCGATGAGGGCTCCGATGAACCGAGGCGGAAAGCGTCGCTATGGCGAGGAGGAAATCCTCGCCGTGTTGAGGGATTGGGAATCCTCAGAGGCCATACGCAAGGCTCCACCTGTGAAGCCAGGTGGATGAAGATATGGTCCACGCCTCATAGCGATATGGGGGTAACGGGAACTATAACGGTGGAGTTTCAACTCGGCCGTTGTAAACCTGGCTGTATGCTGGAACACCCGAGTATCCGGCAGTACTCGTCTTCGTATCGTCCGTCTCTGACGGGGAATGCGAAGGCAGTGAAAATCTGACCGGTGCGGACAATCAGCAGGAAACCTCGATTTGAGGGATCCTCAGAGACTGCACGCCAGGCCTGTCGAACGCACAAGGGGACTTACACCCTGTTCGACGGTGAAGGTACAGTCCGACCCCCATGGCGACATGGGGAGCTAGACAGAAATGATCTAGCCCGCAATCTCGAGCATTCGTCGAAGTGATTGGCGTATCGAGTGGCGAGTAACAAAAGTGCCTAAGGTAGGAAAGCCTCCGTACGTGCTGGAGGCAGCTGCCCCCCGTGTCGGCGACGATGCGGTGCGCAGTCGGCCATATGCTGGAAAATCCGTGAATCCTCCACTACTCGTGATTCAGAATCGGCGACACTGTCGGCTGAATCTCAGTGACAATGTGAGAGGTGCGGAAAATCAGCAGGAAAGACTCTGGAATCCAGAGAATCCTCAGAGACCATACGCCGACCATCTCGTCGTGAATGCGATGAGATGAAGAGATGGTCCGAGCCCCACGGCGACGTGGGGAGGTTGGCGGAAACGTCCAACCCGCCTACCCGGAATCCCACCGGGTTGGTTAACAAGTAACAGGCTAAGCGAAATTCCTTGTCGGGTAAGTTCCGACCTGCACGAATGGCGTAACGACTTTCCCACTGTCTCAACCACAGACCCGGCGAAATTGAAGTACGAGTAAAGATGCTCGTTAGCTGCATCAGGACGGAAAGACCCCGTGGACCTTTACTGCAGCTTGATGTTGAGCTTTGGTACGGATTGTGTAGGATAGGTGGGAGTCTTTGAAGCTTCGGCGCCAGCCGAGGTGGAGACAACCTTGAAATACCACCCTTTTCGTGCCGGGGCCCTAACCCAGGTCCGTGATCCGGATCGGGAACAGCGTCAGGTGGGTAGTTTGACTGGGGCGGTCGCCTCCTAAATCGTAACGGAGGCGCCCAAAGGTTCCCTCAGGCTGGTTGGCAATCAGCCGTCGAGTGCAATGGCACAAGGGAGCTTGACTGCGAGACTTACTAGTCGAGCAGGTGCGAAAGCAGGGCATAGTGATCCAGCGGTGGCTTGTGGAAGCGCCGTTGCTCAACGGATAAAAGGTACCCCGGGGATAACAGGCTCATCTTCCCCAAGAGTCCATATCGACGGGAAGGTTTGGCACCTCGATGTCGGCTCGTCGCATCCTGGGGCTGAAGCCGGTCCCAAGGGTTGGGCTGTTCGCCCATTAAAGCGGTACGCGAGCTGGGTTTAGAACGTCGTGAGACAGTGGAACAAACCGCGCTGTCTATAAACTTGGCTATATGCTGGAAACACCGGTTGTATCCTGCGCTACTCATCCGAAAGGATCCTTGGCCGTTACAACGTGAACGTACGTTGCGGTCATGGCGATTTCGGAAAGTGATAACGCGTCAGGTGCGGTCAATCAGCAGGAAAGACTGGGTGTCAAGTGCGCATCCAGAATCCTCAGAGACCATACGCCAGGCACCACAAGAAGTAGGTGGTGAAGATATGGTCCGATCTGCATGGCGACATGCAGAGCCAGGCAGAAATGCCCTGGCCCCCGGCGTCTTCGCCGGTGGTAACAAGAATGTCGGTCCCTATCCGATGCAGCCGTAGGAGACCTGAGGAAGGCTGTCCCTAGTACGAGAGGACCGGGACGGACGTAGCTCTCGTGTGCCAGTTGTCCTGCCAAGGGCATGGCTGGTTAGCGACCTACGGATGGGATAAGCGCTGAAAGCATCTAAGCGCGAAGCTCGTTCCAAGATGAGGTCTCCCACAGGACAACCTGGTAAGGCCCGTGGCTAGACGACCACGTTGATAGGCCGGAGGTGTAAGCACGGCAACGTGTTCAGCCGACCGGTACTAATCGGCCGAGGGCTTGGAGAATTTTTCATGCTCGTGCTCGCTATGGAACGCTCAACGGACGGCCGCAGGGCCGCTCGAGGGCGGATCGGATGACCGTCGGCCGACGCCGACAGGACACGGTCCGCCCGGAGCATGATTTCCGGTGACCATGGCGGCGGGGCCACACCCGTTCCCATTCCGAACACGGCAGTTAAGCCCGCCAGCGCCGATGGTACTTGGGGGGCATCCCCCTGGGAGAGTAGGACGTCGCCGGAATTTTTCGAGAAGCGCCGGACAGCCGGCGCAGCACCTGCTCGGCCGTCGAGTCCGGGACCCGTTCCCGCTCGACGGCGGAGCAGGTGGTGACAGGGAAGGCGGGGGAACGGCGAGCTCGACGATGATGCCGACCGCCCAGCCACGGTTCCGCATGCGGGGAACGGACGTACGAAGGGGTCACCTGGTGCACCGGTACCGCGTCGTGGCGGCTCTGTCTGTCGTCGCCCTGCTGGCGGTCGGGTACGGATCCGTCGGGGCCCCGTCAGCGGTGGCGTCGGGATCCACGCCGGTCACCGGGGCCACGGCGTACTGGGCCCAAGCGCCGTCGTCGCCGCCCGATTTCATCTTCCCCTTCATGCCGGCGGAGTACTTCACCACCGCCAACGTCGAGCAGTTCCAGGACCTGATGTACCGCCCGTTGTACTGGATGGGCACGGGCTCGACGCCCGACCTGAACGAGTCCCTGTCGCTGGCCCAGGCCCCGGCCTACGGCCCCGGGAACACCGTCACCGTCACGCTGAAACCCTACCGATGGTCCGACGGTGAGTCGCTCGACGCCACCGATGTCATGTTCTGGATGAACATGCTCCACGCCGAGAAGGCGAACTGGGCCGCCTACGTGCCCGGTGCCTTCCCCGACAACGTGGTCAATGTGGTCGCCGTCAGCGGGTCGCAACTCACCTTCACCTTGAACAAGGCGTACAACCCCCAGTGGTTCACCTACAACGAGCTGTCGCAGATCACGCCTCTCCCCGAGGCGTGGGACGTCACCCGCCCGGGGGGGTCTCCGGGATCAGGACAGTGCTCGACGGCGGGCTATGGCCGCCTCGACCTGGCCTGTGACGCCGTCTACGACTTCCTGTCGCGGCAGGCCGGATTCGATCCCACCAGTCCCACCGCCACCAACACGGCCGTCTCGACCTATGGATCGAACAAGCTCTGGCAGGTCGTGGACGGGCCGTGGCACCTCTCGTCGCTCACCTCGTCGGGGACCGTCACCATGCAGCGCAATCCCCGGTACTCCGGACCGCGGACCGCGACCTTCTCGAAGTTCGTGGAGATGCCTTTCAAGGGCGCCGGCGCCGAGCAGAACGCCGTCGACGACGGTCGGCTCGATGTGGGATACATGCCGCTGTCGGACGTCTCCAAAGCGACGTCGGACCCCACCCGGCCGGCCCCGGGCACCGCGCATCCGGCCGGCTTCAGCATCGCCCCGTTCTACCCGTGGGCCATCGACTACGTCCCCTACAACTTCAACTCCACGGGGGACGACGCGGTGGCGGGAAAGATCTTCTCCCAGTTGTACTTCCGCCAGGCGATGCAGTTGCTGGTCGACCAGCCGGCGGTGATCAGGAAGGTCCTGAAGGGTTACGGGGTACCCACGTTCGGCCCCGTCCCCCTCCAGCCGGCGAGCGCCTTCGACTCGGGGGTCGGGCGGCGGAACCCCTACCCGTACGACCCGGCCAGAGCGGTCGACCTTCTCGAGCAGAACGGGTGGAGGGTCCACCCCGGAGCAGTCTCCACCTGCGCCCGCCCGGGGACGGCGCCGGGGGAGTGCGGAGCCTGGATCCCCGCCGACGCTCCGTTGAGGTTCACCCTCCAGGACGCCACGGGGACGCAGTGGTTGGCGGGCGTGATGGCGGCGCAGAAGACGTCGTGGGCCCGCGCCGGGATCGACGTGACGGTGAATTCGGCGTCGTCCGGAGCCGTCATCGACGACACCGTTCCCTGTGTGGGGGGAGCGGGGTGCACCTGGGAGCTCGCTGACTGGGGGACGGCGTGGAGCTTCTTCCCCGACGTCTACCCGAGCGGTGAGGAGATCTTCACCACGGCGGCGGCGACGAACGACGGGGGATACGCCAACCTCTTCGACGACGCCAACATCGCCCGGACGGTGACGACGACGACGGGCCTCGGGACATACGTCGGACTACCTGGCCGAGCAGCTGCCCGTCATCTTCGAACCCGTCCCCGCCGCTTCGCTCACCGAGATCAGGGACGACCTCAGGGGAGTGGCGCCCCAGAACGTCTTCGGGGCCCTCACCCCGGAGAGCTGGTACCGGGTGCGGTGAACGCACCCCGGCGGCACCCGCCTGGGGCGGTCCAGGGCTAGCGTTTCGTCCATGCAGCTGACGGGACCGCCGGCGACCGGTCGAGGTGGCGACCGGTGAGCGCCGTCCTCGAGGTGGAGGGTCTGCGGACCGAATTCCACCTCCGCCGCTCGAACGTGACGGCTGTCGATGACGTCTCCTTCCATGTCGACGAGGGGGAGTGCGTCGGTGTCGTCGGTGAGTCCGGCTGCGGCAAGACCACCACCGGCCTGTCGATCATGAAGCTCCTGCCCAACGTCGGACACGTCGCCGGCGGCAAGATCAACCTGCTCGGCCGGGACATCGTCCCGCTGGGCGAGAAGGAGATGTGCAGGATCCGCGGCAACGACGTCGGCATGATCTTCCAGGATCCCCTCACCTCCCTCAACCCCACCATGACGATCGGTCGGCAGATCTCCGAGAGTGTGCGCCTGCACCGTCGCGCCTCCAAGGCCGAAGCCCGGGCGCGGGCCCTCGAGGTGCTCACCCTGGTCGACATGCCCCGGCCCCAGGAGCGCCTGGACGCCTATCCCCACCAGCTCTCCGGCGGACTCCGCCAGCGGGTCATGATCGCCATGGCCCTGGCCTGCGAGCCGAAGATGCTGGTGGCCGACGAGCCCACCACGGCTCTCGACGTCACCATCCAGGCCCAGATCCTCGATCTCCTGGACAACCTCCGGGAGCGGCTGGGCATGGCCATCATGCTGATCACCCACGACATGGGCGTGATCGCCGGCCGCGACCGACCGGGTCCTCGTCATGTACGCCGGGAAGATCATCGAGTCGACGACCACCGGCGAGCTGTTCACCCGCATGCGCCATCCCTATTCGGAGGCGCTCCTGGCGTCGGTCCCCAAGCTCGAGCAGGACTCCTCGATCCGCCTCATCAGCATTCCCGGTCTGCCCCCCGACCTGTCGCAGCCCATCGACCGGTGCCGGTTCGCCCCCCGGTGCCTCTACGCCCAGGACGACTGTTCGGCCCACGAGCCGGAGCTCGTCCTCGCCGGGGACTCCGAACCCGGCCACCTGGCCGCCTGCTTCCATCAGGTGGGTGTCGACGCATTGACGATTGCCAAGCGCCCGGTGGCGGTGGCCAAATCGGCGGACGTCACCATCACCGCCGACGAGCTCTCGGCCGCCCGGCAGCAGACCCGGGCCGACGAGCTCGCCCAGCAGCCGGTTCTCCTCGAGGTGTCGCGGTTGGTGAAGGAGTTCCCGGTCACGTCCGGGATGATCATCCAACGGCGCGTCGGGAGCGTGAAGGCGGTGTCCGACGTGAGCTTCTCGGTGCGCCGCGGCGAGACCTTCGGGCTGGTGGGGGAGTCCGGCTGCGGAAAGACCACCATCGGGAGGCTCGTCGTCGCCCTCGAGAAGGCGAATTCCGGCAGCATCACGTTCGAGGGGGACGACGTCACCCGTCTCGGATCCCGTGCCCTGCGCCACCGTCGTCGGGACATGCAGCTGATGTTCCAGGACCCCTACGCGTCGCTCGACCCTCGTATGCGGGTCGGGTCCATCCTGAAGGAGCCCCTCGTCGTCCAGAACATCGGTGATGCGCACGAGAGAGAGGAGCGGACCAGGAGCCTCATGGGTGAGGTGGGGCTCTCGGCCAAGGCACTGGAGTTGTACCCGCACGAATTCTCCGGCGGCCAGCGCCAACGGATCGGCCTGGCCCGCGCCCTTGCTCTCGACCCCAAGTTGATCGTGGCCGACGAGCCCGTCTCGGCCCTGGACGTCTCCATCCAGGCCCAGATCCTCAACCTGTTGAAGGAGCTCCAGCAACGTCGGCACCTGACCTACATCTTCATCTCCCACGACCTGGCCGTGGTGAAGTACATGGCCGACACGATCGGCGTCATGTACCTGGGCAAGCTCGTCGAGGTGGGGCCGGCGCTCGACATCTACGAAAAGGCGGCCCACCCGTACACGAGGGCGCTCATCGACACGATCCCGGAACCGGACCCCGCCCTGGCCCGGGCCTCGCGGGGCCAGCACATCAAGGGGGAGCTGCCCTCGGCCATGCAGCCTCCGTCGGGGTGCCGGTTCCGGACCCGTTGCCCGTTCGCCCAGGAGGTCTGCGCCGTCGAGGAACCCCCGCTGCGGCCCTTCGGGACCAGGCATTTCGCCGCCTGCCATTTCCCGTTGCAGACACCGGTGGACCTGGCTCCCAACGACGCGGTGGGGGCGGCGGCCACCTGAGGACGCCCGGCGCTACCTCTGCTGGAGCCGCACCTCCAGCGAGTCCCGCAGCGCGTCGCCGACGAAATTGAAGGCCACCACGACGATCACGATGCAGAACCCGGCCGGGTAGATCAGCCACCAGTAGCCGCCGGTGGCGTACTCCACCCCGTTGCTGAGCATGGCCCCCCAGTCCGTCTGGGGAGCGGGGAGCCCGAGACCGAGGAATCCCAGGGCGGCCAGCAGCAGGATGGCGTCGGCCACCTGGAAGGTGGCGTTGACCACGATGGTGCCCACCGTGTTGGGGATGATGTGGCGGAAGACGATGCGCGTCCGGCTACCCCCCATGACCCGCACTGCCTGGACGTACTCGCGGACGCGCAGGGTCAGCGTCTCACCGCGGATGAGCCGTCCGGGGACCAGCCAGGCCACGACGGCGATGACGATGATGAGGATATGCAGTGACGGGTGGAAGATGACGGCGAGGACGATGAGCAGGAAGAGCTGGGGGATGGAGAGGAGGATGTCGATGAACCGCATCATGAGGGCGTCGACCCAGCCCCCGACGAATCCGGACACGGCGCCGTAGACGACTCCGAAGAGGGTGGCGGCGGCGGCGGCCACGAAGCCCACGATGAGCGAGTTCTTCCCCCGAACATCAGTCGTCCCAGGAGGTCGAAGCCGGACGGGTCCGTCCCCAAGGGATGGCCGTTTCCGGGCGCGCAGGGCGGGCACACGCTGTTCTGGTTGGACGATTGCAGCGCCGCCTGGGCGTTCACCTGATTCGAGTGGTACAGCAGCGGCCCCACGAAGCAGAAGAGCACCATGAACCCGATCACGGCCAGCCCGATCACGGCCAGCTTGTTCTCGATGAAGACCCGGGTGATCTGCCGCAGGGCCCCGCCGGAGGTGGCCACGTCACCGCCTTCGGGCCCGGCGGTCCCCGGCCCCTGCTCGGTCACGGGGATTGCCACGCCCGGCATGGCGTCCTCGGCGGCGGCCGCCGCCGAGAGGGGGAACGATCCCCCGTCGTGCCTCTCGTGCCCCTCTGGCATCAGTGTGTCACCGGGCATACCGGATCCGCGGGTCGGCCACGGCATAGAGGACGTCGGCCAGCAGTGACCCGGCCACGGTGGCGATGGTGGCCACCAGGGTGGTCCCGAGAAGGACGGGAATGTCGGTCTTGAAGGCCGCCTCGGTCGTGAGGAACCCCATGCCCGGATAGTTGAACACCGTCTCCGTGATCAGGGCTCCGCTCACGATGGCCGGGATGGACAGGCCGAGCAGGGTGAGGATGGGGATGAGGGCGTTGCGCAGGGCGTGCACGTAGAGGACGCGCCGGGGGGCCGCCCCCTTGGCCCGGGCGGTGCGGATGTAGTCCTCCGTCATCGCCTCCATCATCGAGGACCGCATGTAGCGACTGAACGACGCGATCGTCAACGCGGCGAGGGTGACTTCGGGGAGGACCAGGCCCCGCGGGTCGGACAGGATGTTCCCCACCGTCTGGCTCTGGTTGAAGCCCACGGGGAACCAGTGCTGGTCGATGGCGAAATACAGGATGAGCAACGTCCCGAGGAGGAACGCCGGCATGGCGTAGAAGATGAAGGAGAGCCCGGTGAGGACGTAGTCGACGGGCTTGTTGCGCCGGACGACCTGGAGGATGCCCAGCGGGATGGAGACGACGAGGGCCAGGATGGTCGAGAAGCCGACGAGGACGAGCGTCTTCGGGAGCTTGTCGGAGATCAGCGCCGACACCGTCTCGTTGTACGAGTAGGAGTAGCCCAGGTTCTGGTGGACGATGAGGCGCAGGAGGTACTGGTAGAACTGGTCCCAGATCGGCAACGTGAAACCGTTCAGGACGTTGAACTGGTGGATCTTCGCCGGTGTGGCCTTGGTGCCGAGGACGGCCCGCGCCTCGCCTCCCGGGATGATCTGCGACAGGACAAAGACGATCAGCAGGACGAAGAAGATGACAACGACGGCCTGGACGACCCTCCGGATCAGGTAGCCGATCATCGTCTCACCCCTCGACGGCCCTTCAGAAACAGGACCGCCCCGACACGGCCGATGGGCTCATGTCGGGGCGGTCCTGCACTACCGAACGTTCACATTCTCGACGTTACTTGGTGAGGTACCAGTTCTCCGGGGTCAGGTAGCCGAACACGTTCTGAGGGGTGGCCCCGTGGAGCTTGTTGCTGATCTCCGACATCTCGTACGCCGGGTTTGGCTGCCACACAACCGGGAGGTTCTTGGCCAGGAAGTCCTGGTAGGTGTCGAGGTTGGCGCTGGTGTCGTCCGTCGCCTTGGTGTTGGCGTCGTTGGTGGCGTTCGAGTAGCTCCCCGAGTTCGACCCGGCCCCGGTCGAGAAGATCTCCTCACCGGTCGGGTAGTAGTCGGGGGAGAACTCCCAGCCGCCGCCCCAGTCCTGGAGCTCCCAGGCACAGTTGCCGCCTCCGGTGCAGGGAACGGCGATGCCCAGGACCGTGTCGAACGACGCCGAGCTCAGGTTGACGTTGATCCCCGCCTGGGCCCACGACGACTTCTCGGTGGTCATGAGTTGGGTGATCCACGTCGTCCCCGTGGCGTACTGGAGGTTGAAGTTCAGTGCCGCCCCCTTGGGGATCCCGGCGCCGCACTGGTTGGTGCCCGTCCCCGGGTCAGCGCAGGTCGAGGTGCCGTTGGGCACCACCGTCCAGCCGTGGCCCGAGAGCAGAGCCTTGGCCTTGGCGACGCTGTAGGTGTACGGATTGCTCGACTCGGCGGAGTCCGCGTAGGTGGGCGGCAGGATGGGCACCGGCCCGTAGGTCGGCACCGCATAGCCCTTGAACACCTTGTTGTCGAACAACGGCTGGTCGACCAGGTACTGGATGGCCTGACGGACAGTAGAGCTGGCTGAAGATCTTCCCGGCGTTGCCGTTGTCCCCGTTGGAGTTGAAGTTGTAGGGGAAGTAGTTGATGCCGTACAGGTAGAGCGGATCCAGGCTGAAGCTGCTCAGACGGGGGTTGTTGGCGCCGGCCACGAGCGGACTCTTGGCCGGCGCTGTGATGTCCTGGGTGGGCAGGTATCCGAAGTCCAGGTTCCCGGCGACGAGGGAGTTGAACTCCGCCGAGTCGGAGGTGAAGGGGACCTCCTTGAACACGGCGATGGTCGGCTTGACCGGGCCCGAGTAGGTCGAGTTGGGCACCATGGTGACGTCGCCCGAGGCGTCGAAGTTGGTCAGGTGCCAGGGCCCGTCCACGATCTGCCAGAGGGGGTTGGTGGCGTACGTGGCCAGCGAGTTGTTGGCGCCGGAGGGGTTGGCGGGGTCGTATCCCGCCTGCTTGGACAGGAAGGTGTAGACGGCGCTGCAGGCGGCGTCGGCCGTGCCGTAGGCGGCACCGGAGCAGCCGCCCGATCCCGGCGCCCCGCCGGTCGCCGTGATGTCCCAGGCCACGGGCATCGGGGTGATCTGCGAGAACTGGTTGTAGGTCAACCAGAACGGGTTGTACGGACCCCGTCATCTGGAACGTCAGCTCCGTGGGGCTGTTGACGGTGATGCTCTTGATGTTGTCGGGGATGGTGCCGGGGGCGTAGGCGGCCCAGTTGGCCTTCTCGGCGTGCATCATGTTCATCCAGAACATCACGTCGGAGGCGGTGACCGTCTCACCGTTGGACCACTTGTAGTCCTTCAGTTTGATCACGACCGTCTCGTTGTTGTTCGAGTAGACGGGATTCTGGGCGAGCGACAGAGAGGGTTGGATCGACGCCGTGCCGTTGTTCCCGAACCAGTAGAGCGGGCGGTACATGAGCTGCTGGAACTGGCTCAGGTTGGTGACACTGAAGAAGGCCAGGCTCATGAACGGGAAGATGTAGTTCGGCACTGCCGAAGGCGGTTCGGCCCAGGTCACGGTGCCTCCACTGATCTTGGCCCCGCTCGTGGCGTTGGAGGCCGTCGGGGAGCTCGATGATGAGCATGCCGCCAGGAGGACAGCTGCGATCCCCACGCCGAGTGCGATCGTGACCAATGTCCTGAATCGCCGCACGTCATACCCCCTTGTAGTCGGGTGTCAGTCGGCGCCTCCGCCGAAGATGACGGGAACGTTAACGTTTCGCGCACATCTTCGCGCTGATCCCGGTCGGGGGGCCAAGATCTTTCGTCAAGATTGAGGACTCCACCCGCTCCGGGCGCCTTCCCGCCGGAAAGGCCGGCCCGAAGGACTCGGTACACTCCGTCGATGCCCCGGGACGATGCGCCACGCCGTCCCCAGCGCCCGGCACCCGGCCGACAGACCGGACGTCCATCGGCCGGGCCGAGGCCCCTTCGCACCGGTGGCCCTCCCGGGGTCAGCGCGCGTCGGGACGACGCCGGCCGGCGCGGGACCGGGAGACCGGCCCCGCCGTCGGGCTCGGGAAGCCGACCACCGCGCGCTCCGGGACGACCGGCAGGGTCGACCTCTGGCGCCTCGATCCCGCGTCGTCCCGCCGGGAAGAACAGTGTCGGACGCTCTGAGCAGGGCAGGGGACGTCCGGGGGTCCCGACGACGCCGCGGCGCACTTCGACCCCCGGGGATCGTGGAGGGGCGAGAGGACCCATTCGTTCCGACCGCCCCCGGCGAGACCTGCCCGCCCGGCCGTCGCCGCCTCCCGGAAAACGCCCGACGGCGCCCGCCCGGGGCTCGTCCGTCGATCGGCGTCCCACCGCCGCCCGGCCACCGACCGGAAGGCCCACCACCGGTCGGCCGCCGCGAGCGCGCCCACCCACGGCCCGTTCGGCCGCCGGCCGGCCCACCACCGGCCGGCCCACCACCGGCCGGCCCACAGCAGGCCGGCCTACGGCAGGCCGTCCTACGGCAGGCCGTCCTACGGCAGGCCGTCCTACGGCAGGCCGTCCTACGGCAGGCCGTCCTACGGCAGGCCGTCCTACGGCAGGCCGTCCTACGGCAGGCCGTCCTACGGCAGGCCGTCCCACCGCCGGCCGGCCGGTGACGGCCCGTCCGACGACCGGTCGATCCACCTCGCCCCGGACCGCCGCCCGCCCGCCCGCCGGTCGTCCGGTGGTCCGACGCGACCGGAACGAAGGGCCCGGTCCCGCCCGCCGACCGGGGAGAGCGGCGCCGCCACCGGTAGCTCCCGCCCTCCGGGGATGGGGGAGCGTGGCCCGCAAGGGCGCGCGCGCGTACTCGGTGAGACGCCGGCGGAATCGGCCGGGCGCGAGCGCGAGCCGAAACGGGGCCGGCCTTCCTCCGGCCCACGCCAGGCGAAGCCCGACGAGGTCTGGATCTTCGAGGCGGTCGTCGACGAGGGGCCGCGCCGGGGTCGTCGCAAGGCGGCTCGTGCACCGGGACCCGAGACGGGGGCGGCCGGTTCCGCCGTTTCGGTCACCGGCACCACGCGGTCGGGTCCCAAGGAGACCTCTCTTCCCTCCGAAGTCGTGAACGAACTGGCCGCCGCCGTCGGGCGTGACGACGCGTCCAAGACTGAGCGAGCGGATGGCCGCCGCCGCGCGCGCCTACGAGCGTGACCGTTACACCGAGGCCTTCCGGATCACGAAGAACCTCGTCGAGCAGGTACCGGAATCGGCCGCCGCCCGGGAGCTCCACGGGCTCGTCTGTTACCGCCTCGGCCGTTGGACCCAGGCCATCGGGCACCTGGAGGCGGCGCGCCGGCTGGACGGTGACGACACCAGCCAACTCCCCGTGATGATGGACTGCCACCGCGCCCTGCACCGTCACCGACGGGTGGCCGCCCTCTGGGAGGAATTGCGGGCCGCCTCCCCGTCGCCCGACATCCTGGCCGAGGGTCGGATGGTCCTCGCCTCCGACCTGGCCGACCAACGGAAGCTGAACGCCGCCGTCGAGGTCCTGGCGTCGGCCGGCGCCGCCCGCAACCTGCGCCATCCGAGCGACCGTCATCTCCGTCAGTGGTACGTCCTGGCCGATCTCTACGAACGCGCCGGCGACGCCGCCCACGCCCGCGAGCTCTTCGCCCGCGTGGCCAGCGCCGACCCGGAACTGGCCGACGCGGCCGCCCGCTACGACGCGCTGGGATCCCGCACCCGTCGTCCCCGGGCACCGTCCCGGACGACGACCACCAGGAAGACGCCCACCGGGACGACGCCGACAGGGACGTAGGCGGTCCCGACCCCCGTGGTCGGCGGGGTCGACCGGTAGCATCCGAAGCCGTGCCGTCCGGCTTCGTCGATCTCCGCAGCGACACGGTGACGCAGCCGACAGCGGAGATGCGCCGGGCCATGGCCGAGGCCGAGGTGGGCGACGACGGCTACGGCGAAGACCCCACCGTGACGGCGCTGGAGGAGGCGTACGCCGAACGGGTGGGCAAGCCGGCCGCTGTCTTCGTTCCTTCCGGCGTCATGGCCAACCAGGTCGCGCTCCGGGTCCTCTGCCAGCCCGGGGGGCTGGTGATCGCCGGTCGGCGCCAGCACGTCGTGATCTACGAGCACGGCGCCGCCGCCCGCAACGCCGGGATCCAGTTCTGCGAGGTCGACGACGACGACGGCACCCTCGATCCGGACGTCGTCACCTGGGCCCGCGCCGCCGTCGATCATCACCATCCGGTCCCCGAGCTGGTCTGTGTGGAGCACACCCACATGCCGGCCGGTGGTCTCCCCTGGAGCGTGGCCGCCCTCCGGGCGGTGGCCGCCGCGGCGGGGGGGCTCCCCGTGCACATGGACGGGGCCCGGCTCTTCAACGCCGAGGTGGCCACGGGGACACCGGCGGCCACCTTCGCGGCACCGGTGACCACGGTGATGTCGTGTCTGTCGAAAGGCCTGTGCGCTCCGGTGGGGTCGGTCCTGGCCGGCCCGGCCGCGGTCATCGCCGCCGCCCGGGTCGAGCGCCATCGCCTGGGAGGGGCCATGCGCCAGGCCGGGGTGATCGCCGCCGCCGGCCTGGTGGCCCTGCGGAGCATGGTGGAACGGTTGGCCGAGGACCACGCCCGCGCCCGCCGCCTGGCCGAGGCCGTGGCCGAGCGCTGGCCCCGGTCGGGGTGCGATCCGAGCCGGGTCCCGACCAATATGGTCATCTTCTCCCACCCCGATCCCGACGCACTCCTCGGGCACCTGCGACACGAGGGGGTGCTGGCCGGGACGATCGCGCCGGGCATCGTCCGGTTCGCCACCCACCGGGACGTCGACGACGCCGGGGTCGACCGGGCCATCAAGGCGGTGACGGACGCGCATTAGGCTCCGCCCCATGGCTACCGACATCGAGGCGCTCCTCGGGGACGACGCCCAGGACCTCCTCTCCTATCAGTGCAAGGGGATCACGGCCGACGAGCTGACGCTTCCCGGACCCGACTACATCGACCGGGTCCTCCTGGCCTCGGACCGCCCCATCCCCGTCGTCCGGAACCTCGCCGGTCTCTTCGCCCACGGCCGGACGGGAGGGACCGGATACCTCTCCATCCTGCCCGTCGACCAGGGGATCGAGCACTCCGCCGGCGCCAGCTTCGCCAAGAACCCGGCCTACTTCGATCCGGCCAACTTGATCGAGCTGGCCCTCGAAGGGGGATCGTCGGCCATCGCCACCACCCTGGGAGGTCTCGGGATCGTGGCCCGCCGTTACGCCCACAAGATCCCGTTCATCGTGAAGCTGAACCACAACGACTTCCTCCACTACCCCGACGCCTACGACCAGGTCATGTTCGGATCGGTCCGCCAGGCGGCCGACCTCGGCGCCGTCGGTGTCGGCGCCACCGTCTATTTCGGTTCCGAACAGTCGGATCGTCAGATCCAAGAAGTCCGCGCCGCCTTCAAGAGCGCGCACGAGCTCGGGCTCTTCACCGTTCTGTGGTGCTACCTCCGCAACAGCGCCTTCAAGACGCCGGAGGCCGACTACGCGGTATCGGCCGACCTCACGGGCCAGGCCAACCACCTCGGCGTCACCATCGAGGCCGACATCATCAAACAGAAGCAGCCGGAGAACAACGGTGGGTACAACGCCCTCAAGTTCGGAAAGACCGACCGTCTCGTCTACGAGCAGCTGACCACCGCCAACCCCATCGACCTCACCCGGTGGCAGGTCGTGAACTGCTACGCCGGTCGCATCTCTCTCATCAATTCGGGCGGCGAGTCCCGCGGTGCGGACGACCTGGCCCAGGCCGTCCGCACCGCCGTGATCAACAAGCGGGCCGGGGGGACGGGCCTGATCGTGGGCCGGAAGGCCTTCCAGCGCCCGATGGCCGAGGGGGTCGAGCTCCTCCACGCCGTCCAGGACGTCTTCCTCGACAAGTCGGTCACGGTCGCCTGAGCCGCCACCGGGCGGCACTATGCTCCTTCGCGGAGCCGCCCTCTATCGGAATCGGCGGCCCGCATCAGGTGTCGACCCGACCCTCGCGGTCGACCGGGGGCGCTGAGAGACGGAGGACGTGTGTCCACCGCGACAGAACATCCAACGACAGAGCTGGACCGGGTCGTCATCCGGTTCGCCGGCGACTCCGGTGACGGGATGCAGCTGACGGGGACCCAATTCACCTCCGTCAGCTCCCTCTTCGGCAACGACACGGCCACCCTGCCCGACTTCCCGGCCGAGATCCGGGCGCCGGCGGGCACCCTGGCCGGGGTCTCGGCCTTCCAGGTCCACATCTCGGACCACGACATCCTCACCCCCGGGGACGCCCCGTCGGTCCTGGTGGCCATGAACCCGGCCGCCCTCAAGTCCAACGGTCATTTCGTCCCCCGGGGGGCACGATCATCGTCAACGTCGACGCCTTCGACGACCGCTCGCTCGACAAGGCGGGCTACACCACCAACCCCCTCGTCGACGGCTCCCTGGCCTCCTACACGGTCTACGAGGTCCCGATGACCTCGCTCACCATGGAGGTGGGAAAGGCGGCCGGGGTGAAGCCCCGCGAGGCCGAGCGCTCGAAGAACTTCTTCGCCCTCGGCCTTCTGTCCTGGCTCTACTCACGGCCCACCGAGCCCACCCTCGAGTGGATCTCCCAGCGTTTCGCCAAGACCCCCCAGGTCCTCGACGCCAACACCCGTGCCTTCAAGGCCGGCTTCAACTTCGGCGAGACGGCCGAGCTCTTCGAGTCGAACTACCAGGTCCGCCCGGCCGTCCAGGAGCCCGGCGTCTACACCAACGTCACCGGCAACACCGCCCTGGCCTGGGGCCTGATCGCCGCCGCCCACCAGGCCCACCTGCCGATCTTCCTCGGTTCGTACCCGATCACCCCGGCCTCGGACATCCTCCACGAGCTGGCCAAGCACAAGGAATTCGGGGTCCGGACCTTCCAGGCCGAGGACGAGATCGCCGGGGTGGGAGCCGCCATCGGGGCCGCCTTCGGCGGCGCCCTGGGTATCACCACCACCTCCGGGCCCGGGATCGACCTCAAGTCGGAGTCGATCGGGATGGCCGTGAGCCTCGAGCTGCCCCTCCTGGTGATCGACATCCAGCGCGGCGGACCCTCCACCGGGCTTCCCACCAAGACGGAGCAGTCCGACCTCCTCCACGCCATGTACGGCCGTCACGGTGAGGCGCCGGTCCCCATCGTGGCCGCCATGACCCCGTCGCACTGCTTCGAGGCGGCCGTGGAAGCGGTCCGGATCGCCGTCACCTACCGGACGCCGGTCTTCCTCCTCTCCGACGGCTACCTGGCCAACGGGTCCGAGCCGTGGCGGCTCCCCGACGTGGCCGACCTCCCCGAGCTCCACGTCGAGTTCGCCACCGAACCCAACCACGCCGGGCCCGACGGGACCGAGGCCTTCTGGCCCTACATCCGCGACGAGAACCTGGCCCGGCCGTGGGCCGTCCCCGGTACCCCCGGTCTCGAGCACCGCATCGGCGGTCTCGAGAAGGAGGACGGCACCGGGAACATCTCCTACGACCCCCAGAACCACGAGCGGATGGTCCATCTCCGGGCCGCCAAGGTGGCGGGGATAGCCAAGGGCCTTCCCCCCCTGGAGGTCGACGACCCCGACGGGATCGGCGGCGCCGAGGTCCTCATTCTCGGGTGGGGGTCGACCTACGGGGCCATCGCCGCCGGGGTGCGTCGGGTGAGGGCACGGGGCCTGAAGGTGGCTCACGTCCAACTGATGCACCTGAACCCCTTCCCCGACGACCTGGGCGGCGTCCTCGCCGCCTACCGTCACGTCCTCGTGCCCGAGGCCAACCTGGGCCAGCTCTCGAAGATGGTCCGGGCCGAATTCCTGGTCGACGCCAAGACCCTGTCGAAGGTCCAGGGCTCGCCGTTCCGGGCGGCCGAGATCGAGATCGCGGTCCTCGAGTTGCTGGGTGTGGATCAACCGCAGACGGTCGGGGCCGGGGAGGGCGTGGCGTCATGACCGACACCTCCACCGTCACCACGGCCAAGGACTGGACGTCGGACCAGGAGGTCCGCTGGTGCCCGGGGTGCGGGGACTACTCCATCCTGACGGCGGTCCGGCTGCTCATGCCCGAGCTCGGTGTCTCCCGGGAGAACACCGTCTTCCTCTCGGGTATCGGCTGCGCGGCGCGTTTCCCCTACTACATGAACACCTACGGGCTCCACTCGATCCACGGCCGGGCGCCGGCGGTGGCGACGGGGCTGGCCGTCACCCGTCCCGATCTCGACGTCTGGGTGGTCACCGGTGACGGCGACGCCCTGTCGATCGGGGGCAACCACCTCATCCACGCCCTGCGCCGGAACGTGAACATCACCATCCTTCTCTTCAACAACCAGATCTACGGTCTGACCAAGGGCCAGTACTCGCCCACCTCGGAACAGGGCAAGGTCACGAAGTCGACGCCCTTCGGATCGCTCGAGACGCCGTTCAACCCGATCTCCCTGGCCCTCGGGGCCGAGGCCACCTTCGTGGCCCGGACCCACGACATGGACCGGAAGCACATGCAGGAGACCTTCCGGCGCGCCCACGACCACCGCGGGGCCGCCTTCGTGGAGATCTACCAGAACTGCAACGTCTTCAACGACGGGGCCTTCGAGAAGATCACCAGCCGCGACGCCCGTCCCGACCAGCTGATCCCCCTGGTCCACGGCGAGCCGATCCGTTTCGGGGCCGATCTCCAGCACGGGGTGGTCCTCGGTCGTGACGGACAGGTCAGCGTGGTGGAGGTGGCCGACGTCGGAGAGGACGCCCTCCTCGTCCACGACGAGAAGCGCGACGATCCCGGTCTGGCCTTCCAGCTCAGCCGCCTGGCCCGGGGCCCCTACGAGCCCACTCCCATCGGCGTCTTCCGCGCCGTCGACCGGACCGAGTACGGCGCCGCCATGGACCGGCAATTGCTCGAGGCCCACGAGCGCAAGGGCCCGGGCGACCTGACCTCCCTCCTGGCGTCGGGTGGGACCTGGACCGTCGAGGCCTGAGTCCGACCACTCTCCGTGCGCCCGCTCAATGGAGCGGTCCGGCGCGCCGATAGGGGTGAGGGCAGACGGACCGGAGCCGGAAGACCGGCCGTCCGATGCCCATCGGGGGGTATAGGAACGGGGCGTGTGCGGCGCAAGCTCGCGGCCGGCCCGCTGCGGCTGGGGGGTCGCCGCACCGCCCCTGTTCCTCAGGCCTCAGTCGTCGACCGGGCGGAAGACCATCCCCGTCCGCGGCTTGGGGTGGAAGTAGGTGCTCTTGGGCGGCATCCGCCGGTGAGCGTGGGCCCACTCGCCGATCTGGGCCACCGTCACCGGGCGGATGAGGACGGCGGCGCCGGACCGGCCGTCGGTCACCGAACCGATGGCCGAGTGCCAGTCGTGGTGGTAGCTGGTCGTCACCCCGGGGATCCGGTCGACGACGAGGGCGATGAGACTGGAGTCGAGGTCGGAACCCGCCGCGCTGTAGGTCTCCTCGCGTGGCGTGAGCAGCCAGACGTCGGTCCCCGTGACGAGAGCGAGAGCCTGCGAATCGGCCACCGCCTCGACCAGGGCCGTGTCGGCGGGACCGACGTGGACGGTGTCGAACCATTCCCCGAAGGTGGCGGCCAGATCGAGATCGGCGGGAAGGTCCGAGAGCGTCCGGTGGATGGGCCCCACGGCCAGCTGGTCCTCGCTGAGCTCGACCACGAACGCCATGATGGCGTCCCAACCGTGGACGGACCCGTCGGCCCCGCCCCCCCCGGTGGCGCGGCGCTCGGCCTGGTAGGTGAGGGCAGTCTGGTACCGGTGGTGACCGTCGGCGATCACCAGGGGGGAGGCTCCCACGCCGGCGCTGACGGCGTCGATCACCGACGGGTCGTCGAGCACCCACAGGGCGTGGCCGACCCCGTCGTCGTCGGTGGCCTCGGCCGTCGGTGGACCGTCGGGCGCGTAGGACTTCGCCAGACCGGGGGTGAGCGAGAGCCCCCAGATGGGGGACAGGTTGGTGCGGCAGGAGCGGAGGAGGTCGAGGCGGTCGGTGGTGTCCTTCGGCATCGTCTGCTCGTGGGGGAGGACGTCGCCCCCGGCGGGGTCGCACCCGAGCGCCCCGATGACGCCCGTCGTCGTGCCCCCGCCCGGGACCGTCATCCGGTAGGCGTAGAAGGCCGGCGTCGCGTCGCGCTGGAGGATCCCCTCCCCGGTCCACCGGGCCAGGTGGGCGGCGGCCGACTGGTACCGGTCGAGGCCCGTCCGGGGATCGTCGACGGGGAGCTCGACGTGGATGGCGTTGGCCAGGTGGCGCCCGGCCAGTCGGGCCCGCTCCTCGGCGTCGACGACGTCGTAGGGCGGTGCGATGACCCGGTCGAGGGGGATGGCGGGGTCGTAGCGGAGGCCGGCGAACGGTTCGAAGTGGGGCACCGCTCCTGCGTACCACAGACGGTGCCGCCGTCCGGACCGGCCCGGCTCCCGACCCGGTCCCGGGGGAGCGGGCCGCCGACCCGTAGAATGCCGGCCGTGGTGGCCGAAGACGCGGCGTCGGAGCGGGCGTCGATCGATGCCGCCGACCTCGACCGTGTCCTGACCGTCCCCAACGCCATCACCGCCGCCCGCCTGGCCTGTGTCCCGCTGTTCCTGTGGCTGCTCTTCGGCGCCCACCGCCAGACCGACGCCGCCGTCCTCCTGGCCGTCCTCGGGGCCACCGACTGGGTCGACGGCTACGTGGCGCGGCGGTGGCAGCAGGTGTCGAACCTGGGCAAGGTGCTCGACCCGGTGGCCGACCGGATCCTGGTGGGGACGGCCGTGATCGCCGTGATCGTCCACGGGGCCGTCCCGCTGTGGTTCGGGGTGGCCACCTTGACCCGGGAGGTCCTCGTCTCGGCCGCCGTGCTCCTCCTGGCTGCGCTCGGGGCCGAGCGCATCGACGTCCTGTGGGTGGGCAAGGCGGGGACCTTCGGGCTCATGGTGGCCTACCCCATCTTCCTCGTGGCCCACGGCCCGGCGGGTTGGCAGTCGGTCCTGACGGTGGTGGCCTGGTTGTGCGCCGTCCCCGCCCTGGTCCTGGCCTGGGCGGCCGCCGCCTCGTACGTGCCCGTGGCCCGCCGGGCCCTCGCCCGCGGGCGCGACGGACGCCGGCGTGGCGCCACCGCCCCCGGTGGCGGGGACCCTGGTGTCCAGGGTCCGCCTGCGAGGTAGGGTCGCCACTGATGCTCCCGTGAAAGCGCTGATCATGGCGGGCGGCGAGGGCACCCGTCTGCGCCCGCTGACCTCGAACCAGCCCAAGCCGATGCTGCCCATGGCCAACCGGCCGATGATGGAGCACGTCGTCAACCTGCTCCGCCAGCACGGCTATCGAGGACATCGTCGTCACCGTGGCCTTCATGGCCAACGCCATCCGGAGCTACTTCGGCGACGGGTCGGAGTTCGGCGTCCGGATGGTCTACGCCACCGAGGAGACCCCGCTCGGGACGGCCGGTTCGGTCCTCAACGCCCGTGACGAGCTCGACGAGCGCTTCGTCGTCATCTCCGGCGACGTCCTCACCGACATCGATCTGACCGCCGTCGTCGACTTCCACGCCTCCAAGGGGGCGCTGGCCACGATCGCCCTGAAGGCGGTCGAGGATCCCCTCGAGTTCGGCATCGTGATCACCCGTGAGGACGGATCGATCGAGCGCTTCCTGGAGAAGCCCACGTGGGGCCAGGTCTTCAGCGACACCATCAACACCGGGATCTACGTCCTCGAACCCGAGATCTTCGACTTCATCCCCGCCGGCCGGCCGGTGGACTTCTCCGAGGAGGTCTTCCCCGCCGTCCTCGGGGCGGGCCGGCCCCTCTTCGGCGCCGTGACCGACGGGTACTGGGAGGACGTGGGCACCCTCGAGGCCTACGTCCGCGCCCACCAGGACATTCTCGACGAGAAGGTCGAGGTCCAGATCAGCGGCTTCCCGCTCCGGCCCGGGGTCTGGCTGGGCAAGGGCGCGTCGGTGGATCCCTCGGCCGAGCTGCGGGGTCCGGCCATCATCGGGGACAACTGCCACATCGGCGCCGACACCGTCATCGGCTCGTACTGCGTCCTCGGGCGCCAACGTCCGCATCGGGGACAACACGTCGCTCGAACGCACCGTGGTCCACGACAACGGCTTCCTCGGCGCCGGGGTCCGCCTCGACGGGTGCGTCCTCGGGCGCTCCTGCGATCTCCGCCAGGGTGTGCGGTGCGAGGAGGGGGTCGTCCTCGGCGACGAGACCTTCGTCGGCGCCCATGCCGTCCTCAAGTCGGGGGTCAAGGTGTACCCCTTCAAGACGGTGGAGGCCGGCGCCATCGTCAACACGTCGATCGTCTGGGAGTCGCGCGGTCCGCGCAGTCTCTTCGGCCGGTCGGGGGTCACGGGGCTGGCCAACGTCGACATCAGCCCCGAGCTGGCCATGCGTCTGTCCATGGCCTGGGCCAGCAACCTCGAGAAGGGCGCCACCGTGACCACGTCGCGCGACACCAGCCGGGCGGCGCGGGTGCTCAAGCGGGCCGTCATCGTCGGCTGCAACGCGGCGGGCGTGAACGTCGACGACCTCGAGGTGGCCACCGTCCCCGTGACCCGGTCCCACGTCCGGTCGGGGTCGAGCCTCGGCGGGATCACCGTCCGTCTCTTCGAGGACGACGCCCAGTCGGTGATGATCCGGTTCTTCGACGAGGACGGCATCGACGTGGCCGAGGCCACCCAGCGCAAGATCGAGCGTCTCTACCACCGCGAGGAGTTCCGCCGGGCCCTGGCCTCCGAGATCGGCGACATCGAGTTCCCGCCGCGTGCCCTCGAGCTGTACACGGCGGCCATGATGACCGCCGTCGACGTCGAGGCCATCGCCGCCGCCGAATTCAAGCTGGTCCTCGACTACTCCTACGGCACCTGCAGCTTCGTCATGCCCAACGTCCTGGCCAAGCTCGGAGCCGAGGTCCTCGTCGTCAACCCCTACGCCGCCACCGCCGCCGTGGTGACCAACGACCGCGCCGCATCGGCGTCCCGGGTCTCGGACCTGGTGCGGGCGTCGGGGGCGCACGTGGGGGCGGTGATCGACCCCGGCGGGGAGCACATCACCCTGGTCGACGGCGAGGGCCGTGTCCTCACCGACGACGAGGCCCTCCTCCTCCTGCTCGATCTGGTCGTCTCCACCACGCCGGGGGCCAAGGTGGCGCTGCCCGTGTCCGTGCCCGTGGCGGCCGAGCGGATCTGCTCGGCGGCGGGCGCCGAGATCGTCTGGACCAAGCTGTCGGCCACCCATCTCATGGAGGTGTCGAGTGGCGACGGGTGACGTTCGCCGCCAGCCAGATGGGGGGGTTCATCTTCCCGCGCTTCCTCCCCGCCTTCGACGCCGTGGCCACCCTCGTCCACCTCCTGGCCATGTTGGCCATGACCGGCGAGTCGATGTCGAAGCTGACGGGCCGGCTCCCGACCGTCTGCATCGCCCACGAGGAGGTGGTCACCCCGTGGGAGCAGAAGGGGACGGTCATGCGCATCGTCGTCGAGCGGACGAAGGATCGCCCGGTCATCCTGGTCGACGGGGTCAAGATCCCCGAGTCCGACGGCTGGGTCCTCGTCGTCCCGGACCCCGAGGAACCGCTGACGCACGTCTGGGCCGAGGCGGCCACGGACGCCAAGGCCCGGGCCCGGGCCTCGGAGCACGCCGTCCGGATCCGACAGATGATGCGTTGACGCGGGTTGCGGCCCGGGCGTTCCTGGGGCGTTTCCGGTAGGGTCCCCGCCATGCAGGTGCCCGACGGATTGCACTACAGCTCCGACCACGAGTGGGTCCGCCAGGACGACGGCAGGGTGCGGATCGGCATCACCGACTACGCCCAGGACGCTCTCGGCGACGTCGTCTTCGTCTCCCTCCCCGAGGTCGGATCGCGCGTGGATGCGCACGGCGTCCTCGGCGAGGTCGAGTCCACCAAGTCGGTGTCGGAGATCTACGCGCCCGTCGCCGGCGAGGTCGTGGCCGTGAACGAGGCGTTGACATCGGCGCCCGAACAGCTCAACAGCGACCCCTACGGAGACGGCTGGATCTGCGAGATCGTCCCCACGGAACCGGGCGTCGTCGCCGGACTTCTGGACGCCGCCGGCTACACGGAGCTCATCGCGGGGTAGTGGCCCGGCGAGACGGAACCAGGTGAGGAACTAGCGTGGATGGCGTGTTCTGCAACAACTGCGGGCACCGCAACCCGACGAGCGCCAATTTCTGCTCGTCGTGCGGCGGCGTGCTCGGACCGCCGACCTCCGATACCACGGTCACCCTCCACCCGGTCGACGCCCAGGGCGAGGCCGGTGACGACGAGCTCACGGTGACCCTGCCCGACCGCCCCAGCGGCGCCGGGCTCCTGGTGGTGAAGCGGGGCCCGAACGCCGGGACCCGTTACCTCCTCGACTCCGACGTCACCCGGGCCGGGCGGCACCCCGAGAGCGACATCTTCCTCGACGACATCACCGTCTCCCGGCGTCATGCCGAGTTCGTCGGCCGCAACGGGGTCTACTCGATCCGTGACGTCGGCTCGCTGAACGGGACCTACGTGAATCGGGAGCGGATCGAGGAGGCCGTCCTGGCCACGGGGGACGAGGTCCAGATCGGGAAGTTCAAGCTCGTCTACCTGGCGGCGGTGGACGAGTGACCTCGCCGTCCGGGGGACATCGGTGAGCGGCCGGACGTATCTGTCCATCGGGGACGTCCTGACCCTGCTGCGCCAGGAATTCCCCGACGTCACCATCTCGAAGATCCGCTTCCTCGAGAGCCAGGGTCTCGTCAACCCCGAGCGCACCCCGTCGGGGTACCGGAAGTTCTACGAACAGGACGTCGAGCGCCTGCGCTGGGTCTTGCGCCAGCAGCGGGAGCACTTCCTTCCCCTCAAGGTCATCAAGGGACGCCTCGACGAAGAAGCCGGGGCCGACGGGCTCGACGACCTCGACGCCCTCGACGACCTCGACGCCGGCTCCGTGGGGGCGCTGGTCGAGGACGGCGACGACGTCCTGGAGGGCGCCGACACCGAGGACCGCCGCCGGCCCGAACCGGTTCTGGTGGGGCAGGGGGCCCAGGCGGCCACGGCCGGTACCCGACGCTCGGCGTCGGGATCGTCCCTGCCCGGGTTCGAGACAACGCCACCAGCACCCGCCCACGTCGGCGCCGCCGAGATGGCCGCCGCCACCTTCGCCCCCGCCGGCGACGAGGGGGCGGCGAAGGCCCCGCCACCGGCGGCCTCCGCCCGCCGCACGTCCACGTCGCGCCCCGCCGGCGGGCGGGCCGCATCCAAGTCGGCGGCGTCGGTCTCGGCCAAGGCGCCGGGGACGCCCGGTCCGGCACCGGCCGAGGCGCCGGCGTCCACCATGTCGGGTACCAGCATGACGATCGAGGAGCTGGCCTCGGCCGCCGGCCTGACCGTGGGTGACGTCCAGCAACTCGAGTCGTTCGGGCTGGTGGGTGGTCGCGCCGTCGGGGGGGTCACCTATTACGACGACGATGCCCTCACCATCGCCCGGACGGCGGCGGGCTTCGCCCGCTTCGGCGTGGAAGCACGCCACCTCCGGTTGCACAAGCACGCCGCCGAACGCGAGGCGGGCTTCATCGAACAGATCGTCCTGCCCCTGCTGAAGCAGCGCAATCCGGAGGCCCGCCAACGTGCCGTCGACAACGTCACGGAGTTGTCACGGTTGGGCCAGGCCTTGCGGACCGTTCTCCTGCGCAACGCCCTGCGCGACCAATTGGGCGGGTGACGCAGGGCGCCGGCGCCCGGATCCTCCACGACCGCGGCGAGCTGGCCACCGCCACCGCCCGACTCGGCGCCGAGGTGAGCGACGCCTATCCGGCCGGCGTCCTCTTCGTGGCCGTCCTGAAGGGCAGCATCTTCTTCCTGGCCGACCTGGTCCGGCAGGTGACGGTCCCCACCGAGATCGACTTCCTGGGCATCTCCGCCTACACCGAGGGGACCGGGCGCGTCCGGATCGTGAAGGACCTCGACCACGACGTCCACGACCGGGACGTGGTCCTGGTGGAGGACATCGTGGATACCGGCCTCACCTCGACCTACGTCCTGGGCGAGCTGCGCCGACGGGGGCCGGCGTCGGTGGAGGTCTGCACGTTGTTCGACCGCCGGGCCCGGCGGATCGTGCCCGTCCCGGTTCGATTCGCCGGCTTCGAGGCCCCCGACGAGCTTCTTCTCGGGTACGGCCTCGACGTGGCCGGCCGGTACCGCAACCTGCGCTTCGTCGCCGCCGGGGACCGGAAAGCGCTCGAAGACGACCCCGAAGCGCATGTCCACCAGCTCTACGGGCGGTAAGTTGCAAGGCATGGTCGAAGTCCGGCTGAGCGCGGTGAGGGTGGACCTCCAGTCGAACACCCCTGTCCTGCTCTTGACCGAGACGGAGGGCGTCGGCCGGACCCTCCCGATCTTCATCGGGGCCCCCGAGGCGACGGCGATCGCCTTCGCCATCCAAGGGGTGGCGCCCCCGCGTCCCGATGACCCATGACCTGATGCGCGACGTCGTGGAGACACTGGGCGCCAGCCTCGAGCGCGTCGTGATCACCGAGCTGCGGTCGGCCACCTACTACGCCGAGCTCCACCTGAAGCGGACCGACGGCGTCCTCACCGTGTCCAGCCGGCCGTCGGACGCCGTGGCCCTCGCCGTCCGCACGGCGAGCCCGTTGTTCGTGGCCGACGACCTCATGGACTCCGAGGGCATCCTCCTGCCCACCGACGAGGACGACGACGAGTCGGCCACTCCCGAAGAGCTCGTCGGTGAGTTCCGGCAGTTCCTCGACACCGTCCGACCGGAGGACTTCACCTCTTGAGCCTTCCCGGCGCCGGACTGTCGGTCCGGCGGGTCGTGATCTCGGTCGTCCTCGTCTCCGTCGCCACCGTGGCCGGGTGCTCGTCGAACAAGCAGTCGGCCACCACCTCCTCCAATGCCACCACGTCCACGGCCGTCCCGGCCCCGGGGAGCACGACGCTGCCGGCGCCCACCACCTCGACCACGGTGCCCGGGTGCACGGGGGCCAACTACGCGCTCAGCGTTCTCGGGAGCCAGGGTGCGGCCGGCACCTTCGAGGTGACCTTCGGTTTCCGCAACACCTCGTCGGCCACGTGCGCACTCACCGGCTATCCCGGGATACAGCTCCTCGGCGCCGGCGGCGCCGACCTCGCCACCAACACCGTCCAGGGGGGCGGCGACTCGTTCACGGACTTCTCCCCCTCCACCGTCGAGCTGGCCGGGGGGGCCACGGCGTACTTCAACATGGGATATTCCGACGTCACCACCGGGACCGAGTCGTCGTGCCCCACGACGACGGCACTCGAGGCCACACCGCCCGGGACCAGTACCCCCCTCCAGGTCTCCGGACAGTACGTGGTCTGCAATGGTGGCACCGTCAACGTCTCGCCCGTCTTCGGCCAGGGGTCACCCGAGACGCAGACCACGGCGCCCCCGAGCACCTGACCGGCCGAGCACCTGACCGGCGGGGCCTAGCCGCCCAGGCGGACGAGCACGCGACCGCGCACGCGTGCGGCGAGGACGTCGTCCAGGGCGCCGCCCACGCCGTCCAGGGTCACCTCGTCGGCCACCAGGCCGTCGAGGTCGAGGCGCGCCGCGTCGCGGGCCAGACGTTCCCAGAGCACCCGGCGCCGGGCCGTCCCGGTGGCCACGGTGTCGACACCGAGGAGAGCCACGTCCCGGGTGATGAACGGGAAGACGGTCGTCTCCAGGCGGGCCCCGCCGGTGAGCCCGCTGGCGGCCACGGCCGCCCCGTAGCGCAGCGTGCGCAGGATCCGGGCCAGCGTGGCACCACCGACGCAGTCCACGGCCCCGGCCCAGTGCTCGGGGCCGAGGACCCGGCCGGCGTCCGCGTCGAGGTCGTCGCGTCCGATCACATCGGCGGCGCCGAGGTCGAGCAGCCACTGCCGCTCGTCGGTCTTCCCCGTGCTCGCCACCACCTCGTGGCCCCGTCCGGCCAGGAGGGCGACGGCGAACGAACCCACCCCGCCCGACGCCCCGGTGACGAGGACGGGACCGTCGCCGGGGGAGAGCCCGTGGTCCTCGAGGCGGTCGGCGGAGAGGGCGGCGGTGAACCCGGCGGTCCCGATGATCATGGCCCGGCGCGCCGACAGTCCCTCGGGCAGGGGGAGGGCGAGGCCGGCCGGGAGCCGCGCCCAGTCGGCGAAGCCGCCGTGGCGGGACACGCCCAGGTCGTGCCCGTGGGCCAGGACCCCGGTGCCCGGTGCCAGGGCGGGGTCGTCGCTGGCCAGCACCACACCGGCCAGGTCGACACCGGGGACGAGGGGCGATGTGCGGGCCACCCGGTTCCCCGGCACCGTGACCAGAGCGTCCTTGTAGTTGACCGACGACCACAGGACCCTGACCAGGACCTCCCCGGGCGGCAGGTCGGCCGGGGTGAGCGGGACCACGCCCCGGGTGACCACCTCGCCGGCCGCGGCGGGCGCCTCCCCCGGCGGTCCCGGGTGACGGGTCACCAGGTAGGCGGGGAACTCCTCGGGGAGGGCCTGGGTACCCGGGGTGGCGATCACCGGGAGGTACCGTACGGCTTCCGTGACGCGCGCTCCCTATGGCACCTGGCCGTCGCCTCTCTCACCCGCTGTGATGGGCGGGGCCCGTGTCTCGCTGGCGGGCCTCCAGGTCGTCGGCGACACCCTGTGGTGGTCCGAGAGCCGGCCGCGCGACGGGGGCCGGATGGTGGTGATGCGCATGCCCCGGGGGGCCGCCGCCGAGGAGGTCTCTCCGGCCGGGGTGAGCGTCCGCACACGCGTCCACGAGTACGGCGGAGGTGCCCACTGGGCCGAGGGTGACGCCCTGCTCTACACCGCCCTCGACGACCAGGCCCTCTGGTGGCTCGACCCGGGGACCGACCCCGTCCGCCTCACCCCTCCGGCTCCGCCGGGCGAGGCCCACCGCTACGCCGACGCCCGTCCCGTGGCCGGCGGGCGCTTCGTCGTCAGCCTGCGCGAGCGGCACCACGACGGCGGCGTGGACGACGAGGTGGTCGCCGTCGACCGCCTCGGACAGCTCGACCCCACGGTCCTGGTGGCCGGACGGGACTTCCTGGCCGCCCCCCGCCCCGCCCCCGACGGCCGCCGTCTGGCCTGGGTGGCCTGGGACCATCCCAACATGCCCTGGGACGGCAGCGAGCTCTGGGTGGCCGACCTCGACGTGCCCGACCTCGACGGGGCCGGCGCCGTCCCCTCGGTGAGCGGCCCCACCTGTGTCGCCGGCGGGCCCGACGAATCGGTGGGCCAGCCGACCTGGGCGGGGGAGGGTCTGTGGTTCGTCTCCGACCGGTCCGGTTGGTGGCAGCCCTTCCTCTGGCGCCGGGGCGAGCAGGCGCGGCGGCTCGCCACCGACGAGGTCGACTTCGCCACCGCCGACTGGGTCCTCGGGCAGGCGGCCATCGACGTCCGGGACGACGGTCACCTCGTCTGCCGTTTCCGGCGGGACGGCGGTGATCACGTCGGGATCGTGGACCCGGGCACGGGGACGGTGCGCGAGGTGGCGCAACCGTGCGTCTCCATCAGCGACCTCCGCTGGGCCGGGCCCGGCCCCGCCGGCGGGATCGTCGTGGTCGGGACGAGCGCCACCGACCCCCCCGCTCTCTACCGGGTGGCGGAGGGGAGCGCCTCGGGCGGGGCGACCGTCGAGGAGGTCCACCGGGCCACGGACGCCCCCCTGGACGCCGCGTGGGTCTCGTCGGCCGAGGAGCTCACCTTCCCGACGGAGACGGGGACTCCGGCCACCCTGCTCTTCTTCGCCCCCCGGTCCCCGGAATGGACCGGTCCCCCCGGGACGCCGCCCCCCCTGGTGGTGGTCTGCCACGGCGGCCCCACGGCCGGGGCCCAGTCCGGCTTCGACCCCGGGGTCCAGTTGTGGACGACCAGGGGGGTGGCGGTGGCCCTGGTGGACTACCGGGGTTCCACCGGGCACGGGCGAGGCTTCCGGCGCCTCCTCGACGGCGCCTGGGGGGTGGCCGACGCCGAGGACTGCCGGTCCGCCGCCACCTTCCTGGCCGACGCCGGCCTGGTCGACGGGGGCCGGATGGTGGTGAAGGGCTCGAGCGCCGGAGGGCTCACCGCCCTGCGGTGCCTGGACGCCGGGGGTCCCTTCGCCGCCGCCGTCGTCGCCTACGGGGTGACCGACCTCGAGGCCCTGGCGGCCGACACCCACAAGTTCGAATCCCGGTACCTCGACCGCCTGGTGGGTTCGTGGCCGGAGGCGAGCGGACGATCTACGACGACCGCTCGCCGGCCCGGCACCCGGAGCGGGTGGAGGGGGCCGTCCTGCTCCTCCAGGGCTCCGAGGATCCCATCGTCCCCCCCGATCAGGCCGAGCGCATGGCGGCGGCCCTGCGCTCGCGTGGTCTGCGCTGCGACCACGTCGTCTTCGACGGCGAGGGCCACGGGTTCCGCAGGGCCGAGACGCTGACCCGCTGTGCCGAGCTCGAGATCGCCTTCGTCCGCGACGTCCTCGGCCTCCGACGGCAACCGATGACCGGCACCGGTGGTCGGCCGGCCGGGGTCACGACCCGGGCCGGGCGTAGCATGGGCTCGATGCCCAGCCGCCTCCTCGGGCGCGGCGCCCGGGTGGCCGCGTCGTGGAGCGCGGAAGAGCGCGACGCCGTCCTCTACGCGGCGTCGGCGCTGTTCGCCATCGTCACCGCCCAAGGGTCGTCGATCGCCCTCTACCAGCAGTGGGGACGGCTCGCCGTCGGCCCCTACACGGCCGGCGCGGTGGCCTCGGCGGTGGCGGCGCGTCGGGCCCGGCGCCGGGCCGGCGGCGGCGTCGGGCGGCGATGGTGCCACGACGGGTGCGGCCT
Organism: uncultured Acidimicrobiaceae bacterium; assembly: GCA_963842145.1. Lineage (GTDB taxonomy): Bacteria > Actinomycetota > Acidimicrobiia > Acidimicrobiales > UBA8190 > CAWJFJ01. The sequence goes on from CAWJFJ010000020.1 coordinate 400,179, forward strand.
CACCGACGTGGCACTGGACGACGTCACGCACCGTCATCTTCCTCGTCGTCTTCGTGGGTGCCACCCTCGGCCCGCTCGCCCTCGAGGTGCTCTGGCAGACGACAGCGGGGGCACCGCCCATGTGCAACCGGAGGCCCTGGTGGTCGAGGGATCGGGGACGCGCCTGGCCCACGGGAAGCCGCTCTACCGGAACATCGACGGGCACCACGAGCGCATCACGCCCCCGGCGGGCCAGCCGGCCTACGACGTCTACAACCCCTACCTGCCGCTGATGTCGCTCTTCGGCCTGCCCAGCAGCACCAAGGCCCCACGCCGGCTGACCGACGCCCGGGTGGCCTTCTCGCTCATCACCATCCTGGTGGTGGTGGCCGCCCTGGCCATGTGCCGCGGGCCCACCGGCCCCCGGGTCCTGTCGCTCCAGGCCATGACCGTCTTCCCCACCGCCGCCCTGCCCCTGGCCACGGGGGGAGACGACCTCCCCATCGCCGCCCTGCTGCTCCTCGGCCTCGTCCTTCTGCAGAAGCGACGACCCCTGGCCGCCGGCATCGTCCTCGGTGTGGCCGCGTCGATGAAGATCACGGCCTGGCCGCTGGCCTTCCTGGCCCTCCTGGTGGCCACCGACGGCGACGGCCGCCGGGGCCGTCGCCCGACGTTGTGGCTGCTGGCCGGTCTGGCCGGCGTCATGGTGCCGTCCATCCTCCCCACCTTCGTGGGCAACCCGGCCGCCTTCATCGACAACGTCGTCCGCTTCCCGCTCGGTCTGGCCGGCATCACCTCGCCGGCCTCGAGCCCTCTGCTCGGACACGCCATCGTCTCGTGGTTCCCGGGCATCCACCGGCTCTTCACCGTGGTGGTGGCCATCGTCGGCGGTCTCATCGTCCTCTTCGTCCTGGTCCGCCACACACCCCGGACGGCGGCCGACCTGTCGCGCCTGCTCGGCTGGGTCATGATCGTCGCCATCCTGGTGGCCCCGCCGACGCGGATCGGGTACCTGCTGTACCCGATCGACTTCTTCATCTGGGCGTGGCTCCTCCGCAGCGAGGATCTCGGCGTGCCACCGTGGCCCGGCCGGTCGAGGAGACGGCCGCGCGTCGAGGGCGGAGACGGCCTCGAGCGGTCAGTCGTCGTCGGTGACGGCGAACAGCCTCATCGTGAAGGACGTCGTCTGCGCCGTGGCGTCCGCCCCGGAACCGAACGTGGTGGGCGTCACCGTCACGCCGAGCTCCCACTCGTAGCCGTCGCTGCTCGGGTGCTGGCCCACGATCCGGTACCCCGGCGGCGCCGTGGGGTGGTGGGCCCTGCGTCACGAGCTGCCACTCGAGGGCACGTAGCTCGGCCCGGAAGAAGCTGATGACCCGCTGTTCGGACACCGGGACGGCGAACGACAGGGAATGGTCGTAGAGCCCGATGCCGTTGTCCGTGGCCGATCCGGTCTCGACGACGGCGCCCTCGGGGAGCGGCGACCACGTTCAGGATGTCGTGCGGCGGTTGCCCGCCGGTGACGATGCGACGCAGGGCGCCGCGCCCGGGGACAGCTTTCACGGTGGCACCCCGGACCGTCGGGATCGCGTGGGCCGCCGGCGGCTGCGCGTTCCCGCTGGTGGTCACCGCCGCACCGATCCCGCCGCCCAGAAGGACCAGGGCGGCGATGCCCAGCGGGATCAGCGCCGGTCGGGTGCTCGGACCCGGAGGCCGCCGGGGGGCCACGAACCCGTCGTCCGGGCCGCGGCCCGTCGGGGGTCGACCGTTCCCGTTCCCCGAGGGGATCCCGCCCGACGCCTTCGTCGGCGATGGAGCCGGGGACTGGGGTGCGTCGAGAGGGGGACGGGGCATGGGGCGGCGTCCGTGGCGTCGGGCCGGACGCTCGAGTGTACAGGCGGCGTCGAGGGCCCCTGGCGGGTGGGGACGGCCCACGCCCGGACCCGGGACCGTCGGCGGGGGTAGCGTCAGTCGATGGCACGGATCTCCTTTCCCGCACGCGGTCTCGGTGAGCACGTGGACTGGGCGCTCCTGCGGCCCGAGATGGCCGTCGGCATGGGTGCCCTGTCGTCCGCCGTCTACGAGAACACCCGGCTCCCGCTCCGCGAGCGGGAGGCGGCCCGGTGGACGATCGCCCTCGTCAACGACTGCGTCGTCTGCCGCGACACCCGGGCCCGTGACGGCGCCCAGGCCGGTGTCGACGACGGCTTCTACGGTGAGGTCGCCACCTGGAGGACGAGCGCCGCCCTCTCCGACCGCGAGCGTCTGGCGGCCGAGTACGCCGAGCGCTTCGCCCTCGACCACCTGGCCATGGACGACTACTTCTGGGCCCGCCTCCACGCCGCTTTCGCCGACGACGAGATCGCCGACCTGACCATGTGCTGCGGGATGTTCCTCGGCCTCGGTCGCGTCCTGGCCGTGATCGGCGTCCGGGCACCGGAGGAGCGCATCCTCGTCTGACCGGCCGGTGTCACGGCGGCCTGTGTCACGGCGGCCTGTGTCACGGCGGCCTGTGTCACGGCGGCCGGCGTCAGGCCGGCAGGCTTCAGGCCGGCAGGTTCCAGCCGAAATGGTCGAGCGGGCCGTGGCCGGCGCCCAGCGTCCACGACGCCGCCCCGGCGAGGGCGGCGGCCACGAAGGCCTTCGCCTCCTCCACCGCGGCGACGGCGGCCGTGCCCCGGGCCAGGTGGGCGGCGGTGGCGGCCGACAGGCTGCATCCGGTGCCGTGGTCGTTGGCCGTCACCACCCGGGGTCCGTCGAGGACGGTGAGGACGCCCTCGGCCAGGACGACGTCGGGGGCGACGTCCCCACCGAGATGCCCCCCCTTCACCACGATCACGGCGGGCCCGTACTCGGCCAGCCGCCGGGCCGCCTTCTCCATGCCGGCCACGTCGGTCACCGCCATGGTGGCCAGCAGGGCCGCCTCGCGCATGTTCGGCGTGCAGACTGCGGCGTGGGGGAGCAGGAGGTCGAGATAGGCGGCCACGCCGTCGTCGTCGAGCAGGGGCGCCCCCGTGGAGCTCACCATGACGGGATCGACGACCAGCCGGGGCAGGTCCCCGGCGGCGGCCCGCCGGGCCACGACGGCCACCGTGGCGGCCGTCGCCAGCATCCCCGTCTTCACGGCGGCGACGGGAAGGTCGGCCAGAACGGCCTCGATCTGCAGGTCGACGAACGTCGGTTCGAGGGTCCGGACACCGAGGACGGCGGTGGTGTTCTGCGCGGTGACGGCCGTGAGGACGCTGGTCCCGAACACACCGAGCGCGGCGAACGTCTTCAGGTCGGCCTGGATCCCGGCGCCGCCGCCGGAATCGGAGCCGGCGATCGTCAGCGCCACCGGTGGGTTCACGGCGCGGTGCGTCAGTCCGGACCGGGGACGGCGATCGTCCCCGCCACCGGGCTCGACGCCCGAGCCGACCACCGCCGGGGGATCCGGCCCGCCCGACGGGCCTCGTAGCCGGCCTCGACGGCCGACCGCATGGCGGCCGCCATCCGCACCGGCTGGCGGCACCGGGTGATGGCGGTGGCCACCATGACGCCGTCGCATCCCAGCTCCATGGCCAGGGCGGCGTCCGACGCCGTCCCGATCCCGGCGTCGAGGATGACGGGGACCGAACACGACTCGGCGATGAGGGCGATGTTGTGCGGGTTGCGGATCCCCAGGCCGCTGCCGATGGGCGAGCCCAGGGGCATCACGGCGGCGCACCCGGCCTGCTCCAGTCGGCGGGCCAGGACGGGGTCGTCGTTCGTGTAGGGGAGGACGACGAACCCCTCGTCGCACAGCTGCTCGGCGGCGCCGAGCAATTCGACGGCGTCGGGCAGGAGGGTGTCCTCGTCGCCGATCACCTCGAGCTTGACCCAGTCGGTCCCGAAGGCCTGGCGCGCCAGCTTGGCCGTCAGAACGGCCTCGGCGGCGGTGAAGCACCCGGCCGTGTTGGGCAGGACGTCCACCGCCCGGCGGCGCAGGACGTCGAGGATCCCTCCGGCCGCGGCCGGGTCGACCCGGCGGACGGCCACGGTGGCCAGCGACGTGGCCGACGCCTCGAGCACGGCGTCGAGGACGTCGAGGCTCGGGATGCCCCCGGTGCCGAGAATCGAGGCGCGACGCCATGGCCCGCCCGTCGATGATGAGGTCCCGATTCTCGTCAGCCACCGGCCGCCGCCGTCACGATCTCCACGCGGTCGTCGTGGTCGAGGTCGGTCGTCGGCCAGGCGCTGCGGGGCACCACCTCACCGTTACGGGCCACGGCGATCCCGTCCGGCGAATCGCACCACTGCGCCACCACGGCGGCCACCGTGGTACCGGCGGACGACCGTGCAGCGGCGTCCCGTTCACCTCGATCCTGAGCTCCGTCACGGCTCGCCGTCGGCCGCTCATGGCCGCGCCACCGCCGATCGCGTGTGGGCGAAGCGGGCCGGCGTGAACGGCGCCATCTCCGGTCGGTGGCTCCTCGCCGGCCGCCACGGCGGCCACGGCCTCGGCGGTGAGGGGGGAGAGGAGGATGCCGTTGCGGTGGTGACCGGTGGCCAGTATCAGGCCGGTGACGGTCGTGGCCCCCACCACCGGGGCGTTGTCCGGCGAGCCGGGGCGGAGCCCGGCACGCGCCTCGACCAGTTCGAGCTCGGTGACGCCGGGCACGACCCGCCGGGCGTCGCGCAGGAGCTCGTAGACGGCGCCGGCGGTGACGGTGGTGTCGAAGCCGCGCTCCTCGACGGTGGCCCCGACGACCACGGTCCCGTCGGCGCGGGGGACGAGATAGACCGACGAGCCGTGGACGAGCCCCCGCACCGATCGCTGCAACAGGGTGCGGCGGGCCTCGCCGGCCAGCCGCAGGATCTGGCCCTTCACCGGTCGGACGGGCGGGACCACACCGGCGGGCAGGCCGGCGATCTGGCTCGACCAGCACCCGGCGGCCAGGACCACCACCGGGGCACGCAGGAAGTCGTCGTCGCAGTGCACACCCTGGACGGACCCGCCGGCCACCTCGATCTTGGTGACCGGGGCCCGGTGCCACCGCACCTGCTGCGCCGTCGCCGCCGCCAGGAGGGCGGCCACCAGGCGTCGTGTCTGCACCTGGTGGTCGCCCTTGGCCAGGAGTCCGGAGCGCACCCCGGGGGCGATGTTGGGCTCGAGGAGCCGCACCTGCCGGGCGTTCAGGCGTTCGACCTCGAGGCCGAGTGAGCACTGGAAGCGGTAGAGCTTGTCGGACCAGGCCCGGTCACCGTCGTCGGCGTCCACCACCAGGGTCCCGCAGGTCCGATAGGCGATGGCCGAGCCGGCGTCGGACTCGAGCTCGGCGGCGAAGGAGGGCCAGCGCCGGGCCGACGCCATGGTGAGGGCGACCAGCCGCTCCTCGGTGTAGTGCACCTCGGTGACCGGGGCGAGCATCCCGGCCGCCACCCACGACGCCCCCCGACCGGGCTCGGGATCGACCACGACCACGCGCATCCCGCGCCCGGCCATCCGCCACGCACTGGTCAGACCGATGGTCCCGCCCCCCACGATGATGGCGTCGTAGCCCTCGACCGGGGCGTCCGGGCGGCCGGTGCCGCCCGCCGTCATGACGGGGACCGTCGCCGGCCCCGCGTACGTGGGTGCTGGGTCACTGCATGTATCCTATGAGCACTGCAGCAGGGCCAGCGTCGTCCCGGGCGGCAGCCAGAACCATCCCGCCCATCTCCGCGCACGGACCACGGAGCGACCCGTTGACGACCACGCCGAAACCGCCCCAGGGCTTGTACGACCCCGCGTTCGAGCACGACGCCTGTGGCATCGCCCTCGTGGCCGACCTGCACGGGCGAAAGAGCCACACCCTGGTCCGTCAGGCCGTCACCGCCCTCGAGCACCTGGCCCATCGCGGCGCCACCGGGGCCGAGGCGGCCACCGGCGACGGGGCCGGGATCCTCGTCCAGATGCCCCACCGCTTCCTCTCCGGCGTCCTCGACGTGGACCTCCCGGCGGTGGGCGGCTACGCCGCCGGCATGGTCTTCCTCCCCACCGACCCCGATGACGCGGCCAAGGCCGAGCACCGCTTCGCCGAATTGGCGGCCGAGGAGAACCTGCGCGTGCTGACCTGGCGCGACGTGCCCGTCGAGCCCGGACCGCTCGGGGCCTCGGCCCGTCGGGCCATGCCCCGCCTGCGCCAGGTGGTGGTGGTCCCCGAGGCCGCCGCCGGCTCGGCCGCCGCCGCCGACGGGAAGGCTCCCGACGGGCTGGCTCTCGACCGCCTCACCTTCTGCCTGCGCAAGCGCGTGGAGCACGAGGTGCACGGTGTCCACGTCGTGTCGCTGTCGGCGCGCACGATCGTCTACAAGGGCATGCTCACCCCCCTCCAGCTCGACCCCTTCTTCCCCGACCTCTCCGACGAACGCTTCGACAGCGGGCTGGCCCTCGTCCATTCCCGCTTCTCGACGAACACCTTCCCGTCGTGGCCCCTGGCCCACCCCTACCGGTACCTGGCCCACAACGGCGAGATCAACACGCTGCGGGGGAACCGCAACTGGATGCGCGCCCGCGAGGCACTGCTGCAGAGCGACCTGCTTCCCGGCGACCTCGAGCGGCTCTTCCCCGTCTGCGATCCCGAGGGCAGCGACTCGGCCACCTTCGACGAGGTGCTCGAGCTGCTCCACCTGGGCGGGCGCAGCCTCCCGCACGCCGTCCTCATGATGATCCCCGAGGCGTGGGAGAACCACGCGCAGATGGACGGTGCCCGCCGCGACTTCTACCGCTTCCACGCGTCGCTCATGGAACCGTGGGACGGCCCCGCCGCCGTCGTCTTCACCGACGGGACGGTGGCCGGCGGCGTCCTCGACCGCAACGGCCTGCGCCCGGCGCGGTACTGGGTCACCGACGACGGCCTCGTCGTCCTGGCCTCGGAGGTCGGCGTCCTCGCCATCGACCCGGCCAGGGTGGTGCGCAAGGGCCGGCTCCAGCCGGGCCGGATGTTCCTGGTCGACACGGCCCAGGGCCGGATCGTCGACGACGACGAGATCAAGGCCACCCTGGCCGCCGAGCACCCCTACGGGCAGTGGCTGGCCGAGGGCCAGGTCGATCTCGACGATCTGCCCCCGCGTCTGATGCTCACCCCCCAGCACGCGTCGGTGGTGACCCATCAACGCCTCTTCGGCTACACCAACGAGGAGCTCCGGCTCATCGTGGCCCCCATGGCCCGGGCCGGGGTCGAACCGAACGGATCGATGGGCAACGACGCCGCCCTGGCGTCGCTGTCGGACCGGCCGCGCCTTCTCTTCGACTACTTCACCCAGCTCTTCGCCCAGGTCACGAACCCACCTCTCGACGCCATCCGGGAGGAGCTGGTCACGTCGGGGCGGTCCCGGCTCGGGCCCGAGGGCAACCTCCTCGACGCCGACGCCGGCGTCGTGCCGCCAGATCATCCTCCCCTACCCGGTGATCGACAACGACGACCTGGCCAAGTTGCTCTACGTCAACGAGCACGGGGAGACGCCCGGCTTCAATGCCTTCGCCATCGACGGGCTCTTCGACCCGACCGGCGGCGGGGCGGCCCTCCACGACGCCATCGAAGAGGTCCGCCGCCGGGTCAGCATCGCCATCTCGTTGGGGTCGAACATCATCATCCTGTCCGACCGCAACTCCAACGCCACCATGGCCCCGATCCCGTCGCTGCTGCTCACGGCGGCGGTCCACGAGCACCTCGTGCGCAGCAAGACGCGGACGCGGGTGGGCCTGGTGGTCGAGGCCGGTGACGCCCGCGAGGTGCACCACATGGCCCTGCTCATCGGCTTCGGGGCGTCGGCCGTGAACCCCTACCTGGCGTTCGAGACGATCGACGACATGATCGCCACCGGCGCCCTCGAAGGCGTGACGGCGCGTCACGCCCGCGCCAACTACATCAAGGCGGCCTGCAAGGGCGTCATCAAGATCATGTCCAAGATGGGTGTCTCGACGGTGGCCTCGTACACCGGGGCGCAGATCTTCGAGGCCGTGGGACTGGCCCGCGACCTGGTGGACGAGTACTTCACCGGGACGGTCAGCCGGATCGGCGGTGTCGGCCTCGACGTTCTCGCCCACGAGGTGGCCGAGCGGCACCGGATGGCCCATCTTCCCCATCCGACCTCGCGCGGCCCATCGCGAGCGCGAGCCCGGCGGCGAGTACCAGTGGCGGCGCGAGGGCGAGATCCATCTCTTCAACCCGAAGACCGTCTTCAAGCTCCAGCACGCCACGCGGACCAAGCGCTACGACATCTTCAAGCAGTACACGAGCGCTCGTCGACGACCAGTCCGAGCACCTGGCCACCCTGCGGGGCCTGCTGCGGTTGCGCACCGGGAGCGCTGCCGCCGGTGCCGATCGACGAGGTCGAGCCCGTCTCGGCGATCGTGAAGCGGTTCGCCACCGGGGCGATGTCCTACGGATCGATCTCGGCCGAGGCCCACGAGAACCTGGCCATCGCCATGAACCGCCTGGGCGGGAAGTCCAACACCGGCGAGGGCGGCGAGGACGCCGAGCGGTTCACCCCCGACGCCAACGGCGATCTGCGCCGCAGCGCCGTCAAGCAGGTGGCCTCGGCCCGGTTCGGGGTGACGAGCGAGTACCTGGTGAACGCCGACGACCTCCAGATCAAGATCGCCCAGGGGGCCAAGCCCGGGCGAAGGGGGCCAGCTGCCGGGCCACAAGGTGTACCCGTGGATCGCCCGCACCCGGTTCTCCACGCCCGGGCGTGGGCCTGATCTCGCCGCCGCCGCACCACGACATCTACTCCATCGAGGACATCGCCCAGCTCATCCACGACCTGAAGTCGGCCAACCCGTCGGCCCGGATCCACGTGAAGCTGGTGGCCGAGGTGGGCGTGGGCACCGTGGCCGCCGGCGTGGCCAAGGCCAAGTCCGACGTGGTGCTCATCTCGGGTCACGACGGGGGGACCGGGCGCCAGCCCCCTCACCTCGCTCAAGCACGCCGGCATCCCCTGGGAGCTGGGCCTGGCCGAGACGCAGCAGACCCTCGTGCTCCAACGGCCTGCGCGACCGGATCGTCGTCCAGGTCGACGGGCAGCTGAAGACCGGACGCGACGTGGTCATCGGCGCCCTGCTCGGCGCCGAGGAGTTCGGCTTCGCCACCGCCCCGCTGGTCGTGTCGGGCTGCATCATGATGCGCGTCTGCCACCTCGACACCTGCCCGGTGGGGATCGCCACCCAGAACCCCGAGCTGCGCAAGCGCTTCACCGGCACGCCGGAGTTCGTGGAGAACTTCTTCGAGTTCATCGCCGAGGAGGTCCGCGAGTACCTCGCCGCCCTCGGACTGCGGTCGATCGAGGAGGCGGTGGGGCGCGTCGACCTGCTCGACACCGCCGCGGCGGTCGACCACTACAAGGCCAAGGGCCTCGACCTCGGGCCCCGTCCTGGCCGCGCCCGAGGTGGGGCCGCCCACGGACCGGTTCTGCTCGCTGCGTCCAGGACCACGGGCTCGACGCCGCTCTCGACCACCGCTTCCTCGACGCCTGCCGGCCCGTCATCGAGGCCGGCGGCCCCGCCGACGGGCGACCGCTCGAGATCGAGCTGCCGATCTCCAACGTCGACCGGACGGTGGGGACCCTGCTCGGCCACGAGATCACCAGGCGCCACGGGGCCGCCGGGCTGCCCGACGAACAGCATCGTGCTGACCTTCCGGGGATCGGCCGGGCAGAGCTTCGGCGCCTTCGTGCCCCGGGGCGTGACCCTGCGCCTGATCGGCGACGCCAACGACTATCTGGCCAAGGGCCTGTCGGGCGGCCGGGTGATCGTCCGGCCGCCCGAGACCTCCCCCTTCGCCGCCGAGGACCAGATCATCGCCGGCAACGTCATCCTCTACGGCGCCACCGCCGGCGAGGCCTTCATCCGCGGCCAGGTGGGCGAGCGCTTCTGCGTCCGCAACTCGGGGGCCACTCGCCGTGGTCGAGGGCGTGGGCGACCACGGCTGCGAGTACATGACCGGCGGCCGCGTCGTCGTGCTGGGCCCCACCGGGCGGAACTTCGGGGCCGGCATGTCGGGGGGGATCGCCTACGTCCACGACCCCGACGGCAGCTTCCCCGGCCGCGTCAACCTCGAGATGGTGGCTCTCGAGTCCCTCGACGCCGACGACCGGCGGTGGCTGGCCGACATCGTGGCCCGCCACGGGACGGAGACCGGCTCGGCCGTGGCCGAGCGGCTGCTGGCCACGTGGGCCGAGCGCGGTGGAGGAGTTCGTGAAGGTCATGCCCCAGCGACTACCGCCGGGTGCTCGAGGCCACCCGACTGGCCGTCGACGAGGGTCGGTCGGTCGACGACGCCGTGATGGCGGCGGCCCACGGGTGACGGCAGCTGTCCGCCTTCTGATGGAGACCGTCTGATGGGCAAGCCGACCGGCTTCGTCGAGTTCCCCCGCCGTCTCCCCGGACGCCGGCCCGATCCCCGTCCGCATCCGGGACTGGCGCGAGGTCTACGAGCCGTTCCCCGAGGAGTCCGCCCGCGAGCAAGGGGCGCGCTGCATGGACTGCGGCATCCCCTTCTGCCACGAGGGGTGCCCGCTCGGGCAATCTCATCCCCGAGTGGAACGACCTGGTCTGGCGGGGCCAGTGGGCCGAGGCGTCCGAGCGCCTGCACGCCACCAACAACTTCCCCGAGTTCACCGGCCGGCTGTGCCCGGCGCCGTGCGAGGGGGCCTGCGTCCTCGGCATCAACGCCGATCCGGTCACCATCGAACGCGTCGAGTACGAGATCGCCGAGCGGGCCTTCGCCGAGACGCTGGGTGGTCCCCCAGGTGCCGGAGGTCCGGACGGGCAAGTCGGTGGCGATCGTGGGGTCGGGCCCGTCGGGTCTGGCCTGCGCCCAGCAGCTGGCCCGCGCCGGGCACGACGTCGTGGTGTTCGAACGGGCCGAGCGGCCCGGTGGCCTGCTGCGCTACGGGATCCCCGAATTCAAGATGGAGAAGGCCGTCCTCGACCGCCGCCTGGCCCAGCTCGAGGCCGAAGGGGTCACCTTCCGCTGCGCCACCGCCGTGGGGTCGGCGCCGGCCGCTGGAGCCGACGGCGCCGGCGCCGACCCCGAACCGGGCGAGCGGCGCGGCCTGGGGACGGCCAACGCCCCCGACGTGACCGTCGTCCCCGCCACGCGAACTGCTCGACCGGTTCGACGCCGTGGTCCTGGCCGGCGGAGCCACGTTGCCCCGGGACCTGCCCGTGCCCGGGCGCGGGCTGCGGGGCGTGCACGGCGCCATGGAGTACCTGAAGCCGTCGAACCTGGTCCGGGAGGGGCCCTCGGCGAGTCCCCGATCACCGCCGCTCGGCAAGCACGTCGTCATCATCGGCGGCGGCGACACCGGCGCCGACTGCCTGGGGACCGCCCACCGCCAGGGGGCGGTCTCGGTCCACCAGTTCGAGATCCTGCCCCGGCCTCCCGAGGCGCGGCCGGACGACAACCCGTGGCCCACGTGGCCGCTCGATCTTCCGCACGTCGTCGGCCCACGAGGAGGGGGGCGAGCGGGTCTACGCCGTGACCACGACCGAGTTCGTCGACGACGGCGTCGGTGCCGTCGCGGCCCTGCGCGGTCACCAGGTCGAGATGACCGTCGTCGACGGCCGGCCCGTGATCGAGCCGGTGCCGGGAACGGAGTTCGAGCTGCCCTGCGAGCTCGTGCTGCTGGCCATGGGCTTCCTCGGGCGCCGAACGGCACGGGGTGGTGGACGAGCTCGGCGCTCGAGCTCGACGCCCGGGGCAACGTGGCCTGCGACGGGAACTGGGCCACCAGCCACGACCGGGTCTTCGTGTGCGGGGACATGACCCGCGGCCAGAGCCTGATCGTGTGGGCCATCGCCGAGGGACGTTCGTGCGCCGCCGGCGTCGACCGGGCCCTGATGGGTGAGACGGCCCTGCCGGCCCCGCTCGTCCCGGGACAGCTCGCCCTGCGCTGACGACGGGCGAAAGGCACCTCATGGCCGTCGAGCACTGGCAGGATCAACCCGAGGACAAGGACTTCACCGCCGCCCGGACGTACCTGTCGCTGCTCGTCGCCCCGGCGCAGGCCAAGAAGTTGGCGAAGTCCCTCGAGCAGAGAACGGGGCTCGACCATTTCATGGCCAAGGACATCCTGCGGGCCAGTGGCCTGCCGCTGCTCCCGGCCGACGACCACGAGGTGGCCAAGGATCTGGACAAGGTGAAGGCCGGGACGAAACTCTCTCCCGTGCTGCTGGTGCGGGGGACGCCTCTGTGGGTGGCCGACGGCTACCACCGGGTCTGTGCCAGCTACCACCTCGACGAGGACGCATCGATCCCCTGCCGGATCGTGGACCGGGGGACCGACACCCGGTAGAGAGGAGCGCCGGACCGGTCGGTCACGCGCCCGATCGGACGGCACCGAGAAGGGTGACGAAGAGGACCGCCGGTTCCGATGTCCGGTTGTGCCACGCGTGCCGGGTCCCGTTCTGGACCACGCAGTCGCCGGCGCGCAGATGCACCTCGGCGCCGTCGTCCAGCTCGAGCCAGACCTCGCCGGAGACGACGAGGTCGAGGTCGACGGTGTCGGTGGTGTGCATCCCCGGGTGGTCCGGTTCCATCACCGTGGCCAGGCCGGGAAGGTTCTCGTCGAGCTCGGCCAGGGCGGCGCCCAGGTCGAGGTCCTCGGGTAGGGTCACGGCGTCCGGACCCAGGGTGAAGAACCCGAAGCGGTAACCGCCGGGGGGCGGGAAGTATCCGCTCTGATCGGGGGGAGTCCCCCCGGTGGGGAGGGTGGGAGGTGTGTTGGCGCCCCACAGCCGGTGGAACTGCGTCCCGGGGAGCAGCGACACCGTCACCGGCTCGACCCCCTCGTCGGACACGACGACCGACGTCCCGTCGTCTGTCTGCCCGGTCACCACGCGGCGCACAGCCATGCCACCCTCCCTCGTCGATCGGCGCACGATGACCCGGCGTCGGTTGTGGCGAACGCTAGCGAAGCGGTTTCCGTCGTGCCTTTCTACACTGGTGGCCGACGCAGCGACCACGGCAGGAGCGACCCCGGTGCGACCGATCTTCCATCTCTCACTACCGGTACGCGACCTGGAGGAGGCCGTCGCCTTCTACCGGACGCGACTGGGTGCACACATCGGGAGACGGACGGCGACGTTCGCCGACGCCCTGCTGTTCGGCGCCCAGGTCACTCTGCAGAACGATCCCGCCAGCGTCAGCGATCCGATGCCCCGGACCCGACATTTCGGCGCCACGGTCCCGTGGGCCGAGTGGGAGACGGTGGTGGCGCGCTTCATGGGGAGCGACATCGTCGTCGAGGCTCGGGAGATCTCGTACGCGGGCGAGGCCACCGAGCAGGGAAAGATGATGATCACCGACCCGAGCGGGAACCTGATCGAGATCAAGGCCTATCGCCATCCCGAGGAGGTGTTGGGCCCGCTGGTCGACATCTGACATCGACGCCACCGGGCGGACGCGAAGTGACCCCGGCGCTGGGGGCAGGTCCGGGGTCGACTTCGAGGGGGCATGCTGTTGTGCAGCACACGATGTCCTATTCACACCCCGCGAGATAGGGTCTTTCGACCTTTTCTCCCACCCGCTTCGTACCGTCGGGGCCGTGAGCAGTTCAGGGGCGACCCGGCTGGCCCCTCGGGTCGTGGCCGACCTCGGGTGGGCCGACGACGGGACCGACCGGCTGTGGTCCTCCGATCGGTGTGGCGCCTCCGTGGAAATGGCCGGAGCCAGTGGCAGAGCGGCCTCGTGGTGTGATCGAATCCGGTGCCGCATCAAGAGGGAAGTCCCGGGACCACCGGCCGCGTCACCCGTGGATGGAGGCACCGGATCGAGGAGTGTCATCGGCCTGGTCATCGACCTCGCCCCATCTGAGCCGGAGGCGAGAACGGTTTCCGAGCGGGCCCTCCGCCAGTGGATACGGGAGTTACGACGGGGCGATCACCGGGTTCCCGTGTGGCCTCAGCGACATTCGACTCTCGCCTCTTAGCTCAATGGCCCGGCCCCGAAGGACCTGGCGGGTAGAACCGTTATGCGTGTCGCCGTCACGGTGTCTCCACTGCGGGTGCCCTGCACGACCACCCGGGCACCGGTGACGACGGCGCTCGACGAGGTGCTCGTTGCGCCGCTGTAGTACGTGGTTGAAGACTGCTCGTCGACCGTGACGGTCTGATCGGAGCGGTCCGTCACGGTAAAGCTGCCTGTGCCGACGCTGGCAACCGTCCCGAAGACGCCCAGGCTGCTGAAGTTCCCTCCGGAGAATGCGGGGCTGCCGCCGAAGGACCTACCCGAACCCGGAGCGAAACCACCGAACGGTCTGGAGACCCGCGCCGGGCCGGAACTCCCTGATGCCAGGGCCGCCGATAGCCCGGCAACGGTGAGAGCGAGCACGCCCGCCACGATCCAGGCCGCGGTGACGTTGCGCAGAATGCCGGAGACGCCTCGACGCCCGCTCCCAGAAGGCACCGAGGAAGAAGCAGACGGACCGGGCTCGGGCCATCCGGCCCACCCGTATCCTGGCGGCGTCCCGGGCCCGGGAGGAGGGGCGTAACCAGGAGGCGGCGCCAGGCCGCCTGGAGGACCCTGCCCCTCGGGACCGGAGCCGGGAGGTGGGTAGGGCGTCGCCGCCGACACCTCAGACGGACCAGAAGGCTCAATCACATTGTTCACAAAGCCATGCTGCCGCCCGACACTGTGTAGCAACTGTGTGACTTCTGTGAAGGAGCTGTCAACACGAACGGACGTGTCGTCGGGGATATCTCGGATCACGAGGAGCCAGAAGAGCCGACCCTGGTCGGCCAGGATCCGAGTGGACTGGGCGGAATATCTCGCGCGCCCCGGGGAGAACGAACGGGCACGGGAGCGAGCCATCGCCGCACCCGACGACGTGGGTGACCTCATGCTGACAGTGACCCGCAATCGGGCCGAGGCAATGCTGTCCTTGAACTCCTAACACTGTTGCCTATCCGGTCGGCACGCTGGAGGGGAGGCGACAATCTGACGGTCGAGGCATCATGAGCCCCGTGGCGAACAACGCCGACGTGACAGTCGAGGTACGCAGTCCAACGAGACCCTCTCTCAGCAGGCGGCTCATCCTCTGGCTGGCGACTCGAGGTATCGGTTGGGACAAGGATCCCTGGCTGGTCGCAGTGAATCGATGGGGCGGCACCTTTCCCCTCTTCAGAGCGAGCTGCCCAGAGGAGGCGTTTTCCAAGAAGGAACGACTGGAGGCCGAGATCCAAGCGCTCGGGATCGCAACTTGGGCCGATCGCTACACAGTTCCGGGAACTTTCTTCTCCTCCGACTGGTTGGCGAGGGATCTTCAGGCGCGGTGAACGGTCCGCTTCATCCACACGCCTCCGGACATGGAGATGGAGCCTTCAGTACGCTCGTCGCACATGACCGTTCCACATCACGTTGGTCCGGCGGCGTCTCTGGGGATCCTCGTCTTGGCCGTCATGGGTTGTGCCGGCCCTTCCGTACCCGTGGGACCTGTTGGCGATCCTGGTGGCAAGGTGCTCGCCCAACTGGCCGCCGTTCGCATCACGATACCGAGCACGGCCCTGGTGACGCGCATAACTCGATCCGAGCCACGGTTCACCACGTCGTGCACGACGTCTACCCCGGGCGTCGGCTTCGGAGTCTTCTTTGTCTCGTCCTCGCCGCTCCTCTCGATCGAGGCCACGATTGCCCACAGACTCGATGCGGCCGGTTGGCAACCTCAGATATTCAAAGGGCCCCACCAGTGGTACGCGACTGTGGACGGGAAATGGCAGATGGCGGAGAACTACGTGTGGTTTTGGCAGCGCCACGTTCCACGCCGGCCAACCCAGGGCGCGTCGCTGCAGGTCTCCACGACGCTTTCCGGGCAGCGGCCCATGGAGCAGTTGGAATGGGTACTGGGGGCGAACTCTCCCGCCGTCGGCGGGCCCCACATGCACTGCGGGTCCCTGTGAGGCGCCCATCACCGGGTGGGCATCCCGGACCCGGCAAAGGCGAGCGGGTGCCCGTGCCAACGATCCGGCACCGATGCCGGCATCGTGCCAGACTTTCGGAGCGTCCAAACGCGTCCTTGGATGGCTGCTCGCCTTGGTCGGATTCGCGTCGCTCGTTCCCGCGCTGTTTCTCGTGCTCTTCTGGTTTGCCCGTTACCTCAGTATCGACCCGAGCTCACCAGTGACCACTGGTCGCAAGCGGACATGGCGGAGGGTCGACACGACGGCTCGATGAGGTCCGGACTGTGCCGGCTTCCTCGATGGGCAGCGTTTGGCCATCATCACTGAACTCTTCGAGGCGACGCGGCGCCGCTTCCACCGGGAACAGTTCCAGATCGCACCACCCGACGGGATGTCAACGTAGGGAGCGGTCCGGCAGGGCGGAAGAGTCAAAGGTCACGTGTGCGGCACGCCATAGATAGGGCGGCCCTCGTGGCGCGGAGGGTGACGGCGGCGGACGTCCGAGCGGTCGGATGGAGTGACGCTGGTCAGGAAGTCGCTGACGCCAGATTGATCTTGATGACGGCGAACATGGCGCCGGCCGGGTCGGCGAGGACGGAGAAGCGACCCGGAGGGATGTCCGTGGGGGCGACGAAGACCGTGGCCCCCAGCTTCTGGGCGGTGGCGACGGTGGCGTCGGTGTCCGAGACGGCGAAGTAGACGAGCCAGTGGGCGGGAACCTGGGCGGGAACCATGGCGGGCATCTCGAGCATGCCGCCGATGGTGGCGCCGCCGTTCTTCCACTCGGTGTACTCCATGCCGTCGAAGGCCGCCTTCGAGGCTTCCCAGTCGAAGACGTGGGTGTAGAAGCTGGTGGCCTTGGCCACGTCGCGGGTGTTCAGCTCGTTCCAGCACCAGGTGTCGGGGTCGTTGGCCACGTCGGCGCCCTTGTGCTGCCCCGGTTGCCAGAGACCGAGGACCGCCCCCGTGGGGTCGGCGAACAGGGCCATGTGGCCCGCCTCCATGACCGGCATGGGCTCCAACAGGATGGTGCCGCCGGCGATGGTGGCCCGGGCCACGGTGGCTTCGGCGTCGATCACGTTCACGTAGCTGGTCCAGGCCGGGGGCTGGCCCTCGCCCATGGTCGGCCCCACCCCGGCGATGTTGGCCCCGTCCTTCTGGAACATGCCGTAGCCACCGGCCTCGGGCCCCAGGTCGGCGGTGGTCCACCCGAAGACGGATCCGTAGAACGCCTGGGCGGCGGCGGGATCGGGGGTCTGCAGGTCGACCCACGACGGGGTGTTGGCGGGGTAGGAGGAGAATGTGGGCACGGGGACTCCTTGGTGGTGACGTCGGTGAGTGGACGGTAGCGCGCCGGAGGCGATGGCGACAGGGGACGCCTGTCAGTGGATGGGCGCGCCGCTCGGGTTGCGTTCCTCGAGGATGTCACGCATGCGGGTCTCGACCATGGCGTGGGTGTCGTCGTGGGTGATGATGTAGAAGCGGTTGTGGCGGACGGCGTAGAGGACCTTCTCGGCCACCTCGGACGGCTTGATGCCGGTGGCGACCAGGTTGCGGACCACGCCTTGGAATTCGACGCCCTGCGGTCGAAGGTCGACCGGAGCCCCGTCGGGTCGGTTGCGTTCGGATTCGGCGATCCGGGTCTGGACGAATCCCGGGCAGAGAACCGACACACCGACGCTGTGACCCGACGGCCTCGAGGTCGCGGTAGAGCGTCTCCGACATCGTCACCACCGAATGCTTGGTCACGTTGTAGGGGCCGAGCATGCCCGGTGAGGTGAGCCCGGCCAGCGACGCCGTGTTCACGACGTGACCCTCACCCTGCTCGAGGAGAAGGGGCACGAAGGCGCGGATGCCGTGGATCACGCCCCACAGGTTCACGCCGAGCACCCAGGTCCAGTCGGCCTCCGAGACGGTCCACAGCGGGCCACCGACGGCGACGCCGGCGTTGTTGTGGACGAGGTGGACGGCACCGAACCGCTCGAGGGCCTTGTCCCGCAACTCGTCGACCGACGAGCCGACGGAGACGTCGGTGACCACCGACAGCACGTCGGCACCGGCCGCCGCCAAGGCGGCGTCGGCGTCCTTGAGCGCCGCTTCTTCGATGTCGGCCAGGACGATCTTCATGCCGGCGGCGGCGGCCGCCTCGGCGACGGCACGACCGATGCCGCTGGCGCCCCCGGTGACGACCGCCACCTTTCCCTGGAGCTCCTCCATCCGCTTCCTCCCGTCGTGCCGGCGGACACTGGCACGATCATTGTGCCAGGCAGGGGGAGGCGGGAGAGAAAAGGCGGTCGACGACCTAGACGCTCATGGATCGCTTTCCTATGATCGGCGGACAGTGCTTGGCCGTGGCCGCTTCTTCCCCGTCTGGCGGGTCACCGCCGTGGGGGCCCGCCATCTCGGAACGACCGTCTTCGCTGCGGCCGCCCTGTGCGGATCACTCGCCGTCGCGGGCGCGTCTTCCGGGCCGCCTGCACCGCCGATGGCGCTCGTCGCCGCCCACATCGGATTCTCGGGGACGGGGGTGGCCGCCTACGGCGATGCACCGCCGGTGGGCTTCGCCGCCGGCGTCACCCTGGATGCCCCCGCAGTGGCCATGGCGTCCACCCCCAGCGGCAACGGGTACTGGGTGGCCGCCGCCGACGGCGGGGTGTTCAGCTTCGGCGACGCCCCGTACCTCGGTTCGATGGGCGGGACCTCCCTGTACGCCCCCGTGGTGGGGATGGCGGCCACCCCGACGGCGGGGGCTACTGGCTGGTCGCCGCCGACGGCGGGGTGTTCAGCTTCGGCGACGCCGGGTTCCACGGGTCGATGGGGGGAAAGCCGCTCGACCAGCCCATCGTGGGGATGGCGGCCACCCCGAGCGGCCAGGGCTACTGGCTGGTGGCCGCCGACGGCGGGGTGTTCAGCTTCGGCGACGCCGGGTTCTACGGGTCGATGGGCGGAAAGCCGCTCGACCAGCCGATCGTGGGGATGGCGGCCACCCCGAGCGGCCAGGGCTACTGGCTGGTGGCCGCCGACGGCGGGATCTTCACCTTCGGCGACGCCACCTTCCACGGATCGGCGGCCAATGAGAACATCGGGACGTCGGTGACGGGGATGGCGCCCACTCCCGACGGCGAACGGCTACTGGCTGGCGGCGGCCACCGCCGCAGTGCTCACCTTCGGCGACGCCGTGTCGTACGGGCCGTCGCCCAATCAGCCACCGTTCCCACCCACGGCCGCCATCGCCGCCACCCCGGACGGGAACGGCTACTGGCTGCTGCAGCCGGACTCCATCGCCACCTCGTTCAGCACCCCCGGTGATCCCCCCGGCGAGGCCGCCGGAGCAGAGTGCCGTGCAGATCGCCGCCAGCCAGATCGGTCCCGATCCCGACGCCGGCGCCGGTGCGTTCTGCAACCCCTACGGTCCGTGCGAGGAGTGGTGCGCCCTGTTCGCCACCTGGGTCTGGAATCAGATCGGCGTCGGCGTCCCCCGCTACGGGTTCGTCGGCTCCGTCTTCGACTGGGCGGTGGTCCGGGGCCTGGTGCAGGGGGCTGGCTCGACGACCGGCTCCCGGAGACCTGGTGCTGTACGGCACCGGCCCCCAGAACGCGACCACCTCGCCCCACATCGCGGTGGTGGCCGAGGTCTGGCCCGACGGGGCCATCACCACCGTCGACGGCGACTCGGGACCGGAGCCCAACGGGAAGTTCGCCGTGACGTCCAACGGACCCTTCCTGCCGGCGGACTCCTCGAGCTACAACGGGATGCCCATCTACGCCTAC
Source organism: uncultured Acidimicrobiaceae bacterium (assembly GCA_963842145.1). Classification (GTDB taxonomy): domain Bacteria; phylum Actinomycetota; class Acidimicrobiia; order Acidimicrobiales; family UBA8190; genus CAWJFJ01. The sequence goes on from CAWJFJ010000020.1 coordinate 419,830, forward strand.
GCCCGCCCGTAGGGGGATCGCCCGGGCAGGCACACGGTGTTCACGGCCGTCCGGTGCTCACGGCCGTCCGGTGCTCACGTCGCCGCCGATCGCAGCATGGCCGCCATCCCTTCGATGAAGGGATCGGGATTGGACGTCTTCGACTCCACGATGGCCCTCATGTCGGGGACGTAGTGCTCGAAGCTGTCGCTCTCCATGGCCGACACGATGCCCGTGCGCCATCTCCTCGGCCGAGATCTTGGGTCCCGAGTAGAGCGGGTCGTCGTTGTCGGGGAGGTCCCAGATCTCGGTGTCGATGGGACCCGGGTTGACCAGCCGGATGACGATGCCGCTGTCCCAGAGATCGACGGCGATGGCCTCGCTCCAGCCGCACAGGGCGAACTTGCTGGCCGAGTAGGCCGCTTCGTTGGCGTTGCCCAGTCGTCCGGCCACGCTCGAGACGTTCACGATCATGCCCTCGCCCCGCTCGATCATGCGGGGGAGGAGCGTGAGGGCCATGTGGGCGGGAGCCAGGAAGTTGACCCGCATGACCCACTCGAGGGTGGCCAGATCCAACTTGGTCGTGTGGCGGCGCATGGGGACACCGGCGTTGTTGACGAGGCAGTCGAGGTGGCCGAAGGCGTCCCAGGCCTCGAGGGCCACGGCCCCGGCCCGCTCGACGTCGCTCAGGTCGGCCACCCACATCCGGGAGTCGGGCGCGGTCTGACGACAGTCGGCCAGGACCTCGGCCAGACGGTCCTGGCGGCGGGCCACGATGCCGACCGTGGCCCCGTGCTCGGCCAGCTGGCGGGCCAGGGCGGCGCCGATCCCGGACGAGGCTCCGGTGACGAGGACGTGCGAGCCGGGGATCTGCATGGAGGGTGCCTTTCGTCGGTGGGACAGGGTGCAGCGTCTCACCCGGTCGGCCGCGTCTCAAGTCCCCGGGCGCAGCGTCGGCGCGAGACTCCGGGCGATGACCACCACCGACGACCAGGGCTTCAGCGTCCGACCGATCGGCGTCGTGCGGTCGAGCCGCCTGCGACCGGTCGACGACGACTGGGGCGATGTGGCGGCCACCATCACCCTTCTCCCGCCGTTCGACGCCCGCGCGCCTCGTGGGGTCTGGACGAGTTCAGCCACGTCGAGGTGCTCTACCTGTTCCACGAGGTCGATCCCGGCGCCGTGCACACCGGGTCCCGACGGCCCCGGGGGAATCCGGACTGGCCCGACGTGGGCATCTTCGCCCAGCGGGCCAAGGACCGGCCCAACCGGATCGGTCTGTGCACCTGCGAGCTGGTCGAGGTCCGGGACGACACCCTCGAGGTGCGCGCCCTCGACGCCATCGACGGGACCCCGGTTCTCGACATCAAGCCGTACATGGCGGAGTTCGCGCCGCACCGGCCGGTGCGCCAACCGCCGTGGTCGCACGAGCTCATGGCCGGGTACTTCTGACGGTCGAGGCCGTCGACCCGGCGGCGGGCGGCCGGGAGACCGCCGCGAGCGCCGTCGCAAGGACCGCGAACGTCGGGCCGCCTCCCGACGGCTTCCGCCGGTACGCGGGCGGCGGTCGTCGCCTGCAGACCGGTGGTCGCCCCGCCCCGGTCCGCATGGTCGGTGTCGGCCAGTTCGCCCAGGGCGTGTCCCGCCGCCGGGAGCGGACGCCGTCAGAGCCACGGCCTGCGCCGGGTGGGGGGAGTCGTCACCGGTGCGGTGGTCGCCGCCGTGCTCGTCCTCTGGATCATCGCCCGCGTGGCCGGCCACCTGTGACGGTCAACCCCGGACGGACTTCACCAGCAGGACCGCTTCGAGGAACTGCTCGGGGTGGGGGGCGTGACGGGACCGGCGACGAGGGGCCACAGGCGGTCGGCCAGCTGGAGGGCCAGGGCGCCACGGGCTTCGGGGGTGTACCCCCACCGGTTGGCCAGGAACGTCCGCACCAGGGTGAGCTCCCGGTCGTTCACGGCGCTCACGTCCCAGTGGGCGAGCTCGGGCGGGAGGGCGGGGGAGCCGGCGTACCCCGGTGCCCACGGCGGGGCGAACGCCCCAGGGCGCCATCCACTGACCGGGCTCGCTGAAGGACGTGCCGCGCTGCAGCGTCGTGGCCGCCTGGCGCTCGCGGATGACCACGGTGTTGCCGAGGAGGTCGCCCAGGCGCTGGTTCTTGGACGTCGAGAGGATGAGGACACTCCCCACCAGATAGAAGGGCGCCGGCAGCATGTCGATGAGACGAGTGATGTTGCGGAGCAGGCTGGACCAGAACCCCACCGGCGCACCACCCACCCGGACGACCCGGGTTCCGGCGGCCCGCTTGCCCACCGACCGTCCCGACCACAGCATCTCGCAGATGATGAAGTAGCCGATGAAGTCGAGGAGGACGACCAGGGCGAGGATGCCGGTCGGCGATGAGCCCCGAGGTCTCGCCGCCACGGTGGAAGGCTATGACCACGACGACGGCGATGACGGCGAAGAAGGCGACCTGCAGCAGGAAGTCGAGGGCGAAGGCGGCGAAGCGCGAACCGAGTCCGGCCAGGACGGTGTCGAGCGAGACGCCTTCCGGTGTGGGGGTAACGTACCGGTCCTCCAGGGTCATGGCATGAAACTAGAACGATTCCTCGCCGAGAGGTCAGGCGATTGGTCGGAGCTCGAGGCCCTGTTGGGCGCGCGCCGGCGTCGCCGGCGGCAATCTGGGACCGGACGAGCTCCGGCGGCTCGGGACCCTGTACCGGTCGGCGGCGGCCGATCTGGCCGTGGCCCGCCGATCCTTCCCCGACACGGCGGGCACACTGCGGTTGCAGGCCCTGGTGGCGATCGGCCTACGGCGTCGTGTACAGCCGGGCCGAGCGCGACCGAGACGCCGCGGGAGTTCCTCTCCCGCGGTCTGTGGCGGCGCATCCGCCAGAACATCGCGGTGCGTCGGGATCGCCGCCGGAGTCATGTTCGGCTGCACCGCCCTCGGTGTGGTCTGGGCTCTGGTGGACCCGGCCGCCGCCATCGGGATCCTGCCCGCCGGCTTTCACGCCACCGGTCGTTCGTTCCACGGCGGCTTCTACGGGATCTCGGTGCCGGCGCGCGCCGGACTGGCGGTCGGCATCTTCGTCAACAACATCGAGGTGGCGTTCCTGGCCCTGGCCGGCGGCTTCACCTTCGGTCTGCTCACCGCCTACTCCCTCGCCTACAACGGGGCGCTCCTCGGTGTGCTCGGCGCCGTCGAATGGCGCGGCGGCGGATTCGACGAGTTCGTCCGCCTGGTCGTCCCGCACGGCCTGTTGGAGCTGTCGTGCATCTCGTTGGCCGGGGGAGGTGGCCTGGCCATCGCCCGGGCGTTGATCGACCCCGCCCGTCGCACCCGCTCGGAGGCACTGGGCCGGCTCGTCCCCGTCATCGGCGCCTGCACCCTGGGGACGATCATCTTCCTGGTGGTGGCCGGGCTCACCGAAGGGTTCATCACGCCGTGGAACCTGCCCACCATCCCCGCCGTGGTGGTGGGCGCCGTCCTGGCCGGCGGCTTCTGGTCGATGGTGATCTTCCGTGGGAGAGCAGAGGTCGACGGGGTCCGACCGCTAGAGCCGTGCCCGTTGTTTGAGCATCAGGTAGGCGTGGACGCAGGCTGAGCCGAGCGTGTCCGGCGGTGATTCGACCACGGTCGCCCCCATGGACCGCAGCAGGCTGGCCGCCCGGTGACGGCTCTCGAGTATGTCGAGGGCCACCGCCGAGCGCAGGACGTCGCGGACGTCGTGGGGCCGGTCGGCGACGGCGGCCGTCAGGTCGGGGTCACGACAGGTGGCGATCAAGACGGCGTGACGGCGGACGAGCACCGGGACCGACGCCAGCAGAGAGCGCGACGCCGATTCGTCGACGAGGTCGGTGAACAGTGCGATGAGGGCGCGCTTGTGGCGTCCCACGGCGATGAAGGCGCGGTCGTAGTCGCTCTCCACCTCGGTCGGCTCCAGATCGAACAAGGAGCGGACGACAGCCTCGGCGCCCCGGCGGCGCGGGCTCATCTGCCGGGTGACGGCCGCGGCGAAGGACAGCGCACCGACCCGGTCGCCGGCGTCCTCGGCCGCCACGGCCAGGGCGGCCACCGCGTCGAGAGCCACGTCGAGCCGGGTGACCGGCCCGACCGGCGACGCCATCAGTCGCCCCGTGTCCACCACACAGACGAGGTCGCGGTTCTCGTCCACCCGGTACTGGTTGGACATGGCCCGGCCCACGCGGGCGCTGGCCACCCAGTTGATCTGACGGACGTCATCGTCGGGGGAGTAGTCGCGGATGCTCTCGAGCTCGGTGCCGATCCCGAGCCGGCTCCGGATGCGGCCTTCGTCGCTGGACCGGCCCTGCCGGCGGGCCGCCGTCAGCCGGCGCGCCTTGGGGAGATCGGGGAAGACGGTCACCGTCTGGTCGGTGCCGACGCGATGGTCGCAGGATCCGAGACCGATGGGGCCGGTGACCCGGACGACGGCCGGCGGCAGCCGGTGGACGCCCCGGTGCAGCCCAGTCAGCTCGCCGACGAGCTCGTCACCGGCGACGTCGTCCGGTGCCACCGACAGTTCGGGCGGGGTCGGTTGTCGCAGGCGGACCGACCGGGCCGAGGCGACGGGGACGGGGACGGCCACCGCATAGGGGACCGGCACGCGCAGTGCCAGCGTCGGTATCGCCGTGCGCCTCGCCTCGACGTGCATCCGGCCCGCCACGACGAGATCCACCACGACGGCTCCGGCCAACGCCACCACCACCAGGCAGGGGACGACGACACCGACGGGGACGATCACGGTGACCACGGCGATGAGCGCCAGAGCGACGGCCACCCAGCGGGTGGGACGCGGTCCTCCGCCGTGCCCCCGACCCGTTGCCACCGTGGGGGGACCCGCCACCGTCAGCGGGGGATGGGCACGGTCGACAAGACGGCCTGGAGGGCCTGTTCGGGGGTGAAGCGGTCGAGCTCGGCCTCCGGCGTGAGGATCAGGCGGTGGTGCAGGACAGGGGTGGCCAGTGACGCCACGTCGTCGGGAACGACGTAGGTCCGTCCGTTCAGGCAGGCCCAGGCCCGCGCCGCGGCCAGGAGGTGGACGCCGGCGCGGGGGCTGGCGCCGAGGATGACGGCCGGCAGCTCACGGGTGCGCCGGATCACGGCCGCCACGTAGGCGATGACGGGATCGCTGACGGTGACGGCGTCGACCTCGGCGCGCGCGGCCATGAGCTGCTGCGCGGCTGGCCACCGGTCGCACGTCGTCGAGCGTGGCCGGCGACACCCCGACGTGACGCAGGCGCAGGAGCGCCTCTTCGTCCTGGGCGCCGGGGATACCCCACCGTCAGTTGCATCAGGAAGCGGTCGAGCTGCGCCTCGGGCAGGGGGTAGGTCCCCTCGTACTCGATCGGATTCAACGTGGCCAGCACCGTGAACGGCTGCGGGAGCGGGTGGGCGACGCCGTCGACGGTGACCTGACCCTCCTGCATGGCCTCGAGCAGGGCGGCCTGCGTCTTGGGCGGTGTCCGGTTGATCTCGTCGGCCAGCAGCAGGTTGGTGAAGACCGGGCCGGCCCGGAAGGCCAGCTCCGTACCCCTGAGGATGAGCGTCCCCGTCACGTCCGAGGGAAGCATGTCGGGGGTGAACTGCACGCGGCGCGAGTCGAGGCCGGTGGCCCGGGCCACGGCCGAGGCCAGCAGGGTCTTGGCCACGCCGGGCGGGCCCCGCAGGAGGAGGTGACCGCCGACGGCGATGGCGGCCAGGGTGGCGTCCACCAGCGACGTCTGTCCCACCACCACCTTGGCCACCTGCTCGGTTGACGGCCACCCGGAGCTGCGCCAGCGTGCCGGGCCGGCGACGCCGGCGGGCGGCGGACGGCGGTTCGGTCATCGTGGGATTCTCATCGATTTCTGTCCTCCCGTTCGAGCTCCGCCAGGGCCCTGCCCACGGCCACCACGTCCTCGGCCGAGCGCGGGGGCCGGAGCACGACGTCGGCCAGTGCCGTCGGGCAGCGCGGTGACGTCCCAACCGCCTCGCCAGGCGGTCGGCCAGGACGTCGTCGGGCGCGTCGACCGGCAGCCCGAGCCGCCGGCACAGCCGCCGTCGGGCCTCGACGCGCACCGGCGCCACGCCGTCGACCACCTGGTCGGATCGGACGCGTCGACGAGCAGCGTGGCCATGGCGTCGACGTACCGGACGCGCGGCCGGCACCGTGATCCGACGCCGGTCCGTCGGGAGGTCCGAAGCGACGGGACGCCGAGACGATCCACACGACGACGGCCAGCAGGGCGAAGCCCAGACCCCACCGCCACGACGCCGGCAGTCCGGCCAGGCCGGTGCCGGGGCGCCCGAAGCCGTGGTCGTACTCGTCGAAGACGACGACGGACCCCGGAGCGACGAGGTCGAGCGCCAGCGCCGCGTTGTCGGCCTGTCCGAGGGAGCCGTTGTGCCAGCGGTGACGACGACGCCAGCAGCACGACGGTCCCGCGGCCCTGGGCCACGAGGGCGAGCACGCCCCCCGGACCCTGCAGGAGAGGCACCGGCTCACCCGACCGGGCCGCTGGGATGGCGAACGTTCCCGTTCCCGGTGGCGACCACGGTGCGCACACCGGTCACCTCGGGCAGGTCGACCACCGGATGCGAGGTGCCGGCCGGCGTCGGCCGCCACGCGGGCGGCGAGGTGACGCCGAGCAGGGAGCGCACGACGCCTCGTCGCCGGTGAGCGCCCACCCAGCACCACCCGGTCACCCTTCGACACGGCGCGTTCGAGGGTCGTCCGTGTCCGACGCGTCTCCACGAGGTGGGGTCGAGGACGAAGACGGTGCTGTCGGCCGGCAGCGTCGCCTGGCCGAGCGAGTCGGTCAGGCGGTCGATCCGGTGCCCACGCTCGGAGAGGAGTTGGGCCAGCGCCTCCGGTCCCCGAGGCCGAGCTGTCGTAGGAGGACGACGGTCCCGATGCGCCGCTCCCGCCACCGCCGAGCCCGGTGACGGTGGACGAGGCGAGTTCGGCACCCGCCACCGCGGCGAGCACGATCAGCACGATCCGCCAGCGGAGGGGGATGCGCCGCCACCGCTCGCGTGGCCGATGGTGGCGAGGGCGACAGACCCGGCGTCGGTGCCCCTGCCGTCATGGCGATCCCACCGGCACGTCCTCGGCATCGCCCGATCGTGAACTCGACGAGGACACGGGGCCATGTCGGCGCGCGCCGTGCCGCGTCCACCGGCGTCGCCGCGGTCGCCGGCGTAGACGATCATCTCGTGTCGACCGGCCAGGGCGTCGAAGGTGGGGGAGTGGAGCCGTTCCGGACAACTGCCGGTCCGGTCTGCGCGTCCTGGTTGACGATGACGCCCCTGCGTTGCAGCCGCAGGAGTCCGGCCCGGAAGCGCAGTCGGACGGCCGTCTCGTGATCACCCGAGCTCTCGGCCATCGCGGCCCGCCGTTCGATCTCGTCGGGATCCTCGGTGCCGCCCTCCGTGGACCTCGCCGGAGGCGATCCCCGGGCGGAGATCCGCACCCGGCGTCTGACGATCAGCACGCCGACGGCGACTCCGAGCGCGACGGCCATGACACCCACGACCACGACCCACCAGCCGCCGAACGCCGACCGTGAAGCCGTGGCCGACGTGCAGGAGCAGGTGGCGATAGAGCCAGCGGGCGGGACCGCCGAGCGCGGCGTTGAGCGCCCGCCCGATGGCGTGGAACACCCCGGCCAAGGGGCGGGGGGTGTGCGATGGCGTCGTCCGGTAGGGGGGCTTCGCCAGGATGTCCCGGGCCTGCTGGCGTGCCGACGAGGAGAAGCTCGAGGACCCCGGCACGGCGCGTAACCCGGCTCGTCGGGCGGCGGGTCCCGCCTCTGGTCCGGACGGGAGGTGGCGGGGGGCCCGGGCACGGGCGGCGGCGGAAGTGGGAGGCGGGGAGCGGCGGTACCGGTGGCGGGAGACCGGGCGAGCGGCGGTGGGTACGCCTGCGGTGGTGGGTAGCCCTGCGGTGGGGATGCGGGTAGGCGGATACCCTGCGGTGGTGGGTAGCCCTGCGGTGGTGGGTAGCCCTGCGGTGGTGGGTAGCCCTGCGGTGGTGGGTAGCCCTGCGGTGGTGGGTAGCCGGGCGGTAGTGGGTAACCCTGCGGCGGTGGGTAGCCGTGCCCCGGGTGCCCGTCGGAGGAACGACATTGCCGAGCTGGTGGGTGCGACGCCCATGTGGGACGCCAGCAATTGGATGTCGAATCCTTCCTTGCGCACTCGGAGGTCGATCGAGATGATGACGAGGACGGCGGCGCTGAACGGGGTGGCGACGGTGAGCGTCGCCGTGCGGGTGAAGAAATCGACGATGGCGGACGCCGTCGTGTTGTTGTGCGACGTGACGAGCACCACGGCGGCGATGATGCCGAGGACGATGCTGAAGACGCCGACGATCAACCCGGCGAGGAGCTCGGTGCCGAAGGTGGACCACCAGTTCCCCCGAATGAGATGGAAGCTGCGGCGGACCGCCGCCCAACCACGAATGTCCTCGATCATGAGGGTGGGGACGGCGAGACTGCTGCAGACGTTGAACCAGACGAAGTAGACGAACCAGGCGATGCCCCCGAGGACGCCGATGAGGATCGCCAGCACGTTGGCGTGAACCACGGCGAAGACCAGGGCGACGGCGGCGACTCCGAGGGCGGGGACGACCATGGCCAGGAAGATCAGGAGGATGATCCAGGCGATCGAGAGGATTCGGCCCGCACCCTGCCTGAGCGCCGTGCGCCATTCCACCGGTTGCCCCAGATAGGCGTTGGCGACGATGCCGTAACAGCTGGCCGTGGCGATGGCGGTGGCGATCTCGGCGATGACGAGGAGAAGGACGAAGCCGGCGAAGAATGTCCACAGATCCGTCGCCGAGTAGTGGGTCGTGGTGGTGCCGAACGCCGTCTGGGTGGTCGTGCCCTTGGGCAGGGAGGTCGACAGGGAGATGAGGACCTCGACCACCCCGGCGGGGATGGCGATGACCAGGACCGCCTTGGCCATCGACAGGAAGTTGCGCCCGTAGAGCTTGAACGACGGCGTCGAGCCGCTCACCGACGCCGATGGGCCGCAGCATCGGAGGGGTGGGTGACCACATCATGCACCCCCGATCATCGTGGAAGCCGACGGTGACGGGCGATGACTAGTACCCCGGTCCGTGGTCGAGGATCCGACGGGGGGTGTGGACCATCATGGCGTCGATCTGGTCCTCGGAGATGCCCCGCTCCCGCATCATGGGCAGGACGTCGCGGCTGATGTGCATGAAGTTCCAGTTGGGTTGGACCTGGGCGAGGAATTCGTCGTCGAACCAGTCCATGTGGCACCCGGCGTCGTGCGAGACGACGAGGCGCTCGGACCATCCCGCGTCGCACAGCCGGGCGATGGTGTCGACCCGCTTCTCGGTGGGGCAGTAGGCGTCGACGCCGAATCGGTCCATACCCAAGGTGGATCCCGCCCGGAGGAGCTCTTCGAGGTAGGCCAGGTCGGTCGAGTCCCCGCTGTGGCCCACCACGACACGTTCGAGGTCGACGCCCTCCTCGGTGAAGACACGTTGCTGATCGAGGCCGCGCTTGGAGTGGGCATGGGTGTGGGTGGAGATGGGGAGCCCCGTCTGACGGTGGACCCGGGCCACCGATCGCAGCACCCGCTCGACGCCGGGGGTGAGCCCCTGCTCGTCGGTGGCGCACTTCAGGATGCCCGGACGCACGCCGGAACCGGAAATACCATTTTCGATATCGTGGAGGAAGTACTCGTCGAGCACGTCGACACCGCTCGGTCGAAAGGCCCCCGAGCGGTAGTCGAAGAAATGGGGGAGGTCGTTGTAGGTGTAGAGGCCCGTGGCCACCACGATGTGGAGATCCACCTGCTCGGCCACCTTCTGGACCAACTCGATGTCGCGTCCCAGCCCGACCACGGTCAGGTCGACGATGGTGCCGATCCCCGCGCCGTGCAGTTCCTGGAGGCGCTCGACGGCCTGGGCCACACGGACGTCGGGGTCCCAACCGGTGGGCCAGTTCGAGGCCACCTCCGGGGAACGCACGAAGACGTGCTCGTGCATCAGGGTGGGGCCGAGTGCCCCGGCGTCGACCGGACCGCGCGCCGTGTTGACCTGACCCATCGCGTCTCCCCCTCGTCGGCTCGTGGCGACCGTTACGGGCCGAGCAGCCTTTGCAGCTCGGCGGCCAGGAGCTGCGCCTCGGCGCGCAGACGGGCCGGGTCCGGACCGGCGGCGAGCAGGGATCGCGAGGCCGAGGGGAGAACGCGATCGGGGCAGGCGGCGAAGCAGGCGGCCACGTCCGCCGGCGTCGCACCCTGGGCGCCGACGCCGGGCGCCAGGAAGAGCCCGTTCATGGTGGAGAGATCGAACTCGGTGGGGGGCCCGTGGGTGGGGCCGAAGACGGCGCCGATCGGACCGATGGTGTCCGGTGCTACGCGGCGGTTCTCGGCGGCGATGTCGACGACGAGCTGGTGCTCGACCGTCGTCGTGCTCGGGTGGCGGGCCCCCTGGATGGCCCGTCCTTCGGCATTGGAGGACCGGGTCACGATGAAGACGCCGGCGCCGTTGGCCACGGCCCTGTCCAAGATGGGCTGCATGGCGGCCAGGCCGAGATACGGGGTGACGGTGATGGCGTCCACCGGAATCCCCGCCTCGGGCCCCAGGTAGGCCTCGGCGTAGGCCTCGTTGGTCGAGCCGACGTCCCCGCGCTTGGCGTCGAGGAGGACGAGGACCCCCGCCGTCCGGCAGGCGTCGACCAGTCGGGCCAGACTTCGCATGCCCCGCCAGCCGTGGCGCTCGTAGAAGGCGGCCTGCGGTTTGACCACGCCGACCGTCCCCACCGAGGCGTCCACGACGATGTCGACGAAGCGCTCCAGCCCGTCGGCGGTGTCGCCCAGTCCCCACTCGATCAGGAGGTCCCCCGAGGGATCGAGCCCGAAGACCAGGGGGCCGTGGGTGCGCAGGGCGGTGAGGGCCCGTACGGCGAAGGGCTCCACGAACGGCTCCGGCGCCGCCGACCGGGAGTGCTGTATCGGTGCCGGCACGGTGGGCATGAGCCGACGATATCGGTCACGGAGCCGGACGGGTGGCTCCTACGAAGCCGGCCGACCAGATGGGCTCCACCCGGACGACGGCCCCGGTGTGGGGGGCATCGACCATCTCGCCCGTCCCGACGACGATCCCGACGTGGTCGACCCCGTGGGCCGAGGACCCGAAGAAGACCAGATCCCCGGGATCGAGGGCCACGCCCGGCGGCAGCCGGGGACCGGCGTCGTACTGGTCCTGAGCGACGCGCGGGAGATGGACGCCGGCGGCGGCGAAGGCCGCCTGCACCAGGCCCGAGCAGTCGAAGCCCCCGTCGCCCTCGCCCCCCCACCGGTACGGGGTCCCCAGCCGGGCCAGGGCCCAGGCCACGGCCCGGGCCGCCACGGTGGCGTCGGTCGGGGCCGGTGCCCCGGGGACCAGGGCCGGCGCCACGGCGCCGAGGCCGGCGGGCAGACCGACGCCACCGGTGACCCCCACCCAGGCGGCGGCGCCCACGCCGACGAAGGTGGTGGCCGCCGCCACGACGGCACCGAGGAGGAGGAGAAGGCGGACGGGCGGACGCATGTCTGTGACCTCGGGGGACAGAAGTCGAGATGCGTGAGCGGAGGGCTCAGAGAAAGGGTGAGCGCGGGCGCCCGCCGGTTCGAGTGGAGCACGGTCACGACCGGGCCGTCAAGGCCCTCCGGTCGCGGTCGGGAGACGCCGGTCGCCGGGTGACGGAGACGGTCAGCCGCTCACCGTCGGCCCGGTCCGTTCGACGGTGAGGCGCAGCAGGACGCGTCGCTCGGCCTCCATGGCGGCGCGGTACTCGGCCCAGTCGGGGTGTTCGCCCGAGAGCTCCCGGTAGTAGGCCACCAGTCCGTCCATGGCCTCGGGCAGCGAGACGATCTCGACGGGCCCCTCGACCTGGACCCACTCGCCGAAGAAACCGTCGCTCAGCACCACGATCGAGGCACGGGGTCGGCGGCGCAGGTTCTTCGTCTTGGCCGCCGTCTCGCGTGTGCTCACCACGACGGCGCCCTCCTGGTCGACGCCGGCGGCCACCGGGGACAGCTGGGGCTCGCCGTCGGCCCGGGTGGTGGCCAGGACGGCGCGGTGGTGGTGGCGGATGAAATCGAGCGCTGCTGATCGGTCCATGGTCTGCTCCTCGTGGTCTGTCCCCACCGCACGCTACCGAGGGACACCCTCGGCTTCCGGGTCACGGTGACTGCGGTGCAGGCGCTCACCGAGCGAGGAGATGTACCGCCGCAGCTCGACGGGCTCGATGGCCTCGAATTCGAGACCGAGGCCGATCAGGTAACCGGCCAGCCATTCGACGTCGTCGAATCCCAGTTCCACCGTGGTGTGGGCACCGTGGGGGGCGGTGACACCGACGTAGGGCGGGATGAGCCGGGCCACCTCCTCGCCGGGCGCCTTGACGACGACCACGGCCCGATGGGCGTAGCCGGCGGTGCTGATGGCTTCGGCCACCATCCGGGCCGGGTCGTGGAGGGGCCGGGGAACGAAGGTGTGGCCGACGACGCGTACCGAGGAGGCCCGGTCGACGCGGAAGGTCCGCCAGTCGTGGCGGTCGAGGTCGTAGGCGACCAGGTACCAGCGCCGGTCGGTGGCCACCAGGCGGTGGGGCTCCACGCGCCGCTCGCTGTGGCGACCGTCCTGGGCGCGGTAGGCGAACGTCGCCACCTGATGGTTGTCGCAGGTCTGGGCCAACCCGATGAGACTCTCGGTGGAGACGGGCTCTGTGGGCGAGCCGTCGGAGTACAGAGAGACGGTGGCCGCCCGCAGGGCCGTGAGCTGCGTCCGGAGCCGCTGGGGGAGGAGCCGGTCCAGCTTGGCCAGGGCGGCCAGGGCGCCCCGTTCGACGCCGGGGACGGCCGTCACGGCGGAGACGCCGAGGACGACGGCGACGGCCATGGCCTCGTCGTCGTCGAACAGCAGGGGGGGCACATCGGTCCCGCCGCCCAGGCGGTAGCCGCCGCCGGCACCGGGGACCCCGTGGACCTGGTACCCGAGGAGCCGGAGCCGTTCCACGTCACGCCGGACGGTCCGGGTCTCCACCTCGAGACGCGCGGCCAGGTCGGCGCCGCTCCACGCGGGGCGGCGCTGGAGCAGTCCGAGGAGTCGCAGGAGGCGGGCTGCCGGGTCGGCCATGGGACCATTATCCCCGCAATGCGGACCGAATCTGTCCGCATTGGTCGGTACGTTTCACCCCATGGTCAACCCCTCGCTCCTCCGGCAGCTCGGGAAGGAACACCAGCGCGAGATCCTGGCGGCGGGCGGCCCGCCACGGGCGCCCGAAGCCCGGGGCCGGGTCCGCCGGCGGATCGGGTGGTCGCTCATCGGGCTCGGTGTCCACCTGACCCTCCCCGGGCGCCCCCGGCGCTCGTTCCGGCCCCTCACGCGTTCCTGAGGCCCCCGTTCCGACGGGGGTCGTGCCGTATGCTCCGGCGATGCTCAGCACCATGCAGGACGGTCCCCTGCTGATCAGTGGCATCCTCCGGCACGGCCAGCGGGTGTACGGCGACAGCGAGGTCATCACGGTCGAGCCCGGCGGGGACCGGCGGTCGACCTTCGCCCAGGTGGCGGGGCGGGCCGAACGGCTGGCCGCCGCCCTGCGGCGGCTCGGCGTGGGCGACGGGGACCGGGTGGGGACCTTCGCCTGGAACGACCAGGAGCACCTGGAGGCCTATCTCGCCGTCCCCTCCATGGGAGCCGTCCTCCACACGTTGAACATCAGGCTCTTCCCCGAGCAGCTGGCCTATGTGGTGAACCACGGCGGGGACAAGGTGATCATCGTCGACGCCTCGGTGGCCCCGTTGTTGGCCCGGGTCCGCCACCAGTGCGGATCGGTCGAGCACGTAATCGTGGTGGGCGACGGGGACACCGACGCGCTCGGCCCGACGCTGCGGTACGAGGAGCTCATCGGGGCCGAGGACGCCGGGTACGACTGGCCGGAGCTCGACGAGCGCCAGGCGGCGGCCATGTGTTACACGAGCGGGACCACCGGCAACCCCAAGGGCGTCGTCTACAGCCACCGCTCGACGTGGCTGCACTCCTTCTCCGGCATGTCGGCCAACGCCCTGGGGGCGACCGAGCACGACCGCGTCCTGGTGATCGTGCCCATGTTCCATGCCAACGCCTGGGGGATGCCGTACACGGCGTTCATGGCCGGGACCGACCTCATCCTGCCCGAGCGGTTCCTCCAGGCCGAACCGTTGGCCCGGATCTTCGCCGAGCTGCGCCCCACGTTGTCCCTCGGGGTGCCCACCATCTGGAACGACCTCCTGCGCTACAGCCAAACCCACGATGTCGACCTGGAGTCGCTGCGGATGGTGACCGCCGGTGGGTCGGCCGTGCCGCGGACGCTGATGGAGGCCTACCGGGACCGTTTCGAGGTCGAGATGATCCAGGGCTGGGGGATGACCGAGACCAGTCCCGTCTGCGCCATGGCCTTCCCTCCCAAGGGGGTGGGCGACGCCCAGGCCATGGACTGGCGGGCCAAGACCGGACGGGTCCTGGCCGGCGTCGAGATCCGGGTGGTGGCCGACGACGGCACCACCCTGCCGGCCGACGGGCACTCGGTGGGCGAATTCGAGGCGCGCGGGCCGTGGGTCACCGGCTCCTACTACGGCGATCCCGCCCCCGACCGGTTCCACGACGGGTGGCTGCGGACCGGCGACGTCGGGTGGATGGATGGGCGGGGGTTCATGCAGATCTCGGACCGGACCAAGGACGTCATCAAGTCCGGGGGCGAATGGATCTCGTCGGTCGAGCTCGAGAACGAAGTGATGGCCCATCCGGCCGTCTTCGAGGCGGCCGTCATCGGCGTCCCCGATCCCAAGTGGGACGAACGGCCGTTGGTGGTGGTGGTCACCGGGCCGGGCGAGGCGCGCCCGGAGCCCGAAGCCCTGGTCGAGTTCCTGGGCGGACGGGTGGCCCGGTGGTGGCTCCCGGAGCGGTGGGCCTTCGTCGAGGAGCTGCCCAAGACGAGCGTGGGGAAGTTCGACAAGAAGGCGTTGCGGACCCAGGTGTCGGACGGGACCATCGAGATCCTCGAGGTCGGCGCCCCCCGCGGCGGCGACTGACGGCGCCGGCGGTGGGTGTCGAGGACCTGGCCGACCGTCTGGCCCAGCTGTCCGAGGAGCTGGGGGACCTGGCCTTCGACCGGCTGCGCGAGGCGTCCTCGTCGGCCGGTCGCGGTGAACCGGCCCCGGCCCTCGTGGCGGAAGAGAAGCGGCTGTCGCGCGCCCGGCGCTCGGTCGACAAAGCCGTGATCCTGTTGCGGGGGATGGACGAGAACATCGGCGGGTAAAGCAGTGGAGCACGGAGTGCCGAGCTGACCTGCGTGACGGAGCGGTGGCATCACAGCGCCTGACGGCCGTCGAGGAGTCGACGGCGAATCCCGAACTCGGCCGCACCACGGTCGACCTGGTGGCCATGATGCGCCTGACCGAGGTGGAGGTGCACGGGACCGATCTCGATGTCGGTCTCGACGACTGGAGCGACGTCTTCGGTAGCAACGACCGGGCGATCGACACCGCCGTCACCGGATCGTGGCTGTTCGCCGCCACCGACGGCCCCCGGGACCGTGATCGCCACCGGACGGTCGTACGGTGACCGTCGAACCCGCCGGTGAGTGGACGGCGGCCGACGTCGTCATCGAAGGCAACTCCCGCGACCTGTTGGCGCTTCTGCCGGGCCGGCCCCACGACAGGCCCTCACCTTCGGGGGCGACGCTGGTTCGGCCCACGCCTTGGCCCGGGCCTTCCCCGGACCGTGAGACCGGAAGAGAACCTCGACGACTGACCGTTACAGGCTGATGCTTCACTGTCCCTGTGGATCTCGCTGTCCTCACGGAGACGATCGATCGCCTGCGGGAATCAGATCTCTCGACGCATGCCGATGCGGAATCGATCGAAGCGCTCCACAACCAGTTGGCCCGCCTCGAGTCGTATGTCACCGAAGCGACAGCCGCTTTCGACGCGTTGGAGAATTGGGTGCCCGACGGCGCGTCCAGCGCCACGATGTGGCTGGTCTCGAGGTGCCACGTGCCGAAGCCCCACGCCCGGCGCATGGTCCGACGTGGTCGGGAGCTGCGTCACCTGCCGGCATTCGCCGGGGCCTGAGCCGCCGGCGACATCACCGGTGCCCAGATCGATGTCGCCGCCGGCCTCCGCAGTGACGCCACACAACAGATGCTCGCCCGCGACGAGGAGATGCTCGTAGGCCAGGCGACCACGCTCGGCTACGACTCCTTCGTCCAGGCCGCGGCGCATTGGAAGCAGCGGGCCGACCCGGACGGTGTGGAAGCCGATGACGAGAGACACCGGAGTCGGCGTGACGTCTATCTCGTCAGCAGCTTCGGTGGGATGTGGTTGGGCGAGATCACGCTCGACGCCATCTCCGGATCGATCGTGGCGGGAGAGCTCGAGCGCCTCGAGCGTGAGATGTTCGAGGCCGAGTGGGCCGAGGCCCGCACGACACTCGGACGGGACCCGACCACCGGCGATCTGAAGCGCACCCCCGGGCAGCGTCGGGCCGACGCCCTGGTCGAGATGGCCACACGGAGCCAGATCGCTCCGGTCGACGGACGCCGTCCGGCCCCTCTCTTCAGCGTCTTTGTCGGCTACGAGACGCTCCACGGGCGGATCTGCCAGCTGGCCGACGGGAGCGTCATGGCGC
Source organism: uncultured Acidimicrobiaceae bacterium (assembly GCA_963842145.1). GTDB lineage: Bacteria > Actinomycetota > Acidimicrobiia > Acidimicrobiales > UBA8190 > CAWJFJ01. The sequence goes on from CAWJFJ010000020.1 coordinate 436,500, forward strand.
CCGGGTCCCTTCTTCCCTGGTTGGATGAGGCCTATCTCGAGCGGGCGGTGTTCGCACCCGATCGTCGCGTCGAGGTCAGTGCCACGGCCCGGCTCTACACGGGCGCCACGCGCCGGGCGATCGAACTACGCGATCGACAGTGCACCCATCCGTATTGCGACGTTCCGGCAGCATCGTGCCAGGGCGATCACATCACGCCGTACCGCGCCGGTGGGGCGACGGTCCTGGCCAACGGGCGGTTGCTGTGCGGGTTTCACAACCAACTGCGCAACCAGCGCCCACCGCCCGAGGACTAAGGGCGCGCCACGCCTGTGATTGCGCGTCTCATCGCGACGCCGGCTGATTTCGCTCCGGAGTTCCAGGACCGGTGATGCCTGTACGCCTACGGACCACCTAGTCGGCGCATCACGACGTCGAGCGCCGGCCACGGTGGACCCTCGCGTAGGGCGCTGACGAGTTCTCGGGCTGCTCGTTGCCCGTTCGGGAATTGGTCGCCTGGATCCCAGCGCCACGCTGCGACCATCGCAAGAACGAGGATCCGGCACTCGCGGAGCAGTTCTTGATCAGCGTCCGGATAGCGCTCGCTGACCTCTTCGGGCACATGGGCGAGGTCGAATTCGACCGGCCCACGGCAACACGTCTCGAGGTCTATGAACAGCGGCCCGTTCTTCGTGCTGAGCACGTTGCCTGGGTGCGGCTCGCCGTGCAGCAGCTGCTCGGCGGCGCCGCGGTCGCCGATCGCTCGTCTCAGGCTTCGTAACGTGTTGCTGAGAAGCTCCCGGTCCGCGTCGGCGAGCGCCGGAGTGTGGTCGCGGCTCGCGACGAGTTGTTGAGCCTCTGCGACTCGATCCGTGAAGTGCGGCGTCGTGACATCGAGCTTCCGCATGCCGGCATGCAGCCGCTCGAGCGCATTCGCGTAGTCGGCTGGTGAGACCTCTCGAGGTGTCACAGGTTCGTAGTAGGTCCACAGCGTGACCACGAAGCCGTCACGCTCGTAGACGCGCGGCTCCACTCGAGGCTCAAGAGCAGCCACAGGGCTCTCGGTTTCGGCGAGCCGTTGAGCAAGCTCGACTTCGAACTGTGCGACCTGATGCGCTAGATGTGCGACTCGGGCAAGGACGTCACAAGGCAGCAGGCGCACAGCGAGCCTGTTCGAGTCGTGAAGAACGATCGCGTCGTCGACTGTCAGGTCAAGCGCTGAGGCGGTCGACATGGCCGCAGCCACCGCACGCGGAACCTCTGATGCCTGCATCTTCGCCTTACCCTCGCCGCTCTGGGCCAGGAGATCGATCTATGAGCTGGGCGTTGATCAGCCGGCGGTTCTCGATTGTGTTCCCCGTCGACGTTCGACACACAGAGCATCTCCGGGTCAGTCGATCCAGGCGTTGACGGTGTCGATCATGTGGCGGAGGCGGCCGTAGTGGACGCGGTCGAAGCGGAAGGCCAGCCGGGGGAGCTCGACGTGGTCACCGCTCGACCGCTCGGGCGAGAGCGGTTTGGTCGGTCGGATGGCGCCGCCCAGGACGATGTCGCCGAAGGACTCGTTCAATGCCGACAGCTGGGCGCGGGTGGCGGTGTGCTGGAGGCGCATGACGAGGAGGTCCCCGACCCAGCGGACCGAGTGGTAGTTGCGGAAGAAGCCGAGGATCTCGTTGGTGGCGATGTCGACGTCGGCGGTGATCCGGTAGAGGGAGTGGTCCTCGGGCGAGACCAGGCCGCGCGTGGCCACCTGATCGTCGACGAACTTCTGCCAGCCGCGCCAGTAGGTCCCGTCGGGGACGTCGAGGAGGACGAGCGGGGCCGGTTGGGCCTTGCCCGTCTGGAGCAGTGTCAGGAGTTCGAAGGCCTCGTCCAGGGTGCCGAAGCCCCCGGGGAGGACGGCGTAGCCGTCGGACTCCTTGATGAGCATGAGCTTGCGGGTGAAGAAGTAGCGCATCTCGACGAGCTTCGGGTCCTGGGCGATGAAGGGGTTGGCCCCCTGCTCGTGGGGGAGGCGGATGTTCACCCCGATCGACATCTCGCGCCCCGCCCCCTCCATCCCCGCCGCCATGATGCCGGGGCCGGCACCGGTCACCACCATCCAGCCGTGGCCGGCCATCCGCTCGGCCAGGCGACGGCTCTGGACGTAGAGGGGATCGTCGGGGAGGGTCCGGGCCGAGCCGAAGAACGTCACCTTGAGGGCTTCGCGATACGGACGGAAGACCCGGAAGGCCTCCGCCATCTCGGCCAGCGCCGCCGAGGCCAGCTTCAGGTCGATCGGCTCGGTGTGCTCGGCGGCCAGGCCGACCACGGTGGCGAAGATGGCCCGGTAGAGCTCACGGCGTTCGGTCACCGCACAGGAGTCGAGGAGGGCGTCGACGAGGCGGGCCCGCTCGGGGTCGAGACCCTCGGCCGCCACCTCCTCGGCGCCGGAGGTGTCGGCGACCAGGGGCGGGACGTCGGTGTCGGTCACCGCCGCCTCGACCAGCGGACGCCGTGCCGGCTCGTCGTGGGCCACGGCGACGTCAGCAGGGGGCGGGGACGCGCCCGTAGAGGGTGGTGCGCTGCTCGAGGCGCCGGCCGAGGGGCCTGACCACCTCGGCGAACTCCTCCTCGCCCATGAACTGGCCGTGGGAGGCGCCCGCCGCCCGCGAGATGTTCTCGTCCATGAGGGTCCCCCCCAGGTCGTTGACCCCGGCCCGCAGCATCTGGGCGGCACCGACGGCGCCCATCTTCACCCAGGAGACCTGGATGTTGTCGATGGCGCCGTGATAGGCGATCCGCCCGACGGCGTGCATGAGGAGAGCCTCGCGAAAGGTCGGGCCCCGTCGCGCCCGGCGCTGGAGGTAGAGCGGTGTGGCCATGTGGACGAAGGGGAGGGGGACGAACTCGGTGAAGCCGCCCGTCTGGCGCTGGAGGTCCCGGGTGCGGAGGATGTGGCGGGCCCACGACCGGGGCTGTTCGACGGCGCCGAACATGATGGTGACGTTGGAGCGCAGGCCGATCGAATGGGCGGTGCGGTGGGCCTCGAGCCACTCCTCGGTGTTGATCTTGTCGGGACAGAGAACGGCGCGGACCTCGTCGTCGAGGATCTCCGCCGCCGTCCCCGGCAGGGTGGCCAGACCGGCCTCCTTCAGACGACGGAGGTAGTCGGCCAGCGGCTCGTCGAGGCGCCTGGCCCCTTCGGTCACCTCCAGGGCGGTGAAGGCGTGAATGTGGATCCGGTCCGTGGCGGCGCGCACGGCGCGGATCACCTCGAGGTAGTAGTCGCCGTCGAATTTCGGATGGATGCCGCCCTGGAGGCAGACCTCGGTGGCGCCGGCCTCCTCCGCCTCGCGCACCCGGTCGGTGATGTCCGAGAGCTCCAGGAGGTAGGGCGAGCCCCGCAGGTTGAGCGACATCGGCCCCTTGGAGAAGGCGCAGAAGCGGCACTTGAAGGTGCAGACGTTGGTGTAGTTGATGTTCCGGTTGGCCACCCAGGTGACGACGTCGCCCACCGTCTCGGCCCGGAGCTGGTCGGCCAGGGCGGCCACGGCCCGGACGTCGGGGCCCCGGGCCCCGAAGAGGGTGACGATCTCGTCCTCACCCACCTCCTGACGCAGCGCCACGCCCACCAGGATCTCGGCCACCGCACTCCCGGCCCCGGCCAGCGGGGCCACCGCCGGGCCCTCGGTCACCACGCCCAGAAGGGCGGGCGGCTCGACGGTCCCGCCCGAGCACCAACCGTCCTCGCGGGCCAGGCCCGCGGCGTCGGAGCGGTCGAGGACGGCGAAGCGCAGCGCCGGGTCGAGCCACCGCTCGGGATCGAGGGCGAACTCGGGATAGACGGTGAGCCGGGGGGCGAGCACCATCCCGGCCGCCTCGGTGGCCCGGCGCAGGATGTCGAGGGCGGGCCAGGCCCGCTCGGGGTTCACGTGGTCGATCGTCACCGGTGACACGCCGCCCCAGTCGTCGATGCCCGAGTCGAGCAGAGGGGCCAGGTCGTCGGACAGGTTCGGTGGCGCCTGCAGGTGGACCTCGGGGGGGAGGACGAGCCGGGCCACGGCGATGGTCCAGGCCAGCTCCTCGGGGGGGCAGGGCGGCGTATCGTACATGGCCGTCCCCGCCTTGGGCAGGAAGTTCTGGACGATCACCTCCTGGATGTGGCCGAAGGACCGGTGGGCGTCGGCGATGGCGTCGAGAGCCCGGATGCGCTCGGCGCGCGACTCACCGATGCCGACGAGGACGCCGGTGGTGAAGGCGATGGCCAGCTGCCCGGCCCACGCCAAGGTGGCCAGACGGCGTTCGGGGACCTTGTCGGGCGCCCCCCGGTGACAGGCCAGGTCGGGATCGAGCGACTCGACCATCATCCCCTGGCCGGCCGCCACCTCCCGGAGCACGGCCAGCTCGGCCGGACCCAGCGCGCCGGCGTTGGCGTGGGGGAGCAGTCCCGTCTCGTCGCGCACGAGGGCGCAGGCCGCCGCCAGGTAGTCGACGGTGGAGGCGTAGCCGTGGTCGCCGAGCCACTCCCGCGCCACCGGGTAGCGGTCCTCGGGCGCCTCGCCCAGCGTGAACAGCGCCTCGTGGCACCCGGCCCCGGCCCCGGCCCGGGCGATGGCCAGCACCTCGTCGGGGGACAGGTAGGGGGCGGCCACGCGCGCTGGAGGCTTGGCGAAGGTGCAGTACCCGCACCGGTCGCGGCAGAGACGGGTGAGGGGGATGAAGACCTTGGGGGAGTAGGTCACCCGTGTCCCGTGGGCCCGGTCCCGGACGGCCCGGGCCTCGGCCTGCAGGTCGCCGAGGGTGGCGACGAGAAGGTCGTTTCGGTCCACGGCGGTCACCTTAGTGGTCGGGCCCCGGCGTCCCGCTGCTCCCTGTCGGGAGCGCGCACGGTGGCGCCGGAGCGCTAGCCGCCCGACGTGGTGACCGTGAAGGGAGTGCTGGAGACGACGTCGCCGGAGTTGGAGATGATGGTGAGCCGCCCGGTGACGGCCCCCGACGGAACGGTCACCACCAGCTTGGTGCTCGACGCCGGGTGTTGGATGGGGGCCGTCACCCCTCCGATGACCACGGCGGTCACCCCGGTGAGGTCCTTGCCCTTGATGGTCACCGTGGTGCCGGAGGGACCTTCGGTCGGCGAGAACGTCTTGAGCACCACGGAGGGTCCCCCCGTCCAGAAGCGGGGGTCGTTGGCCGGCGACAGGAAGGTGGCGACCACGCTGCCGCTCGATTCCACCAGGGACTGCAGGCACGGAGGTGTCGGGGTCGGCATGTGACAGGGATGGAGGAAGGCGGTGGTCGTCGACCCCGACCCCTCGAAGCAGACCTTCACCCCCTTCTTGCTCGGCTCGCCGGCCACGGTGTCGGTCACCGTCAGCGCCTCGCCGGAGGCGAACCCGTCGGTGGACAGCACGGAGAGGGGGGTCAGGTAGCCGTAACGGGACCTGCAGCTCAAGGTGCCGGTGTTCACCACCAGGCTCATCGACGCCGCCGAGCCCGTCCCCGATGAGCCCGTGGCCGACACCGTCGTCGGATCGGGGCTGCTCACGGTGGCGGTGCACGAGGGGTCACAGTTCTCGACCGTGGGGGTCTGCTCCACCGTGTAGGTGAACTCGTCGGCCGGGTTGACCGCCGAGGTACCGGCCGGTGTCGTCACCGTCACGTCCACCGTCCCGGCCGCCTGCGGCGGCGACGAGGCCGTGACGGTCCCGTCGTTGACGAAGGCGAAGCCGGCCGAGAACGTCCCGAAGTGCACGGCCGTCACCCCGGTGAGGTCGGTGCCGGAGATGGTCACGGGGGTGCCTCCGGTGGTGAGGCCGGTGGGGGGGACACCGCGCTCACCTGGGGGCCGGCGTCCTCGACGGCCCCGATGTCGCACTCGGTGCCCTGGGGTCGCGCCACCCCGCGCTGGTCGACGCCGGGACACAGGGTGATGCCGTTGGCGGTCGTCCCCGTGGGGATCTCCCCGAGCGCCGGGCTGGCCGATGTGGGCTCCTCGGTCTCGGTGGGGCCGCCGTTGTCCTGGAGCGGACCGAGGTCGGCGGGGACATCGGAATGGCTGTGATGGACCGCCGAGAAGGCGCAGCTCCCGTCGTCGTCGAGGTTGTACCCGGAATCGGTGATCGTCCCCCCGCAGTCGCCCGACGTTCCGCTGCCGGCCACGATGGTGGCCGCCGCCAGGAGCGTGCCGGAGTTGAACAGGCCTCCGCCGTGGGCGATGGAGGTGTTGCCCGCCACGGTGTCCCCGCTCAGCTTCACCGTGCCGCCGTGATTGTCGACGCCACCACCGACACCGCCCCCGTCGTAGGCGTCGTTGTCCGCCAGGGTGCTGTCGGTGACGGTGACGACGCCTCCGTCGTTGCTGATCCCGCCGCCGTTGCCGCCCCCGTTGTCCGACAGGGTGCTGTCGGAGACCGTCAGGGTGCCCCCGTTGTTCCAGATCCCGCCGCCGCCCGATTCGCTGCCGGCGGTGTTGCCCGACAACGTGCTGTCCACGACGGTGAGGATGCCGTCGTTCTCGATCCCGCCGCCGCTGCCGTCGAACCCGGCGGTGTTGTCCGAGAACGTGCTGTCCGACACCGTGAGCGTGCCCTTGTTCTCGATGCCCCCCGGGTTCTCGATGTTGTCATCGGGATCCGACCCGTTGTTGTTCTCGATGGTCAGCCCGGAGATGGCGGCCGTCACCCCCGCGCCGACGTCGAAGATGGCGCTGGCCCGGTTCCCGGTCAGCGCCAGGTCGCCCGACCCCGGTCCGTCGATCGTCAGATGGGTGGTGATGCTGACGGCGGTGCTGAGCACGATGGGCGAGGCGGGCGGGCAGGAGACCGAGAAGGTGACGGTGTCGCCGGCGGCGGCGGCGGCCACGACGGCGGGCAGGGAGCCGGCTCCCGAGCCGTTGCAGTTGGTGACCACGTCGTCGGCGGCGCCGGCGACCGGGGCCGGGAGCACCGCCACGCAGACGGCGGCGGCACCCGTCACCAGTGCGACGGCGACCAGCCTGAGGCCGACGGGTCGGACGACACGGACGCCATGGAACACGAGCCACCCCCGCTGTCGGGCAGGGCTACCGCCTCTGCCGGGCCAAACGTAGCGAAGCGATGTGCCTCCGTCCACCGGTCCCCGACGAGTGCCGTCGGGCTCTTTCCGTCGGTGCCCTCACCCTCCGGCGGCGGCGTGGTCGACGATCCAGACGATCTCGGCGGCTTTGACGCGGGTGGCCGGCACGTCGGCCCCGGCCGTCATCTCGGCCCAGACGTCGCGCTTGGACTCGCCCGAGACGGTGAAGACGACGCGACGCGCCCGGGCGATGGCCCCGTAGGTGAGGCTCATCCGGTCATGGGGGTTGCGTCCGTTGGGGTCGCGGGTGACCACGGCCATCCGCCCCGGCGGTGCGTCGAGGTCGGGGGAACCGGGGAAGAGCGAGGCCGTGTGCCCGTCGGGCCCGAGACCGAGGTGGACGAGGTCGAGGGCGGGGATCCACGCCACCAGCCGGTCGTAGTCGTCGACGTCCTGGCAGGACATCGGGTGGAAGGAGGCGACGGGTCCGACGCGGTCGAGAAGTGCTTCGCGCACGAGCCGTTGGTTGGCGTCGACGTCGTCGGCCGGGACACAGCGCTCGTCGCCCATGAGGACGTCGACGACGGTCCAGTCGATGTGGTCGGCCCCGACGTCGGCCAGGTGCTCGTAGCAGAGTCGGGCGGTGGGTCCGCCGGACAGGACCAGGGTGAATCCGGTCTCCACCCGGTGGGCGAAGGCGTCGATCACGGCGTCGGTGAAGGCGGCGGCGACGTCGTCGACGATCCGGACGGTGCCGTCGATCACGGGTCCCGCCAGCGGCGCAGGTCACTGGCCAGCAGGAGCTCGGCCTCGCGCGGTCCCCACGTCCCGGCCGGGTAGTGGGCCAGGGGGACGCCCTCCTCGGACCAGGCCTCGAGGAAGGGATCGGTGATCCGCCATGCCTGCTCGACCTCGTCGGTCCGGATGAACAAGGTGGCGTCGCCGATCATGACGTCGTGCAGGAGACGCTCGTAGCCGTCGGTGGCCGGGCCGGGGAAGGTCTCGGCGTAGGAGAAGTCCATCCCCACGGAGCGCACCCGGAAGGCCTCACCGGGCACCTTGGCCCCGAACCGGAGGCAGATCCCGTCGTCGGGCTGGATCCGCAGGACCAGGCTGTTGGGGAGCAGGTCGCGCGACAGCGCGCTCCCGAAGGCCATGTGGGGGACGCGTTGGAATTGGAGGGTGACCTCGGTGGAGCGCTTGGGCAGTCTCTTGCCGGTGCGGATGTAGACCGGGACACCGGCCCACCGCCAGTTGTCCACGGCGAGCTTCATGGCCACGAAGGTCTCGGTCCGACTGTGCGCGTCGACGTCGGGCTCCTCGCGATAGGCGGGGACGGCCTGGCCGTCGACGGTCCCGGCCGTGTACTGGGCGCGCACCGCTGCCCCGACGGCCTCATCGACGCTCGGGATGACGACGGCCTGGAGCAGCTTGACCTTCTCGTCGCGGATGCTCTGGGCCTCGATCAGGGCCGGCGGTTCCATGAGGGTCAGGGCCAGGACCTGCATGACGTGGTTCTGGACGATGTCGCGCAGCGCTCCGGCCGTCTCGTAGAAGCCCCCGCGGTGCTCGACGCCGAGCTGCTCGGCCACGGTGATCTGGATGCTGTCGATGTAGCGGCGGTTCCAGACCGGTTCGAAGACGGCGTTGGCGAAGCGCAGGGCCAGGACGTTCTGGACCGTCTCCTTGCCCATGTAGTGGTCGATCCGGAAGATCTGTGACTCGTCGAAGGCGTCGTGGAGGGCGGCGTTGAGGGCCAAGGCGCTGGCCAGGTCGCGCCCGAAGGGCTTCTCGACGAGAAGCCGGGCGAACGCACCGTCGGGGCCGGGGGTGGCGCACCCGTGCTTGCCGAGGGCGGTGGCCACCGTCCCGAAGAGGTCGGGGATGGTGGCCAGATAGAAGACCCGGTTGCCGGCCGTTCCCAGGTTCTTGTCGGCGTCGTCGAGGATGGTCTTCAGCCGGTCGAACGTATCGGGGTGGCCGTACTCGCCCGCCACGTAGCGAAAGCGCGTCACCAATTCCTTCCACGCCGCGCTGGGCTCGGCCACCGCTTTCAGGGCCACCGACCGGAAGTCGTCGTCGCTCCAGTCGGTCCGGGCCACCCCCACCACGGTGAAGCCCTCGGCCAGCGCGCCGTGGTCGGCCAGGCTGGCGATGGCGGGGAGGAGCTTGCGCGCCGCCAGATCCCCCGACGCGCCGAAGACGACGAGGACCAGAGGCGGGGGAGGGCTGACGGTGTCGAGCTCGTGGACGACCTCCGCGGCTTCGGCGTCGACGTCGATGTCGTCGACGTCGACGCCCGCCGGCACACCGACCGTCACCGGCGGACCGTCCTGCGTCCGGCGGTCATGCGGCCGGCGGCGATCATTCGACGGAGGACAGGTCGTCGACCGCCACCCGGATGACGCGCCGGCCGTGGCTGAGCAGGCTGCGGTGGTCGCCCAGGGCCTGGGCGCCGATCAGGGTCCCGAAGTCGTAGTCCTTCTCGGGGATGGGGAGCACGGGGCCGGCGGTGGCCGAGACGATCTGGACGGCCACCACCGAGTTCGGCCCCCCCTTGTGGAGCTGGCCGGTCGAGTGCAGGAACCGCGGTCCGTAGCCGGCGGTGACGGCGGCACCACCCAGATGGTCGCGGACGCGGCGGCGCAGCGCCTGCAGGGCGTCGTCCTGGCCGAAGGGGAGATAGGCCTGGAGCGAGACGTAGTCACCGGGGTTGACCACACCGTCCAACCAGGAGAAGACGTCGCCGGCGTCGGCCGTCTCGACACCGGGCAGGGGCAGGCTGGCCAGGGCGTCGTTGGTGTTCTTCTTGGACTCGGCCACGTTGGGTTCGTCGAAGGGGTCGATCCCGAGGACGTGCCCGCAGACGGCCACGGCCACCTCCCACCGGTAGAACTGCTCGGCGATGTCCGCCGGTTGGGCGGGGTGCAGCGGGACCACGTGGCGGTCGGGTCCGACCTCGGGATCGGTGGTGGGGACCGGGATGCAGCCGGTCCCGTGCTTGCCCGTCGACTCGGCCACCAGCTGCTCCACCCAGAGGCCGAACGACGCGTAGGCGTCGGGGACGACGATGGTGACCTTGTCCCGCCCGTTGCGGGCGTCCTCGCCCATGGCCATCCCGAGCCCGGCCGCCTCGCTCAGCTCGGCGCCCAGCGCCCGACCGCAGAGCTCGGCGACGTCGTACCCGATGAGGGCGGCCGGAACCATCCCGAAGTACGACATCACCGAGTAGCGCCCGCCGATGTCCGGGGGGTTCTCGAAGCAACGGGCGAAGCCCCGCTCGGCCGCCAGTTTGGCCAACGGGGTCCCGGGGTCGGTGATGGCGGCGTACCGGGTGGGGTCCGGGAGCTGGGACCAGGCGTGGTCCAGGAGGACGTTCGGTTCCAGGGTCGTCCCCGATTTGGAGGAGATCAGGACGAAGGCGTCGGAGAGATCGAGCGACGACACCGTGGCCGGGTGGGTGGTGTCGCAGACGACGAGGCGCCGCCGGCCCGTTCCCGGTCCCCCCGGCGTCCCCGTCTCGGCCAGGACCGACTCGAGGACGGCGGGACCGAGCGAGGAGCCCCCCATGCCGAGGAGCACCACCGTCGACTGGGCGATCCCCGACGCCCAGGCGGCGATGTCGGCCGCCTCGGACTGCAGCCGCCGGGGGACGTCGAGCCAGCCGAGGCGGTTGGGCGAGACGTTGCCGTCGGGCCACAGCGTGGCGTCGCGCCTCTTCAGTCGTTCGATCAGGCCGGCGGCATCGTCGGGCATCGGTGGTGGCCTCCTCGCGTCAACGACCGGCGGCCAGGGTGTTGGCCTTGTCGGTGAGTGACTGCATCAGCTCGTCGAAGGACTTGGCGAAGCTGGCCACCCCTTCGTCCTCCAGTGTCTCGGCCACGTCGGACATGTCGATCCCGAGGGACTCCAACCGGGCCAGCGCGGCGCCCGACTGGTCGGGCCGGGCGTCGACGGTCCGGGCCACGGTGCCGTGATCGAGGAAGTGGGCGATCGTCTCGTCGGGCATCGTGTTGACCGTGTCGGGGCCGATCAGGGTGTCCACGTAGGCCAGGTCGGGGTAGGCGGGATTCTTGGTCGAGGTCGAGGCCCACAGGGGGCGCTGGACCTTCGCCCCGAGCGCCGCCAACGCCTCCCAGCGCGGACCGGTGAACACGGCCAGGAACCGCTGATAGGCCTGTTGGGCCTGGGCCACCGCCGCCGTCCCCCGGGCGTCGAGGAGGGCCCGGCGGCTCGTGTCGTCGGCGGCCTGCCCGGCGGCCGTCTCGAGGCGACGGTCGACCTCGGTGTCCACCCGGCTGACGAAGAACGAGGCCACGCTCCGCACCCCGGACAGATCGGCGGCCCCGGCGGCCACGGCGTCCTCGAGACCGCCCACGTAGGCCTCCATGACCTCGGCGTAGCGGTCGAGGCTGAAGATCAGGGTGACGTTGATGCTGTGCCTCTCGCCGATCATGGTCCGGATGGCGGGGACGCCCTCGGCCGTGGCCGGGATCTTCACGAAGAGGTTGGGGAGGTCGATCCGCTCGTGCAGATGACGGGCCGAGACCACCGTGGCCCGGGTGTCGTGGGCCAGCGCCGGTGCCACCTCGAGGCTCGACGTAGCCGTCGACCCCGTCCGACGCGTCGTGGACCGGTCGGAGCACGGCCAGGGCGTCGATGATGTCGGCGATCACGAGCTCCCAGTAGGCGTCCTCGACGCCCATGCGTCCGAGGAGGGTCCCGAACTGCTCGTCGTAGTCGTCCACGCCCTCGATGGCCTTGGCGAAGATGGTGGGGTTGGAGGTGACGCCGCGGATCCCCTGATCGACGAGGGCCTGGAGCTTTCCCTGGCGCAGGTAGTCACGGCGGAGGTTGTCGAGCCACGGGCTCTGGTCCTGTTGCGCGTGGAGATCCTGCAGTGTCGTCATGACTACCCCCTTGTCGCGAGCAGCGCCCGGGCACGGGCCACCACGTTGTCCGTGGTGTACCCGAAACGGGCCAGAACCTCACCACCGGGGGCCGAGGCGCCGAAATGGTCGATCGAGACGGAGTCGTCGGCGTAGCGGTCCCACCCGAAGGAGCGAGGCCGCCTCCACGGCCAGGGTGGGGACGCCCGGGGGCAGGACCGTCGTCCGGTAGGCCTCGTCCTGCTCGGCGAACAGCTCCCACGACGGCAACGAGACCACCCGGGCCCGCGCGGCGCCGGGACCACCGGCCAGCACGCCGGCGGCCTCCACGCACAGATGGACCTCGCTGCCGGTGCCCACCAGGACGACCTCGGGTGTCGCGCCTTGTTCTTCGACGAGGACGTAGCCGCCCGCGGGCCACGCCGTCGGCGGCGTCGGCCGTCCCCTCGAGAATGGGCACGCCCTGGCGCGACAGGAGCAGGGCCGTCGGTCCACCGGAGTCGACGGCGATCCGCCAGGCGTGCGCCGTCTCGTTGGCGTCGGCGGGCCGGATCACCCGCAGGCCGGGCATGGCCCGCATGGCGGCGATCTGCTCGACCGGTTGATGGGTGGGGCCATCCTCACCGAGTCCGACCGAATCGTGCGTCCAGGAGTAGATGACGTGCGCCTCGGACAGCGCGGCCAGCCGGACGGCGGGACGCATGTAGTCGCTGAAGACGAAGAAGGTCCCGCCCACGGGCAGGACCCCGCCGTGCAGGGCCAGCCCGTTCATCACCGCCCCCATGGCGTGCTCCCGGATCCCGAAGTGGATCTGGGCCCCGCCGGGGCTGTCGACCTCCTGGGCCGTGGCGCCCTCCAGGGCCACCCCGTTGTTCTCGGTCAGGTCGGCCGAACCGGCCATGAGCCCGGGGATGAGGTCGGCGGTGGCGTTGATGACAGGCGTTGACGGCCCGGCGGGTGGCCATCTCGTCTACCCGCCTTGAACGTCGGCAGCTTCTGCTCCCATCCGGCCACGCCCCGGCCGCGCCTGGGCGGCGTCCCACGCCGAGCGGTCGCCGTCCCAGGCGTCGAAGCGCTCCTGCCACTCCTCCCGGCGCCGGCGCCCGCGGCCGGTGGAGCCCCGGTAGAAGTCGAGGACCTCGTCGGGAACCCAGAACGTCTCGTCGGCCGGGAGGCCGAGGATCTCCTTCGTCTTGGCGATCTCCTCGTCGCCGAGGGGCGACCCGTGCGCCTCGGCCGTGTCCATCACGTCGGGTGCCGGCCAGCCGATGTGGCTGCGCAGCGAGATCATCGACGGCTTGTCCTCCACCGCCATGGCCCGGCGCATGGCGGCCTCGAGGGCGTCGGTGTCGTTGGCCACCTCGCCGATGTCCTCGGTGTGCCAGCCGTAGGCGGCGAAGCGCTCGGGGACGTCGTCGGAGTAGGCCAGTTCGGTGGGCCCGTCGATCGAGATGTGGTTGTCGTCGTAGACGTAGATCAGCCGCCCGAGTCCCAGGTGGCCGGCCAGGGAGCCGGCTTCGTGGCTGATCCCCTCCTCGAGGTCGCCGTCGGAGCACAGGACGAAGGTGTAGTGGTCGACGAGCTCGGGCCCGAAGCGCGAGCCGCAGCCATCGCTCGGCCAGCCCCAGCCCTACCCCGTTGGCCACCCCCTGCCCGAGGGGGCCGGTGGTGACCTCGATCCCGGCGGTGAGGTGGATCTCGGGATGGCCGGGGGTCTTGCTGCCCCACTGCCGGAACTGCTCGAGATCGCTCCTTGGTGAGCCCGTAGCCGGTCAGGTAGAGCATGGAATACAGAAGGATCGAGGCGTGGCCGCACGACAGGACGAAGCGGTCGCGGTCGGGCCACTTCGGATCGCCCGGGTCGTGGTTCATGACCCGCGTCCACAGGACGTGGGCCAGGGGGGCGAGCGCCATGGCCGTCCCGCTGTGGCCGGAGTTCGGCCTTCTGCGGCGCGTCCATGGCCAGGCCCCGGATCACGTTGATCCCGAGCTGCTCCAACGCGTTCTGCGACGTGGTCTCGCTCACGCGGCCCACCGTACTCAACCGGGGGAGTCCGGCGTGTCACACAGCAGCGCCATCGACGCGGTGAATCCGTGGATGAAGTTGTGCCCCCCGACCGGTCCGATCTCGCCGGCGGCGAAGAAGCCGGCCAGGGGAACGGGACCGAGGAGGTCCGGACAGCACGCGGGCGTCGTGGTGGGGCTCGTCGAACAGGCGTGAGCCCCGGCCGTTGCAGGTGAAGACGAGGGCCCCGTCGGCGTGGTGACCCTTCAGCAGGACATGCAGATCCTCGTCGGCCGTCCGGGCGTCGCGGAGATGGAATTGCACGGTCGTCCCCACGGGCACGACGTCGCCCACGGCCAGCGCCCCCGTCCGGCGGTCGGCCCCGAGGACGCCGCGCAGGAGGAAGTCGCCCCGACCGAAGGACTCGCGGTGCTCGTCGATCACCCGACCGATCTGGAGCCCGCCCATCTCGAGCAGCGCCACCTCGTCCTCCGTCAGCGCGCCGTGGGCCTGCGCCACCAGCCGCTCCAAGGCCGGCGTCCCGGCCAGCTCGAGGATGAGGTTGCCGTCGGACCGGGTGACGACCAGGGGCTGACCGAAGGGCCGACACCCCTGGGAGACCACCGTGTCGACGTCGACGCCGGGACCGAGCAGAGCGCCCACCGCCCCCGACGTCCGGATCGTGGCGCCCCATGGCCAGACGGTTCCCGCCCGGCGCCTGGGCGGCCGACGCCATCCCGCCGATCACCGGCAGGCCCGGGTACCGACGTCGCCACCCAGTCGAGGAACGCCTCGGTCGGAAAGGTGAACGGATCGGCCACGAGGAGCAGGGCCTGGGGCGCGAAGGCGATGTCGTCGGGCCAGCCCCGGACGGCGATGCCGTCGGCCCCCGGGGCCTCGCCGGCGTGGAGGGCCACGGGCAGCAGCGGCCCCGTCCGGGCCGCGAACAGCGAGACGGCGGCCGTCTGCTCCACCTCGCGGTGGGGACCGACGATCGACTCCGCCGCGCATCCGAGGAGAACCAGAGGATGCAGGATGTCGTCGATGGCGGCCACGGCGTCCTCGAGGGCGCCGGCGAAGGGCGGGGTGACGAAGACCATGGCCAGATCGGGGCGTTCGCCGAACGTGTCGAGGATCTCCCCGGCCACCTCGCCGACGGCGTGGGCGGGGACCGGGTGCTCGCTCAGGGCGGCGGCGAACGGCATCGTGCCCGACCCTACCGTCGGCCCTCCCGCGTTCAGGTGGGCGCCGGCCACGCCTCCTCGCCGGCGATCCAGACGCCCTCGACGCCGAGTCCGGCACCGAGGGCGACGAGATCGGCGCGGCGCCCCGGGGCGATGGCCCCCCGGTCGTCGAGCCCGAGGAGGGCGGCCGGCGTGGTGCTGGCGGCGGTCACGGCGTCGGCCAGGGCGATCCCCGGCGGCGTCGACCGTGTTGGCCACCGCCCCGGTCCATGCGTCAGGACCGACCCGACGAGGGTCCCGTCGGCCATCCGCGGGGGTCCCTCGCCGGCCCGTGCGGCACCGCCGGTGGCCACGGCGTCGGTGACGAGGACGGTGCGGGTCGGCCCCCTTGGCCCGGAAGGCGATCCGGAGCAGGGCCGGGTGGACGTGGACGAGATCGGCGATGAGGGACACGGCCAGGCGGTCGTCGCCACAGCGCGGCTCCGAGGAGGCCCGGTTCACGTTGGCGCAGCGGACCCATGGCGTTGCCCAGGTGGGTGACGAGCCGGGCCCCGGCGTCGGCCGCCCGCCGGGCGACCTCGACGTCGGCAGGCCGAATGCCCGAGGGCCACGAGCACACCGGCCGCCACCAGATGCTCGATGGCGGCGAGGGCAGCCGGGGAGCTCGGGGGCCAGGGTGACCACGGCCACCCCGGGGAGCGACCCCAGCCAGCGGTCGTCGACCGGGGACCGGAGCCACGCCGGGGGATGGGCCCCGGCGACGGCCAGGAAGGGACCTTCGAGATGGGCGCCGGCGATGGCCGGCCGGCCCTGCGGGGGCCGGGCCGCGGCCCGGACGATCCGGTCCACGGAGGCCTCCATCTGGGCCGGTGCCGCCGAGACCAGTGTCGGGCACCACGTGGTGACCCCCTGGGCCAGGAGGGCGTGCGTCGAGGACGTCCCAGTCGTCGCCGTCGGCGTCGGCCACGTCGACGGCCCCGATCCCGTTCATCTGGAGATCGACGAAGCCCGGGGCCAGGATCTCGTGGGTGACCGGCCCGGTGGCCGGCCGGACCTCGACGATGATGCCCCGCCGGACGACGACCTCCCCGGGGGAGAGGGGCCCCGAGGCCGCGAGGACGGTGGCTGCACGCACGACGGTGGTCGGGGCGCTGGCCATCGCCGTCGTACGGTACCTTCTCGAACGTGGCCGATCCGCGGGTCCAGGTGCCTCCCAACTGCGACCTCACCCTGGGGATGGTCTGCATCGACAAGACCGAACCCGGGCAGACGACATGGCGGATGCCCGCCGACGAGCGCTTCACCAACCCCGTCGGCGTGATCCAGGGCGGGTTCCTGGCCGCCTGCTGTGACTCGGCCATGGGCGCCGCCACCGTCACCTGGGCCAAGGGCGAGAAGGTCTACTCGGCCAACGCCGAGATGAAGATCAGCTTCCTCCGGCGCCGGTCCGACCGGGGGGCATGCTCACCTGCGCCTCGCGGGTGGTCTCGGGGGGCAGCCGGGTGGCGTTCGTCGAGGCGGACGTGACCGACGACGAAGGTCGCCTGGTGGCCAAGGCCAGCTCGACCTACCTCCTCTCCCCCCGTCACTGAGGGCGGCGACCGGCACGGACACGCTGAGGGGGGACTCCTTGCCTCGGCGCGCCGCGGCGGGGGAGGATGGTCGATTCGCAGAGGAGGATCGTGCCGGGACGTTCTGATGGGAAGGGCAAGGACGGCGGCGGCCGCCGGGGCACCACCGCGGCGGGCCGCGAGTTCGTCGACCTGGTCGTGGCCTACGCCAAGCAGGAGACGCTCGGGCCGCTGCGCGGGCTGGGCCGGTTCGTGGCCTTCGGCGTCTCGGGATCGATCGCCCTGTCGATCGGGGTGCCTCCTGCTCCTGCTGGCTCTGCTCCGGGCCCTCCAGACCGAGACGGGATCGACGTTCGAGGGCAACCTGTCCTGGCTGCCCTACCTGATCACGGCGGGCGCCGCCCTGGCCGTGCTCGGTCTGTCCGCCTGGCGGATCACGAAGACACCGCCGGCCCGGACGCCGGCCGCGAGTCGAACGGAAGGAACGCGTCGTGACCATGGCGAGCACGACCAGGATCACCAGGGGTGACCTCGAGGCCAAGCTCCGCGAGGTCTCGGGCGACGTCGGCGAGACGGTCGAGGCCGCCAAGCCGCAGCTCGTCGGGGGGGCGGTGGCCGGCCTCCTCCTGGCCCTGATCGTCGCCTACCTGCTCGGCCGACGCCGCGGCCGCAAACGGTCGGCCATCGTCGAGATCCGCCGGGTCTGACCAGCCGTGGACCGCCTGCTGCGCACCCTCGCCACCCGGTCGCTCAAGCGCGGGCTGGCCGGGGAGCCGATCTGGTTGGCCGTCGCCGTCGGGGTCTGGCTGGTCCGCCGGGCCCGCCAGGCGGGCCCCGAGGTGATCTGGGAGGGTCGCGTCTCGCCCGGTCAGCGCCTGGTCGTCACCACCACCGACCCCGCGTCGCCGGGCCGGTCGGCCGAGGGGTGACGGTCGCCGCACCGGGCCCCCGGGGGCTCGCTCGCCGCCGGCGAGCGGGTCCTGCTCGTCGACGCCAAGGCCCGTCGGTACCTACTCACGCTCCAGGCGGGGGCCATGTTCCACACCCACGCCGGGATCGTCGCCCATGACAGCATCATCGGCCGCACCGAGGGGGTGTCGGTGGCCGGCTCCACCGGCCGGCTCTTCCTCGTCGTCCGGCCCACCCTGTCCGACGTGGTCCTCAAGATGCCGCGCGGCGCCCAGGTCATCTATCCGAAGGACCTGGGGGCGATCCTGCTGGCCGCCGACATCGGCCCCGGGATGCGGGTGCTCGAGGCCGGCGTGGGATCGGGCGCGCTGTCGATGGCGTTGCTCCGGGCCGGGGCCGACGTCGTCGGCTACGAGGTCCGTCCCGACTTCGCCGCCGGGGCGCGGGCCAACGTGGCCGCCTGGAGCGGGGCCGAGGTCTCGTACCGGGTCGAGGAACGCGACGTCTACGACGGCATCGACGAGGTCGACCTCGACCGCATCGTCCTCGATCTCCCCGAGCCCTGGCAGGTGCTGGGCCATGCCGAGAAGACACTGCGGCCCGGCGGCATCCTGCTCGCCTATCTCCCGACCATCAATCAGGTGGCGACGCTGCGCGCCGCGCTGACCCGCAGCGCCTTCGGCATGGCCGAGACGTCGGAGATCCTGCGACGGACGTGGCACGTCGAGGAGACGATCGGTCCGACCCGACCACCGCATGGTGGGTCACACCGGATTCCTCACCACCGCCCGACTTCTCGTCCCCTCCGAAGAGGGCGGCGGCGTCGCCGGCGACGGGCTCGGCTAGCCCTGTTCGATGAAGATGCACTCCCCGGGACACTCTTCGGCCGCCTCGGTCACGGCGTCCTCGAGATCCTCCGGCACGAGCGCCATGCCGGCAGAACCGCCCGGGTCGTTCTTCACGGCGTCGGCGTCCTTCACGTAGGCGAGACCGTCGTCGAGCAGCGTGAAGACGGCCGGTGCGATCTCCTCGCACAGTCCGTCACCGGTGCACAGATCCTGGTCGATCCAGACCTTCATGACCGTTTCTTTCGCCTCTCCTCGCCGACGGACGGTGCCACCGGACGGTAACGACGCGCCGTTCGGAGTGTCAACTACCCTCCAGGAACCTGCCGCGAGCCCCCACCGACCGGCGTCGGACGCCATGCAACGGCCGGCGGAGGTCGCCACCTGGTCTCACCCAGCCTACCGGGGCTCCCGCCCTTATCCCGCCACCTCGGTTTATCCCACCACTCTGCGTTTATCCCGCCACAAGGCGCACCTTTGGGCGCGGGGGCCGTGTATGGTCGAATTTGGAGGCCTTGAGCGACCCTCGGGGAGGTGGTTCCGACGGCCGATTCCAACGAAGAGCGGGAGTTGGCCATGGGAGCTCGAGCAACTGCGCGAGCGGTCGCGCCAGGCCGAAGAGGAAGTCGCCGTCCTGCGCCGTCGACTGTCCGAGGGGCCGGGCCGGGTGCAGTCCCTCGAGGAGCGGATGCTCGAGGCCAAGGGTCAGCTGGCCCAGGCCATCTCCCAGAACGAGAAGCTCACCTACACCCTGCAGCAGGCCAAGGAGCACATCGCCGCGCTCCGCGAAGAGGTGGACAAGCTCACCCAGCCCCCGAGCGCCTACGGGACCTTCCTCCACGCCAACGAGGACGGCACCATCGACGTCTTCTCCGGCGGCCGCAAGATGCGGGTGGCCGTGCACCCCGAGATCGAGGCCGTGGAGCTCCGCCGGGGACAGGAGGTCGTCCTCAACGAATCGCTCAACGTCGTCCTGGCCCGCCAGGGTGAGGACTCCGGCGAGGTCGTCACCCTGAAGGAGCTCCTCGACGACGGCCGGCGGGCCATCGTCTACGCCCGGGCCGACGAGGAGCGGGTGGTGGAGCTGTCGGACCAGCCTGGCCGGCATCCACCTGCGCGCCGGTGACTCGGTGCTGATGGAGACGCGCTCGCAGCTGCTGGTCGAGAAGTTGCCACGTCCCGAGGTCGAAGAGCTGGTGCTGGAGGAGGTTCCCGACATCACCTACTCCGACGTCGGCGGCCTCGACGTCCAGATCGAGGCGATCATGGACGCCGTCGAGCTGCCCTATCTGCACCGGGCGCTGTTCAGTGACTACAAGCTGCCGGCGCCGAAGGGCATCCTCCTCTACGGCCCGCCGGGATGCGGGAAGACGCTGATCGCCAAGGCGGTGGCCAATTCCCTGGCCAAGAAGGTCGCCGAGGTGACGGGGAACGCCAACATCCGCAGCTACTTCCTGAACATCAAGGGGCCCGAGCTGCTCAACAAGTACGTGGGGGAGACCGAACGGCAGATCCGGCTGGTCTTCCAGCGGGCCCGGGAGAAGGCCGAGGAGGGTGTCCCCGTCATCGTCTTCTTCGACGAGATGGACTCGCTCTTCCGCACACGCGGGACCGGCATCAGCTCCGACATGGAGTCCACCATCGTCCCCCAGCTGCTGGCCGAGATCGACGGCGTCGAGACCCTGCGCGACGTGATCGTCATCGGCGCCTCGAACCGGGAGGATCTCATCGACCCGGCCATCCTGCGTCCGGGCCGGCTCGACGTGAAGATCAAGATCGAGCGACCCAACGAGGAGGCGGCGGCGCAGATCTTCGGGCGCTACCTGACGCCCGACCTGCCCCTCGACGAGTCCGAGGTCGACCGTCTCGGTGGCGGCGATCGGGCCAAGGCGGTCCAGGGCATCATCGAGACGACGGTGGCCGAGATGTACCGGGCCGACGACGAGAACCGGTTCCTCGAGGTGA
This sequence comes from uncultured Acidimicrobiaceae bacterium, assembly GCA_963842145.1. Lineage (GTDB taxonomy): Bacteria > Actinomycetota > Acidimicrobiia > Acidimicrobiales > UBA8190 > CAWJFJ01. Next base: position 456,882 of record CAWJFJ010000020.1, read on the forward strand.
CCTACCAGAACGGCGACAAGGAACTTCTGTACTACCGCGACTTCTCCTCGGGGGCGATGATCGAGAACATCGTCCGCCGGGCCAAGAAGCTGGCCATCAAGCGGGTCATCGCCGGCGAGGGTGGGGGCATCCGCACGTCGGACCTCCTCGAGTCGATCCGGCGGGAGTACAAGGAGAACGAGGACCTTCCGAACACCACCAACCCCGACGACTGGGCCCGGATCTCGGGCAAGAAGGGCGAGCGGATCGTCTACGTCCGCACATTGTTGGCGGACTCCGAGGAAGCTCAAGGGGGGCGGTCGATCGAACGGGTGGGCACCGGGCAGTACCTGTAGCCCGGTCGCCGCAGGTCATGGACCCCCAGCATCGTTCCTGGGCGAGCCGCGACTGCCGCCGGGTCGGGGCTAGGGTCGATTCCGTGGCGGTCGCCAAGGTCTGCGGCATCGAAACGGAGTACGGGATCCATCACGTCGGCGGCGACGGGAACCCCGTGGCATCCTCGTCGCTGCTGGTGAACGCCTATGTGACGGACCTGGCCCGTGTGGGCTGGGACTTCGAGGACGAGACACCGGGCAACGACGCCCGCGGCTTCGCCCGCGAGGGGGCGATGCCCCCGGAGGTGGAGACCCACCTGGTGAACGCCGTCCTCACCAACGGGGCGCGCTACTACGTCGACCACGCCCATCCCGAGTTCTCGTCGCCGGAGTGCATCGACCCCCTCGAGGCCGTCCTCTACGACAAGGCGGGGGAGGAGGTCCTGCGCCGCTCCATGACGGCCGTGGCCCGGACCCTGCCGCCCGGCCAGTCGATCGTCGTCTACAAGAACAACTCCGACAGCAAGGGCAACTCCTACGGGACCCACGAGAACTATCTGATGGACCGGGCCGTGCCCTTCGCCCGCATCGCCCATCTGATCACCCCCCATTTCGTGACCAGGCAGATCTTCACCGGGGCGGGCAAGGTGGGCAGCGAGACCCCCGGCAGCGCCGGCCGGGGCGTGGCCTTCCAGATCTCCCAGCGCTCGGAGTTCTTCGAAGAGGAGATCGGCCTCGAGACCACTCTCAAGCGACCGATCGTGAACACCCGCGACGAGCCGCACGCCGATCCCCAGCGCTACCGGCGGCTCCACGTGATCGTGGGCGACGCCAACCTGGCCGAGGTGGCGACGTTCCTCAAGATGGGGACGACGGCCCTCGTGCTCGCCCTCATCGAGGACGACGCCTTCGACGGGGTGGACCTGGCTCTGGCCAATCCGGTCATGGCCATCCGCCAGGTGGCCCTCGACCCGAGCCTGGCCACCGTGGTCGACATGGCCGACGGCCGGACGGTCACGGCGCTGGCCCTGCAGTGGGAGCTCTACGGGCTGGCCCGCAAGTACGCCGAGGACCGGGGCCTCGAGTGCCTGGGTGGCGAGGCGGTGGGCCAGATGGTGCTGCAGCGCTGGGAGGACGTCCTCCACGGGCTCGAGATGGACCCCTCCCTGGTGGCCGGCCAGGTCGACTGGGCGGCCAAGCTCGGACTGCTCGAGGCCTACCGCGAGCGCCACGGTCTCGACTGGGAGGACAGCCGTCTGGCGGCGGTGGACCTCCAGTACCACGATCTGCGCCCCGAGCGGTCCCTGTTCGCCCGGCTCGACACCGAGCGCCTGGTGGAGCCGGCCGACGTCCTGGCCGCCGTCACCGAGCCCCCCCGACGGACGCGCGCCTACTTCCGGGGGCAATGCTTGAAACGCTGGGCCTCGGCGGTGGCCAGCGCCAACTGGGATTCCCTGGTCTTCGACCTGGGGACCGACCCCCTGCGGCGCGTCCCTATGATGGATCCGCTTCGTGGAACAGCCGAACACGTGGAGGAGTTGCTGAGAGAATGCGCCACGCCGTCGGAGTTGTTGGCACGGTTGAGCGGTTAGAGGAGTAGACGGATGCCCGAACGGGAGTTGAAGCGCAAGCCGGCGGCGGCCCCGCGCGAGGAACAGGTGACCGAGGAGGCCCCGCCGGCCTCCGGTCAGGGAGAGAAGCTGAAGGCCGAGCTCGACGACCTGCTCGACGAGATCGACGAGGTCCTCGAGGAGAACGCCGAGGAATTCGTCCGGAACTACGTCCAAAAGGGCGGGGAGTAACTGCGTGGGCCTGCCGCTCTTCCCGTCCGGGGACGACCCGGGCCCCAGTTTCGCCGCCCTCCTGCGCCGGACGGATCCCACCACACCTCTCCTGCCCGGGACCGACGTCTCGTCGGGGGCGCTGACCGTCCGCCACGGCACCACCGTGGTGGCCCTGCGCTACGGCGACGGTGTGATCATGGCCGGCGACCGCCGGGCCACCGAGGGCCACCTCATCGCCCACCGGGCCATGGAGAAGGTCTTTCCCGCCGACCGGCACTCGGCCGTGGCCATCGCCGGGGCCGCCGGACCCGCCGTCCAGATGGTCCGGCTCTTCCAGACCCAGCTCGAGCACTACGAGAAGGTCGGAGGGCGTGGCCCTCAGCCTCGAGGGCAAGGCCAACCAGTTGGGCCAGATGGTGCGCGAGCACCTGCCCATGGCCATGCAGGGTCTCGTGGTCGTGCCCCTGTTCGCCGGCTACGACCTGGCCCGGGGGCAGGGCCGGATCTTCAGCTACGACGTCACCGGTGGTCACTACGAAGAGACCGACCACGCCGCCACCGGGTCGGGCGGTCGCGACGCCCGCACCACCATCAAGTTGGGCTGGCACCCGGGGCTGGGGCGCGACGAAGGGATCGAGCTGGCCGTGCGGGCCCTCTACGAAGCGGCCGACGAGGACTCGGCCACCGGCGGCCCCGATCTCGTGCGGGGCATCTTCCCCATGGTGGCCACCGTCACCGTCGACGGTTACGAGACCGTGAGCGACACCGAGGTGGCCGAGCGTTTCGGCGTCGCTCCTCGAGCGTCGCAGCGCCGGGGGTGGCCCGTCATGACCATGCCCTTCTACGTGGCCCCCGAGCAGGTGATGAAGGACCGGGCCGAGTACGCCCAGAAGGGCATCGCCCGGGGCCGGTCGCTCGTGGCCACCGTCTACGACGGCGGCATCCTCATGGTGGCCGAGAACCCGTCGCGCTCACTGCACAAGGTCAGCGAGATCTACGACCGGATCGCCTTCGCCGGGGTGGGGAAGTACAACGAGTTCGACCAGCTGCGCGTGGCCGGCGTCCGCCACGCCGACACCAAGGGCTTCGCCTTCAGCCGCGAGGACGTCGACGCCCGCTCGCTGGCCAATCTCTACGCGCAATTCCTGGGCCAGGTCTTCACCCACGAGATGAAGCCCCTCGAGGTGGAGATCCTCGTGGCCGAGCTGGGCACCGACCAGGGCCACGACCAGCTCTACCACGTCGCCTACGAGGGCACGATCACCGACGAGGACCACTTCGCCGTCCTCGGCGGCGAGACCGAGACGATCACCGCCCGGGTGGCGGCCGCCTACGTGGACGGGCTGGGACCTCGACACGGCGCTGCGGGCGGCGGTGTCGGCCCTGGCCGGTCCCGACCGGACCCTCGGGGCCGACGACCTCGAGGTGGCCGTCCTGGCCCGGACGACGGGGCGGCGCGCCTTCCGGCGGCTCGGGGTGGACGAGCTCGGTCGAGCGCCTGTCCGGTCCCCGCCGCAGCGGTCGGGGGTCCAGGGCGGCCGCACCGGCTCCGCCCGACGGGGGCGCCACAGCCACGTAGCCTCCGTCGACGACGCCTCTCGGGCGGCGGGTCACAGATCGCCGAGGTTCTCCCGGGCGACGTCGTCGAAGAGCGCCTCGACCTGGTCGGCCATGAGGAGCTCGCGCGCCTCGTCGGCCTGATCGACGAGGACGAGAACCTGGACCGGGCCGGGCAGGGGATAGGTCCCGTCGCCCCCGCCGCGTGACTGGGTGAGGATGCCGTCGGCTCCCAGGCGGGCCATGACCACCCGGGCCTCGAACGAGGACCCGACGGTGGTGAGTGGAACCATGACCGGTGACGCCACGCTCGGGATGCTACCGCCGGTCATGGTGAGGCGCACGAAGACGTCCAAACGCCACAGGAAGCTCCGATGCGGGCACTACCGTGGATGGGTGGTGGACAAGCGCATCTTCGGACTCGAGAACGAGTACGGCGTCACGTGCACCTTGCGCGGCCAGCGCCGGCTCAGCCCCGACGAGGTGGCGCGGCTACCTCTTCCGACGCGTCGTCAGCTGGGGCCGGTCGTCCAACGTGTTCCTCGAGAACGGGGCCCGTCTGTATCTCGACGTCGGCAGCCACCCCGAATACGCCACCCCCGAGTGCGACTCCATCACCGATCTGGTGGCCCACGACAAGGCCGGGGAACGGATCCTCGACCACCTGGTGACCGGCGCCGAGGCACGGCTGCGCGAGGAGGGGATCCGGGGCGTCATCTACCTCTTCAAGAACAACACCGACTCGGCCGGGAATTCCTACGGCTGTCACGAGAATTACCTGACCAGCCGCCGGGACGACTTCGCCCACTACACCGAGATCCTCATCCCCTTCCTCGTCAGCCGGCAGATCTTCGCCGGCGCCGGCAAGGTCCTGCAGACGGCACGGGGGGCGGTGTACTGCCTGTCGCAGCGGGCCGAGCACATCTGGGAGGGGGTGTCGTCGGCCACCACGCGCAGCCGTCCGATCATCAACACCCGGGACGAGCCGCACGCCGACGCCGAGCGGTTCCGCCGCCTCCACGTCATCGTGGGCGACTCCAACATGAGCGAGTACGCCACCTTCTTGAAGGTGGGCTCCACCAGCATCCTCCTGCGGATGCTCGAGGACCCCGGCACGGTGCTGCGCGACCTGACCCTCGAGAACCCGATCCGGGCCATCCGCGAGATCAGCCACGACCTCACCTGTCGCCGCCAGGTCCGGCTGGCCAACGGCCGGGAGGTGAGCGCCCTCGACATCCAGTCGGAGTACCTGACCCGGGCGCTGCGCTACCGCGACACCCACGGGCTGTCGCCCCAGGAGGACCAGGCCCTCGACATGTGGGAGCACTGCCTGAAGGGCCTCGAGTCCGATCCCATGACGCCTCGGCCGCGAGTGCGACTGGGTGACCAAGCACCAGCTGATCGAGGGCTACCGGGCGCGCCACGGCCTGCCCCTCGGCCACCCCAAGGTGGCCCTGCTCGACCTCCAGTACCACGACGTGAACCGGACCCGTGGTCTGTACTACCGGGTGGAGGCCCGGGACCGCGTCGACCGGGTCACCGACGACGCCACCATCACCGAGGCGATGAACCGCCCGCCGCAGACGACGCGGGCGCGGCTGCGCGGCGAGTTCATCCGCAAGGCGAAGGAGCGGCGGCGCGACTTCACGGTGGACTGGGTGCATCTCAAGCTGAACGACCAGGCCCAGCGGACGGTGCTGCTCAAGGATCCCTTCCGGTCGCACGACGAGCGGGTCGAGAAGCTGATCGCCAGTCTGTGACGGTGCCGACCACGGCCCGCCGGGATCGCCGGGGAGCCTGACCCGTCCGTGGATCACGATGACGCCGATGCCGCCGGCGGCGACCGCTGTCGACCCCGGTCCCGAGGAGACCGGCGGTGACGACGGCGGGCGGACCGTCGGCGAGGGACGATCGCTTCTCCGACGGACGGTGGGTCATCGAATGGTTGATCGTCCTGCTGGCGGCCGTGGGCGTGGCCTTCCTGCGTGCGGGCCTACGTCGCCCAGAGCTACTATCATCCCCTCGGCGTCGATGGAGCCGACGCTGATGATCGGCGACCGGATCCTGGTGGACAAGCTCAGCTACCACCTCCACGACGTCGGACGCGGCGACATCGTCGTCTTCGCCAAACCTCCGAAGGAGGTGTTCGACCCGACGGTCACGGATCTCGTCAAGCGCGTCATCGGGCTGCCCGGCGACGTCATCTCGTCGTCCGGTGGCCGGGTCTACATCGACGGGAAGCCTCTGCGCGAGCCGTGGCTCCCCCCCGGAACGGTCACCACCGACCTCACGAGGCAGAAGGTGCCGCCCAACGAGTACTTCGTCATGGGCGACAACCGGTCGGACTCCCAGGACAGCCGCTTCTTCGGTCCCATCCCCCGATCGCTCATCGTGGGACGTGTGGTCCTGCGGATCTGGCCCCTGTCACGCGTGCATCTGTTCTGATCGTCGCCGGGCCCGGCCCGGCGCCGGTCGATCCGGGGATGGTCCCTGCTCTCGTAGACTCCGTATCGCATGCTGTCGCTGAGCCCCGCCAAACTGCTGGTCCTCCTGGTGATCGCCCTGATCGTCCTGGGACCCGACAAGCTCCCCCACGTGGCACGCCAATTGGGTGCGGCCTGGGGGGATCTGCGTCGCTTTCGTGCCCGCCTGGAGAGCGACGTACGCGGCGCCTTTCCCGACCTGCCCCCCACCCACGAGGTGGCCCAGGCCGTCCGGTCCCCCCTGGCCTTTCTCGACCGCCTGGCCGACGAGCACGAGAGATCCCGGGCCGCCGACACCGAGGACCGGTCCGACGAGGTGGGTCGGGGACCCGCCCGCCACCGGACCGCCATCGGCCACCAACGGCAACGGGACCGGCCCCCACGGCGTCGCCACGTCGGCGGGGAGGGCGGCCGGGGCGGCGGACGTCGGCGCTCTGCCGCCGCTCGTGCCCGACGACCCGAGCATGAACTGACCGCCGACCCCTCCCGTCACCATGGCCCTCCGACTCCGCCGCAAGGCGCCGCGCCCGACGCCGGACGCCATGACCCTCGTCGAGCACATCGGCGAGTTGCGCCGCCGCCTGATCGTCTCGGTCGCCGTCCTCGTGATCACGGCCACCGTGGCCTTCGTGGTCTACCCGCAGATCTTCAGCTTCCTCAAGGAACCGTATTGCAAGGTCGTCGGCCCGGCGCAGTGCCATCTCTACGTGAACGGACCGCTCGTTGGGCTGACACTGCGCATCCAGATCGCCACCTACGGGGGGCTGTTCCTGGCCTCACCGGTGATCCTGTGGGAGGCCTGGCGTTTCATCACCCCCGGCCTGCGGCGCAACGAGAGACGCTATGCCGTGGCCTTCGTCACCGCGTCGGTGACCCTGTTCGCCGCCGGGGCCGTTCTCGCCTACTACATCTTCCCCCATGCGTTGCAGTTCCTGGGCAAGGTCGGGGGACCGTCGTTGCGCCAGATCTACTCGCCCAGTAATTACATCGGTCTCATCCTGGCCCTGATGGCCGTGTTCGGGCTCACCTTCGAATTCCCCGTCGTCCTGGTCTCGCTCGAGCTGGCCGGCGTGCTCAAGCCGGCCAAGCTCGCCTCGTGGCGCCGGTGGGCCATCGTCTTGTTGACCGCCTTCGCGGCCATCATCACACCGAGCGGGGACCCGTTCTCCATGTTGGCGTTGGCCATTCCCCTGTACCTCTTCTACGAGGTGTCCATCATCATCGGGAAGGTCCTGCTGCGACGCCGAGCGCCGGCCGCGTGATCCCCGGAGGCGTCCCGGGATCACGCCGTCCGGCGCGCCGTGGTGGACCGGCTCGGTTTCGTCCCCGATGATTTCCAGGTCGCCGCCTTCGACGCCCTGGACGACGGGCGGTCGGTGCTGGTGTCGGCCCCCACCGGGTCGGGCAAGACGGCCGTGGCCGACTACGCCGTCGCCCGCGCCCTGGCCGGCGGGCGCAAGGCCTTCTACACGACGCCGCTCAAGGCCCTGTCCAACCAGAAGTTCGCCGAGCTGGCCGCCGTCTACGGCCCCGACCGCATCGGACTGCTGACGGGGGACGTCTCGCACCGCGCCGATGCGCCGGTGGTGGTGATGACGACGGAGGTGGTGCGCAACATGCTCTTCGCCCGCTCGCCGCTGCTGGCCGGACTGGGACTGCTCGTCCTGGACGAGGTCCACTACCTCCAGGACCCGTACCGGGGGTCGGTATGGGAGGAGGCCATCATCCTGGCCCCGCGCGGAGGTCGTTCTCGTCTGCCTGTCGGCCACGGTGTCGAACGCCGACCAGCTCGGCGCCTGGTTGCGCTCGGTCCACGGCCCGACCGAGGTGATCGTCGAGACGCACCGGCCCGTGACACTGAGCAACCACGTGGCCGTGGCCGAGAAGGGGAGCCGCCGGATCGATCTCGTCCCGCTCCTGTCACGGCGCCGCCTCCATCCCCAGGCGGCGGCCCTCGACCAGCGCTTGGCCCGGCTGGCCCGGCGGCCGGGGGGCGTCCGCCACTCCGGCGTGGCCACCCCGAGGCGGACGGAGATCATCGAGGCTCTGGCCCAGCGCGACATGCTGCCGGCCATCGTCTTCATCTTCAGCCGCGCCGCCTGCGACGACGCCGTGCGGCAGTGCCTGGACGACGGGGTGCGGCTGACGACGCCCGCCGAACGCGAGGAGATCCGCGAGCGCTGTGCCGAGCGGACGGAGGGACTACCCGACGACGAGCTGCGCGTCCTCGGCTACGGACCCTGGATCGCCGGGCTGGAGGCCGGGGTGGCCCCGCACCACGCCGGCATGATCCCCGCCTTCCGGGAGGCGGTGGAGGAGTGCTTCACGGCCGGGCTGCTCCAGGTCGTGTTCGCCACCGAGACACTGTCGCTCGGGATCAACATGCCGGCGCGGACGGTGGTCATCGAGCGGCTCACCAAGATGCGCCAGCACGGGCGAGCCGGTCTCACGTCGGGTGAGTACGCGCAGCTCACGGGGCGGGCCGGTCGCCGGGGACTCGACTCGGTCGGGCACGCGGTGGTGGTGTGGTCCCCGCAGGTGTCCCTCGCCGAGCTGGCCACGCTGGCCACCTCGCCCGCCCCCGAGCTCACGTCGTCGTTCCGGGCCTCGTACAACCTGGCGGTGAACCTCGTCCGTCGGTATGCCAAGGACCAGGCCTACGAGGTCCTCGACCGCTCCTTCGCCCAGTTCGTGAGCACCGACCACCACCATGCCCTGTCGCGCCGCATGGACCGCGCCCTGCGCCTCCTCGAGCGCCGTGGCCACGTCGATCTCGACGCCTGGCGCCTCACGGCGCGCGGCGCCCTGGTGGCGCGCATCTACCACGAGTCCGATCTCCTGGTGGCCGAGGCACTGGCCGACGGCCTCTTCGACGGCCTCGACCCGCCGGGCCTGGCCGCCGTCGTCTCCGCCTGCACCTACGAGGTCCGCGGCGGGCGCTGGCGGCCGGAACCCCGACCGCCGAAGGAGGTCGCGCCCCGCCTCCGCACCCTCGGGGTCCTGGCCGAGAGCCTGCGGGCCGAGGAGGAGGCGGCCCGGCTGCCGCGCACGCGGGAACCCGACGCCGGCTTCGCCGAGGTGGCGTGGCGGTGGGCCCGTGGGGAGCGACTGGCCCGGGTCCTCGAGCGGGCCGAACTGGCCCCCGGTGACTTCGTCCGCAACGCCAAGCAGCTGGTCGACCTCCTGCGCCAGCTGGCCACGGTGGCCCCCGACCCGTCCACGGCGGGCACCGCGCACCGTGCCGCCACGGCCCTGCAGCGAGGGGTGGTGGCGGCCTCGGCCGGACCGGCCGTGGCCGCCGACCGAGGGCGCCCCCGACGAGGGTCCCGACCGGGCTCCCCGGGGGCCTGACGGAGGCTCCCGGTCCTGGCCGGCCGGGGTCCGCCACCTCGCCCGCGGGCCAGCCGTAGTGTTGCCCGGGCATGTTCCCCTACGCCGACGAGACATTCACCGACGACGAGGCCGAGGTCCTCCGGCCGTACGTCACGAATCTCGACGGCCCGGTCTTTGCCCTGGTCAACCTGCCTGAAGTGGTGAAGGGTGCCCTCTTCGCCCGGTACTCGCGGTCGGGCAAGAGCCTGCGTCGGCTCTTCCTCGACGAGTTCGTCGGGCGACCTCGACGTGAGCGGCGACGCCGGCGTCGACGCCACCATGGGCCTGCGGCGCGCCGAGGAGCTGTACGAGCGCGTCTTCTTCGAATACGGCGACGACTCGGTGGCCCAGCTCGGCGGCGTCCACCTGGCGTGCGAGCAGGCTTCGAACGTCTTGACGAAGGTGCTCGAGTGGGGTCGTCTCATGGCCTACCTGGAGCAGTCGACGCGCTACATCGTCTACGACTCGCGCCTCGCCACCGGCCACTACCGCTACTACCGCGACCCCGACGTCCTCGACTCACCGCTCGGTGCCCGCTTCGTGGGCGACATGGACCGGATGTTCGACACCTATGCCACGTTGCTCCCGGAGCTCCAGGCGCTGGCTCGTCCGGCGCTTCCCCCGTCAGTCGGGTGATTCCGACTTCGTGCACCGGCAGTCGATACGGGCCAAGGCCCTCGACGCGCTACGCGGGCTGCTGCCGGCCGGGTCGTTGTCGAACGTCGGGATCTACGGCACCGGCCAGTCCTACGAGATGCTCCTGCTGCGGATGCGCTCGCACCCTCTGCCCGAGGCGCGGCGGTACGCCGATCTCATGCTCGTCGAGTTGCGCAAGGTCATCCCGTCGTTCCTCCAGCGCGTCGACCTCGCCGATCGCGGCGGGGCGTGGTCCGACTACCTGGCCTCCACCCGCGCCGACACCGACGAGGTGGTGGACCGGCTGTGGCCCGACCGCCACGAGCCCGACGCCGACGGCGACCGCCCTCGTCACGCTGGACGACTGGGATCCCGAGGGCGAGGACAAGGTCATCGCCGCCATGTGCTACCCGCACATGTCCCTGCCGGAATCCGAGGCTCTGCGCCGGGTCCGGGCCCTCGGGGCCGACGACCGGCGCGCCATCGTCCGGGCCTACGTGGGGGAGCGGACGAACCGTCGGCACCGACCGGGGCGGGCCTTCGAGCGGACGGACGTACCGCTTCGACATCGTGTCCGACTACGGCGCCTTCCGGGATCTCCAGCGACATCGGATGTTGACGCATCGAGTGGCAACCGCTGACGCCGTCACTCGGATACGACGTGCCCGACATCGTGGACGAGGCCGGGATGACCGACGCCTTCGAGTCCTCGTTGTCGCGGTGCCAGGATCTCTACGAGACCATGGTCCCGACCTTTCCCCATCAGGCGCCCTACGCGGTGGCGCTCGGCCTTCCGCATCCGCTACGTCATGCAGATGAACGCGCGCGAGGCCATGCACGTTCTCGAATTGCGTTCGGGCCAGCAGGGACACCCCGTCTATCGCCGCGTCGTCGCAGCAGATGCACCGCCTCATCGCCGAGCGCGCCGGACACCGCCTCATCGCCGAGGCCATGACGTTCGTGGACCACGGTGAGCACGAGCTCGAGCGGCTCGACGCCGAGAGGCGGGCCGAGGCCCGTCGAGCGACGTTGCCGGAGGTGTCGACGGCGGCATGTTCCGGTCGGTGTTTGGCCAGGAAAACCGACTGGAGCCGTGACCAGGGAGGACGCGCGAACTCCCTGGTGAGCCCCGACGAACGAGGCTTGACGCGATCGGCATCCGGCGGCGTAGTCTGCGGCCAGTCCCAGACGCCCCGACGGCACGACCGGTGGTCCCCGGCCGGATCGAGCTCGAAGGGGGGGATGCTGTGAGAGGCGGAAGGGTGGCCCGAGGGACTGAGTAGAGAACGTCCCACCGATCACGTCGGCGGACACGACCGTGACGTGGAGACGGCACCAAAGGTCCCCGGGCCCTACCGCCCCATCACGACCGAACCCCGGGTACGGCTGCGCGCTCCCGTCGGCGAGCCGGCCCTGGTCAGGTGGTCTGGAACGCCGATCGGAGCAGATATGCTCCCGCGCGTCAGACGACCTCTCGAAGGGCACAGATGGCCGACGACCTGGATGAAGTGACAGAACCTGACGAGCTCGAAGGTGTCGAGCTCGAGGATCTGGCCGACGACGAGCTGATCGACGAGGACCTCGCCGACCCCCTGGTCGATGACGACGACCTGGTGGACGACCTGGTGCGACGATCTGGTCGACGACATCGTCGACGTGGACCCGGTGGTGGAGCCCGTGGCCAAGGTCGTCGCCGCCGCCGCAGCCCCGGCGGCGGCCGAGGAGGCCGAGGAGGAGGAGGAGGAGGTCGACGACGAGGACGTCGAGGCCAGCCTGGACGAGATCCTGAAGGAACGCCTCGTCGTCGAGGAGGAGGAGGTCGAGGACGAGGAGGTGGCCGAGCCCGACGACCGGTCCGAGATCTCCGAACGCGTCCTGCCCAAGCAGCCCGACGAGTTCGTCTGCAGCTCGTGCTTCCTGGTGAAGAACGCCAGCCAGCTGGCCGACCCCGACAAGGGGCTGTGCCGGGATTGCGTGTGAGGGTGTCGGCACCGGACACGAGGAGGCCGGGACGTGGATGAGAACAGGTCACCAGCGGATCGCCTCCTCGACCTGATCGTGTTCGGGCCGGCCGGGTTGGCCCTGACGGCCGCCGAGGAGTTCCCGAAACTGGTGGACAAGGGTCGGCACCATCTCGAGGGTCAGGTGCGCACGGCGCGACTGGTCGGACAGGTGGCCGTCCAGATGGGTCGACGCCAGCTGGGCCAGCTGGCCAGCCAACGGATGTCGAAGCCGCCGACCGTCCCCCATGTGGCGCCGCCGGCGCCCGACGTATCCAGCCACCCGGCCCCGTCGTCGGTGGTGCCCGGTGCCCCGTCCGGGGTGCCGGCCTCCGGGTCCGGCGCCAACGGGAACGGTTCGCTGCGGCCGCTGGCCATCCCGGGCTACGACAGCCTGTCGGCGTCACAGGTGGTCCAGCGCCTGGCCGGTCTGTCGCAGGCCGAGCTCATCGACGTCCGCGCCCACGAGCAGTCGCACCGGCACCGCCGGACGATCCTCAACCGGGTCGAGCAATTGCTCGCCGGCGTCGACGCAGAGTAGCGGCGACGATCGCAGCGGAGCGACGGCGGCCCGGTCGTGGAAGCAGCCAGAGTGGCGGTGCGCGCCGACGGCGACCGCTGCGGCCGAGTTGTGCCGGCAGGCGCTCAACTCCCTCCAGGAGGTGCGCGGCGGGCTCCCTCTTCACCCGTCGCGAGACGGGACTGGTGGCCAAGGCGCTGCTGCGCCCGGGTGGTCTCGACCGCCTGCTGGCCGACGGTCGCCGGCGGGTCCTCGTCGGCACCGTCGACGACGCCGTGGTGGGATTGGCCCTGGGCCGGATCGACGCCGTGGGCGAGACCTCGCTCGGGATCATCGACGCCTGCTACGTGGAGCCCGGGGCCCGCGGCGTGGGTGTGGGTCGAGCCCTGTTCGACGACCTGGTGGCGTGGTTCACGTCATCGGGGTGTCGCGGCGTGGACGTGACGGCGCTGCCCGGGGACCGGGAGACGAAGAACTTCCTCGAGGGGTCGGGGTTCAAGGCCCGTCTCCTCACCATGCACCGCACCCTTCCGTGAGCACCGGGTCGGCGCCGGCCGTCGCCGGCCCCACCGGTGGTGGCCGTCGGTGGCATCGCCGTGGTGGACGGTGCTCTGCTGATGGTGCAGCGGGCCACCCCGCCCGGGGTGGGCCGTTGGACGGTTCCCGGGGGCCGCGTCGAGCCGGGTGAGTCGGTCACGGCGGCGGTCGAGCGCGAGCTGCTCGAGGAGACGGCCCTGGAGGTCCGGTGCGGACCTCTCGTCGGCTGGGCCGAGCGACGGGGAGACGGACACCACTTCGTGATCCTCGACTTCGCCGTGACCGTCACCGGGAGCGACGACGCCGACGGCCGGTGGCGACGCGGCGGCGGTGGCCTGGGTTCCCCTGGCCGAGGTGGCCACCCTCGATCTGGTCGAGGGACTCGAGGAGTTCCTCGTCGAGCACGGCGTGCTCGTCTGAGCACACCGCCGGGTCCGACGAGTCCCGACGAGTCAGCTCGCGGCGGGCGGCGACGGCTCCGGCCCGGCGGGGGCCCGGTGGCGGCGGGATGGGGAGGCCGAGCAGTCGGGCCAGCTCGGGAACGAGTCCGGCGGCATGGCGCGCCGCCGTGAGGAGCTCGGGGGTGGCGTCGGGCGGTAGACCGGCCGGCTTCACGGTCCGACGGACAGGGGACTTGATCACGGCATCGAGGAGGTCGATCCAGGCGGCCTCGTCCACCGTCGGCGCCATGGTGGTGCCGGCCGTCTCGGCCAGGCGGACGGCCAGGTCGGCCGGCACCCGAGCGGTGGGCTCGGGCGGTCGCGCCGCCACGCGCAGGGCGTCGGCCACACGGTTGTCGTCGAGAGCGGTGACGATGCGACCGAGCCACGCCACCCGCAAGGCGGTCACCCGCGAGTCCAGAGCCTCCCGGAGCGCCCCGACGAGCTCGCGGCCCTCGTCGTCGAGGGTCACGGTGGAGGCGCCGGCCACCACCGAGCGCATCTCGCGCAGCGGAGCATCGCGACCGGCGGCCCGCAGGGCGACGGCCCGGTCCTTCCAGGCCGCCAGGCTCATCCGCGGCTGCAGCTCCTCGGCCATGGTGAGAAGCGGTTGTGGCGACACCTCGGCCCGGCCCTCGGAGCGGGCCCGGGCGTTCTGCTCGTCGATGGCTTGACGGACGGCGGGGATGCCGCCCCGCAGGAGCTGCTCGGCCACGGGGATCTGCTCCGGGCTCAACGCCGCCAGAGCGGCGTTGCGGTGGGTGGCCACCGGTTCGGCCCGCCGGGGACGGTCGCGCCGCGGCGCGCCGGTCGTCGCGTGGGGCGTCGCTCCGCCCCCGGCCCGGTCGGCACCGGGACGACGAGCCGGATCGCCGCCGCCCTCGGGGCGTCCGGCTCCCGGACCACGACCGGGCCCACGACTGGGACGGGTGCGCTCCGCCGGACGCGGACGCCCGGCGCCGTCGGCGCCGCTCGCTCGGTCCTCGCGCCCGCCACCGCCACCGCGGGCGCCCGCCGCCGGTCGCGTCGGTCCCGTCCGGGCCGAGCCGCGATCGCCCGAGCCGCGATCGCCCGAGCGCGCGTCGCGGCCGTCGCTCGCGGTCCCCGTCGTCACGATCGCGTCGGCTGCCGGGGACGAGGGTCACCGACACGCCGTCGACCTTGTCCCGCCCCGATCCGACGACCTCGATCCGTTGCTTGCCGCCGCCGCCGCCGTTGGTCTCCTCGGCACGCGGGGCCTGGACGGAGATCACCGTGATGCCTTCGAGCTCGAATTCGGCCTCCGCCCGCAAGACGTCGCCGACCTTGGCCACGTCGGGAACCAGACCGCCGTCGAGCGAGCCCCGAGGCTGTCGGGCCCCCGGGGCGCGCCACGTCCACGACCCGTCCTCGCGACGGCTGGTCAGCTCGATATCGATTCGACGAGACATCCGAGCGACCACGCTACCGCCGACAGTGGCTGTTTGAGAACAAAGTGACTGCCGAGTTGTCGGCCAGGCGTCGGGGGGCGGCCCCGGGAGGCTGTGGAGGTCCTGTGAATGTGGCCCCGGCGCGCCGACGGCGCCGGCAGCCCTCTCTAATGTGGCAAGGGCCGGCACAGGCAGGGCGAATCGGCCGGCACAGGCAGGGCGAATCGAGCGCCCCGTCTCCTCGGGCCCGAACGACAGGAGCATCGACGGTGGACGACGAGCACCAGGAGCCCGCGAGCACCGAGCCCGGGACTCCACCACTGCCACCGTCCCTGGGCGGACACGATCCCTCGGTGCCGCCGCCCGGACCCACGGCGTCCCCGGTGCCCGGCTGGGTCCCCCCGGCCCCCGTTGGCGGCGGAGTGCCCCCCTACGGAGGTCCCCCGCCCCCGGCGTGGCCCCCGGGAACGATCCTCCCTTCGCCTGCGGCCCCGACCGGGAGGTCGTCTCCTCGTTGGCTCGTCGTCGCCGTGGTGGCCGCGCTCGTCGGCGGTGCCGTCGGCGCCGGGATCGCCGAGGCGGTGGGAACGGGCGGTACCCCGGTCGGCACCACCGCCATCAGGGTGGGTTCGGCCAGCCCCGGCCCGGCGCTGGCCGGCAACGCGTCGATCCCGACGCATCGTGAAGCAGATCCTCCCCGAGGTGGTGTCGATCGACGCCAAAGGTCCGGCCTCGAGCAGCGCGGAGGGCCTTTTCGGCCCCGCACCCGGCGGCACCGCAGGAGGATCAGGGGACGGGGATGATCATCTCGACCGACGGTGAGGTCATCACCAACAACCACGTGATCTCCGGTGCCACCACCATCACCGTCACCCTCTACGGGCAGACGAAGGCCCTCCCGACGACGTTGGTCGGTGCCGATCCGAGCAGCGACGTCGCCCTGCTCAAGATCGACTCGCCGCCGTCGAACCTCCAGGCCATCACGTTCGGGGACTCCCGGCAGCTCGAGGTGGGTGACGCCGTCATCGCCGTCGGCAACGCCCTCGGCCTCTCGGCGGGGACACCCACCGTCACGTCGGGGATCGTCTCGGCCACCGGTCGGACGGTGCAGGCCGGCGACAGCAGCGGAGGCGACGACGGAGACCCTCACCGAACATCATCCAGACCGACGCCGCCATCAACTCGGGCAACTCCGGGGGGGCCCTCGTCGACTCCGCCGGGCAGGTGATCGGCATGAACACGGCGGTGGCGTCGTCGAGCGAGGGCAACGCCCCGGCCCAGAACATCGGATTCGCCATCCCCGCCACGACCATCCAGGGCCTGCTGGCCCAGTTGCGCCAGGGCGGGACCACCCAGCGCCTCCAAGGCGTACATCGGAGTGGAGGTGGAGGACGAGACGAGCCAGGTCCAGCAGGCCTACGGCTTCGTGCCCGTCCTCGGGGCGGTGGTGGTGTCGGTGGAGCCGGGGTCACCGGCCGCCAGCGCCGGCATCGAACAGGGCGACGTGATCGTCTCGCTACAACGGCAAGGCGGTGAAGTCGGCTCTGAACCTGACCACCGACGTCCAGGCCTCGTCGGTGGGGAGCACGGCCTCGATCACGCTGTGGCGGGGGCAGAGCAAGAAGACGGTCTCGGTCACGCTGGCGCAGGCACCGGCCGGCTGACGCGGCGCCGCGGCGCGTGTCAGCGTCCGGTGGTGCCGTCGATGAATTCGCGCAGGATGTCGGCGTGACCGGCGTGGCGCGCCGTCTCCTCGGTGACGTGGGCCAGGGCCCAGCGCAACGTCAGCCCGTGGGTGCTGCGGGCCAGC
Organism: uncultured Acidimicrobiaceae bacterium; assembly: GCA_963842145.1. Taxonomy (GTDB): domain Bacteria; phylum Actinomycetota; class Acidimicrobiia; order Acidimicrobiales; family UBA8190; genus CAWJFJ01. Next base: position 473,744 of record CAWJFJ010000020.1, read on the forward strand.
GGTCGCTCGGGATCGCCGGCGGTGGTGACGATGTCGTCGGTCCGCTCGGCGGCGCCGACGTAGGCGCGGCGGACCGAGGCGATCGTGTCGTCGGGGGTGAGGGAGAAGCCGTCGTCGACGAGGGCGACGTCGAGCCCGGCGAAGCGCCGCTGGATCCAGTACACCTCCACCTCGGTCAGATGCTTGACCAACCCGAGGAGGCTCGTTCCCGACGGCACCAGGGCCAGCCGGGCCTGGTCCTCGGTGAGCCCGTCGAGCTTGCCGGTCACCCCGTGGCGGAGATAGCCGAGAAAGGCCAGCGAGGTCTCGATCTCCCCGCCGGCCACGACCGGTGCGTTGCGATCGTCGCCGTGGTCCACCCCTAGCGCGCCCCGTCGGGCAGCAGCGATCCCTCGAAGGGCCGGGTGACCTCGGCGCCGACGCGGATGTACCACTCGCGTGCCCCAGACGGCGGCGAAGGCCTCGGCCGGCATGGAGAGGAAGAACGACGTCTCGGAGATCTGACTGGCGTGCGCCTCCATGGCCCGGCGCTTCTGGTCGAGAAAGGCGGTCACGTCGACGGCGGTGGTGATGCGCTCCTCGGTCACGCCCAGGTTGTCGATCGGGGGTCGTTCGCCCTGGGTGGCCACCAGGGCGGCGCCGTCGGCCGTGTCCAGCAGGCCGAGCAGGTAGTCGCGGTTGACGGTGGCCATGAACACCCGGGGGACCCCGGCCAGCTCACCGGCCCGCAGCCCCACCCGGTGGACCTGGACGTGGTCGGGGTGGCCGTAGTTCCCGTGTTCGTCGTAGGCGGTGAGGATGTCGGCCCCCTCCGCCCGCAGGATGGCCGCCAGACGCTGCGGCCGCCTCGTCGACGTCGGCCTGCCAGAAGCACCCGGGATCGTTGTTGCTGTCCTCGCCCTCCATCCCCGAATCGCCGTAGCCCAGGTATTCGTGGCGGGCCACGCCGAGAACGGCACAGGCCGCTTCGAGCTCGACGGCGCGTCGTTCGGCCAGGGTCTCGCCCGGGGCCAGGAACCCGTCGGGGACCTCGCCGAGCTCTCCGCGCGTGGCCGTGACGAGGACGACCCGGTGACCGTCGGCGGCCAGGCGGGCCATGGTGCCGGCGGTGGCGATGGCCTCGTCGTCGGGGTGGGCGTGGAAGAACACGGCGGTGGCCATGGACGCGCAGGCTAACGGCTCGCCGGCGGACGGTCTGCTCCCCTGAACGACCGGCGCCGCCCCCCTGGGCCAGGATGGGGTGCGGCGAGACTCGGTAGACGCACGACAAGGAGGATCCATGGCGACGACGGTCAGTGTGACGACGGGTGACGGCGACATGGCGCTGTACGACGTCGAACCCGAAGGTGTCCCGCGTGCCGCGGTGATCGTCCTGCAGGAGGCGTTCGGGGTCAACGACCACATCGAGGACGTGACCCGTCGGTTCGCCGGCGCCGGCTACCGCGCCGTGGCGCCCCACCTCTTCCACCGCAGCGGGGACCCGGTGCTCGACTACGGCAATTTCGAGAAGATCATGCCCCACATGCAGGCGCTGACCGAGGCGGGGCTGCTCGAGGACCTCGACGTCACCCTCGGCCTACCTGGCCGACGCCGGCTTCGCCGCCGTCCGGGGTGGGCGTGGTCGGTTTCTGCATGGGCGGCTCGGTGACCTTCCTGGCCGCCGCCCGGCGGGCTCTCGGTGCGGCGGTCACCTTCTACGGCGGGGGAGTGGCCGAGGGGCGCTTCGGGATGCCGCCGCTGGTGGAGATGGCCCCCGGGCTCGAGACGCCGTGGCTCGGTCTGTTCGGTGACGACGACCAGGGCATCCCCGTCGAGCAGGTGGAGGCGCTGCGGGCGGCGGCGGCCACGGCACCGGTGCCGACCGAGATCGTCCGCTACGCCGGCGCCGGTCACGGCTTCCACTGTGACGCCCGACCCGACTCGTACCACGAGCAGGCGGCCCTCGACGGGTGGCAGCGCACCCTCGACTGGTTCGGGCGGTACCTGGGCTCGCCGGCGGCCTGATCAGGTACGCAGCGGTCCGCTCTCGGCCACGGGGGAGTGCGTGGGGGCCACGGCCCCGCCGGCCTGTTCGGCCGTGACGGCGTAGGCGGTGATGGCGGTGCCGCTCCCCTGGGTGAAGGCCACCTCGGCCGGGTCGGTTGCCGAGGAGGCCGAGCGAGACGGCCCGGTCGCCGTTCGAGGCCCCACAGCTGGTACGTCCGGTCCGAGCGCCAGGCGCTGGAGCCGGTTGTCGAAGACGTAGCCCGATCCCGAGGGCAGGACCACGATGTCGGCCACCGTGGTCCCGCGCTGCGACGTGCTCCGGCAGGGCCACCCGGTGGGCCCGGGGGTCCTGCAGGGCCGCCTGCACGGCCTGCGCCAGGCCCTGTTGGTCGAGCTGGCCGACACGGTTGTCGAGATGACCGACCTGGAGGGCCAGCAGGGCGATGACGGCGGCGGCGACGGCACCGATGGCGGCCGACAGCCGACCACCGGACCCGCCGGTGCCGTCTGCGACAGCCGCCGGGGGAGGGCGTCGGCCAGAGCGGCGTCGAGCACCGCGGCCGTCGGGGGAGGATCGCCGGGCGGGTCGAGACGCGCCGCGATCTTGTCCCACAGCTCGACCGAGGCGTCGCTGCCGGCGTTGGCCATCAGGGCCGCCACCTCATGGTGCTGAGCCAGCTCCGCCGCGCAGCGCGGACACTCGTCGATGTGCGCCTCGATCAACGCCGCCTCGTCGGGGTCCACGGCGTCGAGGGCGTAGGCGCCGAGAAGCTCGGCGACGTCGTCGTGGTTCATGGCTCGGTCCATGCCGTCTCCACGCCGTGCTGGACCATCAGGGTGCGCAGCCTCCGTAGTCCGCTCCGTATCCTGCTCTTCACGGTTCCCTCGGGTTCGCCCAGCAAGGACGCGACCTCCCGGTAGGTGTGCCCGCCGAAGTACGCCATCTCGATGGCCGTGCGCTCGTCCGCCGGCAGGGTGCCCACCGCCTCCTTGACCCGGTCGGCCACGGCCAGGTCCCAGGCGTGGTGCTCGATGTCATACCCGGCCGCCGCCGTCTCGCGCACCGTCCGCTCCTCGCGCACCCGTCGGGCCGACTCCGAGCGCAGGACGTCGACGGCCCGGCTGTGGGCCTTGGTCATGAGGAAGGTCCGCAGCGCCCCCCGGCCGGGATCGAAGCGCTCGGGAGCGCGCCACAGCTCGACGAAGACCTCCTGGGTGACCTCGTCGGCCAGGGTGGGGAGCGCAGGACCCTCCGGGCCAGCGTGTGCACCGATCCACCGTGGCGACGGTAGGCCTCGGCCAGCGCCGGCTCCTGGCAGCGGGCGATGCCGACGACGATGGCGGCGTCGCTGGCGCTCTGGAAATCAACCATCGCGATGGTCTTCGTCGCCGCAGCCGTTGGCGGATGACCCGGTTCCGGGAGGCGGTGGGCGGCTCCGGCCGACCCCTCGATGGACCATCGGGCCACGGTATCCGCCGGCCGGGGCCGTTTCCGGGAACCGCTGTCATCCGGGACCCGGCACGCGTCGAAGACAGTGACGTGGACCCATCTCCGCGGCGGGTAGCCCGGGCGTGTCGCCCGTCGGCCTGTGAGAACGCTCCACGCGGTCCAGACATCCACCTTCTCATCCGTTCCGGAGAACCGACGTGAGCATCGATATCGACACCCTCGTCCGTCGCTCGGCGCGACTCCAGGTCGAGGACCTCGATCTGGGTGCGTTCACCGCCCAGCCCCTCGATCCCGACACCTTGCGGTGCCTGCGCTACATGCACGACGTCGAGGGCCACACCGTCTGCTACCTGCGCGACATGCTCGTCACCAGCGCCCACCGCGATCCCGCCGTCACGGCCTTCCTGACGTGCTGGAGCTACGAGGAACACTGGCACGGTGACGCCATCGGCCGGGTCCTCGACGCCCATGGCGCAGCCGGCGGGCCAGCAGCCGGCTGTCCGAGATGCGCCGCCGGCTGCCCAGGCGCGACGCCCTCCGCCCGATGGTCTTCAATCTCACCTCGGCCGTCACGCGCCATCTGGTCGCCCTGCACATGGCATGGGGAGCCGTGAACGAGTGGACGACGCAGGCGGGCTACGCCCGACTGGCGGCCAAGGCCGACAATCCGGTGCTGGGGGAGCTGTTGCGCCGGATCATGCGGCAGGAGGGCCGCCACATCGACTTCTATGCCGCTCAGGCCCGCCGCCGCCTGGCCGACTAGCGGCGGCGCCCAGCGCCTCACGCGCCTGGCGCTGCGTCGGCTGTGGGCCCCCGTGGGATCGGGCGTCATGCCCGCCGACGAGATCCGCTTCCTGGTCGGGCACCTCTTCGCCGACGACACCGGGTTGGCCACGGCCCAGCGTATCGACCGGCACATCGACCGGCTGCCCGGCCTCGAGGGTCTGCACCTGGTCGAGAACTCCGTGGCCGAGCTGGCCGCGTAACGCTCACACAAAGAAAGGTGGTCGCCATGCTGGCGGAGATCTTCGGTATGGACGGTGTCATCGTGCTCGTCGTCGTGGTGGCCGTTCTCTTCGGCGGGAGCCAGATCCCCAAGCTGGCCCGTTCGCTCGGATCGACCCGCCGGGAGTTCAAGAAGGGCCTCGACGAGGGAGCCACCGAGACGGCTGAGGTCAGGCCTCCGGCCTGAGCCTCCCCGGCGCCCTCTCCCCAAACCGCCGATAATGTATCTTATGTAAAGTTGGCCTCGGGACCGGGATCCGATCGGATACGGAGGCGGGCGGGCCCCTCTCCCAGGGCCACGTCCCCCGCGGGGCCCCCGGTGGCGGCCGTCAGCTCGTGGGGAGCGAGGCGAAGGGCACGGTGGTCGCCGGAGCGACCAGGTGCAGCGGCTTGCCCCAGCTGGTGAACGTCCCGATGTCGCTCTCCTTGGTCCCGCTGGCCACCTGCTCGACGTCGAAGACGATCGGGACGGTGGGATCGGCGGTCGAGACGTAGAGAACGGCCGATCCGGTCGTCCCCTTGACGGCGCCCGGCGGAAGGCCGCCCTTGACCCCGACGACGGCGTGGGAGGCCCGGGTGGTGGCCGCCGTGAGGGTGAGGTGCCCGGTGGGCTGGAGGTCGCTCAGGGTCCCGGCCAGCCGCACGGCCTTCGTGATGGCCGGGTACGGCGCGTCGGTGGCGGCGATGGAGATCCACTTCCCGGCGTAGGTGGCGGCGGTGGCCGCCGACAGGCCCATCTGGTTCTCGAGGCCTCCGGCATTGCCTTCGACGTAGGCGCCCGTCCCGACCACCTCGGCCTCGATGGTGATGCTCCCGGCGGTGATGACCTCGCGGCCGTCGGTGGCCGAGGCGTCACCCTCGATCGACTCGGTCTGCCCCGATTCCCGGCCCAGCAGGCTGAAGTGGACGGATCCGGAGTGCCGGGCGGCGGCCAGGGCGCCCGTCAGCACCTGCGTCGGCGTCTTGCCGGCCAGGGCCCCCGTCGACGCCCCCCCTCCCCCACAGGCGGCCAGGAGGAGGGCGAGCGACGCGAGACCGAGGGGAAGGAGGCGTTTCACCGTGGCCACGCTAATGCGTGGCCACATCAGGGCCCGCCGGGGTCAGAGCGAGCGCCCGCCGGTGGTCGTCGACGCGGCGTGATCGCCGGGCAACGGCTCGAAGTCGATGACCAGCTCGGCGCCGAGCGCCCGGGCGATGCGGTCGAGGCTTATCACCGTGGGCGACACCTGGCCCTTCTCCAGCCGGGCGATGGACGGTTGGCTCGTCTTGGCCCGCCGGGCCAGCTCGGCCTGGCTCATCCCGCAGCGCCGGCGGGCGGCCCGGACGGCGCTGCCCACCATGATGGCGGTCCGGGCCCTCTCGTAGCGGGCGAAGGCCTCCGCTCCCCGACTCGGCTTGGCCATATCAAAGATGAACTATACCATCTCCGGGATAAATGTCACGGACGCCCCACGGGCCGTGGCCACCGGCCACCGGGTCTCCCGGGGGTCTGGCCGTAGACTCGGTCCCGCCTGCCCGACGCGTCGTCGGTGCCCAAGGAGGCGGCCATGTCGATCACTGTGGAGGAGCTCGCCAAGCGGGTTCCCACGCCCCCCACCTTCGCCACCGTCGAGGAGGAACGCCGGCACCGCAAGGAACGGCTGGCCGCCGGTTTCCGGCTCTTCTCGAAGTTCGGCTTCGACGAGGGCATCGCCGGCCACATCACCGCCCGTGACCCGGCGGACCCGGAGCTGTTCTGGGTCAACCCCTTCGCCGTCCACTTCGGCCACGTCTCGGTGTCCGACCTCATCTGCGTCAACGCCCACGGCGACGTCGTCGAGGGTGACCGGCCCGTGAACGTGGCCGCCTTCGCCATCCATTCCCAGGTCCACGCGGCGCGCCCGGACGTGGTGGCCGCCGCCCATTCGCACTCCGTCTACGGAAAGTCCTGGTCCACCCTGGGCCGCACCCTCGACCCGCTGACCCAGGACGTCTGCGCCTTCTACGAGGACCACGGCCTGTTCGACGACTACACCGGCGTGGTGGTCGACACCGAGGAGGGCAAGCGCATCGGCGCCGCCCTCGGGGCCTACAAGGCGGTCATCCTCCGCAACCACGGGCTCCTCACCGTGGGCCACACCGTCGACGAGGCCGTCTGGTGGTTCATCACCATGGAGCGCTCCTGCCAGGCCCAGCTGATGGCCGAGGCGGCGGGCACCCCGATCTTCATCGACAAGGAGATGGCGGCGCTCACCGCCACCCAGGTCGGCAGCCACTTCATCGGCTGGCTCAACTTCCAGCCCCTCTACGAGCGCATTGTCCGCGAGCAGCCCGACCTGCTCGACTGACGACCGTCGGCGCCCGTCGTCGGCACCCATCCGAGAGGACCCCCACCGTGGACCGGCCGCTTTCCTTCGGCGCCTTCATCGCCCCCTTCCACCCCGTCGGACAGAACCCGACGCTGGCCATCGAGCGCGACCTCGAGCTCGTCGTCCGCCTCGACCAGCTCGGCTTCGACGAGGCCTGGATCGGCGAGCACCATTCGGCCGGCTACGAGATCATCGCCTCGCCCGAGGTGGTCATCGCCGTGCTGTCGCAGCGCACCAGGAACATCCGCCTGGGGACGGGGGTGAGCTCACTGCCCTACCACCATCCCCTGATGCTGGCCGACCGTATGGTCCTGCTCGACCACATCACGCGGGGCCGGGTGATGTTCGGCGTGGGACCGGGAGCGCTGCCGTCCGACGCCTTCATGATGGGCATCGACCCCGCCGTCCAGCGCGACCGGATGGAGGAGTCCCTGGAGGCCATCCTGGCGCTGCTCGACGGCTCCGAGCTCGTGACCCGCGACGCCGGCTGGTTCACCCTGCGCGACGCGCGGCTCCAGCTCCGGCCCTATACGCACCCCCGCTTCGAGGTGGCCGTGGCCGCCCAGGTCTCCCCCGCCGGTCCGCGGGCGGCGGGCCGGTTCGGACTGTCCCTGCTGTCGATCGGAGCCACCACCGCCGGCGGCTTCGACATCCTCGGGTCGCACTGGGTGACCATGGAGGAGCGGGCCGCCGAATTCGGCACCACCGTCGACCGGGCCCGGTGGCGGCTGGTCGGTCCCATGCACATCGCCGAGACCGAGGAGCAGGCCCGGAAGGACGTGGCCTTCGGCCTGGCCAAGTGGGTCGACTACTTCGAACGGGTGGCCGCCCTGCCGCTGGCCCCCGCCACCCTCGACCCCGACAAGCTGGTGGACGCGCTGATGGAGACGGGCTTCGCCGTGGTGGGGACGCCGGAGATGGCGGTGGCCCAGATCGAACGGCTCGTCGACCAGTCGGGCGGCTTCGGCACCTTCCTCCTGATGGCCCACGAATGGGCCGACCGGGCCGCCACCCTGCACTCCTACGAGCTCTTCGCCCGCGAGGTCATCCCCCACTTCCAGGGATCCCTGCCGTCGCTGGTCGGTTCGCGCGACTGGGCGGCGGAGAACCGGCCCGAGTTCATCGGCGCCGTCGGTGGCGCCATCTTGCAGGCCATCACCGACCACGCCGCCGAACGCGAGGCCAAGAAGGACAAGGCCGGCGGGGCGACACGGTCCTAGGAGCGGCCGCTTTCGATCGGCGCAGGATCACGTGTCGACCCGGACTTCGCCGGAGTGGAGATGATGGATCCTGAGTACGAAACTCCCTCCACCCAATCGCTGGAGGGTGTAGCCCTGGCCCCTGAGGTTCCGTCGCTCGCCGAGAGCCTGACCACCGGCCGTGACAGAGTGCGGTCGAAAGGCGAGGCGGAGGACGTCGGTGGCGTCGTCGGCGAACGTGCGATACGTGATCCGGTCGTGCCCATAGGTGACCTGCCGCACCACTGACGTCGAACCGAGCAGATGACTCTGGCCGTCGGGAGCGAGTTCAGGGATCGCCGCCATAGCCCAATTGAAGCTGCGGAGGTAGTCCGAATAGCCGTCGCTGAACCAGTACTGAATGGCCCCGAAGCTCTGTCCGCAGCACGAGATCCGGCCGTCGGAGTCGGCGAAGTAGGTGGCGTAATCGAGCGAACGGACGGCGTTCTCCCGGGCCTGGGCATCGCCTGTCTCTTCGGAGTAGAGAGCGTTGACGGCGGCCCACCGGGCCGTGTCGCTGCCCAGGCCGGAAGACGAACAACACAGCGATCCTCCACCGCTTCTCGGGCCCTGCTCGTTGATGCCCGTCGCCCCGTCGAACGGACCGACGCCGAAGTGTTGCTTGACCCAGTCGATCAGGTGTCCGACCTGGGCCTTCCATTGCGGATCCGTCGCACCGGGGTCGGGGAGATCGAGGAGGTACAAGGCGGTGTAGGTCGGAGCCGCCTGGTTGACGTTGTCCTGGTCCTTGGGGACGTCTTCGAAGTACCCGCTCCAGTCGTCATAGGCGGGGCTATGGGGATCGAGTTGATGCGAGTCCAGCCAGGTCCATGCCATGCGGCGCGCTCGCTCGTAGGCCGTGACGTCGCCCCTGTGAAGGCTGATCAGCTCGTCGAACAGCCGCAATGGGGACACCACGATCCCGCCGAAGGTCTCGCCGTCGAGCGTGGCGCCCGTTCGGCCGTTGACCCGGAAGGCCCATGGGGTGTGTGTGTCGTCACCAGGTCGGACGTGGGCGGCCAGGGCATTCGCACAGTCGATGGCGGCGGTCAGGTACTTCCGATCGCCGGTGAGCTCGTAGAAGAGGGCGTACCCGATGCCGAGCTCCCCGACCTTGTCCGGCTCGATGCCTCCGTAGAAGCTCTTCGGCATATCGGACAGGCATCGTCCGTACCCGGGTTGATCGCCGCAACCGGTGGGAAAGGGCACCCTCGCCCAGCTCCAGCTCGCCGGCGTGGTGCCATGGGACAAGACGTAGTCGAGCATGGTGCCGACGGTCCGGACGGCATCGCGATCCCCGGAGTACGGGTACCAGGCCACGGCCGAATCGACGAAGGACCCGAATGTCATGGCCGGATTGCTCTGCCAATAGGCGCCCTGAAGGGTCTCTCCGTTGAAGACGGAGTTGACGATGTAGGTCTTGAGCTTGGTCCCCGTCTCATCGGGGACCTTGTGCTCGATGAAATTCCAACCGAGATGGAGTACTTCGTCGTAGCTCAGGTTCTGTTGGGGTCTGTACCAGCCGAGCAGATTTCCGCGCCCATCAAGGACGGCAGTGTGCCAGGGAAGCTCTGCATTGACGTCACCGGTCGATCCCGGGGTCGAGCCCGCAAAGGCAGCACGGGGACACACGCTCAGGAGAGGAATACTCAGTACCACGAGACACACGAGGCTGATGAGACGGCACCTCACGGGCGGCACGCTACCATCGCGCTCCCGCGCACGAGACGAGATCGGCGCCCCTTGTCAGCGCCGGGCGTCGAACGTGGGGACGAGGGTCCGAGCGGCGCGCGCCTCGTCGACGCGACGCACCGGTGTGGCATGAGGGGCGCCCGCCGCCTCTTCGGCCCCGCCCGGTCGCACGGCGTCGGCGGCGATCCGCTCGAAGGCGTCGGCCATGGCCTCGAGGGTCTGGAGGCTCTCGGTCTCGGTTGGCTCGAGCATCAGCGCCTCGTCCACGATGAGCGGGAAGTAGACCGTCGGTGAGTGGAAGCCCTCCTCCAGGAGCCGCTTGGCCACGTCGAGGGCTCGGACCCCGGTCTTCTTCTTGAGCGTCGAGGCCGAGAGGACGCACTCGTGCATACAGGGGCGGTCGTAGGGGACGTCGAAGGTCCCCGCCAGCCGGGTCCGCAGCCAGTTGGCGTTCAGCACCGCCAGCTGGGCCACCGTCCGCAACCCGTCCCCGCCGTGCACGAGCAGGTAGGTGAGGGCGCGGGCCAGGACGAGCGCGTTCCCGTGCCACGAGTGCACCCGACCGATCGACTCCGGCGTCGTCGCCCACCCGTAGCGGGGGCCGGCCCCGTCGCGCAGCAGGACCGGACGCGGTCCGGGCAGATACGGCACCAGGCGCTCGGACACCGCCACCGGGCCCGCCCCCGGCCCGCCCCCGCCGTGCGGGGTGGCGAAGGTCTTGTGCAGGTTGAGGTGGACGATGTCGAAACCCATGTCCCCGGGCCGGACCACCCCGACGATGGCGTTCAGGTTGGCCCCGTCGTAGTAGAGGAGGCCGCCCACCTCGTGCACGGCCCCGGCGATGGCCACGATGTCCTCTTCGAACAGACCGAGCGTGTTGGGATTGGTGAGCATGATGCCGGCCACGTCGTCGTCGAGCACGGCCCGCAGGGCGGCCAGGTCGACACAGCCCCGGGCGTCGCTCGGCACCGTGACGACCTGGTAGCCCCCCAGCGTGACCGACGCCGGGTTGGTCCCGTGGGCCGAGTCGGGGATGACGACCTTGTGCCGCTCCTGGCCGTGGGCGTCGTGCCAGGCGCGCATCAGCAGGAGCCCGGTGAGCTCGCCCGCCGCGCCGGCCGCCGGTTGCAGGGTGGCCGCCGCCATACCGGTGATCTCGCACAGCTGGTTCTCGAGCTCGACGAGCACCTGCAGCCACCCCTGGGTGCACGACGCCGGCGCCGCCGGGTGTACGTCGGCGAGGCCCGGCAGTGCCGCCACGGCGTCACAGACCTTGGGGTTGTATTTCATGGTGCAGGAGCCGAGGGGGTAGGCACCGAGGTCGACGGAGAACTGCCGGTGGCTGAGCCGGGTGAAGTGTCCCACCAGGTCTCGTTCCGACACCTCGGCCAACTCCGGGGGGGCGGCCCGCCGGTGGGTCTCGGGGACGAGATCCTCGAGCGACGTCTCAGGTATCCCCGTCGTCCGGAGCTGCCACGCCCGGCGTCCGGGTTGCGAGAGCTCGAACAAGGTGGGCTCGGTGTCACGTCCGAGCAGCGGCGCGCTCGACGCCCGCCCGCCGGCCGCCGGTCGGGGGGTCACGTCGGTCACGCGGTCGCCGGTGCCGGCTTCGTCGGCACCGGTGGGCCCGGGCGCCGTCATCACCGCACCGCCTTGGACACGGCATCCACGAAGGCGTCGATCTCCACGCGGGTCCGACGTTCGGTCACGGCCACGAGGAGACCGTCGTCAGCGCCCGAGGTGTACCCGGAGTCGAGGGCTATCCCGGCCAGGAACCCCTCGTCGATCAGTCGTTCGATGACCGTCGGCGCCGGCAGGGGGAGGCGGACGGCGAACTCCCGCAACACGGGCGCCGCCACCAGTGGCTCGACGCCGGGTACACCGAGGAGCTTGGTCCGGCAGTAGTGGGTGGCCCGCGCCGACCGCAGTGCCACTTCGGCGATACCCGACGTTCCCAGCCAACCCATCTGGATGGCGGCGGTCACGGCCATGAGGGTCTGGTTGGTGCAGACGTTGGACGTGGCCTTCTCGCGTCGGATGTCCTGCTCACGGGCACGCAGCGTCGAGACGTAGGCGCGGCGACCCTCGGCGTCGACCGTCTCCCCCACCAGGCGGCCCGGCAGGCGCCTGACCTGGGCCAGACCGCAGGCGAAGAGCCCCAGGTAGGGCCCCCCGAAGCTGAGGGGCATCCCCAGGGCCTGGCCCTCCCCCACCACCACGTCGGCGCCCCACCGGGCCGGAGACTGCAGCACACCGGCGGCGATGGGGTCGAAGGCCACCACCAGCATGGCCCCGGTCTCGTCGCACACCCGGCGGGCCGTGGCCAGGTCCTCGAGGCAGCCCAGATAGTTGGGGTAGGCCACCACCACGACGCCGGGGCGGTCGTCACCGGAGGCGTCGACGGCGTTCCAGCGGGTCACGCCGTCCTCGAGCGGGACATCGACCAACCGGTGGCCGGTCCCGGCGCCGAACGTGGCCAGAACCTGGCGCCACGTCGGGTTGAGACCGCGCGACACCCACACCACGTTCCGGCCCGACGCGGCCACGCCGAGGTTCACGGCCTCGACGGTGGCGGCGGCACCGTCGTAGAGCGAAGCGTTCGCCACCTCCATCCCGGTCAACCGGGCGATGAGGGTCTGGAACTCGAAGACGGCCTGGAGCACACCCTGGGCCACCTCGGGTTGGTAGGGCGTGTACGAGGTGACGAACTCCGAACGCGAGGCGAGGGCCCGGGTCACGGGAGGGACCTCGTGGTCGTAGGCCCCGCCGCCGGCGAAGCACACCAGGTCACGTCCGGCCGGACGGTTCATACCGGCCAGGTCGCCCATGTAGGCCACGGCATCGGGCTCTGTCATCCCGTCGGGCAGATCGAGACCGCCGGCCAGGCGCAGCGCCTCGGGAATCACGTCGAAGAGGTCGTCGAGCGACGACAGACCGAGGAAGTCGAGCATCGTGGTCACCTCGGCTTCGGTGTGCGGCGAATAACCCGCCATCAGCGTCCTCCTCCGACAGGGTCCGTCCGCTTCCCGGCCTGCACGAAGGGCAGGGCCCTGATCCGGGCGGGTAGGAGCCGTCCGCGCACGTCGAGCACCAGTTCGTCACCGTCGACGACATCGGCTGCAGCGCCGCCGGTGTCGATCAGGGCCAGGGCGATCCCGCGTTCGAGCACGGGAGAGAAGTTCCCACTCGTCACCGTGCCGACCCGCGCGCCGCCTCGGAGGACGGCGTCGTCGTGACGCGGAGGTTGGCGGCCGTCGGCGACGAGCCCACGAAGTCGTCGGGCGGGTCCCGTCTCCCGCTCCCGTGCCAGAGGGCCCCGGCCGCGGAACTCCCCCTTGTCCCATCCGACGACCCAACCCAGTCCGGCCTGCAGCGGCGTGATCCCGGGACCGAGGTCCTGCCCGTGCAGCGGCAGCCCGGCTTCGAGCCGCAGGGTGTCGCGTGCCCCGAGCCCGGCGGGCACGACACCCTCGTCGAGCAGGGCCTGCCAGAACGACGGAGCCACCGCGGCCGGCACCGCGCACTCGACGCCGTCCTCCCCCGTGTACCCGGTGCCGGCCACCGTGCACGGCGCACCGCGCCACGTGAACGTGGCCACGGCGAAGCGGGCCACGGCGGCGGCCTCGGGGGCGACCGAGGCGAGCCGGGGGCGGGCGTCGGGGCCCTGCACGGCGATCACGGCCCGATCGGCCGTCGTGTCGCGGCCGCCCACGGCGTCACGCACCCGTGCCGTGTTCGAGGCGTTGGGCATCACGTCGAAGACGTCGTCGGCGATCCACCAGACGATGATGTCGTCGACGACCGAGGCGTCGTCGGGGTCGAGCAGGTGGGTGTACTGGGCGCGCCCGGGGGCGATCTTCCGCAGATCGTTGGTCAGCTGACCCTGCAGGATCTCGAGGGCGCCTGTGCCCTCCACCCGGACGGTCCCGAGGTGGCTCACGTCGAAGGCCACCGCCGCACTGCGGCACGCCCGGTGCTCGGCCAGCGTGCCCGAGGTGTAGGCGAGGGGCATCAACCAGCCGCCGAATCCGACGAGCTTGGCGTCCAGGGCGCGGTGGCAGTCCTCCAGAGGCGAGTGGCGCAGCCCCTCCGGCGAAGCGTCGGGCGGTGGCGCGCTGGTGGACGAGGGCGTGGACGTAGGGGGCGTCACGCCGCCAGCCTATGCGGCTGGTGACGAAGGCCGAGAGAAGCCGTACTTGCCCAGGAGGGCCAGATAGTCCCGCTGGTAGAGAAGCTTGACCTCGACCCCGGGGTGAAGCTCGCGCAGGCGGCGCACCTTGGCGTTCTTCCGGGTGACGAGCTTCTGGGACAGGGTCGTCAGCTCGATGAAGCAACCGTGGTCGGGAAGGTAGAAGTCGGGCCGGAAGGCGGCGGCCGGGGTCCGGTCGTCATGCCACTCGAGGACGAACTCCACGGGTTCGTACTCCCACCGCACACCGTAGAAGTCGAGAAGCTCGGCGAAATGGCGCTCCGACACGTGTGCGAACGGCATCGTCAGGTGGTCTCCGAACCCCGTCGGGACTTCATCGTCAGCCGCCCGCCGCCTCCGCCGCGGCCGGCGTCGGGCCGGCCATGGGAAGCGTCTGCGCCTCACGCTCGATGCGCAAGATGTCCGCGTTGAGTTCCTCGACGACCCCGGAGAGGGGAACGATGTTGAGGACCCCCTGCCCACCCTTCAGCAGATCGACGACCTCGCCGTCGCTGTGGGCCAGAACGGAATCGGTTCCCACCAGGACGAGGTTGGTGGCGGCGAGGTCACCACCGAGGCCCTGACGCATGCACTCCACGGCGCGCCGCGCCCGCTGGAGCGAGATCCCGGCGTCGAGAAGTTGCTTGATGACCTTGAGCTCGAGAACGTCGTGGTACGAGTAACGCCGTTGCGTGCCACTGCCGCGCGCATCGGCGATCGACGGCCGCAGGAGACCGGTGCGGGCCCAGTAGTCGAGCTGTCGATAGGTGATGCCGACGAGTGCGCAGACCTGAGGTCCGCGAAAACCATCGGGGCTCTGGTCCGCCGCGCTCGACACGGGACCAGTCGCCGTCGCCAGGGAACGGTCGACCATCTCGGGATTCCTCCTCCACCTCAGGTGCAGCTTCATCGTACCCCCAAATGGCTCACAACCGGGTAGTTACGGACATGTGACCCTGTCCTTTTCCCGGGGAAATCCACACCTGTTGCTGCTCGGCAGCCGCTTCCGTGACACTGCGCCGCCGGCGGTGTCGACCCCGGCCCGAGGAACGGTGGTGGCGGAGCTGTGACCTGCGAATTGGTGGAGGGCGCGGCTGAAGACGGCCCCGTACCGGACATACCCTCACCTTCAAGTAGAGATTCAGAAGGTGGCTCCGCCGGGTCACCTCCACCCCACCGGGGTGCCAGGATCGACGCCATGACCACCCTGCCGATCCCCGCCGAGCGCACAGGCGTGCCGGTCCACCGCCGGACCATCGAGTTCGAGGCTTACGACGAAGGCGACTCCCTGTCGGTGACCGGACGCTTGCGTGACGAGCGACCCTGGGCGGCCGTCGGCGACCGGGTCGAGCACGTCCATGACATGGATCTCCGCGTCGAGGTGCGCAAGGACGACCTCACCATCACGGCGGCCAAGGCGACCATGATCCTCTTCCCCCACGCCGAATGCCCGTCCATAACCGCCGCCTTCGACGATCTCATCGGACTCTGCATCGGTCGCGGCTACACGCGGGCGGTGCAGGAGCGCTTCGGTGCCACCCGGGGGTGTACGCACCTGGAGCAACTGGCCCGCACCGTTGGCCCTGTCGTCATCCAGGCGATGACGTCGAATCGCGCCCGTGACCGCGACTGGCAACACCTCGACGCGGCGCCGTCAGCTCGTCCCACGCTCTTCCCGCGCAACACCTGCCACATCTGGGCTGACGGCGGCGTGGCCGAACAGAAGCTGGCGGCGGGCTGGCGACCGGGCGAGCGTGCCGGATACCCGGCACCGCCGGTGGAGGTCTTCCTCCGTAGAGGTCCGTCGACAGCGACGTAACGCCCTTCGAGGCGCCACCTTCAGTCGAGGCGGCGCAGGTCAGTCCGGTAACGCCGCCCGTTGCGTACGTACTCCTCCGCCGCCAGTCTGATCCCGCCGATGTTCGACCGGTCGGCCTTCACGACGACGGGGACGCCGACGGCGAGGGCACCGGGCGGGACGTTCACCCGGTTGGGAACGACGGCGCCGGCCCCCACGGTCGCCCCGGAACCGACCACGGCATGGTGGAGGACGACGGCCCCGGAACCGACCAGGCATTCGTCCTCGAGGATGCACCCCTCGAGATGGACAAGGTGTCCGACGACACAGCCATCACCGACGCGGGTGGGAAAGCCCGGACCGGCGTGGATGACGGTGCCGTCTTGGATCGACGTCCGGGCTCCCACCGAGATCTCGCCGTAGTCACCGCGCAGGACGGCACCGGGCCACACCGTGGCGTCGGGTCCGAGCCTGACGGCTCCGATGACCACGGCGTCGCGGTGGACGAAGGCCTCGGCGTCGATGGTGGGGACCAGATCGCCGAGTGCGTAGAGCGCCATGGGATGACGCTACCGTTTCGATCCGTTCCTGAGCCCACGCCCGAAGAGCCGTCAATCCGGTCACGACGATCGCTCGAACTCCGTCCCCACCTACCGTGTTGGCGCGTCTCGGCGCCATTTGCGATACTCCCCCTATGGAACATGTGCTCGTCGTCGCCCAGATCGCCGCCCACCACGCCAAAAGCGGTCATGCCGCCGCCACCGCCACGCAGAAGCGCCATCTCCAGGAGATCGGACTAGCCATCTGCGCCGTAGGTGCGGTGGCGCTCCTCCTGGCGGGAACGTTCGGGCTGCGATCGATGAGCCGCACCATCGAACGAGGGACGATGATCGCGGCCGGCGCCCTGCTGGCGATCGGGTTCGTGCTCCAGGTGCTCGGGATACACGGCACCAAGTAAGTAGTGGCGCCTACGGCGTCTCCGGACGACGGTCGATCAAACCGACGGGTTGTCCACGGGCGGGACCCGGAGGTCGCCCTGCCGCCGGGCACGCGATATCAAGCTGGCCAGTCCTCCCAGCATCAGTGCCAGGAACCCGACGAGCAGAAGGGGCCCGGTGTTCATGCCGGTAAAGGCCAGGCTGGAGCTGCCGACCTTGGTGGCGCCGCCGGGCTGGTTGTGGTGAGTGACGGTGCTCACCGGGCGCGGTGTCCCGGGACTGGTCGCCGGACCGCCGCCTGAGCCGGGCGTCGGTGGGCCGGAGCCACCGCTCAGAGACCCCACCGGAGACGCTTGCACCACGTAGAAGGCGCCGAAACCGGCTCCCCCGGCGGGGACGACGACAGTCTGTGTTGCCGTGACACCGGTGGTCGCCACCGCGGCTGAGCCGTTGCAGACGACGAACACATAGCCGGGAGGTGAGCCTGCGTCCATCGTGTAGCTACCGGACAGCACCGTCGTCGGCATCAGCGGGTTGGCCTGGGACGGCAGGGTCTGGGGCCCGCTCGCCGCCAACGATCCCCCGGCGACCTCGGTCGTCGTCTGGGTGCCGGTCCCCGAACAGAGGTAGATGTCGCCGGCGATGGTCGGTGGAGGCCCGCACCCGGGGACGGTGGCCCTCACCCCGGAGTAGTACGAACTCCGTCCACCCACCGGAGCCACGGAGACATCGGCCTGGAAGAGGCAGTTGGAGGTGGCCGGCACCGCGACGGTCAGTGTCCCCGATGTCGCGGTATCAGAGCCCTCGAGGGTGCCGTGTGACCACAGTTTCAACGTCCAGGTGGACGTGGTCCCGGTGGGAATGGCAAAAGTGGCCTCGGTCGCGGAGATCTTGGGAGGACGTGGGGATACCGCGAACGCCGCTGCCGAGAACGCCACTGCGGCCCCGGCGACGCCCACGAATACAGCCAGCCGCAGCGCCGTGCGCCCGGATCGGTCTCGCGTGGATGGTCTCGTAGCTACTCACGGTAGCGACAATCGTCGTGCGGGTGGGGGATGTCGGATCGCCGGGCTAACGACCGGTGGGGGCCCTCCGGTCGCCCTGCAAGACAGCGTCAGGTGGGACCAAGGGCCGTGTCGACTCCGAGTAGATGCGGCGGAGGCCGAAGGCGCCCACCAGTTCCAGAGCCTTCTCGACGCTGGCGGCCGGCACCTCGGCGACCCACGTCTCCAGTCGATCGGGTCCGGACCCCACGTCCGTGCCGTGATAGTTGGTGTGAGACGGTCTTCCCAGGCTCGCTTCAGAGAACGAACCCAGGTCCCACAAGCCGGGGCCGAATCCGCTGAGGTACGAGCGCAGCCGCTCGAGCTCGCCCCAGGGATCGTCGATCATGTGTTCATAGAAAATGACGTGCGTGTGGTCCGGGTCGAGCATGTGCGTGGGGACGAAATTCTCGAGACACCAGCGCAGGACCCTCCGGTGGAACCGGTCGTCTGAGACCGCCGCTTGGCTGATCAGTGAGCCGAACGGTTCGAGCGGCCCACGCATGAGCGACTCCTGGCCGAGGAACTGGTCGAGGTTGTCGGGGAGGCCGAGCTTGGCCACCGACCATGCGGTCGGCACAGGGTGGCGCAGCAGATAGACGACGGGAGTCCGGGGATAGCGACCGACGATCCACGGCAGCAGGTTGGTGGCGCGTACCTCCTTCACCACCCGGCAACGGGGGAAGCGGGCGGCGTTGTACCGGTCGATGGCTCTCCCGCGTATCCGTCCCGTCATGATCCGGTCCAGAACAGCGGCGACGACCGGGTCGGGGTCGTCGGCGGGATCGACGTAGTGGCCGATACGAACAGGCCTCGCCATGGGAACCAACTTGCTGCGCAGAGGTTCGAGCATCAGCCGAGAATGAAGAGCCTCGGTCAGGACCTCCGCCAGCCACGTCGTCCCGCTCCGGCCGGTGCCCACAAGCAGCAACGTTCGATCCGGGTCGTGATTCCGTTCGATGAATGCCACCTCTGGTGATACTGCGCGCTTCAGACGGCGCTTGAATTTGCTCGGGTGACGCACTGCTCTGCGCAAGAACCGCGTCTCGCGCCCTATCCGTCGCCGTAGCTCTGACACCACGATTCAACCTACACCGTGGCGCGCCCTCCGAGATCACTGATCCGTCGTCAGGGTCGTCCCACCGGAACTGGGTGGGCGACGCGTCTGTCCACTCCCGGAGCCGTACGACGACGATCAGTTCGTGGCGATGCGTTGCGCGCCGGCAAGCATGGTGGGAAGGCTCACTTCGGTGTCTTCACCCTCATCGCTGACGGGAACCGTGACCGACATCTCCCGCCCGCTCTCCATGAGACGGTCCATGCCGCTGCCGTCGGCGGCGAGCAGGTTGAGGCGCTCCGACGGATCGTCTGTCAGGTTGAACAGCTCGAATGCGAACAGACGATCACCGTGGAGTACCAGCACGGGCGCCCCCAGCAGGCGCTCTCCCCATCCCACCACATCACCTCGGGCCTCGGCGGCGGACCCGGCCCGGGGTCGAAAGTGGAGTCCCGTCACCATGAGCTTGGCGGACTTCGACCGGTACGAGCGCAAGAGCGGCTCAGCGGCGAGCTGCTCGAGAAGGCGTTGGTTCTCCTGCTGATCCTCCAGCGACATGAATCTGTGTCGCCCCTTGACGTTCAACCGGAATCGATCTCTCAAATAGAGGTAGCGCCGCTCCTCGCTCACCACGATCCGTTCAGCGGGCGCGGAGCCGATTCGCCGTCCGTCGACTGCAGGGACCGGGCCCATTCCGGCCAGTGCGAACGCGGTGGGGAGCACGTCCGTGACTGCCACGGGCGCCGACGCCAAAGCGGCGGCCAGGTCCTCTCTCTGGCCCTCTGGCACCGCCGAGGGCAGGTCGAAACAGAGTGGAACTCGGAGCAGATCGTCGTGGAGACGACCACCGTGGTGGATCCGGGCCTCGTCGTATTCAAGCCCTTCGCCGTGGTCTGAGACGACGACACTGATGAAGTCGTCCCGGGCTCGAGCCAGCTCGAGCACTTCACGGGCGGACGAGACGGCCTTGATCGCTGACGCCTCATACGTTTTCACCACCGCGGCGCGCTGGGCGGGCGTGGTGCCGGTCCATCTGATCACCTCGTCACCCAGGACGAATGCACCACCGGGTTCGTCCGGGAACGCCTCGTCGTAATATTCGCTGGCCTTCGGGTAGTAGTAGTCATGGGAAATGTTCGAATGGAGGAGGAGAAAGAGCGGCTTCCGACGCCGCGCCTTCCGGATCAAGGTGGCGGCGCGCTCGAAGGGTTCCGTGTGGCCAGTGAGATATCTCCAATGGTCGAAGCCGGAATCGAGCTGAGAGTTCCGTTTCAGAACGCTGTTGTTGACGAATGCCACCTTTCGGAACTCGGCGGGAAGAGCGCGGACGAGATCGCTGGCTCCCAGCGCGTGTGAGTGCCAGAAGTGACCATGCCGGGTGGCATCCATCCCTGTGATCAATGATGTGCACGATGGAAGAGTCCAGGGCGCGCTGGCGATGCAGTTGGCCGCCTTGAAACAACGGTCCGGTTCTTCGAATGACGGGACGACGGAGTCTTCACGCAGGGCGTCGAGCACTATCACCAGGACGTTCTTACCCCCCGTCATCTCACCTCCCGCATCCGCACCCAGTCAGGTGACGAGATCGTATGCCGCCTCTCCGGCATCACTGTCCAGCCAGAGGTAGAAATCCGGGTCGACTTGCAACCGGGCGAAGATCTCCTCGGCTTCGACCTCCGTTTGCTCGATGTACCGCGATCTGCGCCTCAAGTACCGGTGCCGGCGTCTCTCGAGGACGGTCATTTGGCATGCCCGGGCGAAGACGATCAGGTGGCGGGGTCGTAGGTGAGCCAGACGTGACGGGTCTGCCTGGACAGCCAGACGCAGGGCTCCCACCGTCGGCCCTCGCCTCCTGACGATGTACGCCTTCCCGAACTGCGGTTGAAGTGCACGGTCGGTCCGGCTGAACATGGTCCTGAAGCCGGCCCCATGGTGGTAGACGAGGTGTCCGTAGACGGCGAACCATAGTGGATGAGGATTGTTGGTGTTCGTCCGTACGAGCGGCAACCAGTCCTGGTTGAGCTCTTCCAGTCGGTGGAGAAGGTTGCCCCCCGGATCGGTGACCTCCCTACCGACGGAGTTGATCCATGTCCCTCCCCTGCGCCAGTCGCCGTCGATCCGTCGCCAGAAGTCGACGGTGGTCACGCAGAAGCACGGATGAGGCTGCCGGTCGCCGAGGTTTTCGTCCCGCCGGACCGCCGCCAGCGGATAGGTCCGGAGAGTGTCGTGCATCCAGGCGTCGAGGCTCCGAACGGGGAAGGCGTCCCCGTCGATGAACATCAAGATATCTGTCGGATCCGACCGCTCGATGACGACTGCGGCCAAGGCGTTCAACTTCTCCTCGTGGCTACCCTCCAGGTCGTCGCTGTAATAGAAACGATCTCGCAGCTCGAGATCGGTAATCCCGTTGAGGGAGGCGAAGACTCGGAACTCTCCTTCCAGGTGGCGCTCGAGGTAGCTCAACTGAACCTCGATCCACTTCGGCGTCTGCCAATGAACTGTGACGATGTTGATCATGACAATCCTCAGATGATTCGCCCAAGCCTACCCAGCGGTGGCCTCGGGGCGGCCAGCTCGTGATCCACCTGCCGGACCTTATCGTCCGGAGTTCCGCTATCGAGCCATCGAGCCGGCACGGCTCGGAGCGTGCCCGCGCCCACGACGGCTGGCCCAGCACGGCGACTTGAGTTAGAAGGCGTAGGTGATCGCGACGCACGAGGCGATGATCAGGGCGGCGCCAATCAAGGTTTCACGCGGGTTTCGGGCGAGCATCGAGGAATGACGGATTGGGTTTTCGACAACGATGTACGTGCCGGCCGCCAGTCCGAGCGCGATCGTCACCAGGAAAAGGTTCTCGGCGATCGAGTTCCGGTTGACGGTTGTGTGTTCGTGCTCAGCAACGAGGACAAGTAAAGGCCAATGCCAGAGGTACCACGAATAAGACCATCGGCCGACCCATCGAAAGGGGAACAGGCGTAGGAGCATTTCTACCCCCGCCCGTGGCACGGCTGTCCCCCCTGCGATGACCAGAGAGGCTCCCAGGACGGGAAGCGCCGCCGCCGCCCCCGGATAGTTCGTCCGGATCGTGAACGCCACCACGCTGACGGCAATAGCGGCGAAGCCGACCCAGGTCATCGCGGCAGCCACCGCTCTTGGTAGCTTCGCCAGCTTTGCCGCACCCACCGCGACGAGTGCACCCAGAGCGAGTTCCCATGCACGCGTAAAGGGCGAATCGTAGGCGGACAATTGGCCCACCTTGGTTGTCGCCACAGATGCCAGGAAAGAGACGACGATCACAGCGCTCAAGCCGACAACCAGACGCTTTCGCTGTGACCACATTCCGGGTAGAGCAAGAAGGACAACGAAGAATGCGGGGTAGACGAGGTAGAACTGTTCCTCAACGGCCAGCGACCAATACTGCTGAAGAGGAGAAGCTGGACGGGTGACGAGAAGATTCGGATACGCGTGGCTGAAATGCACGTTGCCCAAGAAGAGGGCGGTCCAGCGGCCATCGCTGGCAAAGAGACGGGCATCTGTGGTGCCGACGAAAAGATCGGCAGCGATGAGGGTTACGACGATCACCAGCAAAGCTGCCGGGAGAATTCGACGAGCTCGGCGCGCATAGAATAAGAGGAAGCTCGTGTGACCTGCGCCACTCCGTTCTCGGAGCAGGACACCTGTGATGACGAAGCCCGAGACGACGAAGAAGACATCGACGCCCACGAAACCGCCGCGCATCTGCAGGATTCCCACGTGGAAGAGCACGACGAGGAGGATCGCCACAGCGCGGAGTCCCTCAATGTCGGGCCTGAACGGGCGGTCCTCGGGCGCGGATCCAGCCTCGTCTCCGCTCGGCAAATATCGTTGATCGGCCACCTAGCCCCTTCGTTTTCGGACGCAGCCTATCGACTGAAGGAGGCGGAAGCGCGATGGGGACAGTCGCAAAACTGTCGTCAAACGCCAAGGCGCCGACACGTGAGTTCCGATTCGCTTCGATGAACCCGTCGTGCGCGCGGGATCCCACACTGACCCAGTTCTGAGGCTGCATCGCATCGTCGATCTCGCGGCCGCAACGGTCGTGTACCTCCAACGAGCGAGCCTTGGGGAACTTCCAACTGGCTTGGGCCGGCCCTGTGTGGGTTGTCTGAGGCAGTGACGGACGGTGATGTTGTCACCACATGACGTAAGGGGGCTGTGGTCACTCGGCACGATCGACGATTTCGGCGGCCCTCGGGAGTCACTCGATTTCTCGGTACGCCTTCCGTCTTCCGTGCCGAGTGACAGATTCGTCGGAATTGACGATGCTTCCGTTTCGTCCTCGATGTAACGATACCCGCGGCATCGACCGGTCCGGTCGGGGCCCGAGCGAAGGAGCGATGCGGGGGTTGTCCCGGGCGGGCGGCGGGATTGAGCGGCGGATCGGAGGCCTCCGATGTCGGCCGCACCGAGATCTTCGCCTGACTTGGTACCGGGAAGTCCCGCAAAAAGGGGGATCCGTGGTGCTGTCAGGGAAACTTGCCCGGGTGGCCGCCGCCACCGTCGTCCCCGTTGCCGCTGTCGTCATGGCGGTCAGCCCCGCGTCCGCTGGCGGCGGTGTCGACGCCAAGGGCTCACTGACCTGCCAGCTGGCGTCGAGCTTCACCTTCACCCCGCCTCTTTCGCCCGGGATCGGTAAGACCGGGGCCAAGCAAGAGGTCGTGAAAATGGGCCCGGCGTCACTGTCGGGCTGCTCCGGCACGCTCACGGCCGGGTCCCTGCCCACCGCCGGAGCGCAGACGAAGGCCACAACCATCAAGGTCAAGGGGCTCAAGCACCTCCCGGGCGGCGGAAAAGCAGCCGGGGGCTGCCCGGCGTTTCTCGACCTCACCTGGCCGAAGTTCAAGCCCAAGTACGAGTGGACGACGTCGGCCGACGCCCGACGCCATGACCAGGGCCAAGGTGGCCAAGGGCGGGACCTGGGGAACCGACGGGCCCCTCGACACCCTGACCTTCACCGGAAAGGCCAAGGGGTCGTTCGCCGGCACCGTGGTGATCGACGCGGTCTTCGACTCGGCGTCCTCCGCGGCGCTCACGAATTGCATCGGCGGTACCCCGGGGACGATCGCCACGGCCGAGTTCGACCCGACGCTGAGCACGATCACGTTCACTCCGGCCGCGTGACATCCGAAGAGGAGCGACCGACGGAGATTTAGGGAAGGGCGGAACGGGAGCACGACCGGCAGAACCGGCCGGAGGCGGACTGACAAACGGGCACAACCAACGACAGGCGGAAGGCAACAGGCCGCGTCGGCAGCGATCGGGCTATCCCGGTCCGGGCACGGCCATACCAGGGGGAAGGAAGCTCCATGCGGGGATCGTCCGAAGGCACCGGCACAACCACACGCCACGACGGGGCGTGTGACGCGACCAGAGGTCGAGGGCGGCGCTTGCGCGCCGCCGTCCTGGCTGCCTTGACGGTATCCGGCATGTTGGTCGCCGTCGGCACCGGTGCCACGGCCGGTGCCACCCCGACCCCGGTGCTCGAAGCCTGGGGTTACAACGCGTTCGGCCAGTTGGGTAACGGCAACACCACCTCGTCGTCCACCCCGGTGGCCGTGGCCCTACCGGGAGGCGCCACCGCCACGGCCGTCGCCGTCGGCGCCTACCACACCCTCGCCATCGGCTCGGACGGAAACCTCTACACCTGGGGCGACAACGGGTTCGGCCAGCTAGGTAACGGGTCCACCAACTCCTCATCCACTCCCGTCGCCATCACCCTGCCCGGCGGTGTCCAGGCCACCTCGATCGCGGCCGGCGAGTACGACAGCTTCGCCGTGGGCTCCAACGGTCGCGTCTACGCCTGGGGCGACAACTCCCTGGCGGAGCTGGGTGACGGGTCCACCAACGGTTCGACCACGCCGGTGGCCGTGTCCCTGCCGGCCGGTCTCACGTTCCACGGCCTGGCCGCCGGCGAGTACTCCACCTTCGCCATCGGTTCGAACGGCAAGTTGTACGCCTGGGGTTACAACGACAAAGGCCAGCTCGGCGACGGCAACGAGACCACCCCGACGTCACCGGTCACCGTGTCCCTGGCGGCCGGCGTCACGCCGGCCACGGTGGCCGCCGGCTACCACCACGCCGTGGTCGTCAGCACCACCGGCGCGCTCTACAGCTTCGGCGGCAACGAATACGGCCAGCTCGGCGACGGCACCAACAACGAGTCCGACACGCCCAAGGCGGTGACCCTGGCCGCCGGTGTGACCGCCACCAAGGTGGCCGCCGGCCTGTACAACAGCCTGGCCATCGGTTCCAACGGCGACCTGTACACCTGGGGCTACGGCGCGGACGGAGAGATCGGGGACGGCCTTACCGCGAACCGCAACACTCCAAAGGAAATCAACCTGCCCGGCGGTGCCTCCCCGTCGGCCATCAGCGCCGGTGCGTACGACGGCATGGTCCTCACCACGGCGGGCGGCATCGACGCCATGGGTCAGAACGGGTACGGACAGCTCGGCAACGGGACCACGGACAACGCCCTGACTCCGAAGCCGGTGTCCCTGGCCAGCGGGGCAACCGCCACCCTCTTGGGGTCCGACTCCTCCTCGTTCTCCATGCTGGCCGTCGTGATCCCGGCCCCGACCGCCTCCGCCACCACCCTGTCGGCGTCGGTACCGGCTCCCACCTACGGGCAGAGCGAAACGGTCACCGCCACGGTGACCGGCACCGACGGTGGCGGTACGGTCAAGTTCACCGACGGCAGTTCGACCATCGCCGGCTGCGACGCCGTGGCGCTGACCCCGGTGGGCTCGAGCTACCAGGCTCAGTGCACCACGTCGACGCTGACCGCCGGTAACCACTCTCTGGGCGCCACCTACTCCGGCGACAACAATGCGCTGGGTAGCCCGGCCACCCCCCTGGCGGTCGACGTGGCCGCCGCCCCCCTGACCGTCACCGCCTCGTCGGCCGCCTCCGTGTACGGCTCGGCGCCCCCGGCGGTGACCCCCTCGTACGGCGGGTTCGTGAACGGCGACAACGCCTCGTCACTGACGTCGCCGGCGGTGTGTACCACCGCCGTCAGCGCCACCACTCCGGTCGGCACCTACCCGAGCACCTGCTCCGGCGGCGCCGACCCGAACTACACCATCACCTACGCGGCCGGCTCCATCATGGTCGGCCCGGCGCCCCTCAGCGTCGCCGCCTCGTCAGGGACGATGACCTACGGCAGCAACCCGCCGGCGATCACCCCGACCGTCACCGGTCTCCAGAACACCGACACGGTCGCCAACCTCTCCGGTCTGACCTGCTCGACCACCGCCACCTCGTCCAGCTCGGTCGGCACCTATGGCACCAGTTGCACCGGGGCGTCCGATCCCAACTACAGCATCAGCTACACCGCCGGTCAGATGATCGTCGGTGCAGCGCCGCTGGTCGTGACGGCGTCGTCGCTGTCCACCACCTACGGCTCGGCGCCGACGGCGGTGACCCCGTCGTACTCCGGCTTCCTCGACGGCGACACGTCCGCCTCGCTCACCACCCAGCCCACCTGCGTGACGGGCGCCAGCGCCTTGAGCCCGGTCGGCACCTACGACACGTCGTGCTCGGGAGCCTCTGATCCGAATTACGCCATCACCTACGTCGACGGCTCTGTCACCGTGGCGCCGGCCCCGGTCGTGATCACCGCGTCGTCGGCCTACACGGTCTACGGCAGCGCCGTCCCGGCCGTCACCCCGGCGGTCTCGGGTCTGCAGAACGGCGAGGGGGCGTCCGTCCTCGGTGCCGGTCTCCAGTGCACCACCTCGGCCAACGCCTCCAGCCCGGTCGGCACCTACCCGACCAGTTGCTCAGGCGCCTCGGATCCGAACTACGCCATCACCTACGTCGACGGTGCCGTGAGCGTCACCCCGGCGGCACTGACCATCACGGCCTCGTCGGGATCGATGACCTACGGGGCCAACCCGCCGGCCGTCACCGTCTCGGTCGTCGGCCTGCAGAACGGTGAGCAAGCGTCGGTCCTAGTCGGGCTGGCCTGCTCGACCGACGCCAGCGCCATCAGCCCGGTCGGCACCTACGACAGCAGTTGCTCCGACGCCACCGACGCCAACTACACCATCAGCTACATCGACGGCTCCGTCACCGTCAGCCCGGCACCTCTGACTTTGACCGCCTCGTCGGGCTCGATGACCTACGGCAGCACACCGCCGACCATCACCGCTTCCGCCGACGGGCTCCAGAACGGAGAGACCATCGCCGTTCTGGGCGCCGGTCTCGATTGCGGGACCGCCGCCGTCAGCTCCAGCCCGGTCGGTACCTATGCCAGCGTCTGTGCCGGGGCGTCCGATCCCAACTACCTCATCACGTCGGTCGACGGGAGCGTCACGGTCAATCAGGCGGCGTTGACCGTCACCGCCTCGTCGGCGCCGGCGACCTACGGCAGCGCGACCCCGGCCATCACTCCGAGCTACGACGGCTTCGTCAACGGCGACGACGCTTCGTCGCTCACCACCCAGCCGACGTGCACCACCACGGCCACCTCGTCGAGCCCGGTCGGCAGCTACGACAGCAGCTGTTCGGGCGCCACCGACGCCAACTACACCATCAGCTACATCGACGGAGCCGTGGTGATCGGCCCGCAGGTCCTGATCGTCGTGGCGTCGCCGGGCGACATGACCTACGGCAGCGCGACCCCGGCCATCACTCCGAGCTACGACGGCTTCGTCAACGGCGACGACGCTTCGTCGCTCACCACCCAGCCGACGTGCACCACCACGGCCACCTCGTCGAGCCCGGTCGGCAGCTACGACAGCAGCTGTTCGGGCGCCACCGACGCCAACTACACCATCAGCTACGTCGACGGCGGCGTCACCGTCTCGCCGGCCCCGCTCGAGGTTTCCGCCTCCTCGGCATCGGCCAGCTACGGCAGCGCAGCGCCCAACATCACCCCCGCCTACAGCGGATTCGTCAATGGCGACAGCGCCGCGTCGCTGTCGCCCACGGCGACCTGCACCTCACCGGTGAACGCCACCAGCCCGGTCGGAACCTACGACAGCAGCTGCATGGGGGCCGTCGACGCCAACTACACCATCAGCTACGTCGACGGCACCGTGACCGTCACCCCGGCCACGTTGACCATCACCGCGTCGTCGGGCTCGTCGACGTACGGCTCCAACCCGCCGGCGATCACCCCGTCGGTGTCCGGTCTGCAGAACGGCGAGACCGTCAGCGTTCTCGCCGGTCTCACCTGCTCGACCACGGCCACATCCTCGAGCCCGGTCGGCACCTACGACAGCAACTGCACGGGGGCAGTGAACGCCAACTACAGCATCGGGTACGTCGACGGTTCGGTCAGTGTCACGACGGCCAATCTGACCATCACGGCGTCGTCGGGCTCGTCGACGTACGGCTCCAACCCGCCGGCGATCACCCCGGCCGTGTCCGGTCTCCTGAACGGCGACACCGTCGGTGACCTCGCCGGTCTCACCTGTGCGACCACGGCCACATCGTCGAGCCCGGTCGGCACCTACGACAGCAACTGCTCCGGTGCCTCCGACGCCAACTACACCATCGGCTACGTCGACGGCTCGGTGCAGGTGACCGCGGCGCCGCTGGTGGTGGCCGCCTCGTCGGGCACCTCGACCTACGGCTCCAACCCGCCGGCGATCATGCCGTCGTACTCTGGCTTCGTCAACGGCGACGGTCCAGGCGCCCTGAACACGGCGCCGACGTGCTCGACGACCGCCACTGCCAACAGCCTGGTGGGCACCTACCCGAGCACCTGCTCGGGTGGGTCCGACCCCGACTACGCCATCTCCTATGTGCCGGGCCAGGTCGTCGTGGGCGCGGCGGCCCTCGTGGTCACCGCCTCCTCCGGAAGCATGACCTACGGTGGCACGTCGTCGAACGTAACTCCGTCGTACGCTGGATTCGTCAACGGCGACAGTGCCGCATCGCTCACGACGAAACCCACCTGTTCGACGACGGCCACATCGTCCAGCCCGGTCGGTGCCTACAGCACCACCTGCAGCGGCGCCGTCGACCCTGACTACACGATCAGCTATGTCAACGGGTCGGTGCACGTCAGCCCGGCCCCGCTCACGATCACGGCCTCGTCATCGAGCATCACCTACGGCTCGTCGGCACCGGCCATTCAGCCGACCATCACCGGCCTGGTCAACGGCCAGACGAAGTCGGTTCTCGGCAACGGCCTGGTCTGCTCCACTACGGCCGGGCCGTCGAGCGCGGTCGGAAACTACGCCTCGACGTGCTCAGGAGCGGTGGACGCCAACTACACCATCAGCTACGCCAACGGGACGGTACAGGTCACCCCGGCCACGCTGACTGTCACCGCCAACAACCAGACGAAGATGTTCGGGGTGGCCGTGCCGACGCTGACCTACACCATCACCGGGTTCGTCAACGGCCAGACCCTCGCCACCTCGGGCGTGACAGGCCAGGCCGTCTGTACGACGACGGCCGGCACGACAAGCGCCGACGGCACCTATCCGATCACCTGCCAGGCCGGCACGCTCAACGCCACCAACTACACCTTTACCTTCGTGGCGGGGACCCTCACCGTGGGTTACACATCCACTGTCTGCGACACGTTCGGCTCGGTGACGGTCAACTCCGGCCAGTCGGTCTTCATCGGCCCCGGCTGCTGGGTTGTCGGCGCGATCACCGTCAAGCCCGGCGGCGCCCTCGAGACTGAGGGGGCGTTGCTCCTCGGCGAGCTCACCGCCAACGGGGCTGCCGCCCTGCGCATGTGCAACACCAGCGTGGCGCTGATCCTGTCGGCCACCGGATCGGCGGCGCCGACGGTGGTCGGCGACGGCACCACCTCGTGCGGAGGCTCGACGCTGATAGGAGGTGTGTCGCTGAGCAGCAACAGCGGCAACGTGTCGCTCCAACGGGCCTGTGCCATCGGGATCCTCCTCGTCAAGAACAACACCGGCGGGGTCACGGTGGTCAACAATTCGGTTCTCGGGGTCCTGACCGTGACGGGCAACACCGGAACGGTCGTCGACAGGCCCAACTCGGTTATCGGCGTGGCGAACCTGCAGTAGTCACCGGCGCCCCGCCCGGCGCGGCCGTGCTCGGGTTCGGTGACCGGGGCACAGGCGATCAGCGTGCCGGGCGGGGTGCAACCGGTGATCATGTCCGCCGCCGGGCGCAGGCTCGACGAGGCCTGATCAGCCCTTCAGGATCCCCCGGAGCAGCTTCCCCAGTGCCCCGTTGGTCGTCCGGTAGACCCTCCGTCGTACCGCACGGCGCCCGTACGAAGCCGGGCCCTTCTCGGCGGCCTCGACGTTGCCGAGGTCCCTGGCCGCACGGTAGAGCTGGCTCCGGAGTGACTTGCGGGCCATGGTGTCCCCCTCGCTCACAGCTCCGGTGGTCGGACGCCGGTCACGTCTCCCAGGGTACCGAAATCGGCGCCTGCCCTCGGTCGGCTCGATCTCACACGCAGAGACGGTGCAAAAGAAGGCAGCATCCGACCGGGAGCTGCCAGACTTGGGGGTGAGGTGCCGACCCGGCCGGATGCTGGTCCGCCTTGTTGAACGCCGAGGCGAAGCGGGGCGTTTCAACCCTCCCGGCCTGCCGACGACCTGTCCCCGTTCCGCATGCTGACGAGAGGGTGTCACCGGCGGTCACCAGGGTTTTCGGAGTCGGGCTGGCGGGATTTGAACCCGCGACCTCTTGACCCCCAGGTATCTCGCAGTCTGCGCTGTGCGTCGGTGCCTCCCGGTCTGGTCTGGCGTGTGCGAAAGGACTCCAGTTGTCAACGAGGTGAAGGGCACGTCAGCCGCCGTGGGAGGCGAACCGGACCTCGACGGTCCGACCCATCCCTGCCACTCGAGGTTACGAGGTCCTTCGGTGTCGGACAACCAACTCCCGCCGGGCCGGGAAGTTCGCATACGGTCGGGCTGTGCCGTTACACCCTCCTCGTCAATCTGGACGGTTGCCGGAGGTGGTGTTGCGTCCTACCATGACGGGGCTGCGATGACTGGGGGGCGTCATGAAAGCACGGATCGGCGATTATCTCCAACGGGGTCGGATCGGGAGTCTGGTGGGTGCCATGGCTCTCATGGCCGTGGTCCTCGTCGGCGTCGGCCCTTCCTCCGCCTTTGCCGCATCGTCCAACGCGAAACACTGCGTCGCACGACCCAATAAGAATCTGACCAAGTGCGACTTCGCCGGTGCCGACCTCGCTGGTGCTGACCTCAAGCACTCCAACTTGAAGGACGCCAACCTCACCGGCGCCAACCTCACCGGCGCCAACCTCACCGGCGCCAAGCTGCCCGACGCCAACCTCACCGGCGCCAACCTCACCAGCGCCGATCTCGACGGCGCCAAGCTGGTCCACGCCAACCTCACCGACGCCGATGCCACTGACGCCGATCTCGTGGACATCAACGGTCTCGGCGCCGATCTCGACGGCGCGACCTTCACCGGTGCTGATCTCACCAGCGCCGATCTCCAAACGGACAACCTCACCGGCGCCACCTTCACTAATGCCAACCTCACCGATGCCAACCTCGCCGCTGCCACCCTCACCGATGCCGGCCTCGCCAATGCTGACCTCACCGGCGCCGGCTTCGGCGCCAACGTGGCGAGCGGTATCACGGGCACCCCGGCTTCGATGCCGATCAACTGGATGCTCGTTGACGGATACCTGATCGGCCCGGACGCCATCATCGCCGGTGCCGACCTCGCCAACGCCGATCTCGCCGGTGCCGATCTCTTCAATGCCACCGCTGGCGGTGCCAATTTCACCAATGCCAACCTCACCGGCGCCAACCTCAACTTATCCGTGCTCTACGGCGACAACCTCACCGGCGCCATTCTCACCGATGCCGATCTCGCCGATACCAATCTCGGCCTTGCCGAACTCGCGGGCGTTAGCTCGGGCGGTATCACGGGTACGCCGGCCTCGTTGCCGACGAACTGGTCGCTGATTGACGGCTACATCGTCGGTGCTGCCGCCAACCTCACCGACGCCGCCTTGAGCAACGCCGACCTGGCGGGCTTGAACCTCACCGACGGTATCCTCACCGGCGCCGACCTCGACGGTACCGACCTTGAAACCACCAACTTCACCGATGCCGACCTCACCGATGCCGACCTCACCGATGCCGACCTCACCGATGCCGTCCTCACCGACGCCGTCCTCACCGGCACCAATCTGACCGGTGCCGCTCTGATCTCCGGCATGACCCAAGGGATGGTCTCGGGCGGTATCACGGGCACCCCGGCCTCGTTGCCGCTGGACTTCATACTCTTCGACGGCTACCTCATCGGGCCATACGCCAACCTCACCGGGGCCGACCTGGCCAATGCCGACCTCTCCGGAGCCGGCGCCGACTTTTTCTACGCCAACCTCACTAATGCGAATCTCGACGGCGCCGACCTCACCGACTCCGAAATTGCCACCGTCAACTGGTCGAACACAACCTGCCCCGATGGGACCAACAGTGACGACGACGGGGGCACCTGCTACTACGACCTGTGATCAGGACGACGGCTCATCCACCACCGCGTCGGCGCGTTCGAATTCGCTCGCCTTTCCTCGGAGGACGACTCAAATCCGGTCTTGCGGTCGGGCTGGCGGGATTTGAACCCGCGACCTCTTGACCCCCAGTCAAGCACGCTAACCAAGCTGCGCCACAGCCCGCTGTTGCAGGGGGGCAGTCTATCCGCACGGGAGTACCGGGCCCGGCGGCCCGGCGGTCAGGCGTGGTGGACGAGCCAGCCGATCCCCTGGTACGAGCGGTAGCCGAGATAGATCACGGTGGCCCCCAGGAGGAGCTTGAAGTGCCACGGGACGGGACGGCGCTCCTGGAGCGGCTCGTGACACGAAGGACACTGTCCGTCGGCGGTGACGTCGGTCTCCTCGACCATGCAGTTGCAGGACTCGCACCACGGCATGAGCGGCGTCAGCCCCGCAGTCGCACCCGGATCTTGATGGGGGTCGGTCCCAGGGAGAACTCCTCGCGGAGCTTGCGCTCGACGTAGCGCAGGTAGGTCGCATTGAGCCGACGGGTGGCGAAGATGGTGAACGTCGGGGGGTCGATGGCCCCCTGGACGGCGTAGCGGATCCGTGATCCGGGTGCCGGGTGGGCCACCTGCAGGGCCTTCATGGCGCGGTTGAGCTCGCCCGTCGGAATCCGCCGGTGGTACGCCTCCACCGCCGCCCGCAGGGCGGGAAGGATCCGGTGGACCCCCATGGCGGTCCGGGCGCTCACCTTGACCACCGGCGACTCACCGAGGAAGGCGAGCCGGTCGTCGACGTCGGCCAGGACCACGGGCCGGTCCTCGGTGCCCACCAGCTCCCACTTGTTGAGGATCACCACCACCGGGCTCCCCGAGGCGCCGATCCGTTCGGCCAGCCGTTGGTCCTGATGGGTCACGCCCTTCGGTGGCGTCGATCACCAGGAGGACGACGTCGGCCAGGTCGAGGGCGGCCAGGGCGCGCACCATGGCGAAGTACTCGGTCCCGTCCTCGGTGCGGGACTTCCGCCGCATCCCGGCCGTGTCGACGAAGCGGATGGGCCCTTCCGGGTGTCTCGAGCACGGTGTCGATGGCGTCGCGGGTCGTCCCGGGAAGGTCGTGGACGATCGACCGCTCCTCGCCGAGAAGGCGGTTGAACAGCGTCGACTTCCCCACGTTGGGTCGACCGACCAGAGCGACCCGCGGGCACTCGACGTCCTTCGGAGCGCCCGCCGCCCGCCGTCCCGTGCCTTCGTCGTCCCCCTCGGCCGTGAGGGCACCGTCCGGCACCTCCCCGGCCCCGTCGGCGGGGCCCGGCGCGGGGGCGGCGGCGTCGAGACCCTTGAACCGGTCCACGATCTCGTCGAGGAGATCGCCGGTCCCCCGCCCGTGGAGCGCGCTCACCATCCACGGGTCCCCGAATCCCAGGGAGACGAACTCCCACGCGTCGGCCTCGCGCTTCTCGTTGTCGACCTTGTTGGCCACGAGCATCACCGTCCGGGCCCGGCGGCGCAGCAGGCGGGCGATGTCCTCGTCCTCGGTGGTGATCCCGACGGCTACGTCGACGACCTGGATCACGATGTCGGCGCCGGCCACGGCCTGCTCCGCCTGCCGCGCCACCTTGGCGTCGAGATCGTCGCCTCCCCCCAGCCAACCACCGGTGTCGACGACGACGAAGGCGTGGCCGTTCCATTCGGCGTCGAGCTCGAGCCGGTCCCGGGTCACGCCGGGCCTCTCCTCCACCACCGCCGCCCGACGCCCGACGATCCGGTTCACCAGGGTCGATTTCCCGACGTTGGGCCGGCCCGCCACCACCACGACCGGTGTCCGGCCCGGGGGCGCCGCCAAGGGCGATCCCCGACGTCCGGCGCGCACCGGTGAGACCGAGGTCATCGGCTCTGCCCCAGGGCCACGGGGACCGCCTCCGGTGGGCGGGGCGCCCCGGACGGTCGGCCGAGCGGTGCCTCCAGGGCATGGCGCAGCGAGAGCCCGTCGGCGGGTACGACCTCGACGGGCCGGGGAAGCTCCCCCACCGTCATCCCGTCGAGGAACCGTCCGTCGGACAGGCAGACGTCGGGAAGCAGGTACCGGTGGCCCTCGGGTTGGCCGGCCAGGGCGCGGGCCACGTCGACACCGGTGAGCAGGCCGGTCACGGCGATGTTCCCCCCGAAGAAGGCGTTGCGCACGGGCAGCAGCCGGATCGGGGCGCCGTCGCCGTCCGGACGGGAGTCCAGACCGGCCAGGAGCGGCCCGAGCACCATGGCCCCGTACTCGCCGGTGATCACCGCCACCGGTCCGCCCGTCGGGCCCGGAGAGCCCCCCGTTCCCGGTGCCACCCGCGGGGCCCGGTAGCCGGCGGCCGGGGCGCCGTCGACCCAGGCGAAGAACCCCGGCTGGACGCCGGAGGCGGCCCGGTCGTCGCCACCGAAGGCGGCGGCGAAGGCCCGCGCCATCCCGATCCCGTTCTCGTGCTGGGGGAAGCCGTCGTAGCGCTCGGCGGCGGGGAACGGCCGCCCGGCGATCAGGTAGTACTCGTCGGCGGCGTACACGAGCCGGCGCCCGAGGGCCCCGAGGGCCAGCTCCTGCCACTGCTCCACGGTGTCGATCACGGCCGCCGCCTCGTCCTCGGTGTGTGGCCTCATGGCCGCTTCGGTGGTGTAGTCGCTCACCCCGAGCGGGACGCAGGCCACGGTGGCCAGCTCCGGGTACTCGTCGAGAACGCCGGCCAGCGTCGTCTCGAGGGCGGCGCCGTCGTTCACGCCGGGGCACACCACCACCTGGCCGTGGACCTCGATCCCGCCGTCGAGCAGGGCCCGCAGCCACCGCAGGCTGGTCGCCCCCCGGACGTTGCGCAGCATCCGGGACCGCAGCGCCGGGTCGGTGCTGTGGATGGAGACGAACAACGGTGACAGGCCCTCGGAGAGGACCCGTTCGAGGTCGAGCTCGGTGAAGCGCGTCAGCGTGGTGAAGTTCCCGTACAGGAAGGACAGCCGGTAGTCGTCGTCCTTCAGGTACAGGCTCCGGCGCATCCCCTTGGGGAGCTGGTAGATGAAACAGAACTCGCAGTGGTTGTCGCAGGTCCGGACCCGGTCGAACAGCGCCGACGACACCTCGGCCCCGAGGGCCTCCCCCGCCGTCTTGTCCACCGTCACCGACAGCTCGTCGTGGCCGCGGCGAATCTCGAGCTCGGGGTCGGCCTCGTCGACCAGGAGGCGGTACTCGATCACGTCACGGGGCACGCGACCGTCGATGGCCAGCAACTCATCGCCCACCCGGAGGCCGGCGCGCTGTGCCGGTGACGCGGCCGCCACCGAGACCACCCGGGGCGCCGACATGTCCCCAGGCTACCGGTAGCCTGCCACCGTGCCGGTCCAACGGGTCCTGCTGGCCTCCCCGAGAGGCTTCTGCGCCGGGGTCGAGAAGGCCATCAAGGCCCTGGCGTGGATGGTCCGCGTCTTCGAGCCTCCCGTCTACTGCTATCACGAGATCGTCCACAACCGTCACGTCGTCGACCAATTCCGGGCCCAGGGGGTCGTCTTCGTCGACGACGTGGACGAGGTCCCCCCCGGGGCACCGCTCATGCTCTCGGCCCACGGGTCGGCTCCCGAGGTCGTGGCCGACGCCCGCCGGCTCGACCGGGTGGTCGTCGACGCCGTCTGCCCGCTCGTCACCAAGGTCCACCACGAGCTCAAGGTCCGCGCCCGCAAGGGCTACACCGTCCTCTACGTCGGCCACGAGGGTCACGAGGAGGCCGTCGGCACCATGGCGGTGGCGCCGTCCGTCGGTCCGCCTGGTCCAGTCCGAGGACGACGTCGACCAGGCCCCGGTCCCGCCGGGCAGCCCGGTGGCGTTGCTGGCCCAGACGACCCTGAGCCACGACGAGTGGTCCGGGATCATGGCCCGGGCCAAGGTCCGCTTCCCCGATCTCTGGATGCCGGAACCGGTCCGACCTCTGCTTCGCCACCACCAACCGCCAGGCGGCGCTGAAGGCGATCGCCGGGCGCGCCGACGTCGTCGTCGTCATCGGCTCGGTCAACTCGTCGAACACCCGGGCCCTGGAGAAGGTGGCGCGGGCGTCGGGCTGCCCCCGGGTGCTGCGCGTCAACACCGCCGACGAGCTCCCCGACGACCTGTCGGGCACCGTCGGCGTCACCGCCGGTGCGTCGGCCCCCGACGAGCTGGTGCGAGGCGGTGGTGGCGCGCCTGGCACCGATCGAGGGCGATGGAGGAGGTCAGGGTCACCGACGAGGACGAGTACTTCCCCCCGCCCCCCGAGATGCGCGACCTCCTGGGGGCCCTGGCGCGGGGCGCTGGCCCTGGGGCTCGGGGCACCGCCACCGGGGGGCGACCGTCGCCGCCGGCGGTGCCGTCGACGACCTGGGGACGCTGTCGCGCGACCGCCACGTCTCGGCCGCCGACGTCCTCGCCCGTCTGGCGCGGTGAGCAGCCCTCCGCCCTGCCTCTCGTTCAGCATCGACGGCCGGCCGCTGGGTGGTGGCCGTGACGGTCCTCGGCTCGGCCATCGCCGCCATCGACTCCACCGTGGTCGGCATCGCCCTGCCCGCCATCGGCCGCAACTTCGCCATGTCGGTGTCGAGCCTCCAGTGGGTGGTGAGCGCCTACCTGCTGGCCCTGGCCGGTCTCCTCCTGGTGGGCGGCGCCCTCGGTGACCGCTTCGGCCGACGCCGCGTCTTCATCATCGGCGTCGTCTGCTTCGCCCTCACGTCCCTCGTCTGCGCCGTGGCGCCCGATGCCGCCGTCCTCATCGCCGGGCGTGCGCTCCAGGGGGTGGGTGCGGCGCTGCTCACCCCCGGATCGCTGGCCATCCTGCGGGCCTCCTTCGTCCCCGACGACCAGGGCCGTGCCGTCGGTGCCTGGTCGGGACTCGGCGGGGTGGCCATCGCCGTCGGTCCCTTCGTCGGCGGGTTCCTGATCAGCGCCGTGTCGTGGCGGCTCATCTTCCTCATCAACCTGCCCATCGCCGCCGTGGTCGTCGTCATGGCCTCCCGCCACGTCCCCGAGACCACCGACCCCACCGCCGGCGGTCGGGTCGACATCGTCGGGGCCGTCCTCGTCTCCGCCGGTCTGGTCGGCGTCACGGCGGGCATCATCGACGCGCCGAGCCACGGCTGGGGTTCGCCCCCGGTGGAGGGTGCGCTCCTCGGGGGAGCGCTCGCCCTGGTGGCCTTCGTGCTCGTCGAGGGGCGGACACCGCGGCCCGCTCCTTCCCCTCTCCCTCTTCCGCTCGATCCAGTTCACCGCCACCAACGTCGTCACCTTCCTCGTCTACGCCGCGCTCGGTGGGGCGCTGTTCCTCCTCCCCATCGAGCTCGAGCAGGTGGCGCACTACTCCCCCCTCGAGGCCGGGACCTCGCTGCTGCCCCTCACGGCGATCATGCTCGTCTTCTCCTCGCGTTCGGGGGCCCTGGCCACCCGCATCGGGCCCCGCCTGCAGATGGCCGTCGGTCCCGTGGTGGTCGGCGCCGGCATGGTCCTGTTCCGCCTGGTCGGGTTCCTCGGGCGGGTACCTGACCGAGGTCCTCCCGGCCATCGTCGTCCTGGGGGCGGGCCTGGCCCTCACGGTGGCGCCGCTCACCACCACGGCGTTGTCGTCGGCCCCCGCCGACCACGCCGGGGTGGCGTCGGCCGTCAACAACGACGTGGCCCGGGCCGGTGGGCTCGTCGCCGTGGCCCTCCTCCCGGTGGTCTCGGGGATCACCGGCGCCAGCTATCTCCATCCCGTCCAGCTGTCGGCCGGATTCCGCACCGCCGTGGCCGTGGCCGGGGCGGCGGCGGCCGGCGGAGGGGTCCTGGCCGGCGTCCTCATCCGCAATCCCCGGCGCCCGGCGGCCCCGGCGGCGCCGGTCCCACCGACGACGGCCCACTGCGGGCTCGAGGCCCCACCCCTGGCCGCCGCCGCCGCCGGCACGACGCCGGCGCCCCGAGGCGCGAGAATGGGGTCATGAGCACCTCGACCACTACTTTCCGCAGCATGGACGAGTCGACCGCCGAGCAGTGGGCGGTGATCGGCGCCGAGACCTTCGAGCATCAGGACCGCGTCGCCGCCCAGGTTCTGGCCATGCTGGAGGGCCTCGGCACCATCACCGACGGCTTCGCCGTCGACCAGCTGACCCACTCGCTCCAGACGGCGACCAGGGCCGAGGAGGCCGGCGCCGACCCCGAGATGGTGGTGGCCTCCCTGTGCCACGACATCGGCAAGTACGTGTCGGTCCCGAACCATCCCCGCATCGCGGCGGAGATCCTCCGGCCCTACGTCCGCGACGAGATCGTCCAGGTCATCATGGCCCACCAGGACTTCCAGG
Organism: uncultured Acidimicrobiaceae bacterium; assembly: GCA_963842145.1. Classification (GTDB taxonomy): domain Bacteria; phylum Actinomycetota; class Acidimicrobiia; order Acidimicrobiales; family UBA8190; genus CAWJFJ01. The sequence goes on from CAWJFJ010000020.1 coordinate 512,273, forward strand.
GTCGGCACTACTACCACCACTTCGCCGGTGACCCAAACGCCCGGGACCGGTACCGCCACGAGCCCTGGTTCTCCCTGGGCGAGCAGTTCGCCGACGAGTTCGATCAGAACAGCTTCGACCCGGACTACCCGACCAAGCCGCTGTCGCATTTCGAGCCCCTCGTGCGCGACGTCTTCGCCAAGCCCCGCAGCTTCTGATGGCATCCGCGGTCCTGGCGCCGTTCACGCGCGCCCACGCACGCGAACGGCGCCGCCAAGACGACATCCGCGGCCTCGTCATGGGCCTGGCCCGCGCCGATTTCCGCCGCCGCCACCCCGATGCCGCTTTCGGGCCCGTCCTGGTCCTCATCGCCTCGTACCTCGAGGCCGACAACATCGGGGCCGTCTTGAAGAGGGTCCCCCCCGAGGTCGACGGCCTGGCCGTGTCCACCCTGGTCGTGGTGGACGGCGGTGACGACGGCACCGAGGACATCGTGGCCGAGCACGGCGCCTATCTGCGCCGTCCTTCCCGTCAACATGGGCCAGGGGGTGGCGCTGCGCCTGGGCTACGAGCTGGCCGACACCCACGGGGCCACCTATGTCGTCACCGTGGATGCCGACGGCCAGAACGACCCGGCCGAGATCCCCGACCTCCTGGCGCCCGTCATCGCCGGCGAGGCCGACTTCGTCATCGCCAGTCGCCGCCTGGGAACCGACGAGACGAGCGACGACCTCCGACGCGCCGGCGTCGTCTTCTTCGCCGCCGTGATCAACACCCTGGCCGGCCAGCACCTGACCGACACCTCGAACGGGTATCGGGCCATCAAGATCGACGTCCTTCGCGACGTCACGCTCGAGCAGGACCAGTACCAGACGGCGGAGCTCATCATCAGCGCGGCGGCACGCGGATGGCGACTCGGGGAGCGCCCCACCGTGTGGCACCCGCGGGCGTCGGGCGAGTCGAAGAAGGGCCACAACGTCTTCTTCGCTCTGCAGTACGCCCGAGTCATCCTGCGGACCTGGTTGCGCGAGCGGCGCTGACGCCGCCGCCGGGGTGGTCGGTGACCCGGTGAGAACGCCAGCGGCGCGCGCCCTGCGGCACCCGGCGGCGCGCCTCCTCCTCGTCTTCACGGCCGCCTCCACCGCCCTCTTCGGCCTTCCCGCCGCCTTCGGCGCCACCTGGTTGGTGGGCGACAACCTCATCCAGAACTTCCCCCTGCGCGTCCTGGCCGGGATCGACCTCCGTCACGGGCACCTGCCTCTGTGGGACCCCTATCTGTGGAGCGGCTCTCCCCTGCTGGCCGGGTTCAACGCCGGCGCCGCCTACCCCACCACCGTGCTCTTCGCCGTGCTCCCCGGCGCCCTGGCCTGGGTGCTCAACCAGGTGGCGGTGGAGGTGGTGGCGGCCGCCGGTGTCGTCGTCCTGCTGCGGTTCCTGGGCCGGTCGTGGTTGGCCTCGGGCCTGGCTGCGGCGGCGTTCGCTTTCGGGGGCTTCATGACGGCCCAGAGCGTCCACCTCGATCTGGTCCAGGCCGCCTCCTGGCTGCCGTGGTCCTTCGTGGCCCTCGACCGTCTGGCCCATCGACCGGCGGGACGCCCCGCGGCCCCGTGGGTGGCCCTTCTCGGAACCTCCCTGGGCCTCATGATCCTGTCGGGAGCGGTAGAGCCGATCTTCGACGGGAGCCTCGTCCTCGCCCTCTACGCCCTGTGGCTGGCCCGGGGGACGGCGGGACGGCGCCGGCTCGACGTCCTCGTCGGCTCGGCCGCCGGTGCGGTCCTCGGCGTCGTGCTGGGGGCGGCCCAGCTGATCCCCGGTGCCGCCTTCCAGGCGCAGTCGCAGCGCGCCATGCACAGCTTCACGTACTTCGCCTCGGGATCGATGAACAAGTCCCTGACCGTCCTCGGTCTCGATCCCCTGGTCCTCGGGGGGGCCCACCAGTGGCCGCTCGGCTATCGTGGGGACGTTCAACCTGCCCGAGATCTCGAGCTACATCGGCATCCTCCCCGTCATGGGCCTCATCGGCCTCCTGGCCCGACGCCACCGCCGGGCCCCCGAAGCCGGGCAGTGGTGGATCTGGTACGTCATCGTGGTGGTCGGCCTCTTCCTCACCTGGGGCGGCTTCACCCCGGTGGCCCACCTCGTCTACGACATCCCCCTGTTCAACCGCCAGCGCCTCCTGAACCGCAACCTGCTCGAGGTCGACCTGGCCCTGGCCGTGATCTTCGCCACCTGGGTCGACCGCATCTTCACCCCCCTCGTCGACGCCGGGGCCACGCTGCCGTCGCCCCCGGCCGGTGCCCCCGGCGCCGCCGCCCCCCGACGCCGCCGCCCCGAGCGCCGCCGGCCGTCCCGGCACCGGGGATCGGTGGCGCCGTCACTGGCCCGACGGCTGGACGTCGGACGTCGTCCTCCCGCTCGTCCCCCCGGTGGCCGTCGTCGGCCTCCAGCTCACCCTCCTGGCCGGCGGGCCCTGGTTCCCCCATCTCCTCCACGTCCCCGGCAACGTGACGCGCTCGACCCTCTGGCCCCTCGTCGCCCTCCTCACCGTCCCGAGCGCCATCGCCGCCTGGGCCGGGTGGATCGTGGTCCGCCGCCGCCACCTCGGGCGCCGCCTCCCCGTCCTCCTGGTGGCGCTGGTGGTGGCGGACCTGGCCGTGTTCAACATCGGCGTCCAGTCCACCCCCGACCCCCACGGGGCCAGCTCGGCGTCCAGCGCCACCGCCGACCGGCTGGTGGCCCTGCTGGCCGCCCAGGGCCAGGGGCCGGCCGGCGGGCTCCACCGTGTCGGGATTTTCGACCCCGACCGCTTCTACTCGGTGGCCTCCAACCGACTGGGCCAGCCCGACCTGACCCTGCTGCGCTCGCTCGACAGCGTCCAGGGTTACGGGGCCGTCGTCGACCAGCACTACGACGCCGAGACGGGGACCCATCTCCAGCTCAACCTGACACCGGCGGCGCTGTCGGGGACCACCTTCGCCCAACTCGACCTCGGCCTGCTCGTGACCGTCCCCGAGTACTTCGTCCACCTGGTGGACCGTCCCCCCGGCTACACCGGCAGCATCGCCGACGGGGCCACCGCCCTCCCCCCCGTCGGTCCCCATCCCTCGGCCCCGCCCGACCGGTCCGTCCCCGGCCCCACGCCGGCGGGCGACTACGTCTTCGTCCCCCACCGTCGCCGGCGGCCGCCCTGAGCCCCGGGGACGTCCGGACGCAGTACTTCGGGACCGTCCTCTCGGTCACCACCGTCACCGTCCCGCTCCCGGCCGGCGGTGGCGGCAGCCTGCGCGTCGGCCTGCTCACCCCCGGCGGCTCCGCCACCTCGTGGCTGGGGCCCGCCGAGCCCATCGCCGGGCGCACCGCCGTCACCGTCCGCACGGACCGCCCCCGCGCCGCCAGCGGCATCGTCTTGCTGGCGGGGTCGTCGTCCCCGGCGCCGGGGGCGGTCACGGTCGAGCCGGTGACGGTGGGCGCCGCCGTGATCCGCACCGCCGGCCAGGGCACCTACCGGGTGGACGGATCGCTGCGCGACTTCGTGGCCCCGTCGCGGTGGCGCTTCGTCGGACGAGACGGAGTCTTCTCCGTCTTCGCCCAGGCGTCGGCGAGTGGTCGCGCCTGGGTCACCGGCGGCCCACCGGGGGCGGCGCGGGTGGTCTCGGACACGCCGTGGGGTGACGAGACCATCCGGGTCGACGCCCGGTCGTCGGGCCGTCCTGGTCCGGTCGGTCCAGTTCGCCACGGGCTGGCAGGCCACCGTCACGCCCGTCGGCGCCACCGGGACCGCCGGCGCGGCGCGGGCCGTCCCCGTGCAACGCAGCGGCCTGCTCCAATCGGTCTCCGTCCCCGCCGGGACCGACCTGGTGCGGTTCACCTACCGGCCGTCACGGGCCTACGAAGGCCTGGCCGTGAGCGCCGTCGGGGTGGTCGCCGTGGTCCTCCTGGTGGGCGGGCCCCCCCTCGTGCGCCGCCGGCGACGGCGCGCCTAACTTCGTCGCATGGCGGCGGGCACCAAGCTGTCCTCGATCGAGCGCATCCAGCGGCTGGAGAAGCTGGAACAGGAACGCCTCGAGGAGAAGGAGCACAAGGACGAGCGCCGGCGCCAGACGGTGGCCGGGACGAAGCCGACGGGCGGGCGCCACGATCTCGTCGACCGCATCGAGGCGGCCACCAAGTACCCGATGGCCCTGGTGGGGTTGGCCTGGCTGGTGGTGGCCGTCATCGTCCTCACCACCGAGAGCCACGGCTCGGCCTCCGTCGTCCTCGTCGGCACCCTCTTCGCCCTGTGGACCGTCGTCCTGGTGGAGTACCTCGTCCGCCTGGTGGTCACCCCCGACCGCCGGGGATACCTCCGGCGGCGGTGGGTGGAACCGGCCACCGTGGTGGTCCCCCCCCTCCAGGGCTGGCACGTCATCGGGATGGAGAAGATGTCGCTGCTGCTGCGCGAGGCGGAGCTGCGGGTGGAGTCCATCCTGAAGCACCACAGCCTCTTCCGGGTGCTCATCGCCGCCGCCGCCACCCTGTTCCTGGGGGCCTGGCTGGTCCTGCTCTTCGAGGAGAACGCCCCGGGGAGCAACATCCACGACTACCCCCAGGCCCTGTGGTGGGCCATCGTCACCGTCACCACCGTCGGCTACGGAGATCGCTTCCCCGTCACCGACGGGGGTCGGACGGTGGCCGTGGTCCTCATGCTGGTGGGGATCGGCCTCATCGGGGTCCTCACGGCCACGGTGGCGTCGGTCTTCATCAAGGAGCACACCGACGCCAACAAGGAGGAGTTCAAGAAGGGCCACGCCGACCTCGGTCAGCAACTGGCGGTGATCAGCGACCGGCTGGCCGACGTCGAGCGCCGGCTCGGGGCCACACCGGCCGAGGTGGCCGCCGTCGACACCAAGGCCGACGCCGAGGCGGCGGCCGACGGGCCGGTGGAGGGCGACCCGGGAACGTCCTGAGGACGGGCCCGACTACGGACGCGCCCCCCGCGGCTCCACCCGGGCCCCGGCCTCGTCGTAGAGCCGCTGCAGCTCGGCCCGGAGCTGTTCGGTGAGCTCGTGCACCTGGTGACGCGGCACCCGCCCCTTGACCGACCGGGCCGGCGCCGGCAGCGGCTGGCCCACGACGAGATGGATCTTCACCGGGTGGACCATCTTCGATCCCTTGGGCATGGCGGCGGCCGAGCCGCCGATGCCGATGGGCACGATCGGCGCCCCCGTGCGGGCCGAGAGGAAGGCGGCCCCCTCGTGGAGCTCCTCCACCACCGGGCCGCTGCGCCGCGTGCCCTCGGGGAAGAGGAAGAGCGCCTCGCCGCGTTCGAGGACGTCCTGGGCGCGGTCGAGGGCCAGGCGGTCGGCCCCCTCGCGGTGCACCGGGAAGGCCCCGATCGATTCGAGGAACGTCCCGAAGCGCGGCGAGCGCCACAGGCTGTCCTTGGCCATGTAGAACAGCTTGCGCCGCGTCACCTCGGAGACCACCAGGAAGTCGATGTTGCTGCGGTGCACCGGGGCCAGGATCACCGGGCCCGTGGCCGGCACCACCCCGGCGCCGTCGACGGTCACGCGGAAGTAGGCGCGGTTGACGCCGTGGCACAGGGCCCGCAGGCCGCGGTAGGCGAACGGCGGCAGGGACAGACCGACCTGCCGGGCCGGCGCGTCGGGATCGATGATCGGTGTCACAGGCATGCCAGAACCTCCTGGAGGACCTCGGGCGCGGACTTCCCGGTGGAGTCGATGACGACGGCGTCGTCGGCCACGTCCCGGAGAGCGATCAGGGGCGAGACCCGGCGGGTGGAGTCGAGACGGTCGCGTCGTTGGAGATCGGTCTCGATCTCGCCCACGCTGCGCCCGTCGTCACGTTCCCCGGCCCGCCGCCGGGCCCGCTCCCCCGTCCGGGCCGTCAGGTAGATCTTCAGGTCGGCGTCGGGGGAGCACCACGGTGCCGATGTCGCGTCCCTCGACCACCCCGGCGCCGCGCTCGGCCACCCACTGCCGCTGGCGGGCCACCAGGGTGGCGCGCACCTCGGGGTTGGCCGCCACCGCCGACACGGCCCTGTCCACGGCGGCCGTCCGGATCTCGCCCGTCACGTCGCGCCCGTCCACCGTCACCCGGTCACCCACCTCGATGGTCAGCCGCCGGGCCAGCTCCGCCACCGCGTCGGCGTCGTCGGGATCGACACCGCGGGCCAGGGCCTGCCAGGCCACGGCCCGGTACATGGCGCCGGTGTCGAGCCGCTCGAGCCCGAGATGGTCGGCCACGGCCTGGGCCAGGGTGGACTTCCCGGCCCCGGCCGGTCCGTCGATGGCCACCACCTTGGTCACCGTCCTCTCCCCCCGTCGGCCCCTCGCCCCCGTCGTCCCCGAGAGGTGGTCCAGGTGGTCGGCGAAGCGCGGGTAGCTGGTCACGACCGACTCGAAGCCCGAGATCAGCGACGGCCCCTTCCCGGCGGCCACCGCCATGCCGGCCACCGCCGCCGCCATGGCCATCCGGTGGTCGCCGCCGGCGTCGAACGTCCCCGCCGGAGCGCCGGTGCCCCGTGGACGACGAGATCGTCGCCGTCGGCCTCGGCGGCGGCGCCGAAGGCGCGCACCATTGACGACCACGGCCGCCAGCCGGTCGGACTCCTTCACCCGCAACTCCCCCACGCCGTGGAAGACGGTGGTCCCCTCGGCGCAGCGCGGCGGCCACGGCCAGGACCGGCACCTCGTCGAGACCGGTGATCTCGCCGGCCTCGACGGTGGTGGCCCGCAGGGGCCCGGACCGGGCCCGGACGGTGGCGGTGGCGGCCAGGTCACCGGGCCCGGTCACGGCGTCCTCGTCGATGTCGGCACCCATCCGGAGCAGGACGTCGAGAAACCCCCGCCGCCCCGGTCCCGACGTAGACCCGCTCCATGGTGATCTCGCTGCCGGGCACCATGCAGGCGGCGACGACCCAGAAGGCGGCCTGCGACGGGTCACCGGGGACGTCGATCTCGAAGGGCTCGCAGGTCGCCTCCGCGCACTCGCACCACGTGGGTGCCGTCGTCGTCCTCCTCGGTCGACGTCGGCCCCGCACAGGGCCAGCAGCTCCTCGGTGTGGCGCCGGGTGAGCACCGGCTCGCGCACGATCGGTCTCCCCGTCGGCCCGCAGGCCGGCCAGCAGCACGCACGACTTCACCTGGGCGCTGGCCATCGGGGGGGTGTAGTCGATGCCGCGCAGGTTCCCGCCCCGCACCGTGATGGGGGGGAAACAGCGCTCGCCCCCGCCCTCGACGGTGGCGCCCATCAGCCGCAGGGGCACCGCCACCCGGTCCATGGGCCGCGCTCGACAGCGAGGCGTCGCCGCCGATGACCACGGTGAAGTCCCAGCCCGGCCACCAGCCCGGCCAGCAGGCGGATGGTGGTCCCCGAGTTGCCCACGTCGAGCGGTCCCGCCGGAGCGCCGATGACGTCGCCGCCCCCGGTGACCCGCGCTGCCGTCGATCCTGGCCCCCAGCGCCGTCACGGCGTCGGCCGTCCGCCGCACGTCGTCGCCGTCGGACAGGCCCCGGACGACCGACGTCCCCTCGGCCACCGCCGCCAGCAGCAGGGCGCGGTGCGAGATCGACTTGTCGCCGGGCACGGCGACGGTGCCGACCAGCGGGCGGCCCCCGGGGACGACGAGGGTCACGCGTCTCATCCGAGGCTCCGGGCCGTGGACCGGTAGGCGCGTCCGGTCAGGGCCGTCTGGAGCCGCTCCGACCCGTCGGCGTCGACCACCAGGACGAGCACGCCGCGTTCGCCCTCGGCGCTGTGGGCGATCTCCAGGTCGGCGATGTTGACGCCGAGATCGCCGGCCAGGGTGGTGATCTCGGCCAGCACCCCGGGACGGTCGGGCACCGGCACCCGGATCTCGGTCAGCCGTCTCGGGACGCACGGCCCGCGAGGGCAGCGACCGGCGGGCCGCCGCGGCGTGGTCGAGCACGCTCGAGCAGCCCGGCCCGGTCGCCGCTGGCCACCCGGTCGCGCATGGCGGTCAGGTCGGCCAGCAGGATGTCGAAGGCGTCGACGATGGCCGCGGCGTTGTCGGCGCACACGTCGGGCCAGATCCCCGGTTGCCCGGCGGCGATCCGCGTCATGTCGCGGAACCCCCCGGCGGCCAGCCGCAGCAGCGCGGCGTGCTTCTCGGCCTGGCGGTCGGCCAGGTTCATGAGGGTGGCGGCCGTCAGGTGGGGCACGTGGGAGACCACGGCCACCAGGGCGTCGTGCTGCTCGGGGGAGAGGGCCACCACCTCGGCCCCGAGCGAGACCACGACGGCCTGCAGCCGGGCGTAGGACGCCGGATCGGTGGCCGCCGTCGGGGTCAGCACCCAGGTGGCGCCCACGAACAGCTCGGGGTCGGCACCGTCGAGGCCGACCTGCTCGGATCCCGGCCATCGGGTGCCCCCCGACGAAACGGGGGTCGTCGATCGCCGCCACCACCGGGCCCTTCACCCCGGCCACGTCGGTGACCACGGTCTCGGCGTGCCGGCCGGCCCGGTCCGAAGACGGCCGCCACCTCCTTGGTCACGGCGTCGAGGGGGGTGGCCACGAAGGTGACCCGGGCGTCGGGATCGAAGCCGACGGCGTCGAGGGCGCCCGCCCGCAGGGCCCGCTCGGCGCGCGCCGGATCGGCGTCCTGTCCCGTGACGTGCCAGCCCCGCGCCCGCAGGGCCAGGCCGATGGACCCGCCGATCAGGCCCGTCCCCACCACGGCGGCCCGACCGGGCCCCGCCTCGTCGGTCCCCCCGGTCACCGGTCCACCGTCACCCGGGCCCACCGTCACTCGGCCCACCGTCACTCGGGGAGGTCATCGCGCAGCGACCGGGCCCCGTGGAGGTAGACGTGGTGGAGGTCGCGCGCGGGCCTTCTCGGTGGTGACGTGGACGAGGACCCGCAGACAGCGCGGCGTCGACCCCACGATGTCGAGCTCGCGGGCGCACAGGAGGGGGACGTCGCCGAGACCCATGGCCCGTGCGGCGGCGGCCGGGAACACCGACACCAGATCCCCGGTGGCCGTGAAGACGATGCTGATCAGGTCGTCGTGGTCGACCCCGTTGCGGTCGAAGAGCTCCCGGAGCAGCTCCTGGACACGCTCGGTGATCTGCTTCCGGGCGTGTCGGCGTCGGCGGTGGTGGCCCCGCGCAGGGCTCGGACGGCGAGGGCCATGGCACCCGCATGCTACCGACCGCCCCCCCGCCGGCCGCCGGCCGGCCCGGGCCGGCCGGGCGTCGCGCCGCCGGGGCGGTGACCCCGGCGGCGGCCCGGCGGCGGCGGCCAGGTCGCGGACCTCGGTCAGGGTCAGCGGTCGCCACTCCCCCGGGCCGAGCCCCCGTTCGGTGAGCGGTCCGATCCGCGTCCGCACCAGCCGGCGCACGGGATGGCCCACGGCCTCGGCCATCCGACGGATCTGGCGGTTGCGGCCTTCGTGGATGACGATCCGCAGGACCCCGGGGGCGACCACGCCGACGGTGGCGGGGGCCGTCATCCCGTCGTCGAGCTCCACCCCCTGGCGCAGCGCGCCGCAGGGCGCCGGCCGACGGGGACGCCGTCCACCTCGGCCAGGTACTCCTTCTCGACCCCGAACGACGGATGGGTGAGCCGCTGGGCCAGGTCGCCGTCGTTGGTCAGGATGAGGAGTCCCTCGCTGTCGGCGTCGAGGCGGCCCACCGGGAAGACGCGCGGGCTCGGCGGGGACGAGGCGACACCACCGTCGGCCGGCCGTGCGGGTCGTCGGCCGTGGTCACGACGCCGACCGGTTTGTTCAGCACGTAGTGGACGAGCCCGGGGAGAACGGGCAGGGCCACCCCGTCGAGCTCGATCCGGTCGCGGCCGGGATCGACGCGCCGGCCCAGCATCGGCCCGGTCCCCGTTCACCGTCACCCGACCGTCGGCGATCAGCTCCTCGCAGGCGCGCCGGCTGCCGAGCCCGACGCGGGCCAGCACCTTCTGCAGCCGTTGCTCGCCCGCCCTCGGGGTCGACGGGAGCGGACGGGCCGTCGCTGCCGTCAGGCATCGGCGCCCGGGCGCAGGCGCTCCTCGAGTTCCTCCATGGCGTCGGGCCCGGGCAGGAGGTCCTCCACCGGCGGGAGCTGATCGATGGTGGCCAGGCCCAGCTTCTCCAGGAACGCCGCCGTGGTGCCGTAGAGGACGGGCTGTCCCGGCCCCGGCGCGTGCCCGACAGCGGCGATGTAGCCGCGTTGCTCGAGGAGCCGGACCACCCCGTCGACGTTCACGCCCCGCAGGGCGGCGATCTGGCCGCGCGACACCGGCTGGCGGTAGGCGATGATGGCGAGCGACTCGAGGGCGGCCGACGACAGGCGCGACGACACCCCCTCCAGGGCGAAGCGCTCGACGAAGGGGGCCATCTCCGGGTGCGTCTGGTAGCGGTAGCCCCCGGCCACACAGGCGAGGACGAAGCCGCGGCCCTCGGCGGCGGTAGCCCTCGGCCAGCTCGGCGCACGCCGCCTCCACCTTGTCGACGGGCAGCTCGAGCAGCTCGGCCAGCAGGGTGGCCGGCACCGGCTCGACGGCCGACAGCACCACCGCCTCGATGGCCCGGTACTCCTCGGGAAGCGACGTCATCTCGGGCGGAGCGGTGTCGTCGTGAGGCGCGGTGTCCTCGGGAGTCGTCATCGCGGAGGCGTCATGGCCGCCGGCGCTCAGCCGTCGTACTCCTCGACCCCGTCGCCCGCCCCCACCACCGACAGGGCGTGGGCCGGGGCCGTCCAGGTGATGGCCAGGTCGCCGAACGTCTCGCCCTGGTCGAGGGCGATCCACCCCCGCTTGCACAGCTCGAGCAGGGCCAGGAAGCGGACGATGACCTGCATCCGGGTGGTGCAGTGGGACGTGAGCGTCCGGAAGCTGACGGTCCCGGCGCCGGGGAGCCGGCGCTCGAGCTCGTCGACGGCCTCCGACACGGTGACGGCCTCGACGGTGACGTGCGAGAGGTCGAGGACGAGCTCGGGACGCGGCGTCGACCCCAGGAGGAAGGCGGCGGCCAGACGCTCGGCGCGTGATCCCGGCCAGGAGGTCGGGCGCCATGTCCCGGAACGGCTCGTCGAGGCCGGCCGTCCGGGGCACCGACCGGGCCGCCTGTTCGATGAGGAGGCAGAAGGCGTCGGCCGCCGCCGCGTAGGCCTGGAGCTCGAGCAGCCGGGCCAGCAGGCGGTCGCGCTCCTCGAAGCCCGAGAGCTCCTCGTCGTCGTCCACCTCGTCGGGCCCGGGCAGGAGCTTGCGGGACTTGAGCTCGACGAGCACGGCGGCGATGACCAGGAACTCCGGTCGTGACCTGGAGGTCGAGGGACTCGACGGGCGGCCAGCTCGGCCAGGAAGGCGTCCACGATCTCGGCCAGCGGGATGTCGTAGATGTCGAGCTTGTGGTCCGAGACCAGCTGGAGCAGCACGTCGCAGGGACCCTCGAAGACAGGCGTGGAGACGAGTGCGACCACGGAGCCGACGATACCGGTTTCCCGGGGCGTCACCGGGCATGGCCCCTGAGCAGGACCGCCCGCGGCGGTGGCCGGTGGGGCGGGGACCGTCCCGTACCATGGCGCCCCATGACCAGGGTCCTGTCGGGGGTGCAACCGAGCGGCGAGGTCCATCTCGGGCAACTACCTGGGGGCGTTCCGACCGTGGGTGGCCCACCAGCACGACCACGACGCCTTCTACTGCGTCGTCGACCTCCACGCCCTCTCCCAGGACTACGACCCGACGATGCTGGCGGCGCGCACGCTGGAGACGGCGACCGGCCTCCTGGCCGTCGGCCTCGATCCCGACGTCTGCTCCCTCTTCGTCCAGAGCCACGTCCCCGAGCATCCCCGCCTGGCCTGGCTCCTCGAGTGCACGGCGACGGTCGGTGAGCTGCGCCGGATGACGCAGTTCAAGGAGAAGGGGGCGGACTCCGAGTCGGTGCGGGTCGGGCTCTTCACCTACCCCGTCCTCCAGGCGGCCGACATCCTCCTCTACGACGCCGAGCGGGTCCCCGTGGGCGACGACCAACGCCAGCACCTCGAACTGACCCGGGATCTGGCCATCCGTTTCAACCACCGTTTCGGCGACACCTTCGTCGTGCCCCGAGGCGGCCGTCCCCGAGGTGGCGGCCCGGGTCATGGACCTCCAGGAGCCGACGCGCAAGATGTCGAAGTCGGTCTCCTCACCGCTCGGGACCGTTCTCGTCTTCGACCCCCCCGAGGAGATCGACCGCAAGGTCCGCAAGGCCGTCACCGACACCGAGACGGTCGTCCGCTACGACCCCGAGTCCAAGCCCGGGGTGTCGAACCTCCTCCAGCTCCTGGCGGCGGCGACCGGCGCCGCCCCGTCGGAGGTGGCCGCCCGCTACACCAGCTACGGGCCCCTGAAGACCGACCTCTCGGCCGCCCTGGTGGAGCTCCTGCGGCCCGTGCGCGAGCGGTACGTGGAGCTCGAGGCCGATCCCGGACACGTGGTCGCGGTCCTGGCCGCCGGCGCGGCCAAGGCGCACGCCGTGGCCGCCGTCACCCTGGACCGGGCCATGCGGGCGGCGGGGCTGCTCCCCCCGGCTGATCGCCGGGCCCGTCCGGCGGCGCGCCGGCCGTCTCCCTCCCCCTCATGCAGTCAGGACCCGACGATGCGGTTCCATTCGTTGATCAGGGGGATGAAGAGGTGTTGGAGGGCGCCGGGATCGAGGACCACGATGATGAGGGGGATGAACATCGTGAAGGGCCGGATCCGGTAGTAGCCGGGAAGGGCGCTGGCCGGCAGGAGACGCTCGAGGACGACCGATCCGTCCAGTGGCGGCAGCGGGATCAGGTTGAACACGGCCAGGAGGATGTTCACGTAGCCGAGGATGAAGATGTACTGCACCCAGATCGGCCCGGGAAGAACGGCCGTCGGGCTCGACAGGTACAGCTTGTCGTGGAGCGGGATCCCGAACCGGTAGACGAGCCCGAAGAAGACGACGAGGGCGATGTTCACCCCCGGCCCGACGAGCGACACGGCCACGCCCTCGTTTCTCGGGTGGCGCAACTTCGAGACGTTCACGGGGACGGGCCGGGCCCAGCCGATCACGCCGAACCCGCTCAGGGCCAGGAGGGCGGGGAGGATGATCGTCCCGAACGGGTCGATGTGGGGAAGCGGGTTGAGCGTCAGCCGTCCCGCCCGCTTGGCCGTGTCGTCGCCGAAGTACAGCGCCACCGCCCCGTGCGACACCTCGTGGAGGATGACCGACGGGATCAGCGCGCAGACCAGGAGGATCTCGAAGCTGTTGATGTTGAGGTGGTGCGTCCGGACGAGGACCGCCACCACGGCGATCCCGGCGATGATCCACGCCACCGTCCGCGGCTGGGGGCCCGGGCGCCGCTGCGGACCCTGTGGGGACGGGCCCCAGGGGTTGCTCACAGGGTCAGTGCTTCGCCGCGCAGATGATGCAGTACCGCGCCGCCGGCTTGGCCTCCAGCCGGAGCGGGTCGATGGGCTGCGCGCAGTCCTCGCAGACGCCGTAGCCGTCGCCGGTCAGCTTGCCCAGGGCGCGTTCCACCCCTGAGAGGGTCTCGCGGAGCTGGCCCGCCAGGACCTCGACTTCACCGCGCTCTGCGGTCACCTGGCTCGAGTCGGCGAAATTCGAGTCGTAGATAAGGCTGTCGCCCCCCACGCCGAGCTCCCCGAGCTTGGCCTGGAGGTCCCGCCGCTCCTCTTCGAGCAGCGCTCGGTAGTCGACGGTCGACGCGTCATGGGGCACGACCCGAGGATACTGCCTGGGCTAACGCCAGGCGCGCGGGTGGGCCTGGTCGTAGGCCTCACGGAGGTGACCGGGCGAGACGCGCGTGTAGATCTGGGTGGTGGCGATCGAGACGTGCCCGAGGAGCTCCTGGACGACCCGGATGTCGGCCCCGTGGGCGAGCATGTGGGTGGCGCAGGAGTGCCGGAGGACGTGGGGGTGGACGCGGTCCTCGAGCCCGGCGGCCCGGGCCCTCTTCTTGAGCACCCCCCAGATCCCCTGCCGCGTGAGCCGTCCCCCCCGGGCGTTCAGGAAGACGGCCTCGGCGTCCCCGCGGCGGGCCCAGCGGCGCGGCTCCCACCGGGCCCGGCCCGTCGGTGCCAGCCAGTCGTCGAGGGCGGCGCGCGCGCAGCGGCCCAGCGGGACGAGGCGTTCCTTCGATCCCTTGCCGAGCACGCGGACGAGACCGGTGTCCGAGCCGAGGTCCGACAGCGACAGGCCGGCGAGCTCCGACACCCGCATCCCGGTGCCGTAGAGGACCTCGAGGATGGCCCGGTCGCGCCGGCATGCGGGGTCGTCGCCGGTGACGGCGCCGAGCAGGGCCTCGGTCTCCTCCTCGGACAGCGCCTTGGGCAGCCGGCGCGACGGGCCGGGAGGCCGGATGTCGGTCGTCGGGTCCGTGGTGGCCCATCCCTCCTCGAGCCGGAACCGGTGCAGACCCCGGACGGCCGCCTGAGCCCGCGCCACCGACGGCGGCCGCATCCCGGCGGCGCGCCGGTCGGCGACGTAGTCCGCCACCACGTCCGGGTCGGCGTCGTCGACGGTGCGGCCCCGCGAGGCGAGGTAGGTCTCGTAGACGAGGAGATCGCGGCGGTAGGAGACGATGGTGTTGCGGGCCCGGCCCTTCTCGACCGACAGCCACGTCAGGTACTCCTCGGCGCTGGCGTCCAACTCGGGCCCGATGCTCGATCCGGTGCTCGTGGTGGTCCTCGGCACGGCGCCGCCCTCCTCAGCCCCGGGCCAGGAGGTGGCGCGCCATCAGCAGTCCCAGGATGGTCTGTCCGTCGATCAGCTCACCGCCGGCCACCAGCCCGTCCACCTCGGAGAGGGGGACGGTGACGACCTCCATGTGCCGCTCCTCGATCCCGTCGCGGTCGGGCGTGCCGGGGTCGAGACCGGTGGCCAGGAACAGCTGGGTCTCCTCGTCGCAGAAACCGGGGCTGTTGTACAGGGTGCCGAGGTGCCGGAGGTGGCGGGCGTGGACCCCGACCTCCTCGAGCAGCTCGCGCCGGGCCGTCTCGACCGGCTCCTCCCCGTCGACGTCCCGGGTGCCGGCGGGGATCTCGAGCAGCTCGCGGTCGACGGCGCCCCGGTACTGGCGGACGAGCAGGACGTCGCCGCCGTCGGTCACGGCCACCACCGCCACCGCACCGGGGTGGCGGACGATGTGGCGCGTGAACTCGGTGCCGTCGGGGGCGGTGAAGCGCGCCTCGGTCACCTCGATGCGCCAGCCGTGGAAGCGGACGGTCTCGCCGAGGAACCGGAAGCCGTCGGACCGGCCCGTCGGAGACGGTCCCCCTGTCACGTCGCCGCCGGATCAGGAGGCGGCACCGACGTCGACGTCCACGTCGATGTCGATGAGGCGGGGCAGCCGGCCCTCGGCGCGGGCCAGTGCCGCCGCCAGGAGGGCCTGGAAGAGGGGGTGGGGCCGGTCGGGACGGCTCTTGAACTCGGGATGCGCCTGCGTCCCCACCCAGAAGGGATGTCCCGGGAGCTCGACGAACTCCACCAGCCGGCCGTCGGGGGAGACGCCCGAGCACAGCAGTCCGCCCCTCTCGAGGGCGGGCCGGAACTTGGGGTTCACCTCGTAACGGTGACGGTGGCGCTCGGAGACCACGGTGGCGCCGTAGGCCTCGGCCACCTGGGATCCGGGAAGGAGCTGGGCCACGTACGAGCCGAGCCGCATGGTGCCGCCCATGTCGACGATGTCGTGCTGGTCGCCCATGAGGTCGATGACGGGCGATGGGGTGACGGTGTCGAACTCGGTGGAGTTGGCCCCGGACAGACCCGACAGGTGGCGGGCCGTGTCGATGACCATGACCTGCAGTCCGAGGCAGAGCCCGAGACACGGGATGTCGTGCTCGCGCGCGTACCGGGCGGCGGCCACCTTGCCCTCGATGCCCCGCTCGCCGAAACCGCCGGGGATGACGATGCCGTCGAGCTGCTGGAGCCGGTCGTCGGCCAGCCAGTCGTCCATCTGCTCGGCCGAGTGGATCCAGGTGAGGTCGACCTTCGCCGCGTGATGGAAGCCGGCGTGACGGAGCGCCTCGACCACCGACAGGTAGGCGTCGGGCAGGCTCACGTACTTCCCCACCACCCCGATCCGCACCGGGCGGCGCGCCGTCTCCACCAGGGCGGCCACCCGTTCCCATCCGGAGAGGTCCACGGGGTGGAGGCTGTCGTCGACGGCCAGGGTCCGGCACACCACCCGGTCGAGACCCTCCTCGTGCAGGGCGAGGGGGATCTCGTAGATGCTCGGGGCGTCGACGGCCGAGATCACGCCGTCGAAGGGGACGTCGCACAGGAGCGAGATCTTGCGCTTCAACTGGTCGGAAATGGGTTGGTCCGAGCGGCAGACGATCACGTCGGGCTGGATCCCGTAGCCGCGGATCTGGGTGACCGAGTGCTGGGTGGGCTTGGTCTTCTGCTCGCCCGACGGGGCCAGGTAGGGAACGAGGGTGAGGTGCATGTAGCAGACGTTGTCGCGCCCCACGTCGTGACGGAACTGCCGGATGGCCTCCAGGAAGGGCAGGATCTCGATGTCGCCGACGGTGCCCCCCACCTCCACGATGACGACGTCGACGGCGTCGGAGGCGACCTTCTGGATGCGTTCCTTGATCTCGTCGGTGACGTGCGGGATGACCTGGACGGTCTTGCCCAGATAGGCGCCGTGGCGTTCCTTGGCGATGACGTCGCGGTAGATCTGGCCCGTGGTGGCGTTGGACCGACGGCTCAGGTTCTCGTCGATGAACCGCTCGTAGTGGCCCAGATCGAGGTCGGTCTCACCGCCGTCGTCGGTGACGAACACCTCGCCGTGCTCGAAGGGGTTCATCGTCCCCGGGTCGACGTTGATGTAGGGGTCGAGCTTGATCATCGTGACCCGCAGGCCGCGACACTTGAGCAGGCGACCGAGCGAGGAGGCGGTGAGTCCCTTGCCGAGCGAGGAGGACACCCCGCCGGTGACGAAGACGAACTTGGTCACGCTCGGATTCCGCAGGACACGATCTCAGGTTAGACGACGGCTGTTCACCGGAGGGTGAAGCACGGCCTGCGCCAGGAGCTCCCGGGCATGACGGCGGGCGGTGGCCGAATCGGGTTGACCCGACAACATCCGGGCCAGCTCGACCACCCGGTCGTCTGCCTCGCAGGCGTGGGCCACGGCCAGGGTCCGCTTTCCCTCGACCTCCTTGCGGACCCCGAACTGGTGACCGGCGTAGGCCGCCACCTGGGCCAGGTGGGTGACCACGAGGACCTGGTGACGGTGTCCCACCTCGGCCAGGGCCCGGCCCACGGCCAGGGCCGCTTCGCCGCCGATCCCGGCGTCGACCTCGTCGAAGACGATGGTCGGCGGCGCGTCGGTCAGCACCAGCCGGAGGGCCAGCATGGCCCGGGCCAGCTCACCGCCGGACGCCACCTTGGCCAGGGGCAGGACGGCCTCGCCGGGGTTGGCCCCGAGGAGGAAGGACACGTCGTCACCGGGGTCGCTCTCCCCCACCGTCACCTCCAGCCGGGCCCGGGCCATGGCCAGGGTCTGCAGACGCTTCTCCACCGCCCGGGCCAGATCGGGCGCCCCCCGGCGCCGGGCCCGGCCCACCTCGGCCTCCACGGCGGCCAGATGGGACTCGGCCGCGGTGATCCGGGCCTGGAGGGCGGCGGCGCGTTCCTCGACCGACTCGAGATCGGTCACCCGGGCCCGGATCTCCTCGCCGTAGGCGCGGACGCCGGCGGTCCCCTCGCCGTATTTCCGTGACAGCTCGTGGAGGAGATTTCGCCGCGTCCGTATCTCGGCCAGGCGCTCGGGGTCGGCCTCCCAGGTGTCGACCACCTGGCGGAGCTCGGTGGCCACGTCGGCCGTCTCGGCCTGGAGCGCCGCCAGTCGACCGGCCAGATCGAGGAGGGGGGCCCGTCCGGCCAGCGCCCCGTGGGCGGCGCCGATCAGATCCAGAGCGCCACCGCCACCGCGGCCCGACGACGTCGCCGGGCCGTCGCCGTCGGTGTCGAGGGCGGCCAGGGCGGCCGCCGCCGCGTCCCGATGGGCATCGGCCTCGGCCAGCCGTTCCTCCTCGGCCGCCAAGGTGCTGTCCTCGTCGGGGTCGGACAACCCGGCGGCGTCGATCTCCGACAGCTGGTGGCGAAGAAGGTCGATCTCGCGGGCGCGCGCCCGTTCGTCGCCGCCCAGGGCGTCGAGGTCGGCGACGAGACCTCGCAAGGCGACCCGGGCGTCGGTGAGGGGCGTGAGGTCGATGGCGCAGAAGGCGTCGAGGGACCGGCGCTGCATGGCCGGATCGAGGAGGGACTGATGGGCGTGCTGTCCGTGGAGGTCGACCAGTCGGGCCCCCACCTCGGCCAGGGCCGACACCGGCGCCATCCGCCCGTCGATCCAGGCCCGGGACCGGCCCTTGGTGGCCACCGCCCGGGCCAGGATGATCTCCTCGTCATCGACCACGAAGCGTCCCTCGACGAGGGCCTGGTCGGCCCCGGGGCGGACGAGCACGGGATCGGCCCGTCCGCCGACGAGCAGCTCGAGCGCTTCCACGATGAGCGTCTTGCCGGCGCCCGTCTCCCCCGTGAGCGCCGTCATGCCCGACGTGAGGTCGAGGGTCACCTCGTCGATGACGCCCAGGTCCTTGACCCGCAGTTCGACGAGCATCAGGCGATCCTTCGGTCTCTCAGCGGTCGGCCAGGTGGAAACGTGACCGCAGGATGGCGTGGAAGTCGCGATCGCCGAACGACACCAGCCGGGCGTTGGCCGGACCTTCGCGACACTCGACGGCGTCGCCCGGTTCCAGCTGGGCCACCGAGACACCGTCGATGACGAGGATGCCGGGACGGGGACCGGCCACCTCGAGGCGGAGCCACTGCTGCGGCTCCAGCACGATGGTCCGGTCGAAGAGCATGTGGGCCGAGATGGGGGTCACCACGATGGCCCGCAGCAGCGGGCTCAGGATGGGTCCGCGGGCCGACAGGTTGTAGGCCGTCGATCCCGTCGGCGTGCAGACGAGGAGACCGTCGGCCAGGTAGGTGACGAAAGGACGACCGGCGATGGAGGCGCTCAGGCGGACCGTGTGACCGGGGACCGTCTTCTCGACCACCGCCTCGTTCAGAACCAGATAGGGCGACCCCCCCACCGAGGCCGGCAGGCCGCCGGCCCTGGTGATCTCCACCTCCAGGGTCATGCGCTCCTCGACCGCGTAGTCCCCGGCCACGAAACGTTCGAGAGCGCGTTCGAGGGCAGGGGGTTCCACCTCGGTCAGGTAGCCGAGCTGGCCCAGGTTCACCCCGAGCACGGGTATGCCCCGCCCGGCGGCCAGGGCCACCGTCCGCAGCATGGTCCCGTCGCCGCCCAGGCTGACGGCCAGATCGACGGCGTCGTCGTCGAGACCTTCGTCGCTCTGCCCGGCATCGACCACCCGGGTCACGGTATGCCCCCGTTGTGTCAGCCACTCCCCCGCCCGCGCCGCCATCTCGGCGGCCACGGGGCGTTCGGGGTGCACGACGAAGGCCACGGCGACCACCGGCTACCCCCGGTCCGGGGAGGCGGCCACCGCCGCGTCGAGGGCGGCGGCGACATCGGCACCGACCGGTGCCCGCTCCCCGGGCACCGGTGTCCGGGCCCACAGGAGGTATTCGGCATTTCCGGCCGGACCGAGGACGGGTGAGGCCATGGCTCCCATGATGGTCGCTCCGGCGTCCTGGAGGGCGGAGGCGACCCTGTCGAGCGCCGCCCGTCGCAGCGCCTGGTCACGCACGACGCCGCGTCCCCGGCTGACGTCGGCGTGGCCGACCTCGAATTGGGGCTTGACCAGAACGACGAGGTCGGCACCGGGCGACGCGTGCGTCAGCAGCACGGGGACGACCACGGCCAGCGAGATGAACGACAGGTCGGCGACGACCAGCCCGAAGCCGCCGCCGCCGCTGTCGCCGTCGCCGTCGCCGTCGTCCCCGGTACCGAGGTTCCGGATGTTCGTCCTCTCCCGGACGACGACGCGCCGGTCGTGGCGGAGCCGGGGGTGGAGCTGTCCGTAGCCGACGTCGACGGCCGTCACGGCGGCCGCGCCGCGCTGGAGGAGGCAGTCCGTGAAGCCACCGGTCGAGGCGCCGGCGTCCAGGCACCGGCGGCCGCCGACAGCGACGGGGAAGCGTTCCAGGGCCGCCTCGAGCTTGTCGCCGCCGCGCGAGACGAAACGGCGGCCGCCGGTGTCGACGACGATGGCGTCGCTCTCCGCCACCAGACGGGCGGGCTTGTCGGCGACGGCTCCGCCGACCAGGACCGCCCCACGGGCCACGACGTCGTGAGCGTGCGCGCGTGACGGTACGAGACCCCGCCGCACCAGCTCCAGATCGAGCCGGCGGCGGACGGCGCGTCGGGTCAGCGGCGCGCCTTGGACGCCGACGAGGACCGGCCGGCCGACTTACCCGTCGTGCCGGCTCCCGTCTTTTTGGCCGGCGCCTTGCGGGCCGGCGCCTTCTTGGCCTTGGTGGTCCGGGCGGCGGTCTTCTTGGCCGGTGCGCTCTTGGTGGGCGCCTTCTTGGCCGCGGCCTTGCGGGCCGGTGCCTTCTTGGCCGTCGTCGTCCGCGGCGCGCTGCGCGTCGTCGTGCGCCTGCGACCCGGGCCGCGGCTGGTGGCGCGCCGCGCCGCCGTCTCGGCGCGGTCGAGGAGCTCGGCCACGCGGTGGGCCAGATCGTCCATGTTGGTGATCCCGAGATCGGAGAGTTGGGAGCGGACCTCGCCGCGCACCGTCGACAACAGCACGTCGGAGCGCTCGCGGCTCGTCTTCACGAGATCCTCCACCCAGTCCTGGGCGCGTGTCGTCTCGACCTCGCCGGCCTGGATCAGCTCGTGCACGAGCTCCTCGGCTCGGGCCCGCGTGATCTGGGTGAGAGCCAATCCTGCTTCGAGGTACCGCCGGAGTCCGTCGTTCTGGGCCATGGGGCCACGCTACGACTGTCCTTCGCGCGCGGCAAGGGGCCCTCGATGCCGGGCCGAGCCGGGCGCTGCCCGGCTCAGCCCGTCCGGTGCCGGTCGACCAGGGCAGCCAGGTCGGCGGCGTCGATGTCCGGCTCGATGCCGGTGGTCGGGTCTCCCTGTCCGGTCACCCCGGACCGCACCAGGGCGAACGGCACCCCCAGGCGCCGGGCCAGCATCCCGTCGGTCGATGGCCGGTCCCCCACCACCAGGGCGACGTCGGGTGCCCGGGAGCCGAGGAGGGAGACGATGGCCTCGTGGGGCTTCCCGGCCACCTCCGGTGTGGCCTGGGCGGCGGTGGCCACCGCCGCCAGCAACGCCCCCGCTCCGGGGAGCAGGCGCCCGGGCGTCGGGTAGGTGGCGTCCTCGTTGGTGCCCACCAACCGCGCCCCGCCGCGCACGGCGGTGACGGCGGTGGCGAGCATGTCGAAGTCGAAGGACCGGGTGAGTCCGACCACCACGGCGTCGGCCGGCCCTTCGGGGACCACCGTCACCCCCCGGTCGGCCAGAGCCTCCCGCACGCCGCCCCCGGCGCAGACGACGGCGGTAGAACCGGCCGCCAGCAACGAGGCGGCGGCCTGGGCCGACGTCACGAGGTCACCGGGTCGCGCCGGGATCCCCACCTTCGCCAACTGGTCCACGAGCTCGGAGAGGGTCGGCAGGGCGTTGTTGGTGGCGAAGATGACCCCGATGCCCGCGTGGCGTAGCCGGGCAACGGCCTCGGCCGAACCGGGAACCGGCTCCTGGGCCAGCCAGATGACACCATCGAGATCGATCACCCAGGTGCCGGGGCCGCTGTCTGTCATGGACAGCGGGATCAGGGCTCGTAGCCGAAGCGTCGGAAATCGTCCTGATACTTGGTGGCCAGATAGGCCCGGTCCTCGACCGAGATGTCGAAATGCGGGGCCGTATCGCTCGGCTGGCTGCGGTTCTTCCACGGGAGGGGCCGGACGGGAAGCTCGAGCCTCTGCTGCACATATCCGAAGTCCTCGTCGAGCCGCTCGAAGCGCCCGACGAAATCAACGATGACATTGCCGTCGGCGTCACAGAGGGATGCTGATTGCGATCGCGCGCCCAGGGCCTTGTCGAAGAAGGGATGGCGGAGGAACTCCGAGAAGCAATCGGTCTCGCGGTACGCCTTCACGCCGAGCCACTGTGAGGGATCCTTCCGAGCCGGTGGGGACAGTCGATGGAGCACGCGTCGTGATACCGATCGGCTCGGTCGCCGGGAAGCGTTGGCCACATACCGGTAGACGGACAAGGCTCTGTCGATCGGATGCCGGACGAACGAGAACGTGAAATACCGGTCCCACGCTTCCGCCGTGAGCTGATCGCGCACCTCGAGTGCGGTGCTGTGCTTGCGCAGCCGGTCGACGTCTATGGGCGGCGTGGGTCCCTGCGGCCCCTGTTGAGGGTCGGCATCGATGATGATCCCACGGGACTTGCCCTGTGGATGGCGGAGTTCGTTCGGACCAAGATCGGCCCGCAGGGACGCCATGATGGATTCGCCCGCCGTCTTGTGGATGTGGATGAAGACGAATTGTCGGCTCTGAGAAATGATCAACTCGCCCGCCCCGCGCACTCGTGGTCAACGGCCTGTCGGATCGGTTCGGAAGAACGGCCGAGGTGCACCAGCATGTTAGTGGGGGCTCCCCATCGATCCGCTCCCGCCCGTCGTCGCCGGGCGCCCGGTCGATTGCCAAGGTATATCAAGGATGATCTATATCAAGGATGATCTATATCAAGGATGATATGAGCCGGTGGAAACGCGACCGGGGCCGGCGGTGAGGCGGCCATGGCCGGCGACCGGGGGATGATGAAGGTGGCCACCCACCCGGCCGACGTCGAGTGGGCCGACGCGCTGGTCCTGGCCACGCCGGCCCACTTCGGTTACGGGTCGGGGCGTTGAAGGACTTCTTCGAACGGGTCGACGACCGCTGTCTCGGGCGGACCGCCACGGGACTCGGTTGGAGTCTCGTCCTCCCACCGGTGACAGTGGTGGGCCACGTCACCGAGGCGGATCTCGAGCGGGCCGGCGAGCTCGGCGCCACCGTGGCGGCGGGCCTGGGCGAGGGGATCTTCTGAGACGTCAGTCGGTGGGCCGGCGCGGTTCGAGGCCGGCGGCCCTGTAGACGTTGTCGATGACGACCATGTTGGCGACGGCGTCGTCGGGCCCGGTCACGAC
Organism: uncultured Acidimicrobiaceae bacterium; assembly: GCA_963842145.1. Taxonomy (GTDB): domain Bacteria; phylum Actinomycetota; class Acidimicrobiia; order Acidimicrobiales; family UBA8190; genus CAWJFJ01. Next base: position 535,364 of record CAWJFJ010000020.1, read on the forward strand.
GGGGTCGCCCCGCCCGACGGCCCGGGCGAAGGCTTCCAGCTGGAAGTCGTAGGTGGCGCGCCGGGTGCTGTGCTCGACGTGCTTCTCCCCTTTCGCCCTCACGGTCAAGCGGTGGAAGCGGTCGGGCGCCAGCGGGTTCAGGACACGGATGTCCCCGTCGTCGCCCTGCACCCGAAGCCTGATGGCCAGGACCCGTGCGGAGAGCATCGAACAGGTGATGTGTCCGGTAACGCCGTCGGCGAAGCGGAGATCGCCCTCCATGAAACGGTCGATCCCCGGCGACCGCAGACGGGCCCGGGCACCGGTGACCTCGGGCTCGGAAGCGGCCAGGTGCCGGACCATGTGGATCGGGTAGCACCCGGCGTCCATCGTGGCCCCCCCGGCCAGGAGCGGGTCCCAGCGGATGTCCTTGCTCGACAGCAGGGGGAAGCACAACGCCGCCTCGATGTGCCGGACGGTGCCGACGGCGCCGGTGGCGACCAGCTCGCGCACCCGGGCGAAGAGCGGGTGATAGCGGTAGTGGAACGCCTCCATCAGGACCAGCCCCGTCCCGGCGTGGGCGGCGGCCACCGTGCGTGCCTCTTCGGCGTTGGCGGTGAAGGGCTTCTCGCACAGGACGTGCTTCCCCGCCGCCAGGGCGGCCATCGTCCAACGCCCGTGGAGACCGTTCGGGAGAGGGTTGTAGACGGCGTCGATCTCGGGATCGGCCACCAGCTGTTCGTAGGAGTCGGCCACCCGCCCGATGGCGTGCTTGGTGGCGAATGCCTGGGCCCGGTCGCGCTGGCGGGCGGCGACGGCCACCACTTCGACGCCCTCGACCCGTCGGGCCGGGCGCACGACGGCGGCGGGGGCGATCCGAGCGGCGCCGAGGACGCCGATGCGGACGGGGGGCACGCCGGCCACGTTACCGACCGGGTCGGACCCGGGCCTCCCACTCACCGGTCAGGGGCACCCTGCTCAGAGCGGTGCCGGCCTCGAGCAACCACGCCAGCTGGTCGGCGTGGGGCACGTCGTTCGGGACCCGGACCACGAGCCCGCGTCGGGGGTGGTCCTGCGTCCAGCGCCAGCCCGTCGGGACGGGCACCCCCAGGGTGGCCAGCCGGGCCACCGCCTTCGTCCCCGTGTCGTGCTGGATCCCCACCGAGTCCATCTCGATCCCCTTCCGGCCCACCCTCCCCGGCACCCACGTGCAGACCGGTATCTCGTGGATGGTCCCCGAGAGCAGCGTTCCGAGACCCACCGGCGGCGGTGGGACGTCCTCCTCCCGGACCCCGGGGTTCAGGTTGATCCACCCCTGGTGCGCCCGGGCCAGACGGTCCATCTGGGCCAGGACGGCGTCGGGGGCGTCGGGGGCGAAGGTGAACGCCTCCGTGGGAGCGGCCTTCACGGCGTCACCGGTGTCACGGCGCCAGCCGCGGTCCGTCGAAGCGGTCCACGGTGGCGAAGTCGGCCACGGGGGCGCGGCGGAGCTTCGTCGGTTGGTGGACGGGCCACCCGAGGGCCAGGACGGCGGCCACGGCGACGTGCTCGGGTACGGCCAGCAGGACACGCACCTCGGCTTCGTGGCGTGTCGCCATGGTGGTCATGACCCCGGCCAACCCGGCGGCCCGGGCCGCCAACAGGATGCTCCAGGCGAAGGGGTAGACCGACGCCCCGCCCACGAAGGTGTAGCGCTCGAGGTCGCGGTCCACAGCGGCCAGGGCCCGCAGATCGGCGAGGAGGACGAGGAGGACCGGGACCTCGTCGAGATGCTCGGCGAACCCACCGGGACCGGCCGCCGCCGAGGCGGCAAAGTCGGGCGCGGCGGCCAGAGCGGCCGCTTCGGCGGCGCTGTCGGTGACCGGCGCCCACGGGACGAGTCCGGCCGCTCCCATGGCCAGGTACTGGTACCACCCCTCCAGGTAGATGTCCCGCAGGCCCCGGCGGACGGCGCCATCGCGGACGACCACCACCCGCCAGGCCTGGCGGTTCCCGCCTGACGGGGCGAAGCGGGCCGTGTCGAGCAGCCCGGCGACCACCTCGTCGGGTACGGGATCGGACGTGAACTGGCGCACCGCCCCGGTGGTGCGCAGTGCGTCCACGACGTCCATGGCGGTCGACCGTAGCGCCGGGCGGGGCCGGGCGGGCCCTCAGGCGCGCCCGGGCCAGAGGTCTTCGGGCTCCCGACCTCTGGTCTCGGGCAGGGCGAGGAACAGCGCCGTGGCCAGGAGCGTGGGGAGGAAGACGAACAGCGACGCCCGGGTCCCGTCGAAGCGAGTTCCGACCTGGGCCAGGACACCGAAGCCGACCAGGCCGAGCACGGCGCCGAGAACGCTGGCGGCGACGTTCCATCCCGCCACCGAGGCCCGCACCGACGTCGGGAAGAGCTCGTTGGCCAGGGCGCCGGCGGCGGGGGCGAAAATGGATGCCGACAGAACGCCGAGCTCGTAGCCCACCAGGAGGGTGAGACGCGATCCGCTGTAGGTGAAGACGGCCGACAGCCCCACGGCCACCATGGCGGCGGCACCGGTCGGCCGTCGACCCAGGTGATCGGCCAGCCAACGTCCCACTACCAGACCCATCAGACCGAAGGGGGCTGCCACGACGACCATGGCGGCGGTGTCGGCACCGGACAGCTTCAGGACGTTCTGGGCGTAGAGGAAGATGAAGCTGTTGGCCGGTCCGGTGATCACGGCCACGGCGAAGGCCAGACCAGTGACGACGAGCAACCGGCGCCGGAACGCCGGCCCCACGGCGCCGAAGACGGGCAGGCTGTGCTCTCCCCCGCTGGCGGCCAGGGTGAACCGGTCGGACTCGACCAGCCACCGGCGGATCATGAAGACCGCCATCAGGGGTACCACGGCCAGGGCGAAGACCCCCCGGAAGCCGAGGGTGCCCTTGGTCAGACCGGAGAGGACGGCGGTGAGACCGGAACCCACCCCGTAGCCGGCGGCGATCAGAGCGATGGCCTTGGCCCGGTCGTGGGAGCCGGTCTCCTCGGCCGCACCCACCTGGGCCAGGGCGTTGGTGGCACTGAGCAGCGGCCGTCCGAAGGCAAAGATGACGACGAACCACCAGTAGCCGGGGCTGGCCGCGGCCGCCACGGTGAAAGCCAGCCCGGCGACACCGGTGGCGAGCAGCATGACCCGCCGCCCGACCCGGTCTGCCAGTCCCGACAAGGGCAGGCCCCCCAGCGAGGCAAGCCTCAGGACGGCGAGACCCACACCCAGCTCGGTCGGGGCCAGACCCGCCTGTTCGATGAGCGTCCCCCCGTGGGTGGTCCGGCCGAAGGCCTTGGCCACCTCGCCCAGGGCCGACACCGCCCCGAATTGGCCGAACCCCGAGCACAGTGCCATCAGGGCCAGGCCCACGATGGCCGGATCCCGCCATCCCCGCAGATTGAGGCCGCCCGTTTCAGCCACCGGCGGCGGGGCGGGCGGTCGTCAGGTCCGGCTCGCTGTCGGCAACGGCAGACCGTCCGTCCCCCGCCGGCGGCGTCGCCAGAATGGCGCGTCCAACAGCACGAGGAGGACGAGGGCCACCCCGGCGGCCGACGCGATGTACCACGGCCACGGCCCTAGGAGCCGCAACAGCGTCCACTCCCCCGGTGGGGAGCGCAGGAACATGTAGTTGGCACCGGTGAGTCCGTCGATCAGGCCGACGAACGCCGTGTAGCCGACGGTGATGGCGAAGACCCGGAGCACGGCCCCCCGTCGCGGCGTGATGCCGAGGCCGACGACCAGGAAGACGGCGGCCAGGACGATCCCGAGATGTCCGACCGTGTACTGGAAGAAGACGAGATGGGGGAAGCCGACGTTCAGATCGGGGGTGATCACGGCCTGGAGGGTGCCGGCCAGTCCCCAGAAGTAGGTGAGCTCGACCAGAACGGGGACGCGCCACCAGCAGGCGGCGGCGGCCACCAGGGCGGCCATGTCGCACAGGGCCAGCGGCAACGACGTCTTCGGCGAGAACGTCCCCGCCACGACGAGGGCCACGATGAAGCTGACGGCATCGGCCACCAGCGCCACCCCGATGGCCCGGGCTGCCCACACCCGCCACCGTCCCGGGTGTCGCCGGGCGCCGACGCAGAGCCCGACACCGGTGAGGACGGCGCCCACAACGGTGACGGCATAAGCGGTCGGGGTCACGATGGCCGGCACGGGCGCTGTCCTCCCTCACCAGCATCGCGCCAGCATCACGACGGGTCCGATCACGCCAAGGGCATACCATCCGGTGATGTCCCCATCGCCGATGTTCATCGTCACCCAGGTCGCCCCCTATCCCGACGGCCCCGCCGGCGTTCACGGAGTGCTCCCCCAGGCGTCCGCCGTGCTCGGGGAGCTGGCCGGTCTGTCAGGCCTCGAACCGGTGGCGGTGACCGATGTGGCCGACCTCCCGGCGGCCGACCTGGCCGCCGGCGGTGTCCTCGCCCTCTTCACCATCGGTGAGACACCGTGGTCCGGCGCGCAGCGCACCGCCATCGGCGACGCCGTCCGCGACGGTCGGATGTCCGTCCTCGGCGTCCACTCGGCCACCGACGCCTGTCGCGGCTGGGACGACTACGCGTCCCTGGTCGGCGCCCGCTTCGACGGGCATCCCTGGACCCAGGACTTCGAGGTCGAGATCGCCGATCGGACCCATCCGGCCACGGCCCATCTGTCGGCCCCGTGGCGGTGGCGCGACGAGGTCTACCTGTTCCGCGACCTCCGGCCCGACGCCCACGTCCTGCTGCGGGTGGCCCACGGTCAGCTCGACATGAGCGTGCCCGAGGCCCGCGTCCCGGAGTGCGGCTTCCCCCTGGCCTGGTGCTTCACCGAGGGCGGGGGTCGCTGCTTCTACACGTCGCTCGGGCATTTCCCCGGCGCCTGGGAGAACCCCACCTTCCTCCGTCACGTGGCCGGCGGTCTGGCCTGGAGTCTCGCCAGCGACGGGTGAGACCAACGTCGGGTGCCGCCGGTCGACCTCGGGGGCTACCAGCGGGTGGAGGCCGACGGTCTCGTCCTCTGACGGGGCCGCCCGGGTGGCGACCGGGGCGGGTCAAGACAGGTACGGCGTCTCCTGCTGCCAGGTGAATTCCGCCGCCGGTGAGCCCGACGTGCCCACCAGGAGCTCGGCCCAACTGGGTTGGCCGTTCCAGCCATGGGGATCGAAACCCGTCCCCATGACACAGGGCGAACAGGACAGCGAGAGCAGGATCACGTCACGGTGTCCCCAGCACCCCCCGCTGTCACCGGCTGTGCAGTCGGCGTTGTTCGATCCGGGACCGTCGTCGTACATCCAGTAGTAGACGGCCTCGAGGGGGTTGCCCACTCCGCCCGCCCAGTTGGCCCCCCACCGCTCGAAGGGGAAGCCCGGTGGGGGTGAGGGGTCGTCTCCCGCCCCCGCACCCTGCGTCGCCGCCTGGTCGAGAGCACTGGCCATCGACGACAGCGGGGGCAGTCCCCGGACGGTCCGCTCGAGGTTGGTGGCCACGTAGAGCTGCTCCGGCGGGGTGAGAGCGCCCCAGTTGGAGGGCAGGGTCATGGCCGGTAGAGCCTCCGCACTGCGGCCGCGGTCGATGGCGGCGAGGGCCGACGCTATGCACCCCGACGAGTCGTCCTCGGCCGTGGCCGAGCAGGCGGTCAGGAAGTTCGGCTCGGGCGGGAGGCTGGCGGGCGGATTGGCGGGGGGAAGGATGGCGTGCGGAGGTGTCGCCGCTGCTGCGGTGTGCACGGGAGGAGGTGTCGGCGCCGGCGCGGGGACGACGCGCGGCGCAGGAGGGGTCGTGGTAGGTGGCGGTGCCTCCGTCGTCGGCGGTGCGGGGGGGGCGGGGGGAACCGTTGTCGCTGTCGTTGTCGTTGTCGTCGGCCGGCGACCGCTCAACGGTGGTGCCGTCACGCCGCCGCCGGACGCCGTCGCCGCCAGCGGCACTGTCTTCGTGTGCAACTCGCTCGACGATCTCGGAATGACGGTTACGGCGACAAGAGCAATCAGCTCCACCGCCACGACCGCGGACGCCAGGCGGAACCATGCCGGGTGGGCGGGCGCGTGTCCCTTCTCGATTTCCTGTCCGTCGTGCCGCATCCGAGAGACATCGGCGCGAAGAGTCCCCCACCTGAGAACTCACGATGGAAGGTCACCCTCAGTCACCGGAGGGCGAACACTCTCGGACGATCGGGGCGGGCGATCATCCGAGAGGGGTGAACGTCAGCCTGCCGCGGTCTTCGCTCCGCACTTGGCGTCGATCCGCTTGACCAGTGCCGCCCCGTCCTTCTGCAGTCTCTGGAAGTATCCGGCCCTTCCCTCGGCGTGCCTGATCTGGCTCTTGGCGTCCTTACGGGTGCTGACCCGGGCGGCGGCCGACAATCTCCGCCAGCGGGTCAGGCGCTTGGCGGCGGCGGCGTCCGCCCTCGAGATTCTCTTCAACTCCCTCGCCGCGTGCGCGCGAATCGATCCGGTGCGTGGCGTTCACGGTCTCCCAGATCTGGGTGGCACTGGGAACATCCGGCTTTTTCGGGGCCGACTTTGCCGGGGTGCTCGTCGTCGGACTGGTCGTCGCCGTTGCGCCGGTGGTAGTGGTCGAGCTGGCCGCCGTGGCGACACCACCGAACCCCACGATGAGCGCCACGCCGACAAGGCTGCCGGCGGTGAATTTGCCGATCCTCTTCATTTCCGGCCCTCCCCGATGGTCTGGAACACGAAGCGCCAGGAGACGCTCCAGCCATTGTGGCCCGGGGCCGTGACGGCCGTGTGACGGCGGTGTTAGAGGTCTGTGAGGTGGCTCTCAGGAGCGACGAGCCTCTCGGCGCGCGCACGGCGGGACGCCTTGCGCAGGCGCCGGCGTTCCCGCTCGCTCGTGCCTCCCCAGTAGCCGACGAGATCGGGATCGGCCAGGGCGTAGCGCAGGCAGTGCAGCCGGACCGGACAGCGTGCGCACAGCTGCTTGGCCCGGGCCGAGGGACCACCGCCGTCGGTGATAAACAGGTCCACCGACTCGTCCCTGCAGGCCGCATGAATCTGCCAGTTGGGGCGGCGTGCCAGCTCCTGGATGAGAACGAGGTCGTCAACAGCGGCGCCCGATTCGGAGGCGGTGAGAATGCTCATACCTCAGCTGTCGGCACCGCTTCGTCCCGGCTTGAACGCTCACTCCCAAAAAACCACCTGTCGTGGCCGTGGAACGGTCGATTTCGCCCCGCCCCACCGACCGTGAGCGTCGGAGCGGTCGGTCGCCCCGGCGGTGGGGTTCTACAGGGCGCCCAGGACTGATTCGGCCGCCCTGACCGTCAAGCCCCGCTCGGGCTCCACGAAGAGTGCCGTGACGACGCCATCGTCGATGATCGCCGCGTAACGTTGCGACCGTGCCCCCAGGCCCACGCCGCGGCCGTCCATCTCGAGACCGACGGCGCCGGTGAACTCGCCGTTGCCGTCGGCCAACATCACGACGGCGGGCGGGACCTTCTGGTCCTTGGCCCATGCGCCCATCACGAAGGGGTCGTTACCGGGCAGGTGTCACCTACGGCCCCTCGGCCATCTCGGCGCCGCCTCATCTCGCCTCCGAGGCCCAGGAGCGAGATACCGAGCGCCAGGACGGCCAGAACGTACGAAGTCGATCCGGCCCACGGCTCACCGGTGTGCACGGTCGACGCACCGGCGATGGCTGTCGGGGCCGTGCCCCTATTGGAGGTGGTTTCAACGGACGAGGGTCGGCTCAGGCGTCACGGGTGGCGACGCGATCTCCAGACCGCTGACCGGAACGTCACATCCACGGTCACCTCACCCTCGACGGCGAGGAGCTCTCGAAGGAGTCGACGGGCTTCGGCGATGACCCGCCGGCGGTTCTCCTCGGGCATCGTGATGATCCAGCTGAAGGTGCCCAGCAGACCGATCAGCTCCTCGGCGTCGAGGGCGACATCCCACCGGAACACCTCATGCTCCGGCTGGTCGAAGGGGACTTCCGACGGAATTTCGAGACTCGGTGTCGGGCGGAGGGCGTCGCCCATGACGAGCGACGCGAACTGGCCGGTGAGAGCGGTCCGGGCCTGGACAAGGAACGCACCCTCCGGGTCGGGTCCCGACCACAGGACGCCGAGGACCCCCCCGGGCACGAGGATCCGGCCCACCTCGCGGAGGGTCGAAACGGCGTCCATCCAGTGCCACGAGGAGGAGGCCAGCACGGCATCGGCGCTGCCGTCGGGGACGGGGATCGACTCACCCCGACCCCTCACGGCCCGGATGCCGGGGACCTCGTCCATGAGCACCGACCGCATGCGGTCGTCGGGCTCCACAGCGATCACTTCGTCGGCCCTTTCGGTCAGGAGCCTCGTCAAGGCGCCGGTACCGGCTCCGAGGTCCACCACCGTGCCGACACGCGTGGGAAGGATCCAGTCCACTGCCACCGGGGGCGGTCCGGGTCGGTAGCGGTCGTAGTGCGAGGCCACCACACCGAAGCTCCCTGAGCGTTTCGCCTTCTCCTGTGACGGGAGATGGGAGAGGGGCACGTCCGGGTTGATCGGCTCCGGATCGGTCATGTGACCTCTCTCAGGTGGCGGGCACCTCGAAGACGATCTTGCCGACTCCGTGCACGGCGGGGTCGACCATGTCGTAGACGGCTATGTAGCACACCTTGTCGGCACTGTCGGTTCCGCACATCCCGTCTCCCACCGCCCCTGTCGTCACGGTGAACGCCGAATACTTCAGCTTCCCCTTGCCGTTGGACCCGACGGCCACGGCGGTGGCATTGTCGCAGTAGGCCGCACTGGTGGGATGGGCGGACGAATCGCACTCCCAGGCCACCAGATTGCCATCGTCAGCGGGCCAGTTGTCGCCCTGGAGGTGGATGAGCTCCCCGCCGACCAACTTCGTGTCGGGCCTGGGCATGAGGGTGGGGGCACCCTTCGCCGCCACCGTCCCCACTCCGAGCGTCCCCACGACCAGCATCGAACCGACCACCGACAGCAACCCGATCCTCAGTGTGTGTCTCATCGCTACTCCGAGCTCCCGGTCGAGAGCACCAACCGCCGATGGCGCCTGACACCAGCAGTATTACCACCTCGTCGACCCGGTGTCACCGGCAGGCAGAGCATCGGTGCCGGAGATTCGGCGCCAGACGACCGGTGTCAGGATCTCAACCGACGTGGATGACGTTCGCTTCCCGTTTCGCCGCCGACGAGCGCCGGTGACGCAGAATCCGTCGACGCTCCCGCTCCGAGGTGCCCCCCCACACTCCGTGGTCAATCCGGTCAGCCAGTGCGTACTCCAGGCAGCTGATCTTGACAGGACACTGGGCGCAGATCCGCTGCGCCGCCTGGACGCCGATCCCATCCCCCGGGAAGAAGATGGCGGGGTCCGTGTCCCTGCATCTCGCTCGAGCCAACCAGTCGGCTTCCATGGCGCCTCCCACCCTCGTCGCCGGGCTGGAGGTGGATTCCCCACCTCCAATTCCAGCAGACAGGTACAACCTGTGCGCCCCCTTTGGATCATCTGTGGAATCGATGAGACTCCGGTCCTACGGGCCGGACCCTTGCGGGTTCTCCCCGCTTCAGCGACCGATCCAGCGGAGCAGGGACCGGGCTGCCTCGACCACGAGGTCCCGATCGTGGGTGACGATGTGGTCGTAACGCCGGTACCGGTCTTCACCTGTCTCGCCGAGGTCCCGTGCGACCAGGGCCCCTGAATAGTTCGGTCCGACCACGATGACGTTCCATTCCTTACAGAGCGCCTCCTCCGGTGACAGGTCGACCACATGGATCTCGGGCACATGGATTTCGGGCACATGGATCTCGGGGAGGATCACGTCGGCCATGTGGGCTCCGAAGATGGCGGTGAACGACGACCGCTGCGCCAGATCTCCGTAACGGGCGCTGGTGGTCCCCGAGAAATGACGACCATCCTGGAAGCATCCCAGGAGAATGGTGGAGGCACCGTTCGACAGGGCTCTATGTTCGAGCACCGTGCTGATCCGCACAAGCATCCGCTTTTCCGTCGGTGACGACCGTCGATGCCGGTGTACCACCTCGAACGGAGTGAAGACCGACTCGCTTCCCGACGCGCGGAGCAATTGAAACGGAGCCCGCGGGACGTGGCTCTTCGGGGGGAGAGAAGCGGGGCGGCCGTAGCGCCACCCCTGTCCGTACGTGGCACCGAAGGCCCGGGCCGAGAGCACATCCTCCTTGGTTTCGATCCGCTGGGCCAAGACCGCCGCGCCGCTCGCCTCGGCGTAGGTCCTCACCGCCGTCTCGATCTCGGCTGAATCCTCTCCTTGATGCTCGGCCAGGACGCGAAGATCAAGCTTTACGACGTCAGGATGCAGGACCGGCAGTAGGGCCAGGGATGACGGAGTGGCGCCCATGTTGTCGAGGGCCACTCCCCAGCCGTCGGCCCGGGCGTGGGCGGCGGCGTTGAGCGCGTCCGCCGGCTGATGATGGAGCTCGTTCTCGTCTATCTCGGCTACGATGCGCAACTGCCGACGCGCCCGGTTGACGTCTTCCGCATCGTCCTCGGGATAGGGACTCAAGAGAGTCTGCGGCCGGAAATTCGCGAATACCGTCAAGGAGGGATGCAGTCTGGCGCGGCGCGCTGGCCCGGGAAGCCGATGCGGCGCACAACCAGTCGAGCTCCACTAGCCTTCCGGCCTGCTCGGCGGCGGCGAACAACGCCAAGGGATCCTCGAGAGCGCTCCCCTCGGGTCCCCGGCTGAGCGCCTCGAACCCGACGACCTCACCGTCGACGAGATGCACCAGCGGCTGGAAGAGGGTCCGGATCTGGCGTCCCTCGAGGATGGCATCGACCGAAGCGGCGGCCTCACTCACGGCTGCGCGTTGTCTGTCCACCGTCGCCACGACGATCTGGATCGTCTCACCGTGGCCATCTTGTCACGACCGTGCTCCTGAGATCGGGGCTCCCGACGCGTGGCCCGATCGATCGAGAACAAGGCCAGCAACCGGCGGACCCTGGGCAAGGTCCTCCTCTCGCAGCTGGAGGGCTCCCGCTAGTCTAAGAAGTCACGGTGCCGGGTACGCCGGGTACGGTCGGCTCTTTCCGAGAAGGGGGGTATAGCGAGTTGCAGACCTCGTCCGAGAACGAAGACGACGGCGCCGTATCCGCCGGGAAACCTCCGCCGGGGCCGGAACGAGCGCCCCACTCTCGTCTGAGTGGTCCGATCCTTCGCCATTGGCCCGATCTCGTCGGTGTGGGCTGGGTGATCGTGGTCGGTGTGGCGGCACTGGTGCCTGCCTTGGTCCACGGACACTCACTGGGACCGTTCGACATTCTCGCCCGACGAGGCTTGTCCTACCGACCCGGCGTGGTGGCGCACAACCAATTCGCCAGCGACCAGATCACCGAGATGATCCCGTGGACCACTCTGGCCTGGACCCAGGTCCACCATGGGCAGCTCCCCCTGTGGAATCCGTACAGCGTGCTGGGGATGCCGCTGGTTTTCAACTGGCAGGCGGCTGCGTTCGGTCTCCCGGCTCTCGTCGGATACCTCTTCCCGGTGCAGTTGGCCTACACGGCCGGCGTTCTGGTCACGTTGCTCGTCGCCGGGACCGGAGTCTACGCGCTGGGAAAGACGCTGCGGCTGAGTGTTGTGGCCTGTGCGCTGGCCGGGACTGTCTATGAACTCGGTGGGTCCTTCTTCAGTTGGCTCGGCTGGCCCATCGCATCAGTCATGTCGTGGGCCGGTTGGTTGCTCGCCGCCGCCCTCTTGATTCTGCGCGGCGACCGCCGCGTCCGCTCCGTGGTGCTCTTCGCCCTGGTGGTGGCGGCCTCCGTCTACGCCGGCCAGCCCGACTCACTCATCCTGCTCGGGTCGATGACCGCCTTGTTGATCGTGGCGTTGCTCGCCCAGCGGACACCGCTGTTCGGGGGATCAGGACCACTCCTTGGTCCGATCGTCGATGTCGTCATCGCCGGCATCGCCGGGGTCGCTCTGGCTGCTCCGCTGCTGCTACCGGGATTCCAACTCCTCTCTCGCTCCATCCGCAGCGGCCGAGGTGGAGCGTTGGGAAGCCAGGAAGCTCTACCATTTCGCCAATTCGTCAACATGTTCGCGGGTTACGACGGCCTCTTCACCATGGCCGCGGCAACCATCGGCGTCATCGTGGTCGTCCTGGCCGTCACCGGCGTCGTGGTGCGATGGCGGCGCAAGGAGGTCAGGGCTCTGGTGGCCGGCGTCGTCGTCTTTGCTTTCCTGAGCTTCGTGCAGCCGGCCGATACCGTGATGAATGCGTTGCCAGGGCTCCATGCCGTCCGGTGGCCGCGCGCGGTGATCTGCCTGTTGTTCCTTGCGGCCCTGCTGGCGGGCACGGGCATGGACGCTCTGGTTCGCGGCGAATCGTCTCCGAGGGTGCGGCGCTGGCTGGCGGGCGGCTTCGTCGTCGGCGGCTTGGCCTTCGTCGGAATTGAGACGGTCGGCCATCCCCCGTCCATCCCTGTCGAGCTACGGAGCGGCTTCGCGTCCGGATTCGAGGGCCGGAGCGTCCTGTGGGGCGCGATCGGACTGATCGTCGGACTGGCCGCCGCCACCACGCTCATCGTCGCGGCGCGTCGCAGCCGTTTGGTGGCCGGCCGACGGGCGGGTCCGTTCCGGGTGGAATTGCTCGTGGGTGCGCTGCTTCTCGTCGGTGAATCGGTGGCCCTCGTCGCCACCGCCGCGCCTCTGTGGACATCGAGTTCGGGTTTCACCGCCACGGCGGCCGAAACCACGCTCCAGAAGACGGTCGGCTCGGCAACGGTGGGGCTGGGCACCAACGCACAGCCGTGCCACAGCGGACTGGGCGTCGTCCCCGAGGCGAACATCCTTCTCGGTGTCCACGAGATGGCGGCCTATGACCCTCTGCTCACCAAGAACTACTTCAAGGCGTGGCGGAAGGCGACCGGTCAAACCGGAGGTCTCCCGTCACTCTCCCTGTTCTGTCCGCAGGTGGCGTCCGTTGACACAGCACGCCAATTCGGAATCGGGTACGTCCTCGAGTCGCACGGATCGCCCGGGCCGAAGGGTGCGGTCTTCGACCGGCAGGTCGGGGACGAAGACCTCTACCGGATACCCGGTGCCGCGGCCGCCACCCTCACCCCCCTCGGTGCGGATGGTGCCTTGCCCACAGCCGACGCGGCGGGCACCCCAGTCGCCGTCACGCATCCGATCCCTTCGGTCTGGCGTGTCACCACATCGGCGGCAACGGAGCAGGTCCTCCGTCTCCACTTGACCGACGAACCCGGGTGGCATGCCACCAGCGACGGGCATCCCCTTCCCCTTCTGCCGTTCTCCGGCGTGATGATCCAGGCTCGCATTCCGCCGGGACGACACATCGTGACCGTCACCTATTGGCCGACGACATTCTCGGTCGGTCTGGTGCTCGCCGCCCTGGCTGTGGTCGGTCTGGCCGGGGGGGCCGTGGTCGCCGCCACCCGTCGTCGGCGCCGCGGATCAAGCTCCGTCGTCGAAGGTGATGACGAGAAGGACGACCTCGTCACTGCGAGCGTCGGCTCAGGCGAGGCGGTCGCCGTGGAACCGGAGTCCGGTGCAGGTATCGACGACGGCTAGCGGTCATGAGTAGTTCTCTGCGGGCACGGATAAGACGGGAAGCGCGCTTCCTGCGCAGAGCGGTGCACGATCCCAGGCTGTTCGTTCGCCGGGCACGGCGGGGAGTGTCGCCTCGCGTGACATTTCTCGAACTCAACCACGACCCGAGCCGCACGCTGCTTCTGGTCGGCAGCGGGCGCAGCGGAACGACTTGGCTGGCGGAGATCCTCGTCGACGCTCTGGGGGCTCGGCTGGTGTTCGAGCCGCTGCGCACCCAGTCGGTCCCGTGGACCTGGCCTGTTCGCCGCGGCCACTATCTCCGTCCGGATGATGATTCCGACCAGGCCGTGGCTGAAGTGCTCGACAGGGTCCTGAGCGGACGGATCCGCAACCGATTCACCGACAAGTACAACAGGGTCCGCTTTCCCAGCCGACGCGTCGTGAAGGAGGTCCGGGCCACCAACTTGCTGCCGTGGATCATCCGTCGCTATCCCCGGACCCCCGTTGTCTACCTGCTTCGCCATCCGGTGCCGACCGCCTGGTCGGTGAGTGAGCTGGGCTGGCCGGACCAGCTCGAGCCGTTGCTCAGCCAGGAATCACTCATGCAAGGTCCGCTCAAGCCGTTCCAGTCCCTGATAGGAGAGGCGGCGGCGTCTCCCGACACGTTCCACCGGATCGTCTTGCAATGGTGTCTCGAGAATTTCGTACCCGTCCATGAGCTCGACGCTCGTCGCGTCCATGTGGTGTTCTACGAGCAGATGGTCGACGACCCGGGCGGCGAGCTCGAGAGGCTGCGCGCCTACCTCCTCCCATTCGGTACGGACCACTGGCACCCACAGACAGACTCGGCGACGAGCGTCGCCAGGCCGTCGCGCAGCAACTACCGCGGCACCGATGTGACATCGGGTTCCGCGCGGCTGGACGCTTGGGTCAACGAGGTCCCCCCCGACCGGGTCGAGAGGGCTCTGGCCCTCGTGCGCGGCTTCGGCCTCGATCGCATCTACGACATCTCCACCCGGGCGGTCATTCCCGCCGACGAGGTTCTCCTCGGGGGCCGCCATGGAGAGGCCCTTGAGCCGTCGAGGTAGGCTGGGTGTTCCCCGGAAAGTCGGGAAAGCGGCGAGAAGGGTCGTTGGATTGGCAGGTTCGAAAGCGTGCACGATGGGTATGGACGATTCGCGCACTCCCCCCAGGTTGTCCCCGACAACATCGAGCGGCCTGACCCTGAACGGGCGGTGAGGCAGCCCAATGCCACACCAAGGTCAAGCAGGCAGTGAGTTGCCGCGCCCGATATTCGTCGTCGGCTGTCCGCGGTCCGGTACGACGCTCCTGCGACTCATCCTCGACTCCCATCCGTCGATCAGCGCCGGGCCGGAGTCCCGTTTCCTCTGGGGTATCCGGGCCATCGAGGAACGCAACTGGTCGACGCTGGCGGGTTTCGGTCTGAGCCTCGACGAATGGCACGCCAACGTCCGTTCCTTGTTCGAGGCCTTCCATCTTCGCTACGCAGAGCACACCGGTAAAGTCCGCTGGGCTGACAAGAGTCCCGATTACGCCCTTATCCTCGACTATGTCGATACCCTCTATCCCGATTCTCAGATCGTGCACATCGTCCGCGACCCCCGCGACGTCATCGACGCATGGCGCCGGTTCTACGGGGTGAAAAGCATGCACCGGGCCGCCCGTTCGTGGGTCCGATACGTCCGCTCAGCTCATGAGTTCGCCAACAGAAAGGGGGGCGACAAGGCCATAGAACTGCGATACGAAGACCTGGCCCGCGACCCGGAACCGACCCTGCGCACACTCTTCAGTTGGCTGGAGGAGCCGTGGTCCGACGACGTTCTCGAGTTTGCCGATCATCCGCATGCCTTCGGTGCTCAACCTCTGCGGCTCGAGGACGAGCGGTGGGCCCAGCGCAATGCGAAGGTTCGGACGACGTCGATCGGCGTCGGCCGCGGCGTCTCCACATCGCTTCCATTCGTCATCGTTCGACGTACCGGAGGTGACTTGCTCAAGGTCTTCGGCTATGAGTAGGTCGGCACAGTCCCCGCTTGCTCCCTTTCGTCCCGAGGTGGGAAGACCCCTCGTCGTACACTGCTCACACCACAAGGTCGGGACAGTATGGTTCCGCCGGGTGTTGGGCACCTTGGCCGCCGCCTATGACCTACGTATCGAGCGCTGCGTGGGCGAGCCCGTCGACGCTCGCACCGATATCGCCTTCTTCCGTGCCGGACGGCACTATCGCCGAGAGGACCTTCGAGACCGGGTCTTCCGAGGCTCTCATATGATCCGCGACCCACGCGACGTGGTCGTGTCCGGGTACTTCTACCACCTGTGGACGGATGAGGAATGGGCGCACCGCCCCGGCGGGCGCGCCTGGGGTGGGCTGTCGTATCACGATTACCTCAACTCCGTGGACCGCCATCGGGGACTGCTGGCTGAGATAGAACGGAGCGCTGCGTCCAACTTGGCCGACATGGCCGCTTGGGACTACGGACAGCCGGAGTTCCTGGAGTTGCACTACGAGGACGTCATCGACGACGAGCTTTCATGGTTCTCTCGCATCTTCGAATTCTACGGTCTCGACGACGAAGCGGTCAGCGTGGGACTGGCTGCCGTGGCACGATTCAGCATCCGCTCGCGACCTACTTCGCCCGACACCGGCAACTCGAGGCAACATGTCCGGTCCGGGAGATCCGGGCAATGGCGAGGGGAGTTCGGACCCGACCACGTCGAAGAATTTCAAGGCCCTGACGGGCGACCTCCTGGTCCGCCTGGGTTACGAGTCCAGTCAGGACTGGTCCTGCGAGCCACCCGACGACGATGCAGCCACGAGTTGATCGGGTGACGGCCCCGTGGATGTTTGTAGCCTGGGAACCGGTGGGAGCGAAATGAGCCTCAGGACGGGCGGGGGGTGTGGGTGAAGATCCTCTTCGTCGCGCAGGACTTCCCTTGGCCGGCCCGACTGGGTACCCACCTGCGCTCGCAACAGGTGGTCGCCACCCTCGCCACCTTGGGCGAGCTCGACATCTTCAGCCTGATCTATCCGAACCGGGCTGATCCGTGTGACGTTCCTCCGGACATCGAGGTCGCTCGGGTGGAGGTCGTGACCAGCTCGAAGCCCGTTTACTCCTTCGGACGGCGTATGCGCTGGTTGGCCACCAGCGGCCTGCCATTGGAGATCGTCGCCTCTGAACCGGCACCACTGCGTGCTCGCTTTCACGCCTGGGCCGGGAGCCACTACGACCTGGTCTGGATCAACAAAGCGAGCACCTTCGAGTTGCTGGGACGACCGGCACTGGGCCGGACCATCGTCGATCTCGACGACCTCGAGGACCAGAAGATCCTGACACGGCTGGACGTTCTGCGAGGGCAACCGTCGGACGGGGTGCGCGGGTGGGTCCACCGACGGGGCGCCGCATTCCAGGCCCGACGCAACGCGTCGCGCTGGGCACGGCTCCAAGAGACCGTGGCCCGATCGGTCGACACCGTCCTCGTCTGCAGCGACCACGACGTGGAGCGTGCCGGCCTCACCAACGCGGTGGTCGTCCCCAACGGCTACGAGCCCCCGGAGCAACCCGCCGGACGGGTACAGGTCGGTGACCCCCCGTCGGTGCTGTTCCAAGGAAGCATGCGCTATGGACCGAACACCGACGGCGCGCGCTGGTTCGTCACCGAGATCGCCCCGCTCCTTCGTGACAGGCTCCCCGACACCCGGATCAGGCTGGTGGGCGACCCCGATGGCTCGGTGGTTCGGCTCGATCACCCACCGGAGGTCACCGTGGTGGGGTTCGTCGAGTCGATGGCGACGGAGTTGGCCCGAGCCGACCTGGTCGTCGTCCCGTTGCGCTACGCCAGTGGGACCAGGCTCAAGATCCTCGAGGCCCTGGCTCACCGAATCCCCGTGGTGTCGACCACCGTCGGGGCGCAGGGTCTCGGGCTCGAGCCGGGCCGGCACCTTCTGGTGGCCGACGATGCCGAGAGCTTCGCGCAGGCGTGCGTGTCGGCTCTCACCCAACCCGCCCTCCGGGAACGGTTGGTGGCCGATGGTCAGGCCGCCTTCCTCGAGCGCCACCAGTGGTCCGTCGCCCGCGAGCGCATCCGAACCGTGGCCCTCGGGAGCCAGGCGCCGGCGCCGAGCGGGTCCGGCTCTCCGTAGAGCGGCGTCGGGAAACGAGCGCGACGACAGTGGCGAACCTGGTGGACAGGCTTCATCTGCGGCCGGCGCACCTGGCCGTGCGGAGCAGAATGCGCCGGCTGACCCGCTCGCCCTTCGACGCCGACCGGGGACCCGCGGTCCTCGTGCACGGCGCCCACCACAAGGTCGGGACGGTGTGGTTCCAACGCGTCCTCTCGACGGTGGCCGGGTTCTACGGTCTGCGCTTCACCGAAGTGCCGGAATCCGACGGTGCGCCCGGACGGGCCATCATCCCGGGACGGGACATCGATCTCGTGGTCTATGACCGGGCCAACGACTTCCGGCCCCAGGACTTCGCCGGTCGTGACTGCCGGGCCTCGCACCTCATACGGGATCCCCGGGACATCGTCGTATCGGGGTATCACTACCACCTGCGGACCGCCGAGGCCTGGGTGCTCGAGCCTCAGGAGCGCTACGGCGGCCTCAGCTATCAGGCCTTCCTGCACAGCGTCGACGAGCACGACGGCCTTCTGGCCGAGATCGAGCGATGTGCACGCTCCACGCTGGCCGACATGGACCGGTGGACCTACTCCCGTCCGGGAATCCTCGAACTGCGCTACGAGGACGCCGTGCGCGACGAGGTTGCGACCTTCAGTCGATTGTTCCGGTTCTACGGCTTCGACGATGCCGCCGTGGCGCAGGGTCTCAGGATCGTCGACGGATTCAGCCGAAGGGGCGGCTCACCGGCGGGCGACACCGACCCCCATGTCCGATCGGGCCAGCCCGGCGAATGGCGCCGCGTCTTCGGCGGCGACCACGTCGACCTGTTCAAGGAGCTCACCGGAGATCTCGTCGTCCGCCTGGGCTACGAGGAGGAGCCGAACTGGTCCACCACGGACCCGTCCTAGCTCCCGCTCGCCGCGCACCAGGGGCCCGTCGGCCCGCCACGGGATCCCGACGGAGCCCCGAGGGCATTGTCAACATAGCCACATAACGTGGTCATTGGTGGTTACAAGACCACTCTACGTGTCAATACTGTTGTGAACGACCCACGGTGACGTTCTGCCAGGTGGGCACCGCCAGAGAGCCACGCCTGCCACCACGCTTACCGATGGTCCGCACAGGCTAGGGGGGCTGACGATGCGAACGAGATCGCGGTATGGACATCTCGGCATCCGGCGGTCCCGTGGCGCCGCCGCAGGCGGACCGGGGTGCTCCTGGTCGCCTCCCCGACGTTCCGGCGAGCTCCGGCCCCGGTGAGGCGACCATCCGATCCCCCCTGTGATCGCCGGCGCCATGGACGTTGCCACCGTGCCGAGGACGGGTTCGGTCTCCTCGACGCCGTCCTGGCCCTGGTGGTGCTCCTCGTGATCCTCATCGCCACCTCGAACCTGGTGTCCGACGTGCTCAAGCAGACCGCCCATGCCAAGGAGCAGGTCTCGGCGACGGAGATCGCCGAGCAGTGGCTCGAACGGCTGGCCAACGACCCCCTGGCCACTCTCCAGAGCGACATCAACCACGTCGTCTCGCTCACCGCCACGCCGGTGGTGGTGGCCGGGATCGGCTACTCGGCCTCCGCCCAACTGGCGTGGGCCGACGCCGGGGCGTCCCAGAACGCCTGCACCTCCGGGAACCCGCCACAGGTGATCCTGGCCACCGTCACCGTCTCCTGGGGGGCCGGTCAGACACTGGCCGAGACGACCATCATCAACCCCCCGTACGGCACGGCCGTCCCGACCGACGGGTACATCTCGGTGCAGATCGTGGGGTCCACGGGCACGGCCCCCCCGGGTGGCGTCACCGGCCTGCAGGTCACCATCAACGACGGACCGGGCGGCACCCTCACGACGTACACCCCGGACGTCAACGGCTGCGTCTTCCAGCAGGAGGTTCCCGGGACCTACACCGTGACCTTGAGCAACTCCTCCGGTGGGTACATCGACTGGCAGGAGAACACGGCGCCGAGCACCAGCTTGACGGTCGTGTCCGGCGTGACGTCCCCCTGGTCGTTCCACTTCGACCAGTCCTCGACCGTCCAGTTCATGCCCGGTTCGGTCCCCATCGCCACCGGGATGCCGGTGTCGGTCGGCAACGGCCAACTCCTCCCCGTACCGTGGAAGACCGTCGCCACGGGTGGGTCGACGTCGAGCAACTTGTTCCCCTACCCGTCGGGGTACTCGGTCTGGTACGGCGACTGTGCGGCCGAGGAGCCGTCGAGCCCGGCCATGGTGGCAACGTCTCCGGGCGGTACGAGCACGGCCACCATCACCGGCATGGCTCCGTTGGAGCTGCAGGTGACCAAGGGCGGCACCCCGCTGTACGGCGCCACCGCCACCGCCACCGTCCAGGACCTGACCGACGGCTGTCCCGCCGACACCTTCGGCCTGTCGCCGACCTCGGGTACGACGCCCAATCCGGCCTTCAGCCTGACCGAGGTGATCCCCGAGACCTACTCGGTCAAGGTGACCGATCCGGGGAACCAGCAGTCGACGACCGTCAACCTGCAGGTGACCGTCACCGGCGTGGTCGTGGGTGGCACGACCTATCCGGACGGCACCGCTGTCCCGGTGACGGCGCCATGAGGTCGGCGATACGCCCCCGCGGACGCGGCGGCCCCAGCCGGCGACGTACCCGAGGACGTCGGGCCGACGGACCGGGCGACGAGGGCTTCACGCTGGTGGAACTGGCCATCACCCTCGCCGTGATGGCCGTCATCATCGTCACCGTCACGCCCGTTGTGCAGGTCTTCTACGACGAATCGCTGGCCGTCCAGCGCACCTACAACGGGGCCGACGAGGCCCTGCTGACGTCGGAGATCATGACCCGCTACATCCGTGAGATGGTCGAACCGGCACCTCCCAGCGGCACGGGCGTGCCCACGCCGCCGTTCACCACCGCCACCGGATGCTCGGCCACGTTCTACGCCGACACCGGAAACCCCAACGGTCCCCAACGGGTGGTGGCGCAGGCCTCTCCGTGCACCGGGACCCACCAGACCTTCCTCATGTCGGTGACGGCACCCGATCCGAACAGCTGCCCCGTCACGGGCTCGACCGGAACGATGTGCACGTACACGACGAACGCGCCGCGATTCGCCGTCGACATCCCCAACATGATCAACAACACCACCCCTGTGTTCACCTACACCCTGCAAGGGGGCAGCACCACAGCGACGCCGGGCTCGACCTGCACGTCGGCGGACGGTTGGTCGTGCACCACCCCGGGCACGACCTGTGCCGTGGGAGCCGGCAACTGCCAACTGGACGAGGTGATAGCAGTGAGCGTCAACATCCAGGTGGACCTGGCGCCGGGATCACCATCGGGTTTTCAGACCCTGGCCTACGTCATAGCGCCGGCTTACAGCGAGGGCGGCGGATGAGACGGCGACGGGACCAGTCAGGACAGGCGCTCGCCCTGGTGTCGGGGGTCATGCTCATCCTCATCCTCGGTTCGGTGATCCTGGTGCAGGACGTCGGCCAGCAGAGCCCCCTCGTCGAGAGCGACCTGATCCAGCACCAGGCCTACCGGGCCCTACAGGCCGGTCTCGACGAATACCTCTACAAAGCCAACGTGAACGCCGACTACATCATCTGCAACTCCTCGAACCAGGCGACGGGGTTCTGCCCCGGTCTGGCCTTCGGCCAATGGATACCGGTGCAGGGCACCGGTTCGTCGAACGGCCCCCCCTCGTGGTTCTACTTCGCCAATCCGCAGCTCAACTACTCGACGGGCATCGTCTCCATGACGGTGGAGGGGGCGGCCGGCTTCCCGAGCGGCTACAGCTACCAGAGCGCCACGGTGGCCCTGCAACCCCTCAACAACTTCCTCCTCGATGTCCTGTGGATCAACTACAACCAGACCGACCCGGCGGTCCTCTCGCCTCAGAACCCTCCGACGTGCGGGTACTACTGGCAGGTGGGGATCGAGAACGGCTGCCAGAAGGTGGACTTCATCAGCGCCGACGCATTGACCGGGAACCTCTACGTGAACGACAGCATCTTCACGTGCGGGACCCCGAGCTTCGACACGGTCCGCACCGCCGACCCCAACGAGGACTACGTCAACGACGACTCGAGCTGCGGGGGCAGCGGCACCCCGTCGGCCACGTCGAAGACCGACGGCGTGCCCCTGGAGGCAATCCCGTCCGACGACAGCCAGCTGGCGTCCGTGGCAGAGCAGAACGGCTGCCTGTACGAGGGTCCCACCTCGATCGTCCTGACGGGCACGACGATGCAGATCACGAGCCCCGACACCCCCACGGGCAAACCCCCGGGCGCACCGAACGGTTCGCCGTCGAACGATGCCCTCAACCAGGCCGGCAATACGAGCGTCTGCATGCCGGCCAGCGCCGGTGGGTCCGTGGCGCTGCCCAACAACGCCGTCGTCTTCGTCGAGAATTGCCTCAGCGGCGACGCCGCGTGCACGGCGGGGAACGCCTACAACCCCATGTCCGGTGACGGGGAGACGGGGGCGTCGGGACCCACCTACGGTGACGCCATCGTGCAGGGGACGCTCACCGGCCCCCTCACCATCGGCGCCCAGAACAACGACGTCATCGACGGCAACCTGTGCTACTCGTCGGCGGCCAGCTGCGCCAGCCTTCCGGCGAACTCGGCCACCGACGTCCTCGGCCTCATCGCCTACAACTACGTCGAGATCAACCACCCCCTGAGCGGAGGAGCGAACGCCAAGATCTGCGGGACCAACGGAGCGCCGGCGGCCCCGGGCTGCGACCAGACGAACTGGACCGTGAACGCCGTCGTCCTGGCCCTCAACCATTCGTTCCTGGTGAACAACTTCTCGTCCGGTGCACCATTGGGCACGATCACCCTGAACGGCACGGTGTCCCAGAACTGGCGGGGCCCGGTGGGTCAGAGCAGTGGGGGCGCCATCTCCCATGGCTACGCCAAGAACTATCAGTACGACAGCCGGTTGCGATACTTCTCCCCGCCCTACTACCTGAGCCCCGGTACCGCCTCGTGGGGGATCGCCTCGATCAACGTGTCGGCCATGTGCACGGTGAGCTGCGGGGCGCCGTGACCCGGCGACGCGGTTATCGACCTCACCCGCCCCGTCACCCCCCATTCTCACCAGTGGCGAAGGTAGCCGCACGACCTTGAGGACGCCCCACAGTCCGACGGGACGGGTGTTTGCGGAACTGACGAGCTTCCCCGTGGTCACGGGCATGCTCGTCGGATCCAGAGAGCCTCGGCGCACTCGTCCTCGGGGCCGTCGTCAGGCCCCGGACGAGGCCCCGCGTCGGAGGGTCAGACCCCGATGTTCTCGAACGTCACGCCGACCTCGTACGCCCTCGCCGTCGGGCTTCCGGGTATGGGGTCGAAGATCACGACCCCGGTGCCGGAGCAGGGAAGGACCAACGAGGTCGGGAAGGAGGCGGCCACCCCGTACCGTCTGAACGTGGCCAGCGATCCGGTGACGCTCTTGGCGTAGGCCAGAGTGGCGACGATCTCCTTGGCCTTCGTCCCGGTGAACCCCGGGATCGCCCCCGTGCCACCCACCTCATCGACCTCGAGGGTCTGACCGGGCAGGGCGTGACCGGTGTCGGCAGCGCCGGGGCACACAACCGTGATCACGGCATCGGCTGGCAGGCCATTGACCGTCCCGACGAAGAACTGACGGGGATGGACGGACCCGCTCTTCGGACTCTGCGCCCAGGCGAGGGTGCCACCGGTCGACAGGGACGCCACCACGGCGGCCACCACCACGGAAATCCACTTGACACGCCGGCTCTGTGCCATGAGCACACTCTCCTCTCAGGGGTGCCGCCTCTCCGGGGGTGCGAGGCGTCTCCGTAAGTAACGACAGCGAGACGGGGCCGTTACACCGGGAGGGATGCGGCCGCGCCTACGTGACGTCGATCTCGGCGACGACGTCGGGCAGCGCCACTCCCGTCGTCGAGCGAAGCCCGAAGACCACCAGGTACCGACCCTCGGCCGTGCCCGGGGGAACCTGGATCGCGACGGGCTGGGTGCCCTTGGCCTCGGTCGGAACGGTGACGGTCCCGGTCGTCGGTCCGATGACGATGCCCGACCCCGACGTGGCGGAGGCGGTCCAGTTCATCTGTTGGCTGCTCGTTGACATGCTCTGCACGCCCAGGGTGATGTCGGCGGATCCGCCCGGGGACACCCTGACGCTCCCGCCGTCGACACCGGCGAGGTATCCGAGCGCCGGCAACAGACCCCGCGCAGCCGACGGTGGGAGGTCGTCAGCACCGGTGCCCCAGGTGCCCGGCGTCACGCCGAGGGCCCATTCCAGGGTCCCACCGTTGGTGAAGATGTGGGCGGGGAGGTAGGCGGCGGGCCATGACATCGCGTCCAAGGTCATGCTCTGGACATACGGAGCGTCGTCGGCGGCGGACGGGGAGGTCTCCGTGATCGTCCTGCCGTTGATCAGGTGGATGACGATCGCTCTGAACAGTGGACTGCCGAGGGCAACGACAGCCGAGCCCGGCATCTCCGGGTAGGCACCCAGCGCCGCCCAGACATACCACGAGCTCATGGCGCCGAGATCGTCGTTGCCGGCCAATCCTTGCGGACTGTCCGTGAAGAGTTGTTCTTCGATCTGGCGCACCACCTCTTCCGTCTTGGCCGGGGCCCCCGCATAGTCGTACTCCCAGGGAATGTCGAAGGACGGCTCGTTGCCCATCTGGATCTGCCCCGGCCCGTTGGCTGTGACGCTCGATGTCAGTCCGTCCAGGTAGGCGATCCAAGCTGTGTCACCGCCGGCGGCGGCGATGACTCCCGCCACGTCGAAGGGGACCATCGCCGTGTAGACGTACGAGTCAGCCTCGACGAAGCCGGTCTCCGATGTCGGGTCGAATCCGGGCTGGAATTGCCCCGACTCCTCCTTCGGCTGCATGAAGCCGGTGTCGGGGTTGAACACGTTCTGCCAGTTCTGGGCCCGGGTGCCGAAGGTCTGCGCCACGTCGCTGTCGCCGATGGCGGTGGCGAACTGGGCGATCGAATTGTCAGCGGCGTCATACTCCTCCTGCGTCGATACCGGGCCATAGAAGTTGCAACAGCCATAGGTGGCGTCGATCGGCAGGTAGCCGTCCGTCTCGTCGTCGCTGAGGCCCGGCCGGACGTTGTTGGGGGTGGTGGCTTCGATCGTCATGTCCTTCAGCGCTGTCGCCGTATCGAAGTTGGTCGCGCCGAACGCGTAGGCGTCGGCGATGATGCTGTCGGCCGGATCTCCCACCATGAGGTAGGCCTCGCCATCGTTCTCCGCCCACTTGGGTAGCTGACCGATCTGTGCGTCGTCGTTCAACATGGAGGTCACGATGTCACTCGTCTGTTGCGGCGCCAGAAGGGCCTCGAGCTGCACCTCGCTGCGATAGATGTCCCAGCCGGAGTAGTTGGCGTACTGTGCTCTCTGCGGGGTCTTGACGTGATGGACCTGTCCGTCGGGGCCCATGTACTGCCCGTTGACGTCACTGAACACATTGGGTGCGAGAAGCGAATGGTAGAGGGCCGTGTAGAACACCGATCTGTCGCCGGCCGTGCCACCGGCCACCTGGACTCTGCTGAGGATGTCCTGCCATGACGACAGTGCCGCCGCCTTGACCGAATCGAAGTTCCAACCGGGGTTCTCGGCGACGCGGTTGCCGACGGCGTCGGCGTCGCTGACATAGGAGATCCCGACCTTCGCTTCCACGACCGGGTTCGAGGAGACGTCGAAACTGACATAGTCGCCGACTGCACCGCTGCTCCAGGCCCCCGAGGACACGAAGGCACGATTGAAGACCATGTCGAAGTGGAGCGTGTAGGTGTTCGAAGCGCCGCAGAAGCCTCCCGTGGTCACCGAGCCCTCCACTTCCTTGTCGCCGACGATGTCGAACTGGCTGGCCTCGACGTAGGTGGCGCTGTCGGACAGCTTGAAAAGGAGATTGCCGGTCGACCCTGTCGACGGGAAGGTGAAAGTGGCCATGCCCGACCGCGTGGTGGTGGTGAGCTGGGTGTCGACGCCGCCGGCGTCGAGCTGGTAGTACCCGGGCGTCGCAACCTCATCGCCGTGGACCAGGGGTTCGGTGGTGGCGGAGGGATCGGTTCCGACGGCCCCCACCGTCGGCAGGATGGGGACGTCACCCTCCGCCGGGCACCCGGCACCGGAAAGGTGGGTCAGGCTGTAACCGATGATCGACGAGCTGTGGTACCCGTAGCCGCCGCCGTTGGGCCGGTTCACCGTGTCGGGACTCCATTGGATCATCCCGAAGGGCACGTCCGCCCCGGGAAACGTGTCCCCCCCGTGCGCGGTGCCGACAAAGGGATTCACCAAAGACGCCGGGTCGCTCACCAGGATGGACGTGGCGCCGGCCGGCGCCACCCCGCCCACCCCGACGAGCACGAGGCTCCCCAATGCCGCGACGGCTGCGGCCTCCGCCATGGAAACCCACCCACTACGCCGCCGCCGGACGCAGGATCGTTGAGGTGTGGGCATCGATCGCATCCTCCCCCGTCCGCACCGACGAGCCTATCAAGGCGTCTTAACATGGAGCCACTGGTGCCGAGAGGGGAGACATGGGGCTGCGAACCGGCGAGGACACCTCGGCTCCGGGATCTCGGTTGTCGGTTGCCGCCCTCGTGGTCGGGATCGTCGCACTCTCCCTGACCGTCCCGGCCGGCCCGGCCGGGGCCGTCACCCCGGCCGTCACCAACTGCAACAGCTCCGGCACCGGCTCGCTGACCCAGGCGGTACGAAACGCCGCCTCGGGGGACACCATCACCTTCGCCCTCTCCCCCGCGTGCTCCACCATCACGCTGTCGCGAACGATCGACATCGTCCGTCACCTCAGCATCGACGGACCGGGCCCGAACGCCCTGTCGGTGAGCGGGCACGACGCCGTGGAGGTCTTCCGCGTCGATCCCCGTGCGACGGCCACCATCTCGGGCCTCACCATCGAGAACGGCAACTCCCCGAACGGCGGCGGGATCGCCAACGATGGCACGCTGAACGTCACCGACAGCACCCTGACGGGGAACAGCGCCGCCACCGGCGGTGGGGGCATCTGGAACAACGGCACTCTGAACGTCACCGACAGCACCTTCACCGCCGACAGCGCCGGGTCCTACGGCGGAGCGATCTACAGCGGATCCCTCGGCGTCATGACCGTCGAGGACAGTTCCCTGTCAAACAACAGCGCCACCGCCCTCGGTATCGACTTTCCGGAATACGCCTACGGCGGTGGGATCTACGCCTATGGCACGGCGAAGGTGGCGGACAGTTCCCTGTCGGACAACGCCGCTGTTGCCGTCGGCGGTGGTGGCGGTGGCGGTGGCGTCTATGTGGGCGGAACGTTGAGCCTCACCGGCAGCACCTTGGCGGGTAACCGGGCGACCGTCGTCGACGGTGTCGTCAACGGCGACGGCGGAGGGCGCGATCCTGAACGGTGGGACGCTGACCGTCTCCGACAGTACGGTGTCCCACAACAGCACCAACATCGACGGGGGCGGTATCGCCAACGGCTGGACGATGAGAGTGGCCGACAGCACGGTAACAGACAACGGTGCCACCACCGGCGGTGGCATCTTCAACGACGGTGGGCTGACCGTCACGGCCGGCACGGTGTCGAGCAACAGCGCCTCCTCCGGCGCCGGCGGTGACATCGACAACCAGGACGGTGGCACGGTGAGCGCGGCGGCAACGGTCGTCGCCGACAGCACGTCGGGCAGCGACTGCTCCGGGGGGATCACCGATGCCGGTGACAACCTGGATGGCGACGGCTCCTGCGGTTTCACGGCCAGCACCGACCACCCCGACACGCCCGCCGGGCTCGACCCCGGGGGCCTCCAGGACCATGGTGGGCCGACCCAGACGATCGCGCTGGAAGCGGGCAGTGCCGCCATCGGGGCCGTGAGCAACGCGTCGCTGTGCTCGACTCCTGACCAACGCGGCGTGAGTCGCCCGACGCCGTGCGACATCGGCGCCGCCGAATTGGTGGTGACAGGCCAGACCATCGTCTTCGCCTCGACACCGCCACCGGATGCCGTCGTCGGCGGTCCGAGCTACTCGGTCTCGGCCACCGGCGGGGCTTCCGGTAATCCGGTGCTGTTCTCCGTCGATGCAACGGCATCGTCGGTTTGCTCGATCTCCGGCTCCACCGTCAGCTTCATCGGCCCGGGAACATGCGTCCTCGACGCCAACCAGGCCGGCAATGCCACCTACGGCGCTGCCGTCCAGGTTCAGCAGAGCTTCCGTGTGGCTCCGCAGCCTCAGGTCATCACCAGCTCCGATGCCGCCACCGCCCGGGTCGGTTCCCCGTTCTCCTTCACGGTGACCACGACCGGCGTGCCGGTACCGGCGATCGCCTCGAAGCGCACGCCACCGAAACACCTCGCCCTCACCGACAACGGCAACGGCACGGCCACGATGGCCGGGATACCAGCGAAAGCGGGCATCTACCACTTCACCATCACGGCCACCTTCGGAAAGGGCAGGACGAAGAATGTCGTGAGCCAGCCATTCACACTGACGGTCGACGCCAAGTCATTGTGAACATGAGAAGAAGCCCTGTTCGCTGCTGACCAGTCTCACGCAGTCCCGGCTTCTGCCAGCCACATGTCTCACCGCGCCGCTGATCCGATCCGAACGCCGCTCTGCGATCTGACCGGCGTCTTCGGAGATTTGCTAGAGATTGCAACGGCAAGTTACTCACACCTTGGTTGTCCGCTCACTCAGCGAGGAGGACCCATGAAGAGTTGACTTTTCCTTGCCGTCACTGCCACTGCCACTGCCACCGCCCTGGCATTGGCCAGCACCACGGCGATCTGCGCCTTGGCTCCAACGGCCGCATCGGCGGCGGGTTCGTCCTGCATGCTGAAAGGCTCGGCCACATTCAGCCCACCGCTGAGTCTCTCGACCCAGACGACGACGGTTGAGTTCACTGGCACCCTGAGCAAGTGCACATCCAACGCGTACGGCATCACCGGTGGCACCGTGACGAGCTCGGGGTCGGGACCGGCCACCTGCAACCCCGGCAGCAGCAATTCGGTGACCACCACGGGAACGATCAAGTGGAAGGGCGTCAGCGGCACCAACACCGACACGACCACCTCCACGGGAGTGCCCAACAGCAATCCGCCGACAGATACCTTGTCGGGCTCGATCACGGGTGGTTCGCCGGTACCGTCGGGGACGACGACCGGCGGTTCGATCTCCTACAAGGTGACCAAGAAGGTGACGAAGCAGTGCACCTCCGGGACGCT
Source organism: uncultured Acidimicrobiaceae bacterium (assembly GCA_963842145.1). GTDB lineage: Bacteria > Actinomycetota > Acidimicrobiia > Acidimicrobiales > UBA8190 > CAWJFJ01. The sequence goes on from CAWJFJ010000020.1 coordinate 564,204, forward strand.
GAAGAAGATCTCCTTTACGGGGACGTCGATTCTCGGCTGACAACGTCAGGAGATCTTGGCGGCCGAGGCCCGGAACCAGGAGATCGGGGCCTCGGCTGCCCCTGTGATCACCAGCACCGGCCATGCCGCTTGTCGCTCGACGGTGCGGACGGATCACGTCTTCACGCGATACGTACCTTCTGACCGGTGCCGACGCAGGCGGCGCGTTTCGAAGATCGCCGATCTAAGCGTGATTTCCGTCGGTACATCGATGCATCGGCCGCGGCCACCAGGGAAGTCGGCACGACGCCTTCCGTCGGGAAGCTGGACACGCCCCACGAGAAAGAAGGGGCGCCGCCCCCGCGAACTCGCTCCATGAGGTCCGTTGTCGCGCCCACGACGCAATAAGGCATGATGATCGCGAACTCGTCCCCACCGATCCGATAGACGTGGTCCTCTCGGCGTAGCAACGTGTCGAGAGCATGGGCCAGTCTCACCAGAGCGTCGTCTCCTGCCTGGTGGCCTTCAGAGTCGTTGATCTCCTTCATGGCGTCGATGTCGACAATGACCAGGGAGAAGCTGTAGTGCTGCCTGGAGGCGGAGGCGATGGCTGCGCCCAATGACTCGTCAAATGCCCGGCGGTTACCCACGCCTGTCAAAACATCGGTTCGGGAATCGATCTCCAGTCGACGACATAACGCCATGGCGGCACTGGCGACAACGCCATCCAGAGCCTTGTGCACAGCGTCGGAGTCTTCATGCCGCTCCTCTACCATGATCTGCCGGAGAACCTCAATCCTTTCGGCGAAGGTTTCGGTGTCCCGATGAGCTTCCCCCCATCGTTGTCCCGCGTCGTGCAACATCGCCTCGGGACCATTCCGAATGGCCGCAAGGACGGCGACGGCAACCCCGTGCGACTCACCAGTCGGCCAAGGTACGAGGTGGTGGAGCTCGTCCAGTCGCCGCCACCGTTCGCACAATGTACCCACCGTGTCCTCGCTCGTCGCGAGACAGGACGTCGCGCCCGTGGTCGCGTCGCTCCATGGATCGGCGGCGGATCGGAGCCCTGAGGGGCCGAAATCAATAGTCACACCGTTCCATCTGTGTCCACAGTCCTGGGCCATACCTCCAATAATCGGGGACGGCGCTGCCGGAAAACAGAGACTTTGGACTCGTTGACATTGCGTGGTTGTTGGCCCGCTACGGACAGTGCCAAAAGGCGGATGCTCACACTCAGTAGCCTTCCGCCGATCGCTCACTGTGGCACCGTGTCGAGAGCGGCGAAGTACCTTCTCAACTCGGGCCTCGGTGATCGCCCGTCCCGTCTCATCTCTCGATGGGCCTCGAGTGCCGTGATCGTTGATCATCAGGCAGCCAGGCGCCGGTCCATCGGCGGATTCGACAATCTCCGCGCAGCCGGTCAAGCGCGTCCGTCAAAGGGTCCCCGGTCGTCCTCATGGAGGGGAAGCGATTGCATCCCAGACCATCCGGACCCGGACCCGCCAGGTCGCCGACCTCTGGGTTGGGCGCAACGGAAAGCAGGTTCCCGGCGTCGGGTCGCTCGGTCGACCTCGACCAGGCCGGCGGGCTCCAGGTCGATGCCCAAGGGCGTCGAGAATGTCGCCGGGGGCCCGGCCCCTCTATGACTTCTCGTGGAGTGAGGGGAATATCCCTAATAGTGGTGATGTCCGCCATGGCCCCGACCGAGGACAATGCACTGTACGTGGGCCCGACGAGGGCGCTCGCGAGGAAGGGCGAAGCTACGACGCCCCCTTGACGTAGGCCTCCCGCCGACCCACGTCGACAAGGAGCAGGAAACTCATGAACGTCCTTCACAGTCGTCTGACACGGTTGATCGCATTGACCGTCGTCGTGAGCATGCCGGTGCTGGGCCTGGCGGGAGTGGCCTCGGCGGCTGCCAAGGGCTCGCCCGCGTGGTGCGCCAAGCACCCGGGCGCAGCCGGTAGGGCCGCCGGCTGCACCACCAGTGGCGGCGGCACCGGCGGTCCTCCGCCCGTGACCGAGATCCAGGTGACCGTGGACCCGAACCCCATCATCGAGACGGGTCCCTCGGAGATCCACGCCGTGGTCCAGGTCGAGGCGCAGCCCGCCTTCGCCGGCGACCCGGTGTTCATCTACTCCCAGCAGCTGATCAACTCGTGCGACAACGTCGATTTCAGAGTGAACGAGGGAACACTGCTGTCGGTCGGCCTGGGCAACCGCGCCACCGTCGATCTCGACAACGACGGCAACGCCACCGTGGAGGTCGATGCGGACGAGTGTGCCCCCGGGCCCAGCCTGGTCGAGGCCGACCTCGTGGACGCGCCGTACTACACGGCCACCACCACGTTGCAGGCCCTGCCGCCGAACGTGACCGCTCCTGGTCTCACCGCCTTCCCGAACCCTGAGGTCGAAGTGGGCGACGGAACGCTGACCGGGTCCAACGTCTACGCCGTCTTCTACTTCGAGGACAACCCCGTCTACGCCGAGACGCCGGTGGAGATCTCCTCCGCTCAGCTCCAGAACCGCTGCCTCGGTGGCCACCTGTGGACGGCGGGCAACTTTGACGATGACGGCCCCAATAGTGCGACCACCACCTTGGACAACGACGGCAACGCCGTCTTCCTCTTCGAGGGCATCTCATGTGCCCCCGGGCCGTCCACCGTGGTCGGTGACCTGGTCCAAGGGACCCACGACACTTTCTCGACCGTCTTCACCATCACGGCACCGACACCGACGGTCGCCTAATTTAGGTCGGCTCCTTGACAGACGGTTGGGATGAGATTAGGGAATGGGGAACATAGACGCGTTCCCCATTCCCATTCTCGTCGAGGCTAGAGACTCAGGAACACGTTGCTCGACGTTTGAACGCGTCGGCGGGGCCGACTGCTCGGCACCCGGCTTCGTCAGATTGGCATTGGTCGACGACGCACGCCGAATAAGGCTTGGATGGGAAACCAAGACCGCGAAAACCAGTAACTCCAACGAGGCCGCCGGTGAGGAAACACCGCTCTCACCCGTACCCTTGTCCCGGGCCAATCGTGTGTCCGTCACGCCAGGTCTAAGGACCTCTCCCCCACCAAGGCCGACTGGGGCCCATGGATTGCGGGTGCCTGCCTACCTGCCTGGATTCTGAGTCCGCGCGTCGTCCACGGTCTTGACGGCTGACACGGACGACAAGGGCGCGTAGATAGCCTCGTTGTTCGGGCTCGATTGAAACCCGATCCCTGGAACCGACAGGTGCTCAGGGGCAAGCTCGAATGGAACCAGCAGGAGGGTCCCCCGGATCACGGGGTGCCATATGCCGTCAATGAGCACCTCGGTAATCTTGTCCACCTCGATACTTGTTGCGTGATCCATGATCTGCGCCTCCTGATCGCGGCCAGACTACGTGCTACGGGGGTCCGGCCGAGGGTTCACGTAGTGTGGGCCTACGACGAGAGGGGATGCTGGATGCCTCACAGGAAGATCGTGTGGACCTGTTCGGAGTGTGGCCAGCCCGTCCTTGACGATGACGGCTATGTCACCATGGACATGGCTGAAGCCGTCAGGGTCAAGGGGGAACGCCAAACGTGGGGGGAAGCCCACCCCGAAGGCGTGACCGCTGCGACCCTGGACTCCTACCCCACGTCCGCACATTGGCAGGTGTTCCACGTTGACTGTGACCCGCAACCCGGCCGGGAGGCCTACTCCTTCGAGGTGCACCGGATTCGTTCAGCCTGGGCCGTTCTGGCCTGGACGGCACACCTGATGAAGAAGCCCTGGTTGGCAGCGACCGACTGGGATGTCCTGATCGAGAGAGTGGCCGCCACCCACGGTGGGACCAGGGGCCTGAAATCAAACTGACCCGACCCTGCGTTCCATCCGGCCAGACGGTGAGTCTCGTCATGCTCTGTCCGATGTGCGCGACAGAGTTCAGAACCGAAGCGAGGACATCACTCGGCTTCTTGACGGTGGGCCACGCCAACGGACCATGATTCTGCTGTTGTCGACCTGTTGAGTTGTCCCCATCCGAGTGGTGGGGATGGCCACAGATAACGCGCCAGGGGCTACGGGTTGGTGGCGCCAGATGGCGGGATTTTCAGCTTGTACCCCCAGAAGAGCCAGCAGACCCCTCTGTGGCCACCTGGCGAGCGCCAAACCCTTCTACGGCCAAGCCCCTGCTGCTCACACCGCGGTTGCCCGGGCCGGGGCCCGGAAGACTTCGGACCTGGGCCAGGCCAGATGGTCGGCATGGGGCCGCCGCTTGCCAGCGTGCGGGTCGAGGACGGGCTTCTACCACCAGAGAGAGGACGGGGTTCGGTGAGAGCGCACAGAGGAATCAGGGGCGGGACTGCGCCCGATGAACTGGCCTGAAACCGCCACCGTGTGGTCCGGCGTGAGCCCGATGGCCCCGCGGTCAAAGAGCTCGTGATGCAGCGAGCCCAGAGCCAAAGCGTAAGCCACCTCGTCGGGACCGTGGGCAGCCCACCAGCGGACGTGAGCCGCCTCGACGCTCACCGCCCTCCCGGACCAGTTGACCGTCGTAGCCGCAGACCGCACAGCCGTACTCGTAGGCGGTCAACACCATGTCCCGGAAGGCCGAGGGTCGCTCGGCCCCCCTCGACCAGGCCGGGCGGGCTCCAGATCGATGCCCACAGCGACAGCGGCCTGGACACGCCGTCGGCCCGGCCCCCTTTTATCACTTCCCGTGGACCGCAAACCACAATAGGAGGCAATATCCCTAAAAGTGGTGATGTCCGCTACGGCCCCGACCGAGGACAATGCACTGTACGTGGGCCCGACAAGGAGTCTCGCGAGGGAGGGGGATGCTACGACGCCCCCTGGACGTAGGCCTCCCGCCGACAACCCACGTCGACAAGGAGCAGGAAGCCCATGAACGTCCGTCATAGTCGTCTGACACGATTGATCGCATTGACCGTCGTCGTGAGTATGCCGGTTCTGGGCCTGGCGGGAGTGGCCTCGGCGGCTGCCAAGGGCTCGCCCGCGTGGTGCGCCAAGCACCCGGGCGCAGCCGGTAGGGCCGCCGGCTGCCCCCGCAGTGGTGGTGGCGGCACCGGCGGTCCTCCGCCCGTGACCGAGATCCAGGTGACCGTCTCCCCGAACCCCGTTATCGAGACGGGGGTCTCGGAGATCCACGCCGTGGTCCAGGTCGAGGCGCAGCCTGCCTTCGCCAACGACCCGGTGTTCATCTACTCCCAGCAGCTGATCAACTCCTGCGAGAACGTGGAGTTCAGAGTGAACGGGGGAAATAAGCTTTCGGTTGAGCAAGGCGAGAGCGCCACTGTCGATCTCGACAACGATGGCAACGCCACCGTGGAACTCGATGCGTATGAATGTGCCCCCGGGCCCAGCCTGGTCGAGGCCGACCTCGTGGACGCGCCGTACTACACGGCGACCACCACGTTGCAGGCCCTGCCGCCGAACGTGACCGCTCCTGGTCTCACCGCCTTCCCGAACCCTGAGGTCGAAGTGGGCGACGGAACGCTGACCGGGTCCAACGTCTACGCCGTCTTCTACTTCGAGGACAACCCCGTCTACGCCGAGACGCCGGTGGAGATCTCCTCCGCTCAGCTCCAGAACCGCTGCCTCGGTGGCCACCACTGGTCGGCAGGCAACGAGGACTCTATCGATATCAACGGTGCGATCACCACCTTGGACAACGACGGCAACGCCGTGTTCCTCTTCGAGGGCATCTCATGTGCCCCCGGGCCGTCCACGGTGGTCGGTGACCTGATCCAAGGAACGCACGACACCTTCTCGACGGTGTACACGATCACGGCACCGACACCGACGGTCGCCTAGTTGTAGGTCAACAAGTCCCCGACTGACAACGGCAACACGCGCCGAGAGGGGGGCCTCAGGCCCCCCTCTCGGCGCGTAATGATCACTGCCAGGCCAGGATCGCCTAGGGGTCGTGACCCGGTCGATCCAGGCCTCGGGCGACACCGCGTCACGGTTCCCGTCAGCTGGCGTCTCCGAGCTGCTCGTCGCGGTCGGTCAAGCGCTCGGCATCAGGTGGGCGGCCCTCTCCCGGGGCACGTTGTAGCACCGACCCGGATGGCGAGGCATGGCTCCAATGGCGGCGCTCCCATGAAGACGGGGGACATGGCTGCGCTCTCGTGCCGCCAGTGGACCTGGCCCTCATGGAGGCGACCGAAGGCCCTGACGAACTTGCCGCCATCGTCGAACGCAAACTCCTGGCTGACCGCCGGACGAAGGAGGAGTTGCACTATCAGCGGCCGGATCCCGGGAGTGTTTGCTTGCCGCGAGGATCATCGATTGTTCATCCGGGCAGCAGAGCGACTGGCCGTTTTCTTGACGCTCGAACCCTCGTCGGACCTTCCCGTAGCGGAAACGGGCGGCGGCACCTGCGCGCCATCGTCGGCGCTGGTTGACCACCGCAAGCGGATCGGTCAGCGGACAGCTGCGACTGCCTCGACTTCGACGAGCTGGTCGGGGTAACCGAGGACGGCGACTCCAAGCAGCGTGCTGGGGACGTCGTGGTCGCCGAATGCAGCGCTGATGACGTTCCATGCGGCGAGGAGGTCCTCGCGCTGGTCAGAGGCGACGTAGATCGTCGTCTTGACCACGTCAGTGATCCCGGCACCAGCGGCGATGAGGGCCGTTGCCAGGTTGGCCATGACCTTTTCGGTCTGCCGGGTGACATCGCCGACGGCCACGATGGCGCCTCCCCCGTCAAGTGGGCACGCACCTGCGGTGAAGATGAGGCGCGAGGCGTCGCGAACGGCAGCGGCGTAGGCGTACGGCGCACGGTCGGTGAGCTCGGGGGAGCGGATCAGTTCAACAACGGGCGGTGTCGTCACTGGGTCAGTCTTGCACCTCAGTCACGGCAGTCTGCTGGAAATCGGAGCCGAGAGCATCATGGCGATGCGATCCGCTCCGCGTGCTCGCCCCTTGTCGGCGTGCCGTGGTCGATCCTCTTGCGAGGTGGTTCGACTCCGACACCACCTGCGACCTTGACCACAATCTGGCGGCGTTCTCACAGTGCGATCTGAGACAGCCGCTACGGTCTCTGACCCGACGCCACTTACTGTAGGGGATCGCCAGGTCTGACATCACCCGACTGGGAAGAGGGAGAATGCGAAGATGACCGTGACCGTCACCTTTGCCGGCAGTGGCGATGCCTTCGGCAGCGGTGGGCGCTACCAAGCTTGCATCCATCTCCAGGGTCCCCTCGGCTTCGACCCGGTCCTGCTCGACTGCGGTGCCACCTCGCTCAGCGCCCTCAAACGGCTTGGTCTTGACCCTGGCGAGATCTCCGCAGTGTTCGTGTCCCACCTCCACGGTGACCACTTCGGGGGCCTGCCGTTCCTCATCCTTGACGGCCAGTTCGCCCACCGGACCAAGCCCCTGGCCGTCGCCGGGCCCCCCGGCACGGCAGGTCGACTGACCAAGACCATGGAGTGCATGTTCCCCGGCTCTTCCACCGCGCGGCGCCGCTTCGAAATCGACACCGTGGAGCTACGGCCCGGAACGACCGCGACGGTGGCCGGCGTGGAAGTCAGCGCGTGGGGGGTGGACCACCCTAGCGGCGCCCCGCCCCTCGCGCTTCGCCTCGGTCTGGCCGGGACGGTCATCGCCTATACGGGCGACACCGCCTGGACCGACGATCTCGTCAAGGTCGCCACAGGCGCGGACTTGCTCATCGCCGAGGCTTACTACCGCGACAAGAACATCCCCTACCATCTCCGCCACACCGACGTCACTGATCACCGAGATGAACTCGCCGGCCCGCGAATCGTGCTCACACACATGTCCAGCGACATGCTTGAGCACCTCGACGAACTCTCCTTCGAGGCAGCCCACGACGGGCTCGTGCTCAACCTCTAGGCGCGAAAATGACCTGAGCTTGGGATTGATCCACCTGCCTTCGACCCAAATCACGAGGGGACCAAGCGATCAACTCCGGTCGGCGATCCTCATACGGACCGTCATTGAGGGCACTGCGGGTGCCCCCGGCACCCGTCCGTGTTCCTCCTATGCAGGGGCGATCCAGCTGACGCCGATCATCTGGGCACCGCCGTGCGTGCCGATGACGGCGCCCATCATGCCGACCCGAACGACCTCCCGGGGAAAGTGGGGAGCTATGAGGTCGAGGAACTCCTCGATGTCGGGCGCTCCACTGTGCATCACTGCCACATGCTCGATCGACCCTGAATCCCTCATGTGGTCGTAGAGCCACTCCATAGCCCGCTTGCGGGTACGCGCCCGGCCGGCCTCCTGGACCACCCCGCCGGTGAGGTCGAGCAGTGGCTTGATGGACAGTATCGATCCCACCATGGCCTTGGCCCCCCCGATGCGCCCACCCTTCTTCAGATTCTCCAGCGTGTTCAGAGCGGCGATGACGTGGGTGCGGGGGATGAGGTCATTGACACGGCGCAGCACGGAGGCTGTGTCGGCGCCACAACCGGCCACCTTGGCCGCTTCGAGAACGAGAGTGCCGAGTCCGCACGACGCCGATCTGGAGTCGATCACGTGCACCGACATCGGGCCCTCCCACGCCGCGGCCGCGGTTTGGGCCGACTGGAAAGTGTTCGACAGCCCGCTTGAGATCGTCAGACAGATAACGGCGTCAGCACCAGCATCGCTGGCGTTGCGAAACGCCTGTTCGAAAGCACCGGGTGATGGGCAAGCCGTTTGGGGAAGTTCGTCGGAGTTCGACATTCTCACGTAGAAGTCTTCGACACTCAGGTCACGGCGGTCGGTGAACTCTTCATTCCCGAACCGGATGCTCAGAGGGACGATCTCGATGTTGAGCGCGTCCGCCTCCGCTTGTTCGAGATCACACGAGCTGTCGCTCACTATATAGACACCGGACAAGAAAGCATCCTCCTTGCTGTCGCCACCCGCCCTGGCACCCCGAGTGCTCGGAACGGCTTTCGCAATACTGGCATCACCGACGAGCGCTCATGTGACGCCGCTGTTGCGATCGAGAAGGGAGAGACCGTTGCGGGCGCAACGTCCTTGGGGACCGGGCCACGTGCTCCCCGTCGTGAGCCGGGACACCGCTGGCCGATAGCGCAGAAGCCGAGCGGCTCGCATCCGACCTCGACGGGCGCCGACCAGCCGAGGGTCACTCGGCGCTGTCACTTCTGGTCAAGCACGTTGGGGGAGCATTCGGAGCGCCTACCGGTTCCGAGCAGAATCGGGTTGCATCGAGACGGCCCTTGACTCGGGCCTCGCGAGACGGGAACCTCAGCGGGTGTCTTCGACGGACCTTCCACCGGACGACGCTGTCTTTGACATCCCTCGGATCCCGGCCTCGGCGGGTGCGCTGATCTTCGATCCTTCTGGTCGTCTTCTCATTCTCAAACCCACCTACAAGGGTGGATGGACATTGCCCGGTGGGCAGGTGGAGGACAACGGTGAAACGCCCTGGGAAGCCTGTACGCGGGAGGTGCATGAAGAGACCGGCCTGGTCCTCGACACCGGCCGGCTTGTGTGTGTCGACTTCCTTCGTCGTCGCCCGGGAAGACCCGGCGGTATACGTCTCCTCTTCGAATGCGGAGCGTTGAGCGACGAGACTCTCGGTGACATTGACCTCCAGGAGGACGAGCTATCCGAGTACCGCTTGGCGGACGTCGATCAAGCAATCGCACTCCTGAGTGGCCCGCTGCGCCGGCGTGTACGTTCAGCCATCGGAGCCGTGGGAGCCGTGTACCTCGAAGACGGGCGACCTGTCGGCAGGTAAGGACAGGTCACCACAGGAGACGGCGCCCATAACCGCCCACCCCGAGCACAAACGTGTATTCGACGAGACGGGCTGGATGTTCGGTTCTTCCACGCCTGGCAGAGGCGACCCGAGCCATAACGACAGCCTGGCGGATTCAGGCAGTGGCCGCGACAAGTCTGTTGAATCGTTCCGCTGGAGTCTCCCATGCGAGGGTCTTGCGTGGACGCTCGTTGAGCAGGGCGGCGATGGCGTCGAGGTCCTCTTGGGAGTGGACCGATAGGTCGGTGCCCTTGGGCAGGAACTGACGGACGAGGCCGTTCCAGTTCTCGTTGGTCCCGCGCTGCCAGGGCGAATGGGGGTCGCAGAAGTAGACCGGGACGCCGGTGGCGACCTTGAACGCGGCGTGCGTTGCCATCTCTATCCCCTGATCCCAGGTGAGGGACTTGGCGAGCTGGTCTGGTAGATGCACGATGTTGTCCGCTACCGCCGACGCGACATGTTCGGCGGTGCGATTCTCGAGCTTGATCAGCATGCCCATGCGGGTGGTGCGCTCCACCAACGTGGCGACGGCGCTGGCGCCGCTCTCCCCGATGATCAAGTCTCCCTCCCAGTGGCCCGGCACGGCTCGGTCTTCGACCTGCGGGGGGCGTTCGGAGATGTTGACCATCCCGAAGATTGCGCTTCGTCCAGAGGAGGCTCGCGAGCGAGGACGTCTCCGAGCCCGGCCCGAGCGCAAGCACGCGGTGAGCTCCTTTCGCAGCTCGCCCTTCGCCTGGACGAAGACCGCCTGGTAGATGGCTTCGTGAGACACCCACCACTCTGGCTGGTCGGGGTGCTCCTTGCGGAACCGGTGGGCGATCTGCTCGGGCGACCACTTCTTGGTGCGCAGCAGTCCCTGGACCTCCTCCCACAGCCAGGGGCGTTCCTCGGTCCAGGGGTTCTTGGGCCGTCGGGCGGCTGGCGCCGCTCGCTCCTCGGCCACCGCTGCCCGGTAGCGCCCCCGCCCACCGTTGGCCGCGATCTCACGCCAGACCGTCGAGCGGTGCCGGCCGATGCGGGCGGCGATGGCTTCGTCGGACTCTCCGACCTCGATGCCGACCCTGACCTCCTCGCGCTCGGACACACTGAGCGAGCCGGGGCGCCGTTTGCGTTCGCGTGTCATGGCCCCACGCTCGTCGCCCAGATCCGTTCTGAAGGTGGATACCTCCACCCCGTCAAGAACCCGCTTAGGGCCGCCCCGGGGAACACGCCGTCGCACGAAACCTCACCGCAAGACGTAGTCCCTCACCGTCGATTGTGGGACCCCGGTCAACGCCTCGGCACTCCTATAGCTTGCTCCGGCGAGCACCGCCTCGACCGCCGCGTCGAGATCCGACTGACTAGCGCGGCGCTTTCGTCCTCGGGTTTCCATCTGACACCTCCGGGTCAGGAGATGTTCGCGGTCACCACTTGAGCCCAAGCCCGGAGGATTTCCGGTCGGTTCAATCCGACGGGACCGGCCCTCCCCCGAGCAGCACCGGCACTTGCGCGCTGTTCCCGTGATGACCTGGCGCATCGAACAGGCGGCGATATCGCCTGGCCTTCCCGACCCCTGGCGGCTGGAGCGTAGACCCATTTCGCTCCGCTTGGCTCGGCCTGTTGCTCACGGGCGTGGGGTTCCAACCGGACCTGCCGGGGGTAGCAAATGGGACTTTCGGCCCTTTCCTGTCGCTGTCGTGCCCTGTCACAATAAGAGTCTCGGACGAGATCCGAGTTTCGCCACAAAGGCTGATGTTGGCGAAGACGCCAGTGAGCGTCTCTGAAGAGCGGCCCTGGCGGCCGCTCTTCTCATTTCACTGCGTGTCGTCGCTACGCGACGTTGCCAGTCTTCCCTCTTTGAAATGCGCCGAAAAATGTGGACTTGACCCAATACCGTTTACTTAGGCTGTCAGGACCCTGGCCCTGGGTTCTGGTGGAGCGGGCGGACAGCGATGCTCAGGGCGCTTGACGATGAAGTTCGACATCTTGCGCTTGACTGCCCTTGGGTTGTCGCGTATCCGTCGATTCGGCAGCAGTTCGAAGAGCAGCTCAGCGTGCGCCTGACGCTCGGCGTCGTCGAGGACTTCAGGGGGAAAAACCCAGGTGCGACACCGTTGTGCGGCGTGCCACCCGGAGCGTCCGAGTGAAGCTGAGGCGGTCCGTGTGATCTGGCGTCAGCGGGCTTCTCTCGTCAGACGGTCGACTACGCCAGCCAGTCGGTCGACCTCGTCGGCCTTGAACATCACGAGGACTCCTCGACCACGGCGCCCGGAGGTGGGCCATCGACGCGCCGGGCCTCGACCTTCCATCCGCGCCTCTTGATCGCCTCAAGTGAATCACCAACATCCGCAGCTTCATCAAGAATCCGGAACACCTGCTCAATGTCCTCTTGCCTGATGCGGGCAGGTGCATGATCCAACTCCGCATGGGCGACACGCAGCAGACCCTTGATGGCCTCGCGGAAGTCGGGGAGAAGCTCCTCCTCAATGGGCTCGCCATCTTCGGCTGCAAGGGTCATTCTCTCCATCTTGATCATGAGGTTGGTCGAGGCAAGAAGACCCTCAGACGAACCGCAGACCAGCATTTCTGCCCATGCCCTCTGAAACTGTTCCCAGGCAGGCGCCGTGTATTTGTAATAGTCGATCGGTCCGATCTGACCTTCACTTTCACTCATCGCCCGGTAAATCGATTGCGAGAGCAGGTCGGAGGATTTCGCTGCTGTAAACACGAGTAGGAATCGATTCAACCTTTCCTCCCGTTCCTCACGAATCTTCTCCTGCCTGGCCATTTCTCGCTCGTAGTCCCGCTGCCCATCCGCTAGTTGCATCGAGGCGTTCACCTGGCGGCGAGTGATTAGGTATGTGACAGACCCGGTCAGCGCCGAGCTTGCGAGCGCCGCGGCGGCGGCGATGGCGGCTGCCCCGTTGACATCCATGCCCTATTGTCGCATGGCGTTGTACCTCTGCTGGGGTGCATCCCCCAATCATTTCAGCGGCCACAGGTCTCAGCTGCCAACGATGACAAGCAATCCAATGGAGGAATGATGACGTTGAAGACGGCTGTGCGCTCAATCACGCCCAGGAACCGTTTTGCAGGCCGCGGTGCTCACGGCACCCTTGGTCGGTTCACTCAGCGCAGGCGTGAGCTACGCCTCGATTCCAGACGGTACTGGTGTCATCCATGGCTGTTACAACAAGAAGACGGGTGCACTGAGAGTCATCGACACGGCGATCAAGACGAACTGTCCTTCAGACACTACGAGCCTGAACTGGAATCAGACGGACCACAGGGATGGTGATGTGTGGGTTGACAAACCCAAAGTCTGCCTGCTGTACGGTGGTCGGATGGCTCAAGGGTGGGAATACAAGCTGGTCGAATGGGTCTCGGGGATGGGAGCGGATACCCTTGAGCGGTCGCTGAACGTCGTGGGCAGCAGTGGGTGGGAACTTGCCTCGGCCATGGGGGATGTCGAGCACACAGACGGTCCCCACCTTTTCTTGATCTTCAAGCGACCTGTTGACCTGACCTCCTGAAGTCGGTCAACCACTTGTGAGAGTCACGATGCCCACGATGTGGGTAGGAGGTGACCTTCATGAAGGGCAGGCGTCAGACACCCGAGCAGATCGTCAGAAAGCTCCGAGAGGCCGACCGGTTGCTCGCTGAAGGAGCCGACGTCTCGGCGGTCTGTCGGCCACCACCACCCATGTGGCCCCCAGGTCGGTGCTGTGATGTGACCTCGACCGTTCCGCATGGCAACCATCCCTTCAAGGGTTCAGACGCTCGACGGCCAAACGAAGTTCCCAGGAATCCCGCGCTCCAGCGCCCTTGACAATGTGGAATCTCAGGTCATATGGGGTTCGCCGTCATTGCCGATATTGAAGAGGACGGCGACCCGACTTCGATGGGGGCGGTCAACTCACGGCCCCATCGAAGTCAACGAGTGAGCGCAAGCAACGGGGTTCGTTGCGCCTCACTGGTCGTACGTCAAGTCTCTCTGTCTGGGAAGACCGATAACAGAGGCGAAGGTCCAAGCATGCGGTGACTGAAGGGCCAGGTGCCTTCTACTCCTTCCCGCACTCGGACTGGTCGTCCCTGTTTGCACGCTGAACTGGCGTCGTCAGGCAGATGCCCGATGACGACGCTGGTTCTGTCTCATTTGTTGAGTGGGTCAGCGGTGCAATGGCTCCACTGAGAGCGGGAGGATGGAGTCAAGTTCCACTTGCATCTCTTGACGTTTATGCAGCAAGTTCGTCTTCGTGTCTAGTGATGAGGCGTTTCGGATGTCACCGTTGATGTTCTGAATAGCGGTGCCGAGTTCTGCGGCTCGCATTTGCTCTTCCCGTGAGAGTCGAACATCTCCCATGGTCATCCCCTTTTGTAGTAACTGCTGGCTTCCCGGCTGCGCTGCCCCCTGCGGGGCGGGCGATGACGAGGTGGATGCGACCGACTGTGCTGCTCTGCCACCTCCTGCACCGCATGTGGTTGATGGCGACGCCGCCTTCGCAGACGAACAACCCGCCAGAGCGAACGGCAACGCCAGTCCCGACACGAGCGCACGGCGCATGCGGAGAGGATCGGCCCAAGACGGCGGCGACTGAAGGTCGTATCACCCGACTTCGACCACTGACTGTGATGCTACGGCTGTTCACCGCTTTGAGACCGTAAGAAATCAGTTGGGCCTGTGATTGGGGCCGTCCTGCTGCTCATGTGAGCTCCTCGACGGCGAGATCTTCGAGACGCTCCTCGAGGCTCAGATGCTGGCCGAGGACTTCCGCATCGACTACAACACCTACCGACCACACTCGTCACTCGGCTACTTGGCGCCGGCCAAGTTCGCCGAGCAGTGGCACGTCAGAGAAACTGGACTCTCAGAGTTGGTGGACTCATAATCGGGGGCAGGTCATCTGGGCGAAGCCATGATCACCCTCGCCGCCATCGACGATCCCCTCGAGGCCCTGGCCGAAGGGGGTCGCCGCTATCGCGCCCTGGCCCTCGCCCACCCCATGGACTTCCAATTGATGTTCCTCAGGACGGTCCCGGGCTTCGAGCCCAGCGACCAGGCCAAGGCCGTGGCCGCCCAAGCGTTCGACGGCCTGGTCGCCGCCGTCCAACGGGCGATCGCGCGCCGGTCTGATCGCCGAGGGCAGTCCCACCATGCTGGCCCAGATCATCTGGGCCGGTATTCACGGATGGGTGGCCCTGGAGCTCTGCGGGATCGGTTTCGCCGAGGATCAGGACGCCGGAGCAGACCTGCTCTGTGCCTCGATCCAACTCGGCCTCCGGCCCCCGTCACTCAGGGGATGAGCCGAATCACCTGGTGCAGGTCGGCGATGGCCACGGTTCCGTCTGCCCCGACAGCTATCCCCCGGAAATCGGCCGTCTGGTCCGACAACGCCGCTGGCAGTCCGGTGTACACGACCGCCTGCGACGGAAAGGGAGCACAGTCCTTTCCCGGTGGGCACGACGCCGATGCGGCCTCCCAGGTGGCGACGTCGACGTAGCCGAACGTCGATGCTGCGCCGGCGGCCGGTTGAGGATCGTCGGCCAGGGTGAAGTAGAGCTTCCCTCCCGACAGCGCCAGCCCGTAGCCCTCCTCGGTGTCGGAGGTGACCGGTAGGGCAACCTCGTCGATATGCCCGGTGGCCTTGTCGATCCTCACCAGATTGTCGTCCCCGTAGTCGATGGCGTAGACGTAGTCCTCATCCACCACGATCTGCCACGGTGATGCCCCATGGGGGGAATAGGCATTCACGGAGTTGGACAGATAGTAATGGGTGATCTGATCGGTCTTGAGACTGACACGATCGACTTCCGAGCTCATGTAGTCCGTCACCCACAGAGCGGCCGTATTCGGATCAACGGCGATCTGCGCCGGGAAGTCATTGGCCGGCCAAGCAATGATTCCCACATGCCCGCTGAGGGAATAAGTCTCGCTGGTCTTCCCGGTACAACCGCCGCCGATGAGAGCGGGAGAGAAGGTGTCGAGCGAGGGCTTTCCGCTCACGACGTTCGTCTCCGTGAACCAGATCCTGCTCTGAGAGCCCGAGCCAGTGACGACCAAGCCGGTCACCTCGTTATTGTTCCCGGGAACGACGTAGGTACAGAAGGCTTCCGTGCCCGGATCGAAGGCGACGACTTCCGAGTGATTGGGAACGGCGCCATCAGAGTCGAACAGCCATCCTCCCTCGGTGAACCATGTCATGCCGTTTACCACCGTGAGCTGCTCGCTCAGAGCGCTGGTGGCGTTCGATGCACAGCCTCGGCCGAAGCATTCGGCGAAGGGCCGGGCGATTACGTTGCTGGGATCGGCGAATGACACCGATCCGGAGCTCGCACTGGGGACCCCACCGATACCGGCACTGAATTCGCTCGTGTTCCAGATGGAATCGTTCGGGGACAGAGCCACGTCCAACGGCGTTCCCGTGGTCTCGGCAATCCCCGTTGCGCTGGCGAAGTCGCTCTCGTACGGAATGGTGCTCCAGTTGGCCACGACGGTCAGGGCCACTAGGGCGCCTCCTGCGCCTCCGGGAGAATTCGAACAGAGTTTGCTCTCCAAGCTGCACGTGTTGAGCTGCAGTTTGTAGATGCTTCCGAGCGCGGCGGCCGCCGGAATGGAGACAGTCACCTCTCGGGCCGTGGACACCCATCCGCTCAGGGCCCCGTCCCAATTGGCTCGGGAGCCGGTCGGCCACGTCACCCCGGCGCTCGAGTCGAAGTTCGGCAGCATCGTCGGCGTCACCGAGCTCAGGATGAAGAACTGGTCTTCCCCGGCGCTGCCCCGCCAGTGCAGCGCCACCTGAGAACCGGGGCTGACGGCCATTGACGACGTGTAGAACGCCCACGCTCCCGGCGGGACACCGGTCGCGCCGGCTCGGGAGAGAACCGGGACCACGACCCCCGTGACGGCCAGAGCACCGGTCACGATCGTCCTGCCGGCGGTCCTCCTGAACGACATCGATCCCACCTCAGTCGTCGCGCTCCCAGTGACGATCTACTCACGTGTCGGCAGAAGCGATCGTAGAGCAGATTTCCGTACCGCGTCGGACAGGAGGCCTGCTAGCGGTCGGAGGGGGGCGCGCGGTGGGCCGAAGACCTGGCCGGTCACTACTGGTGGTGCACAACGCACGGTGGGAGAGCGGGCTTCATCGGGGCGACCTGGCGGACGGCTCTCACTCCTGACCCGAAGGCCTCCGTCAAACCCAGGGCGAATCATATCGAGTGGCCGCATGGGCTATTGGGAGAGCTACATGACCTATGCACGCGCGTTCTTCGACCGTTTGTTTCGCCGCCGGAAGTAGGTGCGAAAGCACTGTCAAGCCGCCCATTCGATGTGCCATGCCTGTCGTTTGCCAGCCACATGGGACCAGGTAGGCGCGAGTTTTGCCAACGACATGGGACCACCCCCTTTGCCAGTTATGGGACCACCCTGAGGGTCCACCCCCGCCGGCCGAAGAGTCACTCGGCTGGGCCTCCGAAGCCGTTGCGGAGGAGGCCCCATGGCGTTCAGGGAGGTATCCGTGGTCCAGGTCAAAGAGGCACTCCGTCGCTGGCTGAAAGGTGAGGGCGAGCGCCCCATCGCCCGGGGCGTGGGGGTCGACCGCAAGACGGCTCGGCGCTACATCACCGCCGCCGTGGAGCTCGGAGTCGACCGCTCGGGCGGCGAAGGTCAGCTCACCGACGAGCTGATCGGCCAGGTATGCGAGCGGGTCCGGCCCCACCGCATCGACGGCCACGGCGAGGCGTGGCGGACGCTGCTGGCCGAGGAGCGGCGGATCACGACGTGGGTGGAGGAGGGCCTCACCGTCACCAAGATCGGGATCCTCCTCGAACGTCGGGGCACGGTCGTGCCGCCCCGCACCCTGGCCCGCTTCGCCGTGGAACGCTGCGGAGCGGGGCGGCGCACGGTCACCGTCCGCATCGACGACCCGCCGCCGGGCACGGAGCTGCAGGTCGACTTTGGCCGCCTCGGGCCGGTGGCCGACGGGGACAAGAGGCGGGTGTGCCAGGGGCTCATCTTCACGGCCTGCTTCAGCCGCCACCAGTTCGTGTGGCCGACGTTCCGCCAGACCACCGAGGAGGTGATCCGGGGCTTCGAGGCGGCCTGGGGCTTCTTCGGCGGAGTGTTCCCCGTGGTCATCCCCGACAACATGAAGGCGATCGTCATCGAGGCTGAGAACACCGCCCCCCGCTTCAACGACGTGTTCCTCGAGTACGCCCAGTCCCGGGGCTTCGTCATCGACGCTGCCCGGGTGAGGACGCCGACGGACAAGCCCCGAGTCGAGCGCGTCGTCCACTACGTGCGCAACAACTTCTTCGCCGGCGAGGAGTTCATCGACCTGAACGACTGCCGGGCCCGGGCCGAGACGTGGTGCACCACCACCGCCGGCCTGCGCATCCACGGCACCACCCAGTGCCGGCCCCTCGAGGCCTTCCGCACCGAGGAACAGCCCCTTCTGCTGCCGGCTCCGGGGACGCCGTTCGACACATGTAACGGCCGGTCGAAAACGGGAGCACCTCTGAACTAGAACGCGCCGGTCGAAAACGGGAGCACCTGAGCATCCCTAGATCTGCTCGACCCCGCTCGCAGGCTTCGTGCCTGAGCGGACGAGCAGAACGGGAGAAAGGTGCGAACCGACATGGACGAATGGACGGAGATCCGCCGCAAGGTCCTGGTGGAGGGCGTCTCCAAGCGCTCGATCCGCCGGGACTACAAGATCGGCTCCGAGGTCCTGGACAAGATTCTCATCAACCCCGAGCCGCCCGGCTACCGGATGGCCGAACCCCGCCCGAAGCCCAAGCTCGGCAAGTTCCTGGACGTCATCGACGAGATCCTCGAGGCCGACAAGGAGGCTCCGCCCAAGCAGCGCCACACCGGTCGACGCATCTTCGAGCGACTGCGCGACGAGTACGGCTATGGCGGTGGGATCACCCAGGTCCGGGTGGCGGTGGCCCAGGCCAAGCGGTATTCGAAGGAAGCCTTCGTCCCGCTCAGCCATCCGCCCGGCCATGCCCAGTTCGACTTCGGCGAGGCGGTGGTCGAGATCGCCGGAGTCCGGCGCAAGGCGGCCCTCGGGGTCGTCACCCTGCCGTATTCGGACACCTACTTCCTCTCCGCCTATCCCCGCGAGTGCACCGAGACCTTCCAGGCGGCCCACATAGCGGGGTTCTCGTTCTTCGGCGGCGTGCCGATCCGCACCAGCTACGACAACACGACCATCGCGGTGAGCCGGGTCATGGGCCGCGAGCGCGTCCTCACCAGGGCGTTCCTGGCGCTAGAGAGCCACTACCTCTTCGACCACCACTTCTGCCGAGTGGGCCGGGGCAACGAGAAGGGCCATGTCGAGACCCACGTCGGCTACTCGAGGCGCAACCTGTTGGTCCCGGTCCCCGCCTTCGACTCGTGGAGCGCGTTGAACGAGTACCTGGCCGCCTGCTGCTACGCCGATCTGTTTCGTCGGGTCTGGGGGAAGGTTGGGACCAAGGCCGAGCGCCTCGCCGAGGACCGGGCCGCCATGCTCGCCCTCCCCACCGAGGCCTTCGAGCCCCGACGGATTGCCCAGGGCCATGCCAACTCGCTCTCGTTGGTGCGCTTCGACTGCAACGACTACTCGGTGCCGACCGCCTTTGCCCACCACGAGGTGACCGTCATCGGCGGCATCGAGGAGGTCGCCATCACCTCGGGCACCGACGTCGTGGCCACCCACCAACGCCACTGGGGCAAAGAGCACACCACCTACGACCCGATCCACTATCTGGCCTTGCTCGAGCGCAAGCCCGGAGCCATCGACTTCGCCCGCCCCCTCGAGTCCTGGGAGCTGCCGACGTGCTTTGCCACCCTGCGCCGCCGCCTCGAGGCCGACCTGGGACATGGAGGGACCCGTGAGTTCATCAAGGTGCTGCGGCTGTTGGAGAACGCGACGGTCGCCGAGCTTGCCCGGGCGGTCGACCGGGCACTCGCCATCGGCGCCACCGGGTCCGACGCCATCGCGCTGATCCTCTTCCACCACGCCGAGCGCCCCGTCGGGCTCTTCAGCCTCGACGGCCACCCGCACCTGAAGTCGTTCGTCATCGACCCGCCCGACCTGTCCGCCTACAGGACACTCACCCAGATGGGAGCAAGTGCATGAAGACCCTCGAAGCCAAGTCCCTGGTGCTGCTGCGCCACCACCTCAAAGCCCTGCGGCTCCCGACCGTGGGGGCCGAGTGCGAGAAGGTGGCCAGACAAGCCGCCGCCGACAACGTCGATCACCTCACCTACCTCCTGCAGCTCTTGGAGCTGGAGCTGCTCGACCGGGAGAAGCGAGCGGCGGAGCGGCGCCTGAAGGCGGCCAAGTTCCCGACCATGAAGTCGCTCGAGAACTTCGACTTCAGCGCCCGGCCCTCGGTCAACAAGATGCTGGTGGCCGAGCTGGCCCGCTGCGAGTTCATCGACAAGCGCGAGAACGTGCTGCTCGTCGGGAACCCCGGCACCGGGAAGTCCCACCTGGCCACCGCCCTGGCCGCCGAGGCCTGCGCCCGGGGCTACAAGGTGCGCTTCTATCGGGCCACCGAGCTGGTCACCACCCTGATCGAGGCCAGAGACGAGCGCAGTTTCCTGCGGCTCAAGGGCCAGCTGGCCAAACTCGACCTGCTGGTCCTCGACGAGCTGGGCTATGTGCCCGCCTCCAAGGTCGGCGCCGAGCTGCTCTTCGACGTCATCTCCACCGCATACGAGCGCACCAGCCTGATCGTCACGACCAACCTGCCCTTCGAGAGCTGGACCGAGGTCCTCGGATCGGAGCGGCTAACCGGGGCCACCCTCGATCGGCTCACCCACCGCTGTCGGATCATCGAGACCAAGGGCGAGAGCTACCGGCTCCACGACGCCAAGGCCCGGGCCCGACGGTCCAAGCCCACCGCGACTGTGGACGAAGCTCAGGCCGCCAAGTAGCTTTCAACTAACGAAGTGCTCCGGTTTCGCCCGGCGCGCGCTCCCGTTTTCGACCGGTGGTCACATCTGGCGCCCTTCACCGGCGAGCAGTCCCAAACCCAGGACAGCACGGCCACGCTCACGGCACCGCCTCGATTCCGCCGGAATCGGCCAGGTGGTCGGCGAGCCAGGCGAGCGCGCCGGTGTCGGACATGACACCGAGCTCGAGCGCGCGGCGGTGACCCTGGACGCGCTCGAGGGCCTCGACGAGCTCCGCATCGGTCGCGGCGCGGACGATCGCTCCCGGCGGTGGCCATGAGCGACCGGCTGGTCGAGCTCGACGCGTGGCGTCGACGTCGTCTGACACCGGCGCGCTACGATGACGTCGATCGAGCTCCCGAGGCGAGATCGCGGCGGCCCCCGGATCCACACGGGGGTCGCTTCGCGCGTGTGGCCTCATTTCACGGCCTTCACCCGCCGACCGTCGATGTAACGGTCGATCGCCTCCGGCTCGATCCTCACGAGCTTCCCGACCTTCACGAAGTCGATCTGGCGCGTCTCGACGAGCTTTCGCACGAACCGCGGCGTGCACCCGAGCTCGGCGGCCGCCTCGTCGTAGTCGAGCAGTCGTCCAGGGCTCACGGCACAACCTCGGCCAGCTTTCGGAGCAGGCGGCCATAACGGGAGGCCAGAGCTGAGCTCGGCGACCGGACACCGAGCTCCCAGTGGGAGACGGTCGTCTCGTGGACGCCGAGCTCAGCCGCGATCTCCGCCTGAGACAGTGCCGCTCGTTCCCGGATCGTGCACGCCCTCCCGCTCCGCACCATCTCTCGAACCTGGGCCAGCTCCACCGCGTCGATCGCCATCTCTGCAGGGTACAGAGGCATAGCCATGTTGCCTAGGCGCTAGGGTAGACATTCTACCGACGGATGGTCTACCCTGTGTCCGTGAGCCACGAGCCTCTCATCACCTCGACGGGTCCTCTCACGAGACTGGGCGGCGGCCAGCCGTTCCCGAGCTGGGCACTGGTCTCCGTTCTCCCATCGGGCTCAGACCCGATGGTCACGCTTCGGCTGGCCGTTCGAGAGGGCCAGCCGGTTGCGACCGAGGTGACATTGTTCGTGACGGGCGAGGGTGCCGTCACGAAGTCGGACCTTCGGGATCTGCCACTCAAGGAGATCATCGACCGCGCCGTCGAGAAACTCGCCTCGATGGGCTTGGCTCAGACCCTCGAGGCCGAACGACGGTGGGCCCCGGGGATGGATCTCCCGACGGATGAGGAGACCAGCGTCAGGCGGGACGCGATGGCCCTCGCCCACCAGCGACGTCCGATCACCGACGCACTCCTCCACCAGGTGGCGAACATCTACCGAATCAACGAGACAGGGGCGCCGACGAAGGCCGTCGCCGACATGCTCTACACCTCGCACCGCAACGCCACCAGGTGGGTGGCGATCGCCCGCGAGCGTGGCTTTCTCCCGCCATACGGAACGACCGAGGAGGACTGACATGGCAGGCAAGACAGGTCACCGACGGTTCGGGTTCCTCCGAAAGCTGCCGTCTGGCCGTTGGCAGGCGAGTTACCTCGGCCCGGACGGTCAGCGGCGTGTGGCCGAAACGACGTTCGCCACGAAGACGGACGGCGGAGCGTGGCTCACGGCCCGCGAGGCTGAGATCCTCGCCGGCGAGTGGCGGGCGCCGGAGCCGGGCAAAGAGACGTTCGGGTCATACGGGAAGCGGTGGCTCGCCCACCGCGTCGACCTGCGCCCGACGACGGCCGAGCTCTACGCGATCCTCTGGCGGGTGTGGCTCGAGCCCGAGCTCGGCGACGTCACGCTCGCGCGGAGATGTCACCGGAGATGTGGCGCTCGTGGTTCGTCCAGAAGACGACCGAGCACCCGAAGTCGACGCAGCCCGGCAAGGCGTACCGGCTGGCCCGGGCCATGCTCAACACGGCCGTCGAGGACGGCGTGCTCCGGGCCAATCCGTGCCGGGTGAAGGGCGCGGGTCGCGAGGAGGCTGCCGAGCGCCCGGTGGCAACATCCGACGAGGTGCTCAAGATCGCCGAAGTCATCGACTCTCGCTATCGGGCCCTCGTGTTGGTGGGTGCGTTCTGCTCGCTTCGCTTCGGCGAGCTGGCCGGGCTACGCCGGCGCCGGTTCAACGAGCTCCACAAGACGATCACGGTCGAGGAGCAGGCGGTCGAGCTCGCCGGCGGCAAGGTGCAATTCGGGCCGCCGAAGACAGCGGCCGGTCGGCGGGTGGTGGCCATCCCCGACGAGCTCGCCTCGATCGTCACGGAGCACCTCGACGCCTACGTCGACGCCGATCCCGACGCGCTCATCTTCACCAGCCCCGAGGGTCACCCGCTCCGTCGGACGAAGTTCCTCCCACGGTGGCTCAAGGCGTGCAAGGCGGTCGGCGTGACCGGTCTGCACTTCCACGATCTCCGGGGATCGGGAGCGACCTGGGCGGCGGCCGACGGTGCGACCGTCCGCGAGCTCATGGGTCGACTCGGTCATACGACGCCGACGGTGGCTCTGCGCTACCAGCACGCCACCCAGGAACGGGATCGGGCGATCGCCGACAAGCTCGGGGCGCGGATGCGACCATCCTCAGAGGCCGACAACCGAACAGAGGTGGTCTCGCTGCCGCTCTCCTGAGACCGCCGTCAAGGCGCCGGCGGCTTCTCGGCGTACAGCGTCAGGATTCTCGGCGTCCCGCTGTCCACGGACACACGCACGTCGTGAGGTCCGAGCTCCTGGATCGCTATCGGACCGAGAGGCAGGGCGAGTGAGACGATCTGTGCTTCCCCGGGGTGAAGAATGGGATTGGGCTGAGGCTGGAAGCCGAGCACAATCTGAGCGAGCGGCGTAGCGCCGCCTTCATGCGAAACCGACACTCGTACCTCGTGCACCTGGTCCAGTTCGTCTGGCTCCACTGCGATCACGAGGGCCAGAAAGATGGCGAGCGGTCGTGGCAGCTCCGGGCACCAAACACGGGCCACGCCTCCCGATGAGACGAAGAGCATCCCCTCTCGAACCTGGGCGAAGTCGCACAGGATCGCTACCTGGAGCTCCACCGACTAGGCAGCGATAAGGAGGACTTGGCGAGCCGGGGGGGCACCTTCAACGGGCGCCTGCCCGTCTTGACGGACGGTCGATCCGGGCGGCGTGGTTGCACCGGCGAGCTCGGCGCCGGCGAGAGCCTCGGCGACGACGCGAATCGGGCCGCCGTTCTCCTCGGCCAGGTCGGCGAAGACCTCATCCAGGGCCGCCCGGAGTTCCGCGAGGGAATCAGCCGAGGCAGTCATGCCCGGCAACTCGTCCGCCTCGGCCCACCACACGGGCGAGCCGTCTTCGGCGGCCTCCAGGTGAATGTGCAGCGTGACGTCCATTTTTAGCTCCCTCGGCCCCGATCTTCAGCGTAGTTGCTCGATCTCTTCTTCGGACAGTCCTGCGTCCTTCATGAGGATCTTTCGCACGAGGCCCGGGGCCAGCTCCTTCTTCGTCAGCGCCAGGGTCAGTGACAGGCGCCCTTCCGCCTCGAGCCGGACGTGCGATCCCCGCTGTCGCACCACTCTGTAGCCAGCGGCTTCCAGGATGCCACGAACCTCCGCTGACGTCATGGCGCCGAAGTTGACCACGACGGCCCAGGGTAGTTTCGGGGATCGCACGGGGATCGCACGGGACCCCCAAGCACGCGAAAGCGCCGGTCCCTGCGGACCGGCATTCCCCCTGCTCAGATGGG